>NZ_CP080240.1:0-93724 GCF_023277445.1 Vibrio sp. ED002 | reverse complement strand
GCTCAGGCGGCTATGCCGCCGCTTGTATAAGGACAACCAACCCAATAGAATCGATGTTCGCCACAGTACGTTTACGCACGAACAAGACAAAGAGCTGTGGAAACAGAAAGACTACGTTGATGATGGCCCACAGTTAATGCGCAGTGCAGAGACGAAGTGGTGTCGTCTACGAGGTTTTGCACTCCTAGCAGATGTTGTGAAAGATGTTCGCTTCATCGATGGAGTGAAAGAAATGGAGGCTCATCAACAGGCTACAGCATGACCATCCATACACCACATTTGACAATAGCTTTTCCCGCTGTACGCTCCAGTCCTTTTTTGCATCAATATATCTGGTGTTTATAGTGCAAGCCTTTCTTATGTTGACAGTTAAACGTTTGTTAGTTTTTGTACGACGTTATGAACTGTTTTAGCATTTCACCTACTAACTTTGGCGATTCTTGATGGGATGAGTGAGCCGTCAGTGGAATATTGGCAAAGCTACTACCTGCAATTTTTAACTTTAACGCCACTGCTTCATCTAACGAAAATAGGAAGTCGTTATCGCCTCTCATGATCAATGTTGGACAGCAGATTTTTTCCACCATATCAAACGGATAACCAGATTCTGTTGTATCAAGCCAAACTGCTTTTACCGCGTCTACCAGTTTAGGAAAATTCGGTTCAGGGTTTGAAGATTCGTAAAAAGCAACATCATCGGCAAATCTTGAAGACCAAAAATCAGGAGTTAAGCCACTTAACAATTCTATTGATGGGTCATTTGCCTTTAGTCGCCACTGTGAACCGAGTGTAACCAAACAAGAAACTCTTTCAGGCTCTTGTGCCGCTAGCCGGTAGCCCACGATGCCGCCATCACTAAAGCCAAAAATTGAATATTTATCAATGTTCAGATAGCTAAGTACATGTTGAATGTCTTCTTGGTACTGCATGTAACTAAGTGGCCGTTCACCTAATAAGGATTTTCCATGTCCACGAAAATCGACACTTATCAACTTATAATCAGTAGCTACATATTGGTAAATGCTGCTTAGCTCATTAAGTGAACCAAGACCACCATGTAGCATCAATAATGGTTCTCCATTGGGATTACCTGAAACTTCGAAATAAATCTTCGAGTCATTAACACCTATATAACCGTTTCTATTTTCCATAAACAGTAAAACCAACGCATAGTGAACATGCCACGCGTTGCGAATCCCTCTTGAAAAGTGTGATATTCATTGAGCCCTCTCCTCCAACTTAGCCTCTAGACGGTTCTGTCGCAAATTTTTGAGTGCTAGGCCACTACAACTATTAAACACGTACTTTTATGGTCTGAGTACCTATCTTAAAAAGGGTATTTTTTGTGCTCGGGTATAATAATATTAGAGCTCGTTGCATGTTGATCAATAAAACACAATACTACTCATTGTTCCCTACATTGAGAACTTCCTACCCCTCTCTGGCATATATGGAATCCACGTTTTACACAATGAAAAATTCTAAGAGTTAAGATGCGGGCATATATTCGGTTTCTTATTGAGGGAGCTACCCTCTAACCTATGATGGTTGCGCACCTACTTTCCTTTTCAGGATAACAGCTTCTTTTAGTCAGCATTTTCCAGAGGGACAGGTTTTCAGTAGGTTGGTCTTACCTTTTATGCATCATCATTGTATAAATTATTACGTCTGTTTAGTTTGTTAACGTTATTGGTTGATATTCGGTTCCATAGCGAAGCATTGCCCATGCAGTTCTGACAGTCTTGTTCGCCAGTGCGATGCAGGTCTTCTTAAAACCTAGCCTTTTCACTGCTTTGAGCAACCACGCATCTTTTTGAGCTATTGTCAAATGTGGTGTATGGAGATCATGCGGTAGCCTGTTGATGAGTCTCCATTTCTTTCACTCCATCGATGAAGCGAACATCTTGCACAACATCCGCTAGGAGTGCAAAACCTCGTAGACGACGCCACTTCGTCTCTGCACTGCGCATTAACTTGTAGGCCATCATCAACGTAGTCTTTCTGTTTCCACAGTTCTTCGTCTTGTTCGTGCGTAAACGTACTGTGGCGAACATCGATTCTATTGGGTTGGTTGTCCTGATATGAACCCAGTGCTCTGCAGGGTAATCGTAGAACGCCAGCATTTCAGCTTTATCTTTCACCAAGCAGTCCGTTGCCTTGGGATACTTGGCTTCGAAGCGCCTCTGGAAGGTTGAGAAGGCGTGATAAGCATCATCTCTAGTCTCTGCCATCCAGATATCTTGCAGTGCTTCCTTCATTCGTGGTTGTACGCTTTTGGGCACCTTGTTAAGCACATTCGCCGTCTTATGTACCCAGCACCGTTGCTGAGTCGTTTGAGGCCAGCACTTAGCAACCGCTTTCCAGAAGCCAAGCGCGCCATCTCCGATGGCAAGCTTCGGTGCTAACTGTAATCCCTGTGCTCGTAGCTGCTCAATGAGTTCCGTCCAACTTGCTTCTGACTCTCGATGACCATCCAGAACGCCAAGGACTTCTTTGCGTCCAGTGTCATCGACACCAATGATGACGAGTAAGCAGAGCTTATCGTCCATCCTAACGTGACAGTAAACACCGTCAGCCCAAACGTAAACATAGCGACGCCTACCGAGGTCACGCTTACGCCACTGTTCATACTCAGCATACCAGCGCTCTTTGAGGCGACAGATGCTGTTGGCTGACAGGCCTTTCGCATCCTTACCAAGCAGAGACTCCAGAGCAGGCAGCATATCGCCCGTAGATATAGAGTAACGGGAGCAGTGCTGCAACGCTCTTTGTTCGCTTGAGATAGGGTGGTATCAAGTTGCTATTAAATTTGACGCCATGCCCTGAGCGATCTCGTACCTTAGGAATTTGCACTTCGACATCACCGACACCTGTTTGCAAGGTTCGCTCAGGCAAGAAACCGTTGCGAACGATGGCTTGCTTGCCGTCAACCATTACATTCTGGTGTTGCACAAGCTGTTGAAGCTCAGCTTCAACAGCTTGTGCAATCAAATCTCTAGCCCCTTGGCGTATCAGTTCTGTAAGTGGGTCTTGTGGTGTATTCAGTGAAACAACAGTATTATCAGTCATGCGGTGTACCTTTCTGTTAATCGTTCTGGCGAGAACTACATCAACAGATTACACCGCAACTTCCTTTCTCTTCCATACACCAGAAATCAGCATAGCTCAGAAGTGAAATCTCTAACTATAAAGCCTCATTTATTCATCAAATATGAAATGTCCAATGACACTGAAATGATCCGACAAATGCCACTTCCCCCAAGTATCACTACTAACTTTCTGCATTAACTTGACCGTATTTGTATTAGAAAACGCTTGTCGATGTCGATTGCTAACAAATATATAGTCTAAGAACTCTGCTTTAACACCTCCAGAATACTGAGCGCGGGCGTATTTATTGATATTTGGATCAAAGGTCGCAAGAGTATAACCTCTATACTCCGGTGGAGAGACTTCAAGTGTTGCCAGCATGAGAAGGTATTCTACCACATCACTGTTCTTGTCAATGTTAAAGTCTCCTGCATAAATTACCGCCTCATCTTCTGGAATTTGTTTAGTCAGCATAAAAGTTCTCAGTAAACCGAGCTGGAGACGTCTCAGTCGCTTCGCTTCCAATGTTTCATAAGATGCAAGGTGAGTATTGAATATATGATAAGGGACACCGTTTTTATTTATTTTTACATATACGATCCCTTTATCTGCATAGCAGTCAGTACCAGTACAATGCTCGAACACTAGGTAATCAGTGTCAATGATCGGGTATTTACTCATAGTTATAATCCCCCCATCATAAAGCGCTCCGCCTCCGCCATTGAGAACATCGGTCTTGTAAGGATATTCAAAAGCGAGATCATCAAATAATTCTTCCCTGTAGCCGGAGAAAGCCTCCTGTAACACCAATACATCGTAGCCCGTTAGATAGTGGCCAATCTCCTTCGCTCGAGCATAGATATCTAAGGAGATGGAAGGTATCATCCAAAGGTTATAGCTAGCTATATTTAAGACATTTGGATTATGTTCAACTTTAGTGGCCTCATGTTCAGAAATCACGATTTCAATATCATCAAAACCAGCTCGATATATTGGTTTAATCCCAAATTCACGGTGCTTATTGTTTGCCAAATATACATCCCGGGTTAAAGGCTCACTATGGCGTGCTAGCATTCTACTACTAAAACCATGTAGCATCCTGGAACCGTAAATATTAGCTTCTAGCCTGACTCGAGGTCTAATGAGTCGTAAGTCTGTATCCCAAGAACCATCAGGGTTCTGATAAGATAAGAAAAAGTCGAAGTCATAAGTGTGTCCCGATTCTAAGCCATTATAACGATTAATATCTGCAACTTTTGCTCGGCCATAAGCCGATATGACCATATTTTCATTATAAAGTTGGTACTGCTTCCCTTCTTCTACAGAAGTAGTTGAACTAGCTCGAACGATGACTTTAACGGGGAGGCTAGTGCGATTGATATAATAGACGGAGCTAGATGAAGCTTGATATGAAATTAGCCAAAAGATGACAACATAACTGAATTTTCTAATCATTTTTCTTCCTGATAATCGAGATGCTTTGGTATTATTAATAAATTCGAATATTTAATT
The DNA here is from genome assembly GCF_023277445.1 of Vibrio sp. ED002. Lineage (NCBI taxonomy): Bacteria > Pseudomonadati > Pseudomonadota > Gammaproteobacteria > Vibrionales > Vibrionaceae > Vibrio > Vibrio sp. ED002. Next base: position 89,122 of record NZ_CP080240.1, on the reverse strand, counting down.
GACAGCAATAGTGTCGTTCCGGCAGAACTATAGCTCTGCTCATAAGCTCGGTGAACTTCGCACCAACAAGCACACGCTCTAACGACAGAGGTGACTTTTTTATGCACTGTCGTTATGATTGCGATACCTCTGACTGTAGCCAATAGGCTAATTGACAGTTCCACTAACTAAGTTATTTGGTGTAGATGGCATTATCCAAGGTTGTTACGATTGGCACATACTTATACAGCAGTCATCCAAGCGATGTCTCCCCACTAACCATAAACCACTCTTCTGTATCAAGCCCCGTTCAGTCAAGCCGACACGCTAGGGTACAACAACCGGTTCATCACCGTGAACAGTCCGAGTTAGTGAAACGTCGGCGACTGAGCTTCACTCTCATGCCAAAATAAATCGGCTCTATTTGCGTAGCGATCGCTAAAAGACATCTCTGGGCTAAGTGGGTATTTCAACGTGGATTTCATCTTCTCAAAAGCTCTTTCTGCCACTTCCAACGACGCTTGTGAATGTGGATTGATAATCAGCTCTGCCGTTCTCAACTCTTCGCTCTCCATTAACGTTGCGTACGACGTATCAGTCCCCGTAAAAGGCCCCAGCGCGAACATAATGTCTTCAGGAGGAATATTTAAGGTCGCAATTTCACTGAGAGATTTCCCTCTCAACAAAGTCTCTACTGATTTACCGCCATGATTCAATTCTATCGCATACACATAGCCACGTTGATTATGCAAGGCATAGTTAACCGCAATACGTTGGTCGGTCGTGGTTGAAATCACGCCGCGGATCCCGCGAGTATGATGGGCATGCTCAATATATTCAATCGGCTCAACCTTACGATTGAAACCAGAATGAAATAGCTCGTCTGGTAAACGATTGTCTCCCCGAAAAACAAGTGAGCCTCTCACCTCAGGATCGTAATGGCGATAAAATGGCAGGTGGTTGATTTCTTGCTGCGCTCTAACACTCACTTCATGAAGCTGATCGACCTCTGTCAGATAAGCATAGGGGTCGACTTTCTGCTCCAGTTCAAAAAAATCTCTTAAGGCTTCGTTTTCTCTTCCTCCCCCCATATCAGCATAGCCAGATCCACCGATACCAGGACGTTCTGGCAGATCCTCAGGTAACAACAGATCAGGCAACGTACTTCTCTCGCTTTCAGAAGTGACGTCATTATTGATGATATCTCCTCCACCTCTTAGTCCAGCATTCTCTAGCCACTGAACTTCCCCAGTATCAGGGTTAATGGTTCGCACGATACGCGTATCTGCTACTAATCGCCCGCTAGAAGGGTCAACTTCACGGTAGTAAGCAAACCCATCAGATCGAAGTAACGTATTTCGACCACTGTCCGTTAATTTGACACCGAGAAGCTCTTCTTTCGTTTGTGGGTGTACGATGACACGAGGCATCGAAGTAAAACCATCCATTTCTTCGACGGGAAAGCCAGAGTTGGCCACAATCGTATTCGGGAGGGACTCGGTCGCCATTTCAGTTGCTTCTGCCAATCCACGACCATATTGTGCAAGGGCGGGCAAAAGTGTCGTCGCTCCAATGATAGCGGCACTCATTGAGCTCATCTTTGTGCCTTCTAAACGTTCTTGCAATGTGTCACCGTGCAGCGCTTTATCGAGGCTCAGTCCAAACAGTTCCGTACTTACACCGATGTTCAATGGAATACCCACCTCAGGGGCAATGACATCGACCACCGGTAATAAAGTCATCACGCTATAGGCGACCGAAAGAAGGTAATCACGTTGCGCCTCCTGATCCGATTTGATCATGGTATCCCCATCGCTGACCAGGCGCGCTTTCATCTGTTCCGTCATACGAGCAAACACATTCCCGTCGACCTGATGACGCTTCATCATCATGTACCCCTCGGACCAATTCCCTGAGGCAAATGCTTTCAAAGCCGTATCAACACCGGAGTACGTTGCGCCATCTTGTCTTAAATACAGACTAAAGTGCGATTGCAAACCCCTTCGGTTTGAAGGGACTCTTAAGCTTTTGAATAAGTGTTTTTTGAGCTGGCGCTCACTGCGGTACGCCCAAAACGGTTGCTGGGCACCAGGGGTATAAAGCAAGCCCCCTTCTCCGTCCTTTGGCTCAATCAATAAGATATCGGTCGAATCATAACCATAGACATCAAAACGGTACACGCTGACTTCTCTTCTCTGAGAAGGAGAGAGTATGGCGATGGCCAATTGGTACTGAGCTTGGTTGAGTAGACCATGATGGTACTGCTGATACGCTGAAAAGGCATAGCTGTCTCGCTGTAGCTGGGTGTAACGTGCGGTATTCTGGGACCAAAATTCGGTTAATGCTTCACTGTAGGCACGCTGGATATCTAACTCGTCGTAAGCGATGTCCCACAGTGTGGATGAAAGTAAGCGGACTTCATTTCTTTCGTCAAACGCATCACCGCTTGCGTCTTGTGTATAAATCCCAGTATCCACATTGATGGTACCAGGAAAAGAATCTCGATACCGACCGAATGCATTGAGCATGACCGCTTGGGTAAGCGTATAAGATTCGTTTGGATGTTCATAATGGGCCCATCCATTATACGTTCGATGGCTGCTTTGCGCCCCGTTGAAGCGATGATAAAAAACCGCATCAGGATCAATATCATGGTACCCATGTTGAGCGAGCGATTCTTTTACTCTCTCTGATGTGACTCGTATAGGATCGGGCAAGGAGAGGAGCATGTGCGCGTACTCTTTTGCAAAATCAAGTTGCCACGCTTTATCAAATGGCAGCAACGACTCAGACAGTAAAGGGGGAGTAACACTGATGTTACCTTTGGCAATCACGGGATAAGTTGGCAGCATGAAAGCCGTTGTCACGGCAAGGAGGGTCGATATTTTTTTAGTCATAAATTGTCTTTATAGTGAACATATCTTCTATGTGATGACAGGGCATACATAGTATGTCATTCCAAAACCTATGAAACGAAGTGAACTGAATGCCCTAATCAAGGAACCTTCTCAAATGAAATTAAACTCATAACAAGGCAAGCAAATAGTGCAAAAATAAATTTATAAAATCAATGCGTACTGAAGCTTTCTTTAACGGGGACGTGCTTTCATTCCCCTAAACGCCCCTCCCGACTCAACATCACCTCAAAAGACACACTCTGATGCCAGATTCATCAACGACTCAAGTATTTAATCTATGTACTACGATTATAAAACCGTGTAGCAAGCACACTGAACTTACCTAGCATTCATCACTTACTGTCCAAGGAGACGAAATGAAACGAAGTATAAGGACGCTATTTTTATGGGCTTGTATGATCACGCCCTGCGCTTTACTGGCCGCGACGGACAAACCAACATCTTAGTCTTTTGGGGCGACGATGTCGGGGTTTACAACATCAGCGCTTATCACAACGGCATGATGGGCGGTCGTACACCAAACATCGATACCATCGCAAAAGAAGGGGCCATTTTCACAGATGCCTACGCGCAACAAAGTTGTACTGCGGGTCGTGCATCCTTCATTCTTGGTCAGCACCCATTCCGAACCGGTCTTCTTACCATTGGCATGCCAGGCGCAAAGGAAGGGATTCAAGCTAAAGAGCCAACCATTGCCGAACTGCTGAAGAACCACGGTTATGTCGCGGGTCAGTTTGGTAAAAACCACTTGGGTGACCAAGACGAACACTTACCGACTAACCACGGCTTTGATGAGTTCTTCGGCAACCTTTACCACTTGAATGCCGAAGAAGAGCCTGAATCAGAGTTCTATCCTAAAGATCCTGAATTCCGTAAAAAATTCGGCCCTCGTGGTGTTCTAAAATCCACAGCAGACGGCAAGATCGAAGATACAGGTCCACTGACTCGTAAACGGATGGAAAACGTAGACCGTGAGTTTATGGAAGCCAGTCTTGCCTTTATGGAAAAAGCAGTAAAAGAAGACAAACCTTTCTTCATCTGGCACAACTCAACTCGTATGCACGTTTGGACTCACCTAAGCGACGAGTACAAAGGCAAATCCGGTTATGGCCTATATGCAGATGGCATGATGGATTTGGATGACCAAGTTGGCGTGATGCTGAAAAAGCTCGACGAACTTGGCGTCGCTGACAACACCATCGTAATTTTCAGTACCGACAACGGTGCGGAGAAGTTCACTTGGCCAGATGATGGTACAACGCCATTTAAAGGCGAGAAAGGTACGACTTGGGAAGGTGGTTTCCGCGTTCCTATGATGGTTCGCTGGCCGGGTCAAATCAAACCGGGTACAGTGATCAACGATATCTTCTCTCAAGAAGACTGGATGCCAACGCTGCTGGCTGCCGTTGGTTAGCCAGATATCAAAGAGAAACTGTTAAAAGGCCATAAGGCAAACAACAAGACCTTCAAAGCACACCTAGATGGGTACAATCAACTGGATCTACTTACTGGTAAATCAGATACAGGGGCACGTAACGAAATTTTCTACTTTGATGCCAGCGGTCACTTAAACGCACTGCGTTACAAAGATTGGAAAATCCACTTTACGATTATGGAAGGCGCGATAAACGAGGCTTACCGCAAAACACCAAGTTGGCTACTTATCGTGAACCTACGTATGGATCCGTTCGAAGTTGGTCCGGATTCAGCGCTTTATGTTCGGCACTTCTACGCCGATCAAATGTGGATGTTCGTGCCAGCACAAGCCATTGTTCGTAAGTTCTTGGAAACGTTTAAAGAGTTCCCTGCGACCAAAGGCAGCTCTTTGAGTATCGAACAGGTCGTAGAAACCATGACACAACCGAAAAGAAACTGATTTCCGCGCTGTACACAGAAGTAGTCACTACCTGCTTGCACAGCATAAAGGCCCCATAAACGTAGACGTTTATGGGGCCTTATCTTTAATCGCTAGTTACATTTAAAAACAACTGACCGGGTTTAAGTAGCATTGGTGATAAATGACATCACCTTCATCGTTACTGTCATCATCGTCTTGCTCGGTTGCACTTAACGAGGACAGTAACGGCGTGGGAAGTTTATTCTGGATCAACGGTGATTGAGCTGCACTTACTGAACTAGAAAGTAAAAGAAAAGCCAGACTAACGATATTAAATAGTTTCATTTTGTTACCATTATGTTTTTGAAGTGTTTGACATTAGTTGCTTTCTTTAATTGTGTCAAATTGTAACGACGATGCGATGATTAAAATGAAGAAATAGACTACTTTCTACTCAATACTTGGCACAACTGGTTCAGTGTACCGATTATCGCATCGAGCGAGAGTGTTAATACTTCATTAGTTCAATCGAAGCGTCACCGATATACACCAAAAGAGTTTGTTCTACGAGCCACAAACTCCTGTACGAAAAGGACAATGCTTAGGAAAAGGTACTGTAGAAACATACTCAGATCTTCAGTCATACCGAGCAAGCTTTAGATCTGGCTTATGCCAATTTAGCACTGCTTAATGATTTGTTCTCGCTTACGGCAGATATACTGCTACATTGGGCGAAAAATCACGGGATTGAGGTTGGGGTATTCGGCACTCTTCTATACCTATGACCGATGCTTGAACGGGCACCCGCATATTCACTTATCCGTCACTCGGGGTGGCTTAGATAAGCACAAGCCCATCTATTTCAAAACGCTCCAATTCTCATTCCCTCAAAGAATCCTACCCATCAACCTTCTTCCTACCAAAAACAACGGCCTAACTCATTCTGGGAGTGAGAAACTGGAAGTTTAATAAGAAAAGGCAGGATTAGGTGCCGGGTCATTGTTCCAATCGGACCACAACCCTGCGTATTCATTGCGATGTTGACGAACGGAAAGCAACTTACCTTGAAGATTGCAAATACGAACATCGCAACGGCTTTTAGGTAAATGAGCCAGCGCGGTCAGCTTCGCACCTTGTAAGTTTTCCATATTGAACTGTTTGTGCTTCAGTATCGCTTTCGAACCACAACAGAAATAGGTGACATCATAAATCGGCATAGCGCTCCTCAATAGCATCAAACACTCAATGTATTCTCACAGCCAATAAAATAGTAAACTAATTGCTTATCAATTAAAAAGAGAGGATCAATGAAATCAAGCAAAAATTGGCGACCGCTCTCTGTGAGTGTCTGGCACTATCTCATCGAGCATCGAGATAACGAGCAACTCTTTTTCCACGATGTTGCTCGTGAGGTGGGTATCAGTCTTCGTCATCTGAATTATCCACTGGCTTATGTCTTGGAGTTTTGTGAAAGACTGTCACTACCACCATTAACAGGCATCGTGCTGATTAAGCAAGAAACCGTTCGTTTGCAACGCGAATACCCCAGCGCGCACTTTCGACTCAAACACCAAGGGCAATTCTATTACCCCTGTGATGCATCGTTCGAACCACTTTATCAACAAAAGCTCGCACAGGTAAGGCGGTTCGATTGGCAAGCGATCCACTATGTACCTTCGCTTTTGACGGTCTTTGAGCTCAAAAGCCAATGGTTAGAAGCGAAAAAGAAAAGTGCGCCGAAATCCCCTCACGCTAGCCGCCTCAATCAATTGGCTAGACGCTGACGTCATTTATTGGAGTGACACAAAACCGACGTGAGAGAATCAAGCTGGTTGCCCTCTCGTTCAAATAGAACTCTAGAGCAGATCGTGTAGAAAACATGCTGTTCTTTTATCATGAACTCTCGAACCTAAAAAAACATCCTTATCTTGAGTGTAGTGTGGAAACTCAATGTTAGGAGAGAGTCCTGATTACTTGAGATACGGAAAAATCTAATCTAAATTTCAAATGTACTTAATACTGCAATTCTAAGCGAAACCCTTTGCCCCTAGTTTTCCGATTTATTGCAGTCTCTCTCCGTCCACGCCTCTCTATATGGGGGAGTACTTCTAGGTCCAATCCAGTAAGAGTTTCCTATGCAGAGTCTCTTTATCGAGCAAAAGGCTTGTTACATGCATTAGCAATGGCTAATTTAAAATCACATCCATAATCATCACCAGAAAATGCCGCCACTATAGACTGACACACCGACATAACCACAAAAGGTTAGCACCTCAAGCGAAAGACTAAATTTAGTCTATATTTGCCCCTTAATGATATTAGGGTTATATTACTAAGAACAGAAGGCACTCTTCCTTCTGAAAAGGTGTTGATGCTCGAACGGGAAATAAACAGGCCGTAGAAATCGTAGCTAATACAAAAATGAAAATGAAGAGAGATATAACCATGCGTACAGAGACAGTAAGCTTTTTGAAAAAACACGCTGCTGATCTTCCTTTAGATGATGCAATGACCATCACACAAAACGGCAAGCCGATTTATGTTGTGGAGTCATACGAAGAGCGCCAAAGACGCGATCAGGCTATTGCTTTGATGAAGCTGGTCAGTTTTGGACGTGAAGATATGACTGCTGGACGAACAACCAGCTCAGACAAATTTAAGGAGAGATTGGCGGCTCGAAAATCCAAATAAGAGGGATTTAATGAGCACCAATATTGTATACACCGAAGCATTTGAAAATATGACAGACGACCAAATCAACTACCTATCACTCTGGAGTGAAGGGGATGTTGTGGTCGAGAGAATTGAAAACCTTGTAGAGAAGTTTGAGAGTAACATTACTGATAACCCAGAAATGTACCCTCCTTGCCATGAGTTAACGACTCTTGGCGTATACAATATTCGCCAATTCAGCTTTGGTGGTTTCAAGTTGCTCTATGAATATCATGAGCACATTGACACCGCCGCAGCTCTCGCGTTGGTACGAGATAGGCAAGACCTACAATCGATGTTGGTCGATTACTGCTTAATCCACAAATAACGTTCTGACCCGTCCTGATATGGGTTGACACTTTTAGTTAAAACGCTCGATGAACTTCATCGGGCGTTTTGTATTTTAGAGCTGTATGTGGCCTCTGTTCATTATAGAGTTTCACCGACTCAGCAACCATTTTCTTAGCTTCATTCAAGTCGTTCGGCTTAGTCAGCAAGTACTCCATCTTTAAGATACCATTTACTCTTTCCGCTAGAGCATTTTGATAGCAGTCGTATCCATCAGTCATAGAGTAGAGCATGCCACGTGATATTTCTTGTGTACTGACTGATATTCCTCAGAGCAGTATTGAATACCTCGGTCAGAGTGATGAATAAGCTCGCCCTCATATCGCCGCTTTTTCAAAGCCTTCAGGAACGCACTTTTAACGGCTGGCGTCTTCATATTATCATCGAGATGATACCCAACTATCTTCCTCGAGTAGGCGTCAGTGATTAAGCTGAGATAAGTATTTCCCGCTCGCGTTGCCAAGTAAGTAATATCAGCAACCCACAACTGCTCCGGTTTATTTGGAACCATGCCCTCTTTAATTCGGTTTGGGTGGCAGTGGAACCGATGATGGCTGTTTGTTGTTCGATGATAAGCCCTTCGGTTTACGACCAATAGGCGATGCTGTTTTAGCAATGAAAACAGACAGTCTCGCCCTATATAAATGTTATTCTGACTGAGTAAGTACTTGAGCTTTCGAGTTCCTAATCGAGGATGTCAGAGCCTTTGCTCTTTGACGAACCCAATGACAGATTGCTCTTTCCGAGTTCGCTGAAGCTCGAGCGCGCAGCGTTTGTAAAACGCCTGCCGAGTAATCCCGATGAAGTGGCAAGCTTTAGTTACTGTGAGCCTTTTGACCGTTTTTTCCTTAATAACTCGGCTTTGCGCTTCTTTGAGATTCGGACACCGAAATCCCTATCCATTACTTTTACGACAGCCTCAAAGAAGTCCGCTTTCAGTTGAGTTTCTTCAAGTTGTTGCTCGAGTTCTTTTATCCGTTGTTCTGGAGTTTGAGTAGAAGGAGAATCAGGCATGCCATTACCTACTGTGTTTGGTTTCTCTATTCCTTTAGACCAATTTAGCTGACCGTGCTTACGAAGCCAAACTAAGGCAGTAGATCGGCCTTGTATCCCGTATCGCTCTTGAGCTTGTTTATAGGTCATTTCACCTTTTTCTACTTGGTCAACAACCGTCAATTTAAAGGCAAGAGAATAATCTCGTTGGGTTCGTTTACTCGTTGATTTCATGACACTCTCCAATTTCATGTTGGAAATGTGTCAACCTTATTTAGGACGGTACATTCAAGAAATAAAAGGCCGCTCGATAGCGGCTTTTTTATCTCTGGGTGTCCTGAAAGTACACCTTTCTGAACAGTGTTCCACTTCATTCGTTTTAAATGGTTCGTATGAATCGTACGATTCGTTTATAATGAACAAAAAAGGAGCACACTATGCAATCATTAACCGCAAACACTGCAAAAACTAAATTTGGTGACTTACTGATGAAAGTACAGCGAGAGCCAATACAAATCAGCAAGAATGGTTCCCCTGTGGCAGTTGTTATGTCATGTGAAGAATACGAGGAACTTGAAGCCTTGAAGATGGCGATGGTTAAATCACGTTTTGAACAAGCGGAACGAGACATCGTGAATGGAGATTTGGTGGATGGTGAAAGCTTCATGAGCGAATTAGATTCAGGTAAGTTTGACTAATGACACAATACAAACTTTCTCCCGCAGCACAAACGGACCTAATCGACATTCGCCGTTACACGCTTGAAAACTGGGGAGGCGCACAGTGGACCAATTATTTTGGAGAGCTAAAACAATCAATGGCGTTGTTAGCGAGCAATGAGTTGATTGGCATTGACATGCCGGAACTAGGAACCGGTTACTGCCGCTTTCCGCTAAAACATCATGTGATTTATTACATCAGAAAACCTGACCACAGTGTTATTGCTGCAGTCTTAGGGCGTAACATGTCACCGGCTAAGCACTTTCAGCGACAGTTATAGCTCTTAAGCCTCTGCATTTGATGTAATCTCGTAATGTACTTGAGGCTTCATCAATGAGCTTTGCAGTAGGGCGAATCCCAAGTCCCATACATAGATATTTTTCAATTTGATCCCTTTTGGGGCCGAGCTTAAGCTTTTCTGCTCCACCTTTAGGTCTACCAAGAGGGGTTTTGCGCCCATTTCAGCGAAAAGTCCAAAGAGTTCTTGATGCAGGGATATGGAGAGACGCTTAAAAGCCGTGTTTCTCATATGCGAAGTGTGATGAACAAGCTGCCAAACTATAAAGGCACGGTTTATCGAGGCTCAATAATTAAGAACAGCTTTCTGGAAAAGTTGAATGTTTGAGCTTAATTTTAAAGGGCTGCTGCGTAAATTAGAGAGCACGAAATGGTCTGAATAAGAAAAGCTCCCAAAGGCCAAAGGGAGTCTTTCTTCGTCTTTCAACCGTTCTGTGAGGGTAGCTATGCCAGCTTAATATGTCTTTTGATACAAAAAACCTCCGGCTATGCCGGAGGAGTAAGTAGTTAATACTGAACAATCAGTCTCGGTGTCCAATAGCTGTGCTCTGAGGACCAAATCCACGGGGGCATTGAAGTATTTGGATGCGATGCATATAGAGCAAAAGACATCCTTGGAGTTTCATAGCGACCATTATTGTTTTTCACCCTGTCTATTGCTGCATTAAAATGTTTTGTTACATCGGTGTAAGATGGGCTGCGTGAAATCTTACTTTTAAATAAAGTCGCGTATTTCGGTTGGAATGCCTTATATTTATTGTCCCTCATTGCTTGTGTTGATTTATTTGCACTGAAAAAGTATTTGCTCCGATAATCAAAAATGTCATAAGCGCGACCAGGTGAATCCATCTTCGAATTTAGTTTTAAAGTGACTTTTTTGGGTTTTCTAAAGCCATTTAAACCAATAGTTTCATTAAGATTGAATGAAAGAAAACCGAAAGTACGAGCATGAGCGCAAAAATAACAAACATCATGAGTCAAACTAAGATGATTACTTGTAGGACCTGATACTTGTTTTGGCTTGTATGTGTAGTATGACATATCTTCATCAGGAACTATTGAATAAGATCCATTAAATTTAGATTTATTATAATCACCGGAAGCAGAGCAATACCCTTTAATTGATGGTGAATTATTACTCCCTAGCCTTATATCTACACCTAGAGCAGGATTCTGATTAGATATAGTAATTTGTTTACTATTTATCAATCTGTCTATGTCTGCATTTGGATTAAACTTCCCACTCACAGATTCATTAAATATTGTAGGATATTCTTTCATGGAAATATAATAAGGGACGAAATTTCCTTCTGAATCCCTTTTGTTTATCATCTTGATATTTTGGTTGAGAATATTATCATGAATTGTGTCTGTGTTGTTTTTGGCCGTTACAACTAAACTTACATTATCGACAACAGCAGTTCCTCCTTTAACTGTAATAGATGGCACTTTCTGACCGCTAAGGATTCGATTTAAATGCATCAAAGGAACTTCATCGGTGACAACCGTGTATAGTTTTGTTTTTCTTCCATTTGTTGTATTACTGACATAACTATACGTCTTGTCACTACCATCAATATCATGGAGGTTAGTGAATGATGGCGTCACATTGCTATCTACAAGGTATTTGATCTTAAGCCTACCAGTAATATTTATACCTTTACTCTCTTTGCCAGCCCAGCCACTAATGTTTAGTCCAGATTTAGTATTAGAAGCTAAGATAACATTACTCGGATTGAATTTTGTTACAACTTTGTATCCATTAGAATTACTTCTATCAGAGTAAGCCTTACTGATTCTTACTTTTGGGGTGGTCAATAATGTAAAGAGTCCCAGAGGTTCATCATATAAAGGGTATGAAATATTAGAAACCGCATTTTCATCAAAGTTTTTCCATGCAGTGCTCAAACTTCCAGGTAGCCTAAGCTTAACTTTAACGCCTGGATCTGATGATACAGACTCTCCTCTTAAATAGATTTCTGAAAAAGTAATCTGAGGAATAATTGGGCTAAAATTTGGAACAGCTGCAGCTTGAGTTCCCATAATAGAACCAGCTCCTCCAAGCACACCAGACATTGCTTTGAGTCCATTATTAACAGAGTTTCCTGATGGGGATAGTTCCATTAAGCCACCTAAGAAAGCAGATGCTGCTCCAAGTGCATCGCTGGCAACAGCATCGGATGTTGCTGAATCATTGATGTCATTAAATAATGAGTTTAGATCGTCTAGGCTGTTAACAGTATAGCTACCAGCTTGGTCTAAGTTATCATTAAGGTTACCTGATACATCCAATAAATACTTGGATGGATCAGCAATATTGTCACCCGTAATATTTTCTGACAAACCAACAGAATGTCCGTAAAGTTCAATCTTATCAACAGATTTAGGCTGGATGGCGATTGTCAAATCAATATCTCTACCTGGAGAACACGGATCTAATTCAAGGTTAAAGTCAGCGACTCCCCAAGCACCATCTCGAGAGTTATTTATCGCACCAAAACCCGTTTTACTGTTAGGGTAAAATTGAGCATCAGTTGCTTTTGTGCCATTAAATATTTTTGTTTTCCCTGATGTCGAGAGCGTAACGGACATGCCAGTCCCAATGCTATAATCAGGAAAGTAACCCATAACTCTCAATTTTGCAGTCATTCTATTATAGAGAATAATATAAGGATATTGATTGCTTGAGAAAGCATCGCCACCATCTGCTGACCAAGATGTTTTGGATTTTCTATAATGTGACATTTTATATCCAAGATTGAATTTTATTAATTCCCATCCTTCATTTGGGTTAATATCTGGAAATTTCTGAGCATATGATCTTGAATGATAGCTACCAGAGCAACTAGTAGGTGTAGGGAGTACATTTCCAGGTCCCATGATATCTTTTGTTAATAATTTTTCTCCTGGAATATTATAAAGTGTATCAGACTCACAAATATAAAATGGGCTTAAAGCCAATTCCTCGTCGCCGTGCAAGTTTGCCATCCCAATTTGTAAATGTTGGGTACGCCAGTCAAAAATATTTTTCCGCTTTGCTTGAATTTTAGTATCTGGGTTTGGATAGAAAGATTTATCGGGGTGTGTGATGGTTGCTGATTGCCTCCATCGTTTATCTACATCTGTAGGGATTGCTGCATTCACACTGAGTGGTAGTAATGCAGTGGATATCGCTATATATATATTACTTTTATTCATACATGCTTCAGACTTTATTCTTACGCTTATTGGGTGCTTTAATGGTAAATGATACACTTGACTTGTGAAACAGCATGCACTCACTCCTCAGCTAGAGATTTGCTAATTACTAATGTAGGATGTTCTTATTTATGTTTTTGTGCCATTTCAGCAAAAAGTCCAAAGCCTGTCTGTAGAGCTTAATTTAAGGGCTGTTGCGTAAATTAGAGTGCAAAAAATGCTCTGAATAAGAAAGACTACCAAAGGGAACCTTTCTTTGTTTTCTGCCAGTTTTGGGCGGATAGCGATGCCCGTTTAATATGTCTTACCATCAATTAAACGTTCACTCTCTAATTTCTTTGCTACTCGAATGACCGTTCTATCAGAAACATTGGTCAGCTTTGCAGTATCGCGAATACTCAACTTGTTGATAACTCGTAACTGATAAATTTTTTCGTGGAGCTCGAGGTTTGGTTGTCTGCCACGATATTTCCCTTCCTCTTTGGCCTTTTTTATCCCCTCTGCCTGACGGCGACGCCGATCTTGGTAATCTTTGCGAGCGATGGCTGCCAACATGTCCATCATCATGCTGTTTATCGCTTTGATCATAGAGCTGGTAAATTCATCGGTGACTTGAGGAGATAGAGCGATATGACTGGTCGGTAAATCTAGGCTGATCACTTTTAATGCTTTCTTGCTCAGCATTTCTTTCAATGTAAACCAACTTTTTTCATCAAGACGTGAAAGGCGGTCAATCTGCTCAATGAGGATCGCATCACCAACAGCTGCATCATCAAGTAATCGTAGAAGTTCAGGCCTTTGCAAAGATGCGCCAGATTCATTCTCAATATACCAACCCGCTACACGGTAGCCTTTATTTTGAACAAAGCTTTGTAAGGTGTTCTGAGCACGTTTTGCATTTTGATCAGATGTTGATGCTCTTAAGTAGCCAAATATGTACATAATTCACTCGATATGACATTTACATGATGATCTTAATGGTTGTGTCATTTAGGTTATGACATTGCAGGGTTTGATGTCAAATTTAACCCATGTCTTTTAGGTAGACTTAAATGACACAGTCTAAGTTTTAACATTTAATTCATTTACTGATTGTACATGCATTATTGAATGGTAGAGCTATTGTCAAATGTGGTGTATGGAGATCATGCGGTAGCCTGTTGATGAGTCTCCATTTCTTTCACTCCATCGATGAAGCGAACATCTTGCACAACATCCGCTAGGAGTGCAAAACCTCGTAGACGACGCCACTTCGTCTCTGCACTGCGCATTAACTTGTAGGCCATCATCAACGTAGTCTTTCTGTTTCCACAGTTCTTCGTCTTGTTCGTGCGTAAACGTACTGTGGCGAACATCGATTCTATTGGGTTGGTTGTCCTGATATGAACCCAGTGCTCTGCAGGGTAATCGTAGAACGCCAGCATTTCAGCTTTATCTTTCACCAAGCAGTCCGTTGCCTTGGGATACTTGGCTTCGAAGCGCCTCTGGAAGGTTGAGAAGGCGTGATAAGCATCATCTCTAGTCTCTGCCATCCAGATATCTTGCAGTGCTTCCTTCATTCGTGGTTGTACGCTTTTGGGCACCTTGTTAAGCACATTCGCCGTCTTATGTACCCAGCACCGTTGCTGAGTCGTTTGAGGCCAGCACTTAGCAACCGCTTTCCAGAAGCCAAGCGCGCCATCTCCGATGGCAAGCTTCGGTGCTAACTGTAATCCCTGTGCTCGTAGCTGCTCAATGAGTTCCGTCCAACTTGCTTCTGACTCTCGATGACCATCCAGAACGCCAAGGACTTCTTTGCGTCCAGTGTCATCGACACCAATGATGACGAGTAAGCAGAGCTTATCGTCCATCCTAACGTGACAGTAAACACCGTCAGCCCAAACGTAAACATAGCGACGCCTACCGAGGTCACGCTTACGCCACTGTTCATACTCAGCATACCAGCGCTCTTTGAGGCGACAGATGCTGTTGGCTGACAGGCCTTTCGCATCCTTACCAAGCAGAGACTCCAGAGCAGGCAGCATATCGCCCGTAGATATAGAGTAACGGGAGCAGTGCTGCAACGCTCTTTGTTCGCTTGAGATAGGGTGGTATCAAGTTGCTATTAAATTTGACGCCATGCCCTGAGCGATCTCGTACCTTAGGAATTTGCACTTCGACATCACCGACACCTGTTTGCAAGGTTCGCTCAGGCAAGAAACCGTTGCGAACGATGGCTTGCTTGCCGTCAACCATTACATTCTGGTGTTGCACAAGCTGTTGAAGCTCAGCTTCAACAGCTTGTGCAATCAAATCTCTAGCCCCTTGGCGTATCAGTTCTGTAAGTGGGTCTTGTGGTGTATTCAGTGAAACAACAGTATTATCAGTCATGCGGTGTACCTTTCTGTTAATCGTTCTGGCGAGAACTACATCAACAGATTACACCGCAACTTCCTTTCTCTTCCATACACCAGAAATCAGCATAGCTCGCTATTTTATCGGCGAACCCTGGTTCGATGGTTTACGTGCCAGCCAAGAAAAAATACATGGCAACCGACGATTTCAAGCCGTGCTTTCTGGGGGAGGTTAAAGCGGGTGAGTTTGTTGACGCCTTAATCACGGTTTTCGGTACATTCACCGACAACGAATAAAGAGGGCAACGACGACTGAGCCTAAAAGGAGGGGGCGGTCATATCATCATTGAACATGGGCAGTTACTTAAGAGCCGTCCAGTTCCTGATGGCTCTTAAGTAACTGGCAACGGAATATATGAAACCCTAACAACGAGGAAGAGACATGAAGCGTATCGAAGCAATCATAACGGATGAATGGATGTTTGATGATGGTCAAGAGACCCGAGAATGTATCGCGTCATTTCAAAGCGTGGTGTACGCCTCTTACCAAGACTACATGGCGGATTTGCTCGTGCTTAGCCAAAATGATGATTTTAAATTCGCTTTACCGCATGAAACGGACAGCCATTTTCCGCGACGCACGGCAGAAGAGCGGCAGGACATCATCATCAAAAAAGTTCATGCACGACGACGCTATCAAGAGCACCTTGAAAACGGAGGTTCCGAGGACGAGAGCAGCGGCGCTCTTTCTGATTTCCCCCTCAAAAAAGCCCATCATTAAATTGACGGGCTTTTTTATACTCCGATATACTGGGGACGCAACGCATCAGACGTTGTAAATCTTGGCTAAGGCAACCATTCATAATCGAGTGGTGCCAGAGCCCAAGATTATGATTGATGGCCTCGCTTGTCTTCAATCCATCAATTCAAAGGTGATCGTCATGATTACTGCCGCAATGATCCCCAAGCAAGAACGTTTAACGTTTTATCCATCCACGACAAAGCAATTTCGTTTTTTGAAAAGAACGATCCACCGCTTCTCTGAACTATACCTAAAGGGGTATTACAGGAAGGGGGGAAGGTATTGGCAATTTCTGACACTAAGTAACGGTGGTCGGTTCGCCTATCCGGTTATGGAGGCGCCAGTCACTTTCTACGATCCGAATCACGATACCTGGCATGCGTTTTCTCAAGAAGCGGCAGGCATTTGTATTTGGTTGGTGACATTACGAACCTGTGCAATGGTGGCGCTTGAACGAGACCATTTTGTCGAAATGGGCAATTTCAGCCATTATCATTCGCGACTTATGGAATACGCGAACGAGCACGTAGAGTGGGATAATATTGCTCACTTTATCACATCCATTCATTAGCGCTCAGCGCGTTGTACTCACCACAGGAGAAGGCCTGTGGGGGCTTCTCTTGTTTTATTTTAAAGGAGACGCCTGATGCTAGAACTGGGTACGAGCTTCCAAAAATCAAGCGCTATGCGCTTAGAAGAAGTGCACATCAAAACCATCAACGCCGGTGATACGGTGATCCACAATGAAAATCTAAAGACGGTTGGTCAGAGTGACATCCAATACTGCTCCTTTATGGGGCTGTTACTTTTTGGTGACGCTTACCACTTAGATCACAAGCCTGTCATCAAGGTGACATTCTTATGTGACTAAGTGACCCCCTTCTGTAGCGGAACGACTCCGCAGGCAACGCCAGTTCGACTGGCCGTTGCCAGCCGAATAAGCAAATTGTTATCAATTTACTCATTCAAGGAGTAGCGACATGGCTACAAAACCAATGAAAAACGATTTTTACCAAGACATCACCAATCAAGTCATCGAGGCGCTAGAGCAAGGGGTTAAACCTTGGTCATGCCCTTGGGATGTGACCCACGCTTCAGGCATTCCATGTAACTATCAGAGTCAAACCGAATATAAAGGGTTGAATATCATGTTACTTTGGATGAGTGCGCAGCTTAACCGCTTTTCATCCAACAAATGGCTGACGTACAAGCAGTCGAAAGTGCTTGGTGGCCAGGTTAGAAAGGGTGAAAAAGGGACAGCGATTTTCTTTTTCAAAATCGTGGAGAAGAAAAATCGGCACGAAGATGATAATGACGAGCAAGATACCTACGCGATGTTACGAACCTTTAAGGTTTTTAACGTTGATCAAATTGATGGTATTGAAGACGATGAAGTGGCCATGGCGCGCCCTGAACGTGATGAGATAGCATTGATTGATGAAGCTGAGCGCTTCATTCAGAAGACGGGGGTATCTATTCGTTATGGTGGACAGAAAGCGTTTTATCGTCCATCTACGGATGACGTTGTCATCCCTGATCGTGAAAGGTTCGCTTCGACAGCCGATCTCTATGCCACCATTATGCATGAGTTGACGCATTGGACGGGACATCAATCTCGTTTAGATCGTGACAGCAAAGGGCGGTTTGGTAGCAAGGATTACGCTTTTGAAGAGTTAATCGCTGAACTCGGGGCCGCTTTTACCATGGCGGGTTTGGGGATAGTTGGTGACGTTCAACACGAATCTTATATCGCAAACTGGTTGGAGGCGTTGAAAAATGACAAGCGTTATGTTTTTAAAGCCGCCGCTCAAGCCAGTAAAGCGCATCAATACCTCATGTCGCTGAACGAAATGAAGATTTCTAAAGCGGCATAGCGAAAGTGCCCGATCATGTTATTGCATGATCGGGCTTTTTTTTGTTCAATCTGGATCGGTTAATCTATGCGTTTGGATGCATTTAAATGGAGGCGCAATGAAAAAAATAGAAGCGATTAAAACTGGGCTGTTTTTTTACGATGACGGGGAGTCAAACCTGTCTCTCAGAGAGAACTTTGAAAGCCAAGTGTACAGCTCATTCGATGACATGATGTTCGACCTCTATTTGCTGAGCAAAAATGAAGATTTCAAGTTTGCCTTGGCACATGAAACCGAAAGCCATTTCCCTCGACGCACACCCGAAGAGCGTCAAGCACTGCTCGTGAAGAAGGTTCACGCCCAGCGTCGCTATCAAGACCACCTAGAAAAAGGGGGAACAGAGCTTCAATTGAGCGGCATGTTAGCCGATTTTGATAAGAAAAAAGCCCGTCATTGATTGACGAGCTTTTTCACACTTCGTTATACTGGCAGCACAACGCATCAGACGTTGTAAATCTTGGCCAGTGCTACCATTCATAATCGAGTGGTGCCAGAGCCCAAGATTATGATTGATAGCCTCGCTTGTTGTCAATCCATCAATTCAAAGGTGATCGTCATGATTACTGCATCAATTGTTCCCACTCAGGAACGCCCTAATTTTTATCCATCAATGACCTCAAACTACCTCGCGGTTGAGCAAGCTGTGTATCATTTTTCTGATCAGTTTTTACCGGATTATTCTGGTGGTTACTGGGAGTTTGTGACGTTAAGCAATGGCGGGAAGTTTGCTTATCCAGAAATGGGTGAGCCTGTCGCTGTCAATAATGATTACAACTGTGCGTCGGCATCGCTTTCTAAGGAAGCCGCTGGTATTTGTGTCTGGATAATCATGCTGGGCAACTGCGCCATGTCTGCTTATCAAAAGGGCAACAAAGCGGAGCTGGATAACCTCAGTGAGCATCAAGTTTTGCTCATGGATTACGCCAGAGAACACGCTGAGTGGGAGAACATTGCTCGCGTGATTAACTAATGGTTTAAGCCATTGAAGCGCTAAGCGCTTTTTACCACAGGAGAAGTCCTGTGGGGCTTCTCTTTTTTACTTTATTGGAGAAGTCTAATGTTAAAACTTGATGCTATCGTGAACACCCAACAAATCTTTAAAAACACCCCATCGAAGGCGGCGACGCACTATCATTTAGCGCGTCATAGCTACTTGTCACTGACAGAAGAGGGGCGTTTGTACATTTGGTGCGGCGTCAATGAAGCCTGGATTGAAACACAAAGTCCGCTTCATGAAGAGGGGCTGGTCCTGAATCTTCGCGCTCTTGCCAGTGCCGGTGTCAGCTTTGCGGGTTTGCACCCATGCGCTCGATGCCACAGCGCCACACACAATCATATTATGGTTGGTCGTGATGGCAGCGTGGTGTTGAACTGCCTAAGTTGTGGTTCGGTTATCAACGTATGGCGTGATATTTGGGAGGGCGTCCAGAAAGGAGCTCAACCCTATACTCTCGTTGAATCATGTCCGCGCTGATTATAGTCGATACCCTACGGCGTGGTTGGTTCACTGACTCATCGTCAAATGGAGGGGAAATGAAAACAAACATGACAATATCGCTATGCAATATTGAACTCAATCTTATGATTTCAGTAGCGAAACACCGCTATACCCCTGTTAGTCACGAGGATGCGACATTAGACCTTGAGGCAATAGAGGTAGGTTTAGACTTGGGAAGCCGTAAAGTTGAATTGTCGGCTACCATGCGTGAAGCTCTGGATAACATAAAATTTTTAGATTCAAGTGTTTATGACGCGTTTGTCTATGCTTATAACGGCGCTTTAGAGGCGAATTAATGTTTAAAAGTGGTTGTAAAACCGGCAAACATAAACACCCTGATGACACCAAATAGCCCGATAACATGATGATGTTATCGGGTTTTTTCATTCATGGACGTCTGCTAAGTGCCTTTCGAGTGCAGAGACCAATCGGCAGTGTTCATCCGCCGTGAAGGGCTCAGCACTGTCTAAGATGGTGGCTCTTAATATTCGCTTGGTGGTCTCCTGTGACGTGTGGAGATACTGCTGGGTGACGAACATGAGTTTGGAAAACGAGGGGCGATTGAGAACGAGAGGTTTACGACCGTGAACTCGCAACTCAAATCGTTCGAGGACATAGTCATCTTCATCATCTTCTAAGCACACCCAAGGATCGTGATTGTCTCGCATTTGGATAACGCTCTATCGTACGGGGTGGGGAGGCGGTGTATTTATCTTAGCACCTTCCATGGCGCGAAGATAAATCAGCACTTTGAAGGAAGGTTAACATCATCACGCGCTGTGATGTTTGTTCAGTGTTAGAGTTCGCCTCGATCACGGTCAGGTTTGCCGTTTTGGTCAAAATAGCGCACCTTACATTTCGGAAAGCCACTGCATCCC
This sequence comes from Vibrio sp. ED002, assembly GCF_023277445.1. NCBI lineage: Bacteria > Pseudomonadati > Pseudomonadota > Gammaproteobacteria > Vibrionales > Vibrionaceae > Vibrio > Vibrio sp. ED002. The sequence continues at coordinate 68,696 of NZ_CP080240.1, read as the reverse complement.
CACCAAAATGCTCCTTCTTTCTTGGCTGGTCTTCGCACAAGCGGATTGCCACACTGTTTGCAGAACTCTTCTGTGCTTGGCACAATGCTCTGGCGTGGCTTGGGGTTGAAGTTTGGCTTACCGTTCTCGTCAGGGAACGTCGTCTTACAATCAGGGTAGCGATTGCAGGCATGAAATGGTCCATGTTTGCCAGGGCGTTTAATGAGCGTGCCTTGCTGGCAGGTTGGGCAAGTCACGCCGCTGCGCTTCACGAAAGGCACACCGTGTGTTTTGACGTGCTCGACTTGGAGATGGATATACTTGTTTACGTCGTTTAAGAACGATTCAATATTGAGTTGCTGCTTCGAAATCTTATCTAAGCTACCCTCCCAAATAGCGGAAATGTCTGGCCGTACAATCTCATCAGGGAGGAGGGCGCAGAACTCTTGTCCCGCTTCCGTCGTTTTGTAGACCGGGTTCTTGTAGCCTTTCTCTTTACCTAAGCGAACAAGGTGTGTCAGCTTACCTACCTTTTCAATATGGCCGCTTCGCGTGGCTTCTGTCCCGATGGACCCGTTTTCCCCGGCCGTGTCTTTGTCTTTCGCCTCCAGTGTTTTGCGCAGTTCAGGATCTTTGATGAATTTGGCCGCTTGGGTCATGGCTTTCAGTAGGCTTGCATCGTCAAAGTATTTCGGAGGTTTAGTTTCACGCTGCTCCATATCCACTTGTGTACACGAGCCTTGCGTACCTTTGACCATCGAGGTGAGGTCTAGGGCGTTTTGATTCGGTTCGTCTTGATGTTCACCTTTAAACAGCACTTCCCACCCTTGTTTGCTGAGTGTGGTTTGGGTGGCACGGTAGCAGCGGCCGGTGCAGTCCACATCGAGCGCCACTTTGTCGCGTACGGAGCCAGGGTAGAACAACGCAATAAAGCGTTTGGCCACCAATTCATACAGGTTTCGCTCACGCTCGTTAAGCTCGATACCCGCGCCGCTTTTCTCGGTAGGGACAATCGCGTGGTGCGCTTCTATTTTGCTGGCATTAAAGGCTTTGTGACTGGAGGTCGTCGCGGCGTGTTCAATGGCGGTATCAAGATGTGACAGTGTCCCTGTTATGGCCGCAAAGATACTGGAGCGGTTCTCCAGATGTGCATCGGAAAGGTACTGGTTATCACTGCGCGGATAGGTCAGCAGCTTATGCTTCTCATACAGCCCTTGCAAAGTATCTAGTACGTCTTTCGGTTTATAGCCCCATCGCTTTGACGCTTCAATTTGCAGCTTTGACAGGTTGAATGGCATTGGTGGTTGGCGGTGTTCCGTTTTTTGTTCAATGTTGGAGATATGCGCATTTGCTCCGGTATCCGCTTCTTTGGTCGCCGCGACTTCCAGTGACGAAATCATACGACCTTTGTCATCGAGCTCGAATGCTTCATCAGGAATGAGTTTTCCCTTTATCACGTTTCCGTTCATGTCGAAATGACCAAATAACTCGTAGTAAAAGCTTTTCTGGTGATTGAGGTTTGCCAGGGTGCGCTCGTTAATCATGCCTATCATCGCCGTAATGACTCGGCCAATATTGAGCACTTCATCAAAACCTTTCTCTCTCGCTTTAAGGGTATAGGCGCGAGTTAGGTTATAACCGAAGGTTTGGTCGGCGATAGCGCGAGCTAACGCTTTTTGGGTCAGTGGTTGGAAGTGTTCATTCGGCTGTAAGTTTGCCAGCGCCGCTTTCACCGGCTTATCGTTCAAATCGGCAATCAAGACACGTTGCACCGGCTTGGTGTTGTTTGCATAGGTCAGCACCTCATCGACCAACAAACAGCCTTCCGGGTCGGGGTCGCCTGCGTGAACAATGCTGTCTGCTTTGTCTATCCAGCTCAGCACGACTTTGAGTTGCTTCGCTGCGCCCTGACGCGGCTTCATTCTTGGCGGGTAGTGTGTGCTCAAAGGTAGGTACGACAAGGCCCATTTTTTATGTTCAATGTTGTAATCTTCTGGGTCACACAGGGCAAGTAAGTGACCAACGCACCACGTCACCACCTCTTGGCCATGTTGATAGTATCCGTCTTTTTTCTCGGTGTTGACGTCACCGCCGAGACCTTTAAAGATGGCCGCCGCCAACGACGGCTTTTCTGCAATAAATACGCGCATGATGTTTTCTCCGGATGTCAGTGTCCCTCGATGCGACGCATCGATAGGGAGGCGTGAGTGATGAAATTATTGAAGGGTGAGGGTTTTGAGTTCGTCGAGCGTGAAGATACGCACGAGCTTTGAACGGTAATGTTCAAACGGGTGTTTGGATTCGCTGAAAGGAATGTATTCAATGCGGTCAAAGCGCTTTTCGAGCAGTGGCTTCATGTTTTCATTGGGGACAATGTAAAACACGGCGCTCCAATAACCTTTTTGCTTCGCCAAGATATGGCTCTTGAATATCGAACGATATCGAGACGCGTTTTTTAACGTTCGCTCTGTTTCTATCGCGATAGTAAACCCGTTTGGGGTCGTCATGATGGCATCAGGCCGGTGTTCCACGTCATAACGGTGCCGAAACGAATACTGATCGGCATTATGCCAATCGCTCCAACCATTTTGCTGCAAGTAAATTTGTACCTTTTGATTCATAAGCTTGTGCTCCAGTGTTGGAAACTTCACTCGATGCGGCTCAAAAGGACGAAAGTCTTCATTGATGCTTTTGATGTTCTGCGTGATCCCTAAATCGGTGATCCCCCAAATGGAAACCTTACCCGTTTGAAACTCAAACTCATGTTTATGGAGGTAACCAAGGTGAATAAGTTTGTTTAATAACCTATCTAAAGGGCGTCGAGATTTATACTGAAGAAGCAAAGTCAGATTTGTAATATCAGAATAAACTTCTTCTTTGAGGAACTGTATTACTGTTGCCATCTTCTCCTGGTTGCGCTGTAAGCGTGCTTGTCTGGATGCGATCAATTGGTTCATGTTTTTGCCTCCGCTTCTTTGCGCACCTTGTGAAAAGAGAGGCAAGTTCGATGCACATTACGTAACAGTTCATCGAGTTGAACGGTCGTGTTGGTTCGATGATGTTGCATCTCTGTTTCGGTTAACTCGCCTTCCATTCGTGCTTGATAAAGCGCAGCAAAGTACGCATCACAAGATAAAAAGACCTTCATTAACATGACACTTGCTGGCGTATAGTGGCGCGACTCCACCGCCACATCGATGGGCTCATTGACTATGATTTTTCGAATGTCTTCACTGTCGCAGTCATTGATCAACTTGCGGTGCTGTTGATTGATGTCATTACGCAGAGCGCGCACTTTTTCAAGTAACGCGTCGGCGGTACGTTTGGCCAGTTGCGTGGTCAGGTTTTGAGCCGGTCGTGACGCAAATGCTTCAACAGAGAAAAGCGATTGGAAAATAAAAAGCCCATCGATGGGCTTTTTAATTTTCTTTTTATGGGCGCTGTAGGTGTGGTGATCCCATATCGATAACAGACGTTTACTGTGCAGCTTCATTGTTCCACTCCTTCAATTTTCTTTAGAAATGCCTCAACTTCTTTCTCATCAACCTCAGTTTCTAACGCTTGTTCGTCGTGAGGTTCGAGGGGGGCAGGTTGAGTGTTGAACGCATCAAGATTCAGGTCTTCATCAGGCGCTTGATTTGTTTCACTTATCGCTTCTGGTGAAGCTAAGTGGTCATCCAGATCTTGTCGCGTTTCTGCCACAACAGAGATCTCCAGCTCTTTTTCTTGATGCGTTTCATCGAACGTAACGAGGGTTTGTTTTTGTACTTTGATCGGCGCAATCAAGGATGGCTTGGGAACGTCATTCATTGTGAAGATATAGCTCACAAAGTTGGGCAGGTTGAGCAACATGTTGGTATCGACATATTGCCTCTCGGCCATTCTGATGTTGCGTTTATCATCGACCACTTCATTGAGCGTTTTGCTGGATTCGACATAGCGAGTTTCGTCATCCACCAAGATAGTGCCGGACATTTTAGACACCCATTCGGCGGTGTCGGGATCTTGTAAGCGATACACCAATTTGAACTTCGTGTTCTCGACCACTGCACCCACCACGGCATCACCGTTAAGATCGGCCGGACAGTCTTTTAAATCGGCAATCGATTGGTGGGCAAGAAGCATGTGCACGCCTTTGTCGCGTGCGGCGCCCAAACCTTCCATCGCCGGTTTTGAAATGTGGTATTTCAATTCATCCAAGAAGATGGCAATGGGACGCGGCTTACCCGCTACACGGTCGCGCATTTCAGCAAGCTGAAATAAACGGATTAAGATCATCTTCTGCGTGATCAATATCTTCGAATTACGCATTGAGCCAATGACGTAACAACAGCCGCCATGGTCGAACACATCTTGCAGTCGCATGCCGCCAACCGCATTGATGGACTCGACTAACGAGAGTTCTTCAAGTTTGCCGTAGAACGCTTTGATGGTGTCTTCAAGACCTTGAACATAGAGTGAACTGAACAGTCCTTTGAATGACTGGCGCTCTTCTTCCGTTGCCTTCATTGGGGCTTCTCTGGCCGCTTTTCTGTCGTCGATACGATAGAAATCAGCCACGTCGCCTTTCTCGGCAAGGCTGAATCCAGCCACCATTATCTCTTCGATTTGTTCCGGCGTTGCATCCGCTAAAAGATCGAGTTGAGGCACTTTTTTATTTAGGTCAATCAGGTAGAAAGGTTTGCCCGCTTTTTCACAGGCGTACTTCATCAAATGCGGTGCCCATTCATCATTTTTAGGGTCCATCACAAACACGCCTTCATCAGCAAGGATAAGTTGATACAAGATCAATCCTGAGGCGACCCCTTTACCGGCACCTGTGGTGCCGATGATGTCCGCGTGCTGTTTTTGGAAGTCAGCCAGTGGGATGTATTGCGGTTTATGTACGCGATCCAATCCGACAAACACACCTTTATTGAGATCAATGTAGTCTTCGGGATCGTACGCCAGCGTTTCCGGTAAAAAGTGCTTTACCGTGCGCACGTCGGTGCGTTCATCACGCGCCATTTGCGTGCGTTTGGTGAACTTAGATTTAAGCTGGTTCAGATGTGGTGTCGCGACTCGGCGAATGGCAATGTGGGTGCCCACACCAACGAAGAACAGCGGAATATAGAAGTACGAGATAAACGGATACACCAATTCTGAAACGGGTACGTAGCTGGCGGTTTGTACCATAGCAATCAGTGTTGGAATGGTGACGTTGGCGAGTGTCCCAAACAAAAAAAGTAAGATCGCAACGAAGATAAACAGGCGTCGCAATAGGGAGCCTTTTTCGTTTTTTTCCGGTTTGTCAAAGTAGATCGTTGGGGAGATCAAACCGGAGAGAAAACTGAGTACGCTGGCATAGTAAAACGTCAGCAAATACAGTTGAGAGAGTGCCAGTAAAGACAGATCTAAAATGGGATTGATGATCATATCAAACATGATCTTGATACTCCTTGATTGAATGTTATCGGTCTCTGTTGTCGGTCTTTGTGATTGGTCTTAAGGTAAGACCGACAACAGAGACCGATAGAATCCCCAAACCTTTACGCTGAACGCTCCAAGGAATGGGGTTCCCCTTGAAAGGGGAATATTAAAAAAGCGGTGCTTTTTCAATAAATTAGAAGGCTCATGCTCGGGGCTGGACGCCCCTGCGCTGATCCTTCTAATTAAAGGCCGAAAACCGCCTCGCTACGCGAGACCAAGCCCCTCTGAAAGTGGAAAATGTCGCCTTTTGGCCGCTGCGTACCTTGCTTGCTCAAAATTCTCGTTTTCCGCTACCCAGACGAGCTTGGTCTCGCCTACTCAACGGTTTTCGGGGGCAAGCCCCCAAAACAAACCGACCTCTGGGGAGGTCTCGCCTATTCGCTGGGGCGGGCGTTTGTTTCGGCTCCCCCGTCTGAGGCATTTTCGCTGGGGCGAAAAGTGTCTCAGATGCTCTCGATGTGCATCTTTCGCACTCCAAAAATCATTATCAATCAAGCCCCGCAGAGGGGGCGCTTGCGCGATTGAATGTTTTTGAAGCTAGGGCTACGGACTCGCTTTCAAGCGCAGCTTGAGTCTCATCACGTAGCAAAAAAGCCCGCGCTGTTTCGCTCAATGTGTCTTGCCAAAGTGGGGCGTGGAACGCCGGAATCCACACTTTGGCGGCGACGAATTTCGCGTTTTTGCTGGCGGTCTTTTTTAAGCGCTCACTCCTCGTGCATCGAATTTTTCTTTCTCTTTAACAATCCTTTGGGATTGAAATTTGAAAGGAAAATTGACACGAGACGTTCACGAAAGGACAACACGTCCCATCCTCAAGGATGGTCATGTTGCGTGTTCGTTATTGCGCTATTTAACAATCCTAGGGGATTGAAATGGCACAATGAATGGTGCGCGTGAAGCGCGCATTGAGAGCGTAGAAGAGGCGGTGTTATGGTGAAAAACGGGTTTATGACTGCGCGATAAAGTCCGAAAGTTCGAAGCCTTCATCAAGCAAACTTTGTAATTCCGCGGGCATCTCGCCCACGCCATTCCACGTTTTGTTGTCACCATAAACGTAGGTGTTTGATGGCGTGTTGGTGCCGCTTTTGCTTGCCTTACGGGGTTTCTTTTTCGGCTTCATTAGATCACACAACTTGTCAAAGTCGAGCCCCTTATTAATGATTTGCTCGCGCATCGCTTCGAGCTCTTGGCGCTCTTGCTGCTCTCGCTCGGCTTGTATTTGAGCTTCCAGTTCTTTCTCTTGTTTGAACTCAGTAATGACAGTTAAGACGCGTTCAAGCTGCTCAACACTGGCGTGTTTGAGCACCGTTTTCGCTTGTCTTGGGGTGCTGAGTTTTTTGATGATGTCTTGCATAATTTGTGTTGCCTTTAGTTGATGTTTGAGTCAGAGGACTTAATCACTTATCCATCTACCCACAATCGGCTGGAAATAGATCCTGGAGGTTTCCAGTCTTCCTCATGATGGATAGTTGGATAAGTGAGACGGTGGGTGGAAAATGTTTCGTGAGGTGCTAATCTGAGTGTGGAAGTTATCGCGCTGTGCATTTCGTTGATCGTGTTTTAACTCTCGCAGGGCGCGATGATTTCCACCGCGATATCGAGCGCTGGAAATATCAACGCATTGATACTACTGTTATTAGTGACGGTGTGGCTTGTTTCTTTCTCGCAACTCAGGGCAGGTTTCATCGTCTCCTTTATTTTGTTTGTTCATCCTTCCACAAGTTGATTTTACCGTTGGTTTCGTCTCCTTTTAGCGGATGAGCGAGAAGCCGCTCATTCACTTCATTACAGTGACGTCCAGTTTTGATGTGGGCGTCCAAACCGCGAATGATGAGGCTGGCTAAGTGCCATGCTTCCACCATGTCGTACACGTCAGGTTCATTTAAACCCTCTAAATTTTGTTCGTGACAGGCCGTGATGGTGATAGGCATACATTGTGACTTGTCGTCACTGAACAAGTCGAAAGACAACATCTCATATCCATCATGGCGAAAGCCCCATAAGCGACACTGTATTGGTTTCTTCTGGAGCGTTTCTTTTGCTTCTGCTACCACTTTGCCTGCAAAGGCATGAAGTTCATCGTTGGTTTCAGTAAAACCAGAGGGCCCTAAATCGCTGATGAGAGTCATTTGATATTGCTGTTCTTCGAATGCTTGAAGTTCTTGCTCTTCCTCATCAGTCAATTGAACGTTTGAGTTCATCGTGCTGTTTCCTTTATTGGTTACGTCACTCATTCGCCACACCCCGCTGGGCAGCAACCGAGCTCAATACCGTGAGAACAATAGCGAGTGTCTTCATCCCAGTCTGGTGTGGAACTTTGCACAACATTGGGTTGGTCACGCTCGTAGCCATGCAGCTCTGCAAGTGCAATCGCTGTTTCTTTTTCGTCGTCAGGTAGACGTTCTAGAAGTGCGTTTATAGAGGATTGAAAGCGTCTGCTATAGAGCTCAAAGCTGAGTCCACAGCCTCGATTAGCTTCCTTGGCTAGCTGTTCGATGAGTGATGGGTGATCTGGTTTTTCAATGGTCATTTTTACTATCCTATTGTGCACGGCGGGCTTCTTTAAGCATCCGCAGATGGTCAACGTAGTAGCGCCAATTCTTCTTCGTTAATGGTTGTTCTGGCGTGAATCGTTTGTCTTCACTGGTGAAGGCAAATAACCCTTTTCGATTCATCAGTGTGGTGATGGCATCGATACCATCCCAACGTAAATAAGCGGTGCGTGTTTGGTAATGTCTGTTGTCAATGTCAAAGCACGCAGGTGCCTTGACCAGGGCGGCAAAGGCCACATCTTGGGTTTCTATTGGGTGGGCTAATGTGCTGCATTGGCGTTTGATTATGCTGTCTGAAACTACAATGGCCTCGATACTCAAATCGATGATGCGTTTGCCATCAATGTGGATCAGCCATTGGTCAATGGCTTTGCTGATGTCCGCTTTAACTTCTTCTGCGGTGTAGTTCGCGTGGGTTTGAGGTTTATAGGCGCCATACAGGAGGCGATAGGTGAGGTGTGATTCATCAAACTTCGGTTGGTCTGTCACGCCTTCCCTGATAGCGATGATTTCCTTGCAATCGGCAAGAAAGGTTTGGTCGTTGGAGGTGGGAAGTAAAACGTATTGCATGGGGGAGCTCTTTTTGATTGAGATGTTAATTAAGAGAAGGTAGGGTGTTATGAAAGAGGTGGCACCAACACTCCAAGCGTGAAATTCATTCACGGTTTGGTGTCATTTCTTTTACTCGGCGCTGCGTGTGACGCGGTGACGGGTGTTTTTTCACGCATGTCTGCCTCTTTTCTCACCCGTTGCCAATAAGCGGCAAACTCAGATGAAGCTTGTTTTAATGTGGTTTGGCTTGGCACATTGAGCCGCCTCATCAGCTCGATATCGCATTCTAAAATGGGTAATTCATTGTCCATTTCGTTCACATCCTTGATGTTGTTAGGGAAAGAGAAAGGCGAAAGTTTTGGGGATTGAGTACCGTTTCTAAGGCTTAAAAATGGCATGACGAGCGTCCATTTTGTATCGAGGGTATTTTGGTTAGATGTTTGTTAGGATTTAGTTAGATACCCTTAGGACACTTCTTGTCCTGCATTACTTGAGTTAGCATGATATGAGGTAATTCAATAAGCCTTGGCTCGCGATGGAGCGTTGAGTACAAAAAACAGCAAAAGTGAAAATCTTCCGTTATGTCCATATCTCATATGGGCATTTTTTTTGTCTGCGAAAAATTTTTCCTATACTGATAGTGAAAGAAATGACGAGATAAAATGTATCCTGCATGTGTACAAACCGGAGTTTCGTCATTTCTTTCATTCCTCGCTAAATTCGTGCGCGAACGTTGTCTTGTTATTTAGTCATAAAGTCCTTGAGTTGAAATACTGGATGGCGCTGCGCGTACACGTCGGGTGATGCTGCTGTTGATGTACTTTTTGACGTATCCATTTCTAAAGCCGCGGTTAGGACTGCCGGTGTTGTAATAGGAGAGCGCGATTTGCAGCGCAGCGCCCGGCTCTGGATTTATTTTCAGTGCGCGTTGGTAGCTTTCATGAAGAATTTTCGAGCCAACCTGGATGTTTTTGCAGGGGGTAAACATCTCTTCAATCGTGACGCCGTAAGCCTTGAGGTTGCTTGTGTTGATTTGCATCAGACCCAAATCAACCGAGTGGCCAAGAGAGAGGTAGTAGTTCGCCAAGTCGATGGCTTCCTCTTTTGTTCTCGGTTGTTTAAATTTGGGTGGGCTATGGCCTGGAAGCTTATTGACGTTGATTGCGAAGGGTTTGAAGCTCGATTCGTTTTTTATGACTTGTTCGATGGTGGTCGGGTGGACTTGATAAATGCAGTCGGTGTATGGGGTGATGTCTATCATAGGAAGCTAACCTCCTTTAAAAGTCAGTATGGGTGTTGCCCGCCCGAGAATAGCCTCAGTGCTAACGGCGCCAAAGTAGCGGCCGTCGAAGCTGTCAAAGGGGGCGAAATCTGAAAGCAGCAAGACTTCGCCTTTATTCAGAGTGAGGTCTTGAAGCTTAGGTAATGTTCGATGAAGGCTATCTGCAGCATGGATTGGGTATTGCGTGAGTGCTTCACCGTTTATGCTGATAACACTATCGAAGGTAATGGTGTCGCCTTGAGTGGCCATGATTTTCTTGATGAGTGGTGTGCTGCCACTTGAGCAGGTGCCGTGCTTTACATAGCCTCGCTCTAAAGCAAGGTTTATTGCGTTGCCACTAGGGGGACAGAAAGAGACCAGTTCACCCCGCTGGTAGGGCGGGGAAGTCGTGATTTGGTACACACCTAGCGGATAGGAAGAGGTTAAATTAATGCGAAATCCCAGAATGTAGACTAGGCTCAGTCCAATGAACGTCGTGAAAAAAACGTTGGTTTTCATGTTTCTAAGTGCTCCCTGATGGCTAGGGAATAATAAGGTAAACTGTGAACAAAATGACATACGATTAACACAGCAATATAACGGATGGGTACAATTGGTCTCGATTTTCTTGGCCCTATTAGAAAATCGCTTCTTGTTACTCTTTATTGATGTACTTATTATTCCACATTTGCCTCGGACTTCGGTTCGAGGTTTTTTTATGCCGTTAAAACAAGGTGATGGCTCGGGTAGCTACGCTACACTTATCATAAAAGAATGCGGAGACGTCGATGGGGAAACACAAGCAACAATATTGGGTATGGGTGACTGTTGGTGGGCTAGGCTTGTACTTTTTGCTTCTTGCTAATGGTTTTAAGCAGTGGGTTGGCATCCCTTTTGATGTGACATTAGAAATGCTGAACATCCATACCATAGCATTTGCGCTTCTTGTGTTTATCTTGTTCCATAACCCATTGGCGGAATATCTTCTGCCCATCTCTGGCGTCTTTTTCTATCTCGGCTTTGTACCGGTGTTACACTACCTAGCCATTTTTTATGACACAGAAGCGTTAATCAGCGAACCTTGGTGGTCAACAACAAGGTTTCATGTCGCTGCAGGACTGATGGTATTAATCATCGGTTATGCCGTGGTGATTTATCGTCGGCGCAGGTGAGCGTTAGTTTTGACTCTGATTGGCCTTCTTGTTTTTCCAATCAGCGTGCGCTCGATAATATCGACGCAGCGTGTCTTTATGTATCCCCAGCATCGCCGCCGCTTGGGTTTGATTGCCGTAGGTATGGATGAGAACTGACTCAGTGAGGATGCTCTGAATCAAAGGGAGTATCCAATCGAACTTAGGGTCTTCCGGTGAATTGACGAACTCTTTTTGTATCAGTTCGATGATGGCCGAGCGGTCAATCAAAGGCGGAGGCGTTAAGCGCTTAATATCAGTATCTTGCATAAGTTATCCCTAAGTTGTTCATGTTTTCTGTGGATAAGTTGGTGTGTAGAGATTTACTTACCCAATAAAAAGGCCAGCGTGAGCGCTGGCCAATATCAAATGAGTCCGAAATCTTAGTACTTACGGCGTAGTGAGGCAATACTCAGTAAGAGTAGGCTCCAAAATCCCAAAGAACCGCCACTGTCACCGCCAGAATTTCCGCCACCGGCATTGTCTTCTGGCTTGTTGATGTGAACCGATTCAGAGTCAGACAAGAACAGTTCCCCTTCATCGCCATTGCTTTCAATGACGTACGTGCATTGCTCAAAGGGGGAAATTGTCTCTTTCGTTATGCAGGTACTCTCGTGAGTAAGGAGTGTGACATCGCCCTCTGTATAAGCTGAATCGGTGACACCACCTTGGTGCAGGGATTGTACGGTAATAGTAGTACGACCATTGGCATCAGCTAAGGTTGGGTAATGCCATCCATCAATGTTGCTCGTTAAGAAATCTTGTACAGCTGGGATGTCAGTGCCGTAGGTTTCTCGATGTTCATCTTCCATTCCTACATAGACTGTACTCCCTTTGTGCACTGCTATTATTTCGTTGTCTTCATTTACCCAAGCCGCCCCCGAATCCCCACCGGTGGTGTGCTTGTCTTCGTCAACCACGTCGGCGTAGAGAGCGAAATGATCGGCCCAGTGGTAATGACTGAACGTCAGCGCAACGGAGTTGAGGGTATCAATGGTGCCTCCAAATCCCGCAATGATGATCGGCTCATTTTCTTCTCGGTTTTCAATGTTTAAGAATTGGATGTTTGAGTATTCGATTGGTTGAGCTACGGTCACAATGCCAATATCTTCACCAGAGAAGCTGCCATCTTCGACAAAGTTTGGGTGGCCAATTCGGTTGGACGCGGGATAGTTATCGCCGGTTGAAATAGTGAAACTATCAAGCTCTGATTCTTCAAGACAGTGCGCTGCGGTTAGCACGTAGCGTCCCGCAATGATGGTGCCGCTACATAAACCTTGACGCCCAGTTTGTTGGCTGTCGAATCGAACCGTATTATTGTGTTGTGACCAGTCTATGGGAGTTCCGTTTTCAACCGCAAACGCTTGACTGGATAAAAGAGCAAAAGAGATGAATGTAAAAGTTTTGTTGAGCATAATTTATCCTAAATCGGGTTCCTTGCTTAGCCGAATTGTATCAAATTTAACCATATGAAACGATATTAACATCTTGTTTTATCTATGATCATTTGTTCTATAAAACGCATTTTTATGATCGATCGGCATACTTGATTCTTGAAAAGAAGCGCCGTTAAATTACGGCGCTTTTGAAGGCTTATTAACGGCTACTCGCACTCGTAGTATTTGGTGCGGATATCACAATCAAAGTCGCCATTTCCAACGTGTGTGCAATCTTCATAATCTTGGCTGCCATAAGAGCCTTTAGGGGTGCACTGCTGTCCTGTCGGGTCTCCCTTGAACATCATTGAAGAGTCTATGTAGTAAGGGTTTCCTGTGAATGCTGCCCAGGTTCCAAAATCCCCATTCTCTGATGCATCAGGGTCGAATTCAGCGTCGGTTAAACCTTTTGTATCTGGAGGGTTATGTACCGCTGCGTTCGCGGATTCATAAGGTTTGCTTGATTCCAGTGCGTCGTCGTAGGTGACTTTTGCGTGCACGGTGGTGCTTAAGCACAGCGCGGGGATGAGTAAATACTGCGTTTTCATATATGCTCCTTGGTTACTTACATTGGGTAAAGGCGGTAACTTCGCCAGTGTTAGCCACTTTTAAATCTCCGGTGTTTAAGTCTTTCACTCGAACTTCTAATCCGACTTGCCAATAGCTATCGGTGGTAGTCATTAGGTAGGGCTTTTGACTTCCGGTCAGTTCTAAATCGGATTCAATGTATATGTTGGCAATGCTGAGCATGATGTCGGGAGCCATACCGTCAGGGCACGACGGTTTGTCTACTCGGTCTCCGTGCTTTACCGTGATTACATTGACTAGCCCTTTACTGATGATTTTTTGAGTACCATCTGAATTTGCAATCGTGACGTCTTGGATGTTGGTGATGGAATATCTCCCGCCTACATCCCAGTCGTCAGTGAGCTGAACGCTGCCATCACGTTGTAAGAACTCATCGTAAAGCTGTGAAAGGAGCGGGTCATAAACCATGACGGTAATATCGCCGTTACTGAGTGCCTTGGCATAAGGCACCTTGAGCAGTTCGGTGGCCCATTTTGCTCGATAGATAGGTTGTATGGCGGTACTAGACAGTGGGAACGTTAACTGGGCATAAGCGATGTCTCTTAAATCCGAGCCGATGGTGACGGTTTTTCTGCCCGCCTCATACCCAATACGTAGCGAAGACCAAGGCAAGTAGTCCGGTCTGACGCAGCGTCTTGCGGCTTCATCGGCCGCGGTGCAGTTGATCCAAAACTGTTCGTCTGGGGTCACCAGATCGTTAAGGTTGGTTGGAAACTGGTCAATCACGGCGACGGGGGGCTTAATGGTCTTTTGTTGGTATTGGTACTTCTGCAAAGCTTCGACGACATGCTCAATCCGGTTACGGTAGTCTTGAGCCGCGTTTTTTTCTTTGTTGATGAGGGCCCACTTTGCGACGCCGGCATACACAAGGCCAAGCAACGCGATAGCAAATAACACATCAAGAAGACCAAGACCTCGTTGGTGTTTCATCATAAAAAGTCCTGTTGCATACAGCCGTTTTCACCATCGAAATACTGAAGTTGCAGCTGGGATTGAATGGTGGCCATCGACCGATAAAGTGTCAGGCGACGGCCTGTGATAAATACGTCTTGAGCGACCCGCATAGCGGGCGTCTTCAGTGAGTAGCCCGTCATCCCTTGTGGGAGGCTGACAGTGACTTTGATGCCGACACTGAATGTTGACCCTGGGGAGGTTTGAAGGTCGATAGCGATAGCGTAAGGGGTGGTTAATAAGTAACGGGGCGCATCGTAGTCATTGACTAATTGCGACACCGTTGGCGAGATAAGCTGGGCGCGGCAGCCAGACGCTTCCCATTGCGCACTGATGGCGTGCTCCGTATAAGTAAACACATCCGTCATGGCCGAGGAAAAATCTTCTCGTAATGCGCCTTGTCGCAATAGGCTACTGCTTAAGGCAACGGTGATAGCCAGCGCACCGCCGGCTATCGCAAACGCAAATAAAAACGAGATCACAGAGGCGCCAGTTTGGCGCTGCATTACATGGTCACAGTGATGTCAGAGCCAGAGGTTTTAATGCTCGTGCAGCTTGAGTCCGCTTTTGGACAGCGTTCTGAGCTCACCGGCGCCAGCTTGTTGGCCAGTGCCAGGATGTTTTCGGCATCGACGTTGCTGATGGTGATGTCAATGAACGATTTGTTGGCACTGGTGGTGACCGTGTACGTGCCACCAAATTGGTTCGCACTGCACCACGTCGCTTTACTGTAGCCGTAGCCTTCTTTACAGATTTCGGGCAGGCTCACGCCGGTCGTATCGGTGCCCGCGCCGACCCAAGCATCGGCGCCCTGGCGAATTTCACTCACTTCAGTGAGGGTGGTGTTGACTTTCAGTTGTCCTTTCCCAGATGACGCCATCGCAACGATACCGGCGAGCACCAAGGCCGCGAGACCCATCCAAAAAATGAAGTCCATGAGTGAGGCGCCCAATTGTTTTTTAAATGAAGGTGGCGCAGACGACGGGGTATGCGTCTGCTTTACTGTCACGGGTTCATCCGTGTTGTCCTGTGGCGTTTTTTTTCGAGAGGTTGGATTTGTGTATGTCATGCTGTTTTTTCCTTATTGAAAACTGAGGTAGAGTTGATAGGCGGCGCTGATAACGAGTGAGCCCAGCACCAAAATGGTGATGACCAATCCGGCTTTGGGAAGCCAGAGTTTCATCTTGGTGATTTGCTTATCGACATGTTGGCTATGGTTCGCGCCACTTTGACTGAGCAGTTCGGTGTAATTGACGCGCTCACCCAGTACCTTCATGGCACTGAGCTCGTCTGGAAGCAGTAACTGCGTATCGAGAATATGCCCCAAATTACTTTGTCCGATACTCTGCTCTTTCATGGCTTGAATGTGCATCTTGGCAAACGCACTGTTGCGAATTTCAGCTTGGGTGAGGGCATCGCTGAGTTTCATGCCACATTGAGTGAGGTTGGCTAAGGTTTTCAGTAACGTCGCGGCCACTGCCGCGCGATAAAGTGAAAACAGTGGCCATCGGTTTGTGATATGTCGGCTCGGGCCAGCCCAGTTTGGCAACGCAATGGCTAAGGCCACGAGTAAACACGCGGACAATATCGCGACGAATGGGCCATACCCCGCCACGAGATTGCGAACCGTTAACCCAATCCCATCGGCATGCTCTACGGCACTTAACATCTTATCGGCGATGTACACGCCGTAGAGCCCCGCGCCCACCGTTAAGCCATAAGGGAAAGCCAGCATTTGAACCAGTTTGGTGACAATGTTTTCCCCGCCTTGCAACTGCTCGATGGCGGTCTGAATGCCAACGCCTCGTTGACCGGCGCTTTCTGCCGCGCGGATGGAGCTTAACACCACGCTCGGAAACCAGCCTTCCAGCACATCGACAAAGCGTTTTCCTTGCTTTGGCGCCGCTTTTCCCGCAAGACCAATGATCTGGAAGGTTGGCGTACCATTATCGACAAGAGATTGGCAAAACTCTTTGGTGGTGAGGTTGTACTTATCGGCCTTTTGCCACTGCTGTAAAAAGGCGAGCCTTTCTTTGTCGCTAAACAGCCACTGCTCAAGGGTTCGACCAAGTAGCGTCATAGTGCCTCCTTGAGTGCGCGATAGGTGTCACTGACCGGCGTTGGAACGAGATCGTCCACTTGCTCAGAGGCAGATAAAATGTCCACTTGCCCCCGGACAATGCGAGATTTACAGTGCTGTTTGATGTCGGGCCATCCTTGACTCTGCAGATGCGCTTTCCACCCTAAATCGTCTTCTTTGACGATAAACGCTCGGTCTTTGTCATCGAGAATGATCATCTCCATGACCACTAAGCGGCCTGTTTCCCCCGTCACCGCCCCCTCTCCTGTGCAGGCATCACAGCCTTTCGGATTTAAGAGCTTGACGCTTTTTAGCTCTTCCTCACTGCAAAGCTGTTTAAGTTGGCGCACTTTCAGCGCAAGCTTGTCGCTTGCATTCGCATCGCGATAAGCACTGATCACCTCGTCGCTGTCGTGCTGGCTAAATTCAAACGCGCAGTCACACAGTTTTCTGATCAGTTTCACGTGAACAAACAGCGCCATCAGGTCGGGCGCACCAATGATGGCAGCGGGCATTTTGAGTTGTTGTATGAAGGTCTGAGGGACGCCGAGCGCACTGTTGGTGTGCAGCGTGGCCAGCGCCAAGCCGCCGGTTTCGGCTTTACGACAAAATTCGGCGGCCGTCGGGTTATTACGAATTTCACCGATGTTAGAGATGTCAACGTCATGACGCAGCGTTTCTTTACAGTAAAAGGCGTAGTCGAGCTTAACGCCGGAGCCTTCCACCGTTTCGACATCAGGTTGTACTTGGGTTTTGCTGACGAACGGCTGTGAAAACTCAACGGGGTCTTCTAAGGAATGCACGTTACGTGCAATGCGATCCACTTTTTCAAGTAGCGCATAGACCAGCGAGCTTTTCCCGGACCCCATGGGGCCAGTGATGATTATTCCGCCTTGGCGTTTGTGGATCATCGCTATCAGTGTGCTTAAATAAGGCGCGGGTAAATCCATGTCCTCCAAAGACAGCGCTTTGTCGCGTGGTGTCAGGCAGCGCAGAGTGAGCTTTGGCCCTTCTGCGGTTGGAATAAGCGCCGCTCGCCACTCAAACACGCGCAGCTCGTTATTGACCGTCAGCGTGACCTCAAAACGGTCTTGTGCGGGCATGGTGTATTTGATGTCTTGTCCGCCAAGCTCGGAGAACACATAGTCCATCAAGGAAAGCCCGACTTGGCGAGGTTGATTTTGCGCGCTTTGCTGGTTATGAAAGCGGCTGATCACGCGCCTGACGCCCACACTGCGGATCAAGAACAAGGTACTTTCTGCGGTGGTGAGCACATGGACATCGGAGCTATTTTCATTGACGGCGGTTTGGCACAGGGCCAGCAGTAACCGCTCCACCGTATTGGTCGCCTCTTGTGTCATCCCTTCCTTTCTTTGTTCGTCAGTGAAGGTAGAAAGCGTGTTATCGATGACGCTTTGAGGCACTTCTTCAATGATGACTGACTTGCCTAACATCGCTTCGCTGCCTTGCAGCAAATCAACGATGCGGCCAAGATTGGGCGCTTGCGGGTTCGCGGTTTGTATGGTGAGGTCGTCTGCGACGATGGTGTAACCATCATCGCGACACAGCGTTAATAACGTCTCTGCCTCAGCTTTGGTGAGCTTTGGTAAGTGATTCATAGTCCACCTTCTAACACTTTGGCTTGGATGCCTTGCATAAGTCGAACCCCATTGGCATTGATGTGGGTAATACGCACACCTTGAATGCTTTGCCCTTCACGGACTCGCACTGGCGCGCCGCCATCAAAGCTCAGATAGGCGCTCGCTTCTTGCTCGTCAACAAAAAGGCCACTGAGCGTGAAGCGGTCAATGGCCTTTAAGGAACGGGGTTTCGATGGCGTCCTCGGTGGGGCGTAGTCATCAATCACCGAAATGGCTGGCACGTAGCCAGCGCGCTCTTGTGACGGCTCACTGCGCGTTGCTTTGCGCGCCCTGGCTTGCTGCTCGGCGATGTTGGCATCAAGCTTGGCCAGGGCTAAGGTTTCTGAGCGGTTAATGAGTTGCTGCGCCTTCGCATCGATGACAAGCGCGGGGCTTACGCTTTTGGGTTTGGGCTTTCTTATGACGTTGTCTGGTTGTGGCGGCGGGGACGCAGGGCTTGCATTGACCCAACTTGGTTTTGTCGTTTCAATCGAACGTGGCGCCGTTGAGACGGGCGCATTTTTGGCCAGCCAAAGACTGGCAACAACGAGCCCGCCAATCACCAGAATGCCAATCTGGATATGGGATTTCGTGATTTTCATATTACTCTCCAATGTATTGAAGGCGCATGGCTGCGCGGTAAGTACCATCGGTGTTTGGGGTGAGCGTCAGCGCTTGAAGGCTCAGCGGCAACGGACGGAACAAGGTGGTTAAAGAGGGGAGCTCACTGAGCGCGACACTGTTTTTGTTCAACGTGACATCCAAGGTGCTCGCGGTAGCGGATTTGCTCTCTTTGCTGTTGCTGGTATGCCAGCCGAGTCCGGTGAGCACATC
The DNA here is from genome assembly GCF_023277445.1 of Vibrio sp. ED002. Classification (NCBI taxonomy): domain Bacteria; kingdom Pseudomonadati; phylum Pseudomonadota; class Gammaproteobacteria; order Vibrionales; family Vibrionaceae; genus Vibrio; species Vibrio sp. ED002. The sequence goes on along the minus strand of NZ_CP080240.1, from coordinate 50,164 downwards.
GACCAATTGAAAACCAAGTGAATAGGGCGCCAGTGCGTCTTGCCACTGGTCAAGATGCCCCTCTACCGGTTTGGTGAGCGTTAGCGCGTCAAGGGTCAAGATGGACGTCGCCGGTGAGTCGAGGCTTGCCAAGTAGTGTTTCGCGCTTGACATGAGCCCGTCGTCATCGCGCTCGATGACGGCGACCATGGTGCGGCCTTGAAGGGTTACCTTGCTTAAGTTCCAACCAGAGGGGGCGAGGGCACTCATGCTGGTGAGCAAAAGCGCGTCATTGACTCCCTCTGATGCGCTCACGGCCTGGGTCATGGTGTGGCGATAAGCTTGATACACATCCACCATTTGCGGCTGGGGTGTGCCGGGTTTAGGCGGCGCACTGGCCAGCCATATGCTCAGCGCCAGGCAAACCATCAAAAAAGCGCCACCGATAATAAAGGCCGCGCTTTTGTTGGGTTTGAGTGGGTAAGGTCGCCAATCGCGCTCTTCCAGTGGTGGCACGCTTTCGCATGGCCACGACTGCCAACGCTCCTCCTCTGCTAAGGCTGGCGTGAGATATAGCGTTTCACTGAGCGAGAGCTTGACGGGGTTGATGTCGTCTATTTTTAGCGTGGTGGCTTCTCGGACCACACCACTGCGCACTTGCATGAAGAAAACATGGTCATGGTCGTGTTTATCCATCAAACACCAATGGTCAGGCGCATGGCTGTCGAGCTTGTGCAGCCAAGCCTCCGCTATCGCAAAGCCCGCTTCTTGGCTCACATACCGGGTTAACCAATGGCCTCGTTGTACGGTCAGGCTAAACTTGCCCGGCAGCTTACGAGAAAGCTGCCATTTTGAGAGCGTGTCGGCCTTTATCACTGCGTGAGTGGGGGTGAATGTGGTCATTATTTCACTCTCCTAGGGGTCAGTAGCACTAAGGTTTCAACGGTTTCTTGGCCGCTCGCTTGGCTCCCTAATCCATCAATGCCAAAGCTTGAGGATTTATTGGCGGTTTGGGTTTGTTGCTTCACTGAGCCAATCACCACCGTTTGTCCATAGCGCAGTTTGTTGGTGAATGATAAGTCAGCGCTGCGCGTGGAAATAAAGCGCAAGGTGGCCTCGTTCACCACTTCCGTGCTGTCGCCCGCGATTTTAGTGAGCTTGCCTGCAGTGCGTATCCAGACAAAGTCACCTTTAACGTTGGTATTGACCATCATATCGATGCCTTCCACCACATTACCGCGCGTCGTACTTGTTGAGGTGGTGGTGTCGGTGATGTCGGTGGAGATATCGGAAAGGTAGGGCGTATCAACCGTTTGCGAGATACGAGCGGGTTGGGCGCTGAGCGTGAGTACGCTGATGGGGGTATCTGTTGATACCGTACCTTGTTGCTCTAGTGCTTTAATAAAAGCCGTGGTGCCATCCCACTTTCCAGAGCCTTGGAACGCTAAGCCGCTGCCTGAGCTGATAAGGCCAGAGGTGGTCGATGTCCCTGGAATGATGAAGTTTAACGTACCATCGCCGACATCTTTCACGAGATCCCAATCGATGCCTTGGTCTTTACCAAGGTTTGAGCGAAATTCCAGAACGCGAACATCGAGCAGCACTTGTTTTTCGAGCTCTTTTTGGTAAGCCGCCACCACTCGATGCACCTGCGCCATTCGACTGGGGGTGGTGCGCACGGTGATGGCGGTCAGGCCTGGCACCACCTTGACAGAGCCGACTAATTGCTCGCCGTCATCTTCGCTTTCGTCATTCAGGACCGCTTTGAGGGCATCGGCGACCTCAGACACCACATCGACCTCATTGTATCCGGTCGTGATGTACTGGCCGTCCACCTTTGTGCTTTCACCTTCTTGTGCGCTGCCACTGCTTTCGCTTTGACTGCCTTGCTGCCCCGAATAGACACCAGAAGGCAGGGTGAGCACGAAGGTTTCCGTTTGATAAAAGCCGACCGTGAGTTTCTTTTCTTCTGGCGTGAGGCCATATTGCGTCACGCTACTGAGCAGATTTAATATCGACTTTCTGGATGCCTCGCTGTTGATGGTGACGGGGCGATTCGGATCGACGTCAGGATCGAAGGAAATATCGACCTCGGTGCCGCTAAGCAGTCTCGATAACACCAGTGATAGCGGTAATCTGTCGGCCTTAACTCTGACTTTTTGCTGCAACCATGGCGGCGACGTGTCTTTTTTTATCGGCGTCGGCAGGGCGGGTGGTTTACTGAGGTATTGCACGTTACCCAGTGGCGTTGACGCCTTGTTACGTGCGGTGTCCATAGTGTTTTGAATGTGCTTCGCATTTTCCTTTCGGTCGAGATAATCTTGGCTGACGCAGCCAGTCATGACAACGGAAAACATGAGCAGGATAAAGTAAGCGGGTTTCATCATTGCCTCTCTCTGATAAAGATTTGGCGAGAGCCGGGAATAAGCTCTGCGCGAACGGGGTAGCCTTCAAGTACGGTGTCCAGCGCTAGGTCAAACGCGCCGCGCGGCGTCACAATGCCGTACTCGGCCATTAACGGGTAATCATCCTCACTCATCCAAGAGCGTCGCTCTCCTTCTTCTCGCCAATGCCACTGATAGGCGCGGGTGAGGTTGGCAATGGCTTCTTTGAGCGAACGACCATGAACCCATCGGACATCAATCATTCCAGGCTGGGTATGGATGGCCGCAATGCCACGCTGCACATCAAAGCGCAAAGGCATGTCAAGCTGCTGACCTAACGCTTCAATGGACTGCGGGAGGGTGCCAGTAAAATGAAGGTTGCTGCTGACCGGACGAAGCAGCGCGGCTTGCTCTTCTTCGCTCAGTGAAAACGCCACTTTCGTGAGCTTTTTCTTTTGCAACCAACGAGACAGGGCGCGATACGGGGCTTCATTGGCACTGATGAAGAAGGTGGTTGGCTTGGTGTGCGCCGGAGTGATGGGGGGTAAAACGGGTGGCGTTGAAGCAAGCGAACCAGTGGGTTTGCGCTTTTCGACGTTCACTCTTTGTACGGGTTTTTCTCCCACATTGACGATTTGAGGCGTAGGCGTTTGAATATCGTCTCTCACGTCGACCGCCCCCCGCCTGAGCGTGGCCGAATGGTCTTTTGCGGGAAGCGGCGCTGGTATGCCGGAGATGACCAGCTGGTTATCGTTTAAATGGCCGGAGGGCGCCGCCCAACACGCAGATGTGATGAGCCCTCCTAATATCGCGATAGGCATGGTTTTCATAAAGGTTCTCGAAGTGTCTAACGAATGGAAGAGTAAGGCGGCAAGACGATGTCTTGGCTTACCATGATGTAAAATGGCTCGGCGTTGTCGATTTCAATGGTCGGTTGGATGTTCATGTTTTTGCGAATGAGCAGGTTGCCCGTTTCGGCGTACTGCTGGGTGACCCCATCCGCCACCGATTCGGCGGTGGAGCGTGAATCGTCATCCCCATCACTAACCCCCGCTTGCGTGAGCCCTGAAATGCCGCCCAATAAGGTGGATTGTCCAAACAGGCGCCAGTAATGATTGTTCACCTCTCCGGTTAACCCGCTCATGCCGGTGACATCTAAGCTGGCCATGTTGCCGATATCAAGTTTTGTCCCGTCAGGGAAATTGACGCGTGACCACGTCACCGGAAGGCGACGTTGCCCATACGCCACTCGACTGTCGTACGTGCCGTAGAGCCGAGTGCCTTGTGGAATAAGGATGGCCGAGCCGGTGGCGCTGTCGTAGACGTGTTGACTGACTTGAGCCACCAAGTGCCCGGGGGTGTCCGAGTTGACGGCGCTGATAAGCGAGGCTGGTATCAGTGTGCCAACGGTGAGCTCGTATTCGCTGGCGGGCCGTTCACGCCGCGCATTGAGATACCCGGCTTGATGGGTGCTTGCCAAAAACGCGTCTTTGCTGGCCTGACTGGCGAGCGTGGTGTCTAAGGCGCCGCCCTGGCTAAGCGCTTGTCCGCTTGGCGTTGACATGGTTTGTCTTTTGGCGTGGTCGAGCCTTTGCTGCGCCATCGTCAGCTCGCGGTTTGGCGCCGCCGCCGTCAAAGACGTTTGCTTTAGCGCCGCATCATCAATCTGAATGTTCATCCCAGAATAGACCGCTTCGGTTAACATCGCTTGTCTGGCCTCAAACGCGGCCAGTTGACGTTTTTTCATCGCGGCGAACTCGGGGGAAACCGATGGGGTGGCGGGCGCCGTTTCAACAGGGGTTATCGGTGTGGGTTTGACCACCGATGAGGTGGGCTTTTTGGCCAAGACGGAGTCCAAAGAAGACGCCGTGGTGGCGGTGTTGACCGTGCTTGGCGCGTCGGATGGCGCCGAGGCGCTGGCACGCTGCCCTTTTTGAGCAATGACCAACACCACAAGCACCACCATGATACCCGCCAGCACCAGTCCGGCGATTTTCACGCTTTTTTTGATGTGCACCGAGCCCACACCAGAAAGCGGATTTTGCTTGAGGCTGAATTTAGTCATACGTCACCCCATAAGCCCGCGTTTTGAGCGGAATGAGGTGGTGGTTACTGACCACCCAGATGCGCGAGAGTATTCGGCCATCACTGAGCACGGCGGTGACCGCAAACTGAGTCGGATTGAGCTGCTTCACCCGATAATTGAGGCTTAAATAGTCTCTGGCATTGTCTTGTGCGACGCCAAGCCCCTGACGCCTAAGCGTCTCGATTAAGGTATTGGCAAAATCGCTGCCATCATGGTTGAGGTTCACGATTCGGCTTGCGCCTTCGGATTGACGAAGAAAGAGGGCAATGTCTTGGCTGATGGCGCGCATTTCCGTTGGGGTTAACACCACATCATTGTAATTGCCGTATTGATCCGGTTCGTAACTGGCGCAGCCGCCCAGCAGCAACATGACGATGAGACAAATCTGTTTCATGCTCCCCCCTTACGCTTGATGAGCACGGTTTGTTGATGTTTGCCTGCGCCGAGTAAGAGGGCGATTTGGTCAGGTAGGCCATCGACGACAAACTTACCATCACGGTATCGATAGTTAATGAGCTCGCGCTGGCCTGCATTGATCACCAAAAGTGAGGGCAACTTGCCGGTGGCGACACTGCGAGGCATTTCCAATATCGTTTTGACGCTGTTGTTGTACACGCGAACGGGCGCAAACTTTGCGTTGCCTTCGATGTCGTAGTCAAAATCGAGATCGTCAATATTGAGTCCATTGCCGATGGATTTGGATTGCTTCTCGCTTTGCTGGCGGTCATACAGAGAGTCCATGGCCACTTGCAATGTTTCTGGGTAGTCGAATTTCACGATGGGCATCCAGTCGTTGTGCTTGGCGGTGAGCTTGAGCAGATAGGCGCGGCGATTGGTGGCAATTTGCAAGGTGGTTTCAATATTGACATCGGTGGGCTTGACTAAAATGTGTGTCACCGCTTGGGCGCCTTGACCTGACACTGTTGGGGTGAAGTTCCATCTGACCGTATCACCGGCGTTTAAGCCGTTTTTGCTGATTTGCTCGCCAGGCTCTAACTGAATGTCACAGGTTTTGAGCGGCGCGCAGACGACGCTCGGCAAAGCGCGGCCATAAAAGTAGGTGACGGCACCATCGGGGGCGCGTATGGGCTTGTCTGTTCCGTTTATCCATCGCTTGGCTATCTCAACCCCCGCTTGCTCGGTTGGACTGAGCGGCGCGGCAAGCTCTATCAGCGAGCTGGTTGAGATGGCCGGGACGCGGCTCGCTAGGGCGCCGCTGCTCCAGAGCGCCACCCCTAACAAGGTGAGGCGCAGAAAGGGCGTATTCATATCATCCATTCCTTACTTAATTTGTATAGATTGTGTATTAACACCTGAATCATTTATGTATGGCAAAGCAAGAGCTTTCATCACTAGTGACAGCCAGCTCAGTGTCACTTCTTCCGGCTAAAGTGGGGGTTACTGAGGGCTCTTTTCTGTTAACAGAAGAAGAATGTCTCCGGCTTGTTATGCAACAATATTTGTCTCATTCTCGAACTGTAATGATGTAGAACTTAGGACAGGGATTTCAGTCACATCTTCAATGTCGAATGAGCGAGTTATTCTGAGGGCTAATATTGCCTCAATGGCGATTGGGTTAGGGAGAGCGTCCCTATTTGGGTATTGAGTTTTACTTAATGCATTCATATTCGGCTCCTTCAGGTATAAGGGGAGTGATGCCCATTATCAGTTTACTTGTACATCGTTGAACGCGTTGATCCACAGACCCAGCGGATTTTGCTTCATCTGCGTTTTGTTCTGGGGCTGTATCGTTTGGGTGTTGATGGTGGCTTTAAATCGTGGCGTATCGAGCAGTGTCCCTTGTCGGTCGGTGACGGTTTCTATCCATTCGATTTGCCACGTGCTGTCGGATAGGGGCAGTGTGCTTTGAATTTCAACCTTGACCAGCTCTCGCGCCGCTCGCTCAAATGGGTTTTCTTTTTGAAACGCTTCGGCGATTTGAGTTTGAGCGGGGGAGTTGGGGATAAGCTTGGCGTACGCGCGTCGAACGGCTTTTTCTGCCGCTTCGGTATCAGAAAGCACGCTGCGTATGTCTTCAACAAACTGCTCTAGCTCTCTGACTTTGAGGGCATCGAGCTGCGAGGTGGGCAGCTTCTCGACGCTGGCCACGCCAATGATTTCCTCATCATTTTTCACCCCAATCACGTAGGGCTTAATTTTAGACTGCGCACCGATATATCCGACGCCGCCAACGGCGAGGGCGCTCACGAGCAGGGCTAAAAACGCAAACATCTTCCAAGCGTGCGCTTCTTTCACTGCGCTGCCGATGCGCTCATCCCACTCTTCGCGGGCGCGCTGATATAAAATGGAGTAGTCATTTTTTTCTGACATCGTGGGGTTCCCTTATGTTTTTCTAGAGGGTCTGTGCTGCGAGCGCTGCTGCTGCAACCGCGCTTTCAGAGCCTGATGATTTGAGGTGGTGGTGACGGGCTGCGCCGCTTGCATCGCCGCTTGGTCTGGAGATAGTCCAGCCGAGGAGGGCGAAGTGTGCATCGCCGCGTGCATTTTTTTATGGCCGTTGGGGGGCAGCGCGCTTTTTTTGGCAAGCTCGCTGAACGCGCGTCCAACCGGGCTTTGCTGCGCCATGGCGCCTAATGCGGCTTGGCCGAGTTTGTCCGCGCCTTTGACTAAAGCGCCAGCGCCTGTGGCGGCGCCTTTTAACATCGGTGCGGTTTTGGATAGCTGCGCTACTCCTCCTTGGGCTTTTTGGCCGAGTCCCGTCTTAGCCAGTTGTTTCGCCATCATTGTGCCGCTACCTTTGAGTAACGCGGACGCGGCTAAGCCAAGGCCAGCGGTCGCCCCGGCGGCGCCTGCCGCGCTGTTGACGGCGCGTCCGGTATCAAAGACAAATCGGCCCGTCGTCAAACTCGATGCCATATTAGGCACGGTCGTGACTAAGGCCAGATAGATGATGGACATGACCACCATCATCAAGTAGTCCGCGGCGCCTTCTGACGGCGTATCAATAAAGCCGATGAACACGTCATTACCGATGATCACCAACAGTTGCATGATGAAGATTTGCACCGACATGCCGAGCACCGTGGTGAAGTAGTTGATGGCATGCTCACGGGTCCATTCACTGCCTAAAAAGCCCATCATGACGACCCCACCATTTAATATGACGTAGGCGCCGACGATAAGAATGGTCATTTGAGCGGCTATCAGTGCCAGGACCACTAAAACGATAAGGCCGCACAAGCCAATAATGATGTACTCTCCGACATCGAACCCTGAGCTCGACTCCCATATTCGCTGGGCTAACATCATGCCGACTTCAACGATGTTGGAAGGCGTCAGCGCTTGTGTGCCCCCGGATAGGCGCGTGGCGACGTCTTGAATAGAATGCATGATGGTCCAAGCCAGAGGGACGGCGTTATTGAGTAAATAAACCGAAAAACCAATGGTGATCACCCGTTCAAACATCTCAGCAACAAAATGATCGAGGCCTTTTTGGTGCATCCAGAGCAAGATGGCAGACCACGTAAAGCTGAGGGTGACCAGTAGCCAAAACAGCCCTGTCACGGCATCAATGATGATGGGCGACCAAGTGGCGGTGAGGTGGTTGAACTTATCAAGAATGGTGTCGAGTGCGTTGTTATTGGCGGCAAAAGCGGAGTGGCTAAAAAGGAGTAAAGCGGCGGTGATGCGCGTTCTCATGTGGCCTCCTGTTGGTCTTCGTATAACGTGGTGGTGTCGTAGCGCTCACCATCAAACCCATTGACTTGAAGGAGCTCTCTCACGCGGCGCTGTCCGGTGTTGTCTCTTGCCATGAACACCAGTGCGTGGACGCTATTGGCGATCAACGTCGGATTTTGATGGGGCGAAACCTCGCCGATGCATTGCTCAAAACGGGCGAGCCCTTGGCGCGCAGAATCGGCATGAATGGTGGCCAGCCCGCCAGGATGTCCGGTGTTCCATGCTTTGAGTAAATCCAGCGCTTCACCGCCTCGAACCTCGCCAACGATGATGCGGTCGGGACGATAACGCAGCGTGGTTCGCAGCAGCGTTCTCATGGTCACATCGGCCTCCACGCTCGTTCGTTTGATGACATGATTGGGGGCGCGGCATTGCAGCTCATTGGTGTCTTCTAAAATGACCAAGCGTTCATCAGGAAACTGCAGCGAGATTTGATGCAGCAGGGCGTTCACAAATGTGGTTTTTCCTGAGCCGGTGCCGCCCACGGTGACGATGTTTCGGTGCGCCGCGATGAGCGTGATGAGGTGCGTCGCGACCTCTGGCGTCATGGCGCCGGACTGGAGGTAGTCCTCAAAGGTAAAAATGTGGGTCGCTCTTTTGCGTATCACAAAACTTGGATTTTCAACCAGCGGGGGAACAAGCCCCTCAAATCGACTGCCATCTAATGGCAGTTCACATTCTAAGATGGGACGTTTTACCGTCACGGTTTGGCGATGGTAATCACTCAACGCATTAAGAATGCGGGTGGCGTCTTCGGGGGCGACGGTGCCAACGCGTGCCATCGGGCAACCTTGTTTTTCTATCCACAGCGTTTTGTCGGGATTGAGCATGAGCTCGGTGACCGCTGGATCATCGAGGTAACCCGCTAACCCGGCTTTTTCAAAGTGGTGGGCGATGCCTTGTAGTGCTCGGCTCATCGTGAAGGCTCCTCTAGGCTCACCAGCTCATGCTCGGATGTTGCCATTCTTGTGACCAGTCTTTGCCGTCAGTGGGATCCACATCGAGCGGTTGGGTGACCATTTTTTCTTGAGCGACACGTTGGCGCTCGGTGGTGTCGGCCGTCGCCGCGATGTGCGTGGCTTGCATCTGGATTTGCGCTTGCATCAAGGTTTGCAGCTTTTGCAGTTGCGTGGAGAGCTGAGCCAGCAGCTCGGCGTTGGCCTGGGCAATTTCCATGGCGCCATTGGCGCCTCTGACGTGCGACTGAATACTCGACAGCGTTTGGTGGTCGTCTATTTGATATTGACTCATTTGACTTGCCAGCGCTAAGGAGTTTTGAGCGGTGTCGCGCAGCGCATCGCCTTGCTGCTTATAGGATTCAACCGAGTTCATCGATGCAATGGATTGGCTCTCGTAGCCGTCGATGCCAATAAACAGGTGGTTCCAGCGCTCAGTGACGTCTCCCATGGCGTACGAAATCGACTGGCCGCGGGCAGCAATGGTGTTGAGGTTGCGCAGCTGCGATTGCACGTCCCCCCACTCTAAATCTTTTAGGTTTTCGAGGTTTTGAATTTGGTATTCCAAATTTTTTAACGAGTTAATGGTTTGCTGAACTTGTTCAACATACGCTTGCGCCTGCCCAAGATTTGATTGCGCCATTTGCATTACATTGGCGCAGTTGGCGCAAAAGAACGCATAGGTTTTTACTGGCAAGGCCGCGGCGCTGAGTAACGTTAAAGTGAGGGTAAGCGTTTTCATGTGTCCTCCAAAATGTGCTTTTGTTTGAGGTGGTGCAAATACCAGTTTTCCCCATGCGCACTGACGAGTTCGCGAATGCCTGCGACGTCTTTTTTGTCCGAGACGCCCACAAACGCCAGCGCCAGTTTATCGAGCGACAATTCCACTAAACGCCCTCCGACCGGTTGGCTGATGTAGTAATCTCGCTTACGAATGGCGTGCGTGAGGAGTTCGATTTGTTTGTCATTGAGGCCAAACTGATGGTAGACATCGGCAAACTGCGGCGCTTTATCGTTTGGCAAGAAAATTTGAGTCGGGCAGGATTCGACCAGGACGTCGAGTATTCCGGATTTGATGGCATCGGTGAGTGATTGTGTGGCCAGCAACACAAGGCAGTTGGCTTTGCGCAGCTCTTTTAACCACTCATACAACATGTCGCGAAAGACAGGATGTTTGAAGGCTACCCACCCCTCATCAATCACAATAAAACTGGGGTTGCCGTCGAGACTTCGCTCAATACATCGAAAGAGATAAACGAGCACCGGCACTAAATCGCGCTCACCTCGGATCATCAGTTGGTTCATCTCAAACACCGTAAAATCCGACAGCGACAAGGTACTGGTTTCCGCATCGAGTAAATCCCCGGCGCGCCCTTCGATGGTGTAATACTTCAATGCCTCCTTGATGCGAACATCTTGAACCTGAGCATGAAGCTCAGAAAGCGATTGGCGCTGGGAGCCTTTCATGTCGCTGAGCGCTTTAAAGATGGCGCTGCGCATGTCACTGGTGACGGTTTCCCCTTGCAGCACCACCAATTTTTCAACGTAGTCGCAGCACCATTCAAAATCCGTATCCAGATCGGACAAAGGCGCGAACGCCGGGGTTTCACGCGAGCCGCTGGCGCCGATATCGAGATGCAGCCCACCGAGCTGACTCAATGCGTACATGGAGTATTTTTTATCAAAGGCAAAAATCTGCGCCCCTTGATAACGCATCATTTGCGCAACCAGCATGGCCAAAAAGGTGGACTTACCGGCCCCAGTCGGACCAAACATCAAGGTGTGGCCCACGTCGCTGACGTGTAAGTTGAGCCGAAAGGGCGTGTTGCCTGCCGCGGTACAGACCATCAGTGGCGGTGAGTGCTCTGGGTAAAAGGGACAAGGACAGGTGGCTTCGCCCGTCCAAATGTTGGCCGTTGGCAGTAAATGGCACAGATTTAACGTACTCAATAAAGGGCGGCGGATGTTGTGTAAGCTGTCGCTCGGCAGCGTGCCAAGAAACGCTTCGGTGGCGTTCACCGTTTCGACTCGGCACGCTAAGCCAAGCGTATTATTGAGAATGTTCACCACGTACTCACTCATTTCACTGAGCACATCAAGGTCTTGGTGGCGCAAGATAAAGGTCGAGGTGTACTGCCCGTAATTGACGCGCCCTGCGGAGAGGTCGGTTTGCGCTTGCTTGTACTGCGCGACCATCTCTAGCGCATCCTCATCCACTTTCGGATCGGGATTTTTGAGCAGCTTATCTCTAAAAGACACCACCTTTTGGTCCCATTTTTTGCGCTCTTTTTCCAGCAAGGCGTGCGCTTCATTGGTATCAAAAAAAACAAAACGGGTGTTCCAACGAAACTCGACGTTCATCAAACTTAAATGGTGCAGCATGTTCGGGTGGCTAAAGTCAGGAAAACCATCAATGCTGATCACACTGGTATAGTGCTCACCAATTTTCGGCTGAAATCCTGGCCAGCATTCCACGCCCCCAATGTGGCTATCGACGGGAAGAGGGGTATAGGCGGCAGCAACGGGATGCCAAACGCCAGTCAGTGCAAAGCGAAGATAGGCCAGCATCTCATCGAACGCGTGGTCTTGTTTCTCTTGTAACCCTAATCGGGTCAATGAGGAAAACACGCCAGAAAGACGGCCCTGAATGTCGGCCATTTTGTCTTTAAACAGCGTCAGGTTACGTTCGGCCATGCTCGTGCGCTTGGCGCTGCCATGGTCGAACAGTAAATCGGTCACTTTAGAAAGGCGCTTTGACGTGGGGCGCCAAGTAATAAAAATGGCGCTTCGCGTGGCAAATTTATCCCCTTGTGATTCAAAAAAAAGGCGTCTTGAGTCGTCCATCATCTGCATGACTGGGTGCTGAAAATGGGACTGCTCTGGCGCGGGGTAGGAGGTGGCGAGCTCTCGATTGGTATCGACGTGCACCATGTAACCGGTGCCTAATGAGGATAACGCTTGGTTTAAGCGGTTCATCATGGCGTTGCGCTCCATGTTGGTGGCGGTATCGACGTCCATACCAGAGAACAGCCAACCTGCGGTAAATGAGCCATCTTTGCCGAGTAATATGCCGTCATCCACCAAGGCGGCCCAGTTCAATAAATCAGGCAGTCCTTTGGCTTGCTCACGATAGGTTTTCATAGACAACATAGACATGTCCTGTATCGGAAACGAAAAAGCGCACATTAGCGTGCGCTTTTTTGGTTGGGTTTATGTAGGTATTTGACGCTGTGCGCGGGGTAATAACGTTGATAGCGGGCGTAACGTTTATACACCTTGGTTAAGATGGGGTCGCTTTTGGCCATGGCTCTTGCAATAACCAGCATCGAGAACAGCACGATGACGCCAAGCGCGGCGGTATAGAGGTTTTGAAGGACCATCAAGACCAAGGCCAGTAACATCGACACCATGACAATCTCGCGCTCGCCTCCCATCACAAGGTGCGCACGGTTAAACGCGTAAATGGGGGTGAGCTGTAATTCATCGTCCATTGAGCCCTCCTTTAAGCAATGAGCGCTCCAGAGACGCCGAACAGCAGCGTCAGCAAGTTAACGGCCCCCACGATGATTGACACAATCAGTGCAATCATCATGATTTTTTGCACAAAACCGTCCATCTCCCCACCAAATATGAGCGTGAGGCCCGCGACTACAATGCCAAGCACTGAGCCACCAAAAGCGACCGGGCCCGTGATGGAGTCCACGATTTTAGAGAGTGGGTCTTCCCAGGGGAGACCGGTGCTTGAGGCGTGGGCGCTGAGCGAGCACGCCAGGGTGAAAGACGCGACGGCGAGTTGTTTGCCGCGGCGTTGGATGTTTTTAAATAAAGACATAGGTTGGGTTCTCCAAATTGAAATAACGCTGCACTCTTTGAAAAAGTGCAGCGTTATTTGTGTGTTATCGGATGAGTAGCTTGTCGTCTTTGAAAGGGTCTAGCCCCAGTTGTTTCAACTCGTGCATGATTTCAATACGGCGGCGAGCGTGGCCCTGCCTCTTGTCGTATTCCTCTTGTTGCTTTGAGCGCTTTCTGGTGTGTTTCTCCATGGCGTGATGTCCTTTTTTGCAATAAAGCTCATGGATACGCCCACTCGTGGATTGGATAGGAGCGGTTTTAGGTGGGCGGCTTGCTCTTTTTTAGCCTACTGCCAATAGACTGCGCGTCGTGTGGCGCTTACAAGGCTGATGCCCGACTGGGTAGGGGTATTTTTGAAGTGCTGGCATCACTCATCGTTTGACGATGAACAGAGTGTTTTCTATGTCGGTATCAAATGACAAAACCAATGCCGAGCAAATGGGCGTATCCATGATCCTTGCAGCGATAAAAAAGCCCCACCTAAAACTAGGCGGGGCCGCTTGAGGTGAGGCTCAGAGCCTCGTTCTTTACAAACGCAAAAAGCTCCGCCTCCATAGAGGCAGAGCTGTGCTTATACCAAGGGTATTGATGTCTCTTCATGTTGCATTAGAGAAGATAGTCGGGCTTCCCATTGCGCTTGTTGCTGCTTAGGCTTTTCAAGCCCAAGCGTTTTCAGTGAGCTCGTGCTCCAAGTTGCGCTGGTAGCACGGTCAACTTTGGTTCTTTGCGCGCGAGCACAAAGCGTTTTATTAACTTGTTTTGGTTGATAACAACGAACTTTAGCGCGCATGGCTTGCTCCTCGTTAATCTAGCCTTTCACTTTAAGCTGTTCAGGCATACAGCGCCCTACCCGTTTGCTAGACGTAGGGGGTGGTTGAGGAATATTGCGGGCTTCCCCTTCGATGGCTCTGTGCAATGCTATGTCGTTATCCAACGAGGTAGTTGCGGCGAGACGTCATCTGCCTTGGCATTGTTTGTTAAAGAGCTGTGTTACAAATCTGTTACCAGAATTTGGTTTATTAAAATTTAACAGTTTTGTTTACATATGTTCATTTTTTGGTTTTGTTTTGTGATTTACGTCCACAAAACTGTGCATTTGATAAGGAAATATTTTAAATTTTTGGTTGACTAAACTTAGAGGTGAAACCTATTGCGTAATGAGTGTCAGCAAAAAGAGGCAAATAGAGAATATTAGGAAAAACATTGACTTTGCGATAAGGCAAAGAGGTGACAGTAAAAAATCATTTTCGGAGTGCTCTGGAGTAACCAGAACAACCATATACAATATATTAAACGGTAATGTGGATAAAATTCACGATAGCACCATTGATAAAATAGCTACGTATCTTGAAACTAGTATTTATAGCCTAAAAAATGAAGACTTAGAGCAAAAGGATATAAGGAGTCATTTAATATCTGTTGATGGAAATAAAAATCCTGTAGCAGTTCCCATAATGAACGAATTAGAATTTGTTAGGAATATACACAAATATATTGGAGAAATGATAGTAAGTTATCCAGTGACATATCATTTTTCTGATGGTAAGGATATAGTTGCGGTTAGAGTGGAGGATTGCCTTTCAAAGAGATATACAAAAGGAAATATATTAATAATAAATAGAACTCCAGAGCTAAAAAAAGATGATCATAGAGATAAATTAATTCTTCAAAGTGGTTTAGTATTAAATGTTCTACCATGTTCATACATACTAGATGAGCGAGAAAGATTGCTTGGAGTCGTAGTAGAGGAAAGAGTCAGTGGCTAATGATATGTATAAATTAATAGGCTTTACCAAAGAGGGGAATCATGTAAATATCATGATTAAAGGGACAGGGAAGTGTGTTGAAATGTCACTTGAAGAAGTATTAAAAAGTAAGATATTTGAACAACTTAAGCCAAAAGAAGTTCAAGAAATTTGTAAGAAAGCATATGGCGGTAAAGACATTGAATGCTACAGAGAGGAGCATAATGAAGGATATTGGTTAGTTTACTTGCTTATATCTGCTATTCTTTGTTCTCTTTTCACTTTAAGTAATATTGTCGGTATAAAACCAATATTATTATCATTTCTTTCGTTTGAAATGATCGTACCTTCAGCAATATTTGTTTATCCTATTTCATTTATTTTAGTAGATATCTTAAATGAATTCTATGGTTTGAGATTAGCGAGGAATTCAATTTTATTATCAACGTTAGTTAATGTATTGTTTGTTTTTTTGCTTTACTTAAGCACGCTAGTACCAAGTATCGATAGCTGGATTGGACTTAATATAGAGTATGGAAATATAATTAATTCGATAACATCTGTGTTTTTTGCTTCAATAATATCTTATTATGTATCAGAAAATATAAATGCATATACGCTTAACAAAATAAAGGAATTAACAAACTCGAAATGGTTAGTTTTGAGAGTTTTAGTCAGCACAACTTTAGCAGCGATTATTGACAGTATTCTTTTTATCCTGATTGCATTTTACAGCACTTTACCTAATGAAGTGTTGTATACAATGATTGTCAGTCAAGTACTGTTTAAGTTGTTGTATGCAATTGTTGGCGTAGGTCCGATTTATCTATCCCGAAAGGCATTTAGAGCTGTTCGCTCAAAAAGTTACTACAGCGCTTAATGTTTAGTTGATTTTATCTATGAAAGCTACTAATATTGAACGTGATCAGAGTGCATTGCATAGCACGCTACCTGCATAGTTTTCTATGCAGTGTATTAAGGTCAATTGAGTGGTTGAAGGTGACACTTCAATATTTAAACATTCAACAACGAAACCAGACTTTCCTAATGGGTCTGGTTTTTTTGTATCTATCGATCTTGAACATTGATCTTTTTGATTTTTTTCTATACATTTAATGCAACTGCTCGGCCTAGTCACCCAAGCAGATCAAACATTAGGAATCAAAATATGAAGAAATCTCTTTTTCCGTGCCCTAGGTGCGATCTATCAAAGCATACTCTCAGTTCAAGCGTTCACATCGTTAGTGGGTTTATTCCATTACACCAGTGCTTGAGTTCTGTTGAGGTATGCTATGCAACTCTCTGAGCACAACACTTCTCAAGCTCTTTCTGCTCTTGCACAAGAAGCGCAAGAGCATATTCGTGCTCAACGAAAGAAGACGAGCGCAGCGTATCGAGCTGCACGGAAAGCGCGTGTTGAAGAGTGTATTGATATCCACCACGCTGCCATTGAAGCGGAAAAAGCACGTCTGGAAGCCAAAGGTAAACCAAACCCGAACTATCAAATCGGGTTTACTAAACGCCGTGTGTTACGTGACAAAGAAAATCCAAGGGTGGTAGATCTTCCGACTGAGTTTGCAATGATCCTAAAAGCGTGTGAGGAATTTATCGATAACCCTAGACGCTTTCCTGAATTGTATACGTGGGTGCCTGAAATGAATAATCGTCAGGCGCGTGAACTCGTCGCGAGGGTACTCGCTTGTCTTTTGGTTAACACGGATATTATCAGTGGCCGTGTCGGTGAACCCTCACCACAAGGTATGAAACCATTAAGTTATCACCAGTTTCATGAAGACCATGCTTTGCGGTTTGGTAAGTACATTGCGCCGAAATCCTTTAATAAGGCCATTAGTTACCTTAAACGAGCGGGTTACTACAACTCCGAGTCCATTAACATCCCAATTGGTGATGTTGAGGGTACTGTTCGTGGTGCTCCTGCGTATAAACAATTCTCTGAAGTGTTCTTCAATGATCTAAAAGTGGTTCGTTACAGAAACATTGCTGAATCCATCATCGAGACTCGTAAGCGCCAAATTAAAAATGGACTTCGTCATGCCTGGATTAGTTTTAGAGACATGGCGAACGGCGTCGTACAACGCTATTTGAATGCAAATAAGTTTGAGCTCGTAGCTGAATCAAATTTGCGGGTATTCGAGGCTTATAGTCCCCAGGTATCCCTCAATCCACACTAACTCCTATCAATGAATCCGCGCAAGCGGAGGATTCTGCACGTCTATACAAGGTTGAATGTGATCTAAGTCATAGTTTCGTGTTGGTGTTCACCCCATTTATATCGTTGTTACCACCCACTGTGAACGCAAATGGACGATTTCACCCTAAAAAATAGTATTCACCGAAAAGATACCTATAGAATATCACTGTAAATTTTACCTGTAAAAGGTCATCTAGAGACATACCGTTCTTATGAGAATAAATATGTAAACTACGTATATAAAATAAATATAAGAATAAATATTTAAGAAAAAGATATCGCTTCGCTCAAAAGAACCTCCCATCAAAAGCAATTAACATCACAGTACAACTCAGAATAAACAAATGCTTTTGACGGGCCCCAACAGCCAGCTTTAATTACTTACGACAAAACAAGACCCAGTATCTAGCTGGCTGCGCTGAACACTTCTTTTGTCATACGACAGGAAGCTTTAGAGTAACCTTAATGTCCTGAGTAGTCTTACTCGCTACGCTCGCGCATTCTGGCAAGGCGAAGGGGCAATTTTCATACCGGAACCTAATGTGAACATAAAAAACTTCCGAGTGCTCGGACAGGACGCTTCTTACTCACTGCGTGAGCGCGTTCTGTACTCGTCGCGCAGCTCCTCATGAAATAAGTGTTACACTGTCACATTGTGCAAATAAAAAAATGGCGAAATGTCATTAACACTTCGCCATTATGTTGAATAAAACTAAACGCTAGTTGATAAGTTTTGAGATCTCATCTTCGGTTAGTTCTGTTGTTTGCGCAACTAAGGCAATATCAATGCCTGCTGAAAGCATTTTTTTTGCAATGCTCAATTGGGCTTCTTGCCAACCTTGTTGTTCGCCTTCTTGTCTACCTTGTTGTAGACCTTGTTTTAAACCTTGTTCGCGGCCACGCGCTTCTAATTGTTCCGCTACTGTCATGAACCGTTCCTCATGCTCTGGCACTTGCTTCGCTAAAGTTCGCATTAAATCTTCCAGATTTGATGTTTCCCCTACTCTAAGCAAATACTCCACTAAACTATCTAACTGTTTGCTGGTTATTAAACGCTCTAATAACAGTGTAACCAGTGTGTCTGTAAAATCCAACAAATCTCTTTGTCGTACATGTTTCTGTACCAGCTCTAACAAGGCCACTCGTTTATGTCGAATTATGTCATCATCCGGTATCACGGTGACATCCACTAAAGGGAAAGGTTGGCCATAAAGCAACTGAGCTATCTCTGGTTTTTCAAATTCATCCAACCAATTCGTGCTGTATGGGTAAGGTGACGTTTTACCGTGATAAAACAACAGTGGTACGACTAAAGGTAATTTCTCATTACCTGCATCAAGGTGTTGTTGCATCGCGGCAATAGCGTACCGCATCAATCGAAAGCCCATGTGTTTGTCTGGGCTGCTTTGATGCTCTATTAAAGCGTACACATACCCTACTCCACTGTCCGTCTCCATTGAGTACAGCACATCGGAATAATACGGCACTAATTCATCTTCTAAAAATGAACCTGATTGAAGCTGGAGCGTATCGAGGTTGCAGATTTGTTTGATGTGTCCTGGTAAGTGAACATCGAGAAAGTCTCTCGCTGTCTCTGGTACGGTCAGGAACGTCTTAAACAATCCATCATGTATTGACGTTGGTGTCTTCATTTCCATTAACCTGTTTTAATTTTCCGCATTATATCAAATCTATTTCAGAAACATTGGTTTCCTGTTCACTTCCGATAATTAATCATTATTTTCCGGTTTAATGTAATACTTTTAGTATTACATTCTTGCTTTGAAAGGTTTCTTGTGGCAACCTCTAGTAATACTAAATGTATTACTAGAGGTGTTTATGTCAAAAGTTATAGCCTTGTTGAATCAGAAAGGAGGGGTCGGGAAAACAACTACCGCCATCAACTTGTCTGATATCTTGGCAAATCAAGGGTTTAATGTTCTTGGGATTGATCTTGACCCGCAGGGAAATTTTTCGAAAGTGGTTTCTGGAGGGGAAGTTCGGTTTCAAAAAAATGTAATGCAACTGTTCTTAAAAGATAGCAGTGTTGATATTTCTCAATTAGTTATAACGTCTGAGTGTAATGATAACTTTTCTTACATCCCGACAGATATTCGTTTGAGTAGAGTGATTGAATCTGGCTTAACTCTTAGTTTTCGAGAACACCGTTTAAGTAAACATCTCGAAAAAGTTAAGGAACAATATGACTTCATCGTCTTGGATTGTCCCCCTAACTTATCGTTAACTACAACAAACGCTATTGTTGCTGCTGATTTATTTTTGATGCCTGTTAATAGCGGTGTTTTTGCGTTGGATGGTCTTGAGGATCTTTTAGATGCGTTGAATGAGGTTGGTCAAGGTGCAGAGCTTAATTATTATGTTTTTCGGAATGAAGTTGCGGTAAAGAATAAAAAAATCAACTCTGCGATTGATGAAGACCTGTTAGATATTGCAAGCAGTCGAGTTCTAAAGACATCTATTCGAAGGTGTGAAGATATTGGACAGGCTTCTTTTATGTCGCTTCCACTAAGCAAATATAAGAAAGGTTCTGTTGCTATTAATGACTATAGAGCCTTAGTTAAAGAAATTTTAGAATTAATGTAATACTAATAGTATTGCATTAATCGTGGAGGGTAATACTAATAGTATTACATTGCTATGGATTTAAGTAATCGAAAGAAACGAGGCAACCGAGAAAAGGTTGCAGAGCCAATAACGACTATTACTAATGTAAGTAAAAAGCAAGCAAAGCAAAGTGCACCTACATGTTATCGCTTTAATGATTATGATAAGGCTGAAATTGCTTTAGCTGTTGCTAATGCAAAGAGTTTGGTTAATACGAAAGTTACTCCGGCAAAATTGCTTCGCGCTTTAGTTCGTTTGAACAACGCTGGCTCTATTAACCAAGAAGAGCTAGCTAAAATGATTGATTCTTTGTAATACTTTTTGTATTACAAAGGTGGAGTTTAAAAGCCTCCTAGTACTGTTTGGAAGACGGAGACTAGGAGGCTAACACTAAAACCCTAGGAGGGAATTTCAATGCAAGTGAATTGTAGCATTAACCACACTCTAAACCAAAACGCTACTGATGATGAACTCAGGTTGCTCGCTAGTCTCATCGAGCGCGACTTTTTCCAACCGGTTCAGAGAAGCGTCGTTGAATCCTTTGTCTCTCGCAAGAGTATCGAAAATTACCTAAGCGCTCATGCGAACCTAGAAGGGGAGAGTGGCGGACATTTTTAAAACTAATGTAAAAAACATTTACCGCATTGCACTCTGTTGTTGTTGGCGCAAGTTTAAGATGTCACATTTCACCAACTTAGAAATGTCACATTAAGTGTAGAATCCGCACCTTAGGATTTTTTGCTTAAGGTGCTGGAATGCTACTGACTATGAGCCCTAGAGAACTATCAAAGCTCGAACTTATTCAACACGTTTGCGACAAACGCATTCGCCAAATTGACGCGGCTCAAACTCTCAATTTGAGCCGCCGTCAAATCCAAAGACTGGTTAACCTTTTCCGTGAGTCTGGTCCTCAAGGGCTCGTTTCTAAGAAGCGAACCCGACCAGGGAATCATCAATACTGCTCGCTCCTTAAATCCCAAGTTCTGGAGCTAATCCAAACTCATTACCATGATTTTGGTCCCACTCTAATCTCTGAAAAACTCAGTGAAGTTCACAACATTACTCTGTCGAATGAAACCGTCCGACAATGGATGATTGCCAGTAACCTTTGGACACCAAAGCAGAAAAAGCGGAGGAAAGTGTACCAGCCACGCACACGACGTGATTGTTTGGGAGAGCTAATACAAGTCGATGGGTCACCTCATGATTGGTTTGAAGGACGAGCTGATGAATGCACGTTATTAGTGTTCATCGATGATGCAACAAGTGCAATCATGCACATGTACTTCTGCGAATCAGAGTCAACGTTGTCCTACATGACGGCAACGAGACAGTATATCGATAAGCACGGAAAACCAGTGGCGTTTTACACCGATAAACACGGTGTATTCCGCGTGAACCACACTAGCAATGAAGACAAAACCAAGCTAACCCAATATGGCCGAGCATTGAAGGAGTTGAACATAGAGTTGATTTGTGCAAACACTCCGCAAGCTAAGGGGCGAGTAGAACGAGCAAATAAAACGCTTCAAGACCGTCTAACTAAAGAGATGAGACTGGCTGGCATAACGGGTATTGATGAGGCAAACAAGTGGTTAGGTGGGTTCATAGAGGACTACAACAGACGTTTTGCGAAGCCGGCGAAACGTCATCAGAATGTACACAGACCCATCTACGAAACCCAGAATGAATTGTACGATATTTTCTCCTGGCAGTTAACAAGACAAGTAACCAAGTCCCTAACGCTTCAATATGACCGAGTGAAATACATGCTCAACAACACGCCTGACAATGAGCATTTAACGGGTAAGAACGTGATGATTTATGACTACCCAGACGGTAATATCGACATCAAATACCTAGGAAGGTCTCTAGAGTTTGCTGCCTTTGACCACCTTGAAGTCGTACGTCAAGGTGAGGTTGTGGAGAATAAGCGTCTTCGGGAAGTTTTAAAGCTTGCCATGACAGAGCAAGAGCGCCTAGATGATGAAGGGTATAGAGAGCGAAGAGCAGACTCACCGAGACGGCAAGAACAACAAAGACAAGCACGCATGAACTTAGCAGTTTTAAACTCAATGAAAAAGGAAATGGTCACATAGCAATGTGACATTTCTAACTTGCGGTACTATGTGACATTTTAAAATTGTTGCAACAAACGCATTTCATTCTGTGGTGTTGATTAGATGTAATATGTTAAATAGCTAAATTTAGAGTGACTTTTGCCTGTTTCGACGCAACAATCACCAGAGAGTAGCAAAAGTCATTTTTCCCGTTGACGTCTTAAACGTTTGTTATGTATGTGCTCACGATAACCATGAAACTATTGAATCCCAACCCGTAGCTAATGAGCTTAACAAAGCAAGTACCGAAAGAACTAACGACAAAATGGTATGCCAAGTAATCTTCCTACTACGATGTAACGATATTTCTGTTAGCACAATCTCCCTCAAATTTTCAGCTAGATAAGGAGATAGGAGTTCCTCTTCCAGCTGTTCTAGGTTCATTTTTTTATATTGCGCAATCAATTGATTTTTAATCATTTTTACTGCTTATTCTTCAAAATACATAACGCCGCATTAAGGTGTGAGCAACGCTACCACCTAACCTAAACAATGCCACCGTAAACACAAAACCCAACGATGGAATGAAAAATACCAAGCGTTGGGAATCATTCTTAAATGCTTTGTTAGAACGCAGTTTTACACATCATCTTCCGACAACATTTGACGACAATTACGAACTGTTAGTACGCGGATTTCATGACTTAAGCTGTAGATAATACGATAGTGACCAAAAATAATTTCACGATAATTCGTATGAGGCATTTCAGGAACAAAGCGCCCCATCTCAGGCATACTTCCAAGTAGTTCAGTTTTATCAAAAACTTCGTTTACCCACTTTTCTGCCGCAGATGGATTATCCCAAGAAATGAACTCCGCTGCATCGCCTAACTTTTGAAGCGCTAATGGAGACCAAACTACTTTCATTTTTTAATGCGCCCCAAAACTTGAGCACGCGCATCAGTATTGGAAACGCCAAGACCTGAAGCTAATTGAGCTTCCGCTGTCCGCATTTCTTCCAGTAATTCGATTTTCTCTTGCATTGCTTCATACTCAGCAACGTCAAGGACAACAGCAACACCTTTGCCACGTTGAGTAATTACCAATGGACGGCGAGTCTCATTGATTTGTTTGATGTAAGAAGCTACACCTGCGCGAAACTCAGACAACGGCTGAATGTCTTGATCGAAATGAATACGACTCATATTGAACTCCAACTGGTACAAAATAACGTACAAATAATAGTTCAACTAACAGTTATGAGCAAGAAGTTGATTCTGCGTTATAACGCTCTGTTAAGGGGTGAGCAACGCAATACCGAAGCCACCGCACTCCATCTTAATCACTAAAATCAACGCATAGTAAAAATGCCACGCGTTGCGAATCCCTCTTGAACAGTTTGTTATGTTTTTTTGCTGCTAATGTCAGAGAGTAACCTTGAAATACTCTGGGCTGTCATATAATGGCGTAGGCTTTAATGATTCATCCAAGTATAGTCGAAGGTCAATGCGGCTTGAGTTCTCCCAGTATATTTCAAAATTGGCAGACTTATAGAATGCTGCGAGATCCTCCTTGGTTATATCACTGTCTCCATCAGGTTTTGCAGAGATCTCGATACACGCTTTAGGATATTCAGATTCAATATGTTGAATAGCTGCATTTAGTAGGTTTCGACCCATGCCTTGACCACGAAGTTCAGGTAATACATCTAAACGTTCAATAGAATACACTCCATTCATAACGTCACTTTTGCGCCACATACAGCAACAATCACTAGGGTGCTCTTCAAGATAAACATAGAAATCACCATGCTCTTCTTTATACATAATTGTCATATTTTCTCTCTTAAAGTTACGAACATGCACCGAAAAATAGTCCTATCGGTTCTATTGAGACACCTCACAAACATAACGCCTTGCTAAGGTGTGAGTAACGCCATACAAAAGCTACCGCACGGCGCCTTAATCACATAAGCCACCGCAAAGTAAAAATGCCACGCGTTACGAATCACTCTTAAGCAATTTGTTAGTACATGCGCTACTTCTATTTATGCGCTCCAAGATATTGAAAATTTAGATGATATGAAAGGCTTTGAACACCGAAGTGAGACGGGCAGCTACAAAACTTAAACTCGGTTAAGAGGCGAAAGTTGGCTAGAAGAAAAACGCACTGAACTGACCTACTTTTACTGGCTTCAAATTAGAAAAGGATTCGTTCCTCGCACTTCAACAGCAACACCAAAAGTCACTAAGGTTCTCTCAAAAGCCACCACAAAAATGAAGAAGCACCAAAGAAATAGGCTAAGAGTTAGAAACCGTAAACGGTGAAATCAAAGCGCACACTCCGCATATAGTGCCACCGGAAAGAACGTGAAAGGTACAAACGAAAAGGTGTAAAGACGAGCGCCAAAACAGATAAACACCAAAACTTATGACCTTTGATGTAAAACCCGTACTAACGCTTTCTTACGGGATTTTGACCGTATTTTCGACATTAGAATGCCACCTTTGTTACAGTTAAACAAATGCTTACTCATTAATATCAATTGGTTACGAAGCCTTTCTGAAAGTTAGACGGCGCGTCTGCGGTTAATTTCTTTACTGCCGCAATCGTTGAGCGACTGCATCCCAATAGTTCTTGTATTTGCGACCAGCTCTTGCCCTCTGTAAGTAAAAGCTGGATGTTTTCTCTCAGTTTTAAGTCTGGCTTTCGACCCTGGTATTTACCTAATGCTTTGGCTTTTTCTATCCCTTGAGCTTGGCGTTTTCGCCGAGTCTCATAATCGTCTCTGGCCATCGCTGCGGCTAAGTCGATCATAAACTCTGTTAGCACTCGTGAAATCATGGATGTTTGTTGATCGCTATGGCTGAGAACAGCGTGTGTCATTGGTTGATCGAGTACAACAATATTAATACCGGCTTCTACTAACTTTTGTTTGAGTTCCTTCCATTGTTCAAAGGGGAGGCGAGATAGGCGATCTACTTTTTCGATGAGTAAAACGTCACCTCGATGCGAATCTTCAATCAAACGCTCTAATTCAGCTCTTTCTAATTTAGCACCTGATAATTGTTCAGTGTAAAAACTGGCAATACGTAAGTTGTGTTCGTGAACAAAAGCTTGCAGTTCATTTCTTGCTCGATCGGCATCTTGGCCTGCGGTGGAGGCGCGTAAATAGGCTCTTATAAACATGGTTGCTTATCACCGGTTCGATTTGAGTATGGTGTTTGATTTTGGTATGTATAGGGTTATAAATCAATAATTATCGAACCAAATTACAGTGTCTTTTTAATGGTTCGCATAAGGTATACAAGGGGATATGTGCATCGTCCGTCCCGTCCAGTGTAAAGAAAATGCACATTGTAAACGTTACAGGGTATTGTTGTCGGTAGGGGGAGCCACAATACGATCTGTCGGTTTCTAAGAAACTTTTGGACAGAAGCTTCTTAGGAAGTTTGTACAGCTTAGGTTAGTTGATATTAGAAAAATTAGGGCGATGTTTGATTTTTAAACCATCCCCCTTATGATATTGGCAATGTTTTCTTATATCAGATATGTAATATTAGCATGATCTAATTCAACACATTGGATAAATGTTATTTGAGAAAGACCAACAGCATTAAACAACCAAATTCAACATCTTCCTATAATCTTTTGCCTATTAATATCAGCCTTTCACTAAACATTGGAATAGCCATAATCAATGCAGAGATATAAAGTGAATACTGTACGTTAAATATATCTGTTATCTGACCAAAAAAGAAAGATCCTATTGTCATCGCTAAGTACATAAAAGTGTATGATATTGATATAGTTAACCCTATGTTGTTTCTTTCTCTACCCATACGTTGAATTTCTCGGTTTATAATAGTCACCTTTATTGACCATAAAAAGCCAAAGATAGCAATAAAAAAGGATGCGATTATAGTTGAATAGCTGATAGAAAAGTTAGTTATTAAGAGCGTTAATGATAGGGTTATCGTGACTGATTTATATGTAAAACTATTAATTTTAATCGATGATATTCTCTCCCTGATCAGGAATGCGGGTACTGCCCCAAGAATCATTAGAGACATTAGTAGTGATTGGAATGATTGATTTAAACCTAATTCATGTGATGAGATATAAGGCATTAATGACCATAATGAACTGCCACTCAAAAAGAGAATAACAGAATCAAATAAACATTTCTTATATTCTTGGTTCATGGAAATACTATTGTAAAAACTTTGCTTTGGCTCTTTTTTTCTTACTCTTTCTACTTTGTAGTTAACTGATTTAATTGATATTGGTATGGTTATCACCATTAAAATAGCAATTATTAACAATGACTCAAAAAAGCCTAAAAGAGAATATAAGTAACCCGATGTTAAGGTTCCTAATATTCTTACAAAAGCAAGAGAAATGCTATTTATACTTGCTGAGGTGTTAAGCTGACTAACATCGATAACGCTGGCGATATATGATTGCATTGCAATTACTCTTACTGCTGCTATCGAAGAAATGAAAAAAGTTATTATTAAAATATATTGTATCGATTGAAAAAATAGCATTAAAAAACAAAAGAAACGATAGAGAGATTTGATATGAGAATTATATTTTCTTTATCATATTTATCGCTAATTATCCCTGAAGCAATGCTAAATAAGGCGATTGGAGCGTTAATAGATATAAATGCCATCACGCCAATTGAAGCGGAGTTTGAATACTCAACAAGTAATAGCATTATTGAAGTATTAAAAAACCATATTGAAAAGTTACCAATTATATTATTGCAAATGGCCAGCTTATATTTTTTATTATGTTGTAAAGGTGTAATTAATAAACAATCATTCATTTGGTATTCCTTGAACACTGATTTGTTACGAAGCCCTAGAGTTTATGCTGAAGGTACTTTCTCAGTGAGCAGGCTTACCTAAATTCACTCAGAAATAGCTACCCCCAGCCAAATATGGGATGACTGATGGTTGCTATGAGATGAGACTAAATTAAAAATTATCATAGAAAATATATACCTTTTTGGTATGCCTTCGTCAACATTTAAATGATGCATTAATAAACAGTAAATGAAGCTAATCTAAATTCATGTAAATAGGATATTAATGAGTAAAAGGTCTAACTCAAAACGGGGCAGAAATGATTCAGAGCAGAAGTTTGGATTGTGTTTTTCCCAAGACAACCCCATTGTCCCCAGAATCTAAATCAACCTAAACCGTTCACTTCCCACTCTAGCGCTGCCGAAGACGTTTGCACTTCCAAGATGAATTTGACTACAACCATTGTCCAGTAAACAGATAGCCAAACAAGTAGTGTATTTTTTTTATCGATACATTTTTCTTTTCTTTGTATTTAAAATCAGATACAAAAACCTTTATAATGTATGCGAAATTAGATACTATTGGGATTGTGGTGTATTTAATTAGAGATACAGAGTTATGAAAAAATCCGGTGTCTATACCGTTGTACTCAAGCAAGTCAAAGCAAAAATCAGCGCTTTACTCGATTTATCTGTGCCTAAACCGCCGAAAAATGGTTGGGTGCGCAGTATCCGTGAGGCCTTGGGGATGTCGGGCGCGCAATTAGGTGAACGTCTTAATCTCTCTCGTAATCAAGTCTCCATATTGGAGCGTAAAGAAGCCGATGAAACCATCACACTTAAACAACTTAAACATCTGGCGAGCGGGCTCGATGCCGAACTGGTTTATGCGATTGTTCCGCGTCAGTCGATTGATGACATGATAGAAGCGCGCGCTATGGAGTTGGCCAAGCAGCGTTTGGCCATGAGCCACCAATCGATGTTTTTAGAAGCGCAGCAGTTAACCTCAGAGCAACAACAGCAAGCGCTGCTTCAATTAGCCAATGAGATTAAAACGGGCAGCACCCGAGATTTGTGGAAAGTCAGTTTGCAGGAGAAATACCAATGAGTCTGTTTGTTGAACCAGAGGGCGCAACCGAACTAAATGCCGATGATGTTGCCGGGCTAAAATTTGATCACATCACGATTCGCGAAGAGCTTAATGAGCTTGAAAATGCCAACATACTGCAAGGGTTGAGTTGGTTAGCCACGACGCCTAAAACCAGCATGGATGACATTCTTTCTATGGCGTTTGTGGAAGAGTTGCATCAACGTTTGTTTGGTGATGTGTGGGAATGGGCCGGCAGCTATCGTCACCGAGAGTTGAACATTGGTGTCGATCCGCTGAATATCCGGCCAGATTTACACAACTTACTGGAAGACATCAAATGTTGGATTGAGTTTAAACACTATGACAGCCTAGAACTCTCGGCCCGGATACAGCACAGGTTAGTTAAAATTCACCCTTTTCCTAACGGCAACGGACGTCACTCGCGCGTGATGACGGACTACATACGAATGGTACTACTCGAACAAAAGCCTTTAGTTTGGTCCAATACAGATTTGGATAAACAAAGCCAAGAGCGGGGTGAGTACATTGCGAGCTTACGCCAAGCTGATGCCGGCGATTATGCGCCTTTAATTCAATATCTTCAGGCGAAAGGGAATGTGACTTAAACCAAGCGTTAAGAACTAAATACAAATTACAGTGTAGATAGTTACACCTTAATATTTGTTATGCTTAACGTAAATTTTGTTGAGTAGCAAAGCCTCTATTGCGGCGTACCGAGTGCTGTCTAAGGGTAAATGTGCTCGGCTCCAGCTTTTATCCAGCGTGCCCACATCGCTTCTCGATTCTTGCGATGTTCTTCTGAATGCGGTGGCTCATCGAAGAACTGACACTCTGAGTCTGGAAGGTTCCGTTGTTCGGCAAGTTCTGGCCCACCATGGATGATATATCTTGGGATTGGATGGCCGTTAACGTCTAGGTCTCCTGGTTTTTTGCTTTGAGCTGGTTTCTTATTCATAGCTATATCTCAATGAGTTTTCTTTGGTTAATTTTTCAGATGCTGGAGCGTGATGTGAGAGCATTACGGTTTCCGATACCTAACACGACATAGTAAACTAGGTACATAGTTTACCATTAGCCAAAGTAGGTCAACTAATAACAACAGTATCGAGTCAAGATTCTTGAACTAAACAGTTTTGGGGCAATTCAAATTTAGAAAGTACCAGTTTCACCAGATGGGGGGCGTGGTTTATTCTCTTTTGTCACTGCCATTTTTAAGGCGCGATATATCGTTGCTTCTCCAAGCTCAAATTCTTTCGCAAGTTGACCGATCGTGGCTCCTTCGGCTCGGCGAGAATGTATTGCATCACACATATGCTCGTTGAGTTTGGCTGGCCGCCCAAATTTCACGCCGTTCTCTTTTGCTTTGGCAATACCTTCCGCTTGTCGTTCTGTGCGTAAGTCATTTTCAAATTCAGCAATGGATGCCAGCATGTTAAACATTAATCGACCAGTTGATGTACTTGTATCGATATTTTGGTCGATGACGATTAAGTTGATTTTCTCTTTTTCAAATCGCTTGGCAAGTTGTGCAAGATGGACAACCGAACGAGCAAGGCGATCTAAACGGGTAATAACTAAGGTATCGCCCTCTCGAAGATAATTCATACAGGATTGAAACTCTGGACGATTTGAGGTTCGACCACTTCGTTTTTCTTGGTAAATCCGTTGACAACCAGCCTGATTTAATTTTCCTAGCTGAATGTCCAAACTTTGACCAGTTGAACTGACCCGAGCGTATCCGACTTTCTCCATAATCTATCAATATCTCTAAGGTGTTTTGATTTGCTAGTTATAATAGTACTTTTGATAGATGATTTCACTGTCTATCAAAAAGTATACAAAATGATAGGCTATGTGATTGTAGAATTGTTGTTTAAAAAATAACCTGATATTGATTTTTAGGCATTAACTATTAATGGTGGGTTTTTAATAGGTAATGAATATCAAATATTCGCGATAGGATTTTAAGTGATTGATTGCATATCGGGCTTGGTTCGCATGAGGCATACTCAATTCGAATTGAGAGTGTTTAAATATATATGTTTATATAGACAGTGTTGCAAAACGGAGTACTTATGTATTATTCAACGCAGTCTTTTTCATTTGCGTTTATAGATAGGAACTTCAATCCTAGCTATCAAGCTTAACTGAAAGATTGTACGTTATTTGAGTGGGGCTCTATTGTACTTATGAGGGAATAAGTAACCATTTCGGACCTTGTGCTTTAACCCATAGCCTTTGATGTAACTGTGTCTTCGTTCTATTAGTGCTTCTAGAGAGTTTGTCCGGGCTATCTTTTCTCGATATACACGCCATACGCATGATTTACTCATCTTCTTTCCATCGAGCTCGTGATAAATGTTAATGAGTACCACTAACGTGCTAATGTTGAAAGGGCATCATCCATATTCGGATATAATAATATCGGGGTGCAATCAGAGTTGTGAGAGGAGTGTAGTAGGCATGATGTTAAGAAAGTAAGTCTGATAACGGAGATTGCGTGAATGGAAACTATGTTTTTTCGAATGATATTTTTGATGTACCACTAATTGCACTGTGCTCATTTTTGCTTAGATTTGTTTCTGAGTGAAAATTATATGGTTAGGATTTTCAATCCTAACCATCAAGTCGCTGAATCGGCGAGGTCTATCCCGTAGGCATCTAAGTAAATGAGTTGAAGTGCATTTATTTGCACTTTTGATGAATTATCTTACAGAGTTTTTACTCTATCTTGTTTTTTTAGTTTCTTTCTGTTAGTACATTATTGCACCAAATTTATTATTGAACAGTGTTTTTATGATTAAGAAATTACTAGAAATGATAATGGACTATGTCAAAGAAGAGGGCTTTATGGTCAGTGGCACACGCTTTGTCGGAAAGCAGTGCTATTATGACCTCACCGTGACGCAACGTCATATCTCTATTTATCGCAATGGTGGAAGGCAGCCTTTCTATCGGATTGAGACGATGAAAGATGCGGTCAACTTTTGTCAGGTCATTTCTTCTCTTACTCACACTCAGCAACTGTGTGCGTTAATTCGTTAAGCCTCCGTTTGCCAATAACATTGGCAGCAACGATGACGCTGTCCCTATTCCATTCGGCGTCTCTTCAAGCTTCAAAAATCTTTACTACAATACAATCAATATGGTAAGAGAGCTAAAACTCGTGAGCGCAAGGTGAGCTTATATTAAGGCTCATTCTTGAACCTTTGTCATGCAGCTATCAAAATCTTGACGGCTGCATGACAAAGGCGCTGTGTCGCTTTCTATCATTGCCGATTTGCTTATTTAGAGAATGCTTATGAAATACAAATTGTTGGCGTCGCTGATGCCCATGGCACTGAGTATGCCTATCCTAGCGCAGGATGCTCCTGAGCCGAAAGAGAAGGAAGCAGAATCTCTCCCTCTCCTTCAGTCTCCTCATTTTTATCTGGGTGGACGCCTAGGGTGGGGCTACTTTCAAGATGCGTGTGACAGCAATTCAGAAGCCTGTCATGACGATACCTTTGGTGGTGGTGTCTATGCAGGCTACCAATTTAATGATTGGTTTGCGTTAGAAGGGGGCGCGACCGATTACGGCAAGCCTGACGCTAGATATACCGCGGGCAGTGTGAGCGCTGATACGTATGGCGCGGAGCTGTCTGCCAAACTCTCCTATCGTCTTTCTTCTGAATGGGCGTTGTTTAGTCGCGTAGGGGCGGCTTATCAAGACATAGAGAAACAGTCGGATTGGGACGGTAAGCAAACGAGCCAAGATTGGAATACGCTGGTTGCGGTAGGTGTGGACTATCGATTAAGTCAGCGTTGGTCTTTACGAGGAGAATATCAATTTATCGATGGGATAGGTGATGGCGAGGTGCTTCAGTCTGATTTGCACTTTACCTCGCTTGGTCTGACTTATCACTTCGGTCAAGAAAACCCACCGGTCGTTGTCGCGCGAGTGATTGAGTCAGAGCCTCAGTACGTCACTACGACTCAGACGGTCTCGTTGAGTGCCGAGGCCTTATTTGGCTTCGACTCCTCTAAGCTGGCATATAACGCTGACTTGGCGTACTTAGCCGAGCAGTTAACGCGATACTCAGAAGATAAGATTCAAATTGTGGGTTACACCGACAATACCGGACCTGAAGCGTACAACCAGCGCTTGTCGGAGCGTCGCGCTCAAGCGGTTGCGAATTACTTGAAACGTATGGGCATTGCTGAAAATCGTCTTTCTGTCGAAGGGGGGGGGGAAAGCCATCCCGTCGCGAGTAATGACTCCGTAGAAGGACGTGCTCAAAACCGCCGAGTTAAGGTGATGTTTGATACCTCGGTGGAAGAAACAAAAGCAGTGACCGAATAACAAAACAGGATAACAACGATGAAAAAATTATTGTTTTATACCATCACGTTATTGAGCTTGCTATTAGCGGGCTGTAATAACGGCGATGATGAACTCTTAGGCCCCCCTTCGGATGTGGCTTTATTGGTAGTGACTCCAGAAAATGCGTCAATACCTGTTGGACTTACTCAACAGTTGAAAGCTGAATTGGTTGACTCAGAACAGAATATTTTAACATTTGATAAGTTGGAATGGCAAAGTCTAAATGAGTCAGTCGCGACGGTAGATAGCAACGGGTTGGTGATTGGACAAAATATAGGTGAAGTGAAAATATTAGCCACAGCAACTCGAGAAGGTATTGAATATACAAACTCTTCTATTATTAAAGTCACTCCTTTGGAACTATCTGTATCTCCAAAAGAAAGTACGATTGCAATTGGATTAAATCAACAATTAAACGCGGAATTACGCACCACCGATGGAGATGTTTTAACATCTGATAAGCCACCAGTATGGGAAAGTTCAGATGAGTCAGTAGCAACGGTCGATAGTAACGGATTAGTTTTAGGGGAAAGTGTAGGTGAGACTCAAGTATCAGCCACGGTAACAAAAAATGGTATTGAGTATATTGACACAGCTACTGTCTATGTATCTTCTGCGATAGTAACAGGACTTTCAGTTTCACCTAAAATAAGCACAGTGCCTGTTGGAATGACTCAAGAATATACGGCAACAGCTTCATTTTCAGATGACTCTAGCAGAATAGTAACAGATAATTCATTAATACAATGGGATGTGAAAAATGTAACTGGTGCCGCCACTTTAAGCAATATAAGCACTGTTGATGAAAAAGTTCAAGTTAAAGGAGAAAGCGTTGGAGACGTTATAATAACAGCATCTGGAAGCATTGATGGAAAAACGTTCTCAGATTCGGCAGAGTTATCGGTTATAGATGCGATTATTAAAGGTTTGCAAGTTAAACCAAATAGTTCGACAATTTCAGTTGGTGAAAGTCAAGCATTTATAGCTGAAGCGATATTATCTAATAATTCTACGTATCCAATGCAATCTAAAAATTTAATATGGTCAATTGTTGGTGATAAGGAGGTAGCAACAATTGAGGCTAACGGAACCGCAAAAGGGCTCTCACCTGGTAAGGTTGAAGTTCAAGCTCAGGACCGTTCTAATTTGAGTATCAGTGATACTGCTGATTTAATTGTAAAGCAGAAAATTGATACAAATGTTGCTCCTGAAGCTAGAAATGTTCATGTGTTTAATAATGGAACGACAACCATTACGCTGGCATTTGATTACTACGATGCCGATGGCGATCTAGCTGCTGATAATCAGAAATATGAATGGAAGAGAAACGGAGAGTTGATACCCGATGCAACATCTAATACTTATACCCCAAATAGAGAAGATGTAATTTCAGATGGAAAACCTGCTCAATTTGAAGGGTGTGTAATACCAATAGCACAAACGGGTGTCCTTGAGGGGGAGGAAGTATGTTCTAATGCCGAAATAACTCTGAACCCTGATGGAGTAACTCCTCCAAGTGCAGCACCTAAAATAACAGGAATACCGAAAGTAGGAAACACAATTCAATCATCATATACATACGTGCCATCATCACCAAATATTGGCGGGGAAGAGTCAAGCAATTCGAAGTTTTTTTGGTTAGTTCATAACAAAGATGCTCCTGATGCTCCTAGTCTTCATCCGTGTACATCTGGTGCAGGTGTGAATTGTGATTATATTATTGATTCAGCAGAACAAGATATTCAAGCTTGTGTTCTCCCTATAAGTAAGGAAGGAGGAAAAGGTGAGTTATCATGTGTGGAGGTTGGCAGTTTTGATATCAATATTGCTGGTCAACTGGAATACGGAGAGAAATTAACGGTTTCAGTCAAAGGTTTAGACAGTAGCTCATATTCTCTAGAATGGCGGATGAACCTTGACGACATTGGCGGACCATCTAATGATATAGGATCTAATAGAAAGGCTATTCCTGTAGAGCAAGGAGGGTCTACTAGCACTTCTTATAAAATCGGAACATTAGATATAGCATTTGCGGATGGTGCGGATGGTGCGGATGGTTCTGTACCAGATGGTGTTATTACAGATAATGAATGGGATATTATATACCCTGATACTGATTGGTTAAAAGCTTTACCTACTGGAGGTGACACGGTTAAACCTGCTGCTTTCTTTATTGGAAAGGATGTTACTGTTTGTTTAATTAGTGATGAATACGGAGATGTCTGCGAAAATGCTTCATCGTTTCAATCTAAAGACGGACAGTATTGTAAGAATAAAGATGAATGTGTTGTTGGTGGGATTTATTTCAATGCGGATGAACCAAGTATCTATTATCGAGGTGTTAGCCCTAGAAATGAGATTGAAGTTAATGGGGTTACGTTTTATCGCCCTTTAAGTAAAGCTGAATTGCTTTTAAATAGTGCAATTGGTATTACTGGATTAGATGAATTCTATGATGATTTTAAAGATAGTGGTAAAGCAAAGAACTATGTATGGGCTAATAATATCACGTATGCATGGTTTTCGACTTACAGTACTAGTGAAATTAGTAGTTATGAGGACGTTGCTATTAAAAACTGGCCTGATGATATAAACCCTAATGTTCAGTACTGTATAAGGCAAAATAAATCTATCCCCGTTTCTGGTTTTACACTTCCGCCAAAAGAGGAAAATGAATTTATCAGTGGGTATGGCGATATCGATGTTGAGGGAGATACAATACTACGAAATGATTACATGTCGAATAATACGATAGAATCTATAGATTATAGCGTATATAGTCTTTTTTCTAATGTATTCGATTTCAATAATTGGTTTACTTCTTTTGGCCATGAACTACAAACATCTACGATAACAGAATATAAATCTTATCCTTCTCCTACTACAGGATGGTTCCCTAGAAATTATATTATGACAGCAAGTAGAGTTTATGGTTCGACCATAACATCAAATCCTAATGCATTATTTTATCACTCATTTAATCGAATCCCTGATGATTTTCCTAATGATACTGCGGGGAAATTAGATGTAATGTCTCAATTGACACTTCATCCAACAGTAGTCTGTGTAGATAAGTAATAAGAAAATTATTCATTACGATTTCAAAACTCAAGATTTCTAGTCTATCCGCCGGTTATCTTTCACATCAACCGGCGTTAGGTTGCTACCTTTGAAAGAGCGAGCTAAATCGAAGGTGATTCAATCATTTGTTATTAGTTTGTGGTAGTGGTGTGTCTAAATGAGATGGATGGTGTTGCAGGAATGTTGGCATGGTCTAATTTGCTCAAATTGCAGATAAACTTATCCACAGAAAGGTACTAAGCTGACCTCAATTGGCCTTCCAAAACCGTCTGTCTTATCAATTCTTCGCGGCTTTCTCCCGCTCTAAAACTGACAAACTCTAACCTGTCTCTGCAGAATAGGCATTCGTACGGATCAACCTTCGCGTATTTCTTTAGCATGCTGGCATAGCAAGGCAGCGCTGGCGCGTCCTTGCTTTCCATCTCTAATGCATCGTAGACTTTTGGCAGCATTTCACCACGGCGACGATTCGACAGAAAACCGTAGTAGCGGATCATCTTAAAGTGCTTATCGGGAATGTGTTCGATGAGCCTCACCCGCGCCCCTCACCATCAAAATACAACAGGGCTTAAAAGACCTTCTAAACTCAACATAAGTAACAAACAGTCAATGTAGTGTTAATATTGTCACTTACATTTATCTAACCAACAAAACTATGCTAGGCTAAATTATGGACATAACCTGAGAAAACATAAGAAAAACGTGCCACAACAGAGAGATAAGAATGGAAACAGGACTCCCCCCCCCAAAAAAAAGCAACCCTCTCTACCTGGGGTATGTTTTATTCTTCTTAATGTCATCAATTACTATTTCAATAGCAATAATAAGAGCAGAGCTAAAAAATATGGGAGACCTCTATATAACAAAAATAGACAAAGTAATTAGAAATGTAGAAAGGGAAACTACTCTAGCTATAAAAAACATAGATGACTGCCAAACGATTGAAGATAACCTCATTTATTCGAATGATATTAGAGAGTTAGTCGTAATAGATAGCTACCACGTAACCTGTTCATCAAAAAGAGGAAAGATAAAAGAAAACATCGATGTTAAAAATAGATTCGATAACCTAAGTCACCATCTTGTTTTTTGGGATATAGACGAAAAGCCGTCAGAAAGAACAATAGCATTTATAAGCCCAGCATTGAATAAAGAAGGTAGAATCATCATATCAATAATTGATAGAAATCATTTAATTGGAGGGTTGTTTGATATAAATGAAACTAATATCTCTAAGATGATGGTTGATATTGCAGGGAAAAGTTATCCCGCACGTACCAAGTTTCGCTCAGACTATATACATAACATTTCAAGCTCAAACAAGTATAAATATAGAATTCTAATAGAGGTAAAAAGAAGCTTTGTTTACACTTCTATCACCCATGCTGCATTAATAAGCATTATTATCACGCTGATAATATTCTCAATATTACAGGTGGCATTAAATAAAACAAAACAAAGAGGAAATATATTTTTAGATTTCCAGGAAGGGTTAAGAAGAGCCGAGTTTTATCTAGAATATCAGCCCATCGTTGATGCTTGTAGTTGCAAAGTAAAGAGTTTAGAGGCCCTTGTGCGTTGGAATCATCCAACATTAGGCTTAATCCGACCGGATACTTTTATTCCTCTTGCTGAAGAGAAAGGCTTGATAAATGAGCTCACGGACTATATTTTAAAATGGGCACTAAAAGAACTCGCCTTATCCAAAAAGGCTGGCAACATATCCCTCAGTGTAAACATACCTCCAACGTATCTTGCTTGTAATAAAAACCTACTCAAGTTAACTTATTATCAAAGACAGTTTTCAAAGTTAGACATTGAGCTAGTAGCCGAAATAACTGAAAGACAACTACTTGATAAATCGGGAATACAGACTCTCAATGAGCTAAAAAAAAGTGGATTAAAAATAGCAATAGATGACTTCGGTACAGGCCATACATCTTTATCAGTCATTCAAGAACTTAACTTTGATTACCTAAAGATAGATAAGTGCTTTACCGATACGATAGGAATAAACACAGTAAACTCTACAGTTTTAGATACAATCATAGAGTTAGGGCATCGATTAGATGTGAAAATAGTTGCTGAAGGGGTTGAAACAAAAGAGCAATTTGACCATCTGAAATGTAACGGAGTGCAAAAAATGCAAGGCTATTACTTTTCTAAACCTGTTCCTTTAAGTGATATGAAACTAAATTAGTTATTATGCTTACCAAAGGATAATACTAAAGCTAATAAAGACATGGAGTTTGTAATGATAACGTTCAATTTGGAATATTTTTTAAAGCTGTTACATGCTTTATACACTCACAATAATAAAGATGAAAGATTTAGTAAATTAATGACATTTGACGACTTCAGAAGGATTGGTTTAAGTACTAACTCAAATGGAAATATTCAAGATTACTTCGTCTATCATCTTCAAATGCTACAGAATGAAAATTTGGTTTGTACTTTCAGGCAAGATAGAGAAACAAGAGCAAAAAAAATTCACTTTGGCCTAACTGAAAAAGGATATGCTATGTGCGATGCCCTTTTTGAAAAAGGCGCTATGGAGTTTTTACTAAAATTAGGAACGAATGTTAACTTTGCTGTTTGCCAGAAAGCATGTTTCGCGATCGGCAGTGATATTATTTTTTCTGACACGAAAAGTGCCCTCTAGCAGGATACTTATCACTGGGCTTT
This sequence comes from Vibrio sp. ED002, assembly GCF_023277445.1. Classification (NCBI taxonomy): domain Bacteria; kingdom Pseudomonadati; phylum Pseudomonadota; class Gammaproteobacteria; order Vibrionales; family Vibrionaceae; genus Vibrio; species Vibrio sp. ED002. The sequence continues at coordinate 12,513 of NZ_CP080240.1, read as the reverse complement.
GTTGCGTAATTCGATGGAACTAAATCAAGAAGCTACGATCTGATCGGCTACACCAATCAAACGTCGTAGCCTCATGCCAAAGCCCCGTTACAAAACAACTAACTGGAAGCAGTACAATAAAGCCTTAATCAACCGTGGTTCTCTGACCTTTTGGGTTGATGAGGAAGCGATAGCCGAATGGAAGCAAAACAAACAAGGCAAGCGTGGTAGACCTCGCCGATTCAGTGACTTAGCCATTACTACCGCACTGATGGTGAAACGTGTTTTTTCTATGCCATTGAGAGCGCTGCAAGGTTTTCTAGACTCAGTATTTAGGCTGGCTAACATCCCGCTTGTTTGTCCGCACTACACCTGTATAAGCCGCCGAGCCAAGGAAGTTGAGGTTTCATTTAAAACCAAAACCAGAGGTGCAATACAACATCTGGCCATTGATGCCATTGGCCTCAAGGTTTATGGCGAAGGTGAATGGAAGGTCAAGAAGCATGGTACTGATGGGAAGCGCAGAGTCTGGCGTAAGCTACATATCGCAGTAGATACAAGCACCCACGAAATAGTCGCAGCAGAGTTGAGTTTATCTAACGTAACCGATGCCGAAGTGTTCCCAACTTACTCAAGCAGACACGCCGTAAAATCATTGAGATATCAGGTGATGGCGCTTATGACACAAGGAATTGCCATGATGCTATACGGAGCAAGCGAGCGGTTCCGCTAATCCCGCCACGAGAAGGTGCTGCCTTCTGGGAGCGAGAACACCCTCGCAATTTAGCAGTAGGTTGTCAGAAGCTCTACGGCTCGAACAAGAAATGGAAAAAGCGGTATGGCTATCATAAGCGCTCGCTATCAGAGACAGCAATGTATCGGGTGAAACAGTTGTTAGGTGGAAGTTTAAGCCTGAGAAACTACAACGCTCAGGTTGGCGAGACTTACGCCATGATCAAAGCACTGAACAAACTTACAGGGCTTGGTATGCCTGAAACTCAGTATGTTGTATAAAAGTCGCTCAACTTTAGGAGGTTTGGTTTCTCGTCTGAATTACGCAACAAAGCCTTATCACTGTTAAAAATTAATCAGTTAGGGTGTAAGTAGAATTCATTTGTCTCGTTATTCTCCAGAAAGAAAAGAAGCCGCAGTGTCTAGTAATAAAACATCATTGAACCGGCGACATAGCCGCCTGAGCGAGCTACGCTCGAAAGCAAAGAGACTTTACAGTGTGCTGACAATTCTGCGTTACCCTACTGGTCATGCACTTACGATCACTCAGACTACTTTTATCTCGGAATGGCATCTGGGCGATCTATCTCAGTAAACACATCTCTGAAATCAGAGATGTCGTTGTTGATAACGTCACCCGAATGATGGCTTGTGGCTCAGCGAGCATGGGGTCACGGCTCTATAAGTGCAAAAATTCTGGTTGTACCTACACCAAAAACCTCAATCAAAGCTGTAAGTCTCGTGCTTACAGCCGTTGTGGCGTCAAATCCACGAAAGGTGGATACGCCAACAGCATGTGCTGCCAGATTGCGAATGACACACATCACCTTCACCATGCCGAGTACTCTCTGGCCTATCTTTCGTCATCATCGCTGGTTGCTTAATCGATTATTCCAATGCGCAGCCGACATTTTAACGACTTGGGCGAAATGGCAAGGCTTAGAAATAGGTGTTTTCTGTGCGCTTCATACCTACATTGGAATTGCCATGTTCACGCTTCAGCGACACGGGGAGGAATTTGTCAACGAACGGGACTATGGAAGCCGATTTATTTCAAAGCCAAAGTGACCGAAGCATGTTGGCGAGCTGCGATCACGCAGCTCTTGAGCGCGCATTACTCAGAGCTTGATTTAAGTGCAGCTGATTGCCTGTTCATACGTCATGAAAAGAATTGGTTCGCCTTTCTACGTAGTCAATATCGTTGGCGTTGGAAACTGCATTTTGGTAAGAAAACGGACCAACAGTATAAGACGGTCAATTACCTAGGACGTTATTTGAAGCAGGCTCCAATTTCAGGCTCTCGCTGCACCACTACAGCAAAGGCGCTCAGCTGACGTTTGAATACCTTAGCCATCGTACTGGGGAAAAGGAAATGCTGATTTTTGCCGCTAAGGATTTGATTTGCCGGCTCATCGAACATATCCCCGATAAGTACTTTAAGATGATCCGCTACAGCGGTTTCCTGTCGAATCGTCGTCGTGGTGAAATGCTGCCAAAAGTCTACGATGCGTTAGAGATGGAAAGCAAGGACGCGCCAGCGCTGCCTTGCTATGTCAGAATGCTGAAGAAGCTTGCTAACGTCGATCCGTATGAATGCTTACTCTGCAAAGAGGGGCTAGAGATTTGATTGCACAGGCTGTTTAAGCTGAGCTTCAACAGCTACTTGACCAACATCAGAACGTAATGGTTGACGACGGGATTGACATTCATTAAAAATGGAACATAAACTAACATATAGCTCACAATTTCAAATAGGTAAGTAAAAAATACAGATCGGAAAATGCCAACAAGTAACTAATGGCAACTATCTTGAAAAACGCCGAAGGTTGGCATTTTGATATTTATTTAAACTTTTAGGTAGTACTATGGACTTTGGTAGTATATTCAAAGAGCTTCGTATTAAAAATAAAATGACTCAAAAAAGCATAGTGAAAAAGTTTCATGAGTTAGATAATTATAACTCTGAGTTATCCTCTATAGATGTGGTTTCAATTAGCCGATGGGAAAGAGGAGTAACAATACCAATTAAATCAAAAATGATCTTAGCATTAAGAGCTCTTGATGGTGATATTTATAGTTTATATAAAGAATTGAAACTTAGAAATACAGAGAGCGAAAGTAGAGAATATATATCTTTTTGTAAAATTGTAGGAAGCACTGGAAATCTCACATACATGGCAATCAAACGACAGTTTGAGACCTCTGAATATAAAGACGTTGCATACTCACCATCAAACCCATTAACAAAAAAAAAGGAAATTGAGCTTATCGCCGAGTATTTTTTCGGTAAAAGAGGGGATAGGAAAATTTCATTAAACATGGATGAATTAATAAGTCAGCAAATTAATGGTGATGTTAGATATTTGTGTAGATACGATAAAAATATGAATATTGTGGCTCATTCTTTTTGGGCTAAGTATTCTAATTGTCAGAAAGTTTCATTCATCGAAGCTTTCAAAAATGCGCAGCGAATTCAGCCTTATCAAAAAGAAAATGAGTCATTTTTATACATTCCAGACTTTACTTGGCATAACAAAGATTGGTTTTTTTTTGTCATTGACCAGTTAATTGTAGAGTTATTAAAAGACAATAATATATTGAAAGTTTATATTGGTTATCACTTGGATGTTAGCTTATCTATATTGAGTAAGTTAGGGTTTAAGGTCACATCGTTAAGGAAAACGGGCTGTGACAAAAAAATTGAAATTAAGTTGGCTGAGATTGATTCCCACATATTACTTTCTAACGTTGATTTGATGAACAGAGTTATAAAACTGGCGACATAGCCGCCGGTTCTGCTGAAGTTCGCCGAGCTTATTAGTTGAGAAATGGTTCCGCTGGAGCGAGAACCATTGCTGATATAGTAACAGCGAGGGGCATTTCACTTAGTCGCTACCGAGTGAGTCAGTTCATGAGGCTTTGTTGCGTAATTCAGACGAGAAACCAAACCTCCTAAAGTTGAGCGACTTTTATACAACATACTGAGTTTCAGGCATACCAAGCCCTGTAAGTTTGTTCAGTGCTTTGATCATGGCGTAAGTCTCGCCAACCTGAGCGTTGTAGTTTCTCAGGCTTAAACTTCCACCTAACAACTGTTTCACCCGATACATTGCTGTCTCTGATAGCGAGCGCTTATGATAGCCATACCGCTTTTTCCATTTCTTGTTCGAGCCGTAGAGCTTCTGACAACCTACTGCTAAATTGCGAGGGTGTTCTCGCTCCCAGAAGGCAGCACCTTCTCGTGGCGGGATTAGCGGAACCGCTCGCTTGCTCCGTATAGCATCATGGCAATTCCTTGTGTCATAAGCGCCATCACCTGATATCTCAATGATTTTACGGCGTGTCTGCTTGAGTAAGTTGGGGAACACTTCGGCATCGGTTACGTTAGATAAACTCAACTCTGCTGCGACTATTTCGTGGGTGCTTGTATCTACTGCGATATGTAGCTTACGCCAGACTCTGCGCTTCCCATCAGTACCATGCTTCTTGACCTTCCATTCACCTTCGCCATAAACCTTGAGGCCAATGGCATCAATGGCCAGATGTTGTATTGCACCTCTGGTTTTGGTTTTAAATGAAACCTCAACTTCCTTGGCTCGGCGGCTTATACAGGTGTAGTGCGGACAAACAAGCGGGATGTTAGCCAGCCTAAATACTGAGTCTAGAAAACCTTGCAGCGCTCTCAATGGCATAGAAAAAACACGTTTCACCATCAGTGCGGTAGTAATGGCTAAGTCACTGAATCGGCGAGGTCTACCACGCTTGCCTTGTTTGTTTTGCTTCCATTCGGCTATCGCTTCCTCATCAACCCAAAAGGTCAGAGAACCACGGTTGATTAAGGCTTTATTGTACTGCTTCCAGTTAGTTGTTTTGTAACGGGGCTTTGGCATGAGGCTACGACGTTTGATTGGTGTAGCCGATCAGATCGTAGCTTCTTGATTTAGTTCCATCGAATTACGCAACAAAGCCTAGAGAACACAACATTCGCTGTTCAATAGAGTCAACTGAAGGTTCAATTTACAACGTCAATACTATCCGTGCAGGTGAGCTAGATTTTGGTATCGTGCAATCAGATTGGCAGTACCATGGCTACAACGGCACGAGCAAATTTGCCAAGCAAGGTCCGTACAAAAAACTGCGTACCATGTTCTCTCTTCATACCGAACCTTTTAACATCATCGCACGTGCCGATTCTGGCATCGAGAACCTACAAGACCTTAAAGGAAAACGTGTCAACATCGGTAACCCTGGCTCTGGTGACCGTGCGACAATGGAGGTAGTGATGGATGCGATGGGCTGGACGAACGACAGCTTCAAACGTGCATCTGAGCAACAAGACTCTGAGCGCTCACAAGCGCTATGTGACAACAAAATCGACGCGTTCATTTACGTGGTTGGTCACCCAAACGGCTCAATCAAAGCAGTAACAACGTCTTGTGATGCGAAACTCGTTTCTGCAACCGGACCAGAGATCAACGAGATTGTTGTTGGCAACTCTTATTACACATCCAGTGTAGTACCTGCTGGTCTGTACCGTGGAACAGACCAGAACGTAGACAGCTTTGGCGTTGCAGCAACCATGGTAACAACTTCTGATGTTTCAGATGATGTGGCTTACAACGTTGCAAAAGCGGTATTCGAAAACTTCGACACGTTCAAACGCCTACACCCTGCATTTGCAAGCTTGAAGAAAGAAGATATGGTAAAGGCGGGCCTTTCGACCCCTCTTCACCCGGGTGCAGAGAAATACTACAAAGAAGTAGGCCTGCTTAAGTAACTGCTGACTTCAAGCTCAGTCAAAAAACGAACCGAGCAAACTCGTACTGTAGATAGCTTACGGCTTAGTTTGAGGTCTAAGTCAGGGCTTTCTGTAGAAATGCCCCCTTAAAGCTGTGACCAGTTTTACTTGACCACTTCAGGTGAACTATGGTGGGTAACCATCAACAAGAAAGGTTTTTATTCCCTTTTATTAAATATCGGATATTCAGTACGTCATGCTCGATTACTGTTCCTGAATACTCAAAAATTTACTGAGGGCAATTTCTTGATTTACTTTGCTAGTTTGATAGCGTTCAAGAAATTCTCGCCATAGTTTCATCTGTGATTGGCTGTCTCCAAGCAACTGTCGGTTAACCCATAGTCCATAGTTGTTAAAGCTAAGGATTTGCTGTTCGAAATGCAAAGGAGTAGCTAAAGAAATATCGTTAACTTGAATATCAAGGAGGTAGGTATGATGTGGTGCGTGGTGGTACTCTAAGAGCATGTGGACATCGCCATCCTCTAAAAGTTGATATGCTAACCTCAACCTGTCCATAGGTACACCTTGCTCTATTAACAAAAAGTATTTAGCTATAGCTACATCTTCACAGTCTCCCTGAGCTTTATCTAACAATTCAGCTGGCGTTGCCCAGTACTCACTTTCTCCCCATAACTCGAGATCTGATTTGTAATCGATAGACTGAAATGCTTTTTGACTCCGTTTAAGTAGCGTTACCGGTACTTCTTGCTCTAGCCAAAGCAAACTCAAAAGAATAAGCTCCATTGTAGCTTCCCTCTTTGTTACCTCACCTATCAAGTATAGGATCGTTTTTATATTTTTTGACAGTAGCTTGATGTCTCCAGCCGCAACTAAGAGCGTTGCGGCGTTCTTCAATATTGTTGTCACTAGTTGCTTGCCAAAGCACTTCTATGCTTAGAGAACATTATTGTTTCGCCAAATAAAGGTAACGTGCGTATTACCTATCTCGAACATAACTTACTTAATACAATATATGTTGAAGGGAATTCTTGTCGTTACAATATTGGTCCTTCAAACACTCAATACCATCGAAGGAAAAGTCTTGTTAAGTCCAAACAGTCAGTGTTAGAGCTTACTCGTTAAGGTGCCTGTTTTTCGTCCTGCATAATAATGCTCTGTGTCTACAGAGCGAAACGGTACTCAGTCATTTACTATGTGGTGATGAATGATACCGAGATAGCCCTTTATCTGAAGCTTGCGAGGGCTCTTTTTAAGGAGAGTAAATGGTTAGTATTGAACAGGTTAATACGACGCTGTTGAGTTCAGGTTATGCGGAAGTCACGCCACATGAATGGTTGTTCATTGATACTATGAACCGGGCAGATGTCAGTTTGGGTTTTATCGTTAGGTGGGTTATATCCAAGCGCAATATGGTCACCACGCTATCACGCTGATTTATCTTGGGGTTGCAAAGAATGATTCAGTTGATGATTAAGTTCGGTAAAAAACGTTTCACGCTTACGTTCAATAAGCTGCTCAATATAAGCTTCTTTTGCTTTTTGACCTGCTCGTGATGCTTCTTGCATGGAGAGTTCTACTTCTTCGGGAGTCAGGCGGTATACCTTATTGTTGAGGTATTTCAGCGCTTCTCTTTTAATCAACCCTTGTTTGCCTAAAAGTTTTATCACCAGCGAGTCGATAGGGTGCAGACGTCGCGTTTGTCTTTGAGTTGAGGCTTGAGGTAGTGAAGCAGCAGCTCATAAGAAACGGCGGTACATGTCAACACGAACACAAAAAAAGGCCACTGCGTACCACAGTGGCCATCAGAAAGTTATGCTTTGCAATATGAGTTACATAGGAAGTATAGCACCCATTTATCCTATACCGCTCATAACTCATGCAATTTTGCCAGGGCTTTTTGCTCAAGAAGCTCTTCAATACGCTTACGAGCTTTACCCACTTTAAGCTGTTCTTTGCTCGGTTGCGTGGTTTTCTTATTGCGATAAGCCAGGCGCTTTACCGTCATGGGGAGTGGCATCATTGCATCGCGATCGCTTATGGGTTTACGGCTTCTTTCAGCGCTTTGCCTGCTTTAAAGGCGGGCACGTTAGCTGCAGAAATCTGGATCTCTTCGCCAGTTTTCGGGTTACGGCCTGTACGCGCGGCGCGCTGATTGACTTTGAAGGTACCAAAACCAATCAATGCCACTTCATCCCCACTCGATAGCGTGTCTGAAATGCCTTCAATTATTGCGTTCAGCGCGGCATCTGCTTTTGCTTTCGAGATGTCTGCCGTTTGGGCAATATGTTCAACCAGTTGCGATTTATTCATACGGTTATGTTCCTTATTAAATAGGCCATGGCTTTAAAACAGTGCCGATCATGCGATTAAGTGACGTCTTCATCGTCAAAATGGCGACAAAACGATGTCAATATCCTACAAGTGCCACCAAGACAGGTTGCGAGAAAGAGGAAAGTGGACTGTCCCCTTTACTGGCTAAGTGGCTGATCAATAGCTTGGCACAAAATGCACAACGGTGCTTTCTTAACGTTAAAAATCAATGGAATATCACAAAAAAACTCAGCAACGAGGTTGCTGAGTGATTGGCGTTTGCCTATCTAGGAGAGAACGCGTCAGGGAGGTCTGCCTGACGTTTATAAGTAATCTTGTCGATAGTGAGTCAAACGTTGACTAACGATCAAATAAAAACCCTCTGGCTAGGGGAGCAGAGGGTTTAGGTATGAACCTAATCAAGGATGATAAAGCCAAGCGGGGTCGTGCCTGACTTACACACTTTGAGTATAGACGAGTTTTTTGTGTTTGTGACTGTAATGGCTAAGTCGCTGAATCGGCGAGGTCTACCACGCTTGCCTTGTTTGTTTTGCTTCCACTCGGCAGTCGCTTCCTCATCAACCCAAAAGGTCAGAGAGCCACGGTTTATTACGGCTTTATTGAACAGCTTCTATTCGGTTGTTTTGTAAAGAAATTTAGGCATGAAGCCACGACGGTTGAGATCGTGGCTTCTTGATTTCGTTCCATCGATTTAAGCAACAAGGGGCTTTGTTGCGTAATTCAGACGAGAAACCAAACCTCCTAAAGTTGAGCGACTTTTATACAACATACTGAGTTTCAGGCATACCAAGCCCTGTAAGTTTGTTCAGTGCTTTGATCATGGCGTAAGTCTCGCCAACCTGAGCGTTGTAGTTTCTCAGGCTTAAACTTCCACCTAACAACTGTTTCACCCGATACATTGCTGTCTCTGATAGCGAGCGCTTATGATAGCCATACCGCTTTTTCCATTTCTTGTTCGAGCCGTAGAGCTTCTGACAACCTACTGCTAAATTGCGAGGGTGTTCTCGCTCCCAGAAGGCAGCACCTTCTCGTGGCGGGATTAGCGGAACCGCTCGCTTGCTCCGTATAGCATCATGGCAATTCCTTGTGTCATAAGCGCCATCACCTGATATCTCAATGATTTTACGGCGTGTCTGCTTGAGTAAGTTGGGGAACACTTCGGCATCGGTTACGTTAGATAAACTCAACTCTGCTGCGACTATTTCGTGGGTGCTTGTATCTACTGCGATATGTAGCTTACGCCAGACTCTGCGCTTCCCATCAGTACCATGCTTCTTGACCTTCCATTCACCTTCGCCATAAACCTTGAGGCCAGTGGCATCAATGGCCAGATGTTGTATTGCACCTCTGGTTTTGGTTTTAAATGAAACCTCAACTTCCTTGGCTCGGCGGCTTATACAGGTGTAGTGCGGACAAACAAGCGGGATGTTAGCCAGCCTAAATACTGAGTCTAGAAAACCTTGCAGCGCTCTCAATGGCATAGAAAAAACACGTTTCACCATCAGTGCGGTAGTAATGGCTAAGTCACTGAATCGGCGAGGTCTACCACGCTTGCCTTGTTTGTTTTGCTTCCATTCGGCTATCGCTTCCTCATCAACCCAAAAGGTCAGAGAACCACGGTTGATTAAGGCTTTATTGTACTGCTTCCAGTTAGTTGTTTTGTAACGGGGCTTTGGCATGAGGCTACGACGTTTGATTGGTGTAGCCGATCAGATCGTAGCTTCTTGATTTAGTTCCATCGAATTACGCAACAAAGCCTTGCATCGCGGCAATAGCGTACCGCATCAATCGAAAGCCCATGTGTTTGTCTGGGCTGCTTTGATGCTCTATCAAAGCGTACACATACCCTACCCCACAGTCCGTCTCCATTGAATACAGCACATCGGAATAATACGGCACTAACTCATCTTCCAAAAATGAACCTGATTGAAGCTGGAGCGTATCGAGGTTGCAGATTTGTTTGATGTGTCCTGGTAAGTGAATATCGAGAAAGTCTTTTGCTGTCTCTGGCACAGTCAAGAACGACTTAAACAATCCATCATGTATTGACGTTGGTGTCTTCATTCTGCTTATCCCCATTTCATCTGTCGATACTATACCAACTACTTTCATTCGTATATACCGTACTATTTTACACTTATGTATTAATTGTTTGACTGACTAAAGGCTAGTGCAGAAAGGGCCTCCTGTTGAAATGTGTCTTTTGTATTTACAATTGCGTAAATACAAAAATGACTTTACAATTTGGATTATCTTGCTATTGTGTATGTACATTCACGTAAATACATAAGTGTGCATACATATGAAGTATATAATTTACTATTCATCAAAAGGTGGAGTAGGGAAGTCTACTCATGCAAAATTGGCTCATTTAGTTTTAGGGAATAACAACCAGAAAAAGGTAGCGGGAGACGATATGGATCCGCAACAACACTATGCGGATTGGATGGCAAATAATCCAGAGTTAGTTTCTAAAGAAGAAGAAGCTGATTTCTTTATCTATGATACTCAAGGCGCTCATACTGATAAAAATGTAGAGTTACTTACAGCGGCGAAAGAGGTCGATTCAATAATTCTAGTTCCTGTTCGCCCATCAAAAGATGATATGAAGGAAGTTAGCCGGATGGTGCAGCGACTAGATAAAGTTGGTGTATTAGATAAGGTTGTCTTTTTTCTAAATGGTTGCGTAGCTAATTCTAATTACAAACCATATCGAGATGAGCTCTCGAAATATGGGCGTGTCGCGAAAAAGCAAATAAACACCCGTATTGCTTTTTCTGATGCACCTAGAAATCGAGAAATTAATGATATATCCGCATTGCTATTAGAGGTGTTGTTGTAATGGCTTTAGTTAAAAATGACGCCAAGAATCTAGCCGATGAAGATCTTGGGCTTAACGTAAATACAGATTCGTATTTACGTTCTTGTATTAACGTTACGTCGATGTCTTGGAAAGATGCGAAGAGTTCCGTAGATGGTATGAATGGAGACGAGTTAGATTCTTTCATTTCTGCTATTTCAAATTTAGAGTTATCTAAATCAGGAAGTATGACTTTTAGACTTAGTATTAAAGACTATGCGATGTTAAAGCTGGTTGCTGGTAAAAATGGAATGACTGTGACTGCGGTTATAGAAACGGCTGTTCAGAAAATGAAGACTGGGAACGAGTAAATACAAAGTTGTATGTTCCTTTTTGTATTTACATTAATGTATTTACTAAATTGTATTGCCTAATTTGTAAATGCAATATCGTATTTACGTGATGTGTTATATAAAAGGTAAGGAAAGTCAAAGTTTCCTTACCTTTGAAAGAGCGAGCTAAATCGAAGGTAATTCAATTGGTTGTGATTGGTTTGTGGTAATAATATTTCTGAGTGGTATGGGTGATGTAGCGGAAATGTTGCCATGATCAAGTTTGCTCAAATTGCAGATAAACTTATCCACAGAAAGGAACTAAGCTGACCTCAATTGGCCTTCCAAAACTGTCTGTCTTATCAATTCTTCACGGCTTTCTTCCGCTCTAAAGCTGACAAACTCTAACCTGTCTCTGCAGAATAGGCATTCGTACGGATCAACCTTCGCGTATTTCTTTAGCATGCTGGCATAGCAAGGCAGCGCTGGCGCGTCCTTGCTTTCCATCTCTAACGCATCGTAGACTTTTGGCAGCATTTCACCACGGCGACGATTCGACAGAAAACCGTAGTAGCGGATCATCTTAAAGTGCTTATCGGGAATGTGTTCGATGAGCCGGCAAATCAAATCCTCAGCGGCTAAAGTCAGCATTTCCTTTTCCCCAGTACGATGGTTAAGGTATTCAAACGTCAGCTGACCGCCTTTGCTGTAGTGGTGCAAGCGAGAGCCTGAAATTGGAGGCCGCTTCAAATAACGACCTAGGTAATTGACCGTCTTATGCTGTTGGTCCGTTTTCTTACCAAAATGCAGTTTCCAACGACGGCGATATTGACTACGTAGAAAGGCGAACCAATCCTTTTCATGACGTATGAACGGGCAATCAGCTGCACTTAAATCAAGCTCTGAGTAATACGTGCTTAACAGCTGCGTGATCGCAGCTCGCCAACATGCTTCGGTCACTTTGGCTTTGAAATAAATCGGCTTCCACAGTCCCGTTCGTTGGCAAATTCCTCCCCGTGTTGCTGAAGCATGAACATGGCAATTCCAATTGAGCTTTCGGCCGTAGGTATGAAGCGCACAAAAAACGCCTATTTCTAAGCCTTGCCGTTTGGCCCAAGTCGTTAAAATGTCGGCTGCGCATTTGAATAATCGATTAAGCAACCAGCGATTATGACGAAAGATAGGCCAGAGAGTGCTTGGCATGGTGAAGGTGATGTGTTGCCATTCGCAATCAGGCAACACATGCCGTTGTTGGCGTATCCACCTTTCGGTGGATTTGACGCCACAACTGCTGCAAGCACGAGACTTACAGGTTTGATTGAGGTTTTTGGTGTAGGTACAGCCAGAATTTTTGCATTTATAGAGCCGTGACCCCATGCACGATGAGCTACAAGCCATCATTCGGGTGACGTTATCGACAACGACCTCTCTGATTTCAGAGATGTGTTTACTGAGGTAGATGGCCCAGGTGCCATTCCGAGAGAAAAGTTGTCTGAGTGATCGCAAGTGCATGACCACTAGGGTAATGCAGAATTGTCAGCACACTGTGAAGGTTAAGTCTCTTTGCTTTCGAGCGTAGC
>NZ_CP080241.1:0-32685 GCF_023277445.1 Vibrio sp. ED002 | reverse complement strand
TGACTGAACAATATAATGCTGGTGCCATTGAAGTACTGAATGGCTTAGAGCCAGTACGTCGCCGACCAGGGATGTATACGGATACAGCGCGCCCAAACCACTTGGGCCAAGAAGTTATCGATAACAGTGTCGATGAAGCGCTAGCCGGACATGCCTCAAAAGTACAAGTCATCCTACATGCTGACCAATCACTAGAAGTGATCGATGATGGTCGAGGCATGCCTGTTGATATCCACCCAGAAGAGAAGGTTTCAGGTGTTGAACTGATCCTATGTAAGCTTCACGCGGGTGGTAAATTCTCTAACAAGAACTATCAATTCTCTGGTGGTTTGCACGGTGTCGGTATCTCAGTAGTAAACGCACTGTCCAAGCGTGTGGAAGTGACCGTACGTCGTGATGGTCAAGTGTATGAGATTGCTTTTGAGCACGGCGATAAAGTTTCTGACCTGACGGTTGTCGGCACATGTGGTCGTCGTAACCGTGGTACCAGTGTGCACTTCTGGCCAGATGCTAAGTACTTTGATTCTGCAAACTTCTCAGTAACTCGTCTGGTGAATAACCTGCGTGCGAAAGCAGTACTTTGTCCTGGCCTAGAAATTACTTTCACAGATAAAGTAAACAGCAAAGACTACAAGTGGTTCTACGAAGATGGTTTGAAAGACTATCTAGCGGAAGGTGTGAAAGGTTATACCGTTCTGCCAGAAGAACCATTTACTGGTGAATTCTCAGCCGAAACAGAAGCAGCAAATTGGGCCGTGATCTGGCAGCCAGAAGGCGGCGAGATGATCACCGAGAGTTACGTGAACCTTATCCCAACGGCGCAAGGTGGTACACACGTAAACGGCCTTCGCCAAGGCTTGCTCGACGCCATGCGTGAGTTCTGTGAATTCCGCAACTTGTTGCCTCGTGGCGTAAAACTAACTGGCGATGACGTCTTCGACCGTTGTTCATACGTCCTGTCGGTTAAGATTCAAGATCCACAGTTTGCCGGTCAGACCAAAGAGCGTTTGTCTTCTCGTCAAACCGCTGCGTTTGTATCTGGTGTAGTGAAAGATTCATTCAGCCTTTGGTTGAATGAAAAACCACAACTTGCAGAGCAACTTGCTGAAGTTTGTATCGCGAACGCGCATCGTCGTATGCGTGCGAGCAAAAAGGTTGTACGTAAGAAGGTAGCATCTGGTCCTGCACTGCCTGGTAAGCTAACGGATTGTTCAGTACAAGACTTAAACCGCACAGAAATCTTCTTTGTAGAGGGTGACTCGGCGGGCGGTTCTGCCAAACAAGCTCGTGATCGTGAGTTCCAAGCGGTGATGCCACTGCGTGGTAAGATCCTAAACACGTGGGAAGTCTCTGCAGACCAAGTTTTGGCTTCTCAAGAAGTGCACGATATCTCAGTTGCTTTGGGGATCGACCCAGACAGCGACAACCTAGACAGCCTTCGCTACGGTAAGATCTGTATCCTTGCCGATGCGGACTCGGATGGTCTGCACATCGCAACGCTATTGTGTGCACTGTTCACACGTCACTTCCGTGCGCTGGTTGAAGCTGGTCATATCTACGTAGCGATGCCGCCTCTGTACCGTATCGACTGTGGTAAAGAAGTATTCTATGCCCTCGATGATGACGAAAAAGATGGCGTATTAGAGCGCTTGTCGAAGAAGAAAGCCAAAATCAACGTGCAACGATTCAAAGGTCTGGGTGAGATGAACCCACTTCAGTTGCGCGAAACAACCATGGATCCAAATACGCGACGTCTGGTTCAGTTAACCATCGATGATTCTGCGGCGACCATGGAAATGATGGACATGTTGCTTGGTAAAAAACGAGCAGATGACCGTCGTTATTGGCTACAGAATAACGGTAATTTAGCTGGCGCAACTCCTAGTAGTAACTATCAAAGCACAACGAAGAAGCAATATGACTCCATGTATAGCAAACCAACAGTTGAGACTAAAATAATGGACGAACATTTAAGACTAGTGGAAGATCTTTTAAGTACAAAATACTCAAGTTATGACAGGCCTGATGGCCTAGAGTACGTGCTGAAAGCAGCAAAATATTATGATGCTCTCGCATTAAGCGATATAGATAAGTGGCTAAATAAATACCTAAACGGATACAAAAATAGAAAATCAGTTACCCAAGGTAATCCAACTAATACATATGATGATGACATAAACGATACCATTATAAATGCCATCAGATCCGATATTAATATGAATACTATCAATGAGGCTAGTAAACTCTTGAAAAGGTCACAAATGGCTATCGGGAACCTTCTAGAAGAATACCTAGCAGAAGAGTTGGCTACCCATGGATGGTACATGGCTTGGGGGGAAACCGTTAAAAGTACAGATCTAGTATCAAATAAAAATGAACGTCTTCAAGTAAAAAATAGGAACAATACCGAAAACAGCTCTAGCTCACAGGTTAGAAATGGCACAGATATCATCAAGTGGCATCGGTTAAATGCTAATAATGGTACTAAATACTGGGATTCGTTGGTTGAACTAACCAGATGCAGAACTCTTTCAGAAGAAAGATTTAAGAGCTTTATTGAGCGAGTAGTAAAAAATAACAACAAGGTATTGTTCATTCCTTCATGCCTATGATTACATTAAAAACTCATGGTTCAGGCAAGCCAGTAGAAACTTCTGGATCTCATTACAGCATTGAAGTATTAGCAGATATCCTTTCCCAATCCAAAGCGACGATTATTGCAAGAATCAACCGTGGTGAGCTGACTAAGTGCCCAAAAACAAACAAAATCCCACTTTGTGCAGTTAAGGAACTTCCCGAAATCAAGACTATGCTGACAAGCCCTTGGGACGAGGAGCACACGGTCAAACCTCATCGCAAATATAACCTTGTGGAGCTCTTTGCTGGCGGTGGTGGCCTAGCTATCGGTATGGAGCAAGCTGGTTTAGAAAGTATCTTACTCAATGAAATAGATAAACATGCTTGCAATACTCTCCGACATAACCGCCCAAACTGGAATGTCGTCGAGGGGGACATCAGCCAAGTAGACTTTACTCAAATCCAAACAGAAGTTGACATACTTACTGGAGGTTTTCCATGCCAAGCCTTCTCTTATGCTGGTAAGAGCCTGGGTTTTGAGGATACACATGGAACTTTATTCTTTGAGATGGCTCGAGCCATCAAGGAAACTCAACCTAAAGTATTCATGGCTGAAAACGTAAAAGCACTATTTACGCATGATGACGGTAGAACTTTAGAGACGATCAAAAGTGTTATTGATGAACTTGGCTATGAATTTGTAGAGCCAAGAGTTCTTAAAGCAATATTCTACAAAGTACCTCAAAAGCGTGAACGCCTGATCTTAGTTGGGATCCGAAAGGATCTGGCCCAGAGCGTGAAATTTCATTGGCCATCGCCCTATAAACGCGTAATGACACTGAAAGATGCCTTCTATGAAGGAGAGCTGTATGAATGTGATGTACCAGAATCAGAAGGGCAGACTTACCCACAACGTAAAAAAGAGATAATGGCAGAAGTCCCTCAAGGTGGTTATTGGAGAGATTTAAGTGATGATCTACAACGTGAGTATATGGGTGGAAGCTATTTCTTAGGTGGCGAGAAAACTGGCATGGCACGCCGTTTATCCTTAGATGAACCAAGCTTAACCCTAACAACATCACCAGCTCAAAAGCAAACGGAACGTTGTCACCCACTCGAGACACGACCACTTCAAGTAAGAGAGTATGCTCGAATTCAGACATTCCCGGACAATTGGGAATTTAAAGGCTCGAAGAACGCAGCCTACAAACAGATAGGCAATGCAGTGCCAGTAAATATGGCAAGAGCATTAGGGCATTCTTTAGTTAAGTTACTCAATGATATAGAAGGTAAAAATGCGATGACTCCATTGGATGAAAAAGTAAAAGTTCAATTAGGGGTTTTGCGCCCATTTCAGCGAAAAGTCCAAAGTTGGCTCTCAGGCCTTTAGTTACAATGGATTCCGAAGAGTAGTAGCGAATAAAAAGGCTCCACAAAGGAGCTCACTCGTGGGCGATAATAACCCCTATGTAGAATCGTTGTTCAGAATGTTAAAATACGTCCCGAGCTGGCCGTCGAAAGGCTTTGCAAGCTTAGAAGAGAAGAGCTTGGGTAGACAGGTTCGTAGAGTGGTACAACAATGAGCACAAGCATCGAGGACTGAACTACGTGACGCCATCAGAAAGACATGCGGGTAAGGATAGTGAGATCTTTAAAAAAAAAGCGGCAGTCCTAGAGGTACGCCGAGAGCAAAACCCTGAACGTTGGCCTGGATAAATCAGAAACTGCGAACCAGTTGGTGACGTTCATCTAAATCCAGAAAAAGAGGTTGCTTAATTAACAAGCAACTAGTGACAACTATCTTGAAAAACGCCGCTACTTGCTTTCTTGAAAAATAATGAAGAGGCAAGCCGTTGTAAGACTTAACCTCTTGTTAATCATCGAATCTAATGTATGAAAAATATTCGTCGAATACTTTTCAGTAGCAGTTATGTCGATTTTTCTATCTGGTTTCTGCGTCCATTTGTTTCTTGATTTGTTTAATATCAGAAACATTCCAACGTAGTGTAGCTCCCCCACATCGACCTTCAGTTTTAGTTGACTGATTAGATTCTGAAATTGCGTTGGAGTCGATAGCAAGCAATTGTGCTTCATTGAACTCTGGTAGTGTCTTTTTCATCATTTTTTTCCTTTTTAAAGTATTCCAATAATTGCTGATAAACAGCACTCTCACTTGACGCAACTCCATAACCAACGGCAACAAAGTTGTCATCAAATTCCCAATTCTTTATATGACCTGACTTGTCCCCCTTGAGAACTAGCGCTAATGATGACGATAACGTTTTAGGGGGAAGTTGTTCGTGAATTTCTGTGTAGGGTTTCATATGAATGAGGACGCCGGTAGCAAGCTTTATCCTATCTGAAGAGAGCACAACTACCTTTGTACCTCCCTTAATATGCTCAGTTGTAGTCCCTATTTGATAAATAATTGTTTCATAACCATCTCCGCTATATCCTGTCATAAATATTTCAAAGTCATGATTATGTTTTAGTTTATATATAAAAGTGTCACTCTCTATTGGGTTTAATACTGGCTTCCAGAATGTTAGTCTTATGCTGAAGTCTTCACTAGAATACAGAGTGAAAAGGAAATGATTATATGACTCGTTGAATGTAAATCCATTTTTGTCTAATGAAGATAGAACATGGTTGTCAAGGAGTTTTTTATTCTTTGCTAATTCTAGTAAAGCATTAGAAAGTAAAGTGTCCCTGTTTTTTTTTGCTAGGTTGTTGTTTACTAGCTCAATAAAATATTCTAATGTCATCATCACAAGCACTCTTTTATCAATTGTTGAGTTCGACTATTACCTGACTTCAAAATTAGGCTTTTGTACTTGTTTATATCTTTATCTTTAAATTCATAGATGATCCGAAATGCATGCCACGCAACAGCTGGGTGATAATGATAAATGTACTCTTTTGCGACATCCAAAAGGTGACTAGAGTCGAGGCTCTCCATCGCAGTCATCGTAAATAAAGCCCTTAAAACGGCATTGTCAGTGGTAAACCAGTATTTTTTTTCTCCAGTTGATGAATCGAAAACGTTGATATCACTATTCTTAGGAAAACTTAAGTTTCCGACCAATACGCTACTCTCCAAGAAGGAATATGCATTCTTACTGCCGTCGATTAAAGCGGGGGTGTTTTGAGAAATAGTTAATATCTCGCTTGAAACTATCATGTTATTATCAGCGTTGGTTGTGTGCTTTTCTATGCT
Source organism: Vibrio sp. ED002 (assembly GCF_023277445.1). Taxonomy (NCBI): domain Bacteria; kingdom Pseudomonadati; phylum Pseudomonadota; class Gammaproteobacteria; order Vibrionales; family Vibrionaceae; genus Vibrio; species Vibrio sp. ED002. The sequence goes on along the minus strand of NZ_CP080241.1, from coordinate 26,891 downwards.
GAAAGTCTGATGTACTGAAAATAATATAGTTATGCCAGGGAATTGAATGATGTTTTTTTCTTCATTGTTTGATAGGCAAAGACTAATGTTTGATACCTCACCTTTATGAATCAAAATTGACTTACTTTTTGATGAAATACAACTTAATAGCTTGGCTTGTTTATCAATGCCATTCAAACTTTCTATAAGTTCAAATTTTTCATTTATTAGAGTTAAGATTGATTTCCTCTTCTTTTTTAAATAATCCATTGCCTCATGAGAAGTTGTCGGTAGTAAATACATAATACAATCCAAACCTATTAGTTATGTTTCATGCTACAAAATAAAATGTAGCATGAGTGTAAGTATAATGTGAATGCTTGTGCGTATTAAAATCTCCATTTTGGGGTTTTGTGCCCATTTCAGCGAAAAGTCCAAAGAGTTCTTGATGCAGGGATATGGAGAGGCGCTTAAAAGCCGTGTTTCTCATATGCGAAGTGTGATGAACAAGCAGCCAAACTATAAAGGCACGGTTTATCGAGGCTCATCCATTAAGAACAGCTTTCTGGAAAAGTTGAATGTTTGAGCTTAATTTTGAAGGGCTGCTGTGTAAATTAGAGTGCAAAAAATGCTCTGAATAAGAAAGACTACCAAAGGGAACCTTTCTTTGTTTTCTGCCAGGTTTGGGCCGTTTAATATGTCTTACCATCAATTAAACGTTCACTCTCGAACTTCTTCGCTACTCGAATAACCGTTCGGTCTGAGACATTGGTCAGTTTTGCGGTATCTCGAATGCTCAGCTTGTTAACGACTCGCAACTGATAGATTTTTTCGTGCAGCTCGAGGTTTGGTTGTCTGCCACGATATTTCCCTTCCTCTTTGGCCTTTTTTATCCCCTCAGCCTGACGGCGACGCCGATCTTGGTAATCTTTGCGAGCGATGGCTGCCAACATGTCCATCATCATGCTGTTTATCGCTTTGATCATAGAGCTGGTAAATTCATCGGTGACTTGAGGAGATAGAGCGATATGACTGGTCGGTAAATCTAGGCTGATCACTTTTAATGCTTTCTTGCTCAGCATTTCTTTCAATGTGAACCAACTTTTTTCATCAAGACGTGAAAGGCGGTCAATCTGCTCAATGAGGATCGCATCACCAACAGCTGCATCATCAAGTAATCGTAGAAGTTCAGGCCTTTGCAAAGATGCGCCTGATTCATTCTCAATATACCAACCCGCCACACGGTAGCCTTTATCCTGAACAAAGCTTTGTAAGGTGTTCTGAGCACGTTTTGCATTTTGATCAGATGTTGATGCTCTTAGATAGCCAAATATGTACATAATTCACTCGATATGACATTTACATGATGATCTTAATAGTGATGTCATTTAGGTTATGACATTACAGGGTTTGATGTCAAATTTAACCCATGTCTTTTAGGTAGACTCAAATTTCATGCAGGCACAGTTATCCCTATGTCGAGTCGTTCAATATTTATTAACAAAAAATAAAAAGCAATGAGAAAAGTTAAACCAAGTCGAATCCAAATATTAACGGAACAAGAAGTCCATGAGCTTTACTCCCGTCCCGTATTTAACCAGAATGAGCGTGAAGAGTTTTTCTCGATAGACCCGAGTATCGAGAAAGCGCTATCAAACATGGGAAAGATTGAAACTAAAATTTATTTGATCCTCTTAATTGGCTATTTTCGAGCCAAGCCTGTTGTGCCGCAATTTAGATTGCGAGACGTGAAACAAGATGTTGATTACATTTACGCCACTCACTTCCCCAACAGAAAACCGAAATATCCCCTCATTGCTAAAAGCACACGAGCGACACTGATCTTGAAGATGCACGAACTACTCGGCTTCAAACGATTAACCAAATCAACCGAGAAGGCGTTATTAGAAAGATTGCAAGATGTGGCTACGATATGTACCTATCCTAAATACATTTTTGATGAGAGCTTGGCTTTCTTCGGTCAACAGCGCATTGGCTTGGTTGGATATTCGACATTACAGAACATGATCACCACTGTCTTAGCAAATGAGCGACAGCGAACAGAGTCAATTCTTTCAAATCAAATGTCAGATACAACTCGAGCCCAACTTAAGAAAATACTACACACCAAGGGGCGGCTAAACCAACTATCAATACAAAAAGGCTCAGCTAAAGACTTTACTCCAGCAGAGCTTAATCGTGAAATAGAGGCACACAATACCATAAAGAGTGTTTATCAGGATGTGAAACGCCTCATCAGCGAGCTAAGGTTGTCACAAGGGAACTTGAACTATTACGCTTCTATTATCCGGCATCAATCTATTTACAAAATTCGTCGATTTCCTGAATGGCAGGGCCTGTTGTATATGGTGTGCTATTTATTCTTTCGCTACCAAGAAACGAATGACAAGTTAGTGACAGCCTTTCAGTATGCGACTCGAAAACAAAGAGAAGCCGCCTCCGCGGCAGCGAAGCAGCAAATAGCCGATGAATTAGAAGTGGTTAGGGACAAGCTAACCCATGCAGGCAGCATATTGAAGCTTTTCGTGGATGACTCAGTGAGTGATCAAGTCAATTTTGGTGATGTACGGCAAAATGCCTTCGACATCATGTCTAAAGATGAGCTACAGCTTATCAGTCAGCACCTACATCAAAAAAACTTCGACAAGCGTCAGTATGAATGGGAGTACATTGACACTCAGTACAGAAAAGTAGCGAAGACGATAAGACCTCTTTTTCTTGCTATTGATATTGAATGTGAGCCAGGGCAATCATTGCTTGCCTCTCAGTTGCAGGCGGCAAAATCAGAACTCCAAAAAGAAAAACACATTTGCACAGCAGATCAGAGGCTTATTCTTAAGCAAGATAAGGGGCACATCGTAGAAGCAGGCAGTGCTAACCCACGGCGATTTGAATATTACTTATACCAAAAAGTTTCACGAATGCTTGATAGCAATCATATTTTCATCAATGAGAGTGCAAAGAATAAGCGCCTAGAAGATGACTTAATCCCTATTTCTGAGTGGGAGCATAGAGAACATATTATTGTTAATACTGGGCTAGAAAAGTTAACGACTCCTATTGAGAAAACGCTTACCAATTTAACACAGACCTTACGTAAGAAAATGGAGGTGGTCAGCCGCAACATTAATGACGGTGCAAATGATTTTGTTGTCCATCAACCTAGATCAAATCAACTCACTTGGAAGCTTGCCAATAAGCGCTGGAAGGAGGAAGTAGATAATCCCGTCTACAGCCAACTCCAACATAAGGGGATCATCGAAATCATGGACTATGTCCATCAGAAAACGGGGTATCTCGATGCATTTAAGAATATAGCGACCAAAAAGCAAGGCAGTAAGGCAAGAGAAGAAGACTTACTGGCGTGTATTTTTGGTAATGGTTCCAATTATGGCTTACACCATATGTCGTCGATATCAGACCGAGCTATTGGGGTATTAAGATCAGTGAATGATGGGTATATCAGACCAGAAACCACCAGTAACGCAAATGATGTGATTTCCAATGCCTTGGCAAAGCTCCCAATATTCAGCTATTACACAATTAATGAATCTGCTCCGTTTGGTAGTATTGATGGTCAAAAACATGCTTGTCGTATAAACACATTTAAAGCGCGATTCTCTGCAAAGTACTTCCGTAAAGGAAAAGGTGTTTCGGCTCTCACACTAGTATCAAACCACGTACCAGTGAACACTAAAGTCATTTCAGCGAACGAGTATGAAGCGCATCATGCTTTTGACTTACTCTATAACAATACCAGTGATATAGACCCAAAAACTCTGGCCACCGACACTCATGGCGTCAATAACGTTAACTTTGCGATCCTTGACCTATTCGGATACCAGTTTGCTCCACGCTATGCCAAGTTTAAAAATGTCTTCCATGATCTATTTGAGATTGATTACGGAGAAGCGTTCGTTTTGAGGCTGCGTAAGCCATTTAACACCTCCTTAATTAAGCGAGAATGGCATAATATTCAAAGGATTATCTGTTCACTAAGCCGTAAAACAACGACGCAGAGTACCATCATAACGAAGCTATCTAATGGTAAACAGAATCAACGAACATTAGCGGCGCTTAGAGAATATGATCGGCTCATAAAGTGCCTCTACGTTTTGGATTATGTTGATGATTCAGAGCTTAGACACTTTGTTCAACAAGCTCTGAATCGCGGTGAGGCCTATCACCAATTGCGCCGAGCGATTGCTTCAATCAATGGAAATCAGTTTCGTGGTGGGGATGATTATCAGATAGAGCAATGGAATGACTGTGCGAGGATCATTGCGAACTGCATCATTTATTATAATTCGGCGTTGTTATCTAGCTTAATTGAAAAATTTGAGAAGGAAGGAAACCAAAAAGTCGTGGAGTTGATAGCCGGTCTTTCTCCCGTCGCTTGGCGTCATATCCAGCTTGCAGGGAATTACACATTTGGTCAAAAAAAGGACAATATAGTTTTAGAAAGATTACTTGAAAACTTAGCGCCACTAGGAGAAGAAGAGATGCTAGAAATGGTCGCGTAAAAACTCTATATGCTCTCAGCCATTGTAAATAAAGGGCTGAGAGCCAACTTTGGACTTTTCGCTGAAATGGGCGCAACTCCCCAATTAGAAAAAATTTTAAAGCTAGACTCACGAATCAACGATAAGCTCAACGACATATTAAACGGTGATGTTAGCCCGTACTTTCTAAGTCTAATGGGACTCGAAACAACTTTGATTGCAAAAGTCTCGCATTCATTAAGCACTACCTTTGGTATGAGCTTCTATGAACAAGTATGTGAAATATTGGCGAAAGAAGCTGGTTATCAAGTAGCTCGACAACATAAAATCCTCGGGGAAGTAAGTCGAGAAGTTACTGAATACTTACAAGACACATTGGACCGTAAAGGCTACATTCCGAATAGAGAAGAGGAAATAAAAAAGATAGCGGAGTTAGCGGGGACTGGTACCAAAAAAGAGCACCCTGATAGCACTGTTGATGTTTTTATTACAACTCCTGATGGAACTGAAATATATATAGATATTACAACTGTAAAACCAAATAAAAAGGAGTTTAGAACTATGAAAAGAAAACTCCTAACCTGGACAGCTATGCGATTAAGCGTTAATCCAGATGCTAAAGTTCAAACCTATATAGCTATACCTTACAACCCTGAAAGTGGAGATTATTCTCGATTCTCTGATTGTTATGACAGAGCAGATTTACTCGTTGAGGATGAACTGTGGGAACTGGTTTCCGCAGGAAAATATAATTCCAGAAAAATTCAGGAAGTATTCAAATCGCTCAACAAAGAGGTGACAGAAAAGGTTACAAATAAGCTTGATGAGGCTCTAAAAAGATAAAAACCATCACGACACGACCACCGCTGTGCCATTAATTTACAAGTGGATACTTAATGGCACAAAAACAACTCACCGCCAACGAAGAACTATTCTAATCAAAGAACGGGGCGCAGCATTGGGTGGGCGGGGGATGTGGTGGTACACCATAAAATAGCTTGCGCCTTTTATGGATTGACCGGCACGGGCAACAACGAACGTACCGCAAATGTCGAACCATAGAAAGCGCCTACCTCACCCGCATTGAAACACGTTGTTTGTGTTTTGATGCGTCACCATTGCCCTGCTTTGCCCGTCTGTTTCGGCAAGGCAGATAAATCGCGCCAGCTCTGCTGGCTACCTTAGAGCACGCTTTTCAGTGCGGTGGCGGCAATTTACACATAATGTCCAATAATGCTTGAAGTTGCCCAGTGCCCGGCAGCTTGCTGACGTCAGGCACGTGCAATTTTGCATTATTCCACATTATGTTGAATTGACGCACATACCCCCAAGCTTGGGGGATGGGGGTTGGTAATAGATCTTTTAAGCGGCCTTGCTATGGAAGACCTGGCTGTGCCGCCCTGCCCGTTGTGACATTTATGTGATGGCCTGTGTCACGCAGTGGCACACGCTTAGGCCATGACATGCTTTTTTGTGACAACGGGTAGGTTGTGGCCAGACTGGGCTGGAATGGTCAGCAAGGCCACTTTTAATTCGTCTTAACAAGCTCTATCGCGTCCGAGCTAATATTTAGCTCGAGAAACTCTTGTTCATTGACGATTGCAGCTTCAAGCCATGTAGGAGGAATTGCCAGACAAAAATCATCGCCGCCGGCAATTTCACGAGAAACCTGTAGCCAATGTTCATCTTCATTCGGATTGCATCCCGTAGCATAAACTCGGCTTGCCTCTCGATCAGATAGCTCATGCTTACAATCTGCCATGCAATACAAACCTTGATTGTGAACAATAAAGACTTCAGCATCAGGGTTAGAGCCACGTGAGTGGCGAGGTTGTAGTTTGTACTCAGCGAAAACCTTATCGCAAAGGTCTCTCACGGAAAATCGGGCTATACCCATAACTTGAACTCACGACGAATATTAACGAGCTGATAATATCATAAATGCATATTAAGGGAGCTCTATGTATAAAAAAATGCCACAACCGTACACATCATCAAGAGGTCCCATTAAGCACCTTGTATACCGTCGTTCTGCTACAGCTCAACTCTTTACTTATCGCGTGTTTACTCAAACCTTTAGCAGCAAGCTCCTGTATACGATTATGTAAGGCTTTATCAGGAAATCGGCCGAGGTGCCTCCCTTCGGCTCTGGCGCGCTCCCTACCCTCATTACAGCGCTGTAAGATGCGTTTTCTTTCCATTTCTGCAAATGCAGATATAGTCGTATAAATAACTCGGCCAACATCGCTATTAATATCCAAATCTCCAAGATCATGAAACACTAATCCAGCCCCTTTCTTTGCAAGTTGCTCAGCAATTTGCAGTGCATCGATAGTGTTACGCGCGATTCGGTCGACCTTGGTCACGTTAACCACATCCCCTTCCCTAGCGAAGTCGATTAGTTTCTTCAATGCTTCACGTTCGGAAGATTTACCACTGGCTTTATCTTGGAAAATCTTCTCACAGCCAATTTGCTCAAGCTGTGAAAGTTGAACATCAAGGTTCTGGTCATCAGTACTGACGCGAGCATAGCCAAGTTTCATAATTGCATCCAAAGTGAACATTAAGAGGTTATTTCATTAGTGTACATGTTCACCAATAATTTATAAGACTAAGTGTACAGTTTTGTGATACGACCTTGACACTGTCCATAATGGTACACCTTTGTGGACAGCTTAAGGTGATTTATTACATCAGAAAACCTGACCACATTGTTATTTCTGCGGTCCTAGGGTGTAACATGTCACCGGCTAAGCTCTTTCAGCGGCATTTATAGCTCTTAAGCCTCTGCGTTTGATGTAATCTCGTAATGTACTTGGGGCTTCATCAATAAGCTTTGCTGTAGGACGAATCCCCAGTCCCATCCCTAAGTATTTTTCAATTTGATCCCTTTTGGGGTCGAGCTTCAGCTTTTCTGCCTCACCTTTAGGCCTACCAAGAGTAACACCGGCTTTTTTTCTTGCAGCTAAAGCCTCTTTAGTTCTCATCGAAATAAACTCTCGTTCTATCTCTGCTGCGAGTCCAAGCACCGTTGCGGTGATTTTTGCTTGCATGGAACCATCTAGCTGCATGTTCTGTTTAGCGATGTAGACATCGATGCCCTTGGCCATGCATACCTCAAGCACCTCAAGAACTTGAAGTGTAGAACGTGCAATTCGACTGACCTCCGCGAAGATCAGTTTGTCACTAGACTCCATTCCATCAATAAGTTCACCTAATTTACGCTCATGCCATTTCTTCTTGCCTGTGACGACATCTTCAATAAAGCACAAGTTAACTATCCCGACACGATTGCAATACTCGTAGATACCGTGTTTCTGGTTTGCTACATCTTGGCTATCTGAAGAAACTCGAAGGTAAGCGTATTGTGGCATTGATCAAATCCTCATCTAAATGATGAAGTACTTATAGCAAGCCTTGACCTTATTTTTGATATCCATCACCTAGATTGTGACTGTTAGAAAAGAATAAAAAGAAAGAAATGAAACTGCTTCTAATGAGGGTAACTGTGTAAATCTTTGATTTTCCAGTTATCCACATTAGCTATAAAGATCTATATCTTCTATTTAAAACTATAAACATTATGAAAACTATAAGATCTATAGGTGCTGTAAGTTACTGAATGAAAAGGATTTAAATGTTCTTTATGATCACTTTTTAGGTGTATAGATAACACTATTCAGGTGTTAATGATCTTTTTTTAGGTCTTAATGATCACCTACTAGGTGGAAGCCTGACACAATTTAGGTGTTGATGATCATATTTAAGGTTTATAGGTGACATATTTTAGGTAGGTTACAGGCTAAAATAACGAATATCAGGTATCCCCTCCCTTTATTCACTGTGATCTTGATTAGGTATCTTCTAATGCGACACATTTTAGGTCTTACATCATCGAAAACACCTAAAATGTGTCACTTATCACAGCAGGAGACCTGATTTTTGTCAGTAATAGGACTGTCTCACCTAATATGTGTCATCTAATAATCAGGGTTATCACTAATCTCCGATAAGGTATCGATCTTATCGAGGAGCGAGTCAATTTCACTTTGAGGGCCATTATCAACTTCTGGCTCTCGGTTTAAGTGTCGTTTAGAGAGACTTTCTTCTACCTTCAGAGCATGCTGCTCTTTGCCGACATAGCGGTAAGCAATGGCCAACGCTTCAAGTTCGGCCTCTGTCAGTTTTACCTTGTCTTGTAGGCGTTTTAGCTCTAGCTCTCGAATTGTTTTTAACGCATCGTGTTGGTTCAACTCTTCAATAGTGCCAAGCTTTATCCAGCGGAACAGGAACTTGATACCGGTGATGGTTCGACCTTTTTTAATTACCTCAAAACCCTTCTCCCCATTTTCTCCTTCCAAGAACAGCAGCTCTTTTCGGATTTGAGGGTGTTCAGTAAGCTCTTTGATGCTCTCACGAATACAGCGTTTCATGAACACACTGTTATTTTTGAATGAGCTTTTGTCTTTCTTGAGTTTGCCGGCCTCATCGAGTAGTCCAAAGACCCCTTTTAATTCATCAAGCTTCTGTTGATGCATTTCAAAGCCTTTGTCTTTAAATCGGCTGAGCAATTCGTAGAGGCGTTTTGAATACTCTTTTTTTACATCAAAGAAATTGCGAGTGTTAATGAGTGCAAAGCCCTGATTGTACTCGATGTACTCAGATTTGAGCATGTCATTAGGCACCATGGTCAAGGTGCCATTTTTGTAGGCTATGTGTTTGAAAAGCGGGCGATAGTCGAATTCAATATCTCCTTTGCCGGTCTCTATTTTTATACCGATTTTTCGGCTCGCAAGACGGTTGGCTACTGGGCTTAAATTACTTCCGATATGTTTAGACTCTACACCTAACCACTCAGATAGCTGATGTGACGTGAACTCATAATGAGGGGTACTGCGCTCCCAGTCGTTCGCTTTCATGTGTGCGATCATCAATGCAAACATATCTGCTTCTCGAGCAGAGAGATCCTGGCGACTAAATACCAGTTGATGACCTTTCTTTATATGTTTCGGTAAGTTATCACTTACGACTGGGTAAAAGTACTCTTCATCACTCATACCACGATTCCTTTAAATAACATAATCTAGGTAATTATGACATATTCTAGGTGCAGTGGAAGACTAATTACCTAAATGGTGTCATTTATGCGATATGTAATTGATATGATCATCATGGTCAAAGATCAAAATCTTGATCGGATACTCTTTTCTGAACCTGTAGCACGTTCAAATCTCGTTATACCTTCTTGCGTTTGAATTTTTTAGGAGGATTGCCAACGAGGAGCTTTAAAACTGAGGAACTTACTCTCTCTGTCGTTGCAGATGAAAAACGCCAGCGACGTGAAATAAGTGGGAGGGAATCAAGCTTGCTTGGTTGCAAAAAGAGTAAGTGACAACGTGATGTCGTCTACGGGGGACGTGATTGATCAATGGTGTGGTATGAACAATCAATAAACAGGTTTTATGGTGATATGCCTGTCTGTTAGGTTGGTTAAGTCGTTACACAAACCAGAACAGGAAACGGGAGAGAGTAACGCCTCGACCTGCAGCGGTGTGGCGAGCCGTGTGACTAGGCCCAGCCCTAACTAATCTGTCACAGAAAATACGCACCTGATAAAACATCACGAAGAAAAACCAACATACTATTTATCTTTGATGGACAGCAGGGTTGATGCTAACGCTTTAACATGGCATCACCCAGCCCCGTCATAGACCCTTTGTGCGCGAAAAATACGGTCGTTAATGTCACTCACCCTATACAGTAATCTTTCATCATGTTCTGTAATCGATTGTTTACCCCTTACCTTCGGTTAAAAATTTTCTGCGCTGCGCGAATTTAACAGTGGAGCCTTGCCCCCCTACCCCCCATTTAAACTGGATTACTTTTGAGACGATAAACAACGTAGTTACATTTTCATTATGGGTCGCACGCAAGCTATTTGCTTACTCTTTCATTGCTTCTATGAGTTCGTATCCTGTCGGACTAAGGATGGAGCACCATGCGATTTTTGAAACTAAGAACCGATCATAACCGAGTACGCAGAGACGGCACGCGTTACGTTACTCCGCTCATCGTGGACTCACCGCGCCGTTTTGCGCCGAGTCGTGATCGCAAAGAAACCAGCTTGCGTCGGAAAAAGTGTCAGTTGATTACGGGCGCGCACGATTCGGGGAAGAGCCGTTGGCTCACGCGCCTGAAAGATAATCGACACGAAATCTGGGGGAAAAAACCGCAGCCTGTTTTGCTTGAGGGCCTGATGCCATTATCAAGTTGGGTGGAAGTGAAAGGGATAGACAAGTGGTACCAAGAGAGGCAAGAAGAGGGGGGAACTTATACTCCATGGAGCAGACTCAACTTACAGCTCAAGGCCGACCTATTGGCTGATTATTTAATGGAAACCCAATCCTTACTCTTTATCGACGATGCGCACAAGTTAACAGGGCGCAAAGCACAAATCGCACGTAAGTGCCTGATGTCTACCAAGCTGTGGCTGATGACGTGTAGCGAAGAAGGACGTCTCCCTCCTTCTATTCGTCCGATTGTCGAACGGCGCGAACCTCAGCGTATCAACCTAGAAAGTGACGTGAGTTACGACACGACCAAAGCGCTGGTTTGGTTTATGGCTGCGCTTTGTGTGGTTGCTGGGGCTTGGGAAGCTGGCGCTGTGATTGGTGGCTTACAAATGCTTGGGAGCGGACGGAGGTCGACGCGTGCAGATTAAATTTAGCCTTTTAATGCTGTGTCCCCTGTTCTGTTCTTCGGTTTATGCTAATGATTGGGGCATTGCTACACCATGGGATGAACCCACTGCACAACCTCCAGAGATAAAGCCATTCGAATTGCCAACATTGAAGGGGGATGCTCCCCACTACAACACCCCTACTCCAGCTCTAAAACCTGCACCTAAGATTAACCCAGATGCCATCTTTCAGACCGTACTCAACTGTTACCCAGAAAAGAGCAAATTCAAACTCGACTTAAACCTAGTCGCTGGAATGCGTACCAACCTAGATGAATACAACAGCGATGATTGGCCGGAGATCTCAGAACACTATGTCGGGATAGTGGGTAAAATGCCGCTGTACTCTACAACGGAGCAATCTCGCGAACGGCAATGGGAATACCAGCGTCGAACAGCCACTGCGACGTCAGTCGCCTCCTTCACCCAAGCATTGGCTGACAGAAACTACGCTTATCGTTTGATGGGACTCTACCTATCACTTGAAGCTCGTTCACAGCAGCGGGTTGCCCAAGGTGTGGCGAACGTGAACGAACAAGTCGCACTACTTGAAAAAGTTGCGAGCTCGCATCGGGACGTTCTAGCTCATGAAGCGAAAATAATAGAGCACCGCTTAGCCTTAGTTGCGCTATGTGAGAGTTCCTACAGCGACAGCGTGAACCAGTATTTGCAAAAGCTGGCCTATCTCCCACCACATACCAAGCCGAAGGTTGCCCAATGAAATGGCTGAATCATGGCCTGATTGCAGGCGCTATTTGTGCGGTGGTATCCCCTCCTCATGTGCCTATTTGTGTTGCCGGTGCGACCGCGCCGGATTGGATGGAATTTGTGGTGAAAGGACTCGGGCGCAAAATTAAACATCGCGGACCGACCCACATCTTTACCCACTGGCTGATAGTCGCCCTCGTCTTTACTTTGGTTTGGGATTACCAAGGTATTGGTATGGCCTTTGCCTGGGGGGGCGTTAGCCACATACTCACCGACGCAATGACAGTATCGGGGGTGCCTTTTTCCCCATACAGTGACAGACGATTTCATTTATTTGGTGGGCGGTTTAGAACCGGTGACCCAGTGGAGTACGCAATATCTGCTGGCGTAGTGATAGTTTGTATTGGTCTTTCTCATATCACAGGCGGACAAGGGTTTGCCCCGTTCTTTTACGATTGGGCTGGCATGTATGAGCAAGGTTTAATTGACGCCTTAGAGTGGAAGGCCAACCGATTTAGGTTGATTTAAACGACCTGAAGAATGTCATTATTCAGGCTGAATATTGACAACGATGGCTGGAAAAAAGGAAAGAATTTTGAACAGGGTGTTGAACAAAGGCTTTACGCTGATTGAGTTACTCATAACAATTTGTGTTCTCAGTGTCTTACTAATATTTGCGGCTCCAAGCTTTTCTAGCTTGTTTGAAAGTAGTCGAATGAAAACTGCTCAAGACGAACTCATGGGGTTCGTCATCATGGCAAAAAGTGAAGCGGTATTTAGGAACGCTCCTGTCTACATTCACTTTAGAGAGTTGGCCAATTCAAACTCCTACGAACGCTGCATCGCACTATCGTTGTCAGATAGTATTACTGACTGTACAACAAACGTAATCTATACATTGAATGGTCGAGTTTTCGATGGTCTAACGTTAGACCAAACGTATCCTCAAAATTTGATAGAGATTGATCCGGTAAGTGGCTGGCCCTTACTTGAGCATTCGACATTTGATAGCGAAAGCAATAGTGAGCTTCTGAAGTTTTTTGCCGAAGGTAGTCAAAAGGTCGCCTTTAAAATGCACATTACAGGAAGAGTTAGTTTTTGTGGAGTTGATGGGGATTGGTATCGCACTGAGGCTTGTTAAGCTGTCATTATTCAGGCTGAATATTGACAAGTTCAGGGGACAATATTGCTCTTTTTAACAAGAAAGAGTCCCATTTTGTGTTAGCAATTTCTATCAAATAGGGTTATTGAATTAATCGATATGACAATCAAAGAAATAATTGAGAATTTTTGCAAATTATTGATTTTTTTGCTGCTTATACGTAAAGTTTCCTCGGCTGTACGAAGGATTTTAAGGCAAGATAGTTGTAATTCAAATCAACAAAACTGTCTGGTTATCCCTGAACATTATTTGTAGTGAAGTAAGATACCATGAGCAATCAACCAAGCCCTGAAATATTCACTTCTATTTCCAGTGATAATGACAACGCTGCGAAAAGATTTTTACCAGAGATAAAAAAGCGAACTTATCGTGATGGTATTTTTATCTCTCCGTATTTTACCGATTCGCAATACGTTGAAGCATTCTTTGATAAAGGCAGAAATAGAAGTCTTAAGCTCGTCATATCATTGAATCCTTCTACACAACCAGCATCGTTAAGGCGGTTGTTTCAGTTTAGAGAAGAGCACGAGCACGATATTCAGATTAGGTATCTTGACCCACAGCTTCATTCAAAGCTTTACGTGCTTGCTTCTGAGAGAGCTGGCGGCTTATTTGATGAAGTTGAGCGAGAGTGCTGGGCGATGGTAGGTTCCTCCAATATGACTCAAAACGGTTTTTATAGAAATATAGAAACAAATGTAATTTTGCGCGGTGACCAGGCTGAAGAAGCCTATGAGCAGGCTGATGTCATTTTTAACGCGGGTAAGGTACTCACTGAGTCTGTCCTGCGTAAGTTTGAAGAGGAATGGTCGCAGCCAATACAAAACAGTTATTCGTTTATTGATAACGAGGAGCTCCCGCCTGAATACGAGTTGGTGCACCGAGCTTGCGAGTACATCAAAAGAACATGTTCTGATGTTCTAGAAGATCACTTTTACAACTATCAACCGCACTTTGTTGTAGACCATTTCTACCATTTCATTGTGGAGACCGGAAGACAGATATCTCCTCGCCTGAACGCTGAAAAACGAGAAATCGAGCTCAAGTCATTATTCAGAGATTATGCTAAGTGGTGTGGTCAAACGACTGAAACAATGGGCTTTAGTTATCTAGATAGAGTAAAAAAGAATGCTGAAACTACACTGTGTATCTTTAATAAACCCACAGTTACAGCCGAAGATTTGCTCCAAGCATTCAGTACATTTCATTCATTCAATACTCATTCTGTTAATAGGGAAAGGCTAAAGACAGAGGGGATTCCGAGCCATATCAAAGAGCTTATTGATGATTTGATTGACCAGAGCGTTAGCTATAGGGAGAGATTTGAGAGCGCTCAGAGAACGAAAGATCAAAGCGTTCGGGGCTTAGCAGGTATTGGGGAGTCCGCCATCAAAGAGGTTAATGGTTGGGTTTACCCAGACAAATATTACGTTTGGAACAAAAAAACAGATGATGCAATCGACTTGTTAAACCTAAGAGATATAGAATATAGCGCTGATAAAAATTGGCCACTAGATTAGAGGTTTACTGTACTCCTGATAATTAACAAGAACGGTAACTCAGAAATGTCCAAAACCTTCCACAATAAGTTGGATATCGGACGCGTTATCCAACTTACTAGTGATGCTACAAAAGACTATTTCTCTTCTAGAACCTTCGAAATAGCTGCATCTAACTTATCTTGCATATCTTTCGACAAACGCCCGAACTCATAAGAGAAATTACGGCCCTTCACGCGCTTGCGGGCAAACATGCCTTTGCTATCGAATTGGGCGAGGGGAGTGACTTCCGCTTTGTCTAACTCTTTCTTCGCTTCTGCGACTTTTAGCTCAGCTTTAATTGCCGCAACAATCGCGTCTTTCTGTTCCTCAAGCGAATATTCAGTCTGAATATTGACAAGACTTTTCTCAATTTTCTTTACGAAGCCAGCAATCTGTTTTTTATCTTCACAGGTCTTCATCACCTTATCTAACAAGGCATAGTCCGGATGTGAAAGGGCATTTACAACTGGAAATAGCTTAACCAGTTTCTCGTCTATGCTGGCAGCTTTCATCGCTTTACTTACACCTGCTTGACTAAGACCAACTTGTTTCGCAATTTCTGCCTGAGTAATCTCTGCGTTTGCCGATTTGATGGCAATACATTGTTGTCCAATTTCACGCAGATTATGCTCTTTAGCCGTTTGTAACTGCTTAGCTAGAGCCTTAGCATCACTGACGGAGATTTCATCCTGAGTGACAAGGATACGGAACGTTTTGATGCGGCCTTCTTGAAGTAAGAACCAAGCACGGCGGCGTGAGCCATCTAGCACATCAACCGTGCCTTCAATTTCTCTGCCTACGGCAGGATAGAATTGTTGAAACTCAAGTGAATTCAGATCAGAGAGGGACTCTGCAGTAAGAAGTGATTGATCGCGTCCATTCACATCGAAAGTAACAAACGTTTCATCACGGACTTGTTCGTATGACAGTGTCACTTCGTTAAACGTCGCAGTGTTCCCTGATGCTAGTTGCCAAACCATGCTCTGGCCGACAGATTCAAGACCAAACTGTTCTTGCAAGTACTCAGCGGCACTGGTGCCGGCTTTATCAAGTTCTGCCGTCAACTGCTGTGTTAAAGTGGTCAGATTCGCTTTAGCCGCTGATTGCTGTGCTTCTTGAGAACCTGGTGCGTTACCTAAAGGGCTACCGCCGCGTTTTTTCGCCATTATGCTTGCTCCTGTTCGCGCCACACATTAAGAATGTCACGCTGAATTTGACTGGTTACCTCATACCCGTTTTGTTGTGCCGTTTGGAACGTCGACTTACTTTTTGGGTACTCGCTCTTCGACATATCAAAAACGGTTGAAAGTAGGGAAGAGGCTTGTCTGATGGCTTCGCTGTGTTTGAACTCCTTAGAGTACAAGTAAGGTGCAAAATGGTCGTAAAGACTGTTCATCAATTCAGTTGTGGTCGAGCTATCTCGGTGGTTGGTAAGCAGAATTTTCATGAAGTCGTACCCATCATGATTCGCATTGGCCAGCAGCGCCCATACTTGCGGAATGTAACTGAAGTATGAGCAGGTCGCATCGATGTCGTTTTCCGTAATCGACAGCGGGAATACCACACTCGTTGCGGCAAAGTAGGCGTTGTAAGTCGCGTAACCTAGTGATGGCGGTGTATCGATGATGATGATGTCGAATTCATCTTTCACTGCATCGATGATCTCAGCCAAAATAGAGTAGGGGGATGGTAACTTATGGCTGAAGACTTGCTCATGGAACCAACCTTCTATTGCTCGGTCACTCTGCGCTGCTGGCAGAATACGCAAGTTAGGAATGGTGGTTTCTAGGAACGCCTCAGATACCGCTTGCTCAAATGTTTCACCCTCATCCAAGTCAAAGTTACGCATAATGAGATCACCCACAGACAAGTTGCCTTCTTGGTCTGCCTCTGGCGCGTAATACATAGATAGTGTCGCTTGGCCATCCATATCGATTAAGCCTACGCGGTACTCTTGATGGAATTCTGTAGCTAAACCAGATGCGACAGTCGCGGCAGACACGGTTTTACCAACGCCACCTTTCTGGTTTTGAATAACGATGACTTGCGCTGATTGTTGTTCGCTACGCGAAAACTTTGGCTCTTTACGCAATGCCTCTGGCAACAAATCACGTACACGGTACATTTCCGCAATATCAATCGACCACTGAGAATCTTCATGACGACGAGGATCAATCTCCGCAGCAGTTACATATTTATCCAGCGTTTTAGCATCGATGCCTAAGTAAGCGGAGGCTTCTGCACGGGTAAAGTTGCGTAACTCTTTGCGATGATTCGCCAGTAAGCGCTGGTTGCGACGCTTAATGTAAGCATCGGCTCCTTGCTTAAGGGATTGAAAGTGTGACGTGGTTTGTTGAGTATCCATTTCTGTCTCCATGTAGGAATTAGAAATAGTATATCCCTTAATTTTTGATGAGTGTAGATAAAAATGAGGGAATTGTTTGTTTTTTGACTTAAGTTGCTCTTCCAATAAATTGTACGGTTCTACAAGAAATTAGAAAATTCGACAATATTTTAAATAATCGAATAGCACTGTCTATGTAACCTATTGTTTTTAATAATCAATACAAATGGCGTGATTTTTGCGAAGTAGGGGCATTATAGGCTTAACTTGGGTTAAATCGTGTCATACAAAGTTCTCCCGCTTTCGGAAGTGATGTCCCATGAGTTCGGGTTGATAGAGGGCAACTTCCACAACCTCGCGGAAGCGGATATCGCGTCTGCAATCCCTGCTCATCTTACTTTTGAGCAGCTAAAACAACATCTCTACGAAGGTAAGCTCGCACTCGTTAGTGATACACCTCAAACTCCCGCTCTACTTAGCTACAACGACCCCGTTGGCCCTAAAACTTGGCGGCTAAACTCTGAGGCTATCCCGGCATTCTCTGATGATGCCGCTGATAATTTGTTAGCAAAAACGAAAATCACCAGAACAACGGGAGGGTACAGCTCTTGTATTGGGGATACCTCGGCGCTAGAGCGGGTTTATACGCCGCAGCCAATCGCAGCCGAAAGTGAAGAGGAAATCACCAAGGAATTTGAGTACAGCTTTGAAGTTGGCTGCTCAGATGCCACCATAAAGAAAATGGTGCACAGTGACTTTGCTATAGCTAAAACTGAAAATGAGAACGCGGTGACCCGCTGGGAGCAAGCCAATACCGAACAAGGTACACGCTACACTGCGTTATGTGCATTCGATGAGCCAAAGCGTCTAAATATCCATATTGCTGATGACAACCTCGGGCTGACACCATTGGAAGCCGTCACCTTACAAAAGGTCGGTAGTCATAAGGCTGTTGAGGGGTTCATACCTGTCGTCCCTACCGTGCGTTTGGGTGAACGCTTAGGATTGCCTACAGAAGGCTATTACTACCACTTTAATGATGGTGAACTTATCCAAGAATACAAAATTCTTGGGGAAGAAAAATGGGCCTTTTATGCTACGCAATCGACACAAGACACACTCAATGACGAGCGCGGTTTTACCAAAGACCAAAGCGCTATTTTAGTGTATTGGAAGTTGGCAAACCAAATCCTCGAGAACCAATACATCATTTATCTTGAGCGGCAAATCACGCGTGAAGAGCTAGATAATCTCAATGAAGATTGGCTCAGTGAAAACGGGATTAAGTTGGATATCCCCGCACTGTTTGATGCGGCTAAACAGCCGGAAGAAGCACGCTCAGAAGATAACAACGATGAAGCGGAAGCCGAACAAACCGCAGCAACGCACATCGTAGTTGCGGGGGAAACCTGGCAGAGTATAGCTGAACTGTATGGTATAGGAGCTAAAGCCTTGCTCTCGCTTAACCCAGTGTTTGAGGCCGACCCTCTGTCACTCGCGGTCGGTGATGAAATTGTTATTGCTGAGACACAGCAACAGCAAGCACCAGACAAAAAGAACACTTTTCCGCCACTGCGCCCGCGAACCTACAACAACATCCGCAACAGTCATTACCAGCACAGCGATCCATTGCTTGGGTTGACCAAATATCGAGCCATCAACGCCGCTGATTTCGTCGAAGGCGACGTCGCTATTCTTAACTTAAAAGACGCCACAAGCTCGCTCGTGTTCGCTAAATCCTGCACCAGACCAGAAGGTTGTATTGAAATTGGCGAACAGCAAGAGTCAATCAGTAACTTCGGGCCTTGGTCATTCTTCTTTGCGCAAGCGAATGCGACCCCAGCGGCTGTAATACCCGCCATTCAAGCAACACAAGCACAAATGGCCATGGGAAGTTCCGCAGCTGTCGCCGGCTCACCAGAGCAAACGCAGCAAACCCAAACTGCGGCGATGCAGTTGGATAAACTGGCAGGAACATTGAAAGACAAAATCGTTGAGGGCTACCGCTGGCAAGTAGAAGGCATTGGCGCTTTGTTTGCTATGCAGCAAAACTTATTTGGCGATAACACCCAATACACAGACCAAGATTTGCGCCAAGTGACCACGGCGCAAAGCCGCGTTCGTGTCCACATTACCGAGCCCCAAGATGGAGAGTTTTACCCGCACGTGCAGGGCTATCATGTAGACGACACACGCATCCCCATCAAATACGTGAAACAGGGAAATAATGGCCAGCTGTCCGTTGCGATTGAAGATAACGGACCAACTATCTATTGGACACCAGAAGAAAACGGTGAAGCAAGTTGGCAAACTACTCCCGATCATAGTGATGGGTTTGAAAAAGACGATATACTGGTCACGCCAATTCACTCGGATAGCGATGCGAACGTCATCGTTACGCCTGCGCCAGAAGAGAAAGACTGGCGTGATGCGATCTTGGTGTTCCCTGAAAGCTCAGGTATTGCTCCGCTCTATGTGGTTTACAACAAAAATAGCTCGGGCAAAGCCAACCCGAAGGTGAAGCCCCTTGAGGTTGGTACATACGGAGAACTTGCTCCAAGAAGTGTTAAAGATGGAATGGACATAGATCATATTCCTTCACAAGCAGCTTTAAAAACTGCAACTGAGACTTTGTTAGGACAATCCTTAACCAGAGAACAAGAGAGAACTTTAATCAATTCTGCAGCGGCTATTGCGATACCTCAAGAAGTTCACCGTAAATGTAGTGAAACCTACGGTGGTAGAAATAAAAAAGAGAAGCAACACGCTGACGCAATGGATATAAAATCAGCAGTAGACTCTAACTTTGACGCTATTAAGTCGTGTTTACAAGAGCAAGGCTACAGCGAACAAGAACTAGAAAACGCTAGAACTAAACTACATGATATTAACAAGAATAATGGTTGGTACTAAAATGCAATCCTATAATAACTTTTTAGGGACTGAGTATAGAGCACTCCTGAAAGACCCGAGCTTTATATCCTTAGTAGGGGGTAATGTGCCGGAGGTCCTGAACCCATCTAGTGATGCTTTTTATATTTCATCTTACACCACTGGTATAGAGTTTAAATTCGAGCGAAAAACAGAGCGGTTGATTGCCGTTGTGGTTAGTAACTCCTCATTTTATGCTGGTGACCTCCGCCTACTAACTAACAGGAAGCAGGTTTTAAGTATTCTTGGTAATCCTAACCACCATCGACCAGAAAAAACTATCCCCGTACTTGGATGTATTGGTGCTATGGATGAATACCTAGATTCTCGCGGGGTTGCTACTCAAGTTGTTTATGAGATAGGAAGCTTTGATATTGCAGCAGTACATTATCAAATGAAGACTCATGCTTAAACGAAAAAACACACTGAGTGCTTATACTGAAGCTGATTTTATAAACTTACTAGATGAGATAATTGAATCAAAGGGCAGCGATGATTATCAAGATAAGTTGCTTGAACACTTCATATTAATTACGGAGCATCCTGCGGGTTCAGACTTAATTTACTACCCAGAGAACCCGGGTGAGGATACGCCTGAAGGGATAGTCAAAATAGTGAAAGATTGGCGTGCTAGTCAGGGACTTCCTTGCTACAAAGAGTAAACAATAAAAGGCGTCACAAGGACGCCTTTTCTCATTCCCATTCCTCAATCTGTTCTAAAAACTGTTCAAAGTCCTCTCTTGTCACGATCTTCTCGCCGTTCTCTGCGAGCACCACATTCAACGCGGCCACCATTTGGCCGACGGGCGGGTTTAGTGCAGTTAACTTTTCGAACAAGTGGACTAAGCGAGCATCGATAGTGAAGTGACTTACTTGTGACATCGTCACGCCTCCATATTATTTGCGATGATTGTGCGGGGCGCTAGCCCCGCACAGTTATGCTTGAACTGCTTGAGCCAGTTCACCCAATGGAACGTAAACCGCTTTGCTGTCCTCACGCCAAAAGCGCACTTTACGCACCGACCAACCGCAACGAATAAAATCTTTATTCGTGAGATAGGTACCGGCACCCATTGAATAGTTTTCTCGATGTTCGCTACTTTGTGCTTTGTCCGCTAAAAACGCCGTATCCTCATGGTTTAAGCACGCCTTGCGTAGCTCTGGGAACAACCGGCGCGTATGTTTAGACCAGGCTAGAACAATTGTTTTTTCCGTATTGAATCGATAATCATCGGCATAAGGATCACTATTGTCCTCATCAAACACTGTGTACGTTGCCACAATGGCACCTTGCGCCCAATCCGGAATTGAAAGCGATGCTTGAAACGCCTTCTCTCGTTCTACTCGCTGTTGATGCGCTGCTTTTCTTTGCTCAGCCTTGGCCTGTTTCTCTGCTTCTTGTTGGGCTTTCGCTAAGCGGGTGCGCGCTAACACCTGAGATCGAGACAACGCCACCGTATGCCGATTTAACTGATACGTTTTAAGCAGTGCGAGCAGCTCGCGCCCCTGGGCGTGAGTAAAATACCAATGCGACGGTTCACTTTTCTCAAGCGATAGAGCGTACTCAAGCACACGAAAACAGTGATCCGCAAACCCACACTCATTACCACCGCAACCCAAATCGACGCGGCAACGGTGCTGATGGCCATTATCGAAATTCACAGTAATGTCCGTTTTATCGTAACCACCTAGCGGATTATCTAACGCCGTTTTTAACGCGATAGCCTCAAAAATATCGAATGGGAATTCTTCCCCCTCATTCAAGCGAGAGGATTCCGACCAATTCACCAACACCGAACGCGGCGCGGCTTTCACTGTTGTAGAGCCTGAGTGATGCAACGGAGATACGTTGCTCGTGCTGGCTGCCGTAGTGCTGTGAACTTGGGAAGAAAGGGAATGTGACATGATACGCTCCTTGTTTGATTGAATTTTCACCGTCGTTTTCACCTAACTTCCCTTCAAAACCTCATGGTTCTGCCCGTCAAAAGCGCGTAGCGTCCATTTCACTTTTTACGGGCAGGTTCTGAGGTTTTAAAGGTTAAGAAGTTGGCGAAAAACGCACGAGGGAAAATCAACACCGGGACCAGATTGCACAACACTTAGCCAAGGTCAGACAGCACTTGGCTGGCAGCGCGAACCCCATAGCCCTGATTGTGACCCGTAGGGCCAAGACAATGGGAAATACGCCGTTTGTATTTTTTATTGGCTTGGTTGAGCCACCGATTGAGGGAGGGACGAGTGAAGAGGTACGCGAAATAAAGCAGGTTCCCGGCTAAAATTAACGCCTATCTGGATAGACCATTAACATTGAAATCTTAATGTATACTCTCGCCTAGTTTTAGCCATATTGATCACACTATGTTTCTAGCTCCTTATTTCTCAAGTAATAACCACAAGTTCCAGTTTACAAAGCAACAAGCAAGCCACTTTGCAAAAAAGGTAGCTGGAGATTTCAACCCAATACACGACGAAGATAACAAACGGTTTTGTGTTCCTGGCGATTTGTTATTTGCAGTTCTTCTGAGTCAAGAAGGGATCAGTCAACGTATGCGCTTCGAGTTCTCTGGGATGGTTGGAGACAATAAAGCTCTTAGCATTAACAACAAGTGCGATAAGCAAAGTTCTGTCGTTGACGAAAGTGGAAAAGAGTACCTTCACATGACTCGTGAAGGAGAAGTAAGTAAAGATCCTGAATTTATTGAACATGTTGTCACAAACTACGTACAATTTTCGGGAATGAACTTCCCACATATCATGGTTCCCCTAATGCAGGAGAAGAAAATGATGATTAATTGCCAACGGCCGCTGGTAATTTACGAAAGCATGGAAGTTGAGTTTTCAAAATTAGATCTAAAGCATCCAGAGGTGAGCTTTACCGAAGCAACATTTGAGGTAGAGGGTAAAAGAGGGATTGTCACTCTTAACTTTGCATTCAAAGAAGATGGCCAAAACGTTGGTTATGGAAAGAAACGTATGGTTGCAACAGGTTTAAAACCTTATGAACAGACCGCTGTAGACGATCTTGTAGAACGTTTTAATGCTAGAAAAGGTGCATTTCTACAAGGATTATCGAACGCAGCGTAGATATCTAGGTCGAAACACATTATAGTGATACCGATCTATTTCAACCTGCCCGGATGATGAGATCATTAAAAAGAGCTCTTTGGAGCTCTTTTTTACTTTCAGGGAATAAGAAAAATTATGACAATAAGCAAAACACAAACATCTTTTTATCGGCGTCTATTGCTAGCATACCTCATAGATAGTGGGGTCAATACACTTCCTAAGATTCAGGCTGAAATCAATATCCCGAGAAGAACAGCGCAAGATACCATTACTGCACTGCAAGAGTTGGATATTGAATGCACATTTGTTGGTGCATCAAAAAATGGCCACTACCAAATCGAGTCTTGGGGGCCATTTGATAAAAATTGGGTTAATGAAAATATAGAGCGAATTAGAGAGACTCTTAGTTATTAAGATGTGCTATCGCATTCTTTTTTAAGCTCTAGCTTTTGGCGTAATTTGACATCGTCCCACGTTTCGCCAGGAGAACGGTTAGTCACTCTCTCAGCATATTTATCAACAGATCGCTGAAAAACTCTTTCTTTGTCGACTTTACCTTCTAATTCTAAATGTTCAATTAGACACACGAAGTCCCAAAGTAGATCTCCTAATTCATCCTCTAGAAAACACTGCCTGCCTGATACCAGTTCTTCTTTTACCTCAGAAATCTCTTCTACAAGAGCATCTAAATAGGTGGAACTACCTTTAAACCAAGAGCCTTTCAAATCTCGTTGGGATTTAAGTGCCGCTATTTTCTGAAGCTCTCCCAATAATCGCCCTGATTTACTTTCCATAAGGTTTTTCAAAATTAAAGTCGAAGGCTGCTGATGAGGTCACTAGTTCAGAATTCAATTCTGTACCAAATTCTTCATTGATAATTTCAGCTGTCAGCTCAGGTAACAACGAGTATGCTTCTTTTAAGGCATTACTATCCCCAGTTAGTAACGTGTAAAACGAATTGCCATCTATCTTTCTAATATCCTCTCGAGATGGTAATCTTTTTTTAGTCTGATTATCTGACGGGGTGTATGGCACGTCATAAGACTTACCATTAACGGGTAACACTTCTACATAATATCCTGTATAGCCCGGCCTATCTTCGAGAGCGGAAGCTAAGTCTCTATAAACTTGAGTTTTATGGTTACCCTTGGTTGTGTTGTACTTGTTTTTGATCTCAGCAATAATTTTTTTCTCTTCGCAAACAATGTCGATCAAATTACCGACATCTAGGTTTACGACTCCGGGTAATGACCCCATTACCTGTTCATGTAAAGAACCTATGGCATTTTGCTTAGTTTTCTGAACTTGACGTTCTTTCTCTTGTTTCATCCAATCGTCCAGGCTAATCCCCTGAGCAGTCGAATCAATAGCAGCAGAAAAACAATCTAAAGTGTTTCGATACAAATCTAAATCAGCTGTTTGAGCTTCATAGACTCGTTTAATACTTACACGTATAGCTTGTTTTAACTCATTTCTATCAAATTTTTTCATCATAAACCCCTAATATAGTTAGATATTATTGATCGAAACTTGAAGGGATAGTAGATGTAAAAAAAAACAGTTAAAATGGTGGACCTTCACATCCAAATACTGTATATTTGTACACATAAATTCACAACAACTGGAAGCGTCATACATGTTTGATGTCCAAACTGAACAACAAGATATTTCTTACAGCATTGAAGTATTAGCAGATATTCTTTCCCAATCTAAATCGACGATCAATGCAAGAATAAATCGCGGTGAACTGACTAAGTGTCCAAAAACAAACAAAGTCCCACTTTGTGCAGTTAAGGAGCTTCCCGAAATCAAGACCATGCTGAAAAGCCCTTGGGACGAGGAACACGCGATCAAACCTCATCGCAAATATAACCTTGTGGAGCTCTTTGCTGGCGGAGGGGGTCTAGCGATTGGTATGGAGCAAGCTGGTTTAGAAAGTATCTTACTCAATGAAATGGATAAACATGCTTGCAATACTCTCCGACACAACCGCCCAAACTGGAATGTCATCGAGGGTGACATTGCTAAAGTAGATTTTACTCAAATAGAGGAAGATGTTGATATCCTTACTGGAGGATTCCCATGCCAAGCTTTCTCCTATGCAGGTAAAAGCTTAGGTTTTGAAGATACCCGTGGGACACTATTCTTTGAAATGGCGCGCGCTATTAAAGAAACGCAACCTAAAGTTTTCTTAGCGGAAAACGTAAAAGCATTGTTTACGCATGATGATGGTAGAACATTGGAAACCATTAAAGGTGTGATTGACGAACTCGGCTACGAACTGGTTGAACCTCGTGTACTGAAAGCCATTTTTTACAAAGTCCCACAAAAGCGTGAACGCCTGATTTTGGTGGGGATCCGTAAAGATCTGGCCCAAAATGTAAAGTTTCATTGGCCATCACCATATAAACGTATCATGACGTTGCGTGATGCGTTTTATGGCGGTGAATTGTATGAAACGGACGTACCTGAGTCAGAAGGGCAAACCTACCCACAGCGTAAAAAAGAAATCATGGCCGACGTCCCTCAAGGCGGTTACTGGCGTGATCTTTCTGATGAACTGCAACGTGAATACATGGGTGGCAGTTACTTCCTAGGCGGTGGTAAAACTGGGATGGCAAGGCGCTTATCTCTGGATGAGCCAAGCCTGACGTTAACCACATCTCCGGCACAAAAACAAACTGAACGTTGCCACCCTCTTGAGACGCGTCCGTTGCAAGTACGCGAATATGCTCGTATCCAGACTTTCCCAGATAACTGGGAGTTCAAAGGGTCAAAAAATGCGGCTTACAAACAGATTGGTAATGCAGTACCTGTAAATATGGCTCGTGCTCTTGGACATTCTTTAGTTAAACTGCTCAATGATATTGAAACATTAGATACAAGCAGACTGGATAAGGTTAGGTTAGCTGAGCAGCGCTGGTTTAGTCACATTGAACAAAATCGCATACCCAGAGTCTGCAAATAATTTATTTAATCCAAAAGGAGCCTGAAAGAGCTCCTTTTGGTACTTCACTATATAACCCTAGTCGAAATGAAATGAGAATTGCTGTCCAAAACCTTCACTTCCTAACTTTTTAAACGTTGACTCTATTATTTCTGTAGTGTTCGACCTTCCTGTCAAAACATCCCAAAATTCATCCCCGACAAATGCTTCTTCTTTAGGAATCAAAGGTGATATTTTTCCAGATTCACGCCTCCAAAAATTGCCCTTATGTGGATCAAAAGGAAAAGCAAGAAAACATGAAACATTTTTAATACCTAACAATGCAGCATAGGTATACCAACACAAAAGATTACGTAAGAATTTAGGCCCTCCGCCTGCGTTTAGCTGGGTGGTTTTCAAATCAAAAAAGTAATAGGTATCATCTTTCAACAAAATTACATCCACACCTTGCCCTTTAGGTATAGGAGAAAATGCCAATGTACTTCTATTGACCTTACTATCAATACGCTCGTTTACTTCAATCCAAAACTGAGTTAGAGGTATTGCTGGGTCTCTAAGTTTTCTTTCTTCCCAATACGCAATAAAGTTTAAAATATCTAACGGTATAATAGGCACTTCACTATTGAAATTAGCTTCATCACATACGATATAGCCATTGCCTTCAGCAAATGACTTCGCAAGAGGCTCCCATACTCTGGTTCCCATAGACGTTTCTAATCCACCTATTAACGAACGAATTTTTCTTTCTCTTGGGAAGATGTGATCAAGCATATGAGTGGTTTTGACTTCTTTCCCTTGAAAAAAGTCATGGATACTTCGACTGACAGTATCCGATATAAGCACTTGAATTTGCAGGTGAGTTAACACTGTATTTATCGTAAATAAGAAGAAGGTATGGTAAAAGTATCATATTAATACACTTAGTTCACGGGAACGCATTATTCCATTTCA
>NZ_CP080239.1:0-2296652 GCF_023277445.1 Vibrio sp. ED002 | reverse complement strand
CTGGCGGAGCTTTTTATTTAATATGATTCACTGAATGGCTTATCGGATTCTTCACCGTATCCATCATAGAGAATAACAGCGGTTCCTTTTCCGGTCTTACTCCAAGGAGGTGGCACAACCCAGCCATGAGGATCGGCATTTTCTTTAATACTACAGTCATACCCTCGCTTAGGGTTGCAGAGCTTGACATAGGCTAATACAACCCGCTTACCGTCAACATATACTTCCATTGCTCCACGGCCTAACTCATCCTCATTGAAATAGTTATCCATTATCTCAATTTTCTTGGCGGCAAGATCGCTGTCTATCGTATCTTTGATATAAAACCATTTGTCTTTAATATAGTTTTCTTCAAAGTTTCCCCAAGCAGGCTTCCAACGCTGACGCCATTTTTCTTCCCATTCGCCGCCAGTATCCCAACCTTGTGACCATTCCCCTTCAATGCCATTTGGTACACTTAATTGAATACCAGATCGCGCACAACAACCAGATACAGCCCCCGCTATAAATCCCGAACCTTTGCCGCGAACATCCGTGACAAGCATTTTCGAAATCCAATGCGGTTTTCCTAATGTTCCCGCACCGCCAGAAGTCGCCACAATGTCCGGCTGAGCTATAGAGCAAGCTGACAGAAACAACATAAGCCCTGTGATTATTTTACCCTTCATTTTCATACACCACTCGTTTTAATTCGTTTCCTTCTCTGGTCACAGCATTGACTAATTTTTCATAAGCAGAATCATAACCAACGTTAATTAACGCATCATGAGGTCGGTGTATCCACATTGAACCATATTGACGAATTTCACTATACCAATGGGACCGTGTCACTTCCCCTAGAGGCTGCGCAAGTAACTTCTGGTTTAACTCGACCAATTTGGAATCAATCCCCTTTAAAGCGGTAAAATCTTGAGGAAGGATGTAATTACGCTCCAGCCAAGAAATTCCCATCTGTTCGCCTTGTTGTTTCATTCGTTCGAGTGCAAGCGCTGATAGCCCGTTACTGACTGGCTGTAGCTCATAGTAATACAGCATATCGCGGTCTAACTTCACTTCACCGTATAAACCTTTCTGTTTACAGATTACGGACCATCGCTCTTGTTCTTGCTTGCGAATTGCGATTCGTTTTTGTGTACCAAGATCAGAGCGAGCATTGTCATAAGGTCGCACTTGGCCAGCGATTGATTCAGTATTTATGAGCTGACGGTTAAATGTCGAAGACAGAGGCATACCGTAACGGTCAGGTAAACCTTGCTTGTCATACTGCTCTTTCGATGGGTAACCACCACCAATATCAGAATGGCTACCCGCAAATTCTTCTTCGAAGAAATGTGCAGGGTTGACGCCATTTTGTTTAACTGAAGTCAAAGGAAAGTTTTTGCGAAACTCATGTTGTGCCGTGATTTGAAATACCCGCTCGGCACAATTCATATCGAGATCCAGTTCAAAGTTCCCCTCATCCTCATTACCCGCCATATAGAACGAACCAACCGTATCAAATAGGCCTAAGAATCGTACTGTACTTGTACGAATTTCGTCAGGGTAATACCCCTGATTATTATCATATTGCTCAATAGATGCTTTACCGAGCAAGTTGGGGTGAACGCTGCCAAACATCTCACCGTCTCTTGGTTTGGCTACGTCTGGTAATCCATCTTTAAGTGCATTAACAAAGTGACGTGCCAACGCTGCGCCACGGCTAAACCCAAAGACATCAAATTCAATATGAGTGATGCTCTCGAATTCTCCATTTAGTTCTAACGTATCCGTGATTCTTGCATACTCATCAGCCCACTTTTGCCATTTATAGAACGCGCCTGTTCTTGAACTGGTGTAATCTGCAATGAGATTCGGTAAAGAAATCTCCCACAACAACGAATCACTGACATTGTTAACGTCTACACCAAAGGCTTGCGCAGCATTTGATTCATCATCACCATCATCAATCGTTTTTGGGGTTTGCCACGCACCATCAACTGTCCCCACACCGGATATGTAGATTTTTTCGTGTTCCTCATCTATCGGATACGCCTCAAATAATCGTGCCACATTGGTCCGCGATTTCACGCCGCGCTGTTCTTTGTACGCATCGTTTAAGTTGTTCTGTCCCGTACCATCAAAGAACACACCAATGCGCAGCACCTTCTCAATCACTTGCTTAACGTTCATTACCGGAGTATTCACTAACGATTTTGATTGCGGGTAAATATGTTTAACGGTCGGGGACAACTTCGGATCATCATGTTCTTTACTGACGCTACCAAACGGGCACGCTTTCCCCACCTCGACGGTCGTTATTGAACCTTCATCTGTTGGTTGCCCTACTGCATCAACCAGCAAGCACGGGTCGATCAGTGTGGCGTTCTTGTCTAACCATGATTGATTAACTTCACCTAAACCGTCAGTGGTTAATCGCGCGCGAGTGTAGTAGATATATTGCGTTGGAGGCGCAGCCCCTTCGATAGATACCGGAACAGTGATCGATGTATAAACCTTATCGCTCACGTAGTCGTCGCTGATAATATCATATGTCGAGCGGGTGACACGCCAAGCCCAACGCCCCTCCCCTAAAATATCCATTTCATAGACTAGCTTCCCATCCACAAAGTAATACAAATAACCATGTGTTGGATAACCTAACTGTCCGTTCACATCTACTGCTGGGATAAACGGTACAAACTCGGCATTAATATGTTTTTCGTCAGTTTCTTGTGGGTTGATCTTGAACGGCTCACTCATACCAACCATCGAAAAAAGTTCATGAACTAGAGATTTTTCCTCCTGCTCATTACAGGAACAAACTAAATTGACGTGCCGATATGGCTCATTGATTTCTTCTTTACTCCAAGCAGTAATTTCTTCTTCGTTACTGGTTTTGCTAAGTGAAAACACGCCCGTTTGTAATTGTTCCAAATCTACTTTGGGTGCATGTATCTTAATGCGACACTCAAACTCAGCGTCCTTGCTTTCGTCGTCGTCACTCATAAGTGGCATCGGCGTCAGTGCTGTTGTGTCTTGCACTGGCGCATAGCCTCCACCTAACTTATTAGGCTTAGGTACATTGTATTTCAAAGCAACTTCCTATCCTTTAGGGTAAAAGGTCAGTCTAGCAACGCACCCAATATGAAGCTCTAGGCATAATAACGGTTTACATATCCTTTCTATCTGAATTAGAAAAAATGAGAACATCGGCACATACAAAAAGCTCCGCACTGGCGGAGCTTCTTAGTAACAACATTATTAACTGTTTAAGGTGACGATTACTCTTCGTCTGTCACTAGAAGAAGAGAGAATATATAGGTCGGTTCTAGTGGGCTCCAGTTGTAAACCTCACCATTAACTGAATCAAACACCATGACGTTTGAGCCATCACCGTTCGGTGTGTTACTCCAGATGTAACCTGCATAGTCACCCGCTTCTATCGTGTAACCACTTTCGAATGCAGTGCCGTTCATCGCAGGGCTGTGGCAAGCACGCTCCGTCAACGCGACCAGCTCCTTAATATTTGGTAAGCGCCAGTTCTTTTTGCCCGCGAAGTCATGCAAAGCATGGTTACCAGATTCATTACGGATTTGCTCAGCGGTTGATAGCGCTAACTGCCATGACATCTTAGTCGCAGCGCCATCACAGGCTTCATTTGCCGCATTCCACGTTGAGCCAACAGGGCAACGCATCCATGTAAGACCTGTTTTTAAGTCAGTTACGGTACCGTTATCAGAATATGTATAACGCGTGTTAGGTGCCGTTTTAGCAAAGTCAGTAGAACACTCTTGTGCAGCCATTGCAGTTTGAGAAGCCAAAGCAAGAGATAGTACAGTTATTAATTTCTTCATCTTATTGGCCCTTTACTGCTACTAGACGGATTGGAAATTGGTATGAGTCATCGGCGTCTGCACTTGTGTTGCTTGAGCGAATATCGACGAGTGAAATAGTGCCTCTATCTACGCCCCGAGAGATAATAGCAGGGAAATAAACCTCAGCATCAACGAGCTGTGGTGATGTATTCACAAACGTAAAGTCGCTATGCCAAAACGCACCATACTCTAAATAAGGACTGCCTATCGTTTGCTGTGGGAAGTATTTAACATTAAATCCATACACGTTGTGTGGCGCATATTCCTCGTTCGGAGCGAACAGTGTTTGTTCACCAAAATCTAATAAGTCATACGTTTCACGGTAAGTAGGCAAGCGCCAACCATTGATTCCACATAACGATTGTTTGTTTATGTACTCAACATATTGGCTAGTGGTACAAACTTCATCACCAGCGTCTTTACAACCTGCAAGCTCTACATCTTTGCTAAATGGCTTAAATGTTTCAGATTCAAACGCAAATAGGCGGTCTTTAAATTGAACCGAGCTCGCATCCGCACTCTTGTTTTCCCAAACAAGACCAGTACGCTCGTCCATAGTACAAGCCCACTCAGTCGCATCTGCAGCTAAAGCAGCACCTTGTGAATCTAGCTTAACGAACTTAAAGCCAGCGCCTGTCGACGTTTGCTTGTCCTCTTTGTCGAAGCCGTATTCCGCATCTTGACCAGGGTAAGCAGCTTGAACCTCAGCAACGTCTGCTGCGCCATCAGCAAAATGGAGAACGGCGCCCGTATCGTTGCTGCCAACCGTTTGTTCAGCAACCGCTGCAATTTCTTCTGCAAATGCAACCACTTCCGCTTCAGACAGAAGAGAAGAGGCCAACGATTTACCTTGGAAGCTAAGGCTTTGAGCAAGCAGCGCTACACCTTTGGTCATTTGTTGTGGCTGCATCGCAGCTAATAGTGCAACCGTGTTTTGCTCTAGCTTATCTAGCTCGCTGGCTTCTGCGTTAGACATCACCGTACCAGACAGAGAAACGCCGGCATCGGTGAGTTGCGCTTTCACAATCTCTTCAGCTTGAGCAACGGTTTTACCGTCAACCACAAGACCTGCGAGCAACGTTGTTACACCATTGACCGTGTTACCCGTTGCTAAGTTTTGGCCCGGAGCCGCAAGACGCAACGTTTGGTTCGAACCTTGATTAACTTGAGCAAGAATGGTGCTGGTTAGTACGTTTTTGTCGCTTGAAGTCAGGCTAAATTTACCGGCATTATCCGTTTTAGCACTCGGCTCGGTCGTATCACAAACGTAGTTTTGGTTTAAATCGATGCACACTGGCGTATCAAGAAGTGTACCTGCAGAAACGATGGTGCCAGCTACATCATAGGTCGGTGCCGACGTGTCACCACCAGAACCACCGCCACAGCCAGCTAGGGCTAGTGACATAGCAACGAAAGAATATTGAAACTTCATAGATTTTATCTTCTTTTGATTTTAATTAACGAGAGCGAATCACTCTCACCATTGAAAGCAGGAAAAGTCCTAACAAGGTCCAAGGCGAACCACTGCCACCTGAACCACCACCACTGCTTTCTTTAGTGGTATCAGCACTGCACTGATACTGAGCAAAGTGACTCACACCCCACTCTTTCAACACCCCAGAGTTTCCTGACACGCGGTCAGACACTTCGAGACGCCAAGTTCCCCAACTCGGTTGACCGACAAGTGCTTGTAACTCCTCGTCATACTGAGCTGTGAAGTAACCTTTAAATCCATTGGTATTGCTTGATTGATGACTAAGTAGCACGACCGATTTGCCTTGTGGAGACACAATCGTCACTTGCAGATCCTGCAGTGAGTCATGTTCGATGTTCAGGTAAACCGCAAACGAGTCATCAATCGTGAGTGACTTGTCCGATAGCGTCTGAGAGAACAATCTGTCGCCTTGCTCTGGCAAAGCGGAATTCACTGATTGAGGCTGGATATCTAGCTCTGGCGTACCATTAACCAACATCGCCTTTTCACTCCACTGGTGAGTCTTTAAGCCTTCTGCAAATTGGTAATCCAATGAAATAGAGGAATCGAATTGCGTACCACATGTCAGCCCGCTTGGTAACGCCACCTTCATTGAGGTCGAGTCAGAAAGCGCTTCATCAAAGTCGAAAACGGATGCGTTGTTTAGCTGCCATTGCCCTTTGATGCTCGCTTCGCGGCCAGTTTGGCTCAAGCTCACACCAACGTCTTGACCTTGTGCGATGTATCGAGCGTCATAGCGAACGCGAAGAGGCGCTTTAAGTAAGTTGTGTCTGTTGAAGCTGTCCGTCAGGAATTGGGCGTAATCTTTATTTGGGAACAAGGTATTTGCGGCAAACACGGTCGATTCCGCCAAATCATGCATTTTAACGCCACGACCAATGCCATACATGCCTTCAAGAACAATGGCGTCAAACTCTCGGAACACGTTATCGGTATCATCACCGTATCGTTCAACCGATGCTTTAAGTGCTTGGAACAGTGGCGTTGACCATAGCTCGTCACCTAGTTCACCGCCCACACTAACGTGCGCTGGATACTCTGAGCCCTCAAAGTAACGCGCTCTTTGGTTCCATAAGCTACGAGTTGTTTTGCGTGTTCCGAACACACCGTCCCAGTTGAACACCGTATCTAACTCGAATTCTTGACCACGACGCGAAGCATCCAAATATTGAGTGCGGTAGCTCGCGCTGCCCGCCCAGTAATCAGCAAAACCTTCTGCGATAGCACCAGTGTGACCGTACGCCCAATCCGGTACTATTTGGTAATGAATGCCATGCCCAAGCTCGTGTATCACGACATCAGCATCGACTGCATCCGGAGAAACACCACCGACACCCAGCATGAGTGCTTTCGGGCCGTAATAGTAAGTAGAGTTATCTTTTGATAAACCGCGAGCATCAAAACGAAGCGGTTCGTCAAACAAGTCGTAAGTCAGGCTTGTCAAATATTGGATCGAGCTATCAAGATGATAAAAAGCCATCAACTGTGGGAACGCATTGTCACCAAACTCGGTGCTTTGCATCTCATCAACACTGTCAAATGCTTGAACCCCTTCTGCGCTGAGAAAGTCCAACGTATCAAGTACAGGTGCTTCACCAGGTGCTGGGGCTGCAAATAAACCCGTCGCATCCACTTGCTTTAATCTTGGGTTAGACAAATAGAACTTGCCGCCCGACTGTAAAACCTCAATCGACTTGGTGACGTACTCGATCGGCTGAGGGTAATCGGACAGTGCTGACCACGTCGATTCTGGTGCCGCTTGCTGTTGCATGGTACGAAGATCTGGGTTGAATAAAGAAACCTCAACATCAACCAGACTTCCAGAGCTCAGAGCAGGTGGCTCTTGTGCTTGCAGTTGGCGAGGCGATTCCAATTCCATTGCAACCGTTGGTTTACCGTTGCGAATTATCGTATCTTCAAGGCTCTTAAACACTCGCACAACGTGATGATTTTTATCGGTTGTTACTACTAGGGCACGCTGTGCTTGATATTCACCGTTTACCCAAACATCAAAATTGTAATGCTCACCAAGCTGAGACTGGGTTTTGTAACGGAACTTAAACTCGCCCGCTTCTGAGTAGTGGCTGTCTAGATAAGTTTTCGCTTGCGCTTCATTCGTTACCACAGAGTCCGTTGCGGGATAATCCCACTCTGCAGACTGCACCGCTGGGGTACATGCAATAAGCAGTGAAAACGCCAATGGTTTTAGCTTCATGATTTCGTCCTAGAATTCGTATTTTGCATTTAGCGTGAAGTAGCGCCCAGGCTCAGTTGAGTAACGCTTACTTTCCTCAGCGATACCCGCTACGTCTTGGTATCGGATGTACTCTTTGTCGAACAAGTTGACGATGTTTGCGCTAACACGAAGGTCTTTGGAAACGTGGTAAGTTGCGCCAAGATCAAACGTATTCCACGCGCTTGTCTGCGCACACTCTGTCGCTAGGCCAAGCGTGGTCTGGCATTTAGGAACGCGATCCATAGCTGCGGCCCAGTTCCAAGCCACGTAAGCGTTGAAGTCTTGGTTGGCGTATTTCAGTTGAGCGTTACCTTCGAATGGCGTAATGCTTCGAACGTATTCGCCTTCCGCGTCTTTGCCATCTACGTAGCCAAACTTAGTGCTGATGTCCCATTGTTTGGTGAGCGCGTAACCCGCAGAAAGCTCTGCGCCATAAGTCTCTACGCCATCAAGGTTTTGGTACTGTTTGATGTAATTACCAGTGCTTGAGTCAAAGCCTGTGGTCACAACATCGATGAAGTTTTCAAACTTGTTGTAGAACACAGACGCATAGACATACGCACGACCGTTATCGAACTTGTTACCGATTTCAAATGAGTCCGAAGTCTCAGCTTCTAGGTCTAAGTTAGGTGCGATAACAAAAGGCGTTAGCGGTACGAAATCATGGTTCACGAAGCCATATGCTTTGTCGTATTCCGGAGCACGGTAACCGTGGTTGTACGACACATAAACGATGTTGTTGGCAAACATTTCACGAGAAACCGACAGGCTTGGAGACACCTCTGAGCTATCCATGTCTTTTAATGGGAAGCCGCCCACTTCGCCCTCACCGTCCGGCGTTAAACGGTGCGAATCAAAGCGCAGGCCACCTGTGATGGTCCATTTATCCAGTTCCACCATGTCTCGAACGTACAAACCAATGTTATAAGCACGAGCAGGAGCGAAAGGTTGTTTGGTCGAAGGCGTTACGCCGTTCCAATCAATCTTGGAATCGCTATCTGTGCGTTCATAATAGTCAGTAGCAAGCTCAACACCGTAAGCCAATTGGTGCTCAGCATTTGCTGCATAAATCGTATTGGTGAAGTCGCCACGAAAACCAATTGTCTCGTCGATGAAGGTTTTGTGTTCCAGCTCGCGACGTTTGGTGACCAAACCATTATGATCCACTTGGCGCATTAAACGGTTGGTGTCTTCCACAACTTCGGTGTGACGCCAGTAAACTTTGGTATCCAACTCTTCGAACCAAGTTGGATTAATCGGGGTTACCTCTGCACCAATGTAAGCACTGTACTCTTCGGAAGTTTCATCTTCAGCAAAGTCTTCAATGTGCCAGATTCCATCAGGTTGAATGGACGGTGAACCCTCCAAACGCTCTTGATTCTGGGTGTAGAGTTCCGCTTTGGCTTTCAACATCACCTCTTCATTGAAAAAGTGGTTGATCGTATAAGCACCGCTGTAACCATCTAGATCGCGGTTATACAAATCTTCATCAAAGTTACGCGTCTCTTGCCCTTGCCAATATGAAACGTTGAACAAACTCTCTGTATCACCGGAGCGGAAAGCTAGGTTGCTCGTACCTTTGTACTTGTTGCTGATATCGGTGTAAGTACCAGAAACATCGGTGTAGAAGTCTTTGTCTTTTAAGAAATCACCCGGCTGACTGGATTCTAAAATCACCACACCGCCGATCGCGCCAGAGCCATGCACCGAAGAGCTTGCACCTTTAATGATTTGCAGCGATTCAAAATTGGATAAATCAAAAGTATCTCGCCCAACTGCATCATTAATGTCGTTCGCACCGAAGCCATCCGCAGAACGAATGCCATCACGAACGATCATAATGCGGTTACCTGTCATACCACGGATGGTAATGTTTTGCGGACGTCCTGCACCGCCCGTCACGCTTACACCAGGTTCGCTACGCAGCACATCATAAAGCTCGGTTTCGCCTCGCTCTTCGATTTGCTCGTTTGTGATAACCGCGACACTACCTGCCACTTTTGACAATGGCTGATCGATTTTATTAGCGGTTACGACCACCTCTTCCATTGAGAAAACCTTAGATTCGGCGTGCACTTGACTGGCAGCAAGTACCGAAAGTACTGCCGCTGACACTGGGGTAAGCTTCATTTACTGCTCCGCTTTAGATGTTTTAATTAGTGATAGTAGAAATGCGTATTCCTTCGCTTGTTGCTCTTTTGCCTGCCTTGGATCCATGCGGTGGCCAGAGTGAAAATCCGTTTGCAACAAATAAGGGCCTGTCGATTCACTGGTCGACGAAATTTGAGCGAGATACTTCGCGCCTTCCCAATAAGGCACACGTTGGTCGTTTAATCCGACTTGAACCAACATGGGTGGATAAGCGTCTTTGTGGATATTGAGAATAGGATCATAAGCTTGCATCGCTTTGAGCTGCTCTGGGAGTGTCGGATTCCCCCATTCCCCATATTGTTGTGCGGTAAGTGGTAACGTCGTATCGGACATGCTAGCAACGACATCGACAAACGGAACCTTCATCACCGCGCCAGCAAACAAGTCCGGAGCTTGGTTGATCGAGCCGGCAACTAAAGTACCACCCGCACTCGATCCAATCGCGTAGACATCACGTTCACCACCATCAAAGTGCTTAAGTGCTTGTGCAGCCGCCGTGAAATCATTGATAGAGTTAGCTTTAAGAACGCCTCGGCCTTGCTCGTGCCAGTCGGCACCAAAGTAACCGCCACCACGGACATGCGCTATGGCGTAGATAACGCCTTGATCTAGTAGGCTCACGGTTTGAGGCATGAAATAAGGTTTCATGGTAAACCCGTAAGCGCCATAGCCGTACAGCACAACAGGAGCGTTGTCGCTGAGCTTATCTTTGCGGTAAGCAAGAGAAACGGGCACTTCCACACCATGACTTTTGACCATAATGCGTTGAGAAACATAATCTTGGCTGGAGAAGCCGTGATAAACATCTTGAGAGAGATTTGCCTTTGTCAGTGCTTTAACATCAAACTCTTCCCACAGCGGCGGTGTCGTCATCGACATACTACGAATGCGGATTTTGTTGGAGCGGTAGTCACCAAGAGTGCTCAACCAAGCAACGCGACCTTCCGACTCTAAAGGCAGAGATTTCTTCGCCTTGCCATCGTAAGAGTAAACCGAGATTGTCGTTTGATTGTCTTGCTTGGTTAATACCACAAGTCCCGCTTCATACAAATAGAATTGCTCTACGCTATTTTCCGAGCGTAAGAAAGACTTCCAATTAGATTCAGCAGTGTCCGCATGTTTCTCGGGCATCGTAGCTTCAAACAAAC
Organism: Vibrio sp. ED002; assembly: GCF_023277445.1. Taxonomy (NCBI): domain Bacteria; kingdom Pseudomonadati; phylum Pseudomonadota; class Gammaproteobacteria; order Vibrionales; family Vibrionaceae; genus Vibrio; species Vibrio sp. ED002. The sequence continues at coordinate 2,285,768 of NZ_CP080239.1, read as the reverse complement.
CAAACTGACCATTAAGATTGCTGTTGATAAAGACTTGGTCTTGAGCAACATCTGCATAATACTCCACACCGGTTTCTGGTTTACGTAGCGAGGCCGTTAGCTCTCCAGAATCAAGGTTTAGGATCTTTTGTTCGGTGGTCGATTCATTGTTACTTTGTACCAGTGCGAAACGCGCGTCGGCTGAGGGATAGAAGGACATGAGCCAATCGGTCTTGTCCTCTTGCCAAAGTACTTTCTGCTCGTTGGTTTGAGTATTAATTCGAACGATTTGGTAGGGACGCTGAGCTTTCGCTTCTTTTGATACAGCGAAAGCAAACTTGCCATTTGATGAAAGCAGAACCCCATTATCAATGTTGCTGATAAGCTCGCGTGCTGCACCACTCTTTAGATCAACTAACACAGCACGATACTGCTCGCTGCCATCAATATCTTCTGTAAACAACAAAGAATCGCCTTGAATACGCCATTGACCAATTTGGAAATACTGACGTTCTTCTTGGCGAGAAGAGAAATCGTAAACCACTTTCTCTTGCGCGTTGTTATCAGCTCGCGAAAGCAAAACAAAGTTGCCTTGTCGACGAGTGAGATTCCATTCTTGGCCGTTTTTAATCACCCAAGGCTTCTCGCCTTTTTCTGCTGCCATGGCTTCCCATTGGCTCAAGAGATTTTGGGTAATCTCGTCATAGCGTTTCTGAAATTGTTCTGTTTTTTGGTTCTGTTGCTTGAGGTAAGAAAGGACTCGCTCATCTTGTCTGGAATCGTCTCTCAGCCAATCAAAGTTATCCGAGGCAACACTGGGCATAGAGGTGACTAAAAGCCCCAAAAAAACATGACTAAATTTCATATAAATGGCACAACTATTTATAGGATTAATATTATGTCGCGTATTCTGCCCTTAAATAAAAATGAGATCAATTATCATTTACATATTTTCGTGACATTTTTATCGGTTTTTATTATGCCAAACGTTTAAATCATGGATGAATGCACTGTGATGCAAAGCTATTGTTAGATAAGTCATCTATTGCTATGCAATTAAGAATCTAGAAATGAAAACGTCACCTAAAGAAGGTGACGAGGGTAACTTTTTTACTTTAGTCAGTAGCTCAAAAGAGGTAGAAAAACTAGAAAAGATGACTAGTTACAACCCAAAGTAAAGCAAGAAATCCAACAAAATAAAGGGAGGAAAAAACGACCGATTTAATCAATTCACCCATTTGAGACTTTTCAGTAATCATGTGAGCCTCTGCGATTGTGTACTAAGGTACAACTCACCAACGCTACGCAGAGAAACGCCAACATCTCAACCCAAACGTCTTTCTTTCCCCAACCTAACGATTTGCATTGTTGTTCTGTAAGGCTCAGATCGATGTCTTCTAACCACTGTTCTTCTTGATACATATTCTGTCTCCTCTTCTGGAAACCTATGCTAAGCAAAATTGGCGTTCAGAAAAATCAAAGACTATTTAACCCTTGTTTAGAGCAGCTAAACAATAGCCCTTGAGAAGACAAATTCCAGATATAAAAAATCCGAGCTCGTAAGCTCGGATTTGAATTCAGTTAACCTCTAACGCTGAGTTGAGGATTAATCTTCAGCTTTTGATTCCGCTGGCTTTTTCTTCGGGATAAACACATTGTCACCCACTGCCACGTTTTGATAGAAACCTTTATCACGCTGAGCGGGTTTCTTCGCCACTTTCTTCGCTTGAGGGCGAGCCTTCTTCGGTGCTGCTTTATTACCACGGAAATCAGGTTTACGCGGCTTCAAACCTTTAAATTTGCCCTTTAGGTCATCAAATACCGAGAATTGTAAATCTTGTTGTAGGTAGAGCTCAACACGCTTGAAGCTGTCCCAGTCTTTAGGGCCAACCAGCGAAATCGCATCACCTTTGTTACCAGCACGGCCTGTACGACCAACACGGTGCACGTATTCTTCTGTGTGTTTCGGCATATCAAAGTTGATAACGTGCGTAACTGTTGAGATATCAAGACCACGTGACGCTACATCTGTCGTAACGAGGATCTTAAAGACTGCGCGTTCAAACTGACTCATGATGGTATTACGCTGAGTCTGGTTCAAATTACCACTCAATGCGACTGCTTTTAGCTTTTTCTCGTTAAGCTTAGTAGTCAAACGTTCAGTATCGTCACGAGTCGCCGTAAAGATGATCACTTGACGATATTCAGCTTCTTCCAACACACGCTCAAGAATCGCTTCTTTGTGGTCAAGGTGATCACACAAATAGAATTTCTGAGTAATGTCTTTGTGCTCTTCGTTTGAAACACCTACAGCAATGCGTTTTGGTGCATTCAACATCTCTGATGCAATACCGTTCACTTCTGCGTGGTCCAATGTTGCAGAGAACATCAACGTCTGACGACGGCGGTGTTTAGCTGCGTTGTGGATGCGGCGAAGCTCTGGTGCAAAGCCAAGATCGAGCATACGGTCAGCTTCATCAAGAATCAGCGTTTCCAATCCATCTAGGTACAATGAACGGTGTTCTAGATGGTCAGCCAAACGTCCTGGTGTAGCAACGATAAACTTAGGGTAACGACGCAATGCTTTTACTTGGTCGTTAAAGTTTTCACCACCTAAGATCAAAGTAGCATCGTAAGACAAGCCAACTAACATTGAGCGTAGCTCGCCATATACCTGTTTCGCTAACTCACGCGTTGGCGCAAGAATGACCGCACGTGGGTCTTTCGCAGAAAACGACTTCGTCTTTAATGACTTGTGAAGCATTGGTAATACAAACGCCAAAGTCTTGCCAGAGCCCGTTTTCGAAGATGCCAATAGATCCTTGCCTGCAATCGCAACAGGAATCGCCTGCTGCTGAATATCAGTCGCTTTTTTGAAATCGTAGTGTTTTAGGTTCTTCAACAATCGGTTGTCTAGGCCTAGATCTTTAAATTGCAAAGTATTCTCCAATAAATAGTCATCGTTTGAGCGCTTTTTCGGTGTCGTTTCCGCTCTAACGCAGCAAAAAATAAAAGCTCGGTATAATACCGCAAATCATAGGAGTATAGATAGAGATCACACAAACTAAATGTACAAGAAATAATAAAGTTTCATGTTAGAAACTTTCATTTGCGTCAATATCGTCTAAATTATTGATATCAGGAACGTGGCGAGAGAGTTGCTGTACTACCTGATACAGGCGTTAAAGGTGAGTAAACGCTCACTTATGTAAATTAAAGGTTAGCGTCCGTATCAGGTACTCTATGAAATCCTTGGATTTTTTTGACTTTTGCTACATCATGTACTGATAGAATGTATTCACATTTACCACTACGACTATATGACACAAAACGTATAGCGTAGGAATTTAACTATAGGCAAGGAGTTCTAATATGAACAAAACGTTGATCGCAGCTGCAGCAACTTCAGTACTTCTACTAGCAGGTTGTGCTTCTTCTGACGAAGCAGCAACAGCTACTAAACTAGACGAACTAAGCAACCAAGTTAGCCAACTAAGCCAAGACGTTCAGTCTCTACAATCTGACGTTCAAAAGTCTAACGACGCGGCTATGGCAGCTCAAGAAGAAGCTGCACGTGCTAACGAGCGTATCGACAACATCGCTCAGTCTTACACTAAGTAAGATGTGATTCCGCGCTTTAACGCTTGTTAAGGCGCGGTTATTTCTACTGGAACACCATTCTGAGCAGCAATCGTTGCTTTAGCTTTCGCATTCGTCATCCCATATTCATCCAACCACCAATTCAACTCTTGTGGAATTTGTAGGTGATCTTTCTCGCCGTTACTGCGAGTCAATGGTTCATGCGCCTCAACAAATACACTGCGGTCTGGTTCTAGCGTGACTTTAACTGGCTGATTGATGATTTTCACTTTTTCACCACGACGTACCTTGTCGAATAGCCACTCGATGTCGTTAGGGTCCATACGAATACAACCCGCACTTACACGCATGCCAATACCAAAGTCTTTGTTAGTACCGTGGATCAAGTACTCACCATGACCATACGCCAAGCGCAGCGCAAACATACCGAGTGGGTTATCAGGCCCAGCTGGTACGACTGCAGGTAGGTCAATGCCCTTCGCCTTGTATTCCGCACGGATAGATGAAGGTGGTGTCCAGGTTGGGTTTGGACGCTTCTGGCTGATGCTCGTTGTCATCTCTGGCGTGTCTCGACCAATACGGCCAATACCTACCGGGAATACATGAACCACATTTTCTTTAGCCGGAAAGTAGTAAAGACGCAGCTCTGCCAAGTTAATAACGATTCCTTTATGGGGAACGTCTGGGAGAATAAGCTGAGTAGGAATAGTCAGAACGTGGCCTTCTTTTGGCAGAAAAGGGTCCACGCCTTTGTTGGCCGCCATTAACGCCAGCATGCCAACATCGTACTGCTTAGCAATGTTTGCCATGGTTTCGCCTTGTTCAACCACGTGGTTTTCCATGCGGCCGATCACACGAGCGCCGTCTTCTGGCAGTTGATACATTTTGGCGAATGACAATCCACTCACTAAAGACAACGATATCGACAACAGGGTGCGCTTTGCGATACTCATAGGACGCTTCTTGCTTGGCATCTCTCTCTATTCCTTGGCGTTTTTAAAGAGCCGTAAGGTTATCTCTCTTTCTACCTTGTGATCAACCATCGGCTTGTGATAATCCAGTAAATTAAAGCCGCTCCATAACCAAGGGCTATGAATGAATTTATTCGGTACCTCTTTTATTTCCGGTACCCAATGGCGAACAAAGATCCCATCGGAATCAAACTTTTCGCCTTGGCTTGTCGGGTTAAATATACGGAAATAAGGTTGGCCGTCACACCCCGTTGACGCTGACCATTGCCAGCCACCATTGTTTGCCGCGAAATCACCATCCACCAGCTTACTCATGAAGTACGCTTCCCCCCAACGCCAGTCGATATGCAAATCCTTGGTCAGAAAGCTCGCGACAATCATGCGCAGACGATTGTGCATCCAACCAGTCGTGTTCAGTTGGCGCATAGCAGCATCAACAATAGGGTACCCTGTTGTGCCTGTTTTCCAGCGTTCGAAAGCTTGCTCATCATAAGACCATTGGATCTTCTCTTCCCATGGAATGAAGCCCTTTCCTCTAACAAGCTTTGGTTCAAACACCAATAGGTGTTGGTAAAACTCTCGCCAGATAATTTCACTTAACCAAGTGGCCTTCCCTTCAGTGAGATCAGGAATTTGGTTTTCTGCATAAAGCCTTGCGATACATTGTCTTGGTGACAGCGCGCCAATTGCAAGATAGGGAGATAACTGACTCGTGCCATCAACCGCAGGCAGATCTCGCTCAGATTGATATGCATTGCTGCGCTCACGGGCGAACTCTCTCAGTTGCTGGACAATGTCTGTGGTTGAGGCATGCCAACGTTCACTGGACTCGCGCGGATAAGAAAAAGGCACATCAGCATGATAGCGATAGGCTTCAACCTCTTGGAGCACGTGTTTAGGCAGCTCGGCTTGCGGTTGTGGCTTGAACACCATTGGCAGTTGGAATTTCAACAACCATGCACGTTTAAATGGTGTGAAGACTTTGAAATACTGCCCCTGCTTGTTTAACACCGTGGTTGGTGCATGAACACATTTGTCGTGGAAAGCTTCAAACGTAACTTCGCTTTCAGCCAGAACTCTCGCTACGTCTCTATCTAAAGCTTGCTCGTTGACCTCATAATGAATATTCGCCATGACACTTTTCACGCTCAACGATAATGCCCAGCTCTTGATGACCTCAGTCACGTCGGTAAATTCATGCACTTCTTTATACAGAAGCGGGATATTAAGATCAGCAAGCTCTTCTTCGAGATGCATTAAACGTCTCGCAATGAGGTCTGCTTGCATTGGTGCCATATGGTGCGTTTTCCATTGCTCTGGCGTTGCAACATAGCAAGCGACCACAGGGTGCCCAGTATCAAGGGCGGCCTTCAATGCAGTGTGATCTAACGTTCTAAGGTCTCGTCGAAACCAAACCAGAATCATGTCGTCTCCTTACGAGGGTAAGCTAGTTAGCAAAATGCAACTTCTCAATAACTTCAGAGAACTGAACTTGCTCAGGGCATTGCGTTTTCAGCGTGGATAACGCTTCTACTTGCTTAATTGGCAGGGCCTTGTTTGAGAAGAAATGAAGTTTTTGGTATAGAGCCACTACATCATGATCGATAAGACCCGAAACATCTTCGACTTTGTCTATCAAACTAATATGGAAGCCTTGCTCGCATAATCTTGCCGCTTGTACCCAGCTTTCAAATTCTCGAGCTTGCTCGAAACTAATAAGCAGACATTTGCCTTTCGAAGAGGCTTTGTTTTCAGACTCAACAACCATTGCAAGGCGTGTAATTAAGCAAGTTTGAAAGAGGCCCGACTGAAGTGAGCGTAGTGAGACCTTCACGAGTTCAAGAGCTTCCACCACCGGCGTGATCAGCGAATCGATGACAATAGTTAATGGGTACTCTTTCAAAACGTTGGTTAGAAGCTTCTCCGTTTTACCACGGTTTAGTTCGGCAAGAGCTTTGAGCAAAGATTCCACTTCTTCTAAAGGCTGCACACTAACAGCAATATCAGCATTTTCTTCTTGTCCAAGCAGACCTTTTACTTTGCCAATGGCAACCCCTTTCGACAACCAACCTTGTATCTCTTTAATCGTATCTAGATCTTGTTGGCGGTATAAACGATGACCCTTTTCGGTTCGTTGAGGTTGGATCAAGTTGTAGCGTCTTTGCCAAGCTCTGAGTGTAACGGGCTTAACACCCGTTAACTCAGATACATCTCGAATGGCGTAGAGTTTTTCTTCTTGGCTACAATCCATAACGTAATCTCATCTCCTGCGGGTATGGTTCTAGATATTTTTGCTCTTGCAAATACTCATCTGGGTATGTGTTGAGATAATGCTTAATAAGCGTTAACGGGGCAAGTAATGGTAACAATCCTGTGCGGTAATCACTGATGACTGTCGCGAGTTCTTCTCTTTCTTTACCAGTTAATGAACGCTTGAAGTAACCTTGTAGGTGCATCAGAACATTGGTGTTGTTCTTGCGACTCGCTCGGTTTTGCAGCGCTTTCATTAAGCCCAAACGATACTCGTTAAAGAAGTCGTCAATCTCATAGCTCGCGACATCTGCCACCAACCTACCCAGAGAGCGGTAGGATTCTGGGTGGTGTGCCATCAACGTCAGTTTGTAACGAGAGTGAAAAGCGATGATTTTACCGCGTGTTGGTTCTCCACCCATGGATTCATAGAAGTCGTTCAAACAGTAAATGCGCGTAATGAAGTTTTCTTTTAATACTGGGTCGTTAAGGCGGCCGTCTTCTTCTACCGGTAACCACGGCATTTTTTCCATCAAAGTTTTGGTGTACAAGCCAATGCCTTCTTTCGCAGCACTGTTCTTGCTGTAAACCTTCACTCGTTCCATGCCACAAGTTGGAGACTTAGCACATACGATGTAGCCACACAGCTGTTCCCCTTGGAGCTCGTTCACTTTGTTTTCTGAGTACGTCAGCATTTTATCGGTATGGTCGTTTTCAGGATTCTTTGTTTCGACCAAAGCAATACGCTCTTCGTTGCTCACTAGACGAATGGTTGGGCGAGGCACTGTCATGCCAACACCGACTTCCGGGCATACAGGCACGAAGCTGAAGTACCCATCTAATTCTTTAGTAACGAAGTTGCTGATTTTGTGCCCAGAGTCGAAACGTACACGTTCACCTAACACACAAGAGCTGATACCTACTTTGATTGACGATTCCATGATGACGCATCCCTATACAAAATGTTTTGTTGTATAACTTATAGCAAGCCTTTCCAGATTGTACAAGAAAATAAATTGTACAATTTAACCGTTTTACTCACTTATATGGGAATTCGATCAGCACAATTTCAGAAAAAATTTTGGCGAAGAAAGGAAGAATTTGTGCGCGCAATCGACAAACTGCTCAAAAGCAAATCGATTGCCTTTTTGCTTTCAACAGATTTAGTTATCAACAGAATATTTAAACACTAAAACCGACCGTTTTGTGACTTAACTCTCAAGTCCCCTTACCCTGTCCCGATATTATGGCCTCAACGAAAACGAACAAGTTCAACAGAATTGGTAATAGCATTCTATAATTGATGCGTTTTACCTGAACAAAACTTTGGAGAGCACTTATGGCAACCCCACACATTAACGCACAACTAGGTGATTTCGCTGAAACAGTTCTAATGCCAGGCGACCCGTTGCGCGCTAAATACATCGCAGAAACGTTCCTAGAAGATGTGAAACAAGTTTGTGACGTTCGCAACATGTTCGGCTTTACTGGCACTTACAAAGGCAAGAAAGTTTCTGTAATGGGCCACGGTATGGGTATCCCATCTTGCTGTATCTACGTACACGAACTAATCGCTGAGTACGGCGTGAAAAACGTTATCCGTGTAGGTAGCTGTGGTGCAGTACGTGACGACGTGAAACTAATGGACGTTGTTATCGGTATGGGTGCATCTACAGACTCAAAAGTTAACCGTATCCGTTTCAACAACCACGACTTCGCTGCAATCGCTGACTACGGTCTTCTAGAAGAAGCGGTTAACCAAGCACGTACTCAAGAAGTACCGGTTAAAGTTGGTAACGTATTCTCTGCAGACCTGTTCTACACACCAGAAGCAGACCTGTTCGAGAAAATGGAAAAACTAGGCATCCTAGGTGTAGACATGGAAGCGGCTGGTATCTACGGCGTTGCTGCTGACCTAGGCGCGAAAGCTCTAACTATCCTAACAGTTTCTGACCACATCATCCGTGGTGAAAAACTAAGCTCTGAAGAGCGTCAAAAGTCGTTCAACGACATGATGAAAGTTGCTCTAGAAACAGCAATCAACATCTAAGAAACACCTAAGTAGTAAATAGCAGCCGGGGCCTGACCGGCTGCAAGAATTATCCCGAGGGGGCGATTGTGTCTAACGGCGAACTGCCAAGGGACGCAGATGGGTTACAACTCAACTTTTGTAAAACATTGGCGTGTGACAACTTTGGATTGAGTGATGCGAAGCGATACGTTTTGCAACATGCTAACCCTAAACGTCCGGCGATGGTATGCCGTGAGTGTGGAGCTTTCCCCCCCTTACTTAATAACCGCGATGTAGTGAACGAACTTCATCGTCTGCGTCACGTCCACAGTGACGGGTTACCTGCTTGTCGCAACGATGACTGCGATAACTTTGGGCTTTCTGTCCATACTCATAAACACCTCTATCATGCTTTCGGTTACAGTGGCGACCGCCAACGTTACCGCTGCAAAGTGTGTCAAAGTACCTTTGTCGATAAATGGTCTGGTGCCAATAAAAAGCTTCAGTTCCAAGAGAACTTGATGGGCTTGTTGTTTACCGGTTATTCCGTTCGCGAGATCTGCCGTAAACTCAGCATTAATCCAAAAACCTTTTACGATCATGTTGATCATATTGCTAGCCGCTGCCGCCGCAAACTGGCAACGATCGATGCTCGCTGGGTAAACCATGCCGAGCACTATGAGTTGGCGTCGAACTATGTTTCCCTGCAACCACATAGCAACAACGGCGTATACTGGATCGCTTCTGGTGAAGCACACTCTGGCTATATTCTATGTCAGCATGTGAACTATTCTTCTAATGATGAGCCGGTCGCAGCACTGGATCATAACCCTTACGATGAAGTGTCACGTTTTGTATCACAGGAATACACCGCAGAAGCAAGTGAAGCACCCGGCGAACCTTCGAAGAAACTTCGCGAGCGTATCGACCAGAAGTACCAAACCATTTTGGCGCGTGGTAACGTAGAGGACCCACTGGGCAACCTTTCTGTTTTCCATTACCCGTCAAAAGGTGCTTTGATTCGCCCGCCTTACACCTCTTACGCTCACTACCTACATGTATTGGATATGTGCTGCCCAGAGAAACGGGTTTCTATTTACATGCCTCAAGATCCCCTGCTCCGCTCTGCCGCGTTGAGCGTTTGTTTATCTCGTATTCAAGAGAAAAACGTTGACTTGATGTACGTTGAAGAAGATGCAAACTGGGATATGACTGCGCCATTTGGCAAAGTAGACATTGCTTACATGAGTTGGTGGCGAGATCGTTGGGCGATTTCACGTCAATACGAAGCAAACAAAGGCATTTGTTACTTAGCTGGCGACAATAACGAACCTGAGTCATGGTTCAATGTTGCGACAACACGCCACATTCAATTCTATCAAAATCGTTTTCAGCTTCTGTTTGAGAGCTTCATCAACGAGCCACGTCGCAAATTACGACCTGCTGGCATATTACCTCTTTTAGATATATTCAGAGCTTGGCATAATTTGTGCTATCAAGATAAGCAAGGGCTTACCGCCGCTCAGAGGCTGAAAGTAACGGACGCACCTCTGACGATCAAACAACTGCTGTCGTGACTATTTAACACTTTACTCATTTAAATGTGGTAAATAGATGCTGACCACGGTATATATTACGGTACCCAATACCTTATTGGTGTAGCATTCTTCCTACACCTGAAATGATAGTCGCATCTAACCACATAATATTTAGGTGTAAATTCCAGTTCGATAGTCATGGATGTGAACGTTGGATAAAAGCCAAATTCAGCTAGAAGCAGAGCTAAACGCCCTCGATGGCCAGATAAAATCTGATCCGGAACGCGCATTTCGAATCGCCGAACAATGCAGAATTCGTGCGGAGCAAATCCTATTTGTTGATGGCGAAATTCGAGCATTGATCATCATGGCACATGCCTGTTGGTGTAGCATGGACTACCGACACGGGCTCAAACTCGTCAAAGACGCCTACAGCCTTCAAATTCAACTCGACACCGACGATCATTTACCTGAAATCCTTCACCTCTTCGCCTTGCAATACTGGGGACAAGCTAAATACTACTCCGCCCAACAGTACTGGATAAATGCGTTAGAACAATCCGCATTGGTTGATGACATTGAAATCCAAATCGAGGCCCTTATCGGACTTGGTAACGTTTGGCGCATCACCAACGAACACAAACTAGCCGCATCCACACACGAATTAGCCGTCAAAGTGGCAAACAACGTCCGTATTGCATGGTTAGAAGGCAAAGCTCGAATCCTACTCGCATGGGATTATTATCTGCTGAATAACTTCGTTGAAATGCTGACGGTGCTAGATGGCGCTACCGAGGTACTTCGTGATCATGACGACAACACATGGCAAGCTGAAATTTGGGATTTTAAGGGATTGGCATTACTGGGATTAGAACGTCTCGATGCAGCAGAAGAGGCGACTCAGAAAGCACATCAACTCGCGATTGAACAAGACCTAACTTGGATGAAGGCGCACTCCTTCATCAGCCGAGCCCGACTCGAATTGCTGCGCAAGAATACCGAAAACGCCGCCTCCTTACTGCAATCTGCAGAGCAGTCCGCCCTGAGCTTTGATAATGGTGAACTGCTCAGCCAAATCTGCTTTCAGCAATCGCGCGTCGCAGAAGAACAAGGCGATTATGAAGGCGCTTTCCAAGCCTTCCAAAAATATCGCAAACATGCGCTTAAAATGCTCAAGGAGCAGACGCATCGAGTAAGTATGGATAAAGCGCGAGGATCTAAACGTCAGTTAGAGCAACGCGCGAGAAAGCTCATTAACCGTATTCGTGCCCAGCATGAATACGATCCAGAAAAACAGTTCTCCAACGTTGTATCCGAAACCTATTGGTGGGAGCAACTGGTTCTATTCAAAACAGAGCTTAAGCAATCAAACCACGCGATCATTATGATCCGCCATACTGAGCCAGCTTTCCTTGATGTGTGTACTGAGCTCGTTCACTCATTAACGACATCCAGTGACTTGATCTCTCGTTTGAGCAGCGATCGCTTAGCTATGTTGATCGCAGAGAAAGATCAAGCGGCAGAAGACTTGTACCGCACGGTTTGTGCCATGTTAGACATTTACCCTTGGAAACGACGTGGCTTAGCCGGAGCTAAACCGACCCTCTATCTGCAAGATATCCTGACCTTCCCGTTCACATTGGAGCAATTGGAAGAAAGCCACATTGAGGTAATGAAGAATGGAACAACTGCTTAGTAAAGTGACCGATGCAGGCATGGACCCTTCTTCTGTTACTGGCGAAGAAGCGCTGAACCTTTGGGAACATATCCGCTTTCATATCGCGTCAACAAATCGTGAAAAAGCCCATTGCCACATCATCAGCGCAGAATATCGCAGCAAAATCAAACAGCTGAGTACCAGCATTGAAGAGCTTAGACAAGCTTTAGACTTACTCAAATTGCCTGAGGATGTCGAAGACATTCTATCCGTCAAAGCGAGCCTGAGCGATCGTCTGGTTGAAAAGGGCGATTACAACGCAGCGTTAACGGAATACATAGCTTCCACCAACATTGCGGTGGAATACGGTTATATCGACGAATACGTACTTGCCATTATTGGCATGGGCAACTTGTGTGACGCTTATGGTGACCATAACAAGGCGCTACGCTACTACCAAAAGATTGATGCTATAGACCATGCTATTGGCAGTCGTTCGCTTAGGTTGCGTTACAAGCTTTACATGTTAGCTTGCTATATCAGTATACAGCGCATTGGTTCAGCAACTGACTTACTTAGCGAATGTGAAGAGTTGAGTATTTTGGTGAGTGACAAAAACCTCACCAGCCAAATTCATTTATACCGTGCTAAGTTATTGCGTCTACAAAACGAGTGCAACCAAGCCCTGATTGCGATTTCACATATTCAATACTCGACAGGTAAGCAGCACACTCAATGGCTATCGACCATGGTGAAAATCGAAACGGCTTACTGCTTGAACGAAATCGGACACCAATCTCTGGCAAACCTGCTTTTATCCTCGACAGGCAAGCGCATTAATGAGTATTCCTCTCCACTGATCGCCAATCGCTTTTACAATGCAATGAGTCAAGTGTGCTCTTCTCAAGGCCAATTTAAAGAAGCTCTCAACTACGAGAAAAAAGCATTCCGTGTTGAATCCGACCTCATCAAACATATCCCAATCGGTGAGCTAGGTGCAGCCCAATTACGTCGCCTCACTCGCTTTGAGTTGCAGCTTAAATTGATTCTTTCTGAGATTGAAAACAAAGAGCTGAAAGAAACCACTAAACAACACAAAAATACCGTAGCGCAGCTACAGCAGGATGTATTTACCGACCCACTCACTTCGCTGCACAACCGCCGTTGGTTAGAAGTGAAGCTGAAAGACTTGTTGTTGCATGACACGTCATTTGCACTGATGGTGATTGATATTGACCATTTCAAATCAATTAACGATGAACTGAGTCATTTAGTCGGTGATAAAGCAATTCAGAACGTATCAAAAGAGCTGTCTGGCTACTTTAAATTCCGAGGGTCATCTTGCGTTCGCTTTGGCGGTGAAGAATTTTTGGTGATTCTGGAAAATACAGAACTTGCCCGTGCAGAGATGCACGCAGAAAACTATCGCGAACGTATCTATCAGTTTGGTTGGCATGAAATATTAGGTGAGCGTGGCTTGACCGTTTCCATCGGTATCACACTTCATCGTGAAGGTGAGAACACACAACGTACCTTCTATCGCGCTGACAAAGCCCTGTACCGAGCCAAGGCCAACGGCCGGAACCAAGTGTGTACGGAGCTTTAAAGCAATCAATAAAAAACGCCCCAGCATCAACTGGGGCGTTTTCTTTGGATTCAATCAACAATATTACAGGAAGAAAAGCGAAATACCGCCCAACGCCATCAAGGTTCCCATGACACTTTTCACACCCACCTTTTCCCCGCGCACAGCATAGATCACCAAGATAAACAACGGACTGGTTGCAATGAGAGTTTGTGCAATCGCTGGATTGGCGTATTTCAATGCAACTTGCTGTAACCATAACGCTAGGAAAGTCCCAACGAAAATCGCCAGCAATAGCCAACCCATGGCTTTATTCCCCATTGTTGTGATGTGCCGTTTAATCCCTTTAAATGGTTCAGGTTCGACAACCTTAATCACAAGACACACGGCAAGCACACCAATGCTCAATCGAATCAATGCGCCTAAGAGCGGCGGCAAATCACCCGCGACGAGGGCATAGTGAGAAATCACCACACCTGAAGCTTGGCAGACACTGGCCAATAAACCAAAACCAATGCCACTCCAATTTGTCGCCTCACCGGAAGAAGAAGGCTGGAACACAACAAAAGTCACCGCTGCGGTGGTAACCACCACACCCAGCCAACTCTGCAAGGTTAACTCCGAACCTAAAAAAACCAACGCAAGCACACCAGACAACGGCGGAGCTAGAGATTCCAACAGTAAGGTTTTGTTTGGCCCAATGCGCTTGAGCGCGGCGAAATAGGCAGAATCACCAATCGCAATACCAATCACCCCAGACACCGCCAACACCGCCAGATGCAGAGGCTCGATCTGGGTAGGTAAACCTTGCGGCAGTAATGGCATCACCACCAGCATCATCATTGATGCAATGATGCCTTTCACAATGTTCAGCTGCATCGCCGAAAAGCGGTGGCTAAATTGGCTATATATCCAAGTGGCCAAAGCCCATACTATCGCAGCGCCAATGGCCGCGATCTCACCAGAATATTGCACTGCTTACTCCTTCGTATTGCATGCCGTATCTCTCAATAACAGTGAATCAAATTATAAATAACTTGATTCACTTATTGTTCTATCAAATACTTAAACAGTTAATTTACGTAAGTTTTTCTATTTGGCAACAAGCACAGGGAAGTAAGATGTTTCTAGACTATTTTGCACTTGGGTTACTCATTTTCGTTGCTTTGGTTATCTTCTACGGAATCATTGTGATTCACGATATTCCTTATGAAATAGCGAAAGAGCGCGAGCATCCTCACCAAGATGCGATTCATTATGCAGGCTGGGTTAGCCTTTTCACATTACATGCACTTTGGCCGTTTCTGTGGATTTGGGCAACCTTGTGGCGTAAAGAACGTGGCTGGGGCTTTAAGCAGCTCGAACAAGAAACACATGATATACATCATCGACTTGAAGAGCTAATTGATGAAGTCAACGAATTGAAAAAAGAAGTCTCAACGCTGAAAGGTAAACAACCTGTATCAAGCGTTTCAGTTCAAAAAGAACAAGGTAAGGAGGAACAATAATGGATTTACTACTGGTTCTGACTTACGCAGCGCTATGTATCGCGATTTTTAAAATCTTCAATATCCCATTGAATAAGTGGACAGTACCAACGGCTGTACTCGGTGGCGTAGTGTTGGTCGGTACACTTATCTTACTGATGAACTACAACCACCCATTCACACAGATTGGTAACCAAGTATTCTCAACCTCACCGGTGGTATCAGGTGTCCGTGGTCGAGTGATTGAAGTACCTGTTCAAGCAAACCAACCGTTGCAAAAAGGCGATGTTCTTTTCCGTATCGACCCGATTCCGTTCCAAGCAGAGGTCGATAAGCTACGCGCGAAAGTGAAAGAAGCAAGCCAAGGTGCATTGGGGTTAGAGTCGGGCGTTCAAGAAGCAGAAGCTGCGGTCATCAAAGCCCTTGCAGAGCGTGATAAAGCGCAACGCGAATTCGACCGTTATCAACGTGGTTTTGATCGTGGCGCGTTCACTGAGCAACAACTGGATACTCGTCGACAAGCGTTTAAAGCCGCCCAAGCAGCACTAGAGGTGTCGCAATCTAAACGAGAACAAGCACAAATCGCACTTGACTCGGAAGTTGGTGGAGAGAATACGCAAGTTGCCTCATTGCTAGCAGAACTTCGCCAGGCTGAATTCAATCTTGATCAGACCGTTGTTAGAGCCCCAACCGAAGGCTATGTAACGCAGCTTGCTTTGCGCCCGGGAGTGATGGCGGTGCCTTTACCGCTAGCACCGGTGATGACTTTTGTGCATACCGAGCAAAAACTGTACACAGCCGCTTTCCGCCAAAACTCTTTGCAACGTTTAGAACCCGGATTTGAAGCGGAATTCATGTTCCGTGCACTACCTGGTAGTGTATTCAAAGGCAAAGTGATTGAAGTACTGCCGGCAATCGGTGAAAGCCAATTCCAAGCTCGTGGTGCGCTACTTGGTACAGAGGCCCTCCGTACAAGCGGACGTGTATTTGTAACGCTTCAAATCACTGACGATCTAACTGAATATCATCTACCACTAGGTACAGCCGTAGAAGTCGCAGTTTACTCGGACAGTTTCACCCACGTTTCTATCATGCGTAAAGTACTTATCCGAATGAAGAGCTGGCAAAACTACCTATACCTAGATCATTAATTTAACGAACAAAAATCGTACTAAAAAGTGTAATCAGGGGCTGACAGTTAGCCCCTGGTTGCATTCTAGCCATCCAGACAGATAGCATTCCCACTTTTATCAATATTCTGTATAATGCGCGCCTTATTTTTGATGCTTGCTGTAAAACTAAGCCAGTCAAAAGGATGCGTGAATCCAATCACACATTTCTTGAAGAAAGATAGAGCAAACAATAAGCAGCTTGGTTGTTTCCAAACTTTGTTACACAATCAGCGCTATAAAAACAAAGCAAGTGAACGTTCTTTAAAATCGACAATTGAACTGAGGTTATCTATGAATCTTTCTGCTAAAACCGTAGTGGTTATTGCAATCGGTGCTGCGCTATACGGCATCGGCGGTTTGCCAATGTTTGGCATTCCTGTGTTTGCAAACACGACGCTGAAACCAGCAATGGCGGTATTGGCATTGTTCTCAGTGTTATTCGGCCCTCTTGTAGGCTTCTTGGTTGGCTTCATTGGCCACTGGGTTACTGACCTATTTGCAGGCTGGGGCGTATGGCTAACTTGGGTACTTGGTTCAGGTATTGTCGGTTTGATCATCGGTCTTTTCCCTTCTCTAACACGTAATCGCTTAGAGACAGGGGACTTCAATATGAAAGATTTCGCGTTGTTCGTGGTGCTTGCTCTATTGGGTAACGTATTTGGTTACGGCTGCTCAGCCTTCCTAGACACCATCTTGTATGCAGAACCGTTCACTAAGGTATTTACACAGCTGTCGATCATCGCACTGGGTAACACCATTCTTATTGCTATTGTTGGCTTCTTCATTCTTAAGTCTGTCGCAAAACGTAACAAGCAAAGCCGCAACTTAACAGAGGCTTAATGTCGAATGACAATCGAATTTTCTAACTTCTCTTTTAGATATGAGTCGCTGGACAAACCGACGCTAAAAAATATCAATCTAAGGATAGAGAAAGGAGAGAAAATCGTCATTATCGGTCCAAGTGGTAGTGGTAAATCTACCCTTGGCCAATGTCTTAACGGACTGATCCCACATGCGATTAAAGGGGAAACCAGTGGCCAGCTGACCATCAATGGTCAAGACACTGCCCCTTTTGACATGCACCAATTCACCGAAAAAGTTGGTACCGTACTGCAAGATACGGACAGCCAATTTGTTGGTTTGAGTATTGGTGAAGACATCGCATTCGCGTTGGAAAACCAATTGATGTCTAACATCGACATGTACCCATTGGTCAAAGCGACGGCCAAAATGGTCGATTTGGAACAGATGTTAGATCGCTCCCCTCACGATTTATCAGGCGGTCAGAAACAGCGCGTTTCTTTGGCGGGTATTTTAGTCGATGACGTCGACATCTTGTTGTTTGACGAACCACTTGCTGCCCTTGATCCAAAGACGGGTAAGAAGACCATCGAGATTATCGATGATCTGCACCGCGAAACGGGCAAAACCATCATCATTATCGAGCACCGTCTTGAGGATGTGCTGCATCGCTCTGTTGACCGCATTATTCTGATGGAAAGTGGTGAAATCATCGCAGATACCACACCAGATGAGATCTTAGCGTCCCCGCTTCTTGAAGAATACGGTATCCGTGAGCCTCTTTATCTTTCTGCTTTGAAAGAAGCAGGCTGCGCGATTGAAGGCGATGCAAAGCCATCGAGCTTAAGCACATTGCCATTGGCGCAATACCAATCCACCGTCAGCGCATGGTTTGAAGCCTCACAAGTAGCAGAGGTTGCAACCCCAAACGATACGCTTCTAGAAGTTCGTGATCTTACTTACTCATACGATGGCGAAAAGAACGCGCTTGAAGGGGTCAGTTTTGATGTCAAACGCGGTGAGTTTTTATCGGTATTGGGTAAAAACGGCTCTGGGAAATCCACCATCACTAAGCTTGTGATGGGCGTGATTGAACCAGATAACGGCTCGATGATCTTGAATGGTCAGGACCTCAATGAACTAAGCATTTTTGAGCGCAGTCAAAAGGTTGGCGTGGTAATGCAAAACCCAAATCATATGATTTCGCATCACATGATTTTCGACGAAGTGGCTTTTGGCCTGCGTAACCGTGGCGTTGAAGAGAAACAAGTCGAAGCGAAGGTATTGGAAGTCCTTGAACTGTGTGGTTTGAGCAAGTACCGCCATTGGCCAATTGAGGCATTAAGCTACGGTCAGAAGAAGCGTGTGACAATTGCATCGATTCTTGCCCTAGAGCCTGAGCTTTTGATTCTGGACGAGCCTACTGCTGGACAAGATTACCGTAACTACACATCAATGCTGAGCTTTATCGAGAAGCTTAATCGTGAACTTGGCATTACGGTGAT
This sequence comes from Vibrio sp. ED002, assembly GCF_023277445.1. Taxonomy (NCBI): domain Bacteria; kingdom Pseudomonadati; phylum Pseudomonadota; class Gammaproteobacteria; order Vibrionales; family Vibrionaceae; genus Vibrio; species Vibrio sp. ED002. The sequence continues at coordinate 2,267,212 of NZ_CP080239.1, read as the reverse complement.
GATCATCTCGCACGACATGCACTTGGTCTTGGAATACACCACTCGTTCCATCGTGATTGCTGATAGCAAGTTGATTGCCGACGCACCAATGATCGAAGTGTTTAGTTCCCCAGCACTGTTAGACCAAGCGAACTTGGCGACAACTAGCTTGTATGAACTGGCTACTGAGTTAGGTATTGAGAACACGAACGACTTTATGCAGCACTTTATTGACGTTGAAAAAGCGCGTCGAGAACGTGAAAACAACGCCGATATCCAAGCTTCAAAAGCTCAAGATTCACAAAATAATGATGCTAAAAACATTGAGACAGTAGTGGCATGAAAGACAACAAGATGAAGTTTGGTATCAACTACATCGATACCCAATCGCCACTGCACAAACTCAATGGCATCACCAAGTTTTTGATGTTCATTGCATGGGTAACGGTGGTACTTACAACCTTTGATTTGCGCATCATTACTCTACTGATCGTTGTAGGTCTTGGTTTGCTAAAAATGACCAAGGTACCTTTCCATGTGTACAAGCCTTTACTGATCGGTACAGGCAGTGTTTTGTTGATTAATGCGCTGTTTATGTTTGCATTAGCGCCGCAACAAGGCAGTGAATACATGGGCTCAACAACAGTATTGTTGTCGTTACCGGGTAATTACTCACTCACCCAAGAGACCTTGTTCTATCTGGTCACCGTGACACTGAAGTACTTCAGTATGTTCCCAATTGCCTTGGTGTTTGTATTTACCACGCATCCTACTGAGTTTGCAGCAAGTTTGAACCGCATGGGTGTGCCTTACAAAATCGCTTATGCCGTCAGTTTGACCTTGCGTTACTTGCCAGAAGTGAAGAAAGACTTCGTGAACATCATGCACGCTCAACAAGCTCGTGGTGTTGAACTGAGTAAGAAAGCGCCGTTCTTTACCCGTATGAAGAACGTTTCTAAGATCTTAGGTCCGCTGATTTTCTCTAGCCTAGATCGCGCTGACCAAATCTCTAACGCGATGACATTGCGTGGTTTTGGTCGTCATTCGTCTCGTACTTGGTACAGCCTAAAGCCGCTGACCAAAGCCGATATGGTGTGTATGGCAGGCATCGTCGTGATTATCACCGCTGCGATTAGCAAACGCGTTATAGACACTCAACTGTTTTGGTATCCGTTCTAAACGAACCAGTCTCACGTTGAAAACCGAATACAAAAATGGGATGCCTCTGCATCCCATTTTTATAACCCAATTTCTCGGTAAGTTATTGAGTAGTAAGTACTAACTTAGTTCCATCTCAACACACGAGTTTCGTTACCCTCTTCCGGCTTAGCTGGGATATTCAAGGACAGTAACAAGCTCACTGCGGCCATAACTGCGCCAATGTAAAACACGCTTGAAGGCGAAACCAACCAAATCACACCAAAGGTTACCGGAATCACGACCGCTGCAATGTGGTTGATGGTAAACGCTACACCAGCGGTTGATGCCATGTCCGCCGGATCGGCTATCTTCTGGAAGTAAGTTTTGATTGCAAGTGCCAGTGCAAAGAACAAATGGTCAATCACGTACAATGCTGCCGCCCACTCCGCAGTTTGCACTAAACCGTAACCGACGAAGACAAAAATCAGTCCCACATATTCAAACATCAATGCTTTGCGCTCACCAACGGCTCCGATAAAGCGGCCAATACGTTTAGCAAACAGGAAGTTGAACAAGTAGTTGATTAAGAAAAGCAGTGTGATGTCCGCAGCCGAATAGCCAAACTTCTCCACCATCAAGAAACCAGCGAAGACCGTGAAGATTTGACGGCGAGCACCACTCATAAAGGTCAATGCATAATAAAGCCAGTAGCGCTTACGCAGCACCAACTTTTTGTTTTGTGGAACTTCCGTTTTGAATTCAGGGAACGCAAACGCCATCACCAGAATCAATACAAAACCGATACCGCCCGCCAGCAAGTAAACCGTTTTGAATTCTAATTTGAGCTGCTCAAGCAGAATCCAAATCGCACCATAAGTAATCAAAGACGCTAGTGCACCAACCGATATAAACTTGCCTAACATTTCTGGTGCTTCTTCTTTGGTTAGCCATTGCAAAGAAAGGGATTGCTTCAACGTTTCAAAGTAATGAAAACCAGTCGACATCAACAAGGTTGTAAAAAGAAGTCCAAACAAAGATGGGAAGTAACCTGTGATTGCCGTGCCCAGTGTCAGCATAGCGAGCGAGACCAACATAAAACGTTGCTCGCGGATAAACAGCAAAACAAAGACAACAGTGAAAGCAAGAAAACCGGGAATCTCACGCACACTTTGCAGTAAGCCGATATCTGCGCCATCAAAGTTGGCTTTTTCGATAACGAAGTTGTTCAGTAGCGCCATCCAAGTGGAGAAGGCAATAGGAACAATAATGGAAATCAGCAGAAGAAAGTTCTGTGGCGTTCTCCAGCTTTTATGTGGCGTATTCATGATGAGTCCTTAGAATATGAAGCCGCCATCATACCGCCAAATGTAACAAAATCGCAATATCCTTATAAATTATTTACCTAGCAACTTTCGTAACATTATCCTAAACTTAGCGACAAATTCCATTTAAAATACTCACTACTAAGATTGCAATCTTGCTACTTTTAAACATTTCTTTACATCCTCTTCCTTTGAAACAAACCCGTTTTCGTCGGCAACAATTGAAGCTTATGCCTGGAGATAAAAGGTTGTGAGCTTCTTGTTGAACGCGTGCAGAGTTATACTATTGCCATTCGTCTTTCTTTTCGGCATCAGCCACACTTTTTGTCTCGATATTATGAAAAAACAAGTCCTGTTTCTTTGCACTGGTAATTCCGCACGATCTCAACTTGCTGAAGCGATATTTAACCATATGGCGGGCACGCTCTTTCATGCTGATAGTGCAGGTGTTCACCCTAGCGAAGTAGACCCAAGGGTGTTTGAAGTATTAGATGCACATTCAATTTCTGGCGAGTCACTGCATTCGAAGGATTATGCCGACGTTGCGAACAAGTCTTATGACTTTGTGGTTACATTGTGCGATAACGCCAAAGATGAATGCGTGATCTTCGAACAAAACATCGACCAATTACATTGGAACCTAGTCGATCCAAAACCACTCGAAGGCACAGAACCGTTCCAAAATACGGCCAAAGAATTGATCGAGCGCATCAGTCTATTTCTACTAGTAAACAGTGAAGAAAACCGTACACAAGTGGATCCAAGTAGTTTCTTTAAACTGATGAGCGATCCGTTGCGACTCAAAATATTGATGCTGCTAGAAGATGAACAAGACTTAACCGTCACCGATCTCAAAAACGCTTTGAACGAAAGCCAGCCAAAAGTCTCTCGTCACTTAGCATTGCTACGAGACACGACATTCTTAAAAGATACACGCCATGGCTTATGGATCCATTATCGTCTTTCCCCTTCGCTTCCTATGTGGATTAAGCATCTACTCCAAATAGTGCGTGTCGGTAATCCAGGCATCATTAATATTGAAAAGAACCGCTTGAAAGCCGCACAACAAAGTGAGCAATAACCTTTTTCACTCAGCTTAAGACATACTGATGCCTCGATGAAAAACCGCTGCATAAATGATTTGGAGCGGTATCACTTTGTCAGCGACAAGTCAGTATCAAAACTTGGTGTTAACCCAACCCACCCTTACAAATAAGACGCTGATAATATTGGTAAAAATCACCTTCAATTCGTCATGTTGGGTACAACCCAATATCATAAATACCCCATGAACAAGTGAAATGCCTTCGTGGTGAGCATCGTTAAAATACCCTTTATTCAAGATGCCTTTTGCAACCGTAACCAACACGATATTGTTGAACTCGATTTGCTACTTATTGTCCCGACTCCAGCTAGTAGCAGTTTGTGACTCCACATAAGCCTTTCCCACCCACTCCTAGGGTGGGCTTTTTTTTCAAAAAATGCAGTGTGTAGGCATTCCAGTCCTATATCTTTTAAAGGTGATAACTTCGGCTAGTATTCATTGAGGTATCATCTGAACATCAGCCAATAAACGGCTCAATCAATATTTCATCTTTGATAATCGAGAATACCCATGCGAAACGCTAAAATCGCGAAGACCATTTTGTGGGTTGTGGTCGGCAGTTCGATGCTTTGGCGTCAGCTAGTCAGCATGGACTACCTGCTCCATTAAACAAGCAGACCGCACGCCTAGTGATAATGAGGTAAAGCCTCATCGAAAGCCCTTTTCTCACGGAAGAGAGAGGGCTTTCAACTTTCTGTTCCTATCTAAACGTCTATAGTCATCTGGATGATGAACAATCTTGGGAATGCCTAAACCCTTTTTAGTACCGATGCTAAATTAAGCACCGAATTGAGAGATTAGGATTCATGAGATGAAATACGCATTTTCAGTGATGTTATTGTCACTGCTTCCTGTGGTCGCAAACGCTGGCCCTATCGACCCAAAATGTAGCCCTAAGAAGCTGGCTAAAGGTGTAACGAAGGTTGTAGGTAACCGTTGTACGCTTGATGAGACGATCGCGGATACTACGAAAGAAGCGCTAGGCGTCGACCATCGCGTTAACCCTAAGAAGCGACTAGAAAGAAAAGGTCTTATCAAAGACGAAAAGTCGGACTAAGCGCCCACCTTCCATTCCTTCCTAAAATGGCCAGTGTTTATCGACACTGGCCATTTGGTTTTAGCTCAACCGAAGCCCCCTCGCCTTTAATGGTCGTAGGCCCAATATCAAAGCGGCATGCTTCGCCACTAAGGTAAACGGTATTCAATAGATTGTGCTCTTGATAAGTGACTCTGACTTGAGACTTCATAGGAGCAACAACGATGATGTCAACTTCACGACCAGTGGGTTGAGCTTGGTTAACACAACCAGCGCCAAGTAAAACAAGAGGAACTAAGAGGCTTTTCATAACAATAGAGTCTTTCATTCACGTCATAACAGTCAAAAAAAACCACCCAGATACAAGGGTGGTTAATAAAAAAGAATACGCTATTTCTATAACAGTGATGAATCTTAATTAAGCTCAATAATATTTTGATGGCATCGTAAAATTAAGCAAAACTAGACTGCCTACCAGCTAAACTCGCTCTTTGTTCTCTTACTCTTTGTTTTGTTACTCAATGTTCTTCACATTCAGTCGATTCTGGAACTCAAACACCTTTTCAGGACAAACATCTAAACAACGCCCGCAACTCATGCAGGTTTGATCCATCACGCGACGGTCGCCTTCTTTTAATGGTTGACGCAAAATCTCCGGCTCGGGGCAAACATAAAAACAATCCATGCACTTAGTACAGTCTTCTCGGCGCACGGCAGTGACTCGCATTAAACTCTTGCTACCAATCACGCTGTACGTTGCTCCCAGTGGACACAAGTGTCCGCACCAACCATGTTCTACGAGCAATAAATCGAGAACAAACACCAGCAAAATAAGTACCCAACCTGCTCCCATGCCAAACACTAGGCCTCGATGCAATGCCGCTACTGGGTCTAACCAAGTCCAAAGCACTGAGCCCGAAATCGCGCTGCCAAACATCAATGCAGGAATTAACCAATAGCGAATATTTGGCGACCAACGATAACTCGCTTTGAGATTGAGTTTTCTGCGCAGCCACGCAGCAAAATCCGTCACGATATTGAGTGGGCATACCCAAGCACAAAAAGCGCGCGGAGCAAGAATCGCGTAAAACACCAACACAATCGCTACACCTAGGAAAGCGTTAAACTCTGGAATATGACCTGTGGCGAGAGACTGTAATACAATCAGAGGATCGCTTAATGGCACCGTATTAAGCAGCATACTGGAAGACAAATTGCCTTGCAGAATGCCCCATGTTGGCCCTGCCATAAACAGAACAATGATGGTCAGTTGGCATAATCGACGTAGAATGAGAAAACGATGCGCACGCCACCAGCCCAGTTTTTCGATGGCTTCTTTGCCAGCATCTTGCGCTAAGTTCTTGGCCATTATTGACCTCCTTTGAGCGACTCAAGCGCACCACTTGGCACTGGATTATCTGCTGGTAAGACATTTTCAAGCGGCTTGTCGATTTCTTGCCAGCCAAAATTGTAGTGGCTACCAACCTTACCTTTCGCTAGATCCGTTGGCACCACTTTGATCGCAGCCACATCAAGCACACAAGCTTGTTCGCATTTGCCACAACCCGTACACACATCAGAATTGACGGTCGGGATCAGTTTCGCGTGATAGCCCGTTCTATCATTACGAATGTTCTCCAGCGTTATCGCTTCATCAATTAGCGGGCAGACACGGTAACAAACATCGCAACGCAAACCTTGCCAGTTCAGACAGGTCTCGTGGTCGATCAGCACAGCCGTCCCCATTCTCGCATCGTCTATATCGGTAAGATCATGATCCAACGCACCGCTAGGACAAGCCACGACACAAGGGATGTCTTCACACATTTCGCAAGGAATATCGCGCGCAGTGAAGTACGGTGAACCAGTTGCAACTGGGGATAGCAGACTCGCAAGCTTCAAAGTGTCATAAGGGCACGCCTGAACACACAGCCCACAACGAATACAGGCAGACTCAAAATCACCTTCTGGCAAAGCGCCAGGCGGACGAATAGGCACACCTTTAGTTTCGCGTGCTTGGCTCTGCAAAGACTGCAAACCAAGAACACACGCTGCCGCACCTACACCAGCGGCGGTACGGGCAGTGTCACGCAAGAATCGACGTCGACTTTGCGAGGTTTTTGATTGAGAGGATTTCATTATTATTTTCCTCAAACACGCTCTAATTGCTCTTAAATAAGTTAAGCATAAATAGCGCTAAAAAGGTGTGCTCCCCATACCCCATAAGAGGTAACTCAAGTGTCTCTTGATTAAAATCAACTCGTTGCAGATACCGACTTCACACTTTAGTGAAAATGGCTTTATTTCGTTATTTCAAAGTTCACCATTATTCTCCATAAAATGAGAGTTACTCAGTATAAAAATTCAACACAAAATCACTCTCATTGGTATTTTCAATGATAATCCACTATGAAAACTTAAAATTAGAAATACGTAACATACTAAATTAAAAGTAGTTTGGTGCCTAAAGCTAAAAAAATACTATTCAAACCGCATTTCTCTGGTTAGATTGAAATTAATTCCAATAAACCAAAGGAGAGAAGCATGGAAATCATCGTACGTCCAACCACTGTTGAAGACGCTGCTGCACTAGTCGAAATCTATTCACAACCGAAAGCACAACGTGAAACCCTGCAACTCCCTAAGCCATCTCTCGCGATGTGGGTCGACCGACTATCCAACATGCCCACAGGTGTTTACAGTTATGTCGCAGAAATCGATGGTAAGGTGGTCGGAAACATTGGCTTTCATCACTCCCAGCGCCCAAGAACATCACACACGGCCTCGTTTGGAATCGGTGTGCACGATGAGTTTCACGGTTTAGGGGTCGGCAACGCGTTGATCAGCACCGTAACGGAGCTCGCCGACAACTGGCTCAATGTTCGACGTATTCAAATCGAAGTGAACACCGATAACGAAGCTGCCATTGGCTTATACAAGAAACACGGTTTTGAAATAGAAGGTGAATTGGTCGATGCCTCTTTTAGAGACGGTGAGTTTATTAATACTTACAGCCTAGCCCGTATCAATAAACCGAAAAACTAACGTCTATTGACCTAAAAACTGCCTTTATATACCCAAGTAACCTCGAGATACTTGGGTATATCTACCTTCGGGTCGATTTTGTTTTCTTCGCTGTTTCTACCCCAAAGAGTCCAGGACACGTTTGGTGAGCGCTTCGGTATAAGGGTTAATCTTCCAATGATCTGGACTCCATCCTTTTACAAAGCGTTGGAAATCCGCCCAAGCCACGGCAAATAAAGGTCGCCACTCTTGTTCGACCTCAGATGGTTCTAACTCGGTTTGATAATGTTTCAGTGCTGTATTTAACGCAAAAAATAGGTATCAAGCACCCAAGGTTCCATTTCAGCACATTTATCAGGATCGACAGCACTGCTCATAAATAGCGCGACATCTTTCATCGCACAACCATGACCGACGTATTGAAAATCGACCGCGGCAACCGCCGAGTTTTGCGAATTGAAGCAGAAGTTTGCTAGCTTCGCATCGCCATGAATCAAGGTTTGAAATCGCGCTTGTTTTAGAGTTTGGTCGATTAACCCTGCCCTCTTTTTCAACCGAGCATCTTGAAGGACTGCCAATTCATCAGGTCGAGTATCTAAGTGCCAATACGTTCCCGTTTTCCATAAAGCATCATGATGAACGCCAATGTATCGCGCATGAAAGTTAGCAAGCCATTCTAAACACGCTTTTAGTTGGGCTTTTCCTGCACTTTTCATTACGTTTGGATACCCCGCCAGAGTAAGATCTTCCATCACGATCAACCATTCCGTTTCATTCTGAAAGCATTTAAGCCCTTGAGGAATGCGGCAACGCTCATCAACTGTTTGACTGAAGTATTGATACCAACTCACTTCAACTTGGTAAGAATGCAGCTTACGTTTATGGGAGCGGTCGGTATTCCAGCCTCGCGGATGCTCAGACGGTTTTGGTAATTGAACATGCTTTACGATAATGGAGCGCTGCGAAAAGGTCAGTCTGACCAACTCTCCGTATCCGCCCCATAAAGACTGGATCACATCGACACCTTGAAGCAAACCAAGTTCCAGTTCATCTCCGATGCTTTGATAATGTGGGTTATTCATTGATTCCATCAAGCGAGTAAATGCGACCATTCTGGGTGTGTTGCCATGTATTTAATCACGTATGGGCAAATGGGCACAATAGTGTAACCAAGCGCTTCAATCTCAGGTAGAACCGACGCCATCATGACGTTTCCATAACCTTTGCCGCGAGCTTCTTCCGGAATAAGCGTCGAAGTAATATGCATCTCCCCATTCTCGAGTTTATAAGCCACTTTCGCTTTATGGTCTTGGTCTAAATCGACCCAGAAAATCTGGTTTGTTGTGTCATGTGTCACTTTCTGCATTATCTACCTCCCACTTTTAGCCTCTGTTTTATTGAATCAATCTATATGACTGCATAGAATGATATCAACGCAATAATCTAGTCAATTCCTACTAATTATCATAGCGCGGAACACCTTCTCGAATCAGGTACGACAATAAGAATGAGAAATATGATGGCGAGCGCCAGGGACAGTCGAGCGTCTCTACAGAACAAAAACGCCCCAGAACGTCAGGCAAGCACATTAAATAGCACCGATGCAATGGCAATGGTGGAACACGGCAGTGAAGTCACATTGAACGTGACGACACCTGTTGGAACGAAGTTCATCACCACGAGCACCTTCATGGGTTGCCATTCAAATAATACCGCGCTGATAGAAATTCCAAACATTTCAGATGAAGATTTGAAGTTCTATTTCCAAGAAGGTTTTTGGATTAACGTAAAAGCGTATTCGCATCGCGGCGAAGGTGCGGTTATCCCTTTCAGAGCACAATTACAGCACCGCTTGGGTGATCCATACCCGTTACTGGTGCTGAGTTTGCCAAATACCATGCAAGTGTATCAACTAAGAAAAGAAGTGCGTTACGAAGTAAATTTACATTCTCGACTTCAGTTTGAACAGTACCGAGCTGAGTGTGAAATACGCGACCTATCAAAGAGTGGTTGCCGTTTTGTAACTTCACCAATGAGTCGAACACTTCAAGTCGGAGATCAGATTACGTTAGATATCACCATGCCAGGAAATGGACGTCTGCTTGCACCATTAAAAGGGAAAATTTGTAATCTGCAAAAATCGGTGCATTACGCGCGTTACGGCGTGGAATTTGATGACTTTGGCAAAGCAAACGCTAAGAACTTATTAAGCCACCTAAAATTTGATGGTACCAAGCTAAAGCTGAAAGGTTGACGCAAAGCTTCTGTTCTGAATTTTAACGTTACAATGGAAAAACCCCTTACCATCTGGCAAGGGGTTTTAAACAACTAAAAATAAGGCAGTATATTTTCAGTCATATTCGACTTAGAAATCGTAGCGTAGGCCTAGTGCTAGCTCGTCTTTCTCTTCAGTACCTTTGCTGTCCATTAGGTCGAAGTTGTATGACGCGTAGCCACGGAAGTTAGGCTTGAAGTAGTAAGTTACGTCAACCGCTAGGTTATCGACGCTGTCGTCGTTATCTTGCTCTGCTTTGTTGTACGTAGAAGTGAACACTGTTTGGCCCATTGTGTAAGCTACTGCTAGCTCATAACCTTTGTAGTCAACATCACCAGAAGCAGGAGCCACATTAGCATCTTGATCTAGGTTATCACCACCAGTGTAAAGACCAGAAACGTAGAAGTTACCAACAGTGTAAGCAGCCGCTAGCATGAACTCGTCACCTTCGTTCTGATCTGCGTAGCCAGCACCAACTTCGAAACCAGTGTCAGCAAATGCGTAGATTGCTGATAGAGAGAAGCCATCTTCATCGTTATCACCAAAGCCATTCGCTTCTTCAGTACGGTCAGCAAAACGGTAGCTTGCACGCAATGCTAGTTGCTCGAACTGACCAGCGTAAGAAACCATGTTGTCTGTACGATCAGCCACTGCTAGTTTGTATGCTGCAGTATTGCCGTGGTAAGCCATGATATCTGTAAAATCAGTGATTACACCTAGTGCACCATCGTTTTTACCGTAAGTGATTTCACCGTACTTGCCACCAAGACCTGCGTAAGCGTAGCGAGTTTCAAGATCACTGCTCTCATCGACAGCGCCTTTTTCAGAAGTTTCGAATTCACCTTCCCAAAAACCAACACCGTACAGGCTGTCGTTGATTTCCTGTTTGCCTAGGAAGTTAAGACGGATACGAGAAGCATCTTCTGCTTTGCCATCCATCATAGAAAGACGCGCTTCAGCACGGCCGCCCATGTTTAGTGAAGTACCGTCTTGGTTGTATAGTTCTGAAGCGACAACTTGAGATCCAGATGCTAACAGTGCCACTGCTACAGCTAATGTTTTCAATTTCATTTTAATTTTCCATATCTTTGTTTTTAGTTGTTTCCTCACCAGAAAACAGGACATTTCTGTACCAACGAGAAAACGGACGGCATAGTAGCAGCCTCGATTTATAGCGCAACAAGTTGAATAGACAGGATATATAGAAGAAAACACCATGCGAGATGGCAATATGAATACAGCAAAACCATCAAGTTAGCGGATAGATAGGAAAATGTGTGTGTGTCAAAAAAATTTTGACGCAAAAAATACACTCAAAAGATTTATAAATGTGACATCAGTCACACACAATTTCATGTAAACATCTGATTTATATGATGTTGATTTTATCAATATTGAATTAAAGGTAAAAAAAATCCCCAAGCCAACGCTCAGGGATTCTTTTCGATCAGTCGATGTTTATCACTTACCGCTTTTTATTAAAGCTTGAAGAAGCTCAACTGTTCTTTTTGCTTTTCAGCGAGGTGAGAAAGCTCTGTACTTGCGCTCGCGCTTTGGCTGATGCCTGCTACGTTTTGGTTCACAAGCTCAGACATGTTTACCACGTTGCGGTTGATGTCTTGAGTCACCTGAGACTGTTCTTCTGCCGCTGTTGCCACTTGCGTATTTGAATCGTTGATGTTGGCAACAGATTCTGTAATACCAATCAACGCATCATTCGCTTGCTGCGTTAGTTCATTGTTGCGGTTCAGCATTTCTAAGCTCACCTGCATACTGTCATTTGCAAGGCCAGACTGTGCTTGAAGCTCTTCAATGATAGAAGAGATTTCTTGCGTTGAATCTTGAGTGCGCGCTGCCAGCATACGAACTTCGTCTGCTACAACAGCAAAACCACGACCAGATTCACCAGCACGTGCTGCTTCAATCGCCGCATTCAGTGCTAGAAGGTTAGTTTGCTCAGATACGCCACGAATCACTTCAATAACATCGTTGATTTGAACCGATTGCTCTTTCAGACGAAGAACCACTTGCGCCGCATCGTTAAGTGCTTGAGACATTTGCTCGCTTGCTTGTGCACTCTCTTGGAAGATCGTTAGGCCAGATTGCGCTAGACCATCCGCTTCACGAGCTGTCGCATCTGCTGATGTAGCATTATCGCTAACGTTATTTGCCGTGCTTGCAAGCTCATTAACAGCGGATGCAACTTGTTCGATTTCCGCCAGTTCTTGCTGCGCATTGGCTTCAGCTTGCGTCATTACCGCCGCAAGTTCAGTTGAAGCAGACGCGACTTCTTCGCTAATACGCATCAATTGATCAACCGTATCATGAAGCTGTTTCGCTGTTTGGTTAACGTCTTTGCTTAGCTGAGCGATCTCGTTGTCACCATCAATGTCTGCACGTACTGACAGATCACCACCCGCGAGTTTACGCATCACTTCTTGTAGTTTTTGGATTGGCGTAACAATCATGCCTGACAAGAACCACGCGCCTAGCAAGGAGAAGGCAAAAACAGCAATCACTGACATCATTGCGTTGTTTTGTACGCGAACGTGTTCACGAGCACTTGCTTCTGTCGCTTGTGTTGCAATTTGGTTTACGCGTTGAGACAGCGCATTGATCGTTGCAACCATTTCATTACCGACACGACGGTAACCAGAAATAAAGTTTGTGTATTCACCATCAGAGACCAAGCCACGATCATGACGATTGAAGAACTCAACCGCACGAGTTGAATAGTCGATGTATGTATCGATGCTTTGGCGTACTTTTTCCGCTTCTGATGCAAAAGTGCCACGCGCATCAATCTTGTCGATATCCATATCAATGGCTTTCGCGCCTGCTTTAAGATCAGCAAGGAAGGCATCACGACGAGACGCATCATAAATCGCGTAAACCGCGCTAATACGTAGTGGGTAAACTTGGTCGTCAATTTGAGCCAGTGTGTCTTTATAGAACACGAGCGATTCGGAGTTAGAAGCAACCAATTCTTGCTCTGCTTCTAGATTGTTTTGCGTGATCCACAATGCAATAAACAAAGTGATCGCGGTGAATAGAACTGGAACCAAAATTTGCGTTCGAACCGACAAATTTTTCAGGGATAGCTGCATGAGTGACCTCAGGTATTTGCGTGTGGCTTCCTTGCGATGGGATTATTCCCAGACGAATAGACAAGGGGGCAAATACTAGAGGTAGATCACATTTTTGTCCAGAGCGAAAAGTCATCAATTTCATAACGTTAGTGACAATATCCCGTCAACTGCGACGGGATATTGTCGTTATGACAAATTATGAAAACTTGTACACTTTTTTATCAGCTTTTACGCCAATGAGTGCTTATTTTCTAAGCGCATTCAACTTAGCTTGTGCCAACCCGAAGATGGTGTCGATTGGGTATGTACCTTCGTCGGTTGCTTCACCAGCCGCTTTGCCTGTGAATAGCTCTATTGCTTCCGTTACGTGGTCGATAGCCCAAATATGGAAGTCCCCCTTCTCTACTGCTTTCACTATATCTGGACGAAGCATAAGGTTGTGCACATTTGAACGCGGAATAATCACCCCTTGCCCCTCGTGACGGCCTTTGATAACACAAACATCGTAGAAGCCTTCGATCTTCTCGTTCACACCACCGATAGGTTGTGACTCACCAAACTGGTTCATTGAACCGGTAATCGCAATATCCTGACGGTTTGGTTGTTTCGAGAACGCAGAAACGACAGCACAGAACTCAGCCATACTCGCACTGTCTCCGTCCACACCACCATACGATTGTTCGAAGGTGATGGTGGTCGTTAGTGGAACACGAGCGGTTTTGCCAAATACAGAAGATAAGTAAGCCGACAGAATCATCACGCCTTTAGAGTGGATGCTGCCACCCAAATCAACACTGCGCTCGATATCAATCACATCACCGTCACCGAAACACGTCGTTGCCGTAATTCGGTTTGGCGCACCAAACATGTGGTCACTGGTACTTAATACAGAGAGCGCATTCACTTGGCCCACAGCCATGCCTTCGGTGCGAATCAAGGTCGTGCCATTAACGAAGGTTTCCATCACGCTATCTTGCAAACGGCTGACTCGCATTTCTTGATTGCTCAAAGCCTCTTCCACGTGTCCGATGCGAATCATGTTCGAGTTCGCTTGGCGAGCCACGTAGTTAGATTCACGCAGCAAGTTGGCAATATTCGCAGAGTGCAGTGACAGTTTCGTTTGGTCACCTGATAAACGAGAACTGTATTCGATAATGCGTGCAATGGCTTTCTTATCGCAATGCAACATGTTGTTGTCATTCACGACACTTGAGATAAAACGCGCGTACTGCAGCTCTGAGTCAGGTGTACGCTTCATCTCATCTTCAAAGTCTGCTGTTACTCTAAACAACTCACCAAACTCCGGATCATAATGCTGGAGCAACTGGTAAGTGCGGTAATCACCAAACAGGATTATCTTTATATCAAGAGGGATCGGTTCTGGATCGAGAGACACCGCACCAGTTAGCGTTACCTCTTTCTCTAACGAGGTAAAACTTAACTGACGCGAACGCAACGCTCGTTTGAGACCATCCCAGACGTAAGGCTGCTCTAGTACTTTTTGTGCATCCATCAAAAGAACGCCACCGTTGGCTTTATGTAGACTGCCCGCTCGAATTAACGAGAAATCAGTAAATACTGTGCCTTTGAAAGTTGCGGTTTCAATCGAGCCAAACAGAGAGTGATAGTTCGGGTTTTCTTCCACCACAATTGGAAATTCACACTTGCTGCGATTGACCAACACATTCACTTTGTAACGACGTGGTAACTTCTTATCTAAAGAAGCTGTGGCAATCTCACCTTGCTCTCCACTCTGCTCCAAGAAAATATCAGCATTTTCAACGATGTCTTTTTGCAGATCAGTGAGATACGTTTTGATCTCAGAGTACTCCGCATAATCCACTTTCAACTGTTTGATGAAGTGGGTAATTACATCCAGCGTGACATCATCATTGAGCTTTTTGATCTTTTCACTGAACGACTCTTCCCACTCGGTCAGCTCACGAATCATGTTACGTAGACTGACCTCTAGTTCATCAATGCTACTGGAGAAGTATTCTTGCTCTTTCTTACTCAGGGCATCAAACGTCTCTTCGGTATGCAACTCTTCGCCATCCATCGCGACGAACTGGTAATCACCTTGAGTCGTTATCGTTAAGCTAATGCCTTTTTCTTTTGCTTCTTTACTGATGCTGTCCAATTCAAGCTGTTGCTTGTTCGCCAATTGGTTTTTTAGGCGATCGGCACGGCTGTAGTACATCTCGTTATCGAATGCTAAAGGCAGTGCATTCAGCAACTTCCCCATCAACTTTTCAATATCAGCTTTCAGTTTGTTACCGATACCGCAAGGTAACTTGAGGACTTTGGGAACACGTGTGTCTTCAAAGTTCGCCACGTAGCACCAATCAAACAGTGCCGCTTCATCATGTTGATGACGATTTAAATAGCGCAGAATCATGGTTCGCTTGCCCAGACCATTCTGACCAATAGCGTAGATGTTGTACCCTTTCTCCTTGATTGACATCGCGAACTCGACCGCCTTTTGAGCGCGCTCTTGTCCAACGATTTCATCAATCGGAGGCAATTCCTTGGTCGACTTACATGGCATATTCTCTAGATCCGCTACAGAATATAGCTGTTTAGGTTCCAATCTTTGTACTGCCATACTCGCCTCCTTTTTCTTATTGTCGTTACCTCAGTGTAGAGATTATTTGTTTAAAATTAAGTGATTTATCTTCCACACCAGTTCGTTTGGACATTTTACGAGCAGTCACTCAGCAACAAAATGAAAACAAGTCGCACTTGCAATTGATAATAATTTTCATTTAATATCTCTTCAAATCGAATTTTGCGGAGATGAACATGAATATTGAGCAATGCTGGATGCGCTATTTGAAAGCAGAGCAATTGATGGAGCAAGGACATTGGCCTGAAGCTCACCGTCTATATGAAGACGTGCTCAATCATCTACCTAACCATATTCAATCCGCACTAGACAATGAACAAACCAAACCGTGTCAGTTCGTTTGTTTGATAAGTGGTTTGCGTGATGCAAGCGTCGCGCAATCAGAGATTCTAAACAAACTGGGCTTGCATCAAGAAGCGTTCGCTGCACTCAATCAATCCTATGCTCTATTTCAGTTCTTACAGCTCGAAAGCCATGATCTAATTTGCCGTGTAAGCCAATTGCTTAGTAAACAAAGTGAAGACTTGTTAGCACACATGGCCGCATTTTGCTCTGCACAGCGCAATGCGCAATGGATGATTGAATTAGACCATGTCACACGAGCTCATGAGCAGTTCTTGTATCTACAAGCGATGAGTTCTGCAGAAGCGGGAGCGTCTCAGCTATATAACTAAACCGTACCGCATAATTAAAGCCGCACTGTGTGAACAGCAAGTAAGGCAATACATAACAACTCGATACACAAGGAAACGTGATGTCCGCACAAACCATTCTTTCGGTGAAAAACCTGTCTGTCAGCTTTACGACAAACGATGGTATCGTCGATGCAGTAAAGAATGTGAGCTTCGACTTACAAGCAGGAGAAACACTGTCTATCGTTGGTGAATCAGGCTCAGGCAAATCTGTCTCAACCAATGCGTTGATGAGGTTGCTGCCAGATAATGCCATTTTGCATAATAACGCTTCTATCGTCTTTGAAGGCGAATCAATCCTAGAGAAAACCGAACGCCAAATGCAAAGCATCCGTGGCGATCGCATTGGTATGATTTTCCAAGAGCCAATGACGTCTCTAAACCCATACATGCGTGTCGGTATTCAAGTGGCGGAAGCCATTATGTGTCATCGTCCAGTGAGTAAGAAACAAGCGAAAGACAAGGTGCTTGAGTTGTTTGACTTGGTGCATTTACCAAATCCTCAACAAGCTT
The DNA here is from genome assembly GCF_023277445.1 of Vibrio sp. ED002. Taxonomy (NCBI): domain Bacteria; kingdom Pseudomonadati; phylum Pseudomonadota; class Gammaproteobacteria; order Vibrionales; family Vibrionaceae; genus Vibrio; species Vibrio sp. ED002. The sequence continues at coordinate 2,250,411 of NZ_CP080239.1, read as the reverse complement.
ACACTAAGTATCCGCACGAATTCTCCGGTGGTCAGTTGCAACGCATCATGATTGCCATGGCTCTAATCAACGAGCCAGACATTCTGATTGCCGATGAGCCAACCACGGCGCTAGACGTTACCGTTCAGGCAGAAGTGCTTTATCTGATCAAAGAGATCCAAGCCAAGATGGGCATGGCAATTTTGTTCATCACTCACGACTTAGGTGTAGTGAAACACTTTGCTGACCGAGTATTGGTGATGTGTAAAGGTGAAGTCGTCGAAGAAGGCATCACAGAAGCACTCTTCTCCGAACCGCAGCATGATTACACCAAGATGCTGATTAACTCGATTCCTAAAGGCAGCAAAGACCCGATTGAAGAAAACGCCGCTGAACTTCTTAAAGCCGATGATATCCGCGTTAAGTTTCTTGTTAAGCCGCACTTCATCGCCAGCAAGAACGAGTATTTTGAGGCAGTTAAAGGCATTTCACTAGAGTTAAAGCAAGGCGAAACGCTTGGTATTGTTGGTGAATCAGGTTCCGGTAAATCGACACTAGGACGGGCTTTGATTGGTTTGCTGCCATCAAGTGGCAAGATTCAATTCAAAGGACAAGACCTTTCCCTACTCTCTACCAAACAGCGTTTTCAGTTAAAGAAAGATGTACAGATGGTGTTCCAAGACCCTTACGGTTCGCTTTCTCCTCGCATGACGGTCGGTGATATCATCACTGAAGGTCTCACAGTGCATCAACCTCAAATCGGCAAAGCAGAACGAATGCAAAAAGCACGTGATGTTCTGCGAGAGGTACGCTTAGATCCAACATCTATTAACCGCTACCCGCATGAGTTTTCTGGTGGTCAGCGTCAACGTATCGCGATTGCACGTGCGTTAATTCTTGAGCCTTCTTTCATTTTGCTTGATGAGCCAACCTCTGCTCTCGACCGCTCTGTTCAGTTGACCGTCATTGATCTTCTGAAAGATCTGCAGAAGAAACACAACATCGGCTTCTTGTTTATTAGCCACGATCTCTCTGTAGTCAAAGCGCTGTCGGACCGTGTTCTGGTGATGCAAAAGGGTGAAGTCATGGAGCAAGGAACCGCAGAAGAAATTTTCCACAACCCGCAAAGTGATTACACAAGAAAACTGATTGATGCCTCATTTGATCTTGAAAACAATGAAAATCAAGATGATGCAGCCTAGATTCATCACAATTTCATATTCATAAACTAGGATTAAAGTATGGCGAATTTTTCGCCATAACTACGAAAATGGTATAGCTGCCATTCGGTTTGGCCGCCGAGACTGGTTGGTTCAAAGTTAGGCTTAGTCACCCTAGCTAACACATTGAGTTCCCCCAACCATGAAAAATGCCGCGATGGATGTCGCGGCATTTTTTATTATGTTGAGTCAGTGAGTTGAACTAAACATCGAGCGTTTCGATACCCATGTTATGTAATGCAAACGCGTAAACGTCGGTAGTCAGGTCGATTTGTTTGCTCAGCGGCATCCCCGCGCCATGGCCAGCATTCACATCGATACGAATCAGCACCGGATTGTCTCCTTGATGCTTCTCTTGCAGCTCTGCAATGAACTTATATGAGTGCGCAGGGACAACACGGTCGTCGTGGTCTGCGGTCGTAACAAGTGTAGCCGGGTACGAGACACCCTCTTTCACGTTATGCACTGGTGAATAACCAAGTAGATATTGGAACATCGCCTCGGTTTGCTCTGACGTGCCGTAGTCGTACTTCCAGCCCTCACCAGAGGTAAAGGTGTGGTAGCGAAGCATGTCTAATACGCCAACTGCAGGAATCGCCACTTTAAACAGCTCTGGACGCTGAGTCATACACGCACCAACCAACAAGCCGCCATTCGAACCACCGCGAATAGCAAGGCGTTCTGAGCTCGTATAGTCGTGCTCAATCAAGTATTCCGCCGCAGCAATAAAGTCATCAAACACGTTTTGCTTTTGTTGCTGAGTACCTGCATTGTGCCAAGCTTTGCCATATTCGCCGCCGCCACGCATGTTTGCCACCGCGTAAATACCACCAAGCTCTAACCAGTTCGCGACATTTCCCGAGAACATCGGCGTCAAACTGATGTTAAAGCCACCATAGCCATAAAGCATGGTTGGTGCTGTACCATCGAGTTTGGTGCCTTTCTTATACGAGATGATCATCGGCACTTTCGTCCCGTCTTTTGAGGTATAGAACACTTGTTGAGACTCGTATTCTTTACGGTCGAACGGGGCTTTCGATTCTTGGTAGAGTGCAGACTCACCACTTTCTACATCAAAAGAGAAGATGGTTGGAGGGGTCACGTAGTTAGTAAAGGTGTAGTAAAGCGTCTTATCTTCTGCTTTGCCCTGTAAGCCATATACGGTGCCTTGATCAGGCAGAGTAACCTCACGCACTAACTCGCCTTGGTAAGTAAACTGCTGAACCTTAGAGAGAACATCAACCATGTAAGTCGCAAACAAGTAGCCACCACCTTTGCTTATATCCAGTGGTTGTTCCTGCTCGGCAATGATCTCTGTCCATTGCTGGGTTTGAGTGTTGTAGCCAACCACTTTGCCGTTAGGCGCATCTAGGTTGGTATAGAAGATTAAGGTGTCATCTTGGTTATCAATCAGATGTGTATCACCATCGGTTGTATCTCGAAGCGTGATTACGTCTTGCTCTTCTGAAGCTAGATCGACATAAAACAGTCTGTTACCCGATGTCGACTCTGCGCCTGTAATAATAAGGAAGCGGTCATCTTTGGTTGTCACTCCCCCTACATAACGGTGCTTCTGCGCGTCCAACGCACCAAAGACAACTTTGTCTTGAGATTGTGGTGTGTCTAATTCATGGTAGTAAAGCTTGTGCTGCTCAGTGCGCGCCGAAAGCTCACTGCCCTTAGGTTTGTCATAACTCGCGTAGTAAAAGCCCTTGCTACCAAGCCAAGAAATTGTGGTGAACTTAGCGTCGACAATTTCAGGCTCAAGCTGCTCTTTGGTTTCTACATTAATGACGAAGATCTTACGCCAGTCGCTGCCGCCCTCAGAAATGGAATACGCGACAAGAGAATCGTCTTTAGAGAACTTCACTTCACCAAGTGATGTTGTTCCTTCTTCTGAAAAGGTATTCGGGTCTAAGAAGATTTCCGCTTCTTCATCCCCTTTGCGACGGTATAAAACGCTCTGGTTCTGCAAGCCATCGTTTTTGTAGAAGTAAGTGTATTCACCATGAACAAAAGGTTGAGAGTACTTTTCGTAGTTTTGGCTGCTCGCCACTAAGTCGCGAATTTGTTGGCGGAAAGGAATCTGACCTAAGTAATCAAAGGCCACTGAGTTTTGTCCTGAAACCCACTCCGCCGTTTCTTGGCTGAGATCGTCCTCTAGCCAGCGATATGGATCTGCGATGTCGTGACCAAAATAAGTGTCGACGACGGAATCTTTACGAGTTTTTGGGTAATGCATAACGTCCGTGTTACTCCGTTTGAAGTTAAGTGTTTTGTTTTATTATTTTGTTGAGATTTATTCTCAATACCTACCTTAGGGCTCAGGTATAGAATTTCAACCAATAGATTGAAACATTTCTTGTATTTATGAACTAATTAAAAGTAATGCGAAATAGTGAGGTATCGCTCTCGAATGTGCTCAATCAAGAGTTTTACTTTGTTCGGAGGTTGACGAGTAAATGGATAAACTGCGTAGATACCCAGCTTTTTACCGACTAATTCAGGGAAAATATCCACCAGCTCACCACTGCGAATGTCGTGATAAACCAAGCAACGTGGTACGTAGGCGATACCATGCCCACCTAGGGCTGCTTTTCTTAGTGCAGTAGCGTTATCCGTAGAAAAGCTACCCGACACTTTGACGATGTAGTCCCCTTGTTTACCTTTGAACTGCCAATCGGTAGCACCGGTAGTTTGATAGGCGTATTGCAAACAGTTGTGTGCGGTTAGGTCGATAGGCTCAATCGGTTTGCCATTCTTCGCGATGTAAGAAGGCGAGGCACAAACCACCCATTGTGAGTCCAAAATATGTCGCGCAATCAGGCTAGAATCTTCGAGATAACCAGTGCGAATCACTAAGTCATATCCACACTCCACCAAATCCACAAAACGATTATCCAATGACATGTCGACCGTTAAGCCTGGGTGCATATTGCAAAACTCAGCGACCGCGTCCGCTAAAATCAAATCACCCGAGATAGTCGGTACCGACATTTTGATATGGCCACTAACATTCTCACCAAAGCCTGAAACTGCATCCATAGCCTCTTGAGTGGCTTGCTTCACATTTTTAGCACTGTGTAACAAAACCTTTCCCGCTTCGGTCAGGGTCAATTTACGCGTTGTTCGATATAATAGCTGAGCGCCGATTTCTTCTTCTAGCCGAGCAATCCTCTTACTAACTACCGAATTTGTAAGGTTATTTTCTTCCGCCACCTTACTAAAGCTGCCCATTTCTACTACCTGAGAGAACAGGATTAGGTCATCTGCACGCATCGATTATGTCACTTTTGGAATAAATTAATTTCATTATTTCCCTATATCTATAAAAAATAAAGGGGTAAATTCACGCCAAATTAACAAAACCATTACAACAAAAATCATCTCTACAGCATAAAGCCGTTCGAGAAGTCAGCGTACGAGGATGTACCAATGAGTGAAACCCTACTTGCCCTTGTGGCGTTTTCGCCAATTGTTGTCGCCGCCATATTATTGGTTGGTCTCAACTGGCCTGCGAAAAAAGCCATGCCCGTTGCGTTCGGAATAACCGTCGCTATCGCCCTAATGTTTTGGGATATGTCAGCAACTCGCGTACTGGCGTCTGTCTTCCAAGGATTAGGTATTACTGTCTCTGTTCTATGGATCGTGTTTGGTGCCATCTTCTTGCTCAACACTTTAAAGCACACCGGCGCGATCACCACTATCCGTAACGGATTCACCGATATTTCAGCCGATCGTCGCGTACAAGCCATCATTATTGCTTGGTGTTTTGGCTCCTTTATTGAAGGCGCATCAGGCTTCGGTACACCTGCTGCTATCGCCGCTCCTCTATTGGTAGCCATTGGCTTCCCCGCTCTTGCAGCAGTACTGATGGGCATGATGATCCAATCTACGCCAGTATCCTTCGGTGCGGTTGGCACACCAATCATTGTCGGCGTGAACAAAGGCTTAGATACGCACAATATAGGTGAAGCACTGGTTGCTCATGGCTCAACATGGGACGCGTACCTACAGCAAATCACAGCAAGTGTGGCAATGATTCACGCAACGGTTGGCACTATGATTCCAGTGCTAATGGCGATGATGCTGACGCGCTTCTTCGGTAAGAATAAGAGCTGGAGCGAAGGTCTAGACATCCTACCTTTCGCGCTGTTCGCAGGTGTTGCCTTTACCGTGCCTTACGCACTAACAGGCGTATTCCTAGGTGCTGAGTTTCCGTCATTAATCGGTGGTCTAGTTGGTCTGGCTATTGTAGTTACTGCAGCGAAGAAAGGTTTCCTCGTTCCAAAAACCAAATGGGACTTCGAAAGCGAAGATAAGTGGCCAGCAGAATGGCTAGGTTCTCTAAAGATCAATCTTGATGACAACCCAGGTAAACCAATGAGCCTAACCAAGGCTTGGGCACCTTACGTGATGCTAGCAGTTATCCTAGTAGCAAGCCGCGTAAGCCCTGAATTCAAAGGTCTGCTTAAAAGTGTAAGCCTATCGTTTGGTAATATTCTTGGCGAAACGGGTATCAGCACGGCAATTCAACCTCTTTACCTTCCGGGTGGCATCTTAGTCTTCGTAGCATTACTTGCAGTACTTCTTCAAGGTGGCGGCGCTAAGTCATTGGGCAAAGCATTTGGCGAATCAAGTAAGACGTTAATCGGCGCAGGTTTCGTTCTTGTGTTCACCATCCCTATGGTTCGTATTTTTATTAACTCAGGAGTCAACGGCGCCGAGCTAGCAAGTATGCCTGTAACGACGGCGAACTTTGCAGCAGACCTCGTTGGCTCAGCATTCCCGGCGTTGAGTGCTACTGTTGGTGCCCTTGGTGCATTCATCGCCGGCTCTAATACCGTGTCGAACATGATGTTCAGCCAGTTCCAGTTCGAAGTAGCGCAGACATTGACTATCTCAAGTGCCATTGTGGTTGCTCTTCAAGCGGTTGGCGCTGCTGCGGGTAACATGATTGCCATCCACAACGTTGTGGCAGCCTCTGCAACGGTTGGCCTGCTAGGACGAGAAGGTGCAACGCTACGCAAGACGGTTATCCCAACGTTCTACTACTTGGTGGTCACCGGCATCATAGGTCTGATTCTGATTTACGGATTCCAACTTACAGACGCCTTAATGAAGTAACACTTACGCAGGGTCTCCCCCGCCCTGCACTTTCTCTGGCACAGCGGTCAGCACTACTACCCCGACACTTTTGGTGTGGCTTGCCGCATCAATCCCCCGACCGATGTGCCAGTCTTTTTCAGTACAGATAATTGATTGTTCCGTGTATGGAATGTCTCACAGCTCAATCACTTATCTATACTCTATTCTGATGTCGACTGCCGAAAGGATGGCAGTCAGTGAAACACTGACAGAGCAGGTGCTCATTGACTCAGGACGCAATCTTAGAATAACAGCCAGGACACACGAATATGATTATCTCTGCTTCTACAGATTACCGCGCTGCTGCGAAAGCCAAGCTGCCTCCATTCCTTTTCCATTACATTGATGGCGGTTCATACGACGAGCGCACGTTAAAGCGCAACACCGATGACTTAGGTGACGTAGCACTGCGTCAGCGTGTTCTGCGTGATATGAGCGATCTAAGCCTAGAAACAGAAATCTTCGGTGAAAAGCTGGCAATGCCAATCGCTCTTGCGCCTGTTGGCCTGACCGGTATGTACGCGCGACGTGGTGAGGTTCAAGCAGCAAAAGCGGCAGAAAAGAAAGGCATTCCTTTCACCATGTCGACCGTATCTGTTTGTCCAATTGAAGAAGTGGCACCTGCGATTGAACGCCCAATGTGGTTCCAGCTGTATGTTCTAAAAGACCGTGGCTTTATGAAGAACGTACTTGAGCGCGCGAAAGCCGCCGGTGTAACAACGCTGGTTTTCACAGTAGATATGCCAGTTCCGGGTGCTCGTTACCGTGACATGCACTCTGGTATGAGTGGCCCTAATGCCGCAATGCGCCGAGTATTCCAAGCCATGCGTCACCCTAGCTGGGCATTGGATGTCGGCGTATTAGGTAAACCTCACGATTTAGGTAATATCTCTACTTACCGTGGCGAACCAACTAAATTGGAAGACTACATTGGCTGGCTGGGCGCAAACTTCGACCCTTCTATCTCTTGGAAAGATCTAGAGTGGATTCGAGACTTTTGGGATGGCCCAATGGTCATCAAAGGCATCCTAGACGAAGAAGATGCAAAAGACGCGGTTCGTTTCGGTGCCGATGGTATCGTGGTATCTAACCACGGTGGTCGCCAGCTTGATGGCGTACTTTCAACAGCAAAAGCGCTGCCAAGCATTGCAGATGCCGTAAAAGGTGACCTAAAGATTTTCGTCGATTCAGGTATTCGTACTGGTTTGGATGTCGTGCGCATGCTGGCACTTGGTGCAGACTGTACGCTTCTGGGTCGCTCTTTTGTATACGCACTCGCAGCCCAAGGCGGTGCTGGCGTAGAGAACTTGCTTGACCTTTACGACAAAGAAATGCGCGTAGCAATGACGCTTACAGGAGCGAAAACCATCTCTGACTTATCGCGTGATTCTTTGGTGAAGATTCCTTAGGCAAATCGCTCTAAACCATGTTCATATAAAAAGTGACAGCCTATTGTGCTGTCACTTTTTCATTTCATCCGGCGTTACGCCATTCTTAGCACAGGCTCAAACTCGGCTTGTTCCTCCGAAAGAAACAATCGAATCGCATGGCATTTCTCTCCCATCAATCCGAATCGCTGTGGGCACGTCTCTGTATAAAAACCAAAGCAAGTCGCACCTGCGGCATCCGCTAAATGCAGCGGCCCCGTATCACAGCATAGAAAGCCATCAAGATAACGCAACGTTGCACCCAATTGACGCAGATCTTTGCACGCCAAGGTTCGGGAGCCTTTTAATAGCGGTTGCTGAATATCCGGGCTTAACACTTCCACCCAATTCACACTCTGTCCTTGCTTACGTTCAAATTCAGCCAGAATGTTTAACCAAGCATGATCACTGAGCTTTTTCTTGCCTCGCGCACCACGGAAGAAAGCAAATGTTGGCTTGCCTTCTTCGCATAATTTACGTGCTTGCTGAATACCAGAGGAAAGCTCTTTTGAATCAAACACAATATGATGATCCAAGGTGCTATCAAGCTCATGTCCCATCGCTTCAAGGATAGAAAGTGGCTTGTAGGCACCGTGACGAAAAGGCGAATCGGCGACCGAGGAGTGAGTAAATACTTGCTCTGTTTTCACTTTCTTAAAAGCGATCTTGTTCTTCGCGGGAATAACAGCGGAAAGAAAAGTGTCACACGCGCCCGCCGTCGGTGCGAACAACAAGTCATATTTCTGTTGCTTTAACAGACGGATGGTCGCAAGTGCTTTATCTGGCGATTTGAATGACAAGTTGGAGTAATGAATCTGATTGATGCCAAGATTCTTGAAGACTTCACCTTGCCAAGGCGAATTCAACAATAGATCAACTGTCGCATTTGGGTATAAGCGCAGAACCTGATGAACAAACGGAAGCAGGAAGTACATATTTCCGATACGACTATTGTTTCTCACGATCAAAATACGTTTCACCTGATCGTGCGGCATTGGTTCGTGAACAGTGAGAGAGTCGTCATTCAACCAACCTGCAAGTTTAGGCTCAAGTTGGTGCGTCAAACGACGACGTTGTTTATCGAAATTACGGAGAAAAGTCTTCACAGCCATTCCTTTCATTCAAAGGGACATCATGACTGTTAGTTTTATCAGTAGAGATGTGAATAAATTGTCTACGACAAAAAATACACGGATGGAATCGGTTAGTTCACCGTGTGTTCGTACTCAATCACAACTTGGTTGCCTTCAATGAAGACATTACGGATTTCACCATCTACGGTGATACGGTTTTGTAGATACACGGAGCCCGAAGAAGAAATATCGCGTTTGCTCATAGATGGAATCACTTGACCAGGACGAACATGCAATTGTTCGCAAAGTTGTTTCACGAAGCCAAGTGTTAGCGGAGCATTCCCACGTAACAATGCAGAGAACTCATGCAAGCTTAAACCTAGGCGCTTTGCCATCTCCATTTGGGTGAGGTGCATTTTTGCTTTTTGCGACATCCAAATGTCGTAGAGCGCATTTCTATCTAGCTCTGTGAATTCCATGGTTTATCTCCGTATGTCAAAGTGACACTAAAGTCTCATATTTGAGCTTGATAAATGTTAGCGATGAGTCAAAGAACCTACAATTGATGGTTCGAATGATAGCGCTTATCTTTCAAAGTTCGAGTTTCATCACACCATGTAGGTTGAACAGCACAAACTTTACATTTCACCATACGTATCATCACCTTGTATTTACACATTAATCATTAACATCATTCTAAACACTCTCCTCTTTAACAGCAGTGATAAGAAGACAAGAACGGATTATTCGAATCACATCATTTTGCTAGGGCGTAAACTCAAACTCTGCTACCTTTCACTCATTGTTCCAAAAAATGAAACTTTACTTATGCCACAGTGGTTTACAGAACTTCAAACTTACATCATGGCCCATCATCAAGACTGGAGCAGCAGCGTACTGTTCATTACGATTGCGAGCTTTTTTGCTTGGATTGCGTGGCGCGTATTGCATTCTCGATTAGCTATTTTGGTCGAGAAAACCCCCTTTCATTGGGATGACCTTTTATTAGAAGCACTCAAAACCCCCGTCAGTACCTTAATCTGGTGTTGGCCTGCAACGGTATCTTTGGGCATTGTTCTGCAAAGTGAGTTGGGGAACGAGTTCAACTGGCTCAGCACTCTTAAACTCATTCTTGTTATCAGCATCCTAGTTTGGATTGTGATGCGTCTTATCACCAACGTCGAAGACTACGTGCTGGAGCAGAAAACCCGTGACGAGACAACCGTACAAGCCGTCGCGAAAGTAGCTCGCCTGTTCTTTATCGTCATCGGCGTATTGACCGTTATGCAGGCATTTGGCCTTAGCCTTTCTGGTTTGCTGACCTTTGGTGGTGTCGGCGGTTTGATTGTCGGTTTGGCAGCCAAAGATCTCCTATCAAACTTCTTTGGTGGTTTGATGATTTACTTCGATCGTCCGTTTAAAGTTGGCGATTGGATCCGCTCTCCAGACCGTCAAATAGAAGGAACAGTGGAACGTATTGGCTGGCGTATGACCAGCATTCGTACCTTCGATAAGCGACCTATCTATGTGCCTAACTCAGTATTCAGCAACATCGTGGTAGAAAACCCGTCTCGCATGTTGAACCGCCGAATCTTTGAGACAATTGGCCTGCGCTACGACGATGCAGACAAAGTACCGGTAATCATTGATGAAGTGCGCGAAATGCTGAAGAACCACAAAGACATCGATACGCGCCAGACACTTATCGTCAACTTCGATGCGTTTGGTGCATCTTCACTGAACTTCTTTATCTATACCTTCACCAAAACAGTGAACTGGGTTCGCTACCACGAAGTGAAGCAAGATGTGCTTTTGCAGGTCATGGCGATCATTAAGAAGCACGAAGCGGATATTGCGTTCCCAACGCAAACACTCAAGCTTGACCCGATTCAAATGGCGAAAGCTCAAGCGCAAGACGACAGTGGTTTCTAATTTCAAAATACCAAATACAAAGCCCGCTAAATCAGCGGGCTTTTTTATGACTGGTCACTTCAACCATTATTGCTGCGCTAGAATCATTCGAGCGTTAAGCGGTTGGATTGGACGGTTGTTTTGCCCCATCGCTTTCGCAAACTCTTTCACCTGCTCTGGGGAGATAGTTTGTGTCTCTTTAATCACCAACCAACGAACACCTTCAGAACACGGTGGCGTGGTTAGAGAACCATTGAAGCGGTAGTAATCTTTGTCACTTGGGATTAGCGCGTTAGCATCAAATGGAACCTTGATGGCAACATCTTGATCTTTAGTTGGGATGTTAGCGAGCAGCTTAGCTAGAGTTGGATTCGCGTCACCTAATTTAAAGAACACCGCCACAACAGCCAGATGGCCTGCTTTATCGGCATGCACAAAGTGTGCTTCTAGTGGGTATTCTTTACCATCTACATGGTTTTCAGATGGCGTATGGAAGTGGAATTGTTTTAACGTAAACTCTTTACCATCAATATTGAGCGTGTTTTTGCCTTCTAAACTGGTCTGTAAAGTGTGGCCGTTATTCAGCAGTGAAATCGCCTTACCTTCGTAATCAAAATCCAGTTTTTCTAGCTTGGCTTCAGTCGCTGATTCAATATTAATCGGACTTTGGTTTTGACCTTTCGCACATTCAGAAGCGAACTCCCCCCAATTTGCAGGGCCGTGCTCACCCTCATACCCCCAGTTTGCCGCGTTTGCTGAGCCGGCAAATACCAATGCTAAACCAAGTGCTGTCAGTGACTTTCTCATTTTCATTTCCTTTTTTTGATTATTGATTAATGAACCGTTTTTATATACCTACGTTCATCGCATGCAGTATTAGCAAAGGAATGACAGAATTGGATTAGCTAGCACGGTGCAATCTATGTTTACCTGCTAATTTTGGAAATGATCTCTACATTTTATGTAATTGATAAGTCGACGATTAGAGAGCGTAAAGGTACGGCTACGTACAAAAATGTCACAGCAGAAGATCACCCTAACCTACGTTTAGAATACGTAAGAATATAAAATTACAACAGCGATTAAACCATTAAAACACCATTAGATATATAAATAACAAGATTATATTCATGTGCTATTTCTTTTATTATCTTAATACCCCCACTGAGATATTAATAATTAAAATAAATCAAAAGAGACACATAAAAAATTATTATTAGTGTTTTAACCTATCAAAAACAAACCTGATCACATAGTAAAACTTAAAATACAATTTCATTTTGAGCTTTTTATTAGTAAATATCACCTTTTATACAGTCACCTACTGATATATCGACAATCATTGGTATTCTCTTATTTATTTCTTATTGGAATGCCTACCATGCGATATCAATCAGCACCTGTTAATACTGAAGAAACGCAAGAAACAACAATAGAAAGAGCTGCGCGACAGCAGCAAGAACGCAGAGCTGAATTAACTTATTCATCAAGCGACTATAAGCGCTGGAATGATAATCGAGATAAAGTAGTCGCGGACCGTAAAGTAGAAGAGCAGAACAACCATATTCACGTAGGCGAAGAACGTGAGTTTCCCGATGCAATTCTGTCACCGATGCCGACATCAAGAAAGGAAATGATCGATGCGGCCGGAACACGTGTGCTACCGTCAGACTTACTAGGCTCTAGCTTTAATAACCAATGCGTCAGCGCAGAGATCGTTGCTCACCAGATGACATCTCTCAGCCCAGCGACAAAGAAAGAAGTAGAAGAAAGTGGTGAGCTTGTTTTCAGTGGCATGCAATATAAACACGCACATGGAACAGTAGGCACTATCGAAGTCATTGATACCTTCGCAGGGCAACAACCCGACAAAAAAACATCACAGATGGCCTACTGGGTCGCGCAAGGCAAGTATCTCGATATACCTAAACACCCTGCCCCTCATCGCGATCATTTGTATGTTTTCACACCAAACTTCAGCGGCTGCTCTTTTGTTGTTGATGATTGGAGTGATGATCTAATTAGGGTTTATCACGTGGAAGGCAGCAAAGAAGATAAGCAATACAATGACGTGAAGGACCATCGCAACGGTTTAATCAATTATATGAGTTTTCGCGACTACGGTTTCTACCAAAAAGGGAGCACCACCATCAAGAGTGTGAATGGCTTTGCGTTTATGCGCTACAACATTCAAGCTCGTCATTGGGAAATCCATTATCAAAAACAAGAGCATGCACCTGCACTTGGGCGGCCAACGACTTCGGCTAAAACATTATTCTCCTCAGAAAAGCACACTGTAAAAGTCATGGTTTCGAAGGAATCTCGCGTAGTTGAAACCGGAACCATCGCGATAAACCGCTAAGGCTGAATTAATAGAAAATAAGCAGTAGCGAGTTTCAAACCAACTCGATAAAACAAAAACGCCCCAAGGTTCACTTAGGGCGTTTTTATTGATCTTATATCAAGAGGTTTTAGGCTGCTTTATCGCGACCTTATTCCCAATCAAGAATAACCTTGCCTGAGATGCCGCTGCGCATTACGTCGAAGCCTTCTTGGAAGTCATCAATCTTGTAGTGGTGCGTGATGATTGGCGATAGATCCAGACCAGATTGGATCAGTGAAGCCATCTTGTACCAAGTTTCGAACATTTCGCGGCCGTAGATACCTTTGATCACCAAGCCTTTGAAGATAACTTGGTTCCAGTCGATACCCATGTCTGATGGTGGAATACCTAGTAGTGCAATACGACCACCGTGGTTCATTGTGGTTAGCATTGAGTTGAATGCTGCTGGGTTACCAGACATTTCTAGACCTACGTCGAAGCCTTCTGTCATGCCTAGCTCAGCCATTACGTCTTCTAGCTTCTCTTCAGCTACGTTTACTGCGCGCGTTACGCCCATTTTACGAGCAAGTTCTAGACGGTATTCGTTCACGTCTGTGATCACTACGTGGCGAGCACCAACGTGTTTCGCGACTGCAGCTGCCATGATACCGATTGGGCCAGCACCTGTGATAAGCACGTCTTCGCCTACTAGGTCGAAAGAAAGCGCTGTGTGTACTGCGTTACCAAACGGGTCAAAGATAGACGCTAGATCGTCAGAGATGCCTTCAGGGATCTTGAACGCATTGAACGCTGGGATCACTAGGTATTCTGCGAAGGCACCTTCGCGGTTAACACCCACACCAATTGTATTACGACATAGGTGAGTACGGCCGCCACGACAGTTACGACAGTGACCACACGTGATGTGACCTTCGCCAGATACGCGGTCACCGATTTCAAAGCCACGAACTTCCTGACCAATCGCAACCACTTCACCCACGTATTCGTGGCCAACAACCATAGGTACTGGAATTGTCTTTTGTGACCATTCGTCCCAGTTGTAGATGTGTACATCTGTACCACAGATAGCGGTTTTCTTAATTTTGATCAGAATGTCGTTATGGCCAACTTCAGGTTTATCAACCTCAGTCATCCAGATGCCTTCTTCAGGCTTTAGCTTTGATAATGCTTTAATTTTCATAGTATTCACCAAACATTGCCCCGCTCTATGCGTGACAAAAAATTCTTTCATCTAATGCGTTTAAAGAAGAAATAAAGGCTTTGCCCATGAGCCGACTCAGAAGAGTTGGGAAAGCCTTTTATCTTTAAACGTAAGCGCTTTTCTTCTTCTAATCTAACCCCTCCCCTCAGTTTTAGGAGGAGGCTAGGAAGAGGAGACGAAACTTAGATGATGCCCATGTCCTTACCAACTTGGATGAACGCATCGATTGCACGGTCTAATTGCTCACGAGAGTGCGCTGCAGACATTTGAGTACGAATACGCGCTTGACCTTTTGGTACAACAGGGAATGAGAAGCCGATTACGTAAATGCCTTTCTCCAGAGCGCGCTCTGCGAATTCTGCTGCTACTTTTGCGTCACCAAGCATGATTGGAATGATTGCGTGGTCAGCACCACCCATTGTGAAACCAGCGTCTTCCATACGAGTACGGAAGTGTGCTGCGTTTTCCCATAGACGGTCACGTAGGTCACCGCTCTCTTCTAGTAGGTCTAGAACGCGGATAGAAGCACTTACGATTGCTGGTGCAACAGAGTTAGAGAATAGGTATGGACGAGAACGCTGACGTAGCCAGTCAATCACTTCTGCTTTACCAGACGTGTAACCGCCTGAAGCACCGCCCATTGCTTTACCTAGCGTACCAGTGATGATGTCGATACGGTCAATCACGTTGTGGTGCTCGTGCGTACCTGCACCTGTTTTACCCATGAAGCCAACAGCGTGAGAGTCATCAACCATAGTCAATGCGCCGTACTTCTCTGCTAAGTCACAGATAGCCGGTAGGTTTGCTACTACACCGTCCATTGAGAACACGCCGTCCGTTACGATAAGAATGTGGCGAGCACCTGCTTCTTTCGCAGCGATCAGTTGTTGCTCTAGCTCTTCCATGTTGTTGTTTGAGTAACGGAAACGCATCGCTTTACATAGACGAACACCGTCGATGATTGACGCGTGGTTTAGTGCGTCAGAGATGATTGCGTCTTCTTTACCTAGAATCGTTTCAAATAGGCCCGCGTTTGCGTCGAAACATGATGTGTAAAGAATCGTGTCTTCTTTACCTAGGAACTTAGAAAGCTTCTGCTCAAGCTCTTTGTGGATGTCTTGAGTACCACAGATGAAACGTACTGAAGCCATACCAAAACCGTGCTCGTCCATGCCTGCCTTACCCGCTTCGATAAGTGCTGGGTGGTTAGCAAGACCAAGGTAGTTGTTCGCACAAAAGTTTAGTACTTCTTCACCGGTAGAGATTTTAACAGCCGCTTGCTGTTGAGACGTGATGATACGCTCTGCTTTGTAAAGGCCTTCCGCCTTCACTTCTTCAATTTGCTGTTCAATCTGTTGGTAAAATGCAGAAGACATTCGCAATTCCTTCCTGTTTATTTTGTCGAGTTTTCACTCGATTAGAATTAGGTTGAGCCTTTATGTGACGGGGATCACAGGCACTTACTTATCAATTAAGTGTAGTGTAATTCAAGGAAGGAAAAACGATTATCCCTCAAGGTGGAAAAGCATTAATGAATCTAAGGCACGAATCTGATTAATGCTTTTCTATGAGGTTGTAATGAAAGGGGTTATAGCCAAGTCGGCTTAGCTAAAAGTGCTTCAAAGTCCTTAGCAGGTAATGGTCGGCTATAGTGGAAACCTTGTCCGAACTCACAGTTTAGGTTTTTCAGGTAATCCACATGACGCTGTTCTTCGATGCCTTCTGCGACGATCTTCAGATTCAGTGCTTTCGCCATTGCAATAATCACGTTCACAAGTTCACGGTCGGACTCATTCTCAAACATGTTCTGCAAGAAACTGCGATCGATCTTGAGGCGATCAAACGGGAACTTCTGCAAGTAACTTAATGCGGAATAACCGGTACCAAAATCATCAATGGTGAGCTTCGCGCCCAGAGTTCGTAAGTTATCTAGCATCTCCATCAGGTCGCTGCTGTGGTTAAACAACAAGCTCTCTGTCACCTCTACATCGAACAATTCTGGAGACAACCCCGACTCTTCTATGTGCTGCTTGATCTGTTCGAAAAGTCGATCACAGTATCTAAACTGCACACTTGAGAAGTTTACCGACACAAACAGAGGTGTAACGTCCTGCCATTTTGCCGCTTGTTGGCACGCTTGACGAATGGCAAACTCACCCAGTTGATGAATCAAACCATTCTTCTCAGCAATCGAGATAAACTCTTCTGGATTCACAAAACCAAACTTCTCGTCATTCCAACGCATCAGAGCTTCTGCTCCAACAATCGCCCCGCTGTCGAGATCAATGATTGGTTGATAATAAAGCTCTAACAAATCGTGAGAAATAGCATGACGTAAGCGACTTTCCAAGTCTAAGAAACGCTGCAAATCTTGGTTCATGTTGTGGTCATAGAAGCAGAATGCATTACGGCCGTCTTGCTTCACACGGTACATCGCCATATCAGCACAAGCGAGTAGCTGCTCTGAATTATCGCCATCTTCTGGATAAACAGACATACCTACGCTAGCGGACAAGAAGAATTCATGATTTTGCCAAACAAACGGCTCGTTAAACACAGACAATACAGTTGCGGCAAAGCGCTTAGCACTGTCGGCATTGTCTAAGTCTGGAATCACCAATAGGAACTCATCGCCGCCAATTCGTGCCAACAAATCGGTTTTCCGCACCGCCTGATGAAGCCGCTCAGCACTCAGTTTGAGGATCTCATCACCAACAAAGTGTCCCATCGAATCATTGATTTGTTTGAAATGGTCAAGGTCGATGAACATCACCAATACACTAGAGCCTGTGCGTTCAGCGCGTGACAGCTCTAAACCAAGGCGTTCAGAACCATAAACTCGATTTGGTAAACCGGTTAATGCATCGTGCTTGGCTTGGTAAGCCAACTCCATTTCTGACGATTTACGACGCTCTATCTCACTGGTTAAACGTTGGTTTTGCTGAGATAAGAAGTCTTTGCGCTTCTTCTCTTCTTCCAGTTTGATCTTCAGCTCAACACGTGTGTTATTAAGGTTGAACGCATACAACAAGCCAAACACAATCAAAATTGCGAGGATACTTAACCCGGAAATAAATATTCGAGACGTGTAGATATCGCGTTCGCTAAGTGACTCAAACCAAGCTATCAATTTAAAGTGATGGTGCTCGATTGGCACTTCGAAATAGATCTTCTCTTTTAGCTCTTGAGCCAGTGCTTCAGGCTCAGTGATGTTTTCCTGTTCCAACTTACGGCTGATAGAATCCCATACTTCCATTTCCACATTATTGATCTTCAGCACCATGCGACTGTAACTGTCTTCATGCTCCTGATTAGTCAATTGGGAAATGACTACCTTCTCGTTGATATCCGCAATCAAATAGCCGACAGGTTTGCCTGAGAACATGACTTGCTTTATCACCTGGATGAGTACTTTGCCATCTTCGCGCACCGCTCTGACTTCTTCACTGTGGTCGTGATCATTCAGTAAACGCGAAGTATCAACACGATGATCGGACTTTTGACCTGTTGTGATAATGGTCGAGCCATCAAGACCTATCAAAGTTAACTGCTTGTAGATCAATTGATTATTGACGATTTTGGTTTCAGATTTCTCTTGCAGTTTACGTTTTAGATTGATCAAACTTGCGCCTAAACCATACTCCATCGACATGCCTGAAGCGAGGTTGGCAAAGAAGGTTTGTACCGTTTTATCGGTCGATAAATGGTCTATATCTTCACTGGCAATCGTAAATAAATTATCAAGGGTACCTGCATAACTTTTCACCTTTAGATCGAGTTCTCGATGCTGTGATTCTTTTAGTTTATGTTGACCTAAACTGGTGACCGTAATAATCATCGCCAAATAGAGCGACACCAATATCGCACTGACTGTGATGATCTTCTGACTTGATATTTTTTTTACAGACTTTCTCATATATCTTTCTTACTATCTTCTAAGAAGTAGTCATTATAAAAATAGTAAATAGATGGGTAGTATTTCTCGACTAAGGCTTGATACGTCCCATCTTGCTTAATTGAATTTAAGTATTGGTTAAACGCGGTTTTTAATTCAGGAGAGTCCTTACGGAAGGCAACCGCCATTTTTTGGTTTTCTGATACTGGACCAATGACTTTGATTTCCCCCGGCCACTTTTCGAGTGCAATCAATGTATCTGCAACATCAAGCAACGTACTTTCCGCATCGTTTTTCATTATGGCAGGCACCATTTCGTTCAATCGGCGCTGACCATCTGGCAAAATCACTTTTGCGCCAGTGTCATAGAGGTTATACAAGTTCGGGTCGAGACAAGAATGCTCCATCGCTAAGACTTCACGACCTTTAATGAGTGACTTCACCATTGAAATATCGTCATCAATAGAACCTGTTGGCTTAATCGGAGTTAATGAAGAGTCAGTGCGTGCTACTAGCCAGACTGCGGATGGGAAATAGTCCTCCGAGAAATCAACAATTTGTGCTCGCCAATCAAGAATCGTGACGCCGTTAGCGATCAAATCGCCTTCAATCGCCATCTTTTCACCAACCATCAATTGCGCATCTTTGTATTCAACTTGCTGCCCAGTCAGTTTACCAACCACATTGTTCCATTGGGCTGGGACGTATTGGTAACGTACGCCAAGCGACTTAGCAAATCCCTTGATGATATCGACATCCAACCCCGTCAATGTTTGCATTTCACCTTGATCGATGTAGGAAACAAAGTTGGCATAAGGCACACCAATATGGCGTAACACGCCACTGTCCTTAATGTCTTGCAGATCGCCAGCAAAGGTCTGAATTGGTAGCACCGTGACCATCCCTATCGCAAGAGTGGTCATGGTTTGCTTAATTGTTTTCACTGACATGATGAATATCCTTCTCTTTCACAAAGCGCCCAATTAAGGGCGCTTTGATACTTAACAACAGCGTTAGAACGAGTAGTACAGGTCTGCAATCGCTTCGATTAACCCTTCTACATCTCTCTCATCGTGGAACAAGTGAGTAGAGATACGCAGTGCATGCGTTTCAAACGAATCGTCTTTGTACAACTTGAAGCTTGTCGTACGAATGATGTAACCATAGTCCTCGCGAAGACGATCACGGAACAATGTTAGTCGTTCCTCATCCGTCACATCATCAAACGGGTTAAAGGTCGTCAGACCGCTGGTTAGTCCTTCCACGTTTGGTGAGTACATCTTCGCATAAGGTAACGCTTCACTAAGCTGCGTTTTACATTGGTCACTCAATTCTAAAATGCGTGCTTCAATTCGGTCACGACCAATTTCATCCCACATTTTACAACTATCAGCAAGTGCTTGTTTTGACGGATAGTTATCGTTACCAATGTATTGCATTTGTAGCTGTTTGCCTAGGTAATCAGCATGAGAAAGCGATGAGTTGATCAACCACAATGGATTTTCACGATCGCTCCAGTACTCATTTAAACGGTTACCGTTATCACGTACATACAAGATACCTGTCGCGCCTGGACCACACTGCCACTTATGGCCAGATCCTGCATAGAAATCACAATCCATATCGTGAAAATCTAGGTCGAACATACCAACAGTGTGCGCGCCGTCAACTAACGTTGGGATGCGGTGTTGCTTTGCTAAAGAACAGATAGCGTTAGCAGGGAGAGTCGTACCGGTTTTGTAGGTAATATGAGAGAACACAATAAGGCGCACATTGTGGTGGGTTTCAATCGCATCGCGGAAGGCTTGAATGTAATCTTCTTCCGTGACGTTTTCTGTACCAGTGAAAACCGGAAGCTGAATTTCTACCACGTCCACACCAAAGCGATGTTTTGCCACGTTCATTGGTGACGTTGCAGCAACGTGTTCATGGTGAGTCGTTAGAATGACATCACCTGGCTCAAAATGCAGGCCATTGATGATAGAACATAAGCCATCGGTGGTGTTGCGGCTTAGAATGATTTCATCTGGGTTAGCACCAAAGCCCGGCGCAACTTGCGTCACCATTTCAGAAACATGAGGCCAAGCACCAAACTTGTCTTTCATGTCCCACGGGTACTTAGCAACGATTTTATTGTTGTCTTCGTACCCTTCTAAAACATGTTTTGGCATCGAACCTGTCGTGCCGATATTCATGTAAGTCGTTCGTTTATCCAATACGAACTGCTTTTGTACTTTACGCCAGAAGCGTTTGTCGTTTTTTCTACCTAGTCCGTTGTTGCTCCAATCAATTTTCGGTTCTTTTGCTTGAACTGTACCGGAAAATGCGGAAGCACTGACGCCAGCCACAACTGCACCAGTTGCACCTTTTAAGAAATTGCGGCGGCTGCGATTAGTCTGAATAGATTCCTTGTCGCTCATCTTTTCGATCCTTGTCGGAAGTTTAGCCATATTATTAATTATGAATCCGTAACTATCTGTTACTAAACCATTATTACCTCATCACCCGATAGTTTAGATCTTTCAGCTGCCATTAAGTGACTTTAGTTCCACTTTTTCATTTCATATGATGATATAAGCAACAATTTAACCCCTTTACAATAAACAACTATGAGCATAATGAAATATTCATTGAAACACTTATCACAAACATAAAAGATGGCGCATTTTATAATCTTTGAATCGCGCAAAAATAAACGTTGTAATATTTTCATCACAATTTGGGCGCCAAGGTTAATATTTAAATTGAATACGTTAAATCTGTAACAAATTCAGGTTCATTCATTACAATTATTAAAGTGCCATCCAAATAACAAATCAATTGAATCATTGTCCGAGAAATAAATAAGGCCACTATGCACGCCAAAAGATAGCAGGATAAAGAAGGTCGATGAAAGTAAGGCGCTTTTAAGCTAAGCGCCCGAAGACGGAAGTGATACGGCTCGCAAGGTAAATCGCTGTTGGTACTGAGAAGGGGTAACACTGGTTTCTAGGTAACTATGGTGCAGCATCAAAATAGACTGCACAATCTTCGTGCCGATGCCCAAAGAGCCACCTTCAGCATTCTTTTCGATATGGTTAATGAAGGTAAAATGAATTCGAGTCTTATCTTCACTCAAATGTGCTTGGCAATGCACTGCTGAACCAATTGGGCTGTGACGGAGTGCATTCTCCAATAAGTTAAGCACTAAACGCTCTAGCAACCCTTTATCGCCGACAGTTTCAATCTTATCTTCCACTTCAACTTTGAGTTCTACCGTTTTTCGTGAAAACTGGCTTTGCATTGTCTCAGCACATTCGGCCATTAAAGCGCTAAGCTCGACAGGGCAATATTCATAATTCGGCATTGGCGCTTCTTTTCTTGCCGCATCAAGTAACGAATGCAATTGTGTAGAAAGCTTCTCACAATTTCGGAAAGCGACGTCAATCAAAGGATCGGATTCCGGATGTTGCAAGCGCCACGTTTCCAAATAACCAAGCACGCTCGATAACGGCGTTTTCAGATCATGGCTCAGTTGCAACAAGCTTTGACGACGATGAGACGATTGATACTCCAACTGTAAAAACTGCTGCTGAATGTGCTTCGCCATCATCTGATAGGAGTGCGCAATCGGTACTAGCTCTGGCACTTGGCGAGTAAAATCAGGTTGTAGGCGGAAGTCATGCTCGGCTTGTTGTTCAAGTTGATTGGTTACGCGCTCAATGGGATTCAGTAAGCTGCGTTTTACCAGCACATACGCACCCAATGCAAAACCCAAAATCGACACCAACACTAATCCTGCCAGCGCGATGTAAGGGGTATCGACTTGAGCATTGGCAATGGCGTCATGTCGGGTACTGCCAATCACCACATAGAGATAACCGACCGTAGAGCCTAATTCCTCTATCGCCGCGACAGAAAAGACTTTGTGCTCACCACGATTGCGTGGGTCTTCACCCAAAATAGGAAAGGGTTGGTCATTTAAGAATTGCTTAATGGGATTGAGATCCACCGCTCCCATGATCTTCGCCCCTTCTGGTGCTGCATGAGTGGTGATGTTGCCTTGGCTATCGAGGAAGTAGATTTCAAAATCAGGGCCGATCAGCATGAGCGTATGAAAGATCGACTTGAGCGCTTTAGGGTTGTAATCCGTCCCGATCATCAGCGGATTGTCGTCACGCATGTGGCTAGCTAGCTCTTTATGCAGGCTTTGCTTAGTGCGTAACTCAATGGTTTCTTTTTGCCAATTGTAAGTCAGTGCAATCACTACCGCCGCGAGACAGAACCACAAGCTAGTAAATACCACTAAGCGAGATTTGAAGCTCATCCTATCGCCTCCTTAAACAGCGATGTTTTTGAAACACCCGTGATGATTGAAAAATGACGGTGAAAACAACTGCCGACTTACTGTCTTGGCTTACTTCCGTGCATTAGTGTCTTGGCTGAAACTTATATCCAACACCCCACACGGTTTGAATGAAGTGATGATCAGAATCAGACAAAGACAACTTGCTGCGTAAACGGTTAATGGTGCTACACACCGTATGGTGATAACCAGAATGACTGGTGTTCCAAACGTGATCGAGCAATTCATCTTTACTGTAGACTCTGCCCGGACGAGTCGCGAGAAACTGCAGCAAAGTAAACTCTGTCGCGGTAAGAGTGACATCTTTGTCGTTTAGGGATACTTGGTGCAACTCCGGAATAATTCTCAGCGGGCCAAAATCCATCGCATCGTCGAGGACTTCATCTGCCACCTTTGCTTCAGCGGTTTGGCTGACTCTACGCAGCACGTTTCGCACTCGTGCTTGGAATTCTAATACGCTAAATGGCTTAGTGATGTAGTCATCAACGCCCGCTTCTAAACCATCAACCTTGTCCATTTCACCGTCTCTGGCTGTCAACATGAGCACTGGACTCCAATCTTGTTGCTGACGCAAATAATGGCAGATGTCTAGGCCATCACCATCTGGTAAACCTCGGTCAAGGATCAATAAATCAAAGGGTTGTTGCTGATATTGCGCTTTAGCATCGGCGACATTTGTGGCTCGCGACACTTGGTGTCCTTGAAACTTGAGATGCATCTGAACCAGTTCTGCCAAATCATCATCGTCTTCCACCAGCAAAATGTTCGCGACTAAATTGATTGCCTGTTGTTCCATGGTCCTTTCCTTGCCTTCGAGTATCCTCACTTTGCACATGACCGGAACAAATTAGAAATTCTTTCAAAAAAGGTTCCGATGACGCCATGAGGGATAAAGCGCTCGGCTACAAGCGCTTTGGAAAGGAGACGTCATCGGAGCCTGTGTTACTCGACTCGAGTGATGGTGACTTTCGCACCTGGGTTCAAGAAACGATGGTTCGCAGAGAGTGCTGAGTTTGCTAATCCATCATCTTGGCTAATAACACCCGCATGGAAGGCAACAACGTCACTGCTGTCATTACGAGCGGCATTTAAACCCTCACCGCCACCTGCTGGGCCCGGAATGGTTGCGGCAAGCTCATCGTTTAGCTCTGTACCCGAATCCCAAACGTTCATGCTCATTTCATAGCTTTCACCCACTGCGAGCGATTTGAGCGATAGCCCCGTTTCGCCAACAAAGGCATCGTTGGTATTCACGAACATAGACGCCACAGACAAGTAACCGTAACGACTAGGGTCAACCGTGATGGTGACTTCGTCCGATGCGCCAGGCAACACCAATCCATTACCTGAAATACCTTGATAGACACTGTCATTGCTGTTCATCAATTCAATCAGCTCGGCGTTACTACCGCCTTCGGCAAGATGCTCAAGTTCAACAGATGCCGCTTGGCCAATTTCAAACAGTTGGTAGTCACCATTGTGAGTGAGTACCGCAAGCGGAGACATAGGTTGATTCGCAGTCAAGTTCGCCACGTTGACGGTGTAACGGTACGATTTCACTACGTCATTATCATCATCGCTTGGACAACCGGCGAGCAAGCCGACTGAAGCTGCTACTAGTAAGATTCTGTATTTCATACATCCCCCTTACTTCACAACGATTGTGATGGTTGCGACTGGGTTTAACCAACGATGGCTGCTGCTGTCTAGGTCACTGATGCCGCCGGTTGGGTCGCTATCACCAAGGTTACCCGGATGCACGTGAACTTTGTCGTTAGTTACCGTTGCTTCAACGCCTGTGCCGCCAGTACCAAAGGTAATGAAAGGTGGGTTTGGCATGCTAGACGCAAGTTCATCGTTCGCTTCTGTACCGGCATCGTAGCTTCTTAGCGTTGCTCGGTATGTACCCGCTTCCGTTGGAATCTTCCAGCTATCTAGACCGACGAAACCGTCATTGGTTGGCAGCAGCATCGCGCTCAAAGAAAGATAACCGTGGTCGCCACTGTCCAAGGTGAAGGTGGTTGCAACACCCGGATTCAAAATGCCACCAGCAGGATTCTCAACCACCGCACCACCAGCGTTACCAATCACACTAGCAAGACCAGAGATATCACCGCCTTCTGCCATTGCTTCTAGTTCTGGCGTTGCTGCTTGACCCGTTCTGAACATTTGAAGATCAGAACCATGTGCGGCAACAATAAGAGGCGTAAAGTAGATGCCTTTGGTTGCGTTTGTCACGGTGATTTCCAATTCCGCTGCATTCACTGATGCAGAGCCTAGTGCCATAGCGACTGAAGTCATGACGAGTCCGAGTTGGGTACGTTTTTTCATTGTGATTCCATCCTTTAATGAGGGGTGAACTACCCAAGCCCATGTGTACGGCTTTACTTCTTTGTTCGTGACTTGAGTAGGTTAAGCATTACGTTTCGAACGTTTCGAACGTTTTGCGTTCTTGCCTCTAAGAATGACGAGCAAATCTATCAGCAACTTCATCGAATTCTCATAAAATTCTCACAAGTTCTGTTCGAATTCTGTCAGCAGCACTTTTTTACTCTTAATCAGGTGTTTACACTTCGCGCTTTCCCCTCCTACAATGCGGTATTCTCTGTTTAAATCACGATTCTCACCATGATTCATAACGTTCTGTCTGCCTACTATGGCGAAATATACGGCATCGCTTTTTTCAACCACTACTTGAGCGTTTACGACCAAAGTGAACAACAAACACTGTGGCAAACCTTGATTGAAGTGGAAGAACTCACCGCAGAAAAGCTCAAACCTGTACTGCTGACAAATTGCATGGATATCGAAAGTCAACACCAAGAGATGTTGGATAAAGGCTTGGCAGATGCAACCAAGTGGATTGGTTTACCATGGCAAGAGTTGGTGGCGACTCTTCTGAAGTGGGTAGAACCTTATGAGGTCAAATATCGAGAGTGGCATGAAGAAGTGAACGCTTCACAACAGTATTCAATCGCTGAGCGAGAAGCTATCGAATTGATTGCAGACCACGAAACGGCCATTTATCACTGTTGGCAGCAATACCATACTGGTGAATCTGGCTTGCCTGCACTCAATGCATTTTTGGCAAAATATCGTTAAAGCGAGACGGTGACACTTGAACCTCGTGAAACCGTACCAGACAATATCGTTATTCCGCTGCGCAGAACTGAACAATTATGGTTAATCCAAAACTCATTGCCCTACTTCCTGATCTTGCGTCGTTTATCTTAGTGGTAAACGAAGGCAGTTTTACCGCTGCTGCTAAACAACTCGGCGTAACGCCATCGGCTTTAAGTAAGTTGATCACACGGTTGGAACAAGCCCTCTCGGTCAAACTGTTTGAGCGCACGACTCGTAAGTTGATCATCACTCAAGCTGGGCAAAAGGTTTACGACCAAAGCATCGCAATGGTGAATGCCGCGCAGCAAGCCGTTGAGCTATCTGCGGAAGATCATGCTGAGCCAACAGGCGCACTCACAGTGGCAGCCCCTGAAGCATTTCTTAATTCGGTGCTTCAACCGTTTGTATTGCCATTCCTAGAACGTTATCCAAATATTCAGCTTAAGCTGCGTGCAGCAGATGGTGAGATCGATCTTTTTCGCCAAGGTATCGACGTAGCATTTAAGCTCACCGACAAACCCGATGAGAATCTGGTACTCAAAGAGATCAGCAAGACCAATCTTGTTTTATGTGCCTCTCCAGATTACCTCACTAAACACGGTATGCCTGAGCATCCGACTGAACTTGAGCAGCACGATTGTATTTACCTTGCCGAGAACGACAAAGACAACATCTGGTCGTTCTTTAAAGAGGAAGCCTTTCATTCGATTGCAGTAAGCGGGCGTTACGCCGTCAACCATTCTCAAATGCGCTTGAACGGGGTTAAGTCTGGCTTGGGAATTGGGATCTTCCATGACTTCGTGATCAAAGACGCGTTAGAGCAAGGTGAAGTGGTGGAGGTGCTACCGGATTGGATGATCAAGAGTAACTACCACGGTGCTATCGCGATGCAGTATGCACAAACCAAATACATGCCTGCTCGTCTGCGCGTGTTTATCGACTTCGTTAAGGAGCATTTAGTCTCTGAGGAGGCTAACCATGTTTAATGCCATTCATCACGTCGCGATCATTTGCAGCGATTATTTCAGGTCAAAACGCTTTTACACTGAAGTGTTGGGATTGAAAGTCATTGCTGAAAACTATCGTGAAACCAGAGACTCCTACAAGCTTGACCTCGCTTTACCTGACGGCAGCCAAGTGGAACTGTTTAGCTTTCCGGGCGCACCAGAGAGACCGAGCTTTCCTGAAGCACAAGGGCTACGACATCTCGCGTTTTTGGTTGATGATGTTGAACAAGTGAAAGCCTACCTAGAATCGAATGACGTTGAAGTTGAGCCAATTCGTATTGACGAATTCACAGGCAAAGCCTTTACCTTCTTCCAAGATCCAGATGGCTTGCCGCTAGAGATTTACCAGAAATAAAAAGAGCCAGTACGTCCCTGGCTCTTTTACTATTCCATTCTTTGTCTGTTACTAATTCAACGCCGTTTTCAGCTTCTCAACGCGGTTGAACAACAGCCAATCCAGTGCGAGTACTGTAACAATCGCCAAACCGCCCATCGGGAACGCCAGACACAATATCACCAACGTTACTAAGCCAAGCTTCCAAATACCGTCTTGCTGAAACTTAGGTGGCGCACCCAATGCAGCACTGCGACTAGGACGACGAATCCACCACATCACCACGCCTGTGATTGAGATTAAGATGAGCGCCAAACAGAACACTACGTTGAGCACTTTGTTAAGCACACTGACATCACCTTGATGCAGTGACACACCTGCCGCCATGAACTTGGCAAACAAACTGTAATCTTGCCACGTTACATCCACCAACAAGCGACCGGAATATTGGTCAAAGTGACTGGTGCGATCTTGCCTCGGGTCGGAAATATCGCCGCCCATAGAGTTAGCTGCAACGGTATAAACGCCCGTCTCAGAACGTGGCAAAAACAGCTTATAGCCAGTAAAGCCCATCATTTCAGCCTTGAGGATGATATCATCAATGGAGAGCGCATCATGGCTGCCTGCATATGCCACCTCTTCCTTCATATTGGCATGATCATGAGCAGACTTATCTTTCGATTCTGGCACAGCAGCAAGCTCTAAGTTCCATGGCATTTCTTCTGAAGCACCGTGGTTAAGATCTTTGTGTGTCAGTGTGGATTCCGGTTTCTCACCCCATGTGTAATAGGTTGGGAAGGTATTCCAAGCTTGCACCATTTTCGCGCCCCAGATCCCTGCCCACGACAAACCTGAAATCAAAAAGAACAACAAAACAATCGACAGCACACCACCTAAATTCGCATGCAGGTCACGCATCAAAATTCGAGGGCCATTGTTAAGGCGAATTTTCAAAAAGCCGGCGCGGCTGGCGTTGTCTCTCGGTAACCAAAGGTACAAACCAGACACCAACAGCAAAATCCCCAGACTTGCGGCGATTTCAATTAAACGGTCGCCTAGGTCGCCGATGAGCAACGTGCCGTGAATGCTGTTCATCAGTTCATAGATACTATCACTACGGTTAATGGTGCCTTGTACGTCTCCTGTGTAAGGATTTACTGCAACAATCAGCGAGCTGCCTTCTTGGTTTTGAATCGAGAATCGGTTGGCAATATCGGCCGTTTTAGCAGGTACAAATTGAGTGACATTAAAATCGGGATACGCCTGCTTTACGGTTTCCAATTGTGCAGAGACAGGAACCATTTGCTCTTGTGGTGAAACTTGTAATGTCGCTTCGTATCGAGCCAGTTCGATTTCATCATCAAACAACATCACCAACCCCGTGAGGGAAAGCATGAGCATAAATGGAATGACGAACAAACCTGCGTAAAAGTGCCATCGCCACGTCATAAAGTAGATGGATTTTGCGCGTGAGGCTTCCTTGAGTTGAGGCTTTGCCGAGTTTCTCAACATGTGTATTTTCCTTTTTTCATTGTTGAACACCCAAATTCAGCCAAACGCATCCTGCACATACGCATTCGTATGCGGCGCTATTTGACTTAGATTCGGGAGTACCACTGCTCGAAGTGGCAGTGTTGCTGACTATATACCCAAGTGACTTCAAGATGCTGGATTCAGAGCGTTGTCATTGATTCGAGTGCAAAGAAAACAACGCTGTGTAATAGACAACTCTTTCCAAGTTGTTTGAAGCAGCAATCGGAGCAATGACACGCTCCCGAAGGGCGAGTTGCCTTGGCTTGTATACTTTGTTGTCGATATCTTGATTTAGACCCACTAGACCTTTAAATCGCCGCCGCGTCTACAAACCAAGTCATTCTCGCTGAACCAAGCATCTCGAGGTTACTTGGGTATCGTGTAATTGTTTTTGTTATGAGAAAAGGGAAACTGGCGGCGCTCGAGGAACTGGTGTTTCAAATCGCACACTTAGAGCCAAATAAGCGTAGCTGTCAGAAATCACCAAGCTCAGTCTTGAAAGTATCGGTGTCGTTGGAAGTGTATCGTGATGAAAAGTCGAGAAGTGGCTAAACGGACAAGGCTTACCTTTGTGGCTGACAAAGTTGTCACCCTCTTCTATTTGAACCAATTCAAAACCGTTAAGCGTACATAGCGTCGCCCACACGCCCATGCTGTTACCATGAGCATTGATAACAGGCATCAGCGTCACTAGCACCCAACTGAGAGCACTAGCAAATAACATCGAGCGGTAAAAAGGAATTAATCTACGCATAACGGTGACTTAACAAATTTCACACAGCGTAACCAATTCTGAGTGGTAGCTCAAAAACAGGATCAATAAGTGGCTGCTACCTCACAGGTTTTCTTGAATACCTCGATTGACAGGCACAAAAAAGCCCGCCGAAGTGGCAGGCTGATGGTCATTTCTTCAAGTTGGATAAACGGTTAGCTAAACAGTTTGCTCCAGATACTTGGGTTGCGTTTGTCGTGGTACTCTTCACGAAGGCTATCGATTTCACGCAGTTGGTCTTTCGCTTCTTCTAGCTTGCCTGCATCAAGATCCGCTTCAATCTTATCAAGCGTTACCGTCAGCTTGTTAAAGCCTTCTAAGTAGATATCGAACTTCTCTGGTGGGTAATTACCACGCTTAGATTGTTCAACGATCGCTTGCAAACTATCAATCGCAGATTTCATGGTTTCAACATCAGACGCTTCTGCCGCCTGTTTGAATTCCATCTTCATCTGCTTCATGTTTTGTTTTAAGTCGACGGCTTCTGCCATTGCGTACGTTGAGCCTAACGCAATGACACACCCCAACACTAAAGGACGTAACATCTTCACTTCTCCATTGAATGCCGAATTCTGAGCCGGCTTTTTAATGCCAGCAGTGTAAAGCAATCCCTTAACACTTGCATAACCAAAAATGTAATCAAGTTTATGCGTTGCGAATCTCGTCATACTCTGCAATTGGCGTGCGGCCACGCAGCTCTAAGAAGGCTAAGAATTGTTGTGCTGAGTGCGTAATAACTTTACCACTATCGATGCCGACTCTATCCATTAACTCACCCACCAAGCTCAGGTTACCCACATCGTGGCAGAAGTGCGCATCACTGCCTGTGGTGAAGAAGACACCGAGCTCTTTACCGATTTGGGCAATCTCATGGCAACGGTCTACGCTGCCAACACGGCTGTTACCTTTCAATGTGGTGTTATTGATTTCAATCGCGACATTGTGCTCTTTAGCGCACTTCAGTACAGCTTCAAAATCGAAGTCAAAGTTGGGGTTACCTAAATGGCCTAGCGCATCAACGCGACCGTTTTTGATGATGTTCAACAGAGCTTCAGTGTGCGTAGCACTATCTGCTGGGCGGAACACTGGCTCATGAAAGCTAGCAATCACCCAATCCAAGTTGCGATCAACGCTATCTGGAATATCGATGTCACCCTTGGTGTTCATGATGTTAGATTCAACACCGCGAATAATGGCAACGCCTTCAAGAAAGCGAGGCAGAATTTTCTGGTTAGAGAAGAACCAGTAATGAGGCGCACCCGGCATTGATTCCGCGTGGTCGGTCGTGCAGAACATATCCAGCCCGTTCTCTTTTGCCGATTTAGCGTTTTCAATCAACGTACTATAAGCGTGGCCACTGGCGTACGTGTGCGTGTGGGTATCAACCTTAAATTCCATCATCAACTCTCTTGGTGCGCAAATTGGCGGCTATTGTATACCCACATGTCAGTGATCGTCAGCCCAATATTGGGACGAAATCTAACCTTATTCCTCACAGATCGTTTTAATCAGCGGCAATGCTTTCTCCCAACCATGATTGAACATCGACACAAAATCACTATGGGTAGAAATGGTGATACTGAGCAACAAGCGATCTTGCAGCACATCGATCTGGTAGATCTCCCGTGATCCGATCCACTTAGAAGCCAAGTCAGCGTCTAATTGCTGCCTATTGTCTGGGTTGAAGATGGCAACATGATGAAACTCAAGTTTATGCAGTGGCAAAACAGTGTCCACTACTGCCCGAGTCCCCCCCATGTCTGGGTCGTAAAAGGTAATATCCCCTCCCTCTTCCCAGTCGCCATCAAATTGAGATTGCGGTGAAAAAGCTTGTGCCCATCGTTTGTACAATTCGATATCCGTCAGCACGCTCCATACGCGCTGCGGCGTGGCTGCAATCTCGACGTGATAATTTAAAGTCAGCATGTTCTCTCCCTTAGCTACTTTCTTGACGCTAGTTCATCCTGATTAAAAATCAAACAATTCGGTTGTAACCAGAAGAAGAATTGCGAAGCCCGACATCAATGGGGCAAGTTCGCATGCAAAGGAGCCACGAAGGCGACATTTAGCAGTCGCTGCATAATAAATACAACTCTGCCAACTCAATATTTGGTGCTTTTCATTAAACTTCGCCATATGGATCGAGATAGAAACAAAGCGAAGCACTAACAACGGACAAAACATGAACGGCTTAAAAAACGGTGAATTTCAATATATAAAACAATGCATTAATGAAATGAAGCCGGAACAATTACGCGAAATAAAAGGCGTAATTGAATTTAGAAGGAAAGCGTTAATCGATGAGAAACCGCTTATCTCTGACGAAGAGATGGAGTTTATCACCATCATGTTCAAGAAAATGGAATAGCAAACACATGTGTTTTTTGATTGAAGACTATTTAAACAAAAAAAACAACGGCATCAACCTCATCGACATCAATTACAAACTGCAAGAAATTGTCGATGAAGGCGGAGTAAACCTCGGATATGAGGTGCTTATTAACCCCGCTAATTTAACAGATAGCGCAGCAAACGAAGTGTATGATCGAGAAATCAAATACCCGCACATGAGCCGAGCATTAATCGCACGCTTAGATAGGTATATTGCTCGCCATGCATGCGACTTTAAAGGGAAACATCTATTCATAAACCTAGAGCGAAGTAACCTATGCGATAAATATTTGCTGTGTGATATCGTCATTCTCAAGAATAGCCTAGAAAATCTAAAGGCGAATTTGGTGATTGAAATAACGGAAAGAGATTCATGTAAGCGCTGTTCCGAGATCAGAAAAGGATTTGAGTTTCTGCAAAAACAAAAAGTGTTACTGGCCGTTGACGACTATGATTTAAACTCTGACTTTCGAGAAGAAGAGCTCCTTTCCGGCTTCTATCACTTCCTGAAAGTAGAACACTCTGATGAAGCAGATTACTACAAAAGAGTGCTGGCACTGAGCAAGAGGACACGAACAAAATTAATCATCGAACGTGTTGAAACGCAAGTGGCACGCAAGCAAATTACCCAAAGTGATGTCCAGTTCTGGGGTTTACAGGGGTTCTTGTATACCACTATCGCAGTGAGCCTTTGAGAAAAATCACTCCTGACGGAAGTCCTTGAGATTACATCTATTGCATTCTACAAAATTACACAATTCCAAACAGCGAAGTTTCTTTTTAATTTTTGGAATTAAAACAGGATTAGAAATTGATCTAATAATATCGAACTTCACAAGGTACAATCCCATTCTTTGGTTATTATCAACAGGGGGATAATATTTTATTTCTTCTGCATTAAATACTTTTTTTGAAAACTCTAGAATGGGGTATCCGGCAATAAAAATATAGACATAATCTTTAGACTTACATTGCCTTATCAAATAATAACAAATAGCCTGAACAACTAACTCAAAGAAATGTTCTGAATTCATAGCATGGCCCAACTTGACCAAACAACTGCGCTTTAGTTCGTTTTCTGGAATAGGAATAAAAGATGGAAGATTATCTAACTTCTCTAAGTTTAAGATGCCAGCCCAATGTCCAACTATGTCACCTTGACTGTTTGTTAATAGGATTCCCTTGTATTTAACCTCATTTTTTAACGCGTACAATTCGTCAATAAAGCCACGTAGCGCAGACACATTGTCATAGAAGTCATGAAATAATTCGATATGTTCATAGTATGTGTGAGATTTAATTTCACTGGTCACTTTGTCTGGCATACGATTATAAGACAAAGCGGTTAGCGAGAAATCAAACGCTTTTATAAGGTTCGTCAGGACTGCCGAGTAACGAGACGGGCTCTTTTGTTCACTTTCGTCAATGGTAACGATGATGTCCGCAAGATCCTGTTCAAGAGACTTAGCAATAAGAAACTGCTTGTATAATGGAGGGACGACTTTTCCTGTTAGCCACCGACTTAATGTAATTGAGTCTAAACCTTTAAAGTCATCGTAATATGATTGTTGTAATATCGCGATCAACTCTTTTCTAGAAATTTCTCGCTCCTCTAACCAAGAAGCAAGTTCCCTTTCGAAATTGTAACTCATAATCTCACCACTAAAACTGTATTTTTATTTATTAACGAACCTATTAACCAATATCTTTGCCAATAACAAGCCATACAGTCATTCATGTTTTTCTTTCGAGATTTAACTATGACTGACTAAGATTAATAGATTTTAGTAATGAGTGGATCATACACTAAGATAATAAGGCGTCAGGTTAGCAGCTCCTTCGATACTAAAAAACCGATGCTAACACAGTTGATTTTTGTTAAAGATATTATCCTATGTATACTGGAAGTTATTATAAGATAAAATACGAAGCAGCCATTAATATAAAACATAATTTTTGAAGTCACTCTAAACAATATTGTCGAGAACGATTTTCCACTTAATGTTCATTAATCAATACGTTTAAATAAATTAACAGTTCGATTTTGAGCCTTATACGCAACTAATAACCGGACCCAACAAGTGTTCAGCACTGTCGCAAGGACAATCAAAGTCACGCCTATGATTTGTCTGTGGCTCATTTGGTCATCGAAAAACATCCATTGCCACACTGCGGTAAACAGTAGATTGGTGAAAATAAGCGGTGCAAGTTGAGAGCCACTGCTAGCTAACTGATACGCTTTCGAACGAAATACCTGTGTATTGATGATCAAAAGAGACATCAAAAAGACAAACAATGTATTCGGTGTTTCAAACGCGTGTAATGAAAGCGAGTGCAATAAAACATTTGAATCATTGAAGAGCACCAGCGGTAATATCAGTAAAGCAGCGCAACCGAACGTCCAGAAGTTGATTTCTAGTGGCGACATGCCGCTCTTACTGGCTTTATAAAGTGTCAGCTGCGAACCCGAGTTAAACAAACCACCCGCCAAGCCCAATAACAGGTCGACTCGCCATGTAAACTCACCATCTGAGCCTGCCAACAGAATGACTCCAGTAAATGCCATAACAAGTGCCATTATGGTCGATATTCGTATCTGACCGCGCATAAATAGCTTCTCGACGATTGGCATAAACAGTGGTCCAGTAGCGAAAAGGACCACGCCTTCAACAAGAGTTAGCGTTTGTAACGAGGCAATAAAACAAAGCTGACACAGCCCAATACAAAAAGCGCGAAGTAAAATGGGTTTAAACGTACTGGCTGTCGGTAACCTCAGTCTTTTGAACCGTAGCATCACTAACAGAATGATCGCTGGAGTAAAGAAGCGTAAAAAACTGAACATGGTGACCGAAAAATCATTACTAAGCTGCTTTGCTAACAAGCCAGTAACAGATAAGCTTAATGTAGACATCAACATGAAGACGATGGGTTTGTTTTCTACGTTCATTGGATACTCCTTAATTCATGGAGTATTTTAGGCAAAGGCGTTAATCAGAAATAGCGAGTTATTTTAAACGCTAATGTAAGAAAAACTTACAGATTGAGAGTCAGCCTACCGCTAACTACAAAGTTAATAGGAGTGAAGACACTATGCGCAAATTAGTCCCATTGAAGTCGATCTATGCCTTTGTTGCTGTAGCAGAGACTGGCAGCATGACAGAGGCTGCTCAACTGCTCTCTGTTAGCCATTCCGCTGTTAGCCAAGCCATTAAATCTCTAGAAAACCAAGTCAACAAACCTTTATTTGATCGTGTTGGTCGCCAAGTTCGCCTCAATAATGAAGGCAAAAAATACTACCGAAAAGTAGCTCCGGCACTCGAACAAATCGTTGATGCCACCGAAGCCTTAATTCACGACCAAAATTCCAAACGGATAACACTTAATATGGTCAACTCACTTGCGTTGCACTGGTGGATCCCACGCATGTCGAGCTTGCAAGATTTCGCTCCTCAGTTAGATGTCCGCCTATCCAATCTGATTGGGCAGTTCCGTTTAGAGCAGGAAGGCATTGACGCCGCAGTGGTGCATGGCAGCCCTCAAGAGTGGCAAGATTACTATTGTGAAAAGTTGAGCGAAGATGAGTTAGTGTTGGTGTGCAGCCCCGAGTTACTAGCGCAACCTGATAATCGAGACATTCAACAACTGCTATCAACTTACCCCATTATTGAAGTCACTAATGATCGCAGAAAGCACGACTGGCAAGTTTGGGAAGAAGAGACAGGATTACTGCGGCCTACCAACAAAAAACCAATGACCTTCAACATGTCGATTCAAGCTGTGCAAGCCACAACTCGACGGCTGGGCTTATTGGTAACACATCGCTTGTTTGTGAAAGACGACATCAAATATCGACAATTAGTGGAATTGGGTGAGCCAATCACTAACCCCTATCAACAATTTTACTTTGTATGCCCACCCCATAAGCTCAAACAAGAGGCATTTCATTTGTTGAGATCTTGGTTGAGGCAAGAGTTCAGCTAATTCGAGCGCAGCCCATCGTTTCGTCGTCTATAGGCGTTATGAAATATATTCGTTTCTGTAGTGAATAGATTAATGCCGGAATTGGTATAAAGTAAAAGAAGTACTTTTGAACTCCAAGGATGGCTTTATGAGGTTGTATCATGTCTTAATAAGTGGCGTTTTACTCATTGTGCCAATGACAAGCTCCGCAGAACAAACAGTCAGTGCAAATGACTCGGATTTAAAAACGTTTATTATTGGCGGCCAACAAGCCACTGCCAATCAACTTCCTTTCTTTGCTCGCCTGATATTACACCGTACTGGCTCAAGCCAGTTTGCCAACATCTGTGGTGGTACCATCGTCAATGATAGATACATCATGACCGCCGCACACTGTGTCGAATCCGACGTGTTTACCGATGGTTGGACAATCGATGATCTTCGAGTTTTAGTCAAAAACCCAACCATGAATGATGTGTTTGTTGAAGAATTCAAAGACGTACGCGCTATCACGATTCATCCCGATTACAACGCGAGTAACTTGTGGATCAATGACATCGCGATATTGGAACTAACCCGCCCTATCACAGACAACGTCCAATCCATCACATTGCCACAGGATTTTGGTGACTACAGTAACCGGTCAGTGTTCCAAATCTTTGGCCTTGGTCAAACCTCAACCAACGATGCGACAGGACCGAATTACCTGCGCTGGGCAGAAATCCAACCTCTTACAGATTCACAATGTTCTTCACTGGTTTCAGGTTTTAACTCTCAAGAAAGTTTGTGTGCGAACGGCTTCCCAAACCGAGCTTACACGGGGATATGTAGTGGCGATTCAGGCGGCCCGTTAACGTATCAAGATGGTAGCGGTAATTATCAACAAATCGGTATCGTCAGTTACGGCTCATCGGTTTGTGAGTCCCCTGCCATTCCAAGCGTGTTTACTGAAGTGCTCAATTACACCCCTTGGATAGAAGCCCAAACCAGTGCTGGGGCGAAGACAAATTACGACGCTGCTTTAGCGGCAAGGGAAGATTATCACAGTCAAGGCGACTCTGGGTTTGACCCAGAAGACACCACAAGCAATGACTTCGGTAATAATGGCAGTGATGGTGGCTCTGTCGGTTTTGGCCTACTGACGCTTGGCAGCTTATTCGTATGGTTACGTCGCCGCCAGCCCTTGTAGCACGTAGCTTCACCCACAGTTACACTTTATAGAATAAAAACTCTAAAAGTACGTATATTCCAGTTCATTTGATGCCGATAATCCTGTTATTATCGGCTACCCAACTATTTTCAGATCAAACTAATGAATAATGCCGCATCGAGTCGCCATATGAGTGCGATGCTGTTCCTGACTCTCGGCGTCACGTTGTCCATCTTTGCTGGGTTTGCCCTCTCGCAAATGTTTGTTATCCAGAAAGATGCGTTTCAGCTTATCTCTGTGGTCAGCTCCGTGATGATCGTCAGCTGCTTGCGCTATCAATGGCGTGCACTGCCTGCCATTATTCTGAGTTTATTGGCTTACTATATCGGAACGGGGCGTAGTCTAGAACATGCCTTACTCTACGCTCTCACCGTCCCTCTATTGCCTTTTGTTTTTTCGAGTTTGTTCCACTACCTCAATAACCGCTCACTTCATCAACCAGCCGCACAACGGATCAGCTTATTTTTTGTCATCGTAGGCTGCTTGTTCCCGTTCGCAAATACCATA
Source organism: Vibrio sp. ED002 (assembly GCF_023277445.1). Classification (NCBI taxonomy): domain Bacteria; kingdom Pseudomonadati; phylum Pseudomonadota; class Gammaproteobacteria; order Vibrionales; family Vibrionaceae; genus Vibrio; species Vibrio sp. ED002. The sequence continues at coordinate 2,213,031 of NZ_CP080239.1, read as the reverse complement.
AAAATGATGCTGGTGAATACCTTCGTTGACGGACGCTTTTTGAGTGCTGATTTTTTGTTTTATGCCACACTTGGCAATTACTTGACCCAATTACTCGTCACCCCAATTTTGTATGTAATGGTCAGCCTTATTACCGATACAGACACCCAATCTTATCTCGCACTCGATAAAAGGCTTAGGGTGTCCAACTCTCGCTGCCGAGAGTATTTAGCTTGGTTGGCAAGCTGCGTCATTTTATTTGTTGCCGCCGCTCTTTCTTCATCCTCATTTATGCTCAACTCGTTAAGCTTCTTTGCGGTTTTACTGGTCGTAATTGGATTAGCCAAACACGGATTAATTCGACCGCTGTTTGTGGGATCTCCATTCATTCTGTTGGTGATTCATGACGGCATCAGTCACTACAATGCCGACCGAATTTATGCTGACCAGTTTTATGGCCTGCTTGTCATCATTGCGGTATTGACCACGCTCGCGTATTTGTTGGGCGGTTACTCAGTGAAGCTCTTCGAGATGACTCAACGACAAATCCGCTCAGAAAGGATTGACCCGTACACCGGCCTGTCAAACATCGCTCAATTAAAAGAAGACATCAGCCATCAGTCTTATTCATTGCTGATTTATCTCGACCTGACACCAACGTTGTCGATGCTGACGGACTTAGGTCATGAGGGGAAATCACAACTCATCATGCAATTAAGCGAGTTTTTATATTCGCGAAATGAAAGCATCAATCGTTGCTATCGTCCGCCTTTTTCCACAGGGTTGCTGAGTTTCACTCACTATTCCGATGTTGCAGAACAAGAGCTTCAAGAAGTCGTGGAATATTTAGAGAGCTTTCAGTTTTACTGGCGTGGAACGTCTGTCGCCTTGGTCTCACCAACCGTTTATTGCTCGGTCGTCAACCAAGGGCAAGATATTGAAAAAGTCGTATCAATTCTGTGCGATCAACCACCACAGAGCGACAGCAGCATTCATTGGGTCAACGTGCAATCTTTTGAAATGGACCGCGTCGACAAGTTGAACCACATTCAGCAAGTGTTTAAACGAGAACAGTTCGAACTGTTCTGCCAACCATACATGCGACTTTCAGGCCCTGAAGAGAGTAAACAAAGTTTTGAAGTGCTGCTTCGCCTAAAAGAGCAAGATGGAAAAGTACTGCCACCTTCCGCATTTTTTCCTTTGATCAATCAATTCGGATTGGAAATCAAACTCGATCATTGGGTGATTCTGAATACCTTCCGTATGCTGAGCGACAAAGTCAAAAACTGGGATACGATAGGGCATTGTGCTATTAACCTTACGGCTAAAACACTAAGCGCGGAAAACCTTGCTTCTCGTATCATTGAGAGTGCACACAGCTTCGATATTCCCTTAGATAAGATTTGTTTTGAGATCACCGAATCGTCAGCATTGATCAATGAACAACAAGCTATAGAGACCTTGAATCTTTTACGTAAACTCGGTTGTAAAATCGCAATTGATGACTTTGGCACCGGTTACGCAAGCTTTGCTTACTTGCGTCGTCTACCGCTGGATATCTTGAAGATCGAGGGGGCATTCGTTCGTGAAATCACAGAGAGCGAGACCGATCGTTTGATCGTCAGTTCGATTGCGACTGTCGCTAAAGAGATGCACTTAGAAACCGTCGCTGAATTTGTCGAAACTCCCGCACACAGCCTGATTCTACGAGACTTAGGCATCGACTTCGCACAAGGGTATGGTGTCGCGAAGCCCTTACCTATGAATGCTTATTTGAATACATTGTTTGAAATCGAAGAACAGAGACAACATCTTACAAGGTCGGAAGCGGTCACATTATGACGCTTCACGCTATCAAATTTCGTCTATAAGATTTTGCGCTTTAAGCGAGAGTTAATGATGTCTTCAATCAGCTTTTGCTCTTTCTTCAATTTTTCGTAGTTCTGCTTGTTGCGCCAGCGTTCGAGGACTTTGTCTAACCCTTGAACTCGAGCATGTTTGTATTCAAGATGCTTTTGTACCGAAGCACACTCAGCCTGTATTACCGCTTGTTCTTGCTCATGGTGACGCAACATCTTTTGTAGCATCTGGTCGACACGATTTAAGTTCATCAAGGTGGCACTATTGAGCACTGGCGTTGTCAACGCCGATTGTCCCGCATGAACTTTAAGAGCGGAAAGCTGTTCTAACTGAACGGCAAGATGAGAGTGACGCTGACGCATCACATTTAATTGATCCCCTACTCTATCCCGTTGCTTTTCTTCCATTTGGCGCAACTTGCCGACGGCTTTTAGCTTTGATTCCATTTGCTACCTCATTGCTGCTCACTTTGGAACATTTGTGCCAATGCGGTCAAACTGGTTGGGTAATCAATAGACTCATTTGCCGACTGCTGTAAGTACGCTCTAAGATGCGGATACATAGAAACCGACTGATCCAGTTCCGGATCTTGTCCTGGTTGATATCCGCCAAGTGGCAAGAGTTCTTTAACTTGAAGATAATTGGAGTACATTTGACGGAAGTTGTTCGCTATCGTGCTGTGCGCTTCATGGGTACAGGCGTTCATGCAGCGGCTTATCGATGCGTTAATGTCGATCGCTGGATAATGCCCTTGTTCTGCGAGTTGACGTGAAAGCACCACATGCCCATCAAGAATCGCACGTGCAGAATCCACAACAGGATCTTGTTGGTCATCCCCTTCCGCCAATACCGTATAAATCGCCGTCAAACTACCATGTGGATTTTCACTGTTACCTGCACGTTCCAACAGCTGTGGTAACACGCTGAACACTGAAGGCGGATAACCACGTGACGCTGGCGGCTCCCCTAAAGACAGCGCTATCTCACGCTGCGCCATTGCATAACGTGTTAAAGAATCCATCAGTAACAACACGTCTTTACCTTGGTCACGGAAATACTCCGCCACACGGTGACAAAGCAGAGTCGCGCGCAAACGCATCAAAGGGGATTCATCGGCTGGCGCGGCGATAATGACCGCTTTCTGACGAGCCTCTGGTGTTAAGTTACGTTCAATAAACTCTCGAACCTCTCGACCCCGTTCGCCAATTAAGCCGACAACAATAACATCAGCTTCGGTATTTTGAGTGATCATCCCCATCAAGACACTTTTACCGACACCACTGCCCGCCATTAAACCAATACGCTGCCCTTTGCCAACGGTTAATAAACCATTAATGGCACGAACACCAACATCCAGCGGAGTATCGACAGGGCGTCGCTTAAGTGGGTTAATCGGTTTTGGTTCAAGTGAAACACGATCTCCCCCTTTAAGCGGCGCGCCATCATCGAAAGGTTCACCTAGACCATTCACTACTCGACCAAGCCATTGTGAGCTGAGTTGAACGGTGCTATCGCCATCCAGCGGGATCACTTTTGCTCCCGCAAACAAACCACCTAGACGACGAATCGGCATCAGGTAAGCAACTGTATGATCAAAGCCGACGACTTGCGCTTCAATCATGTCGCCTTCTGCGGTTTCCACTAAGCAGCGTTGTTCAAGCTTGAATCGACAACCTACGGCTTGCAGCATTAAGCCGTTAACTTTGATTAGTCGCCCTGTCACTCGTGCAACCGGAATCGAATCGAGCGATGCGAGTGCATCACTCAAGCGTTCGTTCAACAACTCGTGGCTGGAAGTACTACTCATGTGCAACATCAACCTGTGGCAATACGGCTTCATCCAGCAAGTGTTGTTTCACGTTATCCATACAAGCTTGTAAGCGAGAGTCACAGCTCGCATCGGCTTCTGCATCCTCAGTCACTAACTGACACCCGCCAACGGGTAACTCCGCGTTTGCGACAAGCTTCCAAGCGGTTGGTAAGTCAGCATTGATTTGCGTGATTCGCTCTAGGTCTTGTGGATTCAGATGTACAATCACGCTTTCTGCTTTGCCCGGCATAGCGGATAAGGTTTCATCCACCAAAGCCAAAATCTGTTGTGGCATCAGAGTCAGCTCAGCACGAATCACTTGCTGTGCAACCTTCTGTACCAATTCACAGATCATATGGCGTTGCTGTTGTTCTTTCTCGCTTTGCCAACGCGATAATGCTTGGAACAACTCATGAACGGGTTTTGCCGCTTCCACAAAGCCTTGCTTGCCAGATTGCTCTCCAGACACAAATCCTTTTTGAAAGCCTTCTTTTTGGCCATCGAGCAGACCTTGTTGCTTGCCTTGCTCAATACCTTGGCGAATGCCCTCGTCATGCCCTTGCTGCAAACCTTGCTGAAACCCCGCTTCCAGCTGTTGTTGAACGTCGGCTTGAGTATCTTGCCAGCCTTGGTTCTCCATCGCGAAATCGTCTTCGATGTTCACAGGTTGCGCCAAAGGAGGAAAACGATGTAAGCGGTATCCACTTGGTGGTAATCGCATGGTGTTATTTGCTTTTTCTGCCATGGTCTTACTCCACTGTTGGCTCTTCGTAGAGCAGTAGCTGAATTTCACCCGCTTCATCCAACTCACGCACCATCTGCATAATATCCTGACGCGCGCGCTGTACTCGGCTCAACACGACGGCTCCACGCAGTTCCATATCGTCTTCTAACGCTTTCACCATACGTTGCGGCATAGAACGCTTGATCGCCTGTTGCAGTAGGATATCGGCACCTTTCAATGCCACCGCCCACAGTTCCAATGGGATCTGTTGCACCAACGCATCCATGGTTTCTTCGCGCTGACGGCCCAGCACCATGAAATCAAACATATTCTCTTCGATTTCGTTTACCACATTCTCGTCATGCAACTTAAGCATTTCCATCAAGGACGCGCGGTCGCCTTCAAATCGGTTAATGATGTCAGCGGCTTGTTTCACGCCCGACAACGGGGTGCTTTGACTTGCAGACACTTTCTCGATACAACGTTCCACCAATTCGTGCAAATCGTTCGCAACCTGATGGTCAATATCTTGCAACTGAGCAATACGGAACACGATTTCATCATGGTAGTCCTGCGGCAGATGCTTCAAAACAGCCGACGAACTGTCTGCTGGTAAATACGCCAAGAAAATCGCCTGCATTTGCGGGTGTTCGTTAACAATGAATCGCGCTAATGTCTCGGCCTCTACCCATTGTAAGCGCTGCATGTTGTTACGAATTTCATCGCCATACAGGTTGTTCAGCAGACCTTTTGCCAAATCGTTACCTAAAGCTTTGCGTAAAGTGTTCGACAAGTATTCTTTCGATGCGCCACGAATGCCGCTGTGCTCGCGAAAATCTTCAAAAAAATGCTGAATCACACCGCGAGCAGAATCACTTTTGATGCCATTTAACTTTGCCATCGCACGTGTCACTCGCTGGGTCTCATCACGGCTGAAGTGCTGCAACACTTTTGCTGCGGCATCCTCACCCATGCCCAGCAGCACGAGCGCGGTTTGTTCTACATAACTAAGCGTCTGCTTTGACGTTGACTGAGCTGTGTTCATTGATGTTTACCCATTGTTTCAGAATTTCGGCTACACGCTCAGGCTCTTCATTAGCAATAAGCTGTAGGTGTTTCAATTGGATTTCTAATGGAGAGCCGGCTGGCGGTAACATGTCGCTGTTGACGTCCAAACCAGAGGAGACGGCAATCCCTTTCTCGGACAGTCGGCGATTCAATACTTCTTCACGTTCACGCTCTTCACGCGTTTGCAGATTGTCGTATTGCGGCTCTTCCTGTGGTTCAGCAAACTCCAGCTCCTGTGACGGTTTATCAGCTCCAGTTAAGTGCATGATCAAAGGACGAAGCACAAAAAAGATCATCGCTAATCCCAACATCCCGCCAATCACATAACGCAAGGGTTGCTGTACGGTTGGGTCTTGCCACCAAGGCAGTGCTGGCGGCGCATCAATCTCGATTGGTGTGAAGTTGAAGCTCATCAAACTCAAACTGTCGCCGCGAGTCGCAGAAATGCCGACAGCGTCCATGATCATTGTTGAGATTTGGGACTTGTCCGCTTCGCTCCATGCCACACCATCTGGTGATGCTTGTGAATTCAAGAGGACTGACACACTTAGCTTGTCAATTTGCCCCTGCTGATATTGAGTACGACGAACACTGCTGCCAACCGCATATTGACGATTGATCTCTGAGCGCGCGTTAGTGTTTTGGCTATCGTTAGTTGGCGTTTCACCCGTAACCGGAGGTTGATTGCTTAGTGAGCCAGGGATGCCCAAAGCAATTTGATCAATTGAGTTGTTTTGAATGGTATGTTCATTGCGAACCACTGGCGCATTATCGAGGATCTCTTGCGTCTCTTCGACTTGACTAAAGTCCATATCGGCTGCAACTTGCACGCGGAAGTTACTTGGGCCAACAATCGGCGTTAGCATGTCTGAAGCACGCTGGATGATTTGCTTCTCGACACTCTTTTGGTATTCAAGGTATTTAGCGTTAACTTTACCCGCTTCTGCAGAGGCAACATCTGCACTCAATAGTCGGCCATATTGGTCAATCACCGAGACAAATTCTGCCTTCATTGCCGTCACACTACCCACCACCAAATTGATGATGGCTTCCACTTGTTCTGGCTTGAGATCTTCACCTGGTTTCAGTTCTAACATCACTGATGCAGAAGGGTTTTCTGTATTCTGGCGGACAAACAAGGTTTGACGAGGAATCGCTAAGTGCACACGCGCATTCGCGACTGCATTAAGCGACATGATAGTGCGTACTAACTCACCTTCTAAACCATGACGATAACGCGCCGTTTCCATAAACTGACTGGTGCCAAGAGAGCTGTCTTCTTTTAGCGAATCTAAACCCGTAGGCAATTTCGCTTTAACTCCTTTTGATGCCAACAACATGCGGATACGAGCGACTTCACCTTCTGGCACTAATACTTGTCCATTTTGCTCTTGCATGCGGTAGCTGATGCCTTCGCTTTCCAGTACCGACACAATCTCACCGATATCAAAGCGCTCTTGCTGGCTGTAAAGCGGACGGAAACTTTGGGAAGAGCTCCATAACGCAACCACGATAATCGCAGCAACAATCGCGGCTAAAACCGCAGACAACACCAGATTGCGTTGGCTGCTAGACCACAACTGTTTGATTTTATTTGTGACATCATTCATCCCATTATTCGATGAAAGCGTCTGTGTCGTGCCGGAATGCATCGCAGAATTTCCGGCCACTTGAGTGGTAAGTTCTGACATGAATTACACCGGCATCTTCATTATATCTTCAAACGACATCACTACTTTGTTGCGCACTTGCATCAAAGCATTGAAAGAGAGACTCGCCTTCTGACTGGCGACCATTGCCCCTACTAAATCATCACTTTTACCCGTCTCAACGGCTGTCATTTTTTGACTGGCGACCGATTGGTGTTGGTTAACCGTGTCCAAAACGCTGGTCATTGCTTGCGAGAAAGACAATGGTGCATTCAAAGATTGCTGATCCAAAGGGTTAGCACTCACTACAAATTCTGGCGGCTGAACATGCGTTCGCATCGCCTCCATTTTCGACAGCATTAATTGCTCTGCTGAGACCGCATTGGTAGGTTGACTTGCCATCTACATTTCTCCTTTTAGGCAGCCGAGCCAAGCGCCGACTGTAAATCAATACCGTGTTCGCGCATTGCTGCAAGCTTGTAACGTAACGCTCGGGTAGACACACCCAAGGCATTTGCGGTTTTGGTTCGGTTTCCACCAAACTGACGTAATTTATCGAGGATGAACTGGAACTCAGCTTGCTTCTTCGCTTCAACATGACCAAAACTTGAGGTTGGCTCTGTGCTAGGGACTGGCGTCAGCAATTCAATTGGTAGCATCAGATCATGCGCAGTGATGTAATCACCGTGACGCATGACCAAAGCGCGTTGAATGACGTTTTCGAGTTCACGAATATTGCCCGGCCAGTGATATTGGCTTAGGGCAGCAATCGCATCTTGAGAAAGGTGACAGCGACTGCCATCTTGATATTTCCCAATAAAGAATTGGCTGATCGGTAAAATATCTTCTTTGCGTTCACGAAGCGGTGGCCAGTGCAGTGGCAAAACATCTAAGCGGTAGTAGAGATCTTCGCGGAACGTGCCTTTCTGCACTTCTTCACGCAAGTCTTTGTTGGTCGCAGCAATCACTCGAATATCGAGTTGAATGGCTTTGTGGCTACCAACGCGTTCCACTTCACGCTCTTGTAATACACGTAACAACTTCGCCTGTACCGCAGGTGACATCTCACCAATCTCATCTAATAAAATGGTGCCACCGTTGGCTTCTTCAAACTTACCGCTTTGAGAATTGGTCGCCCCTGTAAACGCCCCTTTAACGTGGCCAAACAGCACGGCTTCCAGCATGGATTCCGGAATCGCAGCACAGTTCACCGCAATAAAAGGCCCATCAAGGCGAGAAGATTGCTCATGGACATAACGAGCCAGCACTTCTTTACCCGTTCCCGACTCGCCAGTGATCAATACACTGGCGTTGGTGCAAGCTGCACGATGAGCCAGTTGTAAAACTTGTTTACTGCGCCATGACTCTGCAACAATGTTCGCTAAAGGTTTACCCAGAGCCTCAACACGCTTGAGCAAATTGAGTAACTGATTGGTCTCAAAAGGACGAAGCAAGTAATCAGTCGCACCGGACTTCATAGTCTCTGCGGCCAAAATACCTTGGTCTTGATCTACAATCGCAATCACGACACCCGAATTACGCTGTTTCTGATGACAAGCAACAAACTCGCGTACACACATATCCGGCAAGGTTGAGCTCACCAAGGTGATGCTCGCTCGCTCTTCCAGCAATGCACTTCGCCCAGTACGACTGTGCCTAGCGGTATACCCTGCGCTCCCCAGTACATCCAGTACCGGTTGAGCAAGACGTTCATTTGGCTCAACCAACAAAATATCCGTTTTCGTCATCATTGAACCTTTACCTTCTCTTGTTGGGATTGTTGTTTTACTTCTGAGTTGTTGTTAGCAAACTCGTTTTTGGTAATCACACGCTCGTTATCTCGAACTAAGCGCAACGTCACGCGGCGGTTCTTAGCCTGCCCTGCTTGGGTGTTATTGCTTGCAATTGGGTAGCGAGCTCCGTGCGCACGAACTTCAATCAAGTGAGGAGCAATGCCATTTGCAATGAGCTCATCTGCGACCTGTTGAGCTCGTTGGCGTGAAATCTTCAGATTAATTAATTGAGCACCAACATTGTCGGTATAACCGTCAACTAAGATTTTAGTGACGCGCTCATCAACAACAACATAACTATGCAAAGCAGCTAATGTGTTTTTTTGAGATGAGTTCAGTGCCTGTTGGCCAAACTGAAAAGGAAGAATCAGATCTCGAGCTTGAGAAAACGACAGCTTAGGAAACTGTTCTCGACATTGATTGAAAGACGCTAGTGCATGTTGGATTTGAATGGTTGGCAACGTGACACTATCTATGGCGGAAGGATTGCTTCCACTTAGTGACAGTGTAACCCAGTTACCTGATGCCATTTCAAGAATGAGCGAATCTGCACCAGTTAAGAACTCAAATCGGTGAGTAGGCTGCGCAAACGTATGCGATGCCTTTTCCTTTCTATAAAGCTCTTTATGCCACGGAGCACTCTGACTTCCTAACACAGCCTTTTCCCATTTATTGTTGTTATCTTGAACATCAGCAATAAAGAGAACTCGGTTGTTTGGCTCTGCACGGAAATAAAACTTCCCCTGCGGAACAGTTGAATGCACTAAGTTGCATTCAAATTTATCACCCTTATATGACCAAGTGGAAATATCCATAGGTATTGTGACACTCTCACCAGCCAATGTGAAATTAGTTGATGATAGTCCAAACAAAAAAACTATTTTTAAAAATATAATTAAGCACCTTACACCTTGGTATATCTTACATACCTCTGACTTAGATGATTTAATTAAAAATGCCATTGAATTAGAAGATTCGGCATAGGTAATCATATTAATTCCCTATTCTGAAATATAAAAAATGGTCATTAAACGTTCAAGAAAGCTTAGAGAAATGCTTAAAAAATCGAACTTAATACCATAAAAACAGAGAGTTAAAAAACTCAAGTTCTAAAACTTATTCTACAACCACGACTGCACTTGGTTTAAATAACAACGAATTAGCTCACTACTTGTTATAATTATTAATAACTGATTTATTAGTTCAAACTACCGTTTTTTAATTTTTATTAAAAGTGCCTATGCTTCGATTCAAATCAACATATGAACTAAAGTCACAATCTTTAAAGTTGAAACTAAAAGAATCTAAAAAAGTCTGTGTATGCTGTGCGCAATTAAGTTAAAACAGTTTCGTTTGTTAAGGCACGGTAAAATATAAATGGAAAGTAGAGTTAATGAGCCTATTTCTGACATCAAATTGCTTGATGTAGAACTGCTAGGCAAGCCAATTCATATCATTCGTGAAAAGCTCGAAATTTTAATTTCAGAATCTTGTACTAGCCTGACCAACGAGTTACAAAATTGGCTCAGCTCCAACAAAATTGAGGCGACCTTAACTTCGGTAGAGCTACATCGCTTCTCACCAACCTTGTTGGATAAAGACCAAACATCGAGCTATCTGCATCAAGAGGGTGGCATGGTCTTTATCCACAGTGATGCCCATACCTTAGTCAAGCTCGCCGACCGCTTTTATGGCGCAAGCAACGACCGCGCCTCGACCACGTTGACGGCCAGTGATCTTCGCCTTCAAGAACGTATCAGCCGTATCATTACCAACTGGCTTGCCCCCCAAGAGATGTGGCAAACCTGCGAGTACGAAACGCCGCGCGGAATTGGTTTGCATGCGGATCTTGCGATCACATTCGAAGACTACCAAGGTGCCATTCATCTCAAACTCGATAGCACATTAATCCAAACCTTAATTGAGCAGCTTGAGCTTCATACCGATGCTGATCTCTATCAACCGTTTTGTCGTTCATTGGAAACGACGCCTGTTCGCCTCAATGTCGTACTGAGCAAAAAGACCATGGCGCTCAGTGATGTAGCGGGCTTACAGCCTAACGATATTCTGCCTATCGAGCTGCTCAATACCGTACCAGTCAGCATCGGTAATCAACCTCTTTTCACTGGTCGTGTTGCAGAACAAGACGGTCAGCTTGTATTGATTTTTAACCCAGATAAGGAATCGCAGCGATGAGCGAAGCGCAAGAGAACCAAGCATTCGACGCCGATGAATTAAATTTTGACGACTTTCAGTTAGAGGACTTTGAAACGGAACAAGCCTTCAAACCGGAGCCTGCCGCTGAGCGCGATTTAAGCTTTTTCAAAAGCATTCCCGTCACTGTGACCTTGGAAGTCGCTAGCAAAGAAATCCCATTGGGGGATTTGATGAAAGCGGGCGAAGGAACCGTGATCGAATTGGATAAACTCAATGGCGAGCCTTTAGATGTAAAAGTAAACGGGTCTCTGATGGGGCAAGCGGAAGTCGTGGTCATTAACGACAAATATGGTCTTCGTCTTATTGATGTACACGACTCAGCGTTGAGCGGTGTTGGACGCTAAATTCCGGTGGGTTGCGTAATGAATTGTCTGAGTGTTTGGCAGCGTCGTTTGCCGTTACTAGTATTGGGGTTGGTTGGCGTGCTGTTGTTTGCCTTCCCAGCCATGGCGGCAGATAACGGCTTGACCATTTTGTCGGTGTCCGATGGGGACACGCAACAAGAATACAGCGTTAAGCTCCAGATTCTGTTGCTCATGACCGCACTCAGTTTCTTACCAGCCTTTGTTTTGATGGCCACCAGTTTCACGCGAATCATTGTTGTTTTGGCGATCTTACGCCAAGCCTTGGGCCTACAACAAAGCCCACCGAACCGCGTGCTGGTTGGCATTGCATTGACACTCACTCTGCTCATCATGCGTCCGGTTTGGACTGACATCTACGATAATGCCTTCCAACCTTACGACAACGGTGAAATTACCTTGATACAAGCGTTCTCCGTTGCAGAAAAACCGGTCAGAAACTTCATGCTGGCGCAAACGCATCAAAGTTCGTTAGAGCAGATGCTACGCATTGCCAATGAACCCATCGACCAAAACGTCGAGGATATTTCTTTCGCCGTTGTACTCCCTGCGTTTGTCATCAGTGAACTGAAAACCGCCTTCCAAATTGGCTTCATGCTGTTCATTCCGTTTTTGATCATTGACCTTGTGGTCGCCAGTGTATTGATGGCAATGGGTATGATGATGCTTTCACCTCTGATCATTTCATTGCCATTCAAGTTGGTGATATTTGTTCTTGTCGATGGCTGGGCAATGACGGTTGGCACGCTTTCCGCCAGTTTCGGTTAGCAGGAGGCAATATGACACCTGAGTTAACCGTTACACTGTTTTCTGACGCAGTATGGCTGATCATTTTAATGGTAGCAGTCTTAGTCGTTCCGGGATTGATCGTCGGTCTTGGCATTGCGGTATTTCAAGCCGCAACCCAAATCAACGAACAAACCTTAAGTTTTTTGCCACGTCTACTGGTCACCCTGTTGATGGTGATTTTTGCAGGGCATTGGATGCTACGAAAAATCATGGAGCTGTTTGACTTCTTGTTCCATAACATTCCGGGAATGATCGGCTAATGGCGATCACGTTTGCGGAACTGTCTGTGATTCTCGGTCAACTTTGGTGGCCGTTTTTTCGCATCGGTGCGGTCTTTATTTCCATGCCATTCTTTGGCGATGCGTTGATTCCAGTTTGGGTCCGTAGCTTACTCGCCTTCTCTATCGTGGTGATCACCGCACCACTGATGCCACCCATGCCAGCAGTCGAACTGTTTTCTATGACTTCCTTGTTCCTTGCATTCGAACAAGCGATATGGGGGCTGATGTTTGGCCTTATTCTACACATGCTATTCAATGTTTTTACCATGCTTGGTCAAATCGTTTCTTTGCAAATGGGCTTAGGCATGGCAATGATGAATGACCCAGTCAACGGCCTTTCGGTGGCGATTCTTGGTCGCATGTTCTTAATCTTCTCGACCTTATTATTTCTTGCTCTGGAGGGGCACTTGTTGGTTATCGACATCGTCATACAAAGCTTTGTCATCTGGCCCGTTGGCTCTGGGTTAACCGCACTCTCGCTGAAAGGCGTGGTCAGTATTTTCGGCTGGATGTTCGCTTCTTCACTTGCTTTGGCTCTACCTGCCATTGTATCCATGCTGCTTGCAAACATTAGCTTTGGTGTGATGAATCGCGCCGCGCCTTCATTAAACGTTTACGCTCTGGGCTTCCCTATGACTATGCTGCTAGGTTTGTTCAGCGTCTTGATATCCGTTTCTGGTGTCCCTAGCCGTTACACCGCATTAGTGCATGACACCATTCGCCACTTGAATAACTTTATGTTGGGGGGCGCATGAGCGATCAGTCATCACAAGACAAAACCGAAAAAGCCTCCCCCCAGAAAGTTAAAAAAGCTCGCCAGGAAGGACAAATTCCTCGTGCAAAAGAATTCACCACCGCAGTGATTTTCTTAGCGGTCGCCTTGTACTTTTACTCTCAGCTCAGCAGTATTTGGGAAAGCATGACAGGTATATTCCGTTACAACATGGCCTTAACCCGTGCTGATTTAGACAATCCAAAACAAATGGTAGAGCAACTTGGGCAGAGTTTGGCGGTCATCATTGAAATGCTATTGCCCCTCTTCACAGTCATCATTATCGTGACATTTGGCAGCAGCATGATCTTGGGAGGTTGGATGTTCCGACCAGCCAATGTGTTACCAAAGCTCTCCAAACTCAATCCTATTTCGGGCATCAAACGTATTTTCTCAACCCGCTCAGTTGTAGAACTGGTGAAATCGACATTCAAGGTCGCGGTCATCTTTGGCATTCTCTATGGCTACTTAGATAATCACCTCCAGCCTTTACTTGGTATGCAAAACTTGCCGCTTAGCCAAGGCTTTTCAATGGTCATGTCGATACTGTTTGAAGGCTTACTACTGATGGGGTTTGCCTTACTTCTGTTTGGTGTGATTGATATTCCCTACCAACGTTGGGAGCACCTAAAAGAACTGCGCATGACGAAGCAGGAGCTCAAAGAAGAGTTCAAAAATAACGAAGGCCGCCCAGAGGTCAAACAGCGTATTCGTCAGATTCAACAACAGTTCGCGCGACGTAAAATCGACAAGATGGTGCCCACTGCAGATGTGGTCATCACCAACCCAACCCACTACGCCGTCGCATTGAAATACGAACCTTCACTTTCAGACGCCCCATTTGTGGTCGCAAAAGGCGTCGATGAAACGGCGATGCACATCCAACGCATCGCACGCGAGAACAAAGTCGAGATCATCAACTCGCCGCCACTGACTCGTTCGATTTATCACACAACCGCGATTGAGCAAGCCATTCCGAGCCAGCTCTTTATCGCTGTTGCACACATTCTTACGTATGTTTTGCAATTGAAAGCCTTTCGTAAAGGCGACGGACAAGCGCCGACGCCTTTGCCTCATTTTTCAATTCCAAAGCATTTGCAGCACTGATTAACCCGCGTTTACCCAAGGACACGAAAGTATGCTTAACCGGTTAAAACAACTTCAATCCTCCACCAAAGGCTACATTGGTATTCCAATCGTCTTGTTGATGGTGTTGGCAATGGTCATATTGCCACTACCGCCACTATTGCTGGATGCGCTGTTTACCTTCAATATTGTCTTAGCGATCTTGGTATTGCTGGTCAGCACCACGGCGAAGCGACCGCTCGACTTTTCGATTTTTCCAACCATCCTTTTGGTCGCCACGCTACTTCGCCTTACGTTAAACGTCGCATCTACCCGTATCGTCTTGTTAGAAGGCCATAACGGCAGCGATGCCGCAGGTAAAGTCATCCAAGCCTTTGGTGAAGTGGTGATCGGCGGAAACTACGTAGTCGGTATGGTGGTGTTCATCATTTTGATGATCATAAACTTTGTCGTGATCACCAAAGGTGGTGAGCGTATTTCCGAAGTATCCGCACGTTTTACCTTGGATGCGCTACCGGGTAAACAGATGGCCATCGATGCCGATTTAAACGCTGGCTTGATTGACCAAGAAACCGCCCGTCAACGTCGTAAAGAAGTGGCAAACGAAGCCGACTTCCACGGTTCTATGGATGGTGCGTCTAAATTTGTTCGTGGTGATGCGGTCGCAGGTTTGCTGATCTTGTTCATCAACATCATTGGTGGTATCAGCATTGGTGTGTTCGAACACGGTTTACCAGCATCAGAAGCCTTTAAGACTTACGCACTGCTAACCATCGGTGACGGCTTAGTTGCACAGATCCCATCGCTATTACTGGCAACCGCAGCCGCCATTATCGTTACTCGCATTAACGACAGCGATAACGGCATGTCGGAAACCATGCACAAGCAGCTTCTAGCAACACCTGCTACTCTGTTCACCGTTGCGGTAATCATGACCGTGATTGGTTTAGTTCCGGGAATGCCTCACCTCGCCTTCTTTACCTTTGCTGCCGTATTGGCGTTTGCAGGCTGGCGACAAAGCAAACAACCGGTTCAAGACCCACAAATAGAACAAGTCGAAGCCCTTTCTCAAGCGATGCAGGAAGAAGAAGCCGCACTGACTTGGGATGATATTCCACACGTCCATACCCTATCTTTGGCGCTCGGTTACCGTTTGGTGCACTTGGTAAACAAAGAACAAGGCGCCCCTTTGGCACAGCGTATTCGCGGTGTACGCCGCAACCTGTCTGAGCAAGTGGGTTTTCTGCTGCCAGAAGTTCGTATCCGCGACAACCTCAGCCTAAAACCAAACCAGTACACCATCGCGCTAAATGGCGAAGTAATTGAGCAAGGTTTGATTGAGCCAGAACGTTTAATGGCGATCGCCGTGGGGGAAACCTACGGTGAAGTCGACGGTATTTTGGGCAGCGACCCTGCCTACCAACTGCCTGCAGTTTGGATTGAACATCAAGATAAAGCCAAAGCACTGAATATGGGTTATCAAGTCGTTGACGATGGTACTGTCATCGCCACGCACATCAGCAAAATCATGAAAACCAATTTGGCTGAATTGTTTACCCATGACGATGTTGAAGCTATGACTCAACGACTCACGGCACAAGCACCTAAATTAGCCGAGGCCTTAGCCGCTGCACTGACCCCAGCACAGCAGCTTAAGGTTTACCGTCAGCTTCTGCTTGATCAAGTGCCTCTAAAGGACATTCGTACCATTGCTAACACCATGTTGGAGTCTTCTGAGAACACTAAAGACCCAATTTTACTTGCGGCAGATGTACGCTGCGCACTAAAACGTACCTTGGTGAACTTGGTCGCAGGACAAAAGAACGAGCTCAATGTCTATGCGCTTTCAGACGAGTTAGAGCAAATGTTGATGACCTCTCTGCAACAAGCACAAGCTGCGGGCACCGTGATGCTAGACAGTTTCCCGATAGAACCGAACATTCTTGGTCAGTTCCAACAAAACTTGCCTTTAATTCGTCAACAACTCAAGCAACAGGGCTTACCACCAATCTTATTAGTGATGCCTCAGTTACGCCCATTGTTGGCTCGTTATGCTCGTACCTTTACTCAAGGACTCGCGGTATTGTCCTACAATGAAATCCCAGAAAATAAACAGATCAACGTGGTAGGAAACCTTGGTTAATCTCATATCAACGAAAGCGATGTACGATTATTTATGTGGCCTTGCGCTGCAACACATTGTCACGGACGACGACCAACTGGTGTTTGATGCACTCAAGCACAACGACATTCAACACGCCTGTCAGGCCATCCGTGAAACTAAAACTGGCGAGGTGGAATACCAACACCTTACATTGCGCTTTGGCCTACGCGGCGAGCAGAGTGTCTATCAGTTTCAGTTATCAGAGCAAATGCAATATTGCTTAGATCTGTACAGCTTGTACTTAGCTCTAAGACAGACTCAATTCCAACTCGAAACGTTTCACCCTGATTTAATCAGCAATGTGGTGGTTCCCATCCGCATTGATGCCCTGCTCTGGCAGCCTGGTGCGCACTTCTTGAATCAGATGATTCAGTTCCATAATGCGGCCTTTCAACATGTTATCCCTTCCCTTCAAGCCGATGAGACCCTATGTCTGCACGATAGAGTGACTCCTTTGGTAGAACAATTGAAAGAGAACGCCTTTGCCTTGTGGTTTGAAGTCTCGACACATCAAACACACTTCGAGCGCATCACCGAATTTGACCCTGATATGATCAAACTATCCGTGACGATGGAAAACAAACAAGAGCAACATGCATTTCTACCCATTGCGCGATTTTTAAGGGGTAACCACATTTCTTGGATTGCCGGAAGAGTCGCAAGTCAAAGTGAACTCAACCGCTATCGATTACTTGGTGCGAGTTATTACTTCGGCTATTTCAGTGATATTCCCACCTCATTGTCGTTTAAATCGTTTGATGATGAATAAACCACCCAAAAGCAAAAGGGCGAATTCCGAGACAAGAATTCGCCCTTTTTTCTGTCTAATTAACCTTAAACAGTCAATATTCTGGAATGTAAGTCACTAAAAACCATCAAACTAGCGCTTTTCGATAAAATTTTTAAATTTCCAATTAATCATTAAAACGAATCGACCGCCTCTAGTTAGTGAGCAAGGGAGAATCCCGAAGCCTGAAAGAATAGTGAAAAACTAAGGAGACCAAGATGGCTTTATCTATGCATACTAACTTCGCATCGCTTGTAACTCAGAACACGCTGAACAATACAAGTAACCTACTTAACACGTCTATGGAACGTTTGAGCACGGGTTACCGTATCAACTCAGCAGCAGACGATGCAGCAGGTCTACAAATTGCTACCCGTCTTGAGTCTCAAACTCGCGGCATGAGCGTTGCAATGCGTAACTCGCAAGACGGCATTTCAATGATGCAAACTGCGGAAGGCGCGATGGATGAAATGACAAACATCGTATACCGCATGAACGACCTAGCAACACAGGCTTCGAACGGTTCTGTATCGGCAAACGACCGCACGGCACTAAACGAGGAATACCAGCAGCTAGGTGAAGAGCTCGCGAACATCATGGACTCAACGAGTTTTGGTGGTAACAAGCTTCTACAAGATGCTGGTACATTTGGTGCAGCAGCTGTTAACTTCCAAATTGGTACTCAAGCAGGCGAACAACTTGAAGTTGACGTATCAACGCAAGTGCAAGCAATCAACGCTTCAATCGGCACATCTGGTGCACTAGCAGTTGGCGACCTAACATCTGAAGCAAATGCTCAAACTGCAATGACAGCACTGACTGGCGCGACCGGTGATGCAGGTCTTCTAGGTCAAATCGGTACTGCACGTTCAGCATTGGGTGCGAACATCAACCGTCTTGAGCACACAATGACTAACCTAGGCAACATGGTTGAAAATACGTCAGCTGCGAAAGGCCGTATCACTGACGCTGATTTTGCCGTTGAGTCTTCAAACATGACGAAGAACCAAATGCTAATGCAAGCAGGCACAACGGTTCTTTCTCAAACGAACCAATTGCCAGGTATGGCAATGTCGCTACTTCGTTAATCAACGATTAAGCTCAGTAGCTCCCAATAAGGCTGTTGATTTAATCCGTCCGAAAGTCAAACCTCCCAGTATTTGGGAGGTTTTTTTGTTCTTGATGATGCCAAACACTTAGCGACGAATATAGATACCGCTAGCATCACGGGTTTGGTTCGCAGTTGGGACACGAAAACCCGCTTTGAGCATGGTGTTATGTAGCACCTTATTAAACAGCTCCAATTCAGCCGATTCAACACCACGGTCACGTTGGTAGCTTTTTAACTCAGGGAAACGAGAAACCGCTTCAATACGGATGCTTGCCAGCTCCTCGGCATTAATGTTCTGTTTACTGCGCAGTTTGGTTCCAATAAATGCCTCGTAAGCACGTGCACACTTCATCAGTCGTAAAACAAATTCATTCATTACTGTCGTTCTTTTAATTTTTAATTGGGGGAAATAGCCAGACGTAAGCAACCACAAAAATTGCAGGGGCATAAGATAACAAAACTTCACCTTCCGACAGGGTCAGAAAAATCCGAATCCTTTAGCAGTAAACACCGAAATCTGCTCACTATGCGTACATCAGCATAGCCAGTCATTTCTCTCCTATTTAATTAAATCATTTGCTTATTCTGGTCGCCTTTTCTCTTTGGGAAACCCCGGGAATTACCAAGGGGAAAGCGGAACCATCAAGGTGGAAAAAGCGCTTCCTCTCAAATAGAAAAAACCACTACAAGATGCTGTTATATATACAAATAAATAACAGGCACGCATCTTGCGATTGTTCATTTATTACTGGCACAAGACGCCAAATACAGATGAGAGAGGGAGCGACCTCATGAGTTCATTAGATCCAATCACCATGGCAACCCAGTTCGCCACGTTAGATGTTCAGCCATTTCAACAACGCTACCAGTTTCAAGCGGATAAATACCAAGCTCAACTGACAGCACTAGGAAAAGTAGAAAGCGCGCTGCGTGATTTCCGCACAGCCGTCAATGAGATGAACAGCAGCACCAGTAGCATCATCAAGAACACGGCGACGCTCTCTCAAGATGGGTACTTCTCTGCTAGCGCCGATGCCAACGCCATGTCGGGCAACTACCAAATTTTCGTTGAGCAAGTCGCGACCTCACATCAGCTCTCTACAGGCATGCCAGCAAATTTGGATGCCACAACAGAAATACCGACCACAGGCACATTGGAATTCACCATTGATGGCGAAACCATGACGTTGGATCTATCAACTGTTGATACCGATGGGGATGGCAAAGCAACCGTGACTGATTTGGTCAGTGCTATCAATAACAATGCTGACAATCCCGGTGTCAACGCCACATTAGTGCGCTCAAACGGTCAAACGCATTTCATGTTGTCGAGCACTGAAACAGGCGTTGCGAACACCATCAATGTAAACGCCTCTGGCACGGGGCAAGCTTGGTTTGAAGATGCCTTTACCAACACAACTGAAATCAGTAAACCACAAGATGCCGTGATTTGGCTCGGCGCGGAAGGCACTGGACTTCAGTTGACTAACGCAAGTAACACCTTTGAAGGCGTGATTGATGGCGTCGACATCACGGTCACGAAAGCACAAACCTCAGGTGAAGCGGCAGTAGGGCTGGGGATTGGCGCTGACAGCGAAGGCACAAAAGAACAACTCAATAAGTTTGTTGAAGCCTACAACTCTCTGGTTTCGACGCTTGATGAATACACTCAAATCGGCGGTGAAGACAAAGCTCGTGGCGTGCTCGCCAGTGACCCAACACTACGCTCAATTGAAAGCCAGTTGACTAATTTGGTGCGCGGAGAACATGGCGGAATGCGACTGAATGAAATCGGCATCACCCTTGACCGCAGCGGCAAAATGAAAGTGGACCAAGATAAGTTTACCGAAGCACAGAAGAACAACAGTGCTGGATTAGAGGCGATGTTTAATGGCGACGGAGCCTTATTGGATTCGCTCGATGATATGGCGGAACCTTTCCTAAAATTCTCATCTGGCACCTTTAATTCACGTAAAGACGCCCTGCAAGCCAACTTAGACCGCATCGAGGACAAGCAAACTACGCTAGAGCGTAAATACGAGATGTCGTACAACCGCTACCTCTCCCAATTTACCCAAATGAACACCTTAATG
Source organism: Vibrio sp. ED002 (assembly GCF_023277445.1). Taxonomy (NCBI): domain Bacteria; kingdom Pseudomonadati; phylum Pseudomonadota; class Gammaproteobacteria; order Vibrionales; family Vibrionaceae; genus Vibrio; species Vibrio sp. ED002. The sequence goes on along the minus strand of NZ_CP080239.1, from coordinate 2,192,486 downwards.
ACGCAAATGAACCAAACCATGTCGATGTTTGGTTAAGCCTTTAGGAGAAATAATTATGCTCATGGATTCTGGCTACGACTCATACCAACAAGTCGATCTGGATGCGCAAGCCGCATCCGCCAACCCACACCAACTGGTGGTGATGTTAATTGATGGTCTGCTTGATGAAGTTGAACGTGTTCGAGGCCATCTCGCGGCCAATCGTCTGGCAGAAAAAGGCACAGGCATCAACAAATGCATGAACATCTTAATTGGTTTAAGTAGTGCCCTAGATGAAGAAAATGGCGGCGAAATTGCAGAGAACCTACGCCAACTGTATGACTTCTGCCAAGTTGAGCTGTATTACACCAGCGTGCAAAACGACGCAACCCGTTTAGACAATGTCGAGCGAGTAATGGGCAACATTCGAGAAGGATGGGTGAATTTTGGACAGCAAGCATAAAGTGTCGCCAGAGCGATTTCGCCACTTATCAAAACTGATCCAAATCGCCACAAAAACGGCCGATTGGCCAGCACTGAAACGCTACGACCTACAGTTGCGTGAACTGCTGATCAGTCATAAGCCGTATCTTAAAGATCCAAAACTCGCTCCTGAAATTCAGCGGGCAAAAGCGGTGCATGCGTGCGCTTTCACCGCTCTAGAAAAAGCCACCAGCGAATTAAAACAAGAGATGAGCAAGGTGAATGATCAACAAGAACGTGCGATGGCTTATCAGCTCGCGATGACGATGGAGCTCACGCAATGATGGTAACCAATTCAATGCCTGCAAGTGGGCCTTCTCAGTCGTCAGCAGGGAAAATCTCACAAGCGCGTTCAGAGCAAGGCTTTTCGCACCCCAGTTCAACCGCGGTAAACCAACAGCACCAAACCAACGCACCTCTTGTTGTCGCGGGGTTCCGTTTAAATGCGCAAGCCTTACCGACGGAAGTTACCCAGCCAAAAGCTGAAACATCGGAACTCAACGCTGAAGTGACCTCAGCTGAAGCATTGCTGATTGCGGTTCCTGCCACCATGGATCTCGCCACTCAAGCGCAAGCCCTAATCCAAGGAATGAGCAAAACCGCGGTTAAGCAAGGCGAAACAAATCAACTTGCGCAAGTATCGGCAGGTAATGCGTCTCAAAGCACAAATGTCGGAAACCAAGTAAACCCAATACTTAACACCACTGTGCAGGAGAACCAAAGCCCCCCTATAGCCAGTGCAACGAGCGTATTAAAGGTATCAGCTTTGGACTTGCAAACTCTACTTAATCAACCAGCTCAAGGGCAAGTGCTAGCGGCCAACTCACAAGCGCAAACAGCAACAGCGCCGCATTCGAACCCAACCTCACCACTGGCAGCTACTCAAGCTCAAAGCGTGGAGTGGGCGGCCGTACGTGTTGATACCAACTCTAGTAAATGGGGTGAGCAAATGATGCAGGTTTTACACGACCGTGTGACCTTACAAGCGCAGCAAAACTTGCAAGAAGCCAAAATCCGCTTAGACCCACCAGATCTCGGTAAATTGGATTTATTGGTTCGTGTCGAAGGGGATCGTTTGAGCGTGCAAATTAACGCCAACACAGCCGCTACGCGTGAAGCATTAATGCAAGTGTCCGAGCGTTTACGTGCTGAGCTTCAAGAGCAGAACTTTGTTCATGTGGATGTCAATGTCGGTTCGGATCAAGGTCAAGACCGTCATGACCATGAGAGCCCACAAGAAGACACCACTATTTTTGCGGCTCGTGAATCCGGCACTTTTCAATCAAATACAACAACAAACTATTCAGAGCATTGGCTGAACACTCAAGCCTAATTAATCATCGAGGAAAAAAGGTTATGACCAAACAACAAATGATCGCCCTGTTTATCGCCATGATCATCACCAGTGCCCTCGTTTCGGCCGCCACGGTGGTTGGCGGTATTTGGTACATAAATAAAAGTTCAGAATCCGCCTCATCGGAATCAGGCGTCAGCGCTTTTTTGGAAGATTCTCCACTCGCGTTCTTAACAGCAGAAGAACCTACCAGCAACGGACCGAGTTTTCACCCATTGGACAAAGTGGTGCTGACTATCAAAGGTAAAAAGCAGACGCACTTTGTGATGCTGGAACTGGCCGTAGAAACGCGTCGTCCAGAGCGCATTAAGAACATCGATAACTACATGCCAATGGTACAAAACTCATTGCTCAAGCTGTTCAGCGATAAAACCTTTGATGAGCTACAGCAGGCGGGATCTATCGATATTCTGCAAAACGAAGTCAAAGAGACCCTACTCTTAGCGTTTGCGAAAACTGACATCGTGCGTGATATCGATGATGTTCTATTGACCAAATACGTTGTGCAATAACGGAGCACGACTATGTTGGAGATGAACTTACAGGAAAGTTATACCGCGACGGAGGAAGTGAATACACCGTCTCGCCAGATTGACGAAAACGCACTGCTGCAACGCCATCAAATCATGGTGAAACGCGTCGTAAACCAACTCCGCGTTCATGCTACTTCGCATTGCAGCATTGAAGACATGCAGCAAATTGGCCTAATTGCGCTCGTCGAAGCAGGACGTCGTTATGGGGATGTGGATGACACACACTTCCCCGCTTTTGCCGTTTGTCGGGTTCGTGGCGCTATTTTAGACGAGCTTCGCCGCTTAGATTGGCGCTCACGTAAGACCCGTCAACAAGCACACGAACTAAACGACGTCACACGTGACCTAACCCGTGAACTTGGCAGAATGCCTACCGATGCCGAGATCATTAAAGCACTCGGCACTGATGAGCAAGACTTCTACAACCGCCAAAATGCAGCGCTGGCGGGCGAAATGCAGAGCCTTGATCAATTAATGGAAACAGGGGGAGACAGCCACTTCGGCGGTCAATACGACGGGATGGAACATGAACATATTCGTCGTAGCTTAGATTGCGCACTTAGCAAAATGTCGAAGCGCGACCAGTTGCTACTGACTCTGTTTTATCAACACGAACTCAACCTACATGAAATCGCGCTCGTGCTCGATCTGACGCCACCTCGCATCTGTCAGTTGCACAAACAAGCGCTTAAACAACTCAATCAATTAATGTCCTCTTAGGAGTCAAAGATGCAAAAGTTTTTTGGAGCCATTACCGTCCTGTTGTGTGTCTTTGGTGGATACATGTGGGCAGGAGGTAAACTTGGTGCGATTTGGCAACCGGCCGAGTTTCTGATCATCATCGGAGCCGCAGCTGGCTCTCTGATCATAGGTAACCCGCCTCAAGTGTTAAAAGAAATGCGTCAGCAAGTGCGTGCAACGATTTCTGGCCCGCGTCAGGAATACGAGTACTACATGGAGCTGATGGCACTACTGAATAACCTGCTAGAAACCGCACGCAGTCGTGGTTTTAAATTCCTAGATTCACACATTGAATCACCGGAACAAAGTTCGATCTTCCTCGCGTACCCAAAAGTGAGCAACGATCATCGCCTTATTTCGTTCATTACCGACAATTTACGTTTAATGGCAATGGGACAAATGTCGCCTCATGAATTAGAGGGACTGCTAGAACAAGAAATCGAAGCCATTCAAACCGAGATGTTACTGCCTTCACGCTCAATGCAGCGCACTGCAGAAGCGCTTCCCGGATTCGGTATTCTTGCCGCAGTCGGTGGCATCATCATCACCATGCAAGCCATTGATGGTTCCATTGCGCTGATTGGTTATCACGTTGCCGCTGCCCTCGTTGGTACGTTCATTGGTATTTTTGGTTGTTACTGTTGTTTAGATCCACTCAGTAATGCCATGGCTCAGCGAGTGAGACGAAACATGACGGCTTTTGAATGCGTGCGCGCCACCTTGGTTGCTTACGTCGCGAAGAAGCCAACATTGCTCGCCATCGACGCTGGCCGTAAACACATTCAGTTAGACATCAAACCAACTTTCAACCAAATGGAGAAGTGGCTAGCTGAACAGGAGGGATAATGCAAAAACAAGAACATGTGGTGTTCAAACGCGCGAAAGCACATAACCATGATGAGTTTCATGGTGGCGCGTGGAAAGTCGCGTTTGCCGACTTCATGATCGCGTTGATGGCGCTGTTTCTTGTCCTTTGGGTCATGCAGGTGGTCGACAAAGAAGAGCGCAAGGCCATTGTCGCGCACCTTCATAGTTCGAGCGTTTTTGATAAGAGCTACGGTAACCCTTTCGATACCTCACAAAGTATCTCTCCTATCGACTTGGCACAGGACTCTTCTGTGCCAAGTAAACACAACTCCAACCATGTCGTCAGCTCTTTCTTCCAAGGTGATGGCGACGGCCCAGAGATTGACTCACTTATCCCTGGCAATTTCGACACCCAAGAGCAACTTGCTCTACTGGCTAAAGTGATTGATGAAGTCGTCGGGCAAATCAGCGCGCAAGGTAACGTGAATGTCACCATCACTCCACAGGGTCTGCGCATTGTTCTGCAAGATGACTACAAACAGCATATGTTCAGCCGTGGCGGTGCTGAGTTGACCCCTTTCTTTGAAGACTTGTTGCTTGCTTTAGCTCCAGTATTTGAGCGCATCAGTAACCCAGTCATCATTAGCGGGCACACCGATTCTACCCCGTTTAAAAAACGCTTTGGAAAGCAATCTAACTGGGCGCTTTCGGCTTCACGAGCGGATGTCGCAAGAAACACCTTAGTCGAGGGTGGTATGCCGGATGATCGTGTGATGCAAGTGACGGGCATGTCGGATCGCGCGTTACTTAATCCTGACGAGCCAGATTCGAGTGAAAACCGTCGTATAGAGTTGTTTATTCTGACCACGCCAGCCGCGCAAGTGCTAGAGACCTTCTTCGGTAATCAAGAAGGCAGTGAACTACAGAAAGCCAAGCAAAAAGCGGAATTTAACCAACCCGTGATCAGGCAAGAAGTGATTCGCTATTCGGTGGATTCAGAAACACCAAAAGCGAAAATTCAAGACCTCTAAAATCAAAAAAGGTCACAACAAATACACGGTGTGACCTTTCATCTCGATTGCTGTTTGCATTGCTAATAATTGTTGCTATCACTGTTTAGTTGAGTTCGATATGCCTGTACGCGCGCCCAATAAAACCAAAAAAGATTCGCTCAAAAAAGCCTTTCTTTGGCTGATCATTTTTGATTATCTGTTGCTGGCATTCTTTCTAACTCAACTGCCAAGCCTTAATCTTAATAGTGGCACCATGATCAGCTTATTATTGGTCGTGTATAACATTTTGCTAGTTTCGCTTTGTTACCAACGCACCAGTAAGCAAGACTCTTACATCATTTATCCCGTACTCTCTGCAACGCTACTGGCGTTCGTATGCTTTTTGTATTTCTTCTTTTTGGTGTGATTCTTGGGATGCTGTCGCATTAAAGCATCAACTTAATGGTACCATTTGTACGTTTTTAACTGAGTGGCTATCTAATGGCGCTGCACAGTTGGTGAGCGTTCCAACATCAATACGACTCGTTTTTGAAAAAGCCACAATCACGTCAATACACGCTTCCTCATTTTCTGCTACCGATGGGTTGGCACTGATAAAAGCGCGAATTTTGTCCACATAAACCGGATGCTCTAAATAAAGGCTCGCCAGCTTTTTTCTACCGATATAAGTATGTTGGCGCTCCTCGCCAATTGGGGACAGCTTATTCTTGTGTTCATGCACTAAGTGGTAATTACAATTGTTGCAGCTTCTCACCTGAGTAAGCGTTAAGGTATTTTCTTCGTCTTTGAATACCTTGATGTCGGTTTGAGTTTGGTTGAGAGCAGCATGACTCTTTGTATCGGCTTTTGAATACTCTAACTGCCCTAACAGGTCGGTATTTTTGCTCACTAAGAAAGCCACATCTACCCCAGAAGCACTGATAAGGTGGCTATCAACGGGAGTGGCACTTGAGCATCCATTTAGAACGACCAATCCAAAGAGAAAAGTAAGTAGTTTTGATTTCATATAGGAATCCTTATTGAATGGAAGAAGTCATTTAAAAAGAATAAAGAAACCAAAGACGGATTAATTGTCATTGCATGCCTACCAGAATCCACCCAAAATAAAAAACCCAGCATTATCGCTGGGTTTGCCTTGATACGGCGACTAACAGTCAACCATTAACATGTTATTTGGTGCTCATTAGTTCTTTCTCTGTCAGGTAAGCTTCGATGATCTTTTCTGCTGACAAATCGATATCTTCCTTGGAAGTATGGCAACTTAGTACAGAAAACAGCATGGTCTTAAGCCCCTTATAACCAGAAGTCGATGGATAAAGAGTTCCCTCTTGTTGCAGTCGATGTACAACACGGGCCGTTAGCTCATTGCGATATTCCTCGCCTCCTTCACCAAACTGTGCTGAAAAACGATTCGACACCACATCGTTGAGGATAGTGATGCCATCCACTGTTGAAAGTTTTTCTGCCATACATTGTGCAAGCGCAGTACAACGGTCAACATGGTCTTCGATCCCCTGCTTACCTAATGACTTAAACGCAGCATAAACAGGCACACCACGAGCTCGACGCGAAGCACCAATCCCAAAGTTGATCGCATTGCGATCTGGCTTATCCATCGCATCATTAAGGTAGTCACCCATATTGCTGCCGCCCATCGCTTGAGCCAGCAAACCTGCGTTCTTCACGATGACCATTCCCGAGTCATAAGGCATGTTAAACCACTTATGACCATCAGTATCAATTGAATCAACTCTATCGATACCATCCAGTAGATAACGATGTTTTGCACTCGCTGCCGCCCAGAGCCCAATAGCGCCATCAACATGCAACCATGCATTACCATGAGCAGCAACGGCATCAGCAAGTGCATGGAAAGGGTCGAAAGCTCCGGAGTCAATACAGCCTGCTTGCGCGCAAACTAGGGTTGGCCCCTCAAGTGCAGTAATGGTCTCCATCAGGGAATCTGGAATTATGCGTAGGTTTTCATCCGTTGGAACTTTTACAATGTTTTCCAAACCGATTCCAATCATGGAAAGGGCACGTTTAATCGTTGAATGAATTTGATCGCTCACAACAACATTAATACGCGGCGCACCATACATACCTTGACTTGCCACATCCCAGCCTGCACGTTCTAAAAGTGCATTACGAGCGGTAATAAGGCTTGTATAAATCGCCTCTTGGGCACCAGATGTAAAGCCGATACCCGAATTTGGCGCCAAGCCAATTAGTTGGGTCATCCATTCTGCGGCGGTTTCTTCAACCACTGACAAAGCTGGACTAGCAACGTAATACGGTACATTTTGGTCCCATGCGCTCACCAGCCAATCTGCCGCCAGTGAAGCAGGGAAAGAGCTGCCAATGGCATAGCCAAAGAAACGTGGTCCCCCCGTTGCGATCAAGCCTGCATCAACATTTTTAACCATCTCATTGATAACGACTGACGGCTGCGTTGGTGTCAATGGGAGTGGCCCACCAATCGCTTGTCTCAACTCCTGAGAAGTGATGCACTTGTCTACAGGTCGCTCATTTAATGACTCTAAGTAGTCAATGGCGTGTTCAAAGGATTGGGTAAGCGGTGAACGGTATTCATGGAATCGATGTGACATGTTTGCTTCTCTCTTTGGTTTCGATACTCCTAATCTTATGGATTGAGAGAAATATAAATTGTCACCTCGTGCCACCAAACTGAACTATTCCGTCGGCACACTCTCTTTAGCCGAAATGTCACTTTATGCGCTAAGACGTAAGAAAAGACGATGCCTTCCGATAAGCAGACGGCGTTACTCCCAATTTTCTTCGAATAAATCGAGTAAAGTTTGCTGTATCGGTATACCCCAATGACGACGCAATGGTTGTGATTGATAGATGTGAATCTTTTAATAAGCGTAAACTTCTTTCCAACAGTAATTCTTCAATGACATCGCTATAGGTGACGCCAGCCATACACAAGCGCCGTTGCAAAGTTCGTTTATTGATCCCCAAAATACGCGACGCGTCGAGAATAGAAAGCCGTCCCATAGAGGTATAAGGCTGAATGGCTAATCGAAAAGAAGGAAGAAAAGACGTTGGTATCTCACTAAGAGCCGCTTTCACAACAGATTGTCTTTTACTGGGCATACAAACCATTTGGCTTAAGATGCCATCATCGAGCTGAATGCCTGTAGCTGCACGATTAGTATAGAACTGAATATGCTGAAGCTGAGAGCAGTTAAAAAACGGTGCCACCCCTGCGCACTTTAGACTCACACTCAACGTTTTTTGCTTAGAGTTCGAGAGCGCATCAACCAACTCATCCATGAAGATAACACTGAATAACTCAGCATATTGGTACCATGATTCAGCTTCACCATCTTTGTATCGAGCAAACCAAAGATGATTGTGGTAACGCTCAAGACCAATACGAGTGTTATTTGAGAACAGGGAAATCACACGGCAAAACTCTTCGATGCCTTCCGCTACCGTCATTGATGGAGTCAGGGATAACTGTTCTAAAATTTTAGGCACATACAAATCACGACACATCCCCCAGATGGTGTAAATAAAGGTTTCTGGTGAGCAAGATTTCCCAAACGCTAAAATAAGATTTTTAAGCGTGGTTTCAGGTAGAAACTCAACATCAGTAATCTGAATATCTTCTGGCGCCTGTGTTACCTTTATAAGCTGATGCACATCGACATCACTCCGCTTATAGAGCTCCGCTAAATAATGCACCCACTCCGCTCTAACCAAAGGGACACCTTCAAATACAACCGCCATCCTCTGCCCTTCACTTTGTCTAAATGTCGAAAGGTAAAGAAACCAAAACCGCTTGTCTTGTCATTTCGCGACAACAAAGGAATTCGCAAACACCATAAATGTGTTTTACGTACCGATGTATTTGAAGAGAGGCTTTACTGAACTCTCAAATGCACCGACGCAGAAATCACGATCGTATCTGCACTTAGCTTCGCAATTTGGAAAAAGCCACCCTTCTCTGAAAGCTGAGAAGCGTTCAGTGAGTCGACGTCCAACTTCTTAAACCAATATGGCGCTAACGTGCATTGTGCCGAGCCCGTTGCAATATCCTCATCAATTCCAATTTTGGGTGCAAAATAGCGCAATACGTAATCGTTAGGGCCTCGTTGAGCGGTAACCATCACCGCATGGAAATCTCGGATTTGTTTTAGGCAAGTAAAATCGGGGTGGTAACGTTTCACTTGCTGTTCTGATTCCAACACCACAACAAGATCGCGAGTAGTAAACACATCAACTGCCTGCACTCCCGATGGCTCCAGATTTAACAAGCTTAAATCCAAACTCGTCGGCACTGGCTTACCTTCCCATGATGGAAGTGCCATTTGATACTGGCAACCATGCTTAACGATAGTAATGTCGCCATAATCACTGTGTAACTTAACAGAACGCTGCTTTAGGCGAGCAATCAAGGCCGCACCAGCCCCCATACTGCCATGACCACACAGGTTGATCTCGCTGGTCAAAGAAAACCAACGAATGCGCCAACAGTTATCGATATGACTAAGAAATGAGGTGACAGGTTGTGCGACACTTTGTGCAATCGACAACATCTCTGAATCATTTAACCAATGAGACAAAAACACCACGCCACAAGGGTTACCTTGCGCTTGTTCAGAACAGAATACATCGTAAACTTGGGTATCGATAACTCACCTCATATCGCTAGCAGCCAAAAACCATAATGTTCATTATTAACGCATTTTCCAAATTAGAGAAAAACACTATTTTTCATCCATTGATAGGGAAAATATCGTGCAACAAATCATTAAGCAAGTGTACACATATCAATAATTGAATTTAGAAGGCTATTTATCTCTCTTGCTGGTTTCAACATTTCGCTCAGATAACAAATCAAAGCAATGAAAAAAGGAAGCATGTAATGCTTCCTTAAAACGTGTTATCTATCGTTAACACTCATCGAATCATTAGATAGAAAATAACCCCAGCAAAGAAACCAAGGATAAATATCAGAGACTTGCTGCGTTTACTTAATGCTTCCTTGCCTTGTTTTTGTGTTGCCATGATGACTCCTTGTCTTTGGCTGAATTAGCGCTTAAACCATTGTCTAAGCGAGTACGTGCTCGCTGATCATTTTGTTAAACGATACGAGGTCAAAAGAGCCCCTGATCTCAAAGCGCACTCGCCCGACTTCACTTAGGAACAATTCAATTTCACAATCCAGATCAAGTGTGCCAGACGTTTCAACCGAGAAAGCGTTAATTTTGCTGTATGGCAGAGAAGTGTAGTCCACTTTTGAACCTGTAATCCCTTGCACGTTGGCTGCGATAACGCGCTTATTGGTGAACACCACTTGGTCACGCACGGTCTTGAAGCCAGCAAAAATACTTTCTCCTTCAATCAAGAACTTGTGGAAATCGTCGCGCACCTTTGAAGTTTCAATCGGCTTGAGTTTGAATATGGATGAGTTTTCGAAATCGATCATGGTGTTTCCTCAGAACATGAGTGAATAAAATCAACTGCCAATTAATAGCAAAGTCTCTACCACGAGCCTATTGATTTTGATGACTTTTCTAACTCCATCTCGTTTTTGCTATCGCGCCGGCTTATTTCCATCCTTGTCGCCATTGTTGCGTGTCTTTCAAATCATGCCAATCTAGCTCGCGCTCTCGCTTGGTCATAACCGCTTCAATCACGCATCTCACGACGTTGCCTTCTTCATCAAACTCCATTTCTGAAATGATGAAGTGCTTCTCTTTGTTTTCCGGCTCTGTCGCAGTCCATTTGCTGCGAAGTAACTTTTTAGGGTGAATTCGATTCATAACACTCTGCCATTCATAAGAAAAAAGTTTGCTTTTAATACGTATAAATTAGCAAATGCAATCACATTCAAAGTCGCTATTTTTTTCTTCAATATGGTGTTTTTTCTTATTGGTTTGATCTCTTTTTCTGATACTTCCTGTTACTTTGAGTGTTCAAACAAACACAACACATAAAACAACGACAATGAAAAAAACAACACTTTTACTTGCTTCCGTAGCACTGGCACTTTCCGGTGTTGCCCAAGCCGATAAGCTGGAAGACATACAAAAATCAGGCACCTTACGTGTTGGAACAACGGGCGATTACAAACCGTTTTCTTACTATGACGGCAAAAGTTATTCTGGTTATGACATTGATGTCGCCAACCACATTGCGGAGCAACTAGGCGTCAAATTGAAGCTGGTTCGAACCACATGGAAAGATCTACTCAATGACCTTGATGAAGACAAATACGACATCGCCATGGGTGGTATCACACGTAAAATGCAACGCCAACTGAACGCAGAGCAAACACAAGGCTATATGACATTTGGTAAGTGTTTCTTGGTTGCAAAAGGCAAAGCAGAGCAATTCAATACGCTCGAAAAAGTTAACGACCCTTCGGTTAGAGTCGGCGTCAATATCGGTGGTACAAATGAAGCCTTTGCGGATAAAAACCTGCAACAAGCTCATTTCACCCGCTACGAAAACAACTTAGACGTACCGAAAGCCGTCGCGGCGGGCAAAGTTGATGTCATGGTGACAGAAACTCCGGAGGGGTTGTTCTATCAAGTCACGGACGAGCGTTTAGAAGCAGCTCGCTGTGAAGACCCGTTTACCAAAGGTCAGTTTGGCTACTTGATCCCAAAAGGCGAACAGCGTTTATTGAACACAGTGAACTTCATCATGGATGAAATGAAACTAAAAGGCATCGACGAGCAATTTATGCACCATAACTCGCTGAAGTAATTCACAGCCCATATCAAAAACCGTTCAATTTAGAGCGGTTTTTGTTGCTTCTTAAGATGCTTCACGCCATATTGTAATGCTGCGCTAATTTTACCGCACTAACCATCCTGCTGATGGTTCTAATATCAACCATGATTAATAGGTAAAATATGAAATTCTCAAGCACGCTCCCTCAAACTCATGAACAGCTTCTAACTAAAATTCTTGCGGTATTCACTGCTGACTCACGCATTCTTGGTATTGGTGCAAGTGGCTCTTACGCCTCTGACTCCATGGACAAATACAGTGATTTGGATTTGGTCATCGCCATCAATCCTGAAGATTTTGATTCGGTAATGGCAGAGCGCTTTGCGCTTATCGACCAAGTAGAAGGTCAAGTCGCGGCTTTCACTGGTGAACACGTGGGAGAACCAAGATTAGTGATCGCAATCTACGCGCCAGATGCGATTCATGTCGATTTCAAATTTGTCTCTTTGCCGGATGCAGCCACTCGTGTTGATGACACTAAAGTGCTTTGGGAACGCGACGGGCAGCTATCGCAAGTCTTCGAAATTACGGAGCCTCATTACCCACAACCGGATCCACAGTGGATTGAAGATCGCTTTTGGATTTGGGTTCATTACGGCGCAACCAAGATTGCGCGTGGGGAATACTTTGAGGCTGCGGAATTTTTATCGTTCCTACGCTCTGTTGCGATATCGCCATTAGCCCTGAAACAACAAGGGTTGACTCCTTCTGGCGTGAGAAAAATAGAATCACGCATGCCTGCGTTTGCGGCGGAGCTAAAACAAACCGTCGCCATGCCAGAACGAGAAGCGCTGATTCCTGCATTTGAAAAGATCGTAGAGCTGTATCTATCGCTGCGAAAGAACGAGCAAGTCAGTATTAAACCGGAAGCTCAGCAGCTTTGTATGGATTACTTCCAGCAAGAGCTGAAAAGCGAGTAGAGCCGGCACAGCGTAAAAACAATGACACGCAAAAACAACAACAGATAGAAACAACAAAGGGGATATCACTATCCCCTTTTTCATCGGTCTGATTCACTGAGAGCGATTACATCACGCACTCTTTTGCGGCTTGTGCCTTCTCGATGCCTTCTTCAATCAGAGATTTGGTTTCTTCGCTGCCGATAGATGACATCACTTTATCCATCACCTTATCCACTGTCGATTCAGAAGACGCTTCCACCAAACAAGCGTAAGCATTGGCAATGTGTTCTTTCGCTTCAATAAGTGCTTCAGGGTCACTGAAATCCACATTCATTGCTTCTTCAACCGATGCCGCCAGTTCTTCTACAGATTCAGCTGCATCACCAAATTGGTCTAGGTTAAACGCTTCTTCTACTGAATCCATCTGCTCTTGAACCGTATCAATTGCTTTGTTTGCGGCTTCTTGTGCTTGGTCAATGGCTTTGCTTGCGTCATCACAGCCGACAAGTGCCATTGCTAAAACCATTGTTGAGATTGTCTTTTTCATATTTGTTCTTCTAACAAGTAAATCGCTAAATAAACAAGGGTGAAGAGGTTTGAGCCAGCAGTTGGTTTGCAGAGGTTATAGAGAAACGAAACGTTTGGCTGAGGGCAACAATGCTAGACCGGAGCGGAAAACTGGCGACGCTGCTATTACAACGACCTCGGGCAGACAGGCCTGTAAACTACTCTCGACAATTCACCGATCAGCGTTACATCATTTTTATCATTGATACGTTTGCAACTATACATCGTCATTCAGTGTGCGACACGACATTCCATCAGCGACAAATTGATCATCAGTAGTTCAGAAGATCATTGGATCAGAATATCGACCACAGAAGTGAGCTGCGGTTGTTGCACCAGCTCATGTGCTGCACGGTGCACCAAGCGGGATCAATGAAGATTGTATTCAAAGCTGCGCCACAGAACCAATTTGTAACTACTAGTGCATAGCTGGGGCGCTGAGCATGACCTTTGCTATCTATTCAGATGAACCTCAGCCTCTTGAACTGGGTTTGCAAGCGCTGTTAGCGGATGGGAGCGACGGTTTCAGTACTTCGACCAAATCTGGATCATTAAATAATCTTACTCAATTATCTCTTATATTATTGGAACATGGAATAGCAGCGCAAAAACGCAAAAACCTTTCTAGCAGTGATTCATTAAAGTTGAGCTATAATTTACAACTTTTTTACCGCCTAACCTGCGGAACGATCAGCTGGCGTCGTTAATTAACCAGTGCTCAATGATTATAGTAAAGCGCTGTTCGCCAGTCGATGGAGGTGTCTTACCGAACTGCGGCGAACCGGAAGCAAAAAGCGCGGAAATCAATGCAGTACGAGCGCGGAGGCCACCAAGGGCAGAGCAGGATATAAAAGAAAAGCGATTGGATTTTGCCATGCAACCAGTTCGAACTTATAACAAGCTTTTATTATAGCCTCGAGCGCGACAGTTCGGATTTGACAAAAACTTTTTCTGGGGCGGCACGGTGGCGGGCGCGGATGCAAATGACAGCGACCAGTGAAACCAAAACACTAGTGGGACGTTTGCTTATAATTGAAGTGAGCCTATCACAAGCCCCTGCCTCCAAAATTAGAGTTTGACCGCACTTTCCTTTGGATTTACTTACAGATGAAACAGTTACTAAAAATCTGACCGCAAATTCACATACAAAAGAAAAACGGAGCGTATTTCACAGTTTCAAGGAACAAAAAGGCCACTGTGATAGCGGCTTTGGTTAGTCATTAATTGGTGTGAGCTTCACGCATTTATCTGGTACATCGCGAAATAGGTATCAGCTTGAATAACGTGTTTTTGGCTAAGCTGCTTCAAAGCCTCAACAGCGTTTGCGAATGGGTCATCTCCTGCGAATGCCTCAACCAACTTGTTGTAACGCTTTGAAGAAGAAAACAGCACATGCGCCAGCTCTTCAGCGCTGACTTCTAGCTCTACGGTCTCCTTGTAAACCTTCATCGCTTGGAAAGCATCACAATCACTGAAGTTGATAGCGTGGTCATAGTTGGACTCCATCAGTTCCATCTCTATGCCTAACAGCTTGAGGGGCTTTTCGAGCAACACTTCAAAATCGTACACCACAACGTGCGCTGCAGATTGGCAGACGCGTTGAAGCTCAGTCACCAAAGCCGCAGATTTCGCGTAAGAAAGTGAGCCTGCAAACGTCACGACATCCGCACTGTTGTCTGGTAATGGCACATGCTCACCATCCCCGACATGATACTCAATACCTGCTGATGGTTTGGTTTGCTCAATCATTGACGTGCTCGGATCCACACCATGCAATTGCTGACAGTATTTAGCCAATGCCAGTGTTGATATGCCCGTACCGCAGCCAATATCTAATCCCAACTGGAACTGGGGTAACGCACCTAAATTAGCTTGTAGGATGACTTGATGCAGCGGCGGACGATAAGCCGCGTAATGCTTAGAGATGGCTTGGTTGTATTCTTCGCTCACTGATGTTCTCCCAAAATCTGTCGATGTTAACTAGTCGTATAATGTCGGATATTACTGCCACTCAAAAGCAAAAAGCCACTCATTTGAGTGGCTCTATCTCACAACTTTAAATGCTTTCTGATTTGGTACGATGCTCTGCCTCAAACCAGCTTATAGCTTGGGTTCGGCTTCGAATTGCTTGAGGTCATCAGTAATGTCATTCCAAGGTGCTTTGGATGCGACAAAAATATGGAAGCTTGGCTTATGGGAAGGCACATCATCAAGAATACCCAAGCGCACATTGACGATACCGTTGTTCTTCTTCGAATAAAGGCTAGAGCCGCAGTGACGGCAGAATGAGAGTTCGGTATTGGCGCTCTTCTGATAGGTTTGGATGTGTTCCGCGCCCTCAATCACAATAAGTTTATCCAGTGCAACGCCACCTGCTGACGAGTAATCGGATCCGGTAAATTTGCGGCATTCAGAGCAATGACAATTGCCCATGTATTTGAATTCATCCGCGACTTCGAGTTTCACCTTGCCACACAGACATGAGCCTTTGAGTACTTCCATTGTTAAGTCCTTCTCTTTATTGGAATGTCAGTTACCGAATCACCATGCCAGTCCGAGACGACGAAATAAAGACAAGAAAGTCAGGTTTGCAAAAATGGAACGAAGAAAACCACCGCACTCTTCCATAAGCGCAGTGGAAAACAACTAGGACAAGTCGTTGCTTTTTTTTTAGAAGCGGAACTCTGCACTTAGCGCGTAGCTGTTCTCAACAACTTTTGCTTCGTACATGGTGTACTCAAGTGCAACGCGAGCTGGGCCCAATGTCACACCTGCACCTACGCCGTAGTAGATGTCGTTTGAATCACCAAGGTTCGTTTGGAAGTGGCCCATACCAACACGACCGTAAACGTCAAAAATAGTGATTGGTAGTGTTAGTTTCGCACTTGCTAGCCAAGCATCAGAGTAGATGTGCTCGAAGTCTTTGTGTGTATCGATGAAATCTGCATATCCACCTTCAATCGACAGTAGGTCATTAAACTGGTAACCGATGTAAAGATTGTAACCGCTGTTTTGGTCACTAAAGTCTGTGTTCTCGTTCTTTACTTGGTATTCAGAATATAGGTAGCTAGCACCAATGTATGGGTTAGCAGCAGCTTGTGTAGCAAAGAAGATAGCAGCGATTGGAAGAATAAATTTGTTCAGTTTCATTTCTTAATAACTCTCAATATAAAAGGTTGACTAACATTCCCTAATCCTTCAGTACGTGATGCTCATGCATCGAATTTTTATTTCCTTATTGCAAGTGACTTCAGGGAACGTTGCGCCTTTTCTCTTTTAAGAAGCTCGCCCCTCACTTGCGGTGTGGGATGCATCATCCTGTGTTTTCGCCGCTGTGACATAACGTAAAACTCAGCAGTTAATAAAACTTCATCACTGGCATATAAACAAAATATAAAATCAATAAATACAAAAACTTAAATATCAAAACAGAGGGTAAAACAACTAAGTTAATTGGAACTTTTCTGCCATTCAGTGTTGATTTCCTAGGTAAAAAGGAAGGCATTAAAGGTAGAGAGCAAAAATCGGCGTTCCGATAACGGAATGTGTAGAAAATCACGTTACTCGCGCTTTAAATTGTCAGCAAAATCATCCAATTGAGACTACATTTACTCAATGAGATGAATAAAAAATAGAAGAGCGAGTGTGAATGCCTGACAAAAACATCAGTTTTATCGTAGATGAGTGGCGTTTTGTGCCCAATGAGGGGCAAATACAGTTTGCTGACTCATGCATTACGATTGATAACCGTCTCTCAAAGTTGCTTGAGTTCTTATGTCTGAACCCAGGGCTGACTCACACGCGAGATGAACTTATCGAGCAAGTCTGGGGCGGCAGTGTATTGACCGATCAAGTGGTCACCCAAGCGGTATTTGAACTCAGAAAAGTGCTGAAAAAACACAGCCAACAGGAATGCAGCTACATCGTCACCGTACCAAAGCGTGGGTATCGATTTGATGGCGAAGTAAAACTGGAAAAAATCGCGATACAGAAACCGGAAGATCAGGTAATTGAAGAGGAAGAGTCACAAACTGAATCCTCGAAACCCGCGATAGAGGCCGTTGAGCACCGTCCTACAAAGAGCAAACAACCCATCTTAATTGGCGCACTTTCTTTGATTGTTCTTATTCAGGCGGCATTTTTACTGTTTCGCGCAGACGACCCAAAGCCGAACCCTGATTCTCACACCGGGCACTTAAGCCATTACGAATTTCGTTATGCAGTATTGAATGTCAGTGAAGATGTGAAAGCACGACCAGAACTGTACGGTATCGTCATTAAGTTCATGGAACACATAGGGTTTTACAGCAACATTCGTGTGGTCAAATCCAAAGAACACAGAAAACTCGCCGCAGTAGAGTTCAACATCTCCACCAGCAAGAACAGCGATGGAAAAAAGCTGCGTTTGTTGTTCCAGTATCACAATCGCGTTTCAGGGCAGACTCATTTGAATCGTCGTTACTCGACCAACTTTGAACGGTTTCATCAAACTTTCCCATCCATGATCGATGACATGCTACGCGCGATGTACATTGAGGTGCCGGAAGAAGAGTTGGAACACAATGTGTCAATCTTCCCTAAAGATCCTGAAGCAGTAAAAGCTTTGATGTCTGGGACGGGCGCTTTGTACAACAACGCTGGCTATGAAAATGCGATGGCGTATTTTCGTCAAGCAAAAGCCCTCGCACCAGATAATGCCTACACCATTTCGGTAAACTACATCGGTGAAGTGTTAAGGGTGTTTACCAAAGACGAAGCCAATAAGCAGCAAGTGATTGAAGCACTCAACAAGGAATATTCCTCTTCCTTGTCTGAAGTTTTGAAGCGAGGGAATAACCCAAGAGTGTGTGAAGCCAACGCAATCTTGGCGCTGTCGGAAGACAATCCGGATAAGGCATCACAAATACTGTTGTCGATTCCGTACAATCAGCAAACGTCCTTAACTTATCTATTACTAGCGAAAGCGGAAGAAGCTCGCGGTCACACAAGCGGGGCAAAAGAGCTGTATTTGCAAGCGACACAAAATACGTCGTCGCCAATTGCACTGAAACTTGCGGGCCCATTGTTCTTTGACAGCAACTTGGACACCATGATTAAAGAATTGCAAAGCGTAAAAAGCGAAGCTAACCCGTAGTGGTTAGCTTCGCATTAAAGTTTAGAAGTACTGTCCTGCCACACGTCGAGAAGAAGGTTGTCGGCTGATTAAGATATGGCATAGCTCAAGCAGCAAACCAAACGCGAGCGCACTGTAAACGTAGTGCTTATCGATGTTCAGCCCCAACCCTTCAACAATCAGCAGCGCACCTAATACAATGAGGAATAGCAGCGCGAGCACTTTCAATCCGGGATGGCGAGTAATCACAGCCTGAACTTTATTCGCCATCAACATCAGAATCACGCTTGAAGAGATGATCACACCAGCAAGAATAGTGATGTCCTGCGTTAGGCTTGCCGCGATAATCAACGAATCGAGAGAAAACACCACGTCCACCGCAATAATCTGCAATATTACCGTGCCAACTTGCCCAGCAAAGAATTGGTGTGGTGGAGTTTCAATAGGCACGACCCACGCCCAAAGCTCTTTGATGCCTTTAAACAGCAAGAATGCGCCACCGACAATAAAGATAAGATCATTACAAGAGAGCGGTACCCCTTGGTATTCGATAAACGGTTCTTTCCAAGACAGTAACCAAGATACCGAAAATACCAGCGCAATGCGGTTTAACACCGCTAAACCGATACCGAGATTACGTACGCGTTGGCGCAAATGAGGAGGAAGACGCTCAGTCATGATGGTAATAAAGACGATGTTATCGACACCCAGAATGAGTTCTAACATGAGTAAGGTGCCGAAGGCGATAAAGTAGTCGAGATTCATTATTTAAGTTCTCTGTGCAAAGTACGAAAGAATAGTTATTCAATATCCACTCTCTCCTAAGCAGGCACTACCTTGCGCTCAAATCCCCTCTCTAACATGGGGAAGTCTGTATTCCGTTCTTAGGTGCTTTGGGTGAGTTGTTCCCTAATGACGCGCTTATGAGTAGCGTCTTTTCATTGCTTTGTAGAACACGTAAAGCAATTTGATCGCGATAAGTGTCATCATTTTCTCCAAGGTTGTGGTTAATCAGAGGAGGGCTATTGTATTCACCCGTTTCATAACCACATCACAAAGCACTAAGAAAAAGATAAAGAAAATATAAAACAAATAAACACTTTAATTTCAAAGCTTTAAATAAGCTAAAAACCACCAAAGGTGAAAAACTCGTACCAAAAGAAACGGTTTCTTTGGCTTATAAAATGGCATGAGAGAGATATGATTTTTTGCTGAGAGAGACTTGACGCTTTTTCCGGTTGTTGACCGTACACTTGCCCTATAAAGAGGAGAACGTGATGCTGTCATCGATTGAACAATTTCTACAAATCCTGAGTGACTACGACATACTGCTCGGTCTGATTTTCATTTTGGCTTATCAAATCTTCAGTAAGATCGCGACGAAAGCACTCACTACGTTAGCGCGGAATAAAAAAGTCAAACCACCAAGAATATTATTCATTACCAGAACGGTGAACATTTTGTTGTTCGTCTTCTTATTTGCTACGTTTTTGCTCGTGAGTGGTATTGGCTACGGGAATTTTTCTATCTTCCTTTCTTCTGTGTTCACCGTTCTAGGCGTGAGCTTTATTGCTCAGTGGTCAATTCTGAGCAACATCACTGCTAGCTTTCTTATCTTCTTCGTTTTCCCTTATCGTGTAGGCGATAACATTCGTATTGATGATGGCGCAGGAATTGAAGGGATGATCATAGACATTCGTTTGTTTCACACCTTGATAAAGCATGAAGACGGCGACTTTTCGACTTACCCAAATAACCTCTTGCTACAAAAGAACGTCACCAAGAGAACCTATAAGAATGCCGTTGAACCCACTCTACAAAAGGTCACCGACGTAGATATCGATGTTAGTGCCGGTGTTGATGACCTTCAGATACAAGAAAACCGAGCATAGTGCTCGGCTTTCTTAGTATTTTACCCATCAAACGATGACAGGTAAGGTCTTCCACGTTCGTTCATGAAGCAGCTCACACCCATTCTCAGTAATGACGATATTTTCTTCATGCACCATCATTTTATTCGGTGCGAATGCCATCCCAGGTTCAAGCGTTAATACCATGCCGGGTTTTAAGATCACATCACCGTTAGGAACATGGGATGGCCATTCCGTCAGTTGCATTCCAAGCCCATGCCCCATACGTCCGACATCATTCCCTAACGCGCCGTTTTTCTCGAGTACAGACCACATTGCCTGCCAAAGATCACCTGTGGTTCTGCCCGGCTCTGCAATTATTAGCCCCGCTTCCGTCGCTTGATAGACCGTATCGTACGCCTGCTGAGCCTCTTCATCTATTTGACCAAAGGCATAGTTTCTGTCGAAGTCACTAAAGTAACCATCATAGTTTGCTCCGGTATCAATAATCAGCACATCGCCTTCTGTTAGTTCTCTATCGGTCGGCCCCATAATGATACTGTCATAACCACCAACACCGGAGCCAGATATCAAATAAGGGCAACTGTCAGCACCTAACCGTAACATTTCAATTTGCATGGCTTTACAAGCTTGGCGCTCTGTCATGCCGACTGCAAGGTATTGCTTTAAGAACTCAAACCCAGCGGCGGTGACCTGACAAGCAAAACGAATCTTGTCAATTTCAGCTTTAGACTTAACGCTACGAATATCACGGACAATCTGTGATACATCGACAACATTATGCCGACTCAATAGAGTTTGAAGTTGCTGGAAGTTCTGTGCGGGCATGCGCAAGTGTGTTTCCGGCCCGATCATTGCGCCGATTTTATGAGTTCGTAAACTGACTTCTGCTAATGTTGATGCCAATAATGAAATACCGTCATCTTGTGGTCGAGGTGACGGCCAACTTCTTACATCATCTATCCATGTATCTTCAAAGCCTGATACGCCGATCTCCGGAACCACGGCGATAGGTTTACCAGTACTAGGAACAACGAGAAACCATGGTCGCGTAGGACTCTCCCAAAACTGAGATTTGAAGCCACTGAAGTAACGAAATTCTGGTTCCGTAGTAAAGAAAGCCGCATCAATGTTCTGTTCTCGCAAGCGCTTTTGCAGCTCATAAGTACGCTGTTCAAACTCCGCGTTTTCAAACCCTCTAGGTGGGGCAATCAAAGGTAATGTGCTCATTTTTAGTCCTTTTAGCGCGATAAACACGACGTTAGTTGAACAAAATGTCTCTTGGTAACAAGGCGATTTCAGGGAAGAAAATCAGCAACGCAGACATCAAAATCAGAATGAGGAAGAATGGTAATGTGCCACGAATGACTTCCATGTACGGTCTTTCAAAGATGGCAATAGCAGTAAAAATATCGCACCCAAATGGAGGGGTAGCCGAACCAATTGCCATTTGAAGCGTCACCATGACACCCACCAAGATGGGATCGATTCCTGCGGCATTGACGATAGGCATAAATATCGGTGTGAGTATCAGTAACACCACAAGCGAATCGACAAACATACAGCCTACAAAGAAAGTTAACGCGATGATAAACAGGATGTATTCAGGTGACGCATTATCCAGTTCAAGAGGTGCAAGTAACTCTTGGGGTATTTGTTCGAATGAGATGTACCATGAAAAGGCTTGCCCAATGCCGACCAGTACGAAAACGACTGCGGTAATTAATCCCGTATTTAAAGCTGCATCACAAATATCTTTGACGCCCAACTTTCGGTACAGAAGGCACTCAACAATAATGGCATACAACACAGCAAAAGATGCGGCCTCTGTTGGCGTGACAATACCAGAATAGATACCGCCAATGATCAATGCAGGAAAACCTAATGGCAAAATCGCTTGTTTAATAGCGAGCAGCTTTTCGGCCCTATTGGTCTTTTCAACCAAGGTTAGGCTATCACTGTGTTTTACACTGTAGGCATAGCTGTACAAAGAAAATAACCCTGCCAGAACTAACCCTGGGCCAATGCCCGCAATAAACAACTCGCCAACACTGGCATTGGCAAGCGTACCGTAAAGAATCAAGCCGATGCTTGGGGGAATAAGAAACGCAATATCACTTGCGTTGATGATCAACGCCATAACGAAGCTGTCTTTGTACCCCGCTTGCAACAGCTTAGGGCGCATGATTTGTCCAACAGATACGACTGTCGCTTGCGTAGAGCCAGAGACTGAACCAAATAAAGTACAACTGATACACGTGGTGATTGGAAGCCCTCCTCGAAGGTGTCCCACAAACGCCTGTATTAACCCCAACAAGTTGTATGCTGTATTACCTCTCGTCATGATGTCCGCAGCTAAAATGAACATCGGAACCGCAATTAATGCATTGGGAGAAATCCCAGTAACCATCTGCTGAATGACAACACCAGGTTCAACTTGGGAAAAATGGATGAGACCGATTAAAGCCCCTACAGCAAGAGGAACAATCATAGGAAAACTAAGAAACAGCAAGATAACCATGACTGTGACCAAGGTGAAGGTCATGACATAAATATCCGGCTCTCCAGCAATGATGTCAGAGATAAACTGTGTCACGCTACTCATTCGAATTCACCTTTGGCACTGGTTTTGTTTTCAATGACATCAAAAGACACGTAGATCTCTTGGTGTAGCAAGTTCATGATAAAACTCATTGAATATTGCAAACCGGCAATCGCAAATCCGATAGGAATGATTGAGTACACCCAATACACTGGAAACTGCAATGCAGGACTAAGTCGGTTGATAGATTTAAGCTCTTCAACATAGAGTAAACCTTGGTACGCTAGATAGAACATAAGAAGCGCAGTGCAAAACGCGATCATTGTGGTGAGGATTTTTTGAGCACGAAAACTTAGCGAGTCATAGACTGCCGTCATTCGTATGTTGCGACCTTGCCTCACCGCGTAAGCAAAACCCACAAAGGTCACCGTCACAATTAAAAACTGGTTGAGCTCTTCAGAAAAAAATAAGCTTTTGTTAAAAGCATAACGACCAATCGCATTCGCCGTAGAATTTGTCATCATGACAAGAATGGCAATCATGATCAGAAAGCGTTCTAGCTTTTCTGTTGCAACACTGATTTTATGTAAAAGATCTTTCATCATTCACTAAGCTCCATACTTCCTTGAGCAGTACAATCCTTTTTCTGCTACTCGTGTTGAGCAGCAAAGACGATTACCCGCTTGCTAATCAAACGGATAATCGATGGCGCATAGAGCATTATTGCGTTTGGGAAGCCACTCGCACTTCATCTAGAATATTTTCAAGAATGGCTTTCGCTCCTTGGCGAGCTTCTGTCTGTTGATCGGCTGGATAAGCGTTCGCAACAACATCAAAGTAAGTATCATGAAGCTTTTCACTCAACACTTTAAAGCGCTCTCTTTCATCATCAGAAAGTACGACGACTTGAAGATCTGGGCGCTCTTTGAGGATCTTGTCCATATTTTCTTTGTTGATGCGAATTTGGTAATCGTAGGCAGCCTGATCTGCGGCTTTGATCGCTTTATCAACCATGGCTTGCTTTTCCTTAGACAAACCGTTGTACCACTTGCTGTTGGTCGAAACGGTGCTCACATAAGGCTGCTGCCCCGGGAACATCAAATAGTCTTGAACTTCATGCCATTTAGCGTTGTATATGAAATAGATTGGGTTGACCATGCTATCAATCGTTTTCAGTTGAAGAGAGCCATAAACCTCTCCCCAAGATAAAGGTGTCGGCGTTGCACCAAATGCTTTATAAGTTTCGACAGGAATCGTTGACGTAAAAGTGCGGATCTTTTGATTGGCGAAATCTTCTGGTGTACGAATCGGTTTATTACCTCCCCATACCATCTCGCCTTCAGACATCATGGACAGTAATTTTAGGTTTACACTCTCAAACTTAGGGGCGAGTTGGTTATAAATCGTCGGGCTTTCCGTTAAAACCTGATGCGTTACTTTTTCATCCGTACCCAGCACGTAAGGCAAACTGACTGCCTGAACTTCAGGAACGTATGAACCTAAGTGACCTGCGCCAACAGATACGAATTGAATGGTTCCTTTTGCTGCTAATTCGACGATGTCGTTTTCAGTGCCCAGTTGTCCGTAGTAGTAAATACGAACACGAATATCACCATCCGATTCTTTCTTAATCACCTCCGCAAACTTCTGAGCGTAGATATCTTGAACGTCCGTTTTGTCCTCTTCTGAAGCAAACTTCCATGTTTCGGCATGAACACCAAACACAACGCCTAAGCTTAAAATTGCCGCGCTTAATTTTTTCATCCTTTTCTTTCCTTTTCCTTCCAAGTGACACGTAAAATGAACCCCTTCATTTCACGCTTATCCTGAACTCACAGAGGACAACTTCTTTCCAAAACCTCCGCCAGCTATTCTCCTTACAATGAATTCAATCGATTGCTTACCAATTGAATCCAGTAACTTGCCCCGAACTTCAAGATTCGGTCATTAAAATCGTATTCCGGATTATGCAGTGCACACCCACCTACAGAGTTAATGCCGTTTCCAAGCAACACATAACACCCCGGTTTAACACGCAACATGCTGGAAAAATCTTCTGAGATGGTTATCGGGTCACACTTACCATTCACGTTTTCGTCACCCAGAACTTGCTGAGCCGTCGTGATGGCATAAGCGGTTTGCTCATCGCTGTTGATCGTCGGATAAAATGTATTGATGAATTCGAAGGTATAATCAGCGCCTGCAGACTGGCAGATCCCAGCTACAATTCGCTCCATACGTGTTCTGATGATCTCAAGGCTCTGCTCGGTAAAACAGCGACAATCACCTTTTATGGTCACTGTCGTAGGAATCACATTCACCGTCCCATCGGTGATAAGCTCGGTTGCGGATACCACCGCAGAGTCGTGAATCGCACTTAAACTTCTCGAAACAATGGTTTGTAGGCCCAACACAACCTGAGCCCCTACTACTAAAGGGTCAATCCCTTGATGTGGTAAAGCTGCATGCCCACCAACGCCTTTAATCACAATTTCAAAGCTGCTCTCACTCGCCATTAATGAACCAGGCCTCACCATCAGTTTTCCTTCCGCTAATCCGGGGAAGTTGTGAATGCCGTAAACTTCATCAATAGAAAAACGTTCAAAGAGCCCATCATCAATCATGGCTTGCGCGCCTTTTCCATGTTCCTCATCCGGTTGGAATATGAAATAAACGGTTCCATCAAAGCCGCCATGCTTAGCAAGATAGCAAGCCGCACCGAGTAGCATTGCTGAATGCCCATCGTGCCCACAGGCATGCATCTTCCCGTCATGCTGAGAGCAGTAAGAAAAAGTATTTTTCTCATGGACATGAAGCGCATCCATATCGGCTCGAAGACCAATGCTGGCTTTACTTTGTCCATGACGCAGGATCCCAACTAAGCCAGTTTTCCCGATATTACGAACCACTTCGATGCCAAAGCTTTGCAGCTTGCTTGCAATGAAATCAGCCGTCATATCAACATCAAACCCGCATTCAGGAAATCGATGCAAATGCTGTCGCCATTCCATCATGTTTTGAATCAATTCAGAGGAGAGCTGATTAGGGTCGATAGGCGTAGATGAATGCATAACAAAAAGTCCTTTAAAATCAGTTTCAAAGCGGGGTAATTAAAGATTTAGTGGTAAGTGCTGATCTAAAAGGAGACCAAAACCTTTAATGTTTTTGGGATAGTGGAGTAAAGCTAAAGTGTGCCAAGCCAGTACTTGATTGCTAGACAACACTGGCTTGTTTATCGCAGCTTCAATATCGTGAATAACCGTGGTCGCTCGTAGCGCGGTACAAGAAATGAAAACGGCGTCAGCATCGGGATGACAGGCTTGTATTGCCGCATGAGTAATATCATTTGGAGAGATGAACGTCATCGCGGTGTCATCTTCAAAATCAAAGCCTACGATGTTAAGTACTTCGATACCTACCGTTGAGAAAAAGGCGGCCACGTCTTGGTTTACTGCTTGCGTATAGGGCGTAAGAATAGATACACGCTTTATGTTCAATCGTTCAAAAGCAGCGAGTGCTGCAGTGACTGGGTTTGTCACTTTTGTATCGGGGTGATGTGCCTGAATAAGGTCGGCAATGCGCTGTTCACCGATCGCAATAGTGCCCGATGTACACGCGTAGATAACCACATCTAGCGTTGTCCCAGGAAGAATCGTATCCGCAACCTCTTGGATTCTAGGCTCCATACGACGCAGATTATCTATGGTTAGCGGGTTGTAGTTACGCACTCGACTGGTAAATGAAGCGACATTTTGTGGGAATAGTTGGCGTAAATCGTTCTCGATATTAAAGTCTGTCGCCAGCGAAATAACACCCACACGACCTGCGCTCGCAAGATTATCCAGTTCATTCTGTAGCGCTATTGATCCCACTTCCATGCTCGCATCCTATCCATCAATATCTTGCTGAAACTGACGTTTTGGTAATGCCAATTCGCCTTTCGTTTCGATTTATTATTGCTTTACATTTTGTTTACAAGATTAATAATGCCTTGACGACAACAAGGAATTTCATCGAATGACTCCCATATTGTGCGGATTTTCTGCATTTTTGGTGAGCTATAGTGGTTTTCCTTTAATTAGTAAAAACAAGACATTCGCTCATGAGTGAGGTCACAATTCGGAGCCAGAGCATGATTAGCTCACCATATGGCTTCCATCCATTACAGGCAGAAAGGAATCGATCGTCATGACGTCAACGCCACCACTTTCCGTCGATAGTTTCGACCGCAAAATTCTCGACATTGTCCAGCATTCAAATAGAGCGACTTCAGACACTATTGCTGATCAGGTAGGGCTATCGCCAGCAGCGGTACAGCGTCGATTAAAGCGTATGAGGGCGCAAGGGGTAATACAAGCCGATGTCTCTGTTGTTAATCCCAAGGCTGTAGGCCAAACCATGACTTTTGTTGTGCAAGTAACGTTGGAAAGAGAAAGAGTCGACTTGATGCATAACTTTAAGAAAGAGATGACAACAAATCGCTCGGTACAACAGTGTTACTATGTGACTGGAAGTTCAGACTTTATTCTTATTGTCACTGCGGCAGACATGGAAGGTTATGACAAGTTTACACGAGAAGCTTTCTTCGATAATGCCAATATTAAGAGCTTTCAAACCAACGTGGTAATGGACAACGTGAAAGTGGGTTTAACAATTCCCATCGATGACCAATGAGAAAATTGAGAAAAGTCCAACATTAGTAGACATAAAAACGGCGCCTCCTTTCAAGCGCCGTTTAACGATTTCAACTGATCAGATGGCTTTAAACAGACTCAGAGTCTCATTTCACCAGTTCTCGATAGAGTTCAGGGTCCGTTGCCCCTTCTGTACCTATCACTAATACCTTACTTTCTGATCCCAAACCAAGCGCTGTTGCATAGTCGCTATCTTGGCGAGCTAGCACTGCAGCCGCAAAACCAGGAACAGCGGACTCTCCAGCTTCAATATGATTTTCACCTTTTGCCAGTATTTGCATCGCCTGAGGGATTGCGTCTTCGCTTAGCGTCATAAAGTCATCTGCGCCGTTATGAAGAATGTCCCACGCTAATACTGATACTTCGCCACACGCCAACCCTGCCATTAAGGTCTCTAAGTCCCCCTCAACAACAATAGGTTTCCCTGCTTGCGCACTTTTTTGAAGGCAATTCGCTTGTTCTGGCTCTACGATAATAAATCTTGGGCGCTGAGCTCCCCACAGATCCCAGAAATAACCACAAACTGCGGACGCTAACCCACCAACTCCGCCTTGCACAAACACGTGAGTCGGGATTTCGCCGTCAAGCTGCGCAACAACTTCAGACAACATTACGGTATAGCCAAGAGCAACATCTTTGGGGATTTCCATATAGCCTTCATAAGACGTGTCGGAAACGATCACACGATCGTGTACTTTTGCTTCACTGTCGGCTAAGCGCACTGATTCATCATAGTTGCCAGATATTCTAACCACTTGCGCACCAAAAGATTCCATGGCGTGTTTTCGACCTTCTGAAACGTCTTTGTGAATATAAATCACACACCCACAACCAAACATTTGTGCGCCCCAAGCAACAGAGCGTCCATGATTTCCATCTGTGGCACAACTGACTACGATTTCAGCCGCCTCTGACTTCCAGTCACCTTGGAGCAGCTCTTTTATTGTTGGCTGTTTGCCATAACGCTGCAAAATGACACTCTGCAACTGACGAGCAACAGCGTACGCACCACCTAACGCTTTGAAACTCTTGAGTCCAAACCTTTGTGATTCATCTTTATACCAAAGGCATGACACTCCGATGCCATCTGCGATGGAATGCAAAGAATGAAGAGGCGTAACCCCATAACCTGGCCATTGAGAAATCGTGTCTATCGCTAACCGAGCGCTCGCTACACTAAGAATCTCTTTTTGTTCATCTGAATACGTAAGGCCAGAATGCGCGGAAGGATTGGAGAAGTGGCTCAATTTACCCGTCAATAACTGCATAGATGCTCGTCCTTAAATTGTTCTCATATTCAACCTCATATGCTCATGTGATATGAAATTGCCAACCATTCAAGTTTAACGAGACTCGATGCAGTATTAGTGCCTTATGCTTCAGTAAAATGCTTTTTTTGATACTTAATACTGAGAAGAGCGAGGAAAATCCTCACTTAGTGCGACTTAACGCCACTTACAAAAAATCCACCGTATTCAATGAATACGATGGATTCGTTTATTGCTTTTTGCTTCGAGAATTTAATTATGAAAAGCGTTAAAACACACAGTGTTTAGCGAAACCTGTTGCTTCGTTTGCCGTCCATTCACCTTTCGGCTTCTCTTTTAAGTCTTTACACCACTGCTCGCTACCGATGCCATCTTGCAGAACACAGTGCTTCGCGAAATCAACCGCGTTGTCTGTTGTCCATTCTGTCTT
The DNA here is from genome assembly GCF_023277445.1 of Vibrio sp. ED002. Taxonomy (NCBI): domain Bacteria; kingdom Pseudomonadati; phylum Pseudomonadota; class Gammaproteobacteria; order Vibrionales; family Vibrionaceae; genus Vibrio; species Vibrio sp. ED002. The sequence continues at coordinate 2,163,415 of NZ_CP080239.1, read as the reverse complement.
TGGCTTTTCGCGCATGTCTTTACACCAAGCTTCTGTACCCACTTCGTCAGAGCATGCCGTTAGCGCTGTTGCTGCTAACAGTAGCATTACCAGTTTTTTCATAAATTTAGGTTCCACTTTCAATTGATGAATGAACTATACCCAAAATATCACTGTTCGTGTTAAGCCCGCGACAATTTATCGACTCTCTCTCCGTAAAAGAGACGAATTTCTGCCAACTCAACCTAACTGCATCGAAGTCGTTACTCGGCGTTTAACCAAATACGCTCGAACATGATCATAGATGTAATTGAAGGCAAGCGCATACAAGGTGATGAAGATCGTCACGCCCACGTCCATGACAAACGCTTCCCACATGCTGACTTCTAGCATCCACGCCATTGCCGGAATGGTGGCAAATAACAAACCCGCTTCAAACAACACCACGTGTACGATTCGAAGTCGGATTGTGCGTTTCTCTTTTGCCCCTGTCGCAAAGCGATCAAATATCCAGTTAAAGATGAAATTCCAAATCATCGCAATGGTCGCGACGACTATCATGGTTCCTGATAATGCACTGACTTCATGATCTGTAAACAATGCCAAACCTATAATGGATAAACTGATTGCCAATACTTCAAATAATACGGCGTGAAACACACGCTCTAACGCTCCCATAAAAACCTCACAACTTTACATGGAACAAGTTAAGTGCCGGCGATTATGACAGCTAGATCACGAAGAGAAAGTTAACAACCATCACGAATAGTGATAGCTTACAACTATGCTTTCCGGATGAGTCTCATCCAAGTTCTCTTTAGGTATTGAAATGTACAGCTTTGAACAACTAAAAATCTTTGTCACCGTGTGCAAAACAGGCTCCTTCTCCGCAGCCGCAAGAAAGCTAAAGCGAGCGCAATCAGGTGTAAGCCAGTCTGTCGCTAACCTTGAGATCGCAATTAACCAAGAGTTGTTCAATCGAGAGAAAAACACACCGACACTCACAGATAGCGGTAAAGCCTTATTGCCTATCGCTCAGTCCATTCTGCATCAACAAAAATTCTTCGACCAAAAAGTCGAGTCCTTAGAGCAAGCCTACGAACATGAGTTAGTGATTGCGATGGATGAATCTCTTATCAACCAATCGTTGCTGGCGCAATTTGCAAGCTTGGCTGACCAATTCCCTATCACGCAGTTCGATATCATTACCGCACCGACATTTGATGTAGAAGAATTGATTCGAAAAGGCAAAGCGCAAGTGGGTATCGTGTTGGCTGATGGTGAGCTAAAAATGGACATGGATTTCTTTACCCTCGGGCACACTCGTTTTCTCACCGTGGCTTCGCCTTCTCACCCATTGGCACAGCTATCGGTGGTTCATGATGCGGAGCTCAAAGCCCATCGCCAACTGGTACTACGCAGTGCACAAAGGAAAGAACTTTGGTTCAGTTACGCCATCAGCACTCAGTTATGGTTTGCTAATTCACATCAGACGCTGACTGACTTAGCGTGCCAAAACGTTGGCTGGGGATTATTGCCAGAAAGAGTGGTCAGTAATGAGATTGAGAGCGGTAAGCTAGTTGCCCTGCCCGTTGCGCACGAATTTGATGGCTGGCTCACGACAGTTGGATGTTTAGTTTCTCGAACCCGAGGTATGGGCCCGGTTTTGCAAGCTCTAGTAAAAACCTTGCAGAGCTATCGCTATCAGGACGAATAGCCCAAAACTGTTTTGTAGGTTTAAGTTTTAGAAACGCTCAGAGACCTAGACAGAGTCCAAGCCTAATTGAAGTTAAAGACGACGAGCTTGGGTCAACGCTTGGAGATTCGCAGAACCTGTACCAAAGCACGCCAAACGTAACTCTAATGCCATTTGTTCAAAGTGGTCGACAACAGATTGCGTGCTGATCGTCGCGGCTTTTAATACCGCACCTGCTTGCCCAACAAGGTTAGCACCTAGGTGAATCGCTTTTGCCGCTTCTAAGCCGTTATGCACGCCACCAGAGGCAATTAAAGGTAAGTTAGGGTATTGAGCATGGATTTGCTCTAAACACTTAGCCGTTGGAATGCCCCAGTCACGAAATAGCTCCGCAGCGCGCTGCATCTTGTTGTCTGTTTGGCAGTAACCTTCAACCGCAGACCAACTCGTGCCACCAGCGCCCGCAACATCAATCGCATCCACACCCGCGTCCACAAGCTGCTTGGCTACTGCACCACTGATGCCAAAGCCGACCTCTTTGATGATCATCGGGACATCAACGCGCTGTTTTAGCTGCTCAATCGATTTAAGTACACCAATCCAATCATGGTCACCATTCTGCTGAAAGGCTTCTTGCATAGGGTTGAGATGCACAAATAAAGCGTCCGCTTGGATAAAGTCGACTGCACGTTGAGCGTTATCGAGACGTTGTTTATCTCTCAGTTGAGCGGCACCCAAGTTGGAATACAAAGGCACGCCTTTAGCGAGATCACGAATGGTTTTGCCTAAACCTGAGTGTAGGCTGTCTTCTAGGCTCACTCGCTGCGAACCAACCCCCATCGCAATGCCCATTTCACTGGCAGCTTCTGCCAGACGACAGTTGATGATCTCTGCATCTTTTGCGCCACCCGTCATGGAACTGATCAAGAACGGCAGCGTCAATGAATGGCCAAGAAACTCGCTCGAAAGATCGATGGCGTTAAAGTCACATTCAGGCAATGCGCAATGCTCGAATTCGATAGACTCAAAGCCCGCCGTTTTGCTTTTCATGTTCATGTCATGATGTAAAACAGCGTCAAGATGTAAGTCTTTGCGATTAGATTGCGGAGCCATAATGTCACCCTAAAGTAAAACAGTCGCGCAGTATTGCGATCCTTGCCATTGTCGTCAATGCGAAAATTCGGAAATTGAACAATTTATTTACCGAATCGAGCCTTGTGCGCTCTCGCTTTATGACTAAGAAAGCATATCGAGGCGCTGCGTTTAAAACACTGCGCCTCACTGCTCTATTAAGCTTGGGTAACGATTAACAATGTTGCCACTCCGATGTGCCAAGAGTGGAAGTTCTCTATGTCATTTAGGCTATTTAGCCTCGACGGATTGAATAAGCGCCACCACCGTGCTGGTTGTAGGTGGTATGAACTGGTCTGGATCATCACAGAATTGAATTTTACCTTTCTCTTCAACATGGAAAAGCGGAATCACCAAATTGTCTTTGTGGTACTCAAGGTAATCTTGGTAAGTGAAACTCTCACTCAGCTTAGTGTGTTTGATTTCAGCTCCTTGGCTCAGCAAACTCGCCATTTGGGAGTAACTGACGTTGCCGCCCATCAATAATTTGCCGTGATACTCTTCCGCAACTGAGTGTTTTTCATTGCCGTTAGATTTGGTTTTCTGCAGACAATGTACTTTATCTTCGCCAAACTCGCCGACAAATTGCATACACGCCATGATATTGAAGTGTTGGTCTGGCGTTAGCGCCACCACTTGACCAATGCCAATTAGATTCAGGTTGTCATCAGCATGGCTAGAGATCGGGTTACCGTAGTAATGGTCTAAGCCCAACATGCGAACTTGGCTAATGTAATCCCAGTTTGAATCGGTGAGCAGAACTTTGCGATCGTATCTCGCCAGCGCTTTACCTATCTCTTGAGCCACTCGGTTTGCACCAATCAATAGGAAACCTCTTGGCGCAGGCTCAGCCACATCCAACGCTTTAGCCATAGGACGCGCCGTCGCACTTTGTAGTACCACCGTGCCAATGATCACCATGAAGGTCATTGGCACCAACAGCATGGCTTCTGAAATACCATATTCCGTCAGCTTGATAGCAAACAGGGATGAGATGGACGCCGCCACGATACCGCGCGGAGCAACCCACGAGAGGAACAGCTTATCTTTGAAGGTTAAGTTACTGCGAATAGTTGAAGCGAAAATCGAAAGTGGACGCGATACCAACTGCATGAAAACAAACAGCAATACCGCACCGCTACCAAGCGCCGCGAAATCATCAAGACTGATGCGTGCCGCTAGGAAGATGAACAACCCGGTGATCAACAAGATGGTTAAGTGCTCTTTAAAGTGCAGGATTTGCTGAATATTGATGCCCTTGGCGTTCGCCAGCCACATGCCCATCACAGTAACGGTCAGTAGACCTGCTTCCGATTCCATTTGGTTAGAAATCGAGAACACACCGAGCACGACCATCAATACCGCAAAGGGCTGAAGGTATTCTGGCAGCCAAGCTCTACGCAAAACGGTAGACACCGCAGCACCAGAAGCAACACCGAGGACCAAGCCCACCGCAATGATGGTACCGAACACTTCGACGCTGTTAACGGCATTGTGCGAGACAATGAACTCGTACACCATCACCACAAACAACGCGCCCAATGGGTCGATCAAGATACCTTCCCAGCGCAGGATATTGGCTAATTTGGAGCTTGGGCGCACGGTTCTCAGCAATGGCACGATCACCGTTGGACCTGTCACGACGGTTAAACTGGCGAATAAAATCGCAAGCTCCCAAGTAAAATCAAGGAAATAGTGCGTCGCCACACTGGTGGCCACCCAAGAGATGATCGCGCCAACAGAGACAATGCTCCACACCGAGCCGCTCACCCCACGAATCTCTTTAAAGTTAAGGGTTAAACTGCCCTCAAACAGAATCACCGCCACCGCGAGAGAGACTAAGGGGAAGAGTAAATCCCCGAGAATTTCATCGGGTTTGAGCCACTGTAAGAATGGCCCAACGATCAAACCTGCCAACAATAAGAATAAGATGGCCGGCAAACGCATCCGCCACGCTAACCATTGGCACCCTAAGCCAATAACCCCAACCGCTGACAGCACCAGCGCTTCGTTGCCCACTTGCATCAATTATCACCTAATATTTATGGTCATTTTGGTGAGCTCACGCTCTACACAATTTAAGACTTTGAAATCTATTATGAATATAGTGTAGAGCAGACAAGCTGCCAGTGTTCATCCAAATATGCGACTCCATCTCAAAACTATCGTTCTCGGTTGTATATCGCGTTAGCTTGTCACACAGTGAACTAAGCTTAGCTAAGTTGCTCAAAGTTAAGGATTCTGAAACAAGGACAGGGAGTGCAGCAGTTGTTTATCTCATTGGCGGTTATCTTGGCGGTTTGCGCCTTACTCATCACATTGAAAGCAGTCGGTCGAATATCGAGGCTCGAAGACGAAGTATCTCAGCTTCATAAAGAACTGGCAGAACTGCGCGCGCGTTGGTTTGAGAGACATACACCGCCGACTCCAGAACCCGATCAACACGCTTCTCAACCACAACAGGCGTCGCCAGAACAGCCCGCACAACCTAGTGTTCCGTCGCTTAAATCAGATTCAAAGCCAACAATGATTTCAGAGCCTACCTCTGCGCCTCTAGCTGCCAAAGAAGCACCACCGCCAATTGTCGAGCCGAGCCTCCCTTCACTCGATGAAGTACACATAGCTGGTCTGGCGCAAAGCAGTGAATCCGTATTTGAGAAACAAGCCAATAAGCTGCTGACCAACATCCAAGAAAACTGGTTGGTTTGGGTTGGCGCGCTCGCCATGTTGATTGGTGGTGGTTATCTTGTACAAGTGATTGGCAGCCACATTGAGTTCTCACCAATCATGCGCGTGACCATCGCATTCTCCATCTCTCTTGCTACCGTGATAGCAGGTGAATGGTTCCATCGCCGCGAGCAGAAATCCCCAGACCGAGCAGGACGAGCGAAAGGCTTTACTTACGTTCCTGCCGCCATTACCGGAACAGGGTTAACTGGCACCTACTGCACGGTGATCTTTGCGTTTGTCTTCTATCAGCTCTTATCGCCAGGTGCATCACTGGTTATCTTGGCGGGTGCGGCATTTTCGAGCTTAGCGCTTTCTCTACGCCAAGGGCCTTTGATGGCCGTACTTGGTTTAATTGGTGGTTATTCAGCACCACTTTGGATTGGCGGTGCAGAGCCTAACTATTACTTACTCGCTGGCTACATCACTGCAATTTCAGTTGCCGCAACGCTACTGATGCAAAAGATCCGACACGCTTGGATTTCACCATCGATTACCGTGCCGCATATTTTGTGGATGCTGTTACTGATTGAGAGCATGCCAATAGAACAACTTTTCTCATGGCTTGCGATCTTCCTTTCTCTGAGTTTGTACCTGCTGTTTGCGGTGCCAAGAATGGGTTGGATACTCAAACCGCGTTACCGTCATTGCCAAGGCAGATGGACGCATCCACCGACAGGTATTGCTCTCGCGATGACATTATTAGTGCTGTCGGCACTAGCTCGCATGTCTAGCATTGATACCACTGAGATGATTTACTTCTATACCTTCTTTACTGCCATGATTTGGCTACCCGCCATTCGTAAAACTTGGTCATTAAGAGTCTATTTACCATCAATATTCGTGCCTTCTACCGCGATCATGCTACTTTCTATTGCGCTTGAATCTATCTACATGTCTGAAGGACAAACGCCAGTACTGCTCGCGCTCGGCATTAGTATTGTTTTGATTGCACTGAGAACATTATTACAGACATTGGCAGGTGACCGCTCTCAACTAACGGGCATCCTCTTCCTTGTGCTTGCCCCTGCAATGACCTTGATTACCCTGCTCTACACCTACGAATTCATGAGCCGTCATGTTTTAGGTTGGACACTCTTCACCGCCGTGATTGCGGCCTACTACGCCTTGCTAGGACAAAGATTCAAAGCGCTCGCACTGGAATGCTCTGCCATCATGCATGCCATAATTGCCGGAACGGCTTTCGTTTGGCTGAATGGCACATGGCTCACGACAGCTATTTCGATTCAAGTGGCGGTTATGGCGTTGCAGACTCAAGCCAATGTTTTCCGCCCAGCGAGTTGGGCAGTCAAAGTCGCAATGGGCATCTTAGTCGTACGTCTGACGCTATTACCGTTTATTCCAGAGTGGCAGCCTGTCAATGCGGGACACTGGGCTTGGGTGCTGATCAGTTACCTGCCTTCTTTGGCGATTCTTGCTTACGCTCGCACTGTGTTACATCGCTCAGATACAGAGCTCGCCAATTGGTTTGAAGGGGCGTTCTTACACGTCTTCTTGATGGCGGTGTTCACCCAAACCAACTACTGGCTCACAGGGCAATACGGTTACCTAGGCTACATCGATTTCACTTCGGCGATTGTGTTTGCTAACCAAGCGTTAGTGATGGGTTTGGTTTACAGCTATCGCAGCCAGTTTGCGCAGCAACTAGAGCGCGTTTATCAAGCTTACAGCTATCTACTTTGGGGCGCTTTTGTTGTGCTGATGATGTTGCTCAATAGCCTTGAATCGCCGTTGATGGTCAATAATGTTTCCGCTGAATCCGTGCCTGTGTTCAATATGCTGTCTCTTGGCTGGTTGCTACCTGCGATTGCCTTGCTAGTAACTAGTTACAAGCGTTGGAACACATTGCAGATCCCACGCCCTGTGGTCGCCAGCTTTGGTCTTATCTTGGCAACCATTTGGCTAGGTATGTCGATTCGCCAGTTCTGGCAACCTACCTCTATGACGCTCTCTCAACCGACTGGCATGGCAGAGCTGTTTACTTACTCGATTGCTGGTTTGATTGTCGGCGGCTTGCTGACTTGGGCTGGCGCAACCCGCAAAGCAATGACGATTCAACGCATTGGCTTAGCCGTGTTGGCGTGCGTCGCACTTAAGGTGTTCTTGTGGGATGTCCGCTCATTGGATGGCTTCTGGCGTGCGATCAGTTTCTTGGGCCTAGGTGCATCACTGATTGGATTAGGATGGTTATTTCAAAAACTCCATCGCTCGGTCGCGGAGCCTGCCGAGCAAGTGGAGTAGAGTTCAAAATAAGAAAGGTGATTCCCAACTCTTTTCTGGGTTACGCAACCACTGGTGAATTGAGAAGGGAATCTTGGAGTGTTCTTAACGCGCTATTTCAACAGCGCCACAACCGTATGACGACGAACATTCGCTTGTGCATTCAGCGCTTGGAACGTCGAGCTAAACTGACCGGAAGTGGCCATAAAGCCATCGAGTTTCGCATTGACATCAGCAGCACTTAACCGCTTGGATTGGCTCTGCACAGTATGCATTTGGGAGTTCAACTCACCGTGAAACGCTTTGGCTTCTTCCAAGCTGGTTTGTACCTGCCTTATGTGCTGATTCACTTTGGCGATGGTTTGCTTGATTCCATCACGAGAGCCTAAATCAAAGCTCAACTCAGCGATGCCATCCGGTTCTGATTTTAGGTTCAGAACATTCGCTTGCCCTGCAGGAAAGCGATGACCTTCGCCCGTCACTAGCACCTTTTGCTGCATTTGTTGATATGCCGTATCGCGCGCTTCAAACAAAATGGTGCCGTCTTCTGCCAGTGACGCTCGCATGCCCATCGCAATCAAACTGCGATCGAGCATTTTCACGGTGTGCGCACCATCGGCTTGACCATCAAATTGGATCATCACTGATTGACCTTGCGGAAAGTCTAAACGGATTTGCTCGGCTTTCTCACTCAAACGATGCACGTTCAAACCGGGGATGGAGAAACGGCGAATATCCGCTTTATCCAGTTTGAGGTGCAGCTCGTTATCAATCACTTTCTGCCCGTCAAAGCGCGCCTGTTCAACCACTTGTTGAATCGATGCTTTAGAACGTACTAGCCCTTCTTGTAAACCGGGAACGTTCTGCACGCCTTGGTTGACTGCTTGGGTCAAACCTCGCTTGATTTGAGTCAGCTCTTTACCAATCACTTGCAACGATTTAGAGGCAATTTGCACCGCGGTTGCTTGTTGCTGACCTTGAGTAAGCTGAATACCGGAAACGGAATAGGCTGACGCGGTGTCAGCCTGAACTTGCGTAGGACGCGGCTTAATCGCACTGCTCGAATCCGCTGAGCGGGTTGGCATGATAGAGGCTTGTTCTTGCCCACCTAAGCGTATGCTATGGGGTCTTACCTCTACTGTGCTCATCACCATACAAAACTTCCTTAAATACGATCAAACAGGTTGAGATCGTTGATCTTCACGTAGCTAGCTTGCGTTGCTTGTAACGCCGCCATGTAGTTGCTCAAACGTACTGATGCCTCACCGTAATCCAATGCCGATAAGTCACTGGTCACCTTATCAACGAACAACTTGTTTTCGCCGTGTGCACTGTCCATTAGGTCGAGGTTGTTATGGCGACCACCAATTTCTGTCATCGCTCCCAGTACGTTCGCCAAGGTATCATCAATGGCAGATAAGCTAGCGTCTACTTTCGCTTGAAAATTCGGACTCGGGTTCTCAAATTCTGCAATCAACGCATCGATTTGGTTCAATACGTTATCGCCACCGCCAAGCTCCAGAATCTCTTTCGCCGTCATATTGGAATCCATGGTCACGCCCTTTGCGACGGTGACCACGCGCTTATCACTGTTGCCATCAACTTGGTACGCACCACCAGCATTGCTCACTGCCGGCGTGTCCGTCTGAGTACCTGAAAACAGGTAGTGGCCTTCTTCGTCCTGCGCATTGAATGAGGATTCAATCGAATCACGGTAGCTTTTAAGCTCGATGATCATGCCGCTGCGGTCTTCATCGGTTAATGTGCCGTTCGCGCCCCAAAGCACCAAATCACGCACACTCTTCAAGCTCTCGTTGACCGAATCCAAATGGGTTTCTTGAGCAGAAAGTGTGGTTTTCAGATTGGCGATATTACTCTGGTACTGGCCGATCGCGCTGTTTTCACGTTCAAGGTTCAGCAGCTTTATCGACGCCATAGGATCGTCAGAAAGCTTGGTTAGTCGGTCACCCGTGGCCATTTGTTGAAGAACATGCCCCAAACCTGCGTTGTTGGTTTGCAGGCTTTGCAGCATCATTTGGCTAAATTGACTGTCACTGATTCGCATCTCGGGTTCCTTTTAGAATAACTGCAATACAGAGTCGAAAAGCTGGTTAGCGGTGCTAATGACTTTCATGTTGGCGTTGTGTGCATTAGCGAATGTCATCAGGTTCGCCGCTTCTTCGTCGCTGTTCACCGCACTGACGTTGTCGCGCGCGGCATGCGCTTGTTTGTTCATTGCCGCTTTAGCTTCATAATCCGCTTCTGCTTGGCGTGCTTTGATCGCCGTTTCACCGACCATTGCGGTGAACGCATCGTTTAAGCTCAGTGAGCCATAGCCAGTGACTGAAACCGGCTTATTGCTCAGTTGAATTAAGTCATTCAACACATCCGCATTGCCCGGAGTGCCATCGCTGGAGAACGCTAATTCTTCCGCGCTAATATTGGTAATGGTTAGGCTCGCTGCTGGGTTTGCTGGGTCGTAGCTAAACAATGGCTTGCCCGGATTGCCGTTGAGATCTTGCCCTGTAGCCAGAACAGCGTTGTATTCATCCGCCAATGCTTTTGCCATGTCATCCAAAGCGACTTGGTTTGGCTTAAGCACATCGGTTTGATAATCGTTAATCGCGCCCAACTTACCGCCTACCGAGTGGTCAATGACAAAGCTTTGCGAGGCGAAATCGACACTCAAATCCGCAAGATATGGGTCGCTTGGATCTGGCTTCGCTGTCAGCTGACCATAATCCGAACCCATTACCAAAGGCTGACCAGAAGCGAGTGTCACCTGCATGCTGCCGTCTGGTTGGTCGGTGGTTTTGATTTCAACGATTTGAGAAAGCTCGCCAATCAGCACATCGCGAGTGTCCATCAATTGAGCCGGATTGCCGCCTGTGCCTTGCATCTCGACAATCTGCTTGTTCACATCCGCAATGTTCGCCATCAAGCTATTGGCATGGTTCAACGCCGCAGTGCGCTGGTCACTCATGTCTTTATGCTGATTATGAAGGGACTCAGTTAACGTATTGAATCGGCGCGCCAACGCTTCTGATTCATTAATGATTTGCTGACGGTATGGGATTGATTCTGGTTTTACTGTGGCATCATTAAGCGCAGCATTAAGGGAATCTAACCCCGCAGAAACGCTAAAACCATCCGCGCCAAGCGTATTCTCAAGCTGGCTCATTGCGGTGGTATAACCCGCCGAATACGCCACTAAACTGTTGGTAGACCACGTTTGCTTCACCAAGAACTGGTCTGTGACACGACGAATGCTCGTCACTTCAACACCCATACCTGGGCTGAGCTTGTTGTACTTACCGTCACCAACAGACGCGGTTAGCGCTTGTTGTCGGCTATATCCCGGTGTGTTGATGTTTGCCACGTTTTGTGCGGTCACATCCAACGCCACACGGTTCGCGTTTAAGCCTGAAAGGGCGATATTAACAAGGTTCATTTACAGCTCCATTTTCCTGATCAGCGGCTGAGTAAACGCGGTCGTCATTCCGGCTTCACCGAGCACTTGTTTAACAGAGGCGACCGCTTGTAGCGTGGGATTAACTGCGTCGGTCTTCATCGCGATTTCATCGTTTTCAAGTTGTGATGTGCGTTCAAGGCTGACCACTTTTCCATCGTTCGCCGGAGAGACATTACGTGATTGGTCGAACGCCACTTCGCGCATCGAAGGGCTAAGTTGCTGGATCAGCATATTAGCGATACCAGAGTTCTGTTTTTTCGCCAGCTCCATCGCCAATTGCCCATCGTACATATCGCGAAACACACCTTGTTGCTGGCTAGCAAACGGGCTGTCTTTGTCGGCCAATACATCACTGCTGCTGCGCATTTGACGTAGCACCATTTGTAGGAACATCGCCTCGAATTGACCCGCAACCACTTCAAGAGCGCCTTCTTGATCGCGGCTTTTCTTAATGCTCGCTAGGGCGCTGTTGTCGTGATACAGCATGGTATTGAGTTGTGCTTGATCGCCGCTCGTGTCTAACTTCATCGCTAACTCCTTAAATCACCACAAGCTCAGCATTCAGCGCGCCCGCTTCATTCAATGCTTGCAGAATCGACATCAGATCCGTTGGCGTTGCGCCTAAGCTGTTTACAGCGTTGACGATAGTGTTCAGTTCCGTGCCCGGAGGCCAAATCACCATTTGCGCTTGTTCTTCGTTCACATCGATTTGGGTTTGATCCACCACTTTGGTTTCACCATCAGCAAACGCGTTCGGTTGGCTGACTTGTTGAGATTCAGAGATTCGAACAGTCAAGTTGCCGTGGCTTACTGCCGCTTCACCAACCTTAACGTTCTTACCAATCACCACCGTACCCGTTCGGGAATTGAAGACGATACGAGCTGTTTTACGACCTTCTTCCACGCTCATCTCTTCCAACATCGACATCATGGTGACACGCTGTTGGGTGTCCATTGGTGCACGCATTTCGACGCGCGCTTTGTTGATGGCTTTCGCTACGTTTGGACCAAAAGTATTGTTGATTTCACGGGCGATGTTTTTCGCCGTTGTGAAGCTAGGTTTACGCAGGTTCAACGTAATTTCGTCACGCTGATTAAAGTCGGTTTCGATTTCTCGCTCTAGCGTTGCTCCATTGGGAATGCGACCCGCAGTTGGCGTGTTCACTTCGACCTTGGAGCCACTTCTGCCTTCGGCAGACAGACCGCCAACAACCACGCTACCTTGAGCAATGGCGTACACTTCACCATCGATACCGCGCAGTGGCGTTAGCAGTAACGTGCCACCGCGCAAGCTTTTCGCATCGCCGATAGAGGAAACCACTACGTCCAAGGTTTGACCAGGGCCCGCCATTGGGTCAACGGATGCGGTAACACTTACAGAAGCCACGTTACGTAACTTCGGGTTCATGCTGTCGTCAATCTGAACACCAAATTGGCGCAGCATGTTAGTAATCGATTGAGCGGTGAATTTCACTTGGTTACGGTCGCCTTGACCGGCCAAGCCCACGACTAAACCGTAACCGACTAATTGGTTTTCTCGGATGCCCTGTACATCCACCAAGTCCATGATCGGAATTTCCACTTCGGCATGTGAAGTGGCAGGAAGTCCCAAGGTCAGAGCCAATAGGAAAGAAGTAAAGAATGCGTTGATTGGCTTCATTAGAATGGTACCCATGGGCTGTTGAAGAACTGAGTCAGCCACCCGGCTGCGTTGCTGTCCGCTAATGCGCCACGACCAGCGTAGGTAATGCGAGCATCCGCAATACGTTGAGAAGACACTTGGTTGCTGCGGTTGATGTCATCAACACGCACAATACCTGTTAGGCGAATAAACTCATCGCCTTGGTTGAGTCGGAGCCACTTTTCACCGCTAATGCGAAGCACACCATTTGGCAGTACCTCATGCACCGTTACGGTGATCGCCCCTTGTAACTTGTTGCCTTGCGAGCTGGACGCACTGCCATCGAAGTTGCGGCTGCCATCAATACTTACGCCCAACTCATCTATGGTTTTGGTGCCAATAGTTGGCGTAGCAAAGTCAACGGTAGAGCTTTTACCAAACTGGGTGCCCGCCTTCTTGCTTGAAGAGGTTTCTTCAGAGAGCTGCACGGTCAAAACGTCACCGACTCGGTAGGCTCGGCGATCTTGAAATAACGTCATGGTGTATTGGTGACGATAAAGGCTACCGGACTTGGCCTCTGGCAAGGTGTAATCCAACACTGGCGGCGCGTATTCGTCTGTGTTTGGCTCTGGCGGAATAAACTCATCACGACCGGCACATCCCACCAGCAACACGACGGCAACTGCCCAACTCTTCGAAAGCCATTTCATTGCTTTTTCCTTCATCATCACCAATTTCTTACTTACATCGATTGCGCGACAAACTTCAGCATGTCGTCTGCGGCAGAAACTACTTTGGCGTTCATCTCGTACGCGCGTTGAGTAGTAATCATGTCGACCATCTCTTCCACTACCTGCACGTTCGAGCCTTCTAAAGCGCCCTGTTTGATGCTGCCCGCTCCGTCTTCGCCTGCAATCAATTCATCCGCAGGGCCACTTGCTTCTGTCTCACGGAACAAGTTACCGCCAACGGCTTCTAGACCGGCTGGGTTGATGAACTTCGCCAGCGTGATTTGGCCCAACTGCTGCGGCGTTGGATCGTCAGCCGATGTGGTTGTTACCGTGCCATCCACACCCACAGAGAACGAAATCGCGTTGTCTGGGATTTGGATCTGTGGCTCTAGTGGCAAACCTTGGCTGTTGACCATCAACCCCTCTGAGTTGATGTGGAACTGACCATTACGCGTATACATAATCTGGCCGTCAGAATTTTCGATTTGGAAGAAGCCTTGCCCCATCACCGCTAAATCCAACTCTTGCGTGGTGTTTTGTGTGTTGCCTTGGGTGAAGACTTTCTGCGTACCCACAACGCGAACACCGGAACCAAGCTGAACACCGCTTGGCAGTTCATTCACTTGGTCGACTTGCGCGCCCGGCTGACGCTGAATGCTGTAAAACAAGTCTTCAAACACCACGCGGTCACGCTTAAAGCCGACCGTGTTAACGTTCGCTAGGTTATTAGAGATGGCAGTCATTTTGGTATCTTGAGCTGCCATGCCCGTTTTACTTACCCATAATGCTGAATGCATTGGTTATCTCCTTTGGACGAGAATCCCTTGCTGAGAGGCTTATCTCGCCGCCATCAATTTGTTTCCGGCTTGCGCCAAGGTTTCTGCGGTTTTCATCATGCGAACTTGCATTTCGAAGTTACGTGTCAACGACATCACGCTCAGCAGTTCATCAATGGCAGACACGTTACTGCCCTCAATGTGCTCTGGAGAAAGCTGCACGGTTTCATCCGCAGGGAAAGGCACGCCATCTACGCTGTGTAGCAAGCTGTCGCTCTCTTTTTGCAGTTGGTTGATTGGTGGTTTCACCATCTTCAAGGTGCCCACTTCCACTTCTGCACCACCACCCGGAGGAATCACAGAAACGCGGCCACGTTCACTGATTTCAATCTTCTGAAAATCAGGCACAACGATTGGTCCGTTTTCACCGACAACCGGGAAGCCATTGATGCTCATTGCGCCAAAGGTATCGACTTTGATGTTGCCCGCTCGGGTGTAAGCTTCATTGCCAATTGGCGTTTCGACGGTGAGGTAGCCCTCGCCCATGATCGCCACATCCAGAGGACGACCAGTTTTCATGATGTCGCCAGAATCAAAACGCGTTGCGGCTGAGTTGGTCACCACCATGGTGCGGCCATCAAAGCCCGCACCTTGTAGCTCAACGCTGCGCACGCGTTCCATATCTGCACGGAAACCTGCGGTGTCAGCGTTCGATAAGTTGTTCGAACGTACGTGCTGAGCCTTAAGTACTCGACTCGCACCCGACGTGGCAGTAAATAACAAGCTATCCATGCGACTCTCCCATTACACCGCGTTGAACAGAGCTTGAGTCAGCTTGTCGTTGGTTGAGATGGTTTTGGCGTTCGCTTGGTAGTTACGCTGCGCCGTCATAAGCGCAACCAGTTCGCTGGTTAAGTCAACGTTAGAGCCTTCTAGCGCACCCGGTGTTAAGTCACCCAATGTGCCTGTACCCGGAACGCCCATGATTGGCGCGCCTGAGCTAAAGCTTTGTGTCCAAGCCGTGCCGCTCACTTTCGATAAACCTTGCGTGTTAGCAAAATCCGCAAGCACAACCTGACCTTGCAGCTGAGACTGACCATTGGTGTAAGTCGCGTAAACCATGCCGTTGTCTTCCACTCGAACGCCTGCAAGCTCACCTGAGGTGTAACCGTTCGGGTTATTGGTGCTCACGCCAAACGCAGCGCCAAACTGAGTGCTGCCGTTCAAGCTGATATCAATACTCATTGCGTTTGCGCCCGCAGCTGGGAATGCAACATTGAATGAACTCGTTGGAGAAGCTAACGTGCCGTCGGTATTGAATTGAACCGTTTGAGCCGTTGCTGGCGTCGTTGGTGCACCGTCGACTTCCACGTTCACTTGCCATTCGTTATCTGATGTCTTCGTGAAGTACTGAGTTACCGTGTGCGAGTTGCCAAGTGAGTCGTACACCTTAGTGGTGTAAGAAGAATTGAATGAGTTTGGATCGGAAGAATCGAATGGGTAAACCGCTTGATCGACTGCCGTTGCGCTTGCGTCGAAGTTCGCCACAAAGTCCAGATTGTCGGTCGCTTTTGCGTTAAGTGAAGAAGTAGATACTTTGATGTCACCAACAGAGCCAGTTTGAAGGTTCGCATTGTTGTCTACGCTGTAACCTTGCAACTTGGCACCGTTATTTGCGGTCACAAAGTTGTTCTTATCAGTGCCAAACACACCGGCGCGAGTGTAAAGCATCTGACCCATGTGATCTTTCGTCACGAAGAAGCCGCTACCGTTGATCGCCAAGTCCATTGCACGGCCTGTGCCTG
Organism: Vibrio sp. ED002; assembly: GCF_023277445.1. Taxonomy (NCBI): domain Bacteria; kingdom Pseudomonadati; phylum Pseudomonadota; class Gammaproteobacteria; order Vibrionales; family Vibrionaceae; genus Vibrio; species Vibrio sp. ED002. The sequence goes on along the minus strand of NZ_CP080239.1, from coordinate 2,147,236 downwards.
TCACCGAACCATTCTTATCGAAGTTCTGAGAAATCGACGCCACTTCTACGCCGCCCGGTTGCATGCCGTTGTAAACCGCTGCAAATTCTGTGCGGCCACCTTTAAAGCCGTACGTTGATGCGTTGGCAATATTGTGGCTGATGGTGTTTAACTCTGTATTGGTCGCGTCCAGACCACTTAGTGCGATGTTAAAACTCATAAATAACCTCTGATTTCCTTATTTGGTTAAGCACCAAACTGAGTGATTTGATAGAAAGGAACGTTGCCAACGCCTTGAACATTGACCAGTGCTGCGCCACCTGAGCTAGGAATTCGTACCTGCTCAACCGTGCCTGCCAGCAAAACATTTGGGCTCTTTTGCCCTTCTTGAACTTCCACCGCAACGGTGTATTTACCCGGTTTCAAACCAAGCTCTTCTGGATTGATCGAGAATTCGACGTCACCCGCACCGTGTGCACCTAAAGGCACTTTGGTTGATTGGCCGAACTCATCTTTGACGACTAACGTCACTTGGTTCGAACCGTGTTCTAGCTCGACCTTGCCACTTTGCACACCTTCACCAAGTTCAAACTCGTTTGAAGAGACGTACACGGTTTGACCAACCAAACCAGCCGTTGAAAGCACCTGCATGTTGTCGAGCAATACCATGCTGTTTTGCATCAGCATCGACATGTTTTCAGTACTTTGAACTTGCGAAAATTGCGCTAGCTGGCTGACATACTCAGTGCCATCAAGCGGGTTAAGTGGATCTTGGTTTTGAATTTGCGCCACCATGAGCGAGATAAACTCGTTTTGCAGTGACGTTGCGCTGTTCATATCCGATGGGTTCGCAGAAATGCCGCCGGTATCACCACTAGCGGTAGTTGCGACTGGTGCGTCAGAAGAGAGCGCAGTGTATTGTGCGAGACTCATTAATTACCCTGCCCTAATCGAAGCAGACCTTGCTGCATGCTTTTCACATTCGTCAGCACTTCCACGTTGGTTTCAAAGCTGCGCGTTGCGGACATCATGTCGGCCATCTCTGACACCACATCAATGTCTGGGTAGTACACATAGCCTTCATCGTTCGCTAACGGGTTGTTAGGTTCAAAGCGTTTTTCTGCCTGACCTGCGTTTTGCACCACATCTACAATGCGCACTTCCGCATTCGGATAAACACCGTTTTCCGTCGCCATCTGCGTTTTTTGATACACAGTGGCGAACACAGGTTTGAGTGCTTTGTAGGCATCATCCGGATTGGCAGACACCGCGTCGGCGTTGGCAAGGTTACTGGCTACCGTGTTCAGGCGAACGGTTTGTGCCGTCATCGCCGAGCCAGTGATCGAATAGATATCAGTAAATGACATGTTTAACGTCCCTCAATCACTTTCGCCAAGCCACTGAATTTCATGTTGAGAAACGTCAGGCTGGTTTGAAAGTCCATGTTGTTTTGCGTGAACTTGGCTTGTTCAACGCCCAGTTCCACAGTGTTGCCGTCTTTGCTGTTTTGGTAAGGCACCGAATATTTCGCCTCAACCTGAAACTTCGGCACCGGTTTATTCACACTGCCCGCTGACATTTGGTTCATCACGGTGGTGAAACTTAGGTCCTTTGCCAAGTACCCTGGGGTATCAACATTTGCTAGGTTACTGGCGAGGACTTTGGTACGCTGAACGCGAAAATTGAGTGCCTCTGGATGTACACCTAACGCATTTTCGAATGTGATCGCCATGCATCTTTCCTTAAAGTCGGCTCGAATACGCCAAGATCAAAACAAGATGCATGCCATAAAATTTAGTTATATATATCAATGAATTACAAACAAGAAAGGAAGCCTCGCTTCCGGTTTACGGAAACCATTCAAACCAAGGGGAAAGGTCGACTTTCCTCAATCATGCTGCTTTGCGGTTTGGCTTTGAGTGCAAGCTCAATCAGTGCTTTAGCGAATGAGAAAAACCTAACCGCAGACGAGTTAAAAGCCATTGTCAGCGAGCAGTTTGAGCAAGAAGTGGCGCAAGTAGCACACTCACGTCAATGGGGAAATTACCAACTCGATTATCAAATATGGGTGCCAGGCTCTGCCAATCATCTACCGGTTTGTGACGCCCCTTTGGCAATCACAGGACGCGATAACCGCCCGTTGCCTGTTGGCAATTTAAAGCGTGCTGTCAGTTGTGAAGCGGTGAGCTCTCCATGGCGCATCAATGTCACAATCAAATCGGTGGTGACGCTTCCTGTGCTTGTTGCCACCAGCACAATTGACCGCAACGAAACCCTCTCAGCCTCAAACTTAAAATCAGAAACACGCACAATTTCACGCCAAGACGATTTCTACACGAAAACAAACCAAGCCATTGGCCTTGAGGCCACCCGCCGCATTCGCGCAGGCCAAATCATTGACCCAACCAACTTAAGTTCGCCGCCATTGATCGAGAAAGGCAACGAAGTGATCATCATCGCCAGCAAAGATGGATTTAGTGCCAGCACTAAGGGAGTCGCTTTAGAACAAGGTAAGAAAGGTCAGCAAATTGAGGTAGAAAACATCAGTTCTGGCAAGGTGATACGCGCTGTCGTAACGGGGCTCAATCAGGTGCATACCCAATTTTGATTTTGGACTCAGGTTATCATTTTTCGATTTAGGCACTCGTCATCACAGGTGAACTTCGAGTACAAAAAATAAATATTTAATGTTCATCACGCCCTAGTCGCCTATTCGATTTAGAACATGATGATTGAGGACAACAGCATGAAAATCGACAAAGTCGCGGGCGGTCATGTCCCACAAACTAAATTCCAGCAGGCGAGTAAAAAGCCAGTCGACACCATCGCACAGAGCAAAATTAACGAGCCAGCATTCCAAGCGAACACAGCTGCGATCGATCGCGCTCAAGCAGAAATGAAATCCCTGCCAGACGTAGACATGGCAAAGGTTGAGCAAATTCGCAATGCGTTGGCACGTGGTGAACTGAATCTAGATACCAAAGCATTATCCAAAGCAGTAATGCAATTTCACACCGGTCACGAGTAACGCAGCGCATTAGGAGTCATGCATGGCAACGGCGGCATCACAGCATATTCAGCAGTTTGTTCGTTCTATTTCCGAAGACATCAAACTCTACCAGCAATTGCTTGGGCTGATTCAACAGCAAAAAGCACTGTATTTGAAGTTCGATGGTGAGGCGCTAAGCGAGAACATTCAAAAACAAATGCCGATTTTGAATCAGCTTGGTCGCTCTGTAAGCGAAAGAAGCCAGTTAATGCGTAAGCTCGGATTGCCTTGTAATGAAACCAGTGTGAATCGTATTTTCAATGCCTTGCCCGCCAAGATTGGTACGCAAGCGAGAAAACAATGGACGCTGTTGGAATCCTTGGTGAAACAATGCCAACAGGACAATCAGAGCAATGGCCAAAGCTCTGCAGCGTTCCAAGAGTTAGTCAGTCAACTCAAACAACCTGTGCAACACACTTATGAAGAGCGCTCGTTCTAAACAACGATTCTCGCCTTGCCTGCAGAGTCTACCGCCATCCCGGTCGATTGCTGTGGGCTTTTTTGTTTTGTGCGTGATGTGCTTGTCTCCAATGACGATGGCCAAGCCGCATAAAGCCAGTATCGACCAGCAATATCAAGTGCTCGCGCCATATCAAACGCAAATTAGCCAACGTCTCGATTCCGTTAGCCCGCTTCTCGATCATATTTTCAAACAGCTTAAGCAAAAGTCTTTACCCGCCAACTTGGTGTTAGTGCCCATGCTGGAATCATCTTACAACCCGAAAGCAGTATCACACGCCAATGCCGCCGGTTTATGGCAACTGATTCCTGCTACAGCGACGCGCTTTGGCTTGCAAGTGAGCGATAAGCAAGATGAGCGCTTTGATACTAAAGCCAGCACTCAAGCCGCCATAAGATATTTGGAATTTCTGTATAACAAGTTTGATCAAGATATTGCGCTCACTCTGGCCGCATACAACGCAGGAGAAGGTCGCGTTGCACGAGCCATCAAAAAAGCAGATAGTCGAGATTTCACGGCACTTACTTTGCCCAAAGAGACTCAGCAATACGTTAATCGCTTTTACGCATTGGAACGTTTGGTAAACATACAACAATTGCGTACCGATTCTTTCCAGCCATTACTTTTGTTTGCAAACCAATCCTCCATCTACGCCGAACCGCTTATAGACCTTAGTCGATTACCCCCACTCGTGGAATTGTGAACACTCTCACTAAATTCCACCAATGTCAGAAGCACGTAAAATTACAAGATCCTGTTCTGCCAATTTGCAAACTCGTGATCTCGATGCAAACGCGTGCATAAAAGTTACGGTAATGTATCTCAAAGATAAGAAAGAGCAGTGGTTTGCTGATAATTTACCAACTTGCACTTGTGTATTGGCTAGATATCCATCACATTACGTGTGCAAATAAAGTGAAAACCAATAGTTAGACCTATTAATTATTTACACAACAAATATAAAGCCGCTATTGTTTTCACAGATTGATACAAAAAACAGAATATCGAGATGACGCTTCGCTTGCGCGTCTGGAATAAGTCCGGGTTCCGGGGGGGAGCTCGGACTTTTTTTATTGCTTGGAAGTTACAATTTTGATCTGAGGAGAGTTACAGCAACTCTTTTGCGATAAGTTGTAGCAAGAAAGTTTCGCGTTCAATGCTCATGCCTTTCTTCGGACTTTCCGCCATCGTCTTTTCATTGTGCGCGATCGCGTCGTGAACATTCATCCATACTGGGCGCATGCCGTTCTTCACTTCGTAATCTTCATAAGCCGTTTCACCTAGCTCACGGTCAATTTTGCACGTGTAGCAATAAGACGTCATGTGCATCACATCGGCATCGTCTTTGTACCAAGGACGAAATTCTTCGAAGATACCGTAAGGCTTGATGTTGTGAATGTTCTTCGCACCCGTTTCTTCTTCCAACTCACGAACCAAACCTGCAATCACATCCTCACCGTCATCGATGCCACCGCCAGGCAGGGTGTAATCGTGGTAACGCTCTGTGTAAAGAAGCAGGACATCTTCACCGTCTAATACAATGGCGCGCGCCGCATTGCGTTGGAAGATGATTTTTTCATCCAGATGTTCGATATCTGGGTGCGTGGTGGTTTTCAAATGTCTCATCGCAGATTCCGCTGTGAATGTTTTGCGCGCATACTACCGAAATTCATGCGCATTCCCAAGTTTCAATTTGAGCACCTCTGAAACAAATATAGGCGAACAGTGAGCAAATTCTAAAATTGCACAGAATTCCCTTACAAGCGTCGTGCTTTTAACAAACATAAGACAATATTTTTCTGAAACTCTCCTATAATCAACACACTACTCGTTAATCCCATGCGGAGATCAAGAATGAAAAAGACAACTTTAGTAACGGCAGTGGCAGCAGCGATGGTGTTGGCAGGTTGTTCAACTTATGAAGGTGCGACTCGCTCAAATGAATACACATCAGCAGCAAACCCAGCAGCGGTATACTGCGTACAGCAAGGCGGCGAGCTAGATACAGTAACGGAAAATGGTGAACGCGTAACTTACTGCCAACTGTCTGAAAACGAGCGCTTTGAGCAGTGGGAATACTACCGCAACAACCACAAAGAAGATGGCGAGTCGTAAACAACGTTAACATTTGCGCAATCTAAGATTACAATTTTATCAACAAAGGAGCGTTAAGCTCCTTTTTGTTTACCGTAAATTTCCCTACATTCTGATACTTAGCCCTTTATCCACCAGCCTTACCGCATAGCGATACGATATCGAACGGCGTTTTATTCTGACATTTCCCTGACATTACTTTCCAAGTGGTCAATAAAATTCCTTGCACACATCACGAAATTTCACGTTTTTTCCACATTTTTATCGGAGCGGGTGGTCAGGATGAAAACAAATACTGTTAAGCAAGCCGAATCGGCACAAACGAACGTCATTACAGAAGAATCAAAACGCATCATCTATAAGTCGATGCTAAGTGCACTCACCATTGTTGCCATCAGTATTTTAGTCAACCTAAGTATCCGAGTGGACTACGTTTTATTAGGTTCTTCATTGGGCGAAACCTCTATTACTGAAACACTGCAATTGATCATGCTGGCGGTTGCATCTTGGTCTTTCTTCCGCATGTCTAAACAAGAGACTCATGTCTCACATGCCGCGATACTTATTTCAGGCTTTTTTGCGGTATTGATGATCCGTGAAATGGATTACTGGTTTGACATGATCCACCACGGCTCTTGGGTCTTTCCTGCCCTTGCGTTAGCGGCACTGGCTTGTGCGAAAGCTTACCAAGGTGGTAAAGGTACCGTGAACGAAATGGCAACCATTCTACAATCACCTTACATGAAGCTACTTATCGGCTCAGTGATCTTGTTGTTGGTGTTCTCTCGCCTGTACGGCATGGGTAGCTTCTGGCAACACGTAATGGGCGAGCACTACGTACGCGATGTGAAAAACATCTCAGAAGAAGGTATGGAGCTGTTGTGTTACAGCCTAATCGCGCTAAGTGCCGTACGCACACGTCGCGAACTTAAGCGTCAGTAAGTTGAAGTGGCTTAACTAGCTATTCGCTTCGGGGTCAAGTTGCAGGTTCAACGTCGTTAATATCGGATGAAACACTGCTAACGCTTGCTCTGCTGCAACCACTGAATCATCAAAGGCCGTCATTTCGATGGCCTTTTTCATATCTGCAATTTGCCCTCGCACTTCAGGCTCTAAATCGAGCGCTTGAAGCTTTTCTATCGCACCAAGGCCAATGTCTAAAGGCTTTGCTCGTACCTCAGCGAGATCACGTTCAAAAGCGCCACGCTTAACTCCCTCTAGATACACGCGGTAAGTCGTGAGTTCATCAAACAACAAAAATGCTTCCGCTAAAACGCCTGTATTAGGGTAAGGCACACTCACATGGTGTGAGAGGTCGAGTGAAATGTTGAGCTTTACGCCCACTTCTGCACAGCGCGACTTCAATACGCGTAATAAACCCTGTTCATCCATTAAGGTTTGAATCTCGATGATGCGCTCTAGATGGTAGTCATTGGAGAGTAAAGTGACGTCAATGGTTTGCCCTGCCTCGCAAAGGCCACTTCTTAATAACTCCGCAGCGGCATTTTGCATGTTCTGCACCGTATTGAGTGAACGATTCTCGATGATGACCTGCTGCTCAGGAAAATCGATTTCCCTAGCCTTAGCTAACTGGTAAAAGTAGCGGTACATCGCATCCGCTTCTGAGACGGTTTGTCCTTGGGTCACACCGCCACAAAAAACCAAGGCAGTCGTCTCAAAGCAAAATTCGTTTAAAACATTCAACAGCGCTTCCACGCGTGAGCGACCTTCAGCACTTAACTGATCGTGCACCAACCGCTTACCTAAAATGATCACTACCTTGTTTAACTTCATTACCCAGATCTCAATTACTCATACTTTAGCGAACAATTTGTATACAAAAATCTGCTTTGCCAATACTCTCACAGGTATTAACATCTAATTAACAATGTCATTTTAGAGACCTGAATAAAGGTCCGTAGAGAAAGGAAGTCAATTATGCTGTCGATTTTCGATATTTTTAAGGTCGGTGTCGGTCCATCTAGCTCCCACACCAATGGCCCAATGCTCGCAGGTTACCATTTCACTCAATTACTTTGCGACTCTATGGCGAAAGTGCACAAGGTGCAAGTTGACCTTTACGGTTCTTTATCGCTGACTGGCAAAGGCCACCATACAGACCGCGCTACCGTCCTTGGTTTAATGGGCAATAAACCCGATACCATTAAAATGACCAGTGCAAAAGCGGCGCTACAACATACCATTGAACATGGCACACTCTCGGTTGCAGGTGTTCATGAGATCGTGTTTAGCTATGATCACGATATTGTCTTCCACAGTGATAACCTTCCTCTTCATGAAAATGGCATGACCATCACGGCTTATGATGCTTCTGGTGATCAGGTGGCGTTTGAAACTTACTACTCTATTGGTGGTGGCTTTATCGCGACGGCAGCGGAACTGGAACACGGCAGCAATGATGCTCAAGTTGAAGTACGCTTTCCGTTTTCTTCTGCCGACGAAATGTTGGAAAACGCAGAGCTCAATGGCCTCAGTCTAGGAGGCATGATCCTACAAAACGAATTGGCTTTTCGCGAACAAGAAGAGATCGATCAAAAAGCTGAGCAGATCTGGAAAGTGATGTCGCTGTGCATGCAACGAGGCTTTGATACCGAAGGCATTCTCGAAGGCGGGTTGAACGTAACTCGCCGAGCACCAAACCTACTCAAAAAACTCGAAGCCAATGCGGCAGTCGAGAACGATCCAATGGAGATCATGGATTGGATTAACCTGTTTGCTTTCGCAGTGAGTGAAGAGAATGCTGCAGGTGGTCAAGTAGTGACATCACCAACCAATGGTGCTGCCGGTGTTATTCCTGCCGTGCTTATGTACTACCACCGCTTTATTAAGGAGCTCGATAACAAGCAATTGAAAGACTTCTTAGCCGTGGCGGGGGCGATTGGCATCTTGTACAAAACCAACGCTTCCATCTCAGGAGCAGAGGTTGGATGCCAAGGCGAAGTCGGGGTATCGTCTTCGATGGCGGCCGCAGGCTTAACGGCACTGCGTGGAGGCAGTAATGAGCAAATCTGTATTGCCGCAGAAATCGCCATGGAGCATTCGCTTGGCATGACTTGTGACCCAATTGGTGGTCTGGTTCAGGTGCCGTGTATCGAGCGAAACGCGATGGGCGCGATGAAAGCCATTAACGCATCACGCATGGCACTGAAACGCACCAGCAAATGCCTTATTTCATTAGATAAAGTTATCGAAACCATGTACCAAACGGGCAAAGACATGAATAAGAAATATCGTGAGACATCACTTGGTGGACTCGCGGTGATTCATATGGCCCCACCATGCGAATAGCATACTTTATATCAGTTATTGCTAATTAATATTTTTCATTGTTGGCGGACAAAATTCCGCCAACGCCTGTTTTCTTATCAAAAACCACCTTATTTACTCAAACTCTCCCGTCTGTTTATTATTTCAACGACTTTTCAAAACCTTAAAAACCATATGAGAACAATCATCTTATAAATTGTTACTTTTTGGTCATTTATTCACATAATTTCTAGTTGATCTAGAACAACACATTAGTGAGGCAAACGTTTCGCATTAGAAATTTTAGTGCATTAAATTCAGTTTATGCGACAATTGTTTCAATATGTAACATAGCGTTTAAGTAACATTTAACAGAAATAATAACTACCTTTCTCGCAATAGTGAGTATTTAATTATGTGGAATAAACTAAATAAATCTATGATGTTCTGCCAAATGATGTTTGGCTTATCATTTTATGGCGTGTTAGTCAGTCTGACGCGTTTCTTCTTAGAGGATCTGAATTACAACGAAGCTGATACCATGATGATCGTCGGTGCATTTTCGGCGATTGGCCCTCTATTTGCGATTGCTGGCGGCTTTATCGCTGACAAATTTTTAGGTGCTTACCGCTCTCTATCGATTGCCTTCTTAGCATTCGCATCTGGCTATGTACTGCTTGTTCTTGGTGCTTCGGCAACCAACGTACCGCTTTCCATGTGTGGTATCGCATTGGCAAGTTACGGCCGTGGTTTAATGTCTCCTTCTTACCCTAGCTTGTACAAACGTACCTTTAAGTCGCAAGAAGACTTCGAGAAAGGCTACCCAATTAACTACTCAGTGAACAACGTGGGCGCTTTCCTAGGCCAATACTTGTTCCCTATGATTGTGCTTATCATCGGCTTTAATGGTGGTTTCACTATTTCAGCAGTGATGGCTGGCGCAGCATTGGTGATGCTACTTGTGTTCCGCAAAGGCTTGGTTGGCGTTGCTTCTGATCTGGATCGTCAAAGCGTAAGCATGAAGAACTGGATCTTCTTCGCCATTATCTCTGCGGCGATGATTGCACTGGTATTCTTCATGTTCTCTAACATGGATATCGGTCAAAACATCGTTTACGCTATCGGCGGTGCAGCGATTCTTTACTTTGTTTCTTTGATGTTGAAAGCAAGCAAAGCGGAATCATTGAAGATGGGTACTATCCTTATCGTTACCTTCCTAACCACGTGTTTCTTCGTTTACTACGGTCAAATGATGACTTCAATGAACATGGTAGCGATTAACACTCTGAAAGGTTCTCTATTTGGCTTCATCCCACTAGAGCCTGAAGCAGCAATGGCAATGAACCCACTATGGTGTATGGTTGGTGGCCCTATCGTTGCTGGCTTCTTTGGCATGCTAGAAAAACGTGATATTCACCTATCAACCGCGACTAAGATTGCATTGGCATTCGTGCTAACCGCTATCGCATTCGGCATCCTAACGTTCGCGGTAACGACTGTTGGCGAAGACGTTATCATCATGCCTGAAATCTTCCTAGCGATTCACTTCTTCCAAGCAATTGCGGAAGTTATCGTAGGTTCAATGGTAGTTGCGTTCATTCTATCTGTGGCACCTAAGCACATCGAAAACTTCTCAGTAAGCTTGTTCTCTGTAGCAATCGCACTAAGTGGTATCGTTGGTGCTGCGTTCTCTACGTCTATCGCACTAGAGAAAGGCCAAGAGATCACCCAAGAGATCGTACAACACGTTTACGGCGAATACTTCCAACTGCTGACTATCCTAGCGGTTGTGATGGTTGCGATTGCCTTGGGCGCGTCATTCATCATTCGTAAGATGCTTGAAGCAGCAAAACAAAGTGAAGCTGAATTGGAAGTGGTTGAGCAAAACTAATTCTCTCTCAGCAGCAAACGAAAAACGGAAGCCAAGCGGCTTCCGTTTTTTTATCGACAAAGAAGAAGGATAGAGAAATCATTAAGCGGTTAAAGTAACCATCAGATAACCGTTGAGTGCGAGTACTAAAGTAACGATAACCATACCGACATAAGAGACCCATTTGTTATTTTTGAACTCACCCATCAAGCGTTCGCTGTTGGTAAAGATAAGCAATGGGATAATCGCCAACGCAATACCAAAGCTCAACACCACTTGGCTCATCACCAAGATATCGGTGGTGTTCATGCCTAAACCAATCACCACAAACGAAGGTGCCATAGTAATAAAGCGTCGTACCCACATTGGAATAGAGAAGCGGACAAAGCCTTGCATCACCACCTGACCTGCCATTGTTCCAACAACGGTAGAAGACAGGCCTGAAGCAATCAACGAAACACCAAACAACACAGATGCGGCTTTACCTACCAATGGCGTTAGCGTCATGTACGCTGTTTCAATTTCCGCCACATGTTGGTTGCCTGAGTAATGGAACACGGCAGCAGCCATCGCCACAATTGCGATATTCACAAAGCCTGCAATTACCATCGCAATCAACACATCAAAGCGAGTGGTGCGAAGGCGAGTTTTGGTGCTTTCGCCATAGCTGTTTTTGAACAGTGCAGAATGAAGATAGATCACGTGAGGCATTACAGTCGCGCCTAGAATACCTGCAGCAAGATAGATTTGATGTGAATCCGTAAAGGTTGGAGTCAGCAAACCTTTCACCATTTCACCGCCCGCAGGGTGCGCAAAAAACAGTTCAGCAATGTAGATAACCGCCACCAACATCAAAAGTGAACCGATCACGACTTCTAGCGGTTTTTGACCTTTCTGGTTAAGCATCAAAATCATCACGGTTGCTACCGCAGTGATCATCGCTCCTTCCATTAAGCTAATTCCAAACACCAACTGAAAGCCGACTGCTGCACCGATAAACTCGGCAAGGTCTGTCGCTATCGCGATGATTTCAGCTTGGATCCAGTAGAAGCCTACCGCCCATTTATTTGGTAAGTGGTCACGTAGATGCTCCGCTAGATTTTTGCCTGTAACGATACCTAGCTTGGCGGATAAATACTGAATCAACATCGCCATTAGGTTTGCCCATAGCACTACCCAAAGTAGCTGGTAACCAAATGAAGATCCTGATTCAATATTTGTCGCAAAGTTGCCTGGGTCGATGTAACCAATCGCGGCAATAAACGCCGGGCCTAACATCAGCATTTTGCGTTTGATTTTGTTGAATGCCGAAACTTTTGATGTTGTGGCGGCATCTAAATGTATGGATGCATTATTTATCGATACATTACTCATGACGATATTCCTCTCTAGTCGATGAGAAGAATCATACGCCCACCCAAATGATAATCAATATCATTTGGGTGCACAAAAACGGTAATTAAGATTTCAACAATTAATTTTTAATTATCGATAAACAAAAGCTATCAAAGATTTCTGTTGAATTTGGCTTGCCATCGACCAAAAACAACAATGCCGCGTTAGACGCGGCATTGAAAGCGGGGGATGGTTTCGATTACTTAGTCGCGACGGCCGCGCAATTGAATCGGTTGGTTAGAAGCGTCTGTTTGAATCATCACACCACCGTAAGTAGCGTCATTACGACCTTTAAGAGTCAGGTTAGAATCCGCACGCTCCACATTAACTTGGTTTGTTTGGCTAGTAGCCATATCAATGGTACCCGTGTATGAGCCATCGCCAGCGAATGCTACATTCATTGAACAAGCCATTAAGCCTACTAGTGCGATTAGTTTTTTCATACGTCACCTCGATTATTTGTGGTACATCGTTTCGATGAAGAAACTGTAGCAACAGTTCCAAAGTAGCACGAGGAAAACCCGAATTTACCAAATGGAAATCCTCGGTCAAAAAATGCTTTTCTGCCATAAACTTAGAATTGACCATCCCCTGTCTTTTTTTATGGGAGGCGGAGTTATGATGCCGTGGCAACGTTGGCTGGAGTAAAAGAATGACAATGAATCTGGATATGCAAAACGTTTTGGTATTAAAGCGCATGTATGAGCTGCGTAATGTTCGTTTAGTGGCAGAATCGATGGGGAAAACCTCAGGTGCCATCAGTAAGAACTTAACCAAGATGAAAGCGCAACTGGACGATCCTTTGTTCATTCAAACCAAAAATGGCTTTGAGCCGACCTCGTTTGTCGAAGCCAACATGCCTCATTTTGAGCAGATTCTAGCAAGCGTGGATGCCATCAAACCACAAGAATTCTCACCCGCTCACTTTACTGGTGAAGTATCCATTTACGCCAATACCCTGTTCTGGGATCGCTTTGGCGACAAACTGTACATTGAACTTATCAAGCAAGCACCTAACGCGAGATATGCGTTTTTAAGGTGGGGAGCAGATGCCCGTAATCGAATCATCGATGGTGAAAACGCTATTGCAATTCACTACTTTGATGAAGACTTACCTCAGTCAATCGCTCAGAAAGAATTGGGGAAAGGAAAAGCGGTGTTCTTTGTGCGAAACGACCATCCAGCACGAGACTTCCAATCATTAAGTGACTACGCCTTACTACTGTTCAAAACGCCGGGGTGGAATGATCATAAATACCCATTGCTCGATCGTTTAAAGAACATTGGTTTCGATGTCACGCCCAAAGTGGAAGTGGAGCACCCCGCAATGATTCATAGCATCATCATGCAAACCGATCATTTTGGGATCACCATGAGCGGTAATGTTCCAGAAAGTTGCCGTAGTATAGATTTACCAAACGGGTTGGAGTTGGGTGTTAGCTTTGTTATGAGTTGCCGTCGCTCTCAGCAGCATGACCCGCAAAATCAATGGCTATTCAATGTCATCCAAACGATCATCGCGAAGCATTCAAAACCCGATTAAAACGGTGCTTCACCTAACACACCGAGTGTGATCGCTTGGTGATGTTTCTTAAGATACTCAATGTCTTGTAAATAAGCCGTATGGTGGCAATCATCCATGTTCGCTTGAAATTGCGCATCGCCAGTGGCAGCAGACGTACGCATAAAGTCTACCAGTGCAGTCAAACGCAGCGTCATCGTATCCACCAGTTCTTCTCGCTCTAACCTTGAACAACCATAGGCGTCACAGAAACGCTTTGCTCGTTTAATCTGCTCTTCAAGCGTGCCCATTTTGTCATTTTCATCGGTCTTAAATGGCGCCCAACCATAGACTGAAAAAGCCACATCCCAAATTCTTGGAGCTGGGTGTGCCGTATCAAAATCAAAAATGCCCACGACAGCGCCATCCTTTAACGCAACGTTATAGGGCATAAAGTCGCCATGGCAGATGACTTCGTGTGGCAAGCGAGTTGGCAGCATCCAATGGCAAACTTCATCTTGATGTCTGGAAAGGAAGTCTTGAGAAGCATCATGCAGTTGTCGGAGCAGTTTTGCTGCGGAAGTAAGAGCCGAGAGCGAAGCAATCTCTCCCTGCAAAGGATAGTTATAGCTTTCTCCATCGACGAAGGTCAGCAACTCTTTTCCACCTTCAATTGACACCGCTTTAGGACAAGCATGAAAACCGTTGGCATGAAGATGATGAAGCAATTGATGAATGGTTATGGTCCAAAGACTTGCAGGTCGACTGACCAAGTCTCCTTTACGATAAATAGCCCCTTCTCGGCCACCTTGTAACGTTTCCATGACCCCTCCTTGAAAAGTCGAGCAAATCGCTCATGAGTAATGACGACTTGAAACGTATTCGCTTTATACCATTATACCCAAGTAACCTCGAGCGGCTTAGGTCAATGAGTTAACCCATATCATAAACTGTTCAATAACCATTTGGTAAACGCATCAACATGTGGTTTTTCTCCGTGTTTGACCATCATATAATGCGCACCACGGCTCGGCATGGACCACTCCCCTATGCGAACCAAGCTTCCTTGTCGCAGATGTTCGTCAACCAAGAAGTCTCTCACCAATAATACCCCTAACTGATTCACCGCCGCTTCAATCGATAATAAAGAGTGCTCGAATTCTGCGACCATTGGAGCCAGTCTCCCTTGATAACCATGATAAGCAAACCAAGATTGCCATGTTTCCTGATACCCACCCGTCGCCAGCTTGGCAGTATGTGCCAATTCAGACAAATTCGACATTGGGTTGAGATGTAAGAAGCCAGGACTGGCTACCACAATCCAGTTTTCATCCGTCAACTTTACAGCTTGTTTTGACTGCCAGTTCCCATACCCGTTGATAATTTCGACATCAGCAATATCGCTGCTACTCGGTACAGCATTGGCCGTCGTCGAAATCTTAAACCGAATGTCAGGGTACTGACGATGAAAATCGGCTAGGCGAGGTATCAACCACTGGACACAAAAACTGTGTGCAACATGTAAGGTTAATTGAGTGTGCCTTTGACGTGAGAACAAGTGCAGAGTCGCCACAGAAAGACTTTGAAATACATGACTAACGACAGGCAAATAATCGTGTGCGGCTTGTGTCAAAAGTAGCTTAGCTCCATTGCGCTCAAACAAGGTCGCATCGAGATAAACTTCCAAGGATTTCACTTGCTGACTGACGGCAGCACGTGTGACATTGAGTTCTTCTGCCGCTTTGGTAAAGCTTTGCAAGCGTGCTGTGGCTTCGAACGCTTTAAGGGAATTTAAAGGTGGTAAGTTTTGCATGTCAGGCTCCACGCGAACAAGTAAGAAAATACTATGACGGGGCTATGACAGATAAATGAAAGGATACAAAAAAGCCAGCGTTAGACGCTGGCTTTCAAAGTAGCTAATTCAATAAAGAATTATTGAGCAGCTTCTTCAGTTTGGTATTGGAACGCAGGAACAACAACTTCTACACGACGGTTCGCTTCACGACCTTGACGAGTTTCATTGCTTTCTACTGGGTTCGCTTCACCCATACCTTTAACAGTCATACGGTCTGCTGCGATACCTTCAGCTTGGAACTGGTCAGCAACTGCTTGTGCACGCTTCTCAGTTAGCTCTTGGTTGTAAGCTTCAGAACCTGTTGTGTCACTGTAACCAGTGATTTCAACTTGAGCTTGTGGGTAAGTGTTCATTAGCTCAACAGTGCCGTTTAGAGAAGATGCATCTTGTACTTCTGCACTTTCTAGGCCGAACTGTAGAGTTGTAGTTTGAGCTGGGTACTCGTTTTCAACGATGCGAGTCGCTGGACGAGTTTCAACTACTTCTTCTTGAACTACTGGCTCAGAACCGAACTTGTAGTTGAAGCCAATACCGAAGAAGTCTGCGTCCATATCGTTGATGATGTCGTCAGACATATCTTGGTAACGTTGGTACTCAGCACGTAGGCTCCAGTTGTAGTTGATTTGGTATTCAGCACCTAGAGAGCCAGTTGGTACGAAATCTTTCTCGTCACCAGCCATCATGTATGCAGCACCTACTTTAGCAAATAGGTTCCAAGAATCTGTTAGTGGTAGGTTGAACTTAGGAGCAAGAGTGATTGCCCATAGGTCGCCATCTACTGTGTTTAGACCAGCTTTGTTGAAGTTAGCTGTGAAGTTACCTAGGTAATCAACGCCGTATTCAG
Source organism: Vibrio sp. ED002 (assembly GCF_023277445.1). Lineage (NCBI taxonomy): Bacteria > Pseudomonadati > Pseudomonadota > Gammaproteobacteria > Vibrionales > Vibrionaceae > Vibrio > Vibrio sp. ED002. The sequence goes on along the minus strand of NZ_CP080239.1, from coordinate 2,130,922 downwards.
CAGCAACGTATTCGTTGAAGTTGTAACCGATGTGCATGCCAGCTGCGAAGCTATCGTCATCACATGGAGCGTCAAGGTGACAAGCGTCGTTTAGTGCGTTGTAACCTAGTTTACCGCCAACGTAAGTATCAGCAAGAGCAACATTCGACATTACGCCACCAGCTAGAATGGTAGCCACTGCAAGAGCGATTTTTTTCATTATTTTACCTTTAATGCGAAGGCGACCCGACTACTATCCACAACTATACAGCTGCCATCACGCAAGTCAGAACCTACACTGTTTCGAGTGATTAAAAACTATGCCATTGGTCTCAATCAAAACGTCATCAGACATCTGGAATGAGCACTTATCTTCAAGCATTTTTCTCAGAGCTCAGATCCGAAACTCCGATTGTTTGGCGCATTCCGAATGATTCAGAGCACAAACAAAACGGACAAATCGTTCCAAAAACAGAACACCAAAATGCGAATTATCCTAAGCTAGGCGCAATAGTACATAGCAGCTATATTTTATTTTTAGCTACTGTGCCTACAAAGGGCGCTAAAGCATAAGATTGCTAAATGATTGAGATGAGATAACTTTTGTGACATAAATCTCAAAACAGACTTTAACAGAACAACCTTCGCTTTCATAAATTAGATTTCTTATCGTGACGATTAGTTTTTTTTATCGATAGCCACATAAGCACCAGAAACTGAAGGTTTTTTGTTTTTATTGGCGAAAAAATTTACAGTCACCAGACATTGAGGTAGGAAAAAACGCACAAAAAACACAGCCTACAAAAAGCAGGCTGTGAACTAATTGCTTTAAATCTTGTCGGAAACCGCCAACGTTGCCGCCAATACATCTTGGCCAAACAGCACACTACGTTCCGGAGACCAGCCGTAAAGTGGGTCTGGATGGTTGTTATTGTCTTTGAATGGCATTTCAATGGTGTAAGACAAACACTTGAATTGCTCTGCCACCCAGTTAGAGCCAACGGTTAGGTTCGCTTTACCCGGTTCATCTTTATCGTAACCGATCTCGTCTTGGAACTCTGGTGTAATCGTCAGAAGTGCTTGTTTAAACGCGTTTTCCAACTCAGCCATGCCTTCGTCATAAGAAGGAATACCTTCAGAGCCCGCCACGAAGTTGTACGGGATAGCTTCATCACCATGAATATCTAGGAACATATCCACGCCAGTTTCTAGCATGCGCTCACGAACCAAGAAGACTTCAGGACTCTTTTCCATTGATGGCGTTTGCCACTCACGGTTTAGGTTTACGCCAACCGCGTTAGTACGTAGGTGACCACGCACACCGCCGTCTGGGTTCATGTTTGGTACAACGTAAAGTACTGCTTTTTCAAGCAATGCACGTGCAACCGTGTCGTTCTCATCAAGCAGACGTTGGATCATGCCTTCCATGAACCATTCCGCCATCGTCTCACCTGGGTGCTGACGTGCAATCATCCAGATTTTCTTTTTGCCTTCTTCTGGTTCACCGAAAGTAAGCAAGCTCATGTCATTGCCATCTAGCGTATGGCCAAGCGTCTCTAGTTGGCAGTGGTGCGCGCTTTGTGCCATGTGTAACAGGTCTAGGTGACGGTCGTACGTGTAAGGTGCAAAGTACGCAAAGTAAATTGAGCTGCGCTCAGGGATAACAGTGAAAGTCAGCGTGTCGCCATCGAACTCTGCCGGTACTCGGAACCACTCTTCACGATCGTAAGACGCAACCACGTCGTAACCTTGCCAACCTTCAGGGTAAGCCGATTTCGCAAGATCAAGAAGTTTGATGGTGTGTGATTGCTCGGCTTCTGTCTCTAGACGGAAGTGGAACCACTGGTAGAATTCCGACATGTTGTCGTTAGGAATTTTGAGTTGGATGTCGTTTTTGTCGTCCGCTTTCACTACGTGAATGCTGCCGCTGTCAAAGTTGCTGAATACTTTCATTTTATTACTCACCTTTTGCATCTGAGCTTGAAAGACTGAGGCTAACACAAAGGGAAGAGGTGCCTCTAACACTTTCACTTCTTCCCTATCCGTTTGCGATCAAAATATTCAGTTTAGTCGAGCTTATCCGCTTTGCCTGCTGGTCCTGCGAGTTTTGCTAGCCACTTATCCCAGATGAATGGCGTCTGCTCGTTATCTTCTGCTTCCTCTTTTCGACGTACCGCGTTGCGTACCATCATTGCTCCTGTCCATCGGAATGGCTCTGGCGGGAAATGCCCCAACGGCCCTTTGGCTAAACCGCTTTTCGTCCATTCATTCTCGATTCCGAATACCAACGAAGATAAGATCTTTCCGCCCATTCGAGTCTGCGCTACCCCATTACCCGAATAACCAAAGCCATAAAAGATATTGCTTTGGTTATCTAACTCACCGAAGAATGGAAAACCAGTTGCGGAGCGATCTGAACCGCCTGTCCATGAATAAGCGAACTCAGCCCCTTTCAAACGCGGGAACAACTTATCGAACGACTTACGCAGTAGATCTTGATAGCGCGTTGGCTTGTTGAACATCGCGTTGACTTGGTTGTTGAAAGAGAACTGATTGCCGCCTTTCCCCAACATCAAACGGCCATCTGGCGTATCTCGGTAATAGTGGACGAAGATACGTGAATCCAACACGCTAGAACCTGACTGCCAACCAGATTGAGTCAGCGCGTCACCAAGCGGTTTGGTGATCACCATGTCGGAAGAAACCACCACGATACTGCTTTTGAATTGCTTAAACTGCTCCACCATCCAAGCGTTTAATGCCAACACCACCTGCTGCGCTTGAATATTCCCTTTAGGTGTAGAAACAGTAGCAGGTTTTCCATAATCTAAACGCGTCATCGGCGTGTTCTCATAGATCTCAACACCCAACTCCATTGCGACGCGTCTTAATCCTCTCGCCAACAAAGCAGGCTGAACACTGGCTGCAACCGGAGAGTGAAAGCCTTCTATATTGCGCGGCGATCCTGCATTGGCACGCAATTCCTCAGATTGACAGCGGCGCCAGCTGTTCACATCTAGACGCTTTAACTCGTCTACCACTGGCTGCATTCCCCCCGTCTGAGACTGATTGGTCGCCGTGTAGTAGACGCCTTTTAACGACAATTGCGCATCGATATTGTACTGCTGACAGAATTCGTCAATCTCCAATACCGCTTGCTCCGATTCCTTCACCAACCACGCTGCGTGTTCTTCACCAAATAAACGCTTTAATGTAGGGAACTTAGTCGACCATGTCAGCATGCAACCGCCATTAGCCCCGGAAGCACCGCTACCGCACAAGCCTTTTTCAACCACTATTATGTGTTTCTCCGGCGATTGTTGCTTGATCATGATTGCCGTCCAGAGCCCAGTGTATCCACCACCAACAATGGCGACATCAGCTTGGATATTTTGTTGAAGTGGTTTGGCGGTTTCTGGTTGCTCGGCTTCAAGCGCTTGCTTAAACCAATATGAAGGGTGAGTCATTACGTATCCTTTGTAAGTGTGCGCATACAATGTTGCTTTGTTGCCACTTTACAAACGATCCAAATCATCAACGAGCTAGAAAAACTGACGCTGAGCGTTAGAAAATATTAAACCTAAATTAGTCATTTATTTCATTCACCATAATTATGTATATTTAAATAATAAAAAAGGGGAGCAAAACTCCCCAAATTCAATAAGAATAAATATATGGCAACGATAATATTGAAAACAAAATATTTTGCTAGCGAGTAGATGTATTAACGATTACCTGGCTCACGCATGCGGTATTCATATTTCACATTCAATATTGGTTGATAGGCAATCTGACCGTTATCTTGAAGAAACTCATCAACGGTAACTTTTGCATTAGTAATGGAAAACGACTGACGGTCTACCATATCAAATGCACTCTTAAACTCATCTCGTAGCTCTTTAGAAGACTTGCTTTGGTAGTTTTTAATCATTTCAAAGCCCATGTCGTAGGCAGCTTGCTTACTATCCACAACATTACCTTGGATCGTTTTGCTGTTATTCGTCCATTGGTAACCACCAGCGAATGCCGCGACAGGAGTGGCAGTTAATACGATAAGACTGACTAGAGAGATTAAACGTTTCATAATATGCTCCTTACTTACCTTTTAAAATATCGAGTTCCAAATACTCGATGAATGTAGGTTACGTATAGAGACCTTTAGCTCGTCAAATTAATTTCAAAAAACATTCAATTATTTTTCAAGTTATTTTTAATTAAACGTAAGGCATAAAACTGCCATTTATTATTCATAATAAAAATATCTTAAAAAGCAGTCACTAAATAGCTTTTATTGTCTTATAAAGAAACCTTTATGGCTACTTTGCCACTCAGCCATGACACTCCCTTACCAAGCCATACAATACCTCTTGCCCCTTTTCTCTTAGAATCCTGCACAAACGAACACCGTTCAAAACGATCGTAATGGCACTGCGTCTGACACCAGAACACCACCTTTTGATGCCTCGGCGTCCTCTTTATCTTTTGGTGTTTTTCGACCATGACCAACAAGGCACTGCACAGATAACGAACTTAGGCTCGCCGAAAAGCCAGTCTGGAGTGAAATGACATGAATAAATCTATCCTTCATCACAGCAAAACCATTTACTCAGACGAGTACGCTGAGATCTATCACCCTATTTGGACATACCGCGCTAAGTTTATCGCGCGTGCACTGTTCTATCGCAAGTCATTCAACTATCTGGCGGACAATATTGAGGCGTCACTTCTAGAGATGCTTTGTTCTCGTACGCATCGTTTCTTAGAAAAGCCGTTTCGTCCTTACATCATCAAAAATAGCCCAGCAATCGATCGCTCTGAACTTGTGGTTGATCACTACAATACAGTGTCGAAGCTGCTCTCTTCAGAGCTGATTGAACAAATCTATACCGATGCTAAAGGCCAAACTCTGATGACATTTGAGATTGATGAGATCCTCTATACGGTTCGACTTGTTTATGAAGCTCGCTACCAAAAAGAAGGTGAGATGAGCTTGGTATTACATAGCGAAGAAGACGGAAACTTTTACACTATCTCTTTTACGCTCGGGCACGAGAATGGCGCTCGTTGCATCATGATTGGCGGCTTACAAGGTCCACGCAGTAATGAAACCAGCAGCGCAAAAATCAAAAAGCTAACACGTAAACTTTACGGTCAACGTCCAAAAAGCCTGATGGTGAGTTTACTGACTATTCTGGCGCAAATCTGGGGTGTAGAAACAATTTTGGCGGTCAAAACCGACTCCCACACTTACGCCGCGCGACGCTACAGCAAAGGACGAATCAAAACCGACTATGACGCACTCTGGCAAGAGTTGGGCGGGATAGAGTTCGACCGGAACTTCTACTCCCTTGCGGTGAATGCCCCAAGACGTGATATCGAAGATATGTCTCGCTCAAAACGCTCGATGTATCGTCGTCGTTATGAATGGCTAGACAACACCAAAGCCACATTCGAACAAGTACTAAAAAGCTAAAAGGCTAAAAGGCTAAAAAGCCAAAGAACTAAGGAGAAAGTCACATGCGTTATTCACTCGTGACGGCTTTGGTGTTGTCGACTCTTTCTTTGTCAGTGCACGCAACAACCAATAAACACATTGTTGGTACAAATTTAGGTTACGGCGTTGTCAATTACGATGCTCCAACAAGCGAAGAGTCCGGCGATATGTTCCTCGGTGAGGTTTACTACCGATACATGCTAACGCAAAACATTGGTATCGAAGCGGGCTTTAAAGGCGCTTTTGACGGTATCGGCTCGATACTTGTCAGCCCAATTTCTGAGGTCACGGATACCAGCTTTTCTGGGCCTAGGCTAAGTGGCTATGCGAGCTATCCACTTGGGGCAGGGTTTGAGTTGTACGGCAAAGCTGGCGTCACCGCCTACACACTGGAGTACACCTATAAAGTAAACGGGCAGAGTCGAAATATCGAAGAGTCGAGCATCGGCGGAGAAGCCGCGGCTGGTATTGGCTGGAGTTACAAACACCTTGGTTTAAATGCGGAATACGTGTATTCCAAAAACCGCGATTTTGATTCTGGCGGCGTGATGTTTGGCGCTCAAGTTCGCTTCTAACACCATCCAAATAAACAAAAAGGCAGCGATGGCCTGAGTCGCTGCCTTTTTCTTTCATCAATATGAGTCAGTTCGTCAACGCAAGAATGATCCCCGCCACGATAGAAGTAACGCCAAGTCCTCGGGTGAGATACCATTTCTCAGACAGAAACCAAATTCCCATAAACAAGCCAAACACGATACTGATTTGCCTTAGTGCCACCACCAAACTCACGTTATCCGTCATAGTCATCGCAAACAACACCAAGCCGTAGGTGGATGCCATCATTACCCCTGCCATGCTGGCTGTTTTGCGGATCTGCCACGCTGTCTTAATCTCATCTGGCTTGCCCGTAGCTAAGCACCATACAAGGGCTGGAATACCAATTGCCCAAAACTGCACACCCAAGTAGAAGATCGCACTGTACTGATCATTCAAGATTTCTGACGCTTGTCCTGTGAGTAAACTCAGCGCTTCTTTGTCGACCACCGAGTAACCCGTTGTGCCTATTGCGGCAATTAATGCCCAGAACACACCGACATTTAAATAAGAACCCAATGTCATTTGACGAAAATTCGTCAGTGGTACCAACATACAACCAAGGGTTATCAGCAGGAATCCAAGCCACTGCTGACTGGATAACTCATGCCCCATTGCCACACTGATTGCACCGACCATCATCACAGGCAGCGCCCGAGCAATCGGATAAACCACACCCACATCTGCGTGCTTATAAGCGACAATCAAACCGACCAGATAAACCATTTGTGAAATGCCGCTAATGAACAGCAATCCCCAAAATTCACTCGGTAATGATGCCCAGCCAATAGTTACCAAATACCAAATCAAATAAGGGGTAAGAATGAAACATGCAGAAAAGCTGGCCGCCATGGTAAACGCGAGCCCAGAGCCAGAATTGCTTTTACCAAGGATATTCCAACCCGCATGGAGAACAGCAGAAAAAACGACGAGACCAATCGCCAACAAATCCATTTCAATGTTCCTGTCTGAATAAAATAAAGGCCCCGAGATGGAGCCTTAGATAATGAGAAAATCCACTTAACGATTGAGTTCCGCAAGAGATTCAATGCTGATGGCATCGTGTCGCCAATACTCGATATCGCAATCAATTAACTCACCGTGTTGGTTGTAGTTGATGCGCTCCACTACCATCGCTGGTGTGCCGGCTGTCGCGCGCAGTGCCTGAGCCATTTCCCCCAACAAAGTACTGGTTGAAATGCGGTAGCGAATCTTTTGATACGTCACGCCATAATGATCGCGGTAAATGTCCGTCAGTGAATTTGATAAATCGTAATCCAACAGGTTCGGAAACAGCTCTGGGCGAATGTAGTTTGTTACGAATACCACAGGTCTGTCTTCAAGGTATCGCACACGGTCGACTCGATACACGTCCGAGAAAGGTTGCAAGTCCAGCAAGCGCGCGGCTTGTTTGTTTGCCAACGTCCCTTTTGCTGCGACCAACTCCGTTTTTGGCACGCGATTTTGCGCTTTCGCCATGTTCGGGAAGTTTAGCGTTTGGGTAGGGTCGTAACGCAATGGCTCAGGTGAGATAAACCAACCTCGGCGATCTTCGCGATAGATTCGACCTTCTGCTTCTAGCAGTGATAAAGCTTCACGCAAAGTAACGCGTGTAGTATCGAACGACTCCGCCAACTTACGCTCTGCTGGCAGTTTTTGACGCGGCGATAGCATGCCCGCTTCAATCTGTTCAACAATCGAATCTTTAATTTTTACGTATTGCACGAAGTGTCCTTATCTTTTGCGCCAAGCTTGTGTGCGATTCTCTAACAATTTACCCAAAGTCATCTGAACAATCTTCGCAATTGCGGCAGCCATCATAATCATCACGGCCATTGCCGCTGCAGCGCCAGTTTGACCTGCATCGTCCATATTCAGAATCGAGACCGAAGCCGGAATCGTATCGGTTGAGTAAAGGAATACTACCGCAGAAGTGGTGGTCAATGCATTAACAAACAAGTAAGTCGCAATGTCCAAAATCGCAGGTAAACACACAGGTAATGTCACTTTAAAGAACAACTTGTATTGAGGAAGCTTCACCGATGCCGCTGTGGCTTCAATCTCCGATGGCAACTGCTTTAGCGCTGTCAGGGCAGTCATGTGACCTACTGTGTAGTAATGGACTACCGTGTTAATTACCAAGAATGCCATGGTGCCATAAAGCATGTTCAAAGGATTGTTCGCATCATTGAAGTAAAAGATGTAACCCAAGCCAAGCACCATACCAGGAACCGCCATTGGCACCACGCTAAGCATTTGCATCACTTGACGAATTGGACCAAACGCACGTCCTTTCTCAATGCAGTAAGCACCGACAAAGATGATGGCTGTACCAATAACCGCTGTCCAACCTGCCAGCGTTAGCGAGTTGAAGAATGGGCTCCAACCGTAAGTGCTCATTTCGGCAAAGTTGTAGTTATTTAGCGTCAGCGCTTTGTTCCAAGGCCAGAACGTAACTAACGAGCCATACACTGCCATGCCAAGCACAGCCAACACTGCGATAGAAATGATACTGCAGTAAACCAAACAAATGCTGTCGCGCGCTTTGTTGGGTTCTGGCTGATATGGCACCGAACGTGTGTCGAATAAGCTCTTCTGCTTTTTCTGTACCCAGCGGTCTGCGCCGAATGCCATTACCGCAGGGAATAGAAGCATAATGCTGGTAACCGCACCCATGGCAAAGTTTTGCTGTCCCACAACTTGCTTGAAGATGTCAGTCGCCAGAACGTTATAGCTTCCACCAATCACTTTCGGCACACCAAAGTCCGTGATAACCAGCGTAAAGACGACAATAAGCGTACTGATCAAACCGTATTTCGCCGCAGGTAACGTCACCATAAAGAAGGTTTTGATGGGTGAAGTTTTCAGTGCGCGGGCTGCTTCATACAAGCGGGCATCTGAAGTTCGCAGCGAAGTGGTTAAGATCATCAATGCATGAGGAAAGGTCCAGAAGATCAAACCCATCGAGATACCAATCACGCCGTAAATCGAGTTTCCTAACAGCATCTCTTTGGCAATGCCTTGATTACCGAAAAGGAAGATCAAACTGATCGCTGGCAGTAACGAAGGCGCGAGGATTGGCGCAGTACCTAGGATTTGAAACAAACCTTTAAACGGCATGCATGAACGAGTCAGCGCGTAGGCATAACCGAACGCAAGCACACCCACTACCGAGGTCACAATCACGCCCAAAGTGAAGGTGTTTCCCACCGACACCCACAAGCTGGAAGAGGAAAAGTACGTCGCAAAGTTTGCCAATCCGACAAATTCGCCATTGGCATTTTGCACACTCTTGGTCAACATTGCCCAAAGCGGCATTAAGATGAACAGCACCATCATAGTCGACAAACCAGCGAGCAAACCGAACAACACAAGGTTGTCGCGGCTAACACGTCCGAGTAGGGATTTTGCTTTGTCTTGCGTAGTTAGGCTATTCATCGTCATTGTCTTCGCATCCATGTTTACACCTACGCTGCTAGTGCTTTATCAACCGAGGGCACGGCGTAACCATGCAGCCCTTCTTCAGCAAACTGGATGTAACGTACATCGCCCGCTTTGATATTGAGTTTTTGAACCGTTTCCACAGGCACATCCACGACGATGGTTTTCGTTGCGCTGTCGTTTTGCAATACGCAATCAATGCGGAAAAACGCCCCCAGAAACTCGGTAGCCGTAACTCGCACTGGTAAAGAGTTGGTGTAGTTTTCAACGAACTTGATACTTTCAGGACGCACCGCAAGGTCGAAGCGATCACCACGTTGGATCTTACGATTGGTCAAGCTTGGCGCTGGCATCAAGGTTTCTGCAATGCGCACTTGGGAGTCCGTCGCTACTGAGGTTTCAATAAAGTTCATGCTGCCGACAAACTCAGCGACAAAGCGCGTAGCTGGTTGTTGGTAGATCTCTTGAGGTGTGCCGACTTGCTCAATCACACCATGGTTCATTACCACGATACGATCCGCCATCGACAACGCTTCATCCTGATCGTGCGTAACCATGATGGTGGTAATGCCAAGCTTGCGTTGCAGCTTACAAATCTCATCACGTAAGTGAACACGTACTTTTGCATCCAGCGCTGATAATGGCTCATCAAGTAGCAGTAGACCCGGAGATAGCGCCAATGCACGAGCCAAAGCAACACGTTGTTGTTGACCACCAGAAAGTTGGTTGGGGAATTTCTCACCAGAGGTTGGAAGACCAATGGTTTCTAACCAGTAGTCCACCTTCTCTAGCACTTCTTTGGTCGACATACCTTGGTTCTTCAAACCCACCGCAATGTTCTCTTGCACAGTTAGGTTTGGAAACAGCGCGTAAGATTGGAATACGATACCGAAATCGCGCTTCTCTGGTGGTAAGAATGTGGTCTCTTGACCGTTTTGAAAAATCGCACCAGACGTTGGCAAGTCTAAACCTGCAATGGCACGTAACAGAGTGGTTTTACCGCAGCCAGAAGGACCAAGAAAACAAACAAACTCGCCCTTCTCAATCGCTAGCGAGATTTTCTTTAATGCAGTGAACTGTCCGAATTGCTTCACTACATTTTCGATATTTAGGTAATGTTGGTTAGTTGACATAACACACGCTCCAAATGGTATATACCAACTTTAGTTTTGGAGTGTTACGTTCCAATGACAAATTTATAGCCAGAAGATGACAAATAGATGAAGGGCGATGAGGTTTGTTTCTACGCTTGCAACCCCCTCCAACTCCCCCTTTTCTTGACATGGTTTGCCAAGCATTTGAATGTGGTTATCAAGGGGGAGGCTGTTCTTTGCTGCGGTGAGATCCGTGCTTTCCCGACGTCATTCTGAAGGAGCCTAGGCCAGTATTCAGAATCTACTTGAAGCGCGTTGGATGTTGCATTGTGAATTAAATTATCCACCAATGCAGAACCAGTCCCTCCCCTTTACCAGCACGACTATTATAGTTTCCCGAAGTTGAAGCCAAGGGGAGGTTAGGTGGGGTTGGTTGTTTAACGTTGAGTTAGAAGCTTGCAACCCCCTCCAACTCCCCCCTTTTATCGGCATGGTTTGCTAAGCATTTGAATGTGGTTATCAAGGGGGAGGGTTTTCTTTGCTGCGGTAAGCTCAGTGCTTTCCCGACGTCATTCTGAAGGAGCCTAGACGAGTGTTCATAATCTACTTGAAGCGCGTAGTGATGTTGCAACGTGAATAAAATAATCCACAAATGCAGAACCAGTCCCTCCCCTTTACCAGCATGACAATTGTAGTCTCCCGAAGTTGAAGCCAAGGGGAGGTTAGGTGGGGTTGGTGGTTTAATGCTAGGTTCGGTGCCTACAACCCCCTCCAACTCCCCCTTTTCTTGACATGATTTGCCAAGCATTTGAATGCGGTTATCAAGGGGGAGAGCTGTTCTTTGCTGCGGTGAGCTCCGTGCTTTCCCAACGTCATTCTGAAAGAGCCTGGGCGAGTATTCAGAATCTACTTGAAGCCCGTTGGATGTTGCATTGTGAATTAAATTATCCGCGAATGCAGAACCAATCACTCCCCTTTACCAGCATGACTATTGTAGTCTCCCGAAGTTGAAGCCAAGGGGAGGTTAGGTGGGGGTTGTTTTACGTTGAGTTAGGTGCTTGCAACCCCCTCCAACTCCCCCTTTTCTCGGCATGATTTGCCAAGCATTTGAATTTGGTTATCAAGGGGGAGAGCTGTTCTTTGCTGCGGTGAGCTCCGTGCTTTCCCAACGTCATTCTGAAGGAGCCTAGGCGAGTATTCAGAATCTACTTGAAGCGCGTTGGATGTTGCATTGTGAATTAAATTATCCACCAATGCAGAACCAGTCCCTCCCCTTTACCAGCACGACTATTATAGTTTCCCGAAGTTGAAGCCAAGGGGAGGTTAGGTGGGGTTGGTGGTTTAACGTTGAGTTATGTGCTTCCAACCCCCTCCAACTCCCCCTTCTCTCGACATGGTTTGCCAAGCATTTGAATGTGGTTATCAAGGGGGAGAGCTGTTCTTTACTACGGTAAGCTCAGCGCTTTTCCGACGTCATTCTGAAGGAGCCTAGGCGAGTATTCATAATCTACTTGAAGCGCGTAGTGATGTTGCAACGTGAATAAAATAATCCACAAATGCAGAACCAGTCCCTCCCCTTTACCAGCATGACTGTTGTAGTCCCCAGAACTTAAAGCCAAGGGGAGGTTAGGTGGGGTTGGTGGTTTAATGCTAGGTTCGGTGCCTACAACCCCCTCCAACTCCCCCTTTTCTTGACATGATTTGCCAAGCATTTGAATGCGGTTATCAAGGGGGAGAGCTGTTCTTTGCCGCGGTGAGCTCTGTGCTTTCCCAGCGTCATTCTGAAAGAGCCTAGACGAGTATTTAGAATCTACTCGAAGCGCATTAGATGTTGCATTGTGAATTAAATTATCCGCGATTACAAAACCAGTCCCTCCCCTTTACCAGCATGACTGCTGTGGTCCCCCGAAGTTAAAGCCAAGGGGAGGTTAGGTGGGGTTGCTGCTTTAAGGCTTTTGACTCTCGCCTCTTCTAAAAACAAAAAATCCACCTCAACCGAGGTGGATTTCAATATTCAAATCAAAGCAAATTCAATTAAGACTTTGGCTCTGATTTCGCGTCGAACTTCTCAGACCATGCTGCTAGAATCTCTGCACGCTTGCTGCCCATTTGCGCGAAGTCCATCTTCGCCATGTTCTCTTGAACGTTCGGGAAGTTAGAAACCTTAGCTTTCACTTCTTTATGTGCAACCACTGGGTACATTTCTACGTAAAGCTCGTTTGCTGCTTTAGAGATTGACCAATCGACAACGCGCTTCGCTGCATCCGACTCTTTTACTAGACCAACGGCTTCTGATTCCCAGCCGATGCCTTTTGGCGTGATAACCGCCAGTGGTGCGCCTTGTGTTTTCAGCTTCGCACCGCGGCTTGCCATCGAAATACCGATAGCCACTTCCCCCATACCCGCTTGAACACATGGCTTAGAACCCGAGTGCGTGTAGTGTGCAATGTTTTTGTCTAGGTCACGCATGTAGTTCCATGCCTGATCTTCACCCATGTTTTGTAGCCAAGCAGAAACCTGCATGTAGCCAGTGCCTGAAGAAGCTGGGTTAGGCATTGCAATATGACCTTTGTAAACCGGCTTTGTTAGGTCTTCCCAAGACGTTGGTTTCGGTAGGTTAAGTTGTTTCGCTACCGCTTCGTTGAAACAAACTGCGTTAAAGAATGCATCGTTACCGAACCAAGCTTGGTTTGATTGAGGGTCGTTTAGGTTCGCGTGCAGCTCTCCCAAACCTTTTGGTGTGTAAGGCTTAAGAAGACCTTCATCTTTAAGCAGTGCCATTGACGAGCCAGCAAGACCCCAAACCACTTCCGCTTGAGGGTTGTTCTTTTCTGCCAGCAACTTCGCCGTCATGATACCGGTTGAATCGCGAACCCACTTAATCTTGATATCTGGGTTATCTTTCTCAAACGCAGACTTGTATTTCGCAAGAATGTCAGTTTCGAAAGCGGTGTAAACCGTGACTTCCTGTGCTGCCATTGCATTCGTAGCTAGCAGAGAGACAAGTGCAGCCAGCGATCTTTTCATCAAACGGTTTTTCATCATTTTCTCCAGTTAATTTGGCTAAGTTTTCATTTGGTCTGTACCAGTTGACGATATACACCCTACTGAGCCTTTGTGACGAAATCATGACCATTAAATGGCAGTTTTACGAAAATTTGCGCTGAATAATCGTTCAATTGATCCGCCATTTTCTGGATATTAAAGTTTTATGAAATTGGATATTCGCCTATTTACTGCCCTTTTCTTCCTCGCTAGAGTGAACTCGAAATTTGGTGTAGACCAATTAGCCTATTCTGATGGAAATCGAGATGAAAAACGAATACCTACTACTGACTCCAGGTCCTCTATCTACTTCTGAAACAGTACGTGAAGCCATGCTAAAAGACTGGTGTACTTGGGATGATGAATACAACAAAGACATCGTAGAAGTGATCCGCACTAAGCTTGTAAAACTGGCGACGGAGCAAGACGGCTACACCAGCGTACTAATGCAAGGTAGCGGCACCGCATCAGTAGAAGCAACGATTGGCAGTGCCATTGGCAAAGATGGAAAATTGTTGGTTGTCGACAACGGTGCTTACGGTGCGCGTATCGCTCAGATCGCTGATTATCTAAATATTCCATGCCATGTAGTTTCCCCAGGCGAAACATCACAGCCACACTTGAACGAGGTGGAAACTGTATTGGCATCGGATCCTGCGATCACACACGTGGCGATTGTTCATTGCGAGACAACCACTGGCATGCTCAACCCAATTGAGGCGTTTGCTTCTGCGGCAAAAGCACACGGTAAAGTAGTGATTCTCGATGCCATGTCGAGCTTTGGTGGCATTCCTATCGATATTGCTGAGCTAGGCATCGATTTTATGATCAGCTCTGCAAACAAATGTATTCAAGGCGTGCCGGGCTTTGGCTTTGTGATTGCGAAACAAACTGAGCTAGAAAAGTGCCAAGGTCAGGCACGTTCTTTGAGCCTTGATCTTTACGACCAGTGGCACTGCATGAAAGTGAACCACGGCAAATGGCGTTTCACATCTCCAACGCACACGGTTCGAGCTTTCTACCAAGCATTGTTAGAGCTAGAACAAGAAGGCGGAATCGAAGCCCGTCACGACCGCTACCAGACTAACCAGAAAACACTGGTTGCTGGTATGCGCTCTTTGGGTTTCGAACCACTACTGAGTGATGACCTACACTCGCCAATCATCACTTCTTTCTACTCTCCGACGCACAGTGATTACCAATTCAAAGCGTTCTACACACGTTTGAAAGAGCAAGGCTTCGTGATTTATCCGGGTAAAGTATCAAACGCAGATTGCTTCCGTATCGGCAACATTGGCGAAGTTTACCCAGCAGATATCGAGCGCTTAATCGGTGCAATTGAAAAAGCAATGTACTGGCAAGTTGCTTAAAGCAGCCTTCTGATTGAGAGAGCGTTATGACTCAGAATATCAAACCGACCCATTTCCGCAGCGAAGGCGATGTCAACACAACACCAGCGCGCCAAGCTTGGAATGCATCGATGGACGACGAACGCACGCAAGCATTATTGAAGCGTGATTCGGAGGTCTTTCTTCATCAAGCCATGTCGACGCCTTGCTTAGATACCTTGGAAGCAGCAGAAGGCATCTACGTCCAAGATGCCACCGGCAAAAAGTACATGGACTTTCATGGCAATAACGTCCATCAGCTGGGCTATGGTCATCCGCATGTGATTAAACGCGTGCAAGAACAAATTGCCAAACTGCCGTTTTCACCACGTCGTTTTACCAACGAGACAGCGATTGAATGTGCTGAAAAGCTCACCCAAATCTGTGGCGGTGAATTGAATCGCGTGCTGTTTGCACCGGGTGGCACATCTGCAGTGGGCATGGCACTTAAACTAGCGCGCCACATCACGGGCAACTACAAGGTGGTGTCTCTGTGGGATTCTTTCCACGGCGCATCGTTGGATGCCATCTCAGTGGGCGGCGAAGCGTGTTTCCGTCAAGGCATGGGACCATTAATGGCAGGTGTTGAGCGCATTCCACCAGCCGTATCTTACCGTGGTGCTTTCCCTGTCGCGGACGGCAGCGACGTGCATTACGCCGACTACCTTGAATACGTGATTGAGAAAGAAGGCGGCGTGGGCGCGTTTATCGCAGAAGCAGTTCGTAATACCGACGTACAAGTGCCGAGCAAAACCTACTGGAAACGCATCCGTGAAATCTGCGACAAACACAATGTCATGCTGATCATCGACGACATCCCGAATGGCATGGGTCGCAGCGGTGAATGGTTTACCTACCAAGCCTACGACATCGAGCCAGATATGCTCTGTATCGGTAAAGGCTTGGGCGGAGGCTTAGTGCCTATCGCAGCCATGGTAACTAAAGACAAATACAACACTGCCGAGCAAATCTCCATGGGTCATTACACTCATGAGAAAAGCCCTATCGGTTGTGCTGCAGCACTAGCAACCATGGAAGCTATTGAGCAAGACGGCTTACTAGATAAAGCCAAAGCCGACAGCCAGTTCATGCGTGAAAAGCTGCTAGAGATGAAAGCCAAGTACCCTGTGATTGGCGATGTTCGTGGCATCGGCATGTTGTGGGGCATTGAACTGGTCACCGACCACGAGAGCAAAGCACGCGCGTATGACGAAGCGGAAGCTGTGTTGTACCAATGCCTCAACAATGGCGTGAGCTTCAAGGTATCGCAAGGTAACGTGATTCAACTCAGCCCACCGCTGATCATCACTCGCGAACAACTGACAGAAGCGTTGGCGATCTTCGAAGAAGCCATCGCCAAAGTGTGTAAAGACTTTAACTACTTCTAACCTCAACAAAAACCAATTTACCCAGAGCGCGGTTCCAACGTGTAGGCAAGCGCTCTGGCAAGCAAGAAAAAGGATTGAACATGAGCAACTCACCAATTCAAGCAGTGATCTTTGACTGGGCTGGCACTATCGTCGATTTCGGCTCTTTTGCGCCAACCAGTATCTTTGTGGAAGCGTTCAAACAAGGCTTTGATTTCGATATCGATCTTGAGGAAGCGCGCGAACCAATGGGGCTTGGTAAGTGGGATCACATCCAAGCTGTGGGTCGTATTTCTGCCGTTGATAAGCGTTGGAATGAGAAGTTCGGTCGCTCAATGACCAGCGAAGACATCGACGCTATCTACGCAGCATTCATGCCGCTGCAAAAAGCAAAAGTGGCTGACCATGCAGAGCCAATCCTTAATGCGATTGAAGTTGTGAACGGTCTGAAAGACAAAGGCATCAAGATCGGTTCTTGTTCTGGTTACCCTCGCGAAGTGATGGATGTGCTGATTCCTGTGGCTGCGGATTACGGCTACAAACCGGATTACGTAGTAGCAACGGATGACCTGCCGCAAGGTGGTCGCCCAGCACCATTTATGGCACTGAAGAATGTGATTGAGCTGAATGTTACCGACGTTAATGCGTGTATCAAAGTGGATGACGCCGCACCGGGCATCGACGAAGGTCACAACGCAGGTATGTGGACCGTTGGTTTGCTGCTTTCTGGTAACGAAGCGGGTCTGACATTTGAGGAATACCAAGCTGCGGACGAAACAACACTTAATGCTGCTCGTGAAAAAGCGCGTGCAAAATTGCTCATGAGCTCGCCGCATTACCTCATCGACACCATTGCTGACTTCCCAGAAGTGGTTGCAGATATCGAACGTCGCCTAGCGGCAGGTGAGCGTCCGTAGTCTTCATTTTCCACCAATAAATGAAAACAAACGCCCCTCACGTGAGGGGCGTTTTTCTTTTTGGCACTATCTTAAGGAGCTTTGGCTTATTGAAGCGTACTTCCATTAGATAGCAGCTTCCTTGTCGGCTCTTGCTCGGTGTATTCGACCGCATCTTGATCCGCGAGCTTATCGACTTCCGCCTGTTCACCCACCACAATCAACACGTGTTGTTTCACCAGAGCGTCGACCACTTCAATGTTGTGCTGACGAAGAAGCGCTCTCACTTCGCTCTCTTTTCCTTCATGATACTTAACAAAGTAACGTGCAGGTTGCTGCTCGGCTTGATCTTGGCGTTCATCCACGAGAGGAAATCCTTGATTGTTTGCCAAGCTGCTTGAGCTCAGTCCGATTGCCAATAGTGCGGTAGCGCCTACCGCAGACAAAGAAAGTAAGGTCAACTTCTTCATAGTCACTCCTTATTGAAAGGTCAGAGTCCAACTGTTGATGGTGCCTGTGTCTCTTCTGGCATTGTCCACCGCTTTAAGTTCCCATGTGCCTTGTGATTCAAAACCAGAGAAATCCGCTTGGAAACTGGTTTTAATGTCGTTTGCACCACCACCCGCATTGTCGTGCAGTACTACTTGACCACCGTCAGGTGACGTTAGCGTGACACGAAGATCGCCAATGTAGGTGTGAGTGATATCCAAGTCGATAGTCACTGAACCTGCATCGCCAGAGCGAGCCACATCTAATGGGCTTACGATACCTGCAGAGCTGTTGTCAGGAATCGCTACTGCATTCGAGTTGGTGTAGCTAGAAGGTGCAGAACCGCCACCTGATGAATCGCCCGAACCGTTATGCGCTGCAACAAGAGAAACACCAGAGTACGCGCTGTAGCCGTAAACCAATACTTCATATTGCCCTGCGCCAGATACGTTCAAGCTACAACTTTCGCCATTACCACCCGCCCATGAACGACAGTCGTAAGTGCTGGTGCTTGGTGTGCCATTAAAGCGTACGTAAAGGTCAGCATCACCAGAACCACCACTCATGTTGAATGTCGCTTGCGTTGCATCCGCTGGGACGTCAAACACGAATACTGTGCTTGATTTGCTGCCGCCAGAAAGCTGCGTTTTCGCCACGCCATTTTCTAGAACGTTGTCGTTGCCAGATCCACCGCCATCTGGACCATTACAGCCAGCGTCTAGGTATTGTTTCGCTGCTTCAGCATTCACAAGACCATGACCTGTGCGGTTATCACGACCTGTTACGTCGATGTCCGTTGCTGTCTTGATCAGTGCGTTACGTACTTGTGCTGCGGTACAGGTTGGATGGTAACTCCACACTAAACCTGCAACACCAGTTACGTGCGGCGTCGCCATCGAAGTACCGTTGTAGTATTCGTAATCTTCACCCTTAGTGGTCGATACCGTGATGTCTTGACCAACATAGCCCAATAGCTCCTGACCGAAGGCACGATCAACTGTCACTGACACAATACGCGCTGCGTTGTTTTGATCGACAAGGAAAGGATTCTGCAAACCCGGTAGCTCAGAGTTACTGTACACGATCGCCGCACTTGCGCCTGCGTTGTAACACGCTTGAACTGCATCGATTTCTGGGTAGTTGCCTGATGATTGGTTACCCACACGCTCGGTCAAACAGATCTTGCCAGACATATCACCACAGCTGAAACTGCTACCAGATACGTCACAGCTTGCCAGTGTCGCCGTGATAGAACCAGCTACTGGATCTGGACCGTAACTGCCGCCCGATTGGATCAAGCGGTTGTGAGGAACGATGCCACGATCGAACTGGCTAACACCGTTCAAGCGAATGTCTGAAAGCTTACCCTCGCCGACTGTCACCGTAGACAAAATTGCTACGCCCGGACCTGCGATTTCAACTTGATCTGTCGCTTGAGAGAACGCCGCGTGATCACGCTTATCATCCACTGCCGCAACCGACATTACTGAATCGTAAGACGCTGGGTAGCTATGTGCAGTATTACCATCGTTACCCGCAGCAGCAATCAGCAGCACGCCTTGATCATAAATAGTTTGCAACGCGTTTTTCTCCGTCACACTCGACTGGCTACCACCAAGGCTCATGTTGACGACGTTCGCGCCGTTGTCAGCACAAGTTTGTACCGCTTTCACCAAGCTGGATGAGTAGCCCCACCCCGCTTCATTGAACACCTTAACGATGTGCAAATTCACGTTTTGGTTTGGCATGACACCTTTGATGCCTTCCGTGTTGGCAATCGCAGCAATCGTACCTGCTACGTGCGTCCCGTGAGCGTTGTTGTTCCCCGGAACACTCCAAGAGCCTGTACCGCTGTCGTTTGTACCCGACACTCGGTTACCACTCAGATCGTTGTGCGCCAGATCGTAACCCGAGTCGATGATACACACGGTGCGATTCCCTGCATTCGAGTCATCCAGAAGCTGAGCGTTCACCGCCTCATAGCCCCAAGGGATAGTCTCACTTAACAGATAACGCGGTGGGTCAATTTCAACGTATTCCACATCGCTGCGGTTACGCAATTGCCCCAATTCCGAGTCTTCCATCTCCACGCTGTAGATCGCGCGGTTTCCTAGCTTTTCCACTTTACGCGCTTTGAGCTGATCTAATACCGACTCTTGCGCGATGCGTGGCCCCCAGAATGAGTTCCCACCCAATGCTGAGGGACTGGACGTATCTTCTTTAAATTTGACGATGTATTTGGTCGGCAAGTTAGATTCGTCGAACCCCGTTAGAGGAGCCGCATGCGCTGACATCGAAAATGTCATTGCTACTGCAACGGCAGACAATGAAAACAAGCCATTTAATTTAGTTGTTGTGTGATGCATTTGCTCTATTCCTTGTTGAGCTGATTTTTATTCACTTTTTACTCATGAAAAGTCATTCAAACCTCATTAACATGAGTTATTCAGCTATAGGTTATTTGTTAAAAAATCCAAATAATTCATTTTATGAATACATAATTGTTAATAAAAGATCATTTAATAAACAGAAATAGTGAACATTCAAAATCAACCAATTTACTTATAAAGCAATTACTTATTAACAACAAAAGTGCATGTTAAATTAATGTTGGTGAGTAATTATTCTAGATTTTATAAAATTGTTCTATTTACCAAATCTATTGAAATACGATTGCGGTACCAAAATTGACAATTTGAATAATTAGATATTTGACTGAATAGCGTATTTACCCAGAATGAGGAGAGTTGATGAGATAACTTCTCATCTAAATCATGACGATAATCATTATAGAGAGTGAATCATGAACAAAACCATTACGTTACTTAGTGCATTATTACTACCACTCAATCTTGCTCACGCTGCCGAATCAACACTGTCTCCGGAGATGATCAGTGCTTCACAAGTAAGAAGCACACAAGACAAGCAAACTTACACATACGTTCGCTGCTGGTATCGAACTAGTTATTCACACGATGACCCAGCAACTGATTGGGAATGGGCAGAAAACCCAGATGGCAGCTACTTCACTATTAACGGTTATTGGTGGAACGCACTCTCATTCAAAAACATGTTCTATACCGATACGCCACAAAATGTTATCAAACAACGTTGTGAAGAAACGCTCGATCTAGCGAATGAAAACGCCGATATCACTTTCTTTGCCGCTGATAATCGTTGGTCATACAATCATTCGATCTGGAGTAACGATCCTGTAATGCAGCCAGTTCAGATCAACAAAGTGGTCGCGTTGGGCGATAGCTTGTCGGACACGGGCAACATCTTTAACGCATCACAATGGCGCTTCCCGAATCCGAATAGCTGGTTCTTAGGGCATTTCTCTAACGGGTTTGTATGGACAGAGTACATTGCTCAAGCCAAGAACCTACCGCTCTACAACTGGGCTGTAGGTGGCGCTGCGGGTGAAAACCAATACATCGCTCTGACAGGAGTGGGTGAGCAAGTTTCCTCTTACTTGGCGTATACGAAACTGGCAAAAAACTACATACCAGCCAATACCTTATTTACCCTTGAGTTCGGTTTGAATGATTTTATGAACTATAACCGCAGCGTTCCAGAGGTAAAATCAGACTACGCTGAAGCTTTGATCAAGCTGACGGATGCAGGCGCAGAAAACTTTCTCCTGATGACGCTACCCGATGCCACGTATGCGCCACAATTTACGTACTCGACTCAAGAAGAGATCGCAACGATTCGAGCAAAAATTCTTGAGATGAACGAATTTATCAAAGCACAAGCTGATTACTACTCAGCGCAAGGTTTAAACATCACATTGCACGATACTCATGCACTGTTTGAAGGCCTAACAGCAAACCCTGAGCAACATGGGTTTGTAAATGCAAGCCAAGCCTGCCAAGACATCAATCGCTCATCGGCAGCAGACTACTTGTACAAACATTCGCTACGTTCTGAGTGTGCCTCTTCGGGCTCAGACAAGTTTGTATTCTGGGATGTGACTCACCCAACCACGGCCACGCATCGTTACGTAGCAGAGAAGATGTTAGAAAGCAGTGATCAGCTATCAAACCACCCTTTCTAAGCGGTCTATTAGAACCTCTCAAATGTTGAGAGGTTCTGTCCTCTAAATCTCTCTTTACATTCATAGTCTGAGATTGAATTAGCAGGCTGAACTCGGTAAGTTGAAAGAAAAACCAGAGGTCAATGTCGTGCTCGATCATCCATTTACTCAACGCGCTCTTGATGTGATTCGCTCGAAATCCGCAGGAGTACCGCAGTCACATCCTTTCGCAGTGACCATCAACTTTCATCCCGATCGAACCACTTCTGAGGGCGAACCGCTGCTTAAAGCAATAGCCCAAGATGGTAAGCTCAAATCCCAATTTGAAACCGGTACAAGCAACGGCGGACTGACGGCTTACGAAGGTGGGGAGCGTTGGCGTTGGGAGCAGCGCGTGTTTGATGGTGTTTACGACAATAGCCAACCAAATCAACGCCCAAAGTATGGCGCGTTAAACTTCTCTAGTTCAGAAGTTGGCGCATCACCAAGATTTGGTTCTAGCTACTTCTTATTGAAACCAGAGATCAGCAAGCGAGCGACATTTTGTTATCCAGATAGCTTCTTCGAGCCAGAGCACTTCGCCACTATTGAACGCATTCACCCCTTGTTGGATGAGTTAAACGCACAAGTGCCAGACAGGTTGGACGCCTATATCGAAACTCAAATCCACGGCGATTTGCACTTGAAGGAAGATATTCAAGCCTTGGTGCTCGACCCTTCATTTAAAGGCACTGAGGTAGAAGGTTACGCTCGTGAGTTACCAGTTGAGATTCGTTGGCACAGTGGTTTTTGTGTCTCAATAGAAGACATCAATCTTTATCCAGACTACCGAGGACAAGCCATTTTAGACATCGCAAATCAGGTTGCAGAAAATGGCATGCTAACGCCACGCATTATTGGTGAAGCGGTAAAAGCAAAAGCGTTTGACGAGCAAGATTTGAAAAAAGTCTGGCACTACTTAGCGCGATTTGGGTTTGATTATCGACAGACTGGCGATTAAAAGCCACCAGCCCATTTGTCGAAATCATCGATCACATTAAGCTCTTGTTGAGTACGAGGACGCGGATAATACGGCAGAGCAAGTAGCTTCTCTGATGGCATTAACAGCCAATCTGGTGACATTTTCATACGCACCAACTCTTGCTCATCATCACGGCGAACAAACATGTAATAGCCATCTGCGTGGGTATTGGCGTAACTGGCGATCTGCACAATCTCGCCGCTTGGCAGTTTTACTTTGCGTCCCAAAGGGTACAAACGATGCAGTGCAAAACTTACATGCGCATCTTCGAGATACCCCTTTTTAAAACGCGATAAACCAATCGCAGTGGACGTCGTGCGATGAGACCACCCAGCTAGCTTCAACCCTTTGAGAGAGTCTTTGAATGGTTGTCCTTTTGGCTCGCCTTCGTTGGAGATAAATTGCACCGTTAATGCGTCAGCTTGCTCATCTAAAATTTGCAAAAATTGCTCGCCCGTTTTATCTGCCAATAATTTCACGTTACTGCTCCGCCAAGATATGTGAATGGAATACTATAAAGACCTTAACGCAAAGTTCAAGGTCATCTTTTTAATCGTTTTTGCTTGTGATTTACACCCTCTAAAACAAGAATACAAAGCGACAGATTTTATAAATCATGTCAATGTATTGCTTCATAAAACAATGATAACTAGGGATCAGTTTGCTTAGATTATTACAAATAGTCGTACTGATAAATGCGGTCGCGGCAGTGATCGTATTTGGACTTTCTCACTTTGTGCCTCAATTTCAATCGACCCAATTGAGTGACTTTTTGTTTTTTGTCCTCGTCGTCATCTGGGTATTAGCAAAACTGACTTGGGAGGGCGGTATGTATTCTCGTCATTCGCTCCTCGATGATGAATTCACGGATAAAGTGCACTCAATGGTCGACCGTCAGCATTTCGAGACAGACACAAGCAAAAACTATCAGCTTGGGTTTATCTTTTTTATCGCGGGTTTACCATCACTTTTCGTCAATCTTGCTATGATGATTTGGTAACCCTTTAAGGAGCAAAGAATGAATCTAAAACGCTATGTTGTGTTGCCTATGATGGCTGCAGCGCTATTTGGCTGTGCTCAACACGAATCCGATGACACCGCAAAAATCATGACCGTTAATGTAGGTTCAGAACTGGTGGATTGTGTGGGCGTCGGGCCAATGAAATGCATGGTGGTCGATGGTAACTACTTCTATGACCAAATCGACGGTTTTGAATTTAAATCAGGTTCCGAGTACACGTTAAAAATCAAACGTACTCAGCGATTTACCCCAGAGAATGCACCAGCCGATGCGAGCTTGTATCGATATGAGCTGATTGAAGTGTTAGAGAAGCGATAGCCGTAACATTCACCACCCATAGAAAAGGAAGTTTTATGTTTGGAAATTGGAAACGAAACCGCCAAATTCGTGAGGTAGCAAAGGACATCACGCCAAAACTAGCACTCAAGTATGGTGAGAAAGCAGATTACTCGAAGGAAGAGATCGATTGGGCGCTGAAAGAAAATGGTAAGACAGATGATGCCTTTGCCCTGATCGCATACGGCATGTTGATTAGCCAAGCCGCTTACGTGCCGATGGGCCTAAGCCATGAGCTAGGGGAACATGCTGAATTCCAATCAGAAGTCTCACTTGCCTTATTTGACCAAGCGACGGATCTGGTGAGCGTCAGTGCTTTACTGACTTACGCGGAGATTCAAGACAGCCACAAACAACAGCCCGCTACCGATTCGGATGATTTCGATGCAGATGGTGGAGACTTTGGAGGAGACGGCGGTGGGGATGGTGGCGGTGAGTAGCATCACGCCAGCATCTGTGGCGATAATCATCTGAGGCAACAAAAAGCGGCGCTAAGTCATCTCAATATTAACCACCAAAAGGCTCATTGCGAGCCTTTTAGTTAACCACCTTAGGTAACTTAAAAGCTTTGTTTTGCTTACACCAAGCCTTTCAATTTCGCCAAACCATAAGCAGCGATGGTGACGCAGTCTTTGATTTCACCCTCTATCATCATTTGCTCGAACGCTTCAACGGAGAACGAGCGTGTGATCAAGTCTTCCTCTTCACTATCTAACTGATTGCCTACTTTAGACAACTCACTCGCGAAGTACACATGGCAAGTCTGGTTTAAGAACCCATAAGCGATGAACTGCGCACCAACGTATTCCATCTTATTGGCCTGCATACCCGTCTCTTCTCGAAGCTCACCTTTTGCTAGCTCAAGATGATCCGCATCTGGATTTGATTCCCAAGCACCTTGTGGAATTTCCCAACAACGTTGCCCTACGGTGTAACGAAACTGCTGTACTAAGTGAATCACGCCGTTATCGATCGCCAGAATTGCTGCACAGTCTGGCTTGTCGACCACACCGTAGATGCCTTCGGCTCCACTAGGACGTTGGATCTTATCTTCACGTACCGTCATCCATTTGTTTTGATACACCACTTTGCTGTCGAGCTGCTTGATGTCTGCCATGAGAGTCCTTACTGCTTGATTCTTCGAAATTAGTTATTGGATTAGAAGCCATTCTAACGCTGTTTGCGTGTCAGTTTGTAGACGGTTTTCAAAATCAACGCGCTTATTGGTATTCAATATATCCAATCAAAACAATCATTCATCGCAATGATTAGGATGGCGCGAAATGGCAAGTTTTCAATTCGAGGAACTCATATAGTTAACCCATCGACGCAAGGCATGGCTTTGCAAACTTGTTCATTATTGATTGAGGGTTCTTATGAGCGCATCGGATAAAGTCTACGGTTTCAACACTCCACAACGTCTGTTTGTTGGTTATACCTTGGCGGTATTGGTAGACCTTACGGTACTGAACTTCTATGACGAATATTGGGATTTCGTAACCATTGATTCATTTACGATTTCTTTCGCCGCGGCATTGCTGCTTCAGTTGCTCTTGAAGCTGTCTATCAAAGCGGAACACAAAATCGCAGAGTACTTTAAATCGAAGCCGGGTACGGCACCTAAGATTTACCGTGGTATCTCGACTTACGTTATCTTGGTCGGTTCGAAGTTCGTGATGCTAGAAGCCATTAACATTCTGTTCGGTGACAAGGTTGACTTTAGTGGTCCTTGGAACGGTGTCGTCGCCTTCTTTGCGGTGGTGTTTACCATCCTGATTTCAGAAGTCGTCGTCGGTAAGATTTACTTCAAACTTGGTGAGAAAGAACAACAAGCACAACGTGAATTGGCGGAAACTAACGCTAGCTAATATGCAAAATCGATGAATACAAAACAGCATCGATAGAAACAAAAAAGCGCTGAGAAATCAGCGCTTTTTTCGTTTGTTTGTTCACTTAAGCTTAAGCGACGAGGATGCTCTTAAGCTCGTTCAATGATTCCACCGTGTAGCTTGGTGCAATACGCTCATCCACACTCGCACCTGTGGTGTTCAACCAACACGTTTCAATGCCAAAGTTGTTACCGCCCAAGATATCGGAATGCAGGTTGTCACCCACCATTAATACGCGCGTCTTACATGGGTTGCCCATTTGCGTCATCGCGTATTCAAAGATACCCAGATCCGGCTTAGCAATACCAACTTGCTCAGAAATCACCACGTGCTCGAAGTAATCGCTCATACCTGTGCGCTCTAGGCGAATCGCTTGCAGCTCTGTAAAACCATTGGTGATGATGCCCATTTTGGCTTTACCTTGCAGCGCTTCCATCAACTCTTTCGCACCCGGCAACAAAGTACAGATGTCTGCCATCGCTTCTAGGAATGCGCTGTTAAGATCCGCTGTTGTGGTGTTGAGCTTTTCTGCCCATTCAGTAAAGCGTTTGTGTTTGAGCTCATCTGCCGTCACTTTGCCATCTTGGTAATCTACCCAAAGTGGCTTGTTGACCGTTTGGTAGTGGGCAAAATCTTGCTCGGTGAAATCTACGCCTTTGCGAGAAAACATCAGCTGTAAACCTTTGAAGGCATCAAAGTGAAACAAAGTTTCGTCAGCGTCAAACAAGATCCAATCGTATTTCATTTTCTTCTTTCCAATATCCAGGTCGTTTTCTGCCGCATAGTCTAATTGTTTTCTTCTTGAAGATAATCTCTATAATCGGAAAATGATTGTATCGTTTTTCTCAACAATAGATAACCCCAATAACCTAGGAGCACGCCGTGAATGCCATTGCGTCACTGCCAGTATTTGTCGCTGTCGTCGAATGCGGCAGCTTTTCCCTTGCCGCCAAGCAGTTAAACCTGACTAAATCGGCGATAAGCAAACGCATTAATCAACTCGAAGATGACCTCGGCATTCGGTTGCTTAATCGCACTACGAGAAAGCTCAGCCTAACCGAGGCTGGACGTCGATACTTCGAGTACGCTTCACAGGCAGTCAACTTAGCTCAACAAGGTGTCGATGCCGTTTCTGAGCTGCAAGGCTCCCCCCAAGGTCGGCTCAAAATCACTGCACCCATGTCTTTCGGTGTGTTGCACGTTGCGCCACTTATCAGCGAACTTCTTGCACGTTATCCGAAAATTGAGGTCGATTTACAGCTAGAAGACGCCATGGTGGATTTGGTCGAACAAGGCTTTGACTTGGGGATTCGCATTGGCGAACTTGCGACTTCGAACCTTGTCGCTAAGCGCCTTGCTCCGTGTAAAAGCGTACTGTGCGCCTCTCCCGAATACTTAAAAGAGTTTGGCGTACCAACCAAACCAAGCGACTTGGTGACGCACAACTGTTTGCGTTATTCGTATTTCCGAGGCGGTGTCGAGTGGATGTTCATCAACAGTGGTAACGAATATAAGGTGCTGCCGAAGGGCAACTTTGTGGTCAACAACAGTGAAGCGATTCGCCAGTTGCTATTAAGAGGGTCTGGCATCGCGCAATTACCGACTTTCATCGCCGCGAAAGACTTTGCATCCGGTAACTTAAAACCGCTGATGGAAGAGTTCTCCCTTCCTGAGCATGCCATCTATGCGGTGTTTCCAGAGCGCAAACACATGCCATTGAAAGTACGTGTGTTCATCGACTTTATCAGCGAAAAGCTAGGCACTGATACACCGTATTGGGATCGCTATTAATAGGTTCTAATACTTCATCACATTTGATGCAATAACATTTGGTTAATCTAATGTTTCATTTTTAACAGGTGCGCAACCAGCATTGGAGCGCTAACTTAAGTAGCACGTCAACCACACCGGAGTGTGAAGCTATGAAAGTACTGATTCAATACACCCAAGCGGGTAAATATCGTGACCAAGCGTGGGAATCGCTGACGCTAAAAGCAAAAGGCGAGATTCAAGCCGTAACGCCCTCTTACGCAGCTCAGCTTATCGAGCAAAACAAAGCGACGCTTGTAATGACAGAAGACGAGCAAGTGATCTTCCATTCTTAAAAAACATCGATAAAAATGAGCTCTACACCCGAGCTCATTTTTTTGATTAGTAGGAGAGTTACTACGCTCAATCTTGAATGATTTTATTTCCGCAGTTTTCGCAGATTAGATGACGAGAGAAGTCATCCATAGAAGCAAGGAAAGCACCAAATACTGTGCTTTTTAGAAAGCCAGAAATGAACTCCTTCTTACTACGATTCTTATCTCCCTCAAAAGCACTTTTCTTTCTGACCAACACCACGACATGATGCGTTTCCACACCACACGAAGGACACATAATAACTTCCGTCTTATTTGACATATCAACCCCTAAACTTCAAACGGGTGAATTCATTCTCGTTAAAAACGTCATAGCTTTCGATATAAGCATTTGAGATTTATAAATTAATGAAACCGATATGTAAACAAGCGCTTATTGATTATGGGAATAAGCGCCGTGAGTATGTGTGATTACTCGTCCTCGTTTAAGCGACGAATCAATTTGGCAGGCGTACCGCCATATAGACAATCTGGTGGAACATCGCTGTTTACCACTGAGTTAGCGGCAATGACTGAGCGAGCACCAATGGTTACCCCTTGGTTGATCACCGAGTTGCCACCAATCCAAACACTATCTTCAATGGTGATTGGTTTACAAAACGTTTCCCACTTAAGTCGGCTACGGTAATCCAACGAATGTGATGCCGTGTAAAGTTGCACACTAGGGCCGATAAGTACGTGGCTACCAATGGTGATTTTGGCCCCATCAAGCATGACGACATTCATATTGATGAAGGTCTCTTCACCGATTTCAATCGTCTTACCAAACTCACAATGGAATGGCGCTCGGATCATACTCATCCCAACTTTACCAAACAGATCCTTTTGCAAAGCATCACGTAGAGATTCGTCGGTATTGTTATTGAAGGCCTTCAACGCATGAGTTGCGTGAGTACGGATCGCTTCGATCTCTTCGTCTGTACCGTTAAACACTTTGCCAGACATCATTTTTTCTAATTCGGTCACTGGATCATTCCTACAACTTTTGACCTCGATAGATTAGCGTAAAAGAGGAATAAAAAAAGAGAAAAGCACGGGCTTTTCTCTTTCCTATTTTGTCGTTGTATCACGTCGGGGTTATACGATTTCCCAGCTGTGAGTCATCTCAACGCCTTCGCCCAACATCAGACATACTGAGCAGTATTTTTCTAATGAGTCCGCCGCCACTTTAGCTACGATTTCTGGGTCCAGTGTTTCACCAGATACTTCAAAGTGAATGTTCACCTGAGTGAAGATACGTGGAGCCGTTTCACGGCGTTCCGTGGTGAGTTTCGCGTTGACAGAAGCCACTTTCTGACCTGCTGTTTTTAGACCATCAACAACGTCCACAGAGCTACAACCACCAGCAGCCATCAATACCATTTCCATTGGGCTTGGTGCCGTTGCACCGCCATTGCCATCCATCACGACTGAGTGACCAGATTGAGACTGACCGAGGAATTTAAAGTCTTCGACCCATTTTACTTCTGCTTGCATGGTTTCCCTCATTATTGCTTTTGCCTCATCGGAAACCTTCTACCAATGAGCGCTTGTTTCGTGCCGTTACTGTAGCCCTGTTGTGAGAAAGGGCAAAGAATTTTTCGTAATCACTGCAATTTTTTCGCTCTTACTTCTGTCTTCTTACGTAACATTCATTGAGAAAAATGACGTTTGAGGAAGTTATGAAGAAAGTATCTAAGCTATTGGTGGGCTTCTCATTCACACTCCCTGTACTGTTCATCTTGCTAAGTAAAACAGGTACGGCCGATACCATGGATAAGATGAACGCATCTGGTAAAACTGACATCGCAACACTCGCAGGTGGCTGCTTCTGGTGTACGGAATCAGATTTAGAACAATTGCCCGGCGTGTTAGACGTTGTCTCTGGTTACTCAGGTGGTGATTTAGAAAACCCAACTTATCGACAAGTCTCTTCTGGTAAATCAGGCCATATTGAAGTGATTGAGGTGAAGTACGATCCTGCCGTCGTGAACTACGAACAAGTGCTGGACTACTTCTTCCGCCATATCGACCCGACTGACGACAAAGGCTCATTCGTCGACCGTGGCCCTCAATATCGCCCAGCGGTCTTCTATCATAACGCCGAGCAGAAACAGATTGCTGAGCAATTTATGATGGAAATCGACAAGGCGATGATCTATCCAAAACCGTTGAAAACAGAACTGATCGAGTTTGAAAAGTTCTACCCTGCGGAGTCGTACCATCAGGATTACTACAAGAAGAGTAGCCTGAAGTACAAATACTACCGCTACGCATCAGGTCGCGATAAGTACCTCGACGAAGTGTTTGGTGAAGATCGTAAAGACAACCCAAAAACGCTGCGTGAACTTATCAACGAAAAAGAGTTAGTGACGAAAGTGAAGGTGTACGAAAAGCCTTCAGACAAAGAAATCAAAGCTAAATTGACTGAGCTTCAATACTACGTGACACAAGAAGAAGGTACGGAGCGTCCTTTTAACAACAAGTATTGGGATAACAAAGAAGCAGGCATTTACGTTGATATCGTCACTGGTGAGCCTTTGTTCTCGTCAACGGATAAGTACAAATCGGGCACAGGTTGGCCAAGCTTTACGAGACCAATTAACCCAGGCTACATCGTAGAGAAAACCGACTTTAAACTGGTTTATCCGCGCACCGAGATCCGCAGTAAGTTTGGTGATTCGCATATTGGTCATGTATTTAAAGATGGTCCTAAGCCAACGGGATTACGTTACTGCATGAACTCAGCCGCAATGGAGTTTGTACCAGCGAACAAGATGGCGAGTTTAGGCTACGGCGATTATCTGTACCTATTTGATAAGTAGCTAGTTGTAACCAAATTAGGAGTGAACATTCAGCGCAATGAAAGGTTTTAAATCCAACCTTCCCATGAAAGTCTGTCCGGTCTGTCAGCGCCCATTTTCTTGGAGAAAGAAGTGGGCGCGAAATTGGGAGGAAATCGTTTATTGCTCTGAGCGTTGCCGAAGAAATAAATCAACGAAAACGTAGGTCACTCCGACCCTCTCTGGAGAACGCTATTTCCTTTGTATTAACGTTTGTATGCGTTCTCTTACCAAGGCAATAACGTCCCATCATAAGCCCAAAACGCCCCGCTATCTTGAGGGGTTGCTTTTTCTATCAAGCCTAATAGATCCTTAGCGACTCGCTCTGGTGTAAACAGCTTTCCTTCTGGGACATTGGTGTGAAAAGGTGCCGACAAAGCGGTATCTGTGGTGCCAGGGTGAAGTGACAGCACCGTGCCATGTTTTACCATTCTTTGCCATTCGATCGACATGGTTTTGAGGAACATGTTTAACGCCGCTTTCGATGCACGATAGCTGTACCAACCACCTAACTGATTATCGCTAATGCTGCCAACTTTGGCCGAAATGGTCGCAAACTTAGGTGCAGTACTGCGCTTTAGCTTGGGCGTGAAGTATTTCGCCAACAGTAAACTTGGCAAAGTATTAACCGTGATGGTTTGCTGAAAAAAGTCTGCGTCGAGCGAATTAAGATTCTTCTCAGGGCCTTTCTCTTGGGTGTGCAACATACCAACGCAGTTCACCAACCAATCGACATGTTCAATTTGCTCACTGAACGCTTTTACCTGCTCGTCTTGCGATACATCCACTCGATACCAAATTACATTTGGGTGTTGCCAATCTGGTTGCAGCTTACGATAAGTGGCATGCACACGAGCTTGAGGGAACCGCAAAGTGGCTTCTTGAACCATCGCTAAACCAATGCCACCGTTGCCACCAACAATCAGGATGTCCATCACAAGCTCTCCAAGTTTTTCATATAATGCTCTGCGGTTTGTAATATCGCATTCCGCTTTTCTTCTTCCATATTGTCCCAAGAGCGGAAAATCATCCCGATTCGTGGATTGGTTGCGAGACGCTTATCGTGCTTGTTCATAAAGCGCCAATACAAGCTGTTAAACGGGCACGAGCCTTCTCCACTGCGCGATTTATTGTCGTAATGGCAGCCCTTACAGTAATCGCTCATTTTGTTGATGTAAGAACCACTCGCCGCGTAAGGTTTGGTGCCAACAATGCCGCCATCCGCAAACAATGCCATGCCGCGTGTGTTAGGCATTTCGACCCATTCAATCGCATCAACATAGATACCGAGATACCACTCATCCACTTGGTCTGGGTCGATTTCGGTTAGCAAACAAAAATTGCCAGTGACCATCAAGCGTTGGATGTGGTGTGCGTAAGCGTAATCGAGAGACTGACCAATCGCATTATGCATACAAGCCATTTTGGTTTCGCCATTCCAAAAGAAGTCCGGCAACTTTCTTTCTGCGTCCAACTCGTTCTTTTTCGGGTAGTGAGGCATATTCGCCCAGTAGACGCCTCGGATGTATTCTCGCCATCCCAATATTTGGCGAATAAACCCTTCGACTTGAGAAATGTCGATGTCCGCGTTGGAATGAAATGCCTTGAGTGATGCATCAATGACTTCTCTCGGGTGCAGCAATTTGCTGTTGAGCGAGAATGAAATTCGACTGTGATACAAGCTCCACTTAGCATCGTGCTGACCTGTCATGGCGTCTTGAAAACGGCCGAACAACGGTAGACAGACTTGGCAGAAATGCGCGAGTAAAGACAAGCTTTGCGCGCGATTAATCGGCCACAACAAGTCCCCTTCGAGATTTCCGATGGTTTTGATGTCATGTTCTGCCAACCGCTCAACAATGCCGCGGACGTCGGTACTGAACATCAAAGGTTGTGGCAGTTGTTCAATGTCTTTGGCTTTAAGCTTATTACGGTTGTTGGCATCGTAATTCCATTTTCCGCCGACGGGTTTTCCGTCTTGCATTAAGATGTCGAAGCGCTTTCGCATCCGGCGGTAGAAGTGCTCCATCATAATGTGTTTGCCTTGAGGAAACTGCGATTCTATTTCTTCAAACGGCAACAAAAAGTGTTCCGAATCGACACAACGCGTCACAACCCCATCAAGCTTTAGTTTGGCTAACTGCTCTAGTAAACGGTATTCATCGGGGCGTTGATATTCAAACTTACTTGCACCAACCTCGCTCGCGTAGTGTTGCAAGACTTGCTCAAGATCGTCGAAGGATTGTGTGTCATCCAACGTGAGATGCAAAACTTGATGCCCCTCGCTCTGACGCTCTTTCGCAAACTGTTCCATTGCAGAAAAGAACGCACAAACTTTCTGAATATGGTGCGTGACGTAAGTATTCTCTTGCTTGAGCTCCGCAATCAGGTAAAGCACTTGCTCATCCGGTTGCTGAAACCAAGAGTGCTCACTGTTGAGTTGATCGCCCAAGATCAATCGTACGGTTTCAAATTGCATTACGGTTTCCCCGATGACGAAGCTTTGTCACTGCTGCCCATCACAATCGGCCAATCGACCATGTCTACACTATCCAAATGCGCGCCAGCACAACGACCTTGCCACCTATCGATGAATTCCATGTGCGGATCGTACATTTCGGTTTGCTTTTCAAGGTTGAATTGTCGTGAACCACGCGGATCAGCACCAACGCCTGCTAGGTATTGCCAATTTCCCCAGTTTGATGCCACATCGTAATCAACCAGTTGTGACTCAAAGTACGCCGCGCCATAACGCCAATCGAGGCCAAGCTCATGCACTAAACAACTGGCGACTAACTGCCTACCACGATTCGACATATAACCGGTTTCATTAAGCTGATGCATACACGCGTTCACGATAGGAAATGGCGTTTCACCTTTCTTCCATTGCTGGAAACGGTGCGCGTAATAGCTGGTGAGTGGTGCTTGATTTTGGATGCCACCGAATCGGAAGAGCTGCCGCTTGTATCGACGGGCATAACAATAAAAGTATTCACGCCAAAGCAGTTCGAAGTAAATCCAATAGGTTGAATCATTTGCGCCATTCGCGGCTTCATAACGTTTCAACATGGCATAAATGGTTTTCGGAGAAAGACCCCCATGAGCTAACCAAGGAGAGAACTTGGTGGAGTAATCCATGCCATCTAAACCGTTACGCGTTTGTTTATATTCGCTTGCTAGTGTTGAAGCAAAATACTGACGACAATGTTCAAGCCCTGCTCGCTCACCGCCGGTAAACAGGCTTGGCTGGACATCGCGGGTCAAACTCAACGTCGGCAGTGCGAGTTCGTCTGGCAGCGTAGGCAACGTTGTTATTGCTTCTACAGGTTCAGCTAGAGCGAGTTTCTCAACCTTTTTTCGGAACTTGGTGAAGGTGTCAGGAAGCGCCTCAAGCTCAAACGGTAAATCTTCGACACAGAACAAGCTGCGAACTTCACTTTGGACAATAGCCAAATGCGGCGCTTGTGCTTGAATCTTATCGACCACATCTTGTTCGTCTGATCCAGAGACCGCATCTACAAAGAGATGGGTCACATCAAGCTTGTCAGTAACATATTTGATTGCTTGGTAAGGAGGTAAGTCAACGACCTGTAAACGTTGATTAAGTGCATTCAAAGACAAGCTGAGGCAATGCAGTGACTCGTCCAAAAACTGTTGTTTGGCGGACCCAAATTCCGGAGTTTGTGCGTATTGCTTTAGGTAGGGCGACATTTTTGGATAGCAGTATATACAAATGAGCTCTTCGACCTCAGCAGATGCTCGGAGCAGGAGCGGATTGTCATGCAATCTCAAATCGTTGGTGAACCAATACAATCCTATAGTCTTGTTCAAGTGACGCTCCTTACTACTCTATTCTGTTATGTGCATGCCAAGTTTTACGCATCACCATTGGTCACGATCATCGCATCATTTAGATTGCTGAAATCTTCATCAAACAAACTTCTTTAGTAAACAAAATGTTATGGATAAATTTATAAGTTATGAAAGATTAAGTAAGAATTCATGAAACCGTTTGATTATTCGCTCAAGTTTTTTAAAAAAACCGTACAAAAATGACAAAAATTAAAGCGATATTGTTTTATATCCGTTACCCTTAGCCCAATTGCATTTTGCTTGTAACACCGCAGAAATGACCGACGAATTTAAAAAATCGACCGCTAATTTAAAAAAAGCGGTGCCCTTAATGATCAAAAACCACGTAGCGGCAACACCAGCCAACTACGCGCTTTGGTATACCTACGTAGATAAGACCATTCCAGAGTTGAACCAAGAAATGGATATGGTTCTGGAAAATTACGACGTATGCCCTCCTGCTATGCACAAACTGCTCTACAACAACTATGTAGCAAGCAAAGCAGAGACCAGCATAGAAGATCTTAAAACCAACGTAGAAGTGCTGTTGGGTGAGGTCTCCAGCTCTATGACAGACACCATCACTGATACGTCCTCCTTTTCTGACATGGTCGACAAAAGCTTTAATAAGCTAGAGAAAGTCGAAGACAGCAGCCTCAGCATTGAAGAAGTCATGAATGTTGTACGACAGCTTGTTGTTGAGTCTCGTGAAATTCGCCATTCAACCAAGTTTCTCAACAGCCAACTGACCAATGCGAGCGAAGAAATTTCTCGTCTCAAAAATCAGCTTGCTGAAGTACAGAAAGACGCCTTATTTGACGGCCTCTCCAAGCTGTATAATCGTCGTGCCTTCGATAACGACCTACGTATGCTGATTGACAGCAAACAGGCAATGACACTGATTATGCTTGATATCGACCATTTCAAAGCATTTAACGACAATTATGGTCACTTATTCGGTGATACGGTGATCAAAGCGATTGCGCGTCGCTTACAACAAAGCTGTCGAGATGGCATCAGTGCCTACCGTTTTGGTGGAGAAGAGTTTGCGGTGATTGTGCCAAACAAATCATTGAGAATCTCTCGTCAATACGCGGATACGTTGAGACGAATGATTGAGAAGTTGCGTGTCCGCGACAAACGCTCAGGTAGCCAAGTGCACAGTATTACTGCCTCATTTGGAGTTGCGGAATTTGAAATCGGCGACACGCCAGAAAGCTTGGTCAACAAAGCCGACAAACAACTTTATGAAGCGAAGCAACTCGGCCGCAACCGTGTCATGCCGCTGTAAGACTGATTTCCCGGTAAATAAAACACTCAAGCAAAACCCCAAGCACGTGCTTGGGGTTTTGCTTTCTTGGGCTGGATCGTTATTTTTTTCGCTTCTTAAAGCATCAGTCAATGCTGTAGCAGTAACTTAAGAAGTAATCTTCACCGTTTTTCGCGGTAAATTCTTTATCTTCACTGCACGCCATTGGTTTGCCTTTTTTGTCGCCTTTGATCAAGCTGATCCAATGACGCATGGCTGTTGGGGCGTTACCCGTCAGCTCAGGGCTAAACGTGGTACGGGTTTCTAGTTGGATATCGTCGATGTCCATCAACTCAACACAACCTGTGCCTTTGTGACAACCAAACAGCACTTCAGCGTGGCTTCCAGATTCGTCTTTAAACAGAATCGATTTCGGATCTTCTTTCTCACCAGTGTACGCTACGAAGTGCTTTGGACTTTTAAGGCCACTGTGCGTACCGTCTTTGAAGTAAGCCATTACGTGACGGTAGTCGATAACGTAACTGGATACATCTTGGTGTGACCCATTCTCTAGTGGGAACATTCGGTCTAGTAGTTGCTTCGCCTTAATTTGCTTTTCGCTTTGCTGCTCAGCACTTACCGCCTCGACGGCAAATACGGCTTCAGCGATAATTGGGCGTTGTTGTTCTTGGATGTCTTTTTTATCGAAGTTCAGCATATTCATCGTCGTTTCCTCTCACTTAAACACTCTTCCTAGAGTAAAAACTTAAAACCTCTGTTTAAGTTTCAGGCAAATTTGTGAAGTTGATGGTTAATTTCCTTGCCTGCTCAGTATGTAGACTAGCGAAATATTGACTACAATTTCACAACAAAAATTTTACAATGTGAATTTTACAAAATGTCTGTGTCAAAAAGTCTTATCCGCCAATCTCATTTCTTGGGTACGAAAATTCGCAACCTAAGGAAAAACAACCATTTAACGATGGAGGATTTGTCTGCGCGTTGTGTAAGGATAAATCCAGAGTACGCGCCTTCCGTTTCTTACCTATCGATGATCGAACGTGGAAAACGCGTACCGAGCATCGATATGTTGGAAGTGATCGCCGAAGTTTTCCAAAAAGAACCCGCTTGGTTTTTGGACGATGAGCCAGAGCTCGAAGCCATCACGCCCAATAAAGGCAACCGTGGCGGCATTAACGGGATGGCGCTCGAACCCAGCTTCTTGTTCTCTAACGATATCCTGCAAATCGCGATACCAGAGATGCTCTCCCAAACAGGTATCACTGGGCGTCAGTTTGCTCATCTTTTGATTCGTGCTCACCAAGAAAATCATCAAAACCACTTTCCAGACTTAGAAAGAGCGGCAGAAGAAGTCGGCTTAAAACGTTTGAATCTATCGGTTGAAGACTTAATCGACATTGCCAAAAGCTTGGGATTGGACATTCGTTGGATTGATCGCGCCCCTCAAGATGTGGTTGATGAACTGGGGGTCAGCGCCAAACAACTCGTGACTTCTTTTATGGAAGCCCCTGGCACGATTTACCTGAATAAACGAATGCGTGATTACCCCACTCGCTTAAAGTACGACTTGGCTGTGTATATTGGTCACAGGGTGCTACACAGCAGTGATGGTATGAGCAATGTGCTCTCTATTGGTCACCAGAACAATTGGGAACAGACAGACAGCCCGGTGTCGAACTCAGAGCTAAACTCTCAAGATATCCTCCAGGCATGGCGCGATTTTGAGTCGAGTTTCTTTGCCGGTGCATTACTCTGTCCAAAAGTGCCATTTCGCCAATTACTCGATCGCTCAGGTTATGAAATCGATGTTCACAAAAAAGCGGGCGTCTCCCCTTCTGTCGCAATGCGCCGCATGACGGTGGTATCGCCGTACCCACATTGGCATTACTTTGATGCTTATGGACCAGGTAAGCTCAAAGCGGTTTATCGTGGTAATGGTATTCCACTCCCTTGGGGGAACATGCGCAAAGTGAATGACCCTTGTCAACACTGGGCAGTCTTCCGTCGTCTGTCACAGCCGCTAGATACCAGCTCAGCACAGATCTCGATTCTCAATGTTGGTAATGAACCACGCATCTACTGTTGTGAATCAGTCAATGTATTTGATCCAGCAGGAAACAATCGCGTGCTTTGTGCTGGCATTGACCTCAACCCGGCTATTTCTGCACAGGGTGGGGATGCGATTGCAATTGCAGAAGAGCTAAAATCGCTGTGTGTCTCTTCAGGGGGCAGTACGGTGATTCCACAGCACATCAAAAAGGATCTGACGACGATAGCTAAGATCCTCAATATCAATTGGATTGAACGAGGAATTCAAACTCAAGCAAGATTGATTTGTTCAAGAGGCGCGGTATGTCCAAGACAACCGAGTTGCTATAACAAGTGTGGTGATTCAGGAGATACTGGAGACGAGGTGCAAGTTCTTGACCTATAGAAAGAAAAAACGCCAATCACAATAAAGGTGATTGGCGGTATATACTTGTGAACAATGTGTATTCACTAACAACGTCAGTTGGCTAGGTGACCCTCGGCTTAATAAGGGTCAATCTGTATAAAGCACGATGCGTGCCAACTTTTAAAACACCATTTTTTCTTCGATCCTGATGCATATTGATGATTTATTGAGCACACATTTTGCAAATCGCATTTGCAAAATGCAAAAAACTGCAAAATATGCTACAGATAGCATTGCTACTAATCCCTTTATCAGCAATAGCCTCGTTGATGAGTACACCCCTTTAAAATGAAAATCAGTCAAAAGCGGGAAGACACTGACTGTGTTTAAAGCACTATCAACGTTTAAGTATTACCCGCCATAATGCTTTTGCTGATACATCCGCTCATCTGCAATTTTCATCATTTGTTCTGGCGATGTCATGACAGGATCAAACATCGCGTAACCCATGCTAGTGCGCAGATAAATCAGTTCTCCGTCATAGATAACTGGTGTGGAGCACAATGCCGTTCTTAACTTTTTCAAAAGTGTTTGGATATTTTCTTCTGTTTTCGGGTTATGGACCACCACCAAAAACTCGTCCCCGCCCATACGTGCGACAATATCAGAGCGACGCAAGCTGCTTTTGATTCGCTCTGCACAAGCAACAAGTACTTTGTCTCCAGCATCATGTCCATGAGTGTCATTGATGTGCTTGAAATGATCTAAATCGATGTTCACAAGAGCGAAGCGATAACGTTTTTTATAACGCTTTGCGATTTCAAACTGATGCTTGTACGACTGCATAAAGTAACGTCGATTTGGCAACTGAGTCAGCTCGTCATGCAGCGCACGGCTATCTGCCACAATGTACAAACGATAAATCACCATCAATGCGATGCTCATCGCTAGTACAATGGGATAACCGACGAGTCGTGCAATATGAAGTCGGTGCCAAGACA
Source organism: Vibrio sp. ED002 (assembly GCF_023277445.1). NCBI lineage: Bacteria > Pseudomonadati > Pseudomonadota > Gammaproteobacteria > Vibrionales > Vibrionaceae > Vibrio > Vibrio sp. ED002. The sequence continues at coordinate 2,091,345 of NZ_CP080239.1, read as the reverse complement.
CTTGTTTTTCCAACTCTCCGTTGGCATAGACCGTAATACTCCAACCGCCATAAGGGAAATGCACTTGCTCTTTGGCATACACTTGGCCGTTTTCGCTCGTTTGACCAAAGAAAACATCGCCAAGTTCGCCACCACTATCATAGCCACGAATCGTCATGTAATAACGATATGAAAACTCGATAACCCCCGTATCTCTCAGCAAACCGTCAAAGTCGATGACGGTACTGATCACGCCCCAATAATCATTGTTTATCGGTGGATCACGAAAGACAGGGACACGCACAATCAACCCTTTCCCACCTTGCACTAGCTCGATAGGGCCAGCGATAAAGATTTCTTCAATTTCCTTAGCTTTTTGAACTTGTACCCATTGTTCTGGCACAGTCCGATAATCCAAGCCAACCACGGCTTCATTCCCTTTTAAGGGAAAGATATGGCTGACCACGTCGTTTTCTGCCATGCCAATCACTGTGATGTGCTTGCTTTTGTTTAGGATTCGATTGGCTGCAAGATTAAGCTTGCGCTCCTCATCTTTAGGCAGCAAAGTAATGAGTGTGGCAAGGGTGCTGGCTTTATAGATATCAGCCATAAGTTCCGCTTCCAAATTGGAACGGAGAATAGAAAGTTGTTCTTTGGCCTCAACTTGAACTCGCTCTTGGTAGAGGCTTTGCTGGTTCCGATGTAACAGCTCAATTACCCCAATACACAAGGCAAAAAAAGTGAGAAAGAACAATGCAAAATAGCCCTGCTTTCTGGGTGAATAGCGCATTTGTTCCTCACTATCTCGTCCTGACTACAACGAGACTTATTCATTATTGTTAAAATGCTTATTTACCTTAAGAATAACCAATAGCTATCGTAAAGGTAATAAATATCGACCATTTTTATAAATGAGAAAGGTAAAGTGAGATGCAAGTACAAGGTGATTTATTTAAAAGCTCATTTTGGCAAGAAGTAGCACAGGGCAGAATTTACTATGACCCTAACTTTCTCAGTAACTTAGAAGCTGATCGTTATTTCTCTAACCTTCGCTCTACTCTCCCATGGCAACAAGAGCGCATCACCATGTTCGGCCGCTCAGTACTGCAACCTCGGTTACAAGCTTGGCATGGCGATGTTGCCTATACATATTCAGGGTTAACCATGTCGCCACACCCTTGGACACCGGATCTCAATGAGCTAAAAGCGCGCTGTGAAGCCATTGCCAAAGTTCAATTCAACTCGGTCTTAGCAAACCTATATCGTCATGGACAGGACTCCATGGGATGGCACCAAGATAATGAGCCAGAGCTTGGAAGAAATCCGGTTATCGCTTCTGTAAACCTTGGCGAAACTCGACGCTTTTTACTGCGGAATTTACATTGTAAAACTCAGCTAGAGTATGAACTTAGCCATGGTGCCTTGTTAATTATGGCAGGAGAACTGCAGCATCATTGGAAACACGCGGTGCCCAAAACGGCAAAACCGAAAGGTGAGCGTATCAACCTGACCTTCCGCCATATCGTGACCAACTATTGACTGAGGCATTACATAGCAAAGAAGCATTGATGCTAGGTTTGAATTCTGGGCTTTTTGTGGAATGTAATTATGCGTATCAAACCTCTCAACTTAGCTATCTTGCTCTCTTGTTCGTTGGTCTTTAACGTTCAAGCCGATCAGGACTCACCCGTGTTGAGCTACCCTCAATCTGCACAGTTAATAAAAGATACGTTTGAGTCGCAGCTTTATTCCCTACCAGCATTTAAAGAAGGCCACTTTGGGTTGCGCATGTACCGCCAAACTCTAGATGATAAATACCTTCCTGCGGTGTGGACAGACATGGCTCAAGTCGCCAGCCGTTTGAATCACTTTGCCAGTGATGTGAATACGCCAGAACAAATCATATTGTATTCAGAAGAACGCCTTGCCAATTACCATGACCAAGAAGACGAACGAGGCCAGCGCCGCTATACCGTGACCAAGCATCAACCTGAGTATTTTTATCTAGGGGTCGATTTGCTGGGTGCAATGGCAAGAGCTGACGAATACGGCCTTAAACACAAACACGATAAGACCTTAAGAAGCGTCATTCGACGTTATGATTTCACCAAATACGCGACCGATCCTGAAATGATCGAGGCATGGGCGGCGCAACTGGCCAATCAAGTTTATTGGCTACGCCAACTGGGTGAGCAAGATGTCGTCAATGACTTCACCAAAGCGTTTAAAAGCACCTATCCAGATTCACAGGATAAGAAGTTGTCACCGCAGCAATACAGCAACAAAATCTACGGCATGACACACATTATTTTTGGTGATTCTCAGTACTATCAAAAACAGGTCAATGAGTCTGACCATCAATGGATATACGATTACTTCCGCGACAATATCGATACGATTATCTTACGCTCTAAAGAAGATGTGATTGCCGAAGTGGGTATTACGTTTCTTCTTGCCGGGCTAGAGAATGACCCAGTCGTCGAGAAAACACGTCAAGCGATTCAAGGCTCAATCAATCTCGAACAAGGCATGATCCCATCGGTCGATGGCGGCTTCGACTTAAAATATGGAGAGCATAGAAATGTCTTGGCTATCATGTTATTGGACTGGAAGGGTGTTCACCAAGCTCCGACGGTTGCCAATCAGCCATTCGCTTTTCAATCGTTACCCTACGGGCTGGTTCCGAAATCGTAATATGGTGCTATTTAAACAATAAGGTTAGACCTTCTGCTTTTTCTGTACTTGTTCATAACGGACTAAACGAAAATCTTGATAGCCTTCCATCACACTGAGAATCATCGGGTTATCAAAAAACTGTTCACTGGTTCCAGCATAAAAGGTGACGCTGCGGCTATAACAGCACTTTTCTAGGAAGCAGTCACTCATAAACTGCTTGAGGCTGCGGTCTCGAATCGGAAAATACACCATCAAACCTCGGCTGATCTCCGCGATATGATTAAGTAATGCGGTTCGAATGGTTTTAGTGAGAAAGACCACACTGATAAGATAAATCGCCCCTTGCTTTAGCTCATACAATACATGACCAACCAACATCTTCTTATAGTAAAAGCAAAACACTTTAGGCTGGGTCAAACATAAGGCATCAAACGTATCTGTGACTGCATTGCCATTTTGCCTGAAATGAGAATCGAAAATCAGCTGTTTGTCGTCCTCGTCCAGCTTATCAAAAGCAACATGACTGCGATGCGTGATTTCATAGTCATACACCGTATTCAGATTTTGGAAATTCACAGGATGTTGCAGTGCTTTTTTGACACTTTTTAGCTCTTGTTCATCATAGTGATAAGGCTGCTGAAAGAAATGAGCAACCCCGAGGCGGCGCAATAGAGTGGGTTCAATCTTCCCCCTTTCCCACTGGCTCAATGTAGCTTGGTTTAAACTAGAAAAAACACGATGAGCGGAGGAGAGGAGTTCGGCCAACCCATCCTGCGAGTAGTTTGATTTTTTTCGGTAATGCTTCAATGCATTTGCAAAATGAAGACGATCGAACTTCATCCTCTCTCCTAGCCAACTGGGCTCAATATCAATGTGTTATAAATCTTTTAATTAAAATAGATAAGATTTCAGTATTTCGTAAAATGAAAACACAATAAACCTTACCGGACTTAAATCGTATTCGCTGTAACGTCTTCAGGGTAATTGTCATGCAGTGACGTCAGTGGTTGTTCAAAACCGACTCGACTGCCTTTGGGAATCACGACCAATCCCCCCTCCGTTACGAAAAACCGCTCACTGTCTTTCTCAAGTTTCTCACCAATGACTGTCCCTGGAGCGATATGGACATCCTCTTCAATAATGGCACGTGTAATGCGGCTGTTTGCTCCAATCTTACAGCGCGCCATCAATACCGCCTCATGCAACATGCTGTTTCTACCTAAATCACAATCAACCCCAATCACAGAGCGGATAGAGCACGCCCCTTCAATTCGGCAGCCTGAAGCGATATAGCTGTCTTTAATGCGAACTTTAATGCCTCCCGCATCATTACATAAGCTCGATCGCTGCGAGACGATTTCTTTACTAAGCAATGGCTCTGAACTTTTCTTTTGCGTATCATTTTGCTCAACCAACATCGCCATTTGCACCGACCAATAGTCATCAACACTATTCAAACCATGCCAATACAAAGGGGCTTGGTCTGAATCAACGGTTCCCAAATCGAATAGTGCCACTTTGACCTTCTGAACCAGTTTACCAATCACATCACAAGTTAAATCATGTCGTCCGTCTAAGTTTTTTGCATTGGTGAACAAGCCTTTGACTAAGGTCGCACGCTTAAGTACATAGTTCTCGGTAAGCACAAGAGAGATGCCTGGCTTATTTGGTATCTCTGCAGGTTGCTGTGGCTGGTGCTGAATGCTTGTTACTTGGTTTTGCTCATCCAGTTCCACAACATGATAAGCAGACGCTCGCTCGGTAGGAACTTGAGCTACAACAAGCGTTAACTCAGACGCTTGGATTCTGTGGTATTGCAGCAATGAAGAAAGGTAGCGCCGATGAATTTGTTCTCCACCAACTAACAGTACATGCTCATCAGTCGGACGGTTAATGGCCTCTAGGTTTTGCAGCAAAGCATCGGTCCAATTGTACTGCAACGCAGACAAAAACTTATTATGGGGGTATGCCGGCTCAAGAATGTCGATGTTCGCTTCGTACTTGCTCCAAGCACGCTTAATGTGTTCATTTAAAGCAGGGCAATGGAATCGACTTAAGACAAGATTACGCTTGATGCCAGATTGAATTAGATTGCTCAACGCAAAGTCAATCAAACGATGGGCACCCGCGAATGGGGTAATAGATTTACAGCACGTTCCTGAGAGCGGCTCTAACCCACCACTCTCCTTATCGGCTAACACGATCGATACTACTTTTGACGTCATGTTTCACTTCCTTGTCTTATTTATAGTTTAGAAAGTAAACGTAAACCGTACGGCAGTACTATTCAATATTGGGGGCAATGTGCTCAAAAAATAATATTACAGAGCAATGTTCTCTTAAATATTTAAGCAATCTCTCATTCAAGCGTTTTATAAACAAAAACCCGCTATGGAAGCGGGTTTTGATTTATTTTTATGTGCGGGCATCCCTTAAAGAGAAATAAAGATACCGGCTAAACAAGCGCTCATTAGGTTTGCTAGGGTACCTGCTGCTACCGCTTTCAGTCCCATATTTGCTACGTCTTTACGACGCTCTGGTGCCATCACACCAATTGAACCAAGTTGAATCGCAATCGAACCGATGTTGGCAAAGCCACACAAAGCAAAAGTAATGATAATTTGCGTGTGCTCAGTCAGTGTCGCTTTATGTTGTACGAAGTCGATAAATGCGACGAATTCGTTCATTACGATTTTCTGACCGATATAAGAGCCCGCTGCAAGTACTTCGTGGCCCGGAACGCCAATCAACCATGCTAGAGGTGCAAATAGGTAACCGAAAATAGCCTGTAGCGTGATGCCAGCAAAACCGAACATTTCACCTAAGTTTTCTAAACCCGTGTTTACCATCGCAATCACACTCACGAAGGCAATAAGCATCGTACCGACAGCAACGGCAACTTTCATACCACCCATCGCACCGCTTGCTAGCGCATCGATTACGTTGCTTTCTTCTGATTTATCCAGCTCGATGTTGTTGTAATCACTTGGGGTTTGACGCTCAGGCACGATGATTTTTGCCATCAACAAGCTACCTGGTGCTGCCATGAAGCTTGCTGCGATTAGGTATTTCAACTCTACACCTAGACCTGCGTAACCACCCAAAACACTACCTGCGACTGACGCCATACCACCAGCCATTACCGCAAACAGCTCAGAGCGGGTCATGTTTTGTAGAAATGGACGGATAAGAAGTGGTGATTCGCCTTGGGATAGGAAGATGTTACCTGTTGCAACCAATGATTCTGCTTTGCTGGTACCCAAAAACTTTTGGATAGCACCGCCAATAAATTGAATCACTTTTTGCATGATACCCAAGTAGTAAAGGGCTGAGATAAGAGCGCTGAAGAAAATGATGATAGGAAGAACGCGGACAGCAAAGATAAAACCAGTAGAAGCAAGGTCACCAAAGAGGAATTTGATCCCTTCATCAGCAAAACTTAAAAGACCCGCAACGCCACTACTCAAACTGGCCAACGCAGCTTGCCCCCAAGGGAAGTAAAGCACTAGAGCAGCAAAACCCATTTGGAGCAACAAAGCACGAGATACGGTTTTCCAATTGATTGAAGAACGGCTCTCTGACAGTAGGAACGCACAACCTAGTAGTGCAACAATACCAAATAAACTAAATAGAACACTCATGAACCAGACCTACTGAACGTTGAAAAAGAAAGAAACACCAAAGGAATTGGCAAAAGAAAGGGACAACGTGTCGAGTGACAAGGCACCCGTAGATCTAACATGGCGACAGAACGGATAGTTCGACATCTTATTTTTACCTTATACAAGCAATTGAACTTAGCTGGTCCGGTCCGTGGGGTCATTCACTGCTGGAGAGTATTCGACTCATCCCGCTCCATGTGACGGCTTGTATGGGTAAGGGTCCTGAACAACGAACCCTAATTCCCGCTTAAACGGGTCGCAAGTATAGCCATCAAAACGAGAGTTTCATCACATTTATTTACGCAAACGTTCAAGCGTTCATTTTTTGCGCAAGAATGCCAATTTGTGTTCATACTTGTAGTGAAAATAGGGGTATTAAGAGGGGAACGCATGGTGAAACGGCCAAAAACGGACAATAAATGTTCAATCGAACACCAAAGTCCAAAAATGAGTAATTTTGCTCTCGCCAATCTATGGATTTTGGATATACAATTTGGAACGCTTCTTTCCGAAGCCTCTGTGTATTCAGAGCATCATGATGCCGAGATGGTGAAATTGGTAGACACGCTAGCATGAGGTGCTAGTGCCTTAGGTGTGAGGGTTCGAGTCCCTCTCTCGGCACCATTATTCTTCCTATAAGAAATTTAGAGTGTAATGCAAAGTTCTAAGCAGGCAAGACAATCCGCTGATGCTAACCAACTTCTAAGCGAGCTTGCAGTGCACGCCCTATTACACCTGCACTTCAAACTCCATGCGTCCTCGCGACCTATTCCCTTAAAAGAACGTAACGACTTACTGCAAAAATGGCTTAAGCCTAAGCTTAAAAGTAACCGCTACAAACTGATTAAAAAGCCGTTAAAGTCTCTGACTCAACAGGCCAAAGGGGAAAATGGCAACCTTGAAGCTTTGCTTGAACGCTGTGTGGGTGCGAATAAACCGAGCAATCCGCAACCTCACCTCGATAGTTACTTGCTACTGATTAACGAAGTAGAGAAAAAACTCGGTACGACCGTACTGCTCTCGCGTCCTGAAGATGTCGATTTATCACACGACCAGCATGGCTGCTTACTGTGTGTCCTCTCTGACAACTTAAACCAACATTTCGACGACAATAACGCCATGATCGCACCTATTTCGATGCTTTTCCGTGGCCCAATGAGTCAACGTTCATTGTTCTTAGGTAGCATTTATGCCAGCAACACCTTCAATTATGAAGTGCAATATCAAGACGAACAATTTGTACGTATCTCACTCGAGTTAGCGTAAGTTTGATTGATATAAACATACCATTAACGTTGTAAGCCAAGTTCTAAAAGGCCGCGAATTTCGCGGCCTTTTGCTTATCGAAACATAACGTTTTCTCGATCAATCCAGCTCGCGAAAGCGTGCCGTAAAGTGACGAAGTACCGGAGGCTCATAATCAAAGGTGAGTCCCTTTAACTCATGCGAGCGGTTCTTCAATTCAATAATGGCATCGGCGATATAATCCATATGGTCGTTGGTATATACACGACGCGGGATGGTCAAGCGCATCAATTCGAGTTCTGATGCTTTCTGTTCACCTGTTTCCGGATCTCGACCAAGCAACAGTGAACCAATCTCTACTGCACGAATCCCCGCTTCTAAGTACAAAGCATTACACAACACTTGTGCTGGAAATTGATCCGCGGGTATATGAGGTAATATTTTCGCTGCGTCAACAAACACGGCATGACCACCCGTTGGATATTGAATTGGAATGCCACCCTCGCGTAGACGCTCACCCAAGTATTGCACTTGGCTGATGCGGTAGTGAAGGTAATCCTCATCCGCACCTTCATATAGACCACGAGCCAAGGCTTCCATATCACGGCCAGCCATACCACCGTAAGTCACAAAGCCTTCCATCGGTACACATCGTGTTTGAACCGCTTGGAACAGCTCTTGATGGTCGCGAATACAACACATACCACCAATGTTTACCATTGGGTCCTTCTTCGCTGACATAGTGAGCATGTCGCCGTATTGGTACATCTCGCGGATGATTTCAAGAATCGATTTGGTCTCGTAGCCCGCTTCGCGTTGCTTGATAAAGTAAGCGTTCTCACAGTAACGAGCCGAATCAATCACCACTGGAATGTCGTACTTGGTTGCGATTTCGTACACGCTGCGCATGTTTTCCATCGACACAGGCTGACCACCTGAACTGTTACACGTAACCGTTGTGATGATCGCACAGATGTTGTGAGAACCATGCTCTTCAATCGTTGCCACCAGCTTATTAAGGTCAAAGTTCCCCTTCCAGTCGTATGGCGTGGTAGTGTCGAATGCTTCTTCTGTTACCACGTTAATCGCTTTACCGCCATTGAGCTCAATGTGACCCGCTGTGGTGTCGAAGTGGTAATTTGATATAAACACTGGTGTCTCACCACCGCGAACCTGACGCATACGTTCAATCAAAGCTGGGAATAAGATTTGCTCCGCCCCACGACCTTGGTGCGCCGGCACTGTCAGCTTGTAACCAAAGAAGTGCTCTACCGCATCACACAAGTTGTAGTAGTTGCGGCTACCCGCGTAGGACTCATCACCCATCATGATCCCCGCCCACTGATTGTCACTCATAGCACCAGTGCCAGAGTCGGTCAGCAGGTCGATATAAACATCATCACTACGAAGAAGAAATGGGTTAAAACCCGCTTGCTTGAGGGCAACTTCTCGGTCAGCCAAGGTCGTCATATTGATTGGCTCAACCATTTTGATACGGAACGGTTCTGGGATACGTTTCATTGTTAATTTCCTTATACGCATGACCCTACGCACTTAAGCGAAGAGTAAAACAAACAGATAAATTGCTTTTCAATGCGAGAGCATTGAGGAAATTAACGACCAGAAATTTTACTAAGAAGAGACAGGCAGAAGTCTAGGTTGTACCAGAACGACAGCACCAAACGGCTATCAAGAATATTCTTGACTCTCATCGTCTTCGTCCTCCTGATAAAAAGAAAAGCCAGAAACCCCATGTCCCTGACCTTTTCAATATAGTGCAGTTTTCAATCAAATTTCAGTGAAGCTCACCTCATTTCACGAAGGTCTTGCCCTTTTCATTCTGCGCTTAATGCTGCTCTCTTTGACCATGTAGTCGAACAATGGAGCAAACAAGTTGGCAAACAAAATCGCTAGCATGATGCCTTCCGGATAGGCTGGGTTGAGCACTCGAATAAATATCGTCATCACGCCAATTAGTATACCGTAAGCCCACTTGCCACCGTTTGTGAATGCAGCCGATACGGGGTCTGTCGCCATAAAGAAAGTACCGAACGCGACGCCACCAATCACGAAGTGCCAATAGAAAGGCATAGAGAACATGGGATTGGTATTCGATCCAATTGCATTAAGCAGTAGCGACGTCACGGCTAAGCCAACAAAGACACCCGCAACAATCCGCCACGACGCGATCTTCATAAAGATCAGCACCAGACCTGTAAGCACGATCAGCAGGGTCGAGACTTCTCCCATAGAACCCGGCAAATTACCGACGAAAGCGTCCATCCAAGAGATAGGCTGGCCTGTCATATTGTTGGTCAAAGCGCTCTGACCACCTTCGTACCATTGGCTAAGAGGGGTTGCACCAGAGTAGCCATCAGCCGAAACCCAAACGGCGCCGCCAGACATATTGGCTGGATAAGCGAAGTACAAGAATGCACGCCCTGCCAATGCAGGATTTAAGAAGTTACGCCCCGTACCACCGAAGATCTCTTTCGCTACCACGATACCAAAAGTGATACCTAACGCGGCTTGCCACAACGGAATGGTGGGCGGGAGAATTAACGCAAACAGAATGGAGCTAACAAAGAAACCTTCATTCACCTCGTGCTTGCGGACGATAGCAAACAGCACTTCCCAAAAGCCGCCAACTACAAACACAGTCGCGTAGACAGGCAAAAAGTAGGTTGCACCGACCAGCATTTTACTCGCCCAACCCGCTTGGCTGGCCGCCTCTACTGAACCCCAAACCCAACTCAGCCCCCAAGAGGCATCAATGGCTTGTTGCGCGACAGCTTGGTCAAGGCCGTACAGCAGAGCATCGCTGGATTGCTGACCGATGTTATACATGCCCCAAAACATCGCGGGGAATACGGCTAACCACACCATGATCATGATGCGCTTCAAATCGATGCTGTCTCGAACATGGGTAACGCCGTGGTTCACTTTACCCGGCGTATAAAAAAGGGTTTCAACAGCTTCGAAGAGTGGGTAGAACTTGTGGTATTGGCCTCCCGGTTCAAACTTTGGTGAGACCTTTTCAAAATAATGCTTCAGACTCATAACGTCTCCTCCTCTAAAGAATGTTACGAGCCGCTATCAAAAGCGATCGTTTTTAGCCTGTTTAACTCCCCCATTACGTATTTATCTGCTGGCACAGAAGACCTTGCTATTATGTAAACCGTGAAAGGCGTGCTTATACTCAATCAATAACAAAACAATGGAGTGGATTATGAAGTTAAGGATGATGTGGACCGCGATGATGTCGTTGGCCGCTTTTTCATTTGCAGGTAACGCATTGGCCGTAGACAAGCAGATGTCTCCTGGTTTGAAGAAAAAAATGCAAGCGATCTGCGGTTCGAAAGGCGGTGTCCCTGGAGGTTGGCAAGTGGCGAAAGTGACACCAGATGCCGAACGCTCGCTCAGCATGATTCTGCATCAAATGAATGCGACGGATAAGTTAAAACAAATCAATGATGTGAGAACTCAAATCGTCGGCGGTACACACTATGCGATGGAGTTTGAGCTAAAAGATGGTGAAGTCTGGAACGCGATAGTCCTGCACAGTGCTCGCGGCGATTACATGATCGAGAGACACGCCAAAAAAGGCGAACTCTGCCCGAAAGACGGCAACTCCTAATTCCCAGATTCAAATACAATAAAGGCGACAGTTTAGTCGCCTTTGTTCTTTTCTGGTTTAGCGACGGCTTCAAACGCTCGTGTAAACTGATAACTCATAATCTGGGGGCGAATCAAATCACATACTAAGTCAGACACATCATGCTTGGTGAATGGTAAATGTTCCGATAGAACCTCTTTGGACTCTTTATCAACCGTTTGAAAAGATTCAACAATTCTTAGAGGAACGTGAAACTGATGGTCTCTCACGAGAAAGAAATAGTATTGGAGATGTTCGCCATACGTCGCTGCGTTGTTAATTTCGCTACCAATTTTCACCGCTTCAACACGGCTGCCTTCACAATCAAATTTAAGCACATTGGTAATTTCTGCTTCCATAGAGCCTGGCACGTAGACCATATAATCTGACTCCAACTCGTGACCTGATAACAGATATGCATCATTAAAACTCAAGATTTGAAAACTTAAAGATGGAGTAGGTACCAACAACATCGTCAAAAAAAAACTACCTAAAAATATCTTTGAATGTACCTTTTTTATACAGCCCTGCAAAAATCTCATGTCGTTGTCCATATGAATCTGTATTTTTATTAACTACCGCTGTAATACTATCCGTGACAGTACGAGAGGCTCCTTTGTCAGCTTTCAAATATAACTTGTTATTTAACCAAAAAATCATCGCAGTCCTTACTGCATATTTTGGTTTAGCCACAAGGTTTGGGGAGGAAACAAAACTCACATCTTCATCCCAGATGTTGGCGTGTACTCCTTCTATTGCAGCATAATTCCCCTTACCTGTAAGCTGTATCATTCCTCTACCGCGGTACTTCCAGCCATCACCAGTGCTTTCACTTCCATTCCCTATTCTCATAGCATACGCATTGTTTGCTATTGCTTGTTGATTGGCTTTTTGATTGATTGCGGCGTTTCTTCCATGTTTTTCTGCTAGCTCTGGATTTTTACGATAGGTTTTGAATGTATTTTTTAATCCCTGAACTGAATAATTGAAATTCTCTTCAAGCGTGATATAAGGACCTACCTCTTTTACCAATTGAGCAATGAAGTGCGATATTCGTAATTCGCTATCTAACTTACATTCAACTAGCTTTGATGAAAGTTCTTCGCTTATAACTAGTAAATATTCATCTGAAACTCTCGCTTCATTCTTCCAAACTTTCCTAAGATGTTGCTTCGTAATCATAACTCCTCCAATAAATACAAATTTAAATAGAAAGAGCTAGAAAACAGCTTAAAAATGTAAGTTAAACGCTGCCATACGTCACCTTTAAATCGCTTTATACATATAAATTACGTTATCTTGCGATACAATCCACACTCGAAGAATAGCGCACGATATCAACAAACTCCTGTCGCCATGCAGGCTCATGTTTAACGACGTCTACTTTGTGATTGGCTAAGCCAAACTTCCAGCACACCCGACACTAATAACCTAACAAACAAAGTCATTATTTTTCTGGGGTACTTTTGGTTTGGCTTTTTACTGTTAAACCGTCTCGGTTTTCGCCTCTATCTTCTCATTCACTTTATCGCAAATGTACTCCCCAATCGGCATTGCAGATGTCGCCGCGGGAGAGGGGGCGTTGCAAACATGCAGGCTTCTCGCGCTTTCGGCAAACAAGAAGTCATGAACCAAGGTTCCATCGGATAACACTGCTTGCGCGCGAATACCCGCAGGATATGGTTTGAGGTCTTCGACCTTGATGCTTGGGCAATATTTGTTGACCAATTTCAGATAGCTCGGCTTCCACCACGAGTTCTTAAACTCATCCAGTCCAGTTTTTAGATGCTTTTGTGTCACCTTCCAGAAACCGGAGAAACTGAGCATTTGCATGGTATCTTGCAAGCTGAAGTTAACCTTGTCGTACCCTTCTCGCTTCCAGCCTTGCACCGCATTTGGACCAACGGTCACACTGCCATCAATCATGCGAGTCAGGTGGACACCTAAGAATGGCAAGTCAGGGTCTGGAATTGGATAAATAAGATGATTCACCACTTGGTCGTGTTTGCTATCTAAGCGGTAGTATTCACCTCGATAAGGGATGATTTGGAAATCGGTCGGAATAGACATCATCTTAGTCATGCGATCCGCCATCAAGCCGCTGCAAGTGACCAAGAACTTGGCATTGAGCTGCATAGTTTGACCGTCTGAAATGCAGGTCAATTGAACTTCTTCATCCTTCTCTTCGGCAGCCACCACTTTGGTTCTCAAGCTAATTTGCCCGCCGAGCTTTTTGAACTCTTCCGCCATCTGCTCAGTGACCAAACGATAATCGACAATACTGGTAGTTTTGACATAAATCGCGCCTAAGCCAGTGATGTTTGGCTCAGCCAGCTTGAGTTGAACTTCATCGAGTAGCTTTACGTCGATGCCGTTGACATGACAGCGCTCATAGAGGGCATTCATGCGTTCGACTTCTTGCTCATTGGTCGCAACCAGTAACTTGCCACAGTTCTCCACCGGAATATCGTGCTCAACACAGAACGAAATGGTTCGCTCTACTCCACGCTTACAAAAATCCGCTTTTAAGCTGCCCGGTGCGTAGTACACCCCAGCATGAATCACGCCGCTATTGTGTCCGGTTTGATGCTTGGCAAAACCGGACTCTTTCTCAACCAATAAAATGGATTTGTCTGGATGACGTTGCTGCAGTTGCCATGCCGTCGACACGCCAACGATACCGCCACCGACAATGATGTAGTCATAGACTGATTTCATACGACCTCTTATAAAACCGATAGTTGAGATTGTTGCAATTTGAACTTGCGACCACTGTAAATGAACACCGCGACAAATACCGCGCAGCTTGCCACACGAACCAACATTGGGATGTCGTGCCAAATCAGCAAAGTACCCACCACAACCAACAAGAGACGCGTCAGAATGTTTAGAGGACCTTCCAAGTAACCTTCAATCGCACCAATCAATGCATATGTACCGATGATGGCAAAGAAGCCCACGGTAATCACCGACGTCACATCCCAACTCACCAAGCCTGTGTAAGCAATCAACAGCGGTACAAGATACAAACCTTTGGCGATTTTCCACGCCATCAAACCGGTACGCATTGGCGGTGTTTTAGCAATGGTTGCCGCAGCAAAGGCGGTCAAACAGACTGGAGGCGTGACGTTGCTGTCTTGCGATAACCAGAAGATGATAAGGTGAGCAGCCAGCAATGCCAAGCCTACCGCTTCCATACCCAAACTTTGCTCTAGTAGGGTTTCCATAAAGTCCGCAGGTACTAACGCCACCATTTCTTTCGCGGTTTCCAACGCCATTGGTGCATTAAGAAGTTCCAACTTTTCTGGCGCCGCCAACATAAAGATGGCTTTTGCTTGTTCAGGCAATTGACCCGACACCATCAATTCAAGCAATTGGTTTTCCGCAATCAACTTGTAAAGCGCAGGGGCAGACAGTGTGCCCAATACAATATACGCCGCTGTCACGGGTAACCCCATGCCCAATACCAGAGAAGCGAGCGCAATCAGAACGATCATGATGAACAAGTCACCATTCGCCCAACCGTCGATCATCAATGAGAACGTATTACCAATGCCCGTCGTGCTGATCACGTTGACCACCAAACCGATACCTACCAGCAATACGGCGGTTGTCGCCATGTTTTTCGCACCTTGTGAAAGTGCTTCGATGATCGCTTTTGGTCCCATCTTATGATCTTTCGAAAACCAAGAAGCCACCACCACTGAAATGATCGACAAGCCCGCAGCGTAAGTCGGCGTAAAGCCTTGAACCAACAAAGTGACCAATACCGCCAGTGGAATAAGGTTGTGCCATCCGCTGATCACTACTTTTAGTAGAGACTCATCACTGGTCGTGATCTTTTGAACGCCGCTGCGTTTGGCTTCGATACGCACAAAGAACGCCACAGACAAGAAATAAATAAGAGCAGGAATAAAAGACACCGCGATGATATCGACATAAGGAATTTGCGTGTAAGACGCCATGATGAAAGCACCCGCGCCCATCACTGGTGGCATCAGCTGACCACCTGTTGACGCTGCGGCTTCAACGCCCGCAGCAAAGCGCGAAGGGAAACCTGCTTTCTGCATTAAAGGAATACTGATAACACCGGTTGAAACCGTATTTGCCACACTAGAACCCGATACTGAGCCCATCAAACCCGAGCCAATCACCGCAATAAAACCGGGACCGCCGATGATTTTGCCTGCCGCAGCACGTGCCACATTGATGATGTAATCACCGACACCAGAACGCACAAGAAACGCACCAAACAGAATGAACATGAATACGAAAGTCCAACTGATGCGCGAGATAGAACCAAACATGCCCTCGGAAGAATAGAAGCTACGGTAGAGCAAGGTTTCCATGCTCAAACCCGGAAAGTGGAAAATACCTGTCGCCCACTTACCCCAAAGCACAACGTAGCTTAAACACACCACAATCAGCACTGGAATAAACCAGCCCATGGTGCGTCGGATCAGCTCAATAACAATCAAAATTGCCATGATGGCGAAGACCCAATCGCTGGTCACGAACTTCACACCGCGTTCGTACAATGCATCTTCGGCATAAGGAATGTAGAGCAAACATGCGACCGCGCCCATAGCAATTAACACATCTATGCCGAGTGCAATCTTACTCTGCTTGAGAGAGATATGAGCCGGATACCAAAGCGCACAAATCACCGCGAAGCCAGCAAAGTGGGTCGCGGAAATCCATAACTCTGGTAAGGTCGATAAGGTATTAAACCAAATGTGCAAAGCAGACAACACCACGCCAAACACTGTAATTGTGGTGGTTACCCACGGAAAGTCAGTGCGCGTGGGCAGCTCAAACTTCTGCAATTCCTTTTCTATTGAGTCGCTCATCTCATACTCCAAGCTCTGGCGGCTTTTTCCATCTTAGAAATCGGTAGGGATAAAATGCCCCGAGCCGAAACTCGGGGCGAAGTAGGCGTTATTTCGCCATTAGGTCTGATGGGATTTCGATGCCCATTTCTTTGTAGTAACGCGCCGCGCCTGGGTGAAGAGGCACTGGCAAACCCGCAATCGCTTTCTCAATCGCCATTGCTTTGGTTGCTTTGTGGATGCCTTGTAGGAATGGCAAGTTCTCGTATATTGCTTTCGTTAGCTGGTATACGTCTTCTTCCGAGATATCTTCACGAACGGCCAAGAAGTTTGGTTGTGCGATAGTCGTGATCGGCTTGTCCAGACCTGGGTAGGTGTTGGCTGGGATCTCGTATTTCGTCCAAAGGTTATAGTGGCCATTCGCCTCTTTGATTTGTTCGTCTGTAAACGAAAGAATCGAGATGTCTTTACCTAGCGCAGCAAAAGCTTGAGTGACCGCCCCAACGGGGACTCCCGCTGGCGTGTTCATGCCGTCAATAGTGCCGTTTTGAAGCGCACTCGCGCTACCGCCGTAGCCCATGTAGGCTAGATTGAATTTATCTGGGTCGACATTCAGACCTTTCATGATTTGACGACCAGAATTCTCTGTACCAGAGTTTTTCTTACCGATGGAGAACTTCTTACCATCTAGGTTGTTTAGATCTGTCACTGTGCCCGTTTTTGCTAGGTCAGAACGAACAATAAAGTGCTCAACGTTTTGCCACAACATAGAGACCGAACGCAGCTGCTCTTGGCGACCGCTTTTCTCATAAGGACCTTCGCCAGACCAAGCCCACGCACCGTAAAGACCTTGTAGAATCGCGAACTGTGCTTCATTTTCGTTCAGCAGTTTGACGTTTTCACCAGAGCCCGCAGAGCTGATTGCAGAAAGGGAGAAGTGGTGCTTTGGTGCCAATTTCACTTTGCTTAACGTCGCCAACGCTACGCCCACAGGGTAGTAAGTACCACCTGTCGATGCCGTTGCAAGAATGTAGCTACGATCTTCTGCCGCAGCGTTAGCAGCAATACCAAAAGAAGTCACAGCGACAGCCAAAGCTTTTACCAGCTTATTCATTTTCATTATTACTCTCCGTGTAGTCGTTTCACGATTGGGGATTTACATCATGTTAAATCTTTATTAACAACACATTCCCTAGAGCAATTGAAATGCCAACTTTTAACCCTTTGTATTTATTGAACTAAGTGCTGAAAGACATCAAAAATGAGCAAAATCATGCTGATTTGATAGCAAAGTAATGAGCAAGATCTTGCTCATTGAAGAGAAGAAGGTTGTACGCCTAGATCGCAAAAGGTTAATAAAATGTGATCAAGACAAAATAAATGCACGATTCACTAATAAGCAATATTTTGCCGATGCAATTTTGGGTTGAACTGCAACTAATGAGCGTCTTAACAATAAGAAGAAAAAGCGCATCATTCTAAACTGCTCACTTTATCAGCGGAGGTTTATAGCCTAAACGACTACAAATAGCACAAAAATACAGCAAAACAAGTCATGTTACAGAAATGAAAAGTCATTTATTCTAATTTTGAATTTAAAAAGCAGTTCGATCCACCAGTTCAGAAACAAACGTTGACCGTATCAACTTATTTTCTACTTCGGGGTTGTGCCAATAGCCCTATGTTCGTTAGGGTAGAAACACGCCAAGGCAAACGTATTCCTTGGTATTTTTTCGTCATTAAGGATCATCCATGTCAGCAACTGCGCAATTACAATTCGCTTTAAAACGCCCATCAGGCGTTGCTGCTGCGATCCTCCTGCTCTCTCTGAAACTGATTTAGAGCTGACAGGCTATATCTAAACTTTCTGTCAGCTTGAGAAGAAGCTGACGGGAACACCACATACTCCTCCCATTCCTTTCAGTTTCTTCCAAGCGAAACATAAGAGGAATAACAATGTTAAGCGCACGCAATATCGCCGCTTTGGGCTTCATGACTTTCGCCATGTACTTAGGCGCGGGTAACCTGATCTTCCCTCCATTTTTGGGCTACCAAGCAGGTGAAAACTTTCTGAGCGGGATGTCTGGCTTCCTCTTAACGGGCGTAGGTCTGCCTGCGATGGCACTGGTGATGGTGGCTATCGTGAACGGTTCAGACAAATTAACCGCTGCCCTACCTAAACCTTTGGCGACCAGTTTTTGGGTAATGGTGTTTATCGTGATTGGTCCTGCGTTCGTAATACCACGTGCCATTACCGTCGCTTACCAATTTAGCTTTGCACCAATGTTTGGTAATGCCGCTTTGGTGCCTTTCACTATTGCCTTCTGTGCTATCACCATTCTATTTGCCCTATATCCGGGTAAGTTGGTCGACAACCTAGGTAAGATCTTAACGCCTGCCTTGATGGCTATCTTAATCATCATGTCTGTGACGGCTTTGATTTCTCCTGCAGGTGAGCTAACCACAGCAACCGGTCCATACGTATCTGGCGCATTTGCTGAAGGCTTGACCCAAGGCTACATGACCATGGATGCGCTAGGTTCTATCGGTTTTGGTTGGATTATCTTCCGCGCGATTCGTAGCATGGGTGTGGATTGTCCGAAAGCCACTGCAAAATACACGCTAATCGCAGCTCTGATGTACGCGGTTGCCATGGCATTTGTTTACATCTCATTAGCTTACATTGGTTCGACGAGCTCGTACTTGGGTTCTGAGTTCAGCAATGGTGGCGACATCTTAACGGCGTTCACCTTCAGCCACTTCGGCGCATTTGGCTCACTATTACTAGGTGCCGTGATGGTATTGGCGTGTTTGACTACTGCTATCGGCGTAACCACAGCAGGCAGTGAGTTTTACGACAACACTTTCAGCAAAGTGAACTACAAAGGCTGCGTGATCACGACCATGGTATTGGCAGGTTTGATCGCTAACGTAGGTCTAGAGCAACTATTGGCGATCACATTGCCAGCGGTTGTGGCGCTTCACCCAGTCGCGATTGCGTTGATGATCATGGCACCAGTGCGCAACAAGATGTCGCAAATCATGGTCGTCGCGACGGCGTTCACTGCTCTAACGTTTGGCTGCGTTGATGCGCTGCACATCCTAGGTTACATGCCAGAAGCCGCAAACCAATGGTTAGATAGCAACATGCCGCTGTACCACTACTTTGCAAGCTGGATTGTTCCAACGATTGCTATGGTGATTGTGGGTGTAGTCTTTACCCGCAAGGCAACTCAGCAACATACCGAGTTGGCAAACCAAGCCTAGATTGGCGAATACCTCAACAAAAAGTACCTCAACAAAAAACGGCTTCCTTAGAAGCCGTTTTTTCTATGTATAGTCAGAGCGATTCAAACCAAACTTCTGCATCTTTTGGTTGAGGGTTCGACGCGGTAAATCTAGCTCGACCATCACATCCGTAATTCGTCCTTGGTGTCGAACTAGCGAGTCATGCAGCACTTTACGTTCAAAGTTGTGGAGCTGAATCGCCAACGGAACGCCTGCTTGTGTCTCTTCGGTTGTAGAAGATGGTCGACTGGAGAGAATTTCCATTACGGAGACAGTTTCATCCAGTGCAAAACGCATCGCTACATTTCTCAACTCACGAACGTTCCCAGGCCAAGCATAAGCCAGAACAGCTTTTCTATCGGCTTCACTCAATGGACGACTCTCAGGGTTACTTTTCAGGGCAAAGTGTTCGAACAAGATCAACGCGTCTTCTTCTCGCTCACGCAATGGTGGTAAATAGATCTGCGCCACATTGAGCCGATAATACAAATCCTGACGAAACTCATCATGATCATTGAGATCTTCTTTCGCGGCGGCGATCACTCTCAAATTAACCGAGATCTGCTGATTACCCCCAACGCGCTCCACCGTATGTTCTTGTAATGAACGCAACACTTTCACCTGCATAGATAGCGGCATACTCTCTATTTCATCAAAAAATAAGGTGCCTTTATCCGCGTATTCCAACTTACCAATGCGCTTTTTACCTGCTCCAGTAAATGCCCCAGCTTCATGCCCAAACAGCTCACTTTCAAACAGGTTCTCAGGAATAGCGCCACAGTTGATTGGCACAAAATGATGAGCTCGACGTTGGCTTTCATTATGCAAACTGGTCGCCACCAACTCTTTACCACAACCTGTTTCACCGTAAATGATCACGTTGGTATCAATGCGTGCTAACTTGGCAACTTGTTCTCTAAGCTGTTGCATCACTCGGCTTCGCCCAATCAGCACTTCCTCTAAACCGCTCACGCTCGATAGATACTCTTGGCGATCTTGAGTAGAAGTTTGTGCGCGATAGCTTTCTACCGCTTCGGTCACTCGTTGGGATAAGCGCTCTGGTTGGAAAGGTTTCTCGATAAAATCGAACGCACCGTTTTGTAATGCGCCTACCGCCATATCAACGTCACCATGTCCGGTGATCAAGATAATCGGCGTTGGAATGTGATTGGCAATCAGGCTTTCTAGTATCGACAAACCATCGGTGTCTGGCAGGCGAACATCACTGACAATCGCATCAAATTCTTGGCTAAGAATGGCCGCTTTGCCCTCTTTGCCTAAACTGAATGCGGTCACATCAAACCCCGCCAGTTGCAGCCATTGGCTGGTAGCCTGACGAACAATGTCATCGTCTTCGATAAGTGCAATTTTAGGGATGTCGTCAAAAGCCATGAGTTACTGCCTGCTTTATGGGATGGGAAAGAAATCGCTCTTTATTAACGGTAGCAAAAACCACTGAGGAGAAAAGGAGCTAGATCTCACTTCTTGCTTACAAGTCTTTAACATCCAACCAGTTAGGCGCACTCTTTAATGACTGTCGGTGAGAACGCACTAGCTGAATGGAGTCAGTATGCAGCGCAAAAGGAATGGCAAAACATGGCTTGTGGTCGCAATTGCGGCAGTGCTGATGTTGTCTTGCTATAGCGCCAGCAGAGAGGTGGCTCGTCAGTGGTTGAGCGTACAAACTCAAACCGAAGCTCAACAAAAACTGCTCGACTATATTGGTGAAGTTCGCCGTGCACTCAAACGCTTCTATCACCTGCCTTATCTCGTCACCAATAACCCTGAAACCATCGCGTTTGTGAAAGGGAGTCTGACTTATTACGAGCCATTGCAAACCCAACTGACTCAGCTAGATAAAGCCGCCAATACGGAAGGCTGGCTAATCCTGTCTAACTCTGGCGAAGTATTGGTCTCGAGTTTAATCGAAGAGCGCTTTAGCCTGTCTGACCGAAAAGCCATTGTGGAACAAATTCACAATCAAGGTGGTGGGGTTTCCTTGGTGAACAAAACCAAAGGTTCGAGTCCGTTGTATTATCTTGCAGCCCCTATCTACGACGGTCTGGATATCGCAGGTATTGTCGTGGTGCAAATCAACCTCAGCCTGTTGACCGAACAGACCATTACCAGCCAAGACATCATTACGTTGCAAAATCGCCAGCAACGCTTTTTCCTATCAAGCAGCTCTCTCTACAACGCTGATTGGTTTAACGAACCAAGCAACACCGTTCAATTAGAAACTCAACGTTTGTACGACAACACCAATATCAACCTATGGACGCTCAATCAGCAACGCTATTTTGCGCACACCGTAAAGTTAGATGATTTGAATTGGTACGTAAGCTACCTCACCCCTTCTAAGCCGATTCAACAAACCATCAATGTGATTGGTTGGAGTGTAGCAGCGCTGCTCTTATTGGTTGTATTACTCGTCATCATTGGCTTACAACGCCGCCAAAAGCACATCAACCAACAAAGAATTCAAGCTCTGTTGGAAGAGTCCCAACGCCGCTTGAAACAGATGATCAATAAGACCCACGTTGGTTTGCTATTGATTGATGAACAAGGGCAACTGTTCGATCTCAACCCAATGGCGAAGCGTTTATTCTGTTTACCAGAAAGCGTCAATCGACACGCTTTTGCTTGGGAGTTATTCGATGCAGGCAACCCCAATTCCACCACACTCAAGTTGCTTAAGGATTTACCTAAACATAAAGAGCTCGCAGAGATCAGCACGGTCGAAACCATCGCCAGACGCAGTGACGGTAGCGTCTTCCCTGTCTTGTTCTCACTGACCAGTTTCCCTTGGCATGGCGAGCAGTATTTCCTTGCGACGATCATCGACATCAGCAAGCGGAAAAAAGCCGAGCAATCACTGCAACAGGTCAACCAAGAGCTGGCGCAGCGAGTAGAAGAGCGAACTCAAGCGCTAAAAGAAGCGCAAAGCCAGTTAATTGAATCGAGCAAAATGGCCGCTTTGGGTCGCATGTCGAGCGCGATTACTCATGAGCTCAATCAGCCACTGACGGGCTTGCGCACCCTGCTCACCACGAACGAGCTACTAGCAGAACGCGGTGAAACCGAGATGATGAAAGCTAACAACGTATTGGTCCAGAAGCTGATTGATCGCATGGCAAGCATGACTAGTCAGCTAAAGACGTTTGCCTATAACAAACCAGAAAGCTTGCAGGCAATTTCTCTTACCTCCGCACTCGAAGAGACCTTACGCGTTTATCAATCTCAATTAGACAAGGTGGATGTGCGTGTCCGGGTTCCTCATGACTTACCTAACATCATGGGTGAAGAACAACGACTGCTTCAGGTGCTCGGTAATCTTGTCTCGAATGCGCTAGACGCAATGAACAACACCACCAACCCGCAGCTCAACTTGATCGTCAACCCAACCGGCAATCGGGTCGAACTGATCGTCAGTGATAATGGCTGCGGCGTGTCAGATGAGATGCTTGAGTCCATGTTCGAGCCCTTCCAAACCTCAAAGAAAATTGGGGAAGGATTGGGGCTAGGTTTAGCAATTACGGCCAACAATATGCGTGATATGAATGGACAAATTAGCGTGCATAAGAATGAACAAAATGGGCTGACTTTCACTTTGTTTTTCAAATCAGCCTAGGTTGATATTGATTACAAAATCATCATTAGAACTAGGCATCCCCGCTGTTTGAGAAAAACACGATCTCGATACAAGAATCCCTCCTTGACCTACACTATTCTCAAGCAAATAGAACGAATAACTTCCGAACGATAAAGAGTGAGAAACATGATTAAGTTTCCTGAACATTTTCTTTGGGGCGGTGCCATTGCTGCAAACCAAGTAGAAGGGTCGTACAACCTTGGGGGTAAAGGGTTATCGACATCAGACATGCTGCCAAACGGTATTTTGAGTCCGCATCAAACCCGTGAAGAACGTACGCCGGGTATAAAAGACGTGGCGATCGACTTCTACAATCGCTACCCAGAAGACATTGCGCTATTCAAAGAGATGGGCTTTAACTGTCTGCGCCTATCTTTGGCATGGAGCCGCATCTTCCCGAACGGTGACGAGCTAGAACCTAACGAAGAAGGTTTGGCGTTCTACGATAAAATTTTTGACGAACTTGCCGAGCACGACATCCAACCTTTCGTGACCTTATCTCACTACGAAATGCCTTACGCACTGGTCGAGAACTACGGTGGTTGGGGCGATCGTCGCGTCATCGATTTCTTCGAACGTTATGCCCGCACCGTGCTGGAACGCTACAAAGACAAAGTAAAACTGTGGTTAACGTTCAACGAAATCAACATGTCACTGCACGCACCATTTACTGGTGTTGGTTTGCAAGAAGACGCCAGTGAACAAGAGATTTATCAAGCGATTCACCACCAACTAGTCGCCAACGCAAAAGCGGTAAAACTGTGTCAGCAAATCGTACCAAACGGCAAGATTGGTAACATGCTGCTTGGCGCAATCAACTACCCGTACACTTGTAACCCTGATGACGTGCTTGCTGCCATGCACGAAAACAACAAGTGGTTGTTCTTCGGTGATGTACAAACTCGTGGTCAATACCCTGGTTACATGAAGCGTTACTTCCGTGAAAATGGCATTGAAATTCAGATGGAAGCAGGCGATTTAGAAGAGATCGCATCGGCAAGTGTCGATTTCATCTCATTCAGCTACTACGCAAGTGGCTGTGCAAGTGCAGACCCGAAACAGAAAGAAGTGGGTAACATCGTCGATAGCGTACCAAACCCATATCTTGAGAAGAGCCAATGGGGTTGGTTAATCGATCCAAAAGGCCTTCGCGTTCTGCTGAACTTCCTACACGATCGCTACCAAAAGCCACTGTTCGTCGTAGAAAACGGCTTAGGTGCACGTGATGAAATCGATGAAAACGGTGAGATTCAAGATGATTACCGCATCGCTTACTTGAACGACCATCTTGTACAAGCACATGAAGCAATTTTGGATGGCGTTGAGCTGATGGGCTTCACCAGTTGGGGACCGATCGATTTGGTCGCGAACTCAACCGCTGAAATGAGCAAACGTTACGGTTACATCTACGTTGATCGCCACAACGATGGTCAAGGTACGTTAGAACGTAAACGTAAGAAGAGCTTCTTCTGGTATCAAGATGTGATTCGCACTGCGGGCGGCTCGCTCAAAAACTAAGTTACTTGTCTAGATATAAAGTGCATGTGTATTTAGATAGAAAAAACAAAGCCCTGCAAACGCAGGGCTTTTCTTATTCCCGATATTCAGTCGTATGACCTATTGGTTAAACACCAATTTCACCACCGTCTTCACGGCGAATAACCACCGTCGCGGCACGTGGACGCAGTGTCATCCCTGCAGGTGTTTCTTCTGCTGCATTGTCGCTGTAAGGCCAGTTGCCTGGGTGCTGAATGTTCACGAACAGAGACTTGTAATCTGGGCTAATGGTAAAGCCCGTCACTTCACAGCCGTTAGGGCCAACGAAGAAACGTTTCAACTCAGCTTGGTTTTCTGCACCGATCACTTCTTGTGTGCCGTTTTCATCCGTCAGCTTAGAAGGTACAACCGCAAGCATTTGGTCATTGGTGTAAGACGTCACTTCATCTGCACCGTTGTCCGTTTGAATCCACAGAATGCCGCGAGGATCAAACGCTAAGCCGTCTGGGCTCGCAAACTGGTTAAGCTCGGTCAAGCTCGAACGGTTAGTGTCCGCATCACCGTTTGCTGGAGAGCCAAACACAAAGATATCCCACGTAAAGTCTGTTGCTGCTTCGCCTTCATCCCAACGGATTACGTGACCAAACTTGTTGTTCAAACGTGGGTTTGCAGGGTTAGTTTCCTCTGTACGCTTGGTGTTGTTCGTTAGCGTCAGGTAAACCGAGCCTGTGAATGGGTCAACGGTACACCACTCTGGGCGATCCATTGGCGTCGCACCAACAAGGTCAGCTGCACCCGCCGTATTCAAGATGATTTCTGCTAGAGAATTGAAGCTGTCTGCAAGTGTGCCACCAGAAGCCGTCGTGCTGTCTAGCGTCAGTGGTAGCCAAGTACCAGAGCTGTCCTCGTTGAAGCGCGCCACATACAGTGTGCCTTCATCCATGTACTTGTCACCCATCGCCAAGCGGTTATCAGGGTTAGCATCCGCAGGATCCCACGCTGCCGCAGATTCAAATTTGTATAGGTACTCAAAGCGAGAGTCGTGACCAGAGTAGAATACCACTGGTTTGCCTTCTTCAAGCTTGCCGAATGTACAGCCTTCATGGCGGAAGCGGCCTAGTGCAGTACGCTTCTTCGCACGCGAGTTTTGCGTATAAGGGTCGATTTCAACAATGTAACCATGGCCGTTCGCCTCGTTACGGTAATCGTCCAATGCGCTTGCGCCTGTTGGTTCTACATTGAATCGCGTGAACTCGTCCAAACGCTCTTCCGCATTACCCGCTAACGTTTCCCATAGGTAACGAGTGCTTGTGTCATCAACACCAATACGATCTTGTTCTTCAGTACGAACACCAGCGTTAACAAAGTAACCCGGCCAGTTCTCTTCACACGTTAGGTAAGTCCCCCAAGGCGTAAAACCATTGCCACAGTTGTTCAGTGTGCCGCGCGCTTGGCTGCCATCTTGCGAGAAGCGAGTCACGGTCAATTCTGTATTCGCGACAGGGCCAGAAAGATCCATGACTGTCGCGCCAGTGTAACGGCGGTTTAGTGGATCGGTATCCACCAACTTCCACATGTTGTCTTCAAGTTGAACGCGAACCACAGACACACCATGTGCATTAATTTCTTTACGAACTTCGTCGACGATAGTACGCACACCGCCCACGGCTGTCGGACCGCTTGGATGCAGAGCTGCGGTATCAATGTACTCGTGGTTGATACACAACAAGCCGTCAGTGTCGCTGTCGTTTAGCGAGAAAAAGTGCATGCCGTCGTGGTGCATACCCAATGCATTAAGCTGGTCGGTACTCGTGTTGCTGCCGTCGTCTTTCCATGCATTACCTTGTGCGTTTAGAGGCGTACCCCATGGCACCAATACTTGTGCTATGTAACCTTGCGGAATCGATACTGCATCCGTCAGTGAGCCCGGAATCGAATCAAAATTCAGGACTGCACTTGAAACGCCAGAGCCGCCACCAGCAGAAGTGCCTGAACTAGAAGAGTTGCACCCTGATAGACCAAATGCGCCAAAAGCGGTCATCGCACTGATACCTAGGCCACCTTTCAGGATACTGCGTCGAGATAGGCTCGCTTCCAGTACTTCTTCAAAAGGTTTGTTATTACTCTGGTTGTAACGCGTCGCGTCGAAGGTTTCCTTACTCATGGTGTTGCTTTCCCAGTGTTAGGTTGAATTATAGGTTTGTAAATCATTGAGCGAGGGGAAGTTTGGAAGAGAAAAGTGACAGAACTAGTCTATCTTTATGAACTTTGTGTTTAGAAAATGTTATAAATCGCCCCTCTATTCTACGTACTTTCGATTTTGCTTGGGCTGAGCTAGATTTGGAGGTATAAGGTTTACTCAAATCATCTACGAGAAATAATCATGAAACTAGATAAAATCGATAACAAAAATCGTCGTCTTCGCAAGAAGCTGTTCCTAGGCGAATTCGCAATCCTAGGTTTTGAGATCAGCTGTGAGACTGACATCAACGACTTTGACCGTTACGATGCATTCGTTGATGAGTTTATCGACTACATTGATGGCCTAAACCTTTGCTTCGGTGGCGGTGGCCTAGAGCTGTTTGAAGGCTTCCTATGTTCAACAGAGCGTTACGAAAGCGCAACTGAAGAACAAAAAGCACAAGTTCTAGCTTGGCTACAAGCTCGCCCAGAAGTAAGCAGCGCAAAAGCTGGCGAACTGGTTGACGCAAACTACCTGTAATTACGGAATCACTCTGTAATAAATAGAGTTGAGCAAGTAATGAGAAAGCTGGTCTTCGGACTGGCTTTTTTGCATTTAAGGCTATGGTTTTGTGCTGAAATGTTGAATCTAGAAAGAGTGGAACGTTTGTTTTTTTTGGGAAGCTTAGTTTAGGAAAGCTGGAGTCTTGGAAAGTATGGATGCGCTAGATAATTTTAGAGCTGGCATTTTATGGAAGGTTATCCGTCCATTGCCAGCTCAGTGCCATTGAGTATGGTTTACTATGCTTTTTTAGCAGTCTCAGTCTTTGTGTCTTTCCAGTATTGGATGCGAACACGGTGTAGCTGAGCTCTTCTCATCTTTTTCATAGCAATCTCCCTCATCTATATAGGTAACGCTCATCTTGAGCTTATTGTCTAAGGTTGTATTCCTCTTCAATCTATCGAGGAACGAATCAATTAACCGTGACTAATTTCACAACATAATGATAAAAGTAGAAGCGTTGCAGTCATTTTTTGACCAGTAAAACGGCTTTTATCTTGTTGATACGGTCAACTTACTCATCACTTATGACAGAAATATGGCAATCAAGTTCCCTATTTAACCTGTCATCGAATCTTAATAACGATTCTTAGATAACCTAGCAAATAATATACCAGTTGCACATAAATTCCAGTTCAGTAAATAACAAAAGTACGCACATGCTCAAACTAAGGTTGGATTCGCTGCTGGTAATGCTGTCGGTAATCTCTCGGAGTCAGTCCCTTGTAGGTTTTAAAGTGGCGATTGAACAAAGCTTGATTGCGATACCCAACTCGCTCAAACACAATTCCTATTGGTAACTCCGTCGATTGCAATAAATCCGCGGCATGGTTGATGCGTAGCTTCATCAAGCGTTGGCTAAACGGCTCTTTAAAGTGCTTTTGAAACAATCGTGTGACCGCACTTTCACTCAACGACAAGTAATCGGCTAAATCAGCCAATGTCACCTTGTTGGCAAAATGCTGCTCAAGATACGCGTTCACACTTGCGACGCGTGCTCTTTCTTGTTGCTCGTGTTCACTCATCGAAAGATAAGAATGGGTCATCAAGGTTTTCGCCGCTTCGTCATGGGCAACCAAAGATAAGATATGAATGAATCTCGACAATTGTTCCATCGCGGGCACTTTCATCAACTCTTGCAGAAGATCCACTACTTGCTGTGCCGTTCGCTCAGAGAACACCACTCCTTTATTTGCGGCTTTCAATAACGGGTCTAGTTTGCGTAGCTCAGTACAATAGAACATTAGGTTCGCGATCCACTCACGCTTAAACCAAATCACATGAGTCTCGCAATTGCTTTCTACCGACGTGGAGTGAATAGAGTGAGGCACACCCGGCGCAATTAGCAGCATCTGATTGTGGGTCACCTCTAGCTCGTGATGCCCAATGTGCAAAGTCCCCGTAAAGTGGCGGTGGATGACCAACTCAAAAACATCATCGTGAAAATGAAAATCGTATTCTTTCGCTGGTTCATCAATACGACGGTAGCGCCAAGAAAAACCAGGCCTTTGCGGTACTTTTTCGATGTGCGCCATTTGATACCCCACAAGATAGTATTGTTTCACGCGCAAATAATATCAGTATTACCGACATATTCTTCATCACGCCTCAATAGTATTGATATTGAGCGGCATACTATCAACTAAGCCTCATCACGCTCCTTATTCTTCTCTTGTAAAGATAAGCTAACTAAGGAGCTTTTATGAGTAACTTTAAAACCAAGCTACGCCAGATTATGCAAAAAACTCGTGATGAGTGGGCTGTGTTTGCGATAAAAGAAATGGGGATTTCATCCAATACCATCGCCAAATCTTATGGCTACAAGTCGAGTTGTGATCTTGAGCAAACTCTTAAACAAGACGAAAAAGACGCCGATTCGTACATTCGCTCGGCACCTTGTGCGAGATCTCTCACAAGCGATGTAAGCAAAACGACCATTTTTGACTAAGAACAAATCGAACAACAAACCTAACTAACTGAAAATTAATAATTATCCTTTTTTAAGCAATATTCGCTGCCAAAGTTTTTTTACCTAGCTGATTGAGAGTAATCAGCAAAACAACAATACTAAGTGTGTCGACAGGATGTTGGCGGGAACAGGAAAAAAGCCTAAAGGATTGGGTATCTTCAGGATGAAGATTTGATAGCTTAGGATGAGTTGTCAGCAAGGATGTAGTTAAGCTCTAGGATAGAGTTCGCCCGTCAGGATGATAGGCAAGAATGGACACCGCTAGGAAGGCGATGAACAAGGAACTCGGTTAAAGGACTTAGCCACAATCAAGGATAGATGCAGGGAGCACCTATTAGTAGCCGGATTGCTGCGAAAAAGAATAAGCCCCGTCTGGGAAACCAGGCGGGGTTTTATTTTGCCTGTCATTTACCATCCTCCTCTGCGTTATTCCACGCATCATGCTATTATTTCTACACTTTCTCTCGAAACGCTTTCTTTAATAAACGCTGAGCAAACAACGTCCTATGCTTAATCCAGTTTGGTTACACACATTCAAAACTCTTGTCGAAGTCGGCCACTTTACTCAGACAGCAGAAAAGCTCTATATGACCCAACCCGGTGTCAGTCAGCACATCAAAAAGCTAGAGCAAGCTTGTCAGCACCCATTGATTAAGCGCGAGAACAAAAGCTTTGAACTGACAGAGCAAGGCCGAATGGTGTATACCTACGCGTTAGAGTTGGAAGAGAAAGAGAAAAACTTACTGGAAGATCTGAGCTTCGATGATCCCTTTGCAGGTCATTGCAAGCTAGCTTGCTCCGGAGCACTTGCCTTGATGCTGTTTGATCCACTGCTTGAAAAACAAACCCAGCATCGCGGATTGTCGATTCACTTGGAAGCGGCACCAAACCAGTCGATTCTAAACGGGGTTGCTGATGGCCGTATTGATATGGGCATCGTGACTTACTCTCCCAATAAGAGTGTTTTCCAAAGTGAACAAATTGGCAGAGAAGCGCTGTGTCTGATCTTACCAAAGTCCTATCATGGAAAAACGTTAACGCCTGAACTGCTTCGAAGTTGCGGCGTGATTGGCCATCCTGATGCTGAGCATTATATGACGTTGTTTTTCGACCAATGTGCAGAACCTTTACTCAAAGAGATCAAGGTCAGTGACATGCCATTATCGGGCTACGTTAACCAACTCAGTCAGATTCTTTTGCCCGTCAGCAAAGGGCTTGGTTTTACTGTTTTGCCCTACAGTGCGGTGGAAAGCTTTTCATTAAGAGAAGAGTTGTATGTGGCTGAGTTAAAACAACCGGTGTACGAAGATTTGTTTTTGGTGAGAAAACGCAGCCGCACACTGCCACTGCGATACCAGACCATCAAAGAAGTATTATTGGATGTGATTGGTGGAGCTCATCAATGAAGTTAGCCACTCTTCGCTGGTAATGCGTTTGTCTTGGCAATCCACCCAATAGGGTTTGCCAGATAACCAGCTCTTTGACGCGACCTCTTTTATAAACAAATCCACGGAATCAACGTCATCTTTGGCGTAATCCCATTTATTGCGCATGTGTTCTGCCGCTTCTTGATTAGTGTACGCCTTGCCGTTGCGGATAAAGGTGCAAGAGGATTGCTCAACTCGCTTTATCAACGTCGAGACATCTTGCTCTACCCCTGCTAGTGTAAAGATAGGCAGAATGCTTAATGTAAGTAACAGTGTCCACTTTGCTTTCATTGCATCTTTATCCTTATCCCTGACCACGTAACTAATACCAAGTAACTACTAATAAGTGACTTAACTATTCTGGTGTTTGGCTGTTTAGCCCAGCAATTATTGCCACCATGTCTTAGCAGGCTGAGGCTCCGCAATCGCCAAACGTTGACCAATCTCAGGGCTCACTAACGTTACACCGCGCTCTTCACTAATGTCTAACGCGCGTTGCATCGGTTCATTCCAATCATGCATCGACAGATCAAACGTACTGTTGTGAATCGGCATCATTACTTTGCCCTGCACATCAATGTGTGCTTGAACACTTTGCTCTGGGAACATGTGAATGTCTGACCAAAGTTCATTGTATGCACCGGTTTCAATCATAGTGAAATCAAACGGACCGTACTTATCACCAATCTCTTTAAAGCCATTGAAGTAACCAGAGTCACCACTAAAGAACACTTTGTGTTGTTGTGCATTAATAACCCAACTGCCCCACAGGGTCGTATCACGGTCTGTCAAACCTCGACCAGAGAAATGCTGAGTCGGAGTCAGTGTATATTCAATGCCGTCGACAGAATGTGACTCCCACCAATCTAGCTCGATCACTTTCTCCTTAGGCACGCCCCAGTTGACTAACAACTGACCGACTTTTAACGGCACCAAGAAAGTGCCCACTTTGTCGCCTAATACTTTAATAGAAGCTTTATCTAGGTGATCGTAATGGTCATGGCTGATCACCACCACATCGATACTTGGTAAATCTTCTAGCGTGATTGGTGTTTGGTGAAAACGTTTTGGCCCCGCCCATTGCACAGGAGACGCGCGATCACTGAATACAGGATCAGTCATTACCAATTTGCCATCGAGTTTCA
This sequence comes from Vibrio sp. ED002, assembly GCF_023277445.1. Lineage (NCBI taxonomy): Bacteria > Pseudomonadati > Pseudomonadota > Gammaproteobacteria > Vibrionales > Vibrionaceae > Vibrio > Vibrio sp. ED002. Next base: position 2,059,578 of record NZ_CP080239.1, on the reverse strand, counting down.
TTAATACACTTGAGTGCCCTAAACGGTAGATAACATCATCTTGCTCTTCTAACAGTTGATTCGCTGTCATGGCATGAACCGGAATTTCAATCGTTGGCGTTGGATTGAGGCGCTCAGTCGTAAAGTAGGCTTTCATGATGCCGAACATGTCACCCAAGCTGCTTTTGTATTCCAACTCTGTGTTGGCAAATTTGTCCGGGTATGTTGGCGCTTTTTCAGTATCAACATTAGAACAAGAAATCATTGATGTACCCATCGCGAACGCTCCTACTGTGGCTAGCAAAGTTTTTTTCATAAAAAGTTAACCCGAACAAAAGTAAACTACACGGTGCAGTTTACATTCTAATTATCAAAAGTAAACTACTTAGTGTAAAATAGATCCAGAAATGATCTTCTTAACTCGGCAAGTTTATGAATGTAAAAAGAAAAGGTCGCAGTGAGACCAAAAGAGAAGCCATCCTGTGCGCAGCAAAGCAAGCGTTCCAAGAGTTTGGGGTGCAAAACACCAGCATGGATAAGCTGTCTGCTATCGCACAAGTCTCTAAACGCACGGTCTACAACCACTTCCCTTCTAAAGAAGCGATCGTGACAGAGTTACTAACCGAACTATGGCGTTCTTCAATGATGGATAGCGACATTGAACGTTTACCAACACTCCCGCTAAAAGATCAACTGGTCGAATTGTTGTACAGCGAAATTATCGTGGTAACCGCACCTGATTATATTGAACTGGCGAAAGTGGCTTTCGGACATTTCTTGTTTAAGCCGGAAGATCTCAAAGAACAAGCGGAACACATGTCGAAGCAAGAAACGGCCTTGTACCGTTGGCTCACGCAACAATCAGAAAAAAACACATTGAAGGTTGATGATGTGGACGTGGCAAGCATTCAATTGCACAACTTAATTAAAGGCAGCGCATTCTGGCCACAATTGATGGGGATGCGAGCTTCGCTAAACTTGGAAGAATCTAGGGGTTTAGCCACCCAAACGGCTGAACTCTTCTTAAGTCATTACTTAGTTCAATAACAAAAAGCGGCTGAATGGCCGCTTTTTTGTGATTTATGCCATAGTAAATTGATGTAATTTTGACTCATTTTTCTTTTTCATTCCCTTGACAGTCGCATACAGCAAGGCTGTGAGAGTTCGATAAATTATTTTTGTCGTATCGACGATATTTTTTCGTTTTCATCTACTGAGAAAACGCCCTAAGGTTCGCACCTCTGACGACGTGGTTGTCCAACCACAATTCTAAGTCGCTGAAGAGAGTGGATTCTGTCACATCAATTACACCCACTCACTATACTCTATACTTACATTTTTAATTTGGTACTGACTTACTAAGGAATTGCCATGCGTATTGCTATTCTTTCTCGTAATGAGAATCTATATTCAACCATGCGCCTAAAGCAGGCGGGTGAAGAGCGCGGACATCAAGTTGATGTTATCGATACTCTGCACTGTTATATGGATATTACGAGTAACAACCCTAAGATCCGTTACATGGGTGAAGAATTGCCAAAGTACGACGCGGTTATTCCACGCATCGGTGCATCTATCACTTTTTACGGTACAGCGGTTGTACGTCAGTTTGAAATGATGGGCACATTCTGTGTGAACGAGTCAGTAGCAATCAGCCGCTCTCGTGACAAGCTACGCTCTATGCAGCTGCTATCACGTAAAGGCATTGGTCTACCTCGCACAGGTTTTGCTCACCACCCTGACAACATTCAGGACGTGATCAAAAACGTTGGCGGCGCACCACTGGTTATCAAGCTACTTGAAGGTACTCAAGGTATCGGTGTTGTTCTTGCTGAGACAACGAAAGCAGCAGAAAGTGTTATCGAAGCATTCATGGGCCTAAAAGCAAACATCATGGTGCAAGAGTTCATTGAAGAAGCAAACGGCGCAGACATCCGTTGTTTCGTAGTGGGTAACAAAGTTATCGCAGCAATGAAACGCCAAGCAAAAGAAGGCGAGTTCCGCTCTAACCTTCACCGTGGTGGTTCTGCTCAGCTTGTAAAACTAAGCAAAGAAGAGCGCGCAACCGCAATCAACGCAGCGAAAGTTATGGGTCTAAACCTATGTGGTGTTGATATTCTTCAATCGAAGAATGGCCCTGTGGTAATGGAAGTGAACTCTTCTCCAGGCCTTGAAGGTATCGAATCAGCAACTGAAAAAGACGTTGCTGGCATGATCTTCGACTTCATCGAGAAGAACGCAAAACCAAACGCTAACCGTACTCGCGGTAAAGGCTGATAATTGTTTGAGTGAGAGCCTGATAAAGGGCTCTCTTTTGACTCATCGCTAGGATGACACTATGAATCAGAAAATGATCATTGGGAACGCCGAAGCAATTTGCTTACCTGAGTTAGGGATTACTCACCTTGAAGCGCGTATTGATACAGGCGCACAGACTTCTTCTTTGCACGTAGATAACCTAGAGTGCACTGAACAAGACGGTCAGTCATACGTAGAGTTCGATCTACACCCAGATGTTTACCACTTAGAGCAAGTCGTTCGCTGTAAAGCTCCACTGAAGGCGAACCGCAAAGTGAAATCATCAAACGGTACTTTCGAACACCGCTGCGTGATCACAACGATGCTGCGCATGGGCGACCAAGAGTGGCCAATCGACATCACGCTAACTAACCGTGAAAAGATGACTTACATGATGTTGTTAGGTCGTCAGGGTATGGCAGACAAAGTTCTGGTAGACCCGAGCCAATCTCATTTATTGGCTCCATAATCCCCGTAGCTTCAGATGAGCGAACTCCGTGGTCGCTCATCTGGCTCTTCTCTGGTTTTCTAGCTGCCCTTCTCCTGTCTATCGTTCTTCCTTTTCAGAACAGAACGCATTAATCCTTTCAGTTTTATCTTCGTTACTCGCCAATGCGTAATGGGTCTAACCGGTGAGGTATTGATGATATGTTGATACGCGTCTTCATCAAACTCCACTTCGCCTCCATGTGCCGCCAATAAACAGCTTGGTTTCATCTCAAAAACGCGCTTTAACGAGCTTCGATATTGGTTAGGATGAAAGATAGGAAATGGCGCTATCAAATGGCTTTTTACCTGTACCATTAAATCCGCTACGTACAATACACTCTGTTCGGCATGATAAACCGATAAATCCCTGTCGGTATGCCCCGGAGTTTCCAATATCTGCCAATCAGCAAAACCGGGAATCACCTCTCCATCCACCAGCTCAATATCCGGCCTTAGTTTTCGCGAATACCATAAGTTGCGCTTGGGTTTGCGCATTCGGTTCGCCATCCAACGTGCCAAAATCAAATCCGTAAGATGCATTAGCCAACCATCAAAACCGCCATACCAATGTGTGTCTCGTTTGGCTGCCAATAGCTTGCAGCCCGTCAAATCTCTTAGCTTGTGCGCCGCACCAGCATGGTCTGGGTGCATGTGGGTAACGACGACCAACTTTAGGTCTGTGAATGGGCGATTGAGCTGATGCTCGATAAAATCTTTGAGGTGAGGAATATCCGCTCGACTTGCGCCATCAAGCAGCATCAATTTGTCTGGATACTCGGCGAGATACATGGTTTGGATGTATCCCTGAATTCTGTGCAGCTGCAAAACATGTCCTTGTTTTGTTGAGTCTTTGTTCTTATTTTTTGTCGACCAAATCCTTACTGGTCAGACCAACTATAACAGCAGAATGGACAGCCTGTTAAATAAATGTTTACACCAACCATCAACAACAGTTGTTAATCGAAAGCACAAATTTTAATCATTAGACTCTGGTTGGGTTTTATCCGTTAATGCGCGCACACGGAGTTCGTGTCAGGGTATGAGGTTAGCGCCTCATGATTTGCTTTTTTGTATTTTCTCCTCTATTTCCAATGAGGGCTTAAATACATTTTTGTGAGAATCGAGTTGGAAAAAGCAACTAAATTAGACCGCATCCGCGCGGACTACAACGTTCACTACTGGAGCCAAGGCTTCTACGGAATTGATGACCAAGGCGAGGTATACGTATCTCCTCGTAGTGACCGTGCACACCAAATCCCTTTCAGTGCGATTGTAAATGAACTAGAAGCTAAGCAGTTTAATCTGCCTGTGTTAGTGCGCTTCCCACAAATCGTACACCAACGCGTGCATGGCATTTGCCAAGCTTTCAACCAAGCAATTGAAGAATACCAATATCCAAACAAATACCTGTTGGTGTACCCAATTAAAGTAAACCAACAGCGCGAAGTGGTTGATGAGATCTTAGCAAGCCAAGCACAGCTAGAAAATAAACAGCTGGGTCTTGAAGCAGGCAGTAAGCCAGAGCTATTGGCAGTACTTGCACTAGCTCAACAAGGCAGCTCCGTGATCGTGTGTAATGGCTATAAAGACCGTGAATACGTGCGTCTTGCACTGATCGGTGAAAAGCTAGGTCACAAAGTATTTATCGTACTAGAGAAGCTATCTGAGCTTGATCTAGTACTTGAAGAAGCAAAAAGCTTGGGCGTAACACCACGTCTTGGCTTGCGTATCCGCCTTGCATCTCAAGGTGCGGGTAAATGGCAAGCAAGCGGCGGTGAGAAATCGAAGTTCGGCCTATCGGCGTCTCAAGTATTGAGCGTGATTGATCGCCTAAAACGCGAAGACAAACTGGACACCATGCAATTGGTTCACTTCCACCTTGGCTCACAGATGGCGAACATCCGTGACGTGCGTAATGGTGTAAACGAATCAGCACGTTTCTATTGTGAATTACGTGCCATGGGTGCAAACATTGATTACTTCGATGTTGGCGGCGGTTTAGCAGTAGACTACGACGGCACACGTAGCCAATCTTCGAACTCGATGAACTACGGCCTTGCAGAATATGCGCGCAACATCGTAAATACCGTCGGTGATGTGTGTCAGCAGTACGAACAACCGATGCCAGTGATTATCTCTGAATCGGGGCGCTCTTTAACTGCACACCACGCTGTACTTATCTCTAACGTCATTGGTACTGAAACATACCAACCGGAAGAAGTGTTCGAGCCAGCTGCAGACGCTCCATTCTTGCTACAAAACATGTGGCGAAACTGGGAGAACCTGCAAGATGGTACGGATGCGCGTGCATTAATTGAAATTTACAACGATACCCAAAGCGATTTGGTAGAGGTTCACTCACAATTCGCGACTGGCGTACTAAACCTTGAACAACGTGCGTGGGCAGAGCAACTGTCACTACGCATTTACTTCGAGCTAAGTCGTCAAATGAGTACTAAGAACCGTTTCCACCGTCCTATTTTGGATGAGTTGAGCGAACGTCTTGCAGACAAGTTCTTCGTGAACTTCTCTCTTTTCCAATCCCTGCCAGATGCATGGGGTATTGATCAGGTCTTCCCTGTTCTGCCGCTTTCTGGTCTCGGTGATGTAGAAGAGCGTCGTGCGGTGATGTTGGACATCACTTGTGACTCCGATGGCGTAATTGACCACTACGTTGATGGCCAAGGCATTGAGAGCACGCTACCAGTACCAGCATGGAGCAACGACAAACCGTACCTAATGGGCTTCTTCCTAGTAGGCGCATACCAAGAGATCCTTGGTGACATGCACAACCTATTTGGTGATACCCACAGTGCAGTAGTCAATGTTGATGAAGAAGGTCAATTTGAGATCAGCTACATCAACGAAGGTGATAGCGTAGAAGACATGATGCGCTACGTTCACATCGACGTAGATGCGATTCGTGACAATTACAAACAATTGGTTTCAGCACGTGTTGAAGCCAGTGAACAAGAACAAATCCTAGCTGAACTAGAACAAGGTTTGGCAGGCTACACCTATTTAGAGGACTTCTGATATGAATGATTTGTTTACGAAAACCGATTATTCGCTTTACTCCAACTCTATGTCGTTTCTACGTCGACCGTACATCAAAAATCCAGTATCGGCAGACGCAGACGTTGTAGTGCTAGGGGTTCCTCTGGACATGGCGACTTCTGGTCGTCCTGGTGCGCGTATGGGTCCAGATGCGATCCGTCGTGCGTCAGTAAACCTTGCTTGGGAAGGCAAGAAGTTCCCTTGGGACTTCAACGTATTTGATAAATTGAAAGTGATCGACGCAGGTGACCTTGTGTTCGATTGTGGTGATGCTGAAGATTTCACATACCGCCTAGAAGCGGCAACAAGTGAGATTCTAAAGAGCGGCAAGACAATGCTAGGCTTGGGTGGTGATCACTTCATCACGCTACCAATCCTACGTGCTTACGCAAAACACCATGGTCAAATGGCACTGATTCACTTCGATGCGCACACTGACACATACGCAAACGGCAGTTCTTACGACCACGGTACTATGTTCTACCATGCACCAAAAGAAGGTCTGATTTCTGCGAAGAACTCAGTTCAAATTGGTATTCGTACTGAATATGACCAACAAGATCACGGCTTCAATGTGATCAACTCGATGCAAGCGAACGACATGTCTGTAGAAGAGATTCTGGCAGAGATTCGTCGCACTGTTGCGGATAAGCCTGTGTATGTCACTTTTGACATCGACTGTCTGGATCCGGCGTTTGCACCGGGTACAGGTACACCAGTTTGTGGCGGTCTGAACTCAGATAAAATTCTGAAGATCATTCGTGGTTTCGCTGGCATGAACATCGTAGGTATGGACGTAGTGGAAGTCTCCCCTCCTTACGACCACAGCGATGTAACGGCATTGGCTGGCGCAACTGTCGCACTTGAGTTGCTTTACGCCTACGCTTCAGGTCGCGAATAACAAAAGTTGTTTTAAGTAAACGCTGTTTTTTAAAGGGAGTCACGGCTCCCTTTTCTGCTTTTAAAGCACCTCAAAATTAGATTAGTTTTTCTAATCCAAATCATAGATTTTTATCTTGCTCAACTTCACACTTTTTGATTGCTAAGTCGGCACTCAAGCTCTAATATCTCGCGCCTAGATTCCATAATCGCCTTATTCATTTGGCTCTCCTTAATGGAGCGCTAAGGCTCTTTACGTCCTAATTTTTAGAGAGATACGCAAATGTCCGCCTCGTTTCCATTAGCGAAACTTACCTTTTTAATCGCAATTCTGACTGCCGTAGGTCAAATGACTCAAACGATGTACGTGCCTTCTATCGGTCATATGGCGGGTGAGTTCTTGGTATCAGCGTCGTCACTTCAAGCCGTGATGGCGTGTTACCTGATCCCTTACGGTCTATCGCAATTCGTCTATGGTCCGCTTTCTGATCGCCTCGGTCGTAAACCAATTATCGTTGCTGGTTTGATCATCTACATTCTTGGTACTTTGGTGGCGCTATTTGCTCATGAGTACGAATGGTTTCTAGCGGGTAGCTTCATCCAAGGTTTGGGTATCGGCTGTGGTGGAGCTATGTCTCGAACTCTGACTCGTGACTGTTTTGAAGGCGCAGAGCTACACCGTGCAAACAGCTTGATCAGCATGTGTGTGATTTTCTCACCATTGATGGCCCCTGTACTGGGCGGTTACCTAACTGAAGCTTTCGGTTGGCGCTCTAGCTACTTATTCCTCGCACTATTTGGTATCGCGGTGGTCATTACCATGATGACAAGCATGATGGAAACCTTGCCGAAAGAGCGCCGCAAACATGAGTCTGTGGCAAAGAGCTACAAGTTCGTGCTTTCAGACAAACGCTTCCAAGGCTTCTTATTGGTGTTGGTGGCAACTTTCGCGGGCGTTGCAGTATTTGAAGCAGCAGCCGGTGTACTACTGGGCGGCGTACTTGGCTTGCCAGCAACCACTGTCAGTTTGCTGTTTGTTTTACCGATTCCGGGTTACTTAGTCGGCGCAGGCTTATCTAGCTACATCGCACAACGTCGCTCTGAGCGTCGTGCTCTAAACGTTGGTCTAGTGGCTATCTTAGTTGGCTCAGCAGTGGTATTGATTCCGGGTCTGTTTGGTCTAACAACGGCGTTGACTCTAATTGGCGGTGCAACCATTTATTTCTTGGGTGCGGGCATTTTGTTCCCCGCGGCAACAACAGGCGCACTTTCACCGTTCCCATACCACGCGGGCACTGGCGGTGCGATTTTGGGTGGCATGCAAAACCTAGGTGCGGGTATCGCGACGCTGTTGGCTTCGTTCTTCCCGGCACAAGACCAAATGCCGCTAGGTTGTTTGATGATGGCCATGTCGATCATAGCTATGCTTGGTTTGCGTTGGGTTAATCGCAAACACGATCACTCAAACGAAATGCCATTGGCGATCTAAAATCTGACTCTCATCCCAACCAAGATAAAGAAAAGGGACATGCTGCAAAGTGTGTCCCTTTTTTGTTGCACACATCTTACCCTTTAGCTCTCATCCACCAGCAATTGCATTTAACATCCCATCCAATCTTTGCTAAAAAGAACAGTTGCTTATACAGAAATTATTCGTTTGCCATTCGATATAATGATATTCACTGGAAGAACACAAACGTACTTTTACTCGCAAGATAAATGAATGGCGAAAAAACACGAGAAGAGTACACAATAAGGATACACAGATGCGTTTCACTTTAACCACGTTGGCCGTATCGGTCGCGCTAGTCGCCGGATGCAGCAATCAAGGATTACCAACCATGAACCATTACTCCCAATCGCAACTCGTCGCTCAACAAACCCAAGCTCCCGTTGCTAAAAAAGTCCCTCATGCAATGACGATTCATGGTGATACCCGAATCGATAATTACTACTGGATGCGTGATGATGAGCGCCAAGATCCAGAAATCTTGCAACACCTTGAGCAAGAGAATCAGTACGCAGAAACCGTTTTAAAACACACCGAAGCACTGCAAGAACAGCTTTTTGAAGAGATCAAAGGGCGTATTGCAAAAGATGACAATTCAGTTCCGGTTCGAAAAGGCAGTTACTACTACTCAAATGAAGTGACAGGCGACAACGAATACGAAGTACATCTGCGTGCAAAAGACTTTGCAGGTAAAGATAAGCAAGTCATCTTAGATGTTAACGAGCTGGCAAAAGAACATGAGTTTTTCAGTATTGGCGGCTTAACGATCAGCCCAAATGAAAACTTGTTGGCTTATGGCGAAGATACGCTGAGTCGCCGTATTTACACCATCAAGATCAAAGACCTCACGACGGGTGAATATCTAAAAGATGAAATTGAAGGCGCGTCAAGTGCGATTGCGTGGCAAAACGACAACCAAGCTTTCTACTACATCAAGAAAGACCCTCAAACACTGTTAGGTTATCAAGTTTACCGCCATGTATTGGGCACACCTCAAACAAGCGATGAGCTGATCTACGAAGAAACCGACAGCGCTTACTACACCTTCTTAAGTAAGAGTAAAGACGGTGAGCAAGTTTACATTTGGCACTCAAGTACAGAGACAAGCGGCGTGTCTGTGATTGATGCTAACAACCCGAACGCCAAAGCCGAAGCTTTCTACCCTAGAGAGACCGGCATTGAGTACAGCATCGCTAAATTAGATGATTGGTACTACATCTACACTAACTACCAAGCTGTAAACTTCCGTTTGATGAAAGTGAAAGCGGAAGAGATGCATGACCGCTCTAAATGGGTCGATGTCATTCCCGCTAACGACAATTCTCAGCTAGTCGATTTCGACTTGTTTGACGATCACCTTGTTTATGAGCAGCGTACGAATGGCCTGTCGACCGTGAAGGTTCGTCAATTATCAACAGGTAAAGAGTTTCCACTCGAGTTTAATGATACGGCTTTTGCTGCTTACCTAACGGGCAACCTTGAACTAGACAATTCAAAAGTTCGCATCTACTACAGCAGCCTGACAACACCGGGGACTTACTACGATTTCGACCTAAATACAGGTGAGTCTGAAATCATGAAGCAAACTCCAGTACTTGGTGATTTTGATGCTGATAACTATCAATCAGAGCGCATCATGGTTGCTGCTCGTGATGGTAAGCAAGTGCCAGTCTCATTGGTTTACCGCAAAGACCTATTCAAGAAAGACGGCACTAACCCAATCTACCAGTACGGTTACGGCTCATACGGTTCCACCATCGAGCCAACATTCCGCTCAACCCGCCTGAGCTTACTTGATCGCGGATTTGTATACGCAATCGCTCACATTCGTGGTTCAGAAATGCTTGGTCGTCCTTGGTATGAAGATGGCAAAAAGCTGACTAAACAAAACACCTTCAATGACTTCATCGACGTAACCAAAGGACTGGTTGAAGAAGGCTACGGTGCCAAAGATAAAGTGTTTGCTGTTGGTGGCTCTGCAGGTGGCCTATTGATGGGCGCTATTATCAACCAAGCACCAGAGCTCTACCGTGGTATTGGCGCGCACGTTCCGTTTGTTGACGTAGTGACGACCATGTTGGATGAGTCGATTCCTCTCACGACCAACGAATACGATGAGTGGGGTAACCCGAATGATAAAACCTACTACGACTACATGCTGAGCTACTCACCGTACGACAACGTGAAGGCTCAGAATTATCCGAACATGTTAGTGACAACAGGTTTGCATGACTCACAAGTCCAGTACTTTGAGCCAATGAAGTGGGTAGCCAAACTTCGTGAAATGAAAACCGATGATAATGTCTTGCTGTTCAAAACCGATATGGAAGCAGGCCACGGCGGTGCTTCTGGTCGATTCAAACGATTAAAAGAAGACGCGCTTGAGTACGCTTTCTTCTTAGACTTGTTGGAAACGAAATAAGCTCTATTAGGGCCTGCTTTTGAGCTGATATAAAAAGAAAAACGCCTACTCACAGCGAGTAGGCGTTAACACAATAAATGTGTTTAGGCAGTAGAAACTGTCCTATTTATTAGAAGTAGTAACGAGCACCTAGAGTCCAGTAGTCGTTTTCTTCGTTGTTGTAGTCGTTACCTAGATCAAACTGGTAAGCAGCAAACGTGTAGAAAGATGGCGTCACTGCATACTCAGCTTGTAGAGCCGTTTCGCTAGTAACTGTCTTGTTGTCTTTCTCGTCTTCCACGCCTTCGTAGTTAACACTGAATGTCCAGTTGTTAACGCCGTAAGCCAATAGACCTTCAAGCTGGCTTGTTTCTTCACGCATATCGTAGAAGTAGTCATTCATGCCATATACTATTGCTGCGTATAAACCTGAACCATAAGTACCGTAGTTAGCAGAGAATACGTGAGAAGTTGCTGACTCGTTTTTAGCACCAACCTCAACGTCACCACCACTGTATACGTAACCTAGACCGAAGCCTGCAAGCTCAGTGCTTAGAGCGATTTGGCCACGTTGGTCATAAATTGATTGTTCACCCTGCCAGCCTAGACCAACGTTCAGACCAAACCCTTCACCAAACTGAAAGCCCTTGCGGTAGCTAAGCATTTTGTCCGCACGTGCAGTACCTAGGTTGCCTTGGTTGTCGTATAAGAAGTCATTGGCAAACGCGATTGGTAAATCCGCAACGCCAGCTACGTCGTAGTATGGTGCCCATTGAGTACCTGCAACTACACGTCCGTATTGCTCATGTGTCGCGCCAATGTAACCTAAACGTGTTTTGAATGAAGTGTCGCCACCATTAAGGTAATTAAGTGCCCATTCACCTTTAGCATCGATAGTTACGCCGTTACCGATGTCTTTTTTACCGCCGATGTTAATACGCGGCGATACTTGGTGAACTTTAACTTCTTCTTCAAAGTACTCACCAACGCCCACAGATACGTGGCCGCCGATAGAAAGAGATGTGCCATCGCTGTTGTAAACTTCAGCTGCGAAAGCTTGAGAACCACATGCTAGTGCCGCCACTGCAACGGCTAGAGTTTTCATTTTCATTGTTAACATCCATATAGTTGTTTGTACTGGTTCGCCCCGACAGCAAAATAAAATGCATCAATCGCAACGAACAGATAACAAAGTAGTAATGAAATATAAATGAAACAAATACTTTCTTATGCAACTGGTATTATTTGTGGTTAATTTTTGATCTTGATCCCATAAAAAAAGGGAACTTTTCAGTTCCCTTCATAATTTGTGTGGTGTTTTGCGTGTTACAACTGCCAGCGTGCGAGTGGCTTCTCAGTTTTGATACCTTTACTGCCCCATCGGTCAACAACATCAATTTGCAGTATGCGATCCTGTGAAACTAATGAAGTTAACGTTTTTGACGGGCGTTTATCAGTGATCAGCCACAGAGTTTCATCTTCCTCAAATTGAGCTTTTAAAGATAGTTTCTCTGCCTCTGACCATTCCAATTCTGGTTTGAATTGGCGATCGACCACAAACAGTTGGTTTCCTGATGCAAAATCTTCTAACGATTCGCCCAACAATACCACCGAATCGATCTCTTTTTCGAAAATTACTTCTTGTTGTTGATTGATCAGTTCCCGCACGTCCAGCATCAAGGCTTGCTGGTTCTTTTCAATCTGAGCTTGATGTTGAGGGTACACCTTTTGTAGGTCCTCACCAACAATCGCTGCCATTCGAATCAAGTTACTCGGATTCATCCATGCGTATTTCGACGTCTCACCATTATCCAACGTTAATGCCGCAACACCTTGTGCTCTCGGTGAAATCGCTTGAGAGGCATCAATCTCTATCAAGCTTACATTTCCCTGGCGCGCATACACAAAAGTAGGGTCTTGATGCCAAACAGCACCTAGCGTGATCGCTACCGTTGCGCTCTTTCCTGCAGCGGTAGCTTGTTCATGTCCTTTACTTGCAAACCAATTCACCAAACGCTCAATCCCGTAACGTTTAGGCGGCAAGTAAGTCGTCTCGATATCCGTACCTTGCATCAACTGCTGAGCCAACATGTAGGTCACAGGAGTGCTCGTAACAATGTCTTTGGCAAAAGCAAACGGCGCTGCTGTACTCGCTATTGCCAAGCTCAATCCCATAATTATCTTTTTCGTGTTCATATTCGAATATCCAGATTTAAGCTTTGCGCACAATGCGATACATGGTTGCAGTTAAAAAGAAGATTGCCGAAACAATGATGATCGACGCACCAGATGGAACTGGAAGTTCCAACTCCATCGGTAAGACGGTGCCAACCAAGCACGCGATGTTCGCCAGTAATGATGAGAGCAACACAAAGCTCCCCATTCTCTTCGTAAGAAGGCGGGCTGTTGCACCAGGAATCAGCAGTAATGCCCCAACTAATACGGCGCCAATGATCTTCACCGCAGCAATGGTCACAAGCGTGATCATCATGACGAACAAGTAATCGTAGAAGCTGGTATTGAATCCACGGACACGCGCGATATCCGGGCTGATGCAAGTCAGTAATATGCGGTTAAATGTCGGGATCAAAAGCAATAAAATGATCAAACAACTCACGGCCAGAATCGTAATGTCTCTGTCTGTTACCGTCAGAATTGAACCGAATAGAACATTCTCCAGCATGTGGATGTTGATCTTGCGTGCCACGTACATTAGCAAGGCAGCACCAACGGCCAGTGCCAGTGCTAGAAATACACCAACTAATGTATCGTAAGGAACATTGGTTCGATTTCGCACGAAATGCAGCAAAAGTGCGAAGATCATGCAGAAGCTAAATAATCCAATGAATGGGTTTTCTGGTGGCTCACCAAGCAGTACACCAATTGCAATACCCGTTAATGCTGCATGGCCGACCGCCTCTGAAAAGAACGCTAAACGCTTCGCAATAACTAGCGTGCCTAAACCACCCAGCAAGGGACCAAGAATGAGTGCAGCCACTATCGCGTTGACCATAAACGCATAAGCAAAACTGTCACTTAACCAACCCGCTTCCACACCATGCAGAGCGAGATCTCTTAACCAATCCATTACGCCGCCTCCACTTTTGCTGTGTAGTGCTTAAACAACGACTCGATACGTTCTGGACTCAGTACTTCTGAATGGTGCCCTGACGCCACAATTTGACGATTCACGACATGGACCTGAGCATCCAAACGACGTACAGCCGTCACATCATGATGCACTGCGAGTACGGTTTTACCTTCAGCAACCACTTCATGAATCAAACCTTCTAGGTAACGAACCCCTTGCTCATCCATGCCAGTCGTTGGCTCATCAAGCACCAACAAACTTGGATCGTCTAAAAGGGCTTGAGCAAACAACACACGTTGTTGCTCACCACCAGAGAGTTGCCCCATACGACGATCGCAACGAGCTGCCATACCGACACGCTCTAGTTGAGCAAGCGCTTGTTGAGTTTGCTTAGATTTACGTCGCCAAAACAGCGGGACACGAGTTTGATTCAGTAAAACAAAATCCATAACCGTAAGCGGTAAGCTGGCTTCAAACATGGCTTTTTGTGGAACATAACCAATATTGCCCGCTTTTTTCGTATGCGCTGGTTCCGGCCAATGAACTGAGATATCGCCAGTAAAAGGCGTTAGCCCCAATACAGAACGCAACAAAGATGTTTTACCACCGCCATTTGGCCCCATGATGACGTGGCATTGACCAGCATCAAATTGGGTGTGAATGTCTTGTAGAATCAGGTTGTCACCATATTGAAGGCTTACCCCGTCGAGAGAAATAGAAGGCCCTAACATCAAGCTTTCTCCTGCTCGTGCTTGCTTGCCACGAACTTCATCGCTTCAATCAGAGTTGCGACGTTCTCACGCATTTCGATTTCCACCTTGTCGGCTTCATACTCTCCATGAGTCATGTGAGAAAAACGGTAAAGCTGTACACCAGTAGCTTCTTCAATCGTATCCACAAAGCGGTTTGGCATGTTTAATTCGTAAAACAGCACATCAATACCAGATTGACGAATCTTCTCTATCGTTTCTTGTAACTGGCTTGCGCTTGGCTCTACACCATGAGCAGGTTCGATAACTGCTGCGACGTCAACACCGAATTCCTGCAAAATATAGCCGTAAGCGTTGTGCGTAGTAGCGACCTTCATACCTGCTGTATCAAGTTGCCCTAAAGACAACATGGCATCACGCTTCAAAAGGCGGAATGTTTTTGCGTAAGAGCGAGCATTCTTGCGATAAAACGCCGCGTTTTCTGGGTCGAGCTTGCTTAGCTCACTCGCAATCGTGTAAACCTTTTGAATCGTGGTCGATAAGCCAACAAACGTATGCGGGTTAACTGCGCCTTTACCGACTGATTGACCCATCGCAGGTAGCAGTGGTACTTCTTTGTTCGCCTCTATCACCACAAGATCGTCACGTTGTGCAGCTTGAATCACTTTCAGAGCAAAATCATCGTGACCGATACCATTGACGACTATCACATCCATTTGCTTCAAGCGCTTTAAGTCATTCGGTTGAGGTAGATAGTTGTGGGGATTAAAGCCAGCATCCACCAAAGGTAGAATTTCGGCTTTGTCACCGACTACAGCTTTTACATAGCTGTAGTAAGGTTGAAGCGTAATACCAATATTGAGCTTATCTGCTGCAAAGCTCGATGAAGCTACAGCCAGCAATGCACTAGCCGTTATAATTCGACGTAGAAAAGATCGTTTCATCATAGTTTTTATCGTTAAAATTGAGCTTAATGGGCGTGAGCATTTGAAGACGTAGCAGGGACAAGAACAATTTGTTGCCAACCTTGCTTCTGCCGTTCACTTATCTCCACAAGAGATAAATCAGACGCCTTTGTTGTAGACTGAATAAACCAAATGTCGGCGTGTGCATTACGACTATCAAGAAGCATTGAAGCCGCCCCTTTTTCATCTTGTCTTATACCAAGGTAGATACCAGCATCTAGCAGCTGCCATTGATGAGAGCCTTTGCGTTGCCAGCTTTGATCTTGCACAAATGGGGCAACCCAAAACTCTTCCAATTCGCTTACGGCAGGCCACTCACCAACATCTAGATGAAGATCTCGAATCTCTTCATGTGCCAACTTTAGCTCGGCAATCATCGCAAGTTCTTCTTGTTCAAGATCAGTAATGAGCACTTGATGAGACTGCACGTCAGTATGTTCTGTCTCGGATTGATGGTGAGGCAGCAAAATCGAGGAGACCGCAAGAATACCTGCGATGGTTAGAGCAACCCATTTACCTTCTCGACTGCCGTTATCCGGCCTGATCTTCTGGGTAATCATTTCTCTTTTAACTCAACGATATCCACTTCTACTGGGTTTTCATGCCCCGCATCGAAAACCAAATAAAAATCGGTTTGAGGATGTGTGAACTCAGCAATGGAGCGTTTATCTGTCGTTACTTTGGCGATCAAGTTGTCGTCGTAATCGTACATTTCAACGTCATAGTCCACTGCGGTAGAACCGTCTGAATAGCCTGCCTCGCAAATCACTTTATCTTGCTCTAAATGGCAACTCATCAATGGAAAGTGCGCGAACGCTTGAGAAGAGATAAAACCAGCAACCAACACTGAGGTTTTGAGAATAGAAACGTTTTTCATGATGCATCCAAATTGGCTCAGCGTAAGGCTGAGCCAAATTTTGATTAGTTAAGTTGAGTTTCAAACGTTAGGTGAACGTTCATGCTTGCTTTGTCCGCAAGTGGATCGTTTTTCAGCTCACCCTTGTAGTTTGCTTTCATTAAGTAGCGACCTGCTACATCTGGCGTGAAGGTGATTTTTCCATCCTTGTCACTGACCACATCGATTTGCTCTTGATGGTTGCGATACAGAGTACCTTCACGCGTAATTTCCGCCGTGACACCTTGCTGAGGTTCGCCGTTAAAGAAGAATTGGAATATCACTTCTTCACCTTCAATAATGTCTGAAGGATGCGTAATCGGCTTCATTTCCAACAGCTTACCTTCAATCTCTAGCGCCTTTTCTGTTGGCATACCAACCGTTACATAGCTTTCTGCACGTGTGTAACTAAGTTGGGTAACAACATCACGTGCCTTTTCAGGAATCACACTTGCGCGATCTGCTTTGCTCGCTTTCGCCCACTTAACCGTGTCACGACGGCCTGCTTTGTACTGGGTGTAGTAGCTAGGTTGGTTATTGATAGCCACTTTGTGTGTGCCTTCTTCTTCGAAGTAGAAGTCAAACATCGAACGGCGCTTACCGCGTACCACAAAGTTCGGACGCTCAGAACGACCATCTGGCATGATCACGAACGCTTGCTCGCTACCTGCTGGCTTATCGAATACAAACGTACCGTGAGACGCTGTCACGTCGAACGTTAACCAATCACCGCCTTCTTTTGATACCGTAAAGTGAGAAGGGAGAAGCCAACGAGGGTGCGCTTGTGCTGTTGTCGCGGCCGCTAACCCCATTACCATTACACTTGCTAATGCCACCGCTTTCATCTTGGTTTTCATTGTTATTCCTTCTCTATCACTTAATTTGGTAATTGACGGTAATGACACCCGTCTCTTCCGTTGGTTTTATTTGGTAGCGTACTTCACTGTCCGCTAACTGCATTTTTTGACGTAAGTAATTACGGCCACCGTGTTCACGCACGACTTCGACATGTAAGGTGTAATTGCCCTGCTCGAGTCGTTGACCATCATCATTAGTGCCATCCCAAACGAATCGGTATTGGCCTGCAGGTCGAGTAGCTGACGTTACGGCATCAACCAATTCGCGATCGTAACGACCCACTTTGCGCCACCAGCTGCGAAGATCTTTCAACCACTCATCTTTACCAACCCAAAGCTGAATGGTTTTGACTGGTTTACGCTTTTCATCTTCGATCCATACTGCGACATAAGGTCTTGCGTACATCGAGGTATCAATCTTTGGTAACTCAAACTCAAAGTCGACTTTGGCATTATCTGGAAAGGGAGCGGCCATAAGCGGCAAAGGAGATAAAGCCGCGATCAATGCGGCTTTACTAAACGGGTGACGGCGAAAAATTCGGCCTATGTTTAACATTGGTTTTTTCTCTGAATAGGCTGTTATGGCACAGCGAAAAAATAAATAACGAGTGATAACGCAGTCCCAAAACTCATCCACTGCATTGATGTTCTAAAAGTCTTTTTCTTTGGAAGCAGCAAACACACACCGGTCAGCACAAAAAACACCATTAGCAGGGCTGTTATGTCGATAAACCATTTCCACGTATCGCCACTGTTGCGACCTTTATGTAGGTCGTTTAGCAGCGCAACCATGCCGTAGTTGGTGGTTTCAACTTCAGCTTCACCCGTCGTCATATCGACGAAAACGGTGGCGTTGTAGCCTGGGCCTTTGAAATCTAAAGAGAGTTCACCAATCATCAATTCACCATCCTCAACCTCGGTATACACATCGAGTGCTGATGGTGAGCCTCGTAGGTCTGTTTCTTGTGTTAAGAAACTTAACAGGGCAGAGCGATTAGGTTGGAAGCTTCCTTCATTCGCAAATAGTTGCTCGGAAGGAACTGTGAGTGTGTGTTGCTGAATGATGGGTTCACTGCGCTCAAACAATTCTGGTCGGTTCAACGTAATACCAGTTACCGCAAAAAACAGCGTCACCAATAAAAGAGCCATAGAAATATAAACGTGCAGACGGCGTGCCCAAGTTTGGACGCCTTTGCTTTTGAGCAACATAGAAAACAATCATCACCAGTAAATGAGGGAGTAATTTAGGTGATAATCATTCGTATTGGCATTTAATTTACATTGTTTACGTTTGGTCAAAAAGCATTGCTCCCGTCGATACTGACGGGAGCAAATAAGAGGAGGCGTTATCGAGCTAGAATGGGATAAGTAAAGAAAAGCAAGTGACAGAGATTAAACGCGAAGTGAGCGAGCACAGCGCACCATAAACGGCCAGTAAAATGGAACACCAAACCGTACCCAGCCCCAGCAAGCGCGGCAAATACCATTAATAGTGGGCCACCAGCAAAATGAGCCAAGCCAAATAAAAGACTCGCTACTACCAAGCCGACTCGCCAGTCAAAGCGGCGGGATAGTGACTGCTGTATAAATCCACGAAATAGCGCTTCTTCTGCCACACAAGTCAGGACTAAGTTGTTTAAAGCAAATAACCACCACCAAGATGGCAAACTCAATTCAGGCTTTAAAGCTCCAAGCGCTGACGCAATAGGCAACAACAAGAGCAAAGGAATCATCACCAGCAATGCCGGTTTGACTCTTACCTTTGACTCACCACCTAGCAAAATCGGATAAGCCAGTAAGAGTGCAAAGAAGGCAAGCGGCTTGTCTAAGTTAAGGTACATAGAGAATGGAACACTTAACGGCCCCGCAGATACCTTGTCGAGCACTTGCAGATTATTGAATCCCGGGATCAGATGGACAAACAAAAGAGCACACCAAGCAATCACGATTCCCCACCCCAAATAGAAAATAGGTTTCGTTTTTGGCTGCGCTTTTAGCCTTGAAGCGAGACTGGGAATTCGGTATGACACGCCAAGCACAAACAAAGAGCTGATCAAGGCGATAAGCTCAATACGGCCGAGAATAAAGCCACCAAACAAGGTGATTCCAAGCAATACGAGTGCGGCTCCAGTATGGCGGAGAAAAGCCGCTGCTATCGCCAAAATTAACGGGCACCATAGCCAGATGTCAGAATCGAGAATCATTGTATTATCCTTATAAACAAAAGCTGACGTTCCAGTCTTATCGCTGGATAGCGGTAATATAACGTTATGATATTTAAAAAGAGATCGAACCAGACTCAATATTTACAAACAAAAAGACCCGAGATATAACCCGGGTCTTTCGATCGTTGATGCATGTTCTATTATCACATGGACTTAGCTATTCTGGCTCGCTTTCGCTTTACGCAACTGAGATAGGTACTTCACCCAACTCTCAGCTTGAGTTGAAGGCTCAATCTCATTTGCCCGTTTTGCGTTGGCAAGTGCGTCTTCAATGCGTTTCAGCTTGTAGTAGGCACGAGTCTTAACCAATGCCACATCCGCTTTGCGACCCGAGACTTTATCCAATGCAATCAGAGCATCTTTGTAATGCCCTTCTTGGACAAGCAACTGCGACAAGTTCCAATAGTATTGGCGATCCAGCTTCGCGGCTACGCGCCAGCTCGCTATCGACTTATCCCATTCTTTCGCCATTTGCCAGTACGTAGCTTGCTGCGCTTTAAGCTTACTGTCTGAGTTAACTTCATTTAACTCACCCAACACTTTTGCTGCACGCTCTGGAATACCGTGCTTGCCATACAGCTGAGCAAGAAGTTTGAGGTCATCTTGGTTCAACTCTACGCCTTTCAGCTTCGCAAGAGCCAAAGCATCAAGAGCACGCTTATCATCATCCACACGTAGATACAGAGCAACAAGCTGACGCCACCATTCCACACGCTCTGGCTCGATCGCAATCAAGCGTTTGATCGTGCCAATCGCAGGCTGCCACTTTTTCAGCTCAAGCTCTGCAGATAGCTTGATGGACAGTGGTGCCATCTCGTCTGG
The DNA here is from genome assembly GCF_023277445.1 of Vibrio sp. ED002. Lineage (NCBI taxonomy): Bacteria > Pseudomonadati > Pseudomonadota > Gammaproteobacteria > Vibrionales > Vibrionaceae > Vibrio > Vibrio sp. ED002. The sequence continues at coordinate 2,039,400 of NZ_CP080239.1, read as the reverse complement.
CTGGCCATATTTCTCATAACGAGCCATTGCAGAGAGAACTTTATTCCACTGACTTAACTGGTAATGAGACTGTGCAATACGCAGCCAAATCTCATGCGCCTTTTGGCTCTCAGGAACCGATTTACTCAAGTCGTAATACTGTGGCAAAGCTTTAGAGAACTGTTGTTCATTGAGCAACATATCAGCCAACATTTTGCGCGTTTGCCAAGCTTGCTCATCTTCCAGAAGACCACTGTTTACCGCAATCTCTAGCTGTTTAATTGCAGACTTAACTTGCTCATTCTGCCAGTAGAAAATACCCAGCATTCGCGCCACAAACGCTTGATCGTAACCACGAGATAAATCGAGGCCTTCAAGAGTTGAAATGGCTTCTTGCAGCTTTTCTTCTTGCGCTAGGTTATGAGCGCGTTGAACACGAGTCGCCGTGTATTGACTCAGTTCATTCGCGACGGTGGTAAAAGCGCTTAGGCTTAATACCGCACCGATTAAGAATTGCTTCATCATTTGGCTAACTTGAACTCCACTTTAGCGGTTTGTCCGAACTGCTCAATTGAGACACCATCTTCAACTTTCGGTTGATATTTCCATTTCTTAAGCGCTCGAATCGCTTCTTTTTCAAACATACGCTTTGGCTTGGCATCAATCACTTCAATATCTTTTGGACGACCCGTGGCATCTATCGTGAATCGCATGATGACGTAACCTTCCATTTTACGTTTCAGTGCTTTGCTCGGATAACGAGGATCAACGCGGTACAGAGGTAATGCTTGCTGGTTACCCATCGTGCCTTTTAAATTAGGAGCACTGATCGCAATGCCATCCAGCGCAGTGTTCAAACCCAATGCGCTGATTGGCGTCACTTGGCTCATCGGCTCTACTTGGGTTTCCGCTTGAGACAAATCCATCGGCTCTGGTGCTTTTGGTGGTTCTGGCTGTTCAGGAACAGAACGTTGACGACGTTGAACATCAGCATCATTTTCGACCATCACCATATCAAAGCGCACCGCCTCTGATGGTTCAGGTGCGCGTTGATTGCCTTTATCGACCATCCACGCCATAAAGCTAAACAAGCTCACCGCAATCAGAATTGACGCTGGTAGCGCGAGTAGTAGCCTGCCCATTAAGGTTTCTCCGCTGCCAACGCGATGTTCTTCACACCAGCACCTTTCGCTGCATCCATCACCTTCACAACAGTTCCGTTGTATGCATGTTCATCCGCTTGAATGACAAGTGATGCCTCTGGTTGCTCAAGTAACAAGTGCTCAATGGTCGCTTCTACGCGTTCGATATCCACCAAACGTTTATCGATGTACACATCGTTCGCCGCTGTTACCGCAATAAAAATGCCTGCGTCTTTTTGGCTAACCACGTTCGATGCTTGTGGTCGGTTAACTTCTACACCTGACTCACGTACAAATGAACTGGTCACAATGAAGAAGATCAGCATGATGAACACGATATCCAGCATCGATGTTAGATCGATTTGCGCTTCATCTTGTTGATTATTTCTACGTCCGAGTCTCACTTCTGACTCCTTAAAGATTGTTCTAACTGGAGGGCTTTACGCTCACACACTTTGCTCAAACGTGCATGGACAAACATGCCTGCAAGTGCCGCAACCATACCTGCCATGGTTGGCAGTGTTGCAAGTGAAATGCCTGAAGCCATCAATTTTGGATTGCTACTGCCTTGTGTAGCCATCACATCAAAAACCGTGATCATGCCAGTCACCGTACCTAGCAAACCTAACATCGGGCAAATCGCCACGAGTACTTTGATGGTTGATAGGTTTTGGCGCAGTTCAATGTGTGCTTTTGCAATCCATCCTTCGCGGATTTGATGCGCGTACCAAGAGTGGTGGTCAGGTCTTGCTAGCCACTGCTCACAAAGCTGTTTCTTCACCTTCGGAAACTCCGTTGTCAGGTAAAGTACACGCTCCATAACCAGTAGCCAGCACACCGCAACAACGGCCGCTAGCCACCATAGGATTTGGCCACCTTGCTGCATAAAGCTCATCAAGGTTGAGGCCCAATCCTCACTGATCAAACCCAATGTGTTGAGTAGGATCTGCTCCATTACGCTGCGTTCTCCGCTGTCGTGTTAGGGTTGTTTTTGCCTTTTGGCATATCGCGCTCAGCTTGTTCCGCAACAAGACCAATGCCTTGCTTTTCAAGAATATTGCGAATGTTCTCTGCTTGAGAGCTCAAGACGTTATGAGCAAGAAGCAATGGCATTGCCGCAACAAGACCAAGAACAGTTGTAACTAGCGCCATAGAGATACCACCTGCCATGACTTTTGGATCGCCATTACCAAACTGAGTGATCACTTGGAACGTTTCGATCATGCCTGTTACCGTACCTAATAGACCAAGCATCGGTGCTAGAGCAGCAAGCAGTTTCAGCATCGACAACCCCTTCTCAAGGTGAGTCTGCTCGTCAACTACCGCTTCTAATAAGCGAAGTTCTAATGCTTCAACGCTACGATGTTTGTCTTTTTGGTACACAGCAAGGATACGACCAAGCGGGTTGTCTTCTGGCTGAGTTGGGTTCTTTAACTGTTTGGCGATTTTTTGACGAGCAACCATCAATGACACACCACGAACCAACGCGATGATCAAACCAACCGCTAACAAGCCAAGAATGATCTGACCAACGACACCACCTGCATTCAGGCGATCCGCCATTGTCGGTGAATTTGCCAATTGCTCAAGCAAAATGCCGCGTGATGGGTCAATCACTAAAGAATCGATTTCACCCGAGTTCAACGAGCTTGCTGTTGGTCCATTTTCTGGTTGGCGGAGGTAGCTCACTGCATCGCCGCGTTGGCCATTCCACTTCACGTAACCAGCATCATCCAGTAGTGCCATTGAGCCAAGGCGAACGCCGTTGACCGTTTGTTCACGACCTTCACCATCAAGCAGAGTGAATGACACCTTCGCCATCTCACCACTTGCTTTAACTTGTTCTTCCATACTGCGCCACATCGCTTGAAGCTGAGGCAAAGTAGGCAGGGATTTCGCCGCAACGATATCATCGATGTTTTGTTGGAAAGTGTTCGCATCTACACCAGTGACTGAGTGCTTAAGTTCTGCTTCCAGCTCTTTTGCGTTTTGACGAACAACACCAAACAACTCACCCAAGCTACCTGTTTCTAAACGTAGTTTTTCTTCTAGTTGAGCCAGTTCTGATTCGTTTTCACTAAAAGTAACACCAAGCGTGTCAGCTTCTGCTTGTAGCGCCGCACGTTCTGCTACAAGCTTATTTTTCATTGCTTGTAGCTCTTGCTGAGTTTTGTTAAAACCAGACTCACGAGCCACGTTATGGGATTGCTGTTGGCGATTTTCTTGTTGTGCTTTTTGCAGCAGAGCGTCACTCGCAAACGTCGTATGCGGTAAAAGCGCAGCACTAGAAATCAACGCAACCGATAGCCATTTCTTCATCATTTATTTGCCCTCCGCTACGTTTAGAGACACTGGCAGAGTTAGCATGCTTGGTGCGATCTGTTTATTTGCCATGGCAAACGCTTTATCGAGTTCAGATTTTTGTTCTGAACCAACGGACTGCCATGCGTTCTGTTGTTGTGACCAGCTCCAGAACTGTTCACCAGATAGGCTACGTGCAACTAGCGACACGCGACCTAAGTAAAGAATATCAGCCTCAACTTGGTCGTTACCTTCCAATGCAATCTTGCCTTGGTAGATACCAATCTTAGTGCCGTAATCCATTTCGATTTGGTACGCTTCTAGAATACGACGGAACTTCTCAGCATCCGCGACATCTGCTCGAGTCATCATGGCATCAAGCTTAGCAATACGCTCCTCACGCTGCGCTTTGCGGATCGGCTTATCATTCGCAACGATAGTCTTTAGACCATCCAGCATGTGATACATAAGCGGGACCACACCTTGACGAGTTTGAGCGATTTGCTCAATTTGCTCATTCAAACTTGCCACTTCCTCGTTTTGGCTATCAACAAGGTTTGAAAGGTGGTCGCGATAAATCGTCAAGTTGCTGACTTCTTCATTCAACTGTTCAATTTCAGCTTCTAGTGACAAAGACTTCTCAGCACTTGCATCGATACGCTTCTGGCTTACCGAAGACGCTTGGTTAGTTTTACTCTGCACAGCTTGAGCATCGTTAAGATTTTCCGCTTGAACGGGAATCAAAACCGATGTGATCAACAGAGCGATACTTGATTTCATTAGATTCATACGAGTTATATTTTCTGTTTTCCAAAAACGACTAAAGGGGAAGACAACTCTTCCCCTTTAAAAATCAGTTTGTTATCAGTACTTGAACTGAATTGTCGCCATGTAGTTTCGGCCCTCGCCTATCACTACACCGCTAGCTCCTTCTTGTTTACTGTTGGTACTACCCCCACCTGCTAGGTAGTCAGTATCAAACAAGTTTTCTACATTGAATCGAGCCACAATATCTAAGTTCTCATCATACTTGTGAGTGTACGCAACGCCCATATCAATACGTGCATACCCATCTTTCTTAAATGTGTTCGCTGCGTCACCGTAGCGCTCACCTTCATAAATCAGACCTAGGTTCACATCTGTGTTGTTCTGAACTTTGTAGCTCGACCAAACACTTGCTGAAAACTCAGGAACGTCCGCTGGACGGTTGCCTTTGTAATCCGCACTTTCTGTGATTTCTGCGTCTAAGTACATTGCAGAAGCCGTTAGCGAAAGCTCTTCAGTAACAAAACCTTGAGCTAGGATTTCTGCACCGCGGTGTACTTGCTCACCATCTTGAGTCTTCTTGTACATAACGTCACCGCCAGCGTTAACGCCATTTTCAACATCAAGCGCAATGTTTTCTAGCGTGATATCGAACACAGCACCAGAGACCAATAGACGCTCGTCAAACAGCTCCCATTTAGTACCCATCTCATAAGAGATCCCGCGTTCTGCATCAAGCTCTTCACCATCGTTGGTGTAATCTGTGCCATTTACCGTACCTTGAGGCATAAAGCTTTCAGAGTACTGAACGTAAATAGAACCATTGCTTGCAGGGTGGAAAATCACACCTAGTTTTGGTGACACCTGACTTTCTGTCAGCTCATCGCTGCGTTTTTCATCGTAACGAACACCCGCAAGTACTTGCCAGTAATCGTTAATCGTCATCATGTTTTGTGCGTAGATACCCCAAGTATCATATTCGCTTGTTGGCCATCTCTTTGAGCTTGTTGGCTCTGGCTTCACAACCGTCTCACCAGCTGGTACATACTCGCCATCATGGAAAGCCATAAAACGGTCGTAGCTGTAATCCAAGTAGTTTGCACCGACTAAGAAAGTGTTATCTGTACCAAACAGAGAAAAGTCAGTCGTCACATCTACATAAGCAGTATCAAATACCCAGTGATCAGAACGCTCGTTACCCTTGTGCTTGATCGTACCGTTTTCTTCGTACATATCGAATTTAGGGTAAGACTCTACATCGAAACGTTTAAAGTCTTGACGGTTGTAACCCGCTTTAACATTCACGTTGTCTGTCACTTGAGCATTGATGTCGATACCATAGTTTTCAACATCGTTGTCAATCTCTGACCACTGTGCATCCCAGATGTACTTGTCACCACGAACGGCTTTGCCATCAACGATGTAAGCACCAGAATCAACGCCGCCGTCATCTTTCGTACGGTCATAGTGTGCTGAAACCATGACGTTTTCTGTGATGTCATATTCCACGACCAAACCACCTACTACGCGGTCAGTTTGTGGCTCTGTACCATCACCGTATTTACGCCATGAGCCGTAGCTTTCTTTTGCAAGAATCGCACGCGCACGTAATGTTTCAGCATCATTCAGCGCACCACTGACATCAAGTACAGTTCGTGAATGATCATTTGAGCCGATATCTTGGCTTAAGCTTGCTTGCGTTTCTGTTGTTGGCTTCTTAGAAACCATGTTCACAAGACCACCTGGTTCTGACTTACCGTAAAGTAGACCTGATGGACCTTTAAGAACTTCAACACGCTCTAAAAGCTCAATTGGTTGACGGTAGTGTGACCAATGCTGACGACCATCACGTAGGAAGCCGTCTGAACTGCTCAGTTCAAAACCACGTAGCGAGAAACGCTCACGGTTACGGCTTGTACCGCCCGCACTAACACTCGCGTCATTTTGTAGAACTTCACCTAACGTGCTTGCACGCTGCTCATCGATTACCGCTTCATCAATCACAGCAACTTGTCCTGGAGTTTCCAGTTGCGTCATTTCCATGCGCATTGCTGTTGTATTCGTATCCGCTTTGTAACCGAATTCGCGACCTTCTACGACTAGGTGCTCATCCGTATTTTGAACTTCTGCCACTGCAGGTGCCGCTAACACCGCACCGATCACTAATGCCAATTGGCTCTTAGAAAACATACCCATTCACTCCGATTATTGGGTAGCACATAACTGCTATGTGGTTCCCTCTTAGTTATTTCGCGAGTGAATATAAGTGATAACTATTACTATTTGCATTAAATTTACATTCTTTGCATTCGTATAGTTTTGTAAAGCGGTAAAGGGTCATACTCGCCAACAATCGAGATATAGATCACATTAAATCTGCACTTTTGACATGAATTTTACTGTCTAAAAAGTAATGTCACTACAAGCCCGCCTTCTGAACGATTGCTTGCAACGGCTTTCCCACCCATCATTCGCATGGATTCTTTTACAATGGCCAACCCCAGACCGTAACCACCTAACTTTTTGTCTCGGGAAGCATCTAATCGTGTGAACGGGTCAAAGATATCTGTCAGTTTATCTTGTGGAATGCCGGGTCCATTGTCGGCTATCGTCACGGCTAAGTAGCTGTGCTTGTCCGTTGTTTTGTTCGCCAGAGAAACATCAATCTGGGCTGACTTACCAGCATACTTAATGGCATTGCCAATCAAATTATTCAAACAACGCACGACGAGCGTATCATCACATTGCGCTTTTGTTCTTGTCGCCTCAGAAACAAACGTAAGGTTTTGCTGTATTTGCAAATCGATTTTGCAACGTTCTACTTGAGGCGCCAATAGTACTTCTAAATCGCTGCGTTTTAATTCCGTATCGTAGCGAGCATTCTCTAAACGGCTGAATTCCAGGATTTCACCAATAAGATGATTTAGCTCATTGGCCTCTTCTTCCATACGCGTCACTAGGGTTTGTTCATTTTCCCCTACTCGCTTGCGCAATAGATGTAACACTAAATTTTGGCGCGCTAATGGTGTACGTAACTCATGGGAAACATCACGAATCAAGCGACGCTGCTTTTCAGCAAGAGAATGAATCTCTTTTGTCATGTGGTCGAAGTCTTGCGCTAATTCGTTGAATTCGCGGGTGTTCGACTTAAGCTCATCCACCACACTGACGTTAAAGTCACCATTCGATAGCTTTTTACTGGCTTCTCTTAAGCGGTCCAATGGTTGTTGTAAATTCCGTGCCATTAACAAAGAGAACAGCGCCAAGATGACCGCCGCAATCACAACCTTTAATACAGAGAAATAAAGGATGAAATCATGAGCCGGGTGCAAACGATGAGGCAACTGAATCACTAGGCTGTTGTTTCCGACAAGAGGAATATTGAATATCGGACGACTTACTCGGCCTTCCAGTTGTTCGTCCAAACGTCGCTTAAATTTCAACTTGAATTCAAAGTGAGGGTGCATCAAACGGTGTGTAAGAGGGCGCTGATTTTCGTCGAGTACAAACAAGTAAAAGTGCTGTGCATTTGCCCAATCGGCCAGCTCGTCCATGTCACCTTCTTCGATCAACACGTTAGCTTGATGCGCTAAGTCCAACATTTCAGTCTTTACACTAGCAGGTACCTTTAGCATGGCTTTGACTAGGGCTTGTTCGGCAACCGCTTGAACAGCCAAGATGCTAATGACGATAGCCGTCATGTAACTAAAAAGCTGAAATGCGAGGCTGTCTCTTCGTTTCACAAAGTAGGATGGACACACAAATCGCATTAGCCAGTCACAGCCTCTAAGTAGCTATAACCCTTACCACGAAACGTTTTGATGTGCTGTTTGGATAAGCCCGCTTCAACTAACTTGCGACGAATATTACTGATATGCATATCGAGGTTACGGTCAAAAGGACTCAACTCTTTCTTTAGAACTTTGGTCTGCAGTTCCGCCTTAGAGATTACCACGCCTTGGTTTTTTACTAGGTAGCACAATAGTTCAGCCTCTGTACCAGTCAAAGGAAGGCTGTTGAGATGGTCACTCATGCTCTGTACAGTACAACACATAGCCTGTCGTTGACGCTCTAAGCCAACACGACGAAGAATCGCCTTAATACGCATAAGCAGTTCGGGGACGTTGAATGGCTTACCGATGTATTGGTCAGCGCCAGCTTGGTAGCCATCAAGCATCGAGTTCTCATCGTTTAATGCCGTCAACATCAGTATAGGGGTAGCGAATCGTTGGCAAATACGGCGAGCCACCTGCATACCACTGAGGTTAGGTAACATCACATCGAGTAAGACGAGGTCAACAGGCGTTTTTTCCATGTACTGTAACGCGCTTTCACCACAGTGAACTGACGAGACCGTATACCCTTCTTCTTGTAACACGGCTTCCAATAGTTCACACAACGGAACATCGTCATCTACGACCAAAATTCGTGACATCATCCACTACCAGTTAAATAAAAATGGTTCGCATTCTATTACTCATTTGCAGATTAAACAACTATAGTTTTTAGGGTTTTTGAACATAAAAAATACCAAAAAAGCCCTTATCAAAAAGGGCTAAACAAACCAATTAGTTATGTTCTCATCGCCGCTGTTTATAGATGAAGTACCTTTCTTTAATATGCATCGATAATTATTGGATACCACAAGAAACAAAACTCGCACTCTATTTTCCATAAAAAAGAGTACAATTCTGTGCAGTTTCTTATTGAGCATAGACGTATATGACAACGCTATTGATTGGCCACCGAGGTGTGGCAGGTAAGTTCCCCGAAAATACGAAAGTCAGCGTTCAAGCTGCGATCGATTTAGGGTTAAATTGGGTTGAAGTCGACGTACAACCGACCAAAGACAATGTACTGGTCGTTTGCCATGATCATACCGTGAACCGCTGTAGTAACGGTAAAGGTCGAGTTGACCAAATGACATTATCTGAGCTCAAAGCGTTAGATTTTGGTCGTTGGTTCGGCGATGAATTCGCCAATGAATCCATCATGACACTATCTGAGCTCCTAGAGCTTGCTGCAGAAAATGACCTAAATCTTAACATCGAGGTTAAAGTAGATCATCACTCTGCCAATGACGTTGCTCAAATGGCGGCTAAAACTCTTCTAGACGGTCCTTTACCAAAAGAACGCATCCTTTTATCAAGCTTCAGTCATGACGTAATTAGAGCACTGCACAAGCATTGTGAGGGTTATAGACTAGGTGTGCTAAGTGAATTCTTTAGTCGAAAAGACCGATTATTGCTCGAAGAAGTAGATGCCTACAGCTGTAACCTCAATATTAACTGGGTTCGCTCACGCCAAATCAATAAGCTACAAAAAGCAGGCTACAAGGTGATGTGTTACACAGTGAACAATCCCAAAAAACTAAAACATCTGCCAATGTTGGATGGCATCTTTAGTGACCATCCAAGTCGTTTTATGTAGTAGCTGAGATGTCGATATTAGGAACTTCATTACCATTCAATAGTAATTGGGGTTCCCATTTTGACTAGCTTGATAAATTCGTCCATTTCTTCGTTAGTAATGGCAATGCAACCGTTAGTCCAATCGAAGCTTTGAATAAATTGAGGTGATTGAGTCTCACCATTTTTAAGACCGTGAATTTTAATTGCCCCTCCAGGTGCAACACCGCGACGATGCGCTTCCAAACGATCAATCGCATCAGGGTAACTGATATGCACAGAACGGTAGAAAGCAGAATCGTTGATCACGTAATCTAACGTGTAATCACCTTCTGGAGTTCTATTGTCACCCTCTTCTTGCTTGTGCCCTTTTGGATTAGCACCCAATGCGATGCGATACTCTTTTACGACCTCGCCATTCTCCATCAGGTACATCCTACGCTTCGACTTATCAACTTTTACCAAATCGACCGCTGCGTGAGCACCGGACATAAACGTACAACACAAGATCAAAGACAACCATTTTACTGACATCGCCAGAACGCCTAACTCATCCACTTAAGGGGAACACAAAAAAGAGCAACCATGCTAGTCAGATGGTCACACTAAAGCAAACTTAATGTGTGCAAATTTAACTACTCATTACACTAAAATTGGCTTATTTTATAAGGAGATTACTTTACAAATTCAGCACAAATAGAGAGGGTATTATGCTCAACATTGCTTTTTTCAGTGCAAAATCCTATGACGAAGCCTCTTTCAACAAAATCAAAAACAACCGGGACTTCGAATTTCACTATCATGATTTTAGATTAACGTCTAAAACTGCAAAAATGGCACAGGGTTGCGAGGTTGTTTGCGCCTTCGTAAACGATGACCTGTCTGCTCCAGTTCTAAAACAACTTTCCATTGGCGGCACGAAACTGATCGCGATGCGTTGTGCAGGTTTCGACAAGGTTGATTTGGAAGCGGCGAAAGAACTTGGTTTACAAGTTGTCCGCGTTCCTGCCTATTCTCCAGAAGCCGTGGCAGAGCACACTGTCGGCATGATGATGTGTCTGAATCGACGCTTGCATAAAGCTTACCAGCGTACTCGTGACGCAAACTTCAACCTAGAAGGTTTAGTCGGCTTTAACTTTTATGGCAAGACTGTTGGTATCGTAGGGACAGGTAAGATAGGTATCGCCACCATGCGCATCTTTAAAGGGCTAGGGATGGAAGTCTTATGCTACGACCCATATGAAAACCCTCTTGCGTTGGAGATGGGCGCGCGTTACTGCTCTCTTGAAGAGATCTATGCTAACGCAGACGTCATTTCTCTGCACTGTCCAATGAATGAAGAAAACTACCACCTATTGAATGAAAAAGCCTTCGTTCAAATGAAAGACGGTGTCATGATCATCAATACCAGTCGTGGTGAGTTACTTGATTCTGTAGCTGCCATTGAAGCGCTTAAACAAGGCAAAATTGGCGCGCTCGGCTTAGATGTTTATGACAACGAAAAAGACCTGTTCTTCCAAGATAAATCGAACGATGTCATCGTAGATGACGTATTCCGCCGCTTATCAGCTTGCCACAATGTGCTATTTACTGGGCATCAGGCCTTCTTGACCCATGAGGCTCTAAACAACATCGCCTCTGTTACGCTAAATAACGTCGAAGCGTTCTTTTCAGAGCAGGCTTCAGGCAATGAATTGATCAAGTAAAGTGGGGATATCGAGCAGTATAGTAGAGCGTTGAATTTCAGCTATGCTATACTCCTCGACCATAAAAAATTTGAGTCTAATTACCATGAGCATTAAAACTGACATTCAAAAGCTGCACAACCGTTTAGATACTTGCCAACGTAAACTTGATGCGGCGCGTTCTCGTGGTGATCACGAAATGATTACTAAATTCACGAATGAAGTTGAAGATCTAACAAAGAAACTCAACCAACTTAAGCACAAGCAAACATACGAGCTAAACAAAGAGCGTAAGAGCCTGCTTGATATGCCATTCTCTCGTGAAATCACTAAAGCAGAACAAGCAGATATCGGCAAGCTTAAGAAGCGTGTGAAAGGTCTAGTTATCGTTCATCCACTGACTAAAGTTGGTAAAGAACTTCGCCTAGATGCAATGACAGGCTTCGCACCAAAAGAGTTTTAATTAACTCTATCTAAGCCGCTAAATATAAAAAGCCCAAGCAGAACGCTTGGGCTTTTTTGTATCTCAAATTCAACAAGTTAAGCATAGGATTATCGCCATTGTAGAAACTGGGTGACAGCGCAACCTGCTCAGTTTTCAAACTAATAAAAGATAGAACCTTAGACCACTTTCGAATGCTAAAAACGACGAAAGCCCGCTGATTTTTCAGCGGGCTTTCTATGTGGTGGCCTAGTTCTGGAATGCCTAGCCTAGGGTTGTGACTAACTGGAACTTAATGCAAATCCCGTCTAATTCTCAAACGTCAGAAATGAAAAAAGCCTCGCTATTTCTAGCGAGGCTTCTCAATAGTGGCGGAGAGATAGGGATTTGAACCCTAGGTACGCTATTAACGTACGCCGGTTTTCAAGACCGGTGCTTTCAACCACTCAGCCATCTCTCCACAAATTGTTACTAAAACTTAGTCTTACTTAAATAATGCTAAATCTCAGTTTTGCCTTTAGATTTTTTAAAATCTAAAAACAGTAAGCAAGCCTGGCGATGTCCTACTCTCACATGGGGAAACCCCACACTACCATCGGCGCTAATTCGTTTCACTTCTGAGTTCGGAATGGAAGTCAGGTGGGTCCAAATCGCTATGGTCGCCAAGCAAATTCTTTAATTCGGAAAACTGATTTTAAGTTCTACTACACATTCAATCGTTCTTGCATTGAGTCCATCAAAACCCCTTGGGTGTTGTATGGTTAAGCCTCACGGGCAATTAGTACAGGTTAGCTCAACGCCTCACAACGCTTACACACCCTGCCTATCAACGTTCTAGTCTCGAACAACCCTTTAGGATACTTAAAGTATCAGGGAAGACTCATCTCAGGGCTCGCTTCCCGCTTAGATGCTTTCAGCGGTTATCGATTCCGAACTTAGCTACCGGGCAATGCGTCTGGCGACACAACCCGAACACCAGAGGTTCGTCCACTCCGGTCCTCTCGTACTAGGAGCAGCCCCTTCAATCTTCCAACGCCCACGGCAGATAGGAATAGAACTGTCTCACGACGTTCTAAACCCAGCTCGCGTACCACTTTAAATGGCGAACAGCCATACCCTTGGGATCGACTTCAGCCCCAGGATGTGATGAGCCGACATCGAGGTGCCAAACACCGCCGTCGATATGAACTCTTGGGCGGTATCAGCCTGTTATCCCCGGAGTACCTTTTATCCGTTGAGCGATGGCCTTCCATACAGAACCACCGGATCACTATGACCTGCTTTCGCACCTGCTCGAATTGTCATTCTCGCAGTCAAGCGGGCTTATGCCATTGCACTAACCTCACGATGTCCAACCGTGATTAGCCCACCTTCGTGCTCCTCCGTTACTCTTTGGGAGGAGACCGCCCCAGTCAAACTACCCACCAGGCACTGTCCGCAACCCCGATAAGGGGTCGACGTTAGAACATCAACACTACAAGGGTGGTATTTCAAGGACGGCTCCACGCAATCTAGCGACTGCGCTTCAAAGCCTCCCACCTATCCTACACATGTAGGGTCAATGTTCAGTGCCAAGCTGTAGTAAAGGTTCACGGGGTCTTTCCGTCTAGCCGCGGGTACACTGCATCTTCACAGCGATTTCAATTTCACTGAGTCTCGGGTGGAGACAGCGTGGCCATCATTACGCCATTCGTGCAGGTCGGAACTTACCCGACAAGGAATTTCGCTACCTTAGGATAGATTATAGTTACGGCCGCCGTTTACCGGGGCTTCGATCAAGAGCTTCGACCGAAGTCTAACCCCATCAATTAACCTTCCGGCACCGGGCAGGCGTCACACCGTATACGTCATCTTACGATTTTGCACAGTGCTGTGTTTTTAATAAACAGTTGCAGCCACCTGGTATCTGCGACTCTCGTCAGCTCCATCCGCAAGGGACTTCACCATCAAGAGCGTACCTTCTCCCGAAGTTACGGTACCATTTTGCCTAGTTCCTTCACCCGAGTTCTCTCAAGCGCCTTGGTATTCTCTACCCGACCACCTGTGTCGGTTTGGGGTACGATTCCTTACAATCTGAAGCTTAGAGGCTTTTCCTGGAAGCATGGCATCAATGACTTCACTACCGTAGTAGCTCGACGTCGTGTCTCAGCCTTAAGAAGAGCCGGATTTACCTAACTCTTCAGCCTACGCACTTGAACCTGGACAACCGTCGCCAGGCTACCTAGCCTTCTCCGTCCCCCATCGCAATTGTAAGAAGTACGGGAATATTAACCCGTTTCCCATCGACTACGCCTTTCGGCCTCGCCTTAGGGGTCGACTTACCCTGCCCCGATTAACGTTGGACAGGAACCCTTGGTCTTCCGGCGAGGAGGTTTTTCACCCCTTTATCGTTACTCATGTCAGCATTCGCACTTCTGATACCTCCAGCATGCTTTACAACACACCTTCAACGGCTTACAGAACGCTCCCCTACCCAATGAAGTAAAACTTCATTGCCGCAGCTTCGGTTTATTACTTAGCCCCGTTACATCTTCCGCGCAGGCCGACTCGACCAGTGAGCTATTACGCTTTCTTTAAATGATGGCTGCTTCTAAGCCAACATCCTGGCTGTCTGAGCCTTCCCACATCGTTTCCCACTTAGTAATAATTTGGGATATTAGCTGGCGGTCTGGGTTGTTTCCCTCTCCACGACGGACGTTAGCACCCGCCGTGTGTCTCCCGGATAGTACTTACTGGTATTCGGAGTTTGCAAAGGGTTGGTAAGTCGGGATGACCCCCTAGCCTTAACAGTGCTCTACCCCCAGTAGTATTCGTCCGAGGCGCTACCTAAATAGCTTTCGGGGAGAACCAGCTATCTCCAGGTTTGATTGGCCTTTCACCCCTAGCCACAAGTCATCCGCTAATTTTTCAACATTAGTCGGTTCGGTCCTCCAATTGATGTTACTCAATCTTCAACCTGCCCATGGCTAGATCACCTGGTTTCGGGTCTATATCCAGCGACTAAGTCGCGCAGTTAACACTCGCTTTCGCTACGGCTCCCCTAGATGGTTAACCTTGCCACTGAATATAAGTCGCTGACCCATTATACAAAAGGTACGCAGTCACACCACGAAGGTGCTCCTACTGCTTGTACGTACACGGTTTCAGGTTCTATTTCACTCCCCTCACAGGGGTTCTTTTCGCCTTTCCCTCACGGTACTGGTTCACTATCGGTCAGTCAGTAGTATTTAGCCTTGGAGGATGGTCCCCCCATATTCAGACAGGATATCACGTGTCCCGCCCTACTCGATTTCACTGAATGTGCGTTGTCAACTACGGGGCTATCACCCTTTATTGCCGGACTTTCCAGACCGTTCGTCTAACGCATATAAAGCTTAGGGGCTAGTCCAATTTCGCTCGCCGCTACTTTCGGAATCTCGGTTGATTTCTTTTCCTCGGGGTACTTAGATGTTTCAGTTCCCCCGGTTCGCCTCGCTGCGCTATGTATTCACGCAGCGATACTAGCTTATGCTAGTGGGTTTCCCCATTCGGAAATCCCAGACTCAAGTGGTTTTTACTACCTAATCTGGGCTTATCGCAAGTTAATACGTCCTTCATCGCCTCTGACTGCCAAGGCATCCACCGTGTACGCTTAGTCACTTAACCATACAACCCGAAGGAGTTTCGAGTTGATAATCAAATCACCAAAGTTGTCTCTCATTATTTGAATGAGCGAGAGACATTTCGATTTTGCCGGACTCAATTTCGAATAATCACTTTAAAAGTGATATTCCCAAGAACACTTGAATGTGTTTTTGGTGTTTGTCTTAAAGACAAACATTGAGAACTTACAAACAATCTTAAAGATTGTTTTGTCAGCTTTCCAAATTGTTAAAGAGCAAATCACTTCCTAAGAAGTTCATTTTCTAAAGACTTTCAGAGTCGAAGATTCTAACCACATACGTCTTACTGAAGTGGTTTGGAATTCCTATCCAAAAATACTTAGAGAATGGTGGGCGATACCGGGCTCGAACCAGTGACCCCCTGCTTGTAAGGCAGGTGCTCTCCCAACTGAGCTAATCGCCCACATTATTTTTTCATTCTCGTGGAGAGAATGGTGGGTCGTGCAGGATTCGAACCTGCGACCAATTGATTAAAAGTCAACTGCTCTACCAACTGAGCTAACGACCCAATGGTATCCCGTAGGGGAGTCGAACCCCTGTTACCGCCGTGAAAGGGCGGTGTCCTAGGCCTCTAGACGAACGGGACACTGGATTGAAGATATTGGGATATCTTCGTCTCTTTACTTATAAACCGTATCAATCTGTGTGGACACTCATCGTGAGTAATCATCGTATAAGGAGGTGATCCAGCGCCAGGTTCCCCTAGCGCTACCTTGTTACGACTTCACCCCAGTCATGAACCACAAAGTGGTAAGCGTCCTCCCGAAGGTTAAACTACCTACTTCTTTTGCAGCCCACTCCCATGGTGTGACGGGCGGTGTGTACAAGGCTGGGAACGTATTCACCGTGGCATTCTGATCCACGATTACTAGCGATTCCGACTTCATGGAGTCGAGTTGCAGACTCAATCCGGACTACGACGCACTTTTTGGGATTCGCTCACTATCGCTAGCTTGCTGCCCTCTGTATGCGCCATTGTAGCACGTGTGTAGCCCTACTCGTAAGAGCTATGATGACTTGACGTCGTCCCCACCTTCCTCCGGTTTATCACCGGCAGTCTCCCTGGAGTTCCCGACATTACTCGCTGGCAAACAAGGATAAGGGTTGCGCTCGTTGCGGGACTTAACCCAACATTTCACAACACGAGCTGACGACAGCCATGCAGCACCTGTCTCAGAGTTCCCGAAGGCACCAATCCATCTCTGGAAAGTTCTCTGGATGTCAAGAGTAGGTAAGGTTCTTCGCGTTGCATCGAATTAAACCACATGCTCCACCGCTTGTGCAGTCCCGTCAATTCATTTGAGTTTTAATCTTGCGACCGTACTCCCCAGGCGGTCTACTTAACGCGTTAGCTCCGAAAGCCACGGCTCAAGGCCACAACCTCCAAGTAGACATCGTTTACGGCGTGGACTACCAGGGTATCTAATCCTGTTTGCTCCCCACGCTTTCGCATCTGAGTGTCAGTATCTGTCCAGAGTCGCCTTCGCCACCGGTATTCCTTCAGATCTCTACGCATTTCACCGCTACACCTGAAATTCTACCCCCTCTACAGTACTCTAGTCTGCCAGTTTCAAATGCTATTCCGAGGTTGAGCCCCGGGCTTTCACATCTGACTTAACAAACCACCTGCATGCGCTTTACGCCCAGTAATTCCGATTAACGCTCGCACCCTCCGTATTACCGCGGCTGCTGGCACGGAGTTAGCCGGTGCTTCTTCTGTCGCTAACGTCAAGTAATGCAGCTATTAACTACACCACCTTCCTCACGACTGAAAGTGCTTTACAACCCGAAGGCCTTCTTCACACACGCGGCATGGCTGCATCAGGCTTGCGCCCATTGTGCAATATTCCCCACTGCTGCCTCCCGTAGGAGTCTGGATCGTGTCTCAGTTCCAGTGTGGCTGATCATCCTCTCAGACCAGCTAGGGATCGTCGCCTTGGTGAGCCATTACCTCACCAACTAGCTAATCCCACCTAGGCATATCCTGACGCGAGAGGCCCGAAGGTCCCCCTCTTTGGCCCGTAGGCATCATGCGGTATTAGCCATCGTTTCCAATGGTTATCCCCCACATCAGGGCAATTTCCTAGGCATTACTCACCCGTCCGCCGCTCGACGCCCTTAACGTCCCCCGAAGGTTCAGTTAAGTCGTTTCCGCTCGACTTGCATGTGTTAGGCCTGCCGCCAGCGTTCAATCTGAGCCATGATCAAACTCTTCAATTTAAAGTTTTTGATTCCCTAAATAAATAGGGAGAGGCTCAACGAATACTGACTTCAAAACTCATCCTTACTCGAAAGTAAGAAGTAATTTTAAAGCTATTATCATTCCAACAGAATGATAATGAATTGACTGTGCCAAGTCCGAAGACTTGATTGGTCACTCAGTTCATTGAAACCTAATTTGAAACCGCTCTTTATTAAGAGAAATTTCTAATTGGATTATCATCAACGAGTGCCCACACAGATTGATAGGTCTATATTTTTAAAGAGCTTGCTTCGTAAGCTTTGCTATCGAAGCGGAGGCGTATTCTAAGGAATTAACTCTTAGTGTCAAACACTTTTTCAAATTAATTTTTAGAAGCTTTTCTTTCGCCTCATTGCCAACCACTTTTGCGTTTCCGCTTTGCCCTGACAACGGAGGCGCATTATAGGGAGATGATTTTTCTTGGCAACCCTTTTTTAGAAAAAAACTTAAAAAAAGCGTCGAGTGATGAAATCTCACTCAAACGCTTATTTTTAGCACTTAGTTGTTAACTTAACGTAGCAAATAGGCAATCAATATGTATCTATCCAAGACTCTTCAAAGCTTGTGATATCAAGATCCCGAGACTTCGCCGCTTCGATTTGCTCAATAGCCTCTAATTCTTTATTTACACTGCTCATCGTCAATGTGTTGTTATCTAGCTCAAACACCTGACTTTGAGTCGTATAGTAGAACTTAAGTATCGTCAGTGCTTTTACATCGTGCTCAGTAGAAGCGGCTTTAATACTTTTCAGTTTGCGAAAGATCTTGTTGTGCAGCTGCTTGAGTTTCCAGACATACAACACTTCTTCCATATAAGGGCGTGTTTTGAATTGGTTCAGCAAAGACAGTGAAGTGACTAAGGCGAGCACAACACCAATTAAGTTCCAATGAAAGTTCCCCGTCGACTGTTCAGGTACTACATCTGTATTACCGAACAAGACAATTAATAAAGTACTAAAAGCAAGAGAAGAGATAGCAAGCAAGGCAACAAAGCAACCAATCACTAAGTTGACCTTCTTTCTATAAACTTGTTTGTTTATTTTTTTGATTTCCATATACCGCTCCTAACAGGTTGCCTCTATTCTAACCAGCACACTCCGCACGACAATCGAAGCTTTGTAAGTAAGTTCACATTTGCTATTAAACTCGCATCCCTTCCCTGCTTGGGTATATACTTCCGCGCATTCACTCTTCTTATATAGAGGCTAAATTCATGCGCTCTTTTGTTTTACGAGCTCGCGCGGCACCAACCACCAGCAAAGCACTGTTAGAAGGTGTTGGTAATGAAGCGCATACAGAGATTCTTGCTCATACCATGATGAACACTATGTTCGTTGCTCAATCGCACCGTGAAGATGTGGTTGTGCACTTGGTTTTAGAAAGCACAAAAGATTTCTCACGCACCATTACTATTCGCTCCAACGACATCACCAACATTGGAGGCTTTCATGAGTCAACCTTGATTGCAGCAGTGGCTCGCGCTTTGGATGCTTCGGTTGGCATGGGCAAAGAGCAACTTCGTGAAGTCGAACCTGGTATCACCGTTCGTACCGTCAGTTTTGAACGCCTAGTGCAAGAACTGGCAGAAGATCACCAACTATATATGTTGGATAAAAAAGGCGAATTTGTTCGTGATGCAGAAATCGGTGGAAACCCATGTTTCTTGCTAACTGACCATATTCCGATGCCGAAGAAGTCTTTTAACAGCTTGAAACGCCTTGGCACAGAGAAGATCAGCTTAGGTCCTAAGATGCTTTTCGCTTCTCAGTGTGTGGTATTGATCCACAATGAACTGGACATCCGCGAATTTTAATTCTCACGAGTTAATCACTCCATATAAGAAAGAGGACTCGATTGAGTCCTCTTTTTGTTTCTATAGGAATGCTGGGGTTATTTACCACCAATGCTCAAACGAGCAAAACGCACGTCTGGAGCAAAGAAGGTGCGACTATCGCTAATAAGCTGAGTATCACCTACCGCCTCAACTTCTTGCAGCATCTTGTAGAAGTTACCCGCTACAGTGATACCACGCACTGGTTGAATGCGCTCACCATCACGGCACAAGAAGCCACTCGCACCAAATGAGAAATCACCACTCACTGCATCCGCACCAGAATGGACACCTTGAAGTTCGACTAACTCTAGGTACTCACCCGCTTTTACTTCTGATGCACTGCTGCCGCCGGTCGAAATCACTTTATGATTCGCTGAAACGTCTAGACTCGATTTTGCACCGCGAGCGGCACTTGCTGTCGAGACTGCGCCCAAATAACTCGCAGTCTGGCTGTTGTGTAGCAAGGTTTTCAATTCACCATTGGCAATCATTACATTGTCTTGAGTAGCAAAACCTTCACTATCAAAGCCCGAAATTGCCATACCATTTGGCATGTAAGCCGTATCAGTAAAGGTAATCAAGTCACTCGCAACACGCTGACCAAGCTTGTCACCCAGTGGCGTAATGCCTTTCATCGCGCTTACGCCGGAGAAAGCACTGCCAAAAGCACCGAACAAACTTGCTAGCGCATTGATATGGAAGATTGCTGGGTAGTTACCCGTAGCCACTGGTGCGCCTTCAAGAAGATCACGAGCAAGGTTGTAACCGCCTTCAATGCAGTAAGCTGGATTCAACTCATCAAAACGGCGACCAAGTGACATTCTGCCCGCCATTGACTGTTTGCCGTCTTTTTCAAACAAGGTATACGCGTAACAAGTGAACGAGCGCTCGAAGTGTTGACACAATGTGCCTTGAGTATTGGCAATGATCAGTTGTGTTTCGCCATCGCTGTAACCATTGTAAGGCGCGCTAGAGGCGTGAGGCAAAGCCACTACGCCTTGCTCAAGAGCGAGAGACAGTTCGATTTTTTCGTCAACAGAAGTTGTATCTTCTTGCGCAATCTCAGCAACATCAGTCGCGATGTGGCTGTTCACGCAACTAATCGTCTGATGTTCATCTTGCTTGGAAAAGCGAGCGCTTTGCAGTGCGTTAGTCAGCATCAAATCTAAGCTTGGTTGCTCTAACGACTCAGAATAGCTTGTTGCAACGCGCGCACCTTTCACAACACGAACACCCAGAACTTGGCTTGAGCTTACTTTGTACTCATCCAGCTTTCCTTGGTTCGCTTTCAGAGAAAAGCTGCTGTTGCGGTTTACAATGACGTCTGCTTCTGCCCCTTGGCGTTTTGCTTCTGATAGGACGTAATCAACCGCATTAAGAAGTTGTTGTTCTTGGCTCATTAGTTACCGCCTCCTACCAGAATGTTATCGACTTTCAGCGTTGGCTGACCGACTGTTGTTGGCACTGAACCACTCACGGAACCACACATGCCCGGCGCAAGCGCCATGTCTTTGCCGACCATGCTGATTTCTTTCAACACTTTTGGACCCGTGCTGATCAGCGTTGCTGTTTTCAGAGGCTTGGTGATTTTGCCATTTTCAATAAGGTAAGCTTCACGAACAGCAAAGTTAAACTCACCTGTGCCCGGTTGAACCGAGCCACCGCCCATCTTCTTCGCATAGATACCACGTTCGATGCCTGCCAGCATGTCATCAAGTGAATGCTCGCCTTCTTCGATAAAGGTGTTACGCATGCGTGAGGTTGGTGCGAACTTATAGTTTTGGCGACGACCAGACCCCGCAGGCTCATAACCTGTCTTCATGCCACCCATTTTATCAACCATAAAGCTGGTTAGCTTACCGTCTTTGATCAATTGAGTGCGCTGAGTCTTCATGCCTTCGTCATCAACGTGAATCGAGCCCCATTCGTTGGTCATGGTGCCATCATCTACTGCATTCACCGCGGTGTGAGCAACCATTTCGCCCATCTTGTCGTGGAATACGGACGCCTTCTTCGCAACTGAAGTGGTTTCTAGCAAGTGGCCACAAGCTTCGTGGAAGATTACGCCACCAAAGCCGTTACCAATTACCACTGGCATTTCACCCGATGGGCACGCATCTGCGCCAAGTTTTACCAACGCTTGTTGCGCGATAGTTTGACCTAGCTCTTTCGCATCAAGTTGTTCACTGAATTCCCAACCAGCAAGAGCGCCAGGACCTTCCATACCAGAAGACTGCTCATTACCTTTTTGAGCGACAGTATTACCAGCAACTCGGATGTAGTGGCGAGTATCGTCAACGTGTAGACCTTCTGAGTTGAAGATAGACACTTGTTGTTCACGCTGAAGCACACTACCAATGAACTGGCTGATATATGCACTCTCTGCACGTGCTGCTTGGTCAACTTGCAATAGGAAAGCGATTTTAGAATCTAGGTTAGCGTCTTTGCCAAGTGGCATACGACAACCATGTTGAATTGGGTAGCGGTTCAGATTGAGAGAACCTGCTGACGCGATTTGCTCACGCTTGTCTTTTGCTGCAAGCAGTGAGGTTACGCGTTTAAGTTCGGCTTCATCGGTGCTGTTGGTGTAACCGTAAAGCACTTTATGACCGAAGAAGAGACGAATACCGATACCAAAATCGATACCCGAGTTAACCTTGTCCACCTCACCAGATGCGATCTGGACAGTGTTGGTTTGATGGTGTTCAACGAATAGCTCAGCGAAATCAGCCCCTAAAAAGAGGGCATGATCGATCACCGCTTTCGCTGTTACAGAATTAAGCATGAAATCTCCTTGCTCGTTGATCGTCCTAGCCTTCCCCACCTTTGAGTTAGACTCTGTTTATAACAGTCATAACCTAAATTGGATGACTCAAAAGGATATTGGCAACGCGTTAAATATTAACACTTTTTTAACCTTGTTTTATGCTAATCCTTGCTAAATCAAAGGACGAATCGTTACGTATTATGTCGACATCTCACTATTAGATAGTGTCTTGAACTGCCAGTTTCAATGCAGCACGTTATTTATACCCAAGTGACTTCAAGATGCAGGATTCAGAGCGTTGTCATTGATTCGAGAGCAAGGAAAACAACGAAGCGGAATAGCACGCTCTTTCCAAGTTGTTTGACGTAGCAATCGGGTCAATGACACGCTCCCAGAGGGCGAGTTGCCTTGGCTTGTATACTTTGTTGCCGATTCTTGATTTAGACCCACTAAGCCTTCAAATCGCCGCCGCGTCTACAAACCAAGTCATTCTCGCTGAACCAAGCATCTCGAGGTTACTTGGGTATACACTAAATTCTGTTATCTCGTTACTGCTCTCAAGTCTCATATTTAATCGATTGCCCCCTCTTGGCCGGAAAAAACACGTGCACCGTAACTGAGTGAACTGCTATTATCTTGACGAAATAGTCGGGGGGCCCATGCAGTGAATGCGTCGGCTGAGATCGAAATTCGAGACCCGTTGAACCTGATTCAGTTAGCACTGACGTAGGGAACTATCATCACTTTGCCACTAGCTTGCCTTGAGTCTCTACTAGTGCAGCTAGCCCAATGGATCCGATCACCGATCTACCCTTGCTTGGCCAAGTCAGTTCCTGTACGTCTTGTAATAGGAGCGACCATGGCACAGCAGTCAAGCCAAGAAAAACCATCAACACAGCCACAAGCAGCAACTTCAACAGACACACCGATTGTGTTGACGATTGCAGGTTCTGATAGTGGCGGCGGCGCGGGCATTCAAGCCGACATCAAAGCGATGTCCGCAACCGGCAGTTTTGCTTGCTCGGTAATCACGGCGATTACTTCGCAAAATACCCAAGGCGTTTCTGCGATTTTTCCCATTCCTCTCGACCATGTAGAGAGCCAACTCGATGCGGTATTTACCGACCTCAACATCGTGGCAGTCAAAGTGGGTATGCTGGCCGATTCCAACATCATCAAGGTTGTTGCCAACAAAATTAAACAATACCAACCAAAACACCTCGTGATTGACCCTGTAATGGTGGCCACCAGCGGCGATCTATTACTGGAACAATCGGCAATCAGCACTTTAAAAGAAGAATTGATTCCGCTCGCAGACATCATTACCCCTAACCTACCCGAAGGCGCAGCATTAACGGGTAAGCCAGTGCCTCAGTCAGAATCTGAAATGAACGATATGATCGCTGATTTACGCGCGCTTGGTGCAAAAGCGGTGCTGTTAAAAGGCGGCCACTTAGAAAAAGACGAAAACAGCAACGATCTGCTGATCATGCCAGACAGCTCTGAACTGATCAGCGCTAAACGCTTTCCAACCAAAAACACCCATGGCACAGGCTGTACGCTGTCTTCTGCTATCGCGTCTTACCTTGGCCAAGGCAACAACCTGCACAAAGCGGTGCACCTAGGTAAGCAGTACATCAGCCAAGCTATCGCGCACGCTGATGAATTGGATGTCGGTAAAGGTCACGGCCCTGTGAACCATTTTTTTGCAGGCCACACGCATGTGCGCTAATGCACTCGGCATTCAGCTTACCGAAGCAAGTCTGCAATACAAAGACAGCCAAACGCCAACATTAGCAGGGTTGAGTATGACCATCCCTGCTAATCAATGGACTGTGTTGCTTGGTCGTAGTGGTTGCGGAAAAACGACTATCCTTCGTTATCTAGCGGGTTTGTTAGACGACAAAGTCGAATGGCATGGTGAATTAACCACAACGGATGGCATCGCTCTGCACGAACGTATTGCTTACATGGCGCAGCAAGACTTGTTGCTGCCGTGGTTAAATGTGTTAGACAACGTCTGCCTAAGTTCTCGATTTTCTCAAGATCAAGCACCAGAACAAAATAAACAACGTGCACTGACTTTACTCAGCCAAGTGGGACTCGCCGATTACGCGGATGCTAAGCCAGCTCAACTATCTGGCGGCATGAGACAACGTGTTGCCCTTGCTCGCACTCTGATGCAAGACAAGCCTCTGGTTCTGATGGATGAGCCTTTCTCTGCGTTGGACGCGGTTACTCGCCATAAGTTGCAAACCTTGTCTGCCGAATTACTGAAAGATAAGACGGTTGTTCTGATTACCCACGACCCACAAGAAGCGGTGCGGTTAGCTCACCAACTCTATGTGTTGCAAGGCACGCCTGCGCAAGCTCAACACTTGGTCGTTCCAGACTCCAAGCCGCCCCGAGTTCTCGATGGAGAGTGCGCGGCGCTACAACAAGCGATTTTAGATCAATTGGAGAAAGACTATGAGTGATATGACTCAGTACAGCTCCGTTTCGACACGTATAGGTAAAAAAGAACGCGCGACTCATCCGGCTCTGCGCTTGGTCATCAGCACGGCGGTGATCTTGGGATTGTGGCAGTTGGTTGTTGTGGTATTCGACATGCCAAGCTTCATCTTACCTTCACCAATTGAAGTGCTGGATAGATTGGTCACTCGCTACGATGTCCTGCTCAAACATACTTGGGTTACCGCGCAAGAGATTTTACTTGGCTTGGTGCTTGGATTATCGATGGGTTTGCTGTTCGCATTGCAAATGCTGATGTTCGAGCCGCTGAAGCGTTGGTTACTGCCCATTCTGATTGCTAGCCAAGCGATCCCTGTGTTCGCTATCGCGCCAGTGCTCATGCTTTGGCTGGGTTACGGCATTGCTTCAAAAGTTGTTATGGCGGCGATCATCATCTTTTTCCCCGTCACGACATGTTGCTATGACGGCTTGCGCAATACGCCAACAGGTTACCTCGACCTTGCCAAGACCATGGGCGCGTCTAAATGGCAGCTACTTCGTCATATTCAATTGCCAGCCGCACTACCAACTTTAGCCTCAGGTATTCGTGTTGCCGTCGTTATTGCGCCAATTGGAGCAGTGGTCGGTGAGTGGGTAGGTTCAAGTGAAGGCTTGGGTTATCTGATGCTCCAAGCCAACGCTCGCATGATCATTGATGAGATGTTTGCAGCGCTGTTTATCCTCGCAGTGCTGTCTATCTCACTCTACTTCATCACCGATAAATTATTGAAAAAAGCCATCCCTTGGGAAAGCAAGTAATTACAGAAAATAACCAAAGAAAATTGGGAAAGAAAAGGAAGAACCCCGTGAATAAAAACAAATTTATGAGCGCTGCTGCTCTACTCGCTTCAGTGGTATCAACCAACGTGCTTGCATCTGAAAAAGAGATGACACTGATGTTGGATTGGTTCGTCAATCCAAACCATGGTCCTATCGTTATTGCCAAAGAGCGTGGTTACTTCAAAGAGCAAGGCTTGAAGGTCAACATTCAGGAGCCGGCAGATCCAAGCACGCCACCTAAGTTGGTCGCGGCGGGTAAAGTCGACATGGCGATTTCTTACCAACCAAGCCTAACCATCGATGTCGCGGCTGGTTTGCCACTAATCCGCTCTGCGACTTTGATTGCTACGCCACTCAACACGTTGATGGTGTTGGACAACGGTAAGAGTGAAAACCTTGGCGACTTGAAAGGCAAGAAGATCGGTATTGCGATCGCAGGCAACGAAGAAGCAACAATCGGCACCATGCTAGCTCAAGAGAACGTGAAGTTTTCTGACGTACAAATCATCAACGTAGGTTGGGCGCTGTCTTCGTCTCTTGCGTCTGGCAAGGTGGATGCGATTTGGGGCGGTCTACGTAACTTCGAAACCAACCAACTGGCACTAGAAGGTTATAAAGCTAAAGCCTTCTTCCCTGAAGAACACGGAGTACCAGCGTATGACGAGTTAGTCTTCGTAGCCAATGCAAAAACCTACGACAAAGAAGCCATCAAGGCATTCAACAAAGCACTAGAGCAAGCGACCACTTACATCGTTAACCATCCAAAAGAGTCGTGGAAAGAGTTCGTGGCTTATTCACCAGACACCCTCAACAACGAGCTTAACCAACGCGCTTGGAACGACACGCTAACTCGTTTCGCTCTTCGTCCATCTGCAGTAGATCTAAAACGCTACGATGATTATGCCGAGTTCATGTATTCACAAAAAATCATCGAAACACTGCCAAAAGCGAAAGATTACGTACCGAGCTTTGACTAATTCTACTGACCTTAGGCTCTAAGCCTAGGGTCTTCTGATAACGAGATACCCATAATGAAATACCAAGATTTGATCGACGCTTGCCACCAAGATTGGCAAGAATACACTGAGCATGCTTTCGTGCAGCAATTGGCGCAAGGCACTCTGGCTCAGCCTTGTTTTCTGCACTACCTAAAGCAGGATTTTCTTTTCCTAAAGCAGTACGCACGAGCTTACGCATTAGCGATCTACAAAGCACGTACTTTGGATGACATGCGCCGTGCCCTACCAAGCGTACATGCATTGCTAGATTCTGAAATCGCCCACCACGTGACTTACTGTGAGCAATGGAGACTGACAGAATCCGACTTAGAAAACGAGCCAGAAGATTTCGGTACGGTAGCTTATACCCGTTACGTGTTGGATGCTGGCATGACTGGCGATCTTGTTGATCTATACGCGGCACTGGCGCCATGCTCTATCGGTTATGCAGTTATCGGTAAGATGCTGATTGAAGATGAGAACACGGTAATAGAAGGCAACCCATACGCAAGTTGGATCAACCTCTACGGTGGTGAAGAGTTCCAATCTGGTGTCGCAAAAGGTGCAGAACACTTTAACCAGTTATTGGCGGAAATCGATATAAACAGCCAACGCGGTCAAAACCTGATTCAGGTATTCAAAACCGCAACGCGTATGGAAGTGGCATTCTGGCAACAAGGTCTGAACGCTCAGCAAGATTAATCGGAGAGTCTCATGTTAATTGAACAAATCAGCCAAGCATTAACCGCAGTACGCCAGCAAAAGCCATTAGTCGTCAACATCACTAACTACGTGGTGATGAACAACACGGCAAACGCGCTATTGGCCATCGGCGCTTCTCCAATCATGGCGCACTCCAAGCAGGAAATGGCAGAGATGATGTCGTTCGCGGGTTCACTGGTTATCAACATTGGTACCCTAGACAGCGTTTGGACACCGCGTATGAGCTATGCCGTAGAGCAAGCCAATGCCAATGGTAAAATCGTTATACTCGACCCAGTCGGTTGCGGAGCAAGCTCACTACGTACAGAGACATCACGTGAGATCGCACGCCTTGCAAATAAGCTGATCATTCGTGGTAACGCTTCAGAAATCATTGCTCTTGCTGGCGAGCAAGCACAAAGCAAAGGCGTCGATGCGTTAGACAGCAGCGACGCAGCACTTGGCGCAGCAAACTTCTTAGTCTCAGAGTATGGTGCGAGCGTAGTGATTTCTGGCGAGACTGATTACATCGTCACGAAGGAACAAACCGTGCAACTGAACAATGGTCACGAGATGATGCCATACGTAACCGGAATGGGTTGTACGCTAACAGCTCTTACAGGCGCTTTTGCTGCTGTTGGTGATAACACCGGCCTTGCTGCAGCGGCGGTACTGGGCGTTGTTGGCGAGATTGCAGCGGAACAAGCTCGCGGCCCAGGTAGCCTACAAATGAGCCTGTTGGATGAGCTTTACCTGTTGGATGAAGAAACGCTAGCAAAACGCCTAAAACTCCAAGTGAGTTAAGCTTTTCTCTAACAAATACTGGCCTCTCATTCCATCTAGGTGAGAGGCCCAAAGGAAACAAAATGAACGCCTATCGTTTATATTTGGTCACCGATGACCAACAAGATTTAGCCACACTAAAGCGTGTTGTGAGAAAAGCCGTGGAAGGTGGCGTGACTATGGTACAAGTTCGCGAAAAACACGGCGATGTGCGTGCGTTTATCGAACGTGCTCAAGCTGTCAAAGACATCCTTAAAGGTACCAATGTGCCTTTGATCATCAATGACCGCGTTGATGTTGCACTGGCTGTTGATGCTGATGGTGTCCACCTCGGGCAATCAGACATGCCAGCAACGATCGCCCGTGAGTTGATTGGACCAAACAAAATCCTCGGCTTATCTATCGAAAATGAAGAGCAGTTAGCGGAAGCGGACTCTCTGCCGATTGATTACATCGGTTTGAGCGCGATATTCGCGACGCCAACCAAAACCAACACCAAAAAACATTGGGGTATTGATGGTTTGAAGATGGCGTTAGAGACGACTTCACTGCCGATTGTTGCCATTGGCGGCATTAACGAAAATAACATTCCGCTGCTCAGCGCCACTGGTGTTCACGGCTTGGCTTTGGTTTCAGCGATTTGCCACGCAGAAGATCCAAAAGCCGCATCGGAATATCTGTTAGGGTTGATGAGCTAACCTTGCTCACTCCAGAATAAAGCGCTTATGGATGAGCACTTTGATCTCGTATTTCGCTACGCTAAAAGACCGAGTGAAAACCAAAGCAGAAGTGGACTCTTCTCCTGCACCGAGATATTCATCACACTAATCATTCTGACAGAATCTCACACTTTCCCTATTCTGCACCTGAACGTCAAAACCTTGCTCCCTAAAGGAAATACTTTCCTTCACCTCCAGAGTCATACTGCGCCAAACAACAAAATAAAAGGCAATAACGATGAAAACCTCTGGAAAAAACCTCTTAGTCTTTGCGCTGCCTCCCCTACTCATTAGCGGTTGTGGATCAGATTCAGAACAACTCACTATACCAACATTGGAAACCAAAACGCTCAATCTTCTCACGGTCGATGGGCTAACCTTTAAGGATCATAATAAGAATGGCGAATTAGACGCTTATGAGGATTGGCGACTGAGCCCAAAACAACGCGCAGAGAATCTTACTCAACAAATGAACAACGCCGAAAAGGCAGGCTTGATGATGCACGGAACATTCGTACTCAGCAGCGATAGCTCAAGACTCGTTTTTAAAGGCGATGGCATAACCAACACCACATTAATTCAAGAACGTTTCCTCAATACCTTTATAACTCGCCAAGAAGGCGATGCCACTCTGATGGCAGAAGATAATAATCATGCTCAAGAATTAGCGGAGCACACTCGCTTAGGAATTCCCGTTTCTATTTCAACCGACCCACGCAACCACTTTAATGCCGCATTTGGAACTTCAGTCTCTTCTGGCGATTTTTCACAATGGTCGGAAACACTCGGCTTAGCCGCGATTGGCGATGCTGAGTTCACTAAAACCTTCGCCGATGTCATTCGTCAAGAGTACCTAGCCGTCGGCATCAACCAAGCACTCCATCCAACCGCTGACCTCGCTACTGAACCAAGGTGGGGGCGAGTGAACAGTACATTCGGTGAAAACGCTGAGTTATCACGAGAAATGACCAAAGCCTATGTCCAAGGTTTACAACACAACAATACCGAGCTGACGAAAGATGGAGTCTGGGCAGTCGTAAAACATTTTGCAGGTGGTGGTCCACAAGAAAATGGCGCGGATGCACACTACTTCGCTGGCCGCTATCAGGTTTATCCGGGCAACAACTTTGACTACCACCGCATTCCATTTAAAGGTGCTTTTGAGGCTGGCGTTGCGGGCGTGATGCCTTATTACGGAATTCCTTATGAGCAACTACCGGAAAGTGAAGGTAATGTTGGCTTTGGTTACAGCAAATACATCATGACAGATATTCTTCGAGGCGAAGAAAACTTCGATGGCGTGTTGCTATCAGATTGGTTAGTCGCTAACGATTGTGTCGATACATGTCGAACCGGGATCATCACACATGAAGATGCAGAGAAGAATCCGTTCACTTACTTAGGTATGCCTTGGGGTAAAGAAGACGAAGATTCAACAGAGCGTTTCGCTGCTTCTGTCGATGCGGGTATTGACCAATTTGGGGGTATCGATGACCCTGCTTTATTGCTTACGAATATTGAGAGCGGGCGTCTTACCCAAGAGCGCATCGACTTATCGGTAAATCGAATCCTGACGAATAAGTTCAAACAAGGTTTGTTTGAAGACCCATTTGTTGATATCGCCAAGGTCAATGATGTGGTCGGTAAAACAGAGTTCCAAGAGCTGGGTATTGAATCTCAAGGACGCTCCGTTACCTTGTTGAAAAACGACAACAACGCATTGCCTTTATCAGTAGAGGAGTTAGGTAAAGTGTATGTCTACGCCAACTATGGCGGTACAGAGCAACCAAGTATTGTCGACAACGCACAACAATATGGCTTAAACGTCGCAGAAAACATGGCAGATGCTGACACCATCATTATTCGTACGCAAACCCCCGCCACTCTCGCCACGGCATGGTTCCCATTTGGGGTCGCTATGCCGTCTGGCGAGCTTGGTTTTGTAGCACAGGAAGACTTCCAATTACGTCCTTACGAAACGCAACCTGACCGTGAACCGGGAGAATCTGCACAACTTTGTTATGAGGGTTTGACCGACAACCTAGGAGCTTGTATTTACAATAGTGGCAATGTCTATAGTGTCATTAATCAGGCTATCAACTCAGGTAAGCGAGTAATTTTTGATGTATTCATGATTCGTCCAGCAGCCCTAGATAATATCAACGATCAGTTGCCAATCATTCTGGCGAACTTCGGTACATCGGACGCTGTCTTTTTTGATGTCATCACCGGTAAAGTGAAACCAGAAGGTAAGTTACCTTTCGGCCTTCCAAAGTCGACCGATGAGGTGGTTGCCAAAGGTAAAGAAGATGTTCCTTCTTATGAAGAAGATCCGTCAATCACGCTATACCCATTTGGATATGGTCTTAGCTACTAACTTTCGTTGCTACACTAACGTCATGAATAGGTAGCAACGCAATAAACACGGCATGGCTTGCGATCAAATTACGCGCCAAGCCATGCTGCATTGAACTGTATGAAATATATCCACCATCATGTTTACACTCGGCTCTACACTTATCTCGCGCAACACAAACATATTGAAGGGATAAGTGATGAATTATCCAAATTAAATCATCGCTTGGATAAGGTTCAGCACGTCTCAGAGAAGCACTTTCAAGAGCTGTGTTATATTGTCGCGAAATATGAAATTCCTCTTCCCGCTCATGATATTTCAATCTCTGAACTATTGAGCACTTATCCCGAATTTGCATACGTCCTCAATGCACCAAACGCAATAGAAGTCATCCATCGCCACGTCCAATTTAAACCCGTCATGGGCTCCCGTGATCGGTTGTATTATCGGATAGCACCGCAAGGTGATGTTGTTGTCCATTACGTACAGGATGATGGCGTCGTCGATATTTATGGCCCTATTCTTAATCTATGCTTTGTTGCTAAAGCACTAACGGCATTGGCGATTCCCGTCGAGTCCATGCAAATTCAATCCAACAAGTTCATCCCTAATATCAAAGACTTTGAACAAACGAGTGGTATCTCTATCTACACCGGCCCACAAAACTTACTCATATTGAAAGCTCCCTTTGCTCAGCGCCAACTCAACACCAACAACCCCTTGTTAGATCAGCACCTCAAACGTCAACTACAACACTCTCTTTCTCAATTGGAGCTGTTGAATGATTTAAGCACCACAGAACTCGTGATGCTGACATTGGAGCGCCTGTATCATCATGATTCTCTGGTCCGTGCATCGAACAAGCTACTCAATCTAATGGGTTACTCTCGTTGGACGCTTGCCCGCAAACTCAAACAAGAAGGGCAAACTTTTGATGAATTGCTAAACCAATTCAAACAAAAGAAGTGTTACGAGGTCTTGTCCTACACCTCCATTCCTCTTGTTACTTTGTCTGAGCGGTTAGGCTTTCAATCTCAATCCTCACTCAATCGTTTCACGATGCGCAACTTCGGCCTCTCCCCAATGGAGATCAGAAGTAAAATAAACAAGACCGAATTGACAGAGCGTTGATAAGTTTTTCACATCGATTGTCGTAAGATAGCCGCCTATTTTCGACTGCTGTATGACTTTTCATGAAAACTAAAAAATACGGTTTGATGATGCTCGCCTTGTTCATTCTTGGCATCATCCCACTTTCGCTGTTTGCCTCGTATCACGATCTTACTTCTCACGTTTCTGATGGCACTGGTATTCTCTTTACTCTGCTAACCGATTCTGCGGGCAGTAAAGGCTTTTTGATCACTCTCACGCTGTTGGTGTTGTCGCTTTACCGCTACAAACCTAGCCAGTCTGATTGGATGCAAAAACTCTCCATGCTGGGATTGTTACTGGTGATTGGTTTTGCCAGCAAAACAGGCTTGAAGCTAATGACAGAAAGCCCACGTCCCTACACCGAATTGCTTGCTGCAGAGCAATTGATTGAGCACCCAGAAGCGTTTTATCAGTTGGAGACTGAACAACAAGCGAGTGTGATCGGAGAGATCTCCGAAAAAGTCAGTGAATGGCGCACTCGTCACTGGCAAGGTGAAAAAGACTATTCCTTCCCATCTGGTCATACGATTTTCGTTTCTATCTGTTTAGCCTTCTTTGGTGGGTTATTTTTGCAGAAGAAATGCTATTTCTCTGCTACTACCTTATGGGTGTGGGCAATGGGCGTGGCGTACAGTCGCTTGTGGCTCGGTATGCACAGGATTGAGGATTTGGTTGGTTCAGTGGTATTTGTCGCCATCGTGTTTACTTTGCTGCCAGCATTTCAAATTACTAAAAAAGCGCCTTTCGTTGCCTTAGCGACCAAGTAAAGATCTGAAAAATAGATAAAAGAGAAGCCAGCAAGTTGCTGGCTTCTTTAGTTTTGTATCTTAGGTTCTAGACCATGCTTAACCGTTCTTAGGCGGTGTGAATGCGGTTAGTTCTAGCACTGGACCTTCGTACTTCTCGATACGAACCAATGCAGAGTTAGCCGCACAACCGTTCGCAAGGCGAGAGGTTGGAATATCGAGCGTTAGAACGTTACAACCACCGTTTTTACAGATGCCTGTTTTCGGGTCTAGATCTGGCCAACCACCTTCGTGGATACACACAGAGCCTTGCTTGATGCCATCAGTCACCAATGCACCAACCAGAACTTGACCACGGCCATTGAAAGCGCGAACAAGATCACCAGTCTTAATGCCACGCGCTTTTGCATCTTCAGGGTGGATAGAGATCGGTTCGCGGTCCGCAATTGCGTACTCTTCACGAATCTTCGCGTAGTTGAACTGGCTGTGCAGACGGTGTGCTGCGTGTGCTGTCATCAGCTGAAGTTCACCATCAGTTGCGTTACCCGTGTACTCTGTTGGCTCTAACCATGTTGGGTGTGGAGGGCAATCCTCTAACTGGTAACCTTCGATAGTGCGAGAGAAGATCTCAAACTTACCACTTGGTGTGCCTAGTGGGTTCATGATTGGGTTTTCACGGAATTCAGCGTAACGAACGAACTGTGCGTTTTTCTCGTTCCACTTCATCTCAATCAACTGGTTATCTTCCCAGAACTTGCTGAAGTTTGGCATTGCGATGCGTTGGCCACGACCGCCTTGTTGCGCCGCTTTGTAGAAGCCGTACAACCATTCCATTTCAGTCTTGCCTTCGGTGTAAACATCACGACCACCCGGAGCTAGAAGCTCTGACATATCCGCAAACACATCAAAGTCGTTACGCGCCTCGCCCTGAGGCTCAACCACTTGCTTCATTGGCACTAGGTGTTGGTTACTGTAGTCACCTGTCATGGTCATATCGTTACGCTCGAACGATGTGGTGATCGGTAGAACAATATCCGCGTGCTTCGCTGCCGCTGTCCAGTATGGTTCAGAGATAACGATAAGCTCTGGTTTTTGCCACGCTTTGATCAGACGGTTAGTGTCTTGGTGGTGAGTAAAGTTCGCACCGCCTGCCCACCAAATCATCTTGATCTCAGGGAACGTTAAGTCATGGCCATTGTGGTGGTAGCTCATGCCCGGATTTTCTAGTGCTTCAACAATACGTGCCACAGGGAACGCGTTAACAGAACCAGAAACAGCCCAGTCGTTACCTGCAGAAGAACCGCCACCTAGAGACGCAGAAATAGCAGGAAGTACACCCGCATCACGTGAAGGGTTACCGCCGTTTGAGTAGTGGTAAGAGAAACCAAAACCACCACCCGGTAGACCAACTTGGCCCAGCATGGTAGCGAGCGTTACCAGCATCCAGTGACGTTGCTCACCGTATTGCTGACGCTGCATACCCCAGCCCGCCATAAGCATTGTGCGGTTTTTGCTGAAGATGTCTGCAAGCAGCTCAAGTTGCTTAACCGGCACGCCACAAATCTTAGATGCCCATTCTGCAGATTTCTCAACGCCGTCTTCTTTACCCATTAGGTAAGCTTCGAATACGTCGTAACCTGTGGTGTATTTTGCTAGGAATTCTTTGTCGTGCTTACCTTGTTTCACAAGCGTATGCGCGATACCCATCATCATCGCCACGTCCGTCATAGGGTGCGGAGCAATCCATTGTGCGTTGTCACCGAAGAACTCGATGGTTTCTGAACGCATTGGGTCGATAGCGATAACCGTCTTACCTGACTTCTTAAGCTGATGGAAGAACTCAAGGCCCGCACAGTCTGTTGAGCTCCAAGCGATTTTCAGTGTGTTGATTGGGTTAAGACCCCAAAGCACCACAACGTCACTGTGCTCAAGAACCACAGGGTAAGTCGTTTGCTGTTCGTAAACTTCAATAGAGCCTACCACGTGCGGCATGATCACCTGTGCTGCACCTGTAGAGTAGTCACCAAGGTGACCTGAGTAACCGCCCGCCATGCTCATGTAACGTTGTAGAAGTGTTTGTGCTTTGTGCAACACACCACTTGAACGCCAACCGTAAGAACCAGCAAACACAGATTCAGCACCGTGTTCTTTACGAATGCGCATGTGTTGTTCGTGAATCAGTTTGTAAACTTCATCCCAAGACACGCGAACGAATTCATCGCTACCACGCACGCCTTCTGGCGCAGATGGGTTTGCCAAGTAGCCTTTACGTACCATTGGATACTTAACACGAGCTTTAGTATGAACTTGGTCAGGGCCCGTAGTTTGAAGACTGTTTGGTACCGTTTGTGGCAATGCGTTCGTGGTTGAAACCAGCTTGCCATCTTTTACTTCACACAGCATTGGGCCCATGCGACCCGCTGTAAGTACACCTGAACAACGCTTATCAGACGCTAGTGCGCTCATTGGCGTCAATGAAGTGAAAGCCAGAGCACCAGCAGTTAGACCAGTGCCTTTTAGAAATCCGCGACGAGTTAAATTAGTCATAATCTTATCCTTCTATTTCTCTATTAGTGACCAACCACATCTTTCGCGTGGTGCTGGAAGAACTTAGTCAAAATTTCTAGGTTTTCTGCTGAAATATCAGTGCGATCACCCATACTCTTCGCTACAGGACCCCATGCGTTCACAGTAAAGTGATTTGAAGGAATTTTCGCGTGACAAGTTGCACAGTAAACATTGTCCAACTCTTCTGCGTATGACCAAACCGGCTCTAGCGTATCAACCACTGGAGAATCGATCGTTGCCGTTAGAGAAACAGGACGCCACTCGTTGCCGTATACGTCTGCTTTGAACTCGCCAGTTTCAACTGCTTGTTGGCCTTGTTCAGATAGTGTTGCAACAATCGCGCGTTGACCTTCACCCATGTAAAGCACTTGCTCTGCGCCTTTCATTTGGAATGCATTGATCTTAACGGTGCGGTTGTCACCTTCCGCTTTCACAACGTTCAGTTTGGTTGTTGGGTTCACTGTGCCAAAGTCGCCCATGCTGATAGACGTCACTGGGTAAACCACTTTCGCGTCAGCTGCTGTTTTGGTTGTAAAGCTCATCAGTGTTTCAAACGCTTTGCTATCAAGCTCCGCTTCTGGAGCGAAGTGCGCTACACCTTTGTGACAGTCGATACACGTTTGGTCATTCGCTTTGCCGTATGCGTGCATCTTCGCCGCATCACGTGATTGCTCGAACTCTTCCATTGCATCGAAGTCGTGACAAGAGCGACAGGTTGCCGAATCATTTTCACGGAACTGCTCCCAAACCATCTCTGCAAGTTCAGTTCGGTGTGCTTCGTACTTCTCTGGCGTGTCGATCTTACCTGTTACAAACTCATGGTAGATGTCTTTTGAAGCGCGGATTTTAGTGACCAAGTAATCCATTGGCTCTTTCGGAATGTGACAGTCTGAACATTCTGCGCGA
Source organism: Vibrio sp. ED002 (assembly GCF_023277445.1). Lineage (NCBI taxonomy): Bacteria > Pseudomonadati > Pseudomonadota > Gammaproteobacteria > Vibrionales > Vibrionaceae > Vibrio > Vibrio sp. ED002. The sequence goes on along the minus strand of NZ_CP080239.1, from coordinate 2,002,952 downwards.
ATACCTTTGGCGTTACTGAAGTGCACTGAGCCTTGATACTCTTTGTAAGGGATTTCCATAGAGTGACAAGAGAGACAGAACTCAGTGTCGGATGTGTAATGCATCACTGCTGCGGTGCCACCTAGAGTTAGCCAGCCCACACCAATACCCACTGCCACCATTGCGGCGATATAACGTTTTTTAATTGACATAATTAGAAATAAATACTCACAAATTCACATGCTTTGTCGCATATTTACCTCTTTAGTAGTATCTGGTAATTGATCTGAGTCATACGTACACCCTAGGTGGTGACTTATTTTTCGTTATTGAGAGACTCCTTGGTATATTCCATTTTTCTGAAAAATCTTTCTTGACCGAACCTATTCGCCATAACGATAGATGTTGTTTATCAAAGCACTTTTGATATGTTTGTGTGAGATATGAAAACTCGATCACATGGAGGCGATTCAAACGTGTTATCTCTACCCATTTCCACCCCAAGAACTGAGCTTAAACCGCTAACAAAAAGTGATTGGGATCTGTATCGCCGCTTGAGTAGCGAACCACAAATCATCGCGCTTTGTTTTGACCCACCGACCGAAGACGAAATGCGCCAAAAGTTCGAATCGCGGTTACCTGTATGGACACCGCAAAGCGAGCATTGGTTATGTTTGGTGATTTATGAAAAACAAAGTGCACGACCAATTGGCATCACAGGCTTTGTATTGCAAGATGGCATTGCTGAAGTCGGGTATTTATTGCTGCCAGAGTTTTATGGCCAACAGTTGGGTACGGAATCTCTTACCGGTGTGATTGAGTGGGCGTTTGAGCAGCACAAGATTTCTCAGTTTTCCGCCACGGTCACAGAGGGCAATATTGGCTCTGAGCGAGTGCTGAAAAAATGTGGTTTCCAACTCACCGAGACCATCCCCGAAGCCTATGAAATAGGCGGGAAAAAGTACGCAGATAAGCTCTATTCATTACAAAAATAATATTCACGACAAACAATAAGGACGTGTTTTGCAGAAAGTAGTCATCATCACAGGCGCAAGCCGAGGCATCGGAGCCGCAACCGCCAAATTACTCGCCAAACAAGGCTATGCCGTATGCGTTAACTATCGCGCGCAAGCCGAGGGTGCCGCGCAAGTTGTTCGTGAGATTGAGGAGGTTGGCGGTAAAGCCATCGCCATCAAAGCGGATGTTTCCGATGAGCAGCAGGTACTCTCATTGTTTGAACAAGCCGAACAAGCACTCGGAAAAGTCACTCATCTCGTCAACAACGTGGGCATCTTATTCACCCAATCTCGTCTTGCGGACATGAGCCTTGAGCGATTCCAAACTGTTATGAACACTAATGTGACGAGCTGTTTTCTTTGTTGCCGAGAAGCAGCAAAACGATTTGAATCTGGCAATGCGATTGTTAATGTTTCTTCTGCTGCATCCCGCTCTGGTGCGCCATTTGAATACGTTGATTACGCAGCCTCGAAAGGCGCAATGGACTCGCTCACCAAGGGATTATCTTTGGAGTTAGCTGAGCAAAACATCCGCGTAAACGGGGTTCGCCCCGGCTGCATTTATACCGATATCCATGCCGATGGCGGCGAGCCGAATCGAGTCGATAGGCTCAGTGAAAAAATCCCTCTTAAGCGAGGAGGCACGGTAGATGAAGTGGCCAATGCCATCGCGTGGCTACTCAGTGATGAAGCGTCTTATGTCACAGGCTCGTTTATCGATCTAGCTGGCGGAAATTAAGGAACAGTAATGAAAATCAGATCAGCGACACCCGACGATCTCAATGCGCTCTTTGTATTAAACACGCAAATTAGCGAACTTCACTTTCGTCATGCGCCACACACTTTTGTACCACCTTCTGAAGAAGACAGGACCTTTCTCGCAGATGCGCTGGCCGATGATGCTCGATTGGTGCTCATAGCCGAAGAAGGTCAACAAGCACTTGGCTTTATCACTGCGACCATTACCCAAAATGAAACTATCAGCTTTTTAATCAAAGACCCGATTTGCCGCATTGGCACCATCGTCGTCGATGAAAATCAGAAGTCAAAAGGCGTTGGCCGAGCCTTAATGACGGCCGTTGAGCAGTGGGCACGCGAGTCAGGTGCAACTCAAGTCCGCTTAGAAGTCATGGAGTTTAACCACAATGCGCAGCAGTTTTACGACAAACTGGGCTTTGTTCCCAACTCCCGTCTTATGATGAAATGTTTGTAACGATCACGGCATTTAAGCGAATTTCAGCGTTAAAGCTAACGTGAATCGCATTTATCTTTCGCGCTTCCCTTCCCTTTTCGAAAAGACGATATGATGTACGGATATACCCAAGTGACTTCAAGATGCAGGATTCAGAGCGAGTTGACTTGGGTATAAAGGAGATTCGAACATGATCTATCTTTTCGATTGGGGAAACACCTTGATGGTCGATTTTCCTCACGCACAAGGAAAAATGTGCGATTGGGAACACGTTGAAACCGTTCCTCAAGCCAAAGAGACTCTGGCTCAACTCACACAACATCACCAAGTTTATATCGCGACCAGCGCATCAGATTCCGCGATGGAAGATGTGCAAAAAGCCTTTCAACGAGTCGGACTCGACCAATACCTTTCTGGCTACTTTTGCTTTGCTAACCTTGGGATTGCCAAGAATCAGCCTGATTTTTATCTTACGGTCGCAAAACAATTGGGCGTTGAGCCGAGCCAACTCACCATGGTTGGCGACTTACCAGAAAAAGACATTTACCCAGCAATGGACGCAGGGTTAAACGTCGTTTGGTTCAATCCTCAAGACTTCCCTGCGCCAAACAAACCCATCCCAAATCAAATACGTTGTTTGTCCGAGTTACTACGCATCTAACCGACATACGCACAAATACACTTGAGCCACTAAACTTTATTCACCAATCAAGGAAGATGAATGCAGATTAGACCGATTACCGTCAACGACATTGACCACTTTATTTCGCTCTGGAATCGCGTTTATGAGGAAGGAGAATACTTACGCTCGCCAGCGCCGGACAAAGCGATGCTGAGTGAGGTAATCACTCGTGTAGAAATAGAATCCATTCCCCAATTTGTGGCCTTCGATGGAAAACGCCTAGTTGGCAGCATCGAAATCTTTCCAGCCGAAATGTGTGGCTATGAAGGAGGAGAATTCGCTAAGACGGGCATTCTTGGCATCCATATTGACCGCCACTATCGAAACCAAGGGTTAGGAAAGAAGCTACTTACCACCGCCATTCAAAGCGGTTGGCAATATGGCTATGACACTATTGCGTTGAATGTTTACAAGACCAACCACCCTGCGATTGCTCTGTATGAGAAGTTTGGCTTCGGGCATTGTGGCGAGTTAGGTGAAGTGCTACTGCCCAACGGCAAATATCTGATGAGTCAGAAAATGGTTTTAAAGCTTCCGTAAGTTGATTCTAGTAGCAAGACCACATTGCCTTTGCGATATACTGACCGGAACCCAATATTTACCGCGTGCTAGTAATGATTGAATATAAAACCCTTATCGCCAAATCAAATCCCGATGGCTTTGCTATTAGAAGCCGATCCAGACCAAGACAATGTTAATCGCTATCTTGCCAATTCATTGAGTTTTGTTGCGGTGGAAGAGAACCAGATCGTCGGAGCATGCGTGGTGCTGCCGCTTTCAGAAACGCAGGCTGAAATCATGAACGTCTCAGTCGCACCTACGCATCAACAACGCGGTATTGGCTCAGATTTATTGCGATTTGCCATTGAACAGTTAAAAGGCCAATCTTTCCAAAAGTTGATATTAGGAACGGGGACGTTTGGTTACCAACTGACTTACTATCAACGCTTGGGTTTCAGGGTAGAGAGCGTGGATAAAGATCACTTCTTACTCCACTACCCAGAACCAATTTGGGAAAACGGTATCCAGCACAAAGACATGTTACGTCTGTATCTAGACCTTTAAACATAAAGGCTTAGTTAGCTTTTCATATCCAACTTTTTACCCAAGTATTCAATTTCAAAAGTCGCATACCCAAGCTGTACCGCTTCAAAAGAGTACATCAGGTTTTGCGCCTGCTGGGCATCTTTCGCCAATACGGCGACGGAGTAAATCGGACGCTCAACACCATTCTCCAACACTTGGGTATTGATGTAAGACGACGTGACTAAGCCAGAGTTGTTCAAGCTGATCACTCGCTGCAAATCGACACCCAATACACGGTCCATTTCTAACGCCTCAATGCCCTCTTTCCAACGTAACGTCACACTGTAGTTATCACTTTCTGGCGTGTTGTCTAACCATTTGGCGCCTAGTGGTTGAATGCTCGCGATCTTCACCAAATCTTGCTGGTACATAGGTAAGTCCTGCAATTTAGTGGCAACTTCCGTCTCGTTACCTGCCGACAACACGAAGCGCAGAATCTGTACTGGTTTACCATCAATACTGCTTGGTAAAACAAACATATCTTTCACATCACCTTGTTCGATCAGTTGGCTAAAGGCCGCTTTCTGTTCTGGCAATGTTTTGAGAACCTGCTCCGAATCATTGGTGTTCCAAGCCAGTTCCACACCGTAATCAGCAGCAAAGCTAGAGAAAGAAGCCACAGTAAGCGTGCTTAATAGAATGATTCTTTTCATAAGGTTACCTTTCACTTAACGATTTTCTTTTTTGCTTCAATATAAATTCAATGTTGTGGATCGCTTGATTACCAACGACTGCGGTATGCACGATGACAGCTTCGGCAAGTACTCTGAGCTTGCTTAAGTCCTGCCTCAGCCGATGAAACTTGTTGGTTCTGCGCAGCTTGATACAACTGTGCAAACCCTTCATCCATTTGAAGCATCAAGCGATTGAAGTTATCTGGTTTGCTCCACACTTCTTTCTTCGCTTTGCTCTCAGCTTGGCTTCCCTCTGGAAACGCTTGTTGCAGTTGTGCGCTGTGGCGAGTGAGCTCAACACCAATCTGCTCTAGCGCGTGCCAATCGGTATTGCTGCCTTTCAATGTTTTATCGGCTTGTTTCGACAGAGACTCTATTTGCTCAAATGCATTCTGACGCGTTTCGATTTGAGCGCTGAAGTCTTGGGCAAACACTGTTGTTGATACAAAGATGGTCGGTAAAAGTGCAATCAGTGCCAATGTCTTTTTCATTTCGTTCTCCTGGTTTTTCGTTATTGCTGTGTGGTTGCAAATAAATTTACACAACAATCATTGCGTTCGCAACTGTTGTCATGTAAATTACCGTAAAGAAGATCATCACACCGAGAAAAGATCGAGGTAATTATGAAAATTTGGGATTTAGCAACGCGACTTTATCACTGGGCTCAAGCCTTACTGTTTATGGCTTTGATGGCATCTGGATTGTCTGGCAATGGGCCCCATGTTCAATTGGGGTTAGCGTTATTCACTTTGTTGTTATGGCGATTGACTTGGGGAGTTATCGGCAGCGAAACCAGTTTGTTTCGACAGTTTCTCCGCTCGCCAAAAGGTGTCATTACATACTTAAAAGGCAAATCGGCGGCGACTGTGGGTCATAACCCTGCTGGCGGCTGGATGGTGGCAGCACTGCTGACGACATTGCTGCTTCAATGTATCTCGGGAATGGCGCTTGGCGGCTTATTCGATACGTGGCCGTATTCCGATGTTTGGCTTAACGACAACGTATTTGTAGGGATTGAGTGGTTACACCTGACCTTGGCCGATCTTTTGCCTTTACTGATCGTCTTACATGTTGGTGCGATCCTTTTTTATAAACTAAGAGGTAAACCCTTGTTGAAAGCGATGATCACAGGTAAACAAACCCAAATGAACAAGCAAGCGCTCATCACCGAACAGAAAATTGTCTATCTCGCGCCGCAAAGCCGTGCTTTAGGGGTGCTAGTTGCTGCAACATTGGTTACCATGGCAATCGTTGCTTTATCATAAGAGTAAGAAAATGAGCGAACAGTTTGACAGACAAGACAGCTTTGGCTGGATGATCAATGTCGTTGCACACGATGCAGCGAAACGATTTGAAGCCGAGCTCAAAAAGCACGGACTTACCGTTGCACTTTGGCCGACCATGATGTGTTTGTGGGAAGAAGAAGGCGTGACGCAGCGCGATATCGCAGCGAAATCTAAGGTAGAAAACTCAACCACGACTCGTACCTTAGACAAGTTGGAGAAGTTAGGTTTGGTAGAGCGCCATCCCGATCCAAACAGCCGCCGCTCGTTCCGTATTTATCTAACGGAAGAGGGACGAAGCCTCAAAGAAACCTTGGTGCCAATTCCACTGGCTGTTAATAAAGAGCTGATGAGTCCGCTAGAGCCAGCAGAACAAAAAGAGATGCTTCGCTTGCTAAAAAAGTTGGTCGCAGAGATTTAGCGCTTCGCTAAGTTTTTCCAACCTAAGAATAAACAAAGCCCCAAGTTCTGCACTTGGGGCTTTGTACTTTTTTGCTCGCGTCAGGTTGCTTGATGTCTAGCAACCTTCTGTAACATGCCCTCTAACCACTGAGCGCGTCGACGCTTGATTAACGTAATAGAAATAGCAGGCTTCACGTTCCAAGGTGTACCCTTGCGGCCAAATATACACCACACGATCTAAACCAGAATGATCAGCGAACTCATACTCAGGAATCGCAACAAAATAGGCACTGTTTGGGAATTGATTCCCCATAATGCAAAAGTCGCTGCCTTCACACGGCTTATCAATGGGTGAATTGCCTTTGCCAGGCAGACCAATCTCTAATAACGCTCGTATGCTATTTGCACTTGCTTCTGGCATCCCACTGAGCATGTTCACTTGATGATCAATGTACGTCATTTGTCTGCGTTCCTGCGCATCATCAATCATCACTTTGGCATGGAAGAACTTAAGAGACGTCCCCAGAGAAGACTGCGAACTGTGCAGCATAGAAACATAAGCTTGGCGGTGAATATCGAGCAGAATTGGCAAGGCGGCGAGAGCGATGGAACCCAAGGTTGCTAAGACGATGGTGATTTCCATCAACGTAAATCCTTTTGTTTTCACTTTTGACTCTCAGCGCACAGACAGATGATAGGGGGTTCGCTCCCACATCCATGTGAGAATCGAGCCAATATATCGTTGAAATTACGCAGAGAAACGCGCAAATGATAAGAAAAAACGAGGGAATCGAGAACTTGAGAGTGACCGCCAAATTACCTTGAAACTAGCGGCTAAAGTAACGTAAAAATTCGACAGAATTCAAAGCCTTGAAGCACACAGAAAAACAATAAGCAACTGTTTCTAAAATAAGAATTTAGATCAGTTAATACTTTTGATGTATTCAAAAATGTCATTTACTTGCTTTTCACTCAGCACAGATTTGAATGGTGGCATTGCACCGCTTTGACCATTCTCCCCTTCCAATACCGTCTCTATTAACTCCACTTTTGTTCCGAATGGATTGGTCAGTTCATCAAAAATATTATCGGGTTTGATGTTCATCGCCTTAGCCACCAATCCATCACCATGCCCTTTATCACCATGACAAGAGACACAGTAAGATTCAAAGTGCTGCTTACCCGCAGCAAGATCCGCTTCGCCATATTGGTTGTCAGTGAACCATTTGTAACCCGCAAAACCAGAACTGGAAGCCAGTAATAACAAAACAGCAGAGAAAAAGAATTTGCGCATGAAAGCCCCTTGTCTTCGTTTAATCAATAAAGACAAGGTAACGAGGGGGATGTCGAAAAAGTGTTGATTAAGCGTTGAGCAACGGCACGTTATTGCGGATTAAACCTCGGCGTACGCTGGTGCACATTTTGCCAAATCGGCGGATTTCATCAAACTGAGGCGTGATACCGCGATCCATTGCAGATTCCCAATAGCTCAGTTCAGAATCGACCATTTCCAACAGTTTTTTTGGGCAACCGATGCATTTACCCTCAGGACCACAAACAAAGGTCTCCGATTCATAAATCGGCAATTCTGCTTTCACTTGTTCAATGATATTGCGCATCGCGCTCATTCGATCTGGCTTGACGGTCATCATCCGACTCCACAAACATTTAAGGAGCCGGATTGTACTCTCTGGCACGCAAATGTCCCTACCTAATTTAGGTATATTTTACGTTTCTGCTTTGCAACCTTTGATTTAAACATTGGTAGCTCAGGCTTTTTCACCACTAAGTAGACCGCCGTCGCCGCTAATACAAAGCCAATAATGCCCATCCAATCAAACGACTCACCGAAGGCAAACCAAGCTTGAAGCGCCGTGGTCGGAGGCACAAGGTAGAACACCGAAGCAACACTCGATGCCGCGCCATTCTTCACCATGTACAGCAGCAACAGAATCGCCACACAAGACAGTACGACCACAAGCCAGATTAAGGTGAGAATGAACTCCGTCGTCCATTGCACCTGCATGGTTTCAAACTGCATCGCGATTGGCAGGAACATGGCCAATGCCGCTAAATACTGCACGGTCGCGCCGCCTACCATATCCACTTGTTGGCAATATTTCTTTTGATACAAAGTGCCAAGCGTAATACCAAACAACGACGACAAGCACACACCAATCGCTAAGGTTTTGTGCAAATCGGATTGCCACTCCATCTTCCCCATAAGCACCATAGCAATACCGACAAAACCCAAGGACAAACCAATCCACTGTGATGGTTTGAACTGCTCAGAAGCGAACGCCACCAGCAATACGGCCGTTAAAATAGGTTGTATCCCGACTAGTAGCGAACTTAAGCCCGCCGGCATCCCCAAACTGATGGCGAAGTACGTCCCGCCTAGGTAAAAGCCGTGAATCAATATCCCGACAACGCAGCTGTGCCAAAAGTCTTTTCCCGTTGGAATGCGACGACGCAGAAAAGCCACAATCACCAAAAACAACAGGACATTGAACGCCATGCGAATCGACAACAAGGTCGCAGGCTCGGCATACTGCAAACCAAATCGCGCACCAACAAATCCAGAAGCCCAAAGGATCACGAACACAAAAGGAATGGCTCTGATTAACATGATTCGCCCTCACTCTACTTACTTTTAAATCTTGAATGTTTTTAATCTCGAATGTTGCTAATGTAGTTAGGTACAGTGTTTTCAAAAAGTGACAGATGGAAGTGTTTTTATGGGTACAGATTTAGCAAGTACACTTGATGCCAATAAGTATTTGATCGTCGAGAAGCATCTCAAACAAGCGATCAGCAATGGGGTTTATCAGCCAGACGACAAGTTGCCTTCCATCCGTCAATTGAGCACTGAACTCAAGGTAAGTAAGAACACGGTGATCCGCGCTTATCAGGAACTAGAAGCACAAAGCATGGTTTATTCGGTGCCAAAATCTGGTTATCGAGTAAAGCCAACCGAGCGACATGAAGCCAAGATCGCTAAGCCTACGCGTGTGGATTTGCTCTCGGTGTGCAAACAAATCCTCACCTACCCCGAGTATCAAGAGCTGCTTCCTACTGGCTCAGCACACCCAAACATTAACGCGCCAGCCATCAAAAGCCTGTACGCCGAAATTGGCCGCCAGAGTCGCCAACAAAGCCATATTTCCAGCCATTATCAACTGCCACCGGGTGATGGCTTATTAGTCAAACAGCTGGCGAAGATAACCCAAGATCTGGGAACGCCGGCAAACGTGGATGATCTTTTGGTCACCCATGGTGCACAGCAAGCGATCAGTCTTGCCCTCAGAGCAACAACACAGACTGGAGACATTGTTGCGGTGGAATCGCCCTGCTATTTCGGTAACTTGTTGATGCTCGAATCCCTCGGTTTACAAGTGGTCGAGATCCCTAGTTGTCCTCGTGATGGTATGGATCCAGACGCGCTAGAAAAGGCCATGGCGACGTGGGAGATCAAAGTCATTATTGTCACGCCAAACTTCACCAACCCAACAGGCTCAATGATTCCCCTTGAAAGGCGTGAGCGACTACTTAAGGTTTCTGGAGATATTCCAATCATTGAAGATGACGTGTTTGGCGCGTTGAGTTACGACCAGCCATTGCCAAGCTTACGCAAATTGGACGAGAAGCAACGAGTGATTTACGTCAACTCCTTGTCGAAAACGCTCGATTCACGCCTTCGTATTGGTTGGATGCTGGCGGGGCGTTATCGCGCTCAAGTCGAGCAATACCTGTTGTGTGAAAACATGGGCAGTTTGAACTTGATGCAATCGGCTGTGGGCACTTTCCTGACCTCAGGCAAATACCGCACTCACACTGCGCGTATGTGCCGTGTTTACCAAGCGAATGTGAGACGATATTTGCAGATGCTCAATCAATGCTTGGATGCACACTTTGAGCTAAAGAATCGCTATCAAATCAATGCGGTGCAAGGTTCATTCTTGCTTTGGTTACGCTTGCCACCCAAAACTGACAGCTATGCGCTTTATCAAGCCTGTAACGAACACAAAATCAGTATTCTGCCCGGCTCGGTATTTGGCACTCAGGGACAGTATCAAAACTGCATTCGTCTTAGCGTGGCGAACTTTGGAGCGGAGAAAGACTGGCTCCCTGCGATGGAAACGCTGGCAACACTGATTGCTCAACACGCCAAATAGTCGCTCTAGACATTCAGTTTCAAGCATTCCGTTCCAAACATCCAGCACCAGAAACAACAAAGCCTCCGCAATTGGGAGGCTTTGATATGAGTTCGCTGAGCTATCTGCTCAACCAAACACAGAGTGTTAGCGAGGTAATTGCCACAATCTGGCTACGTTTTCAGCCAAGTTCGCAAGGTTCACGTCGGCTTCTTCCATAGCTTCTGGTAAGCTCATTGCGCGTGGTACACATACGAATACCGCGTCAATGCCACACTCGTAGACTGCTTGGTAGTTATCACCTGTGCAGCCTGCTAGGGCAATGACGGGCAAACCATATTCTTTCGCCACTTTCGCCACACCCATTGGTGTCTTGCCATGCACAGTTTGGTGATCAATACGGCCTTCGCCAGTAAAGACAATATCAGCATCAGCTACATGCTCTGCGAGTTTGACGGTGTCTAGCACTATCTCAATACCCGGCTTAAGTCGTGCAGGTAGGTAACCAAGTAACGCCGCGCCCATACCACCGGCGGCTCCTGCGCCTTTTTGAGTCAGCACATGCTTGCCTGTCACTTGCTCTGTCAGTTCACCGTATTTGCTTAGAGCAGAATCTAACAGCTCCACATCCGCCGGCGTCGCACCCTTCTGTGGGCCAAAAATCGCTGACGCGCCTTTCTCGCCACACAATGGGTTGTCCACATCGCATGCCACCAGCACTTCGCAGTCCGCTAAGCGAGCGTCAAGCCCAGACACATCAATGCTTGCTAGCGCAACTAAACCGCCACCGTTAGGAGTGATTGGCTGACCTGCACTGTCTAGAAACTTAACACCTAAAGCCGCCAGCATACCCGTGCCGCCGTCATTGGTTGCGCTGCCACCCAAGCCGATGATCAAGCGTTGAATACCGCGATCAAGCGCATTCAAAATTAACTGACCAGTGCCAAAGCTGCTGGTGTTTTTCGGGTCACGTTGCTCACTTGGCACAAGGTGCAAACCACTTGCCTCTGCCATCTCGATCACTGCGGTTTCACCGTCACCAAGAATACCGTAAAACGCCTCAACATCATTGCCAAGTGCGCCTTTTACGGTCACGAAAACCTGCTCACCTTCAGTCGCATCAATCAAAGATTGAACGGTCCCTTCACCACCATCAGCAACAGGCACCGTAACGAATTCAGCATCGTGCCAAACACGAGACAAACCCGTCTTGATCGCGTCACTCACTTGTTTGGCGGTCAAGCTCTCTTTAAACGAATCTGGGGCAATCACAACTTTCATTTCATTCTCCTGAAAACAGCACGCTGCGAGCGACAAGTCGCAGGTCATCAATGTGGCTATTCTCACTTAAAAACTTGGCATATTCTTTAGTCAAACGTCCAAACAACACTGACTATGCTTGAATTGTTTTGTGCATCTGCACAAATAGCTAATTTAGCTTTCTTAACTGGCTTGCGATATACAGCTCGGTCAATCCCGTAAAATCTTGCGTCGAGATGCCTGTCACCTCACTGATTCTATCCAGACGATACCTCAGGGTATTTCTATGAATATACAGAACCTTAGCACAATCATTGGCATTACCATTGGATTGAAAATACGCCTCTAAAGTTTTTACCAACTGTCCAGATTTGTCTGCCGAAACCAAAGTAGCCATCGCTTGAGCGAGTTGTTCACCTTGCCAAGAATCGGCTAAAGGGGCGAGTAACACAGGTAAGCGATATTCAGAGACGCCCAGCATGGTTTGTTCTGGATGAGAGCGACGACCGACAGCAAGCACCTGCTTGGCACTTTGGTAGGAGAGAGGAAGTTGTTGTGCGCCATCAAAACGTTGTCCAATCGCGAGACGGACATCATCAATTTGATTGGCAATTAAGCGACGTTGAATGCTCTCCAGCACACTTTGGTCGCTACTCAAAGAAGAGGCACGTAAAGACTTGAGAACGACAATTTCATTCATCGACATGATCGCCACCAACGGCTTATCTTCAGAGCGATACAACACATCAACCACGCCGCGCACACTGTTCAAACTAACGGGAGCATTCTCTGCTTTAAGCTCGATCACGATAGCGACTCGTGGTGTTGTTAAATCGATTGAAAGACGCTGCGCCCAATCGTGCAACTCGGAGTCACTAAGTTGTTGGTTCAACCATGCTGAAACAAACTCTTCTTGATGGCGACGATCCCATTGCAGCAGCTCCACCAGCGAAGCTTGTTCAATCGTCAGTTCCGCTGTCATCTTAACTAACTGAGCGAACGCTCGGATTTGCTCAGGGTTACCAGTGACACCCACCACGCCAACCACTTCACCTTTAAAGTGCAGCAGCATATTGATGCCCGGTTTCACGCCCTGCAATGATTGGCAACTTTGCTCATCCAACTCTAACGAGTCACCATGATTCAGCGCCAGCACTGCACCATCATGCTTTTGACCAATACGCTCAGCATCGCCGCTACCAATAATGGTCCCTGCCGCGTTCATTACATTGATGTTATGACCAATGATCGACATGGTGCGATCGACGATTTGCTGCGCGAGTGTGTGGTCGAGAATCACCATTTCCGTTCCTAAAATCTCCACGATTGAGGCGCCAATAAATCACACTTTGTCTTCTATCGCCATGATATTGAACCGGTATCGACGCCAAAGTGTTATACCGACCAATTAACCTTAAATAAATTATGGCTATTAACCCAAAAAGTCCTTCATCACTGCTTATACTTATAACCGAGCCACCCAAGTTTTTATGCTTGGCGCGACTTGAACCGACAACCAAACAGTGACCGGAGGGAAACCATGGAACTGCGGAACAAGGCGGGCGACATTGCCAAAATTGCTGATAACCTCACCCTGAAAGAAATTACCGAAATGGGCTACACCGTCGATCTATGCGATGAAGCCTTTGACCCAGGCGAGCATTGGAAAGCAGAAGGGCAAACGCAAGGTATGGGCGAATACCCTGAACAATAGTCTCTAAATACGCTTCAACAAGACAATATACCCAAATGACTTCAAGATGCAGGATTCAGAGCGTTGTCACTGATTCCCTATTTACCGAAAGCAAGCAAGGAAAACAACGCAGCGTAATAGCAAGTTGTTTGACGATGAAATTGCGTCAGTGACACGCTCCCAAAGGGCGAGTTGCCTTGGTTCGTATGCTTCGTTAACAATTTTTGATTTAGAACCACTATATCTTCAAATTGTTGCCTCGCCTTCAAACCAAGTCATTCTCGCTGAACCTAGCACCTTGAAGCTACTTGGGTATAACCTTTCAGCCGAGTGAATCATCGCTCGGCTTATTCGTCATCTAGTTGCTCGTAGACCACTTCCCCTCTCAACACCGTCATGAGGACGCGAGCTTGGGCGATGTCTTCCGCTTGCAGTTGGGTGATGTCTTGATCCAATACAGCAAAGTCTGCCCATTTCCCAATATCGATTGAGCCAATTTCCTTTTCTAAACCCAAGCTGTAAGACGGATGAATTGTGTAGGCATCGATCGCAGCTGAGACGTTTGGCAATCCGGTTTCACCCATCACCAAACTATTGGAGATCCCAACCAATGGGTTCAAATCATGCACATTCCAATCGCTGCTTAACGTCACGTTAGCTTCGGCATTATAAAGCGCGCGCAGGTTCATCAAAGCTCTCGCTCGCTTAGCGCCTAAGAAAGCTTCTGCCCATTGGTGATCATGATAAGCCACATAATCGGAACCGACTTGAAAGTCTGCCGTGACACCTAACTTGGCAAACCTTGGCACGTCTTTGCTGTTCACCAATTCCACATGCGTCAAAGTGTAACGTCTCTGATTGCCCTGACTGCGCACCTTCTCAATCGCATCGAGTGATTCACGAATACCACCGTCACCGATAGCATGAATATGAGCGCTATAACCCAGCTTATCGAGCTTGCTTAGCCATTCAGGCATCGCTTGTGGCGAAATGTAATTCAGCCCATAGGGAGAATCTGGCAGGTAAGTATCAAGATAAGGCGCAAGGGTTTTGGCTGTACCATTGATGAAGATGCCATCACTGTACATTTTGACTTGGTTCACCAGCAATAAGCGAGAAGTATCGTCGGACTGAATGCCCTTCAAATACGACAGCTGAGAGTCCATGCTGTCAGTCGGATAGATCCATGGTCGTAAAGAGACACGAGCGGTCAAATCGCCTCGTTTTTCGCTCTCTTTCCATACTTCATACCAACCTCGCTTCCAGTACATTCGCCCATCACCAATGGTGGTAATGCCGTAGAGCGCGGCTTCTTCTAATCCAGTCAACAAACCTTGGTAGCTCACCGCAAATTGCGCACTCATGCTGTTCCAAGCCAGTTCCATCACTAAATCACCAGCGTTATCGAGCAAGATGCCATTCAACTCACCAGTATCAGGATCTTTGAGAATGCGACCGCCTTGCGGATCGGGCGTGCTTTTATCAATGTTCGCCGCTTTCAGCGCAACCGAGTTCACCCACATCGAGTGAGAAGTTTGCTCCATTAACACCACCGGCGTCTCAGGAAAGACCTCATCGATCACTTCCAAAGGTGTGCGCTGGTTTTCTTCCGACAAGGTCGCATCAAGCGTAAAACCGTACCCCATCAACCATTCGCCATCTTGGACAAACTCTTTACAGTCTTGCAGTTGTGGGATTTGCTCATCCAACAAGGTGCCAGCTTGCAACAAGCACGTACCGCCTGCTTCAGAAGCCGCCTCAAACACATGATTGTGGTTATCGACAAAACCCGGCAACAAGTAGGTATCAGTCAAATCCACCACTTCAGTGCCCTCACCAACCCACATTTGTGCCTTGGCTTTATCGCCAACAAAAGCAATCCGTCCATCATGCACTGCGACAGCGTCTGCTTTTGGATGACCATAAATACCAGCGTTGATGTACACCACGTCTGCGGTTTGCTCAGCAGCATTCGCCCACGCGCTAAATACAGGCAGCAACGCAGCACCAAGAATCAGTCTATGAGGAGCTAACATGATACCTTCCGTTGTATTCGCTAACACATTGAGTATATGCAAATTGGTTTAGTTTGCTGTTCTACTTCGTAAAATCAGGGCTAATCGATTCATTTTTGACCTTCTCAAAAATAATATATAGAATATCGTTCTGTAACTTTATGAGAGATGAAGAATGAGTATCGAAAAAACGCTAGATATCGTCCGTAATACCAATGATGACAATAAACTTCGACGTATGCTCACCAATGCGAAAAAGAGTCTCAACAAAGATGCGAACTTAGTCGTTAATGCAATCGAAGCAAAACTCAAGGCCAAAGCACCTCAAACTAAAGAGTTCGTTCCACCTAGCAACCCATATGCCCTTGAACTTCAAGCTATTGCTGAAGAAATGCAAAAGAAGTACGTATTAAAATTCAATACGTTAGAACACAACAACGTAAAGACGGGTGGCGCTAGATTAAACGGAAACAGAAAACTCGACTTCTACTTGCGATACAAAATGGATCATGACAACGCGGTTGGACTTTGCATTGTTCAAGAGCACGACGAAAACGTCCCCCACATTCGAGTTTATCTCGGTACGGGAGCAAAAAATTCTCCGATATTCGAACGCAAATATAGCGAAAATGCATTGGTTGATGCGGCTCAACGTTATGAACAAGAACTGCAAAAAGTCTTAACCAAACAGGGAATTTAGTGATGAGAAAATACGACCAAGGCGATTTATGTCCTCATTGTGGTTTGATCATCATGATGCCAACCGACCTCTCAAACCAATGTTTAGGGTGTGGTAAAGAGATCAATCAGCATCAAGAATCGGATGAAGACGAGTAAGGCGCAGGTCTTACTCTGATTTGCTCGCTTGTGTTTCCTTCACAAATAAGTACATCTCTTCAAGGTAATTGCCATTTGCGCAGCCCCAGTCACTCACTTCAATAAATTCTTTGAGTAACTGATGACTCTCATCGCGAATCAGCTTTTGGCGAAATGAGTTCCATCGAGCCAATTCCAAGCGGTTCTTATCAGATACATAATGGTCGCCATAGCTTTCAATAAGCTTGTTGTAGGCGCTCCAACGTTCTTCTGGCGTCACTCCTTCACTCATAATGACGGCGCAGTTTTCCTCGATATTAAAAACTTGGTCGTTGGTTGGTGTTGTCGCTGAACATCCCACCAAGGTTAGCCCCATTGTTAGAGCTGCGATTCTTGTTTTCATTATTGTTTTCCTTACTTTCAGCACCACTGCGAAAGACCGAATTTTATAAATAGAGAACGGCCATTACTAATCAAAAACGGAAAAATTTTGTGACTGACGTCTGCACATGTAAAAAGTGCGGTAAATTCCTGTTTACAAGCCATAAACATGGCAAATGGATTTCGCATTCCTTTCTGCTGCTCATGCGTGCCATAATCAATGACGATAAAAACCTCAATAAAGCAAACATTTGAAGGATCAAAATGACTGCAACGGAATACCTAAACGACCTAAACCAACGTTACCTCGCTATCCATCGCACCAAAGAAGATTTCTTTTGGGAGACGTACATGGGCATCAGCGACGACCACGATGGTTCGACAAAAGCACAAACCGCTTGGACCAATTTCTTAAGCAACGCCGAACAAATCTCTGCTATCAAAGCACAACTTGAAGCGACTGAAACAATCGCTGATCCACAAGAGAAGCAACAAACGCAAATTGGTCTGCAAGGCTGGTTAGCAACGTTTGAATCGCATGCGATTGAAGGCGAGCAAGCTCAAGCACAAAAGAATGCTCTGATTGCATTTGAAGCCGAGTTGTTCGAGAAAAAGCAAAATCACGTTCTGACGTTTACCAATGAAAACGGTGAACAAACCGAGGGCTCTTTGCCAGTATTGTCGTCGACCATTCGCGCCAACAATCACGAAGAAGTGCGTCAATCTGCGCACCAAACGCTGCTCGACCTTGAGCAATGGTTGCTGCAAAACGGCTTTATTGAGCTGATCAAACTGCGTAATCAATTCGCACGTTCTTTGGGCTACGAAACCTTCTTTGATTACTCAGTGAAGAAGACTGAAAAGATGAGCTCAGAGCAACTGTTCAGCATCTTAGATGACTTTGAACAGCGCACGCGTGATGCTCACCTAAGCAGCTTGGCAAACCTTGCTGAGCAGAAAGGTCAAGGCGCACTGACTGGCTACAACTTTGTGTACTCGTTCGCGGGTGATGTCATGCGTGACCTTGACCCGTACGTACCGTTCTCGAAGTCGCTACGTCGCTGGGTGGAATCGTTCGGTCGTCTTAACATCGAATACTCAGGCGCAGAGCTGACGCTGGACCTGCTTGATCGCAAAGGCAAATACCCGAACGGTTTCTGTCATGGTCCTATCCCATCGTTCTACAACCAAGGCGAATGGGTTGCCGCGCAGGTGAACTTCACCAGTAACGCTAAACCAGACCAAGTTGGCAGCGGCTACGATGGCATCAATACTCTGTTCCACGAAGGCGGTCACGCTGCGCACTTCGCTAACGTGAAGATGAACGCGCCGTGTTTCTCTCAAGAGTTCGCACCAACTTCTATGGCATACGCAGAAACACAATCCATGTTCTGTGACAGCCTGCTAACCGATGCCGATTGGCTCAAACAATACGCGTTAGACGCGGAAGGTAATCCAGTACCGGATGAGATCATCCAAGCGATGATTAACAGCCGTCAGCCATTCAAAGCGTACGAAGAGCGCAGCATCTTGGTTGTGCCGTATTTTGAACGTGCACTTTACCAATTAAGCGATGAAGAGCTGACGCCAGAGCGCATCACTAAGCTGGCACGCGATTGTGAAAAGCAAATTCTTGGTTTGGAATGCAGCCCACGCCCATTGATGGCAATTCCACACCTTCTGTCTGATGAAGCAGCGTGTGCCTACCACGGTTACTTGCTAGCACACATGGCGGTTTACCAGACTCGCGCTTACTTCCTCGACAAGTTTGGCTACCTGACTGACAACCCAGAGATTGGTCCGCTACTGGCGAAACATTACTGGCATGCGGGTAATCACCTATCGCACAACGAGACTATCGTTAGCCTAACGGGTGAAGGCTTTAACGCTAAGTATCTGGCGGACGTATGTAACCTATCGCCAGAACAAGCATGGGAAGTTCAGCAAAAGAAAATTGCTTCGCTGCAAACTCGTGAACGTGCTTCGGTAGCGTCTTTAAATGCCAGTATCAAGGTGGTGGATGGCAGCAAAGAGCTTGTGAGCAATACGGTCTCAGACGAGCAGATGTGCGAGCAGTTTGAGCACTACATCCAAGAGACTTACGGTCGATAAGCTAAACCAAGAGCTGGGGGTATTATATACCCCTAGCTCTTTTTCTATCAGGGAAGCAACCATGTACCAAGATATCCTGACTTTCTGGTTTGAAGAACTGGAACCAAAAGACTGGTTTGTGAGTAATGCAGACGTCGATAAACAAATCGAAACACGCTTTCTCACCACCTTAGAACAAGCCGCTCAATCTGAGTTGTTTGGCTGGCGAGACACAGCGCAAGGTCGTCTGGCGGAGATCATCGTGCTCGACCAATTCTCTCGCAATGTTTATCGCAATACGCCAAAAGCTTTTGCTCAAGATGCTCTCGCGCTTGCCTTGGCACAAGAGGCAATTCGTTTAGGCTTGGACCAAGAATTGACCGACGTTGAACGCAGCTTTTTGTATATGCCATTTATGCACAGTGAGTCTAAGCGGATTCATGAAGAGGCAGAGAAGCTGTTCAAAGCGCTAGGTAGAGAATCGAATTACGAGTTTGAACTAAAGCATAAAGTGATCATCGATCGTTTCAGTCGCTACCCACACCGTAATGCGATTTTAGGCCGTGATAGCACCGCAGAAGAAGTGGAATTCTTACAACAGCCAGGTTCCAGTTTTTAAATTCAGCTAGCACAAGATTGGAGTTCGATTATCAATTTATATTTGATAATAAATCAATCATTGTGCTGTTTATCATTTGGTGATTCGCGACTAATCTTTACCTCGTCAACACGATACATCACGATCAACAGAGGATTTCCATCATGGCTAAATTGACTATCGTCGCTAACATCATCGCCAAAGCAGACCAAGTAGAATTGGTAAAAGCCGAGCTACTTAAACTGATTGATGTCACTCGTGCCGAAGAAGGTTGCATCAACTACGACCTTCACCAAGATAACGAAAACCCAGCGCATTTCACTTTCTACGAAAACTGGGAATCACGCGAACTATGGCGTACGCACATGGACAACGAGCACCTAGCGCAATACATGAAAGCAACTGAAGGCGCGGTAGACACCTTCACTCTAAACGAGATGTCGCACATCGCTTAACGCTTTGTACAACGCAGCACGCACTAGAAAGCCAGCAACCATCACTTTGCTGGCTTTTTGTTATTCTCTCGCTTGTTCTCTCTTCCTTCCCCTCCGTTCGATTCAAAGCAAGCTTATGAAAACATGAGCAAGATCTGATTATCTCCCCATTAAGACTGGCAAGATTTAAAGCTACTCCCCCTTCGCTGTATCAAAAGGTTTTGCATGAAGTTAGACGCCGTATTGTGGGATTACGATGGCACCCTAGTAAATTCTGTTCCGAAAAATATCGACATCACCAAAGCGATATTGTCCGTTGTAGCACCGCATCTAACCGGGGATAACTTACCGAAATACCTACGCAGTGAAGCAGATTACCATCATGCCAATCACGCAGCGAAAAACTGGCAAGAACTGTATGTAAACTACTATGGTCTGTCCCATGATGAAATGCTCGTCGCGGGCACCATGTGGGCAGAGCACCAAGAGCAAAACCAAACACCAGTGAATCTGTTCAGTAGCATTACCGATGTAGTGAACGCGTTCGAACACCTGCCACACGGAGTCTGCTCTCAGAACTCGCAAGCCAACATTCGTAACGTACTCAGCGCCAACCAAATCAATGCACCGTTTAAAGCCGTCGTGGGCTACGATGATGTCTCAAATGGGCATCAAAAACCGGACCCTTTTGGTGGCATAAAATGCATCGAGTCCATCTTTGGACACTCCGATAAACAGCTGCTGATGTACATTGGTGACCACGAGGCAGACACGCAGTTTGCACGTAATATCGAGCATCACTTAGGTGGCAGCTGCAAAGTGATCGCCGTAGCAGCGGCGTACAGCGGCGCTCAACCAGAGCACTGGAGCGCCCAGCCCGATTATGTGGCACATCAAGTGGAAGACTTGCTCGGCATCATTGGCAAGTACGCCTAGCCTCTCTCAATAAACGCAAAGCTAAAGAAACGCACAGCTAAAGCTCTTAAATACATAGCAAGACAGAAAGCCTTTTGCTCTCTTTAGGCTTTGTGTATCGTACTTGCCTCACGTCGCTTATTTAGCACGTAGACGACTTAAAATGACCCACTCCAATATTAAGGTAACGCAATGATCACATGGCCTTGTTTACTCAAACTCGATGGCGACGATGAACTGGTGTATTTGGCTTCGCCAGAACAGTTCAACGCCGAATGCCAAGCCTTGATTTGGGGCCAGGATGACATTGTGATTGATACACAAGGTCACTGCTTTGCATTGAAAACGGGTAGCCATAACACGGTGGAATTAGGCCTATTGCCACAAACATTGAACGTGCAGCAAGTGACAGAGCTGATTCAAAAACATGAGTTTGCTAAAGCACAGCGCTGCATCATCAAAATCCATTTTACTTCCGTCCAACAGGCGATTGAGGCCTTAGCTGATTAACAATTGCGCCCTTGCTTTCGTTCAACGAAAAATCCCCTCAATAACCATTGTCAGCACCGAAAACCGTGCGTATACTCCGCGCCCGGTTAGATAGGTTCTCCTTTCACGATGAAATGGAACCGAACCAGCTTTCAATCGGCTGCAAAATGGAAACTTGCCCCAAGGAACAGGGCCCAGCGTAACTGTTAGCGTTTACGGGCTTTGAATTCGACTTCGGGTAAAGACAACATTTTGCACTCTCCGCAATGTTGCCTCTGCACGCGTGCGTCTTTTTCACGGCTCGCTCAAATACAGATACATAGCAAGGTAACATAATGCAAATCATCTTCAGCTTGGCCGGCGTATTGGCCTTGTTGGCGTGTGCTTACGCACTTTCTGATAGTCGTCGCGACATCAACTGGCGCACCGTAATCGGCGCATTCTCTCTTCAAGCCGGTTTTGCGGCACTGGTGCTCTACTTCCCTCTCGGGCAATCCATGTTAGGCTCCATCAGCAACGGCGTATCCGGGCTCCTCTCATTCGCAGACGAAGGCATCGGGTTTGTTTTTGGCGAACTCGCAACGGGCAATTTCATCTTCGCAATTCGCGTACTCCCTCTTATCATTTTCCTCTCCGCTATCATCTCAATGCTCTACTACTTGGGCGTGATGCAAGCTCTTATCAAAGTCATCGGTGGTGCTATACATCGCCTACTGGGTACTTCTCAAGTCGAATCTCTTGCTGCAACCAGCAACATCTTCCTATCTATGTGTGAAGCCTCTTTGGTGGTTCGTCCGTTCTTGCCCAACATGACTCGTTCTGAACTGTTCGCAGTAATGGTTGGTGGCATGGCGTCTGTCGCAGGTTCCGTACTAGGCGGATACGCGGCACTGGGTATTGAACTGAAATACCTTATCGCGGCGAGCTTTATGGCAGCACCAGGTGGCTTGTTGATGGCGAAGATCTTAGTGCCAGAACGTGAAGTATCGGCGCATCAAGGCACAATTCAGCTAGAGAAAAGCGAAGATTCCAACATCGTTGATGCCTTAGCTTCTGGTGCAATGAACGGCGTGAAAGTAGCAGTTGCAGTGGGTACCATGCTGATTGCTTTTGTCAGCGTCATCGCGATGGTCAACGCAGGCTTTGAAACCGTGGGCAACTGGTTTGGCTACGAAGACGTAACGCTGCAATTGATCTTTGGCTACCTGTTCGCACCACTGGCGTTTTTTGCTGGTATCCCGATGAATGAAATCCTAACCGCTGGCTCGCTGATCGGTCAGAAGACGATTCTGAATGAGTTCGTGGCCTTCCTTGATTTCGTCAACGTGAAAGAAACTCTTTCAGCACATAGCCAAATCATCATCACTTTCGCACTGTGTGGTTTTGCTAACATCGGTTCTATCGCAATTCAGCTTGGCTCAATTAACGCAATGGCACCTGAGCGACGCCAAGAAGTGGCAAAACTTGGCTTCCGTGCCGTGATTGCTGCTACGCTTGCCAACATGATGAGTGCAGCGCTGGCAGGGTTGTTTATCGCCCTGTAATCACGCTCTCATTTCAATTGAAGCCCACCATCGCGTGGGCTAATTATATGGTCCGCCTCACTCTCAAGCCCTACGCTTAGAGTAGGCTCTCAGAACGAGGTGAACCATATGTCTACCATTCACATCTTAGGTATCGATTTAGGCAAGCACTGCTTTCATGCGGTTGGCAACAATCACACTGGCAAAGACGTTATTCGCCGTAAGTTTAGTCGAAGCCAACTACTCCGTTTCTTATCTGTACTTGAACCTACCATCATCGCTTTTGAAGCCTGTGGTGGTGCTCACTGGCTTGCGAGAAAGTGTGAAGCCTATGGGCATCGAGTTCGACTTATCCCGCCTCAATATGTAAAACCTTACGTCAAAGGTAATAAGAACGACTTTATTGATGCGGCTGCGATAGCAGAAGCAGCGAGTCGACCAAGCATGAGATTTGTCTCTGCCAAGTCAGAGGAAGCTCAGGTAATCGCAGCTATCCATCGAGTGAGGGATGGTTATATCAAAGAACCGAACGGCTTGTATGAGCCGAATTGGAGCAATACTACTTGAGTTTGGGCTGAGTTTTCCTAAAGGCCATGCCAAGATGAAAGCGCTATTTCAGTGGTTGGCCGAGCAAGATATAAAGTTACCACCGAGCCTGGTCGCTGAGTTGCTCTCGATTCATGAGCACTATAAATACCTAAATGAGCAAGTATCTACTCAAGATAGAAAACTGAAAGCGATTACTGAAAATAATGAAAATGCTGAACTTTTGAAGAGTATTCCTGGTATTGGTGATTTAACAGCAACGTTGTGTGTGGCCAATATCAGTTCTCCTTCAAACTTTGGTGGAGGTCGCGAGATGGCTGCATGGCTAGGACTCGTTCCAAGGCAGTATTCAACGGGTGGCAAATCAAAGTTATTAGGCATGAGTAAACGAGGGAACAAACACCTTCGCGCTCTATTTATACATGGAGCGAGGTCCGTGCTATCTAGGATAGAAACAACAGGAAAAGTGTTTGGAGATTGGTTAGTCAATTTACGAGCAACAAAGCCGTTTAATGTAGTGGTAGTCGCACTTGCCAATAAGCTAGCAAGAATAGCTTGGGCGGTGTTGTACCACCGCCAAGCTTTTAAGGCTGTATAGCCATAACCAAGTTTGCAACGCCAATGAACGTGATGACAAAAACGGTCGAACGGCCAGATTAGTAACCTGATACAAAAAATAGCACCTAGTTGCTTTGGGGCTTTTAAGGATAATCTGGCGCGGATATCATCGTGGAGCGGGAAGTTAATGTTCCCAACGTGGACTCCGAATACATTAGCGCAAACCAACTCCGTTATTACTTAATTGTAGTTGCAATAACGGGGCGGACCATACATTTTTGTATGAATCACCGAATGTAGAACTTAAAATTCCGGGTTTATCCCATTATTCCTGAGCGTATTTTTGCTAGCCTGTTGGTGAGTGCAATTGGGATAAGGGGATGTGATGAACAAGGTCGTATTGGTATTTGGTGGATTGGGGAACGCTAAATCGTCTGTGGTTGGTTTGTATGAGAACCTTCTGCATAACTTAAGTTCTCACTTTGATGTCGTCGCCATTGACCCTGCAGTTCAACATCCCAAATCCTGTGCATCGCAGTTTCAATTCCCTTACTCCGCTCGCTACGCCGATCTTGATGCGTTTTTACATGCTCACTCACACACTGATGTTGCTGCGGCCTTCGTTCTAACGCCAGTTGGTACACATCTCTCCATTATTGAACAAGTGAGTAGTGCACTCGATATTCAAAGCCTGTTGTTTGTGGTTGAGAAACCGTCTTTTTCCTTGGCTGAGATCGACAAAGGCTTTAACCAAGTCATCCCCGAGCTTAAACGTCGCGGAGCGCAATTTTACTTTATTGATACCGCTTTGGTTTCTCCTTCGTTGGAAGCACTCTTTTCTGATTCATCTATTGCACTCCCTGATTCTGCCCCGCGCAAGATTATCGCGATTGCTGCCGACAACCCCATCGACAGTCATGAAGCGATCCAAGACTTCCGTTTTGAAAACCGAATTGCGTTACTCAACGCGAGAAAGCTACTTAACTTAGCCACCAGCGGCGGCGGAGGTTATGGCTTTGATATGGGCATTCATGCGCTTGCTGGGTTAGTTCGCTACCTGCATAAATTCGGCATAGAAGACTCACAGATTGAACTTAAACAAGTCCGTGCCGAACGTATTAACGAATCGCAATTGGAGTACACACAAGGCGCTGAAACTCATCTCTATGTCGAAGGCGAACTCACATCGACCGAGGGCAATATTGAAGTAGTGATTGAGGCAGGAAAAGCCGGTGATATCTGGGACAGAAGATTGGAACTGCACTACCTAGAGCGCGTCATCGCAATTGGTTTTGGCACACTCAAGCATCCGCCGTATCTGTGGGAGAGAAGCCCCAAAGGCATTAAGAGCACCACATTTGATGTCTCTGGCTCAGGTTATGCGATGCACTTTAACGATATCCTCTACGCTCTTGGTTTTGACACAGAGCCTTTACTCTCACAACAAGAGAGCGAAGCTTTGATGTCACACTCAATGAACTTGCTGCGCAGCGTATTTGACGCCATCGGCGATACCCATCAAGTTCGCGAACAAAACATTGCCGAGGTTGATGCACACACACCCAAATACCTGTCAGAAGCAGAGCTAGAGATTCGGGCAGAGCTTAGCCGATACCTCGACAGTTTGATTGTTTAAGTAGGCAACGAGTCAGTATTTCTGGCTCAATTCATTTAAGTGATATAGTTTCTATTCATACCCTTCAATTTGTAAGTTGAATGATAGGAATATCATGATAAATCTATCCCACTTAATCAAAAATGATATGAACCTGCTGATTTGTCTGTATGTTTTACTGCAAGAACGCAGCGTGAGCAGAACCGCAGAGAAACTGTTCTTATCTCAATCGGCCGTCAGTAAACAGCTTACTAAATTACGCCAAGAGTTTGATGACCCCTTATTCGAGCGAGAATCCAAAGGTTTATTGCCGACCCCGAAAGCGCTGGCATTAGAAAGCAAGCTGCAACAAATCCTGATGCAAATTGATCAGCTTCGTGAACCAGAAGAGTTTGACCCAGAACGCTCGACTCGCGTTTTCAGTATCGACCTTATCGAAACCGCCTACTCCACGATTTACCCACGTTTTCTGCCTCAAGCGTTGTCTAGTGCGCCAAAGATAACCATCAAAAGCGCAGATTGGAGTAACAGCAGCATTACTCGATTACAAAGAAGAGAGATCGATTTTGGTGTGGGTATCTTTGAGTTTGATGATCGTTCGAAAACCCATGTCGATACCATCCCTGACACTCTAAATTACGCGGAACTGATGCGTGACACCTCGGCGTGTATCTTGAGAAAAGGACACCCAGCATTAGAGGAAGAATGGAATCTCGACGCGTTCCTGAAGTACCGCCATATTCAAGTCATCACTGGCGGAGTGTCTAGCTGGTTATTACATGAGGTGCTCGATACGCAACGCCTGCGCATCGACAACGCTGTCAACATGTCCGACATTTCCAGCGCCGTGAAACTGTGTGAGAAGAGCGACTTGATACTGACTTACCCTTACAAAAGCATCCGCGAGTTCGAAGGTAAATCGGACATTGTGATCAAACCGCTCCCGATAAAAATGGAACCTGGTGGGTTCTTTCTACTTTGGAACAAGCAACTCGACAATGACCCAAGCCATAAATGGCTAAGAGAGCTCATCGTCAGTCAGTCTTATGCCTAACTGAAAATAAAACGAGTGATGCCTAAGAAACAATGATAATAAAAAATTATTATCTTCAAAATTATTGATAATTTCATATAATCAAAATTTCTCCATATACTCACCTCCATCGAAACGAAACACGAATTAAACATCACAGTTTTTTGGAGCAGAATTATGAAAATGAATCACGTAGGCATCATGGTTGGCGATATGGACAAAGCAGTAGAGTTCTACACTAAAGCGCTTGGTCTTCGCATCGTAATGAACAACACAAAAGTTATCGAAGAGCGCGAATCAGCAATCGGTCGTATGTGTATCGCCGTATTCGGTGAAGGCTTCAAAGGCTTCAACATCGCTCACCTAGTGACATCTGACGGCATCGGTGTTGAGCTGTTCGAAATGGTTGACCGTGAAGAGCGTCATAACGTTGATTTTTCTCGTCTAGGTATCTTCCATTTCTGTCTACAACTACCAAAAGAGCAGTTTACTTCAGCAATCGAGCGTGTAGAAGAATTCGGCGGTAAAGTACGTATGGATATCATGCGCTACCACCCAGAAGACGAGCTAAAGCAAGCACAAATGGTTTACCTAGAAGACCCGTTTGGCAACCTATTTGAGTTCTACTCACACTCTTACGAAGACACTTACGCGTCTGATTACGAATAATTGAATGCTTAAGAACCAGAAAGGGTTGGCCTAGTGCCAACCCTTTTTTGTTTATTAAACTCATTTCTTATGATCTTAATCGACATACAGAACGACAGCCCGTTATATTATTATTGTTTTTTAGCTATTAAATATAAACAGAGGCTTAATCGTGGAATTCTTATACTTGCCACATTTCTTAATTGGCTCAATTGCAGCTCTATTCATTGTAATACTCCTTTTGATAAAGAGAGGCAGCAACGCCAAAAATCAACTTAGACTGACTCAATCTGAGCTTTCTCAAGCTAACTCTATAATTGATAACTATCGCCAAACGACTTTCGAACAAAAGAAAACCATTGAAAACAACACAATCCAGATCACCGAGGCAACCGAACGTCTTGATGAGTACAAGATAAGATTCTCGAAAATTTTTGATACTGAGGCTGAATGTCACAATATAAAAAATGCTCTGGAAATTGCTAAAGAGGAAATCGAAGCTCGAGCGAGAAAGACTCTTGAAAACTTAGAGTCTAAAAAGAATCAAACCGTTGAGGAGCAGCGATTAACTGAATTAAAAATAAATGAGTTACGTACTGACTACAAAAGCAAAAAGCTAACCTATGATGCCTTGAGCAGGCAGATTGCTATTTTTAGAGACGATATTGAACTAATAGAACTTGGCTTCTATGAACCAAAATTTGACTTCGATGCCTCAGAGAAATTCAAAGAAGAAATCAAAAAGTGCAAAGACCGACAAAAAGCTTTGATGAGAGAAAAATCATCTAGCGGTGCTATTTTTTGCTATAGAGAATGGACCGTCGACGGTTCACGTTCTGAAGGCAAGAAGATGACGGATAAGAGCATTCGACTTACTGCTAGAGCCTTTAACAACGAATGTGAAGCAGCAATTGCTAACTGTACATGGAAGAACGTCGTCAAAATGCAAGAGCGTATTAGAAAGGCTTTTACTGCAATCAACCAGCTTAACGAGCCGAATGCCATTTCCATCACAGACAAGTACTTAAAAGAAAAGCTCAAAGAACTTCAACTGACCTATGAATATCGCGAGAAAAAACAACAAGAGAAAGTTGAACAAGCAGAGATAAAGGCACAAATGCGAGAAGAGGCTAAGGTTGAAGCCGAAATTAAAAAAGCTGAAGCAGAAGCCATAAAGGAAGAAAAACGCTTCCAAAAAGCTCTCGACACCGCGAGAAAAGAACTAGAGCAAGCCAGTGACGAACTAAAGCTAGAGCTTGAACAACAGATAGCAGAACTACAAGCCAACCTGAAGGAAGCAGAGCTCAAGCACCAACGTGCTCAATCAATGGCAGAGCAGACAAAACAAGGGCATGTTTACGTTATTTCAAATATCGGCTCTTTTGGCGAAGATATATATAAAATCGGTATGACACGTCGACTTGAACCAATGGATCGCGTCAAAGAACTCGGGGATGCTTCTGTACCATTCACGTTTGATGTACACGCAATGATTCATACTGATGATGCTCCGACATTAGAGAGGAAGCTACATGAAGTCTTCGATTCTCGCCGATTAAACATGATTAACAGACGAAAAGAGTTCTTCAATGCCACACTAAACGAAATACAGGAAGCTGCGCAATCCTTCTCAAACCATGAGATAGAGTTCGTGAAGACTGCCGTTGCTCAAGAGTATTATGAAACTCAAGCAATGAAGAAGCAGGAACAAGTGAAGGAGCACGGTGCTTCAGAAGAAGCAGAACGCGCAAACAACTTACCAAGTTTCGCCGATGCTATTTAAGTAAGCACTCTATAACATCAACCCCATCTCACCTTTCCTTGGTCTCAGCTTCGGCGATCAAAATACATCGAGAGCAAAGGGGAGGAACTGTCGGAGCGTGTTAAAACGAGATTCTTGATGTAGCCTAGGCTCGTCGAAATGACACCAAAGGACAGCCCTCCCCCTTGGACAAGAAATGCAAATGCTGAGCAAACCATGTCAATACAAGGGGGAGTTGGAGGGGGTTGCTAGTGAGAAACACATAACCCCAAGAGACTACATCAGAAAAATCCCAAGATAAGTGATAGCAACAACGCCAAGTAAAAACTCAGAAAATGGCTCTCTAACGATTGGCAATTGAATGAAACGGCTCAATCGATTCGATATTGCGAATTCACGTCCTCCCCAATCTAAACTCTTTAAGTTGAAACACAGGCTGAGGAAAAGAAGGTGACTGGCTGTCGCGATGCGGGCGTGGAAGAAATCCTCAGCACCAATTGCAATAACAAAAGACGCAATGTGGCAGATAGCCAACGTCAGTTTTGGCAACACAGAACGATATTCGACAAGCAGTAATTGCGTCAGCCACAAACCGTAAATCACTTTTAATTGCCAAGGAACAGGCTCTCCAAATAAGACGATCCTCCCCTCTCCTTGCAGTGTGGTTTGTATCCCTGAATGTACCCAGTAGGCGATCGCTGCAGCCAGTACCATCGATATAAACATCGACAAATAAGCCCGCTTTTTAAACTGCACCAATAAAAACCCCGCGGACTGGAGAACGAAAAATACGACCAAACCCTTATCAACATGTTCGATGCTGACCCATTTACTCGCCGCTAAAAAACACAACACGTTAAAACCAGTTTCTAAACAGAGGATTCGCTTTATTTCTCCTGAATTTTCGACCGGTTGCGTTAACGGCCAGAACACCACAGGTAACAGCACTGTCAATGCTAACGCGAGCCAAATCGAACTTTGCACTAGTAGATAAAAACCACTGCTGTACACCAAACACAGCAACAGAAAGAGCCCCGATGACAAGGGTGAATAAATTCGGGACTTCATTGGCACATCTCATGTTCAGAGTCTGCATACTCGGCTAAATCCGCCGAGCATAAATTAGCGGTTTCTATACATCGCTCCAACGTAACCGGTACTCGCCAAGTTTGGCGGGGATCAGATAAATACTCACCGCTTAAAAAGACGTTAGAAAAGTTTTTCACTGTTGTTGTGAGCGTATTCTGAGTGGTAGGTTGAGTGAGGGCGTGTTGCAAAACCCACTGTCGAGGCTGCCCACGCTCATTGATAAAAACATCACCATGAAAGTACTCTGAGTACAAAGTGTCTAGCTCTTGAGGTGTGACTATTTTTGCCCCAAGGCCAACTCTAAATCCTTTGTAAGCCGAATGTTCGAGTAGGTCCAGTTGCCCAAAAAGCTGAAACAATAATTCATCTTTTACTTGCTCTTCAGTACAAGACAGCATTGGCTTTTGATACAAAAGCCCAAGTGCATCATCAAGCTTAGTCGCGGTTACCGATAAGCACGTCACCTCACCTCGAGATGTGTTTCTGGTGGTGACGTGATAGCTCAATCCCCAGGGAGAATCGAGGACTAAGCCAACCGTTCTATTTTTGAGTTCAGTAGGGATACGAGAAAAATAAAACTGAAAACCGTGGCTCAAGACGTAATCATAACTTAATGCTGAACTGGTTTCTGAAAGTAAAGAGTGAGTAACATGGGCCGGAAGCGCAAAGACATAATAATCGGCGAGAACGGTACAGTCATTGTGTAGTCGCACACCATCCACTCGGGTCCGTGCTTTGTTGGGATAGATGGCCTTCGCTTTGTAGCCTAAGTGAAACTGAACACCCTGCTTTTGGAGATGGTGAGTCAACGGGTTAATAAGCGCGTCACTAATGGGTTTGCGCATTCCCAAGCTGTAGGCGTCTGGTGCCAAAGTATGCAACTCGCCTTCTTTATTGTTGAGTAAATCCAAAATCGCCAATGCTGACGTATCATCAGTCGCTCCAATCCAACCTAGCAAGACTGAACGAAGGAAAGCGGCAAGGTGTGGCCTTGAGTCGTAGCAGAAGAAATCTCTAACGGAAACACCGAGTAATTCCTCTGTAGAATACGTTTGCTGCAATCGTTGCTTAAACCAAAACGTATCCGTTAGAGGAACTTGAGCATAATGCATTGAATAGGCGGACTTTGCGTCATCCCACAGTTTTTCTAAACGCGTAAAATAACCACGCTGAAACTGTATGGTTTTGCTACTTTGTGCCCAAGAAAATTGCACGATATTCTGAGGGTAAAGCGAGTCTAAACAAGAGCCAGCCCCTGAAGGAATTTCTTTAAGAAAATTAATGAGGTTGTGGTTTTTTGCGAAGAACTGCCGATGAGTAAGTTCATGAACCCTCCCCCCTTCATCTACCGTTCCGATACACTTTCCTCCGGTGTATAGCTCCTTGTCGTAAACAGAAACCTCAAAACCTCGTTTTATGCAGTTATGAGCCACAGTTAAGCCAGAAATTCCAGCACCGAAAATCGCCACTTTGGGACGCGAAAAGCCCGTGCAAGCACAGGCCTTCTCCCCCCTTTTATTCGAAGAGTAAAAAGTCATGTTCTCTCCTCGAACTATCGATGAAAGTTGACATGATTCGCGATCTCTAATCGATATAGATCGTGGTTCGGAAGTTGATTCAACACCGTACTGATGTCGAGCTCAAATGGACTATTCGCCAGTGAACGACACATAATCAGATCGTCGCCCACAATCATCACTTTAGGTGTCGCACCTTCCCACACAAGCTGGGCTGAGAGGTTTAAGTCACTGATATTAATCCCACAGTCGTAAGTGCGAGAACGCAAAACACCATTTTCTACTTCGTACCCACCAACCAACACAATGGGATTCTGCACAGTAGGAAAGACAATCGCGTCATTTCCTCCAGCAGCTTGCTCGGTTGGGAAAGTAATCGCGTCTTCAGCGTGAACAAAAGAAGCAGCAAGAAGGGTCACGAAGCCAAGAACGTTTTTCATTATAATTTCTCCATTTTTATATTTATAGCGGGAATGTTCCCAAACGAGAATGTATATCAACTCCGCACTTACGACCATTGGCTTAAGGATTTTAATTTTGTAAGAAATACGCCATAGTCCAAAAATGCTAAATAAAAGATAAACTTAATAATTATCAGCACCTTGAATAAACAAAATGAATACTAAACAGAGAATTTTAGAAGCTAAGACAACAAATATAGAAAGCCAGATATTGGAAAGGTTTTCGAAGGTTGGACAAAAATAAAAATAAACCTGATTAATTACATAACCTTTAAATGATAAATGACACAAATAGTTGTTCGACGAGTTTACTTAGTAACACATTGAACATTAAAATTTTATAAAATAAGACAATCTCTCACCTAAACTTACGATAAGGCAACTTGACCTGAACTTTGGAAGTAGTTTTTACGAAGAAGAAAAGAGGGTGCTAGAGGCGGATTTGTTCGATGTGTATTGACCCAGAAAGGGAAGCTGCAACCGTATTGCCACAGAAAACATATGACCACCATACAAAGCGTGAAAAAAAAGGCTTGGTATCAACCAAGCCTTTTGAATTTAACGATTACTTCGTCACGCGACATGCACTTTGGGATATCTCGTTGACGATCAAAATCGCTTCGTCACCCTTGGTGTGCAGGACGAGCATTTGGTCATCAGACATATATTTTGCACCAGAGGCAGAACGAACTTGTTTGAGTTCAATCTCTCTCCCGTCATCAACGGTGATCAGCGCTTTTTCCTGATCAAAGCTAGCTGCAAACTGATGGCCGTCGTCACACTGGTATTGATACTCTGGCGCGGTAGAGGCACAGCCACCAAGCGCAAGCAAACCAACTAATGTCAGTGCGATTTTTGCCTGCTTAGCAATCATTCTTCAGGTGCCCAAACGCGAATATTCACGTCCAAATCCGCTGGCGCGTAAACCACAACAGGTAGCTTGCTGTTGTAACGGTAAAGGTCGCGTGTTGGCATTTGAACGAAAGTCTCTACCTTCTCCATGTCTTCAGGACAAGCCATTAGTGTAGAGATGCCACCTGCTGGAGAAGCGTCAACTTGGTAGTAAGTGTAACCCCAACCTTCTAGCGAGTGCTCACTCACACTGCCACCCAGAGAAACGCGGTTACAGTCTGTTTCCATCATTTTGCCAACCACAAGCTCAACGCGCTTATCTGCTTCGTTGCTTGCTGGGTCTACATAGAAAACGTGCTTCGTCATGTTCTCCATCTCTGGGAACATCTCTGCCGATGGGCGAGATACGTCATTTGCTGAGTTCATTGTCGAACATCCGCTCAGTGCCAATGCACCTGCGGCCAACCAAACTGCTTTCATCGTTTTTTCCTTTTTCATATGGATGGGCATATTGTAATGGGGAACGCCAACTTATTGTGAAACTACGGTTTAAATTGAGGTCTACTCTCACAATTACGACGTCAATGCGGAATCAGGCTCGGATGCCCAACTCAGCCATCAAAGATTCAATGGATTGATTCAGCCATTGTGTCATTGGTTCATTTCTTCTTTTGGTGCTGTAAACATAGCCAAAATTGCCTTCTAATGTTGGTAACTCCTGCGCAAAATCGAGACCAACAAACCGCGCGTCCAATTGCTCAATAAGGTATTTGGAGCATGGGAAAAGGATGTCACTTTCAGATACGAGGTTAAGAATAGTATTGATATGGCTCGTTCTAAGCTGAATCCTAGGCACTACGGACAAGGGCTGCAGTAAACGAGAGATGTGCACTTCTTTTTCATTCCAATGGGGAATGATGTGTACAGCAAACGACGCCGCCTTGAGATCGTCCAGTTGAACGCACTTTCCCTCCAATGGATGCCCGATGCGGCCAGCCAGAGCGAAATGGTCTTTGCCGCCCTTCTTCTGCACCAGGAATTTAGGTAAATCCATTGGGAAATAGTTAATACCAAAGGCAATCTCTCCAGCATCTATTTTCTCGGGCGTTGCTTCTGTCCAATCCTCAATCACCAAGTTCATCAATGGGGCTTCCTTGGCAAGAAACTGAGTCAAAGGGGCAGAAAACCACTGGGCAATGGAGGCGTTTATCGCAATGCGCAGGTTGGCTTTTTCGGTGCTTGGGTCGAAGCGCTCTGCTGTATTGACCAACGCTTCAATGTCATGGATGAGGCCAGAAAGCTGAGTTTTGAGCTCTTCCGCTTTTGGGGTTAGCTCCATCACCGCCCCCTTTCTCACCAAAATATCATCGTTGAACAGCTCACGAATCTTTCTTAAGTTTCGGCTCACGGCGGGTTGGCTAGTACAGAGCCGCTCTGCCGCGACGGTGGTATTTTGCGTTTCGAGAATGACCGACAATACCTTCAACAAGTTGTAATCAAATCCAATCACGCTCAGCACCTTTTCTGCATTTTGGTCGACTCTATAACAATAATGGTATGAGCTAAATACCACCAATTCATTTCTGTCATAGCGCGGACAAAATTTATAGTGAGTGCATTCACCACACACTATTTGGATGATGTCAGCTATGAAAAAGAAACTTCTTGTCACCTTGTTGGGTTTGTCTGCACTTGGCGCTCAACCTGCCTTTGCCGATACGGCCAATAGCGAACTCGCGAAAGATGCCTACATTTATGGATACTCGATTGATGAGGCGTACAAATTCTTCTACCACACTGCAGTAGAAAATGATTACCCACTCAATCGCTTTCAAAATATTCGCGGCTTAGCCGATGACACCTATACCGCGCACCCGACCATCAACAACGACACGCTCCACTTGATGGGTTGGTTAGACGTTGCCGCTGAACCCGTCATCGTCAGCGTTCCAGATATGGATGAAGGGCGCTACTGGATACTGCACACCATGGACATGGGCCACTACACCAACGCGGCATTCAGCTCACGAACTCGTGGCACAGAAGGTGGCCAATTCATGTTTGCCGCCAACAATTGGCAAGGTGAGGTTCCGGATTCCGTAGATGAGGTGATTCGCGTCGACAGTAACCTAGTTAAGCTGATGGGACGCATCATGGCGCTGGGTGGCGAAGACACAAAAATCGCACTCGATTACATGGATCAATGGACTATCCGCACCTTGTCGGAATACCTCGGTCAAAACGGACCGAAACCAGTGCAGCGCACCTACCCAGATCCGAAGCATTCGAGTTGGCTGGAGCGCGTTAACTTCGTCCTTTGCGATGGCACGATGGGTGATGCTGATAAACAATGGTTAGAAAAATACCAACCTATCGGTGTCGAAGCTTGCAAAACTGACTTCACACCTGAGCAATTGAAGCTTGCCAAAGCAGCAGAACAACAAGGCATGCAGCGTATTATTGAGCTAGCACCGAAAGTTACGGATGCGCGTCAAATACTAGGCACACGCGACACCCTTGGCGATACCCCGCGCGAAGTCTTTGCTGAAGGCACTTATCTGGGCCAATGGGGCTTACCACCTATTGAGGCGTCTTACCGCAAGACGGATTTTGATACCAAAGGGGAAAAGCTGGATGGCTCGAAGCATGACTACGTGATGCGCTTTAAAGCCCCAAATGTCAGTGAGTTTTGGTCGGTAACCATTTACGGCAGTGATAACCGTTTGATGGCTAAAAACGCCTTAAACCGACACAGTCGTGGGGATCGCAGCATGAAGCCTGATGCGGATGGTTACTACACCATTCACATGAGCTCTGACACGAAAAGCAATGCGGATGACCCGAATTACTTACCAGTACCAGAGAAACCGTTTTACGCCATCATGCGCTTCTACGGTGCGGACGAAGCGATCCAAAGTGGCGAATATCAGATGCCGGAGATCGCCCCAGTCGAATAAGCTCTGCGATTAATCCGTGAAGCAAAAACTGAAACGTTACTCTTTGGAGTAGCGTTTCATGTTTCTCGATCACGTCATTACGTGCCACTTGCTCCAAACCAATGACAAGGTTATGGTTTGAAGCCATATTTGGTCGATGTTCAAGGAAGAGAGAATGACCACCTACCTTGCTGGCTTTACGCTTGGCATATCATTGATTCTTGCTATCGGAGCGCAAAACGCCTTTGTGCTGAAACAAGGCATCAAACAGCATCATGTGTTTCTGGTGTGCTTTATTTGTGCACTGTCGGATGCGATTTTGATTTCCCTTGGTGTGGCGGGTTTTGGCTACTTAGTGAAGCAGTTTCCGTTGATTGAAACCATCGCACGATATGCTGGTGCTGCATTCCTAACTTGGTATGGCCTCAGCAGTTTACGCTCGGCATTGACGCAAAAACACGTGATGAATCCTGAAGGTGATGCCTCCAAAAGTGCATGGCAAACCACTCTGATCTGCTTGGCATTCACTTGGTTAAACCCGCATGTTTACCTTGATACCGTCGTACTATTAGGATCGATTTCGACCCAGTATGAACCACACAAATGGCAGTTTGCCGTGGGTGCGGTATCGGCTTCCTTCGTATTCTTTTTCAGCCTTGGCTATGGCGCTAAGTTATTGATCCCCATCTTTAAGCATGCTCGCTCTTGGCAGGTTCTTGAGTTCATTATTGGCTTTGTCATGCTGGCTCTGGCGATCAGCTTGCTGGTTTAGTGCGTATACTTTTCTCAACGCTCGAAAAAGGAACACGTCATGGCAAACCAGCGAAACCCCATTGAAATCAAAGCCCTCGACCATGTGGTATTGAGAACGGATAATCTCGATGCGATGCTCCGTTTCTATCGAGATCTATTGGGGTGTCCTATCGAGCGGGAGTTGCCCGACTTAGGGCTGACGCAGTTACGTGCTGGCGCAGCCATCATTGATTTGGTGACGGTTGAAAGTGAACTCGGCAAGTTAGGCGGCAAATCGCCAAGCCAAGATGGCCGCAACCTCGACCATTTCTGTCTGCAAATTGCGCCTTTTGAAGAGTCTGAGTTGCTTGAGTATCTTCATCAAAATAGCGTCCATGTTGAAGAGTTTGCCGAACGATATGGTGCTCAGGGCTTTGGTCGCTCTGTGTATTTAGAAGATCCAGAAGGCAATGTGGTCGAGCTGAAACCACAGAAATAACTCGTTGCTATTCCTAACTTTATTTCCTCATTTTATCGGCTAAAAACGGCTTCCTATTAAACCGTTTCGCCGTTGATTACGTATGTGTGTTCCTAAGCTTAAATAGGCAACCCTGATTAGGAATACACCATGCCCCTCAACGACGACGCGCTATCCAGAATCATAGAAATGGCATGGGAAGACCGAACCCCGTTTGAAGCCATTGAGCATCAATTCGGCCTGAACGAAAATGGCGTTATCAGCCTGATGCGTCGCCACCTCAAACCCCGCAGTTTCAAGCTTTGGCGACAACGTGTTTCTGGGCGCAACACCAAGCACTTAAAACTGCGCTCACCAGACGTGAACAGAGGCTATTGCCCAACGCAGTACAAACAACGTTGAGCCCTTCATAGAGCCTTAAATTGCAAACGCTATGCGCTTAAACTATAAAGTAAGGCGCACTGTCTCGCATGAACTCCGCCATAGAGGCAAGGTAATCCCACGTTTCTCGGTAGGTGTGGCTCATGCATTGCGTGAAGGCTTGGCACAGTGACGGATCTTCTTCCAACCACTGGCTGACGTGTTGCGCCGTGTAGGAAACCTGCCTCACCTCATCATCTAAAATTTGCTGAATGGTCGGTCGCATCTCTTTCAAATACGGAATATCCGATTGGTCGATAAAACTCAGTTGAGAAACCAATAAACACCAAGAACGAAGTTCGACGGAGTGAGCTCGGAAAAGGTGGATTTTGATGTCGTCGTAAAAGTTGCTCACATTGCTGAAATCACTCGACTTCTCTTCTTGATACACCTCGGTTTGGTAACCCGTTAGAGGGATCAAGCTGGCGTACATGGCCGAGTGGTTTCTGTCGTTTTGGCAGTGATGCATGATTTGCTGCTTCATTTCCCCTTGCGCATAACGATTGGCAATCATTTTGAGTCGCTCTGCACCCTCTTCTTCATTGATGGCATTGTGCAGCAAGTAATACGCCATGGTTTGTTTGCTCTGGAATATTTCTCCAGTGAGCTTACCCATCGCTTGAGGTGTAAGTGAGGAATCGGAATGTAGGTAGCTTGCAATAGAGGCTTTGTACTCTTTAGAGGGTACAAAGTTATTGTCTTCTAGCAAGTTATAAAGGCTGGTCTGTAAACAGTTCATGTCACCTTCCTTGATGGTGCTGCATCGCAACACGTCATGCTGACTACTAAGAAAGTGAGGTATTTATCAATACGCTCCTTAGAATGAGGTAGATTCAAGCGGAAGAGTAGAGTTTAGGAATGATTTCGGCTCGGAGCGGCTGGCCAGCGGCGAGGTTAGGACAACTCTTAATGCTTTCGTATGAATATTTAACGACCTCATTGATTTATGAAGCATATATTTTGTTACAAAACAGTTAAACGATCATTTTATAAATGTTATATGTCGAAAATAGACAGAACGAAATGCGGTGTTATTAATGATTGTTTTATAAGGAAAATCAGCGTTGTCGCGCATTTTTCCCTGCATACAAATTTTAGGAAATTACAGAAAAGTAGTGTGATAACTCTATAAAAACCGGACAGTTTTCACTACCCGGCTTGATATTATTGAGCCTAATTTGAAGAAGATTAAGCGATTGCAGATGCTAGGGGGGTCATCTGCAACGCTTAATATTTGACCGTGTTAGTGACTCACCAACAGGTGTTATTTGCCCACGAAGCCGTTGTAAAGCATGTAGAGGTGCGCCGCACTCCAAGAGAAGTTGTTTGCGCCCTGTACCGCCCCAGTTTCAGGGTTGTAGTTTTCCTGAATTGGCGTTGTTTCCGTTAGACCTTGTGCATTTTGGAACAGCTTATCAACCATTTGACGCGCTTCTACACCGTAACCGTAGTTGTCCATGCCACGAACGCCGAAGTAGAACTGATCCAGCCATACACGGCCACGCCAGTAAATGTCTGGTCCGTAAGCAGGGTTGTCCATCGACGCCGTGCCAAGTGGGATCTTTGGTGAGTTGAACTTGCTGGTATCAAGCATGTTTTTCACCACTTTGTCCGCGTGTTCTTGCGTTGCTGCGTT
This sequence comes from Vibrio sp. ED002, assembly GCF_023277445.1. Taxonomy (NCBI): domain Bacteria; kingdom Pseudomonadati; phylum Pseudomonadota; class Gammaproteobacteria; order Vibrionales; family Vibrionaceae; genus Vibrio; species Vibrio sp. ED002. The sequence goes on along the minus strand of NZ_CP080239.1, from coordinate 1,963,986 downwards.
GTTAAATAGTGGAGACCAACCTTCCGGACCCATACCGCGCTTCACCAACATTGGACCTGCACACTGATTGCTAAGGCCATTTGGTACCACTTCAATATCGTAATAGAAGCCAGTTGTGTCGTCGTACATACAGCGGTTGATGTACTCTTTGGTGTCTTCCGCTTTCTCTTTAAACTCAGCCGCTTTATCTGCTTTGCCCAGTACTTCTGCAATTTGCGATAGGTACAGGTTGTCTGAATACCAGTACGACGCTTGGTCTACCGACTCTTGCATGAGTGAGTAACCAGACAGGTTGTTTGAGTCGTCGGTGTTCTCGTTGAACTTCACTTCCCAGTCTTTCTTCGCTTGAGCCAGTTTGTCCATGTTCTCAACCGAATCATTACGGTAAGTCACGACAGAACCGTCTTCACCCATCATCATGTCGTAGGTGTTGTCGAAGCCGTTGGTGTTATGAGCGTATCGCCCCATTTGGTCAATCACTTCCGCTTCTTCTTGCGTTGGTTGCTCAGCCATACCTTGTAGATTGTCAATCGTATCAATGAAGCCAAACACGCCTGCGTTGTCACGACCTGACTCCCAACCCGCTGCGACTTTTGCAGGGATGCTCATTGCCGTGTAGTCACCAGAAGTCAACAATTCGTTGTATTTCTCGATGCCCGTTTCTTTGATCCACTTGTCGCCATTCGCTTCGTCTTTGTATTGGAACTTCATGTCATCGACAGACGCATCTGGTCCCCAAGAACCGTCATTCACGTCACCTTCGAAAACCGTGTGGATTGGATCTTTCGCTGCACCGTATTCTGGGATACCGTTCTTATTCGTATCACGAGCACGTAACCACCAGTCGTGGAACGCAACCAGCTTCGGATACATTTCTTCTAACCATTTTTGCGCTTCTTCTGGACGGTTATGCTCATCTTTCAGTGCGGTATACACTTCCCATACCGCCCAAGCAGCAAGTGATGGCTTGGTATTACGCTCATTCCAGTTCAGACCATCCGTCGCTTGAGGGAACACTTTTTTGTATTCCGCAGACATGCCTTCCCAACGTTCTGCCGGCAAGTTGTAGGTAACTACATCAAGCAAGTAACCTTCGTCCCAAGGGCGAACAGGATCGTCAGACTGCACTTGGTATTGGAATACAGTACGAATGTTTTCCATCGCCACATCTGGGTTGAAGTGAGACATCGCATAAGCTTGTTTCCACGTATCCCACGGCCATGTCATGTTGCCCGAGAAGTAAGGCGCCGTGACCGAAGGCGTAACAGTATCATGATCAATCGCACCCGCTGCACCACGCCAGTTTGCGTTTAGTGTTTCCATCGCTTTTACTGCAACGAATTCATGCTCTTTTGAAGCAGCATCGTTCGTAAGGCCGTTTGCTAGATACTCTTCCCAACGCATTGCTGAATCGTGCATGTAGCCTTTTGGATCGGCCATCACGCCCTCTAACTTCGCAAACTCAGATGCCTGCTCTTCGGTGTTTTGCACGTGCGTGTACGCCGTGTAGAGCGTGATTTCTTCGCCATCACCTAGCTCTGCCGTTTGGACGAAGCCTTTCTTGTCATCATCGATGGTAGACGTTTCTGGTTTGATAGAACGCGTCACTTCAAACTTAGAATCGCCCGAAGTTAATAACGACCAAGAGTCACGAACCGCACCAAAAGACACTTCTACGCCGTTTTCTGTAGCGGCGATTTCACGTGAGTAAGTAGGGTATGCATCTTCAACACTACGCACTGTGCTATCGCTGTTTTTGTATAGTTCACCATCGTCAGCGCGGTAATCTTGCATCAACTCGCCGTCCCATTCGCCTTGAATAGCCAGCTTGTTCGGGTTCTTGATGGTGGTTTTAACAAGAGAAGTACGGTCTGTCACAAAGCGCATTTCGAGCTCCGCTTCGATGCCGTTATCGCCCGTGTATTTTTGAATCAATGCGCCAGGTTGTGAGTAAGCTTCTGTCAATTTGAGTGGCATAGGTTGACCATCAACCGTTAGTGCCAAACGGTCAAAACGTGCAGCCATGAATGACACGTATTCTTCCGTTAGTAACGCTGTACCACCTAAAGTGATTTCACCACCTTTAGTGTCTAGTGTGTGACCATGCCACGAGCCGTTATCGAACATAGGAATGTAGCGAAGGTGACCACCATGAAGATCACGCAGTGCCACTGGCACACCCGCACGATCGATCGTGTTATGGAATTCAGCCGCTTTCAGTGGCGCATCCACATTCGAGTCATTATCACTACTGTTGCATCCACTAAGTGTTAGAGCAACCCCGACAGCAATCGCACATAAAGAAGTCTTAAAGTGCATGTTATATCCCTCATTTATTGGCTTTTGGTCCTGATCAGGAGAAAAAAGGTCGAGACGTGCCCTGCCGATTTTCGATGATGAAGACTCAGCCTTATTTATTTCACTTTTGGATGTGAGAAGAGATCGGTTAATTTGTCTCTTCTTCGTTTGACCTATTTAAATAACAGGTCATTAATTTTGGATAATAGTGGGGCTTTGATGTATTCATTATCAAACACACCCACTTAATATAAATTCTTTATTTTGTGATTAAATAGTCACTATTTTTCATTCGCCATCGAGATGGCTTTTAATAATTCACCGTCAATATTCGGAATCGTATCCGAAAGGAATATCTGATTACCCGGCGTGTAAGTCATCAAGACGTTTCTCAGTCGCTTACTGCATTCCCCGCTCTTGTTCTGCACATCAAACTCAATCAGTTTGTTGTACACCTCATTCGCCAATTTTTCTTCCTGCTCTTCAGTAATAGCAATGCGTCCCATGCAAATCGGTGGTCGCACATCATGGCTGAACACTTCATCTCGAAAGCGCTTGGCGAACAAAGTATCGAGCTTAGAGCCTTCTTCGAAAATAAAGCGACCTTGGTCTTTAAAGCGGTACTGGTCCTCACCTTTTAGCTCGATGTAATCCATCATTTCCAATGCACGGAAATAAAGCGTGATCGAGGTATGGGTTAATTGGTATTTGCTCGCAATATCTTGCGGAGACCATTCCTTCCGACGTAATAAATATAAGAAATCAAACAGGTACGGATACTGGTGAAATATTTCACTGTTAATGTCGGTGATAAATTGCTCGTTTTCTTGTTGCAGCTGTTTACCACGCATGGACAATTCGACTAAGTCAGTATCTAAATGAGTGGCATACGAGAGTATCTTGTCCAACCCTAAAGACGTGTTGTGTAACTGTCTCTTAATGGTTGATAGAGGAATCCCCATTCCGGCAGAGAGATCGGAATAACAAATCCCTTTCTCTTTAATTTTTTCTCGTAGAGCAGCAAGTAAATACGTTGCAGAATTATTCATCTAACAATGCCTGTTTTAATTTCTTCAGCATCCCTGATGATATATTCAAGAGAATCCTACTCTTGTGATGCTGGTTCCAATTATCACCAGCATTCTTTATCAATTAAATCGATTTCAATGATGAGACTTTTACTTGTTGTTAACTGATCAAGTTTTACCCATTACGTTCACACTTTGACCAGTTATTTTAAGCCTTATCAGTATGGCGATGAGTATAATTGTTTTGATGCGTAAAATTAAGTTCACTTAGATTTTTAGTAAAAGTTTTCTATCGAGAGATTAATTTCTTAGGTGGGAAGTATCAAAAAACTGTACTTAAAAATTTAGTCTCGCTTGAGATCACAGAATATTCGCGAGTGGCTGGTATTTCATCGAGTTAGTGACCAGTAAAAAGCTTGTTATAAGGAGCAAGAAAGTTAGTTAAATTAACCGAGGTATTATTGAAGCACAGTCATATTATACCCGTATTTTTCTAGCTTGCTCACATAATTTATTGGCCTGCCACCAACATTTATTTTTATATTCTTTTGCCACATAAAAACTCTCTCCCGCCATCGGAGTAATAAGTTCAATGTGATCGGCTTGGCAATGTTCAATCAAGTCCTCAATGGGTTCATCCCATTTGTGCGTAAACAGCTCATACGTTGCCCAGTGCACAGGTAGCAACTTCTTCGCTTGCAGATCTTTGAATGCTAGTACGGTGTGATGCGCTTGCATGTGTCCCCAATTCTCAACCGGATAACCTTGGTTGCCTTTCACATCTGCCGCGACTTCCAAACAGGCGATATCAACCGGACCGCAACGCTGGGCGATTTGTGCAAAGTGACTATCGTACGCACTGTCGCCGCTGAAATAGAGGGTCTCTTGCTGACCTTTTACTACCCAAGAAGCCCATAAGGTCGAATTCTTATCCAGATAAGTACGCCCTGAGTTGTGATTGGCTGGCGTGCAAATCAGCTCGACGTTGGCGTAATGAACGCTCTCCCACCAATCAAATTCCACCACGTTATCAGGTCTCACGCCCCAACGAATCAGATGCTTACCGACACCGAGTGGCACGTAAAATGTTACGGATTTATCAGAATAGTAACGTATGGTCGAAGCTTCGAGGTGATCGTAATGATCATGAGAGATCACAATGATATCCGGAATCGGCAAGCTATCACGTACGGCTGTATTGGGGATATTGCGCTCAAACCATGCCTTAGCAATCAACGGCGACGCATAGTCGAATACAGGGTCAGTCAGAATGCGCACGCCATCGGTCTCAATCATCAGAGTGGAATGCCCGAGCCAAGTGACTCGCATCACTTGTTGTCGCTGTTTAAACCGCGTCGGCTCTATCGATGCATAAGGCAACTGATTATCGGGACTGAGCGGCGAACGTCCGCCCATGTAGGCCCAACACACTTGCCAAAAAGACTGAGGGCTTGGCACATTTGGCATCTTGTCTTTGACGCGTCCATGTTCAAATTGAGGTGAGTGGTTAATGCGATGCGCCAACTGCGCGTAGTAAGTGTGAGGAGTAATCAGTGATTGCGTTGCGCGCTCACGAGCCAAGTACGTGTTTTTAAGTGTCGTTTCAGACATGTCCTATCTACGTCTTGTTCACTAAACTATGGTTTTAGTTAAGCCTGCTTGTATGTCTTTTTCATGACCAAAATAGGGCGTAAGATGAAGATTAGGTTTCAGAGAAGTATTTCTGTCCTTTATCGGTCTTGATAAGGAAGAGAGAAGGAGAAAAAGTTATGGTGACCTGCAGCCAATACGATTTTATTGAAATCGCCTGTATGTTTAATCTGACCGTGGAAATCACCCTCAAAAACGGTGAGAAACATCAAGGCAGCGCATTTGATACAGGCTACGATATTGAACGACAAGAGTGCTTATTTTTGGATATCGATGGTGAGCACATTTCGTTCCCAACCGAACAATTGATTGCGATGAGAGCACTCAAAGACAATCCGCATTTCAGTGAAGTGACCTTCGGTTAATTGCTCGAAAACCGATAGAAAAGTCAGACATAAAAAAGCGCCCTTAACTGGCTGAGTTAAGGGCGCTTTTGTTTAGCTTTAGAGGTTTACCTTGAGCGGATAAATATCAGCATCGGCATCATGATAACGAACATCACCCCGACCAATTGGAAGGTGTGCACAAAGGCCACCATTTGCGATTGCTGATGGAGCATGTTCTGATATTGCTCCAGTGCCGCAGGATCAGTAATCGATAATCCCTGCTTCGCAGCCCAGTCATGCAGCACTGGGTTATAAGGGTTAAAGCCTTCTCCCAAAGCGTGCCATTGCTGTTGGCTGTCGCGGTATTGGTATGTAGTCGCAATCGAGATACCAAACGAACTACCAATGGTGCGGAACAGGTTAAAAATACTCGCCCCTGCCACCGACTGCTCTTTTGGCAATGTCATGTACGCCAGTGTCGATAAGGTCGAGAAGGTCAAACCTAAGCCCATACCTTGAATCATACTTGGCATCACGATCCAGAAAGTATCGATTTCCATGGAGTACAAGGTCATGAGGTAACTACCAATACCGATACAGGTTAGGCCAAAGACAATCTTCAACCTTGGGTCGAATTGCGGGTTAATCACAATCACCAATATCAGCATACAGGCAGATGCCAAACCCCGTGGGGCCATTAACATGCCTGTGGTGGACACTGGGTAGTTCAATAAGCTTTCGAGCAGCATCGGTTGTTGAGTGGTCAGGCCGAACATGGCCATCGACACCACCGCCATCATTAAGGACGAGACCATGAGGTTTTTGTCCTTGAGGAGCCACAGAGGCGCGATGGGGCTCTTGGTCTTCCAACTGCGGTAGATCCACATGATCAAACCCATGATCGCCAGCAGCACTGCGGTTTGGATCATGCGAGAGTTGAACCAATCTTCGTCGTTACCTTTGTCGAGCACGAACTGCAACGCACCGACCCCGAGCGCCATATAACCAATGATCCACCAGTCGAAGTTCGGTTTGGATTTGTTGCTGATGTGGATGTAGCGATAAATCAGCGCAGTACACACCAAGCCAAATGGCAAGTTGACGTAGAAGATCCAACGCCAGTTGATGTTGTCAGTAATCACACCGCCCACTACTGGGCCTAAAATCGGACCAAGCAAGATACCGATGGAGAAGATCGCCATCGCCTTGCCTTTTTGCTCGGAAGGGTAAATCTGAACCAATGTCGATTGCGCCAGTGGAATAACCGAAGCACCAAACGCACCTTGAATAATACGGAACACCACCATCTCTTCGAGTGAACCCGCTTGCCCACAGAAAGCACTGGCAATCACAAAGCCGATTACCGCCACCAGCATGACTTTGCGCTCACCAAATCGCGACACCCAGAAACTGGTCATCGGAATAAAGATCGCCTCAGCCATGCTGTAGCCAGTTAGCACCCAAGTGATTTGGTCTGCCGTTGCGCCCAACGCGCCCATCATGTGTGAAAGCGACACGTTAGCAACGGTCATGTCTATCAGCACCATGATGGCCGAAAGCATCACGGCGACGGTGGCTATTCCCCGTTTGTCGGCCGTAATCTCGTTACTCATTGTGCGTTACTTTTCAGATCAACAGTCACTTCAGAACTTGCACCCACACGTAATTGTGGTGCACCTTCAGGTACTTCAAGTGTCAAACGCACAGGGAAACGTTGTTTGATTTTCACCCAGTTACCGGTTGCGTTTTCTGGTGGCATCAAAGAGAAAGAGGTACCACTTGCTGGCGACAACTCTTCCACTTTCGCATCCCAAACCACATCTGGGTACATGTCGATCACGACTTCAGCATGCATGCCTGCTTTGATGTGCGTTAGGTCAGTTTCTTTAAAGTTTGCGCGTACCCAGTAGCTGTCTTTTACAATCACAGGGAACAGAGTTTGGCCAATACCGACAACAGAACCAGTATGTGTGTTGATTTCACCCGCGATACCATCGACAGGAGAAGTGATGTCGGTGTAGCTAAGGTTCAACTCAGCCTGTGCAAGTTGTGCTGCCGCTTGTTGAACAACCGCAGCTTCTGCGCCTTCTTCACCGCGGTTTGCGATTGCTTTTTCAACCGTTGCACGTGCTTGTTCTAAGCTTGCTTGAGCGTTCGCGAGTTTGTTCTTCGCAGTATCCAAATCTTGGTCAGACGCTAATTTGCGCTTCACTAGCGAGTTAGTACGTTTGTACTCCAACTGCGCTTCGGTCAGGTTCGAGCGTGCTGCATCTAAACCAGCGACCGCTTCTGTGACCTGTTTATCGGCCACATCATGCTGTTGAACCGCCAATTGGTAAGCCGCTTTCGCTTGTTTGACCGCGAGCAGATAAGGACGAGAATCAATCTTTAATAGCAGATCGCCTTTGTTCACCACTTGGAAGTCTTTGGCTTCTACTGAGATGACTTGGCCTTGAACCTGAGGAGCGACAGACAGGATTTTTGCTCTTACGTATGCATCTTCGGTACTTGGGTGACCATCAGAATATTGCCAAGACCAGTACATCGCACCGAAGCCGATAGCACAAACGAGAAGGAAAAGGATTTTGGTCAGTTTGGATTTCGAAGAGGATTTCTTCGCGATATCGTCGCTCATTTATATTGTCCAAGTGTTCAATTATGTGATCAGTGTAGGATTTTTCCGCTTTCGAACAACAAGATGATCTGAAAGGTTAAGATCCGATTTTGAGCGTTGATAATTTGTTCAAATGATGCGCAAAGATATTCACACTCTTTGGTACCCAAGTAACCTCGAGATGCTTGGGTATAAATGTGCATAAAGTATAGAAGACGCTAATCATTCCGCGACTTAGACAATCACATTGGCGAATATTCCAGACAGAAAAAAGCCCCGTTAGTCTTAACTCCAACAGGGCTTTATGGTTATTTATCTTTAATTATCAATGTGCTGTAGCAAGCTGCGCGGTTACTCTTCGGCGTTGGAGCCAGATAACAACACCAAACAGCAACATTGCCGGAATCCACATCCACTCTTTGCGATAACGCTCAACAGGCACACGCACATCGACAATTTGTTGGTCGAACTGCAATCCTGCCGCCTCTGCTGGACTAGCAAAGCTGACGATATCAATCAGGGTTTGTTCACCTTGCTGATAAGTAGCGATACCCAATGCGTCCAGTTTATCTTGTCCGGTTTCCCCTTCAGGAACCGACAACAGCACCGAGAACTCTCGTATCTTACCTACTGCATCTTCACCGCTGATACGCATTCTGAGCACACCGCCCTCTTCTAGCGGCTCAAGCGTTTGTGCCAACTGGGCAGGATTGCTCGATTGATAAGGGTCCACCACCATGTCTATCCAGAATCCCGGACGGAACAGAGTAAAGGCCACTAGCAATAACAGAACGCCTTCGTACCAACGGTTACGAGTCAGGAACCAACCTTGCGTCGCCGCTGCGAATATCAACATCGCAATGGTAGAGATAACAAAGATGGCGATACCGTGCGCCCAATCGACATCAATCAACAACAAATCCGTATTGAAGATAAACAAGAATGGCAAAGCAGCGGTTCTTAGACTGTAGTAAAACGCGGTTAAGCCCGTCTTGATTGGATCGCCTTTCGACACCGCTGCTGCAGCAAACGAAGCCAGACCCACTGGCGGCGTTACATCCGCCATGATGCCGAAGTAAAACACAAACAAGTGCACCGCAACTAACGGTACGATCAAACCGTGTTGTTGACCCAGCGTGACGATAACAGGTGCTAGCAAGCTCGATACCACGATGTAGTTAGCCGTAGTTGGCAAGCCCATGCCTAGAATCAAGCTCAATACTGCGGTGAGCATTAGCATGAGTAGCAAGTTGCCCATCGACAACATCTCAACCAAATCTGCCAATACTAAGCCAACACCCGTTTGCGATACCGCACCAACAATTACGCCTGCGGTGGCGGTCGCGATACCAATGCCGATCATATTACGCGCACCAGCAATCAAGCCTTCACGCAAATCAATACAACCGTCTTTAAAGTTGCCATAATCGTGTTTGCCGTCTTTACGCATCCAAGTCAGCAGAGGACGTTGAGTCAGAACGATCACCACCAGAATCACGCTGCCCCAAAAAGCAGACAACCCCGGAGACAAACGCTCGACCATCAAACACCACACCAAGACCACCACAGGCAGTAGGTAGTGCAAGCCAGATAGCAAGACCGCGCGCGTATTTGGTAACTGTTCTAGCGGAGCATCTGGGTCCTCTTCTGGTAACGGCTCATTGCTTGCCGCCACTTTTAGCAGCGCCAAGTACACCACCGCAAGAATCAATGCCATTCCCGGTAGGACAAAGTCACCCAATACTGGCTTCAGCCATCCTAAGCCATAGTAGACCGCCATCGACAATCCAGAAATCAACGCCGCACCAAATGCAAAACCCGTGAGTCTTGCTAGCCAAGGTTTTGAACGTGCAGCATCAATTGGCTGCATGCCCAATTTGAGCGCTTCTAAATGAACAATATAAAGCAGTGCGATGTAAGAAATAGCAGCAGGTAAGAAGGCGTGCTTAATGATTTCAACGTAAGGAATGCCGACATATTCCACCATCAAAAACGCCGCAGCGCCCATAACAGGTGGCATGATTTGCCCATTCACCGATGACGCCACTTCCACTGCACCGGCTTTCTCTGGAGAGAAACCAACTTTACGCATCATAGGAATAGTGAACGTGCCCGTGGTCACAACGTTGGCGATAGACGAGCCAGAAATCAAACCCGTTAAGCCCGAGGCAACGACGGCCGCTTTTGCAGGGCCACCACGCAAGTGCCCCAACATGCTAAATGCCAATTGAATGAAGTAGTGCCCTGCTCCAGCGCGTTCCAACAACGCACCAAACAGAACAAACAAGAATACAAAGCTGGTCGACACGCCAAGTGCAATACCAAACACACCTTCCGTAGTGATCCACTGGTGGTTAGCTAACGCATCCAACTGCACGCCGCGGTGGGACAATAAACCGGGCATGTATGGGCCCGCCAAGCTGTAGCCGATAAACACCAACGCAATCACAGGCAATGCTGGGCCCAATACTCGACGCGCCGCTTCTAAAAGCAGAGGCAAACCAATCAACGCGGTAACAAAGTCTTCAGTGGTTAAGCTGCCCGGACGTTGTGCTAATGCTTCGTACATAACAAACAAGTACAGCGAAGACGCACAAGCAATCAAACCCAACATGATGTCGAAGGCAGGAACACGGTCGCGCGGGGAGCGCTTAAAAGCGGGGAAGACAAGGAAGGCAAGCAACAAGGCAAAGCCAAGGTGAATGGCGCGCGTTTCGGTGTCGTTCATTACACCGAAGCCAACAATAAAGGACAGCGGAGACGCTATCCAAAGTTGAAACAGAGACCAAAGTAACGCCAAACCCGCAATCAGTTTTTCCATGATTCCGGTTGGCAGGCGAGCACCCACATCTTGGGCAATCAGTTCTTCTGCCGACAGCTCACTCGGATGCGTATCAGCATGGGACGTGGAGATCGTCTTATCCATAATTTTCTCACAAACAACAGAGAAGCAAGCGCTGCGAACCCATCACAGCGCTTGCTAAAAATTGAAGGTTCTAAGAATTACAACCAGCCGCGCTCTTTGTAGTAGCGCACCGCACCTTCATGCAATGGTGCAGACAGACCCACTTCAATCATTTCTGATTCTTTCAGGTCTTTAAATGCTGGGTGCAGACGCTTGAAGCGGTCTAGGTTGTCGAACACAGATTTCGTCAGTTGGTACACCAACTCAGGATCCGTCTCTGCTGTGGTTGAGAGCACCGCTTTGCCGCCAATAGATTGCGTATCGTTCGGGTTGCCACGGTACATTCCGCCTGGAATGGTTGCTTTGGTGAAGTAAGCACGCTCGGCAAGTAGCTTGTCGATTTCAGGACCAGTCACTGGTACTAGCACCGCATCCGTTGTGGTTGAGGCTTCTTGAATCGCGCCGTTTGGGTGGCCGACGAAGTAACTCATTGCATCGATGTTGTTGTCACTCATTGCGGAAGCTTGTTCTGCAGGTTTTAGATCCGATACCAAGCTGAACACATCTTGTGACCAGCCTTTTGCTTGCATCACTTGCTCAAACGTGTCGCGTTGACCAGAACCAGGGTTACCAATGTTGACGCGCTTGCCTTTCAAATCGTCGAAATTAGTGATGCCCGCGTCTTTACGCGCAAGAATTGTGAACACTTCACTTTGTAGTGAGAAAACGGCACGAATGTCCGTCATTGGTTGGTTATTTTGGAAAGGAGCCACACCTTCTAGGGCTTTGTATTGGTGATCTGACTGCATGATGCCGAAATTGTATTCGCCACTGCGCAAACCATTGACGTTTGCCACGCCACCACCGCTGGCTGGTGCATTACATTTAATGCTGTGGTCTGCCGCACCACGGTTTACAAAACGACAAATCGATTGGCCTGCCACGTAATAAACACCCGTTTGACCACCCGTGCCGATAGTAATAAATTTCTCTGCCGCACTTATTTTCTCACTGTATGAGAACAATGATACTGCCGAAGCAAATACTGCAATGAGTGTGGTTCCTTTCATTTTAAGTTCTTCCTGTCTATCGATTGAAAAATAAAGACATTTTTCTCAGCTAACGACAGCAAAACTGAAAAATACTCGCGTAAAAATTCCACGCTTTACGAGTAATTTTCCTTAGTCAGCCAATCCTTAGCTTCATTTTGTAATATTTATTTTGACGTTCGATTAATAATTAACCGAATGCTTGTCATCGAATTTATCAGAACAATTTCAAAACCTAGCTATTGTAATTTTTCGCTTTTCTCAGCAATCGAGAATTAACAGAAAATTCATTTTTTAATCGATGCGTTTACAAATAGAAAAATCCTAGAAATAGGAAGAGAAAGGAGAGATTAGTAGAAGAAGAAAATGAAATAAAAAAGAGGGGCAATCCCCGCAACTGCCCCTAAAAGTCATGCCAATAATATTGTTGTTCTTTTGCTACTGCTTTTTCTTAGAACTTGTAACCGCCGCTGATCATGAATACCCAAGGGTTGATTTCAACGTCAGTTTTTTGTTTCGCGCCACCTGCTTTGTAGGTCGCTTCTGTTTCAATGTTTGCGTACCACGCTGATGCGTTTAGGAACCATTTATCGTTGATCATGTAGTCCACACCAACGTTTGCAGCTAGACCGAATGAATCATCCAATTTCAGATCAGAAAGGCCAGCGCCTTTACCCGTACCGTTAAAGCCTTCATCAAAGAAGATGGTGTAGTTTAGACCCGCACCCACGTATGGGCGGAATTTGCTTTGTGAGTCACCAAAGTAGTACTGAACCATAACCGTTGGTGGTAGGTGTTTGGTCTCGCCGATGTCACCAAGGCCAAGTAGATCTGTTGAAATATCATGGCTAAACGGTGTTGCAGCAAGCACTTCTAAGCTGATGTTGTCGGTAAACATGTAACCGAACGTCAAGCCCAGCTGCGTGTTGGAATCAACTTTAAGCTCTTCTTGAGAACCTAGGATTTTGTCACTGCTATCATTGGGTACAACCGATGCCGCACCAACACGTAGAATGAAGTCACCTTCACTGTGAGCGAAAACACTTGGAGACACTAACGCAGCAACCACTGCTAAACTGCAGATTGTTTTTTTCATTGTTATTTCCTTTTGTAGGGCTTTGTTTCTTTTTGTACTCAGCTGCACTCTTCCCTTTCAGGCAGTTCCTTAATGAATCCAAAACCTTGAAGCACGCGAGTATCACTATTTTCTTGAGCTGCGCGCAATCTAGCATATAGAAACCCTACTATTTTGATGGAAATCAATTTGTGAAAAATATAGCTTTTACGTATACAAAAACGCCAAATTGATCAACAAATTATGCAAATAGGACACAATCCTGTAATGCAAACTGTGCGTGTGAGAAGCGTGCGTCGCAGTTCTCATTCCGCCTCTTCTGAGAGCCTCTGTGCTCAACAAAACTTTTTTCTCGATATGCTCGGGTTATTTTCAAAAAACACCCACTTCAAATCGCCAATTTGACCGCTTAAATTGGCGATTTTCGGCCTTTGTAAGCCACTGAAATACAACAAGTTATATTTCTGGAAAATCAGCCACTTAGGGTGTTAGTCTGCTTCCAACCGAACAAGGAAAAGATAAAAAGCCATGATTAAGAACGATCTCACTTTCGAACAAGAAGACTTTTCTCATCACGATTTGCAAAACACCACCTTTGAAAACTGTCGTTTTTATCAGTGCAATTTCGACCACGCCGATCTGAGTGATGCAAAGTTTATTGATTGCCGTTTTATCCAACCGAGCGACATAGAAGGCTGCAGTTTCCGTTATGCCAAACTGAAAGATGCCAGCTTTAGCAACTGCATGTTGGCCATGTCTCAGTTCAATGGCGCGGATTGCGTCGGCATCGAACTGCGCAAATGCGATTTGAAGGGCGCAAACTTTCAAAGTGCCAACTTCGCTAATCGCGTCAGCAATACTGTGTTCTTTTGTATCGCCTACATCACGGGCTGCAACTTGGCTTACACCAACTTTGAGCGCGCACTGCTAGAGAAATGCGACCTGTTTGAAAACCGATGGAACGGTGCCAATTTGATGGGCGCGAGCTTTAAAGGTTCTGACTTATCGAGAGGAGAATTCAGTCGAGAACAATGGGGCAGCTTTAATATAGAAGAGAGCGATCTTACCCACGTCGACTTAGAAGGCTTGGACATTCGCCGCGTCTCTTTATACGGTGTTAAGATCTGTGACTGGCAGCAAGAACAACTGCTCGCACCATTTGGATTGATCGTTATTTAGGAAGAGGCATTATGAATCTGTTTAAAGACCTACCCAGTGATCTGAGTAAAGAAGTGTTCGAAGATTTACTCACACATAAACAACTGCGCATCGAGCGTATTGTCTCAAAGGGACAAACCACGCCAGAGGGCAAATGGTACGATCAAGAAGAACATGAGTGGGTGTTGGTGCTGCAAGGCGCAGGTGAACTGACTTATGAAGATGGATCGGTAAAACGTTTAGAAACCGGTGACCATATCAACATTCCGGCGCATACAAAACATCGCGTCAGTTGGACAGATCCAGAACAAGAGACAATTTGGTTGGCAGTTTTTTATCAATAACCATCTATCATTTTAGAAATAAAAAAGGGGAAGGTATGCTCACCATTCCCCAAAAAGATACAAGTTGAATCGCTCTAGACTTGTATCAAAGCAGCCCCGATAAGAGCCTTCCTAGCTATTTTTTTCTTTTGACGTTGTTGTTTCCTTTTCATGCTTGTAACCCATGGTGCGGATGTGCTCTCCGTGAATGGTGTTCTTCATCAACTCCCAAAGCGCCGCAAGAAAGCGCTTGTGCATCGCATGGTGGCGAATGTATTTCACGTGAATAAATAAATAGATCATTACGAACACAAGCACGGCGATGGTCACACCATAAGCTTCATAAACACTGAGTAAGTTCATTACTATTACCCTTCTTTAACCAAACAATTCATCCACTTGCGACTACGAAAGCGGTACAAACACGCTACCCACTTAAATAAGGTTTCTAAGAAGAACATCGCAAATACCACTGGGGCGGTAAAACCAAACACCATCGCTCCCAATGCAGCCAAGGGAATGCCAAATAACCATTGCGTCGATAAGTCTTGATAGAGACAAAACTTAACGTCTCCACCCGCACGTAGAACTCCCACGACCATTAACGTAGGCAAAGAACGCAGCAAAATACCAACACACAAAATCATGTAAAACTGCTCTGCCATTCGTCTTGTTTCTGCAGATAACGCCGTAAACAGATCTAACACCGAGGATTGCAGGAACCACAAAGAAATCGACACAACCAGAGTCACACCAATGGCAATAACAGTAAATCCTTTCGCTTGGGCATAGGCTAGTTCAGGCTTATTCGCTCCAAGTTGATTCCCAACGATGACGGCAGAAGCATTCGCAATACCCGTCAAAAAACTGAGAGAAAAAGCCTCTATCGGTGTAATCACAGAAAGCACCACCAAGCCTGCCTCTCCGGTTTGCCCCATAATGGCGGTATAAGCAAACAAACCACCTGACCACGCTAAGAAATTAAGTGTTGTCGGGGTTGATAGAGCGAAAAACGATCGAACATAGCGCCACTGAACGGCATCTTTGAGTGCTTGAGTGCCAAATCTTAGAGGATGCGCCTTAACCTTTAAGAACACATAAATCACAGCCACTTCCAGCATGGAGCTCAGGACCGTTGCTATCGCAGCACCTTTTAAGCCAAGCTGAGGAAACCCTAGGTGACCAAAAATCAGCACCCAGTTAAACAACACATTTAACGCAATGCCGAGACCACTAAACCAGGTACTTAACGCAGCTTGGTGCATGGCTCGTAAACCAGCAGCAACACTACCGACAAAGGCGACAGCGAGTAGGCTCCAACTCGATACCTGCAAGTACTGATGGCCCAACGCGATGATTTCCGGCGATTTAGTCGACAGCCCTATGATGTCATCACCATAAAAGTGAAAAGCAAACAATGGGATGAACGACGCCAATGTCGCCATTATCCAAGTCAATGCAGTACTTCGTATCACTCCCTTCTGGTCTTTGGCTCCAAAATATTGCGCGGTCAGCATCGCTCCACCAGCGGTGACACCAGCTAAAAATATTGTTGCCACAAATAGTGCGCGGCTCGCCACACCAATTGCTGCGATATTTTGTTCAGTAAGCTGCCCGATCATGACGAGATCAATCAACCCTTTGCTTGAGAACAAAATGGTTTGCAGTGTGACTGGGATTGCTACGGTCACAATAACTTTGAATAGATCAGCGCTAAATATTGGTGGCTGCACTTTGGCGTAAGATGTGGAGTTAAAGGACATCTCTCTCGCAAATTTAATAACAGAATTTGCACCAATTATGGATGGATAATTACTATCTTAAAAACCACTTATGTGGGGATATTACGTTCATAATGTAAGGAAATTCATTTGCACTCTCTCGATCAACTTTACGCTTTTGTCTCCGTTTATGAACACCATTCATATAGCGCCGCTGGACGTCACCTAGGAAAAGACCGAACGACGGTTCGTGAACTGGTAAAAGCTTATGAAGATGACTTAGGGTTCGAGTTATTCATTATTGAAGGGCGTAAAGCCCTTGCGACTCCAAGAGCTGAGCACCTATACCCACAAACCCGTCTAGTGCTTCGTCAAAATCAAAAGCTGCAAGAATTTAGTCAAGCCATGTTTGATGAGCCGAAAATGGAAATGAAGTTGGGGTACGACATGGACTTTCCAATTGAGCTTATCGCAGAGCTGGAACGGCGAAGCCTAGAGCAATTCCCTCAAATGCGTATACATTGGCTAGAGACAAATAGAGAACAAGCAATAAAAGCGGTTTCAGAGCATAAATTAGATTTCGCGATACTTCCTGCAAAAGGAAGCATTGAACCCGAGTATCCATGCGCTTATAAACATCTTGGTTATGTTGCCTATGGTCTGTTCGTCAATCCAAATAGCGACCTAGCATACAAAACTGATTTTGGCCTCGAAGATGCACAGCTTGAGGTGCAGTACCTTATGCATAACCATGTCAACGGAGAGGGGATGATTCAAGCTTTCTCGACACATACTCGAGTCGTAAGCAGCCACGCTTTATTAGTCAGATTACTAGAAAATGGTGGATGGACTCTTCTTCCACTGTCCGTTGGTCAACGCTATGCCCACAAAAAAAAGTTAAAAAAGATTAATACTTCACTTCTCGCGAATAACATAAAGGTGCCGTTTAGCCTATTTCACCCTATCGGAATGGAGCATCAAATCACGACAAAAGCGCTCGTAACATGGTGTTCAGAATTGGCAACATCTTATTTTCGCTAAAGAAAAACGGGGAAAGAAACCCTAACTTTCCCCATGTGCGCATAAAGGGTCTAGGTGAAGCGCAAAAGAAATTGAAGCCATGACTCCGAGTCAGTCTCCCAACCGTTGCTCAGAAATGAACCTAACCATCACTTCAATATTCGAGAAGATAATATGTTCAATAAATGATTATTGAATGGAGAGTGTGTTTTGCTTGCGGTTGTATTCGAATCGATGGCTTTGCTCAATGCTGTCTTTGACTTCCAATCCTTCCATCGTCGTTGTGCCTTTCTCCAGTCGAACTTGATCACTGTTCAAGTCCACTATCAGCTCATCATATTGGCTTTTTTCACCATTATCGTCGTACTGCAAACGCACCTTGTACGTGCCTTTGCTTGCATCATATTCAGCTTGATAACCTTGGTTGAATGCCTCAATCGCGATGCCTTCTGGATACACCACCATGTCAACACGCGTTGGTGCTTCGGTGAATTTATAGGTTGAGATACCAAAACGGGTTTCAATGATCTCCGCTTCATAAAAGAAGTGTTCAATCTCGTTCGATGAGCTGACCATCACCATTTCAGGTGTTAACCGCATCAAGTGAAACTCAAAAATCAGAGAGGTTTTGTTGTCACCAACATTCGGGACTAATGCTTCTAACTCCGCGAGGGTACTCACATTAAAGTCACGCAAAATGTTTAATGAGAGTCGATCGAGCGTGTAAGTCACTTTGCGAGACAAGTTCTCGGCCTCAAAGCCCAGTAAGTCATCGCTGATGGTGTCGGTAATCGAACGATGCAGCAGATCGATACCGTCCACCTCATAGTTCGCTCTGTGATCTTTAAACTTAGGCACAGAGTCTGTCGTTATTCCTTCGCCACCACAGCCACTCAGTGCAAACATCACCGCAATACTCGCTATTGCTTTATGCATCTATACACGCTCCTTTTCCAAGACGGCGGCAGTGTAACGATTGCGGCAACGAGTTGATGTAAGCGTATGTAAGACAGGCTTATTATTACAACTAAGTAAAAGTCATTTGAATTTTTATGGGATTATCATTTTATTCGACATCAATATACTAGCCCTATTCCAAATTAACCGATGACGAACGATAACAATGAGCTGGTTTTTCTTACTTTTAGGCGTGGGCGCAGAAGCCCTTTCACACGTTGCACTTAAAGCCACTGATGGCTTTAGCAAACCGCTGCCTGCAACCCTTGTACTAGTTGGCCACTTAGCTGCCTTTGTCTGTTTGGCGCAGGCGATGAAAGGCGGCATGCCAGTTGGCATTGTTCACGCCCTTTGGGCAGGTTTGGCGATTGTATCGGTGACTTTGATCTCGCAATTGGTTTACCGCCAGCACATGGATACTAGCCTTTGGATTGGCATGGCACTTATCGCAGCGGGCGTGATGGTGATAAACTTCTCTCACGGACACGCACACTAAACCATAAGGCAGCGGATTGTCAGATAGCCAAAAGCCCTCTCTCGCACTGTTTGATTTTGATGGCACCATCACCAATGAGGATATGTTTAGCGCCTTCCTCCACTATTCTGTTTTTGGCCTGCGCAAGTGGGTCGGAAACGTTGTGATTCTGCCGTTTTATGCGCTCTACAAGGCAGGCGCCCTTCCTGCTAAGCGAATGCGCCCTATCGCCAGTTTCATCGCCTTTGCAGGAAGGGGAACGCAAGAAGTTGAAGCGCTAGGAACCCAATTTGCAAAAGAGGTGATTGAGAAACACATTCGCCCAGAAGCGCAAGCGAAACTGGAATGGCACCAAGCGCGAGGCGACACCATTGTCGTGGTCTCAGCATCACTTAACGCCTACTTAAAACCATGGAGCCAAACACACGGCTACCAATTACTATGTAGTGAATTACTCAGCGAAAGCGAACACATTAGTGGTCGTTACCAAAGTGGTGATTGCAGTTTGGAAAGAAAGGTCGAGCGTGTGCAACGTGCTTTCGACTTGAACCAATACGAAAAAATTTATGCTTACGGCGATACCCACGAAGACATTCCGATGCTCAAATTGGCCGATCATGCGATGATGAACTGGCAACCTTGGCAAGGCGAAAACGGCCTGAATTAAAACAAGAAACCCTTCTCAACTGAGAAGGGTTTTGCGTATTTGGAAAGAATGAAGCTTAACGCCAAACACCCCACTCACCTGTAGTTCCAGGCTCCTCACCACGCGTCCACCACTGCGCTGTCCATTCACGGCCGTTGTGTGTCACGACGTCACCTTGGTTGTACACCGCATCTTTACTCCAAAGGTTGGTCGGCTCAACCGGCGGTGTAGTATCACCTTTAATTAATGACAACGCGTAGCTAAAGTTAGCGTTCGGAGCCAACACTTGGTTTGCGTAGATGTTGTTGGTATCGAACATATAGTGGTTCATTGCTTCGTGCCAAATACCCACGTACCAATCGCCCGTTTGCTGCGAGTTAAATTGGTCAGCTAACTCCGCAGCCCACGTAGTGGTGTTGTTTGCACTGATTGGTAGTGACAGATCGACGATCTCGCTGCCCGTTGCATTAAACGTGCGGAATCGTACCGTGTCGCCTGACTCTACCGGACCAAACCCTTGTGGGACAAAGTAACCCAGAGCAGTCAGGTTGTTTGCCGGATCGGTTGGGTCTACTGGATCGGTTGGAGGCGTTGTACCATTGCCGTTCAAGGTAATGTCACTACAGTTGTAGAAGCCCTCACCTGCCACATCAATACGTTGCCAACGAGTATAGAGAATCGCATCACCTGAACGATCGGCTGGGAAGGTTACCTGCATACGGTAGCGTTTTTCTGCATCCACATACACATCGCCAGCAGTATCAATCAGCTCTAAATCATCCCAAGTCAGTGGTTGCGCATCATCATATGTTGGCTTAGAAAGATAGAACTCCCAGTAAGACGGGTTATGCGGTGCTTTGCCGAAGAACACCAATTCGATTTGATTGTTTGCATCTGGCGTCACGTTAGTACGTTGCCAATTTGGAGATGGGATATTCAAACCTTTCTTAGCAGCATCACCCGCTGAACAAAGTTCACCGTCACGAACAATCGCTTTCACATGCGCCATATCGCGGTAGTTCGGCACGTTTGCAGCAATCTCGCTACGCTGTACGAAGGGATATGCGCCCGACTCGTCATAAGCGGCCTGACAAGCTTGGTTTGGGATTTCATTGGTCCAAAAGCCGCCATCTAAATAACAAGTGTTTTGGCGAGCGCTCGGAAACTCGACCCAGCCGTGGGCACTGACATTAAAAGAGCTTAAAGCTGCAAGTGCGCCCAAGCTTGCAAGAGGAAGGGTTACGTATGATTTCATCATTCATCCTTAAATTTTCAGATCCACTGCACGCGAACCGGGCAGCGACGTAGAAAAACTAGCAGGATGAGATTATTTAGAAGGTGAGAATAAATACTGGAATTGTCAGATTGCAGACTGCTTTCCAGCATTTTATGTGGACTTTACTCATACTCGACTGACTCTTTCGAGTCACTTCAAATTGATGTGCCACAAAACAATGTTCTCTATACGAGCTATCGCTCATCTTTTGGCGTGTCCATCACCACCATGGTTGTAATGGCTTTTACGTGTTCGCATTCCCCAAGAACATCGGCATGAAACGCTTTGTACGCCGCTAGGTCTTGAGTTTCGACTCTTAATAGATACTCGTTAGAACCCGTAATGTTGTGGCACTCGACAACTTGGTCGACAAATCGAACGTGCTCTTCAAAGCCTAGTTGCGCGTGTTTAGAATGCGATGCCAAGCCTATTGACACATACGCGACAAAACCGACGCCCATTTGTTGATTATCCAGCACCGCTCTATAGCCTTTAATCACGCCCTTTCGCTCCAAATCTTGCACTCGGCGCAAGGTCGCGGATGGCGATAATCCAACTCGTTCAGACAGGTCCACATTGGAGATTCTTCCGTCTGATTTCAGCGCTTGCAATATTCTTTCGTCAAATCTATCCATGATGCTCTTTTGTTGTTTAGCGAGTGAGTATTCGTCAAATAAAAGCACAAAATTGATGGCGCTTCTACCTATCATTGTTCTCGACCGGTCAGAAAACGTAATCCCTTGCCTGCTGATTCGCAGGCAAAACAGAAATGCAGGAACACATTATGGAATACCATCAACTTGGTGCGTTGGCACTGTTTGCGTTTGTCTCGACCTTCACTCCAGGACCGAACAACATCATGCTTATGACGTCTGGCGCTAACGTCGGCTTTAAGCGCACTATCCCACACATGTTAGGCATCACACTGGGTTTCGCCGCGATGCTGATTTTGGTTGGCATTGGTCTTATGGGCTTGTTTCATGCGTATCCGATCACGCATAGCGTCCTCAAGGTAATGAGCCTGACTTACTTGTTGTACCTCACGTACAAAATAGCAACCAGCAGCAAGACTGAAGTCAAAGATGATTACCGACCAATGAGCTTTTTGGGTGCAGTGGCGTTTCAATGGGTGAATCCCAAAGGCTGGTCCATGGCACTCACTGCCATCACCGTATACAGCAGCGGCGGATCTTGGCTAGAACTGGCTTTTATTGCCGGCATCTTCTGCTTAGCAAACCTGCCTTCTGTGACTTTTTGGACGGCGGCAGGCATGCAACTTCAACGTTGGTTGACCACGTCTAAACGCGTAAAAGGCTTCAACTATGGCATGGCAGCGCTTTTGCTTTTGTCGACTATCCCAATGATATAAATAACAAAACAATGAAAGATAAGTGTGACTTATACCAAGTTTTAGCTAGTCCTTTGTTCGGTAAGTACAAATAATCGCCACTTCCACGAATGGATTGGGTCATAGTAGCAACAGCAGTGACTAAAACATGAAAACTTAATAAGCACTCGCCTGAGCTGAGTTAGCGATTGGGCGCACTTCGTCACTGCTTTGTCACGCCGCTGTATTTTGCCGCGACAATCGATTCACTCTGACCGACAAGCACGATGCTGACAGGTCTGTCACACAAGGAGCGTTACACAATGCGTACTCGCAAGCTCATTCTTGCTACCGCTTTTGGCTTACTCGTTTCGGGTTGTAGCCAAACCTCGACCACCACGACCGCAGAGGTCATTCCGCCAGAATATCCGGTGGAATATTTCTTCCGTAATTCAGAAGTATCGAGCTACCAAATCTCCCCTGCTGGCGATTACATTTCGATGATGAAACCGTGGCAAGATCGTAAAAACGTCTTTGTTCATCCCGTGGGCAAAGCCGATCAAGTCAAGCGCATCACATCCATAGTCGATCGCGACATCGCTTACTACTACTGGGTTGGCGATGACACCGTCATCTACTCTCGCGACACGGGTGGTGATGAAAACTTCTACCTCGTTACGGTAAACGTAAAAACGGGCGAAGAGAAAACCATCACACCAACGTCCGATGTCGTGGCTTATGTTATCGACACCTTAGAAAGTCAGCCTGACGACATTCTTATCACGACTAACGAACGTAACCCGCAAGTGTTTGATGTTTATCGTCATAACTTGAAAACCGGTGAAAACACGCTGGTTGCTCAAAACCCAGGCAACGTGCGTTACTGGGGTACGGACCACGATGGTAACATTCGCGTGATTTCGACGTCAGACGGCGTAAACACCGCAGTCCTCTATCGTGACACCGTGGATGAAGAGTTCCGTCCATTGAAGAACCTCACCTTCAAAGAAGACTTCTCTCCAATCTCATTTACACCAGATAACAAGAACCTGTACGTTGCTTCACGTATCACTCGCGATAAATCAGCGATCATCGAATATGATGTGAAGGCTAACAAAGAAGTGCGCGAGATCTTCTCTCACCCAGAAGTGGACGTCACCAGTGCAAGTTACTCAAACGCACTCAACAAGCTCACAACGATCTCTTATGTGACGGACAAGCGTCAGTACCATTACCTTGATAAAGGTTATGAAGAGACTTTTGAGCGTCTGCAAGAAAAGCTTCCGGGCGTTGAAATCTCGGTGAACAACACGACTCGCGACGAGAGAAAAATGATTGTCGTGACCTACAGCGACACCGACCGTCCAAATTACTACTACTACGATCGCGATTCAGACCAACTTGAAAAGTTAGCTGCAAACGCACCTTGGCATAAGCCAGAAGACATGGCGAAGATGAAGCCAATCACTTATACCGCTCGTGATGGTGAAACCATCCATGGCTACTTAACGTTACCAAAAGGTCGTGAAGCGAAAGACTTGCCACTGCTTGTTCTTCCGCACGGCGGTCCTTGGGCTCGCGATCACTGGGGCTTCCAACCAGAAGTTCAGTTGTTTGCCAACCGTGGTATCGCAGTACTGCAAATGAACTTCCGTGGCTCAACGGGTTATGGCCGTGAATTTTGGGAGAAGTCGTTCAAGCAATGGGGTCAGTCGATGCAAGACGACATTACGGACGGCGTAAAATGGGCGATTGACCAAGGTTACGCACAAGATGGCGAAGTGTGTATCTATGGCGCATCTTACGGTGGTTACGCGACATTGGCTGGTGTGACGTTTACACCAGACCTGTACAAATGTGGCATCGACTACGTTGGCGTGTCTAACCTATTCACCTTCATGGATTCTATCCCACCATACTGGGCACCTTTCCTAGCTATGCTGCATGAGCAAGTGGGCAATCCGGAAGATCCAGAAGACGCGAAGATGATGAAAGCCTACTCACCGGTGTTCCACGTAGACCAAATCAAAGCACCACTGTTGGTTCTGCAAGGCGCGAAAGACCCACGAGTGGTGAAGAGTGAATCTGACCAAATCGTTAATGCTCTGCGCGACCGCGGCGTTGAAGTGGAGTACATCGTTAAGGAGAACGAAGGTCACGGCTTCCGTTCACTAGAAAACCGTCTCGATGGTTACCAAGCGATGGATCGATTCCTGAAGACGCATTTGTTAGAACAAACGCAGTAAACAAGCTCCATTCTTCTCTCAAGGGCACTTCGGTGCCCTTTTTTATTGTCCAGTGACTATCTTATAAAGCGAGACGACGAAGTGTTCATTTGAGCGAGGCGTACCGAAATTAAATCGCCGATTCTCAGATCAGAGTGTAAATTTAGATAAAGACACTATCTGCCTTATTGAGATGCTGTTAATCTTAGATGAGAAAGAGAATAGTTATCAAACGTAGTGAAATGTGAATTAAAATGAAAAAGAAACCACAACCAAAAAGCCTCGTTGTCATCAACACACAAGCCGTAACACCGAACATGCAGCGCATTACCCTTCAAGGTGACGCGCTAGGCAACTTCCCACAAGATTGCGAAGGCAGCTATATCAAGCTGTTGTTCAACGAAACCGGCGGCACCGATATTCAAGGCTTCTCAGAAGACAGCCGCCCAGTCATGCGTACTTACACCATTCGTCGCTTCGACCCGCAAGCATGCACGATTGAAGTCGACTTCGTACGTCACATCACCAAGGACCTACAATGTGGCTTTGCGGCGCGTTGGGCGATGTCTGCAAAAGAAGGCGCTACCATCAACATCGCAGGCCCGGGCAGCATCTCAAACCTAAATACAGAAGCTGATTGGTTCTTTATGGCGGCGGACATGACTGCACTGCCAGCACTGTCTGCAAAGATTCGCACTCTGCCAGAAGACGCAACAGGCTATGCCGTGATCAGTGTGATCTCGGAAGCGGATATCCAAGCTCTCGAAGCACCAGCAGGTATGGAAATCCATTGGATCACCGAGCAATCACTCGAAGATAAAGTTCGCTCGCTGGAATGGAAAACAGGTGAAGCAGCAGTGTGGTGTGCTTGTGAGTTCGACTCAATGCGCGCGCTACGCCAATACTTCCGTAACGAAAAAGAAGTGGAGCGTGAAAACCTTTACCTCAGCAGTTACTGGAAACAAGGCGTATCAGAAGACGGCCACAAGGTCATCAAGCGCGAAGATGCAGAATTAAACGAACAGTAAATGTAACTTTATATTACTTTTACTATAGATAACGCTGAGTTTGTTGGTCAAAAGCTCAGCGTTTATTTCTTATACCCTATAAATATCAATAAATTACAACCAAACTCATTTCTTCTCTCTAAAAAACCACTTCAATCACTATAACAAATCCATATAGAGTCTATCTTTTAACCTCGTTAAGCTGTCGATAATCTACCCACCATAACGACGAGGCAAGCATGAACACCGATAAAGTAAAAGCCTTTGTAAATGCCGCTGAGCTTGGTTCCTTTTCCGCCGCAGCGCGAAAGCAGGGTAAAGCGCAGTCTTGGATTAGCAATGCCATCAGTGATTTAGAGATCGATTTATCGGTCGAGTTATTCTCACGTGACGGCTATAAACCAAAGCTCACCGCAGAAGGCGATAATTTGCTCGGTTACGCCAAAAGCGTGCTCGCAGCAGAGAGAAAATTTTTGCGCCATGCGGAACACTTGGCTCAAGGTGTTGAGGATAAAGTCGTGGTCGCCATTGATGACTGGTTACTGGATGACAAGATGCGACAAATCATCATTGGGTTTCAGCAACAGTTTCCTCAAGTGGAATTAGTGCTCCATAAACGCCCAACCCAAGATGTGGTTGCCATGCTCGAAGAGGATGAAGTAGACCTAGCATTGATTGTTGGAAGGCATTTTTTCGATAGTACGATCCAGTATCAAACTATTGACCACGTGAAGACCTGTTTAATTTGCGCGCCGGGTAACCCTCTGAAAAATAAAGTTGTCGTACCAAGTGATTTGGTAGGCACCACTCAAATAACGCGAAGTAGTGTATTCAATTTGGACAATCGCTTCCTCGACCTCGAAGAAGTCAACAAGATCAGAATTGACGATATTGAAACAAGCATAGAGCTTGTAAGCCAAGATATAGGTTGGGCTATCATCCCACTGGCGTTAGCGAACCGAAACTCACACAAAGTAGCTATTGTTCAAACGAGCCTTGGGGAAAAAGGGCATTTGTTTCGAGTGGACATGATTACATCAGAAATTCGAGCCAACGGTATTGCCACCGATTGGCTGAAAAAGACATTAATCACTGAATACGCATAAAGGCAGTTTAGAAAAAGAGGAGGTAATATACGAATATAGTTCTATCGTAAATCTGAAGTTTACTTTTTTATTCTGTTTATATCTAAACGTCAGTTGGCTTAAATAATATTAGGAAAGGCATTAACCGTAATGTCAGGAATCACTCTTCTCTTTAAATTAAAAAATAATAAAGAGGATAATGGAATAGTAATTGAGTGTTCTTATTTTTCATCAAAACGAATTTATAATGACTAGGTAAAAATATGAAAAAAACTCTTTTGCTTGCGAGTATATTGCCATTCTTGGTTGCGTGTAATTCCTCAGACACAAGCGGTGATAATGACATTGATACTGGAATAAAGCCGATTCAACCAATCGAACCCGCTCCTCCAGTTCACTCTATAGAACCGGGTGAGCCTGTTCATCCGATTGAACCGAGCGAACCTGTTCACCCGATTGAGCCAGAAAGACCAGAAGAGCCAGTCCACCCTATTGAACCTGGAATATCAATGTATCAAACTGTCGCCAATCATTTTAATAAAACTTATGATGAGATTTATGATTTCTGTGAATCGGATTACTCTTTAGATAATAAACCTAATGATAAATACAATATTTATTGTAAATGGAATAACCTTCATAAAAAGTTTACTGTCACTTTTGACTCTGAGTCATATAAATCAGAAAGTAAAATACCATATTCAGCTAAAATAGAGTTCGATATAACGGACCACTTCCAGTCTATTGGTTATTTTGGGTATAGAATGAATGTGAGTTTTCCTAACAACGACAGTTACCTTAATGTCTCTGAATTTGTTATTCGTCAATACTACTCTTCATCCGGCGTAGAAGAAGTAGTAGCGGAGCAATTATTTGATCCTTTGATTTTTCAAAGTAGTGCTCTGCTATCCATTGAGAATGATTTAAGCAATGACGAGCAAAATACTATGATTCCAAAGCAACGTTTCCAAGGCTTGCCTGAAAACTATTTCCAAATAGAAACAACTTTAGAAACAAATCCGAATGGTTCAGTGACTCAGATACATAAATTCCACCAATCGCAGCCGTTCCACAAGCTAGTTACTATTTTCGGAATGTAGCATCCTGCAAGTCCCCGCCTTTGCGAATCAATAACCCCTGATAAGCAAAGTGCTGGGGACACCTTTCCTAGTTCATATTTTCAGCCAAGAAATCAATCAGTAAGCGCACTTTTGGCGACAGATTTCGGTTTTGTGGGTACAGCGCCCAAATACCTTCACGATCGTCGCGGTAATCGGTTAACACTTCCACCAGCTCGCCATTATCTAACGCCTCTTGCACGTAGTAGTCCGGCAGTTGCACCAAACCTAGACCACGTTTTGCCGCATCGACCAAAGCAAAGCCACTGTTGCATTTGATTCGGCCAGAAACACGTAAAGACTTTTCACGTTTTTGCTCTTTAAAGTGCCAGTAATCAGCAGTACCGACCAAACATTGGTGGTGACTCAGCTCAGACAAGGTATGCGGTTCACCCGAGCGATCTAGATATGCTGGACTGGCACACACGTAAAGCTGTCGAGATGACAAACGCTTGGCAATCAAACTGGAGTCTTGCAAACGTCCGAGACGAATCGCCACATCGACACCTTGCTCAATCAAATCTAACTTTTGGTTGGTCAGATTCAAATCCAGATTCACCTGCGGATATTTCTCAATAAACTGGTGTAGCAACGGCGCTAAGTTCATCTCACCATACGTCACAGGAGCGGTTACTTTGAGCAAACCTTTCGGTTCTGCTTGCATTTGCGTTACCGCCAATTCTGCCAACTCCAAGCCTTCAACAAGGTGTTTACATTGCTGATAATAGAGCTGCCCCGCTTCGGTCAGTGAGACTTTTCGCGTAGTGCGGTGCAGCAATTTAACGGCTAGACGTTCTTCAAGCGCAGAGACACGACGGCTGATTTGCGCCACCGATGTTTTCAACTTGTTGGCTGCGCCAGTGAAGCTGTTGGTTTCTGCGACAGCAACGAACTCGCTCACGCCTTCCCAATTCGCCATGGTTGTGGTTCCTATGGAATTCTATTTATTGCTTATTCTCACACAAAGTTAAATGCAGAGAAAACCTGTTTAAAAAGGATAGCCGACTAAATGCACCGCTTGTTGTGGCCAAATGATATTTAGGGACAGCACCATGGTGTCTTCTGTGCTCATCCATTCGCGAGGTTTTACTTCCATCTTTAGATTGTCGGTAGGTTGGTATCCGCTCGACTGGTAAACCTGTGTTCGCCCAAACAACACAGAAAAAGCATCACCTCTCTCTAGTGCATCTTGATGAATCACTTTGAGCAACATTTTCACTAACCCTTTGCCGCGATACTCCGGTTGGACGCAAACTTCGGCAATGCCGCTGATCGGAAAAGATTGATCGTCAATCATCACCTGCTTTTCATGTACTGCAATATGAGCCGCAAGTTGAGTGTTATCCCAAATAAGGTAACGATGGCGAGGCATCTCTTGAAAATAGCGCTGAGTTCGGAAGATTTTATCTTGTTCTTTGGTGAAACAAGTAGCGAGTAACGTTCTTAGCTTGGCATCGAGTGCGGGGGTGACGTCATCATCTAATAAGTATTCGAACCGCATGATTTACCTCATCTATTCTTCATAATTAAAGGTAAACTTTTGGCAAATAACTTACTGAGATATAGCGCAAATAAAGAAAGCGCAGACTGAGCTGCGCTTTCCATTTATTGCATATAGGCAAATCAGTGTTTGAGAATATCTCGCTTCACTTCGCCTTTTAAATCCGTCAATGTTTGCTGCTCAGTATCAATCAAGAAGTGGTCACTGGCTTGTCCCGTTGCAAACTTCTCTAGGATCACAAATAGGCTACCAAAACGGGATCGGAAGACTTCACCAACCGAGTATTCACCTAAGTCACCAAGTTCAGAATCGACCGTTCCCGCGAACTCCGCCAGCTCTCGACTTAACAACTCGTATTGCAATAGCTGTGCTTCTTCAATATCGCGGAAAGCCAGTTCATCGGCATTACGCAGGCGGTAGAAATCTGTTGCTAGCTCTTCACCATTCCATGCAGCAAAGTCATCAAGATTAAAGCCTCCCTGTTGAGCAATCGCTTGAGCTTGTTGCGTCGCCGCCTGCCAATCTTTCTGGAATTGCTCATAATCTACGACCGCGTTTTCATCACAATTAACGATGTCGTACCCTAGCTCTTTCGCTAACTGACACACGGTAAATTGAGTAGAAAGCTGAGACATGATCAACATATCATCACCATCCATGTGCAAAAGCATTTCACGCATTTCCAGTGGCCAATCACTTGGTAGGAAGCGCAGACGCGTCAGTTCTCGGATGTGCCAATCAGTCAGAGCATAATAGCTTTCAGCTTCAAGAATCTCTTTATTCCAAATGCTCGCCTTTGCAGTTTCATCATCACCTGCTTGTTCAGTCAGGTGTTCATGCTCACGTGCATAGTGCTCAAACAACTCGTTGTAGCCTTCAACTTTGTCGATCACGACAGTTTCCACTTCGATTTGATGATCAGGACGAATATTCAATAGCTTATAAGCTGGAATGTAGCCCGCCAGAGAAGGGGCTTGAATGTTGAAAAGCGTGTGTTGAACGCCATCGATCATGTAACTCTTTTTACCCGTATCGTTAAAGTGCATGTGGCCACCAACGTGAATGCTCAACCCCGTCGCTGCAAGTGCTTTACTGGTATCGTCATTTGGCTCACGAGATAACTGATGGCTTCCTTCTCCGAACAAGTCTTCAATGTCTTCGGATGCACCATTATAGAAATCCGTCATTGGAAAATGGCTGAACGACACAAGTGTTTTGTTCTGCTCTTTTGCCGCTTTAACGACCTCACTGATCCACTCAATCACGTGCTGCTTGTGGGTCAGCATCATGTTGTAGCCTGCACTGCTGGAGCCATCGAAGTCATCGCCGCTGATGGAATCTTCTACCAAGGTGTCTTTTGGCTTGTAGACGTTCGCATCTATCGCCAACAACCATAAGCCTTTTACTGGCTCTACCAAGTAGCTGGTATCTGGCACCACCGCACAGTTGGTGTAACCGTCTTGTTTGTATTCACCGCCCGTCCCTTGGTGGCAAATCTCAAACATGCGCTTATCATAAGCGGCTTCTTCGGCGGCAAGTTCATATGAATAGTTGTTACGAGCTTCTTCACTGCTGTAGGGCGTTTCGAAATACAAATAATCTTCTTGAGGATAGAAACCGTGCGTACCAAGGATATCCATGATCTCTTTGTAGCCCCACTCTTGTACCTCTTCCGTACAGATGGTGTCTAAATTGTCGCCTTCACCGGGAATGATCCCCCACTCGCCTTCGTAATCAACACACTCATCCTTACCTCGGCTAAAGATGCGTTGTTTCTTGCCGCCCTCACCAAGGTAATCAGATTTGCCCGCTGCCACGGTAAAAGGTTTGTTGGGATCATGGTTGCCCGGTGCAGCAAAAAACTCAAGACCATAAGTCTCACGATAATGGTCAAAGATTTTCACTAACCCACGCATGTGCACAGGTTGGCCGTCATCACTGAAATCCCCTGGTAGCGCAACATATTTAATTCCGCGCTCTACCACGTCATCCAGTGCAGCGATCATCGCGAAATAGTTTTCGTTAAACAACCGCGTCGATTCCATCTGCGACTGCATGGTACGAATCGTCGCATATTTACCGCTGGCATTGG
Source organism: Vibrio sp. ED002 (assembly GCF_023277445.1). Classification (NCBI taxonomy): domain Bacteria; kingdom Pseudomonadati; phylum Pseudomonadota; class Gammaproteobacteria; order Vibrionales; family Vibrionaceae; genus Vibrio; species Vibrio sp. ED002. The sequence continues at coordinate 1,933,110 of NZ_CP080239.1, read as the reverse complement.
TGTAGAGACCTTGGAAAGAGCCGTCTTGGAAGTCACCATATACATCGTGGAAGTGGATGTCTGGCATAAACGCCACTTGAACTGGCGCTTCGAGCTCTGGTGTATCACTGCTTGAAGAGTCTGAATTACAACCAACTAGAGTAGCTGCAATCAGACCGGAGAGTACGGTCAATGTACTGCGTTTCATTTTTCCCATCCCGATAAAGAGTAATAATTTGAAATCGGGCGAGGAGCTTAGGTGGAAAAAATGACAATTAAGTTGCGACTTTCTTACAACTTATCGTAACTAAATAGAATTTGTGACTCTCGTTCACACTCTTTTTAATCAATAACTTAAACCAATAATCGACGTATCATAGACTGATTTAAACCATTGATGTTCACTATACTTCCAACTAAACATCAATGGCTCAGTCATTCAGAATCGTTATAGCTGAGGTAACGGTTTTAAGTCTTGGTACTCGGCATCTAGCTCAATACCAAAATGCGCTTTTAATGCCGATAGATACTCAGGGCCTCCGTTAAGCTCTACCTCGACCACTTTGTCATTTTCTCGATACTTTAACGTATGATTTGCCAGTGTGATGATCCCCGATTCCGTAGGCAGCGTGGCTACGCGACTAGACGTAAAGCGCGACGTGGGTGACGTAGAAGCAAAGTGATTACCGCAAACAATGTCGCCATCAAACACATGTTCAAAATCCAAGCTATACATATCAAGCCACTGGTTTTCATTGTCATATGATTGAACTTGCAACATATAGCCAACGCGCTCGTCTTCAATAAAGCGGAATGTTTGAATATCGGTATGAATAGCTTGGTTAAGTACGAATGGCAATGGTGCTCTCGGCGTATTCGAGCCAAAGCCAGCATCGACAATCCATTTTTCATCGCCCATTGTGACCAAAGTAAACTGATGCGTTCTACCTGAGGGCGTACCGGATAAGTGCACGCGACCTAAAAGCGGTCTAGCATCAAATCCCACCTTTTGCAGTACTCTTAAAAGCAATCCATTCAATTCAAAGCAATATCCCCCACGGTTGTGATAGACCAGCTTGTCGATAATGTCTCGCTCAGAGATAGATACGCCTCTCCCCAATGCAATATCAAAGTTTTCAAATGGAAATTTTCGCTGTTGATTGATATGCAACCTGAACAATAAATTAATGCTGATGTCTAAGGCTTGTGCAACACCTATTTTATCTAAGTAAGCCTGTAAATCTGTATTGTTCATTGTGATCCTAACTCGCTGTTTCTTCGCAATGGGCGACACAATAAAACCTCAACCGTAGTTGAGGTCAAACGACAATGCGATTTTTCTGCTACTTATTTGCTTGCATAAATAACGGTTCCAATCGCCCATTATTACATTTACGTAAAAATCATTTTCAATTTAACCGGATTATCATTTTTCGTGAAACACCTAAAATGGGCACCAACAAAACGACGCAGCGTAGAGAGAAACTCTCAACTACGCTTATGACGTCACTCTACATACTGAGAATATAAAGGAAACATCCAATGGCACTTGAAATCAAACCAGGTCAAACTCACATTAAATCAAAAGCAATGGTTGCATGGGCTGCAGGTGAGCCACTTAAAATGGAAGAAGTTGATGTACAACTTCCAAAAGCGGGCGAAGTTCTTGTTCGTATCGTAGCAACTGGTGTTTGTCACACTGACGCATTCACACTATCAGGTGACGATCCAGAAGGTATCTTCCCTTCAATCCTTGGTCACGAAGGTGGCGGTATCGTTGAGATGGTTGGCGAAGGCGTAACAAGCGTTGAAGTTGGCGACCACGTTATCCCACTTTACACAGCTGAATGTGGTGAGTGTAAGTTCTGTAAATCTGGCAAAACTAACCTATGTCAGGCAGTACGTGAAACACAAGGTAAAGGCCTAATGCCAGATGGCACAAGCCGCTTCTCTGTAAATGGTGAGACAATCTTCCACTACATGGGTTGTTCTACTTTCTCTGAGTACACTGTACTTCCAGAAATCTCACTAGCGAAAGTAAACAAAGAAGCGCCACTTGAAGAAGTTTGTCTTCTAGGTTGTGGCGTAACCACTGGTATGGGTGCGGTACTTAACACAGCTAAAGTTGAAAAAGGCGACACAGTTGCTGTATTCGGTCTTGGCGGTATCGGTCTTTCTGCAATCATCGGTGCACGTATGGCTGGTGCAAGCAAAATCATCGGTGTCGACATCAACGAAAGCAAGTTCGAGCTAGCAAAACAACTTGGCGCAACTGATTGCATCAACCCAATGAAATTCGACAAACCAATCCAAGACGTTATCGTTGAGATGACAGACGGTGGTGTTGACTACTCATTCGAATGTATCGGTAACGTAAACGTGATGCGTCAAGCTCTTGAGTGTTGTCACAAAGGTTGGGGTGAGTCGGTAATCATCGGCGTTGCGGGCGCAGGTCAAGAGATCTCAACTCGTCCATTCCAACTAGTAACTGGTCGTGTATGGCGTGGCTCTGCTTTCGGTGGTGTTAAAGGCCGCTCTGAGCTTCCAGAAATCGTAAACCGTTACATGGCTGGCGAATTCGGTCTCCAAGAATTCATCACGCACACTATGGGTCTACAAGACGTGAACGAAGCATTCGAATTGATGCACAAAGGTGAATCTATCCGTACTGTTCTTCACATGGATAAATAATCCAAGATACAACTCACGTAATGTGATTGATATTTGAAAATTTGAAATAAGCTCTCTTCTCTCTGGACACGTTTTCCTCGGGAAGAGAGCCATCCGCTGTCTTAACGGTCTTGTCCGCCGTTAGAAAATCATTGTTTTAAATACTCACTGTTTTTAAATAAACATTGTTTTATCGAGAGATTATCCATGACCATTGAAAGCCTAAGCCAAGCCAAAGTATTCGGTGGTTGGCATAAACAGTACACGCACGAATCTCGCACACTCAATTGCAACATGCGCTTTGCGATTTTCTTGCCACCTAATGCAACAAAATCAAACCCAGTTCCAGTGGTTTACTGGTTATCTGGCCTGACTTGTACCGACGAGAATTTCATGCAGAAAGCCGGTGCATTTCAAATGGCAGCAGAGTTGGGTATCGCGATTGTGGCGCCAGATACAAGCCCTCGCGGTGACGACGTGGCAGACGACGAAAATTACGACCTAGGTAAAGGCGCAGGTTTCTACCTAAACGCGACGCAAGAACCGTGGTCACGTCATTACCATATGTACGATTACATCACCAAAGAGCTGCCTGCGATCATAGAAAGCAACTTCCCGGTTTCAGATGTGAAGTCGATTTCCGGTCACAGCATGGGTGGTCACGGTGCAATCACGATTGGTTTGAAAAACGCGAGCCAATACCGCTCAATTTCAGCGTTCAGCCCAATCAGTAACCCAATGCAATGTCCTTGGGGCCAAAAAGCGTTTACCGCTTACCTAGGCACAGATATTGAGAGTTGGAAACAATACGATGCGAGCGAATTACTTAAGCAAAACAAATCCCCATTGCCGATTTTAGTCGACCAAGGTGATGCAGATAACTTCCTTGCTGAGCAATTGAAACCAGATGCGTTACTGGCGGCAGCAAAAGCTCATGATTCTGAAGTTGAATTGCGAATGCAATCAGGTTACGACCACAGCTACTTCTTTATTTCGAGCTTTATTGCTGAGCACTTAAACTTCCATGCGAAGCACTTATTTGCGTAGTACTTGCTGGTGATAAAACAAAAAGCGATGAAAAACCAAACGGTTTAATATCTTGTCCTATACAAAGCCACTCATTCATTGGGTGGCTTTTTGTGTTCTAAAAACACTCACCTCCCCTTTACACAGCCCCCATTGCAATTTGCCGAAATGACGTCTAACTTGTAATTGAACATCATTCAATTATCGCTAACACTGTATGAAAAAACCAACGTCAGCCCTGTTAACCTCGACTTGCTTCGGGTTGTTAGCAACCTCTCCTATTGCCGAGGCGATAAGCTTCTTCGATCCCATCGATGGGCAATTAGATATGGGCGAATACCTTGCTGAAAACGCCTATGGCTTTCTACCTGTTCCGATTGTGATTACTGAGCCTGCCGTCGGCTACGGTTTGGGCTTTACTGGCGTGTTCTTGCATGAATCCGATGAGCAACGAGAGAAAAGACGTGAGTTAGCCGAAACGTCTCTCGATGGAGGCGCCCAACTGTTAACACCTGCAATCACCGCAGTAGGTGGTTTCGCGACTGAAAACGGCACTTGGATGGGCTTTCTTGGTCACCGCCGGACCTGGGCGCAAGACACGGTTCGTTACCTTGGTGGCGTCGGATATGGCGACTTTAATATGACCTTCTATCCACAATCCTCCTTACCTGGGCTAGATAACGTATTTAATGGTAAGGGGTTAGATTTCGAGATTACTGGCGGCGGCATGCTCAACCATCTTCAATACCGCATTATTGATGCCCCGTTGTTTATCGGGGTGAAACAACTCTATTTCGTCACCGATCAGAAAATCACTAACTCCCCTGTTGCAGATAAGCTGCTGCAAACCTTGACCAATACCTCACCCACCACCTCTGGATTGGGCTTAACAGTGGAATGGGACAGCCGAAACAACTTCTTTAGTCCAACCGAGGGCTACAACTACAAAGCGGAGTATCTTTGGTACAACGACGCCATTGGCAGTGATTACGAATACGAGCAGTTGGATGTAGAGGGGATTAGTTATTGGGAACTGGCAGACGACTGGTCGTTGGCACTGCGTGGACAATACAAGGCACTCTACACTGACGAACGCTTTTTACCACCAGCGTCTTACCCAGACATTGAACTGCGTGGCGTGGCGAGAAATCGCTATCAAGGTGACGAAACCTTATCAGTAGAATCTCAACTGACTTACCAATGGAATACCCGCTGGTCGACCAATATCTTTGGCGGTTTTGGTTACGCATCAACAAATGAGTCGTTATTCGAAAATGACGCCGAATACGCTTATGGCGTCGGCTTTCGTTACCTCATCGCTCGTCGTTATGGGTTACAAGCAGGTATGGACTTTGCCTTCAGCGATGAGGACAGTGCGGTTTATTTCCAAGTGGGCTCAGGCATGTAAACCCACTCGGTTCTCATCATCATGATTGATATTTAGGGTTCGCACCGTATTGGTTCGAGCCTTCTTCACTGTCTTGAATCAAGAAGTACAACAGCACCAAAATACCTATAATTGGAACAAAGGCGATAAGGGCCCACCAACCTGAGCGTCCTGAATCATGTAAGCGACGCACGGTGACCGCTATCGACGGTATCATAATAAACAGCGCATAAATCACACCGAAAAAACCAAAATTATCCATTTGCATCAGGCTACCAATCACCCTATCGATGATAGCCATGACTAAATTGACCAACACATTCACCAACGTAAAGTACCAATACTCTTGGCGTCTTGCTCTACCACTAAAGTTGGTGTAATTGAGGATAACCTTGTAATACCAATCAAACATATCGCATCTCCGATTGAGTTGAATGTGTCGCGAAAGTTAGACAACGTGGTGCAAGTTGCACATAAAATGAACGAAATTATATATTCATCCAATAGTTCTATTTTTAACTCTCTCATTAACCTTGACGTATATTCCACCAACGGTTACTTTTCACCCATAACGTATTATATAAAACCATCAGGTTGGCTCTATTATTAATAAATATATGACCGAGATTTTAACTGGCGATGTTCGCTCTAGTTGCAATGCCGGCAATAAAAATCAAAGGGCACAAGATGAGAAAAACACTAGCACTCGCTTTGCTTTTGTTTGCACCAATACTTTTTGCAAACACAATACAGTTTAGCAGTCCTGAGAAACCCAATGTCGTTGTGGCACTAAAAGACTTAGAGTCCTTGCCTCAAACCACTTACACCACACAACTTCCTTGGCTAGACAGCCCAGCAGAATTTGACGGTGTAAAACTTAGCACCCTCCTACAACATGCCTTTGGCAAAGTACCTGAGCGTGTCGAAGTTCGTGCACTTAATGACTACCATTCAAACCTCTCGCGCGAAGACATCCTGCGCTATCAACCGATCGTGGCGTATAAGCAAAACCATCATTACATTAAAGTAAGAAATAAAGGCCCATACTGGCTGATCTACTCAATGGATGAATATCCGGAAATTGATATCGCCCTATACCATTCACAAATGGTGTGGCAAATAAACAGGATCAGCGCGAAAGAAGAATAACAATGAAAGCAAAGCCCAATCCCCCTCATCAGGGGCCATTTTCAACCAAGAGCAAGTTACTCTTACTGATATTTGCATCCACACTGCTGTTCGCAAACGTACTCCTACTGCAAGAAACTCGAGCGCTCACTAAAACCTATTCGGATCAACAAAACCAAGCCACTTGGTTCTTGTTCCATCTTTCGAAAGAATTATCTGAACTGGTAGGGGAAGCTCGACGCTTGAACGAAAGCGTGATGAACATTGATTCCGCTGAGCTGCAATACGAGCTAGCGTGGAGCCGTTTTGATTTGCTGATTAACAATAAAGAAGCCGATTCTTTTCTCTCACGAGAAGAGGTTCGAGTTTATTTTCTTTCTCTGTTTGACCAATTCCAACAACTCGAACCAATATTAGTAGAAGCGAAAACGGGCAGTAGCGTCGCCGCGAGTCAGTTTTATCGTGAAACTCAAAACCTCTACATGCAAATGATCGATTACGTCACTCTGCATTTTCGTGTTGCCAGTCCCCTCTACAAACATCAACAAGAGAAAGCGTATAACTTGCTGCAAGCGCAATACGTATTGCTCGGTATCTTTGTCCTAACCGTTGCACTGTTGACGTATTTTTATAAACGTGAGTCCAAGTTCCACAAAAAAATGGCATTGAGCGATCCGCTCACCAAGCTTGCTAACCGAAGCGCGCTGTTTATTGATTTACACCGAAAGGAAGAAACCAACTCGCCTTTCTCACTAATGCTGCTCGATTTAAACGGCTTTAAGGACATCAATGACACCTTAGGCCATCAAGCTGGCGATATTGCGCTCATAGAAATCGCAACTCGTCTAAGCCAAATGGCGCTGGATGACTTTGCCGTGTATCGCATGGGCGGCGACGAATTTGCCGTGATCGTCGACTCTATTGATCAAACGAAAATCGATGAAGTCACGCACCATATCAATGTGGTGTTTGAAAAGCCGATTCTCTCCTCTGAGCAAGCCAATGGCCTATCGACAAGTTTGGGGGTCGCTAGCTACCCGCAAGACGCAGACAACATTGACTTCCTGATCAATTTAGCGGATAAGCGCATGTACAAAATGAAATTCCAACGTTAAACGGATAACCATGATGAAAAACTTCATGCGAGCAGTACTATTACTGCTAGTGATCGCGATAGGTGTACTGGCTTGGGTATTTATCCCTTCTCACGAAACCGTAGGTGCACAAACCCTCGAAGAAGCGCTCAACGACAACTACACACTGGTTGGCCATCGCATTCATTCGACAGACCCAGATGCCGGCAATATGTTTGGTTACTTCGTGGTGTACAAAGGCGCAAGCACGGATGATTTGGAGCCGTTTTTGGTAACTTCTGATCAGTTTATTCGCATGGAGCAAACCGGTGATAACACGCTAACCCTCACCGTGAATGGTCGCATCTACCGCTACCATAACGACCTGTGGGTAGAGAACCCAGATGGCAAGTTGCAACATTGGTTTGTCAGCGCGACAGCGAAATACGTCCGCTAAGCAGACGCATACTTAGCTTCAGCTACTTAGCTGCAGATACTTAACTTGAGATAAACAAAAGCCCCGTTCATTACGTTGCGGGGCTTTTTATGTTCGAAACTGGCGAGGCAGAGATTAAAGCACTTTCTCTTTGATCACTTTCATTACGCCCGAGTCACGATTGCTTGGTGCGGAGAAACGTGCGATTTTCTTCACCGCTTCGTGCGCGTTTTCCATCGCGTAGGAATGCTCGCTCACTTGCAGCATCTCTAGGTCATTCAGGTAATCACCAAACGTCATGGTCTCTTCTGGACCAAACCCCATGGTATCTTGAAGGTGTTTGATCGCCGCGCCTTTTGATGCTTCTGCATTCATCACGTCTAGCCAAATCTTCGCGCTCACCACAACTTGATGGCTGTAACCAAACTTCGCACTCATGGTTGGGAAAACCAACTCTTCAGAACCACCAAAGTGACAAATCGCTACCTTGATAAACTCATCGTCAACGGCCAGTAGATCTGGCACGTATTCACAGCGATGGTAGTACTTCTGGAACTCTTCCAACGCTTTAGGATCTTTAGTTTCAATGTAAGCCGAACGCTTACCACACAGCACTAGGTGCGTACCTTCAATCTCACGAGCCGCTTGGATGATCGCATCAATTTCTGTTTTTGGAATGGTGCAGCTGTATAGCTCTTTATCTTGGTACATCACCAAGGTGCCGTTTTCCGCCACATAAATCATACGGTCTTGAATCGGTGCAAACGTATCGCGCAAACTGTAGTACTGACGCCCCGATGCCGCCGAGAATAGAATTCCCTTCTCTTCTAGCTGCAAAAACAGATCAAAGAACTCAGGGTCTAAACGACCGTATTGGTCAAGTAAGGTGCCATCCATATCGGTGGCAATAAATTTGATGCTAGCTTGTGACATGAACTTAAACTCAAATAAAGCAGCGCAGGTCACTCATCGAATGAAAGCAGGCTGCAAAAAATAGTCTTGGTAAGGTACAGGATATTGGGTGAATCTCAAGCTGAAATGATAGGGTATCATTCAGGAATCAACTTGAGATAATGAGGAAATTAGGCGGTAGCCAAGGTACTAGATTCCGCCATGGGCTGAACCATTGGTTTGGCCAACTCCAGACTGTGAATAGTGCCAATCAAGAAATCGAGTTCGCGATAAATCTCAGCAACGGCTTCAAACTCCCCCGCTGGCTCATCCAATTTTGGCTCAAACAGTTCTTTCCAATGCGAAATGGCAATATAGAGCTTTCCGTTCACTTGAGAAAACGACAAGCGAGAAAACTCGCTCTCACGATGAAAAGTCAGCACACGCTCGATCAATTCATCCGTCAGCAGTTGCTTTGCGGTGTCTAAATCGTCGCTGTACACCTCATACTGTTGGTCAAACTCTGGGTGACCCATTCGCACTCTTTTACCTATCTGAATCTTGAAGAAACGGTCCCACAGCTTTTCACGAAGCGTTGGCCCATCATCGCGGTCACTCAAAACAAAGGTGCAAACGTCGTCATTCATCGGAACGTCTATTTCACAAAACAACCCCGCAAAAAACACGTGATGCTTACTCGAACTATCGCTTCCTGAACTGATGAGCTTTGACGCTTCTATCTCAGACATCACCACCTTCGCTTCTCCAATGGTGCCTGAAATAAAATCATCACTCTCGAAACCATCACAACGGTCTAAATACAAACCACTGTGCTCGAAGGCTTCTTTGGAAAGTTTACGATTTGGGTCCCAACTGAGTGAGGGCTCAATGTGCGCTAACAAGCTCTGCATGATGTGCTGCTTGTAGGTCGTGCGAAACTGATTGTGCTTTTGATTGAAGTACGCCCAACCGCCGAGCATCAATGCCAAAAGAACAAACATCATGGCGGAGGTAGTGAGGTCAAACACGACTGTGCCAAAGAAACCCAGAACCGCCAAACCTAGAAACTTGCGTCGACGCAGTGCTTCTAAACGTAAAGCTTCAAGCGGTTCGAGTTTGTGCCTTAAGTCATTTTCAAACAGTGTTTTGAGCTGATCTGTCGTCATCACTTTCCTTTCATTTTTAGAGTTGAGTCCATTACCAACAACTACAAGATGAATCATTACCACCGCTACACGCATCACTAGGAAGACAGTCCAAAGAGTTGCACCCCATATCTGTCACACAAGATGAGTCTTTGTTCTTACGCCTTTTTCGGTTATGGGAAGAATCCCCATTTTGCAGACGTTGATGCGCATGTCGACAGCGTTCGAATTGGTTTTGAACGCTGCTATAGCTAGAGATCACTCCCTTGCGTTGAATCATTTTGCTGATGGCAGCAGAACAAGAATCCGTGCCGTAATACACCGCATGAGCGCAGCGGAAGCCTTTGTGTGGGGAAAGATAGCGTTGATAAAATCGTATCAATGCCAACACCAGTTTAGACATGCTTTTCCTTTTGCATCTAATGAGTCATTTGAGAACTACGCCTTTACTAATCAATCAAGACAGTACATCACTCAAATTAATCATTTCAAACGCAATCCTGATTTCTGCGCTCTAAGCGATGAAAATCATTGAGATAGAAAGTAAAGGCAAGCCGACACAGCTAGCTCAGGAGCGCCTTCGAATAGCAATCACTGCCAAAACAGGTACAATCCGTGCTCGATTTTTATTTCGCGCGGACTCACTCTCATGCACTCGCCTGAACAATGCTTTACTCGATTTACTGCGGACATTTCTGGCTACGACTTGCCGGCGCAGTTTACGTTTCCGTTCTACTACACGCCTCACCCATTATGTGTGTTGGCTGCCGAGCAATTACAGCAGCACCTCACAACACAAACTGACTTCGAACACGATTTTGGTCTTGAGGATGAGCAAAATGGACGTGGCAAGATGTTCGGTGTTTTGCTAGTGCGTAACCTGCAAGGTGTGCTTGGTTATTTCAGTGCATTCTCAGGCAAGATTGCCGATCAAAACTTGCTTCCAGGTTTTGTTCCACCCGTATTCGACATGCTGACAGAAGAAGGTTTCTTCCGGGGTGAGACAGATGCCATTAATGCTGCGAACGCGGAATACAAAGCCTTTGCTGCCAACCCTGAACTGGCACAACTTAAAGCAGAAATCAAAGCAGACCGTGAAGCGTATCAGCAAGAAGAGAATGCCCATCGCCAAGTGATGATTGCTGGTCGTGCGGAGCGAAAACAGCAACGCAAACAAGGTGAACAAACTCTGAGTCCAGAAGATCTGACAGTGCTACTGGATGATTTGGGTAAACAAAGTGTGGCCGAGAAGAATGTCCTCAAGTACCTCAAACAGGCTTGGGACGAAAAGCTAGCAATCAAAGAAGCGCGCTTAACTGAGCTAGAACAAAAACTGGCAGAACTTAAAGAGCAGCGCAAAGATTTGTCTAATGCGCTGCAGCACAAACTGCATAAGCAATACCGCTTCTTGGACAACCACAGTGCCGAGCGCGATTTGGTGGACATTTTTGCTCCTACCACCAACCCAGTACCACCAGCAGGTGCAGGTGAATGTGCAGCGCCGAAACTGCTTCAGTTCGCATACAAACATGGCTACCAACCGCTTGCGTTGGCTGAATTTTGGTGGGGCGTCTCACCGAAGTCGGAAGTGCGCCAGCACAAGAAGTTCTACCCATCTTGCAACAGCAAATGCCAACCGATTTTGGGGCACATGCTGCAAGGCTTGGATGTGGAACCAAACCCATTAGCAGAAAACTGGGCAGAAGATAAAGAGCTGGAAATTCTCTTCCAAGACGAAGCCATGGTGATCGTCAACAAGCCTTCAGGTCTGCTTTCCGTTCCGGGCAAAACCATCAAGGATTCAGCGTACACACGCCTGCAAGCCATGTTCCCTGATGTCGAAGGGCCGTTCGTGATTCATCGCTTGGATATGGCAACTTCGGGGATTTTGGTGTTTGCTTTAACCAAACGCGCCAACAAGAGCCTGCAAAAGCAATTCATCACACGTGGCGTACAAAAGCGTTATATGGCGCTGTTAGAAGGCGTGTTAACCGAACCTGAAGGTGAAATCTCGCTGCCGATGCGTGGCGATCCAGATGACCGTCCACGTCAACTGGTGTGCTTTGAACACGGTAAGACCGCTGAAACTTACTGGCAACTGATTGAAGTGAAAGACGGACGCAGCAAGGTATACATGTACCCGAAAACAGGGCGAACCCACCAGCTTCGTGTACACAGCGCCCACCACATGGGATTGAACATGGCAATGGTTGGTGACGGCTTGTATGGCGAAAAAGCCAACCGCCTGCATTTGCACGCTGAGATGTTGGAGTTAGACCATCCATACAGCAAAGAGCGTATGTGTTTCCAAGCAGAGTGTGAGTTTTAAAACGACTTATCAATGCAGAATAGATAGCAAAAAGGCACTGAATTTCAGTGCCTTTTTTACGTTTAGAGCGAGATAAGGTTAACTCACCTTAAACTTCGTCCACACTTGAGAGCGCCAGCGTCTTGCCATGATGATACCGCGTACCCATTCATCCAGCGCAATCGCCATCCAAGCACCAATCACGCCGTAACCCAAATGAATACCGAAGAGGTAAGAAAACACCACACCCAAGCCCCACATGCTCAGAATACCCATCTGTACTGGGAACTTGATATCTCCAGCGCCTTTCAGTGCCGAGATGAAGATAAGGTTAAACACGCGGCCCGCTTCTAGCACGATTGAGCCCATCACCAATGCGCCTGCCAATGCCAAGATTTCAGGCTGATCGGTAAATACACTCAAAATCTCTTCGTGGAACAGGTAGATCAAACACGTTGCCGCCGTTGATGCAGCAAAGCCAACTAAGAAATAAATCTGCACGCGTTTCAGAATACTGGTTACCCAACCTTTACCTATGTAATAGCCAGTCTGAATTTGAGCCGCCTGTCCAATGGCCAACGCAAAGGCGAACGAGAAACGCGCGATGTTTTGCGCATAAGTAAACGCCGCAAGTGATGACGTCCCCATTTGCACTACAAAATACACGATACAGATCTGCGCCATGTTGTAAGACAGCACCTCACCCGCGTTCATTCCACCGATTTTTAAGATCTTCTTGAACACGTCTTTCGGCACTTGTTTTACCTTGGACATAGGCAGTTCAATGCTGCTGCGTTTCAAAATCACGCCCAACAATAACGTACCAATGACTTGGCTAACTACCGTTGCAACCGCTACGCCCTCTACTCCATAAACAGGCACGCCAAATGGCTGATAAAGTGCAATGTAGTTACCGATGATGTTGAACACACCAGAGATCAGGTTCACTACCATTGGTGAGCGTGAATAACCGTGGCTACGCAGAATCGTGGTAAAGACGATACCGATGGTGACGTTGAACGTCATCGCACCGCTGATCAGCAGGTACTCGCGCGCATATTGCTCAACCTGAGCTTCTAAGCCGTAATACGGTAAGAAGAAAACCGCGCCAATCACGGCGAGTACACTTAAGAACGCACCAACAATGACCGATAACGCAACACTGGCGACACCGACATCGACCGACTCTCTTTCACGCCCTGCACCGTTATATTGCGCAATCAAAATGCCCGTGCCACTACTGACAAAGGTGGATACGATGATCAGGAAAAACGTTAATTGAGTGATAACGCCGACCGCAGACACGGCTTTGTCTGAGTAACCACTCAACATGAATACGTCACTGGTTCCTAAAGCCGTCCGTAGCAAAATTTCGACAAGTATCGGCCAAGCCAATGCCACGATGGACATACGTTGGTTGATATTCTGGCTTTTAGGCATGTGTTTGGGACCTTTCCTACAACTAAAACTGCCCCACAGAAAACTGTGAGGCAGTTCAAAAAATTAGATTTCTTAGAATTTGGCTATGTTTGTTGATTGTGTATTTAATCAACAAAATGCAGGCGCGAATTCTAGACGGACTTTGGTCACAAATACAGCGATATTTCGCCTGTTTCGCAAAATATTTTCTAATGGATTAGAGACGCACTTTAACTCGGAGAACGAAACTTAGACACAGTCGATTGACGGACAATCAGATCAATCGGTGGTAGACGAACTTCGTGCCTATCTCCGCTCAACAAATTGAGAATGGACTCAGCACAAACTGCACCAACTTCTTCAATCGGTTGACGCATTGTGGTAAGCGCAGGTGTGAAATATTGCGAAGTTGGCAAGTCATCAAAACCAATCACAGAGACATCTTGAGGCACACGAATACCATGATCATGCAATGCCTTTATCGCCCCATAGGCCGTTTGGTCATTGGCAGCAAACAGTGCTGAAAAGTGCACTTTCGATTCAATCAACTCAACGGTTTTTTCATAACCGGTTTCACTGCTGAAATCGCCTTGCTTGACCAATTTTGGCAACACTTTAATACCTGCTTCTTGCAGGGCATTTTTGTATCCCACAAAACGAGCCACCGCATCCGGTTGATTCAACAACCCTTTGATATGGGCGATATTCACATGGCCCTGTTGCATTAGATGCAGCGTCGCCATGTATCCGCCCAATACATTATCTATATTTATCGATCGAACCTTGTCACCTATCACGTCATATCCAACAGCAACGACGGGAATTCGCTGGGCATAATCGAGAATCTGCTCTTCCGTTAAACTGCCCGTCACGATGATTACACCGTCTACATTACTCTTTGCCAAATACTCCAAAGCATGAGATTCCAGTGAACGCTGCCAATGCCCTGTAGCAATCACAAGTGAATACCCCTGAGCATTGAGCCCCTTTTCCATGTCATTCAAGATACGACTGGAGTGTGGACTTTCAGGATGCTGGATCAGCACACCTATCGTCATTGAACGCGTATTGGTGCCCTGTCCCATTTGATAGTTCGGTTTGTAACCGAGTGATTTGATCGCCTTTTCAATATTCTGACTTTTCTCGTCAGAGACATACGTCGTGCGATTGAGGAAACGTGAAACGGTACTCGGGGAAACCCCCGCCAACTTTGCCACATCATAAATGGATGCCGCTTTTTTATTTTTTTTCATTGTAGGAATTTTCCCAGCAAGCTAATAATAAAAATATAAGTTGCGACGGGGAGCGCGACAACGTTTTGATAAGGGAAATGAGAACTAGATAAGTCGCCAGTACGCAAACGCGCACTGGCTTTCATATCGGGGATTTAGAATGTTGCGAGCGAGTTTTCACTCAGCGCATCAAATAGATGAATAGCATCCAAATCTAAGTAAAGTGTGAGTGTGTCCACATCCACTTCTGCGGCTTGAGTTTCCACCATCAAAGGCTGGCCCGCGATTTCAGTCTTCAATAGAATGCTGGCGCCTAGTAGCTCCTTGTCTTTAATTTTGACAGGGAATGGCAGTACGCGATCGTGATCGACCTGTTCTGCACGCAGATGGATATCCGTTGGACGAACACCAAAGTGCAAAGCTAAGTTCTTAGACGCATGCGCTTTAAAACGTTCTGGCAACGGAATACGAACCTCGCCCAATTCCACTTCCCAGTTGCCTTCCTCACCCACTAGCTTCGCATCCAGCATGTTCATTGATGGGTTACCAATAAACTGAGCCACAAATTTGTTTGCCGGGCGTTGGAACACTTCTGTTGGTGTACCGACCTGAGCCACATAACCATCTTTTAGAATCACGATGCGATCCGCCAATGTCATGGCTTCAATCTGATCATGTGTCACGTAAATGGTAGTGGTCTTCAGTTCACGGTGAAGGTGTTTGATCTCTTCACGCATGACGCCACGTAACTTGGCATCTAGGTTCGACAAAGGCTCATCAAACAGGAATACTTTTGGCGTACGTACCATTGCACGACCCATTGCCACGCGTTGACGTTGACCACCAGACAACTCTTTTGGCTTACGTTCTAATAACGCGTCAAGCTCAAGCATTTTCGCAGCTTTGCGTACTTCGACATCGATTTGATCTTTTGACATCCCTTTTAGCTTAAGGGCAAAAGCGATGTTCTCGTAAACCGTCATATGTGGGTACAGTGCATAACTTTGGAACACCATCGCAAGGTCACGGTCTTTGGCATCGACTTTGTTCATCAACTTGTCACCGACGTAAATCTCACCACCAGTGATGCTTTCCAACCCCGCAAGCATACGTAGTGTAGTCGACTTACCACAGCCCGAAGGACCGAGAAAAACCACAAACTCGCCATCTTGAACCGTAAAGTCGAAGTGTTTCACAACCTCAACATCATCGTAGGATTTCTTGATGTTTTTGAATTCGACTTTTGCCATTACTGGTTCTCCTCTGCTCGATCTAGCAGCATGTTGCGATAAGCAATTGCGCTCGCTTTTAAGGTGCGTTTTTGCGTTTGGTAATCCACGTGAACAATGCCAAAGCGCTGCTTATAACCATAAGCCCACTCAAAGTTATCCATTAGGCTCCAAGCGAAGTAACCATCGACCTTCACACCAGCCTTAATAGCAGCATCTAGCGCTTCTAGGTGCTGCTGGAAGTAACGCACACGTTGCTCATCATTCACTTCGCCGTCAATGCAATGGTCATCACCAGCCGCGCCGTTTTCAGTGATGTAAAGTGGTGGTAGGTTCGGGTAACGGTCATTCAAACGCAGGAGTAAATCCGTTAGCGCTTGTGGGTGAATTTCCCAACCAATGAATGTGTGCTCTTGCTCCGGTTGAGGTACTGTTTCAATATCGCCATGTTCGTTGTAGCGCACCACACAACGGGTGTAGAAGTTAATGCCAATAAAGTCCAAGTCAGTTTGAATAATATCGAGGTCACCTTCCAGAATCATAGGTAGGTTATGCGCCTGACGATCCAACACAATTTGAGGGTATTCCCCCTTCAGTACTGGGTCCATAAACCAATGGTAGCCTTCTGCATCACTGTATTCTGCCGCACCAATGTCTGCGTCACTGTATGGGTAAGCTGGCGTCGCATTGAAGACACAACCGTGCATCGCATTGGGTGCATTCTTACGCATGTGTGGAATCGCAAGACCATGGGCCAACATCAAGTGGTGCGCAGACAAGAAACCTTCACGTTCCCCCTTAAGACCCGGAGCATGTTCACCCCAGCGGTAACCTAAATAAGCAGAGCAGAACGGTTCGTTTAATGTTGCGTATGAATCTATCTTATCACCGAAGTAAGCACTAACTACCTTCGCGTATTCCTCAAACTTGTAAGCTGTTTCTCGGTTTAGCCAACCGCCTTTGTCTTCTAAGTATTGAGGTAGGTCCCAGTGGTATAGAGTCACGAAAACCTTCAAACCGCGAGCGTGGCACTCATCGATGATTTGCTCATAGAACTTCAAGCCTTCTTCATTCACCTTACCATCTTCAGGAATGATGCGAGGCCACGCCATCGATAGACGGTAAGCGCCCACACCCAAACCTTGGATCATCTCGATGTCTTGTTTCCACAAATGGAAGTGATCACATGCAACGTCGCCATTGTCTGCGTTATCAACTGCGCCTGGCTTATTGCAAAACGTGTCCCAAATCGAAGGTGTACGACCACCTAGCTGCGCACCGCCTTCAATCTGATAAGAAGAGGTTGCGACACCAAATAAGAACTCTGGGCTACGTAATTTTGAATCTTGTGGTAGTTGGAATTTATTCATTGTTATAAAACCTTTTATTTCGCTTAGCCCTTGACGGCACCAGAGGTCAAGCCGCTGATCATCTGTTTTGAGGCAAATAAGTAAGTAATCACTAACGGTAAAATGGAGATGGTGGTTCCGAGCATCACCGCTCCCCACGGCGTATTCGGAATGCCCTGCACACTTCGCAGTGCCTGCGTAATCACGTAGTTTTCTGGCGTTGTCAGAACCACAAGTGGCTGCATAAACATGTTCCAGAAGAAGACAAACTGCACGATTGCTAGGGTTGCGAGCGCCGGTTTCATCAGTGGCAATACCACGCTCCAGTAAGTACGGAATTCACCTGCGCCATCTAACTTCGCCGCTTCTAACAGCTCTTTAGGAATCGATGCCACGACGTGTTGGCGCATCAAGAAAATACCAAATGGTGTGGTCGTGAACGGCAACCAAACCGCTAAGTGGTTATCGAGTAAGCCAAGAAACTTCACGATCATGAAGTACGGGATCAAGCTCAATACAGGTGGAATCATCATCGAACCAACCAGCATGCCAAACAGCAGGTTTTTTCCCTTGAACTTGTACACCGCAAAGGCGTAACCACCCATGCTACAAAACAACAATGAAATCGTGGTACCTAGGAACGCGATGTATATAGAGTTAAACATCGCCTGCCAAAAAGGCATGATTTCCAGTAACTTGGCGTAGTTCACCGCGAGGCTGTCGCCAATCGCAAAGCTGATGCCTGTGCCGAAGATTTCAGTGCGGTCACGCGTCGATAGCAACGCCGACCAAATGAATGGGAATACAGTCATGATGGCAGACACCACCAACACAGTGCCGAGCATCACCATTAATATCTTGGTAAAGATCTCGATGCTGCGATCGCTTGGACGCCAACGCTGCGCCGCAGGTAAGGTAGTTGTAGTCATCTTATTGCTCCCCTAGACCTTTCTTACCGAAGAAGAAGAATTGAATCGCCGTACAGCCTGCAATCAAGGTAAACAGTAACCATGAAATCGCTGACGCAGTCCCCATCTCTAACCACTCCCAGCCCACTTTGTAGAGGTACATAGAGATGGTTAAACCAGACTGACCTGTACCACCCGTACCGCGCGTTAGGACGAAAGGTTCTTCGAACAGCTGCAAGTTACCGATGATGGTCATGGTGACCGCAAAGAAGATGAATGGACGAATCATTGGCAGCGAAATGCTCCAGAAACGACGCCATGCGTTTGCACCGTCCATGCGTGCCGCTTCTAGGATGTCTTTAGGAATCGTCATCAAGCCCGTGGTGTAAAGCACGATGTTGAAACCGGTGTATTTCCAGAACACCATGATGGCGATAGAAGGCTTCACCATAGTTGCATCATCTAACCAACGGATTGGTTGGAAATCGTTAACCCAAGAGAATGCCCAGCCGAACAGCGTGCTATCTGCCAACGCCATCAAGCTTTGGTTGATAATCCCTGAGTTTGGCGAATACATGTTGAAGAAGATGAGCGATGCAGCCACCGTTGAAGTGATGAACGGTAGGAAGTAAGCCGACGTTAACCAATGGCGGAAACGGTCACCCAAAGACACCAAAATGTACGCCACAGGTAGAGCAACCAAGTGCTGCGCCGCGCCCGATGTAATCGCTAGCCAGAGTGTGTTCTTTAATGAACGCCAAAGCCATGGGTCGGTCAGTGCAATGTGGTAATTCTCAAAACCCACATAATCCATCGCCCCCAAACCTTCAACAGGGTTCCACTCATGGAAGGAAAGAAAAATAGAAAACAGTAACGGGAAAATCCCAAACACGGAAAAAATAATCAAAAACGGCAGTAGGAATCCATACGGTGTAAGCGCTTTCAAATTTAGACGAGAAAAAATACTCTCACGCTCTGATGTTTCCATTACCTTGCTCGCTGCCTGATTCATAGTAACGACCTCTCATCAGGAGGGCGTGGTGCCCTCCTTGCTTACCAAATAGCAAATTGCTTACATGTTGCGAGTACGGCGCTTGATCATGCGCTCTGCATCTTTCAATGCCGTTTCAATGTCTTTGCCTTCATCCAACACTTCCATCAGTGCATTTTCTAAGATGATAGAGCGAGCAACGTGGTCGCCTTTCGCTGGTGCCACTGGTTTGATGTTTTGTGCCACTTCTGCAAACAGTAAGCGCGCCTGCTGACCACCTAAGAATTCAATTTTCTCTTCAAACATTGGGTCGTCGTAAGTTGTGGTGTTTGCAGGGAACGCTGCAATAGTGTCGAAGTGTTTAAGTTGAATCTCACGCTTAGTTGTCATGTATTCGATCAGCTTCCAAGCGTCATCTTGGTGCTTAGATTGCGTAGGAATCGATAGGAATGAGCCGCCCCAGCTTCCGTAAATACCATCAGGAAGGTTAGATACGCCCCAACTGCCTGCTGTTTCTGGCGCAATCCAGTTGTTTAGGTGACCAAGTAACCAAGCACCAGAAAGCTGTGTTGCAAATGTGCCGTTACGGAAGCCTTCATACCATTCGTTTGACCACGCAAGAATGCGACCGTCCAAGCCTTTATCACGGATCTCTTTTGCTACTTCAAAAGCGTGAACAAAGCGCTCTGACGTCACTACTGGGTTGCCGTCTTTATCAAAGTAAAGACCTTCCCCCTCGGGTACTGTGGTGAAGATGATCGCTTGCGCCACATCTGCTGCAGAGGCAATCAATTGAACATTCTGTTGTTTAAGTTTTTCACCTGCTGCAATGTAAGAATCCCAATCTTTGATTGCCTCATTGATATCAATACCCGCTTTTTCAAAAATGTCAGTGCGGTAATACATCACACCCGGACCAAGGTCGACAGGCATACCGTACACATCACCGTCTGCGCCTTTACCTTGCGCCCATGCATAAGGTGCGAAGCTCTCTGCATATTTATCAGCGCCGTATTTTTCAGACAGGTTAACCAAACCACCCGATGCCACAAATGGGCCTATTTTCTCTACATCAACAACAATCACATCACCCGCACCAGAGCCCGTTGCTAGGTTGGTTGTTAGCTTTGTATGGTGATCACCGTGGTTATTCATCAGGTAATCAACCTTAATCCCTGTTTCTTTCTCGAAATCCGGTAGCAGCACTTTCAAACTGCTGTCGAAATCTGGGAAGCCATCAAAGCGAATTTTGGATTCATCAGCTGCGTTTACCGTCGCAGCCACACCCAATGCAGCGGTCATCGCAAGCGTCAAAGTTTTCAGTTTCATGTTGTTGTCCTTAATTATCGTTTTATAGGGTATGCAGTTCCTTGACCGAACTTCTTGGCACTAAGGCCGGTGATAATTTGAAGTTCACATCTCGTTTGTTTTTATTGAGGATTTGAATCACGAGCTGGACAGCTTCAGCACTCATTTGCTCAATAGGGAAGTTAACTGTGGTAAGGGCTGGCGTGAGGTAGCGCGCAAACAAAATGTCATCAAATCCAACCAGAGATACTTGCTCAGGAACATCAACGCCATGGGCTTTAAGCACTTCATAAGCACCAAAGGCCATGTGATCATTACAAGCAAATACGGCAGTAAAATGACAATCGCGCTTCAACAACTTGCGCATTGCGCTTTCCCCAGACTCTTCGGTAAAACCGGCCTCTGAGACCAATGCTTCGTCATACTCAATTCCCGCTTCTTCAAGAGCCTTGCGGTAACCTTGTAGACGCCCCCGTGCATCGGACTTGTCCAGAGGGCCGGTGATACACGCTATGTTGCGATGCCCCATACGCAACAAGTATTCGGTCGCCAACTGGCCACCAAATTCGTTGTCGATCTCAATACAGCTTTGTGCCATTTCAGGGATGAAGCGGTTAACTAACACCACCGGCATACCCTTTTCTTTAAGATCGATTAAATAATCATCTGTTAGGTTTTGTGCGTGCAAAATCATGGCATCAACGCGTCGACCAAGCAGGAACTCCACCGATTCACGCTGACTTTGTTCTGAGTTAGAACCCGCTGTAACAATCACGTGGTAGCCAAAACGACGAAGACGCTCTTCCATGCTGTGTAAGATGCCAGAGTAAAATGGACCACCAAGCTCCGGCACTATGATGCCAATGCTGCCCGTACGGCTTGATGCCAATGCCTGCGCAATAGAATTAGGACGATAGCCAAGTGTTTGAATCGCTTTTTCGACTTTCAGCTTTTTATCATGACTCACTCGGCTGGTGCCGTTGATCACACGAGAAACCGTAGCCTGAGAAACACCAGCGTATTCAGATACATCTTTAATCGTCGCCACAAGAAACCTCTTCCACTTGAACCTCAAGATTCAATCTTGCTTCGAGATAAGCTCCTCGAAACCGCTTTCATGGCAGTTAGTATTTCGGATTCACTGAGGTGTTATCGTGAGAGAAATCACACCGAAATCCCTTTAAATTCGGGCAATGTTTGAAAGAATGAGGCGCGTGGCAGTTTGCTTTCATTTCATGAAACCGTTTCATGAAATGGTTATTTCACGCTCAAATGAAACCAAGCAAAGGCATTGATTTCACAACTCTTTAATATTGACTCTTGAATCAAAAACGGCGAGTAAGAAAAAAAAAGAGCCGCAAATGCGGCTCAAAATAGGGTTAAGAATGGACAGTTTGGCACTCAACTGGCTGCAATGAGCGCCATGACAAAATAGAGAGAGTTAAGAGTGTAGTTTGAGATGGCTTACCACCAAGCTTCCCACATCGCACCTAGGCTAACCGTATCTTGCTTAGGATCGTTGATGCCAGTCGCTTTGTTGTCCACCTCACCGACTGTTGCGTAGAAGCGCAGCATTGGTCGAGCACCAGCGCCCCAATCAAACGAGATGTTTTGTGATAGGGTGACTTTCCAACCTGTGTTGTCATCGTCAGCACGTGCGTAGTCGACCATCTGGTAGCCTGCTTCTAACCACGTAGAGTGTGCATCGTTCCAAAAGTACATCGGACGTACGATAGCACTGTAGTTGGTGCGCTCATCTTCCACCGCACTTGAAGCATCAACGGAATAATCGTGGTAAGCCAATAGGTATTCAATCGCGGCTTTTTCACCGAGATCGGCATTACCTTCGAAACTTGCATAAATCGTAGTGAGGTCTTCTGTTTTCCAGAATACGCCGTTATCGGCATTGTCTGAATAACGCAATACTAAACGGTTTGAACCACTATCGTGTGCACGAGAAATCACCGCACCCAATTGGTACGCGTCTATGTGCTCAGAGCTATCAATCGCTTCGGAATCAAAGCCGTAGTTTGCGTACAACTCTAGATCTGCAAAACCCATGTCGATACCATGCAATTTAGAAGTGAAAGCGTATGCGCCGCTGTCACCCGTTCCTGCACCACCCGTACATGAGATAGAAGGGTTTGAACCTGGATCGACAATTTCTGGGCTACAATTTTCTACCGCTGCAACCACACCGAAATCCAGCTTCACAGAGCCAAGCTCAAGGTTATTGATACCACCACCTTGACCATCATGCATCATCCAAAAGTAGTCATTGATGCCTTGTTGTGGACGTTGATGGAAATCACGACCCGCCCAAATGTAAGCATTCGGCTGGCTTTCGAAAACATTCGTTACCCCTGCGTAAGCCTTTTTCAGGTTTACTTCATCGCCCCAGTGATCGAACATCACAACCACATCCCAGATCGCACCGCTGTCATTCTTGAACGCTTTCGCTAACTGGAATTCACCGCCGTTGCCTTCGTTACCTAATCGACCAATTGCTGATGACCCATTAAATGAACCATCAACCATCACATATTTCTGGTCGCCAGCTTGATAATGTGCGCCGTAGCGAGCATAGCCGGAGAAGACAACACCATAAGGAATCTCAATATCCGGAGTCAGTACAGCCGGTTGTTGATCATCAACATAATTAGGATCGATGCGATTCTCCAGTTCTTGAATGCGTTTTTCCAGAGCTTCTACATCAGAATCGGCAGCAAAAGTAGAGAGAGAAGCAAGCGAAGCGGCCACTGCAAGCGCGAGAGGTAAAACCTTTAAGTTTTTCATGTGATTTCCCTAAGTTTTTAGTAGGTGTAATTATTTCAATAGGGATCTTAAGGAATGAAACGTTTGAAAAGCCGCTACAGCTTCACATGGCCATCGTGTTCAAAATGACATGAAACAACGCGTGAAACTCAAAATATTTATTAGCGCGTAAAATCAGACAGTTAAAATAGTGCTTGTTAGATTTTACATTTTGAAATCGCTTTCATTTCACAGGATTGTTTAATTTCTATCACGTTAATTTGTGCAAAATAAGAGCAATCCACTCATGATGACATGAAACATTTCATAATCATGAAACATTTCATACTTCGTAAATTTCTTACAAATTCAACAAGTCACGTAAATAACAAACATGCTTCATATCACAATTAAGGGCTTTGCTATTCCATGTACTACTTAATTACGACCTAGAATAGGCATTAAGTAAGTCTAAAGTAGGGATACACAATGTCGAAATTGGCCGGAGCACGCCTAGAAGAAATGGCGGATATCCGATCGACAAGAAAAAAGAAGATAGTTTTTCTCTGTTCTAGCATCGCCACTGCATTTCTAACCTATGGCTCTGTCCTACACTACCTTGAAGGAAATTGGGGGCTCAGTTTACTCATTGGTTTATGTGCTTTGGCATGCTTAACCATCAGCTATCTGATCAAAGTCCGTGGTCACCACCAATACGCCGATCTTCTACTCACAGGCGTATTGATGTTTGATGGACTGTTGCTGCTGCTTTATAACGACGCCCCTTCAGGTCGACTGCTTTGGCTCTACCCGATAGTGGCCGCCATTATCTTGATCAACGAATTCAAAGTTGGTCTGCTGTTTAGCGTGACGTACTCCCTCATCATCTTTTTCGGTTTAACCTTTTTAGAGAGTGTACCCACCGCCAGTGACATGACCGAGCGCCGATTTATGTTTACGCTGGTGGCGATCTGCTTTGTTTGTCATACCTTTTCTTACTATTACTCTAAAGTCGTGAACTACATTCAAACCCTGTATCGCGAAGGCATCGAAGAACTGGCTTACCTTGACCAGTTAACAGGATTAGCCAACCGTTGGAGTTTTGAAACTTGGGCACGTGCCAAGTTAGAAGAGTTGGAACAAGTTGAGACCAAAAGTGTCACGGCTTTAGTCTTTTTAGATATCGATAACTTCAAGCACATTAACGACAACTACGGACACGATGTCGGCGACCGTGTGTTAAAACACTTTGCGACTCGCTTAAAAAACAACATTCGTAATAAAGACAGAAAAACGGACAAGCATGACTACTCGATTGCTCGCTTTGCTGGTGACGAGTTTGTCTTAATGCTTTACGACGTGCGCGGTAAGAAAGACCTAGACAATATTTTGGAGCGTATCGTCAACCTGTTCCAAAAAGGCTATCAAACGGACGACAACATCAATGAGTTAACCATGAGTGTGGGAGCGGCCATTTACGGCCAAGATGCAACAGATTTATCTGAACTGACTCGTTGCGCAGACAAAGCTATGTACGCTGCGAAGCACACTGGCAAAAACCAGTATGCATATTACGAGCATTGCTCACATGCAGAAGAGTTGCGTCATCAAAGACACTCGTTGGTTGGCGCAATGGGAAATGTGACTTCATTGCAGCGTGACGCCAGTTTATAAACCAAACCGCAGAGCCTAAGTTAGGCGTACATATACATGGCCCATAAGCCAACAAGTAAAAATGTGACAAGCCAGATCACTTGGCCGATTTTGCTTGGTTTATCATCTCGTGGGACAAGAACAGGCTTGAGCGCTCGCTCTTTCATTTTGCCGACAAGGCTTTTCTCAATCGCTCGCTTATAGAAAGCACGTCGTTTTTGAGCCGCGTTGGCCACCTTAGTAAAGCGGTGACGTTGCTCATTAGTAAAATCCGTTGCCTCATAGCGAGGAGGAAGATCGGTATGTTTAGGTTGTACTGCCATCTCATCCTCCTTGGTCGATGGGTGCACCTGTTTTAAGTATATACATAATTAACGCTTTATTGCCAAAAACCGTTGCATCTGAATAACATGCATAAAAAAAGCCACCCGCAGGTAGCTTCTATATAAATCAGTCTTCAATCACTTGTCAGAGATGGCGCTGTGCTTATAAGTACTCACATAGGTAAGCCGTTGCGTCTTTAACTTGAAGCTCAAATGATGAGTTACCTTCGACTTCAAAAAACTCACCGCTGTTGTAAGTCACCCAATCAACCTCTCCAGCTTTCTTTACGATCAGTGCACCTTTGACGACACTCATACGTTCAGGAGCTTGTGTACCAAACGTGTATTCACCTGGCAACATCACACCGACACTGACATCCTGTCCTTGTTGGCTAAAACCCAGTGACTTTACGCCACCAGCAAAATAACTGTTTTCCTTAATACTCATTCTTTGGTTTCCTTATCAAAAATCAGCTCTTTTTTACCCTGTTTCGGTTTACGACTCAAGTCTCTAAATTGACCTTTTTTGAGCTATCGAATACTCAATAACTGTGTTTCGGAATGTAAAAGTGGACATCAGATCATAGTTTAGGTGTCGCAAAGGCGAGATTGTTTGTTTTTGCAGCGTAAGCTTCTCACCATATTAAAAAAGGAAAACAAGCAGGGATCATGACGACCACACCGCGCCGAAAACGCCAGAAGAAACCAGAACCGCAACCTTCATTTTGGGCTCGTCATCAGTTCAGAATCATCAAAGGAGGATTTGTGACGTTTGGCTGCGCGCTGTTGAGCTTTCTCGGCTACCAACTTTACGCTTCTTATCTCGACTATATCGATCCAGATAAAGTGTATGGCGAATGGATTGAAATTGGTGCGCCGCCTTATCAGACCGAACAACTTTCCTTTACGCCCGACGGGGTCTTTCGCAACCATCGCCTCGTCGCTACCCAGTTTGAGTTCGATGGCAAAGTTGTCACCCTAAACACCGGACTAGGTAAAACAGCCTACCAATTGTCTGGTTCTCACCTCTCTCCCCAAATACGTCGCGTAGAACCAAAGCTACCTGACCAACGCTTTGTGCTTAAAGGATTCGAGCACACCGTACAAGGTTCAGAAATTGGTGCCGCGTCCAAACGCCGAGCCGCATTGAGCGAGCACTTCAATCGCAAGTAATCTTGTTATCGACCCCATCAATCATACGTATCTTTCCCCAGATTCAACAGGGCCGTTACTGGCAATTTCTAACGTAACTTGCTCTGTTACATAATAAAAATTTAATTTCACTCGCAAAATAACACCGCCAGACTGAGTAGATAATTAATTAAACGCATGCAAAATATTTATAAATTATTGGCTCAATATTGTATTTTCTATGCAAAACAATGTTTCTTGTAGTGAGATTTGTGTAACAGAGTCGAATCTTGATTTATTTTTTTTTGAAAAAAAAAAAGCTTCTGAAATGCTGAATGTGATGCTTTTGCACAGTGTGTGAATCGGTTGTCTTTTCTGTCGCAAGAGCAGCTTGTGTTCGTGAATGAACATAAAATCAAGGATTGAGAGAGAAGTTATGATTCGATTTAACCTATGTGCAGCTGGGGTTGCCCTGGCTCTTTCTGGCGCTGCAAATGCGGCTCCAACAGCACCAAGTATCGACATGTATGGTTCTAATAACCTGCAATTTTCTAAAATTGAACTGGCAATGGAAACCACATCTGGCTACAACGACATGGTTAAGTACCATGAGCTAGCTAAGATCAACGTGAAATTTAACCAGTGGAGTGGTACTTCTGGTGACACTTACAACATCTACTTTGATGGAGTTCAAGTCGCTACAGGCCCTATCACTGGTAGCCAAACTACTGCGTCGTTTGAATACGGCCAAGGTGGTTTGTACCAAATGGAAATCGAAGCGTGTGACGCAACAGGTTGTGCGAAAAGCGCACCAGTAGAGATTACGATTGCGGATACAGACGGTTCTCATTTACCGCCGCTAACTATGAACGTTGACCCGAACAACAAAACCTACAACACCGACCCAAGTGTTGTCATGGGTACTTACTTTGTTGAGTGGGGCATCTATGGCCGTGACTACACGGTTGATAATATGCCGGTCGACAACCTGACTCACATCCTTTACGGCTTCATCCCAATTTGTGGTCCAAATGAATCAGTGAAATCGGTTGGTGGCAATAGCTTCAACGCACTGCAAACCGCTTGTCGTGGTGTGAACGACTACGAAGTGGTTATCCATGACCCATGGGCGGCTTATCAAAAGAGTTTCGCGCAAGCTGGTCACGAATACAGCACGCCGATCAAGGGTAACTACGCGATGTTAATGGCATTGAAGCAACGTAACCCTGATCTAAAAATTATCCCATCGATCGGTGGTTGGACACTGTCTGACCCATTCTTCGATTTCGTTGACAAGACCAACCGTGACACGTTTGTCGCATCTGTGAAGAAATTCCTAAAAACATGGAAATTCTACGACGGTGTTGATATCGACTGGGAATTCCCTGGTGGTGGCGGTGCCGCAGCAGATAAAGGTGACCCAGTAAACGATGGCCCGGCTTACATCGCATTGATGCGTGAACTACGTGCAATGTTGGATGAGCTAGAAGCAGAAACAGGCCGTACTTACGAGCTAACGTCTGCAATCGGTGTAGGTTACGACAAAATTGAAGATGTTGATTACGCAGACGCTGTTCAGTACATGGACTACATCTTCGCAATGACTTACGACTTCTACGGCGGTTGGAACAACGTACCTGGTCACCAAACGGCACTTTACTGTGGTTCATTTATGCGCCCAGGTCAGTGTGACGGCAGCGGTGTAGATGAGAACGGTGAAGCGTACAAAGGTCCTGCATATACAGCCGACAACGGTATCCAACTTCTTCTAGCTCAAGGTGTTCCTGCGAACAAACTTGTACTAGGTACAGCAATGTATGGCCGTGGCTGGGAAGGCGTAACACCTGATACGCTAACCGATCCAAATGACCCAATGACAGGTACTGCAACAGGCAAACTGAAAGGCAGCACGACTCAAGGCGTCTGGGAAGATGGCGTGATTGACTACAAAGGCATTAAGTCATTCATGCTTGGTGCAAACAATACTGGTATCAACGGCTTTGAATACGGTTACGATGCACAAGCAGAAGCTCCATGGGTGTGGAACCGTTCAACAGGTGAGCTGATCACATTTGATGACCACCGCTCTATTCTTGCGAAAGGTAACTACGCGAAGTCGCTAGGTCTTGCAGGTCTGTTCTCTTGGGAAATTGACGCAGATAACGGCGACATCCTGAATGCAATGCACGAAGGTATGGCGGGTGGTGTCGTTGTTCCACCAAACCGTAAACCAACGGCAGCAGCAGGTGCGGACCAAGCAGTAACAGGCCCTGCAAGTGTTGTGCTTGATGGCAGCAACTCAACAGACTCTGATGGCACAATCGCAAGCTACGCTTGGGAGCAAGTATCAGGTACAGCAGTGGCTCTATCTGGCGCAAACACTGCGACAGCAAGCTTTGATGCAGCAGAAGTGACTGCAGAAGAACAGCTAACGTTCAAGCTAACCGTGACAGACAATGACGGCGCAAGCGCTTCTGATCTTGTTGTGGTAACGGTTAAGCCTGCTGGCGTGATTGATCCACCAAATACAGCACCTGTTGCGCAGGTCTCTGCACCTGCAAGTGCGAAAGCTGGTGACATGGTTGTAATTGACGCTTCCGCTTCTAGCGATGCTGACAACGACACACTCACGTTCGATTGGACGCTACCTCAAGGTCTAAACGCAACAGTTAACGGTGCGAAAGTGACGTTCACAGCAGCAGAATACCCGCAAAACACTAGCCTAAGCTTCACAGTAAGCGTAAGCGATGGCCAAGCAGCATCTTCAGCAAGTGCAACCGTTGTTGTATCTAAGCACAGCACAGGTGGTGGCACTTGTACTAACGCATGGGATGCAACAGCTGTTTACACTGGCGGTGACCAAGTGACTTACGCAGGTAAAACTTGGGAAGCGAAGTGGTGGACACAAGGACAAGATCCTAGTAAGTCTGGCGAATGGGGTGTTTGGAAAGAAGTGGGCCCAGCTAACTGTAACTAAACACAGCTAAAGTGTTGTGATTCAACACTAATCGCTCTGAATATTGTAATAAAAAGGACAGCTTCGGCTGTCCTTTGTTGTTCTAACAGAATCTATTAAGTGCTTTTCAATAATCAGCTAGCTTCAATTAAACGGTCGAAACTCTGGAACACCTCTTCACACTTCATCACACGACCGTGACCTTGGCCTTGAGTCGTCACTAATTCAACCCGTGCCATCTCACTCGCTGCTTGCGCAGAGACACTGTGCTTAGTGAACTTGTCTTGCTCATCATGAACAATGATGGTTTTTGCTTCGCGCTCTGCAAGACGCTTTTCTGGGTCAATCGACTGCAGTGGATAGCCAAACTGGTCCTCAACCTCAGACACCACCGCTTTGAATAACTTCATGGAGTATCCTGAGCGTGCAATGCTACCAAACAGGTTTTCTACATAATTCAGAACCGGAGCTATCAACAAAAGAGGTTTGTTCTCTAGTTTACTGTGGCGACATTCCAGCGCCGACGCAGTGCCCATGCTGTGCCCAACTAAACCTGCTACGTCTTCCACCGAATCCAATACATCCTCTAGGCCACGAACAAACGCAGGGATGTGTCCGTACTGACCATCACTCTCACCATGTGCAGGATGGTCGTATGCTAATGCGGTGTAACCAGATGCCGCAATGTGCTCCATCAACGGATAGAACTGACTGGCAGTTCCAGACCAACCGTGAGTAAGAATCCATACCGGACCGCTTCCAAGCTGATAGATTTTAATTGCCCCGGCATGACCTTGGATTTCACTTTTGATCAGTCCCTGTGGCTCAGCGTTTTTTGGCTGAGTACGCGCAGGAGTAAGCAGCAATTTACGCGCGGTATTTTTTGCGTGTGAGGGCGCTAGCGTGTGATGTAAACGCGTACTGATGTTGATCAGACTGCGCTTAACACTGAACTTCTGCGAAGTATTGAAGTAAATTTTCTCACTCATGATCGTTTCCTTAGCTACCAGCTTTGCACAAAATAGAACGGTCGTGCTTTTTAAGCTGATAAGAAAGAGCGCTCTGTGTCGCCCTTTGTTATGAATCTCTTACTATGCCCGTTACCGCGGGGCTAGCGCTTCCATCGACTAAACAAGTTATCGATGCCTTGCCAGAACAATCTCTGGCTCTCTTCTTCCCCTTTGATCGAGTAAAATACGTGTGCACTTAAGTACTGCCCGTATAGATCAAAGGTCGCTTGTCGCGTGTCTAAGTCCGCCACAAACTCTTGGTTTTCTTTGCCTTTCTTGATCTGAATTTCTAGGTAATTCAACCAAGTATCAATTGATTTACGCAATGCTGCTTGCAACGCACAACCTTCTTCTGCGGTGTCGTTCCAAGCATCGAGGAACATGCAACTGCCTTGAAAAGAGTGGTTCCACGTCATCCAAGTGTCTAGTAAGCCACGTACTTTACGTTCAATATTGCTATCACCTAACTCACGTGCAGGCGCAATCACACGCTCAGCAAATACTAGATTGGCGTGTTCCAATACTGACAGCTGAAGATTTAACTTCGAGTTAAAGTGAGCAAATAAACCACTTTTCGACATCCCGCACTGCTTCGCTAACTCACCAATGGTAAGACTTTCCAATCCATTTTCGCTCGCCAGTTGGAATGCACGTTGCAGAATAAGTTCTTTGGTTACTTTTCCTTTTTTCATAACTGCATTTTTAGCACGACCGTACTTTTTTGCAATGTTAAGTTTACTGGTCAAACCAACCATCATGATCAGACACAGCCTCGATCTCAATACATTGAAAGAAGTAATGAATCTTGATTTTAGAAATTAGAGATGGGTCTGAATTTCGCAAACTGGTTGCCGTCAATTGCACATGAGTTGATTTTTTACCGCGAGAACTGAATCGTTAACTGCTAATTTCGCAGCGATTTTTCACTTTTTTAGGTAAGCACTTATGGCAACAACAAAGAAAATTGCCAGTTTAGAATTTGCCCGCATCATCGCAATGTTTGCGATCATTGGGCTTCACTGTCAGATGGCTCTCACGTATTGGCAATGGGATGAAGTACCTTGGGTTGGGTACATGCTTAACCAATTGGCTCGCTTTGCTGTACCACTGTTTTTTCTCATCTCCGGATATCTACTCCAGCCTAAACTCAGCACAAATCCCGTTGAGACACTGAAAAACTACGCCAAGCCTCTGCTCAAAATATGGCTGATTTGGAGTCTGATTTGTCTGTTAATGCCGTTTCGCTGGCAAGTAGTTGCAGAAGCAGGTTACCTCGTCGAGCGACAGGGTTATTGGGGTTACCTGATGTCGAACCCAGTGAACTCGCTCTTAGAAGGTGGCTTGGTGCATTTGTGGTTCATTCCTGCACTTGTCATCGCCGTGGCTATTATTGCGTTGCTGGTTCGCATTAACATGGTACAACTGTTGCTTCCTGCGGCGGTATTACTTTACGTCTACGGTGTGTTTGCAGGCAGCTACGTCACACTCACTGAACTACCAACGCCCTTCTTTACACGTAATGGTCCGTTCTTCAGTACTTTATTGGTGGTGCTTGGTTACTTAGCAAGACAACATCAGTGGCAATGGTCGCGCAATAACACCATTCGCTTAATACTGATCGGTATGGCACTGCATTTTGGCGAAGCCTATTACCTTATGAATTATGAAATCGCATTTAACTCACACGACTTCTTGTTTGGTACCGTAATTTGGTCGTTGGGTGCATTCATGTGGCTTCTTGCTCACCCAAACTTCGGCAATATGCCATGGGTATTTAAATGGTCACCGAGTATTCTAGGCATCTACGTGAGCCACCTATTGGTGATCATCATCATGATGAACATCGCAGGTATGTTGGGGCTAGAAAACCTAGCTAAAGACGCCTTTATTTACCCAGCAACGATTGTGGTCACTCTGCTCCTTGTGAAAGGCATCGAAGCCACTCCACTGAAAAAACTATTGCTGCGCTAAATCCATTCAGCACTATGTATGGCTTGCTCTAACACTTTGGGGTTAAAGCAAGCCTCTCAAAAATGAGAGCTCTCTCTCACTCGCCAACATTATCACTTCTAATGCTACGTAATTTGCTTTCACTCACAAAAAACATTGTTCATTTACTTTAGATTTATTCGACATCAACAAAATGCTCATTAAACGGAGGCGGTATGTGGGCAGGTCAAGGACTCGTTCCTTTTTTAGAAATTAGCCATTGGCTAACTTACGGTTTATACGCTGCAGTATTCCTATTTGGCGCTGCAAGTATTGCGTCACTCAGAAAGTAGTGGCGCAAGCTACATCAATTCAAAACTCCTACCGTTAATTCGAGCTTTCTCACACTTAACTTATTAATTTGTGGCTAAAATTTCTCCAGTCAGACAAGGAGAAATGTCTATGTCAATCTATCCAATTGTCGCTTTCTGCTGCTTACTCTTTTCAAGCCCCAGTTTTGCAGCGTCCACCAGTGACCTCAACCTCGTCAATTCTGCCGTCGGCTATGCCGCACTGATTCTCTTCACCATTGCTTACATTCTGGTGATGCTGGAAGAATACCTGCATATGCGAAAATCCAAACCAGTACTGCTCGCCGCGGGATTAATCTGGATTTTGATTGGGTACACCTTTGCCCAACACAACCAAGCTGACGTCGCTAAAGCCGCACTGGAACACAACCTTCTGGAATACGCCGAACTTTTATTGTTCCTACTAGTAGCGATGACTTACATCAATGCAATGGAAGAGCGGAGGCTGTTTGATGCTCTGCAAGCATGGATGGTCGGTAAAGGTTTCGATTTCAAACAGCTATTTTGGCTTACAGGCGGCTTGGCATTTGTCATTTCACCTATCGCGGATAACTTAACCACGGCCCTGTTAATGTGTGCGGTGGTGATGAAAGTTTCTGGCGATAATCCAAGGTTTGTGAACCTTGCCTGTATTAACATCGTCATTGCGGCGAACGCTGGCGGCGCATTCAGTCCATTTGGTGATATAACGACCCTGATGGTTTGGCAGGCAGGACACGTCAGTTTTGCTGAATTTATGCCGTTGTTTGTTCCGTCATTGATCAACTACGTCATTCCTGCGTTCATCATGTCGTTGTTTGTACCAAACACTAAGCCAGATACGGTCCATGAACATATTGAATTGAAACGTGGAGCAAGACGAATTGTAGGCTTGTTTATCCTCACTATCGCGACGGCGGTATCTTTCCACGCAGTACTTCACTTCCCGCCAGTAATCGGAATGATGATGGGCTTGGCGTACCTGCAGTTTTTCGGTTATTTCCTGCGTCGAACACTAAAACATTCACTTGCTAAAAAAGCGGCCGAAGCGATTGCCAATGGCGATGATTATGCCTTAAAGCGTTTAGGTTCAGTGGTGCCGTTTGATGTATTCCACCGTGTATCACGTGCAGAGTGGGATACTTTACTGTTCTTCTA
The DNA here is from genome assembly GCF_023277445.1 of Vibrio sp. ED002. Taxonomy (NCBI): domain Bacteria; kingdom Pseudomonadati; phylum Pseudomonadota; class Gammaproteobacteria; order Vibrionales; family Vibrionaceae; genus Vibrio; species Vibrio sp. ED002. The sequence goes on along the minus strand of NZ_CP080239.1, from coordinate 1,899,367 downwards.
TGGTGTCGTCATGTGTGTCGGCGGTTTGAGTTTGCTCGGTTATCTTGGGTTAGTTTCCAACGTGATGTACACCGAATGGAGCCCAATCTGGGCTAACGTCATGGTGGGGATTCTCTCTGCTATCGTGGATAACATTCCAGTGATGTTTGCTGTATTAACGATGGAGCCAACCATGTCGATGGGGAACTGGCTGTTAGTCACGCTGACTGCAGGCGTGGGTGGTAGCTTGCTTTCGATTGGTTCAGCGGCTGGCGTGGCATTAATGGGGGCAGCAAGGGGACAATACACCTTCTTTGGCCATTTAAAATGGGCACCGGTGATTGCGCTAGGTTATGCCGCAAGTATTGCGGCGCACCTTTGGATGAATGGCAGTTTGTTCACTTAACCTACCTTGATCAATATTGAATATTCTTACCGGTCTGATGGGTGGTTCACGCCATCCATCACCTCAATACCTCCCAGCTCATAAGGATTTACATCCTCTAAGCAACCAACGTTATAACCGTATTCACTCGGGTCAGAACGGCGCTGATGATGCGTGTAGATACCGCATTCACCACAGAAAAAATGCTTAGCCGTGCTGGTATTAAACTGATACAGCTTGAGTGCCTCCTCACCTTGGATGATGCGAATCCCATTCAAAGGTACTGATGCCACAATCGCGCCACGACGTCGGCACATAGAACAATCACAACGTCTAGGCTTCTCGATTCCATTTGGTAATGACAGTTCGATTTGTACTTTTCCGCAATGACAAGAGAGCTTATGCAAAGGCTGAATTGTGGTACTACCCACTTGTTTAATCATGACTTTTCCTTGTTGCTTCAGTGTTCATCTAGCTTAATGTGTAAAGTCTGTTAAACAGTTAACATCCGCGCAATCTAGGTCAAAAACTCGACATCAATCACTTTTCACGACATTTTATTCATCGATTTATCACTATTTGGTTGGCGTTTTGCCAACCGCATCCGTTTTGGTTGTGCGCTTGCAGTTAAAACGGTTTTAAAACCAAGGAAAATACTTTTATGGATAAAGATCATAGCCTTAGAGAGAACCTCTTGGCTCTGACGCTCGGTAGTGCGTTGGTGTCACTTGGAGTTATCTTTTTTAGCAAAGTGGGACTGCTGACAGGTGGCACTGCTGGTCTTGCTATCTTCCTCACTAAAGTGAGTGATTTTAGCTTTGGTCAGATCTTCTTTGCACTGAACCTACCTTTCTACATTTTGTCTGTGATGCGCATGGGTTGGCGTTTTACCATCAACACTTTTATTGCGGTTTCGATCGTGTCCTTTGCGGTAGACCACCTGCACCATGTGATTGAAATTTCTCGTATTGAACCCGTTTACGCCGCCCTCCTCGGTGGAGGCCTGATTGGTATGGGAATGCTGGTAATTTTCCGCCACAAGATGAGCTTGGGCGGTTTCAACATACTGGCACTTTACCTTCAGGAACGCTTTGGCATTCGTGCAGGCAAAGTTCAAATGGCGCTCGACTGCACCATCGTGGTGATGTCTCTATTTATCGTCGATATTCACTTGATCGCCCTATCTATACTTGGCGCGGTGGCGACCAACTTAATCTTGGCAATGAACCACAAACCAGGGCGATATCAGCCAACGCCACAATCGGCATAATCTTCTAACACATGACAAAAACCAAAGCCCCGAGATAAATTCTCGGGGCTTTTCCTTGTCAATAACATAAGACTACACTAGAGGCGAATTCTCACAGTATTGTTGGTCCCCTTCAGCCAGCTTGAGCTTGTTTTGTTGGCTTAAGTGATAATGCACCAGCATCAATAAATCATTCGCGTAGAAGAGCTCAAAAGCATCTTCTCCATTTTGTCGACAGATTGCCTCACAGCGATCAGCGTGCACTTTGGCTTGGAGTGGGTTTCCTGCTTTAAGTAGGCTCATGGCTAAACGATATTCTGCTCGCTCTTCTTGCATCCAACCACCAGCAACCTTCCAATTCTCAAGCGCCAATGTTGCAGCCTCTAGCATTCGCTCTACCTGCGCTTCAGAGCGCGTTTCAAGCTCTTCATATTGGCAGGCAAGGTTGTTGCCCGTAATGGCAATTGAACGTGCCAACGGCTCGGCAGTTTGGTCTGAATCTATCCCGTTGGCTGCTTTTGCTAACCATGTGCTAGCTTGCTCTAGCTCGTTCATCGCAGATAGCTCGTTGGCAATCTGAGCAAAAACGCGGCGCTGATCGACATCTTCCAAGTCAACGATATGGTCCGTCGTTTGATCCACAAAGTACTGCGCGACAATTTTGGCTCTCTGACGCACCATACACTGACTCGCTACGCCATTTTCGAGCTTATCTAAACTGGTGAGAAACTGCTTCGGGTCGTGCAGATGACCGATGGAAGTGTGCAGCATCAAGGGTAAGATGCGCTCAGCATGGTTAGTGTCTTCCACCTCACTAAGCGCTTGTTCTAATTGAGTGTATGTTTGTTGTGGCTGCGCTTCATGCTGCTGCCAACTTTGGTTTATGAATGCATCAAAATCCGTTTTGAAAGACATATCCTTATTTTCCTTTTTCATTGCTCTGGATTGCTCTTTAGCGAGCTATGCTGATTTCTGGTGTATGGAAGAGAAAGGAAGTTGCGGTGTAATCTGTTGATGCAGTTCTCCCCAGAACGATTAACAGAAAGGTACACCGCATGACTGATAATACTGTTGTTTCACTGAATACACCACAAGACCCACTTACTGAACTGATACGTCAAGGGGCTAGAGATTTGATTGCACAAGCTGTTGAAGCTGAGCTTCAACAGTTACTTGCACAACACCAGAATGTTATGGTTGACGGCAAGCAAGCTATCGTTCGCAACGGTTTCTTACCTGAGCGAACCTTGCAAACCGGTGTCGGTGATGTCGAAGTGCAAATTCCTAAGGTAAGAGATCGCTCAGGGCATGGCGTCAAATTTAATAGCAACTTGATACCACCGTATCTCAAGCGAACAAAGAGCGTTGCAACACTGCTCCCGTTACTCTATCTCAAGGGAATATCTACGGGCGATATGCTGCCTGCTCTGGAGTCTCTGCTTGGTAAGGATGCGAAAGGCCTGTCAGCCAACAGCATCTGTCGCCTCAAAGAGCGCTGGTATGCGGAGTACGAACAGTGGCGTAAGCGTGACCTCGGTAGGCGCCGCTATGTTTACATTTGGGCTGACGGTGTTTACTGTCACGTTAGGATGGACGATAAGCTCTGCTTACTCGTCATCATTGGTGTCGATGACACTGGACGCAAAGAAGTCCTTGGCGTTCTGGATGGTCATAGAGAGTCAGAAGCAAGTTGGACGGAACTCATTGAGCAGCTACGAGCGCAGGGATTACAGTTAGCACCGAAGCTCGCCATCGGAGATGGCGCGCTGGCTTCTGGAAAGCGGTTGCTAAGTGCTGGCCTCAAACGACTCAGCAACGATGCTGGGTACATAAGACGGCGAATGTGCTTAACAAGGTGCCCAAAAGCGTACAACCACGAATGAAGGAAGCACTGCAAGATATCTGGATGGCAGAGACTAGAGATGATGCTTATCACGCCTTCTCAACCTTCCAGAAGCGCTTCGAAGCCAAGTATCCAAAGGCAACCGACTGCTTGGTGAAAGATAAAGCTGAAATGCTGGCGTTCTACGATTACCCAGCAGAGCACTGGGTTCATATCAGGACAACCAACCCAATAGAATCGATGTTCGCCACAGTACGTTTACGCACGAACAAGACGAAGAACTGTGGAAACAGAAAGACTACGTTGATGATGGCCTACAAGTTAATGCGCAGTGCAGAGACGAAGTGGCGTCGTCTACGAGGTTTTGCACTCCTAGCGGATGTTGTGAAAGATGTTCGCTTCATCAATGGAGTGAAAGAAATGGAGACTCATCAACAAGCTACTGCATGATCTTCCATACACCACATTTGACAATAGCTCCTCTTTAGCTCAACAACCCTACACAAAATCGAAGCAAATAAGGTAAACCTTGCCGGATTCTGAGAATGGCCTCACTTAAAGTGGCGAGCCCTTCTCCAAAGCCAATAATCGCTGTTTGCGCTCTACCCCGCCCGCATAACCAGTGAGCTTGCCACTTTTTCCAATCACACGATGGCACGGCACCACAATCGAAATAGGATTCTTACCGTTCGCCAGTCCCACCGCTCGTACCGCCTTCGGATTGCCGATGGCATTCGCCAAGTCTTGGTAGCTCCATGTTTCACCATAAGGAATGGTCGTTAGCGCATGCCAAACTTGAGTTTGGAAATCCGTACCTGTCGCTGCAAGGGGCAAGTCAAATTCGTTACGCAGCCCCGCAAAGTATTCTTCCAATTGAGTAACAGTCTGACTGAGCACTGCATGTTGATCATCACGCTCACCCAAATCATCTGGTTTGGTGGTACACGTTTCAAACCAAATTCCGAGCAAACCTTGATCGTTAGCTTGAATGGTCACAGCGCCTAACGGACTTGGCATTACCGTATAAAGTGATTTCATGATTGATTCCATAAGTGAAAAGTCGCGTAACTGCCCCAAGGCGATGCAGTATGAGCATTCAATGACGGATAGTTTGGCATGGCTTTCTTCACCACCAAGTCTTTATCTAAAAAACAATCGGGCTGAGATTGGCCACGCAATTGCGCATAGCTCACCGTCCACGGACCAATGCCTTTTAATTCCAGCCATTGCTGCGGATCGGCTTCTGGGTTTTGCTGCATGTACTGAGCAAATCGCACGAGCGTGTCTTTACGGCTTTGCGGCATACGCAAGAAGCTAACATCGGCATTAGCAATCACTTCTGGCGTTGGAAAGTGGCGCGTATGCTGATCGCTGCTGAGTGTTTCCACTAACAAGTTAAGTTGCCCAATTGCGGCTTTGACCGACACTTGTTGACCCAACACGGCACGTACACCAGCTTCCCACGCACTCCAGACGCCCGGAATCCGAATCCCGTGGGTTTTCACCAATCCGGGCGCAATGTATTCCAGGTGCTGCTCGACGGTGCAAATATCCGCATCGAGATCGAACATTCGACGCACGCCAGACACAAGGTTTTGCAGCTTAGTAACATCTTCAATATCAAACTCTACCTCAAGGTAGCCCTCCCCTTGAGTAGCCTTGAATCGTGCATGGCAATCATCCAGCACAACATTGCGCTGGTAGGTGTTTTGCGTAACTTGCTCCATCCCCTCAATCGCACGCAGACGATAAAAATCGAGCATGTGTTGCCAGTTCAACGCGCCCCGATAAGGGAGCACGATTCGATTCGTCCCTACGCCATCAAATTCCTTTCTGCGCACTTGAGAAGGTGTCAGTTGGAGGAACTTTTGAAACGCATCGTTGAATCGTCGAGTGCTGTTAAATCCTGCGGCAAAGCCAACTTCAGTGACTGACATCGAACTCGAATGCAAGAGCTGCTTAGCAAACATCAACTGCTGATACTGCGCATATTGCTTAGGTGACATCCCCAAATATTGCTCGAACAGCATGCGCAAATAACGATCTGAGATCCCGAGACGATCGGAGAGATCCGCGAGGGACCTATGGTGCAACTCACCACGATCGATCATTTTGATCGCACGTTGAAATGTGGTTTCAACCCCCTTCCAAGCCCATGATCCTGGCGCACTGTCTGGGCGGCAACGTAAGCAAGGGCGGTATCCGGCCTTCAGTGCCTGCGTCTTGTCAGTGAAGTACTCAACGTTTTCCTCTTTGGGCAGATTGGCTGGACAAATTGGTCGACAAAAAATCCCAGTGGTTTTGACTGCAACGTAGAAACGACCGTCAAAACGGCTGTCACGTGCCATGCGCGCTTTTTGGCACTGCTCGAACGTCAACAATGTATGGGGATGGATAAGCATGATGCTGTCCTTGCTTTCGCATTGGGTGCTCTATAGAGCCGCATGTTAGGTTACAACTCAAACGGTATAACTTCATTGTAGAACGAAGGGTTACTGTAAATTAGCCATTTTCGGAACTCAATATTGAGAATTTTTGGCATTAGTAAATTTGTGCACTAAAGTTAAATCAGAACAACACAACAACGTCGGCTAAAGGGAATTGGCATGGACTTACACACGTGCGTGATTGTACTTAGAAATCACAAGGTTATTACCAGTAAATCAGTCGAGCACTCTATAGGGATTATTGAGCGCGACTCTGATAACGAGATTTCAGAAATTCAAATCAATGCGTCGGATGGTGTGAGTATACGCACCTACCACTACCATAGCGTAGAGGACTCGCTTGAAAGCTTAATGAACCTTTAAACACTCCTTTCTCCCTTGTTAATCGTAAAAACAAAAGAGCACAGAAATGTGCTCTTTTTTTGCTCAGCATTTACGACATTCTTATTTCAAAATACAAAACACGCTCGGAAAGTTATTCGAAAATTTGCGACTTCCATAAACAAAAACACCATAGTACCGAACAATAAACAGATCCTAAAAACAGCCTAAAACTCTGTATTTGTTACGTTAAAAATGTTCCATCAAATTTCTCGAACGAGAGCATCAAATTGTCCCGATTTTTTCTTCTGAACCCACGACCTAAACTTGCTCCAACAACAAAGGGGCGATCACCCCAAATAAGTAGAGTTTCCGAGGAAGGATAAAATCATGAAAGCACTGCTACACAAAATCACGACTTCAAATGCAGGTTACAGCGCACTCACCCTTCGCATTCCGGTTGGCATTATCTTTATGGCGCACGGTGCACAAAAACTTTTCGGCTGGTTTGGCCGATACGGCCTTGAAGCAACAGGTCAGTGGATGGCATCGGTCGGTTTAGGCCCAGGCATGTTGATGGCACTCCTTGCGGGCAGCGCAGAATTCTTTGGCGGCTTATTCATCTTGCTTGGTCTTCTAACTCGACCAGCGGCTGTGGCTCTAGCATTCACCATGGTGATTGCGATTTTCTCGGTTCATTTCGAGAATGGTTTGTTCATGTCGAACAACGGTTACGAATTTGGTCTCGCATTACTGGCAGCTTGTGTTTCTCTCGCATTTTCTGGCGCAGGCAAAGCGGCACTGGATGGCACACTTCATCAAAAACTGGCGTAAAGCAGGTTCTTCATGAGCCTAAATTCTGCCATGACTCTCGCTTCAAGCATCACGCTGAATTTATAAACATCTGTAAATTTACGCAAACCAATACAGAAAGCCCCTTGGTTTATACCAAAGGGCTTTCGTTTAAATTTGCACTGGATCGCAAAAGCAGAAATTACTCGTCTGCCGGAATGTCCGCAATTTGCTGCAAGCTGTACGCCGTTAACGGGTCAATCTCTTTCACGATTTCTTCAACCTGCTTAATCGCTTCTACAGACGTGCTGGCTTTGCGATAGCTCAAATAGATAGGACGGTACCAATCTTCTACGCCAGATACCTTGTGAAGCTGCCCGCTTGCAATGAACGGCTCAACCAGAGACACCGGTAGGTAAGCACTGCCGCCCTTCTCCAAAACGAAGTCTAACGCAATACGCGCGGTAGAAGTGCGAAGGTAAGGCGCAGGGATTTTAGGGTGGCGCTCTGCATGCTCAGACGCAAAGCGTGTGCCCCAATCTACGTAAACGTATTTCTGCTCAAATACGGTTTCTAAACAATCTGGCTTAGTTGAAACCAACACAAGCACCACATCAGCGACTTTTTTACAGTTCAGCTCATCCGCTTTGATTTGGTCGAAAGCAAACGCCATATCTAGCGTGCGCTCAAGTAGGCTGCGGCTTAGCATCTCACGGCCCATGACTTCCGCCATAAAGCCATAACCGCCGAAAGAGTCAGTAACAACACTTAGACAGTTTTGTAAGTAAGCATCCCAAATGTTTGGCGTTCCCCCCATGGTCAGCTGTAACGCTTTACCATCTTCGAGGGATAATTCGAGCTTGGCTTGCTGCAAAGTGGTAACCATCACCTCTGCATAGCCTATTAAACGCTCACCTGCGGAGGTCAACTTTATGTTATTTCGATCACGAATAAACAACTGCGTATCGAAATAACTTTCCAATTGTTTGATGCGTGCGCTCACCGCAGCTTGTGTAATATACAAGTTCTCAGCAGCTCGTCCGAAGTGACGAACCTTTGCCAGCTCTAAAAATGTTCGAAAGACCTTTACATCCATAAACCATCTCCTGGTCAATATAAAACCAGATTAACAACTAATTAAAATTTTGACGACAAAAAAGTTTTGTTTTTCTTTTGTTAGCTTTGCGCCTAATTTTCGCCGTAATTCATCACATTCATCAATAACGGTTACAGAGGCTGTTGATATGTCTGACACTGAATTTCGTCATGGCAAAAAACGTTTTTACGACAACGTAAAATTCCCACGCGGCTTTGCAAAGTCTGGCGATTTTACTCTTTCAGAAGAGGAAATCCTAACAATTTATGGGGATACTATGCTTGGCTTAGAGTCAGGCGAGTTGACACCTGAGAACAGCGAAGAAAAACACTTCGTAAAAGTTCTCGAAAACCCAGGCAAAGCGAAAACTAAGATCGAGCGCACTTGGCTAAAATACGTACAGCTAGCTCGTGGTCGCAAGCGCTTCCACACGCTAAATGGACGTAACAAACAAGAAGCGACAGATGATTATGCGGAAGAGAGCCTAGCAGAAGACGATTAATCGAATAGCCGAGTTATAATGCTTGGCTAAGCCGCCAAAAAATACAACTTGGTGGTGTTGCAAAACCATTTCTTTTCCAAAAGCCCGAAGGTGACCATTCCTAAGGGCTTTTCATTTTTTCCGAACAACTATTTGGCGAGCGATTATTTCGCCAACATGGCTACCTTCTTCAAGAAGCTGTCTTTCAGATGCTCTTGGTCATATTCCAAATGATAGGTGTTGTGGAACCCCACCGTAAGCTCCACACCATTGCCTCTCAGAAACACGTTATAGCCATCGTAATCAGAATAGGCCTCTATCCCTTCATACATCTTGCCAAACTCAGTAGGCGTGCCGTTGTTCATCACACATTCGTATGCTTGGAGCACTTTGGTTGCGTCTAATTCGTTTTTCATTGCGATTCCCTCAGCAATAAACACACTTAAAGTATGGATAAGGAAGAAACGCCGTGCCACACCATAGATTGCGTGAGATCATAACTTCGGCATTTTTCTTCCCTTTCTCCTACGTAACTCCATTCAATTCGGCTCGCTCGTTCAGCCAAAAAACTTAATTTCAGTCATAAATTTTACATGCTAATCAACTAGGCTTGCTTCACGGCTTTGCATAGATTCAACTCGAAGCAAACGTAAAAATCGCCCAGAAAAGCAACATTGGTTAAAGAAAAAGCAAATTTTTGACCTAAAACAATAGCAGTTCAACATTACTTATTTTATAATGCGAATTAATGTTTCAGAACATCTTAAATTCCAATAACTAGGGGCACAAAATGAGACTTATCCCGTTAGCTCAAGCAGCACAAGTAGGCAAGTGGGCAGCAGCACACATCGCTAAGCGCATCAACGACTTCAAACCAACTGCTGAGCGTCCGTTCGTTCTGGGTCTACCTACAGGTGGCACTCCTCTAGCAACTTACAAAGCATTGATCGAACTTTACCAAGCTGGTGAAGTGAGCTTCGAACACGTTGTGACTTTCAACATGGACGAATACATCGGTATCCCTGCGGATCACCCAGAATCATACCGTTCATTCATGTACACCAACTTCTTCAACCACGTAAACATCCAAGAAGCGAACATCAACCTTCTTAACGGTAACGCGGAAGATCACGAAGCGGAATGCCAACGCTACGAAGACAAAATCAAGTCTTACGGCAAGATCAACCTGTTCATGGGCGGCGTAGGTAACGACGGTCACATCGCATTCAACGAGCCAGCATCTTCTCTGTCTTCTCGCACTCGCATCAAGACACTAACTGAAGACACTCGTATCGCGAACTCTCGTTTCTTCGATGGCGACATCAACCAAGTTCCTAAGTACGCACTAACTATCGGTGTTGGCACACTACTAGACGCTCAAGAAGTGATGATCCTAGTAACAGGTCACAACAAAGCACTTGCTCTACAAGCAGCGGTAGAAGGCAGCGTGAACCATCTATGGACGGTTTCTGCACTTCAACTACACCCTAAAGCAGTGATCGTTTGTGATGAGCCTTCACAACAAGAGCTTAAAGTGAAGACAGTTAAGTACTTCTCTGAGCTAGAAGCGGAAAACATCAAAGGTTTCTAATCCTTCGGATAACAACCAAAGATAAACGCTGAATACACAAAACCCGTGAGTCATCACGGGTTTTTTCGTTTTTAAAGACTGGCAGGTTTGAAGGTGTAGGAATTTAAACAACCGTTAGCGAGGCGTTTAATAAGCTTGAATACCAAACTGGCGCAGACGTTTCGGCAATACCTCATCGAGCTTATCTAACTCACTCGGTTCGACCTCAATGAGGTTGAAGTTATGCTGCTCGTAAACTGCACGAATCTTCTCTCGCTCCGCTTCTAACATCTCGCCAGAATCGCTGCCCCAAAACTGCAAATAGACTTTGCCGCCTGGTAGGTAGAAATCGCTTGTCACGTCTTGGTCGATCGGCAGTTGGCGCTCGTAAGCGTGCACTACTCCTGCCAAGTACAGCCAGTTATCGATCAGAAGCTCCCCTTTAGAACGAACGTAGTGTCCGTCCAATGTGCGGTGCTTGGCTTCAAACTTCTGGCGAAAACTAGAAAACGACTTATCTGTGGAATGGGACTCGGCATCTTGACCTAAAAACTCAATCACAGACTGCTTGAGACGCTTGTTACGCAGCACTACGTCGTGCCACACCACAAAGGTGTTCTGAGACTCTTTATCGGCTCTCTGTTGACCACCAGCGCGAATTCCGGCTTCGGTTAAACTCCAACCTTCTTCGGATTTGCTGATCCAGCCTAATTCACTTAACAGCTGGTTCATGCGCTTGGCATTGAGCTTCAGCTTCTCGCCCAACTGGGTTGCGCTGTAAGTTTTTCCAGACGTTGCGGCAAGCTCGATGTGCAAGTTGGTCGGCCAAACAATGAACTGCCCGAATTTAGGGTGATCGACATACTCACCGCCAAACTTGGCGCCCTCTTCGGTCAAAATCCATTTCTCGTCTTGGCGAACGATGTAACCAGCGCGTTTGAGATCCGCAAACAGCAGCTTAGCTTCCATCTGACGCATTTTTGCCAGCGCCGACGTCGATATTTTTTCAGACACGATTCATGCCTCCTGCTACTGTTTGAAATAAGATGATGACTTGGATATTAACGCATTGATTTCATTGCTTGAAGTAAGAATAGTTGGGATTTTCTATCCACAACAAAAAAGGAGCACTTTGGCTCCTTTCTCTACATCGAATTGAATCGGCTTAATTATTCGCGAGTTTGGCAAATTTGCTGTAGGTGCTGATTTTGCCATTGATGTACTCGATACCACTGTGCACATTGTTTTCTGTATGACCAACAATTTGGTATTCGACGATGAATTCACCGCTGATGACTTTGATGAACAAGAAGCCGTCGCTGACCTTCCATAAGCCCTGTAAACCACGCTCACTGAACAAGTCTTTTTCCATCAGCGTACCATTTGGTTTGAGCTCTAAAATCGATGAGAAACCGTCGACGTTCACTTTTACCCAAGGCTGTTGATGCACTTCGTAGCTGAGGATTTTGCGGCGTGTTTTCGCCCACTCACGCAGTTCTTGCTCTTGCGCTGGGGTAAGAATTGGCAGGTCTTCCATCTCCAATAGGGTGTGATGTTTTTCGTACCAGAAAAGTTGCAGATGGAGTAATTTCATTCAGATTAACAGGGTTTCATAACGACAAAGCGCAACTTTGCGCCAACCCTGATGGTAAGTCAACCAATGAAACGAAAGAGTGCAGTTTTCACGAGGGTCAAAAACTGCACGTTCCCACGATGGGAAAACGGTGCCCAATAACGAGCACCGGAGCATGTAAGTGTCTATACGACCCAGAAAGAATTATGCGGCAAACAACCTTGGTAATTCCGCATGATCACACGCTTGATTTAAGCGCTGTTGGGCGGTTTGAATGTGCGCACGCCAATGTTCATCTTGCGCCCACATCTCAATCACCAGTGGCACGACGCAGTCTGTCTCTTTGAGTGTGCGGAAGATGGCATCGAAGTTCACTTCACCATCACCAATCACCAGATCGCGGAACTGACCTTTGTATTCCGGCGTCACGCGATACGTGTCTTTAAGGTGGATTTGGGTAATGTGTGGCTTACTCAATTTCAGCTCAGTACACACGTCATAGTTCCAACCAGAGATATTGCCCACGTCTGGATAAGCAGTGAAATACGGCGAATTCACTTCGCGATTGAGCACTTCGAACTTACTCAATGAGTTGAGGTAATCGGTGTCCATGATTTCAACAGCAAGCATCACACCTGCGCGCTCTGCCAGTTTCGCCGCTTCCTTCATACCTTCAATAAAACGCAAATGCGTGGCACGGTTTGCTGGCTCGTAATACACATCGTAGCCAGCTAATTGAATGGTACGGATGCCAAGTTTGTACGCCAATGCGATCGCCTTTTCCATGTGCAGCACGGCTTGCTCGCGTATCTTCGGATCAGCCGAGCCAAACGGGAACTTGCGGTGCGCGCTCAAACACATCGACTGCAATGGCATGCCATAACGTTCGCACTGGTGACGCAGGGCGTAGATCGTCTCGTCGTCCCAATCTAAGCGGCTGCGGCGCTCGTCTGATTCATCCACCGAGATCTCAAGAAAGTCGAAGCCTAATTCTTTGGTCACGCTGAGCTTTTCTTCCCAGCTCAACTCGTTCGGCAACGCTTTCTCATACAAGCCAACACGATGACGTTGTAGGTTCTGATACATGTCGCCCCCTAGTTCCAGTAACGGTCGATTTGCGCTTTTAATGCTTCTGCGGTTTCTTGCCCTTTGTCGCCCGCCAATGCACGACCTGCGATAAAGGTTTTCGCTTTGATGCCTTCGAACAGGTAGATGTCTTCTGGCACGATACCGCCCGTGATAGAGAGCTCGATACCTAGCTCAGAGAGTTGACGCATCTTGTTGATGTCAGCATCTGTCCAGCCAATCCCTGCCAACTCTGCATCGCGAGAACGGTGGTAAATCGCTTGAGTGATACCGAGATCCACCCACGCTTGCGCATCTTCCATCGTCCAGTTGCCGTAGATTTCGATTTGGATTTCGCCACTAAATTCATCCGCCACTTTCTTACACGCTTCGATGGTCGCAATGTGCGCTGCGGCTGAGACCGTAATCCAGTCAGCGCCAGCTTCAAACGCCATGCGAGACAAAATAGCGCCGCCATCAGTGGTCTTCATATCGCACACTAGAATATGGTCTGGGTGGTTCTTACGCAGTGTTGAGACCGCATTCATCCCTTCTGCGAACGCGAGAATGGTGCCCACTTCAATCACATCAACATAGCTGTGTACATTGCTTGCAACCGCCACGGCGTCAGTTAGGTTAGTTTGGTCTAGAGCGATTTGAATCATTGGTTTGGTCATGATGCTTATCCTTGAATTTTTTCACGTATCAGACGAGCTAAGCCGTCGTTATTGTTATCGGTTTCGCACACCAAACGGGCGCTTGAGCGTACCGTCTCGTCTGCGTTATTCATGGCAACACCTAATCCGGCGTAACGGAGCATGGAAATATCATTGTGGTTATCGCCCACGGCAATGACATGATTCGGGTGATAACCCAGCTCAGAAACGTATTCCGCCAGTCTTAAGCCTTTGCTGTTGCCTTTTGCTGCGAAGTCGATGCGATTCGACCACGAGCGTTCGCCGTTGAATTTCTCTTTCACCCATGGGTTTTCAATTAAGCGTTCTACCGAGCTTGGTAAGCCTTCCACCACGAATTTCCACACGAACTCGGTATTACGCACTTCTTCACTGAACGAGTCGATTTTGTAGATCTTCGGTTGAAGGTGCTCAGGCGCGGTTTTCGCCCACTTTTCCAACGCTTCCATGTAGTGAATTGGGTTGTAGTTTGAGTACGTCATGGCATCGGTTACGTACATCACCATCTTGACCTGAAACTCCTTCGCCAAGGCGATGAACGTCAGCGCGTCTTCCTTATCGATGGAGTTGTGCTTGAGCACTCGGTCATTGTGGTAGTCATAAACATAAGTGCCGTTACAGCAGACGATAGGCGTGGTAAGACCCAACTCATCGTAATACGGACGTGCCGCAGTGTGATGGCGTCCGGTGACAATCACCACGTGACACTTCTGCTGCGCTTCTTGAATCGCTTTTTTCACCTCTGGGTGAATGCTGTGTTCATCGGTGAGGACAGTTCCGTCTAAATCTAAAGCAAGCACTTTGTACATGTCGTTACCTCTGCCCGTAGTAGGCGTTTTCACCGTGCTTACGCAGGTAGTGTTTGTCTGAAAGCTCAGGCTGGATCTTGATGCCACTGTTGAGTGAACGTGTTGCTAATGCCATGGCAGAAATCTCTTCCAATACCACTGCGTTGTGCACGGCATCATCGGCGTTAGTGCCCCAAGAGAAAGGCGCATGCCCTGCTACAATCACGCTTGGCACTGCCATTGGATCGATGCGGCGTTGACGAAACTCTTCCACTATCACTAAGCCAGTGTTCTTCTCGTACTCTTCGGCAATTTCGCGTTGTGAGAGCTTGCGAGTACATGGAATGTCGCCGTAGAAGTAGTCGGCATGAGTCGTGCCCAGCGCAGGAATATCAATCCCTGCTTGCGCCCAAATCGTTGCGCTGCGTGAGTGGGTGTGCACCACGCCGCCCACTTGTGGGAACGCTTTGTAGATCTCAATGTGGGTCGCGGTATCGCTGGATGGATTCATGTTGCCTTCCACCACATTGCCGTCTAAATCGACCACCACAATGTGCTCAGCGCGCATGCCATCGTATTCCACCCCCGACGGTTTAATCGCAATCACGCCGCGCTCGCGGTCAATCTCAGACACGTTGCCCCAGGTGAAGGTCACCAAGCCGTATTTCGGTAGTTTGAGGTTGGCTTCGAGCACACGTTGTTTCAGTTCGCTGTACATGAGTTCTCCTTAGGCAGTAACAGCCAGAGCTTCATCAATCACGTTGAATACATCGGTTTTGCTGCGGCAACGGCGAAGCTTGTCTAAATCCACGCCCGTTTCACTGTCTTCATCATCCAACACTTGGGTCACTTCCATCAGACCTTCCATGTGCTCATCGGAAGAGCTGCCCGCTAGCGTGATTAGCACATCAACTGGCTCGTCTTCGCCTTCAAAGTAGATTGGCTCTTCTAGCGTAACCAGTGCGAAAGCAGTACGAATTACGCCGTTTTCTGGGCGTGCGTGTGGCAGTGCCAAGTTAGGCGCGATGCAGATGTAAGGACCTAACTCTTCCACGCTGCTGATGATGGCGTCGTGGTAAGAAGGCTGAATCGCACCAGAGGCAATCAACATGTCCGTACCAATCTTGATGGCTTCACGCCAATTCGACGCCTGCGCTTGCAGTTTGATTGAGTTGTTGTCGATCAGTGATTGTTTTAATCCCATTGTTCTATCTCCAGTTTGGGTGCCGTGACTTTGGCTTTCCGAAGCCCGGCACCACTGTTGTCATCCGCTGTTTGTTATTGGTTTCTTATCTCTTCATTGAGAGATATTTGGTCATGCTGTTTTATTTTGCTGGTACAAAGTTTTTATTGATGATGTCGAGTAGCTCGTCACCGAAGGAGTTAGGGTTAAGCATGTTTTGCACCCCGAGTACAAACTTGCCTTCACCTGGCTCCATCTCTGCAGACAGGTGCTTCGACGATACGATGATGTCCGTGCTCGCAAGCTTCGACTTGTAGTCCGACACTGCGCATGAGTCCATCACGTGAGGAATGCCTTTCTTCTCTAGGTATTTGCCGATCTTCATTTTCATCATCATCGATGAGCCTTGACCGTTACCACATACTGCTAGGATGCTGACTGGGCGCAGACCGTCGCTCGCTTTGATTGCTTGCTCTACCGCTTCAATCACTTCTGGCTCTTCACTGATTTCTACTGTGCCTTGCGCGTCTTCTTCAGCACGTAGCTTGCGAGAGGCGAAGAACATGTAAACCAGAGACAGACCAACAAGAACGAAGAAGAACATTTTCGATGCAGACAGACCTTGCATGATTGGTGGGAATACAAGCGCCCAGTCCGCCATGCCCATCCAGCCGTTGAATTCTGTGCCGTGTTGGCTAAATAGGTGGATAGCCCAAGCAGAACCTAGCACCTCGATGATGCCCATCACGAAACAGATCTTCATCACCGCTTTCCAGCCACCGAAGTGGTTAGCAAATACGCCGATGGTCGCGTTAGAGAAGAACATTGGAATGAAGCCAGGGATGATCATGATTGGCGCATCGAATGCCAGCATCGCCAGTACTGCAGCGAATTGACCAAGCGCACCCCACATGAAACCAAATACCATTGCGTTTGGAGAGAATGCGTAGATAGCCGCACAGTCAATCGCCAATACCGCGTTTGGAATCACGCGCTCAGAGATGCCTTTGAACGCTTCAGACAGCTCAGCAACGAACATACGTACACCGGCAACAATCACCTGAATCGCAACAGCGAATTTCAGACCCGTTTCTAAGATGTAGATAGTCCAGTGTGTGGTGCCCGCCATTTCTTGAAGGTTATCAAGACCGAATGAAAGCAAAATAATGCCGAAGAACACCGTCATCACGATCGCCGTTGCTGCGATGCTGTCGTGGAAGATATGTAGCCATTTAGGCAGTTCTAGGTGGTCAACGCTGTCGTTCTTATCACCAAGTTTTGGCGCGACTTTTGTTGCAATCCAAGACGCGACCTGTTGTTGGTGACCAATAGAGAAACCCGCCCCGCCGGTGACTTCTTCAGTTGGCTTGAACATGATGTTGGAGGAGATACCCCAGTACAGCGCCATTAACACCGCAGAGTAAATGATGGTTTCCCACATGCTTGCGCCAAGCACAAAGTAGAACACGGCAATCAGACCTGCTTGCTGGAACATGATGTGACCAGTCAGCATGATGGTGCGGATACCCGTGTAGCGGCGGAACAGTACCAAGAGGATGTTGATACCTAATGCTAATAGAACTGCGTAACCCACCCAAGAGTAGTTGTCGCCCATCGCTTCCATGGTAGACATCATGGAGGTGTAAGGGTCAATGACCGAGCCGGTTAGCCCGTGGTATTCGGAAAGTTTGGAGATCACAGGTTTGAAGCCAGCAACTAGGGTGCCCGCACCCACTTGAACCAGCATGAAACCCACGATCGTTTTGATGGAACCTTTAATGATGGTGGTGGCGTCTCTTCTCAGCAACCAATAGCCAATGCATGTTACCAAACCCAGCAGTAGTGGGGCTTTGGTCATAACTTGGCTGTAAAAAATATAGAAGATGTCGTACAAGAACTCCATATCTTTACCCCTAGAGTGTTTTTTATTTGTAATCGTATGTAGGTCAGAGTGATTCCATCTGATGTCGTAGAATCTACTCAGTTTTTGCTCACGAAATAAACTCTAACAATCAAAAGTAATCACGCAATGCTCATTTGTGATTATTTTGATATTTATCAATTTTGCCCTCCAAAAAACCCTACAAATGGTAAGCGGATCACACACAAAAATTAAATTATCAATAAATACAATTACTTATAATTTATTGTGATGAAGTTCAGATTTTCATCAGTCTTGAATTTGACAATCAAGAGCGTGATTAATAGAATCAAAACAAATCACAAGTAATCACCAAATAATCACTAGATACACATTTCGGTGAATTTGAATCAAATAGGGTGATGGGTATGAATGAAGTACAAAGACACAATGGCATTCTGTCTTTATTAGAAGAAAATCAGACGATTAACGTCTCACACATTATTAAGAGCTTTAACGTCTCTCCAGCTACGGCTCGCCGTGATATCTCTAAGCTGGATGAACTAGGCAAACTGCGCAAAGTACGCAACGGCGCAGAACGCGTCGAAGCAGAAAAGAAAAAATGGTCACCGCTGAACATCAACAGCACTGAGCATTACGAAGAAAAATCCTTGATTGCGATGCAAGCCGCTGAGCTTTGTCAGCCTGGCGACAGCGTGGTCATCAACTGCGGTTCGACCGCTTTCCTACTTGGGCAGAAGCTATGTGGGCAAGACGTGCAGATCGTCACCAACTACTTCCCATTGGCAAGCTACCTGATCAATGAAGACCATGACGATGTGATCATCATTGGCGGTCAATACAACCGTTCACAAAAACTGTTCTTAAATCCGGCGCCCAACTCGCTTGGCAGTTACGCAGGCAATTGGATGTTCACTTCGGGCAAAGGGTTAACCGAAGCCGGACTCTACAAAGCCGACATGTTAACCGCGGTGGCAGAGCAGCAAATGCTTGAGCAAATCGACAAGCTCGTCGTCGTGGTAGACAGCTCCAAAGTGGGTCACAGAACGGGCATGTTGTTCTGTCCTACCGAGAAAATCGACATTCTGATCACTGGCAAAAACGCCAACCCAGAGGTCATCAAAGCGATAGAAGCAAAAGGGACACAGGTCATACTGGTCTAACGCGCCCTAGCCTCTTTCTCAAATAAATAAAAATAATTCAGCTCAGTGCCTTAACTACAAATTAAGGCGCTCGGCTCCCTACATCCCAAATTTAATAAAAATTGTGAAACAAAAAGGTGTTGCTATGAGTAAAGTAAATGAAATCACTCGTGAATCTTGGATCCTAAATACATTCCCTGAGTGGGGTACCTGGCTGAACGAAGAGATCGAAAATACGGTGGTAGAACCAAATACATTCTCGATGTGGTGGCTAGGTTGTACAGGTATCTGGTTGAAGAGTGAGGGCAACACCAACATCTCTATCGACTTCTGGTGTGGTACGGGTAAAAAGACGCAAAAGAATGCCTTCATGAAGAACCAGCACCAAATGATGCGTATGGGCGGTGTCGAAGCGCTGCAACCAAATCTACGTACTGCTATCTTCCCGCTTGACCCATTTGCTATCAAAGAGATCGATGCTGTGATGGCTTCCCATGATCATGCTGACCATATCGACGTGAACGTCGCGGCGGCGGTACTGCAAAACTGTGGTGACCACGTGAAGTTCATCGGTCCACAAGCGTGTGTCGATTTATGGATGGGCTGGGGCGTGCCAGAAGAGCGTTGTGTGGTCGCGAAAGTGGGCGATGTACTTGAAGTCGGCGACATGAAGATCCGCGTACTGGATTCATTCGACCGCACTGCACTTGTCACGCTACCAGAGGGCACTTCTTCTTACGATAAAGAAATCCTCGACGGCATGGACAAACGCGCGGTGAACTACCTGATTGAAACCTCAGGCGGCTCGGTTTACCACTCTGGTGACTCACACTACTCGAACTACTACGCCGCACACGGCAACGAATACCAAATCGACGTGGCACTGTTGTCATTCGGTGAAAACCCACGTGGCGTGACTGACAAGATGACGTCTTCTGACATCCTACGCGCAGCAGAATCGTTGAATTGTGATGTCGTGATGCCATTCCACCACGATATTTGGGCTAACTTCCAAAACGACCCACGCGAAATCGAAGTGTTGTGGAACATGAAGAAAGACCGTCTGCAATACAAGTTCGCACCGTTCTTTTGGCAAGTTGGGGGCAAATACACCTTCCCAACCGATAAAGGTCGCATGCACTACCAACACTTCCGTGGCTTTAGCGACATCTTCAAAAACGAACCAGAATTGCCATACAAAGCGTTCTTGTAATTCCGTCGCAACGTCAGACAGCGAAAACCAAAAGGGCTCTCAATTGAGTCCTTTTTTATTGCAGAAACTTCAGATTATACAGAGCGCATTTTATGCGACGATTAACATTCGCTATCTATAAGTAGGAGAGCTTTCAGAGAGACTAACGCTCTCAAAAACCCCAGACGCTAGCGTACATCTACAAGCATTCTAATAAATGCCAACTTCGCTCTAACTTACGCTCAATATCCACAATATCCATCTAAAACCTCGAAGATAAACCACTTAAAATTTAGCTACTTAGACATCTTTAATCGACAAAAATCATTTGATGTACTGCTTACAAGTCCAATGTTAAATTGGTTTCGGTTAGTACATCCGAGTGCAATGTGTGACTGCGTTCGATGTCGCTTAAGTGTCAAATCTCCAAGGATGGAGTACCCATCAGACACTTGAGTTCCACTTGATGTATGCTCTTATTTTTAATATCAAAAAGGACTCACTAAGAGTCCTTTTTTCGTTTAGACAACCGTTAATCTCAGATAGCACGCAAACCGCGTCAAACTTCGGTTCGTCATTAATGGGTTAGTTGATAATGAGTCGAGCGTTAATCGGCTGGATAGGGCGATTGTTCTTGCCCATGATGTCCATAAACGCTTTCACTTGCGCTGCAGATACCGTTTGAACCTCTTTTAGTACCAACCAACGAACACCTTCAGAACACGGAGGTGTCGTTAACGAACCATTGAATCGGTAGTAGCTGTGCTTAGAAGGAACAAGAGACTTGATGCTCACAGGTTCAAAGCTGGTTGTTTTGCCTTTTTTAAAGTCATGGTTTAGCAACTTCTCCAGTGTTGGGTTTTCATCTCCTAGCTTATAGAAGACTGCCACAACCGCTAGATTGCCATCCTTATCGGCATGAACAAAGTGCGCCTCTAGCGGGTACTCTTCTCCGTTGATGTGGTTTTCAGATGGCGTATGGAAGTGAAATTGAGAAAGCGTGTACTTTTTATCGTCAACCAGTAGCGTATTATTGCCCTCAACACTGGCTTGCAGAGTATGACCATTATCAATAGCTGAAACGGCATGACCTAAATAGTTGATGTGTATTTCATCCATAATACCCAACACGGTTGATTGGATATTAACAGGACTTTGGTTCTTACCTTGCTGACAATCTTCAGAGAATTTACCCCAAAACTCAGGCCCATTCTCGCCTTCGTATCCCCAATGCTCAGCATGTGCTGCAGAACTTAATAAAAGGCCAATCGCTAACAGTGATTTCTTCATCTTATCCTCATTTAATAAATTATTAAAAATCAGATAATTAGTAAAACCTCAAAGTCATTGCAGTGTCAGATAAATGCAAGCACACCCATATTCAACATTTATAAAAACAAATTAAACAAATATTTAAATCACTTTGGGACAGAACTAATAGTGAGATTTGTATTTCACCATCAGACTAGATTATTTCAACATACAAGAATCACAGCAAAACTGCTTGAAGCCTTATTCTTATACCTTAATAATCCAAACGCAAAACGAACATCGTCTAAAACGACATCAATTTACCTCGTCATAAAAAACCAAACTCTAATTCAGGGTTTATTGCCAACTAAAACTATCATTTAAAAGGACATACGATTATGAGTGAATATATCTACGTTTATGATGAAAAAATCTTGGATGAATACCTAGATAAAGTGAATGCTCGTAAAGATATGGTTAATCGATCGACATTAAGATTACTTGCCAATGAGCTTAAAATTGAACTTTCAGTCGGTAGGCTTAAAGCAAAAGAGTTTTATGACTATATAAGAAGGCCCAAGAACATCATTAGGCTATTGAAGTAGGGACTATTTAATAATCTGCTCCAGATATTTAGATTCAGCTTCAACCACAGCTGAACACATTGAAACAGAACGTGAGTCATATACTATAGTTTTCATCAAACGTTACTACACAATTGTTTGGTTTCACTTTGTTTCCGTAGATGTAATCATCTACTTTTCCTGCTATTGATTCTTTGCAGCTTTAATCATTTAAAGCTGCTTTTTTCAGTATCGACTTATTGTGAGTATTAGGCATAGAAACGACTGCGAATAAACATAATTCTTCATGATACGCAGCAGTTTCTTTGGCATACTTCGATGCTATCTCTTTTCAAGCATACCTTTATCGACAATGAAGTCTATGATTTCCTGCAGCCCCTTACCTTCTTTTAGGTTGGTAAACACATAAGGTTTCTCTGGACGCATTCGAGCGGTATCCGCTTCCATGACCTCTAATGATGCTCCAACATAAGGCGCAAGGTCTATTTTGTTGATAACAAGCAAATCAGAGCGTGTAATGCCAGGTCCGCCTTTGCGTGGAATTTTCTCCCCTTCCGATACATCAATCACATAGATCATCAAGTCAGCCAGTTCAGGGCTAAACGTGGCACTGAGATTGTCACCACCACTTTCGATAAATACCACGTCTAGGTTTTTGTGCCGCATAGAGAGTTCCTCCACCGCAGCGAGGTTCATCGAGGCGTCTTCTCTAATCGCGGTATGCGGGCAACCACCAGTCTCGACCCCAATAATACGCTCTGCATCTAAGGCTTCTGCCTGAGTGAGTATCTTTGCATCTTCTTGCGTATAGATATCGTTAGTGACGACAGCGATCTGATAAAGATCTCGGAGAGTTTTGCACAGAACCTCTAGCAATGCCGTTTTACCAGACCCAACAGGTCCACCAACGCCAATTCGCAAAGGTTGTTTGTAGTTTTCTTGCATAAGAGTTGTCCAAATTATGGATGGAGTTAAAATTCGATGTGTAATTATTTAATGGCTAATAATGAAAAAGCCGAACGTTATTGAAAGTCACCAATTAAGAGGATGATTTTGAATGGCAGTCATCAAGGAACAGATGATGTTTTTTTAGTGAGTATTGGAGTATTAAATAAGGCACTGAGTTGTGAATGGTTTGAGAGTGATTAGGCAAACTCATTGGCGAAGTTTTTGACTAACTAACCCGTAAATATTGATAACGAAGGTTTGCAATTTTTATCATCAACAATGTCTACATGATTCGACTGGTAGGTTATGTCTCCTAACCACTCTCGAAGCAAAATATACAATAAAAGCCTCACCATTCCATTCCGATATCAGCCCATAAAATTTAGAATTAGAATTCAGGCTAAATTATCTGAACATTGTGACTTCATATCTACATCCTAAGATGTTCAAAATACTTCAAGCACCATCTCTGCATAAAGAACACTATTACTAGGTGTGCTATTGATCCTCAATTCAGCTATCTGACTCGTAATCTTAATTTTCATGATTGATAAAAACAAAAACATTATTCATTACTTTCAATAAGTTAAATAAAAAATCAATAGCGCCTATTTAGATTTGAGCTCAAATTACTGAGATAAGACACTTTCTTTGATGAATTTATGAAAAGAACAAAGGAGTAGCGTTATACTGTGCGTTGTACTGTCGCATGGATGCTTTTCTTTTAGCCCAACTTACTGCCTGTAGTAAGCCCAATTATGAGATAAGCAATAGTGGAATATAGATATATTGAAATGTTCAAACCAGTGAAGCTTGAGGAGTTTTACGTAGAGTATCACTACATTGTCAACATCGCCTTCGCAAAAGGCACCGTTTACATCAATGAACAACAAATCACCATCGATGGCCCGTCAACCTTAATCATCCCTCAATTTACCTGTTTGTCGTGTAATTTGACTCAGAAATCGTCGTTCTCACCATTACAGATTCAATTGTTAATCGTGACCGATGACATGTTAGAAGGCTTGCTACTTCAACTTCCTCAAAAGCGTAGGTTCATCAAAAATACGGTAGCTCATCAACTCCCAACACCAGTGGATGTGGACAATAACTTTCAACTACTCAAAGAAGTGTATGACTCATTAAGTAGAGATGCTTTGAAAATCATCCTTTTAGAACAAACGCTATATTTCATACTGCTCTCTCTTTGCGAATCTGGTATCGATGTTTTCAATGTCTTTCAGTTCAATTACGAAGAAAGCAAACGTGAAGTCATCGCACGAATGATCACAAAGGAACCACAAAGAAAGTGGCAAATTCAAGATGTCGCCAAGCAGCTGTTTACCTCTACCTCAACATTAAGAAGGCATTTGCAGAAAGAGAACCTGTCGTTTAGCCAGCTATTGGTAGATGTAAGAATGGGGCTTGCATTGAACATGCTAACGTTCACTTCCTACAACGTTTCACAGATCAGCAACCGCTGTGGATTTGGTAGCGCCGCTTATTTTTGTGATGCCTTCAAGAGAAAATATCACTTAACGCCATCACAGTTCCGAGCTCAGTCTAAGAAGACCAGTGATGCGTCACTTGTCTCCACAAGAAGTGACGATGTGAGCTAACAACGCTCTAGTGGATGACGGATCGAGCGTAAAGCCTTGCGCTTTCTGCTCACTCTATTTTGCTTTTCATTTAAATCACCAATCATTGCGTCCAGGTAACGTTTTCTCTCGTCCTTCAGGAGTATGGTGTTTCGCTTTATGCACTAGAAAACTTCACGATATACCCAAGCCATCTCAAAGGCTGGGTCATAAAAATTAGATTTAGGGAAATATTATGTCTAATTCGATCACCGTTACATCTGATGACTACAACAACATCTGTCGATTACTGGATAACATTCCGAATTTCACCGACGAGCTGCTTAAATTAGAAGATGAAATTGACCGCGCATTGATTGTCGATGCACACGAGATCGACAACAATATTGTCACGATGAACTCTAAGGTGACGTTCAAATTCCTTGGTGAGGAAGAGCATATTCAGAAAGTGCTCGTTTACCCAAACCAAGTGAGAGATAACTCTCACATCTCCATACTCGCGCCGATTGGCATGGCACTTATCGGGCTGTCTGTCGGTCAACGCATCGATTGGATACTGCCAAATGGCAACAAGAAAACCATTGAGATCTTGGATGTCGTTTTTCAACCAGAAAGAAATATAGAGTAGAGATAATCCAACGAATAAACTCAATCATCAGCCATCACTCTTAACCAGAGTGATGGCTTTATGTTTTGATTACACTTGTAGCGGTGTGCCTTCTGCGTTTGACAGAACACAATCCATTTGAACTTTGGCACCTAGCGCGATGTTAGACACAGCAATCACGGTTCTTGCTGGCAAATCGCCATCAAAGAAAGTGGCGTACACCTCGTTGATTGCATCAATATCAGCGATGTCAGTCACTTGAATATTGACCTTAACCGCGTCATTCATCACGTGACCGATGCTCTCAACGATCGCTTTAATGTTTTTCAAACATTGCTCAGCTTGCTCTTTAGCTCCACCTTGAACCAGTTCATAACTCAGAGCATCCATCGGTAGTTGCGCAGAAATGTGGTTATAGTGAGAAAACGCCACAGTTTGCGTTGCAAGCGCATCAAGAGGTGCATTCAGCGTGTTGTTTGCCTTAATCACAATGCCATGGCGATCTTCAACTTCTTGAGGCGGCGTGCCATCACCATGAGAAATCACGGCATCAATTTGTACTGCAGCGCCCATTGGCAGCGCTGAAGCTTGAATAACCGAGCGAGCAGGCATGTAAGCCACGGCTCTTGCGATCGCCGAATCTGGGAAGAAAGTACGGTACACTTCGTTCACTGATTCAATATCTGCTAGATCTTGCAGGTAAACGGTCGTTTTTACGATGTCATCTAGCGGAACATCAATGCTCTCTAGAATGTTCTTGATGTTTTGCAGACATTGATGAGTTTGTTCTTTTACGTCACCTTCGACCAAGTCTCCTGTCGCTGCATCTACCGGCAACTGTGCGGAGATGTTGTTGTAGTGCGAGAATGCGACCGTTTGTGTAGAAATCGGATTGGTCGGTGCTAGATCAGTATCACGCGACACCTTGATCAAGTCACATGGCTTTTGGGGTGTTGTCCCCTCTCCATTAGAAATAAGCGCATCCATTTGTAGTAACGCTCCTTCAAAAGGCACCGCCTCAATCGCCAGCACTGTGCGTGTTGGTAGAAGGTTAGTAAAGAAAGTCGCATACACCTTGTTTACTTCTTCAACGTCATGAATGTTGGTCAAGTAGACATTTATCTTAACGACATCATCCATTACATGATCAATGCTCTCTACAATTCTTTTAATGTTCAAAAGACATTGTTTGGCTTGCTCCTGAATACCACCGTCAACAAGCTGGTTGGTTTGAGGATCAATCGGAAGTTGAGCGGAGATATTGTTGTAGTGAGAAAACGCAACACTTTGCGTTGAATGGCTGTTAAGTGGTGCAGTTTCTGTGTTTCTAGAGCATTTAATAATGGTGCCAGTCATTTAATGTTACCTTTAATTAATGATAAAAGTATTTAACTTACGTGAACATCATTGAGGCTAGAAAGGAGAGCTATCAGCTATATTTCATTGCAATTTAATATAGAATAATAATAGAGTTAACCGCTTCTGTTATATCCATCTTTTAAACCATAGATAAATAGAGCTAAGATCAACAAAGAAGCGGTGATAATCAGAATCGTTCCTAATATATCGATTTTATTTAAAGAGAAAGTAATCATTCCGGATAGGACCCCAACAAGGATGACTAAATCAATTAATATGCCTCTAAATATTTTCATACCTCTCCTTTCACAAACAATCACATCGTAAGTAAAACTATAAGATTATGCTGATTATTTAGACGCAATTCATTACAACATGCGCGCATTATGTTTAATTTTTACACGCTTTACATTTCAAGTTTCCCATTGCCTTGATGCAGCTTTTCCTACTCAAAATTTCATCTCTAATATCATTAATAAAATGAAACCAAGAAGAACAGAAAAAGGCTTGCATTTGATTTTATAAATTAAACAATTAAGTCATAATGTTTTGAAATAATAAGAAATATTTCACACCCACTTGTCGATATAAACTCCTATTTGATAGAGTCCACTCGCTCATATGAATTGAGTAACCTACTCACAAATAACTTTATTCCGCTCTTGTACAACTTAGCCCTATCCAATTTTGGTTAGGGCTTTTTTTGAGGTAGAAAATGAACTTAGAAAGGATTGACTATTCATCGATTGAGGACTTTGAGATTAGGTTAAAGCCCTTCAATGCCACATACTGGAACAAGATATTAAGTTTTCTCAATTCTATTGATGATGTCACCTCCTTTTCTTGCGATTCAGAAGACAACGTCTTTGTCGAATTAGACTCAAGCTTACTCTTCTACAACTGTGAAAATTCAAATAAATACAAGTTTAATTTCGATAACGTTTTTATTTGTCAGTTTAAGTCTATCGCCAGTGATGGGTATAACATCCGCTTATATTCGAATGGTGTTAATTTTTTATCTATTTAACGGATAGTAAGCCAAAAAAAATATGTACGAGAAAACAGATAAGTTATGTCCAAATTGCTTTCGTTGGCTACTAAGAAATACAGCCAAAGGTGAGATATATTGCCCCGACACTATCTCATGCAGAGTGAAGGGGTCACTGAACGTCCCTCCATTAGAAGTCACTAAAGCGAGGCTAAGGAAAACCTTAGTTAACGAAATTAGAAAAGACAGACAGCACCAGAACCTAACGGTGATCAACCGAATTAATAAGCTCTTGAGCTAGAAAATAACAAAAGAAGTGCTTTCACTTTGAAGCACTCACTAAAACTTGGATAAAGCGAGCAATCTCGCCCAAACCAATATAGATGCACACGACCACCACCGAGTATGCACATGCTCGGTGGTGCTACTTTATTTAAGCCCTAACAACGTAGAAAACAAAAGGACAAACAACAGATGAAAACTGTTATTCATGAAACCCTACTACGCTTATCTTCAGCCCCACAAGAGTCTCATGTTCAAATTAGGCAGGAGCTTTACAACACTCTAAAACTGCCATTCGAGAAGCAGTTAGCACTATATACCCATGTTCTTGGTCCAGTAAGTTCCGGTCAACTGTCCAGCAACCAAAGCTTAACCAGAGCGGTAGGCGATGCGGAAAGAATCATCCTAAGCAACAAATAATCGATAACGAGGAATAAGCTTTCTCACGCCCTTAACCAAAAAAGTCGGCCTCACCACTTTAAACGGTGAGGCCGACTTATATAGCAGAGTTATCTCCATGACCTTGGGATTCTATCTCGCCTTATTTCTTTCTAAGTACGAAAAACAGAATAAACATAGAGCCAATTGCTGAAGTCATCAGACCTATGGGTAACTCCTGACCGGGGATCAGCACTCGGCTCATTAAGTCACTGGCTGAGAGCAGCATCGCGCCAATAAAAGCACATAAAGGCAATAGATAACGATGACTCGGTCCGGAAAATGGTTTCGCGAGATGCGGCACGATGAGCCCAACAAAGCCAATCACGCCACTTAAAGAGACAAAGATGGCTGTAGAGAGTGCCGATAAAATAAACACGGTCACACGGAGGAATTTGACGCTTACACCCAGTGAGTTACTGGTGTCCTCATCCACCAACATGGCATCGAGCGAACGCCAGCGCAGCATGGTAAACAGTGCGAGCACAATAACCCCAACAGAAGCAAACGGCAGATTTTCCCATTTTGCCAGCCCTAAGCCCCCCATCGACCAAAAGAGAATATTACTCGCCGAACGTTGATCGCCGGTATAAATCAAATATCCAGTAATGGCACTGAACAGGAACGAAACCGCCAATCCAGACAAAATCAGGCGCTCAACTCCTTGAGACTTTTGTAGAAAGAACACCAGGATGACCGAAGCTGCGGATAAGGTTGCCCCAGCAAATGCTGCCACCGGTAAAGACCATTGACCTAACGCCAAATCGAAATGGCTGATAACCGCAACAACGCCAGCCGATGCACCCGCAGATAACCCGAATAAGAATGGATCAGCCAAGTCGTTCTTAGTCACGGTCTGCAATAGCGCCCCCACCATAGCAAGCCCAGCACCAACTAAAATCGCAAGCAGAAATCTAGGAATTCGAATCTCACTCAAAATAACGTTGGTCATTGCAGGTAGCGAGGCGTGGTCAAAGGTAAAAAACTGATAAACCGAGGAAAAGGGTATGTTTATTGTTCCGTAAGAGAGCGAAAGGAACAGTATGACCGATAGCAGCATCAGGCTTGCCACAATAGCAAGCCAAAACTTTACATTCGAATTACTCATTAATCACGATACCAGCCTCGGGGTGGAGCTTGGCTGCAATCTTCTTGATGGCAACCACATTGTTGGGACCTGGCGTCAGCTCACTGTACTTCAACCGCAAAAATTGACCATTTTTCACCGCATTCGTTTGGCGCATTAGAGGGTTGTCACTCAGAGCTTTTATCGAGCTATTGATCGCTGCATCATCTGAGCTGCCATAATCCACCAAAATAATCATATCGGGATTATGAATGGCGACTTTTTCCCATGGAGCGGTGCCCCAACTAAAGTTTTCGTTGACCATCACATTGGCACCACCAGCCGCTTTGATCAGCGCATGAGGCATGGCAAAGCGACCACTGGTAAAGGGCTGATCAATACCTGAATCGTAAAGGAACACTTTCTTGGTTGGATAAGCGGCTACCTTTGCCTCTATTTCGTTGAGGTCTTTTTTCCAGCTCTCGACTAAGCTCTGTGCTTTATCACTCTTATCGAAGACTTTGCCTAGCTTAAGAACATCGCCGTAAAGCAACTCCATGGAAGCTTCTTGCTTCTTCTTAGTGATATGAGCGCAGCTTTCGCTGAGTACCAGCGTCTTTACTCCAAAGTGCGCCAAGTTTTGTGGCGTCAGATCCGAGCCAAATTTAAGACCGTAGTTCCAACCAGCAAACAGGAAGTCTGGATTCTTTTCTAGTAAAGGTTCTAGCGTTAAGTAACGCCCAGAGATTTCGGGAATATCACCTAAGTCTGCCTTGAACTGATCGGATACTTGATACCAACCTGTAATACCATTTACCGCCACCATGTTAGGTTGTAGCCCCAATGCGAACGCCATTTCCGTCATATTGAGGTCTTGGAATACCGCGCGTTTTGGTGCTTGTTCAAACGTCAACACGTCCCCGCAGCTTTCAACACTGACTGGGTAATGTGGTTCCGTCGGTGCATTGGTGTTTGCGTAAACAGAGACAGATAAAAACAACGGCATCAAGCATATTTTTTTCACGGTAACTCCTTAATCTATTTCAAAAAAACGGATCGCTTTTCCTGTTGTAGGATGTAAGAAATGAAGAGTATTCAAATCAAAAGTATCTTTTATCCAGTGAGCGTTGAGCGTGTTTTCGACCGTATCGCACACCTGCATTTTGCCTCGATTAATGATCATCACTTGGTCGGCAAAGTATTCGGCAAGGTTTAAATCATGTAACACGGCAATCGTTGTAATCTGCTTATCCTTAACGATTTTGAGGAGCTCTATTCTCGCTTTAGGGTCTAAGTGATTCGTCGGCTCATCTAAAAGCAGCAACTTGGGCTCTTGCACCAACACTCGCGCTAAGTTGACGCGCTGAAACTCTCCACCAGAAAGCTGCCCAACTTTTTGCTCTCTTAACGTCTCCAGTCCAAGCTCAGCGATCACACGGGTAATGCATTCGTTGTCGTATTGGCGCGTGGAATAGTGAAAATGAGGAAATCGCCCCAGAGAAATATAATCAAGCACTCTCATTTGTGGGTCGACGGTATTATTCTGCCCCATAAATGCAATATATCTTGAACGCATTTTATGGTTATAACTCGAAAGTGGTTTTCCCAGAAAAATCAATTCACCAGAGAATATATTCACCGTTCCCATAATGGTGCGAATAAAGGTCGATTTTCCGCACCCATTAGGACCAACAACCGCTAAGAACTCTTTCTCTTTTAGACTAAAGCTAATATCCCTAACTAACTCCGTTTTAATGCCCAGTGACAATCCCTTAATGGTTAACACTTCTTTCACATTAATAAGCCTTGCTAGTTAATATTTAGCCATTATCAAATAAAAAAAACCTTAGTCAATAAAAACAGAAAATAAAAAATATGTTTTTAATTATGATTTAGAAATATATTCATTTTACTTAGAAATAGAGCCCTATCCTTTATTCATGTGAAACGAATAGCAAAGTTAATTGAAAAACTACTATATCAAATAGCTAAATTTTCAATCGTGATAATAGATATGAAGTATAGAAAAGTAATTGACTGTAAAACGATAACGCTCAGAGAGTTTTATGTGGAACATCATTACATAATATATCTCTCTGAAGCCAAAGGACTTGTGTCCATCAATGACAGTAAGATCGCCATTACCTCCCCAACTATCTTGATGATTCCTCAATACAGCCGAGTTTGGTGTGACTTACGCAGCGAGAGCCCGACACAGTGCATTGAGGTTCAAATACTGACTGTATCAAACCATACGATCGACTCTCTGATTGCTAAAGTTCCACAGCGGGCATTTGGTGCCAATAATATCTCTTACACTATCAGTGACAACTTCGAGATAAAGGACAGATTCAAAATATTAAAAGAGGGGCATGACACCTTAAGTAACCACGTTTTAAAGACGTTACTGGTTGAGGAGACTCTGTTTTTTATATTCTTAACAATGAGTTACTATGAAATGGATATTGTTCGAATGTTCAAATCCGATCATTACCAATCAAAGCGAGAAGTCATCACTCGGATGATAAGCCAAGATCCGACTCATAAGTGGCAAATTGAGGAAGTCGCCAGCAAGCTGTTCATCTCCTCTTCCACGCTAAGAAGACACTTGAATAAAGAAGACGTCTCTTTCAGCCAATTGCTGTTAGACGTAAGAATGGGCATTGCACTCAATATGCTGACGTTCACTTCCTACAATGTCAGTGAGATCAGCCATCGTTGCGGCTTTGGTAGCTCGGCTTATTTCTGTGATGCATTCAAACGAAAGTACAATCTTACGCCCTCAAAGTTCAGACAATATTCTAGAGAAAACAACGGTTCATCACTGCTGACACTCAAGTACTAATCACTCCCTCATAGCCAAACAAACACAATCGAAGCTCATAATCCACAAAACCTAAAAAAGCCCAATATTGGCGTTAATATTGGGCTTTCTATTATGTTTATAAGAACTGAAGCTTAGCCTTCCACTTTCGCTGGCTCGCCTTTGAACTTGTTTAGCACGGCAGTATGCAGACCATTCTGATATGCCACCGCAACGAGTACAATCACCACACCGATTGACTGCAATAGCGTCACCGACTCACCGCTTGTAAATGGTGCAACAAGAACGGTAGTAATTGGGCTTAATAGCAATAGACCTGCAACAACGGTTGGGTCCAAGTTTACCGAACCAATTTGTACAAATACCCAAGCAACCGCATGACCAACAACACCTAAGATCACAATCCAGATCCAGTTGCTCATATTAATCGCATCACCCGCAATCGAACCATCAGCCGCTGATAGTGGCAGTTTGCCGTCGACAAGAACACCCGTGGTAATGTTGAAACCGTGCGTCGTCGCCATAACAATCGCAGCAGGGATAAGCTGAGCAAGGAATACCCACATCAGTGGCTGGAAGTAGCGACCTGCGTTCAGTGTGCCCGACTTACGGCTAGTGTAGAGGTATAGCGCGTAACAAATACCCGATTTAATACCCAGAATCGTACCCACTAGCGCAATTGGATAGCCCCACATGGTGCTTGGACCTTCGGATGGACCGCCTTCTAGAACACCACCCGCTAGAACAATACCGAACAACATAATCGGTACTAGGAACCAGAAGCTTTTCTCCGGCTTAAACTTATCAAACGTCATGGCAAGCAATGGCATGATGATGATCTGTAGGTTAAGCAAGATAGATGAGATGCCCGCACCAATAAAGAAGATCGCAAAGTTCCAAGAGGTCATATCAAGACCAAGGAAAATACCAGCGACGATAGCGAGTGCAAAACCTGATTTGTTAATTAAGCCTTTCTTTTTAATTTCAGAGACAGCAAAAGGAATTAAAACTAAGAAACCTACTAAACAACGTAAAAACGCGTTGGTTGCTGGTTCAAAGTTGGCCTCTTTTACCATGATGGCAGAAAATGCTAACGCAATAATACCAATCATAATAAACATATAAGCAAGTGGTTTGCTCATTTTATTTTCTGGTCCAGATGTGGACGCGGTTCTAACTTCAGACATAAATAGCCCCAGAATGTAAATAAAAGTAATATTGGATTTTTTAATTAACGCACATTGTTATTTAGCAAAATA
This sequence comes from Vibrio sp. ED002, assembly GCF_023277445.1. Lineage (NCBI taxonomy): Bacteria > Pseudomonadati > Pseudomonadota > Gammaproteobacteria > Vibrionales > Vibrionaceae > Vibrio > Vibrio sp. ED002. The sequence continues at coordinate 1,866,480 of NZ_CP080239.1, read as the reverse complement.
AAAATATGCATTAATAAGCCATACCAGTACTCAATGACTGGTATGGCTTAATTAATACAGAGTTAAATAATTTTCGTAGGGAGACGCTAGGGTAAATATCGTTTTTATATTAAAAGAAGATTGATGCTATCTACGGTCAGGCAGCATGCCTTCTTTCAAAATAAAGCGAATAATATCTTCTAAACCAACACCGTCATGTAAGTTCGCGAAAATAAATGGACGATCGCCACGCATCTTCTTCGCATCACGGTCCATAATATCGAGAGACGCGTGTACATATTCAGCAATGTCGATTTTATTAATGATCAATAGATCTGACTTAGTGATACCCGGACCACCTTTACGTGGGATCTTGTCGCCTGCAGACACATCAATAACGTAAATCGTTAGGTCAGACAGCTCTGGGCTGAATGTCGCAGCCAAGTTATCACCACCAGATTCGATCATCACTAGCTCAAGGTCTGGATGACGCGATTGTAAGTCGTTCACCGCCGCTAGGTTCATCGAAGCGTCTTCACGGATAGCAGTATGTGGACAGCCGCCTGTTTCTACGCCAAGAATACGATCTGATGGCAGCGCGTCATGCTTGAGCAAAAAGTCCGCATCTTCACGGGTGTAAATATCGTTCGTTACAACCGCGATGTTGTAATGATCTTTAAGTGCTTTACACAATTTACGTAGCAGCGCTGTTTTACCAGAACCAACAGGACCGCCTACACCAACACGTAAACACTGTGTCATATTAATTTTCCTTTTGTTCTTTAAAGCAAATTAGCTTCGAAATAGTCTTGAATATTGCGTTTCATGTTTTGCACTTCCTAGCGCTAAGCCAGGAAGCGTTGGACCTAGCTCCCAATCCTCTAAACTGAGGGCAGATTCGACCGCTTCAACAAGCTTAGGTTGCAGTCGAATGCACAGACGCTGCGCTGCAGTATGCCCCAGCGGTAGTGCTTTACATGCCACCGCCAATTGGTTTTCTAACCATCCCCATGCAAAGCCAAGCAGGCTCTGCCGAACAGGAATATGGTTAAGCTGCGTAACCCAAGCAAACATGGTCACGTATCCAGGTTCTTGAAGCTGTTTTGCCCCTTCAACATGCAGCTGAGGGTGCATTTCAAGATTGGTCAGTAAGTCTATTAATGCTTGACCAAGACGAATGTCTTCTTCACATAACTCAGAGGTTTCGCGATTCGCTAACAGCCAATCGTTCCAAAACGTCACTTCTTGGCAATCACGATTCGCCCACGAGTGATACAAGCGCGCTAGCACAGGTAATTCGCAACGCGCTAAACCGTCATCAAGCACGCCTTCTAGCCACGCACCAAGCTCTTCTTCGTTTTTCACCCAACCAAGCTCAAAAGCGCTTTCTAGCCCTTGCGACCAAGCAAACGCACCAATAGGAAGTGCTGGGCTAATAAATTGCATCAAACCAAGTAGTGCTAGATCACCGACTTCACGATCAGAAGTATTAGTGTTCATGCTGATGCCCGTGGTGATGGTGACCATGAGAATGATCATGAGATTGCTCACGACCAACATGTGCGTACGCACCGGATTCTGGGTCAAAAGGCGCTTGATGGTGCGTCAATGTTGCGCCAAGCAGCAGTGCCAATTCTTCAAGCACATGGTCCGGCGTCATTCGTACCCAACAACGTCCGTCTTCATCCTGACCAACCGCGAGCAATGTGTGGCGGTTGCCTAGGTGATAACAAAGGCGAGCGAGAGGAAGCGTACCGTTGATGTAAGCCGTCGTGACAGGTTCGTTCGCAGCATGGACACGAATCACTTCACCCGTTTTCGCTTCTAGCAGGTCGCCATCACGTAATACTGGTCCACGATCGAGAAACAAACCGACATCATGTCCCTTTTCCGTCACTCCTTTCAGGCGTCCTCGGATACGCAGCTCATAAGGAAGAATAAGACTATCGAATACCTCACATTCCGTATTGGCATCTAATCGTTTTGTTAGTTCAAGCATTGCAAGCCCTTACTGTTAATTAGAACAAATGGTAGCGTTGAGCCAACGGAACTTCTGTTGCTGGTTCACACGTCAATAGAACGCCGTCTGCACTTACTTCATAAGTTTGTGGATCAACGGTCAGTTCAGGACACACATCGTTGTGCTTCATGTCTTGTTTGGTCTTGTTACGAACGTCTTTACACGCAACAAGCGGGCTGTTCAGACCCAGCTTTTCTTCTAGACCTGTGTTCATCGCAGCTTGGCTAACAAACGTCATGCGCGTCGCTGACACTGCGCGACCTAGTGAGCCAAACATGTTGCGGTAGTGAACTGGCTGAGGCGTTGAGATCGCCGCGTTTGGATCGCCCATCGCAGCGCCTGCGATCATGCCACCTTTCAAGATGATGGATGGCTTAACGCCGAAGAATGCTGGTTTCCAAAGCACCAAGTCAGCGAATTTACCTACTTCAATCGAGCCCACTTCGTGTGCGATACCGTGAGTGATGGCTGGGTTAATGGTGTATTTCGCGATGTAGCGCTTCGCACGGAAGTTATCTGCGCCAAGATCTTGGTCTTCAGGAAGTAGACCGCGCTGGACTCGCATCTTGTTTGCCGTCTGCCAAGTACGACATACCACTTCACCCACACGTCCCATTGCTTGTGAGTCTGATGACATCATCGAGATCACGCCCATATCGTGAAGAATGTCTTCTGCGGCGATACTTTCACGACGAATACGAGAGTCTGCAAACGCAACATCTTCAGGGATGTTTGGATCTAGGTGGTGACACTCCATCAACATATCCAAGTGCTCATCAACGGTGTTGATGGTGTAAGGGCGCGTTGGGTTTGTTGAAGAAGGCAGTACATTTGGCAGTGCACACGCTGCAATGATGTCCGGAGCGTGACCACCACCCGCACCTTCAGTGTGGTAGGTATGGATACAACGATCTTTGAATGCAGCCAGCGTATCTTGTAGGAAGCCAGATTCGTTCAAGCTATCTGAGTGAAGCGCAACCTGAACATCGTAGCGATCTGCAACATTCAAGGCGTTGTGAATACATGCAGCAGTCGCACCAAAGTCTTCGTGAATCTTCAGACTCATTGCGCCCGCTTTTACTTGCAGCTCAAGCGCTTCAGGCGTACTTGCACTGCCTTTGCCCAGTAGACCAATGTTCATTGGTAGATCATCGACCGCTTGCATCATCTTGCCAATGTGCCAAGGACCCGATGTGCTGGTTGTCGCTAGACTGCCTGTTGCAGGACCAGTACCGCCGCCAATCATGGTCGTTACACCGCTCATCAGCGCTTCATCAATCTGTTGCGGACAGATAAAGTGGATGTGTGTATCGATACCACCTGCAGTTAGAATTTGGTTCTCACCTGCGATGATTTCAGTACCAGGACCAATGATGATATCAACATTAGGCTGTACATCTGGGTTACCCGCTTTACCGATGGCTGCGATACGGCCTTGCTTAAGACCAACGTCAGCTTTAACGATGCCCCAGTAATCCATGATGATAACGTTAGTAATAACCGTATCCATTACTGCGTCATCACAACGCTGGCTCTGACCCATACCGTCACGGATGACTTTACCGCCACCAAATACGACTTCTTCACCGTAGTGCGTGTGGTCTTTTTCAATCTCAATCCATAGCTCTGTATCACCCAGACGGACTTTGTCGCCCGTGGTAGGACCGTACATGTCTACATACGCTTGTCTAGAAATCTTCATTACTGTTACCTTTACTTAGAATTGTTATCTAGTGAGCCCATCACGTCGCCACGGAAGCCGTAGACTTGACGTAAGCCAGCGAACGGAATCAGCTCCACTTCACGGGTTTGACCTGGTTCGAATCGGATTGACATGCCAGCGGCGATCGCTAGGCGGTGACCGTAAGCAAGCTCTCGGTCAAAAGACAAAGCACGATTCGCTTCAGCAAAGTGGTAGTGCGAGCCAACCTGAACAGGGCGGTCACCCGTATTAGAAACTTTCACTGGAATCGTTGTGCGGTCAGTACACAGCTCAATGTCATCTGCTTTTAGTTGGTATTCACCTGCAAACATGGAGGTCTCCTTAAATAATCGGGTTATGCACAGTCACTAGCTTTGTGCCGTCAGGGAAAGTTGCTTCTACTTGTACTGTTTCAATCATTTCAGCAATGCCAGGCTGAACATCAGCACGAGTTAAGATTTCACGACCTGCACTCATCATTTCTGCAACGGTGCGCCCTTCACGTGCACCTTCCATGATTGCGCAGCTGATCAGCGCAACAGATTCTGGGTAATTCAGCTTGATGCCTTTTTCTTTGCGTCTTTCAGCAAGCAGACCTGCAGTGAACAAAAGTAATTTGTCTTTATCTCTAGGTGTTAATTCCATCGTTTACTCCGTTTCATGATTATCAATACAAAATCGCGTTATTAGATGTTTAATAAGGCGTTATAATTCGAGTTTGATTAAGTCAGCCAGATTCTTGGTATCACCGGTTCCATGCCAATGAGCATCGGGCGCAATACTTCTCTCGCTTGTTGGAATAAGTCCCAAACTTCGTTTCTTTCGGTACCGAGATAGCGGATGACCAACACGCCGCGTCGCTCACTCACCGCCCAGCGATCGGATGCTGGCATGTGCTCTCGAAGTGCTAAGATGGCTTGTTTTGGGTCGTTTAGACCCACCGCCCACATATTGGCGTGAACCGTTGAACCACCTTGTCCCCACTTACCGGTAAAACGCGGATGAGTCGGGTCAACCGTTTGTCTTTCAAGCCACAGCGGTTTGCCATTTTGGTAGAGGTTAAATTGTTGAGTGATGCACCCACTTTCGAATGGCAGCTCACTGGCAGGTCGCCCAAGAACGGTAATTTCCCAGCCAAGACACTTGGCATTTGTACCCAAGTTGATCGTGCAGGTTTGGTCACCAATAGAACCATCAAAAGCAATCGACTCTTGAGGAAGCCACTCTAGAATGGCGTTATCCTCAACATCCAAGTTGGTGTGTTGTTTCCACGGCACCAAGTTTCGGTCGGCTTTGTACAGCTTGTTTGCGGCGGGGGTTGTCACTAAAGCGTGAGCGTCACTTTGGACACCGATGTTGAAGTTCAGCTCGTCACCACTCACCAAACCACCAGGCGGGTGCAGAATGTAGACATGGCAACAGCCATCTTTGCCCTCAGGATAGAAAGGTCTTTGGACAATCAGGGGACCAAAGTGTCGTAGGGTATTTAATCGCGTGATACTGGAATTACCTTCAGCATGCACACCAAATTTTAATGTCAAAGACGCTAACCACTGACGATTGAGACCAAAACCTTGTTCAACACGAGGTGTATGGGTTTTGTCAGTCGTTGTCGTTTGGAAATCTGTCATATGAACATACCTTTCTACCTACCTTTAAATAAAAATTTAGGATTAAAATGCTTATTACCGTTTCATTGGTAACGAGTGAAATAGGTCAAACTTCAACGAATAACGCTGAATAGGAATAGAAATCACGAGTAATAAATAACGCCTAGTAAAAAAAAGAGGCTTAATAATTCTCTTCTTTAATTTCACCCATAGCGTCACTATTAATAAACTTACACAATCACATGGATTTCTATATCGATGCTGTAACGAATGGACACAATATACAGGAATCAAGCGGAGTCTAAATTAGACATTTTGCCCAAAAGATTACAATATAAATGTCAGCATCAATTCATTATTAATGGAATGTTTAAAACTATTTCTGAGTTACTAAATAAAAAATATAAACAGTGAATTTACTCACAATTTCTATCATTGCTAAACGATGAGATAAGAGTGAATTACCGGAAACCGATAAACTTAAACAATGGATTTTCTGAAGCGGCTTCTGAACTGCTGAGGTGTGGTAAGTTTATTTTTTTTAAACACAGTGCAGAAATAGGCGGAGCTCTTAAATCCACTCAGGTTGCTTATCTTCAATATGCTGAAGTTACTAAACTTCAGATACCGAATCGCGACATTGAGCCTCACCTCGTTGAGGATGCAAGAGAAAGACTTCTGCTCTGCTGATAATCCTCTCCTCAAGGTAGAAATGCTGGTCGCCATAGACAAAGCCGCCGCCTCAAGCGTCCAATGCTTCCTCGGTTCACGCATAAGCAGATTGGACAATCTCTCAGAAACCGACAGATCAGTTTTCATGTTTAAGACGATATTGATGTCTTTGTTTTCCAGATGTAGGTGAATCAGAAGGTCAACCACACTCTGTCTAAGCAGCGCTTTGTTCAACCGCCCCATACAACGGTGCCCATCAACGACCCGATTCATTAAAAAGACATCACAAAAATCTTTGTTATGAGCTTTTAAGAAATTTCCGCCATCACTCGAACGACACAATTTTCGATTTCTCTTATCAAAGATAAACTTGTTTAACTCGTAAAGGTCGCGCTTAATAAAGCCAGTATCAAAATCATTTAAGCTAATGAAGTCTAATTCAGACTGCTCAGTTAACTTTGATATATTAACGTGAATAAACGAGTTTTTTGGAATGATAATTAACCTATTGTTAAACTCCTGAATGGGAGAACCATTAATAGTAATGTCTCCTTGATAACCTGAGACTCTGACAAATATGGTCTTTTTAGTTCTGTAATTGTGTAGTCTAAAATTGCTGGCATTAATATTATGAAAAAACATTGCTATCAAATAATTAACATCTATATACTGTCAAGCATACTAGCAAGATAGTCGATTCTTTGTGTGACATGTATAGATAATCAATCCATAAATGAAGTTATATGACTTCAAATCTAAATCACTCCCCTACCCTTATAGAAAACTGGTCGCAGTGCCATCGTGAAGATGGCGTGATTTGATAGGAAAAGATGACCGCTCCGCTAAAAGCACGAAACTCAACTAGCATAGCAAGTACTTCTTGGTGTTAGCCTCAGTTAGGCTTTTGACCACCCCTTCTTCTTCAAGCAGAGTGAGCGCTTTTTCAATAGGCAGTCTTAACAACCCTAGCTTTATCATTAACGTATCGACCGATACCGAAGTGTCGCCGATGGATGACAAGCACTGAACAATGCAATTTCTGGTCTTACGCTTTGACTCGTAGTTGCTGATAAATCGCCTTTTGACGGCAACCTCCTCTTGCTTGCTCTTACATTGATTACCCAAATCCATACGAAACCAATTTAAGTCTTCCAATAACACGTTATATGGGTCGCCCAAGTTATCAATGACAACGAACTGATCATCCGTTGAGTTGATCACGGTGTAATCCACACCTTCCGATATTCTTGTCTCGCTCGGTGTTTTAATACTCGAGTAAAAGCGAATGGTGTCACCAAGCAAGCTATCACTCTCTTTCTCCAACTTTCCCGTAGCGACAGCCAAGCCAGCATCAATCAACTTATAGAACTCACGCACGATTTTGTGTTTTGGCTGATAGGCACAGTCCAAGTTCAGCTCGCAGGTTGCACAGTGATAATGACATTTACATTGGACGTAGGATTGGTTGGAACCATCATAGACCCAGTTATTGCGATAATTAATGTAATACATACTGCCCAGAGCCGTGTGGATCACATTCACCTTGTTATTTTTTACCAACCGACTCATGGTGGTAACGAGCATCTCTTGGTCATAAACACCCTTGATATAGAGGTTTTGAGAAAGCTCTTTTAGGCTCACCTTCTGTTCAGAGTTAAATAAATAACCAATAACTTGGTTCTCTAAAGCATCAAAGGCATCGTTTTCTTTTTCCTCGAATTCTTTTTTGAACTTTCGGACTAAGATTTTCAGTTTATCTTTAGCAAGACGTATCACTTGAGCCTTGGAGATATCATGTGTTGGTTCTAACAAGGAATAGAGCTCAAACCCCGCGCCTTCAAACTGTAGGGTGCGACATAAGCCTTGCCTTAACGTTCTAATTTCTTTCTTTTTTCTCCCATCCACAGCATGAATACGCAAGATAAAGTGATGAATCTCTTTCGCAAAAAATACCAATTTCATAATCATAATTTAAAAATAAAGACCTGAAGAGCTCACTAGCATTTAAAGTGAGTGTTAGAAAAATCGGCGAGGTTAAATACGCCAGAAACAAGGAGACAAAACGACCACAATGGTTAGGATCTCCAAGCGTCCCATCAGCATTCCGAGGCTCAAAATCCACTTTGCTGCATCTGGTAGTGTCGAGAAATTGCCAGTAGGACCAATAATGGAACCTAGACCAGGACCGACATTCGCCACCGAAGTAATGGCACCGGACAAGCTCGTGACAGGGTCTAAGCCTATGATTGCCAATAACATTGCGATAAAAATAATGGTTAATGCATAAACAAAAGCGAATGCCGTTACACCTTGCACAATACTGTCTGACAAACGTGCTTTGTTGTAACGCAAGGTAAAGACACCAGAAGGGTGTACCAGTTGGAAAACCTGCTTTTTAAGGAGTGAGGTCGCTATCTGAATTCGGAAGATTTTGAAGCCCCCTGACGTTGAGCCAGAGCACGCACCCATCAACAGAACGAAGCAAAACAAAATGGTTGGTAAACTCCCCCAACTGGAGAAATCGTCTAATGCAAAACCCGTGGTGGTCATCACCGTAACGATATTAAAGGTCGCAATACGAATCGCGTCGATAAACGGGTAATCGAGCTTCAATGCCAACCAGCAAGCAACAACCAAACTCAACGCAACCACCAACTTAAAATAGGCTCTGATTTGCGCGTCTTTCACTAAACACGACAGACTCTTTTGGTTGATTGCTGCCACAAACTGAATGAATGGCATACCACCCGCAAACATAAAGATGATCGCCACCCAATGAGCCATTGGCGAGAAGCCGTTCATGGAGGCATCGGTCGTTGAATACCCTCCGGTAGATACAGTGGTCAGTGCGTGGTTTATCGCATCAAATACAGTCATGCCAGATAGCAAGTAGCTCATCACACAAAGAAAAGTCAGCAGCAGATAAACAGACAGAATACTCTTGGCAACACTCTTCATTCGAGGTGCACTTTTTGTTGACCAATCAGAGGATTCGGTTTGGAAGAGTCGCATCCCACCAACATTGATCATGGGTAGAATAGCGATAGCCATCACGATGAACCCTACGCCACCAAACCACTGAAGCAGCGAACGCCAAAGCAATATGCTGGGAGCCATGTTATCAAGACCAGCAAGAACCGTAGACCCAGTCGTGGTGATACCAGACATGGTTTCAAAATAAGCGTTGGTGAAGCTGATTTCATTGATGAACACAAAGGGAAGTGACGCAAACGCGCTGCCTAGAACCCAGACTAGCGTGGTGATCAAAAATGCATCTTTTACCTTGAGAGCGATTGATGTTTTCCCGCCAATCGCCACGCACACTAATCCACCGATATGGGTAATGATTGCTGATAAACCAAAATCTAACGCCCCTTGAGTCCCTGTCACTACAGCCATCAAAAATGGGATATACATAAACAATGCGAGTTTAGATAACAGGAATCCCAAAACGAGAAACACTGGTTTATAGCTAATCATTAAAAATCAGTTCATTTATTCTTACCAACAACTTTATTATTTATTCAATTTTCCCAATTAAATTCAATTGATATATAAGGTTAAATCAATGACCGATATAATATGAGCAAAAATATAAATAATGCTATTTATTAGGGAGAAACATCAAAACACAATAGGCAGATCGCGCAATGACTTATTCTTATCGTTTCGTTACATTGAGATAAACAACTGACTAAAAACAATCTGACTTAATATTTATAACTTTATGTTTCTGCCTAAAAAGATCCCTCTATTACCGAGTTATTCGATGTCGAGTAACTGCTATATAAACACAGACTTTTCATCCCCCTTGAGCAATTGCAGTGAAAAAATTAAAATTACATCATGTTTAACAACGGTTTATGTCAAGTTATACAAAACCACCACTGATTTATATCTCTCGAAGTTTTGTTTGCCATTAAGCTCCATCATGAGCAATGGACTCATCAATTCACTCGACATTCTGCTCAAGAAAAATGACGATACTCTATCTTCCATGGATAAAGATTTACTAACCCATGCCATCTACTTTTTTAGGTCTCAGTTCTCAAACTAACGCTGAGCTACCATATAACCATCATCTTTAGACATTGTTTTCTTTGGAGTTTTTTCTGAACTCCTGAGGCGTTACACCATACTTCTTCTTAAAGATCGTACAAAAGTACGCCGAGCTATTGAAACCACTGAGTTCACTGATTTTTAAAACGTTGTATGAAGTGAACGTTAAGTAGTTGATGGAGATACCTAACCTTACATCATTGAGAATGTGCGAGAAGGCTCCTCCTTCCTTAGAGAGGTTTCTACGTAACGTAGAAGGGCTGGTAAACATACAACTCGCCGCCAAGTCTAACGTCCACTTCTTCGTTGGTTCAGACATAAACAGCTTGGCTAAACGAGAAGACAACGATATGTGATAATCACTGTTAAACAATATGCTGACATCCACACCTTTTTTATACAGCAGTAATACCAAGTGAAAGATACTCTGCTTCAATGCGATATTTTTAATGCTTTTCAGCTTTTGGCAATTATTAAGTTGTCTATTTGAGTAAAAAATTTCGCACAGTTCTTTACTCTTATACAGAATAAATGACTCATTCTTGTTTTTGTTTAAGATGAGGTCATTAAGCTTTTCGAGCTTCACCTTCATCTTTTTGATGTCAGTCTTGTTGAGAGTCACGACCTCAAATGAGTTCTCATCCCCCTGCCTAAGCAGATCGCACTCCACCATCGCCCCTTCTGGGATAACCAGTAAGCTATTGTTAAACAATGGCACTTCGTTTCCGTTGATGGCGATGAACCCTTGGTAATTGGAGATCCGAACGAGTAAGCTCCTTTTCGAACGGTAGGGCTTCAATGTGACTTTCTTTGATTGAACTTGATGGAAAAACATATGCGAATAACCTGATGCTTTTTTCTGAGAGTATCACTCCTCCTACTGAAAACATCGTGAGCCATAATCAATGAGATATTTTCAAAATAATATGATGGTATTTCTACATTTCGTATTTATTGGTGTATTTTCTGGTAAAAAAATGCAGTTAACATGATAAGCGGCTGTTTATTATAGAAAACAGACAGAAAATCCTGCCCTTGTTATTTAATAACTTATAATAACAACCACTTAGTTATTCGCTTATTCGATATAACACAGCTAGGTTGGTACACTATCTGGGTTTCTGTTTATATTTTTTAAATCATCTGATGACATACCACATTTATCGAAGGAATTATGGAGCGAATTATTCGATTTTTTACTTTCGGACTTTGGGGAACGAAGGAAGAGCGACACCTTTCAAGAAAGATCAATCATTCTTACACATCATTAAAAGTCGTTGGCAGGGGGACCGTGTTTATATCTGCCAAAGAGGTTCATCAAGACCTAATGACGAACAATACTTATGAAAGAGCTCGGTTACTCGTTGAGGAGAAATAGTTGTTTTTGTTGCTAATCTTACCAATCTTGGTAAGTGGTTTTTTGGTTTGTCATATCCATCCGTTCTATCGATACAAGGTACACCGTTATGAAGGGCAGTACCTGTATTTAAAAAGCGCAAACTTAGGCATGATGTGTTTGTTTATCGCCTTAGGCTTAGTCTTGATCGTTAATCGCCACGCGTATTTTTTCACAGCCATCACACATGTCGCTCCGATAAAATGGTTGCCTGACGCATTATTTGCACAGACGCCTTATGAGTTCACATCGAACCTACTCTATGAACTGGATGCCTTTACCAATCAAGAGGTAATCAATCTCACCTGGGTAACCATGATTACGTTTTCGATGTTGCTTGTGCCTGTGTTCTGGTCTCTACTCGCCTACATCAAATATTGCGTTCGCTACATGACGTTAAGCCCAAAAGAACGGCTTAATGCGAGAGTCTTTTCCGACAGCTCACTGGATGACTTTCTCTTTAAGTCTGCGTTAGAAAAAGGGGACAAAATGGTCATGCTGACACTGTCGGATAGAAGGTTATATGTGGGGAAAGTACTCAGCTTAGGCGAGCCCAACGAAGCGGAAGGACTCAACCAAGAGATATCGATAAAGCCGGTAATGAGTGGGTATCGAGACAAGGGTACGCTAGAAGTCCATTTTACTAAGCACTACGCCAACACTGATGCCAATGCCGTCACCATCATAAAGCAAGATCTGATCTCCTCAGCTTGCGCTTTTAGCTTTGCAACCTATGAGAAATTGCATCGAAAAGGCTAAAACTTGTGAAAGCGTATCACCACACCTTTGGTTGATACGCTTATCATGCATCTACGCCAGCTTTACGTTTAAAAGAAATTGCTCTAGTGAACCGATTCCCGCCAGCTCAAAAATCTGATTAAGCACGTTCTGATGGTAATTGTGCATATCAAGGATTTCCTCAATCACCTCTCGATCCAAACTCCCCAGAAAAATGCCCGCTAATATCGTGTCAAACCAGCGGAAAGTACACCGAGCGACGACGTTTTTTACGTTAAGTTCATTTGCCCTAATCGTAATGTCTAGCAGCAGTTGGTACTTATAAAAATACAGCTCACTGCCATATTCCTCCGTAATAGGGAACGCCTCCGCTTCCTCGCCAAATATCAACAAGCAATCTTCTATCATTTCTTGATGCTTGGTTTGCACATTGCGTTTGAAATTACTGACTTCCACACCCAACCATGAACCGACCAGCAAGATGTAGCTGTCCATACCTTGGAGGCTCTCAAGTGCTTCCTGCTGCTTTTCACAGATGGCCTTTCTCACCGCTGGCACTTTAGCCTTCGGGCATAAACCACGCCAAGCAAGGTCCAATAAAGTCACAAGCTCATTGGGATCTTCCTGATCCGAGTAATAAAAAGTAGAACGGTTGATGAAGCGATCTGCCAAACGTTGATGTTTATCCCTGTAGAGGTGAATCAGACAAGCATCCGTCGTTTTACAATAAGCTTCACAAGGTATAGAAACATAGTGTGATTGGACACGGTTGACTTGGTAATGCGTGTTCTCGCACGAGTGTCCAAAAATACGTTTTAAGAGGCCCATAAATCTCCTAAAGACCTACAAGAGGTTGATATCCTTAACAAACAAACTTAATGGTGACTCTGCACCCTAGCACGTTCGTTTTTTATTTGGGTCTCATACCGGAAGTTGACGGTTTTTCACTGTAACTTGCTTGAGAATCTAAAGGAGAGAAGCCTTGCGCCACAACTCATTCAAGAGAAGAAGTACGTCAGATCAAAAAAGCCAGTCTCTCGGGACTGGCTTTTGTTTTGTAGAGCAAGGCTTGTTACTTAATAAAAGAAATACAGCCTTGCAGAATCACTAGGTTGACGATGTCGATAAAGAACGCGCCAACGATAGGCACCACCATAAAGGCTTGTGGTGATGGACCGAAGCGGTTAACGATAGAGCCCATGTTCATTACTGCCGTTGGGGTTGCGCCCAGACCAAAACCACAGTGACCGCTTGCGATGACTGCTGCATCGTAGTTGCTGCCCATCACGCGGAACGTCACGTAGTACGCGAAGACTGCCAGAATCACCGATTGTACCGCCAAAATAATGAGGAACGGGATTGCTAAGTCGAAGATGTTCCATAGTTTTAAGCTCATTAGTGCCATCGCGAGGAACAAAGACAGCGAAACCGTACCAAGAATATCGACCGTCTCGACATCCACTTTGCGTACTTTGGTCACTTCCATGATGTTGGTGATCACCACACCGATAAACAGCGCGTAAACGAAGTCTGGAATCATCAGCCATTTGATACCAAAGCTGCTCACCCAACCTTCTAAGTAATCGGCACCAGTAACACACAATAGAATGATCGATAAACTCTCGACCACTTTCTTCGCCGTCACGCGGTCTTCTTCGTGCTCGTTATAGGTCACCAATTCAGGGAAACGTTCGTGAGTCTGGTTGGTGCGTCCATATTCAGATTCAAGGTTACGTTTATCGATCAAGCGTTGTGCTACTGGGCTGCCAATGATGCCACCAATGACCAAACCAAAGGTAGCGGATGCCATTGCCACTTCTAGTACGTTGTGCAAGCCGTACATGTCTTGGAAGGTTTGTGACCATGCTGCGCCCGTACCGTGACCACCAGACAGCGTAATCGAACCTGCAATCAAGCCCATTAGCGGGTCTAAGCCGAGCGCCGTTGCCAAGGAGACACCGACCGCGTTTTGGATAAGAATGTACACCGATGCCACGGCTAAGAAGATAAACACCTTAGCGCCGCCTTTAATCAACTGGGTGTAATTTGCAGCCAAGCCAACGGTGGCGAAGAACATCAACATGAAAGTGTTTTGCAGCGGTAAATCGAAAACTAAATCCACGCCATTGAAATGCATCGCGGTGATCGCACATGCGACAATCAAACCACCCACGATTGGCTCGGGAATATTAAATTTCTTTAAGATCGGTAATTTAGCGTTAACGAATTGTCCCAAGAACAACACACAAATAGCGACGAGAAACGACTCTTGTGGACCGACAGAAATGACCTGATTCATAAAACCTCTTTGCCTCCTTTTTCTCATCCTTTGAGTAACAACTCGCAGGTTGAGCGGTATTTAGGCAGGTCAGAGTGCCTACTGAACGTGTGGTTTTCTAGGGTCCAAACCCACCAAATTCTCATTAAATAAGAAAGCAATAGCTCGGATATTTACCTAATTCTCATTCAATGAAAAAACATACTTTTTCACCAAGTTTTTTGGCGCAATTTTCTCGTTTTTTTGGATCTTCTCAACTTATGAGAAGTGAACAATTTTTTACCAGTTTTTGAAGGCAAAAACGTATGCGATTGCGTGCAAATTTTGCGTGAAAGTCTGGTGCAAACTTTGTCGAATTTTCATCGACAAAAGTGATTGAGAAAACAGCGCAAGAAGATTGGCGCTTTCTATCCCATCGCCAAGGTGTTATACATATATATAACACCAATTCAGCCAAGGAAACCAATCATGACGCATTGGCATGATCGCCAACCGATTTTCCGTCAGTTGGCTGACCAGATCACCCAGCAAATTTTGCAAGGCATCTGGCAAGAGGCCGAAGCTTTGCCTTCGGTACGCAGTGTCTCTGCGGATATGAAGATTAATCACCTGACGGTCATGAAGGGCTATCAGTTATTGGTTGATGAAGGATTGATTGAGAAGAAACGTGGGCAAGGCATGTTTGTCGCCCAAGGTGCAAAAAAACAGCTGCTTGCTGATGAAAAAGCCCGTTTCCTTGAACAACAAATTCCGCAGATCGCCGACACACTACAACGTCTGGATATGTCTCTTGATGAATTTATCCAACAAATCCAAACACATATTGAAGGTGACCAATGAGCGCATTAGTCAGTGTAAAACACGTCTCCAAGCAATATCGTCAGCAGGGTGAAGCGCTGCATGACGTGAGCTTTGATCTACAAGCGGGTCAGGTGCTTGGTTTGCTAGGTCATAACGGTGCGGGTAAATCGACTCTCATTAACGCCCTACTTGGTGCACACGAATATCAGGGCACCATTCGCATCAACGGCTTTGAGCCAATCATGCAACGCAACAAAATCATGCAGAGCTTGTCTTACATCTCGGATGTGAACGTGTTGCCAAACTGGATGACGGTTGCTCAGCTGCTCGATTACACCGAGGGCGTACACCCAGGTTTTAATCGCAGCAAAGCCGATAGCATGCTTCGTCAAACCGACATCAAGCCGCGTGCACGCATCAAATCCCTATCGAAGGGCATGAAGGTACAATTGCACTTGGCAGTCGTCATCGCGACCAATACGCAGATTCTGATTCTAGACGAGCCAACGCTTGGTTTGGATTTGGTTTATCGCGATACCTTCTACCGTCATCTGCTGGAATGGTTCCACGATGGCGAGCGTGTGCTGATCATAGCGAGCCATGAAGTATCGGAAATTGAACACCTACTGACGGACGTGCTGATCCTTAAACACGGTCGACCTGTTCTGCAAACCTCAATGGACAGCATCAGCGAAGATTACTTCATTCTCGATGCCAGTGATGAGCATCGTGCACAAATCGAAGCGCTGAAACCACTGTCATCGCAAAAGGGCTTAGGTACAACTAAATGGTTGCTGTCTTCCCAATACGCAGAGCAAGTTGCAGGTCTGGGTAATGTGTATGGCGTCAAGCTTGCGGATCTGTTCTTGGCATTGCAGAAGGAGGCAACACAATGAAATCGATTGTCGCGATGTTGCGTAAAGAATGGCTAGAGAACCCATTGGCTACGCGCGTGCCATTATTTATGTTTGCCTGTGGCGTGCTGCTGTTTGTCAGCTTGATGAGTAGCTCGACACTGCAACACAATATGTTCTTCCAAATGAGCTTTGGCGGTGATGTCAGTGACATCCACAAAGAACTCGGCGATGACGTCAACATGCTGATCACCGGTGGCATTGGTTTGTTGTCTATACTGCTTGGCACTCAATACTTCCCAAGAACGCTGCGTAAAGAGCGCTCAGAGGGCAGTATCATGTTTTGGCGCAGTATGCCTGTCAGTGACGTAAAAACCCATCTGGTGAAGCTGGCGTTTGGTTTATTGGTTATTCCATTGGTGTGCTCGGTATTGGTTTTCGCTGCCGACTTTATGCTGTGGATGTTGAATGTTTCAACCGACCACCAGCTGGCGTTATTGTATCGCCAGGCATCATTGGGCTTCGTGCTGCTGAACTGGATTGAATTCTTGCTTCGAATGGTGGTAGCTGGCGTGTTGTTATTACCGCTCGCACTAACCGCAATGGCAATCTCACAGAAAGTGAACTCACCACTGTTGGTGATCTTGATTGGTATTTACGCGCTACGTTGGATGCCAATTGCGATGTTCAACTACTATGGTCTGGATGACTTCTTCTCAGCAATTTTCTATCTACCACTGCACGCGATTCTTGCGCCAAACCCGTTCAGCGCGATTCCAGATGCAGGTTGGATGAACGTTGGGATTTACGCTTTCATCGGTGTGCTTGCTTGGACGGCTAGCATCAAGTTCAGCCGCACCGTGAACTAGCAAACACGGGCAAAACAAACCCATCAAAAGCGAGGTACTGTCCTCGCTTTTTTATTTCCGCGCCCATTTTATTTCCGCGCCCAAGCAGCATTTGTGCTAAACCACTTTGACTAAACTAGGCAGCAGAGCGTCGATGTTTTTCACTTCATCGAACTGAGCCAACTTTCGCTTTATCTGTTCTGCTGGCAGCGCTTGTGCTCTTGCGATATAGCGATTTTTCAACAGACACGCCACTTGGTCCCACTGTTGTATATGCGCATGGGCCATCAGCAGGTATTGTGAAATGACGTCTTGCTGCGCGTGACTTCCCCCCAGCTTGCTGTGCACATCTCTCACCTGGTTAATCAACTCAATGCAATGACGGTAGTTCGAACTGTGGTACGCCTTGATGGCCTGCATCAACTTGCTGCCTGTCATAAACTCCACTTCCTGAGTTTGTAGTGGCGAACTGATAATTTGCGTTATATTGGCATCTAACTGGTCATGATGATCGGTTTTCGCTAACACCATGGCATTGTGAATTTCAGTAAACATGATAGTGCTGTCGGCAGAAATCTCTAGTGCTCCGGCACTCAATCGATGCCAACGTTCTCCAACATCAGCTCCCATGAACTCCAAGCGAGCCAATAACGAAGCTGCGTTTTGGATATCAAGGTATATCGAAGACTCTGCAGGGTAGATGTACTGATCAAACAAAACCAAGGCGCCATCAATATTGCCTTGCTCAAGATGGAACAACGCTAGGTGCCACCAAAGATGGCCGCGAAACGCATTGTGATTTGAAAACGTATTCGCATGACCTTGTAAGAACTCGATGCCCTCTTTCGCCTCGCCTTGCATCTCAAAAATATGAGCCATCGTATGCTTGGCAATTAGGTCTTGATGGTTCAACACTAACGTCTGGCGCGCAAACGCTTCTGCCAATTCATATTCCCCCGCCTCTTCGAGTGCAAAGGCATGAGCGGCGGCAAACATCCAATATCCTGACGTCAGCTCATCCCAATAAGGTAAGACTTGCAAAGAAACGTGCAGTGCCCGTTGCTTTTGGCCAAACCAAAATGTTTGCCCCGTAAATTGGCGATAGGCAATGATATCCAAAGGCCAAAGACTCAGAATATGTTGCCATGTATCCAGAGCCCCCTTCAGATTGCTTTGGCTCCATTGTTTCAACGCATGCATGTGCAGCGCTTCACGCTTGGTGGCCGATTGCGCTAACTGATCCAACTGCGTAACCATTTTAGCCACGATGGGTAAAGTAGAACGACGCCCATCACTCGCATGGCTGTACGCCTTAAAAATCCATCCCATCATAAAGTCCGGATAGAGCAGTAGCAGTTGATCGAGATCGCTCATTGCACTGGGAAGAAAGGTCAACGTATCTTCGAGAATCCGTTCAAATTGTTCTGCGCCTGCAGCATCAATGCCGTTCATCTCTAGCGTTCTTTTGTCTTTAACCATCACATACCTACTAGTAGATAGCCATTAAATTTAAAATAATACCCGCACTTATCGCGGGCAGTATTATGAATAATATTAGCGTTTAAGGAGTGCGAGACAACTCGCCTTCACGCTGCGAATGTAATCGGCATCTTTAAACTGAGAAAGTAACATACTGCCTTCCAGCGCAACAAAGATTAGCCTTGCAACTTGGGCTGATTCCACTCGTAAGTCGAACTCTCCGTTCTCTACACCCTGATCAATGATTTTTTGTAGCCATTGCTCATTCGTTTGCACAAAACGCGACAGCAGCCCTTCTAGGCCATCTGCCAAAGAGTAAAAGTCAGAAGCGTACATACCACACAAACACAACTTATCTTGCTCGCGTACGCCAATAAAAATATCAGCCAGCGCTTCAATTTTTTCCTCAGCACTGCTTGGTTGGCTCTCGATCTGAATTAACGCCGCTTCGTAGTTTGCGAGATAGCGTTCAAACACCGCTTCAGCCAAGTCTTGCTTGGTTTTAAAATGGTAATGAATACTCGCGGTCTTAATACCCAGCTCATTTTGGATGTCGCGAAAGCTAAAACCATTAAAACCTCGGCTTTGTATGTAGCTTTCAGCAAGGTCGGCAATCTTTGCAGCCGTCGGGCTAAGTTCTTTCATGTGGCTTCCACCTTAAACATTTTTGCAAAAGATAGCATGCCCTCACAAACCTGTCTACCTACTGGTAGGTATTGTTTCTTTTTCAAAAAAGACTTAACCTACCTACCAGTAGATAATTAACATTAAAGGCAAACAATGAAATACGATTTTATTATTATCGGAGGCGGTTTGAGCGGTCTCTACACCGCAGCGTACCTAGAAAAAGTGGGGCATAACTACTTGCTACTTGAGGCGAGAAGCAGACTCGGCGGTCGAATTCTTTCTTCTGCGAGCTTGGCAGCAAACAGTCAACACGACCAATTTGACCTCGGCCCATCTTGGTTTTGGCCCAAGATGAATCATCGCGTCATGAGGCTTGTCGACAACTTATCGCTTCCGATCGTAGAACAGTATGAAACTGGCGATATGTTAATCGAACAAGCCGGGCAGGCTGGTATTCGTCAAGTATCGAATCAATTCTTTTCTTCTCCTCAATCCATGAGAGTATCGGGTGGCATGGCGCAATTGGTAGCAGGAGTAGCAAAGTTACTCAACCCAGAAAACATCAAATATGAGCATCAAGTGCACGCAGTAAGCCATAATGAAGCTCAAGGTTATAGCGTCGATGTCATCCACCAAGCAGAGCTGCTGACTTTAGAGAGTGAGAACATCATCTTTGCGCTCCCTCATCGTTTGATTGCTAATAACATCCGCTTTACGCCAACCCTTCCAGAAACGGCGTTAAATGCGCTGGACAAAACGCCCACATGGATGGCCGCTCACGCGAAATTCTTCGCCATTTATGACCGACCTTTCTGGCGTGAAAACGGATTGTCTGGTTACGCAAACAGCCAAGTTGGTCCATTGGTGGAAATTCATGACGCCAGTGCTGAAAATGGCCATGCCGCCCTGTTCGGTTTTATCGGTTACGATGCTCAAGCTCGCGCACAGCTAGGCGCCACCGAATTGAAAACCATGGCAGTTGAGCAACTAGCGAGACTCTTTGGCCCCGAGGCGTATAACGTCACTGAAGTAAAGCTGCTCGACTGGTCGAAAGAGGCATACACGGCGGTTGAAAAGGATCACACCATGCCAACTCATCACCCGCGTTATGGGCTCAACGCATCACTGGAGCAATTAAGCCAACAGGGCATGTACTTTGCGGGAACGGAATCAGCACAAGAGTTCGGTGGATTTATTGAGGGCGCGTTAGAAGCAGCAGAGAGTGTTATTGAAAAGCTTGCCGCTCGTTAAATTGCTCTATCCATTCATTTATGGGGAGGTTGTTGCTCCCCGTAACCCACTCGTCCCTTAGTTCTGCTTCTACTTCTACTTCTACTTCTACTTCTAAAAAATATTGTGATAGTACTTCTGGCGGGTTAAGTCCATAATCCCACGATCAACGAGCATCAAGCTCTTATCTTGAAACCATTAAGTAGAACAACAGCAATGACAGCACAGTCAACGGTCATTCTTGGACTGTATAACCCGAAAGATCCAACCAATGTGGGAGCGGTAATGCGCGCAGCAGGTTGTTATGACGCCACACAAGTTCGTTATAACGGTACTCGCTATAATCGTGCGGTAAAATTCCGAACCGACACGAAGAACATGCACGAACGTATCAATTTGATCGAAATGGACGATCTCACCGCTCACCTTGCTGAAGACGTGAAAGTGGTGTGTGTTGAGTTGGCAGTTGGCGCTACGGCGTTGCCTCTTTTTACTCACCCAGAAAACGCGGTGTATATTTTTGGCCCAGAAGATGGCTCACTGCCGCAAGAGGTTGTCGATAAGGCTGACCACGTAGTGTATGTTCCCACCAATGGCTGCATGAACTTGGCGGCAACGGTCAATGTTGTCTTGTATGATCGTTTGGCTAAAAATCTGGGCACGATTGACGACCATCAACAAGTGATTACCAACCGAGACAACAAAAATCGATTGAAGGTCAAAGACTGCGTATCAGCGCAATAATTTGTACTCGGTACTGCTTAATAAAAAAAGAGCCTATATCGAAATATAGGCTCAAAGCAGTGAAAAAGTGTGCGTGATTTTGATTAATATTTTAGTTATGCAACGATGGCTGAAACTTTGACCGCATCGCTAATGGTGCGATAGTTTGGAGAGAACTGCTGTACGCTCGCAATGACTTCGTCATAATCAGCCTGAGTCCCCTCACCTTTTACTTCAAATTGAAATTGGATTTCATCAAAGCCAACTGGCGCTTCTTCACTCACATTTAGGAAGCCACGTAAATCCAGAGCGCCCTTGATGGTTAACTTCACAGCATCTAGCTTGATACCACGAGCACTTACGCCCGCAACAAAACCCACCATCATGCAACCAGCCATGCCGCCCAATAGGTAATCTTGAGGTGTTGGGTATGCATTGTTGCCCAATAGCTCTTCTGGCTCACCAACTTCAAAGCTGAAGTCTTTTACGATTTCTTTTCCGCCAACCTTTTGATTCAAAGTACGGATTTCACTGTGAACGCCGCCTTTCCATTCAGCAACAATGCCGTATTCAGAGATCGCCTGCGTTGCGTCTTCAGTGATCACTTGAGTGTAAACCGCTAGGTCATCGAGTTTAATGCCGTTTAGTGGTGAGTTATCCATGATATGTCCTTGTTATTATTTGATGTCGTGTTTACTACTGAATTTTTAATTGGGGCCTTTAGGGATCGAGTGAAAGGCCCCAATTCGCACGTTTAGTGAGGTTAATTACGGCCAGCCATTACGCCGCCGTCGACGTTAAGCACAGTGCCAGTCACCCAAGATGATTTGTCTGACAGTAAGTACTCAATCGCGTCCGCCACATCTTCTGTTGAACCGATACGGCCAATCGGGTGGAAATCATTGAAGCCTTGTAGTGCTGATTCGATTTCTTCTTCCGCGATAAATGACTTGTAAATCGTCGACATCACAACAGCTGGTGCTACAGCATTTACGCGTACGCCGTGATCACCAAGTTCAATTGCTAGGTTTTTCGTCAGAGCATGAAGACCCGCTTTTTGCATTGAGTACGCTGATGATGGCGTTGCTTTAATTGCTTGGTGAGCCCACATAGAACCGATATTTACGATCGCACCGCCACCGTGCTCTTTCATGTTTTTCGCCACAGCCTGAGTGATGAAGAAAAACGCGCGGTTCATGTCTAGTTGTAGGTCGTAATCACGCTCTGAGTGGTCAAGGAAATCAACCGGTTTGAAGAAGCCAGCAGCATTAACCAAGTAACCAATATGACGTTTTTCAGCATTCAATTGTTCGATGAAGCTTTTCACTGCACTTGGGTCATACAGATCAACTTGAGCGGTTTCTACTAGGCCTTTGGTCACACTTTCTAAATCCTGCTTTGCTTCAGCAAGATTGTTTTTATCGTGCGAAAGAATCATGACGGGTACACCAGCTTTAAGAAGTCGCTCCGCTGTCGCTTTACCCATACCTGATGAGCCGCCTACGATAAGTGCAATTGAAGATGTGTTGAACATAATACGTTTCCTGTCCTTTATTAGACTACCTACTAGTAAGTAGGCAGTGTTTTTATTAAAAAAGGAGGTGGTTTGGGAACCAGCTCCTCGTCAGTGGTTGTTACTCTAAGATCATATTATTTTCACGTCAACAACTTTATCTACCTACCAATAGGTATATTTGGTTATTTCCTTATTATTCATACATTTATTTAGAATATTTTTTATTCTACCCGTTCACATCATCAATAAATACAAAAAAAGGCCACAGATAAACTGTGGCCTCTATAAGTATTTTTTATCAATCTAGCCAAGGAACGAAATGTAGCCTTGCAGAATGATCAAGTTAACGATGTCGATGAAGAAGGCACCAACAATCGGTACAACCATGAAAGCTTGTGGCGACGGACCAAAGCGGTTAACGATAGAACCCATGTTCATTACCGCTGTTGGGGTTGCCCCCAAACCAAAACCACAGTGACCACCAGAGATAACCGCTGCATCATAGTTACTACCCATCACCTTGAACGTTACGTAGTAGGTAAAGATAGCCAGAATCACCGATTGCACGCCCAGAATCACCAAGAATGGGATCGCTAGGTCGAAAATGTTCCACAGTTTCAGGCTCATCAATGCCATTGCCAAGAACAGAGACAACGATACCGTACCTAGCATATCGACCGTTTCTGTATCTAACTTACGGACTTTAGTTACTTCCAAGAAGTTAGTGATGATCACACCAATGAACAATGCGTAGACGAAGTCTGGAATCATCAGCCATTGAATATCGTAAGTGCTCACCCATTGCTCTACGTACTTAGCGCCTGTCACACAGATCAATAGGAAGAACAATTTCTCAACCACTTTTTTCGCGGTTACTTTGTCTTCTTCGTATTCGTTGTACGTCACCAATTCTGGGAATTTTTCGTGGGTTTTGGCATCTCTGCCCCCAGGACCATACTCAGATTCGATCTTGTTCTTTTCGATCAATCGCTGAGCAACCGGACTACCGATGATACCACCGATGATCAAACCGAATGTTGCTGACGCCATCGCGATTTCCAACACGTTATTTAATCCATACACGTCTTGGAACGTTTGTGACCATGCCGCACCTGTGCCGTGGCCACCTGAAAGAGTAATCGAACCTGCGATAAGCCCCATCAGCGGATCTAAACCCAATGCCGCCGCTAATGAAACACCGACACCGTTTTGTATGATGATGTAGAACGACGCGACCGCTAAGAAGATAAAGACCTTCGCGCCCCCTTTCATCAACTGAGTGTAGTTTGCTGCTAAACCAACAGTAGCAAAGAACATCAGCATAAATGTGTTCTGCAACGGCAAATCGAATTCCAGATCGATACCGTTGAAATGAAGAGCAGTAATGGCGCAGGCGACTATCAAGCCCCCTACAATCGGCTCAGGTATGTTGAATTTCTTTAAGATCGGTAGCTTAGCATTAATGAAATGCCCCAAAAAAAGCACACTGATCGCAACCAAAAAGGACTCCAGTGCACCTACAGATATCAAATGATTCATATCGCCTCTTATTATTGTTCTCTTCATCCTCCGTAATGATTGAGTGTTAGTTTAACCTTCGCTCAATAGCAAATTTTCTCGCTATATTTTTTCGAAAATACTCAAAAGGTTGTGTTAAATGCGCCTTAGGCTAGTTTAAGGGACGGTCGTTAAGCGATGTTCTGATTTATGCGCTATTCGCAAGCCCTAAAATGTAAAAGGAGCCGATTAAGCTCCTTCTTATCCGGTTCACATTCCAAGCAAAAATGACTGCTTGATGTGGATGGACATATAGTGTTGTGAGTATTGTCCGAGAGAGACTTTCTGAACCGCTATCGGGCTCCCTTACTTAAACAGAAAGTCATCCTCACTATTGGGCAAAGTTCCTTCCCGTTATAACGAATAGAGCGCCGTGGTGGCGCTCTAACATCTGGGTTTGCTTGTATCCTATCGTAGTTCAATAACTCTGACTCATGATGATTAAAACGAGCCGAATCCAAGGAAATTCTCAAGCTTGCAACAAGTGTTCTCGTTACAACGGAGCGAGATTATAACATATCGCTGAAAATTTTCCTCATTTCAGTGCTATTCGCCACTTTTATACTTTTCTTCTGCAATGATTAACTGTTCTATATCATTGTTGCAGACGAAAGAGCGAAGCGCCTCAAACTTATCTTCATCCCACGTGTAGATTTGCAGCGCGAGCAGCTTATCGATGGTGTCTTGCTCAAAGCGAAGCTTAACAGGCTTTGCCGGAGATCCTGCCACCACGGTGTACGGTGGAACATCTTTAGTCACGACGCTGTTTGCGGCAATCACTGCGCCTTCCCCAATTTTGACACCAGGCATGATCATCGCGCGCATACCAATCCAAGCCGCGTCACCAATCACGGTATCGCCTTTGCCTTGGTAAGATTGCTCAATGTCATCAAGGAACGGATACAGACAGAACCAGTCAGTCCTGTGATTGTGGTTGCCGCCCATCAAAATCACCACTTCAGCCGCGATACAAACGTAATCACCGATGTAGAGTTGATCGACTTCCCACCTCGGCTGCCACGCTTTACTGATTTCATCGCCATGCAGATAACGCACGACCGAATCTTCAAAGCCGTTATCCCAACAATCGCTGTAATAACTGTGGGTGCCTTTGATGTGGATGTTTTGGTTTTGCACCACTTGGTGCAGGTACTGAAATTTGGACCAATGTTTTTTCATGGCAATTACCTCAATAGAGTAAATGTATGCCACGGAACGATTTCTCGTGGCGTTGTTGCTGCGTTCTCAGTCAACGACGCCTATTGGATGCGGGGCTGCAGTAATAATGGATTGTTCATATACCTAAGTATCCTCAACATGCAGAGTTCAGCGTGCACCCTATAAAAACCATGTATAATTTTCAAGCAAACCAAACAAATAACAAGATTCCGAAAATGAAAAGTCACTCTGCCTTTGCCTCTCTGCTGCTGTTTGCTGCCACAGTGTCTGCGAGCGAAAACATTAAAATCGAATACCTTCCAGCGGAAACTGCCGACGATCGCTTTGCTGCGCAAGTGATTGAAAGCAGTGAAGTGAGCGACATCTTTGTCCAGCTTTCTGATAATTACTTCCCGTTTGATAACCCACTAACACTGACCTACGGTGGCGAAGACGGTCCACTTTACGATCCAGAAACCCACACCATCCATATTCCCTACACCTTCTATCTGGAATCATTCAACTACTTCACCAACAACAAATACCAAGAACGTTACGGTAAATCACCGAAAACGGGCGCGCTCGATACTTTGCTGCACACGCTATTGCACGAAGCCGGACACGCTTACATTGCCGATCAAAACATTCCGGTACTAGGCAAGGAAGAAGATGCGGTCGACAACTTCGCTAACATTTTGTTGATTGATTACGTTGATGAAGGTGCCAATGTGGCGATCAGTGCTGCGGACATGTTCGCATTCGAATCCGATGACAGACCGGACTACTACGATTTTGGCGAATACATTGACGAGCACAGTTTCGATCTACAGCGTTACTTCTCTACCCTGTGTCTGGTCTACGGCAGCGATCCAGAGCAATACAAAGCCTTATTAGATGAAGTAGAAAAAGATTACTTACGCGATCGTAAAGAGTTCTGCCAATTCAATTACGGCAACATCCGTGATAATTGGCTGCATTACTTGCAAGACAATGAACTAAAAGAAAAATAATCGCGTAAAAGGGATAAGAACCGCCAATAATGAGCTCAATCATGACCAAACTGACCGTATTTTACGATGGCACTTGTCCCTTGTGCGCCAAAGAGATGAAGGCGTTAAAACAACGCGATGCCAAGCAACAAATCAAAACCGTCGACATCTACAGCGAGGCGTTCGTCGCTTATCCGCAGATCGATCCGGAGCAAGCCAACACCATTTTGCACGCCCTCAACGATAAGGGTGAGCTGCTGCTTGGGTTGGACGTGACTCATCGTGCATGGCAACTGGTCGGTCGCGGTTGGTTGTATGCACCGCTGCGTTGGCGCGCTGTCAAACCTGTTGCGGATTGGCTTTACCTCAAATTTGCCAAAAACCGTTACCGCGTCTCCTACTGGTTAACGGGCACTTCTCGCTGCAATAACGGTTCGTGTTCACGTTAATTGTGATCCTGCTTAAAAATGCTACGACCTTAGTCTAAATTTATAAACTTCCAGTACTTCTGATTGATTAACTCGGTTAATCTCTAAGCATTACAACAATAAGTATTAATAATTTTATCAGGCAAGCTTATTCAGCTTGTCACTTGTAACGCTGCGCCGAGAGAAGGACGTCTCTATGAATCTGACGATCAGAAAACGACTATATATCCTTTCAATAATTCCAATTCTAACCATGGCAGTAGGCATGATGTGGTTCACCTATCTACAAACCACAGCCTACAACGAACACGAGATTGAGCAGACTCGAAGTCAAATGATGGAGATGAAAAAAGCCGAGCTCAAAAACTACGTCCAAATGGCGCGCTCCGCCGTCGAGCCACTACTCGCTCAAAATGCCTCGCTTGAAGAAGCACTGCCTATCTTGAAACAGTTGGAGTTTGGCCAATCCGGCTACATCTTCGGTTACGATTCAAAAGGCGTGCGTGTCGTGGTGGGTAAAAACACCAAAGGCATCGGAGAGAACTTCTATAACTTGCAGGACAAGAAAGGCAATTACCTGATTCAGGATTTGATCAAAAATTCCAAAACAGGTGCGTTCACGACTTATTATTTCCCGAAACTCGGTCAGAGCGAAGCGCTACCGAAACTGAGCTACTCGGTCTTTATTCCTGAATGGGATTTGATGTTGGGAACGGGTTTCTACACTGACGATATCGACGCCATTGTGGCAAACATGGAAGAAGCAGCGCATCAGGCCCTCAACACCACACTGACGGCAATTGCTCTGTTCTGTGTCTCGATTGCTGCGATCGTCGCGGTCTTCGCGGTGTTTGTTAACCGCAGCATCATGAAGCCTATTGAGCAGTTTGATGCTTCAATTCACTCTTTCGCGCAAGGCGATGCAGACTTAACCGCGCGGATGGAAGAATCAAGCGTGCCGGAGTTCACTCAGTTGAGCCGTAACTTCAATATCTTCGTTGAAAGCCTGCAAGGCATCATCAAGAGCGTTAGCCATGTCGGGCAAGAAGTGGTTTCAGAGACCAACGACATGTCACAGCGAGCATCGCAAGTGGACGAGTTGGCTTCAGGTCAACGTGAAGAAACCGAACAGGTCGCTGCGGCAATGACCGAGATGACAGCAACGGCGCACGAGATTTCCAGCAACGCTAACCAAGCGGCGCAATCCGCCAAAGACGCCGATGAAAATTCACAGCAAGCGAAACACATTGTTGATTCCGCAGCGAACTCCGTCGAAGCGCTCGCGCTAGAGGTGTCGGAAGCCAGCACGGTGATTTCTCGCTTAGAAAGCGATGTACAAAACATTTCTTCTTCGCTAGAAGTGATTCAAGACATCGCCGAGCAAACCAACCTATTGGCACTGAACGCAGCCATTGAAGCAGCCCGTGCAGGCGAACAAGGCCGCGGCTTCGCAGTCGTTGCCGATGAGGTTCGTAAACTGGCGAGTCGCACTCAAGACAGCACAGGCGAAATTCACCAAATGATTGAGCAGTTGAAGTCTGGTTCGGATGCGGCAGTGAAAGCCATGGGTTCAAGCCAAGCGCGCGGTGAAGCAACGGTTGAGGAAGCACGAGCTGCCTCTGCCGCACTGCAAGAAATCCAAGCCGCAATTGCTAACATCATGGACATGAACACCCTGATCGCAACGGCAACCGAAGAGCAAAGCCAAGTTGGGCAAGAGATTTCACAACGCATCGAGGTCATCTCTCAACAAAGCAGCCAATCGGCGCACCTTGCGAATCAAAACCGCGCAGGCAGTGGCAACCTAAACCACAAAGCTAACGAGCTGTACGACTTGGTCGGTCGCTTTACGGTTTAAAGCTTTCCTCACCCTTACATCATGCAAACAGCGACGACAAAACGTCGCTGTTTTTATTTCTGCTATCCTCAGAAGTCTTAGCTATAATGCCGCCAACTAAGCACCTACAAGGGCAAACCAGATGATTATTATGACCACCAATTTCGGTGACATCGAGATTGAACTGAACCTAGAACGAGCGCCGGTTAGCTCAAAGAACTTCAAAAAATACTGTGAAGATGGCTTCTACAACGGCACCATTTTTCACCGCGTTATCGACGGCTTTATGATCCAAGGTGGCGGTCACACCGAAGACATGGCAGAAAAGCCAACGCGCGCCCCTATCGCGAACGAAGCAAACCGTGGTCTTAAAAACCTTGTTGGCACTATCGCAATGGCACGAACCGACGCTCCGCACTCTGCAACAGCACAGTTCTTCATTAACTTGGAAGACAATGATTTTCTAGACCACACCGCAACCACCAACCTAGGTTGGGGCTACGCCGTGTTTGGTAAAGTGACCGCGGGTATGGATGTCGTAAACCGCATCGCGAAAGTAAAAACGACCTCTAAGCTTGGTCACGATGATGTGCCATGCGATCCAATCATTATCGAGAAAGTGACGGTCAGCGAATAAACCCATTCATCTCTTCGGAGAAATCGTCGCTATAAAACGACAAAAGCGCCTAACGTCATGTGACTTAGGCGCTTTTTGTTTTTATGACTCAGCCGATTAGTTTGGCTTGTGTCGGAGTTATTGATAGAAAAGCTCGGCTTTTGCTCCGACTAAATCAAGCTCAGAGCCTTGAAAATCAGCCAGATATTCAGCAACAAGGTTGTACCCAACCCAATACCCCATGTATTTCGGCCAGCAGCTTTCATCGCTGCCAAGAAAGTAAGCGTCGAAGTTGTAATCTAAGCTGGTCAATTTGTCTTTCATCTCAGCGTAGAAAGGACGCCAATCTTGATCTTTGATTTGCTCAAACAAGCTCGGAGTGACGCCGCCATTCATCTTACGTTCGAAATGACAAGCTAACCCTTCCATAATCAGCACATCACCAAGTGCAACGCCATTCTCTCCGGCTCGCATACGGAACAGGTGATGCGACTCATGCGCTAACACCGCAGCCAGTTCTTTCTCAATAACGTTTTTAATATCAGCACGTTGGGTATCAAGCAGAATCTCTACACGATAGGCACTTAAGCAATAGCCACCAATCCCTGTCTGCGGTACGTCATTGCGATCAAACGGGCTAACGGTCAGGTCAATGTTACTCAAATCAAAGTAACTAGAAAGCTGTGAGCTCAGATCATCAAGTTTCTGATGCAAATACTCAGAGATTGGAGACAACTCTCCTGTCGCATTTAACAGGGTTACGCGATAACTCATTTATCTTCCTTGATAATTTGGGTTAAGAGTAGCGAGTTTACAGTGTAAAGAGTGAGCAGTTCTAGCGATTACATCCCTTTGAACAAACTTTGAGATGCACGGCTCACAGCGAGCTTAGTTTCTCCAACGTGAACAAACATTCTTCCAGCAAAGTCTTTGTTTACTTTGCTAATTTTGCACACTTGCACAACGCTTGAACGGTGTACTTGCCAGAACTGTTCTGGGTTAAGCTGCACTATCAACTCTTTCAACGATGTGCGAATCAAATACTCCTGCACTTTGCCCTGTCCTTGTTGGGCATACACAGAAACGTATTTTTCTTCCGCTTTGAAATACAACACATCAGACGTGGCGATCAGATGAATGTCTTCCCCTTGCGTCGCTTTGATCCACTGAAGATATTGCGGCGTTTGTGGCGCGGATAATTGTTGTAACTGTTCTAACAGGCTGCTCATCTGCACATTACTGCTTTCTTGCTCTCGCTTGGCAAGGCGTGCTTTCACTCTTTCACACGTCGTCAGGAGGCGCTCATCTGAAATAGGCTTGAGCAAATAATCGGCGGCATTTTGTTCAAAGGCTTTGATGGCGTAATCATCGTACGCAGTGACAAACACAATCAAAGGTGGATTGGCGAGTTGATTGAGTTTTTGCGCTAGTGTCATGCCATCCAGAACTGGCATACGAATATCAAGAAACGCAATGTCAGGTTGGTTTTGGTTTTGCTCAATGGCTTGCAACGCTTGTTCACCATCGGCGACTTTGGCTATTACCTCTAGCTCTGGCCACACTTCAGCTAGGCTTTTATCAAGATGACGCCTCAATAGCGGCTCATCATCAGCAATAATGGCAGTAAACCCTGTATTCATTCCTTTCTTCCTTGATTACGATTCCATTGGCCAGCTCAGGCGAACACAAACGCCACCCTGAACAGACTCACTGATAGAGACCTCTCCTTGCCCTGCGAACAAAGCTTCAACTCGCTGCTTGAGATTACTTAGACCCACGCCAGAGCCCATGTGCCCACTAACGTGATTCAAGCCAACACCCGTGTCTCTGACTTCAATCTTCAAGTTCTGTTGTTCGCGCTTAATGAGTAAGCTGACTTCGCCACCTTCTCGCTTCGGCTCAATACCATGGATGATGGCGTTTTCGATTAAAGGTTGGAGCATCATCGGCGGTAATTCGGTTCTGCCTAACCCCTCTTCCACCTCAATCTTGTAACTGAGTCGATCACCCAAACGAGTTTGTTGGATGCCTAAGTAAGCCTCAAGTAACGCCGTTTCATTGTCTATGGTGGTGTGTTCTTCGCGTGAGCTTTTAAGCGTTGCACGCAGTAGCGCGGTTAACTGTTCTAGCATGAGCTTGGCTTTATCGACATCTTGCGACATGAGCGCACTGATATTTGCCAAAGTATTGAATAAGAAATGCGGTTCAATCTGACTTTGCATCTGCTTAAGCTGGCTCAGCAACAGCGCACGATCTTGCTCTGCTTTCTCGCGTCTGATGGCTTCCAACTCTCGTTGAGCGATTGCATGTTGCTCGCGTGAGTAGAAATAGAAAAAGCACATGGCACTGAATAACAACCCCATGAGACCAACCGACAGCATACTTGAAATACCGAAGTATTCCCCAAGCCAAAGCTGGGCGTTCACCACACCAAACAATAGGCAAGCCGTCAGCGAGATAGCCACTTCCGCCAAACGAGGAATGGTAGGAAACAGGCGGTCGACAAGCCATGAGAAGAAGATAGCCGAATAGCCAAATCCAAAGCTAACCGCTACATGAATGTAAAATGGACCGCCCCAAACAGAAAGCGTCATTGCTGCGATAAAGAGACAAAATGCCGTGGTCACTAATAAGCTACGCGGCCATCCACTTTTCACCACTGATTTTGCTGAACACATTTAGAATTTCCCTTTGATGTTAAATACAATCATATGCTTATCATTGATTTGTGCGTAAGCAGATTGGTCGTCTCCGGTTAAAAAGCGTGCGGCAACTTCCACTTCTACACTTTGATCGCCAGTATCAATCCATTGGTAGTTAAGCCACTGCGTGACAATCACACCACCATCTTGGGGCGACAACATCACATCCAACGTGGGGGTTACATCACTTAGCCAGCCCATATCCGCTTTACCGTTCCATGCAGCCCACGCTTCCACATCCCAACTCCAGTGCAGCATTACGTTATGCTGAACGATATTAGCGTGCTGAAACCCTTGGGCGTAGCTTGTCGCAAGTAGAGCGCTGCTAGCCAACAGAGAGTTGTTAGGATCAGGGATCTGAGAGAGTAATTCTCCACGCTCTATTGCTTGTTGCCATTCGTTTTTCGACCATGCTCGGCTGTCGTACCAATATTCAGCAATCACGTTGTGTCCGGCTTGGTTTGCCCAGTTCAATCCAATTAAGGCTTGGAATGCGCTGCCCTGCTCCTCAACCGAAACGGGTTGGTAAAGATCATCCTGCTGAAACTGATACCCAACACTTTGCTTTTGCCACAGCATGGAACCGTGCATGGTGATGGATTCATCCCACACCGCAATGGCACTGGCTCCGAGTAAACCTCGGCGCACATCATCGTAATAACCAATAAGTTGATACTCGGTGTCCCCCACCAGCGCGTATCGACGAATACCAACACCTTGCTGCTCTGCGGCTTGATCCAGTGCACTTTGGTCTTGTTGCCCCCAACTTGAATCCGTTGCAATCACCGTCCACTCGCCTGCCATATCGTAGTGTGAGAGTGAAAACACACCCGCACCTTCTTCTGCTACTAAGCCAACAGGATTTTGTCGATAAGGCTTAAACAGATCCAAAGGTCGGTAGCCATAACCCACGCCCCAATCTACGCGCAACTTACCCAAACTCACATCAAGAGTGGTGTCACCGACTTGCCACTCTCCTAGCCAAGCAAGCTCTCGAATCAACAGTTGGTTATCAGCGTCACTCCACCAATCACTCTTTCCTTGTTGATTGAGGTACAAACCTTGGCTATACAGAGCGAACAAACCACTGAAGTTCTGATAATTCACCTGCACATCCAACAGTGCATTAAGTGAATCACGAGAACTGCCCTGCGCCTGCATAAATGCGCTGTCACGTTGCTTGGCCGTTTCGTAACTGACAGCCCAATCCCACTCAAAACTCAGTTCATCATTGGCAAAAACTGGGGCTGATGCGCCCACACACAATGAGGCAGCAATCAATAGACTGGTGCTTTTGTTAAGATTAGGCTGGCGCAATTTCATGTGTCTTCCTTGCTCGTTTTCATGGTTCTATTTACGGAGTTCAGGTTAAAGCTGAGTCGTATTGGCTTTCGGCAAATAGCTTGGGTTGTAGAACTTGTTATCCAGCTGCCAAGGCACGATCTCTTGATACTCGATAACAGTTTTTTTGCTCGGCTGAATGCTATCAAGCAAGGTCATCTCACTGACGTAGTCTTCACCGTTGTCGCTTGCACGTCCGTATTGCGCTTGCTTGGCGAGTTTGCCTGAGCGCAAGTAGAGATCGGCTTTAATTGGGAACGCATCTTGCTCAGACAACCATAAATCGATCTTCTGATAACTCGCCCCTTTGGTTTTCGCGGTTAAGGCAAGGTGATAAGCCGCAACACTTTCTCCATTCACCGAAACAGTTTCTGTCGCTTTCCATTCACCTTGATAATCTTGGCTCCACGTCAGGGTTGAGATGTCGCCGATAGACGCTTCACCAAGCAGCTTTTGCATTGGCGTAATTCGAATAGGCCGACGGCTCTTTGGCATTTGCAGCCAGTAGTTATCGCCCATCATCAACATCTTTTGCCCTGCTTCAACCGCCGATTTGAATACCACCAGCGATTCACGATTTGGACGCGTGTACACGTGGTAAAGGCGGGTTTTATCTAACTCTTGGTCTTGATATAAGCGCACCAGTGACACCACTTTGGAAGAATCATCGTGCAAGCGGTAGCTGTCGGCTTTTTCAATCAATTGCGCGACTTGCTGTGCATCTAACGCTGTTTCATTCGCACTGACATTCATGCTTGCAACGCCAGTTACCGTTAGCAATGCAATTGGTAATAGTGATTTGAAATTAAACATAAATCAGTGCCTCCGTAATTGGCTTGTTCACCCCTTTGCGTGCCGAGAAAAACGCCGCAACCAAACAAATCATCAATACTGCAAATCCTGCTATAGCTACCAGCTCCCAAGAGAAGTAAATCGTTAATGGGTAACCTTCTGTGCGTCCTGGCGGTGGCGGCATTTGCACATCCACGACCATCAGTAAGACGGTGACTAGCGCCGTAAACAAAGCACCGATTAAGCTGCCAATCACGGCAAGTAACACTGCTTCGCGCAAGAACCCAGCAATAATTTCGCGAGGGTAGCTACCAAGTGCTGACAAGGTGCCAATTTCACGTGTGCGTTCCGTTACCGACATGGTCATGGTGTTAAACAGCGCGACAAAGACTACCAACGCCATTACTGCGCCCATGATACCGAAGATGCGGTCGTACAAATCTTTCACTTTGAGATAGAAGAACGCGCGCTCTTGCCAAGGCGTAATCTCAATATCTTGGTCGCCAAAGTTCTGCTTTTGCTTACTCAGGACCGAAGCCACTTGTTGCTCGACTTGGTTAGTTAAACTGGTATCGAACAGGAAGACCGATAACGCACTGACTTTGTCTGAACCGAGCAGCGATTGCGCGCTGTTGATGTGTACGTAAAGCTGGCGTTTATCAAGCTCAGGCACGCCTGTTGAGTAGATGCCTCGTACTTTGAAGTCATACGCATTCAATGCGCCATCGGTAGTGGTCGCCAGCAAGGTAATCCAATCGCCAACGTGCACGCTTAGGTTGTTCGCCAAATCAACGCCAAGCATCACTTCTGGCTCTGCTGGGTCATAACGCGATGCATGAATGTTGGACAGCGTTTGCCCTTCGCGCACATCCAAAAACGGTCCTTTCATATCGAATTCGCGCTCGTTCACGCCAATACCGATAAAGATCGATGATTTGTTGCCGTTGGAAATCAAACCACTGAACTCAACTCGTGGTTGCACGCCTCGCACTTCGTTTAAGCCAATCAATTGCTTGGTGATATCGTCGGCGTGAGTTAAACCGTTACTCAGTGGCATCTCTTCTTCTTTAGCGAAGTAACCCGGAGTGGTTAACGTCAGATGCCCCGTGTCACGCGCTGTCGATTCTTTCAAACTATCGTAGGTGTATAGCCCAAAACCACCCGCACTGGTTAACGCAAACACGGCAATGGCAATGATCAGCATCGACAACAAACTGCGACGGCGATTGCGTTGCAGGTTCAACCAAGCAAGGCGAACGGAAACTGGAATTAGCTTGCCCATGAAACCTCCTCCACACTTGCGTGCGTTTGGGTAATTTTGCCGTCCACCAACTCAATGGTTCGATCGCAGCGAGATGCCATACGAGGGTCGTGCGTAGCAACAATAAAAGTGGTGCCTAGCTCGTGTCCGAGCCCTTTCATAATGTCGATAACCTTATTGGCAGTTTGGCTATCAAGGCTTGCGGTAGGTTCATCGGCAATCACCAACGCCGGTTTGTGCACTAAGGCGCGCGCAATTGCCACGCGTTGTTGCTGACCGCCTGATAGGTTATCGGGCATGTGATGAATAAACTCGCCCAAACCAACGTGTTCTAGCATTTGCGTAGCGAGCTCGGTTTGCTCTGCTTTTGAAAAGCCGTTGAGGTGTAACGGATAAGCCACGTTCTCCAACGCCGTCATCACAGGCACAAGGTTGAATTTTTGGAACACAAAGCCAAGCTTTTCACGACGCATTTTCGCCGCCTGCATTTGTCCGGTTGGGTATGGGCTGCCTGCAAATGTCACCTGACCTTGGTATTGAGTATCCAGCATGCCAAGCACGTTAAGTAAGGTGCTTTTGCCTGAGCCAGACGGCCCGCACAGTGCCACCATTTCGCCAGCAAACACTTCACCAGAAACGTCTCGCAATGCACGTACGGTTTGGCTGCCAAGGGCGTAATCGCGGCTAAGTTGATTAAAAACGATCATGACGCCTCCCTAATATTTCGCTAGCAGCGCTTTCGCGGTTTGCGTTTCTAGATTGCTGTCGCCCAATTGCTCCATTTGCGCTAACCATGTTTTGGCTTGTTGAACATCTTCTGCGCGCAGTGCAGCTTCAATGGCGTAGCGATAAATCCAAGACGTTGCGGCGAAAGGTTGTTGGCTAAAACTCGGCTCATCGAGCAATGAAAGGTACAGCTCGTAGCCACGCTCAAAGTGATTGAACATGTCAGGTAGAGAAGTAAAGGTGGTGGCTGCCATGGCGGTGGCTAATTGGTATTCCGGCAAGCCTTGTAAGCGTTGTTGCTCTTGCAGTGGTACTGGCTGATTCGCCATTAAATCCAAACCTTTTTGGATTGTGGCAAGACCGCGCTCGGTGAACTTCATCTTGTTCCAAGGCATAAACGCCTCACGACCTTGCAACGTCTCCGCACTGCCCAAGTAAACCAAGGTCACCGGCGTTGCGCCCTGCTCTTCGAGTTGTTTGGATAATTCACCGTAAACGGTATCAACTAAACCAGAGTCACCCTGCGCCGCTTGGTTGAATTGACTGAGTGTGCGCTCGCTTGGGTTAGCCAGAGCCAGATTGCTGCTGAGTGCAAATGCGGCGATAAACGTACTTGCGAGTTTAAGAGCTTTAATTGAGCGAGATTGAGAAACCATCATGTACTGTCCTTAGTTGAACGTGATTTGATGGTTTCAGATTAAGGGAGAAAATCGCACGCTGCTTTTGCATGCGACCAATGGCAGTTATGTGGAGTGAATGGTATTGAGAGAGGATGAATGGTTTCGCTCCTCTGAAGCCAGCAAAATCGCTTCGACCATTAAGGTCAGCGCTTTAGGCTGATAGTTACGCTGACGATAAACCAAATAGGCTTCGCGATCCCCGCGGCTGTAGGATGTTGCGACGCGCACGAGATTCAATTCAGGCTTAACGTGGCGTAATGGGATCGACGCAATTCCCAAACCGTTTTCCACCGCTTTGATCACCGCGGTGATGTCATTGACCACTAAACGCGGCTTGCAGTTGAGCATGTCCACCAGCTTGTCTTGCTGATAGATAGGCACTTGTGTGGTGTGTGTGCTGGCTACCCAGTCTTGCTTGGCTAAATCTTGTAAGGTTTCAATATTGCCGCCCGCTTGCGCTAGATATTCAGGGCTAACAAAGAAAGCGTGCTCTACTTTAAACAATGGGCGCGCGATCATATCGTCCAAACCATCCAAATCGAACGTCACCACCAGATCGCGATCGGTTTCTGGAATCGAATTCACTTGGCTAAGCAATAGATCAATGGTCACTTTTGGATAGGTTTTGATGTAATCCTCAACCACCTTGTCGACCAAGTCATTGTAGAAGCGGCTTGGCATCACCAATCGGATTCGCCCCTCCACTTCTTGGCTTTGCTGATTGAGCTGCAAGATGCCGGATTCAATCTGAGACATCGCACTGCTGAGCTGATCAAACGCCTGTAAACCTGTCTCGGTTGCCACCAACTCACGTCCTTTCTTCTCCAGCAATCTCAATCCTAGTCGCGCTTCCAGCGCCGATAAACGACGAGACATAGTAGAGACCGGCAGTTCGAGCTTTTTCGCCGCCGCGAGCAGAGAGCCTTGCTCAACCACTGAGCAAAACAGGTACAGATCATCAACGTTTCCAAATATGGAATTCATACTTCTTCCATTGGTTATTTTTTCCAATTTTAGATGAGTATAACCTAGCCCACGTAGAAAAGAGACCCGAATATGCCGTGAACGCGGCGCGTACTAACGAATGAATACTAGGTACAGACGTGAAAGAAAATTTTTATAAATACGCGATATACACTGTTTTTTCAGCGGCAGCTTTATTCTCCGCTTTTTTAGTCACCTCAGACAATGTTTCTCCTTTCACCACCCAAGCGACACTGCATCGTAATGTCGCAACCATTGCGCCGGAGGTATCTGGCGTAATCACAGATGTGATGGTGAATAACGGTGAATTGGTTGAAAAAGGTCAGCCACTGTTTGCTATCGATGCCAGCAGCTACCAATTGAAAGTGGCACAAGCCAAAGCCGAACTGCGCCAAGCACGTGAATCAGATTCCGCGAAATGGCAACAATTGGCAGCAGCGAAACAAACCCAAAGCCAACGCGAGTTCGAATACTATAACGCGAAGCAAAAACTGACGCGTAACCAGAAACTTCGCAATAAAGGGCTAGCAACTGAGCAAGAGCTGGATGACGCGATCACTAATACACAAGTCGCCAGCAGTGCGGTGGAAGCAGCGAACGCAGAAGTGAAGCGCATTGAGGCAGAGCTTTCTACTCAAGACCGTACGGCAGCTATCGAGTTGGCAGAAGCAAAACTTGCCAGTGCGGAGCTGGATTTAAGCCACACCCAAATCGTGGCGCAAACCGAAGGCGTGGTAACGAACTTGCAACTGCAATCAGGCAGCTACATCACACAAGGCACAGCGTCATTGATGCTGGTGGACGAAGCTCATGCGTGGATCAGTGCAGACTTCAACGAAAAAGGCATTGATAAGCTAACGAATGGTCGCGAAGTGTTGGTGTCCTTCGATGCGCTACCAGGCAAAGTATTTACTGGTGAAGTCAGCAGCCAAGAGCGTGCGATTTACGATACCAACAATGCTAATGGACAGCTTTCTAGCGTAACCAATGATACTCGTTGGATCCGTGAGCAACAGAAAGTGCGTACTCGCATTACAGTTAACGAGCTGGATCCTTCGATGATTTCTGGTTCACGAGCGAGCGTGATCGTTGAAAGCGGCAATCCAATCATGGATGTCATTGGCTCAGCTTGGATTCACTTAGTGGCGATGTTCCGCTACATCTACTAGGGGGTGAACCATGTGGACCTTCGAAAGCTTGTTTCAAAGTCGTTCTGAACGCAATGAAGCATTGCGTGTTGCCCTTACTGTGACAATTTGTATGGTGCTGGGCAAACTGCTGAACCTTGATTCTCCGGTTTATCTGGCGCTGTACCCAACCATCATCATGACCAAAAACAAAGACTACTCTTGGCTTGGTTTGATCCGCACTTTCTTACCTACTGTGGCGGCAGCAAGTGCAGCGCTGGTGGTGACCGAAGTGTTTTCACAGCATCCGTTTGTGGTGTGGACCATTAGCTTGTTCTTCTTCGACTTTATGCGCCGCAGAGCGACCACGCCGCCGAAGAAAGGTCAGATGTTAATGCCAACTTTCAACTGGATTCTGATTGTGGTGTTTGCTCAGCACACCACCATGGACATGCCAATGCGCATTCATGAAATCTTGCTATCGATGCTGATTACCATGATCGTCGCAAAAATCATGGTGACTCTGTTCCCTGTTGAACGTGGCGGCAAACCACCAGCATTTGAAGAAGAGCCTGTTACGTTTGAGAACCGAGCGATCTCACTCGCGTTGATTGGTCTTGGTGTGGCGTTCTTGATGATTGTCGACATCATCTCAGCAACGTTTTGTTTGGTGCCTGTGATTGCCGCAGCAACGCAAACCACACACAAAAGCTTTATCGACGTGGTTGACCGCCGTTTTCAAACTCAGGTGGGCGGCTGTGCATTGGCTGTAGTGTTCACCTTACTGATGGCTGGGCATCAATCCACGTTCGGTTACTACACCATCGTATTGGGTCTGCTTGCCTTTATGATCACCGCATCAATGGCAAAAGCGAAAGGCCCAGCCAAAGACGTCCATGCCGATGCGTTATTGGCGACCATGTTGCCGATTCAACTGTACATGACCAGCAATGAACTGGGCTTGGAGAGCACCTTCCTCCGAGCTTGGGAGCTTACCGTGACTTTATTTGTGCTGTGGGCGTTATACCATTTCACGCACAAACCAGAAAAAGCTCAAGCCTAAGCGTGCCATCGCCTTAAGAACCCAATACTTAAGGCGCCCTTGTTCTTATCGCGCTCATTTCATTGCGCTGTCTGTACCAATTTCTATTTCACCCTTATAAAAAGTGTGGCGCAAAACCTCAGCCTGGTGTATTTATCCATCCCACGACTTTCCAGGTCAGCTTACCCATAACAGACGGCGTCGCACACTCCTCTCTTGCACACCTTTGCGTGGTGTCTGTTATTTCCAAATAGGATTCTTAGCATCGGAATAGTTTGAGCTCGCAGAGTTCTGGTTGTTTTCGCCCCGAGTTGGGGCGTTTTTAGGTTGTAGAAGATGAACAAGCGTTTCTTCCCTAGGATTGATTTGCCATTGCTAATGGCGATCATTCCGATCATGCTATTGAGTTCGCTCACTCTCTGGAGTGCCAGTGGATTTAATGAAGCTATGCTATTTAAGCACCTCGCTCGATGCGGTTTGACGCTGGTGTGTATTTTGGTCATGTCGTCGATTCCAGCGTCCAGCTATCAACGTGCAGCGCCTTATTTGTATCTGGTTGCGGTTTCGCTCTTGGCGGCAGTTGCCCTATTTGGCGATAGCACCAATGGCTCGCAGCGTTGGCTCGATATCGGCTTCTTCCGCTTCCAGCCTTCGGAACTTATCAAGCTTTCAATCCCCATTATGATCGCGTGGATGCTGCATCTAGAAGGTGGCCGACCAGACATTCGCAAAATTGCTTTCTGTTTGCTGATCACCTTTGTGCCTGCGGGCTTGATTGCCTTACAACCAGACTTGGACGGTGCTATCTTCACGGTGATCTACGCGTTGTTTGTGCTGTTCTTTGCTGGCATGAGCTGGAAGATAATTGGCGGCTTTTTGGTGAGTATTCTAACGCTGGCACCAATACTTTGGTTCTTTGTGATGGAAGCGTATCAAAAAAGCCGTGTAACGCAGTTCTTGCACCCTGAATCGGATCCATTGGGTTCGGGCTACCAAATCATCCAATCATTGATTGCGATTGGTTCTGGCGGCATGAAAGGTAAAGGCTGGATGAATGCCACTCAAGGTACACTAGGCTTTATCCCTGAAAGCCATACTGACTTCATCTTCTCGACCTACGCAGAAGAATGGGGCTTTATTGGTTGTGTGGTGTTGTTAGCGCTGTATTTGTTCATTACGGCACGTGTGATGCTGCTGGCGTGCCAATCTGAGCATTTCTTCAGTCGCTTAGTGAGTGGCGCATTGGCAATGAGCTTCTTCCTTTATGCCTTCATCAACACAGGTATGGTCAGTGGTTTATTGCCAGTAATGGGGAGTCCACTGCCATTCTTTAGCTACGGTGGTACGGCGATGCTGACTCAAGGCATCTGTTTTGGCGTGATCATGTCGCTGTGTTATTCCAAGTACCGAAACACCTAAACGCTAGTCACAATAGAAAAGACAAACAACACGATCAAAAAAGGCTTCCCTCGGGGAAGCCTTTTTTACAACTGGAGAACCGAATTACAGTTCGCCGTTGTGGTATACCTGCTGAACGTCGTCACAGTCATCTAGAAGGTCTAGGAACTTCTGGAATTTCTCTGCATCTTCACCCGCTACTGGCGTGTGAGTTTGCGGAACGAATGTGATTTCTTCAACGTCGATCACGAGATCTGGGAATGCTGCGTTAAGTGCAGTTTTCGTTTTGAAGAACTCTGTATGAGGAGCAAATACAGTGATCACGCCGTCTTCTAGTTCAACGTCAGTAACATCAACCTCGTCCATCATTAGCGTTTCAAGAATGACTTCATCATCTTCGCCTTTGAACTGGAATACTGCTTGGTGATCGAACATGTGAGAAACTGAACCTTCAACACCGATCTTCGCGCCTGTTTTAACGAAACATTGGCGAACGTCTTGGAAAGTACGGTTACCGTTGTCTGTTAGACAGTCAACAATCACACTTGTGCCGCCAGGGCCAAAACCTTCGTAACGTGCTGGTGCGTAATCTTCACCGCCACCGCCGTTCGCTTTATCGATCGCTTTATCGATAACGTGTGCAGGTACTTGGTCTCTTTTCGCTTTACTGATCAGGTGCTTCAGAGACAAGTTCATGTCTGGATCACCGCCACCGTTTTTAGCGCACATGTAAATTTCTTTACCGTATTTGGAATAAACTTTAATTTTTGCGCCTGCAGTTTTCGCCATAGAGGCTTTGCGCACTTCAAAACTTCTTCCCATCGGGATGTCTCTCTAAATTCAAATTTAATGCGAAGGATTTTAGCAAAAAGCGAAACTTTTTCCATTTCGCCCTGCAAAGGAATGGGGAGGTCACCTCTTCCGCCGCGGTAATTTCATTTACCGCCACGATTCGCTTTACGCGACACCCATTACTCGTTTGTACTTATCGACTGCCTGTTGAAAAAACACTTTTTCGCCAGCGTCGTTAATCTTAGACAATTGTTCTTCTATCGCCTCAGGACCAGATTTGGCCTCTTTGAGTTTCCAAACTAAAAACGACGCTTGTTTATCAAGTTCGATTTTATTTTTCTCGTTAGGCGGCAACAAGGATAGATTGAACGACATTCACAGCCTCAAGGTACTTTAAATACTAGCCGCGCACTATAACATACAGAATTACCATTTAAGAATAGAAACGCGCTTATCTTGATCAATTTCAAGTTGCTTCTTTAGGTTTATCCCGAGTTTGCAGCTCTTGTGGTAAGTGCTGCTCAAAAATTTGCTGCAACCGCTCCTTCGTCACAGGCTTAGAGACAAATTCATTCATTCCGACATCAAAACAACGTTTTTGGTCTTCTTTGATGACATTCGCACTCAAAGCAATGATTGGCACTTGTTTGCCCCATTCGCTCATCTGTCTAATATTTTCTGTGGCAATAAAGCCATCCATGACGGGCATCTGACAGTCCATGAGAATGAGATCAAAATGGTTTGCTTCGCATAGTTCTAACGCTTCTTCACCGTGCTCAGCCACACTGACTTGCATACCCAATTTTTCCAACATGATGCGTACAACTTTCTGATTCACAGCCGTATCTTCGACCACTAGTATCCAAGGTTTACTTTCATCTCTTGGGGAGGAAGGCACGCTCTGCGTTTTACTTTCTCCGTTCGGAAAGTCGAGAATATTGGGAATGTTGGGCGTGCTCGGAGAGATAGGCTTATCACTGACGACAATCAAAGGAATGGTGAACTCAAAACAACTACCAAGTCCGGGCTCACTCGTGAGACGAATTTGCCCTCCCATCACTTCAACTAACTTCGCACAAATGGCTAATCCTAATCCAGTGCCGCCATATTTACGTGTGGTGCTGCCATCTGCTTGCTGAAACTTCTCAAACACCGCTTGCTGGTTTTCTTTGGCGATACCGATCCCAGAGTCCACAACTCGAAAGTGCACTTGTGCGAGCTTATCTTCTTTGCTCACAAGGGAAACCATTAGTTTCACGTGGCCTCGTTCTGTAAATTTCACGGCGTTGCTGAGTAAGTTACTCAAGACTTGCTTCAGTCGGCCAACATCCCCTTCCACCTCAGACGGCAGTTGCGGATCAATATCGCACACTAACTGTAAATGTTTTTGCTGTGCTTTTACTGTGTGCAAGCTGCCGACTTCATTAAGCAACTGCAGCAGATTGTAGGTCGCCGCTTCGAGTTCGATCTTACCCGCTTCAATCTTGGAGAAATCAAGAATATCATCGATGATCACCATTAGTGAGCCGGATGAACTGTTGATGATGTCGACATATTCGTGCTGCTGATCATCTAACTTAGTATCACCGAGTAATGATGCAACTCCAATGATACCGTTCATCGGCGTACGTATTTCGTGACTCATTGTGGCAAGGAATTCACTCTTCTTGCGATTGGCCACTTCGGCTTTTTCACGTGCGTCTTCAATTTCACTTTGGTGTTCACGAACTCGTTCAACGCTTCGATTATATTTGTGTTCTAATAACCCTACTTCATCAAAGAACCAACGCTGAGGCAGTTGCAATTTGCTTGGCACATGCCCGCCACTGAAATCGCTCACCGCTCCAGAGAGTAATTGCAATGGTTTCACCATCAAACGAAAGGTAACCCAAAGCACCCCAAGAATGAGCAAGAAGATCTTGATCGCCTCGGCGATCACAAGGAAAAAGAAAGTTTGCCATAATCCTTGGTAGATCGGACTCAGATCCGATTGCACCGTAACCTCTGCAAGATCATAAGTTTTGACGCCCATGTCATACTGTAATGGCCACTGGCGCTTGATACTGTCGGATCCTAATGGCGATCCTAATTCCACGATCACTTCATCCGGCGTAGCAATGAGTAAATAGTCGACCGAAGGTAAACGCATCGCCCCTTCAGCCTGTGTCAATAATAGCTCTCGATCTTCCACCCATAAGCTGGCAGAAAAACCAGACAAGTAGCTGGTTTCAACCTGCTTCAACTCCATATCTAAACGAGCAAGGTCATCATTGAAATCACGATACAAACTCAAAGAAGAGA
Organism: Vibrio sp. ED002; assembly: GCF_023277445.1. Classification (NCBI taxonomy): domain Bacteria; kingdom Pseudomonadati; phylum Pseudomonadota; class Gammaproteobacteria; order Vibrionales; family Vibrionaceae; genus Vibrio; species Vibrio sp. ED002. Next base: position 1,822,217 of record NZ_CP080239.1, on the reverse strand, counting down.
TAATCACGGTAAAGATAAAACTCAACGCAAAAATCGCCAACATAAGCTGGTTGCCGATGCTAAACCGACGTTGAGTTCGCTCTTTTTTTTCCATATGAAATTACTCCCTTAATCTTGCGCTACTATAAATATAGTCTGGTCACGACAATAATCGAGGTTAGGATGAAAGGACTCTTACGGACATTGGGCTTTAGTTTCATAGCCCTAAGCACGCACAGTATGGCAAGTGAAGTGAACTACTACGTGATTTCTGAACAAGCCAGACCATTTCAAATAGAACAACAGGGTGAACAACATTCCGGAATTGTGACGGACATCGTCAGTGAAATTTTTGCCGAGTCCAATTATGAAGTGAAATACCATACTTATCCGTTTAAACGCATGCTCTCCGTTTTGGAAGCGGGCGGAGAAGAGAATTGGGTGACTTACGGCAGCCCAAATTGGGGCAAGGTACAATCAGAAAATTTGTCAGAGCAACCTATTTACACTGTAAAACATGTATTGGTTTCCAGCAGTAAAGCACCATTTAAATTCAGCGATATGGAGCACATGCAAGGCCGCTCAATCGTACTTCTACTCGGCTTTGATTACCCAAACCTCAGCCCGTTTTTTGATAACGGCACCGTGAATGAAATGCGCGTCAAAGATTACGATGCAGCGTATCGAGTTCTGCAAAGAACCCCTGGCGATACCGCATTTGTTGAAATGGAATCGCGGGTGGTATACAACATCAAACGTTTAGAGCTTCCGATGAGCGATTTCCAGATCCAATCTTTTAGTAATGTGATCCCAGATTACTCTATCTATCTAGCCTTCTCTCCGAACATGAAGCCGGAAGTACAGAGCTTCATCAATAAGCGCCTAGCAGAGCTCAAAAGTTCGGGGCAAATCGACAACATCATCAAAAAATACATCTAACCACTCATACCTAACCAATCATGAAAAAACCGCCAGCTTATCGAAGCTGGCGGTTTCATTTTTATATCTTCTCTGTGATTAATCTTGTTCGAGCGCTTAATCTTGTTCGACAAATTTGGGATCGAACATATGGCCGAGCTTATTGGCTTTGGTTTGTAAGTAGTGTTGGTTGTTTGGGTTATTGCCCTCTTGCAGTGGCACCCGCTCAACAACTTTGATATCGACCTTTTTCAACGCTGCAAGCTTACGTGGGTTGTTGGTCATCAACCTTACTTCACCAATACCAAGATGCTCCAGCATCCCTTTGCAAAACGCGTAGTCACGCATATCTGCGGCAAAGCCAAGACGTTCATTGGCTTCGACCGTGTCTGCGCCTTCGTCTTGCAAGTGATACGCACGAATCTTGTTGATTAAGCCAATCCCCCTACCCTCTTGGCGCAGATAAAGCAACACACCGCAGCCTTCTTCGACAATGTTTTGCAATGCACGGTTAAGCTGGAAGCCGCAATCACAACGCGTACTGAACAGCGCATCACCAGTTAAGCATTCTGAATGCAGGCGAATCAGCGGCGCTTTAGTGTTTGTAGGGTCGCCATACACCAAGGCGAGATGTTCTTTCCCTGTCGCGTTCTCGATAAAACCGTACATTACAAACGTGCCCCACTGAGTCGGTAATTTGGCTTTATCAATAAACCTCACCAAGCTGCTGGGCTCGATATGTTTTAATTCAGCACGTACGTTCATCAGAATCTCCCCTAAATGGTTTTCACCAGAGCCATCACCGCCATCGCCCCAGAAGGCATCTTTGTGTGAATGTTCGGTAAGACAGGCGTTTCCTGTCTGCATCAACTGTTTGGCAAGCTGAGGGTTTTGCAAAAACTTCTCACGCACAACAAACGCCATCACAGAGAGTTTGTCGTCATCCCAGTCTTCACGCACGAAGTGTTGATATTGACGACTGAGGGCGAAAGCTTCATCAGGCGTCTTCGCTGATTGGATTTTACTTTGCAGTTTGAGGTCGTTGAACTTTTGGGCTTGGTAGTAGTGTTCGCTGGTGGGCCAAGATTGAGCTGAGACTTGAATCGGGGCATGACAGAAATTAGAAAGAAAGCCGTGAGATTCATCGGGCTCATAGAAAAGGATCTGATCAACCATAATCGTACTCCTGACGTTGCTGTTTTAATAGTCAACAAAAAGCATATTGCTATTGATATAATCTTTAGTAACGCTGTAGGAGAAAGTCAAACAATTGGTTGTAAAACAAAAAATGAAAAGGGCAGTCTTATGACTACCCCATGATTGGTATTACCGTAGTGCGAGAATTAGTGAATCAAGCCAAGTTCCCTTGCTTCTTCGATGCTCAAACCGCTTTCACGGATTTCACGAAGTGCTTCAATGCGTCGTCTTGCTTCTGCTGACTTCACGATTTTCTCAGGTCTCACAACGGATTCTTCTTCTGGGAGTTCCCATTTGTGAGCGATGTTGCTCATCTCTTCATGGTCGATAGAATTAATGGACATATTTCCTCCGAACACACCATGTTTTCGATGGGTAATCTATAGCAAACCCCCAATGCAGAGGTAAGAAAAACAGTGGGGAAATGTGACCCCTCCCGACCTTTCATCAACTCGTTAATAGATTCATCATTTAGTTTTTGCAAACCACAGTTTTAGCGATTAAATTTGAAGAATTCCCCCTACGAAAAGTGAGCTGATCCAGCTCTCATTTTTCCCGTGATTCTTCACACTTCTATAACCGAAAAAATTCTTTTTATTACACTCAACTTTCGAGTCACTTCACTTATTAGACGGTTCTGTCTTTCGTAAAACTCGCACACCTGATAATGATAATAATTATCTTTTGTATTGGTAAGGTATTTTTATGAGTGACATAAACCTGATTCAGGCATACCACTCTGATCCGGTCATCCAGATCAGAGACTTATGTGTGGACTACATCACCGATCACGGCGACTTTAACGCAGTGAAATCGGTAAGCTTCGATATTGGCAAAGGCGAGATATTTGGCCTCGCTGGTGAGTCTGGCTGTGGTAAAAGTACCATTGCTTTCTCTATCAACCGTTTACACAAGCCGCCAGCGTTTATCTCAGGAGGCCAAATTCTATTTGAAGGCAAAGATATTCTGAGTCTATCCGACAGTGAATTAAACACACTGCGTTGGAGCGAGATTGCGATGGTGTTCCAAAGTGCCATGAACTCCCTCAATCCAGTATTAACCATTCAGGAGCAATTTGCCGACGTACTGCGCCATCACAAAGGCATGACCAATGAACAAGCCAAGGACCGCGCAGAAAAGTTGCTCGACTTGGTCAACATTCCCCGCGATCGACTTGGCGAGTACCCACACCAGTTCTCCGGGGGCATGCGCCAACGTTTAGTGATTGCCATCGCCCTTTCTCTCAACCCAAAGATGATCATCATGGATGAGCCAACCACAGCGCTTGATGTCGTGGTACAGCGTGAAATCTTACAGCAAATCTATCAACTGCGTGATGAGTTCGGTTTCTCTGTGCTGTTTATCACTCACGATTTGGCACTCATGAGCCAGTTGTGCGACCGCATAGCCATCATGCGTCACGGTAAGATTGTCGAAGTAAACAGTTCATACGAAATTCGCAATAACCCTCAGCATTCTTACACTCAAAAACTATGGGCTTCATTCCCGAATATCCACGACGTGCATAAAGAATCAGCCACTGAAGGAGCGTTATCATGAGCGAACCAATCATCCAAATGAAAAACGTGATCAAAGAATTTAAAGTCGGTGGTGGTTTCGCGAAAGAAGAAACCTTCCGTGCGCTTCAAGGCGTGAGCTTTGACCTTTATGCAGGCAAAACTCTCGCGCTGGTTGGCGAATCAGGTTGCGGTAAAAGCACCTGTGCGCGATTAATTACCAAGGTGTATCCGGCCAGCGATGGTGAAATCCTTTTTAATGGAAAAAACATCAACGATATTACCGCTCGCGCAGAAATTCAGGACTATCGCAGCAAGGTACAAATGGTGTTCCAGGACCCATTTGGCTCTTTGAACCCAACCCACACGATTCGTCATCACCTGACTCGCCCACTTAAGATTCATAAGCAAGTTAAAAGCGACAAAGAGATCCCGGGCAAACTACTCGAACTCTTGGATCTAGTGGAGCTACCAGAAGAAACATTAAATAAGTTCCCACATGAACTGAGTGGTGGACAACGTCAGCGCGTTAACTTGGCGCGCGCATTGGCAGTAGGCTCCCAAATCATTCTTGCCGATGAACCAACATCAATGTTGGACGTTTCAATTCGTCTGGGCGTGTTAAACCTGATGCAGCGAATGAAACAAGACTTGGGCATCGGTTTCTTGTACATCACCCACGATCTGGCAACCGCTCATTACATCGCCGAAGAAACCGCCGTGATGTATAAGGGCCAGATTGTTGAGTGGGGTGACACGCAAGCGATCTTGAAAAATCCGCAGCATCCATACACTAAGTTATTGATCTCTGCGGTACCAGATCCTGATCTGCCATTTGGCAATCTCGTGGAAAGTGAACCAAACTATTCAGTAAATGCAGATGAGATCCGAAACCGCAGCAGTATTGTGGTAGAAGACTTTGATCAAATTGGACCAAACCACTTTGTAAAACAATGGACTAAGGCAGCTTAATGGACTTGAATACTTGGCAAGATCTTATTTCGGATTGGTACGAAAACCGGAAGCATGATCAAGTTGAAAGATTGGAAGCGATCCTGTATCAGGCACCGGAATCAGTGTTTGGTCCTGAATTGACTGACGAGCAGAGCAAAGCGATCGCTTGTTGGCTCGATGGCTGCTTAAGAGTATTTCAATATGCCAGGTATCAAAACCATCAAAAAGCCTATCAGACCTTGCAATACACGAGTGCCAAGCTCGAACAAGCTGCATGTCAACCAATGACAGACATTCTGATTAAAGATTGGAGCTTAAAACGCTTACAACATTTAACGGTATTAGCGTTGGAATTTTGCAATCAGCAACAAGATCAAAGCGAATGGCAACAACAAGCGAATTGCTTGATAGAGTCGCATGTAGCGTTGATGCGATCGTTGAATTGGAATGAACCAAGGAAGCATGATCAAGGCTTATGTCATTAATTCGGAAGAATGATCAAGCCGTTGATGACTATAAATTAGGTTTTGAGCGGAATTTTAGATAAAAAAAAGCGAGTTTCTTGAGGAGAAACTCGCGAAGTCTATTCAGAATGAATGTAACAATATGAGCCAATCTATTAATCATCAGAAAGGACAAAAGGTTGTCTATTCGGGATAAATCTTAGTCTGCCATCCGATCATCAATGTCAGTGGTTTGTAAGAGTTAAGTCTGATTTCCATCAGTGCAATTCATTGTTACATTCTGAATCAATTGGTCATGCTTATTACTTAAAAAGCATCGACCCAACACATGTTAAATGGCCATTTCATCAAGTGCTCTGAATACCATCTCGTCCATGTGCCCATCAAAAATCTGACGACATACCTTCCGACGAACGGCCAAGCCCGCAATCAAACGTTCAATGGTCAAATGCTTTACATCATTTTGGCTGTTGAACAGCTCCACCGTCTTACTCAGTGTCTCGTATGGCAGAGGAACATCCCCTACTCTCAAGAAATCAAGCTTCTCAATGAAGTCAGAACACTCTTCTTTGATTGAGGCATACGAATGCCCTGTCATCGCTGACAAAGCCGTTACACTGCGTTCTAGAGCCTCTGGAGAGGTATATTTGGATAGAGTAATGGTGATCTCGTCAGCATTGATCTCAACCAAGTGCTTTTTCTGCTTCACTCGGCGGCCTAAATTGCCACGAGGGGACGGTGCTTTACGCTGAATAGGCTCAAATTCGCCGTCTATGATGCCTGAGAGCTCGTCTAGCTGCTGCCTTGTCACCATCTCATTGCGAAGTGGATTTGGCAGTGTAGGCGCCATATTGCGCTTACCAGCGTTGGTTGTACGTGCTCGTGAGTAACGTAAGACCTCTTCGACATCACATTTGATGTCGATTTGGTAATCCATCACCTTACCGTTCTCGATCATCGTTTCGATCGTTAGGTGATAGCCCCAAAGATTGACGACAAAAAGATCTTCCGTCCCCTTGCCGTCTGACAAACGCTTCAACTCGCGGATCAAATCCATTGAGAATCGGCGCCATTCGATATTACGTGCCAATTTCTGGTTTAACTCGCTCAACAGCATGCAATCAGTATGCTTGCGTACTAGGCGACTACGGAAGAATGAGTACATCTGGAATACCAGCGTATGCTGCTTCAGAATTTCTGGCGGGAATAGGAAGAAGTAATCACGAGTGAGCAATTCTTCGTAGAACGAAGGCTCCCAAACCAAGATGTAAAGATTAGGTTTGATTCGAATCTCACCATCCAGACCTTCTGTAGGCGCTTCTTCCGAGGCAGTAATGGTTCGAGCGATAAACCGGAAACGATCACTCTTAAACCCTTCAGGCATGTTCTCACTGAGCCAACGGCCAGTCAGTTCATGCAACTGGAAATCGGTAAATTCAATACGATCAATACTGTCACGAATAGAATCTCGAGCAGGCCCACTGTCTTTTTTGCCACGCAAAGACAGAATATCGGTAATGTACAACGGCGTCTTGTTAGGGACATGCGCTGCATCCATGTGGTACTGATCTTTGTGATGATCATGGTATTGAACTGTAAGCGTAAACAACGCAAACAAGGTCATCAGATCATCAACGGTCATGATGTTTTTAGAAGATCGCGTTTCAATCACGGCTTTGGTGCCAGAGATCGATACCATCGATTTCTGATAACTCTTACGAGTACGAGGTGGTGCGAGGGCTTGGTCAATGATCCCTGCCCAATTGGTCGGTGATACGATGAATTGATCCGCTTCATCTTTCATCATTGGAGGTGTGTTAAGACCGTGCTCATTGAGCAAGCGTTTGTTCACTTGTGTTTGTGCTAACGCTTTGGAACGCTTTTGCTTCTCGCTTTGACGAACCTTTTCTGTCACTAGGCTGGTGGCTCCCAATGCCGAAATTAATTGGTTCGGGTTTACGAACTTATGCAGCATGGTTTTACCAGCAAGGCCTTCTTCAAAACGGACTGGTGTTTGCGTAAATAAACCAATATTCACCGCTGCTCGTAAACGTTGCTGTAATGCAGCACGCGTAAGTTGACCGTCGGTAGCACCAACAATTTCTGTTGTTGAAACTAATCCATCTTTGCTGCTGAATCCACGCAGTGAAATAAGATTAAGCAGTTCTAAGATGCTTTTGGTTACCCCTTTGAAATGTTGGTATTGTTCTACCCAATCTGCAGAAGATTCGTGTACCTCAAAAAGGTGCCCATCCTTATGGCTTCTTGGCGCTTTAATCAGAATTTTTTCATCAGCCGTCATTTTAGATCCAGATCACACTAGCCGTAGTTTCGCTATGGTTCCGAAGAATAAAGAAAAACAGATCATAAATAAAGAAAAAATCTTTGTTTTTTAAATAACTGATCTTTTTGATTAATCTGATCTTAATTGATTATATGATCTAATGATCTGGACATTTTTAGCGTCGTAAGTAGCTGTTTAACTTAGATATTTTCAATCGCCATTTCGGAACTATGATCATGTAACTATCGAAAGTATGATCATCGAAAGTCAGAAAGCATGATCACAACTCTCCGTAAGCATGATCATTAAGTTTATGAAAAGATGATCAAAACAGGGCTGAAACGATGATCATGATGTTTATACAACTTATCCACAGAAGCTAGGGCTTCACTTGGAAAACTCATCGTGTGTTATTGCTTACTTGTTTTCATATTAACGTCGGATCGATGATCAAGAGAGAAGATTTTCATCGTTCTGCTCTCAATATCGCGCGGAAATTATTCAATTGATGAAAACGCCACCATTTTGGTTGAATCTCGCTACTTAACAGGGCTTAAGATGAAATCAACGGAAGCATGATCATGATTGTCTTGTCTACATTTTACATGATGCTTTAATTCATCGTTCCGGCTTTTACGCTCTGGTTTTCTCTCTATCCCCCAGTCTATCTACATTCTTCCGTAAATTAGAGGGAAAAATACATGCTTCCGTGTTAAAAACGTTCTTGATCATTTTTCCGATAAATTGATCTGATTGAAAAATTAGCCCGATATGTAAATAGAAGCATGGTTTCCTTGATCATGCTTTCAGTTTTGATGCTTACCTCGGAAGAATGATCATGTACAGTCCTTGATCATTCTTCCAATAGAAACCTCATTCCCTACAAAAAATAGCACTGGACGCATGATCAAGGGTTAGTTGGGAAGAACTCTTTTGACTTAAAGCCACATAAACACTCCAATACCTGATTGATCTCACAGTGCCCGTAATTTAGGGCTGTTTTATAATCGTTCCGAGATAAATGCTAGATTTACATTGTAAATACGTGACGATGTAACATTTTTAATTTCATCGAGTTTGAATCTCTTTATTGGCAAGTATTTGATTAAATTTTGTGATGTTTTCATGGGAGAATCATAAAAGTGGCGTTTGTGAGTGTTTTTTTATGTGATGGTTATTCAAAATGTTTGTTCACCTTTTTGTTGTTTTAGAATGCTAGTGCTGTACAATTAAAATCAGATATCCTTCCAACGGAATTTGGCATGAAAAGAGAAAAAACGATTGAAAATCTCCAGGAGTTAGCGGAACTGACGCAGCAGGTTCAAGCTGACCGTATTGAGATTGTTTTGGAAGAGCGAAGTGACAATTACTTCCCACCAATGTCTAAAGCGATGATGGAAACCCGCTCTGGTTTAACTCGTCGTAAGCTGGATGAAGCTATTGGTAAAATGGAGGCAGACGGCCATCAATTTACTAAGAATAATGCTAACCATTATTCAATCACTTTAGATGAAGCGCACATGCTAATGGACGCGGCAGAAGTGCCAAAATTCCATGAGCGTAAAAAGAATTCAGAAAATAAACCGTGGATTATCAACGTACAGAACCAAAAGGGTGGTACGGGTAAATCAATGACTGCGGTTCATTTGGCTGCATGCCTAGCACTAAACTTAGATAATCGTTACCGCATTTGTTTGATTGACCTTGACCCTCAAGGTTCATTACGTTTGTTCTTAAATCCACAAATCAGTGTGGCAGAACATGACAACATTTACTCTGCCGTTGATATCATGCTTGGTAACGTGCCAGATGGTGTGGAAATCGATCGAGAATTCCTACATAAGAACGTACTGCTACCGACGCAATACCCGAACTTGAAGTCGATTTCTGCTTTCCCAGAAGACGCAATGTTCAACGCAGAAGCATGGCAAACACTCTCTGAAGACCCATCGCTAGACATCGTTCGTCTGTTGAAAGAGCAGTTGATTGACAAGATTGCGAATGACTTCGACGTGATTATGATTGATACCGGTCCACACGTTGACCCGCTAGTATGGAACGCAATGTACGCATCAAATGCGCTATTGATTCCTTGTGCAGCGAAGCGTCTTGACTGGGCTTCAACAGTAAACTTCTTCCAACACCTTCCTACGGTTTATGAGATGTTCCCAGAAGATTGGAACGGTCTTGAGTTTGTTCGTCTGATGCCAACCATGTTCGAAGACGACAACAAGAAGCAAGTTTCTGTTCTAACTGAAATGAACTATCTTCTAGGTGACCAAGTTATGATGGCCACTATTCCTCGTAGTCGTGCATTCGAAACGTGTGCTGACACCTACAGCACAGTGTTTGATTTGACCGTAGGCGACTTCGAAGGTGGTAAGAAAACGCTCGCTACTGCACAAGATGCGGTACATAAGAGTGCACTAGAACTAGAGCGCGTACTGCACTCTAACTGGCCGTCATTGAATCAGGGGTAATGAATAAATGGCATTGAAAACGTCTGAATTAAACGCGAAATTATTTGGTAAAACCAATAAGCGTCGTGTTGCGACACCTCAAGAAGCGCAAACGGCGGCAAAAGACAAAGCACAAACTATCGAACTTGCTGTCGCAGGCGAGAACACCGTTCAGTTTGAATTGGTCCGCATTCCTGCGGATAAAGTGGCGACAGACACCAGCGTATTTGCAGAGAACGCTCGTGAGCAATCTTTCCTAAACGAACACGCTTTATCGGATGTGTTGGTGACGTTGAAAGAACGTGGTCAACAATATCCAGCGGTTGGTCGTCGCACTGAAGATGGCAAGATTGAAGTATTGGACGGTAGCCGCCGTCGTATGTCTTGTATCTTAGCAGGACAGGATTTCTTGGTTTACGTTGGTGACGGCATCAACACGGACCACGCGAAATTCCTTTCTGATGTTGCAAACGCGCACAAGCCACTGTCTCTATACGAAAAAGGTAAAGAGATGCAGGCGAAGCTTGAAAGTGGCGAAGCTGAAGACCAAAAAGCACTAGCAAAAATGTTCCAGTGCAGTGAAGCCTTGGTGAGTGGCGCATTAAAAGCCGCTGCACTTCCGCTTGAACTTCTGCAAGCTTACCCGAATGTTGGTGATTTAGGTCGTCCAACGATTGTTAAGCTGCATAAGCAGTTCTCGACATTGAACGGCGAACAACAACAAAACTTGTTGGATAAGTGTCGTACGTCGGAAGGTTATTTGTGGCAGCGCAGTACAGCTCAAGGTGTGGCTCGTCTTACTAAAGAAGTGACAGAGAGCATTGAAAGTTGGATTGCAGAACTTGCACCAGCGAAGCCAGCTAAGAAAGCGGAAAAAGTTGATCTAGTTAAAGGTCGTGCAAGCTACAGCCGTAAAGGTAACAACCTTGCTCTTAACTTGAAGAAAGTTGACGACAGCTTGATGGAAGAAATTCTTGCTTTCGTTGAGAGCAAAATGAAGTAAAACTGTTCTTGTTTGAAACCGCCTCCGGGCGGTTTTTTTATGTCTGCAATTTGGCAAAGTCTCCATGAATCGAGATGTGATAATATGGCGTCAGTTTAATGCTTGGATATACGTAATGCTCGCACAACCTGAATTCCTTTCTCAGCTTCAGCTCCAATCTTACAAAGCCTTTCAACGCAATGGCGTGGTGATTTATGGTGATGCCGATTGGCAAAATGCCTTGATTACCGACTTTCATCAAAAGCAACAAAATCAAACGTGGTTCTGTGTTGGGGATTGGCAACTAGAAAATGCCCTCTGCGTAAATGCAAAGCAAGGTAATATGTTGCTCGGCCGTGAATGTGACGTGCTGCTGTTTGACGCGAGAAAAGAGTTTGACGCCAACAGTTTTACCTTGGCTCTTGGTGCACTCGTCGGCGGTGGGCTATTGATTGTGGTTGCCAATAGAGACCAAGACGCGGATGACGCCGAACTGTGGCTGCAAACGCAATGGCAACAACTCACCGTTATTAAGGAGAATGTACCATTACCTCCGTTGCCAGATTTCATCCAAGCGGAAAAAGCACAACAGTATAGTGAGCAAACTGAAGCGGTTTCTTTTATCGAAAAAGTGGTGACAGGGCATCGCAAACGTCCTTTAGTATTAACCGCCGATCGTGGTCGAGGAAAAACCAGTGCGTTAGGTATTGCGTGCGCGCAGCTTCTAGAGCAAAAGCCATTACGAATTCTCGTCACAGCGCCAAGCATCAAAGCTGTTGAACCTGTTTATCAGCACTCGCTCAGATTGCTATCAACAGCAGAGCGCGTTAAGAAAGACCGATTAGAAGCGGGGCAGGGCTACATTCAGTTCATCGCACCGGATGAATTACTCTCTACTTTACCTGAGTGTGATTTGTTGTTGGTTGATGAAGCTGCTGCGATTCCGGTTCCTATGCTTAAGCAGATTACTGAGCAATATCATCGTCTCGTATTCTCAACCACCATTCATGGTTATGAAGGTTGTGGCCGTGGCTTCACGCTTAAGTTTGTTGATTGGCTACAAAAGCAAAGACCTGGAATGAAGCTTTGTCATCTTCAACAACCTATTCGATGGGCAGTAAATGACAACTTGGAATCTTGGTTGTACCAAGCATTTTTACTGGATGCAGAACTTACCCCGGGTCAGCCGTCTAAGCTTGGCGATATTTCATTAATCAACCTCCGTAAGTCAGCGTTGATTTCTAATCCTTCCGTATTGAAAACGTGCTTTGCGTTACTTGTGAATGCGCATTATCAAACCTCGCCAAATGATTTGCTGCATCTTCTGCAAGATGAACATTGCCAGATCTACGTGGCTCAGAATAACAATGAAGTCGTCGGGGTGATGTTAACTGTGGAGGAAGGCAACCTCGATTCGAATCTCGTTAAAGATATTCAGCTTGGGAAACGTCGTCCGAAAGGGCACCTGACGCCAGTGACTATTATCAATCAACTTGGTTACGCCGATGTGGGTGCGCTTTCTACTTTGCGAGTGATGCGAATTGCGGTGCATCCAGATTTGCAAGGGCAAGGTATTGGCCAACAAATGTTAAAGCAGTTGGAACAAACTACGCCGCCTCATATCTCTTATTTGTCCACTAGCTTTGGTGCAGCAGAAGAACTGATTACGTTTTGGAACCAATCTGGTTTTGAATCCATTCGTCTTGGAAGTATGCGAGATGCGGCAAGTGGGTGTTACTCATTGTTGATGGTTCGTCAGTGTGGCTCACAACAAGCTTGGATAAACGAAGCCAAATCGCTATTCGAAGAACTGTTGCCATTGAGTGCGGCGTCTACTTATCCTAAGTTAGAGCCAAGTTTGCTTCGTGCGCTATTGCCAGCCTCGGTATCTACCTGTCAGTCCCATTTAACGAAGCGCACTTTAATCGAGTGTTATGCTCAAGGTGGGAACAACTTTGAATCGGTCTCTGTTTGGATTCAGCAATGGTTACTGCAATGTGGTTTGGCTGATGTGTCTGACTTGATGATCAGTAAATTATTCTTAAACAAAGACTGGAGTGCGTGCGCTAAGCAATATGGCTTGCCGGGACGTAAGCAACTTGAAGCGCAGATAAGAAAAGAGCTACAAGTTTTGATTGCTAAATTTACAGTGTAAACGGAGCAAGCAATTTACACTGTAAAAGTGGTTAATGGGAGGAGAGGGTTTACACTGTAAATCATCTCCTTTTTTGTTTGCCACCTTAACCACGGTTTTCGGTTGGGATGTAAAGCCAATCTCGATTTACACTGTAAACACAAGTTGTGTGCAATGAGCTATCTGTGAAGTGAGCTAAATAATAAATTGTTAATAAAGTTAGATTGTTCATTAAGGAGGCTTTCCCATATATTCAAATAAAGATCGTGATGCTTTGGTTATGAAGGGACAGTTCCGCCCAAAAATGAATCCTAACGTGATTTAGAAATTCTGTGCCTGTCTACCTCAACCTCAGAAAAAGCGGGGCTTCCTTTAGTGATGTGAGCCTGATTCTGAGAAGTGAGAGGTTTGTTCAGAAAATGAATTTGGTTAGACTGAATTGGGTGATGGGTAGTAGATGGATTGGTTATGTGGAAGATATGCCTTGAATGGTCGGAAGACAAAACGAGGATTTTAGCTCGCCTATCGGGAGATATTGAAATCGGAGGTGAGCTAAATCAGAAGGAGTTACCTGAACAGCTTCAAGCAATGAATGCCAGTCAGGCGTTCGTTGATGACGCTGAAGTGGTTCGATTCATTAACTGTGCTCGTGAGCGTAAAGCAGAAGCATACGAAGGTATTGTCGTTGCGCAGATTAAGAATGCTCTGGTAGAAGTTGAACTGTCGAACAACGACATGCTCGCGAGCATGAAGATTGTAGGTGCTTATGGTGGCCGTGGTTTGCGTGGCCCTGAAATCGTTCAAGCACTTGCTCATGCGAGAGTATCGAAAGGCATTAATAAGTTGGCGCTTAAAAAAGTAATGGTCGTCAGCAATCAACTCAAACCCGGAGAAACCTTCACTCAACCGGTCGCCGTTGGTAAACAACCAGTCAAAGGTAAAGACGCCATCTTTACGCCTCTCGTTAAAGACATCACCAAACGTATCCTCAAACCAAAAGAAGGCCAAACCACTAGCGACAAAATTGATTTACGAAACTTAGGTGAAACCATTGCCGTGGACGTGGGTGATGAGGTCATGCGTCGAACACCTGCTACCAAGGGCGTTCCGGGTTTTACTGTCCAAGGGCGAGTGATTCCTCCTCAAGCCGGTAAAGACAGTCCTATTAAACCGGGTAAGGGGACAGAAATTAGCAAAGCCGATCCTAATCTTCTGATTGCTTCTGTATCTGGTACGCCTCTCATCAAAGATAAAACCATCGAAGTTGATAGCGCTCTGTGTTTAAACAGTGTGGGTGTGAACACAGGGCACGTTAAGTTTAAAGGCAATGTCATCATCGGCGGCAACATTGAATCTGGCATGATCGTCAAAGCGACAGGCTCTATTACCGTTGGTGGGTTTATTGAATCCGCGGACGTGCAAGCTGAAGGCGACATCCAAGTCGCGAAAGGCATTATTGGCCACACAGTGAGTGATGGTCAGCCGAAAAGCTGCCACGTTCGAACCAAAACATCGATTCGTGCTAGTTACGCCCAGTATTGTGAATTGCAGTCTGGCGAAGACATAGAGCTGGCTGTGCACAGTATGAATAACGACATTGTGTGTGGACGCAACCTGACGGTACTTGATGCCAGCGGTAAAAACGGCACTTTAAGCTGTGGTGATGCCAAAGTAGGAAGTAAGGTACTTTGCTCTCAGCTTGGTGTAGAAGGTGATACCGCAACGAAAGTCGAGGCTTTTGCCTGTTACGCTGTATTCAAAGAGCGTATCGCCAACTTAAAAGAAGAATACAAATCCGCCCAAGAAGGCACGATGGATGTGATTCGTAAGGAACTTGAATTTAAGAAGCGTCCTAAAGCAGAGCGTACCGATGAAGAGCAAGCTCAAATCGAAGTAATGAAAGCGCAAAACAATGCTCGCCTTGAAGAAGTTAAACAGAAGCTAGAACACACTGAGCAGGAGTTTGAAGTCTCGCTGGAAGAGAATATCGTTGAAGCCAAAGATCGCGTATTTACGCGCGTTACAGTGCAATTTGGAGACGAACAGGTGACAACCAAACGCACACATGGCGGTTGTGTGTTTAGCTTTAACCAATACGAAATCAAAGTGGCGGCAAATTTAGAGGAAGAAGACGTCGTCGCGATTTAACTCTTTCATTGGAAGAATGAAAAAGCCCGTGTATTGAGAGGTACACGGGCTTTTGTTTTTAAACATCAGGCAATGTGTTCTTGATAGTAAGCACCAAGGGCACGTACATCACTGCTGCACATGATCTTCATTGCTTGTTTAATATGGCTAATGGGCCAATCCCACCATTTGATTTCTGACAACATGGCGACACATTCGTCGTTAAAGCGCTGGCGAACAATATGATTGTGACCAACAACAATCGAGTAGGGCGGAACATCTTTTGTGATGACTGAGCGCGCACCAATCACGGCACCATCTCCAATTTTCACGCCCGGCATGATCATCGCTTCGCTGCCAATCCACACATCATTACCCACAACAGTATCATCGGCGCGTTCAAACCCGCTTTGTACATCTTCTCCAAACTCTTCAGGAGAAAATGGAAAGGTAGAAATCCAATCTACCCGATGGCCTTGATTGCCAGCCATCATAAAGGTCGCGCCAGAAGCGATTGAACAGAACTTGCCAATGATCAGTTTGTCCACTTTTCCATAAGCACCATCTTGCCACTCTTGTTGGGTAACGCTGTCGCCCATCAAATAACGAACTGATTGATCTTCAAATGTTTTACCGTGATAAAACCCCGAGTAATAACTGTAATCTCCCACCTCGATATTCGGGTTAGTGACATGGTCTTTGATCACTTGCCCTTTTAACCAAGTATCGAATGCGTTCATTCGTGATTCTCCGTTCCAATTTTAAGTTGTAAGCAGTGTAGAGCCTTTCTATTATTTCCAGTAGATTGTTTTTAGAGATTCATAATTACTGTATGGAAATAAAGTGGCTAAGCTACGTGCCGATGTACATTGCACTATGTGAAGAGAAGAGTATTGCTGGTGCGGCGAAAAAACTGCGTTGCTCAAATGCGCACGCGAGTCGTCAACTAAGGCAGTTGGAAGAGATTCTGTCAGTACAGTTGATTCAACGTACAACAAGGCAGTTTAATCTTACTTACGATGGGTTGCGTTTCTATCAGCAAGTAAAGGGTTTGATGGACGGGGCGGAGAAGATTAATGAACAAGTGATGGAAAGTGACCGAGTCGCTGGGCATTTGCGCATCGCGGCGTCGGCATCATTTGGCGCGGCGTTATTGAACCGAGCATTGATCGAGTTTCGCCAGTTATATCCGGAAGTGACGTTTGAAGTGATCTTTTCTGAAACGCCTTTGGATCTTATTGAGTCTGGCTTTGATGTGGCGTTTTTCTTCACGAACAATCCACCCGAGGGTTATATCGGTCACCATTTGCGCTCTTTACACTGTAAACCGTTCGCACATAAAGCGTACTTGTCCAAGAAACCAAAAATAGCAATGCCGGAAGATCTTCATCTGCTTAACCATATTGTGTATCGCAATGAAGTGTTAAACCTCGATACGTGGCACTTTCATCATATCGAAACCAAGCAGAAAGTTTCAGTGGTTTTGCAAAGTGTACTCAGCTTTAATTTGGTTCAATCCATGCTTGAAGCCACTCTTGCGGGATGCGGCGTTGCAATGTTGGATGAATTCGCATTGGAGAAACTCAGCGGTGAAGAGCGATCGCAACTCGTTCCGTTACTCCCTGAGTGGCAAACGGATGCGATCCTACCGCTCTATATTCTTTATCCTAAACGTGAGCATTTACCAAAGCGAACGCAGGCGTTTATTGAGCATTTCAAACAGCAATCATTTTAAACTGATAGGTTGTCTTGAGCGTGTAGGTCTTTAATCTCTGCTGTGCCTTGAAAGTGTTGATTACAAGTGCGGCAGTAGAATTGAGGTGTTAACTCGTGATAGTGGTTACCGGTAAAACAGCGTGATACCAACACCATTAAACGGGCTGTTTTGCCGTTGATGTTTTCTGGTTGAGTATTGATGCGTTTCATCACGCGTTTGTGTTCAGTCGGTTTGTTGCAGTGTGAGCAGAATTTTACAGGCATAAGGCTCTCATATTGATTAAGCGTTTATTAATTGACGAGAGAGTACTTTGCTTAATGATGAAAAAGTAAACATGCATGTAATGATAATTGACAGCAATGCCTACTGGGGAATTCATAAAATGGCTAGTCATTGAAAAGATGGAAGATTTCACTCCTCGACATTTTAAAGGCAGGAAAAATATCGAGGAGGAAATCTTAGCTAACTAAAACGAGTGTATGGACATTTACAGCTCGTAACGTAGCCCGAAGTGGTAGTAGCTTTCATCTGCATGTGCACCACCAAACGAGACTTCTTGTGCGTTGTCGTAACCGCGCGAGCCATTACGGTCAACGTAACTGGTGTAGATAGAAGAGCGAGGGGTCAGTTTGTATTGCACTTCAACGGTTGTGTCTTTCAGTTCCAGCTCGTCGCCGTCGCTGTTTTCTAGAGAGCGGTAACCTGCACGTAACGCCCATTTGTCATTTACACTGTAAACTGCGGTCAGCTCCATGACTTTATCGGTACTGGTTTCAGAGAAGTAACCTTCTAGCTCATCTTCTGAGTAAAGCGCACCTAACATCAAATCACCCAAGTAGTAACGCGTACCCGCCCCCCAAAAGGTGTAATCGGTATCGTTGTTTTCACGTGCATCGCCTTTACTTTTTTGCATTGCGACTACTGGGGCTAATGTACCCAAATCGCCCATTTCAAGGGTGTAACGTAATGCGGCGTTGTAGCCGTAATCGAGTTCAGACGTGTTGTTACCTAGGATGTAAGCCACAGATGCATCAAAGTTGCCAATACGGTTCTGGTATTGCAGCGTACCGTCTTGACGGAAAACTTGTGTCGCGGTTTTATCCACTTTATTTGCTTGGCGCGCCATAGAAACGTCTGATGACGCGAACACATCACCAATGTCGGTGAACATGATCAATCCTGATGCAACACGGCCACCTGTGATTCGACCGTAATCTTGTGCATCGATACCAGCCCAAACGTAACGCGCTGTCAGAGAAGGCTTGTCGTTCACTTGGTTGGCGTATTCTGCTGCGCCTACTTGGTATTGCGCTTGGCCAATCACAGAAGCATGTTCGTTGATGGTTTGTGAGCCATTTAAACCAATACGGCCATCAAATTCGCCATTGGTATCACCGTGTTCATCATTTTTATTGGTGACGTTAAAGCCAAGACGAGAGTAAATGTTCAAAACCGACCCGTCTTCTGCTTGGTAAAGTTGAGCGGCCATCGCTGCGTTCGATGCCATCAGAGTAGGGAGAAGTAGAGTCAAAATGTGCTTTTTCATGTGAACGACCTTTTCGTTTCTATTGTTTTTAAGCACGACAAAGCCCCTTCCGAATAACGGAATAAAATCAATGTCGTGAGAAGTAGAGAGAAGGTGCGCCCTTGAAAGCTCAAGGACGCGAGCTAGTTCATTCCTATAGGGGTTAGAATGATTTAGCTTAAATCAACGTCTTTGCAGCCAAAGAAATAGGTAGCTAGGAAGCCGACAATGTAAGAGATAAGCAGTCCAACGATGAACACCATCATGCCAGCAAAGATGCCACTGTCTGATGTCATCAGAGGAATCGCAACGATACCTGATGGACCGAATACGGTATTAAGGCCAACAGGTAAACCAAGGTAAGAGACTAAGCCGATAAAGAAACCACCTGCAGCACCACCAATACAAGCGGTTACGAACGGTTTAACACGCGGTAGCGTCACGCCGTAAATCAGTGGCTCACCGATGCCAAGTAGACCTGGAATGATGGCACCTTTTACTTGTGTGCGTAGCAGCGCGTCTTTTTTAGCTTTGAAGTACAGTGCCATAGATGCACCCACTTGACCGCCACCCGCCATTGCTAGGATAGGAAACAGCGAGTTAAAGCCTTGTGCTTCCATCAGGGCAAAGTACACTGGCACAAAGCCTTGGTGGATACCAAATACCACGGAAATCAAGAATAAACCTGCCAGAATCGCTGCGCCTAATGGGTTGTCATTCAAGTTTAGGAACAACCAAGACATGCCCTTGAATAGCTCACCACCGATTGGCATGATGATCAAGAAGGTGACCGCGCCCATGATCAAAAGAGTAACAACAGAAGTTAAGATCATGTCCAGGTCGTCAGGCATATACTGACGCACTTTTTTCTCGACCTGAGCACCAACGATCGCTGCCATCAACACGCCAATAATGTTGCCCCGAGGATCAATCGCAAAGCCGAAGAACTCGTTCATTCCGGCGTAAATACCTGAGGTTGCATCTGGGTTGTAACCCAAAACAAATAGGGAAGCGAGTATGGCACCATTGACGCCGGAGCCACCAAACGCTTGCTGTGCGTTATAGCCAATCAAAATACTTAAGAAAGCGAACAAACCTTTTCCAAACACTTTCATGTAGGCGATCAGGTCAACCATAAACTGGCTTGGCGTTTGGTCGAGCACGAATATTTGCTCTAGTAATGTGGCAAAGCCGAGCAGCAAACCCGCAGCAATAAAGCCGGGAATCAGTGGTGTAAATATGGTGGCAAACTTACTCAGAAAACGCTGAACCGCACTGGTTTGCTTACTCTTCATCTGTTTTTTCTGCTCTGCAGCGACAGCAGAAAGATCCTGTTGTGGTGCATCAGGCTCTTCGCTGTCACCAGAGATTAAGCTGTCGATCAACTTATTCATCATATCGGCGGCTTGCTGAGCTTTACCGGGACCAAGAATGATCTGGAATTGCTCGTCGCTTTCTACCACACCCATTACGCCGGGAATTTGTTTAATGACGGATTGGTCCGCCAAGCTGTTATTCGCGAGAGATAAACGCAAACGCGTCATACAGTTACCGCATTTACTTACGTTGTTACTGCCACCCACTGCGGCGAGCAATTGCGATACTGTGTTAGAGGTAATTTTGGCCATAGGGACTATCCTTCAGGACTAGGGCTATTTAGTTATTATTTAGTGCTGCACGAATAAAACCGTTGTGCTCGGCGAGGCGAGATTTAGCTTGCTCTGCATCCAAATCAGCCAGAATCATTAAAATTGCGGTCTTACAGTGACGTTCACACGCTTCAAGGGCTTTTTCTGCTTCTTCTTTTGGTGCACCGGTTGCTTCAACTACGATGTTGGTTTGACGCTGAATCAGCTTGGCGTTGGTGGCTTCTACATCCACCATTAAATTGCCAAACACTTTACCGCTGCGAATCATTGCGCCAGAAGTCAGCATGTTCAGCACCAATTTTTGTGCTGTGCCCGCTTTCATACGTGAAGAGCCGGTGACTACTTCTGCGCCCACTACCGGAAGAATCGCGATGTCTGCAGCTTCTGCCATTGCGCATGCTGGGTTACAAGCGATTGATGCTGTTGTAGCACCGACAGATTTTGCGTAATCCAAACCACCTAAAACATAAGGCGTACGGCCGCTGGCGGCGATGCCAACCACAACATCATACTGAGTCAGATTCAGCGTCTTTAAATCGTCTTGGCCCATTTGAGCGTTGTCTTCTGCGTTTTCTACCGCTTTCAAAATCGCTTGATGACCACCAGCAATTAAACCGATAACCATATCTGGGTGTGTGCCATAGGTTGGAGGACATTCACTCGCATCAAGAATACCAAGGCGGCCAGATGTACCTGCGCCCATGTAAATCAGACGGCCACCATTGGCGAACGCTGCAGTAATGGCATCGACGGTTTGCGCGATTTGTGGCAATACTGCTTGTACTGCTATAGCGACTTTCTGATCTTCTTGGTTGATGACTTGCAGCATCTCGATGGTAGAAAGCGTATCGATCTCTGCGCTCGCTGGATTGCGGCTTTCTGTCACCAATCGGCTTAAATCAATTTTCATGTTCTGTGTACTCTTGTAAATGTTCAATCTGAGGGCGATTCTATGGAATAAAATATTCAATTTAGGTGATAAAAATCACACTTGAGGTTATTCTTTGTTCAGTGAAAGTTTGGAATAATGGCTGGAAATACTGACGCAATATCTTACGTAGATATAAGGGTTGTTAAGTTAATCAGTCAGTTAAAGAAAAGTGTGATTATTTCTGTTTTGGAATAATTTATTTAAAGTTTTTGGAATTTTGTCGTGTCCGTTATCAATAAAATCGTCGCAAGACGTACTCAGCTCTCTCACAGTGGTCGTCTGGTTGGCGATTGGATTGTCGAAAATGCAGAAAAAGCCGCGCAATTGACCAGTCAAGAGCTTGCTGAACAAGTGCAAGTGAGCCAGTCGAGCATTGTTAAATTCACCCAGAGGATTGGCTATAAAGGCTATAGCGAGTTCAAACTGGCGTTGAACGAAGATATTGGCCGCAAACAAGCGATGCAATCTACGCCACTCCACAGTGATATTTTGGCGGATGATCCGATTGCGGTGATTTCGCAAAAACTGGTTAAAGCGAAAACCGACGCTATGTTCCAAACGACCAATGCGCTCTCTTATGAGGCGTGTCATCAAGCGGTGAAGTGGTTAAGTGAAGCGCGCCGTGTGCAAGTGGTGGGCATTGGCGGCTCTGCGCTTACTGCAAAAGATTTGAGTTTTAAGCTGCTTAAGCTTGGGATTACCGCGCTATCTGAGCAAGACAGTCACGTACAAATTGCGGTTGCGCGTACGCTTTCTTCAGAGGACGTGCAGATCGCGATTTCTTTTTCAGGAGAGCGAAAAGAGATTCTGGTGGCTGCGGAAGCGGCGAAAGAGCAGGGAGCAAAGGTGATTGCTTTGTCTGCCCCGGGGAGAAGCCGCTTGAGAGACATTGCCGATATCACGTTTGATACCATCGCCAATGAAACAGAGCATCGCAGCTCTTCCATTGCTTCGCGCACAGCACAAAACGTGATTACGGATCTGTTGTTTATTATTTTGGTACAACAAAGAGACGAAAGCGCACGCCAGTTGATCAGTGATATCAGTACCGATATCAAGCAGATCCTTACTTGATCGCTTCGTATAGCTAGAAATTAAAGATCTGGATCGTGTTGCAGCAGCGCAATAAACGCATCTAAGTGTTCTTCAATCGTCAGATCCGCCGAGATCGGGGGCAATTCCACCGTAATACAAGGCAACTGGCGTTCATTACACCAAGTTCCGAAAGACCCTGGCGTTTCGTAATCAACATCGTCAACGATGGGTAGATTGAATTGCTTGCCGAGCCATTTGGCCAAATCAGAATGAGCAGGGTCGTCGACAAACGCTAATGGTTCATGAAACGAGACCACAAATTTTGGTCTGCGCAGTTCAATCAAACTAATTAGTGCTTCAACTTCTGGCTCTAGCTGTTCTTTGCTGCCTGTTTTTACTTTCACGTCTCGAACAGGTGTATGCGAGCTCCAGCGATAGACTGTGCCGTGCTCTGTCCAATTCTGCGTAGGAAACGCACGGTTTAGATCGACTTGATTGGCGTTGGCTCGCGTACCCAGTTGGTTTGCGTCTGGGTTCATCGATAAAATCACATCGTGCTTCAGACACTCCGCTGGCAAGCTTCTTAACGCGCACGACAATCCGGCGATTGAGGCTGTCTCGTCACCGTGTGTCCCAGCGAGAATAAGGCCTCGCGAGTCATTTTCTACTTGTGCTGGGAAGTACAACAACGGCGCACCTAGTACCGATCTTCCATATGATGTTGGCGTAATTAAAAATGCCGCTCTTTCCGTTCTTGGAATTAGACTCACCGTAATCTCCTGATTGTTCAAGTAGTATCTATATATAACTCAAGTCATAGCCGTTGAACTTAGCATTTTGATATTACTCGGATATAAACTGAACACTTAAAGTTCGTCAATGCTTGTATGATGATTTGTGGTACTTGCTTCAAAAGACGTGTTAGGAGAACAAAAATCGATATGGAATTTAAAAAACACTCAACAGCCTTACTAATATCCTCTCTATTGACCCCATTTATATCCGCTTCTGCTTTAGCTGACTCTTTACCTGATGGTGTGCAACTCGCGCCGGAACAACATCTAGTGCGAGCAAACGACGCCGAAGCGGCAACGCTAGATCCTGCAAAAGCCGAAGGCTTGCCAGAAATGCACGTGATTCGTGATTTGTTTGAGGGATTAGTCATTCAAGACCGCGATGGCAATATCGTTCCTGGTGTTGCGGAATCTTGGCAAACCGAAGATAACCAAACCTTTGTGTTCCAGCTGCGTAAAGACGCAAAATGGTCGAACGGCGATCCTGTGACAGCGGATGATTTTGTCTATTCACTTCGTCGTGCAGTGGACCCGAAAACGGCTTCACCCAATGTTTGGTATCTCAAACTCACTAAGATCAAAAACATCGCCGACGTAGCAGAAGGTAAAAAGCCACTGGATGATCTCGGTATCACCGCCGTCGATAAACATACTCTGCGCTTCGAGCTTGATAGCAAGGTACCGTATTTTGTCGCAATGACAGGCCACACTTCGATGATGCCGGTACACAAAGCAACGGTTGAGAACAGCGAAAAGCCGTGGAGTGACCCACAGCAGTTTGTTGGCAATGGTGCATTTGTTCTGGATAAATGGGTGGTGAATGAACGCATTGAACTGAAAAAGAACCCAAATTACTGGGATAGCGCGGATACTCATCTCACTGAAGTGACATACATTCCGTTTGAGAACCAAAACGCATCAATTAATCGTTATGCGGTGGGCGAAGTGGACATCACCTCAGATGTACCAACCCACATGGCGCAAAAGCTGAAGAAGGATTACGAGCAAGCGTATACCGCGGTTCCGCTACTTTGTACCTACTACTACGCGTTTAACACAACGCGTCCTCCTTTCGATGATGTACGAGTTCGAAAAGCCGTGTCTTATTCGATGATGCGTGATGTGATCACGAATGGTGTCACACAAGTGGGTAATCTGCCTGCTTATACGTTTGCACACCAGTACACGGCTGGCTTTGATGCGACTCAGCCAGAATACAGCACATGGACGCAAAAACAGCGCGATGAAAAGGCGCGTGAACTGCTTAAAGAAGCAGGCTACAGCGACGACAAATCTTTAGATTTCAAATTGCTGTACAACACCAGTGAATCGAACAAAGCCATTGCGGTGGCCATTGCCTCCATGTTGAAGAAGAACTTAGGTGCGAAGGTCGAGTTAGAAAACCAAGAGTGGAAATCTTATCTTGTTTCGCGCAGACAAGGTGATTTCGATGTCATGCGTGCCTCTTGGTGTGGCGATTACAACGAAGCGTCTACCTTCTTGAGTCTGTTACGTTCTGGTTCGTCAGGTAACTTTGCTCGTTACAGCAGTGAAGCCTACGACAATGCGATGAACGGTGCATTGGCGGCAACCGATGAGAAAGCGCGTCAAGGTTTTTATGATCAAGCCGAGCAATTGTTGGCGGCGGATATGCCAATCGCACCGATTTACTACTACATGCAAGCGCGTTTGGTTCGCCCTACGGTTGGCGGTTTTGCCAAAAACAACGTAGAGGGTCGTATTTACTCGAAAGACCTCTACATCAAGAAGTAGCACTCAAACAAACGATAAATATGAAGCCCCGTAGATATGTCTTACGGGGCTTCTTTATTGCTAGCGAGTGGAGAGCTTATTCACGAGCATCGCGACTCGTTTGCCAAGATACTCCGCTGTTGCAACGTCTGAGGCATGCAACTGGCCGTCTTCACCACCTTGTGCAACAATGCCACTTTGCACGCCGTAGCGATTCAGATTTAGCTCGCCAGAATTGCTGATCTTATCTAATCCGACCCATATCATGCCGTGCTGGTTAGTGAGTGTTTGTAGATACTGCAACGTCATTGACTGATCGCCATTCATTGCCCCACCACTAGTAAAGCCAGCCGCGATTTTGCCCGCCCATTTTTGGTAATACCAAGATTCACTGCTTGCATCTGCAAATGCTTTAAACTGTGCTGCTACGCCGCCCATATAGGTCGGTGAGCCAAAGATAATCGCATCGCACTCAGCAAGTTCATCCATTAGGCTAGGGTTCACAAAACGTCCCTCAATAATCTCACTGCCTTCAATACGGTGAGAGAGAATTTCAAATCCACCTTGTTGCTCAATGCCTTGTTGTTCAACGCCAGCGGCAATCGCGCGAGCTAGCTGGCCTGTAACGTCGGTTTTAGAGAAATAAATAATCGTAATTTTGGACACAATGGTTCCTTTTTCATTGTTGATTTTGAATCATGCGAATGAGGCTAAAACCTCAAGCTTAGTTGAGGTCAAGAGATGGTTTGAAATGAGTACAAACAAAAAGCCGATGTAGATACATCGGCTTTTTAGTGGGCTATTTCTTTCTGCGGGTATAAATGCGTGAGGTGGTTTTTGGCTCCTCAGGCTTGGCTTTTTCTTTTGCCAGTTTTAAGACCGCTTTTTGAAGCATCAAGTTGTTCGGGTAAGTGATTAGGTTGCCGTTATCGTGCTTGATCAACACATGGAACATACGAATTTCCTGAATCTCACCACTGATGTCTTCGTCTTTATCTACCACTTTAATTCGGTCACCGACACGGTATGGGAAGACAAAGAAAATCAGAAAGCTTGCTGTAATGTTACTAAGAATCGACCATTGCGCGATGAAAGCCACACCTAATACTGCGAAAATCGATGATAGGAACAGCGACACATCGCCATAGCCAATACCAGTAACGATCGCGAAAATCGACACAAACACGAACAAAAAAGCGACGTTGAAGCAACGCTGTATAAAGCTCAGGCGTGCTTTTTTAACCCCTTTGGATTCTGCTAAATTCAGAATGGCACGGTTAGCGATTTTCTTCAGTACACGATAAGCAATCAGAATGATGACGCCCATCAACACTTTATAGCCAATAGAGCCAGCCGTGAAATACTGGCTGATTTGCTCTAGATGCATCCAATGATTCATTTCTTCAACTCGAGAATATTAAGAAGGCGCGTGTTATAGCCGATTTTGTCTCTCAAGTAATTATAAATTTCGTTTCCGCATGAGATTTGTTTTGAACAAATTTTGAGCTATATCTCAGTTCCGAATTGAGAATAGACGAACTCTAATATCTGGTGTGTTGGCTGCTGCTAATCTAGAAACGGAGCTTACGATCGTTATGGAAAATGGTAGGGATGCGATGGAAGAAGATGAAAGGGCAATCATGGGATTAGTGGTTATTGTTGGTTTTGTGCTGCTTTGGATATTCCTTGAAGAGTTTGGATACTTTGGATTACTGACTATCAATAAATAAGCCCCGCGAAACGCTGTGTTCAACGGGGCTTTGATTTTCTGTTTGTGCGGTTTTAGCTCACGGCACGAACTTTACCTTGCTTCAAGTCGTTCAGTACTTGCGCTTTCGGACCATCAGCAATCACGCTGCCTTTTTCCATCACTATTACGCGATCAACAATATCGAGCATTGAAGTTTTGTGAGTAATCAAAATCAGCGTTTCGCTCGGTTTTAGCTGTGCTAACTGATGTTTGATGTGCATTTCTGAACGGTTATCCATTGCACTGGTTGGTTCATCCATTAAGAGCACTGGAGGACGCCCCAAGAAAGCTCGTGCAATTGTCACAGCTTGACGTTGACCACCAGATAACATGCCGCCACCTTCGCCCACTTGACGCTCTAGACCCGCGGGATCTGATTGAGTAAAGGCGGTGACACCTGCACGGTTTGCGGCGTCTAATACGTCGCGGTCATCGGTGAGCGGACGACCTAGGGTAATATTGTCGCGAATAGAACCGAAGAACAGATTCGAATCTTGCGGTACACAGCCAATATTGCGTCGTACGTCCACATGGTGAAGCTGTTCGATGTCTGTGTCATCAATACGCACGTGACCCTCTGTCGGCTTGTACAGGCCCATTATCAGGCGTTCTAACGTGGTTTTACCTGAACCAATACGACCGATGATTGCGACTTTTTCACCTGGATTAATCGTTAGGCTTAAATCACGAATCGATGCCACTGGCGCATCTGGGTAATGGAAGGTCACTCGGTCAATCTCAATCTTACCTTGAACGATAGGACGATGAATGTAGCGTTTACCTTCTTCTTGCTCGTCTGGCATTTCCATCACTTGATTAATGATGGTCATCGAAGACTTCGCTTGGTTGTAGCGTGTAGACAACAATGAAAGCTGAACCATTGGACCAATTGCACGACCACTTAGCATGGTTGCTGCAATCAAGCCACCCATCGTCAAATCGCCGTTTGAGATGAGATAAACACCCAGAATGATCATGCCGACGTTACTACTTTGTTGAACAAAGCCCGCTGCGTTTTGAATGCTGTCGGTAATACGACGGCTCTTGATGTTCCAGTTTGCCATGTGTGCAACGGCTTCTTCCCAACGGTATTGGAATTGGCTTTGTGCACTCAGCATTTTCACGGTTTCTAGGCCGGAAAGGCTTTCAATCAGGTTGGCGTATTTCTGCGAAGCAAGGCGAGAACCTTCTTCAATTGAGCGGCGCAGTGGACCTTGAATCAACGCCGAGTGAATCATCAGAATCACCACACCAATCATTGGCACGTAAACTAGATCGCCCGCCATCAGCCAGATGATGACTAGGAACAAAATCGCGAAAGGTAAGTCGATCAGAGCACTCACGGTTGCAGAGGTGAAGAACTCACGAATCGATTCGAACTCTTGTAAGTGGCGAGCAAACGCACCCACTGAAGGTGGTTTGGACTCCATTCGGATGCCCATCACTTTGCTGAAAAGCTTTGAAGAAATCAGGATGTCGGATTTCTTACCCGCAACATCAATAAAGTAGTTACGCAGTGATTTGAGCAAGAAATCGAACAAGAACACTACGAAGATACCACTTGCCAGCACCCATAGAGTTTCAAATGCGAGGTTAGGGACTACTTTGTCGTACACCAAGCGAGTGAACATTGGTGCGGCAATGGCGAAGATGTTGATGAGGATAGAAGCGATAAGTACATCGCGGTAGATGCGTTTAGACTGCCATAAGGTTGACCAGAACCAGTGGCCTTCTTTGGTTTTGAGCACTTCGGGAGAGCGCTCATCATATCGAAATTGTTTTTTAACTAAAAAGTAGCGACCAGTGTACTGCTCAAGTAGTTCTTCTAGAGGGATTGAGATGGGCACCAAACCGCTTTCTAGGGTGGTGATCTCTGCTTCTTGTGTCTCCAAATTAATACTATTGAGAACGCAAGAGTCGCCACCTTTAAGAAGTAAGATAGCCGGCAGAATTAGGCTTGAGATTTTGTCTAATTCTGCACGGTTTTCCTTGGCAACCAATCCGGCCCTTTCCGCCGCTCTCGGTAGCAGAAACGGTGTGAGCTTACCCTCAGAGAGTGGAAGCCCATTAATTAGCGCTTCCGGAGAGTTGGCTAAACCGTAATAACGGCTAACGTAAATCAGCGAGTTCAGTAAAGGGTCTTTCATCCTTGGTATACCTTTTCTTTATTCCTTGTCGACGATGAAACCTTGGAAGACCTCGACGAAGTGCTCGGTGAGGAAGTCCAACTGAATCTGCGTTTCTACACGTGATGCAATCGTCGTGATACCCAAGTTGTGAGCGGTTCGCGAGATCGAAGTCAGCGTGAATTTCTGTTTTTCGTCATGCAAGTTGTGCGTGAACAGGTAATCCAGTTTTACGTAATTCGGGCGGAACTCCTGAATGTACTCAAGTGACTGGAAGTTACGACCATAGTTATCAACACCGAATTCTGCACCTGACTGACGAATGGCATTACACAGTAGTGCTGTATGGTGTGGATGGTCGATGAAACACGCTTCTGGAACCTCAAAGTGCAGCATTGGCGCAACTTTCGAGTGCTTCTCTAGCATGCTGGTGGTCCACCGAATGAACGAAGGTTGCGACAGACTGCTTTGTGCAATGTTGATGGCAACAGGTTCGTTCAACTCACCGCTTTCTAGCATTTTAATCATCGACTCAATGACGTATTGGTCGAAGATGTTGGTGGCATCAAGCTGCTCTAAAGCAAACAGGTATTGGTTGGCACGGAAGGTCTCGCCATCTTTTTCGATACTAGAGAACACCTCGTTGTGGAATACCTTGCCCCATGTGTTTTTCGCAGATTGAAAACGGAATTTAATCCAATCACCGTGAATCGCTTCTTCAACCAGCGCTTTCCATTGCTGCTTACCCATTAGGTTAGAAGAGTTTTCACCACCCACGAAGCCGTAAGCTCTGTCTGGTTGTGCTTTTGCTTTCGATAGTGCGTTATCCACCATAGAAAGCACTTCTGAGCGTGTTTTCTGATCTTTACTGTGTGCCACGCCGAGCGAAGCTTTTGGTTTAGCAAGACCGGTTGGGTCTGTGTTCAGACCATTCACACAGTTGACGATGCTATCCGCTAGGATGCGCAGTTCGCTTTCATCCATGTGTGGGAATAACAGACCGAATTCGTCGCTTGATAGACGAGCAATGGTTGCTCCTGGTACATCGATGGTGTTTTTAAGACGTTGAGACAACTCTTTCACGTGGGCATCAGCGCGTTGGTAGTCTTTCGTTTCGTAGATGTCACCAATGTACTCAGCATGGAGTAGCGCGATACCCCCTTGCGTTTGTTCTGCCAACCATTGGTCCACTTGGTTGATGTAGAACGAGCGGTTACCCAGCTTGGAGATCGGATCTAGGTAAGCTTGTGCACGTAGGCGCTGCGCTTCTTTCGCTTGTTCTTTGAATGACAGTTCAATCTGAGCCGACATCATATTGATACCGTCTACGACTGCAATGAGGTCTTTGGTCTTTGGACGAGCAAGTGGGTCACCAAATTGGTTGTTGGCGATTTCGTGCATTTTCTTAACGATGGCTGCTAAAGGTTTGAGTGAGCGACGTAGGATGTAAGAAATCGCGACTAAACCCGCTAGGAAGATAACGCCAAATGCCGATAGCAGGCGAATAAAGCCTTGCCACAACTGTTCGTAAGCAGCACCTGGGTGGCTGATGATTTCTACTTCAGCCAGTTGCATCCAACCACTGGTTACGACGCGTTTATCGTGAATCGCTTTAAATAGATTCAGGTCGATAAACCACTGTGGGACATGGCTTGGCTTTACTGGGTACGAGCGCACGATCTGGTAATCCGAATCTAACGCGGTGAGACGTACGACAGAATAAGTACTGCCGTCAAACAACGCATTAATCACGGACTCGACTGCCACCTTATCTTTATCTTTTAGATACGGTGCCAATGCTAAACCAACGGTGTTAATGGTGTTGTTGACCTCTGAACGTTGCTGCTGCTCTAAGCTGTCTCGAGTAGTGTTGAATTGGATTACGAATACTGATGCCATCAAAAGTAAAAAGACCGTAACCATTCCCACTACAAGCTTCTTATATAGGGTCATGTTTTTCACTCGTCATAGTTAATTTTAGGTTTCTTTAACTGCAACTTACGTTCGCGCGAGCGTAAGTCATTCCAAAGACTCAAACGTGAGGCTTTTCCTGCTAACTCTCCAGTGCCAGCAGAAGACTTCATTAGCCATAGGTTTGAACCATTAAAACTGTAAATCGGTAGCAAGTCGCTACGTTTGGAGGCTCGAACAATGTCTGGGTTGATATTGTCGAGAATGAGCGGCTCAGAGCTTGGGGTCGGGTAGTAAGCCAATACCATGTGGAATTGATCCAGTTCGATGGCTTTAACATAGATCAAGCGCATCTTAGAATCGGGTATACCTAGCTCCAGCAGTGAGAAGTACTTAGCAATGGTGAAATCTTCACAATCGCCCGCATTACTGCCCAAAAATTCGAGCGGTGTTGCCCAGTAGTCTTTCTTTCCCCAAAGTTTGATGTCGTCAACGAAGTAAAGTTGGTTGAAAAAGTCGTTAACGCCTGCAAGCTTCTCATGAGTCTCCAGTGTTTTAAAAAAGTCGATGTTTTCCCGCCATGTTTTCACGCGCATTCCTGCTCGCTCACCATAAACTGAAGTGACCGTATCGACCCATCGCTGTTCCTTGCTGTTGAGCGCCCCAATTTGGAACGAAAAACAACTGATGCTGATTAATAATGTAACTTTACGCTTCAATTTGGGTGGCATATTCGACTCACATCACAAGTGTACCTTTGAAATGCGTTCGTGGGTGAGAAAAGTGCTTTTTATTTAACCACTTGTCGTCACTTAAGAACACATTATTTGTACCTTGCAGATACTTACTCCTTCAGTGCGTTGGTTTTGGCGCTCAAAATCGGTTTAAGCAAGTATTCCAAAACGGTTCGTTTCCCTGTGATGATATCGACCGATGCTGTCATTCCGGGAATGATTGGTAAGTCAGCATCCTGTCCAAAATTGGTTTTATCGGTACGGACTCGAACAATGTAGAAGCTGTTGCCTTCTTCATCTTGTGTGGTATCCGCACTGATGTGTTCTAGTTCACCTTCTAGACCGCCATATTTGGTGAAATCATACGCGGTAAACTTCACGATGGCGTGAAGGTCTGGACGCAAGAAAGCGATGTCTTTTGGGGCTATCTTTGCTTCGACCAATAAAGTGTCTTCGGTTGGAACGATTTCAACAATGTCCATACCTGGCTGAATAACACCACCAACGGTGTTCACGTTGAGAGTTTTGATGGTGCCGGTTACTGGAGAAACCACCACAGTGCGGTTTACTCGGTCTTCTAGGCCTACCGCGGATTCTACGAGTGCGGACAGTTGGTCTTGAGTGCTATTGAGCTTTTCTTGTTGTTCAGAGCGGAATTTCAATGCCACATCAATACGGTTAAGCATGGATTCTCGTATCGCAGAACGAAGCACTGGAATTTTCAGTTCGCTAGAGGTCATCTCACGGCGAGTATCGTTTACTTGGCGTTGAAGTTTGAGTAGCTCAATACGAGGTACGACACCTTCGTCTGCCAGTGGCTTCGTGATGTCTAGCTCTTTCTTCGCGAATCGGTAGCTTTGGCGCAAGTTGTTAACTCGAGCCCTAATTTCAACCAAATCTTGTTGTTTCTGCTTAACTTGCTGATCGATAACTGACAGCTGGTTGCGTAAGTTGTCGAGATCTTCGCGGTACTCTGCTTTTTGGCGTTGGGTGAGGCGAGGTTGGTTCTCTTCAAGTGTCGGTGGGAATGTCAATTTACCGTAATCGAGTAAGACACTTTGTTCCCAGTCTTTGTCTTCAAAATCACGGTTCACTTCTACACTGCTGATGGAGGCTGAAAGCTGCAACACCGAAGCCGTTAAGTTCGCTACTTGTTGTTCACGTTCTCGAAAGTCTGAGCGAAATCGCGTGTCGTCAATCAGCAACAGCTGCTGGCCTTTCTCTACTTGCTCGCCTTCTTTTACTAAGATCTCTTTGACCAAGCCACCTTCAAGGTTTTGTACCACTTGGATTTGAGAAGAAGGAATGACTTTGCCTTGACCAACCGTCACCTTGTCGATTTGCGCCCAAGATGCCCAGCCAATAGCAGCAACAAAAAACAACACCATAACCCACAACATAAGGCGGGCACTACTCGGCGTGTTCAGGAGCAAAGCAGCGGTTTTATCGTCAACAAAATCCAACTCGTCGTTGCTTAGCTTGTTGTAGTTGTCTCGGCTCATCACATTCCTTGTTTTATAAAGACGGTTTATCTTTTTGATCTTATTATTATTAACCGACCATGTCAGCATGCTCGGTTAATAAAAATGTGTGAAAGGGGTAGATGGCCCCTCTTTTACAGTGCCTTGAACTTTGTTTTATCCAACTGATGTCGTTTTAGTTTGTCATACAAGGTTTTTCGCGACACCTGTAATTCTAGTTGAACCTCTTTGAGTCTGCCTCTATGTCGTTGTAGTGCATCGAACAATAAGCAATATTCAAAGTGTTCTGTGCGTTGAGTCATACTTTGGATTTCAATGCTCTTTTCACTGTTCCAGTCTTCCATGCGAAACGCATCTGGTTTGAGGGCGCGCAATTCCGCAAACTGCCTCAATTGTTTGATGTTTTCTGGCCAAGCCAGTTCTGTTATTCGTTTTACTTCTGCCAAACTGATTTGTGGTGGTTGCAACTGATAACGACTGGCAGCATGGCGAACAAAATGTTTATACAGCGGGCCTATGTCTTCTTTGCGCTCGTCCAAGCTCGGCATGCGAATCAACTTAGCCAATGTCTCGACTCCTTGCACTACTTTGTTTGCGGCCCCAAACACGCGTTGCAAGCTTGGGTGCTTAAACAGGCATTGCCATTGTGGTAATGAGATGTGTTCGGCACTGTGAAGATACAAACTGCAATGTGGCCTCCCTTGTGACAAATGATAAATCGCTTTGTCGAACGCATCCGAGCTTAATTCATATAAATCTTCACCAGACGCGACGATCATTTCACTGTCTGACGTGGCATGAATATCGTGGGCAAATTGCGCAGCGAGTCTTCGTCCTGTGCCATCTTCGCCAAAAAAGATCAGTGGCTGGTGGAGTGAGGCGCTGATTAAGGTTCGGCGAATATCGACTATAACTTGGCTATGACCAATCATTTTTGGCCCCACGTGCGTTTGCATATCGAGCTCTTTTTTCAACCAGACGTTTTCTTGCAATAGAGTCAGTTTGTCACTGGCGTTATTCAGTGATTTTAACAGTTGCTCTGTCGAGAATGGCTTTTCGAGAAAGTCATATGCGCCACTTTTCATCGCCTCTACTGCTGTTTTTACATCACCGTGGCCCGTGAGAACAATAAACTGAAAGTGATTGTTTTTGCTCAGCAGCGTGCGCATAAACTCTAAGCCGTTCATCACTGGCATATGGATATCGGTAATGATCAAGGCTGGTGTGTGCGGGTCGATAACGCGTAGTGCTTCGACTGCATTGGGAAAACAGGTTACTTCGATATCTTCAATTAAAAGCGCTTGTGATACAGCATCACGAATATGCGGTTCATCATCGACAAAGAAAACGGGATTATGCATAGGTGTTTTCCCCTAAGGACGGTGTTGTAGCGAGTGGAACCGTGATAATAAAAGTCATACCGTTTACTTTTTGTGTTTGAGCGTCTAGATGTTGGTAAGCGCTCAAAGCACCTTGGTAGCTCTCTAAAATACGTTTTGAAATGGTTAACCCTAAGCCCAATCCCTCGGGCTTGGTAGTGAAGAATGGGTCGAAGACTTTTGCTAAGGCACTCTCGGACATGCCTGGGCCGTTGTCGGAAACTAAAATATCGCAGTGAGTTTCTTCACATTGCACGGCAATCGAAATTTGTGGATCAATGCAGTAGCTATCCATGGCTTGCGCCGCATTATGAAAGAGGTTAATCAGCACTTGCTCAAGCTCAACGCTGTGAATCGCTAACCTCACGTTATATTCAATAGTTGGCACTTTTAATGTTACGCCTTGCTTGATTAGCTTGTTACTCAAAATTCGCGTGGCGTTGTGTACAGCATCATGCAGGATGGCGACTTCGCTGTGTTGGTTGCTGTCGGTTTTGCGTGTAAAGACTTTTAAACGAGCAATGACTTCGGCAATCGTGTTGTTGAGTGACAGCATCTTATCCAAATTGCTTGCCACCATAGGGTAACGCTCCTTTGCCATCAAACGTTGTGAGTTTTCGGTGTAGGTTCGCAGCGCGGCAAGCGGCTGGTTAATTTCGTGATTGATGCTGGCGGACAGCTCCCCAAGCAGTGCGAGTTTGGCTGCTTGCGTCAACTCTTGTTGAGTTTGCTTGAGTTCTTGCTGACTCTTCTCATATTGATGCACGGTTTGCTGCAATTTGTGGTTGGCTTGGCTGAGGACCAAAGTTCTTTCCGAGACTTTTTCTTCCAAGTTCGCGTTCACATTCGCGAGGCGTGCTTTGTTGACCAGCATTTGGAACCAAGCCAAAGCAATTAAACCAACCAAGGCATACAACAGCAGATAAATGACATCGGCTTGAAGAACGGCGGTGAGTACTTCTTGCTGGCTGATCAGTGCTACAACACGAAAGCCTTTTTCAAACAACTGGGTCGCGTATGCTAGATAGTTTGGAGAGAGTAGAAGTTGATTGTTTTCAAACTGCGTCGCACCACTTTTCCCGGTTAACTCACCACGATATTCTGGTAGGGAGTGGCCGTATTGTTGGGTTTGACTGAGTTCATGTTTTGCTGCTTCGGAAAGTGGGAACAATGCGCGATAACGCCAATCCGGTAGATTACTCATGAAAACGACGTCATGCACGCCTGTGACGAGTAAATCTCCATCGTCTTGAACCAACCTTTGTTCAAGTTGTTCTAAGTTGACTTTAACCGTAATCACTCCCGCGACTTTGTCATCAACCCAAAGCGGAGATGAGAAGAAATAGCCCCGCTTATTAGAGCGAACGCCTAATCCAACGTATTGGGCTTTCTCGCCATTGAGCGCGTTTTGAAAATAAGGGCGAAAGGCAAAGTTAGAGCCCACAAAACTGTCGTCTTGCTGGTAATTACTTGATGCGATTACTAAGCCCGTTTTGTCGTGGACATAGATGGTATCGGCCAAGCTTTGTGTGAGCCATTCCGCCAACAAACGGTTAAGTGCATCAGACGGTTTTCCGATTTTTACAGCGTCGAGCAATCTTGGGTCGTGGCTGAGTAGATTGGGGATTTGTTCAAACTTAGCCAACTCATAATCGATCTCCTGAGCAACTTGCGTGGCTTGGGTTTGAAGTTTTTTTTGCCATTGATCATGTTGATGCTGGGTTGCGTACTTATGAGTCGATATTAGCCCGACCATACCGATGGCGAGCAACACCAGCAAAAAATGGCGCAGAGCTTTGGGGTTGAGTAGGTTCACGGTTGGCTCACTCGTTTTTAACGCCATGTTATCAAAAGGCATTTAACGATGCTGTGAGCCGCAGCGACAACGTGACACAACACAAATCGCAATCAGAGTTATCGTTTGCTGTCCTTGAAATTGAGTATCATCGGGCGCACAATCGGAAAAAACGAGTGAAGGAGTGAAGATGGAACTTGCTGATATTCGTCGTGAGTACACAAAAGGTGGCCTGCGTCGTAAAGATTTAAAAGCAGATCCTGTCGATCAATTTAATTTGTGGTTGGCGCAAGCGGTAGAAGCTGGCTTGACCGACCCTACTGCAATGACCGTTGCCACGGTTGATGAGAATGGCATGCCATTTCAACGTATCGTACTACTGAAAAGTGTCGATAAAGATGGTTTTGTGTTTTACACCAACTTGGGCAGCCGCAAAGCACAGCAGCTTGGGCACAATAGCAATATCAGCCTACATTTCCCTTGGCATCCGCTTGAGCGTCAGGTCCATATTACGGGCGTTGCAGAGAAGCTGTCACCGATGGAGAACATGAAATATTTCACTTCTCGCCCGAAAGAGAGCCAACTTGCTGCGATCGCCAGTAAACAGAGTAGCCGTATTTCCGCTCGAGGCGTGTTGGAAGGCAAATTCTTAGAGCTGAAACAGAAATTCGCCAAAGGGGAAATCCCAATGCCAACCTTCTGGGGTGGCTTCCGTGTGAAACCGCAAAGTATCGAGTTTTGGCAAGGTGGCGAGCACCGCTTGCATGACCGTTTCTTGTTCTCAAATCAAGAAGGTGATTGGGACATCGACCGTCTTGCGCCGTAGTCACTTCGATGAAGAGATAAAAAAACACCGCCGAAATTGGCGGTGTTTTTGTTTGCACAGAATCAAGAATCAAGAATCAAGAATCAAGAATCACCGTTCGCCGTTAAGCACCACAGAGAGCTGATGTTTAAGTAGGGTCTTTGGCACAATGGAGCCGTAACCAGCTTCCATCGCTTTGTCGATCAACTCATTCTTGCTGTTGGCTTCAAACTTCGTACGTAGACGAGCAACATGCCCCTCTACTGTTTTAGTGGAAATACCCATGACCTGAGAGATGAATTGCGGTTTTTTTCCATACAGCAATAGGAATAAGGTTTCTTGTTCGCGGCAGGTTAGCTTTTCGGGTTCGGGTTCGGGTTTCAGGTTAGAGAAGCGGAAGATTGATTTTTTGCTCGGGTTTCCACCAATGGCTCGACAAACCCAGTAGCCAACTTCAATGACCGCGGTGTCGGTCAGTTCACGCCCATAAAAGATGGTGCCAATTATGTTGCCATCGTCATCTCGCCACGGCGTTTTAGTAAAGATATGCGCTCGCCAATGACCATCAGGATAGGGGTGGATATCGAGGATCTTCAGTGACTCGCCAGTCTCAATAACATGCTTATCTTGCTCTTGAAACTCTTTTGCACACTCAATGGTTGGGCTCGCCATTTCAAAGTCTGTCTTTCCAATACAGGCTTCAGGTGAATCGTAGCCTATCAATTCTGCGTATTCCTGATTCACATATCGGAATACTGACGCTTTATCTTTGCATCCCCAACAACCCGGTAGCTGTCGGAGGAGCGACTGTTCTATGGTATTGACTGGAATATTCACAAGAGGGCTCACTACTGCTACGTATCGCCTGCTTTATTGCAGGTCAGTGTTCTCACTTCGATTATCCTGAAATTTCTCTTACGAAATCGTTCCTTGATCATGCTTTCAGGAATTGCGCCAGACAAACTGGAAAAGAGAGAAGATAGATCAAGTTAGCTCAGCGTGATGATTAAGCTCAGGATACGGTGAGGTGGCCCATATAATATCAGCTTATGCCATTGTTTTCATTGGCGTAGAGCAAAAAAAAGGCCAGCCTGAAGACGGGCTGGCAACACAAGATATAATCTTGTCGACGTGTAGAAGAGGTTCTAAATTACATAGCGAGGGTCTGCTAAGTAAGTTAGAGGTATCAAGTAGATACCGGTGAACTCAGGGTCGTATGCATCCTAGAGCTCGAGGTCTAATGTATTGAATTGAGCGTATATTGGTAAGGGGGGAATTCCCTCTATGTTGCTGTTTTCTGGTTAATTCATGCGCTTTTGATCGTAATTTTGACCTCTTGACTTACATTGGTGTGCACTTCAACCGCAAAGATCTTTTGAGTCGAGCTGTCTCAACTTTAGTAATTTTGACTATCTATCCGTTTTTGTTAAAAAAATTGGTTGCACATTGACCGTAAGTTACTCTTACATGATCATCGTTCCGGAACTATGATCATGTAGAATGCCTTGATCGTGTTGGTTTGATCTTGTGCGATTGAGTTGGGGAAGATTTGCAACCCCACCGAGAAGGTATATGATGCCAAGGTGTAAGCCGACCGTGAAAGACGACAGTTTTAAATGAGTGATTCAAATAACCCGAAAGCCCCGCTGTATAAAGAGATCGCGCTGCCTAAACCAGCAGAGTTGATCACGCTTCCGTCTTATATGGATTGCCATGATCATGCTTACACGCAGATCGTGATCGGTTTGAAAGGCCAAGCGGAATTTGAAGTTCGTGGACAGGGTAATTTAGTTGGTCCGGGACAAGGTTGCATCGTAACGGCGTCTTCTGATCATGCTTTCGGCGGCGTGATTCATCAATCAGACATTTTGGTGCTCAACATGCCAAAGCCTGCTAATGATGACCCTGAGATGCTACAGAAAATCAATAATCTAGAGCGCTCTCACCTTTACTTCCAACTGGATGGTCAAATCCAAAAGCTGATTCAGATGTTGGTACAGGAGATGCGTAATCATCCTGATGATTTACTGCTTAGTCGCGCTTGTAACGATACTGTGATTGCGTTGATGCAACGCCATATCTCTTCATTTGAAACATCAAAAAAAGATTCACGATTCGATTTGGATGCGATAGATCGTTACATCGAGCAGCATTTGAGCCATAAAATCAGTGTTGCGCAGTTGGCAGGTAGTGTGTTCTTGGGCGAAAGCCAGTTCCACAGCTTATTTAAAGAGCAAATGGGTATAACGCCGCATCAGTATGTGCTAGGTAAACGTATTGATATGGCGCGTGATTTGATTGAGCAAGGCCACCTTACGTTCGGCCAGATAGCCGAATTTACAGGTTTTTCTAGCCAAAGTACTTTCACGCATACTTTTACTCGTTTACAAGGTTTGTCACCTTCGCAGTATAAGAAACAGAGTTAATAAAATATCTTTCTTTTTGTTCGTCTTGTTGCTTATTGATAGAACGCCGCGCATTGGTCGCGGCTTTTTTACGTCTGTATTTTGCACAGGAAAGTCGAACTTTTTTGCGTAATTCCCCTTTAAATTTTCAGTGTTTTTGCCCATTCCTCACAAAATCACAATCTAAATCCTTCTTATTCAAATAAAAATTGCCCAAAACCTGTCTACTTTTGTTGTAAATGACATGCAAAAATTAATTTTTACAACACAATATATTATCTAATTGCGTGTGACTATGTAGATGTTTTGTTATAAAAGCGAGTTTTTAGCAAAAAGCTCGGAGTTTTTGACAAGTATTCTTCTCGGGCTCAAAATACACTGCCAGCCATTGATGATCCTCGAAGCGGTTTTCGAGGAGAGAGATTGAGGAAAACGCATGTTTACTGCAACAAACGTGTTAACACCGGAATTTATCGAGCAACCGCTTGATAAGTTGTGGTCACTGATCTCGCCATTGTACATGGTGGACGAGTCTCAATGGCTAGAGCAATTATTGCCACTAGCAACGCCGACAGCGGAAGAAAAGTCGGCAATCACGACCCAAACAACTCAGCTTATCGAAGCCATTCGTGCCGATAAGAAGTCAATTCAGATGATTGATGCGCTGTTGTTGGAATACAGCCTAGATACTCAAGAAGGCATCTTGTTGATGTGTCTTGCAGAAGCGTTGATGCGTATTCCGGATTCAGCGACGGCCGATGCACTGATTAAAGACAAATTAAGTGTTGCGGATTGGAAATCTCACCTTAAGAGTTCAGATTCTGTCTTCGTTAACGCTTCAACTTGGGGGTTGATGCTGACAGGTAAAGTGATTGGCATTGGTGACCAAGAAACCCAGAGCCCAAGTCAGGCTGTAAACCGTCTGGTGAACAAATTCTCTGAACCTGTGATTCGTAAAGCCATGTATCAGGCAATGAAGATCATGGGTCACCAGTTTGTACGTGGTCGTACGATTGAAGAAGCACAAAAGAACGGTCGGCCAATGCGCGACAAAGGTTTCACTTACTCATTCGATATGTTGGGTGAAGCGGCGCTAACCACGGCAGACGCAAGTAAGTACTTCAAAGACTACCTAATGGCGATTGAAGCCGTAGGTCGAGAAACGTATGGCAGTGACACGAGTCCTGCGCCTTCTGTTTCTATCAAGCTTTCAGCACTTCACCCACGTTACGAAGTAGCGAATGAAGAACGCGTGATGACTGAGCTTTACGATACGCTGACGCAACTGCTTAAGCGCGCTATCGAAGTGGATGTTGCCATCACGATTGATGCAGAAGAAGCAGACCGCCTTGAGCTGTCACTGAAGCTGTTCGAAAAACTGTACTGTAGCGATCTACTCAAAGGTTGGGGCAAGTTTGGTCTTGTGGTTCAAGCCTACTCGAAACGTGCGCTGCCAGTATTGGCATGGTTGAACGGTTTAGCGAAAGAGCAGGGCGATCTTATCCCACTGCGTCTCGTGAAAGGCGCGTACTGGGACAGCGAAATTAAGTGGTCGCAACAAGCGGGTTACGAGAATTACCCTGTTTACACGCGCAAAGAAGCGACGGATGTTGCTTACCTCGCGTGTGCACGCTTCCTACTAAGTGAAGGCGTGCGCGGTAATATCTTCCCGCAGTTTGCTAGTCACAACGCGCACACTGTTACTGCAATTGCTGTGATGGCAGAGCACAAAGATTACGAATTCCAGCGTCTGCATGGTATGGGCGATTCGCTTTATAACCATGTGATGGACACTTATGGTCAGCCAGTACGTATTTACGCGCCAGTCGGTAGCCATGCGGACCTACTGCCTTACTTGGTTCGTCGCTTACTAGAAAACGGCGCGAACAGTTCATTTGTGCACCGTTTGGTCGATGCACGTTGTCCAATTTCAGAGCTGACGCATCACCCTGTTGATGTGCTGACCTCTTTTGAGACGCTACACAACGGTCAAATCCCAATGCCAACTGGCATCTTCCCAGAACGTAGAAACTCATACGGTGTGAACGTTGATATCGACAGCGAAGCGAAGCCGTTTGAAGCGCAGGTTGAAAGTTTCCTAACCCAGAAGTGGACTGCGGGTCCGATCATTAACGGCGTGAAACATGCCGAAAGCATGATCAAGGAAAACTCCGCAGAGATCATTACTGCTCCTTACGATCGTCGTATTGAGGTGGGCCAGGTGGCTTTCGCAAGCCTTGATCATGTTTCCGCTGCGATCGAAGCGGCTGATGCTGCATT
The DNA here is from genome assembly GCF_023277445.1 of Vibrio sp. ED002. Taxonomy (NCBI): domain Bacteria; kingdom Pseudomonadati; phylum Pseudomonadota; class Gammaproteobacteria; order Vibrionales; family Vibrionaceae; genus Vibrio; species Vibrio sp. ED002. The sequence continues at coordinate 1,781,133 of NZ_CP080239.1, read as the reverse complement.
CCCAGAGTGGAAAGGCACCGTTATTGAACAAAAAGCGGCGTGTCTGGATAAGCTTGCGGATCTGATGGAAGAAAACTTGGCTGAGCTGGTGGCGATTTGTCACCAAGAAGCGGGCAAGACTATCCATGACAGCATTGATGAAGTGCGTGAAGCGGTCGACTTCTGTCGTTACTACGCGAAACAAGCGCAAAACCTTCAACCGTTCGAACTAGAAGGCTTTGATGGCGTGAAACGTATTTCGAGCCGCGAAGGGCTAGGCGTATTCGTTTGTATCAGCCCATGGAACTTCCCATTAGCGATTTTCCTTGGTCAAATCACAGCGGCATTGGTTGCAGGTAACACAGTTGTGGCTAAGCCAGCTGAGCAAACTAGCTTAATTGCGGCGCGTGCGATCGAATTGATGTTAGAAGCCGGTTTCCCAGCGGGCGTGATTCAGCTATTGCCGGGTCGTGGTGGTGAAATTGGTCATGCACTAACGTCTCATGATGCGATTGCAGGTGTAGCATTTACTGGTTCGACGGCAACGGCGCAGCGCATCAACGTGACGCTTGCCGAGCGCAGCGCGAAGCCAGTCCCGTTTATCGCTGAAACTGGCGGTCAAAACGCCATGATTGTGGATAGTACGGCACTACCAGAACAAGTTGTGCGTGACGTTATTCGTTCCGCTTTCGCTTCTGCAGGTCAACGTTGTTCTGCTCTGCGCGTTCTGTTCGTTCAAGAAGACGTTGCGGATCGCATCATCAATCTTATCCAAGGTGCAATGAATGAGCTGCATGTTGGTATTCCTTACCTACACAAAACCGATGTAGGGCCGGTTATCGACAGCAATGCAAAAAATAAACTCCTTGCTCACCTAGAGCACATGACAAGCACACAAACCAAAGTTGCTCAATTGCAATTGGATGAAACGTGCCAGCACGGTGATTTTGTGTCGCCAAGTGCGTTCGAAATCTCGGGCATTGATGTTCTGAAAGAAGAGCAATTCGGCCCTATCTTGCACATTGTTCGCTTTAAAGCGTCTGAGTTGCCAAACGTAGTTGAGCAAATCAACCAAACCGGTTTTGGCCTCACAATGGGCATCCACAGCCGTAATGAAACCACTTACCGTTGGGTTGAAAAACACGCTCGCGTGGGTAACTGCTACATCAACCGCGATCAGGTTGGTGCGGTCGTTGGCGTTCAGCCATTTGGTGGTCAAGGTTTGTCTGGTACAGGTCCGAAGGCGGGTGGTCCTCACTACCTATACCGCTTCACTAAACAACATCTTGTTCAAGCAGAGAAGGCGTAAGGAGTCGCATTATGGTTCATCAGATCACGTATTTTAAAGATGCATTCTCTGCTTGGGAGCAGTGGAATCTGACCGATTTTGATTACAAATGTGAGCATTTGCTGGCATTTAAATCTGCGATAGAAGAGCAGCATAGCGTGGCTGGCAAAGTGGTGTCTTACCACTTGCAACAAGCGTCAGCTCTGTTAGCGGAAACTCATCAGTTAGTGGGCCCTACGGGCGAAACTAACGAGCTGTACGCGGCGGGGCGTGGTGTGGCTTTGGTCGTTTGTGAAAACAACCTAGCGAATACTGAGAACGCACTGTACAGCACTTTTGCAATGATCACCTGTGCCCTGATTGCGGGCAACAGTGTGGTGATTTGTAGTGACAATACAGAACTTAATCAGATGGTTAAGCAGGCTGTAACGTCAGCAAACTTCCCATCTAACTTAATCCAAGTGGTTGCGTACGACGCGTCTTCCCCGCTGTTAGACAGCGACGTACGTAGTGTTGGTTATGTTGGGCATTCACAGGTTGAGCATGCGCTTAACCTGCAACTGGCTAAGCGTGACGGTGCCATCGTCGGTTTAGTTTCTGAAACGGATTTAGAGTCACCGACATTGACTCATGATCCTCATCTGTCGTTGCGCTTCATTACTGAGCGTACTCGAACGATAAATATTACAGCAGTGGGCGGTAACGCGACTCTACTCGAGTTGGGAAGCGACTCCCACTAACCTGACTTGTGATACCAATCTGAATCAAAAGAGCCTGAGAGCTTACTCGGGTTGGTATCTCTTACTTTGATGTATTGCTGCGATGGCAAAATATCAAAGCGGGCAAGGAAGGAAATAATTATAACGAGGACTATCAAATGATAGAAAATAGCTTTGCTATCACGACCACTTTTGTGGCGTATTTACTAATTATGGTTGCCATTGGCGTTTACGCGTATAAGAGGACTTCCAATTCATCTGACTACTTTCTAGGTGGTCGTAGCCTTGGTCCATGGCCAGCGGCACTCTCTGCGGGCGCATCAGACATGAGTGGTTGGTTGCTGCTGGGTCTTCCGGGGTATGCGTATGCAGCAGGTATCGAAGCGTTCTGGCTAGCGGGTGGTCTGCTACTGGGTACGTGGGCAAACTGGTTGATCAATGCGAAGCGTCTACGTACGTATAGTATTCAAACCGATTCACTAACGCTGCCTGAGTTCCTGTCGCGTCGCTTCAACGATAAGTCGAAACTGATTCAGACAATCTCTGCGTTCTTCATTCTTTTATTCTTCCTTTTCTACACCAGCTCAGGCTTGGTTGCAGGGGGTAAACTGTTTGAAACCGTATTCGGCTTGGATTACAGCATTGCCGTTATCATCGGTACCGTGTGTGTGGTTTCGTACACGCTATTTGGTGGCTTCCTGGCGGTATCTTGGACGGATTTAGTACAAGGTCTATTGATGGCGGCAGCACTGATGATTGTGCCTGTTGCTGTAATGGACGGTGGTCTAGGTCAACTAGCGACTGACATGCACAACATCAACCCAGAGCTATTAACGCTATGGAACGATGTGAAAGGTGAACCCCTATCGGCTATCGCGATCATTTCGCTAGCGGCTTGGGGCCTAGGCTACTTTGGTCAGCCACATATCCTAGCGCGTTTTAAAGCTTCTCGTTCAAACAAAGACCTAACAACAGCGCGTCGTATCGCTGTGGGTTGGACTGCGCTGTCTATGGCGGGTGCAATGCTTGTGGGTCTTGTTGGTCTAGTGTGGGTAACAGGTCACCCTGGTACCCAACTGGATGATGGTGAGAAAATCTTCATGCTATTGGTGAATACGGTATTCCACCCAGTCATTGCAGGTATCCTACTGGCGGCAATTCTTGCGGCGGTAATGAGTACTGCAGATTCACAGCTTCTAGTATCTTCATCAGCTCTTGCTGAAGACTTCTACAAGCAAGTGATTAAGCCAGATGCAACGTCTGAAGAAGTGGTAATGATTGGCCGTGTAGGCGTTATCGTGATTTCTCTTATCGCGCTATTCCTAGCAATGACGCCAGATAGCTCTGTTCTAGGTCTTGTATCTTACGCTTGGGCAGGCTTTGGTGCTGCGTTTGGTCCGGCAGTTGTACTTAGCCTTTATTGGAGCGGTATGAACCGTAACGGCGCACTAGCAGGTATCCTAATCGGTGGTGTGACTATCGTGGTTTGGAAACAGCTAACAGGCGGTTGGTTCGATGTGTACGAAATCGTACCGGGCATCATCTTCTCTACTATCGCTATCGTGGTTGTGAGCAAAATGACTGGCGGTGCTGCGCAAGACGTACTAGAGCAACACAAAGAGTACCAGAAGAAGTTGGTTGAACTAGACTAATCATTCTCAAGTGAAAACAAAGCCCGCGACCATCGCGGGCTTTTTTGTGTTTACTCTATGGTTGATGGTCGATGGTGATTTGAATGACCACTAACACCTCAATTAGAGAATTTCTGAGGTATAGTAAAAAACGTGTTGACCCGTCTATCAGTGTAGGGCTGATGCTATGTCTGTACCGACAAAAGGAGCCACTATGCTAACCGTAACCCAACTGGCCAGAGAGTGTGGACTCTCCCGTACTACGATTCTTTACTATGAACGTGAAGGCTTGCTAGCGCCTGCACATCGTTCAGAAAACGGTTATCGATGGTATGGAGAAAAAGAGATGCAGCGTTTAAAAACGATCTCGTCTTATCGTTCTTATGGGTTACCGATTTCCAGCATACGCACTTTGTTGGCACAGAAAGGCAAATCTCAAGCGGAGATCTTGAAAGACCATTTCAGTGAGCTCGAACGCGAGATTCAAAACCTACGAGCGCAGCAAAAAGCGATCGTGGTGCTATTACAAGAACCACAACTGATAGAGGATAATATTGTGACTAAAGAACGTTGGGTACAAATCATGCAAGCTGCGGGTTTCTCTGAAAACGACATGGTGACATGGCACCAGAAATTTGAAGAGATGGAGCCTGCTGAGCACCAAAAATTCCTTGAATCTTTGGGGATTGAGCAAGACGAAATTGTGCGCATTCGTGCTCTATAATTAGCGCCTAAGCAGCGCATAAAAACCGGTTAAATAAGAATAAGCCTCTTCGTGAGGCTTATTCTTATGGCGTTATATTCAATAGAAAAAAGTTTAATAACAGGCAGCTTGATAACAAACCGTTTAGTTGCGGATTTTTGAGTAAACTACAGTGTTGCTCAATTCCCCTGAGGTAGACAGGCGGTCGTGTCTCAACTCGCCTTCAAAATCATAGCCACAACGCTCTGCGACGGCGCGGCTTTTTAGGTTGGTTGAATCTGCCGTAATAGCAATGCGCCTCGCACCAAGATCTTCAAACGCGTAGCGCTCTAGTTCAAGCACCGCTTCGGAGATGTAACCATTGCCCACTGCGGTATCATCTAACCAGTAACCGATCTCAAATGCTGGTATTTCTTGGTCTCTAATCATCAAGCCTACGGCGCCAATTAAGCGATCGCTTTCCTTTTCGATGATGAAGTAACGTAATTCCTCTTCGAAGTTTTCAAAGTTGGCGATGGCTTTTTCTGTTCCCTCAATCATGGCTTCTAGTGTGAGCACATGTGGCACCCAAGGAAGGTACGTTTCGAGCGTCTTCTGGCTGCGCACAACCGCTTGATGTGCTTCTTCTGCACGTTCCAAACAAGCAGGGACTAACTTAAGACGTTTCGTTTCCATGTCGATTCTCCTTTGGGTGAAAAATGAACGAAAAATCATTTAATCAGATGTACTTAGAATGATCTAGTCGTTAGTACAATATTATTCGCTTGGTTTGCTTGGAAGAACCTGAGAGAATCGTACGGTTATTAAACCAACTAGGTTCATTATGAAACTTTTAGTAAGAAACTTGGCTCGTGAAACGACCGAGCAAGATATGCGCACATTATTCTCAGCGCACGGCAAAGTAGAACTTTGTACTCTGGTTCTTGATCAAGAAACGGGTCTATCGAAAGGGTTTGGCTTTGTGATCATGCCAGATGAAGCAGAAGCAATTGCTGCACTAGAAGCGCTAAACCTTTCTAGCGTCGCGAAAAGCAAAATCCGCGTGAAAGTCGCTCAAGACTAAGATAGAGAAAAGCCAGCATCATCGCTGGCTTTTTTGTCCTTCAAACGAACGTTTTTTGATAGACACAAACTTCACGCTCAGCCCCTTTAGGGCCAACCCAAGTGTTTTCGACATAAGGTACATTGAGTTTGTTTATCACCGATTTGGAACGGTGGTTTTCTACTAAGTGCAGTACCTTAATTCCGGCTAACTCAAAGTCGACACGTGCGAACTCGATGAGGGCGTTCGTAGCTTCAAACGCGTAACCCTTCCCCCAGTAAGGGACACCTAGCCAATATCCTAAAGTACCATAACCATCCTCAATTCTCGGTATGCTCACGGCCCCTAATAACTCTCCTGACTCACGCAAGGTAATCGCGTAGACGACACCTCTGCGCTCGTTGTACATTGGCTCATGTCCTTCAATCCATGCTTTCGCCATAGACAGCCCATAAGGATGTGGAATGTTCGCGGTCATATCTGCGATGATTTTTTCACCCGCGAGTAAAGCGACGCGTTCACTATCTTCATGCTGAAAAGGTCGCAGAATGAGTCGTTCAGTAAAGAGTTTTGGTTGTGTTGGCATAACGGCATCACCTTACAGATTGAATGACCCACACATCAAGATCAGGTCGGTAGGTAGTATCGAAGTAGCCTAAATCGTGAAATGCGAATTGAACTCCAGCTTCATTCGCTCTAGGTTGGTTGCCGCAAATCACATTGAACATGGCGCTCATAAAACGGCCGTGGGACACCACCAAGTAACGGCCACGGCCTCTTCTGGTGATGGACTGAAGAGCAAGGCTAGCACGTGCAAAAAGTTCCACACCGCTTTCCCCTTCATTGGCAGAGACAACGCAAGGTTGGTACGGGTTGACGAAATCAGCCATAGGGTATTTGTGTTGAGATTCGCTAAAAGGTAGCCCTTGCAAAGGGCCGTTATCACGCTCCATCAATTCATCATGTGTGGTCATAGGGACATTTAGGTGTGTAGAAAATATCTCTCCAACATGACGTGCACGCTGCATTGAGCTACTTAAAATCGCATCGTACTTTCGCCCTTCTTCGGCAAATTGTTTCGCGCGATTTTCGGCTTGTTGAATCCCTACTTCGGTGAGCGGACTATCAAAGCGCCCTTCGTGAACGCGTAAATCATCCGCTTGTGAACGTCCATGACGAACAAAAGTAATGTGGATCATCGGTGACTTCCTTGTCAGTTATTTTTATTTGGCAGGCACGCTGAACAATAGCATGGCTTTACCAAATAAAAGTGGGTTCAACTAATTCATATCCTTGTGATTCTCTATTATTTTTGTATGAAATTCACACTGTAAATCGCTGAAATTTGAACCGGTGATGATGGGGGGCTTGATAATTGTCAGCCGTCGCCAATCTCTTTTGAATAAAAACAAACCGCAATAATAACTTATGTGCTATGTCGCGTAGAATTACATACATAAGCGTTATTTTTCATAATTGAGGAATGAAAGTTGAGGTCTGACCAAGGTCTCATAATTTGACCACTGGAAAGGGATTTTTTGGAGGTGGGACACAAAAAAACAATGGGGCTTTTTTATTGTGGAATTATTTTGAACAAAATATGTCAATTGTCAGTAGCACAGGAAAAAGCAGGGAGAGATGTAATGCCAGATATTTATTGCTCAGCTTGTAGAAGATCAACGCAGCATAAAGTGATCATGAAGCGTTGTGAACCAGAGCAAATTGCGACACTGAGCGGCAAAGTGGTGAGCTTTACGCAGCTGATGGCCAAGTTTGTAACAGGTGAACACTATTACGAAATGGAGCCTCAATATTATTGTCGTTGCTGTAACCATCGCGCTATTGGTGAATTAGTTCAGCATCCAGCGCGACAGACATCAGCGATAATGTAACCGGCGTTTAGGCTGCGAGTTCTTTCTCGGTAGCAAATGGTAATCCGTCGATCATAACTGGCCAGCCGTAAGAGGCATATTCAGACGCCAGAGACTTTGCGACTTCGTGTGAAACGGTCGTGTACGTCCATTCGCCAACACCAAATGGTTTGTACGCGAGTTGTAGGGTTAACATTGCTTTCTCCTCATTATTTTTGCCTATTATTACCTTACTATTTGGCTCATTTCTTTTCTTTAAAGCTCGTATTTTTCTCTCCAAAGTTCATCATTCCATTTTTTCGTTAACAAAATTATCTTATTAATAAAGTCACCTATATTGGTCTGTGTATCTATAAATTTGGCATATGAATGTTTTCATTTTTTGAACGTTTGACACTTTTTTGTACATGGCAATCGTTAAATGTATGCAGGTTTCACACGTTCTCTCTTTCACTATTTGCAAACTGAATAGTAACTATTAATCTGAAGGCTCCTAAGTTGTTAAAAGGATGTGGTTAATGAGTTATCAACTAGACAGAATTGATTTACAGATTTTAAGGATTCTGCATTCTCGAGGCCGAATTCCGATCGTTGAATTGGCAAAACAAGTCAATTTAACCACGTCTCCATGCTCTGAGAGAGTCAAAAGACTCGAAAAAGAAGGCTACATTAATGGCTATCACGCCGAACTTAATGCGGAAAAGTTAGGTTTAGATGTACAAGTTTTTATCCATATTCGTCTCGATCAAACCAGCTTTTCGATTTTTGAAAAATTTGCTAAAGCCGTAGAGCTGATGCCAGAGATTGAAGAGTGCTATTCATTGTCTGGTGATTTTGACACCATGATTAAGGTAAGAGTAAGGAACATGAAAGCTTATCAAGAGTTCATGTCGAGTAAGCTTGGGACGTTGCCTGGTGTGATTCAGACTCGTAGCGAAGTGGTGATCGAAGAGCATAAAACGGGGTTTGGCGTTAATCCAGAGCTGTTAAGCTAACTAAGGCTAAATGCTAGATACAAAAAAGGAGCCTACTGGCTCCTTTTTTGTATCAGGTAGATAAATGCTTATGCGCTAACGTAGGTGGTTAAAATACCAATTAAACCACCAAAAACACCGCCCCAGACGACTAGCCAACCCAAGTGCTCTTTTATCATCTTCTGCACGATTTCTTTAACAAGAGCGGGCGTCAATTCACTTAGCCGCTGATCAATAATGCTTTCAATGTTTTGTTTGATTTCATCCATCATCGCTGGCGATTCCAATTGATCTTTTAACGCTGCTTTGATGGTGTCGCTTTGGCTCAGTTCTACAATTGATTCCTGCATCTTTTCAACAAACGGTTGTCTCATTGGTTGCAGGGCTTCTGTGCCCCCAAACATTGCAAGCATACCTCCAAACTGTGAGCCTTCGATGACTTCGACAAGTGAATCAAACGCTGGGTTTAAGTCCACTTTTTCGATGACAGGTTGAAGGTTGATGTTTACGCCTCCTGCCATTTCTTTATTAAGGAAACGGTCGATGTTTGCTTCAGTAAAGAACTGCTCCATCATCAAGTTTTTGATGGCCAGCTTAAACTCCTCGAACCGTGCAGGAATAACGCCAGAACCATAAAGCCCTGGAACTTTCTCAAACAGCATGTGGATGGCTAGCCAGTTGGTAATTGCGCCAGAAAACGCAAACAAACCTGCATACCAAAGGTAATCGTTTTGAATTTGGTATCCTGCACCCATCAGAGCGATAGCAAGGATATTAGTCAGCAAACTTTTGTTCATAGTGAGCGATTATGTATGAATTGAAGAAGGAATAAGTGAACATGATTCTATACCTAAGTCACACCGAGATGCTAGGTTGTGAGAATAATCGATTGGGTAAGGCGTGGTGATAAAGAAGCACAATGTTGATAAAGGCCAAAAAAACAAAACCCGACAATCATTGTCGGGCCACTGCTTTTTCTTAGAAAATCTAAGCGTCTTTTTTGGTCTTTTAGAAGCGGAAGATCTTACAGCAAAGTTGGCATTTCCAGCGCTCTGAGTAGCCGAATAGTTTATCTGCCCAACTTTGTTTTACTTGTACGATCTGCATTGAACCACATTTGCACATAAGCTAATTACCTTATTATTAGATTAATAACTAAGCCATCGATTGAGTATAGCTGTTTCTCAAAAAGTGAAATAACAAATGAAGCCAGCTCAATACTCTGCGTTGTGTCCACTGCTTTCGAATACGCAACGGGGCGCTATATTAACAGAAAAAATGTGATACGCACCCATATTATTGTTTTATATGTGAGACTTTGAGTGATCTCGATCACCTTTTGTTTGGGGTTATCAAAATTACCTTAGTAGACAGAAGGTAAAAAAACGGCGCTTGAAGCGCCGTTTCTGTTGGTCTCTTTTTTGAAAGAGATTTAGCTATTGGATTCTTCTCCAAGAAAACCACCGGTCTGGTGTGCCCAAAGCTGAGCATAAATGCCGTTGTTGGCAATCAGCTCTTTATGAGTCCCTTGTTCAACCACGTTACCTTTATCGAGCACTATCAGGCGATCCATTTGCGCAATGGTCGACAAACGGTGTGCAATAGCAATAACCGTTTTACCCTGCATGAGCTCGTTCAAACTTTCTTGAATTGCCGCTTCAACTTCTGAATCCAGTGCTGAAGTCGCTTCATCAAGTACCAGCAAAGGTGCGTCTTTTAGCAGTACTCGCGAAATGGCGATACGTTGGCGTTGACCACCAGACAGTTTCACACCACGTTCACCTACTTGTGCGTCGTATCCAACGTTGCCAAACGGGTCAGTTAGGGTTTCGATAAACTCATGCGCGTGCGCTTGCTTGGTGGCTTTGATCAGGTCTTCTTCGCTTGCATCTGGGTTGCCATACAAGATGTTGTCACGAATCGAACGGTGCAGCAGTGACGTATCTTGTGTCACCATGCCGATATTTGAACGTAGCGAGTCTTGTGTGACACTTGATATCTCTTGTCCGTCAATCTTGATACTGCCTTCTTCAACATCATGAAAACGCAGCAACAGGTTCACTAAGGTGGATTTACCAGCCCCTGAACGCCCGACCAGGCCGACTTTCTCTCCTGGTTTGATATTGAGGTCGAGGTTGCTTATCACACCCTTGTTTTCACCGTAGTGGAAGCTGACGTTGTCAAAGTGGATACCACCTTGAGAAACTTGCAGATCTTTTGCATCAGCTTTGTCTTTAATATCGATAGGTTTAGACAGTGTCTTCATCCCATCGACAACCGTGCCCATGTTTTCAAATAGAGCACCGACCTCCCACATTATCCACATTGACATGCCGTTCACGCGCAGTGCTAAACTGACCGCAATCGCGATGGCACCGACACTGATCGCGCTGTCTAGCCACAAGTAAATTGACAGAGCCGCTACCGAGAAAACCAGCAGGTAATTTGAAATCTCAACCGCGATATCAAAACCAGTCACCAAACGCATTTGACGGTACACGGTATTTAAGAAGCCTTTCATACCCTCTTCGGCGTAGTCGGTTTCACGCTTACTGTGCGAGAACAGCTTTACCGTCTGAATATTCGTGTAACTATCGACAATACGACCTGTCATGGTAGATCGAGCGTCCGCTTGTTCAGACGCAACGTCTTTCAGTTTCGGAACAAAATGCACTTGAATGGCAATATAAGCCAATAACCAAATGATCATTGGAATCATTAAACGCCAATCTGCTGCGGCTAACATCACGATCATGCTGGTGAAGTAGACAGACACATAAACAAAGACGTCCATCGTTTTCATGACGGTCTCACGCACGGCCAGTGAGGTTTGCATTACTTTGGTGGCAACACGTCCCGCAAAATCATCCTGATAGAAGTTCAGGCTTTGATTGAGTAAATAGCGGTGTGCCAACCAACGCACCGACATAGGGTAGTTACCAAGCAAGGTTTGGTGAATCAACAAAGAATACGCAACCACCAAAATGGGCATGACAATCAGTAACAACGCGCCGTAAAACATTAGCTCTGCTTTGTTGTCTTGCAAAAACGTTTCAGGGTTGCTGGTGGAAAGCCAATCGACCAACTGACCCATGGCACCAAATAAAGACACTTCCACGATCGCCACAATGGTCGACATGATCGACATGATGATCAGCGGTTTTTCAAAGCCGCGAGTGTAGTGGCGTAAAAACGCGAAAATCCCAGTAGGGGGCTGGTCAGGCTGTGATTTGGGGAACGGCTCGGTAAAGCCTTCAAATCGTTTAAACATAACTCTTCCTAAAGTTAATGGTTCCCATCTCAGTCATTGAATTCATCAATTCTTCCTGCCTTGGACTAAGCAGTTAATACTGAGTATGGGGTAAGACATATTGTGGTCTGCTAGCCAGAAAAGCAGACAAAGTTACGAATGTGAGAGAGGCGAAAAAATAGTCTAACCGATTGTCTTTTAAATGTAACTAGTTGGTTATTGCTTAATAGTCGGTGCATTATTCTTGAGAATGTGATTCACACTTCATAAAACAGTAAACCTTCAAAGTGACAATAAAAAATCGGGCTTTAGTGGTTTTTTACAGTAAATATTACTTTTGACTAATGGAATTATTATTAAAAACAGTAAAACTGAAGTTAACAATAATTTTACAATCTCATCATTCTAGTCAAAAGGAATGTTTGGATGCTATTACACGAATCAGTGCCTCAGAATGCACATGGAAAAGAAGAAAGCACGCAAAGTGCTCTGCGTCATACTGCAAATTGTGTTGTGATGGTGCCGCCGAAAGAGTTTCGTTTCAACGAAGAGACTGCGCAAGATAACGAATTCCAGCACCAAGTTTCTCTGACTCAAGAAGAAGTATCACGTAACACCATGGCTGAATTTTCCGCGATGGTTGAAATATTGCGTAAAGAAGGCGTGCAAGTCGTCGAGTTTGATTACCCTCAATCAGACATTGCCACGCCAGATGCGGTGTTCCCGAACAACTGGTTTAGCACTACCTCAGAAGGCACTTTGTATACCTTCCCGATGGCGTGTGATAACCGTCAGCATGAAGTTCGCCCAGATGCGCTGGTCGCGGCATTAGCGCAAGCGGGTCGAGAAGTACATCAACAAGACTCACTGACTGAATATCTGGATGAAGAAGCCTACCTAGAAAGCACGGGCGTGATGGTGTTCGATCACTTCAACAAAACCGTTTATGCCGCGCTCTCGCAACGTTGTGATCGTCTGGTGTTAGAAGATTACGCCAAGCGTATTGGCTATGATCGTGTGATTTCTTTTCAAACTCGTTTGCCTTCTGGTGCTCCGATTTACCACACTAACGTGATGATGGCTGTGGGTGAGCAGTTTTGCGTGATTTGTGATGAAGTGATCCCTGAGTTTGAACGCCGCTTTGTGCTTAAATCGTTGGCGAAAGACAAGCAGGTTATCTCGATTTCACTTGAGCAGATGAACCAGTTCTGCGGCAACATCCTTCAACTGGAAACGGTACGCGGCGATAACGTCATTGCTATGTCTCAATCGGCTTACGATGCGTTCTCATCAGCACAAAAAAATCAACTGGCGACTCACGGTAAATTGCTGCCATTCGACGTTTCTACCATCGAATCGATTGGCGGTGGCTCTGTACGCTGCATGTTAGGCGAAGTGTTCCTGCCAAGCCGCAAGGCCGTGCTTTAAGCCAACCCTGAATTTCCCCCCAAAAAGCACCATGTTGAAAGATGTGGTGCTTTTTTATTTGTATTGCAGAAGATGACTAAATGAATAGAAAAACATCTGTTTCATCCTAATGTGCTCTGAGTATGATTTTGTCCATACATCATGCAGGTGTATTATTTAGCTGCTATCTATATGTATTGTGTTTCATATAAAAATAAAGGCTAGGTTATGGTTACGATCAATACGTTCAGAAGGGCGGGGTTGTATTGCCAGATAGGAATGATGTCTTTGCTTGCCATCTCGGGCTGTAATGACTCTACCACTGAAACGACCACCTCATTAACGTCTCAAATCTCTCACCAACAAAGCTTGTCACTTAATGTCTCTAATCGAGTTGATGAGACCGAAATGTCCAACCTAGAACTGCTGTTTGTTTTCGATGTTGCCAATCAGAATGAAACGTTTGCCGTTCGAGTACAAGATGTTCTAGGAAGAGAAGTCGCTGGTTTCCATCAGGGGGAAGCATTTCAAAGTAATGTCGTGGTAGTGCCTGAATCTGGCATTGTGCCATTCACATTCGATGTCGATAACGCCAGCGATGTGAATGGCGGTGTGGCTAAGATGACGGTGATTGTGAGAGGGGATGGTTTTTTCTCTAACTCCCAAGTGCTTGATCTGACCCAAACTACGATGTCCGATAACTATTGGATTGAAATTGTTCCTAAGTCAGAAAAGGCTGAAGAGGCAACTACTTTTGCGGAAGAACGTGTTGACTTAGATGGTCACGTCACCAGTTCTCAAGTGGATGTCGCGACGGTTAGCAAAGATGACAGCACGGATGGAGGCAAAATCCTTGATGGCGCAACTGCCAAGTTATCGATTCCTGCCGGCACGGGGTTCATTGGTGAAGATGGGCAGCCTTTTACGCCTTTAGGAGAGGTTTCTGTTTCGATGATGCTGTTTTCAGCGGATCCAAAAGGCCTAGCTGATGATGAGAATAACCCGCTATACCTTTTCCCTGGTGGTTTATCACCAGATGGATTTGATGGAGAGCTCCCAAGCGATATTACTTCTCCTGACAGCGTGACCTTTATTTCTGCTGGTTTTGTTGCGATTGAGATTGGCGATGAGAGCGGCAACAAAGTGTCATCGTTTGATGGCGAAGGGGTTACCTTGGCATTTGAAGTTCCAAAATCCACGATAAATCCGCAAACAGGTGAACCACTATCTTTGGATGACGGCACGATCCCCATTTGGAGCTATACCGACTCTACGGGTAAATGGCGCTATGAAGGTGATGCCGTCATAGAGCAAGAAAATGAACGCACCTTTACAGTTTCTAAACCAATCACCCACCTTTCTTATTACAATCTGGATTGGTATGGACAAGATCGTTGTCAACTTGATGTCGACGTTGTGGATGCGAATGGCGACCCCAACAATCAAAAGTTGCGTCTCTCCTTTGCCAAAGCTGGTGGTGGTTGGGCTTATAAGCCTTCCGGGTGGGGCGATGACCCTGAAAAGTTAAACATCAATCGAGTGCCTGCCTTCGCTGGTCATTTCGATCTGCTCGATAGCCAAGGGAATAGCTTACTAGCGTCGATCGAAGTGGACGGTGAGGTCATTGAAGTAGCCGATGGTTCAGAGGGGCTCGATCTCGATAACTTCTGTTTTGGTGTATCGAGTGACTCCACTAAATCGTTCAAGGCAACCTTGAATATTGTAAACCCTCCTCGTATTGATATCGAAACAGGGCTGTCATTAGTTTGCCCAATCGACGAAACGAAAACTCAAACAGTCGACTCAGGCTATTACTACTTATATTCCGGTTATTCTTATGAAACTTCGGGTGAAGTCAACGGGGATAGCATTACGTTTTCCAACTTGGTTGAAGACGGGTTATATCGACTCTATTACTACGGTGGGCAGACTTGGGCACAAGTAGAATTTACCGCCAAAGCAGACACGACCACTATTTCACTTATGTCACTTCAATTGTGTGACAAAATTGACCAAGCCATTAAAACCCGCTTGGTATGTACCGACGACGATATGGCCGTCACGCGCTTTAAAGCAGCACCTGAAGCGTATTTTTGGATGTACAACCAAGACTATTCTCACTATTTATGGGGGAGAACTGACTCTGATGGTAACGCAACACAAAGTGATGCGGTCGAATCGATTGAATACATGGGCTCAGCCTATTCTTACTTTGAGAACCGTTATTACTGGGGTGAACGTACAACCGCCACGACGAGTGCCGATAAGGCGATCACTTTTGATATTCAGTTACCAAGCTCCAATGAATATTGTCTTGCCGAATTACCGATTGATTACCTTCAAACGTTCGTTTTTGCTGAGAACACAGAAGCGCTGGCAGACGGTGTCGCAGAAATCATTATTACCGTTCAGGAGCGTGATGAGTTTGGTACGGCTCGTGAATCGAATTCAGGTGATCTTACCTTGAGTGCTGAACCTGCTGAAGAGGTCATGATTTCTGGTGTTACTTCTAATGGCGATGGTACGTATAGCGCCAAGGTGACGTCTACAACAGCGCAAGAAGTCGTTATCTCCGGTAAGATTGATGACAATGCCTTAGGAGGCTCTGCGACAGTAGAGTTTATTCCTGTGGTTGATTTCTCAAATGCCGTCTTTAATCGAGATAAAGCGTCCACCAGTGCGGATGGTAGTGAGCAAATTAAGGTGACTGTACAACTCAAAGATGCGGATGGAAATGACTACACATCGTCTGGTGGTGACATCAAGTTTGGCGAGCTTTCTGGGTTAACTTTGAAGTCTTATCAAGATAATGACGATGGCACTTACACAGGCGTTTTCATCAGTGAAACGTCAAAAACTTTCAATATCACAGCATCGATTGCAGGTAGCGCACTATCTAGCAGCATAGATATCGAGTTTACTCCAGTGTTAGATACCAACAGCGCTGACTTCTCACTTAATAAGAGTTCAGCAAACGCAGATGGTGTTGACGTCATTACCGTGACCTTGCAGCTAAAAGACAAAGAGGGGGATGATTTCACCAGTTCTGGCGGTGCAGTCGTTTTTGATACACCAAATGGATTAACTAAGTTCGACAGCCGCGATAATGGCGATGGCTCTTATACTGTGAAGTACAAGAGCTCGACGTCAGGTTCCTACACAGTGGGAGCTTCGCTAGACGGCAGTAAATTTGTTGAATTCATTACTTTTGAATTTACTCAGGTTCTTGACCTCAGCAACACCGAGTTTACTCCTGATAAAAGCTCAGCTAACGCTGATGGTAGCGAAGTTATTACGGTGACGGTTCAACTGAAAGATTCTGAAGGCAACAACTACACAAGTTCAGGTGGCACTCTTCAGCTCTCTAGGCCAACAGGCGTTAGTTCCGTTACTTCTCAAGATAATGGTGATGGTACTTACACTGTGAGTTTCTCTAGCTCGAGTGCAGGTAACAAATCAGTAGGAGTGTCGATTGGTGGCACCCAGTTATCCCGCACTATTTCTTTGTCTTATGCTCAGGTCTTAAATCTGTCTGCTGCTGTATTCAGTCGTGATAAAGAATCCGCGAACGCAAATGGTAGTGACCAGATTACCGTAACGGTTCAGCTAAAGGACACCAATGGTACTGACTATACATCGTCCGCGGGGGAGATTTCATTCTTTGTGCCTAGTGGGGTAACGGAAAAATCAAAAACAGACAACGGTGATGGTTCGTATACGGCTGTCTTTACAACGGTGAACGCAGGTACTTATACCTTTGGTGCGAGAATAGGTAGCACTCAGTTGGCTAACGATGTTGAGCTCACTTTTAATGCCGTCATTGATTTATCGCAGTCGACATTGCAAGCCGATATCACCACTATTGCAGCAGATGGCAACAGCACTGCTCAGTTGACAGTCACGCTGAAAGACTACGCTGGTAATGCGTTTGTACCATCATCGAACGGTCCTGAGCTCACGATTACAGCGGGCTCTGCTGATAAGACGGAATTAGTGAATACAGGCGATGGGGCGTATACAAGCAGTGTTAGCGCTAGCGTTGCTGGAGAGGTCACTGTTACCGCGACCTATGACTCTGGAACCATTGGTACATTAAACCTCACATTTGAGGCGGTAGCGCCAAGCGCTTCTCAGTCTACCATCACGAGTGATATTTCCACTTTTGGTGTGGGAGGCGCTCATAGTGCAGTTATCACGGTTGCTTTAAAGAAAGCCGATGGTAGTGCTTACACACAAAGCTACGGAGAGTTGGTGCTGAGTCCACAAGGTACGGGTTTAAGCTATGGCACCCCCGTAGATAATGGTGATGGTACGTACACGGTGTCAGTTACCGCAGATACTGCTGGCAGTTATACCGTGAGTGCTGCTGTTGGGGACCTCTCATTGAGTAATTCGTTGCCTTTAACGGTTACCCAAGTCGATGCTGCAGAAAGTGTTGTAACACCTACGGAGTTAAATGGTTCAGGTAATATCACAATCACGCTTAAAGATTCGAGTGGTACCGATTTAGGGCATGGAGGGCACGTAGTGACGGTTGACTCTTCTTCGGACGCATTCATATTCACAGCAGGGGGATTTGGCTCATTTAGTGATATTGTGGATAACAATGATGGAACCTACTCGGTTTCAGTGACATGTCTCAAATCAACCAATGGCAATAGTTTTAACATTGAAGTCCAAGCCGATAGTACTTTGGTTGGTAGCGTCGATGTAACCTGCCCGTAAATCTCAGACAATACGAAGAAAAATGCCACTCAACATTGAGTGGCATTTTTATGCTTCGTCGCTGTTTGATTTGTTTAATCTAAAGCGACCAATTCTTTTTCATGGGTGTTTTCGCCCACTTCATGACAGCAATGGTTGTGGTGATCCTCGTAGCCATCATACGCGCATTCGCCAATATTGTTTCTAGGACAGATAAGATAGTGACTTCTATCGAGCAACTCTGTTTGACATATTGGACAGTACTTTTCCATAGCAACCTCCCACAACTAACGATTGAAAATTTCGTCCGTAGACACGAGTTCAAAGGTAATTTTAGACCCTAGATTATGACCGTGATGTGAAGGTTTTATGTGAGGACAAGAGTGTGTTCTCTGTCTTGACAAAGCTCTGACAGAGGGCGAAGTGAGGAGCATTCTCGCATTTTCATTAGAAGTCTGATTTCAAAAGAAAAGGAGAGATTTAAAGCGTCGCTTTATACTTGATGCTTTGCTGTATCACGCCATAATTTTGCAGCTTCTTTTAGAAGGCACATCACAAAGATATTTGTCTTCATTTCGTGCAAAATTGTTGGGGTATTTTGGTTGTTTATAGGTGAGCTTTGAAGTGCTGGGTTTTGGCAATATGTCGGGCAAGGAAAGCACAGAAAAAAACAAGGTCAGCAGTTAGGCTGACCTTTTTTCTCGATAATTTTATGAGGCTCAGTAGCTAAGCTCTTCTTTTGGAAATGTGCCTTCACCATTAGAAACGATCGCGTCTATTTGGATTGAAGCGCCCATAAAGATTTCTGATACACCGATGACAGTGCACGCTGGAAGTTCTTTATCAAAGTAGCTTGCTAAAATATCCTCCACAACTTGCAAGTCGCTGATATCTTTTAGCTGAATATTCAGTTTCACGATGTCGTCCATTACATGGTGCACGCTTTTGATGATGGCTTTGATGTTGTCGAGGCATTGCATGGTTTGCTCGCCTACGTCATTAGCAATGACTTCGCCACTCGGCGGATGGATTGGCAGTTGTGCAGAAACGTTATTGTAATGCGAGAAAGCGACAGTTTGAGTTGAGAACTTGCTGATTGGTGCCGCCTCTGTGTTGTGGGCGCGAATCACAATCCCATGTCGATCTTCAACGGCTTGTGGTGGCGTTCCGTCTCCATGAGAAACCGTCGCGTCGATTTGCACCAAGGCGTCCATTGGTAACCCCTCAGCTTTGATGACAGTACGAGCGGGCACGTAGGCAACGCTTCTTGCTATCGCCGAGTCTGGAAAAAATGTGCTGTAGACTTGATTGACAGCAAAGGCATCGTCGAGACTTCTCAGATGGATATTGAGTTTAACAATGTCATCAAAAGGGACATCAATACTGTTCAGTATGCTCTTGATGTTTTTCAGACATTGTCGAGTTTGAGCTTTGATTCCGCCTTCAGCAATATTGCCTGTTTCTGGTTCGATTGGCAGTTGAGCTGAAATGTGGTTGTAATGTGAGAACGCAACACTTTGGCTCGACAGCAAACTGGCTGGGGCTTTTGCTGTGTTTCTTACCAGCTTGATCAGCTCGCAAGGTTCTTGAGGGTGCGTTCCTTCGCCGTTTGAAATGAGCGCGTCGATTTGAATTAAAGCGCCTTCCAAAGGCAGTGCAGCAACGGCAATTACGGTTCGAGTTGGAAGGTGGCTGATGAAGTATTGTTTATAAACCTCATCGACAGCATCCAGATCGGTCATAGATTTAAGATAAATCGTGATTTTAACGACGTCATTTAAGCTGTGCTCGATGCTATCCACGATAGACCTAATATTGCTTAAGCATTGCTTAGTTTGCTCTTTGATGCCCCCTTCCACTAACTTTTGGCTTTTTGGGTCAATCGGCAGTTGCGCTGAGATATTGTTGTAATGGGAGAAAGCTACCGATTGAGTTGAGCCGTCGTGGATTGGTGCATTTTCTGTATTTCTAGATACTTTGATGATTTCGCCGTGCATTTCGAATGTTCTCCAATTCTGGCTGCTGTAGGAACGCTGTGGGTACGCTGATACAGGCAATAGATAGCCAGACCAACCGCTCAAAACAGAGGCAAGTCTGGCTATGTGTGCCGAATAAAAACGTTAGTTAGTGAATGAGATCGTTATAGGGTGCTGAGGAAGGTCAGGATTTTGTCTTCGTGGCGCTTGATGGTGTCTTCGCTTGGCGTGATGGCATCTTTATGGGTGAAGTAAACCAATATGGCCATTTGCGCTGTTAAGCGGTTCTCTGCTTCGTCGAATGCCACAGAGTATTCACTTTCTAGCGCACCGCGAGTGACTTCTTCTTTATCGTTTGCAGGTAAGCAGTGTAGAAGCATGGCACCTGGCTTCGCTTTTGCCATTAGTTCTTCCGTGATCACGTAGTCAGGCATGAAGGCAGCCAAGCGCTCTTCTTTCTCATCCATTTGAGTAACCCAGTAGAAGCTGTCGCCGTAGACCACATCACAATCGCTGATTCGCTCTACATCATCGGTGATCTCGATATGACCGCCAGACTCTTTGCTGAACGATTCTGCAAGCTCAACCCATTCTGGTTCCATGTGGTATTTAACCGGACCAATTTGCTTAAAGCCCATGCCGTATTTCGCACAAGTTAGCATCAATGAGCGGCATACATCAGTAGCGTCACCCATGAATGCCAAAGTCAGTTCATTAAGCTGGCGACCATCAGTGATGTGTTCACGAATAGTAAATAAGTCAGCCAGCATTTGTGTTGGATGGAAACGGGTATCTAGACCGTTGATGACTGGTACGGTAGACATGTTTAATAAACCATCTAGCGTTTCAGGACTGTTAGTGCGAGCCATGATCACATCACACATGCGTGATAACACGCGTGAGGTGTCATCAATCGACTCTTTGCCACCAAGATGGATGTCTTTTGGCGATAAGAACAAAGCGTGACCACCAAGTAGCGTTGCGGCAACTTCAAATGAAACGCGTGTGCGAGTCGAGCCGGCTTCGAAAATCATCCCGACTGACTTTCCTTTGAACAGTTGTGGGACTGCATTGTCTTTACGCGCCTGTTTTAGGTAGCTCATCAATTCCATCATGTTGTCCATTTCTCGGACTGAGAAATCTTTCATAGACACCATATGCTCAATGTTTGCTTTGTGTAGGTCAGTTGCACTTGAAGAAGGTAATTTCATAATCATATTCCTATTTTCATTTGGGGCTTACTTAAGCTCGCCCCTTTTATTTTGAGTCGTTGGATTCGTATGGATTTAAACTTGAGGTACTTGTTGAGTAATGCAGTGGATATTGCCGCCACCGAGCAAAATCTCACGAGCAGGAACACCGTTTACTTCATAGCCTGGGTAGAGCTCCTCTAAGAGCGCAATCACCTCTGCGTCGTATCGCTTATCGAGTAGAGGTAGAACAATCTGGTTGTTCGTGATGAGATAGTTCGCGTATGAGGCGGCTAGACGCTCTCCGGCTTCACGCTCCATCCCTTCTGCAATATCAATCCCTGCTGCTTCTTCTTTTGCCATGTACAAAGGACCTGGCATTGGCAGCTTATGGACTTTGATTTTGCGGTCTTTCGCGTCTCTTTGATTTGTCAGGCAGTCGTAGGCTTCTCGACTGATTTCGTATTGCGGATCATTTGGGTCGTCGCACCAAGTCAGTACCACTTCTCCGGGCTTAACGATGTGGAGAATGTTATCGACGTGACCATTGGTTTCGTCGTTATATAAGCCACGAGGCAACCAAACAATTTTCTCTATATTGAGATGTTCACGAAGAACTTTACTCAACTCTTCTTTGTTTAGATCTGGGTTACGACTCTCGTCCAGCAGACACTCTTCTGTGGTGTATAAAGTGCCGTCGCCATCGATGTGTATGGAGCCTCCTTCAAGTACAATTGGCGCTCTATAACGAGAATCAGCGGTAATTTCACACATTTTCTGTGCGACTTGGTCATCGCGTTTCCAAGGCCAGTAAAGGCCATCGACAAAGCCGCCCCAAGCATTGAATTCCCAGTCGACACCGCGACGTTCACCCTCATCATTCACGACATAGCTTGCGCCGATGTCGCGCATCCAAGAGTCATCGGTTGATACTTCAAGCACGCGGATATCGTCAGGTAAACGAGATACGGCATTGTCGTACTGATCCGCACTTACCAGCATGGTGACGGGAGTGGTTTGGTTGATTTGCTTTGCCACTTCAGCGAACACTTTTTGTGCCGGTTTTGCTCCGTTTCGCCAGTTGTCAGTGCGTTCTGGCCAAGCCATCCAGATTTCGCTATGAGGCTCTTGCTCGGCAGGCATTCTGAAGCCGTCTTGTTTTGGTGTGGTTTGTAATAGCTTTTTCATATCAATCTCCTGAATTACGCTTCAGAGTGTTGTTCCGTTTGTTGGTTTTTGCGTTTCAATGCGCCCAGTAAAATCCATTCACCAATCAAGATTGTCGCGATAACTCCGATGAGCACTGGCGCTGTGTAATTCCAGTCTGCGACGGTGAGGTCAAGTGCTTCTGGGAAGATGAAGAGCACCACGGCTTGAAGGATTACCAAGAAACACACAATTGAGATGACGTATTGCGTACCCATGCCACCCGGAACTTTGAATGGGCGCTCACGGTCGCCATCCACTAGGCGCAGTTTTAGGTATGCAGGGAACATGAACAGATAAGGCAACAAGAAAATGCAGCTTGAAAAGGCGAAGATGGACCAAAACAAGTCGTCATTACCTTGAGCGAATAGGGCGTATGACAAGATCACAACGGTAGAAACCGTGCCAGTGATATTGTTCGCACCTACTGGAGAGCCTTTGTCCGACATTTTTGCTACAGCGGCTGGTAGTTCACCTTCTTGAGCGGCTTCGGCAGCAGCGCGACTTGCAC
The DNA here is from genome assembly GCF_023277445.1 of Vibrio sp. ED002. Taxonomy (NCBI): domain Bacteria; kingdom Pseudomonadati; phylum Pseudomonadota; class Gammaproteobacteria; order Vibrionales; family Vibrionaceae; genus Vibrio; species Vibrio sp. ED002. The sequence continues at coordinate 1,758,682 of NZ_CP080239.1, read as the reverse complement.
CCATTGTCCAACTCACCATGTTGCCGATGAGCGTTAATAGTGCACAGACACCAAAGAAATACACCATGGCATTGCCCAATGGACCATCACCAAATAAGGTTTTAAATGTGTCGATTAACCCAGCGACCAGACCGATGCTTTCAACAGGTAACGCCATCAGAATGCCAATCGTGCCGAAGATGTAGAGGAACGCAGTGATACCAATAGAAAGGAATACGGCTTTTGGCATATCACGCACGTCCTTCATCTCTTTCGTCATGGTTGCAACCAATTCGAAACCCATTAGGTTGAAGACAATCGCAGGAAGAAACGCAACCGCTGAGTCGAGAGTTGGCACCATGGCAGACAAAGAAAATTCGTTTGCGACGCCATGTTTCATTGCGTAAACAAAGCCCCCTACACCTAACGTGCCGATCACTAAGATTTTTAGGATGGCGCCTACATTCGTGACCCAAACTCCAATGTCTGCCGATACGTTGCAAATCCACACGGTGAACCAAGTCAACGCAATGCAAATCGCTATTTGGCCCCACAACGATAGATCTGGCATGAATAGCTCGGCAAACATGCCTGCAAACATGATGTACACCGCTGGCATCCATAGACCGACGTTAATCCAATAAAACCAAGTTGTGCGTACGGCCCATTTGAAATTGAAGGCTTCTTTTACCCAGTCATAGATACCACCGTCGCCTGGGTAAGTTGTGCTTAACTCAGAAGTGATGAACCCATAGGGGATAACAAAAAAAATCAGCATTACAACCCACCAACCGATCGAGCTGACCCCTATACTTGCGGATGCGGTGAGTGTGTCGACCACCAGTACTGCACATAACGTAAATAGCGCAATACTCATGACCCCCATTTTTCCTTGAGTTTCGTTACTCATTGTTTCGCTCCTTAACTACTGAATATGGCAATTATTAGAAGTGAAATTTATGTAACGAACTTTGATGTGAACTTAATATCGGTATTGAGGAAACGAATTGCGGGGAAAATTAAAAGAACCTAGACATTTTATGAGGAAAAAAACACTAATCGCAAAATAGTTGTTCTTGATCAATTTATTAATTTCAGAATTTTCTTACTCATTAAAAATCTAAAAACACATTCGAGATCACATATCGGTTTTTAAACGATTAATAATGAAAATTACGTGACGTCAACTTCATTTTCTATGCCAATTATTGAATAGGAATTGAACTGTGATTTTTATCTCCAACCGTAAAATTCCAATTAAATACAGTTAGGCCAGTCTAATCTGACATCATTTATTTATATTTGGAGATTTCGATATGTCAAAACCGATTATTGTTGTTGCTGTTGGAGGGAATGCTTTATTGCAGCGTGGTGAGATCATGAGCTGCGAGAATCAACAAAAAAGCATTGCGCAGACGGCGAGTTCTCTTGCTGAATTGAGTAAAAACTACCGTTTAGTCATTGTGCATGGTAATGGTCCTCAAGTCGGCTTACTTTCCCTACAAAACAACGCTTATAAAGATTGCCCTCCCTATCCATTTGATGTGCTTGGCGCAGAAACACAAGGCATGATTGGGTATTTGATTCAGCAAGGTCTCAATGCTGCAATTGAAGATCGTTACACGACGACGATACTTACGCGAATTGTCGTCAATGAAAACGACCCTGCCGTTGTGGACCCTTCTAAGTTCATTGGCCCTGTTTACACTGAGGATCAAGCAAAACAACTTGCCGAGGAAAATCACTGGGTTGTGAAACCTGATGGTGCGCATTGGCGTCGTGTCGTCCCTTCTCCTAAGCCACAAGAGATCTTAGAAATCAAAGCAATCAAAGACTTACTCGAAAAAGAACACTTGATCATTTGTGGTGGCGGCGGCGGTGCTCCAGTAATCGAAAAAGACGGGGCGTATGTCGGTTTTGAAGCGGTTATTGATAAGGACATGACTGCGGCACTAATTGCAGAACAAATTGGGGCGGAGCATTTGCTGATTCTGACAGATGGCACCCACGTTTGTCTCAACTGGGGAACACCACAAGAGCAAAAGCTAAAGAATGTGACCATTGAGCAAATGAAGCAATATTCTTTCCCTGCAGGATCGATGGGACCGAAAGTCGACGCATGCTGCCAGTTTGTTGAAAAAACAGGACAAAGTGGTCATATCGGTGATTTATCTTTTGCGTTAGAAATCATTGAAGGGAAGTCTGGTACACATATACAACCATAATATGCAAATAAGTTAATTCACAAATCAATAAGGTCGCATGTCAAAGTTACGGTCGTTTTTGGCGGACATTGATAGTGTGACCTTATATATTAGGTTTTAATTAAAATTTGGAAGGACAACATCACGATGCGAAAAGTTAGTACAGAAACAAAATTGTTGAAAATTAACGAAGCAGTTGTCCGTTTGATGGAGAGGCGAGAAGCGACGGATATTTCGATGTACGACGTTGCTAAAGAATGCGGAATGGCAACGTCAACGGTTTATCATCATTATCCAAATATAGAAAACTTATTTCATAACTTATTGGAAAATGTTTTCTCTGATTTTGATTTATTACTCGAGCAGTGTATTGACGAAGAAAAGATTGTCCATTGGAGCGATATTAATCGAATGATAGAAACGGCTTATGTGAATTATTATAATAACAATCCTATTGCCAAAAAATTGATATTGGGTCGACATACGTTTGCAGAGTTAGGTCACGCAGATACAGAGCATGATCTTGAATTAGGGTATCAAGTTGAGATGATTTATCGCCAGTTCTTCGACATTCCTCAGCTACCTCAACCGATTAATATTTTTGCTATATCCCTGCAAGTTGCCGACAAAATCTACTCTCTCTCGTACCGCAAATATGGCTACATCACCCCAGAACTGGCTAAAGAAGCCCTTCGCCTATCTGAGTCCTATCTTCAGCTTTACATCCCGCCAATTTGTCAAAAGGTTGATTTTCATCCGTACTGAAGCAAAGCACAGATAAACACAAGGTCAGCTGCTGGGCTGACCTTATTGGTTTAACATGCCTCAGCGTGATGTTCTTGTTGAAAGCGAGAATCTTGCTTTGAATGTTTCGGTACAAAACAGAGCTTGTCAGCAGACATCTTCAAACCATTTTGCATCTTGATATGAGTGACGGCCCAAATCACGCAACCATGAGGAAGGTTGAACAGCGAACGGGTTTGAGTGAAAAGGACGCCATCATCATAAGCGGGTGTAACGTTGATAGCTTTACCTTGCCATGCCTGACGAACGTTTTTCACATCAATGTTGGGCACAATCAATGAGAGCATTTCTGGCTCAACATCCTTGACGACCTTTAGGCAAATGCGGCAGCCGTCGTAGTATTGTTCAACCCAAACTTTATGGGGAATGCTTTGGTCAACCCAGTCTAACTGCAGTATGTGTTCCATGGTTTATTCCTCAAGTAGATCCAACAAAGGCAGCGCCGAGACACTGCCTAGTTCGGTGGATAAAAGGTTATTCGTAACTTAGGCCGTGACCGAATTCGTACAAGGTGTCTGCGTCGTCATAACCTGGGTAGTCAGAGTGCTGGTTCAAAATCGCTTGCGCGCTGTTTGCCAGTGCAAATGGAAGCTTGCCTTGAGGAGCGAAGTTGCCAGAAAGGACTTCCATTAAGTTGCTGTCTGATACACCGAAGGTGGCTAAGATTGCGCCCGATTTTTTCATGTTACTTGCGTCATCCAGTACGAACGGTTGACGGAAGTTAATTGAAAGCACGGTCTTCTGTGCGCCAATTTCATTCATGACGGCTTGGATATCGGTCAGACTTGGCTCAATTTTCCAAGATGCTGCGGTTGCCATTTGACTGAATGCCAGCAGGTCGAGTTCATCTGGGTTTGCACCACCAAAGATAAGCTCAGGATCCGCACCTTCATTGGAGACGCGAACGCGAATAACGGCGTAATCAGTGCCTGCTGGTACTGGTGGGCGAGCTTTGCCATCTTCATAATCACCAGACGTTACATCAAAGCCAAAACGCTCGTCACCAGCGATGGTTTCATCCATACCCATCACATAGAGCGAAACTGCTCTGTCGGCGTTTGGTTTGGCTAGAGGCAATGTCTTGTCTGTGTTTTGCAGCAGGACCACGGATTTCTTCTGAGCGTAGTCTGCACGTTCTTGATGTTCGGCGTTGCCTAAGATTTCTTGGGCTTTATCGACGTCCACATACGTGTTCTCAAACAAACCAAGTTGGAACTGCTCTTTGACTAAGCGAGTCACTGAAAGATCGACACGCTCTTCGTCAATCAGTCCTTTGTTGACCAGATTTACGATGACGTCTTTATCGTTAAAACCAGAGAGAACGTCGACGCCAGCTTCGATTACCATCGCAACTTGTTCGTCGATGGTTTTATCTTCCACACCCCATGCTCGGTCGCCGATGATACCGGTATCGGAGTTGACGTTGCCGGTATAGCCCAGCTCACCACGCAGCAGATCGGTCACGATACCTTTAGAGAAGGACATGCCTACATCATTTGGCATCCACTTTTGATCTACTGGTATACCGTAGTAAGGCATGATCGAAGAGGCGCCAGCATCAATCGCGGCAATAAACGGGATCAAGTGGTAATCAAAGTTGTCTTTTGGATAGACTTGGTTTTGCCCAAAGTCGTAGTGAGGATCACCGCCGTTTTCTTGAGGACCACCACCGGGGAAGTGTTTGATCGTAAGGGCGATACTGTCTTGGTCAATAGCGCCACCACCTTGTAGGCCGTTGATCAAAGAGCGCATGATATCTGCTGCAAGATCCGCGTCTTCTGTAAAGGTTTCATGTACGCGGTACCAACGAGGCTCTGTCGCCAAATCCATCATGTAGCCATACATACTGCGTAAACCAATCGACGACCATTCTTCATTCATGATGCCCGCAAACTCTTCAATCAGCGCCATATCGCGAGTGGCTGCAAGTCCAGCTTCTTTTGGCCAAGCCGAGAATGCACCCGAAGAGACGTTGATACCCGCTTTTGCAGATGGGTCGATGTGGTTGCGTGCATTGGACTTAAATAGCGCTGGGATACCCATTCGGGTTTTCTCTCTCAGCTCTTGAACGCTATTCATGAAAGTCGCGGCTTCTTTAGGTGAAATCTGGCAGCCTGAGCGTCCACTGTCGCAGTTTGGCGCGTTTTCTGGTGTTTCCACCACGCTGTTACGGAAGATAAAACGTGTCATTTGAGCATCGGCGATCATGTCCTGACCTTTGCTTGTCACGACACCGCCTTCACCGGAGTTGAGTGTGTCGATAAGCATCATGCCGGCTTTCTCTTCAAGCGTCAGTCGGCTAACAAGATCGGCGGCACGCTCTACCGGTGTTAGACGCCAATCCTCGAACGGTTCTAACGTCCCGTTGCCATTGGAGTCTCTAAATTGATAACCATCAACGCTGAGCACGTCGTGCACTCGAGAGAAGACTTCTGGTTGAGCATAGTTGCTGTCATCGTCGGATGAATTACACCCTGCGAGAACAAGCGCCACTGCGATAGGAGTGAGTTGGGTAAGACGTTTCATGTCGCTGTCCTAATGTTGGTATAGTTGTTTGTTCAAGACCAATATTAGTAATTAGCGATGTTTTGGTTAACCAAAATTAATTGAACTAAAGATTTGGATCACCATATTTTTTAATTAGGTGATTAAACTCAATATATAATTAAAAATAGGTTGACCAAATTAAATGTGAGCTTGATTTTGTAGTCTGTTTGTTTTTATTTAAGATCTTTAAAATCAATACTTTACTTTTATGTTATGTCGCTTCCAAATTCTATGTAACGCTATGGCTGTTATTGTTTACTCCAAAATTATTACCAGGTGAGAAAAAGCGCTAAATACATTAATCCTGATTTAAAGTTTGTGTCTGGTTATTATTTTTATTCGATTGATACAAGCGATATATGGTCAGTAAGTTGGTGATGATAAAAGTACTCTCGACTAATGAACCACCGATAGAACCAAGCCAAATATTGTGGCTGACCCAGCAGAAGGAATTAAACAAAATTAAGCTGCGTAGAGTGATGCCTTGTTTGGAAAAGAGTGCCCAAGTGGCGACGGATGATCCGATTACAGTGAGTAACTCAAAAAAGTGAGTGATGTTTGGAAGGGTCATCAGCCACATAAGAGCAATGAAGAACCACATTACTTTACGTGATTGAGTTTTGATTGAGGCGAAACTGCGAATGCCATTAATGATCACACCAATGGCGGCGACGGTTGCGCCCATCAGGGTAAAGTGAATACCCATGATGAAACAAAACGTCATCATCTGATAGCGAAAGCGCATGTCATCTTTCTGCCAGAATGCCATCACGCCAACCATAAATGCGATGCCACCAATGCCTTGTGCTAACCAGTTTTCCATTTGTTTCCCTAGAGTGTTGTTCTTTGAGCCATGCTTTGAACGAATCAGCCCTCCACAAAGGGAGGGCTGGGCACTTTATCTAAATCGCTAAGGGGTTACCCAAGAGCCTTGAGATGACTTACCAATCATTACGCATTCACAAGTGCTACTGCTTCGCGAGTTAGGCGTGCAAGCTCTTCCCAGTTGCCCGCTTCGATCAGTTTCTTGTCTACCATCCACGTACCACCACATGCCAATACGCGCGGGATAGCTAAGTAATCTTTGATGTTCGCAGGGTTAATGCCACCAGTAGGCATCAGTTCAATGTCGGTGTATGGCGCGAGCAGTGATTTCACCATGTTGATGCCGCCAGAGGCTTCGGCAGGGAAGAACTTCAAGGTGGTCAATCCCATTTCTAGCGCGGCTTCAACTGTGCTTGGGTTGTTCACACCCGGTACGATATCAATCCCGATTTCTTGGCACGCTTTAACGGTATTTGGGTTAAAGCCAGGCGATACGATAAAGGTTGCGCCTGCTTCTTTTGCTGCAATTGCTTGCTCGCGGTTCAGTACCGTACCTGCGCCAATCAGCATGTCTGGCTGGGTTTCACGCAATAGGCGAATCGCTTCTGCAGCCGCTGCTGAACGGAAAGTGATTTCAGCTGCTGGTAGTCCGTTTTCTGCCAGTACTTTACCCAATGGGATAATGTCTTCTGCTTTATCAATGGCGATAACTGGGATGACTTTCAGAGCTTTTAATTGTTGTTTAATGCTAGACATGAGTGTTCCTTAAACGACGCCAAGCGCCGGTTGTGTGAATGCTTTGGGAATGATGGCACCGCGATGTTGAATCACAGCACCTGCCAGTGCGTTGCCTCTTTGACATGAAGTCGCGAGATCTGTGCCAGTAAGGTATGCCGATAAAAAGCCACCATTGAATGAGTCGCCCGCCGATGTGGTGTCCACCACTTGAGCGACAGGTTGGGTTGGCACGGCTTGTGGAGCCAGAGCCGCGCTCGAACCCTGATTTGTAGAGTCTTGAACTAAGCAGCCATCTGCGCCGAGCTTGACGATGCATTTGCCTACGCCAAGAGAGGTAAGGCGTTTAATGGTTTGCTCTGGTGTATCGTCACCCCAGATCAATTGCTCATCATCAAAAGTCACTAAGGCAACGTCCGTCAGTTGATACATGGCTTGGTAAACGTTTTTGACGGTTTGATTATCGTCTTGAGGCCATAGTGCTGGACGGAAGTTACTATCAAACGCGATTTCAACGCCTTGAGCTTTTAGTTCGACCAATAAGTTGAGCAGTGAAATTCGGTCTTCTTCTGGCAAGATGGCCAAAGAGATACCGCTGAGAAACACCGCATTCACTTGAGTTAATGCTTGCTTAACCAGTCCAAAATTTGGATGTTGAAGTAAGTAACGCGCAGCTGATTGGTTACGCCAATATAGGAACGTACGCTCGCCTTGGTCATCAAGCTGAATCAAGTACAAACCCGGCGTGCGAGTCTCATCGCGCAGCACTAAGTCTGTTGATACGCCTTCGTCTTCCCAGCGAGTCAGCATTCCCGTACTGATTGGGTCATTGCCAAGCGCTGTAACGTAAGAGATTTTAACTTCATCAGGTTTGCTATTGGCTTCGCAGCCGCGGCTCAAATAAACCGCAGCATTGAGCGTATCCCCACCAAATGTTTGATGCATTGAGCCGAACGGTTTGCCATTCAGCTCAATCATACATTCACCAATAATGGCGATGTGTTTCATTGGTTACGCCCTCTCTTCAAAGTAGCGTTTTGCGTTACCAAAACAGATGTCTTCGACCATAGGGCCAAGCAACGATAGGTCATTTGGAACTTCGCCGTTCTCTGCCCAACGACCAATCATGTCACACAAGATGCGGCGGAAGTACTCGTGGCGAGTGTAAGACAAGAAGCTGCGCGAATCCGTTAGCATGCCGACGAATTGGCTGAGCAAACCAAGCTGAGAAAGCTGTTCCATTTGGCGTTGCATGCCGTCTTTCTGGTCGTTGAACCACCAACCCGAGCCAAACTGCACTTTGCCCGCGATGCCGCCACCTTGGAAGTTACCAATCATAGTCGCCATCATTTCGTTATCACGAGGGTTCAAACAGTAAAGAATGGTGCGAGGCAGCTCGTTGGTTTGGTCCATTTCATCCAATAGATGTGCCAGTTCAAAAGCAAATGGGCGATCGCCAATCGAGTCAAAGCCAGCGTCGGCACCTAACAGTTGGAACATGCGTGTGCTGTTGTTGCGTTGTGCGCCAATATGAAGCTGCATGACCCAGCCCAATTGCGCGTAGCGTTTGCCGAGCCAAACTTGAACTGCGGTAGAGAACTGCGCACATTCAAGCTCTGACAATACTTCGCCATTCAAACGACGGGTCAGCAACGCATCTAAATCAGCCTCGCTTGGGATCGGTGCGTAACGGACGATCTCAATGCCGTGGTCTGCCGCACGACAGCCATGTGCATCGAAGTGTGCCAAACGTTTATCAAGCGCACTCAATAAATCATCAAAGCGGCGAATTTCAATGTCTGCTACTTCGCCCAGTTTGTGCATGTAATCCGCAAACACGTCCAATTCAATCTTGAACGCTTTATCCGGACGCCAACTCGGCAGCACTTTAACGTTAAAGGTGTCGTCTTCTGCGATCGCTTTGTGGTGTTCTAGTGAATCAATAGGATCATCGGTCGTGCCCGCCATTACGACGTTCATTTGCTGCATGATGCCGCGAGCTGTGAACTCAGGTGTCGCAAGCAGCTCATTACATTGATGCCAAATTTGGTCAGCGGTGTCTGGGCTAAACAGCGTATTGGTAATGTCGAATGGGCGACGCAGTTCTAGGTGTGTCCAGTGGTAAAGCGGGTTGCCCAAGGTTTGAGGAACCGTCTTCGCCCATGCCATGTATTTGTCGTAATCGCTCGCGTCACCGGTAATTAAACGCTCTTCAATGCCTGCCGAGCGCATGCCACGCCATTTGTAGTGATCGCCTTCAAGCCAGATTTGACCCAAGTTATCGAACTGACGATTTTGCGCTACTTCCGCTGGGTTGAGGTGGCAGTGGTAATCATAAATTGGCTGGTGGAACGCATGCTCATGGTACAAGCGACGTGCAGTTTCGTTTGAGAGTAAAAAGTCTTCACACAAGAAATTCTTCATCGTTAACTCCTATTACAACGCAGCGACAGTGGCACGAGCACCGTTATCGATTAGCGATTGGTAAGCACTGCTCACCGCATCAATCACTTGTGGGTTTTGACCAAGCTCTACTGGGAAGATAGCTTCAACAGCGAGCAATGCAGGCACAACAGAAACGTTCAAGCCGTGTTGGTCGCAAATCTGACGTAGTGTCTCTGCCATTGGATCGCGGACATCAATGTCGTTGCCTTGCTCATCCACGCCGGAGACATAGCGCATCCAGCCTGCAATCGCTGTTGCCAACCATGGGAAGTTAGAACCTTGAGCAAGATGGAATCGTAAGCTGCCACCCATGCGTTGTGGGATCTTCTGGCTGCCATCCATCGCGATTTGCCATGTTTTGTGTTTCAAGCTCGGGTTAGTGAAGCGCTCGATAAGCAGCTTGGCGTAGCCTTCTAAATCGGTGCCTTCTGGCATGGTCAGCGAAGGGGCTTGCGCTTGCATCATCATATCGAATGCCGCTTTGCGGTAGCCTTCATCTGTCATGGTGTCAGAGATGTGCGCGTAACCGCCAAGGTAACCTAGGTAGGCTAGGAACGAATGGCTACCATTTAGCATGCGCAGCTTCATTTCTTCGTAAGGCACAACGTCGGCAACAAATTCTGCGCCAGCCACGCTCCAATCTGGGCGACCAGCCACGAAGTTATCCTCGATAACCCATTGGCGGAATGGTTCACAAGCGATGCCACATGGATCTTCACAGCCAAGTAGCTCAGCGATTTCAGTCAGTGTCTCTTCGGTTGCTGCTGGCACAATGCGGTCAACCATGGTGCAAGGGAAGGTAACGTTGGTTTCAATCCAGTCACGCAATTCTGGGTCGAGCAGTTGAGCGAACTCAAGTACCGCTGCTTTTGCTACGTGACCGTTCTCTTGCACGTTATCGCAAGACATCACGGTAAATGGCGTCAGACCGCGTTCACGGCGCATCTTCAGCGCTTGCACGATGTAACCCAATGCTGATTTTGGCTCCGTTGGGTTGGCAAGGTCAGCAATGACTAGCGGATTGTTTTTATCAAGCGTGCCCGTCGCTGGGTCGGCGCAGTAGCCTTTCTCGGTAATCGTCATTGAAACGATCGCCACTTGTGGCTCTGTCATTTTTTCTAACACCGCTTGAATGCTGTCGAGGCTTGGGTGGAGTGATTCGGTCACTGATCCAATCACTTTTACCTCTGTCGATTCTGCGCCTTTTTCTGCCACTGTATAGAGGTGGTCTTGTGCGCGCAGCGATTGAATTAACTCTTCACCACCAAATAGGTTGATTTCGCAAATGCCCCAGTCCGAGCCCGTTTTGCTCAGCATCTCGTTGGTGAATAGAGCTTGGTGTGCGCGGTGGAAAGCACCGAAACCAAGGTGAACAATACGGCTTTTAAGCGTTGGGCGGTCGTAGTCCGGAAGCAGAACGTTTTCATTCAGAGTGGAATTCGAAATAGTCTTCATTGTTGTATCCCTTTTCCCGCAGGCGAACCTGCGGGATGGTGTATTTTAATAATTCGTAATCTAAAACTTATAACCCAGCGCTTAGTAGCCAAGAACAAGGTTAGGCAAAAACAGACTTAGCTGAGGAATAAAGGTCACGGCCATTAGTGCTGCAATCAGTGCAACGTAGAATGGAAGTAGAGGCTTAATTACTTTGTCGATGGCAACGTTCGCCACAGAACAACCGATGAACAACGCGCTACCTACTGGTGGGGTACAGATACCGATAGCCAAGTTGAAGGTCATCATGATGCCGAAGTGCACAGGGTCAATACCCATATCCAGTGCGATTGGCAGGAAGATAGGCGTAAAGATCAGTACCGCTGGTGTCATGTCCATGAAGATACCGACAATCAGCAGAATGACGTTGATGATCAGTAGAATCATCATTGGGTTGTCAGAGATAGCCAGTAGGGCATCTGCAATCATGTAAGGAATGTCGGCGTTCGCCATCGCCCAAGACATGCCCATCGATGCGCCAACCAGTAGCAATACGATAGAAGTGGTGACTGCAGACTCTAGGATGATCTTTGGAATGTCACGCCATTTCACTTCGCGGTAAATCAGCACCGCAAGTACAAAGGTATAAACCACCGCGATAGCTGAAGCCTCTGTTGCTGTAAAGATACCGCCAATGATGCCACCCATAATGATCACAATCAGTGCAAGAGATGGGGCGGCTTTCAAGAAGGTATTCCAAACCATTGCAAGAGAAGGGCGTGCTGCCACTGGGTAGCCACGACGTTTTGCAATGATACCCGCCACTACCATGATGCTTAGACCCATCAAGATGCCAGGAATGTAGCCTGCTAGGAACAATGCCGCGATAGATGTACCACCTGATACCAATGAGAACACGATTAAAGTGTTACTTGGTGGAATCAACAAACCAGAAGGACAAGAAGTGATGTTCACTGCTGCAGAGAAGTTCTCATCGTAGCCATCTTTCTTTTGCAGAGGAGACATGGTGCCGCCAACCGCTGCTGCAGACGCTACCGCAGAGCCAGAAATCGAACCAAACATCATGTTCGCCATTACGTTCACGTGTGCTAGTGAACCAGGAAGGCGGCCACCGAGTACTTTTGCGAAGTTGATAAGACGCAGTGCGATACCACCTTGGTTCATGATGTTACCCGCCAAGATAAAGAACGGGATTGCCAATAGAGCAAAGTTATCAAGGCCTGCCGCCATACGCTGCGCCACAACGGCGATCGCAGGCTCTAGCGGTAAGCTCATTAAAATAGTGGCTAGCGATGACAAACCGATAGCAAAAGAAACCGGTACGCCAATCGTCAATAAGACCGCGAAGCTACCGAACAGGGTGAGAATTAATTGCCATTCCATTGTGGAACCCTCTATTGATCAAGCTGGGTGTCGGTGAGTAGGGCTTCACCAGACGTCAATTGTTTTACACGGTCGAAAGCAAATACCGCAGAGTAAAAGATCATCAGTGCGCCACTGATTGGTAGGCAGAAGTAGATGTAGCCCATTTCCAAGCCTAGTGCTGGCGTTAACTGGCCAGTTGCCAGTGTTTTCAGTGCGAGTTGCGTACCGCCGTGAACCAACACCACGTAAGAGAACAGTGCGATGGCAATTTGGATGACGATTTCATTGATGAGTTTGCGCTTGCCTTGCAGCTTCATTGTTAGCAAGTCGATAGCAAGGTGACGTTTAAGGCCGGTGGTGTAGGCGGCGCCAATTAATGCTACCCACATAAAGAGATAGCGAGCAAGTTCGTCAGTAACGGTACTTGGTCTGCCAATCACATAGCGTGATAACACTTGCCAGACTACGCAAATGACGAGGAAGGTCGAGAGAGAGACCGTAAAGGCAGCCAGCCCCCTGTTTATGTATTTGACCAATTTATTCATTTTTATTTCCTTTAAGTAAATACGCGCATCTCATAACAATTGGTTTACCAATGTAAGGAACTGTTTCTGTGTAGGGCAGCAACATACGCTAATCTTTCTGAGTGGATTATAAGTTAGCCGATTTGGTTGTCCGTGAGCAGCTTCACAATTGGATTGGTTGACCAATTTAACGATTGCTATTGTGATTTTGGTCAATCAATTTGCATTTTTGTTTTGACGATAGGTTTTTTGATCGCCAATAATGGCTTCGAAACAAGAAATACCGATAAAAAATTAAAACTACCCTACATATTGGACAACCAATCCAAGGAGAATAGAACAATGATGACGCGTAAGACTCTTTTAAGCGCTGTAGTAGGTGCTGCAATGACCTTCGGCGCCACTGCTTCTGCTTATGCTGCGACCACTTTGAAGCTGAGTCACAACCACCCTCGTGACCATGCGGTACATAAAGCAATGGACTTTATGGCAAAAGAAGTTCGTGAAATGACAGATGGTGAAGTTCGTATCCGTATTTACCCTGATGCACAGCTAGGTACACAGCGTGAATCGATGGAGCTAATGCAAAACGGCGCTCTAGATATGGTGAAGAGCAACGCGGCAGAATTGGAAGCTTTCTCCCCGGCTTACGCGGCATTCAACCTGCCTTACTTGTTCCGCGATAAAGACCACTACTACAAAGTGACAGATGGTGAAGTGGGTCGTGAAATCCTGAATTCTTCAGCGGACAGCGGCTTTATTGGTGTGACTTATTACGATGCGGGTGCGCGTAGTTTCTACACCAACAAGCCAATCAACACGCCGGAAGATCTAAAAGGTCTAAAAGTGCGCGTACAGCCAAGCCCATCAGCGATTGCGATGGTGAAAGCATTGGGTGGCAACCCAACGCCGTTGGCATACGGTGAGCTATACACGGCATTACAACAAGGCGTGGTCGATGCTGCGGAAAACAACATCCCATCGTTTAGCTTGAGCCGTCACAGTGAAGTATCGAAATACTTCAGCTTGGATGAGCACACCATGGTGCCAGACATCTTGGTTATCTCTACTAAGACGTATGACAAGCTAACGCCAGAGCAGCAACAAGCACTGATGAAAGCAGCGGCAGACTCTTCGGAATACATGAAGAAGCTGTGGGCTGAGTCAGAAGCGAAAGAGCGCGCGAAAGCAGAGAAGATGGGCGTGACTTTTGTAGAGCCAAATAAAGCGGCATTTGTTGAAGCGGTTCAGCCAATGTACGCGGACCTAGAAAAGACAAATCCTGAATTAAATGAATTGGTTGAGAAAATCAAAGCCGTTCAATAATTCACAATTTAATTAGTACGAAACAATCGAAAACAAGGTGTTACCACATTCTGGTACATAGAGGTTGACCAATTGTTATTGGTCGTTATGATGGCGTGAGAAGTTAGATGGAATATAGTGATAATATCATCATGATGCCTTTTGAACCGAAAAGACCGTATCAAGAAACCGGTCTAGTCCTAAGACAAGAGTTAATCAACGGCCTTTACAAGGTTGGTGATAGGTTGCCGCCTGAGCGCGATATTGCAGAACGTCTCGACGTTAGCCGCACAGTTGTGCGTGAAGCGATCATCATGCTTGAGCTGGAAAACCTTGTCGAAGTGAAAAAAGGTTCTGGGGTGTATGTCATCAATATTCCATCTCAACCCAACTCCCGCGAGAATGTGATCAGCGATGATGCTGGTCCGTTCGAAATGCTCCAAGCTCGTCAGTTACTTGAAAGCAACATCGCTGAATTTGCCGCGATGCAAGTGACGCCAAGCGACATTGTGAAAATGCGTGCAGCCCTTGAACTGGAACGAGAAGAACTCGCCAGTGGCACCGCAGATTGCAACGGTGATGAGAAGTTTCACATGTGTATTGCAGAAGCAACCCAAAACTCTGTATTGGTGGACATGCTGAGACAATCTTGGGAGCGACGTGAGAGCAGCCCAATGTGGAATAAACTCCATTCCCACATTGCTGGTCAAGACTACCGTGAAGAGTGGTTAGACGATCACGCCAAAATCCTCGCCGCATTGCAGCGTAAAGATCCTATCGCTGCAAAAAATGCCATGTGGCAACACCTTGAAAACGTTAAACAGCGCCTGTTGGAGCTGTCTGACATCGATGACCCAGATTTTGATGGTTACTTATTCAGTTCCAACCCTGTTGTTCTGCAGGGTGCTGAAAATAGTTAACCACATTGCCGGCTTTGGTCGGCTCTAGTCAGCGCAGCTGCATTATCGTGGCTGCATATTAAGAAGTCGTTGTGCACTTAGCTTGAATAATTTGAGCGGGCTGAGTGCGTCTTAAAAAAGGTGAGTGTCATGGAACAAACTTGGCGTTGGTACGGTCCGAATGACCCAGTGTCGCTAGACGATATTCGTCAGGCTGGCGCAACAGGCATCGTAAATGCCTTGCACCACATTCCAAATGGGGAAGTGTGGTCGAAAGAAGAGATTTTAAAACGTAAAGCCATCATCGAAGAGAGAGGCTTAACGTGGTCGGTGGTTGAAAGTGTCCCTGTTCATGAAGAAATCAAAACTCAAACAGGTGATTACCAACAGTGGATCGACAACTACAAACAGACGCTGCGTAACCTTGCAGAATGTGGCGTAGATACAGTCTGCTACAACTTTATGCCAGTGCTAGATTGGACACGTACCGACCTAGAGTTTGAAATGCCAGATGGTTCTCGAGCACTTCGTTTTGACCAAATCGCATTTGCGGCATTTGAGCTGCACATTCTTAAACGCCCGGGCGCAGAAGCGGATTACACCGAAGCTGAACAAGCGCAGGCGCTTGAGTACTTCAACAACATGACGGCGGAGCAAATCCAACAACTGACAAGCAACATCATTGCTGGTTTGCCGGGTGCTGAAGAAGGTTACACGTTAGAAGAGTTCCAAGCACAGTTAGACCGTTACTCGGGCATCAGCAAAGATAAGCTGCGTGAGCATATGGCGCACTTCTTAGCGGAACTTATGCCAGTGTGTGAAGCGCATGGTTTGAAGTTGGCTGTACACCCAGACGATCCACCGCGTCCAATTCTTGGTTTGCCGCGTATTGTTTCAACCATCGAAGACATCGATTGGTTGACTGAAAAAGTACCGAGCAAAATGAACGGTTTAACCATGTGTACGGGTTCTTACGGTGTGCGTGGTGACAACGACCTAGTGAAGATGATTAAAAAGCATGGCGACCGCGTTTACTTCACTCACTTGCGTTCAACCAAGCGTGAAGAAAGCAACCCGATGACGTTCCACGAAGCAGCTCACCTAGATGGCGATGTGGATATGTACAACGTGGTGATGGCAATTTTGGACGAAGAACAACGCCGCGCAGAAGTGGGTGATCACCGTTTGATCCCAATGCGTCCTGACCATGGTCACCAAATGCTGGATGATTTGAAGAAGAAGACCAACCCAGGCTACTCAGCCATCGGTCGCTTGAAAGGCCTTGCGGAAGTGCGTGGTCTAGAAATGGCACTAAAACGCGCTTTCTACACCAAGTAACGATTTACAATGTAAAAGCACTTTTAAAAGCGCAGAGTTTTGGCTCTGCGCTTTTTTGTTGCTACTCAACGTTGGGAAGCTTTTCTTTCAGATAATCAATCAAGCAGCGAACCTTAAGAGGCGTATAACGGCTTTGTAAGTACACCGCATTGAAAGGTAAATTTTGCCCTATGTAGTCGCTCATCAATTGTGTAAGTCGCCCTTCTTTTAAGTGATGTTCAACCATCCAAATCGGAAGAATGACAATCCCTATTCCAGTTAATGCGACCTCTAGTAATACATCCCCATTGTCGCTTTGAAAATTACCATTTACCGCGACGGCATGTTTCTGATTTTGCTTGGTAAAGCTCCATACATTAATGTCTCTCATCCGCGAATAAACCAAACAATTGTGTTGTTTTAAGTCTTCAGGAGCTTTGGGTTCTCCGTGCTGTTGTAAATAACTCGGTGCCGCTAAAATGAGCATTGGGTTATCAAACAAATGGCGCGCAATCAGCGTTGAGTCTTCCAGTTGTTTAGCTCGAATTGCGACATCTATCCCATCACTGATCAAGTCGGTGTGCTGGTCACTGAGCTGCAAATCCACTTTGATATCAGGATAGCGTTGGAAAAACTCTGCCATGATAGGAGCAAGCAAAATGCGACCAAACGCCACTGGTGCTGAGATGCGAATCGTCCCTTGGGGAGAAGCCACCTCCGATCTTGCCTCAGCTTCGGCTTCATCCAGTTCACCTAAAATATCAACGCAAGTTTGATAATACTTCGCGCCTGCAGGCGTTAAAGCATGGTCGCGACTGCTTCGAGCGAGGAGCTTGACGCCGATTTTCTTTTCTAACGCTGCCACTTTTTTGCTGATCGTTGTTTGTGAGGTATTCATTTCACGACCCGTGGCAGAAAAGCTGCCCGTTTGTACCACTCGAACAAATGCGCGCATTGCACTTAGTTGGTCCATTAGTGCTCTCAATTATTCTAAATAGGCATAGGTGCTAGTCATTGTAGCTCAGTTTTAGTCGATATTGGTTGGTTCTAAGATACATCCCAAGCCGAAAAACAAATCGGTAAGAAAGATTAACCAAGATTGATTCGCCAATGGAGGCGCTTATGGACATGCAACAAAAACTGCAACTTCTACTTGATAAACAAGATATTACTGAAGTGATTTTCCGTCATGCTCGCTCTTTAGATCGTATGGACGCAGAGCTGATGAAGTCCACTTACTGGGAAGATGCTATTGAAGACCATCAAGACCCAATCTTCCCAGATTTGTTTTTCTATAACGACAATGCCCACGCTTTTGTGGAACCAGCAATGAAAGGGTTTGAAGCAATCAAAATTACACAGCACCGCATCAGCAACATTCTCATTGAAGTAGATGGTGATACAGCAACTGCAGAGAGCTATGTGTGGGCGTACCACGTGCATGAAGAAGATGGCGTGGACAAAGAAGGCATTTTAGGTGGTCGTCACCTGTACCGTTTTGAACGTCGTGATGGTGTTTGGAAAATGGTGCACCGCTTTACCGCTTTTGATTGGAATCAAAACCAAGATGCGAGCGCAGTGTGGTCCCCAAACTTTGAAGATAAGTACGTAGGTAAACGCAACAAATCTGACGAAAGTTACGAATACATTCAACGATAACTCAGGTCTGTTAGTTCGAGCGCGACATGTGAGGGCAGCAATGCTCTCCACTCCAACCTGTGTCGCGCTCGTTTTATCTTAAACAACGTGAAGTAAATAGGACTGAATAATGACAACCACAAAATTTACCGCAGGTGACTTGTTCCCCTCTATCACTCTGCCAACGCTAAGTGGCGAAACTATCGAGCTGGGTACACCTTCTGAGAATGTCGATTGGCGCTTAGTGGTGGTTTACCGCGGCAAACACTGCCCTTTGTGTACTCGTTACCTCAACGAACTAGAGACACTAAAAGCGCGATTCTTACAACTCGGGATGGACATCGTGGCAGTCTCCGCAGATAGCCAAGCACAGCTACAGCAGCATATGGAGCAACTTAGCGTCACGTTCCCAGTCGCTTATGACCTGACAGTAGAGCAGATGCAAACGCTAGGTCTGTACATCTCGGAGCCTCGCTCAGAAAAAGAGACAGACCATCTCTTTGCAGAGCCAGGTTTGTTTGTGGTGAACAGTAAAGGACAAGTTCAGTTAGTCGATATTTCCAACGGTCCATTCGCTCGACCTGACCTAGAAGTCTTGCTCTCAGGATTGGCGTTTATCCGTAACCCAGAAAATGATTACCCTATTCGTGGTACCTACCAAGCGGCAATCTAATCGCTGTTTTTGCTTCAGGCATTAAAAACCAACGACGTTTGCAGATTTCCTCTTCTAAAATGGGATGGTTCGTCTACTGGATTGTGGTAAAGTCCGCGCCTGCGATTTACTGCATCTATATTGTTGTACTGCCTCTTCAACCAAAAGCACAAGGTTAAGCTAATGCCATTTTCTACTCTCTCTTTGAGTTCTGAGCTGATTCATGCACTGCCAAAAGACTTCAAGAAGCCAACCGATATTCAGGCTTTGGCAATTCCTGAACTACTCAGTGGTAAAGACGTATTGGCATTAGCGAACACGGGCAGCGGAAAAACCCTTGCTTACGGTTTGCCTTTGTTGGAAAAGCTAAGTGTAAATCCAGAGCAAAAAGCGCTGATTCTAGTACCAACACGCGAGTTGGCGACACAAGTGAGCGAGGCGATTAACCAAGTTGGTCAAGCTATTGGTTTCAACGCAGTGTGTTTGTGTGGTGGTGTGGATAAAGAGACGCAACTACAAGCACTTGCGGCAAACCCTCACATTCTTGTGGCGACAACGGGTCGTTTAGTAGATCTGGCGAGCAACGGGTTGAACCTGAGTAATATCCATTACCTAGTGTTGGATGAAGCGGATCGCTTGTTGGATATGGGCTTTTGGCCTGACGTGCAAAATATTGCAGGGCAGATTTCAAACCAGCGACAAACCGCGATGTTCTCAGCAACGTTTTCTGAGGAGTTGAAGGGCAAAGCCAAGCAGCTGATGCATGCACCAAAACAGGTAGCAGCGCATCAAGAAAACAGCACCAATCAAGATATTGCTGAGACGCTATATCTCGTCAACAAAGGCAGCAAAACCAAAGCGTTGATTGAACTGATCAAGCAAAATGCATGGGCTCAGGTATTGGTATTCATTGGCGCGAAAGAGAACGCTGATGGTTTGGCGAAGAAGTTGAACAAAGCTGGAATCACAACCAATGCGCTGCACGGTAATAAGAGCCAAGCAGAGCGAGAAGAAGCGCTGGCGCAGTTTAAATCTGGGCAAACACAGGTGCTAATTGCCACCGATCTATTAGCTCGCGGTATTCACATCGAGCAACTACCAGTAGTGATTAACTTTGAGTTGCCAATGCACGCAGAGACTTACGTTCACCGAGTAGGACGTACAGCCCGTGCAGGCGAACAAGGTGTTGCAATGTCGCTAGTCTGCCATGGCGAAGCCGAAGCGCTTACGGCTATTCGTAATTTGACTCAGCGTGAATTGCCAACGCAAGACCTTGAAGGTTTCCCAGTAACGGATAAGCCATCAACAGGCGAAAGCAAACGTGCTCCACGTGATAAAAAAGCCAATCGCCGAACCAATGCCAAAAAGAGCATTAAGCAGTTTCAAGGAAAACCGAAACGCCAAGCGCCCAAAGCTAAATAAACCAAGCTAAACAAACAAAAAGCCATCGTGATGATGGCTTTTTCTATTAACGGAAAGAGACTAGAAGTTGTAAGAAACGGTCGCGCCAACTGTCCATTGGTTTGCGCTCTCTACGATAGAAGAATCACTGATGCCACTCCCTAGACGCGTGTATTGTGATACTTGGCTGATTTGCCAGTTATCGGTGATTGGCACAACCAGTTTGTAGCCTAAACCATAGTTTACCGTAGCTTCGCCTTTGTAAGCTTTGCGGTTTGCGCGTGCTTCTTTGTCTGTGACACCGAAGTAGTAATCTACATAGTCTTCGCTTTGGTAAGACACGCTCGCAAATGGTACGAAATCAGCATTGCCGATGTTCATGATGTGGAAGTAAGTCGCACCACCTTGGAAGCCTTTATAGGCACCAGAAACATCGTGTTGTAGGTAAGTTGAAATCACGTTGTTTGGATCGAGTGTGAAGTCTGCGTTTAAACCTAAATCGACCGCAAAATCACGACGCTTAGTACCTTTTAAGCTTTTCGCTACATCGCTATCGCGAGGTACGCCACTGCCCACCACATAAGCACTCATGTTTAACAATTCGTTAGTTTCACCAAGAAAGCGGTAGTTGATGCCACCAAGATCAGCGTTGAAATCTTCACCGTGATAGCCACCGTTTAACACTGGTGCTGTATTGTGCTTTTGGTCTTTGAAAAGATCACTGGCTTGCACTACGCCAGCTTCGACCATCCAACCGCCTTCGTTGTTGTAGATGTTACCGTTACGAATGTAAGTGTCGCCAGCTGTTGCTGTTCCTGCTGCCGTTAAAGTGATTAACGCGATGAGTGTTTTGTTCATTATGCTGTCCTAATCATTTGGTTTTGAACAGTGTACAAAACGAATGTGTAACCTTCTATCAGCAGAACGTATGGAAGTGTAATGAT
The DNA here is from genome assembly GCF_023277445.1 of Vibrio sp. ED002. Lineage (NCBI taxonomy): Bacteria > Pseudomonadati > Pseudomonadota > Gammaproteobacteria > Vibrionales > Vibrionaceae > Vibrio > Vibrio sp. ED002. The sequence continues at coordinate 1,737,643 of NZ_CP080239.1, read as the reverse complement.
GGCTTTAGGGAAGTGTTGTCTGTGCAGTCTGGGGAAAGGGAAACAAAAAGCCACGCCTTAACATGAAAAGCGTGGCTTTGTTATATCGGTTGTTTGTATGGCTAGTTTAGTGCGTGTTTGATTCTTACCAAGGCTTCATCCAGTGTGCCTGCTGGGCAGCCTAGATTAAGGCGAACAAAGCCAGAACCTTCTTTACCGAAAGCGATGCCCATGCTCGGGACAAGCCCTGCGGCGACAAATTTTTGCTCCAGCTCGGCGTCGGTCAGGTTGAATGCGCGGCAATCTAACCAAGCCAAGTAGCCTGCTTGTGGGGCGATAAATTTCACCTCTGGCAGTTCCGTTTGTACAAACTGATCAAGTTTGGCGATATTAGCTCGCAAGTAGTCTTTTAAGTCCATCAACCAATTAGAGCACTCTTGATAAGCAACAGTCGCTGCACTCATCGATAGGCTATTGAACACGTCCATACCATGAGCATCTAATCGGCGAGTAAACTGTGCTCGGAGTGATTCATCTGGAATCATAAAGTTAGAGATTCGCAGTGAAGACAAACCAAACGTCTTACTTGCAGCCGTAGCTACTATCAGACGTTTTGTAAGATTTTTTGGAAGACGTAAAGCAGAGTAGTACTCCGCATCGCCAACCACTAAATCGCCCCATATTTCATCACTCAGCAGCCAAACTTGATACTGTTCACACAGTTCGGCAACCTTTGTCATTTCGCTTTCAGACCAAACTCGCCCTGTTGGGTTATGTGGGTTACAGAAGATCATTGCTTTTGCGCCATTAGCAAAGCAGGTTTCGAGATGATCAAAGTCGAGTTGATAGTCGCCTTTGGTTTCCGTCAGTGGGTTCTCTACGACAACACGATCGTTGAATTCAATGATCTTACGGAAGGAGCCATATCCCGGACTCTGCATCACGATGCCATCACCTTTTTCGGTGAGCATTTGCAATGCCATCGCGAGTCCAGGAAGTACGCCATGTACCGTAGTGATCCACTCACGCTCAACGTGGGTACCATGCTGGTTTTGATACCAATCGATCGTAGCTTGGTAGTACGTATCATCGCGTTCTGCGTAACCAAAAATTCCATGCTCAACACGTTGTTGTAGCGCGTCTAATACTACTTGCGGCGCTTTAAAATCGTAATCGGATACCCACATCGGGAGTAAATCCGTGCCAGCCAATCCCAGCTTTTGCTGCATAAAGTCCCATTTAACAGAGCCACTTTCCTTGCGGTTCAGAATTTGGTCGAAAGCGTTCATCAATGATTTACCTTATTTTGTTTCTACTGCTGGTGTATTTGAATGCTCTTTAGCAATCTGTTGTTCGTTTTGTTCTGGCTTGGCTTTTGCGATACCAAAGCCAGTGAAGCCATAAATCAGAGCGAAGATCACGCCGGTGTAACATTGAATCGCCCATGGTAGGTAATCCAACGTTGCCACGCCTAGCGTACCCGCCATATAGATACCTGCGGCTGTCCAAGGAACCAATGGTTCAATAATGGTGCCGGCATCTTCGATGGTTCGAGACAGGTTCTTCGTGTCTAATCCCATTTTTCGGTAAGCGTTTTGGAACAACTCACCCGGAATCAACAGCGCTAGCTTGCCGTCAGAAGTGGTGAAAACCACAGTGATGGTTGCCACAACGGTCGAAGCAATCAGCTGACCTGTGGTGTGAATCGCATGTAGGAATTTGCCTAGTACCACGTTTAGTGCGCCAGTTAGGCTCAAAATACCAGCGAAGGCAAAGGCACAGAATACTAGTAGAATCGTGCTCATCATTGAGAACAGACCGCCACGGTTAAGCAGTTTGGTGATATCTGGTACTAAGCCATTTACGCTGTGACCGTTTGCCTCAAACATGGCTAGGTTGAAGCCGTCTACGTAAGCTTGGAAGCCTTGTTTTAGTGTGAAGTCTTGGAAAAACATGCCTAAAACAATCGCGATAGCCGATGCGCCAAGCATCAATGGCAGAACTGGCTTCTTAGTTAACGCGCCCCACAGGATCATCACTGGCGGGATAAGAAGTAGAATGTTGAAGTTGTATAGATTATCTAAGCCCGAGATGATTTGAACAACTTTCTCTGGCTCGTGAATGTTCGCGATATCAGCGCTTTGACCCGCAAAGAAGAAGACGACAGACGCAATCACAAAACCCGGCAGAGTGGTGTAAAGCATATGTTGAATGTGTTCGTACAAGGTGGTGCCTGAAACGACAGGCGCAAAGTTGGTTGAATCTGATAACGGTGAGATTTTGTCACCAAAGTACGCGCCAGATACCACTGCACCAGCCGCAGCTGCGAGCGATACATCAAGTCCTGCTGCCACACCCATTAGTGCGACACCAACGGTCCCCGCTGAGCCCCAAGACGTGCCGGTACAAACGGAAACGACACTGGTCACAAAGAAAGCGGCAATAAGAATGTATTCAGGGCTGATGACTTTAAGTCCCCAGTAAACCATGTAAGGTATTGTGCCGCTGACCATCCAGCTGGCAATCAAACCACCAACCGAGACCAAAATCAGAATGACTGGCATCGCTTTGGCCAGTTTTTCTACGATGGCGTTAATGATGTCATCCCAGTTGTAACCGATCTTCCACGCGATAAGACCAGTAAAGGCAGCTGAAATCAGCAACAGAACTTCAATGCGAAGTCCGAGTATTCCGTATCCGACAGCCAGAAGTGCAAACATCACCGCAATAGGGGCGAGTGCTAATCCGAACGACGGCAGAGGCTTAGAATTTGTCATGTTATTTATCCTCAGGATCGATGTAGGGTTTGTTCGAAATGGATAATAACGGTCACATAATAGGCAAAATGAGAGCGGTGTGTTGTTTTCATGTAAGCGCTTACATGAGGTGTGCGAATGTAAGGTTCATCACAATTTTATCCGATCTTTTGTATTGCTTTGACGGTTTGTCTGCTGACTAAGCTTGCTTCAAATTGATGCAGGTTTGGTGGCGAATAGCCGTCTTTACTTAAGTTTAGTGCTAATTTCGCTGCATAAGTCGACATTTCGTCAATTGGGTTATGCATGGTGGTCAATCGTGGATAGAGGTAGCGTGCAAGCAACACATCATCAAATCCAACCACGGAGATATCATCTGGCACCGACAAACCCTGCTCATGCAAACTTGCCATTAAGCCTGCTGCCATTACGTCGTTAAATGTGACTACCGCAGTGACTCCCGGACAGGATTGAATAAGTTGGCGACCTGCTTCCTCTCCTCCAGACTCACTGAAGTTTTGGTTGATTACCCAACCTGTTGGGATAGCTAAATTGGCTGCATTCATTGCGTCTCGATAACCTTCAAGGCGGTCGGTTCGATCTTCAATGGGTAAGTCACTGGTGACACAGGCGATCTTGCGATGACCTTGCTGAATCAAATATTCGACCGATTTGCGCGCACCGACTCGGTTGTCTACCCAGACAGAACGATTGGAGATTTGTGCAATGGTGCGGTTGAGTAACACCATCGCCGGAAGCTGTGCAGCGTATTGCATCAGCGTGGTGTCATCGAGCATCTTTGAGTGTACGACCATCGCCTCACAGCCCTGACTGATGAGAAAGTCGAGCCCTTCTTTTTCTCGTTGCGCATTGTGCCCGCCACTGACTACGACCAACTGGCAACCATTGGCACGAGCCACTTCTTCTACGCTTTTGGCGATCAAGGCGAAAAAAGGGTCAGCCAAGTTCCCAGTGAGTAAACCTAGCGTGTTATTGCTGCGGTTTGCTAGCGCTGTTGCTCGCGCATCTCGGCGGTAGTTGAGCTCTTTAATGGCGCGTTCGACTCGCTCTTGCGTTACTGGTTCAACATAACTGGTGCGATTGATAACACGCGAGACTGTTGCCGTAGAGACACCAGCCATGTCCGCGACGTCTTTCATGGTTGCCACTAGATTTCTCCAAGAGAGTAACAGGGTGAATTGAAAGGGAGGATATGAGGCAGAGTGTAGCGGCTATTAATTGTTGGTTATGTTAGTAAGTTCAAAGGATAGAACTTTAGAAAAAAGCGCTCCTATCTTGTTTTATTAATTCAACAAGATAGGAGAAACAAAAAAGCCACGAACCTGACGATATCGGGTGCGTGGCTTCTTTATCTATTAGCCAATCTTTTTATAGGCGACGATATGAGACAAGAAAAGGAGAGAGTATCTCTCGTTGAATCTGATTTTATACTCGTGCTCAACTTCGGATAATGGAGTCCAACCATGGCCAAAATAATCGTTTATATCGTCAACTGCTTCAGTCTCATCTTTTAAATGTTTTTTGCTCCACTGATAGGTACAGGCTAAAACCAAAACACCATTAGGAGCCGTTGCGTCCATTAATGCTTCCACGACCGTTTTAGGGGAGTCACATTGATCCAGTACATTCAAGCAAAGACTTAAATCGTGCTGCTCCGCGACCACGCCACTTTCAAAAGGTGCTTCGATGAGAGAAAAATTCACATGGTCACAAGCTTTGGCTATTGAAGATGCATCAAATGTGAAATGCTTTTGCTCTTTTAAGCTCTTAATATAGTGGAAGTCACACTCTCCCCCATCGATCAGTAGCTGTTTCAAGTTTGATAACAAACGATGAGAAGGTTCTACGAGCGTAGCCGAATTGATACTTGATATGTTGGTTATCAATTCATAACAGTTTCTCCCGAGAGCAGGTCCCACTTCTAATAGGCTTTTAGGAGAAAGGTTTTCACTACCGAGAGCTTCAACAACAAACTGCGCGACGTCTTTCGAGTGGCTTGAAGAGACAAACCAATCTGGCACTGACTTAGACTGGCTATCAAGCAGTTTGCTCACGCCGTTTTGTCGAAGTTTATCAAGCCACTGAATCTCGAAATATGCTGCTAACCCTTTGTGATCGATATAGAAATCTTCCACTTTTACTCCTTTTTGATATTCCGTTATTGAGCGCTGATTTTGCCCCATCGATCAAAGGTGAGTAAATGCTAAATACCAATCATTGAAATTCTGTCTGCCTTTATTCTTTTCATATTTACAATGAGTTGATGTTGTTTTTATGCTGAGCAGATAACTTTCGGAATGTGCCTAAGACCCAACATGGCGCATCCATCTTCCAAGTAGCTATCGGTGACAACATCGAAGCCGAACTTGCCATAGTAGTCTTTCAAATGTGCTTGTGCGGATATAAAAATGCTGTCGTTCGGGTAGATCTTTCTTGTGGCATCGAAACTCACTTGCATCAATTGGTTACCGATGTTTTTCCCTCTGTAGTCCTCTGCGACGATAACGCGACCAATACACACGTCATTGGCATCAGAGTTCAGCAAGGGTAAAACGTCAATAGGGTATCCGAGTTTCGGAGGCATAATGCGACTATAAGCCACCAGATGTTCGTTGTCATATCCCATCACGTGGTAGGTGTCGGGATGGTTATCTTTACCATCCAAATCGCTGTATGGCGTGTTCATGTCCACGATGAAAATATTGACTCTTTGCTGCAAAAAATCGTAAAGCTCTTGAACAGACAGATCTGCGAATTTCTTAATTCTCCATTCGAGCATCATGCTTCCCCTTGTATTATTTTGGGTACAACATAAAGCGTATTTGTGCGCGATTCATTAACCTTTGTTAATTGCTAAGCTCCAGCTTCAATACAGATTTGCTGTATTGAACGGCTAAAAAGCAAAAGCCCCACTGACTTGGTTGTGGGGCTAATATTGGAAGGGATACGCTCCGATCTATCGGGGAGTCAAAACGGGAATTAACCCGCAGTCGGACCAACCAAACGCATTTCCCAATCTTCGACTTCACCGGTTTCTAGTCGGCGTTCAACAAGCTTGCCCCAAGATTCAACCAATGGAAGTCCTGCCAGTTGGCTTAGCTCTGATTTATCTAGGCAACCAGTAAACACCGCGCCCATGATGCGAGCCAATGACCAGTCTGGGTAAGGTCTTTCGCACAGAATAATTTCGTCACCTGCGCCGATATCGCCTTCTTGCAACACTCGGAAGTACCAGCCCGTTCGAAGCGTGTCTTGCAGTCTTCTAGCCATGTCGTTTTGCTCGAAACGGACGTTGAGTTTCCAGCAAGGCATGCGCCCTTGTGATACTTCCAGCAAGGTTGAGCCGATGCGGATTTTATCTTTCAAGCAAATGGATTCTTCTGTTACGCCGCTTGAGCTTAAGTTCTCACCGAACGCCCCAGCTGATTGGAAAATCGCTTTGTCGCCGAGCTCCTGCTGCCAAACCGGATAGTGCTCGCTTGGGTAAATATGAAGGGCTTTTTGAATCCCACCATGGAAGCGTGGATCGCCTTGTTCGTCGTTGGTAAAACCCAGTTCTGTTGCATGCTGACGCTGCGGCAGAACCTGTTTGTTAATCGCACTTTTCGCACCATGTGCAAAGGCAACGGTTTTACCCGCTAATACACTGTTAACTACGCCTAACTTCTTCATATTCTCTCCTTATCGCCTAAAACTGATTTGCCATACAGTGTGAAACAAGACCACGTTAGCGCTCGCCCAATGACTTAAATACCGGAATCGCTGCCAGTACTTCAATGCGCTTTTCTGTACTTTTTAAGTAACGCGTTTCGCTATCTGAAACCAACACATGACGTTGATAACCTTCCGTTTTAGGAAACTTGGTTAACACAGTTTCAAGCGATGCTTCGCACTTGTCTTGATTGATGTTATCAATATCGACTTTGAATAAGAGTTGGTTTTCTTTGGATATTTCAACTTGATATCGCATACGTCGCACCTCACGGCTTCATTCACTTTGCCGAGCATGATAGCCTAATGAGCTTGTGTCAGTGTAGGGATGTAAGGACAGTTAATGATGCCAACCCGCCAAATCGATTCTCACTCCGGTGTCATGACCTCCAATGAGATGATGGCTGCCAATCCCCACTCACCGGCACTGGTTAAGACCATCGATATGCCCAAAGGTTACATTGATACGCTGCACCAACACACGTGGCATCAAGTCATCTTCCCGATCAAAGGGTTATTACAAACCAAAACCGATCATTACCAGCACCTTGTGCCCCATACCTCTGCGCTGTTTGTGCCTGCGGGTATTCAACATGAATCCATCGCGCTAAGCCATACGACATTTGTCGGTATCTATCTAAACCCTAAGTTCGGTACTGAGTACGAGCATCAAGTGAGAACCATCACTCTCACGCCGTTCTTAAACGAGCTGTTACAGGAAATACGCCGCCAATGTGAAGGGGACGTGAGTGATGAGGAAGTATCACGATTGCTTGGCGTGTTGCATGATCAAATCATGAAAGACAACGTGCAGACCTTTCAGTTACTGCTGCCTGAAGACAGACGCTTAAAGTTGATATTCGAAGCGTTGACCGACACGCCGGCATTGGATTGGTCACTCAGACAGTGGGGAGAGAGAGTCGGTGCATCCGAACGAACTTTGTCGCGCTTGTTCTCCAAAGAGTTCAACACCTCGTTTCAACTTTGGCGGCAACAAATTCGGCTGATTTATTCGCTCTCTTTGCTAGATGAAGAGCTCTCTATCCAAAGCATTGCCGATCACGTGGGGTATCAAAACGACTCTTCTTACATCAAAGCGTTTAAAGCCTACTTTGATGTCACCCCACAGCAGTTTCGCGTTAATGGTAGAAGGGGATAGCGAGTACAATCTTGTCCACAACATCGGTCTCGTCCATCACACTACTCTAGCGGTAACTGGAATGTACTCTTGATTTCCTTAACTGAGACGTTGGATTGAATGGCGCTGATGCCTTTCACGCGGCGAATAGCACTGATGTGGTCAAAGTATTCGTCTAAGTCTCTCGCCACCACTTGCACCATATAATCCGCGCTGCCAGCAATGCAGTGACACATTAAGATCCAATCGGTTTCTGCGACGAAGTCTTCAAACGGCGTGGTGTTTTCCACTTCATGGCTGCCTAGTGTCACCAGCGTAAAACCAGAGACTTGAAAGCCGAGCTTTTTGCGGTTCAACTTAGCGGCGTAACCCTCAATGTAGCCTTCCTCTTCCATTTTTTTCCAGCGTCGCCAGCAGGGCGTTTCACTCAGGTTAACCGTCTCCGCGAGTTTGGAATTACTCATGCGACCATCTTTCTGAATATGGTCAAGAATGGCGAAATCGGTACTATCCAATTCAAAATTGGTGGATTCTTTCTTTTTCATAATTGTTTTGGAAATAGTCTGCTCAAATTGACTTTTATCGTAGCGCAGATAGCAATTTTCTTTCTACCCAAATCGTTAGACTGTTTCACATATTCGTTGATTACTTTTTGGGAGAGAGTGCATGAGTGCTCAATTGTTGGCGGCATTTTTGTTGTTTGCCGTTTCTATTTCTTTAACGCCGGGAGCGGGTAACGTCGCGCTGTTAAGTATTTCGAGCCGATATGGGTTTTCTGCGACCGTGCCGTTTGTATTGGGCAATGCAGTCGGGGTGATCATCATGTTGGTTGGTGCAAGTGTGGGGCTTGTCAGTTTGTTTACCCTTTACCCAGATTTGTACATGGCGTTAAAGTGGATTGGCGCGGCGTACCTGCTGTATCTCGCATGGTCGATTGCCACGATGGAACTCGACAATGATTCGAATGCAAAAAAGTCCGGCTTTTTATCTGGCGTTTGGGTGCAAATTCTTAATCCGAAAAGTTGGGTTGCGTCGCTGACGGTGTTCTCTCAATTTATCTCGCCAAACAATGATTACCTGACTCAAGTGGTGATCATTATCAGCGTGATGGTGGGAACTGGTGTGCTGGGGATGTTTGCTTGGGCGTACTTTGGCACCGTATTGAACCGCTTTATACAGTCACCACAAAAGGTTATATGGGTAAACCGATGCATGGGCAGCAGTCTCGCTTTAGTGGTGGTGTTTATGCTGAGTCAGCCCGTTTAAGCTCTTATTCAATTTGACGTGCGCGCCGAGAAAACGTTATATACCCGTTTCGCTATGGCGCGCCATATTCCCTCTAGCAATCTCGCGGTATCCAGATGAGCTTAACCAAGACCAACTCGCATAAGACAAACACTCGCGTTAATCAACTGAGCTTTGGCTCGCCAAGTGTGTCGCTGATGTTGGAGCATGTTGAGCTAGAGCCACTCGCTTTGAGTAAAGTTCGCGTGCAAATCGAAGCCACAAACATTAATCCAAGTGACCGATTGTCGATTCAGGGAGTAGGGCAGTATCGTCGTACCCATGTACCGCCGCGAGTCCCAGGGTTTGAAGCGGTTGGACGTGTGGTTGAGATAAACGATCCGCGTCAAACCGAATTTCACATCGGGCAAAAGGTGCTGGTGGCACAAAGCGGGACTTGGCAAAGCTATGTCGATGCGCATGCGGAGAATGTCTTTGCCGTGCCGGAAGAACTTGAGAATGGCTACGCTTGCCAGTTGTATATCAATGCCCTGACGGCTTGGGTGATCACCACTCACGTTGCCAAGTTAGGCCAAGAGGGTGTGGTGATCATCAACGCGGGCAATTCTGCGATTGGTAAGATCTTCGCTCAGTTATCGCACTCACTTGGATTTACTTTAGTTGCGATAAGCTCCGCGCCAGAGCGTTATCCATACGATTCCAATGCAGTGCTAGATTGTAAGCAAGATCTGCAATCTCAAATCGATGTCCGAGACCTGCCTCAACCCAATGTCGCATTCGATGCCATTGGCGGCAAGTTTGGCACCGAACTAATCCAAGTTCTGCTTAGTTCGGGAACGTATATTAATTATGGAACGCTTTCTCTCACCCCTTATGAGCCTGCTTTCTTCGCTTGTATGAAGCAGAACAATATCGACTTCAATACGTTCTTTTTGCGCTACTGGGAAGAGTCGGTTGGTAAGACCGTTCGCAAACAAGTCTTTGCCGAGATGCTAGAACATTTTGTGGAACATCAGATACAACTCGATGTGGATTGCTACCTTCCGTTGGAACAGTTCCAGCGCGCCTTCGAGCTGATAGAAGATGAGTCGGTCACGCTGCAAGGCAAAATCATTCTGACCATGCAGTGACGATATTCAAGCTCCTTAAGGCTGTTGGGTAAATTGAAGAATAAAAAAGGATGGCATTCACCATCCCTTTCGCGTTCTCGTTAGGATTAACGGAACTGTGGCATGTAGTCGAGGTTGGCTTCAATCGTCTCTTCTAGAGCCTTTTCTAGAATCGTCCCGGTGGTTACTAACGGGTTTAAAATCAATGCTCGATGCGCGGCATTGCGGTCGCCTGTGACAGCCGCTTCTACCGTGAGTGATTCAAAGTCTTTCATCAATTGGATCAAGCGCAGCGTATCGCTTGGGAATGGCGCGACGTTTAAAGCCACAGGTCCCGATTTTGTGATCATGCAGCTGACTTCCACCGCGCAATCGTCAGGTAAGCCTGTAATGGCACCGTTGTTACGGGTGTTTACGTGCATGATGGTGCGCTTATCGTTGTAGATAGAGCTCATCAGCTCGCAGGCAGCTTCTGAGTAGTATTGACCCCCACGCTTTTCGAGCTCTTTTGGTTTTTCGTTGAGCTCTGGATTGCGGTAGATATCGAACAGTCGTTTCTCCATGGCTTTGACCACCTCACCGCGAGTACCTTCGCCGTTCGCTTCTTCAATCTCTTGGCTCATGATGTCTTCGCTGGTGTAGTAATAGCGCAGGTAAGCACACGGGATCATCCCCATATTACGCAGCAACTCTTGTGGCCAGTCGAATGGAGGAATATTTTGCGGCACCAAAGGATCGTTGCCGGATAGGATCTCTTCGACCACTTCTTGCAGTTTGTCACGACCTTCGTGCAGGATCTGGCGTGCCCAGATAAAGTGGTTCAAACCCGCAACTTGCAGTACAAATTCTTGCTCGTTAGCACCGAGCATTTGGGCGATGCCTTTTTGCATGATCACTGGCACGTTACATAAACCGACCGCTTTCACTTTGGTGTGTTTGAGAATCGCTTCTGTCACCATGCCTGATGGGTTGGTAAAGTTTAGCAACCAAGCATCTGGACACAACACTTCCATCTCTTTACAGATTTCCAGCGCGATAGGAATAGTACGATAGGCATTGGCAAAACCGCCTAACCCATTGGTCTCCTGACCGATCATGCCGTACTTCAGTGAGATACGTTCATCACGGATTCGACCTTCCAAGCAGCCAGCGCGAAATTGAGAACATACAAAGTCTGCGTCTTTCAAAGCAGGTTTGCGATCCAAGGTGACGTGCACATCAATATGCGACATGTCGTTTTTAGCCAACATGCGACGTGTTAAATCGCCAATGATGCTGACTTTCTCTGCGCCATCTTCAATATCAACCAACCACAGTTCGCCGATTGGCAGTTCATGATTTCGTTTGATCAGACCTTCGATGAGCTCTGGTGTGTAGCTAGAGCCTGCGCCAATGATGGTAATTTTAAGATTCTTTTTCATCGTGATGTTCTCGTTATGGATAAGACAGTTTGATTAAAAAGCATCCTGATGAGCTTCACAAACCAAACAAATCTTGCTATGGATTAGTACAGCTAATTTATAGAGAGTCGAGTGATGGACAGAAAGCAGCAGATGCTCTCCAATATGTACACTTTTGCGATTGCAGGTAAGTTTCTTAGCTTTACCAAAGCAGCGGAAGAGCTATTCATTACCCAAGGGGCGGTGAGTCAGCGAATCAAATCGTTAGAAGAGCAACTGGGCTTCAGTTTGTTTGTGCGCATGACGAGACGATTAGAACTGACCAAAGAAGGTGATCGATTACTGCATGCATTAAACCAATCGTTCGAAGTGATTTTCTCTGAGCTCGAAGACATCAAGTTCAATGAACTGCGTGGTGAATTATATATTGGAGCAGCGCCGACGTTCGCCCAGAGTTGGCTTTTGCCAAGGTTGCCAGATTTCCAACGTTTGTATCCGCATCTCAATATAAAACTGAGGGTGAAAGCGAGCCGTTTGGACTTTCAGCATGAGCCCGTCGATATCGCGATTTACTACAGCGATAGCGAACATCCGGGCTTTTACCATCAGCGTTTATTTGATGAAGTGCTGTTGCCGGTTTGTAGCCCCAAATACTTTAACGACCATTTTACTGAGCCAGCGCCATTGCTTGAGCAGTTGGCCGGCGTGACTTTTATTCATTGCTCTGAATCATTAGAGGCGAGTGAACCCAATCAAGAATGGGCGATGTGGCTGGACAAACAATCTAACTCGCTACTCAACACACTTAACGTGATGGACAGAACTTACTTGTTTAATCACGCCGATATGGCAATGACAGCGGCTAAGAACGGAATGGGGTTGGGAGTCGCTCGTGAATCGTTAGTGAAAAGCAGCCTAGAAAACGGTGAACTAGTGGCACCTTTTGAGCGCGTAAGTGCAGAGCGAGGCTACGATTTGATTTGTTTAAACGGTCAGCAACACAGACCAAAGAATGCTGCATTTATTGAATGGCTTGAGACGCAATTACCAAAGAATGAATAGGGGATGATAGGGTAGGTAAGCTTAACTTCCTCCCTTTACTCGATGAGAAGGGAGGAAGAATAAGTCTTGAAATTAACTCGCGATAATCTCATCCATCAAGCGGTCTATTTGAACGACGACTTGTTCGCTGGCATCTTCCATCGCGTTAATTGCGGTCACCATGCCAGCCATGTTGCCAGATTTGGCTTGGCTCATTGCTTCGCGTCCGCTGTCATGTACGCCTTTGTGTGGTTCTTCAAGTAACGCATAGCTTCTTAGGTGGCTGTAAGCCTTGCCATCGCCACGGTAGTACCACTGGCCTAGCCTGCATTCTGAATGGCTATTAACGGTTTCTCCAAACGAGCCTTTTTGCAGTAAGCGATAGATGTTGTTCTTCCAAATTGCGTGGTCGAGCTTGACGGTATCCAAGAAAGCACGCGTTGAAGCAATATGAATTACTTGCTGCATGTGCTCTGATTTCACGACGACTTCGTTCACGATAGAGCCAATCTGTGCTGAAGATGCTGAAACTTCTTCTGCACACGTTTGGTTTTCATCAATCGAGCTTTTAATTGCATTTACTTGCGTGAGTACTTGATTCACGAGCGAGTCAATCTGTTCACTGGCTTCACTCGCTTTGCCCGCAAGGTTTCTTACCTCGTCGGCTACCACCGCAAATCCGCGTCCTGCTTCACCGGCTCGTGCGGCCTCAATAGCGGCATTTAGAGCAAGCAAGTTGGTTTGGTCAGAAATTTCTTGAATAGTAGATACAAGGAGGGAAATAGAAGTGGCGGTTTTATCTAATATTTGAACTGATTCAATGCTTTGAGAAGCTTGAGTACTGATCTTCACTGCTCGGTTGTCCAGACGAGCGAGAGCTTGGTGTGTTTGCTTAAACATCTCATCCAGTTGTTGCAGTTCTTGGTTCTCGTGCGCCATAGATTGCGCACTCTCCACCATCTCAGTTCGAATGGTTTGGAGCATGTCTCCACCTTTCAAACTGCTCGACATCAACTCATCGCTATTGTGGTGTTCTTGCTGAGCGGAGCGAACAAGTTGTTGCGTCTCTTGGAGCTGATTTTCCAGAGCAGCAACGTCAGTTTGGTACTTTTGTTTGAGGTCTGCTAACTCTTGCTTTAGCGCCTCATTGTCGGCTTTGATTCGTTTTAATCCAAACATAAGTTTTATAAATGTAACATGATGTTAAAAATTGCATGCTAATCGAGTTGAGTATCGAATACACGATCACATTCATATATTTGCTTAGCCGAATCACACTTTTTCAGTAAGGTTTATTTAAACAACAAAAGCCAAGGTCAAACGATGTTGAGCTTGGCTTCTCTGTTAAAAAACGGCGCGAATTTAAGCCGTTATAATTCCTGCATAAGTTGAATGTAATTCCCACAGGTATCATCGAGTACGGCAATCATTACAGGGCCAGCTTCTCTTGGCTCTATAGAGAAAGCCACGCCGAGTTCAGAGAGTCTCACGTATTCTTTCTGCAGATCATCGACCGCAAAGGAAGTCCAAGGAATCCCCGCTTCTTTGAGAGCATTTTGGTACACTTTTGCTGGTCCAAACGCCATCGGTTCTAACAACAATTCAACCCCAGATTGTTCAATCGGAGAAACCACTGTTAACCATTTATGTTCACCGATAGGTACGTCGGTTTTTTTGATGAAGCCAAGAACATTGGTGTAGAAATCGAGGGCTTTGTCCTGATCGTCCACAGGTACGCTGGTTAGGGAAATTCTGATCACGGGTATTTACCTTTGCTGGGTTTGGATGAGGAAAAGATACTGAAAGTGAGGCTCAAAAACTTATTCTAGATTGCTTTTCTGCATTTTTTGAAACGCTTTGGGTGAGTAACCTGTGCTCTTTCTAAAGACACTCGAAAATGTGGTTAAGCTCTCATAGCCAACCTGAAAACAAGTATCCGTGATCGAGTTACCTTCCTTGAGTAGCGCTTTGGCTTTCTTAATCCGCATATCTCTCAAATAGTTTCGTGGCGTCACGCCATACATCTGTTTGAAAATCCGTACATAGTGGAAGCGCGACATAAAGGCGGCTTTGGCTAAGTCGTTTAATTCGATGTTTTCCGAGTGATGCTTTTCCATAAACGCTTTGGATTGTCTGATCAGGAGAAACTGCTTTGGGCTCAACGGCATCTCGCGGTATACGCGGTCAATTTCTTGTTCATAGAAGGTCTTTGGGCGAGATGACATCGTATTTCCACATTCTGAAAGCATCGTATTGAGTCTAACACTGCTTCGGCAAGATTGAACAAACGAGTGAGTTAAGTGCTCGACCTTGCGCGAAATACCTTTCATACCTCATCCTAACCTTCTTCCTAAATGTGGATTATTTGGTGGTGATGTGCTCGATCTGATTAAAAATAAATCGCTCATTAACGTAAAGAATGTAAATGAGATTAATTATCATTAAGCTCATGTATTATGCTGCGCTCCCTCGTTATTGTTTATAAAATATAAGTAGTATTATGAAACTGAAGTCACTTTCCGCAGCCATCACCTTTGCGATTGCCTCTTTTGCTGCTCACGCTTCTGACGAAAACATCGTCGTTGTCGGTTCTGCTCTTGATCAACTTGTTCAAACTGAAATCAACTCAGAGACATTAGAACAAAAACAAGCGTCTGATATTAAAGACATACTGAACACCATGCCGAGTGTCACGGTTGACGGTAACGCACGTTACTCGCGTAAGGTTTACATTCGCGGTATGGAAGACAAATACTCGGTTGTCACCATTGACGGTGCACGCCAAGAAGGTCAGTTATTCCACCACTCTGGCGATCAGACCTTTGACCCAGCCATGCTTAAATCTGCTGAAATCACCCTAGGCGGTAACTCTGTACTGTCGGGAGCGGGCGCAATTAACGGCTCATTCAGCTACGAAACGAAAGATCCCAGTGACCTCCTTGCAGAAGACGAAAGCATCGGTGCTCGCGTTAAAACGGGGTATCAAACGGCTTACGAACGCTTCACGACGAACGTTGCGGTTTACGCGAAACTGAACGATGAGCTCCAACTGATGGGTATTGCGAACTACTCAGATGACGGTGAGTTGTACATTCCGGGTAAAGATGATGTGACTTCTAAGCAAGGTAAGCTGAAGTCTGGCTTGGTGAAAGTGGTGTTCGTACCAAACGACGCGAACGAGTTCAAACTGTCTTACGACACGTACCAAGACGGTGGTAAACGTCAGCTATCGGGTGAGAAAGCGGGTGCACTGTATGCACATGATGAGCACAACTACCACTCGATTAACCGAGATACTGTGACGTTCATGCATCGCTATGACAATGGCAGTGACTTGGTGAACCTAAAGACGAACCTATACTACAACCGTCAGTACATGGATCGCGATGCGCTAACTGAAGAGTATGGTGATTGGAACCAAGTGAATGGCGCTTGGGAATTCACCAAAGACGGTGACCTATCAATTCCTTCTCGTGAGTACAACGTGGCGACAATTGGTGGTGATATCCGCAATATCTCTTGGGTTGGCGAGCATGAATTGACTTACGGCTTCGAGGGTTACAAGTCAGAGCAGTGGGTTGATTCTGGCCTTGGTCACTACACGTCGGGCTCGAAACTCGGTGAGACGAAGAACTACGACATTGATGGCGGTACAGTAACGGCTTACGGAATCTACGCTCAAGACGCATTCGAGATTAATGACTTCCGTTTTGTGACCGGCCTTCGTTATGACGTACATGAGCTAGGTGGTGTATTTAAAGGTAAATACGACCAGCTGTCACCTAAGTTCCAAGGTGAATACCAAACTACAGATAACCTAAGACTGCGTGTTGGTTACGGTCGTCTATTCAAAGGCGCTTCACTACCTGAAACACTGACGATGAAAGCGGCGGCTGACGTAACTCAGGCAGACACCAAAGCCATGACAGGTAACAACTACGAAGCGGGTTTCGATTACGACATGTCTGGTTTGCTAGTGGCGGATAATGCGATTCTTGGCTTCACTGCATACCAGTACGATCTGGATAACCAAATGCACCCGACCAAGAACAACAGAACCTTGGCTAACCAAAATGATGTAGAAGTTTGGGGTGTAGAAACCGTATTTACTTACAGCATTGAAGATTTTGACCTGTACGCAAACCACTCATACTCTGATGGTGAGCAAACCAGTCTAGAAAGCGGCAAGACGAGCCACATGAACAAGACGGGTATTCACAATATCAAGGCGGGCTTTAAGTACGACGTAACCAGTGAAGTGGTGTTCGGTTGGGATTCACGCTTCGTTCCGGGTAACGACTACACAGACGAAGATGGCGAGAAAGTTGAACGCCCTGGTTTCGCAACGCATAACCTATGGGCAGTGTACGTACCAGACTTTGCGAAAGACCTGTCAGTTAACCTAGCGGTCGACAACGTGTTCAACAAGCTATACTCAGAGCACACAGGTTTTGGTATCTCTTGGGGTTCAGTGAAATACACCAGCTACGAAGTGGGTCGTAACTTTAAAGCGTCTGTGGCTTACAGCTTCTAATCACGCTTAACTAAATCACTCCAAAAAACAAAACCCCGATAATTGGTGATCAACTATCGGGGTTCTTTTTATCTCACTTTACCTATCAAGGCGGAACGAGCATTATTTGGTATGAAAAATCTGCTCAGTCTCTAGCGACGTCATTGCGCGAACTTGGCGCCAGATGTAGTAGAAAATACCAAACATCATCAACATGCTCGGAATCGCAATCATTGGGTAGCTGTACAGCGTTAGTTTACCCAACTCTTCATTGAACGCTGCTGTACCTGCTGGGCTGGTTACAATCCACGTTGCTAAGAAATAGTTCATTGCTGATGAGAATGCGAATGTGCTGGCGAACAGGTAGTTTGAAGACATCAAGCAGCGCTCGAACGCTTGAGTTTTTCCGTTTTGTACCAAACGCTCGTTAATCAGCGGTAGGTTCAAAATCGTGTCATTCAACAGCATCTTCTGCATAAGCGGGTAGCGAGTGAAGGTTGAGCCCAACACAGCAAGACCAATCAAACCTGGGATTAAGGCTTCTTTCAATGCCAACCAGCGCGTGTCTAGTTCTAACAAACCGATACCGCCGGTTAATAGCACGCTGATAAAACCAAGTGCAGAGATGAAGTTAAACTTCTTGTTGCGGATAAGATCCATGCCGCCGTACACCAAAGGGAACATCAAAGCGACAACCAGTGCCAATGCTGTACCTAGGTGCTCTTCACCACTGAACTTCATCAAAATGAATGAAGGAATGATGACGTTAAACAGGATCTCGAATAATGGATTCGACTTTTTCGCCGTGGTGTTACTCATAACTTTACTGACTCTACTATGTCGGCTGAATTTTACTTTGGGGGAAGTGTTCTACTCCTTGCGCCAGATGTAAAGCCTTAAAGCCCCGAGTTGTGTAACGACTTATGAAATGAACAGTGAATGAGCTCTAATTGAACATGGTTTATGGTGTGTGTTGGGTAGGTCGATGGAGCCTACCTAAATCTGATAGGCCCTGTCATTTCTTGTATTTGAGGCTTACTGATGCGCTTCTTTGATAACACTTAACCCTTTATCCATCAGCTCTTGTGTTACTACGTCAGACAGATTGGAATCGGTAATGATGCCGTCTAATTGCTCGATATTTAATGCATGAAAGCTGGCAATTTGGCCGTATTTGGTGGAGTCAGAAACAAGGTAGTTGGTTTGTGCCGCTTTGACGATGGCCTTTTTCACAAGGACTTTGTTTTCGTTTGGTGTTGATAAGCCTTTTAAGCTCCAAGAAGACGTCGAGATAAAGGCAATATCAATGTTCAATCCGTTCAAGAACTCTGCGACTTTTCCACCAACTGTGGATTGGTTCTCACGATCAATTTTGCCCCCTGTATGGTAAAGCTCACATTGACTGTGCGTCATTAGGAAAGCGGCGATAGAAAAGTCATTGGTGATCACTAATAGATCGTCACGATCCGCTATTTGATGGGCGATCTCTAGAGAAGTAGTTCCCGCATCCAAGTAAATCGTAGCGTCTTTGCCAATTAACGTGGCTGCAAGTTTGCCGATTTGAACCTTCTCATCCGCTTGTTGCTCGACTTTAGCGTCATGGGAAAGCTCAGAATGTAAAGCCTGAGCCAGTTGCACTCCACCAGAAACAGAAACGACTTTACCTGAGGATTCCAGTTTCACGATGTCACGGCGAATGGTCATATGTGATACGCCAAGGTGGTCGGTTAAATCTGAAATGCTTAACACTTCTTGGTGTGATAACAGGGACAAGATGGTTCTTTGACGTTCTGCTGGGATCATGATTTCACTTCTATATTCTTGTTTTTCAGTATCCTACCAACCTTTTCGCTCTTTGTGAATATCTGTGAATATATGTTCTCAACCTAATAAGCCTTGCCCTCCCTTGTGTTAACTGGTCAGGTTATCTCTGCCCATAAAGGGGTAAATATCACAGCGTTGTTAATTTGTGTGAAAAAATGTGATTTAAAGCGAAGTCTTGGGTTTGTGCTTCACATATAATCACACCAACTAAACAAGAATTAACAAAATTCAATTTACCAAGAAGGTGTTGTTGTTATGAGCGAAGTTCAATCTGTCGGTGTTATCGGTTTAGGCTCTATGGGAATGGGCGCGGCGAAGTCATGTGTGCGTGCAGGCCTTGATGTATATGGTTTCGACCTGAATCCTAGTGCTTTAGAAGAGCTGGGTGCATTTGGCGCGAAAGCCGTTTCTACCAATGCAGTCGAGTTTGCCGATCAACTTGATTCTGTGTTGGTTTTGGTTGTGAATGCGGCGCAAGTTAACACCGTATTGTTCAAAACAGGCCTTGCGGCTGCGCTCAAGCCCAATACGCCTGTCATGGTATCAGCCACTATCTCGGCAGAAGACGCCAAGCAAATTGAAGCCAAATTGGCTGAGCACAATCTTGTGATGCTCGATGCGCCGGTATCTGGCGGCGCAGTAAAAGCAGAAGCTGGTGAGATGACCATTATGGCGTCGGGCGCGCAAAGCACCTTTGAAGCACTGGAGCCTGTACTGAGCGCAACGGCTGCCAAGGTATACAACATTGGTGAAGCTGTAGGCCTTGGTGCGACAGTGAAAATCATTCACCAACTGCTTGCGGGTGTTCACATTGCAGCAGGTGCAGAAGCGATGGCGCTTGCCGCTCGTGCAAACATTCCATTGGATTTGATGTACGACGTGGTGACCAATGCCGCGGGTAATTCTTGGATGTTTGAGAACCGTATGAAGCATGTCGTCGATGGTGACTACTCGCCGAAATCAATGGTCGATATTTTCGTTAAAGACCTAAACCTTGTGTCAGATACCGCGAAAGATCTGAAATTCCCTCTACCACTTTCCAGTGCCGCTCTAAACATGTTTGTAAGCGCAAGCAATGCGGGCTTTGGTCAGGAAGACGACAGTGCTGTTATCAAAATCTTTAACGGTATTGAGCTTCCTGGTGTGGAAAGCAAAGACAAATAAGCGCAAGTAAAGTGGAGAAGTAATTATGTTATTAGGTGTTATTGCAGACGACTTTACTGGCGCGACTGATATTGCCGGATTCCTTGTAGAAAATGGCATGCGCACCGTGCAGCTTAACGGCATTCCGAAGCAAAAGGTTGATATCAATGCCGACGCGATTGTGATCAGTCTTAAGTCTCGTTCTTGCCCTGTCGATGAAGCAATCAACGATTCGGTGGCAGCGCTAAAATGGCTACAAGCCAATGGCTGTCAGCAGTTCTACTTTAAGTACTGCTCAACTTTCGACAGTACCGCTGAAGGCAATATTGGTCCTGTTACTGACGCGTTGCTAGCCGAGCTCAAAGAAGATTTCACCATTGTTTGTCCTGCGTTGCCGGTTAATGGCCGCACGGTTTACAACGGCCATCTGTTTGTTTTCCAAGATCTGCTCAGTGATTCTGGTATGCGCAACCATCCAGTGACGCCAATGACAGATTCTAGCTTGATTCGCATGATGGATGCGCAGTCACAAGGCTCATCTGGTTTGGTGAACTTCCAAGTGATTGAGCAAGGCTCCCAAGCGGTGTCTGAGCGATTTGAAACCCTCAAACAACAAGGTGTTCGCTATGCTATTGTCGATGCATTCAATGCCGATCATCTTGTGACCCTCGGTCAGGCAGCGAAATCTCTCAAACTGGTTACCGGTGGTTCTGGCCTTGCTGCGGGGATTGCTAAGAACTGGGCAGAACATCTGGCCGATCAAAGCGATGCTAAGAAAGCGGGCAATCCAACCAAGGCGCCGACGGTGGTGTTCTCTGGCTCATGCTCTGTGATGACCAATCAACAAGTCGCCGTTTACAAACAACAAGCACCGCACTTCGCGATTGATGTGAAAGCCTGCCTTACCGATGAAGCGTACTCAAATCACGTGTTTGATTGGGTGATGACCAATATCGACAGTGAATTTGCTCCGCTGGTTTACGCAACCGCAGAGTCAACGGCTCTAAAAGCCATTCAAGAAGAGTTTGGCGCACAAGCATCTAGCCATGCCGTTGAGCAATTCTTCAGTAAGTTGGCTATCAAACTGCAGCAACACGGTGTGAAGAACTTCATCGTTGCTGGTGGCGAAACCTCTGGCGTTGTTACGCAAAGCCTCGCGGTAACAGGGTTCCATATTGGTCCTCAAATTGCGCCGGGTGTGCCTTGGGTGAAATCACTCGATGGCGAGCTTTCACTGGCGCTGAAATCCGGCAACTTTGGTGATGAGCATTTCTTTGCCAAAGCTCAGTCGCTTTTTGAATAACAGGAGTTGTGATGAATAAAGACTTATTGACAGAGCAGCAACTGCGAGATCAAATGGTGACCATGGCTCGCTCTATGTTTGAGCGCGGCTACGCGACGGGCGGTGCTGGTAACTTGTCTGTGAAATTACCGAATGGCCATTTTTTGGCAACGCCGACAGGCTCCTCGTTTGGGCGCTTAGTGGCAGAGGAGCTGTCTGTGGTGGATATCGATGGCAACCATATTTCGGGTAAAAAACCGTCGAAAGAAGTGGCATTTCACTTAGCCATTTACCGCAATAATTCGCAATGCAATGCCATCGTGCACTTGCATTCAACGTACCTAACGGCGTTGTCTTGCCTTGAAGAGTTAGACCGCGGCAATGCCATCAAAGCATTCACACCTTACTTTGTGATGCGTATTGGTGAGCTACCAGTGATCCCTTACCTGCGTCCGGGGGATCCACAAATCGCAGAAGAACTCGCACAACGTGCTGGTGACTATCGTGCTTTCTTACTGGCTAACCATGGTCCGGTCATTACAGGCACAGACTTTGAAGATGCAGTAGACAACGCTGAAGAGCTGGAAGAAACCGCAAAATTGGCGTTCATTCTTAAAGACAGCAACATTCGTTACCTAACGGATGCCGAGGTTCAAGACCTAAAAGGGAGAGGTAAATAATGGCTAAGTTCGCAGCAAACCTAACCATGTTATTCACAGAAGTGCCGTTTTTAGAGCGTTTTGAGAAAGCGCATCAAGCGGGATTCAAAGCGGTAGAGTACCTCTTCCCATACGCATTCGAGGCGCAAGAGCTGGCCAACAAGATGGAACAGTTCGGATTTGAACAAGCGCTTTTCAATATGCCTCCGGGTGATTGGGATGCTGGCGAACGTGGCTTCGCCGCGATTCCGGGCCGTGAGGATGAGTTTAAGGCGAGCGTTGAGACGGCACTGATGTACGCCAAGGCACTGAAGTGTAAAAAGGTTCACGCTATGTCTGGCATTGTTGATTCACGCTTCACTCGTGATCAGCATATTGAAACCTTCATCTCAAACATTCGTTATGCAGCGGATAAGTTTGCCGAGCAAGGTGTTGAGCTGATGATTGAGCCACTCAACAATCGCGACGTGCCGAACTACTTTGTCGCCCATCAACGCGAAGCGGTCGAGCTGATTAAGCAAGTGGATCGTCCAAACGTCAAACTGCAACTCGACCTTTACCACGCTCAAATTATGGATGGCGACTTAAGCACATTAATCCGTGAAGTCGCTCCTTACACCGGCCACATCCAAATCGCCTCAGTGCCTGAAAGACACGAACCGTCAGAAGGTGAGTTGAACTACCCACACCTGTTCAACGTGTTGGATGACTCAGGTTATCAAGGCTGGATCGGCTGCGAATACAATCCAAGACACAGAACAGAAGAAGGTCTTGGTTGGGTTCACCCTTACCTCTAATAAAAATACTTATAACAATTTCAGTTGCTTGCGCAACAACGTGTACTAGGTGATGAGAGCTCATCGCCTAGCTGCACGCACCCTACAGAGTCAGAAATAAAAGGAACATAAAAATGGATGGAGCATTAATCGGCATTGTCATCGGTATTCTTGCCATGATGGGAATGATCATAAAAACACGTATTCCTGTCGCATTGGCAATGGTTATTGCGAGCATCATCATGGGTCTATTCGCAGGCATGGCGCCAACAGAACTCATTGATGCAATTAAAGCGGGCTTCGGCGGCGTACTAGGCGGTATCGGTTTGATCATTGCCTTCGGTGTCATCATGGGCGCGTGTTTTGAGCGCTCTGGTGCGGCGGTTCGTATGGCGAAAACCTTCGTTAAGATCTGTGGTAAAGGCCGTGAAGATCTAGCACTTGGGTTCACTGGTGTGCTGGTGGCAATTCCAGTTTTTTGTGACTCTGCGTACATCATTTTGCACTCTCTTGTTCGCGCAATTTCACGAGATACGGGTAAATCTGCCGTTGGTCTTGGTGTGACGCTCGCACTTGGTCTGCTTATCACTCACGCACTTGTGCCGCCAACACCGGGCCCTGTTGCGGTAGCCGGTATTCTTGGTGTCGACCTAGGTGAGTACATGCTGTGGGGGCTAATGGTGTCTGTACCTATGATGCTGCTATCGATGATTTACATCCGCCGTGTGGGTAATGAATACTACCGCGTACCAAATGGTGATGGTTGGATCACTAACCAAGCGGATTGGGCAAACTTAGAAAAAGTAGAAGCAACGGACGACAAAGAGCTGCCAAGTAACTTCCTTTCTTTTGGTCCAATTCTTGTTCCGATTGCACTTATCCTTATCAACACTTTAGTTGGTTCAGGAGACACATTCCTTCATGCAGCGCTGTCGCTGCTTGGTAACCCAGTTGTTGCTGTAGGCCTTGGTGTATTAATGGCGTTGTACGGTCTTACTCGCAATATCGAACGTAAAGACATGGTTGGCTCGATGGATGATGCGCTATCAACAACAGGTCTTATCTTAGTGGTAACGGGCTGTGGTGGCGCAATGGGCGCCGTACTTAAAGCGTCTGGTGCTGGTCCACAAGTGGCAGAAGCTATCGCTAGCAGCGGTATCCCACCACTACTTGTGCCATTGGCTATCGCGTCTATGCTTCGATTGATTCAAGGCTCGGCTACAGCATCGATGATGGTTGCTGCGACAATGACGTTACCTCTAGTCGAAACATTAGGTCTGGATCCTGTATTCGTGGCATTGGCGTGTGCGGTTGGCCCGGTTGGTTTCTCACACCTTAATGACTCTTACTTCCACATCATCAACCGTACCCTAGGTATTACAGAGTTGGCAGACCAAATTAAAATCTGGTCAGTATCGTCAACAGTGGCGTGGGCGATTGGTGCATCGATCATCATGGCGCTAAACCTAGTCTTTGGTAAGGGTGGCACGCTCATTGACCCACTGGTACCAATCTTAGTGCTTGCGGCCGTCATCGTTTGGATGAAGTCAAAAAGCAATAAGGCAGCGAAGCCTGAATTAGCCGCTAGCTAATCACTCGCTCAAGGTAAAATGTTCAAAGCCCCTAGCTGAAAAGTTAGGGGCTAATTATATGGTCCGCCTCACTCTCAAGCCCTACGCTTAGAGTAGGCTCTCAGAACGAGGTGAACCATATGTCTACCATTCACATCTTAGGTATCGATTTAGGCAAGCACTGCTTTCATGCGGTTGGCAACAATCACACTGGCAAAGACGTTATTCGCCGTAAGTTTAGTCGAAGCCAACTACTCCGTTTCTTATCTGTACTTGAACCTACCATCATCGCTTTTGAAGCCTGTGGTGGTGCTCACTGGCTTGCGAGAAAGTGTGAAGCCTATGGGCATCGCGTTCGACTTATCCCGCCTCAATATGTAAAACCTTACGTCAAAGGTAATAAGAACGACTTTATTGATGCGGCTGCGATAGCAGAAGCAGCGAGTCGACCAAGCATGAGATTTGTCTCTGCCAAGTCAGAGGAAGCTCAGGTAATCGCAGCTATCCATCGAGTGAGGGATGGTTATATCAAAGAACGAACGGCTTGTATGAGCCGAATTGGAGCAATACTACTTGAGTTTGGGCTGAGTTTTCCTAAAGGCCATGCCAAGATGAAAGCGCTATTTCAGTGGTTGGCCGAGCAAGATATAAAACTACCACCGAGTCTGGTCGCTGAGTTGCTCTCGATTCATGAGCACTATAAATACCTAAATGAGCAAGTATCTACTCAAGATAGAAAACTGAAAGCGATTACTGAAAATAATGAAAATGCTGAACTTTTGAAGAGTATTCCTGGTATTGGTGATTTAACAGCAACGTTGTGTGTGGCCAATATCAGTTCTCCTTCAAACTTTGGTGGAGGTCGCGAGATGGCTGCATGGCTAGGACTCGTTCCAAGGCAGTATTCAACGGGTGGCAAATCAAAGTTATTAGGCATGAGTAAACGAGGGAACAAACACCTTCGCGCTCTATTTATACATGGAGCGAGGTCCAGTGCTATCTAGGATAGAAACAACAGGAAAAGTGTTTGGAGATTGGTTAGTCAATTTACGAGCAACAAAGCCGTTTAATGTAGTGGTAGTCGCACTTGCCAATAAGCTAGCAAGAATAGCTTGGGCGGTGTTGTACCACCGCCAAGCTTTTAAGGCTGTATAGCCATAACCAAGTTTGCAACGCCAATGAACGTGATGACAAAAACGGTCGAACGGCCAGATTAGTAACCTGATACAAAAAATAGCACCTAGTTGCTTTGGGGCTTTTAAGGATAATCTGGCGCGGATATCATCGTGGAGCGGGAAGTTAATGTTCCCAACGTGGACTCCGAATACATTAGCGCAAACCAACTCCGTTATTACTTAATTGTAGTTGCAATAACGGGGCGGACCATACATTTGGGTATCTAAGACGCTGCTCTTTCTTGATAAAAGAGAGATAAAGGTTAAGCTCTTAATTCGTCGAGTTACGCAATTTTGGGTCATCCGTCAGGTATTCTACAAACTCGATTTCAAAACCGGCAGGGTCAACAAAATAGACGTTCTTTCGGTATGGCTCATCCGCGCCGAATTGGGCGATTGGGTAGCCCGCTTCAACCAGTCTTTTCATCACAGCGTCAACGTTGTTGGTCACATAAGCGAAATGCGCCAACCCAACTTGATGACCATCTAAATCGCGATTGTTGCCTTCGCCGTGGTCACTCAACGCAATGTATTGGTACTCATCGCCAAAGTGCAGCCAGTTTCTGTGTTTGCCGCTCCATGTACCTTCCCCTTCATCACGCACATACCAATGCGGAAAGGCAGCTTGGTAAAACTTCAGCATTTCAGGGATGTCTTTTACCACTAAGTTCACGTGTTCTAGCTGGATCATGGTGTGCTCCTTTTTGTCATTTTCTAGCCAACGATGAACATGCTAAAACCTCAAGTTAAGTTTAGGTAAAGGGCTTTTTTGGAATTTTTTATTTGAGCTCGTTGAAGCTTGAACCAAGGGGAGGTTAGGTGGGGTTGGTGGTTTGAGGCTGAATGTTGGGTTAGGTGCTTGCAACCCCCTCCAACTCCCCCTTTTCTTGACATGGTTTGCCAAGCATTTGAATGCGGTTCTCAAGGGGGAGGGTTTTCTTTTCTGCGGTGAGCTCAGTGCTTTCCAGCGTCATTCTGAAGGAGCCTAAGCGAGTATTCAGAAACTATTTAAAGCGCATTGTTGTGTTGCAATGTGAATTGAATTATCTGCGAATACAGAACCCGTTCCTCCCCTTTGAGCTCGTTGCTTTGAGAGTTTCGGAGTTTGATACAAGGGGAGGTTAGGTGGGGTTGGTGGTTTGAGGCTGAATGTTGGGTTAGGTGCTTGCAACCCCCTCCAACTCCCCCTTTTCTTGACATGGTTTGCCAAGCATTTGAATGCGGTTCTCAAGGGGGAGGGTTTTCTTTTCTGCGGTGAGCTCAGTGCTTTCCAGCGTCATTCTGAAGGAGCCTAAGCGAGTATTCAGAAACTATTTAAAGCGCATTGTTGTGTTGCAATGTGAATTGAATTATCTGCGAATACAGAACCCGTTCCTCCCCTTTGAGCTCGTTGCTTTGAGAGTTTCGGAGTTTGATACAAGGGGAGGTTAGGTGGGGTTGGTGGTTTGATGCTGAATGCTGGGTAAGGTGCTTGCAACCTTCTTTTACCTTTTGTTTGTTCGTGTTCTTGCTAATCATTTTCGATCGAGTTTGTTGTGAGTAGATTCCCAGTCTCACCTAGGTTCGCGGGAATGACGGAAAGAGAGAACTAAACGAACAGCGTCATTCTGAAGGAGCCTAAGCGAGTATTCAGAATCTACTTTCAGTGTGTTGTTATGTTGCATTGTGAACTGAACTATCTGCGAACACGAAATCAGTCCCTCCCCTTTGAGCTCGGAGTATTGAGATCTTCAGAGTTTGATACAAGGGGAGGTTAGGTGGGGTTGCTGGTTTGAAGCTGAATATTGGGTTACATGTTTGCAACCCCCTCCAACTCCCCCTTTTCTCGACATGGTTTGTCATGCATTTGGATGTGGTTATCAAGGGGGAGAGTGTTCTTTTCTGCTGTGAGCTCAGCGTTTTCCCATCGTCATTTTTGAAGTAGCCTAAGCGAGTGTTCAGGATCGCCTTCCTTAGCGATCTGAAGCTTTCTTTCTAGAAGTTTTATCATCCCATCTTTTTGTTTTATTTCAGATTTAGCTTTTGTTAGCTCATCTTGAGTTATTAGGAGATTCCCCCCAAGACCTGCAGCTGCACCGATAATAGAGGCAAAGATTGTTCCTACAATCGTTAAAGTCAACATTCTCTTATTATGAGCGTTATCTGCAATTCTGCGTCGTCTTTCTAACTCCAGCAAAGCTAACTTTTCTGTTCCATCTTTAAAGTCGGAAGCTGCCGCAAAATGATAAACCTGTTCATCAGACATATCTTGGTATCTCACATGAGCAGATATTGGACCTATGTTATCGATTGACATGTTTTTCCTAAAGAAAGTTAGATGATCAAAGCTGGATTTATGCGCTATTTACCAGAAGTAGTCAAACGAATATCAATTAGTTATAGGCTTAGTATGAAAGTTAGACTTCGAGAAAGGAGGCTATTTTCTACCCTTCTCAGTAGTACTCCCCCAAAAACCAAAAAAGCCAGCAGTTAATACCAGCTGGCAAAGTCTTTGGGCTTCTAGGTTTTTTGATTTTATTTCTTGTTACTCATCGCTGTCACGGTGCCCCGATTGGTTTTCCGGGGAAGAAAACACAGCACCGTGCGCTTTGTGCTCAAGAAATTGGAGATTAACCTTGCTTACGGATTAGGTAGTCAAATGCGCCTAAGCTTGCTTTTGCACCTTCACCCATCGCAATGATGATCTGTTTGTAAGGAACGGTTGTTGCGTCACCAGCTGCGAAGACACCTTCTAGGCTAGTATCGCCACGGCTACCGACTTCAATTTCGCCACGCTCAGATAGCGCTACTTCTGAATCTTTTAGCCATTCTGTGTTTGGTACTAGGCCGATTTGAACAAAGATACCTGACAGTTCAATCTCTTTGATTTCATCTGTGTTGCGGTCTTTGTACTTCAAGCTTGTTACGCGAGTACCGTCGCCTACTACTTCTGTTGTTTGCGCCATCGTGATGATGTCTACGTTTGGTAGTGAGTTCGCTTTGTCGATAAGCACTTGGTCTGCGCGAAGTACGTCTGCGAATTCAAGAACCGTTACGTGCTCTACGATACCAGCAAGGTCGATAGCTGCTTCGATGCCTGAGTTACCACCACCGATAACCGCAGTTTTCTTGCCTTTGAACAGTGGGCCGTCACAGTGTGGGCAGTACGCGACGCCTTTGTTGCGGTACTCTTGCTCACCCGGAACGTTCATTTCACGCCAGCGTGCACCAGGGCTAAGGATGACACTCTTACTCTTCAGCGTTGCGCCGCTTTCAAGTTGGATGTGAATCAAACCATCTTCTGTGTGTGCTGCGCCCATTAGCTTCTCAGCTTGTTGCTCAGTCACGACGTCTACGTCGTATTCTTTTAGGTGTTCTGCTAGGTCAGTTGCTAGTTTTGGACCTTCAGTGCGTTTCACCGAAATGAAGTTCTCGATTGCCATGGTGTCCATAACCTGACCACCAAAACGCTTAGCAACAACGCCAGTACGAATACCTTTACGAGCGGCGTATAGAGCAGCTGCGCTACCACCAGGGCCACCGCCGACAACAAGTACGTCGTATGGGTCTTTTTCGCTTAGTGCTTTCGCCGCTTTCTCGCTTGCGCCGTCATCCACTTTGTTTAGGATTTCAGTCAGAGACATACGACCTTGACCGAATAGCTCACCGTTCACGAATACACTTGGTACAGCCATGATGTCGCGTTGTTTCACTTCATCTTGGAACAAACCACCGTCGATCATGGTTGCTTTTACTTTCGGGTTGATCGCCGCCATCATGTTGAACGCTTGAACCACGTCCGGACAGTTTTGGCACGATAGTGAAATGAAGATTTCTACGTCTAGATCTTTGTCTAGTGCTGCGATTTGCTCAATCACTTCTGGTTCTAGTTTGATTGGGTGACCGCCCGAATGAAGCAGTGCCAATACTAGAGAGGTAAATTCGTGACCCATTGGCAAGCCTGCAAAGCGTAGTGCTGTGCCTTTTGCTGGGTTAGTTACCGCCATCACTGGTTTACGTGCGCTTGCGTTGTCGTCACGTTCAACGGTGATTAGGTCGCTCATCTCTGCGATTTGGTTCGCTAGAGACAAAATGTCATTCGATGCTTTGCTTTCATCTAGACTAACCACTAAACGAACTTCTTCTTTTACATTAGCCAGATATTGTTTGAGTTGTTGTTGGATCGCTTGGTCTAACATAGTTGTTACTACCTTAATTAAATAGTTACCAATCAAAACAAGTATTTGTTCATTCTTGCTAGCCAAAATCGTTGATAACTGCGTTATAGATTTTGTAGTTAGGGGAACTAGCTATCGAAAATCTATGCCTGGTTCTAAACGATTTTTTCTACGCAATTACTGCACACCTACTTATTCAGATAGGTAATAAAAAGTGGTTACTGTAGATAAAACCTGAGGGGGAGAGAGCAAATCAGGCAGAAGGTCGTCAAGGTATCTAACCTGAAGTGCTCTCTAATTCAGTTCTAATCAGAAAAAGGAAATCGGGAACTGATTAGAACTTAAATTTCAGTGGCTTAGATTTTGCCAACTAGGTCTAGTGATGGAGCTAGTGTCTCTTCACCTTCTTTCCATTTAGCTGGGCAAACTTCGCCTGGGTGCGCTGCTACGTATTGAGCTGCTTTCACTTTGCGTAGTAGGTCTTCTGCGTCACGACCGATACCTTCAGCAGTGATTTCCATTGCTTGGATAGTACCTTCTGGGTCGATTAGGAACGTTGCACGGTCTGCAAGACCTTGACCTTCACGCATCACACCGAAGTTGTTTGTGATGTTGCCTGTTTGGTCGCCAAGCATGTAGTACTGAATCTTACCGATTGTGTCTGAGCTGTCGTGCCATGCTTTGTGAGTGAAGTGTGTGTCAGTTGATACTGAGTAAACTTCTACGCCACGTTTTTGTAGCTCTTCGTAGTGGTCTGCTAGGTCGCCCAGTTCTGTTGGACATACAAACGTAAAGTCTGCTGGGTAGAAGAAGAATACTGCCCATTTACCTAGAACGTCTTGTTCTGTTACTTCAACGAATTCGCCGTTTTTGTACGCTGTAGCTGCAAATGGTTTGATTTGAGTATTAATCATAATTTACTTTCCTTTGAATGTTTTAAGCTGAGCTGTTGTTGCTTTCGGAAAGTATATTCTCATCGGAGTGTGTTTAAGGAAAATCGCTTGTAACTATCCTATTGATAGCCATTTCCTATTTCACTTGATAGGGAAATCCGATGTAAGTGAGTTTGCTTTGATAGGTTTTATTGAAGATGAAGGCGGATTAGCAATAGAGAATACCGATGATGACCTTAAGTGGATCGTCTGGCTAAGATCGAAAGAGCCTGCATCTCGGCAGGCTCTTTCTAATAGGAAGTGGGGAAGCGGATGCTTCTATTTTGTTAGCTCAGATTATCGAGCACTTTGCCACACAGCTTCTTCAGCATGATCATTTCATCTAGCTCTAAGGTGATTTTACACATCATGGCGTTTGGCACTGACTTGGCTTGTTCCTTAAGATCACGACCTTGTTCTGTTAGGTTGAGTACGCGAACGCGTTCATCGGTTTCACTTCGGCCGCGCTCTACATAGCCTTTTGCTTCTAAGCGTTTAAGTAGTGGCGTGAGTGTGCCTGAGTCCAAATGCAGTTGAGACCCCAATTCTTTTACGCTGGCACCGTCTTTCTCCCACAGTACCATCATCACTAAGTACTGCGAATAAGTCAGATCAAGCTCGTCCAGCAACGGGCGGTATGCTCGGATCACTGCATTTGCTGCGCTGTAGAGCGGGAAGCAAACTTGGTTTTCGAGTAAGAGTTTATCGTCGTCTGTCATGGTGTTGTCGGTGTAACACTGGCTCATTGGCGTTGCCTACCTGCTCACAGAGAAAGAGAATTACAAAATAAATTGTGCACAATATAGTTGCAAACGATCTTTACTTCGATATAAGATTGTAAGCAATTAAATTGTGCGCAACTTAAATTAAGAAGGACACTCGCATGACTACTCTATACAAAACTCAAGCTACCGCTTTGGCTGGTCGTAATGGTCAAGTAAAAACTGATGACGGTCTTCTCGAACTAGAGCTGTCATACCCGAAGGAAATGGGCGGCACAGGCGCAGCAACTAACCCAGAACAGCTTTTTGCAGCGGGCTATTCGGCGTGTTTTTCTAACGCGATTCTGCACGTAGCACGTGAAGGTAAAGTAAACCTGAAAAGTGCACCCGTAACAGCGCAAGTGGGCATCGGCCCGAACGATAACGGCGGCTTTGCACTAACAGTGAGCCTAGCGGTAGAGCTAGACATGCCACAAGAACAAGCGCTAGAGCTAACGCGCATTGCACACCAAGTTTGCCCATATTCAAACGCAGTTCGTGGCAACATTGATGTGGCAGTAACGGTAAACGGCGAAGCAATTTAAGCGGTTTCAACCACTGCACAAAGACAAGAAAGCCTGCAAGTACGCAGGCTTTTTCTATATTTGAAGTAGGAGTCTAAATTTAAACTTAATTTGGTTTGTTCGAAATGCACAGGTATAGTTGGCAAGATTAGGTCAAAATCTAAACGAAAAATAGAATGTGATTAGCACTTTCTATTGATTCAAATATTTCGGTCAAACCTGCAGTATAGCTCGGCTGGATTCGCTTGTTGTTACACCAGCGAGGTTGCCGATAGGAGTCATGTGATGAGCACTGAAACGGTAAGTTATCTAAAAAAGAATGCTGCGAAGCTTGAACTGGATGAGCCAATGACGATTACGCAAAATGGTAAGCCTATTTATGTCGTTGAGTCTTATGAAGAACGTCAGAAGCGTGATGAAGCCATTGCTTTAATGAAGTTTGTTAGCTTTGCTCAAAATGATGTTGCGAATGAACGTGTAAAGTCATCAGAAGATATGAAGAGCACGTTAGCAGCACTCAAAGATTGAGTTTGATACGAGCATGGAAGCAAAAGTTCTCTATACACAAACCTTTGAAAATACGGCTATTCAGAGTATTAACTATTTATCGAACTGGAGCGCTCGCAACGATGTGATTGATAGATTAATTGCGGTTCAGCAGAGGTTTGAACACAACGTTTTGAATAACCCGTCTATCTATCCGCCTTGTTATGAACTGACAACAATCGGTGTTTACGACATCCGGCAATTTAGCTTTGATGGATTCAAGCTGCTTTACCGAATTGGTGACAAAAATACTATCTATGCTCTAGTGGTTCTGAGTGACAAACAAAACCTACAAAACGCATTGATTGACCACTGCATCATGTTCAAATGATTCTATGAGAGACCGCATTAACGCGGTCTCTTTTGCTTTCTGGCTCTAGTGTATTAACGCGACTCTAGCGGGTAAGAGCGGTAGCTCCACATGCCGTAGGTACGCAGAGCATCGCGGTAGATACCAAGCAATTCGCTATCGCTGGCTTTGGCTAAGTCTTTGAGTGGCTTATCTGGGTAGCTTACGGTGTCGAAAGTGATGTCTTGCGGGCCAGTTTGCCAGCTTGCGATTTCAAACAAGGTTTGACCACGGCGTACATGGCTCGCGGAACTGATGATGGTAGCGTGCTTGATGTTATGACGCGCCAATGCGTAGCTGCTGAATAGGGCGTTACCTACCGTGCTGGTGGCGTAGTTCTCTTCAATGATGCGATCTTTGCTGATGCCTTTTTCAATCAGCCAATCCGCCATTAACTTGCCTTCGGTTTTGTGGTTCTTCGGTACACCACCCGTCAATACGATCAACGCGTCTGGGTTTGCTTTCGCCATGGCTAGCGTGGTTTCCAAACGCTCAACCAAGATTTGATGCATTGAACCATCTGGGTTTAGCGCGTATCCCAGCGTGACGATTGCGCTTTTGTCATCCAGTTTGCCTTTGTCGGCTTTCTCTTTTAGTGGCGTTGCAAGTACGCGGTCTACGGTGTCGAAGATGCGTTGGATGTCTGCGGCTTTACCTGCATTGAGCTTCGTGAGCGTCGCCATGTGTTTCGCTGATTCCGCTTGGTTGCCCTCAAAGCGTTGCCATACCGCTAAGTAAGCGTGCAAATCCACATCGTCTGGTGCGACAGAAAGGGCTTGTTCAAACAGTTCAATCGCGCGGTCTGCATTCTTGTTGTAGATCTGCGCGTTTGCTGCAGATATCAGTAGGTCAGTGCGGTACGGCTCAAGTTTGTATGCTTCTAGTAAGCGGTCGGTAACAATCTCCATGTTGCTCGGCATTTTGGCGGTAAAACCCGCATGCGAGATACGCGCAGGGGATTTGAATGCTTGTACTGCGTCGTTGAGAAGTTGGTCGACAACCTGGCGTTTAGTGACGATCTGTGAGTAATCGGCGGAAGATTGGACAGCAGCATCGTTAGCCGCGATAGAGTATGGGGCAGCAGTCAGCGCAATCACGCTACCAAGAGCAATGGCAAGTAAGTTCTTCTTCATGGAATGTCCTAGAGGTGCTGTAGTACCTAGTTTTTATTGTGCCTAGCGTTGTAGGTCGAACGGGGTCGATGGAGTTTTTTCAGTCTAGGTTCGCTTCTTGAATAATCTGTGAAATGAATCCCAACTCAGCCGAGCGAATGAACGCGCGTGGTCAAAACGCGAAGTAGGATCACGAAAACACTGAGGTATTCGTTCGTATTCTAAGTAATTGGATTAAAAGATAAACAGCGTTTGGAAGAACGAATTTAAGCAACCAGAGTTAGAAATGAAAAAGCCTGCAACGATGCAGGCTTTTGGTTTATTTGATGGCAGTGCAGAAGCTAACGTCTGCATGGTGCGTTTGTGGGTCGAAGCTGTGGTAAAGCTCGAAGCAAGGGCGGTCGTCGTTCTCAATACCGGATTCAATTACCTTGCTCATGACATCATCCCACGCTTTTGAGTATTGGCTCGGGTCAGTAATGTGCTGGCGCATCACAGCATATTGACCGCCGGGGAAGTCTTGCTGCTCAATGCCTTTCGGAACTTCCGTGTCTTCTGGCACCATGAGACAGATATCAGTGCGACACTTCTCATCTGGCGTGATTTCTGGGTTGTCATGGTAGATGAAGATGCAGGTATTGCCTGCCAAACCTTTCATTCCTGCCCATTGATACAGGCGACCTGATGGCTCTTCATAGCCTTGGCCGTAAGGGCCGTTTACGCGAATGTAAGCCAGTTTTGCTTTTTCAAAGTTTTGCGTTTCCATTGTCGTGCTCCATTTGGTGAGTTCAGAGCCAGTATATGAATCGCTTGGTGTTACTTCGTTTCCATTCTTGCGCAACGTGTGTCCAATCTTGCTGTTTCGTGCTAATTCAGAAAATTGCTGGTAGTTTTCGCAGTCACGAAAGGCCGTCGGTGTAACGCCATAATGTTGTTTGAAGGCTTTGGCTAAGCTCTGTGAGCTAGAAAATCCGTACTCTAGGGCAATGTTTAACACTGGTTGCTTGGATTTGAATAAGTCATCGGCGGCGGCTTCTAAACGTAAACGTCGAATGAAATCAGCCAATGTCTCGCCTTGCACGGCTTTGAAGGTGCGATGAAAGTGATAAGGGGAAAGGTTCGCCAGCGCAGCCACTTCTGGTAGGTTGAGTGGTTCATTAAAGTGTTGTTCTAAATAACGAATCACAGGAACCAGTCGTTGGTGGTAGTCGACGCGCATTGGGGTATTTCCTTGTTCTGTTCAGCTTGTTTTCTCTGCTCAAAGCCTACCGCAATCCAACAAGCTTGCAAGGGAGCAGGGTGAGAAATGCGTGGCGAGATGCGCGCCAATCAGTCACACTCAACGAGCAGATGTTTAAGCAAAAACATTACGCTCATTATCTTTACTAACCGCTAGGACAATCATGATAGCTTGGAAACAGTCTCTGCCAGAGTACGAATGGCTCATTCATCAAGTTTGGTACTTGGAAGTGCCAGAGGGTGAAGTCATTGACCCCAAGCCGCACCTTATCCCAAACCCGCGTGCTCATTTACTCTTTACGCCATCAGAGCAAGGCTACAGCTACGACACGGGAGACACTAAGCTTGCTGGCAAGGGCTGTCACTTATTAACGGCTAACGAACATTTACTGTTGTTGGAAGATACGGCTCCCATCAAGCGTATCGGCATCACTTTTCGCCCAGAGGGTTTGTATGCCATTGAATCACGGTTTAATGATGCATCCCAAGTTAGCGCAATTAACCAATGCGAATGGTTTGATTGGCTTAACGCGGTGTTTGATGTGCGCTTTCAACAGGGGCTATGGCAGTTAGAGTTGCAGGATTCACCGCAATGTTTGCTGGACTATATCAAACAACATTTAGATGCGTTAGATATCGAACCTTGCCGTACCAAACCGTTTTTAGCATCGCAAAAAGCAGTGTCCGTGATGGACGCTCAAGCGCTACGCTCACCTGAGTTAGCGATGGATATTGATGAGATAGCCAAACAGTGCGCCTGTTCTCGCAGAACGCTTGAGCGCAGTTTCAAACAAGTGGTGGGGTTGAGCGTTAAGCAGTATCAACAAATGGCACGCCTAGAGCAGATGATTTTGACCCTCTACAAGCAACAAGAAGCGATTGATTGGGCGAGTTTCTCACAACAATTTGGTTTCAGTGACCAATCGCATTTGATTCGTACCCTCAAACAGCAGCTAAGAAAAACGCCAAGCAAATACTTGAAAAAGCGCGACTTAACCATCGATATCTATGGCGACTTTGAGTCGTAATACATTGCCAATCAGCCCGAAAGTTGTCGCAAAAATCCAATTTTTCTCTTATCCGCTGGGCTACTATTTTCAGCAGATAACGAGGTAACACATGTCATATCAAAAACTAAAACAAGGCGAAGCCATCCCATTTAACGAATCGTTGACTATCCAGCTGATTCAAGGCTCTGATCTACAAGATATTATCGAGATGTTGAACGACGATAAGGTCAATCAATATCTGTTCTTCGCACCTGCTGACAACAGCCTATATGAAGGTTTCTTTGGCCCTATTATTGAAAATACGGCACAAGCGATTAAAGACAGTGTCTGGCCAGATAGCCCAACGTTCGTGATTCGTGACCAGCAAGGTCAGTACATGGGAATGTGTGCGGTGACCGCAGTGATGTTCTTAACTGGCAACTACGAAGTGGGTTATCAGTTACCTACTTGCGCATGGGGCAAAGGCGTTGCGACTCGCGCTTGCCAAATGATGACCGAGATTGGCTTTACTGAGTTAAACGCCCATAAAGTCAGTGCAGATTGCTACGCTTCTAATGCTGGCTCTTACAAGACGTTAGAGAAAAATGGTTTTACTCAGGAAGGCAGTCAGAAAGACTACTACAAACTAACGCAAGGCTTTGACGACAAGCTCCACTACGGCATAACCGCAGAACAATTCGCGTCTTTAAATCGCTGATAATTAGCCGACAAAAAAGTAGCGAACAAAAAAGGCCGTTAACCCACATGCTCGGGTTAACGGCCTTTTCTATATTCAGCGCTAAATGGCTAAGACTTAGTTGCCTTGGTTTTGGCTTTGAAGCTTCTCTTTTGCTTCTTCAACCTTTGAGAAATCCAATCCCAATTCGTCTACCGCTTCTTTGATTAGCGCAGGGTTTTGCATCACTTGCGCCATCAGCATTTGTAGCTTGTCTTGTGGCAAACCTAGTTGGCTGATTGTTGCCATTGCCGCTAGAGGGTTTTGCGTCAGAGTCTGAAAAATCTCGTTGATTTGCTCATCGCTGATGTTGTTCTCTTTTAGCAGCGCAATAATCGGGTTCATCGCATTTCCTTTTAATCACAGAATGAAATAGAACCCGAGTTTATCATTTGGCTGAGCTTGGTTGAACTAGGAACTTCTCGCCAAGGACGTTGTTAGCTCCACTGCGCGTTTTTGGTAGTTGAATAACATGCTCAAACTGATCACCGCGGTGAGCGTTTCTGCAAAGACAATGCTCGCCCAAATGCCGTCTTGCGGGAAGAACTTAGGCAATAGCAATACACCTAGCGCGACAAACACAAACCCTCGGCATAAGGAAATAAGCGTGGCTTGTTTTGGTTTGGCAATGGCTTGGAACAGGTTGGCAATTACCATGTTTAACCCCATCAAAGGGACGCCGAAGAAGTAGAACGTCAGTGCGCTTGCGGCGATTGGGATTAAGTCATTTGCGTTACCCAAGTAAATCGAGGCAATCAGTGGCGCTGACAGCCAGATACCTAAAAGAAAGACTGTGCCGCTGCCCATAGCTGCTTTCATCCCCAATTTTAGAATCTCGTCAATGCGCTCTGGTCGCCCTGCGCCGTGGTTAAAGCTGATGATTGGCTGACAAGCTTGCGCGATACCGACCATCACAAACAGAGCGAATACACCGACATTGGTGGTTAACCCATAGGCAATGATGTGGCTTTCACCGAATTGGCTGAGCAATACGTAGTTGAACAGCACGATGGTCATTGCGGATGTGACTTCGATAAAGAATGTCGGAGTACCGATGCTTAAGATTTCTTTAGTCTTGCTTAAGCCGATGCCTTTTAGGCTGAATTCTAATGAGCCTTTCTTACCCACGAAATGAGTCAACAAAATCAGTGCAATGACTGCTTGAGCAATGGCCGTACCATACGCTGCGCCTTTCATCCCCATGTTCATCTCAATGATAAACAGGTAATCAAAAGCGAGGTTGGTAATAGCACCAATCGACATCGCATAGGTGGCTAATTTCGGGTTGGTGTCGTTACGTACAAAGCAAGACAGTACCCAAGCGAGGGAATAGAGAGTAAAAAACGGCAACAGTACAACAAGGTAATCATGAGCAAGCTGAGCCAAGTTGCCTGAAGCGCCCATCAAGGCAATCAATTCATCTAACCAAATGAGAGCGAGCGTCACCGTGATAGTGGATAACAGAGTGGTGATCAACATGGATTGGCTGAACCACATCTGGCTGGATTCCGTGTTGCCTTTGCCTATTTCTATCGACATTTTGGCGGCGCCACCAATACCAACCATCATGGCGATGGCAGTAAAAATAGAAAAAGGTGGAATCACCAAGGCAATAGCACCAAGCCCATCGGGTCCGACGCCTAAACCGATAAATAACGCATCACCCATGATGAACAGTGATTTAATCACCATTCCAGTGAGCGCTGGCCATAGATACTGATAAAAGGATTTTGAAATGGGATCAGTTTTTAGATTGATAGCCATGGATTAGAAAAATACCCGAATGTGGTGGATTTATGTTCGGGTATTATCAGTACATTCAAGCATGGCGAAAAGGGATTATCCGCCCATTATATTGCACTATCTAAACATCGGTGACGAAATTCCGCTGGCGTTTCTCCTTTTTGTTTTCGATAGAATCGGCTGAAATACGCAGGGTCATCAAAGCCCAATTCAAACGCTATAGTCTTGACGGTTTTCGTCGAAAACACCAGTTCTCGGTTGGCTTCTAATATGATTCGGTCATGAATCAGTTGCGTGACCGTCTTGCCTCTGTCGGCTTTCACTAACTCGTTTAGACGTTTGCTGGTGAGAGCTAAGGCATCGGAGTAGAACTGGCATTTCTTTTGTTCGCGATAATGCAGTTCGATTAATTCGGTCAACTGAACGATGCGAGCGTCTTTCTGTTCACCTTTTTGAGACGGTGTTTTAGCAAAGCGTAATGCATAGCGTAGAAAGCTGTTGATGAGTGATTCGACAAGGTCCCAGTCACAATCCTCTCTTTCACACTCCTCCTTGATTAGGGTGTAAATCGATTCTAGGTAGGGAAAACCCTCTTCGCTGCAATCGAGGTACGGCGGTCGATCAATCGTAGAAAATACGCTATTCACCAACTGCGTGCTGCGTGGATTGGTTTCAGCAAAGCCGGGACGGAATATCAACATACGAATGTTTTTGCCCATGAACTCGGAATGGTGAACCTGCCCTGGTGATATGGTAAATAAGCGACCAAGGCGGTTTTGGTATTCGACGAAATCGATGCTCTGCGTTCCGCTATTATCTAAGCACCAGACAATTTCCCAGTACTCGTGACGATGCGGTTCGATGTATGGGTCTTCTTGGATGTCCGAAAATTCAAGCGCTCGACACGGCTCACCTAAAATGAGTCGCACTTGTCGGATTGGCGAAATCATATTGCTCATGAGGGCATTCAACAGCTCTTGGGGATGAGAATTTCATCATTATGAATCGAATAACTAAGATTGTGCACGGAAATTTTTGTGCTCAGTAGCCAGTGAGTTCCATATAACCAGTCCCTGAATGAGAGCCCTTAATTCGCACTGGGCCTTCCCAGTAAGGCACCGAAAGTGGCATTTTCGCGTTCGGGTTGAGTGCAGAAACCGTAAGATCGATTTGCTGGTTAGGAATCGACACTTGCCACTGGGTTGGATACTTTCGCCCTTGGATTTCTGTTTGCTTGGTCGCCTTTAACTGAATGTCTTTTTGTGGGATAGCGATACCAGAGCCCTCTTGCTGCATCAGCCTTGCACTGGAGTAACTGGCTTGTCCGGTTTTGGAATCTCGCAATTGGAACACCACTAAGCTGGTTTCGTCACTCAATCTTAGAGCAAACCAGTCCCAGCCTTGTTGTGAGTCGAGTAAGAACTGCGAGCTCCACTCCCGGTCTATCCAACCTTTGCCCGACACTTGATGGGTTTTGCCGTCGATCGTGACCTCACCGGACACATCAATAAACGGTTGGCTGTAGTAATACGAAGCCACCTGACCATCGGCGCTTTTGGTGCTGTACCCTTGCTCGCCTTGTTTTTGATACGGTGCGCTGCTGGTAAGAGTGAGCGAATAGCCAAACTGTTCGGAGTTCGCCTTCAATGTTGCAGGGAAGAGGTCGTTGGTTGAAGAGATCCACTGCCAATCATCGAGATAAACCCGAAATGGTGAAGTGTCGACGCCAGCTAGAGAGGCTTGATCGCGCGACCATTTTTCATCGGCGTAGTGTTTGTCAGCTGTCGTGACTGCGCTGTGCGCCATGTAGATTTGTTGAGCTTGCCACTCGGTTTTCTTCGCGTCATCTTCGCCCCTTGGCGGTGGTGGCGGCGGCGCAGCAGCAAAGCGAAATTGTGTCCACTGAACGCCAAGTTGAGTGCCATCTTCATCAATTAAGTTAGCGGTTAAGTACCACCATTCATGACGAAAGTCTGGGTGCGCTTGATGGTCTGCTGGGAAGGTGAGTTCAACCCCTTTTTCTACGGGTGTGAATAGGTTGCTCTCGCTTTGCGTATCTCCGCTTCCCAGCAACGTGCCCATATTTTGTTGCTGCGTATCTTCACAACCGAACAGGAATAAGCTGCTTATGAGCAGAGTAAGTTTGCTTGCTAATCGAACCATCACAACACCTCGCTTTGCAAACTGGACACGACTGGCTTACTGACCAATCGCCACAGCGGAATCAAGGTTGCGATCACTGCCACTAAGATGGTGATCGCCGCAATGCTCAGCGCGTCAATCCAATGCCACAGATAATTTAAGCTCCAACCAAAAGC
The DNA here is from genome assembly GCF_023277445.1 of Vibrio sp. ED002. NCBI lineage: Bacteria > Pseudomonadati > Pseudomonadota > Gammaproteobacteria > Vibrionales > Vibrionaceae > Vibrio > Vibrio sp. ED002. The sequence goes on along the minus strand of NZ_CP080239.1, from coordinate 1,696,894 downwards.
TCGTAAGGTGACGATGTCTGTCAGCACATAACCCACCATCGCACCGAGGGGCAGGGCAATAACCAGAGTAAAACTGACCAAAGCGACGATCTGTCCGACCACCATGGTCATTAATTTACGACGACTAACGCCAAGTGCATACAGCCTTGCAATGGCGGCTTTGCGCGCGTCGAGCAACATGAAACAAGCACTGAACAAACCAATCACCGCGACCATCAACGTCACGCCGTTGAGTGCGCGCGTAATGGCGAAGGTCTGCGAGAATATATCCAACGCGATGGATTTGATTTGCGCCTGATCGTAGAGCTGACTTGGATGCAGATTCAATTGCTCGCGCAGTTGCTCGTAGACGATTTGTGGGTCACCCGAGACTTTAATGCCGAGGCTTGTTGGCAGGTCGGTAAATCCGCTCTCTTGCCATAACTTTGGTGATAACAAGACTTCACCGTTGGGTGAGCCGTAATCATGGAATACCGCACCCACAAGCAGGTTCTTATTTGGAACGGCATCAAGCGTGAGCTCGCTACCCAGTGATAAACCCAGTTTGACTGCGGTTGGTTCACTAATGGCAACCAGCTCACCTTGGTAAAAGCGGGACCAGAAGTTCTCCAAATGCGATTTGAACACCATGGTTTGTTCTAAGGTGTCTTTGTCTTTAGTGCCAAGCAAAATCGGTAAGCCTTGCAGGTTATCGTCGACGTAGTATTGCTTGTAGACGGTCTCAACCTTGTCGAATTGCCCCAACGCACGCTCTACATCAGCGATTTCTCCTTGCGCAGGGCTGACGTAAATATCGGCGTGCAGCCTTTGTTCTAACCACTGTTTAAGGGTGGATTCAAAGCTACCAACTAGGGTGTTCATCCCCATATTGGCAGTAACGGCGAGTAGCAGTGCCATCATGGCGAGAGAAAGCGGAGAAATCAGCTCGCGCAACTCAGCAAACAGATACTGCATCAAACCGGAAGTGGTGCGCTTCCCACACCAATTGGCTAGTACGCTGAGTGTTTTGGGTAGGTACAAAGGAATCGACACTACAAGCACGCCGAGCCACGCCATGGTGAAGCGGTGATGCTCACTCAGCCATAACCCTGCGAGTGCGAGAGTCGTCAACGCAGCACCTATCACGAACAATTGGTTTTCGTTAGAGGCTTCAGGTGCTTGATAAAATCCACCATGAGAGGAGAGCGGTTGGCGCACTCGCTGTTTAAAGTGCTGCCAACATGCCAATAGGGTTGCGGCTAACGTGAGCAGCAATGCTTGTGCCCACCATTGCCACTGCCAAGTGCCGGGCAGCAGTGTCGCGCCATAAAGTTGTTCTAGAGTCAGTGCCACGGTCGGATGTAACCAGTGGCTAAGCTGCATGCCCAATACAAAACCGAGGGAGGCGCCGGTGGTAACGAGAAGAGTGAGTTCAACTAACAGCGCAGAGAACACAATGCTAGGCGCGACACCCGCCTGTTGAATTTGCACTAACAGCCGATTGCGTTTAAGCAAGCTGTACTTGACGCCGTTGTAAGCAATGAACAACCCGACTAAAAAGACGAGTAAGCTCATTGCGGTGAGATTGAGGTGAAAGCTGTCGGTCAGCGAGCCAAGGTCTGTACTTTGATTATTGGAAATCCATTGCCCTTGATCGCCAATCAGCTTCTGCCATTTTGCTTGCGTGTCTTTATTCCCTTTATCACCCGAGTGGAAAACCGCAATGTAACTGAGCTGACCTTGTTTATTGAGCAGTTGCTGGGCAAAACCAATGTCCATCAACATTCGGCTACCTAACTGCCATTCATCAGGTAGCACCACCACTTGGGTTGGAATGTCGTCCAGAGTTAGCGTTTCTACCTCTCCTAGGTTTTGATGTTGAGATTGGCTCATCATCACGATTGGCTTGCCAGCTAAAAGCTCAGGTAAAGGTAAAGCACTGTCGAACAAAGACACGTTTTGTTGGTTTTCTGATGACTTTCCGTTTGTAGAATACCGAGAACGCGAAGAGATAGCGGCAATCAACTCGCTACCTTGCACTGACCAGCGACGCCCTTGTTCGTCTCTCACTCGCCCTTCGATTACAGGCAGCGCTGCACTGAGCCCGTTTTGTCTAAGGGTGAAATAGAGCGATTCAGGCAGATAGTTTTGCCCTGCTGGTGGAATAATTAAGTTCTGAGCTTGTGCGCTAAGCTGCTCGGTAGACTCTGCATAACTGCGCTTGGCATTGAGGTTGATGGCTTGCACCGCAACAAACAAGGTTACAGCCAACACGATACCGATCAGAATTGCGGCGGCCTGCAGTGGCGCCTGCCGATAGTGCGCTACAAACAGATTCAGGGCGAGTCGAGTATGCGTGAATCTGGTGTTTGGTTGCTTAGCTTGCTTCATGGCGAAGCTCATGTTTGTTTACTTGATGATTGTTCTGTAGCTGACTATTATCCAATCGCAGCCGTGTTTTCATAAACTCAGCGCAGTCAGGACTGTGGGTGACTAACAGCACTGCCGTATTGCCTTGGGTGGTGATTTCACTGAGCAGTTTCATTACTTCTAGCCCTGCTTTTTGGTCGAGGTTACCTGTGGGTTCATCGGCGAGCAGTAATTTGGGCTTGTGAGCCAATGCGCGTGCGATAGCGACTCGTTGTTGTTGACCGCCAGAAAGGGCAGAAACATGTCTGTCGAGAAGTTGGCTGATCCCTAGAGTCTCGACCAAGTAATCGCACCAGTCGTTCCATTTGTGTTGATTCAAATGCAGAGGGAAGGCGATGTTCTGCTGCACGTTGAGCGGTGTTAATAGGTTGAATTGCTGGAAGATAACACCGAGTTTTTGGTGGCGAAATCGGCTCCATTGTGGGTCTTTCCAAGCCGCCGTGTTATCGCCGTCTAGCCACAACTCACCATCGGAAAGTGGCTCAAAGCCAGCAATGACATTGAGTAGGGTACTTTTACCGCTACCACTGGCGCCCGTCAGCGCAACACTCGCTCCTGTGTTCAACGTGAAGTCGACCCCTTCCAGCACGCGATGTGTCTCTTTGCCATCAACAAAGCTTTTGCTGGCGTGTTTGAGTGTGACAAGTGGGCTTTCCATTTCCTCTCCCTGTATTCAAAAGGTGTCGTTTCTTTTGGCAATGGCTATTGCAGTTAGTTCTCTAGAAACTTTAGACAACAATAAGATAAAAACAGCGATTTAAATCGATTTCTTAATAACTTGTACTGAAAAGAAGAGGGAATAGATTAATCGAGAAAGGGGGATATGACAGGCATTAAAAAAGCCCGAGTCAAACTCGAGCTTTCAAAGAAATTCAGCGTGGTCAGCTTACACGTAGTACGCTTCAACTTCGCCTTTAAGCTTGATTAGCATTGGGTTGCCGAAACGGTCTTTTGCTTTAGGAGATGCAATTTTTACCCAACCTTCGCTGATGCAGTATTCTTCTACGTCAGTACGCTCTTGGCCGTTGATGCGAATACCGATTTGGTGCTCGAAGCATTCTTTGATGAAGAATGGGCTACGTGGGTTACCCGCTAGGCGATCTGGTAGAGCTGGTTTAGCTGTATCTGTCATGTTTGTGACCTTGAAGTCATTAAAAAAAGTGCGCCATTGTAGTCAGTGCAAGGCGAGTGTTCAAGAAATGTTGATGTGAGTTTGAAGCGTATAACACCTAAGTCACCTTAAGCTTTGACCGTAACTCCCTTGCCTGATGATGTAGATATAAAGATACCGCCTGTTTCAGCGGTATCTCTTTGACCATTTAGGAATGGTTACGAACAGCTATCAATCAACGTCCAGCCTGAGTATGGGTCAGCCGGAGTCAGCGTTGAGTCAGTCCATCGGTCGGCTTCATACAAGCTGCCTTGGTAGGTCACTTGTTCGCCCGGTTGGTACTGTCTTTGCTCGAACTCTGGGATGTCGGCACAAATGCCATCACCGCCACCGCTGTTATCACCAACGACCTTCAATGAAGTCGAGTCTGAGGCATTTAGCTCGCCATCAGAAACCTCTAACGAAATCGTGAAGGTGAGGTCTGGGTCTGTGACCGGGGCCGTTACCACTAACGTGTCGCTATTAGTGTCGCCGACAACCGTTAGGTCAGAAGGAACCTCCCATTGATAGCTAATCACGTCGCCATCCGGATCAGAAGCGTTAGCGGTGATGGTTACGCTTTCGCCGCTGTTTACCTGATAGTTCGGAGACAGCGAAACGCTTGGTGGATTATTGTCGACTGGTGGCTTGTCGCCGCCCCAAATAGAGCCGTCACAATCGTTGCCAACCAAACACGTTGGGTTTTGCGCGTAAGCGTCGACTTTGTTGTCTAGCCAACCGTTGTCCGTGCCGTTCGAGCCAATGGTAACGACCGCCGTAGTTGAGCCACCACCCCAAAGTAAGGCAAACACGTTGCTCTTCGGTAGATCTTGCATAGCCACATGAGACCAGTCGTAGCCCGCGTCTTTTTCTAGCAATTCGCGAACGTTACTCGCACCGTTGTAAGTGGTTGGATTGAGCTGCTTGTCGAGTAGGCCAGTACGTACGTTGTTGATGTCTGTGCCGATCCGCGCATCACCCATAAAGTAAGAGCCGCCAGACGCCTCATGCTCTACGTTGATCAGTGTATTGCCTTCATCTTGAGTCGGCATGTGCCCACCTGGGATTTGCCAAATCATGGCGGGAGACTCAACGTCATCACTGATGGTTTTCACATACGATAGGTAACGCGTCCAGCTGGTGGCGTTGTACGCGTAGTTCGCTATCGCTTCTGAGCCGAAACCGTCGCGCTCATATTTGTCGAACACAATGTAATCTGGTTGGTAAGTGCCAGTGTAAACATCCAGCGAGTTGACGAAGTTCGCCACTTCTTGGCCTTTGTCAGCTGATTGGTCGTCGGTCTGGTGAATCCAGTTGGCAGAGCCTACCGCCCACAAGTTGATTTGCCAGCCGTACGTTACGTCTTCTGCTAAGCCATTCATGATGAAGTTGAGTGACGCAATGTAGCCTTTCAGTGTGTTCTCGAATTGAGGAACGGCCACTGGTGATTGATAACCGTAAGTCGTCTTCATGTAATCCAACGCACGAGCGAGTTGGTCATTCACATTGACCGCGCCCGCTTGGTTTAGATCGTCCACATGGCTTGGATTTTTCTGAAGTTCACCTAAGAAGTCAGGATTAAGTACAAACGACATTGGCGAGCTGCCATCGCCAGCCGCGTACTCTTGCGCCGCGATAGCTTGAGTAATGAAGGTCGCGTAATGTTTGTAGAGCAATTCATCATCGACTAAGTCTGTCCAGCTTGCACCACCACTAGCGTTTGCAGTGTAAACCACCATCACTGGCAGTACGTGATGCCCTGAAAGATCTGAAGCACTTTGTGCGTTCGCGTACGTTCTATGCAGTGGAAGCTCGTCTTTCGCCAAGATAACACCTGGATCACCCGAGCCGCTCAAGCCCGCGTATTTGAAGATGGCATTAACCTTGGTTGCACCGATTTCATTGGTGGTCTGTTCGCTGTCGTTCGTCACTGTGCCGTTGGCTACGTAGTCTGGGAAGCCTTTGACTGCAAGGCTCATCGCTTCGCGGAATGGCAGCGTCAGCAACAACGGAGCATCGCTTTGCGTGACAGAGACAGAGTCATCACCGTCATAGGCGTAACGCGTATCTCCAGCAAACACCGAATCGATTTGGATATCGTACTCACCCGGTTTAACGTCGTCAGGTAAGGTGAATGGCGAGCTAGTCATCTCGTAGCTGTAGCGGCTAGAGCCATCTTTCGCGACAAGGTTGAGCACAATTGGCATCGCTTCTTGAGGTAAGTCGACAATACTTGCTTGAACGGTAGTGAAGTCGTCACTCGCGATCGGCGTTTCAACGATGTTAGTGCTGATTTCTGTTGCCGTGTCTTTGTTGACCATTACATCGAGGTTGTCGCTCGGTTGGTAAAGCACGTTGTTCACCGTAATAGGTGAGTAGGAGAGATCGTATTTGTGGTTATCAAGCAACTTGCTGATGTCGATCTCGCCGCCAAATGGCACCACTAGGCTGCGTTCAACGTCTTGCGTGCCTGCCGCTTTCACGATGGCATCTGTGGTTAGGCTTACCGTAATGCCGTCCAGTGCAGGCATGGTGAGCGAGATGGTCGCGTAGTAGATAAACGCATCGTACTGCACGGAAACACTAGGCTGTGTTGCATCGCTATCCACAGTCACGGTTGAGGTTGGCGAGGAGGCGTGGGCAATCCCCATTTCGCTCGTTACATCTTGCGCGGTGACTTGATATTCGCCATCTTGGAGGTGCTCTAGAACAAAGCTGCTTCCCCACGGTACAGACACGGTCTCACTGTAGTTCTCACCCTCGACCAAAATCGATGCCGCGGCTAGGCTGGCGTGTGGTGCACTTGGTGCTTGTAGGGTGATTTTGCCTTGAAGCGCAGGATCATTCTTGATGATCACCTTCTCGACATGCACGTCGTTTCCATCGATGTAATCACCATTGGTAGCATTGAGACCAAAGAAGATTTGAGCCGTTTGCCCATCGTTTAGGATTTGTGACGTGCTGTCATGAGTAAAGACAAACGTATTGGGAGCAGGGCTGCTGACATTAAAAGGTGCGCCCCATGAGCTATTCACCGTCGCGTCTTTGTCTGAGGTAACCCAAATCTCTGCGTCCGCCAAGTCTAATTGCTGACCTGAGGTATTCTTCAAATCGACCTGTGCTTGTGAGTACCACTGGTCAACCTGTGGCACGGTTATCGTGGCAGAGACTGACTCGCTTTGAGCGGCCGTTATGATGTTTTCTTGTGTTGCGCCGAGTGCAGAGGCGGCCATGATTGGGGAACCCATGAGCACCGCGGTTACCATCAAACTGATAGTTGTTTTCTTCATTGTTGAATCCTCATCACTTGCTTTAAAAAGCTAAGTGACTGTCCTTGTTGATTTTCTATTCGTGGGGGATTTCCGGCGAGGACTTCAAACACTAAGCAAACGTCACAAAGAGAGGGAAGCCCCTTGATCTAACCACTGCCGAAATCACTCATATTTTTTGCTTACATCCAGTAACAAATGAAAAGAAACAACTCAAAATTTGAAGGCCGATTCAGAAAAAAATCACTATATGCACTCAGGTTTATAAATTGAGTTAATTTATTGATTGGGATGAATATTGATGTCAATTATTGGTGGCTAGAGTATTTACTTGATTAATACTTTTGGTTGGGTGGGAGAGCATTGTTGGGGCGAATAAAATGAATTGCTAATACGATCAGAAAAGTGGATCTTGAGCCCAAAAATAAGCTGGTACAGAGTCAGAATAAGCGGGATAAAGTGATAAATTGGATGGCGATTTTGGTGTTCAAAGCGGCCATCCAAGAGGTAAAAATCAAGAGCAAAATCGCCTTGAAAGGGTTAAGCGCGATAAAACTTACTGTCGTTGAAGACGTCACGATCACGCGAGTGATTCCACCTTATAACATTGCTTGTATGTTTGTACTTTCAGCAATGGTGTGTGAAACAAACTCATCGACGATGCGACTTTTGTTGTGTTTGCGGAAATAGACAGTCAAAGGAAGTTGAATATCGATTTGATTAATTGGTTTGCAAACGCAACTATCGTCGGCAATAAACTTGATGCATCGAGGAGCGATGGAAATACCTAATCCAGAAGAGATTGTTGTCACCAGATGGCGCATATTCATCGGATTTCCAACCACATTTGGAGCAAAACCGTTCTCTCTGCAAACTCGAATTATCCTTTCATAGACACCCAGCCACTCATTGCGATGAAACAGATGAAGATTCTCATTGTAGAGGTCATCGATATCGATGCTTTCGTTCGAAGCGAGAGCGTGATTCCGGGGGAGTAATGCTGTCAAAGTATCTTCGTAGACAAGAGAAGAAGAAAAATAACTTTCGTCTAGATGATGGCTCTCACGACTAAAAACGATATCAACTTTATTATCAACCATGGCTTCAACTTGCTCGGCGGGTGTCATTTCATACAGACGCAATTGGGCACTCGAATGCTTCACTCGAAAGCGGTTAATCAGATCCGGAAGGAAAAAAGTACAAGCCGTAGCAAGATAACCGATCTTAATCTCCTGATGTTCATCAGAATCTACTTGTTTAATTACAGACTTTACTCGTTGATCATTTTCGATGATGTGTAGGGCTTCTGGCAGCAGTCTTTCTCCTGATGGCGTCAGATCTACCTGATGGGTCGTACGATCAAACAGTTTTGTTTGCAGTTCATTTTCCAGATCAGAAATATGACGAGATACAGTGGGTTGTACCGTGTGAAGTTCTCGCGCGGCTGCAGTGAAGTTCTTTAAACGCGCAACTGTAACAAAGGTAGTGAGTGTTTTGAGATCCATCGGGTGCCTATTTTTTGTTTGTATTATTGTTATACGTTAATACTATTTCCAACTTTCTTTAAGTCCGTTTAGTTTTGTTTATGGTGTAAGTCTCAGTTGTATCTGAAACATGTCGATTAGAACGTGTTGAGTAATTGAGATGTGTGTGCCTCCCTACAAAAACAGGAAACAAAAAATGGACATCGATGTAATCATAGTTTTAGGGTACTTCGCCTTCCTCATCGGATTAGGCTGGGTATTTCGCTCAGCAGCAGCGAACACAAGTGAGTACTTTCGTGGTGGCGGTAAGATGCTTTGGTGGATGGTGGGCTCTAGTGCCTTCATGATGGCGCTGAGCGCTATGACATTTACGGGCTTGATGGGCAAAGCTCTGACAAGTGGCATGTCCGTGGCGATCGTATTTTTCGCTAACGCCCTTGGTTATTTTATCAACTATCTATTCTTTGCGGCGAAAGCTCGACAAATGCGCGTTATCAGTCCTATTCAGGGCGTACGTCTGCGTCTTGGCCGTGTCAATGAGCAAGTTTTTACATGGGCTAACGTTCCTCTTAGCGTGCTTCAAGCCGCTATTTGGTTAAATGGCTTAGCTGTTTTCACTAGTGCGGTGATAGGTGTGCCCTTAGAGCAGACTATTGTAGGCGCTGGGCTTGTCGTTCTATTTATTTCTCTAGTTGGTGGGAGTTGGGCGGTTATTGCCTCAGACTTTATGCAGATGATCATCATTACTGTGATGACGTTTATCGCAGCAATGGTTGCTATCTGGAAGTCAGGCGGCGTTGGTAACTTGCTTGAGGTAGGTTTACCTACACAACAGCTCATTGGAGAGGGATATAGCTACTCTTACCTATTTGTTGGTTGGTTTATCTGTATTTTTGTTAAGCAGTTTTTCAGCACCAACAATATGGTGGACTCTTATCGATTTATTGCATCTAAAGATACTAAGAATGCGCGAAAAGCGGCGTTGTTAGCTTGCAGTTTGATGATCATTGGTCCTTTGATGTGGTTCCTACCTGCTTGGTTTGTCGCGGGGAATTATCCTGATACCAGCACTTGGGGACTTGAAGGCCTCGGCAGCAAAGTCGCAGACGCAACTTACTACATGTTCGTTAAGAATGAGATGCCTGTAGGTATGGTTGGGTTGATGCTTGCTGCTATGTTTGCCGCAACGATGTCATCGATGGATTCTGCATTAAACCGTAACGCAGGGATCATTTTAAAAAGTGTGTACGAACCTTACTTCTGTAAAGACGCAACAGAAGCGAAGCTGATGAATGCGAGCCGAGTGCTTACTGCCGCATTTGGAATCATCATTATTATTTCTGCTTTGTTCCTTACTTCCTTAAAGCAGTTTGGCCTTTTTGATCTCATGATGCTTGTTGGTACCTTGGTCGGGTTCCCGGTTCTTATCCCCTCTATCATGTGTTTCTTCATCAGAAAAACACCTGATTGGGCCGGTTGGGGAACGATTTTAGTGGGGATGGTAGTTTCCGCGATTATTGCGTTTGTTATTACGCCAGAGATGATGCAAAGCATTCTTGGACTTGACCAACCTCTGTCGGCACGTGAGTTTGCAGAAATGAAGTCAGTGACGCTGGGGGTGGTTGGTCATATGTCGATTACTTTACCGTTCTTTGTCCTTTCTCAGTTCTTCTATAAAGGACATGCTCCAGAACGAGAAGAGGAAGTGAATCGTTTCTTTACCAATGTTGATACTGAAGTGGTGGTTGAAGACAGCGCAACAAGTATCGCAATGGACAATAAACAGCGCGACATGTTAGGAAAAATGCTTCTGATTGCTGCTGTATTCCTCTCTCTATTAGTCCTTATTCCAAATCCTATGTGGGGACGAATGTTGTTCTTGATTGTTGCTCTAATCATTGGCGGTATTGGGGGGCTACTTCTCTTCGCTTCTAAAAGAGCTAACCGCTCAGTAACTCAAGTCTCCGCAATGAATAATGCTTAATCAACATGGGCTGATTCGTTCAGCCCAAGGAACTCCTATGTCAGTACAAAAAAAGTTTGGCGGCGAACTCAGTGATGAAGAGTTTCGCAAATTCACCTTATATACCACTCAAAGTAACAACAAACAGGATGATGAAGCTCGCGCTCAGATTCTTGGTTTCACGAATGAAAACGTGCGTATTGCGCCAGGAGCCATTGTGCGTATTGGCGAGAATCAGATCGGCCCACGGAGCTATGTTGGCCTGTATAGCTACATCAATGGTGACGTCTCCATAGGTGAAGATGTCGCAATTGGCCCTCATGTCTCTATCGTTGCGGGCAACCATGTTTTTGACCCCGTTACAAATTGCTTCAGTGGACGCAGTTGTTGGGAAGAAGGGAAAGTGGTTATTCAAAGAGGAGTTTGGCTTACCACTGGTGTTGTTATTACTCCTGGAACGACAGTCGGAGAGTGTGCGCTTGTCTGTGCAAATTCAGTTGTCACGTCAGATGTTCCCGCTTATGCGATAGTCGCGGGCACACCAGCTAAACAGGTTGGTCGTATTGATCCTGAGTCAGGCCAATATCATTGGTTTAATAAGGAGTAAGTAATCAATGTTATCTCTAACAAGAAAGCATGACTTTCAGTTATTTACTTCACCAACAAAGCACTCGGCCGTGGTGAATCCGCCAAGTTTCAACTGGCCACATGAGCGTTATGAAGCCTTATATAGTATTGAATTAGAGGCTCTGGGCGGAAAGCAATCATGGCATTGGGAGCATGTTCAATCACCGATGCAGTTGGATTTCTCTCTTGAATCAGGAAGCTACCGTTGGCGAGTGAAATGTGAACAAAGTGGCGAGTTGTCTCTCTGGAATGAGTTTTCTATTGATGCTGAAACAGAGGCATATTTAGCTCCTACGGCTAAAGAACTGTTTGCTTTGTGTGATGGGTATGACCAGTTCCTGCTCTATTTTGATGAGGATATCTCAGCGGTAAAAAATGCTTCTTCAGGGTTACGCCCGAAGTTTGTTGCAAGTGTTGAAGGTATTGATATTGAAGCCATTCAATACCCAAATCACTATCGCAGAGGTTTGGAAGAAGGAAAGCGCACTGCCATTGCGAATGTGCGCAACTGGATTGACCGTGATTTGATGGCCTTAACTCTGCTCTACCGAGTTTGGGGAGATGAAACTGCGGGTCACCAAGCTTGTCAGTTGTTATTGCGTTTAGCTGAATGGAGCCCAGAGGGACCAGCCTCTTTACTTCGTCCATGCACTTGGGGAGATGAGGTTGGCCTGTCTCTAGCGAGGAATTTATATCTTGCTTACCACTGGTTGTCGCCTTTATTAACGGCTGAAGAATGTGATTTTGTTCGACCGTTACTGGTTCGTTTAGCGTTTCAGATGGAAGAAAGGCTAGAGCAAGATCAGTTTAAGCAGTTCCCTGGCCATTCTCATACATCAAGGCTTCCGGCTTACTTAGGGATTGCCGCTCTTGCTTTGCACAAAGAGTTTGATGTCACGACATGTGAACGTTGGTTGAACTATGCATTGATGATTTATCGTGGGGTCTTGCCATTTTATGGAGGAGCAGACGGTAGTTGGGTGGAAGGGCCTTTTTATTCTTCGTCATACACCAAGTGGCACCATCCGTTTTTTCTGGCGGTAGAACGTTTAAGCGGATTCTCTTTCTACAATCATCCGTTCTACAAGAACTACGTCAAATTTGCGGTGGACTTTGTGGCGACTCAAGAACGTATTCATCCGTTTGGTGACGGCTTTTGGTGCCAGCGAGAGGGTAAAGAGTGGCCAGGATTCTTCGCTCAAAATCCATTACGTATTTATGCGCAAAGGTTCGGCGACCAGACCGCCCGTCATTTGGACCGCGTGCTAGAGAGTGACATTGAATCTTACAAACTGCATTTGTTAGATGTTGTGCCGACCATCCCTCAGTTAAAGCATCGAGAGATGACTAGTTGCGTCATCGAGTCTTCCAGTGACTTAAACCATATCTACTATTCCTATGCAGGCCTTGGCAAGTTGTCGAAAAGCAAGATGGCTTTGTATTACCGAGCGAGTCAATTTGGCAATAGCTCACACCGTCATGCTGATCAAGGCAACTTTGCTTTCGTCGATCATGGACAAAATATTTTAACGCCAAGTGGTAGCTATGGTTATCGATTTGGTAGCCAACATCACAGTTTGTGGACACGAACCACTCAAGCGCACAACTTACCTTTAATTGCAGGGGGCGGACAAAAACTGGATTGCCCTTCTGGGGTTGCTCATCTGATTAAACAGAAAAATGGCCCTGGCTTCAGTTACGTTGTTCTTGATCTAACAGAGGCTTACACGGGCTGCAAACACTATTGGCGCACGCTTGTTCAATGTGCAGACAAAGGAATAGTGGTTTTTGATGATATTGAGTTAACTGAAGCGAAAGAGATCCAATGGCGCCTGCATACTCCGAGCCAAGTTGAGTTTGGTACAGATAGTATTCACCTTTTTCAGGAGAACATTGAATACAAACTTAAGCTTACTGGAGAGGCATTGAGCAGCCCTCAGCTAGTGCCTGAAATCAATGACGCTGATGGTTTTTATGGTGATGTGGAATCGGATGCTCAGAAGCAAATTCATCATCTGGAATGGCAGTTACCAGCTCGCTTGACTCACCGTGTTGTGATGAGTTGTGCAAAGGAGTCCAAGTTGTTTTGTCGCCTTGATGACGAGGGAGTCATTGTTCAGTGGAATGACTCTTTTCTTCGACTTGGAACCAAGGAGCACCTTCTCCAGCCGCAGTAATACCTCAAGTTCGCTGCACTTTTATCGCAGCGGACTTTTAATATAACGATAAAGAGAAACAAAAATGCATATTACTTCTAAAACCCTACTAGCATTGACCATTTCGGCAATATCTTCTCATGCGATGGCACAGCTTGATCCAAGCAAAGCGCCATCCGAAAACTTTGATTTGTCCAAATGGAAAATCGTGATACCGATGGAAGACACAAAACCTGAGCGTAAAGGTAAAGTGATGGAAATCTCTAAAGCCGAGTTGAATAAAGGTTATCAGCATGCACCTTGGTTTTATACTGATAAAGAGAGCGGTGCTATGGTGTTTGCAGCTCCGAACAAAGCGATGACGACACCGAATTCGAGTAATGCTCGGTCAGAACTTCATGCTTTAATTTCAGATAAGGCATCGATAGGACCTTATGAACCTGAGAATAACTTTGTTCTTGCTTCACACCCTAATGCTGACAAGTTTGGCGCAATTGGTGGAAAAATGAGTGCGACACTTGCTGTCGACCATGTCAGCCAAAGTGGTGACCACCGTCATAATGACTCTTTCTCTGTTGTGATTGGACAGATTCACGCTGGAACCAATGAACCTCTTAAAATCTTTTACCGAAAATTACCAGATCAAGAATATGGTTCGGTTTATTGGAACTATGAAAATAACGCATTAGGGGATGATTATCACCGCCGTTTGGATATTTCTCACAATGTCTTTGGTAAAGCGAAGATTCGATTTGGTGAGCCAGAACCTATGGATGGCATCAAACTTGGAGAGAAGTTCGCGTACGACATCCAAGTCGATGGTGATGTCATGTATCTTGAGTTCACAAAAAACTTAGAGAGCAAAGCGCCTATTACTCGTTCTTTTGCGATTGACCTAGCGAAGGGGCATTACCTCGGCAACAAGTACGATGCTGGATATCAAAACGAATGGTTCTTCTTTAAAGCGGGCGCCTACAACCAATGTAATACGGGAGTCGTGCGTTGTAAAAATGAAGGGATTGAAGCAGGAGATTATACTCAGGTTAGCTTCTATCAACTTGATATTAAACACTAATCTAAAGAGTTGTTAATATAACGTAGAGGCTATTCCCCCTTGTTCTGTACAGCACAAAACAAGGGGGAATAGCCTCTAATTAAACCCTCATGAATGATACAGCCTCTAAGCGCGATAAAACTTACTGTCGTTGAAAACGTCACGATCACGCGGATCGTTCGATAGGAACATCCACATCTCTTTCATGCTTTGTTCAAAGAACTCTTCTTCAAACACCACCATAGAGCAATGCTCACCAAGTCCAGTCACGAAAGGTTCGAGTGCTTCAAACCCAATGCGTTCGATGTCTTCAATATCAATGAAATACAGCTTTTTATCGGTTCTTTGTTCGCTTCCTGCGGGCAATTCGCCTTTACCAAGCGCTGAAAAGTTAAGCTCAACGGTTAAACCTGTGCGGTTTTGTTTGAGCTCATAAACCGCTTCCGTTTGTGCCATCACACTGTAGTTCAAATCATCAAAGTAGCTCAGTGTTTCTTGCTTCATTGGGTGCATAAGTCTTCCATAAATTGTGCAGTTGAATCTAATGAGATTCCGTTACAAGCCTTTCAAGTATTGAGCGTTTGCCGTTGGGTGAATCGCAGTATTAAGTGCTTGAACATGCTGCTCATTGTCTTCATTCAGCAGAGCAGTAAAGGCATCGATCAATTCAGGTTTGGTCATCGTGACTTTGGTTTCTGTCTGGATGTCGCGCAGATCGATCAGCACGTCAGTTAAAAGCTGCGGTAAATCCTGCAGCACTTTTAGGTTCAATACGTTGTGCTCGCTGTAGATCGAGTTGTGACTGCCTTTTTGTTTTTGCACCACATACGGGTTGTCTTTTAAGTTGATGATCGATGTGCGCTTGTCACAACGCTTCAAACAGCCTTTATTTACCTTAATCTTGCGGCAACCTTCGGTTTGTTGGAACAAACATTGGCGACTGGTGAGCAGTGTGTTCGGGTGGTAAACGCTGTAGTAGCTGCGCATGTTGTGTGGGCGCTTAATGTGGCGCATCTGCTTCATGTTCAGCTCGTTAGAGATAAACGCACCACTTGCGGCGAACTCTTCTTGCAAACATTTGAACGAGTAGGAGTTCACCGTGTTCATCTGCGGGCCTGCAACCCAACCTAATCCCAGTTCTTGAGCCAAAATGCCCACGCCAGAGTTATTGGTGATCGACAATTCTGGCTTCACTGCTTCTAAGAATGCTCGTGCGGCTTGGTAATCGTCACCAATCAGAATCGCAGGGAACCAAGGTTTCAATCTTGGGTTTGCTTGGAACAACTCAATCATCGCATTCAGTTCACCCGCCAACCCCATTGGTAGTTGGAAGTACACATCGACATTGCTGTCTTCGCATAGTGCGGTGTCTTCTAGTGATGAAATCAAGACGGATAGCTTCGGAGCGCATTCACGCATTTCTGGTTGAGGTAGCGTCGGTAAAGTCGGTACATCAATCGCGCCTTTTAGGCGGCTGCCAGAGGCTTGCGTTGAAGTCACATCAAAATCTTGAGTCTTCTCTGCAACCTTCTCAATGATTGCGGTTTTGTCGTCGTAGAGCTTCTTCTTCACGCCTTGCACATCATCGGCGGATTCGCATTTGTAGATCTTTGAGAAGTGTTTTACAGCGTGATCGCGAGGGTTATCGATGTACATCGCTTTACCGAAATCGCCTTGCAAAAATGCGTTAGAGAAATCGCGGTTAAATACGGTGTACAACTCTGTGGTGTCGTTCGACAGCTCTACGCCATCACACAAGCGATCAATCTGTTTACGCCAGTTATCGACTACGGTGTAAACGTAGTGAGATTTCTTAATGCGGCCTTCCACTTTCAACGAATACACGCCCGCATCGGCAAGTGCTTCTAAATCGCCAAATGCTGAGTTGTCCTTCATGTTGAGTGGGTAACTGTTGCCTGTTTTGGTGGTTTCGTATTGCTCACGACAAGGCTGGCTGCAGCGACCACGGTTGCCCGAAGCACCGTTTCGCGCAGAACTGATGTAGCAAATGCCAGAGAAACCAATGCAGTAAGAGCCGTGCACAAACACTTCCATCATCACATCATGCTCACGACCAAACTGAGCTAGATGTTTGATCTCATTGATGTTCAGTTCACGAGAGAGGTTCACACGGCTCGCCGTCAACTGATTTAGGAACAAGATCTGTCCTTCATTGTGCGTGTTGAGCTGGGTTGAAGCGTGTACATCTAAATCTGGGAAATGGTTCTTGAGAATGTAAGCCAAACCAAGATCTTGCACGATCACGCCATCAATCGCGGTGGTGTTTAATTGGCTGAGCAAACGCACGATGGCTGGGATTTCGCTTTCCAGTATCAATACGTTCAGAGTCAGGAAGATCTTACAGTTGTGCTGATGAGCTAGCGTCAGCACGCCATTCAAGTTATCTAAAGTGAGGTTGGTCGCTCGGTTGCGGGCATTAAAACGGTCTAGTCCGCAGTAGATAGCATCGGCACCCGCAGCAATGGCTGCTTTGATGGAATCCAGATCGCCGCCCGGGGCTAATAACTCAAATTGATCGCGTGTCACTAGTTATCTCTTACTCAGTAAAATAGGTCGCGTATTTTATGTGCTTCACGGTTTTAATGTTGGACTGATTAACGCTTTATTAATCTGAATCAATTTTCACTCTGGGTCGGTCTATTGTTGATAAGGAAAGCCGAAAATCAAACACGTACAAGTCGCGAGTCTGGGTCTTGGCTTCTATAGTTTTTGGGTAATGAGATCTAAGCATAAGGAATCAGCAGATGGTAAAAGCAATAACAGTAGGATTAGTCGCAGCGTTGGCGTCATTTTCCTCTTTGGCAGAAGAAAGTGTGGTACGAGTCGCGAGTCAACATTCGGTGCAAGATACCGCGAATAAGTTTGTCGAAATCGCGCAAAGTAAGGGCTTAAACGTGTTTGCACGTGTGAATCACCAAGAGAATGCAGCTAAGGTCGATATGGCGCTACCTCCAACCGAAGTGATTGTGTTTGGTAATCCCAAAGTGGGCACGCCGCTGATGCAATGCGCTCAAGAAGTCGCGATAGATTTGCCGCAAAAAGTGTTGGTTTATGAAGATGCAGAAGGCAAAACTTGGCTCGCTTACAACAACCCAATGTATTTAAAAGAGCGCCACAAGATTGAAGGGTGTGACGAGGTGTTAACCAAAGTCAGTGGTGTACTGAGTAAGCTCACAGGGGCGGCTGCTAAGTAGACTTTCGACGTCCTTGAGAGCTTGATCATTATGCCGCCTGAGGTCTTGGTCTTTCCATGTGTGAGCAGCATTCTGGAAGCCATCCATTGCGATGAGCGGCGTTGTATGCCCCGCGACAGCAGCGTAACCAATCTCGCTTGTTTGCGAAGTAGGACGCGCTGCCTTTGCAAATTTTGAGCGTCCACTTTGAGCGAGCAGAATGCATGTGTTCACAGCACTTTTGTGTCCAGCCATTGCGGTGTGCTGCGAAATACGCGCCACTGCACCCTTCTTGCCATGCAGTTCGCGTACGATAATTAGCTGCACTGGCTTTACATGTTTCGAACGTCCATTTTTTCTGTGTTCTTGGCGCCCCCATGTGCTCACAGCATTCGTCTAACCATCCGCGATTTCTCGCTGCTTGGTAAGCGCTTTTGCAAGCGGCAATCCACTCTGTGCGGGTCTGAAAGGCGCTTGCGCTCTTGACACAGGCCTCTCGATTCCACTTCAACTCTATTTGTTTCATGTGCTGGCAGCAGTCTTCTAGCCAGCCGTTTCGGTTGGCCGCGTTATAAGCACCGCTGCAACCGCGCTGCCAATCGGAGCGTGTTTGGTACTGTTTGGCGTTGTCTGCACAAGTTTCGAAGGTCCATTTTTTACCAGTCCGAGAAGGGAGCATATGTGCACAGCAGTCCTCCACCCAGCCGTTTTTACGGGCGGCGTGATAAGCGCTTTTACAGCCCCGGTTCCATTGTGACCGTGTGTTGTATCGCGCAGCGCTTTGTTTGCATTTCTCAAATGTCCATTTGATGCCGACTCGCTGCATGTGCGCGCAACACTGATCTAGCCATCCATTACGATAAGCGGCGCTGTAGGCTGCCTTGCACCCTTCGCACCATTGGGTTCGTGTCTGATAATGAGCCGCACTCTGTTTGCACAGTTCGAGACTCCATTTTCCGCGTTTTTTGGGAAGATCCATTAGGTTCATAAGCGCACCCCTTCAAACGTTTTTAACTGGTGATGTTGAGCCGTTTCCCTAGATAAAAGTCTGCCGTACTCTCTGTGGAGTTTGCTTTCGCTGACAGGTGATGGTGATGATTGTTATGCCTTTTTGTACGGTTTCTTCGCCCTTTCGGGTCAAATGAAGACAAAAGTAGTGGAAGGAGAAAATAGAATAGGGTTAAACGAGTCGGTTTATTTGTGCGCTAGCGCAAGAATTTAATCGGTGCATGACGATCAGCTTCATCCATACTGAAGAAACCTAATTTTAAATTAGCAAAGCGTTATCTAAGTCTTTGTAAATGATTCTTATTTTTATAAAGTGTGATCGAAGTCTTACTATTCGGGCGTATATTTCATATTAAATATCAAGCATATGACGTGACCGATATATTGCCTCAATTAATCATTGTTAGGGACGATAGTTATGCGTAGCACGTTGTTAATTCCCGCATTATTGCTGTCAGGGTGCGCTCTGACGCCCCAATCTACACCTCTTCAAACTGACCCTAATTGGGTTGTTGACCAACTTCCCAATGGGATGAAATACCACATTTACCCAACTCAAGATGAAGAAGTTTCGGTACGTTTGATGATGAACGTTGGCTCATTCCAAGAAGAAGCCAATCAAAAAGGCTATGCACACTTTATTGAGCACATGGCGTTCAACGGCAGTACCCATTTTTCTGGTAATGATGTAGTGAAGTTGTTTGAAGCTTCTGGTGGCAGTTTTGGTGCAGATATCAATGCCACAACGACCTATCAACAGACGACCTATAAGTTGGATTTGGCTAACCCTGAAAAGCTTGATGATGCGCTAACTTGGATGCGCGACATCAGTGATGGTATTCAGTTTGATCCAACACAAGTGGAGAAAGAGAAAGGCGTCATTTTAGGTGAGTGGCGACGTTCTCGTCCCGATGATAAATCCCTATCTTTTAACGCGTACCAAGCTTCAATTGAAGGCACGCCTTACGCAGAGCACGACCCTATTGGTACACGTAGTTCTATAGAAAACACAACTTCGCCTGCACTCAAAACGTTTTATGACAAATGGTATCAACCACAATACGCAGAGCTTATCGTGACGGGTAATGTGGATGCAGAATCACTGACTAAGATTATTGAGAGTAAGTTTTCTAACTGGGATAGTACATCCGATGCTGTTGTTGAAAAACGTCGTGACATCCGAGCAAAAAATGCAGACCGTATTTTGCCAAGTAG
The DNA here is from genome assembly GCF_023277445.1 of Vibrio sp. ED002. Classification (NCBI taxonomy): domain Bacteria; kingdom Pseudomonadati; phylum Pseudomonadota; class Gammaproteobacteria; order Vibrionales; family Vibrionaceae; genus Vibrio; species Vibrio sp. ED002. The sequence continues at coordinate 1,677,365 of NZ_CP080239.1, read as the reverse complement.
TCAGATGGAGTCGCCGAGTTTGCACTTGATTATCGACCGAGATTCGGTGAGTCGTCAAACCATGCAAGATCAACATAAAGCATGGCAAGATGAAATCAGTGCTCAACTTATTCAACAACGCCTACTTAGTGTTTTGAATGATGCTGCGGAGTCATTTCAATACGCGTACGCACAACCATACTCTTCAAACTATCACCGCATGATGTCTGCTGGTGTTTCATTTGCACCAGAGCGCCGAGAGAAAATCCAGCAAATCTTCATGAACACATTGACGTCCTTGCGTGACTATGGTGTTACTCAACAAGAACTCGACGGGATCATATCGGGTTGGTATGGGGAGCTGGCTAATCTCGATTCTGATTGGTCGAAACGCAAACCAGCAGGCTATGCAGAAGCGCGTGTATTCCAACTAGAACAAGATTCAGTGAGCCAATCCAAAGCAGGCTATGAATTGAGCTTGTCGACGTTTGTTAAGAGCAATACGCTAACCCATGCGAATGAAGCGTTGGAGGCTCTTCTTTCTCAGCCAGCAAGTTTTGTTGTCGGCTTAGGTAAAACAGAAAATAAAGCTCAGTTCGCTGGAGAATTTGCCCTGTTGAGTGCCGCTTACGCACAAGCGGGGGAAAAGCCTTTGAACATGTACGCGAAAGCCGATGGTTTTGTTCAGCCAAAGAAAGAAGGCACTATTGTAAGTACTCGTGAAGATGCGGGTGGTTTCCAAGTGTATACCTTGTCAAACGGTGTGGATGTTTGGTTCCAAAAGGACGATAAAGCGGCCAATCGAGCTTATGTTTACTTCGTCAGCCAAGGTGGTAAAGCCGCGTTAGATAAGCCACTGTATCCTGCGTTTGACGTGGCAACGATGGCAGCAGCTCGTAGTGGTTTGGGTGATTTTTCTGGTTCTGAACTCGACAGTTATTTACGTAAAAACGATATCTCGTTGTTCCCTATTTTAGGACCAACTAACCATGGCATAGAGGTCATTACTCCGAAAGCGCATTTGGCAAGTGCGTTAAATGGTTTGTACAACATTGCCACTGATATCAAAGTGGATGAACGCCAACTAGAAGCGGTGAAACGAGAGTTTTTTCAGCAGCGCCGTGCCTTTTTTGAGTCGTCGATGGGGAAATGGATTAAAGCGGCGAACGAAAACTCGTACTTACCAAACAGTCGCCATCGTTTGTTACCAAGTGATGGTGTAAAGGATGTGACACCTGAGCAGGTTCAAGCGGTACATGATGCTTTGTTCAACTACAATCGCGGTTTTAAAATGGTCATTGTGGCGGATGTTGAACCAGAACAAATTACCCCATTGTTGCGTAAATACGTCGCCTCTATTGATATGCAGGTAGGGGAACCGGTGGATTACTCGATTGATTTCAACCCAAATGCATTAAGCCGAACGGTGATGGAAGAAGGTAACGAACCGTCATCGATGTATTTATTACGTCTAACCAATCAGCACGAGTCGCCAAGAACTGGGCATGACATGATTGTGGAAGACATGCTTCAACGTATTGCGGCTGCGCGTGTTACAGAGCAATTACGTGAAGATGCAAGCTTGGATTACAGCCCGAGTATTTATCCAATCACACAAGATCGTGAAATGGTGTCCGACTGGTTCTTGGAATCTCAAATCGATCCTAAAGACGTTAGCAAAATGGATGCGCAGTTAGATAAGGTTTTTGATGAACTGGCTAAAAATATCACTCAAAAAGAGGTTGATACCGCAGCTAAACAACTTGCGGTTGCAATGAAGGATTTGGATGATAATCCGGGCCAACGTAGCTGGGCTTACACACGCTATCTTGTTCATGGATATGGTTTAAACACATTGCTTGATGTAGATAAAGCGGCTCAGAGTGTGACGTTAGAAGAAGTAAAAGCCAAAGCGAAAGAGGCATTTGGCATCAAAGCTAAGCGAACAACGATTATTCTAAATCCAAAATCGTAATCATCTACAAGGGCGACGTGTGAGTCGCCCTTTTTCTATCTCGCTTTGCCAATTCCTTGCTCGATTTAGCCACATTGGCAGGGCTTTGTTTCGCCTTTCTTTATTTGTTGTTTGTAAGTTTTTATCGCTTGTTTACGTTCTTCGTCTAAATCTGCGCGGCGCACAATCACTTTCATGCCTGATTGAGGCTTTACCTTACACGCGTAAAGAGGCGTGCCATTAACTTCTACTTTGCAAGCATGGCAGCAACCGTGTTTACGCTTGTTCTTTAGGCAGGGCGCAGCGATATTCACTTTGACCTTGCGGGCTGTTTCTACCAAGTTCTGATCATCTGGTGAAATCGCGATTTGATGGTTATCAATCTCTATGATTGCAGGTTTGAAGGTAAACATAATCTCTTAAAATTCAGTAAAACAATAACTAAGACGACAGAGGCCGAAAAAAGACGACGCATTTCCTTATTTTTTGTTCGGTTCCTTGCGATGCACTTCTAATGCTGTTTTTGTGAAGGAAAGTCGCACATTAATAATAGGCAGGAAACCATATGGTATCGCTTGAGTCTGACCTTACTCCTGATTGAAGTAAATAAAGGTTCCCCCAATGAAACGCTACTTATTGTCGACAATTTTACTCCTAAGCAGTGCCAATGTATTTGCAGAAGCGGCACCCACTCAACCTGTAGCGCCAAAACCATTTGGTTTAGAAAGCATTACTGCTGATCAGCAAGCTAAGATTGAAGAAATTCAGCTTAACTTAAGCAGTACGCTGACTCAGGAGCAATCGCCACAAGATATCCAAGAAAGTGCGAAGCAGTTTGAGAAGTTAGTAAAAGCGTCATCGTTTGACGAAGCAAAAGCAAAAGCGCTGCTTGAACGAGCTAACAAGACACAAATCGATGTCCAGCTTGCAAAACTAAAAGCACAAAACGACATTTACAACGTTCTGACTGATGAGCAGAAGTCGACGTTAGAAAAGCGCCAACAAGAACAAATTAAAAAGTTTGAATCGATGAAGCAGCAAGCTCAGTAATCGAACGATTTTAATTATCTAATTGATTAAAAAGACACCTGATTAATAGGTGTCTTTTTTCTTGTCATTCAAAAATGAAAGGGACCTTTCCCATTCCTTAAATTAACGGTTATGAGCGGTGCTTTAAGGTCATCAAAACGTAACAAATTTAATGAGACTTATTGTGATCTTGGTTCAGTAAAAAAATCCTAATGATAACTAGATCACAAAACGAAGGCTTATCTAACGGGTGAGCACCGTTCTTATCACCAAGCAAACCGCCATCTTTCTGAGTAAAAAGTCAATATAGTTATAAGTCTAGATAAATTATCAAGTTAAGAGATGTATTTACCGAACAGATCAGCACTGTCGGAAGGCCAATTCAGCTTGATATAGTCCAGAGGATTTTGTGCAGGGGATTGGGCTCAACCAATCATTGCCTGCCCTGCACCATAGCATGAGAAAAATACGCTCAAACACGGGTTAATAAGCATTGGGTAATAACTGACGAACACTCATCCTTATTACTTATGGTTGTTTGAACTATATTTTAATTATTAATAATTATAACGCAATGGAAGGTATGTTTATGAGTACCGTACAGGCAATCAGTGACAAGCGCCTTGTAAAAAAAGCAGAGAAATACCTCAAGAGTCATCATGATGAAGTGTATTGGCTAATTTGGAGAATAGGTATTGAAACAGGGCTACGAATTACCGATATCACCAAGTTGGGTTACGATAATATCAATTTCGAATCCGGAGAAGTGGTTGTAATTGAGAGTAAAGGCACGCTAGCCCGACAAGCCAGAGCGAGGCATAAAGTCTTAAAAAGTGTCAAAAATGAGTTACTTAACTACTACAAGCGTGATCACACAAAACTGCTTTCTGTTTACGTATGTGACTATCGACACATCACTGATCTTGTTCCTCGCTGCTGGAAAGATAGCGTCCAAACACGATTAGAAGAAGCAACCAAAAGTGCGCCAGTGAAAAAAAGAGTGGCTTATCTCAGTCCGCGAACATTAACGGCATTAAAAAAGCGACAAAGAGTATGGCAAGGTCGAGACAGCGGATTCATCTTTTCAAGAGCGACACTGGGCAGTAATCGTGCAAAAAGGCTGCGAGGTGTCATTTCTCGACAAGCGTGCTGGCGGGTATTCTCATGCTTATCTTGTTGTATCGATGAGCTTCGCCAACACAAGATTGGTTGTCACAGCCTGCGTAAAATCTTTGCACGTCACCTTTATCATTCAAGTGATATGGATATTGGCCTTGTTGCTACTATCATCGGTCATCAATCTGTTGCGACAACATTGAGGTACATTGGCATATCTGATGAAGATACAAGAAGGGCGCAATTGCGGCTGTTTGACTACTTTTTCGCATAGCCAATAACAACACAGTTCATATTCTCAATGACTGAGGAAGCGACCGCGACCTCACGTTTTCTAATGTCTTGAATTCCTAGCGCTGATTATTTGCGTCTTTTTTCTGCATCCATTTGTGGCTGAAACGCACGGTGAGTCATCGGTTTTTTGACAGGGTTGCTCAGGTAAAGGCTGAATCTATCGATATCAACGTAGTTGTTCTTTACCATTGAATCAAAATGCCGTTTTTGTACATTTCTCTTTATTTTTTAATGGCATAGCATCAAATAACTCGAGACAAATTCTACAACCTATCCTCCTCAAACATACAGAGCATGTCCGTATTGCTTAACTTTTTTATGCCTATTTAACCTCTTGATTCATAAGTCAATTAAGCAGTGCAGGAGAACAGAAGATGAAATCGAACTTTTCTCATCACCTTCGAATGACACGAAAGAGAAGAGGTTGGTCTCAGAGAGAGTTAGTTGAGCGCTTGCACGATCTTTCCTTCTCTTTGTTTTCTGGGCTTGATGTGAATGCACTTTCTCGTTGGGAAAGCGAGAAGATACAACCGACACCTGAACGAATGGTTCAAATATTTAGAGCTCTCAGAATCAGTGTAGATGAACTTAAGGTTTGTGGCTTTCCGAAAAAACCTCAACTGATGAAGAGATTTGAGCGCTTTCGAAGAGGAAATTTTGGACTGATTGAACTTCCCCAAAGGCAGGGGAGGTGGCGGCGTTTAAAAGAAAAAGGCAGTGGTTATAAGTTTCTTAGAAGTCTCTGTTCCGTAGAGGAGTATGAGCCGTTTGTGACAGGTAGGGAGCGAACGGAGCTGTGGTCTGTTACTGGGTGCTATTTAGCATCAGTCACATATCGAATCGAAGGCGATACTTTCATTCTTCTCCACTCTGAAAGCTTAACTTACAGTGCGTTGCTGTCGACGATTGAGCGTTTGATTGAGCTATTGTACGAAAGTGAGGCAAAATTTTTTTGGATCGTCGCGGCTGAAAGAAAAGCGGCAAAGAAAGCTCGAGTCCTTCAGCTTGAAGAGGTTGGCTTTTGTTCGAATATATATTCTGGAACGTCAGATTATGTATTAGGCGAGTTGTTGACTATTCGCACTTGGAGCTCCTCAAATAACACTTAATTTTCACGAATTGTACGTCGAGTCATCGTTATCTTCGGAAAAACATTTAATTAGATGAATGTAAATTGGAACAGGTAAATAACATATAGGCTCGTAACAAGAATGCATTATTTCTTGATGAAAAGGAGCAAATAATTTAGGGAGAATTAATGATTTAGAACTTAATAACATTCACGCTAACCAAAAATCATAATGTTTGTGAAACGATACAAACATATCGAGTTGGAAATAAAACGTTTCCATCCACACATTTATTAAAAACTAAATTGCAACAATAAGAAGTCATCACTTCTTGTCTGCATTTATTCGCTAAAAATACACGGGATTTAAAAATGAAAGCTAAATTCATTCGCTCATCAATCGCAGCTACTTTTCTTTTTGGACTGATGTCTGCAACCCCTGCTTTGGCAGAAAACACGACCAACGTTTACTTCAAAGGTGAAATCGTAGAATCAGCATGTGGTCTATCACCAGACAGCATCGATCAGACAATCCAACTTGGTCAACAACCAACGCACATCTTTAAAGCAAAAGGTGACCGCTCTACACCAGTGCCTTTCCAAGTGAAACTGACGGACTGTGATACGACTGTAGCAACAAAAGCGGAATTCACATTCGATTCTAACCCAGACACTACTGGCGACCTATTCAGCGTTGAAGGCGGTGCAACGGGCGTTGGCGTACGTATCCTTCACGATGGTAACCCAATCGACAACGGTGACGTAGCAGCAAGCAACGTAATCGTAGACGGCACAAACATCGCGTCTTTCTCTGCAGCGTATGAAGCAAACGTAGACGTAACAGCAACACCTGTTACAGCGGGTGTTGCAGAATCTTGGGCGCTACTACGCGTAACGTACCCATAAGCAGTTGCCGAGAGAGCTTTGGCTATTTAGCCAAAGCTCTCGTTCTAATAAAAAACACTGGTTGATAAAATGCGTCGTCATTTACTCGGTTTAATAATTGTACTTTCCTTTCCTTCTTTTTCTTACGCGACCAGCTTCAATGATTATTTTATAAGAAGTAAAAATAGTGTCGATTTAAGCAAATTCTCGAATGCGAACTTTGTGGAAGACGGTAAATATGAGCTAGAGGTTTATATTAATGGGGAGTTCTTAACCAAAGAAAATATTGTATTTAATAACAATAAACCCTGCATTTCTGATGCATTAATGGACAGCCTTCCTCTTAGTGAGCGTGGTTATAAAGTCTACAAAGAAAACACGATCTCAGTTGATGGTGGTGTGTGTTATCAGTTTGAAGATGTCGGCTACACCAAAGTCACGTCCGATCTCGGTAAAGCACGTTTAGACATCACAACGCCTCAAGAATACATCGCCAACGAGTACAAATATGGCTTTGTGCCTGATCGTTTATGGGACGATGGCATCGCCGCGCTCTATCTGGATTACAACGTTAACTATTTTTCTAGCCAACAAGACGATGAAAACGGTTGGAATGACGATCTATCCACCTATGGCATTGTTGGGCTAAATGCCGGAGCGTTTCGCTTTCGAGCAAATTACCAAGCATCTAACAACTACTCGGGTGACTTTACTTCATTGTATGGCTACGCGCCGATTCGCAGCATTAAATCGAAATTGACGTTCGGTAATACCCAGTTTGGCTCGGACGTGTACGACTCGTTCCAAATGACGGGTGTTCGCCTGCAAAGCGATGACCAAATGCTGCCATCGAACTTGCGCGGTTACTCGCCAGTGGTCTCTGGCACGGTCAATACCAATGCGGTGATCACCATTCGCCAGCAAGGCAACGTACTTAAAGTAGTGAATGTGAATGCGGGACCGTATCTGATTGATGACCTATCACAAGCGTCTCAAGGTACGTTGGATGTTGAGGTCAAACAAGCCGACGGGACGATTCAACGTTACCAAGTGAACGGTGCAGATGTGCTGTACCTAACGCGACCTAATCACGTGCGTTATAGCGTTTCAGTGGGCATACCGGACAGTGATGCTTATGAGCACACGCCAGAGTTTTTCTCCGCCGAAGCGTCCTATGGCGTCAACAACTACCTGTCGTTGTTCTCTGCAACGCTGCTCTCTGAAGATTACCAATCTTACACTTTCGGTAGTGGTATCAACCTGAATTACTTCGGGGCGGCTTCATTCGATATTTCTTCTGCACAGGCGAAATTAGGCGACGACACGGATGCCTCTGGCTTGTCTTATGGCTTTACTTACAACAACACGCTGACCGACTTTGGCTTGGGCTTACGTGTGGCAGGCTACCGTTTTTCGGAAGAGCAATATTACGAATTTGATGAGTATTTGAAGTCTTATGATGACCGCACTTCTTCCATCGTCTATGCCGCGAACAACAACCGCAAAGATGAAAAATACATTGCACTAACCCAGAGCTTTGGCTCGACCAGTGCGTATTTGTCTTACACCTCAAACAACTATTGGGACAATCGCCGCGACAGTTCTCGTTACGACGTCAATATTTCGCATCCGTTGAAGATCAACGGGATCGATCTCTACTTAACGATGAACCTGTACAAGTCGAACGATTCATACATCAGTTACGACTACGAGTCGGGCATTAATGAATACTCGCCAAGCATTGACGAAAAAGGTTGGTCATTGGGAATCTCTATTCCTATTGGTGGCAGCAACACTGTCTCAGTTCAAACCAATTCACGCAGTGGCGACTACTCTCAAAACCTTGCCTACTCGGGATACAACAACGATGACGGTTCTAACTATCGCGTTGCTTACGATGTTTACGAGGGTGAATCCAACGGCGTAAGTGGCAACTACAATCGTGATTTCTCATTCATGTCGACGTCTGTTGGTGGCAGCTACAAAACCAACTCGTACAGCCAAGTAAACGCCAATGCGATGGGGACAGTGCTGCTTTCAAAACATGGCTTGGCATACAGCGCACTTAACTCGGGTACGTCGCGCATTCTTATCGACTCGAATGTACCAGACGTCACCATTAACGGCAGCAACAACGAAGAGACCAATGCGTTTGGCTTGGCGCTGATCAATGGCGTGACGCCTTATCAAAAGAGCTACAACACCATCGATTACAAATCACTACCTGATGATGTTGAGGTGCTCGGAAGCGTTAAGAGCATGGTGCTAACCGAAGGTGCGATCGGCTATCAAAAAATTAAAGCCCGCCAAGGCAGCAACTTTATGGCGCGCTTGCAAAGCGAACAAGACATTCCGTTTGGCGCATTGGTGTTTGACGACGAACTCAATCAAGAGATTGGCATTGTTGGGCAAGACTCAACGGCTTATCTGGTTGGCGTCAATCTCGATTCAAAAATCAGTGTGAGCTGGGGGGATAACCAAAGCTGCCACTTAATCATTGATGACTCAATCCTAAATAGTAAAGAAGTCATCCGTTCCGTTCATTGTGATAATTAATCAGTAGTTGAGAAGTTATGAAAAAATCAATTCTAGCCGTCATGTGTTGTTTGATGGTTTCGGCATCGGCGAATGCAGCATTGGCTTTAGACCGAACTCGTGTGGTTTATGAAGGTAACTCAAAGGTAGAGACCGTCAAAATAAAGAACCCCGCTGACATTCCATTCTTGGCGCAATCTTGGTTGACGGACATGGACGGAAAGGATGTAGAAGACAAATTCATCGTTGTTCCACCCGTGTTGAGAATCGAGAGTAAAGATTACGCCATGCTGCGCATCAAATCTTTGCCAACGGTTTCCCAGCTGCCGCAAGACAGAGAAACGGCTTACTTCTTACATGTTCGCGAAGTGCCGCCTTCGGAGCATGATGATCATGACGATGCCGTCGCAGAGACCGCCAGTGGTTCTATCCAGATTGCGATTGAATCGGTGATCAAATTTTTCTATCGACCTTCCAGTCTGGACAAGATTAAGCGCATCGATAAAGCGGTGGCGAGCGCGACCAAAATTAAGCGCACGGGCAGCAATAAGATCTTGGTAGAAAACGGTTCGCCATTTTACGTGACTTACTCTGAATTGATGGTGGGGAAAGCGAAGAAAGACGCGGCGGGTTTCACCCCTGTGATGTTGGCGCCTTTCACCAGCAGAACGTTGAAAGTAGAAAAAAGTGACCGATACACGTTAAGCCACATCAATGATTATGGAGCCACGGTGAGCAACACCTATTTCTGCAATGCAAAAAACATTTGCACGGCCAAAGACGAAAGTGAGGGGTAATTATGAAAGCATTATTTCTGACACTTTGTTTGCTTGTTACGGGTCTTTCAATCGCTCCCAATGCGTGGGCATTAGCCTGCTTTAGCACAGAAGCTGGTGGTAGCTTTGGTGGTAGTGGCCCCGGCGGTGTAAGTAGTTTCTACATTGACCCTTCTGCATCGGTACCTATTGATGCCCCTGATGGGCAAGTGGTATGGCGTGGCCCGTCTCAAACGGTGAATGTTACTTGCTATAAAGATGCGACGAATTTCCCTCACCTGAAGGATTTCCCCGAACAAGTGTTCTTTTGGCCCGGTAAAACGGGTGATACCGTCGTCCCGAATATTCCCGGTATTAAGGTGGGGTTTCGATATGAAGGCCGAGATATTTATGGCGTAAAAACGGCAGTTGATGGCTTCAGGGTCCCTCAATGTAGTGCTAGTGAAGATAACAACGCCTGTGAATCACGCACTAAAACATCCAAAACCATTACATACCAGCCCATCATTGTTACGGGGCCGGGGGACTTCTCTGGATATAGCGCGCCGGTCAACATTTTCCAGTTAGATGGGGAGTTAGGTTACAACGGTGCGTATGCGAACTACCGCAGCGTAATTCAGAACATGGACATCCTTAAGCCTTCTAAATGTTTGGTTGAGCTGGAGATCAAGAACAATAACATCGACTACGGGCGCATTGGTGTGGACGATATTGTGCAAACCGAGCCTCGCCCTCTCACTATTATCGTTCGCAACTTAAAGTACGGAGCCGATTGTCCATCCGTTAAGCTGCGTGGTTATTTTGATAACGTGCGTGATCTGACCAACCGATCTTATGTGCCTGTCTTTGACGAAAGCGGCAAAGAAATCAAATCCTACGGCATCAAGCTTTACACCCCAAGTGGTGAAGAGGTGCAACTTAATGAGCCTGTCGGTGATGGCTACGAAGTAGAGCAAGTCGGCTATGACCGTTACCTCGCCAAACTGGTGCCTTTCGACCCTGCCAACATTAAGAAAGGGAAGTTCGAGGGAATGGTGGTGTACACCGTTTCTTACTTATAGGGGAAGGCTTGTGAATTACAAACAAATGATTTTGTTCGCGATTTCTGTTTTTGCACTCTCCCCAGTTTTGGCACAAGAGGCTCAGCAAGTCGACGAACCCGAGAAAGGCGTTATCGATACTTTGGTATCCAATGGGTTGTATTTTCAAGTGGGAGGGGGACTCGCTCAGTTTAAAGACGATCCTTACAAGCACGACAACGACATCACCAGTTTGAAGTACAGCTTAGGTATCTCGACGCAGTCTTTTGATTATGAGTTAGGCTATCGCAGCTTATCGGACGGCAATGGTTTTGACATGAAAGGTTTGGACATTCTCGCCAAACACAAATGGTCACTGTGGCGCGATGGTGGTTTGTTTGCTGGTGTGGGTGGCTACGTCTACAACGCCGACATGGACAAGCCTCAGTTAGATTCACCGACAGAAACCAGCGGCGTGGCACCGTACTTGTCGGTGGGCGGTTACTATGCTCTGAGTGAGTACATCGACGTCTCGTTGCAATTCGACAATCTGTTTAATGTCAGTGTGATCGATCAGTACTACGACAAAAAAGACACCAAGCAGTTGCGTCAGGTGAACTTGTCTCTGGTGCTTCATCCGTGGTCGAGCAGCAGTTACGATCCGCAACCTATTGAGCACATAGAGGATACGCCAGAAGAGCAAACCGTGATTCTAGCGGAGAACAGTCCGGTTTATAGCTATGACGATGCATCGCTCAACCCTGAGATGGAAGCTCAGTTGATGCAGTTGGCCACTCGAATTACTGGGTTGGAAAGCTATGAAGTGGTGGTGACAGGGGGGGCAGACAGTAAGCCTGCTTATCTGGAGTACAACAATCACTTAGCGAAAGAGCGAGCAAAAGTCGTGGCAGATTTCTTGATTTTGCATAGCGTGAAAGCGAACAACATTCGTCTTGAGACGTCAGTCATTGAACAAGAACATCGCGAGCAAGCCGCGCGTAAAGTCGAAATTACGGTCAATGGAACCGAATTGGTTGTGCCAGAATAAGAGCCTTCTTCGTTTCTGACTGACAATAAAAATCCCTCGCCAATCGACGAGGGATTTTTGTATTCGTAGAGAGGAGGATACTCATCCCTTTTGAATGTCGAGATCAGTAACGATTAATCGTTCTTCTCTTTACTGTAAACGCGCACGCCCGCTTTAGAGCCTTCTGAGTTACCGTATACTTCGATGTTTTTCACACAGCGACGGTAACCGAAGTAACGCCAGTCGGTCATCTTGTCTTTCTTTAGATCACGGTGGAAGCGAATGGTTTTCTCGTCACCGTTTTGGAATCGCACAACGACCTTTCTTAGTTCTAGGTCTTTCTCTGCTTTCACTTTGATCGCGTTGGTGTTGCGGCAAATCACCATTGGGATTTTTGCAGCTAGGTTACCGTGCTCAAGCAAGATAGTACGACCTAAAGTGAATTTATCGTCTGCGTGTGCAGGAGCGATAAGTGTTGTTGCAGCCAATGCTGCCGTGATAATAGCGGTATAAATTCTCATTTAAAAAATCACCAAAACACAGGAGCGCGAATCATAGTCGAGCTCAATAAAATTCAGCTAGCAATATTTTTCTTTGTGAATGAAATTTCACAGTCCGCTGACTTTGATTGCATAAATGTGAGAATTTAACGTGTGGGAGAAAAAGTAAGTAGCGGTTTGGGGTAGAAGATATGAACCCATCGATGCCACAAGAGTTGTTGGAAAGCACAGAGGCCAAGATTTGAATCAAAACAAGGGCACGGAATGTGCCCTTTTATGTTTAGGTTTTACTGGGGAGGCTTAGTAGGAAAGGCCATGTCCTATTGGATATTTCACTTCACCCAACACAGTGTTTCCATCTTCATCGAGCTCTATCTCATAGACATTGACTGGGAGTCGTCCTTTTGGCTTGTTTACCCCCATTAATGTGTCGATAACAGCCGGTAGAGAAGGGCCACGCATTGAACCATTTTCATAGCCGTAGTAGTTGTATGCAGCTATAGATGTATCAACAATATCGTCATAATTCACAATATCGTAGGGTGCTCGAAGAGATAGGTGAACGGATTGTTTTTCCTTTTGTGAGGCGTACTCAAATAAATATCGAGCGAGTTGCTCTTCACTCATTGACTCGTCGGTAGGAAGAGTCGAAGCACGTACTAAAGAGTAGTTCGATAAATTCTTCGGTGCCTTCGTGCCTTTTGAAAATGCGACCATCTTAGTTGCGTTTGGTATGCCATCGTCTTCAACAGGTGAAGGTGCAGTGGAATTAGTACCAATAACTAGAGTATCTGTATTATCAATATCAACAATGGCTTCATCCCAGCTTGTGTTAGAAAATTTGGTTCGTGAGATGTCAAAGGGGGATACATTATTTCGTTCTAGCTGTATTTGTATTGCTGCGCCCTGTTCTTCCCATGGGGTTATAATATGAATTTTACCAAGTGTGCTTGCGTTGGCTGGGAGTAATCCATTGTTTTTAACAATGGTAATTGATTTATCGGCGATCTCCTTTTCTACTTCTTTGTGTTCGCTGGACTGAAGCACTTCTAAGCTATAGCTGTAGACATCCTCGAAGTCAGTTGCTCCATTTTCATTCAAGATATTGTTTTCAAGTTTTGTCAAAATGATCCTTTTTACCGAATCATCGATCAATTCTATCGACAGTTCTTGTTTGTCTACGGCTTCCATTACAGCATCAATAATATGTGTAACTTTGTTATCGTCTTTCTGTGAGTAAAATTCAGTTGGCATCAATGCAATGTCAACGCCTGCATTGAATAGTTTCACAACCGCATCTTCTTCGGTGAAGTAATCTGCGATTCCCTTCATATCTAATGCATCAGAGATAGTTAATCCGCTATAACCTAGCTCGTTTCTTAATAACTCAGTTTGAATGTGATAAGACAAAGTTGCAGGGACAAGGATTTCAGAGCCTATAGGAGTATCGTCGGTTTCTTTTGACGTATAGAGGACGGAGTCATCAAGTGCAGGATATTGGATATGTGCGGTCATAATCATATCGGGTTGTGTGCCTGCCTGTATTGTTGATATATAAGGGTATAGATCGGTCGCATACGCTTCTTCTAGCGTCTTGTTTACGCGTGGTAAACCATAGTGAGAGTCAGCTTCGGTATCACCATGCCCTGGAAAATGTTTAAAAGCAGATACAACGTGGGCATCTGACATCCCCATGCTTGTCTGGCCACCAAGTACTCCTACATCTTCGGGAGACTCACCAAAAGAGCGCACATTGATAACAGGGTTGAGTGGGTTACTTTGTACGTCAACGACTGGGGCAAAGTTGACATTAAACCCTATAGAACCGACCTCTCGACCTAGAATTAAGCCCTGCATGTAGGCTAGATTATCATTAAATTGATCGCTCAGGTAAGCTGCACCAAGAGCCATATTACCTGCGAAGTTTGTTGCTTGTTCTCTTGGAAGGCGTACGACGTTTCCACCTTCTTGATCAATGGTCATGAATAAGCCTAAAGGCTGGTCATCACTGACGGAATCTTGCATATCCCAGATTAGGCGAGCGGTATTCTTGATGCCATCCATGTTTGAGGAAAAAAGGATTACACCACCGATACTTTCCTCTTTGATCACTCTTCTGACACTTTCGTTTATTTGAGTCAATCCTGTCGAACATTCTTCCACATCATCGGCACAGAAATAACGAAATGACATGGTGATTTTTTGCGCTATTTTTTCTCTGGTTGTCATCTCCGATAAGATACTTTCAGCGCGTTGTTCTAAAGACTGTTCATTACCGTCTCCATTATTGCAGCCGGATAAAGTTCCCAGTATTGATAAGATACAGAGTGTTTGTTTTTTCATTATTCCCCCTCCGATTTGTTGCTCTGTTCTGTATAAATTAAGTATTCAGTTCTCATGTTTTCGTAGCTACTGAGATTGCTATCCCAAGAGGCTTCAATGTCTTCTAATGGGACGCCATTTATGATCATTGGCAGCACTTTATCCGTTCCGAGTAACGAGCTTAACCACTCAGGTCTATCGATGATTTCAGAGCTCGCATAGCCCATATCACGCATGTTCCAATACCAGTCATAAAGTGGCTGAAGAGTAAAGTTGAATGGGCTGGTTTGAGAAACTTGATAACTCTCACCGTAAACATATTGGCCCCGTTGTGGCCAAGTAGCGGAGGTGTCATCAAGCAAAAATTCAATATTTACTTTGAGTTGGGGATCTGGAAAAGCGATTACCTCGAAAGGTGTTTTACTGCCACGTCCCACACTGATGCTTGTTGCTTCAAATAGACCAAGAGAAGGATAAAACTGTATAGCATTGTCGGTTTGAAGATTTGGAGAAGGAGGGGTTGGTAGAGAGTAGTGAGTGCTATGGTCGTAGCCTTGCATTTCAGCTACAACAATGTCCTCTTTTGGTATCTGAATACCGTTAGAAAGCCATCTTTCACCGTTAATCATGTTGGCAAGTTCACCGACTGTTAAACCATGAACTACGGGGATCGGGTGCATGCCAACGAATGAGGTGAACTCTGGTTCCATGATGGGGCCGGCAACATAATCCCCATTTGGGTTTGGACGGTCTAGAATGACAATCTCTTTGTTGTTCTCAGCCACGCTCTCCATTACGTAGTGCATGGTACTTATGTAGGTATAAAAACGTACACCAACATCTTGTATGTCAAATACTAAAACATCTACGTTCTCAAGATCTTCCGCTGTTGGTTTCTTATGGTCGCCATAAAGTGAAATGACGGGTAAGCCGGTTTCGACATCAATGCCATCTTCGACTTCTTCTCCTGCCTCTTGTTCCCCCCGGATACCATGTTCAGGTGCAAAAAGAGTCGTGACATGGACTCCTTGACTAAGCATAAAATCTATAGTGTGTTCGCCATTAGATAAATGCGACGTGGGATTGACGACTAAACCTACTCGTTTGTTTTGTAAGTACGTTAGATATTGGTCGGTATTTTCTATACCAAGTGTTATTTTAGTATCAGTTGTATGATTATCATCATTATTATTACTCTGACATCCCATAATAATAATAATTAATGGTAGTGCTGCATATATATATCGTTTCATGTTTTGTACTCATGTTTAAATATAATTTGTCTTTTGGTGTGAATCAGTTAGATAGATTAAGAGATTTATATATTTCTTCAAAAATAGGGTCATAATCACCTATTTTCATTTTGTCACCTTCAAATGCACCACAAACCGCCTCTCCGCAGTCCATCTTTATATGTGTATTCTTTTTATTGCTTAAAAGAATGACCATTAATTCATTATCCGGATCGATTAGGGATGCTGTCCCTACCCACCCGGAATGTCCGTAAGTATTTTCACTAGCATAGCGACCAAATAACCATGTATTTTCGTGCTGATAATTTATATTCCATCCTAATGCATAACCACTTTCTTCATGGTTTTCTATCGGAGTTAAAAATTCCTCTATGGTTTCTTCAGAAAAATATTGAACGCCATCAAACTCTCCACCA
The DNA here is from genome assembly GCF_023277445.1 of Vibrio sp. ED002. Taxonomy (NCBI): domain Bacteria; kingdom Pseudomonadati; phylum Pseudomonadota; class Gammaproteobacteria; order Vibrionales; family Vibrionaceae; genus Vibrio; species Vibrio sp. ED002. The sequence continues at coordinate 1,661,191 of NZ_CP080239.1, read as the reverse complement.
TTAATCATGATGGACATTAGAGATAACATATCTTCAACGGTAGAAAATAACCCAGCATGACCAGCGACACCTTCCATTGAGTAATAAGCTTTTTCATCATGGACTTCGCCCTGAAGCGTATGCTCTCGAATGTTATTAAAATGAATTTGTCCTTCTCTACTATTGCCATATATTTCTGTTGCAGCAAAATCATCTAAGGTGAAAGCATTGCCATAAAGGGGGGAAGTCAACATGTTATATCCGGTTCTCTCAAGTCCCATAGGCTGATAAAACGTGTCATGCATAAACTTGTCTTGCGTCATACCCGTAATTTTTTCGATGATTTGCCCTAATATCATATAGTCAATATCAGAGTAGGTTACAGCGGTGTGAGGAGCTTGCATCAACTCGGTCTTGAGCATTATGTTTAAAGTCTTTTCGCGAGACTGGGAGTACATATCCCCTGTTTCTTTGTAGAATTCGACACTTGGCTTATGCCCACCTTGATGCTGTAAAAGGTCTCGTACTGTTATCTCAGACTTGCCTTTGATCAGGTCGGTAGGTTGATCTGCGAACTCAGGAAGAATGTCTGATACATGTTGATCTAAATCTAATTTCCCGTTAGAAACCAAATATTGAATTGCGTAGTTAGTAGAGAACATTTTTGTGTTTGATGCTAGATCGTAAATAGTATTATCTACCGCTGGAATTAACTTCTCACTAGGTAGGCTAACGTCATTATTATGTTCAGTGCTGCCGAGTGGTCGTTTTGGTGTATATTCATCATGGATTTTAATGTATCCATAAGAATCAATTTTTATAATATCTCCTTTATACCAAATACCAATGGTTGCACTAGGAAAACCATCAGATATATCTTGCTTAATCACTTTATCAACATTTGAAAAGTCATAAGTATCTTTTGAGTTAGACTGACAGCCAACGGTCATCGATAAGAATATAAATGATGTGGCTATTTTTGAATTCATAATACACCTTGTAAAGAGTCGTTGTTTTCAATAGATACTATTTAAGGAAAATTAAGTTTATTGGTATATTCGTCACAAAATAGTTTATTCCATATTTAAACTGTTTATACTCAATGTGGAATATTTTATTACGATATTGGTTCAAGGCTCTATGTAGGCAAGGAAAATGATTAGTATATTTTGGAATAACTTTTTAAGACAAAATATTTATTCGTGATACTGATTCAAGTGATGGTAGATATTCTTAATTAAACGACTATTGTTTTGTGATAGAGAGTCTCAATTATAATCTTTAGTTTTAGTAGATCTACTTACGACAACTCTAACTTTTCCTGAACTCATCAGTTAATGACAGATGCAATGGCAGTCTTACTGTGTATCTCTTTCATTTAAACTTCGACAGGTACGATGAAGCTCAAAAACATTAGAAAGGATCTAGTTACTTATCGTGGTCTCAGGGATTCAATGATGAGCATCACTTGATACAGCATATGGTATGTTTGAGCCGTTATGAACTCGATCCACTTACTGAAAGCGCCACTTTCACAACAAAAATAAGAGATGGACACCTAGTTAAAGCTATCTAAATTATTTTGCTTTCTTATAGCTGTTTCTTAGCTTAATTGAGGTATTTGGATTATATTGATAAGTAAAAAATGGTATAAATTACTTATTGTCGATAATAATTGAATGCTTATGAAGAAATACGAAGAACTAGTTCAAGATATCATCAGTAAAATTTGCCAAAACGTCATCGATGTGAAGTTACCATCTGAGCGTGAATTGGCGGAAAAGTATGATATTTCTCGTTTTTCGGTACGAAAGGCGCTATCTAAACTTGAAGCGATTGGTATTGTGAAATCCAAAGTAGGTTCAGGTTATTTCGTTAATACCTCAATTATTGGTTCGCCACTCATCTATAATTCGGTTACTGAAAACAAATTTGGTGAGATTTCATACAAGAAAATAAAGCTGAATAAACGTCTACCCACTACGCATGAAATGCAGGTGTTTTCTATCGAGGATGATGAATATCTGTGGAATATTAAACGTCTGCGATTAATTCAGGGAAAAGTTACTCAGATTGAGGAAACAAAATTACCCGTAAGTATGTTTCCTAAAATTACCGATGAGATTATTGAAAGTTCACTACAGAAACACGTATTGTCTCTAGGTTTAGAAATCGACAGTTATTTAACGAGTTATCAAGCAATTAACGTGTCAAAAGAAGATGCAGATTTACTCGGTTGTAAACGTAATAGTTCCGCGATGAATATTACTAATCGAGGATTCTTAAAAACAGGTGAAGTCTTTGTGGTGAGCGATATTATTGATATTAATTACCAGTGTACTTATCACACCAAGTTTAATCCCGAGAGTCTTAACTACCGAGATCAAAACGACCGCGAATAGCGGTCGTTTTTAGGTCTGCATTTAACGCCGTCGCTAGGACAAATGAGGCATTAAGGCGTATGAATACTGCCGTCTGGTAAACGGCTTTGCGTCCATTCGTGTGGGCGGTATTCAACAGGGAAGTCTTGTGCCGCTTCGCGATCCATCTCCACACCGATACCTGCAATTTCAGATGCGTATAGGTAGCCGTTGATTGGCTCTGCTGCGTTCGGGAAGACGCGCTGTGTATTGGTTTTGTACTCTACATGTTCTTGAATCGCAGCGTTATGCAGATGCACATTTAAGTGAGTATTCACTGCGGCGCCAATCGGCGTCATATCTGGTGGGCAGTGCCAAGCAATACGAACGCCAAAGCTCTCACAGAAGTGACCGAGTTTCAGTGCTGGTGTGATACCACCGATTTGCGACACGTGGCAGCGGATGAAGTCGACACGGCGATTGATGATCAACGCTTTCCACTCTTCAGGGTTGTTAAACAGCTCACCCAAAGCCAGAGATACGCTCGATTGGTTGCGAATATTATCCAACCATTCTGTTTGACTTGGCGGTAAAATATCTTCAATAAAGAACGGGTTATACTGCTCGACTTGTTTTGCGAATTGAATCGCTTGGTTCGGGAACAAACGCTCGTGCACATCGTGAAGAATATGGAATTGCTTACCATATTTCTCACGTAGATTTTTGAACATTTCTACTGTGTTTTCAATATATTGATCTTGATCGTAGTAAGAGCCTTGGGTTGGGTTTTGTGCTGTTTGAATATTTTCTGGCACACCACCGTAAAAGCCTAATTGACAACGAATATGTTGATAACCTTGCTCTAAGTATTTATCGACTTGCTCATACAAGCCTTCCATCGTATCACTGGTGGCATGTGTATATACTTGAATAGCATCACGAGACTTACCACCGAATAATTGATGAAGCGGCATGTTAGCTAATTTAGATTTAATATCCCAAAGTGCCATATCAACACCAGAAATAGCATTGTTGATCACTGGGCCATTACGCCAATATGCATTGACCATCATCATTTGCCACAGATCTTCAATATTATTCGCATCTTTACCAATTAATAATGGCTTAAGATATTCATCAACCATGGTTTTTACAGCCAATGGTCGCTGTTGGAACGTCGCACAACCGTAGCCCGTTACACCAGATTCTGTTTCTACAATAACAGTAATCAGGTTATGTCTGTCTGGCTTGGTAATCACGCACTCAATATTTGATATGGTATTTTTGTTCACTTCAAACTATCTCTGGTTAACAGGATTTATTTTATATAAGCGTGAAAAAATACAAATTACAAGCGGTAAATTATGCTTAAATTTAACTGGTTCGTTCCTGTTTTGAATTCGGTAAGAAAAACGAACCAATTGGCTAAAAATGCCGAAAATTTAATTTTTAGTCGTTTTAGTGTGAGTTTTATCACTAATTTGTCGATTGGATAAATATGACCAGTAGCTAAGATGAGCGCAGTGAATGAGCAGACAAAGCACATAGGAAAGTATGATGCAATTGACACAAACAAACATGGCAACTGGCGATGCGTCGTCAGGCAAGGCAAACAGCTTTAGCATGAAACTACAAGAACTGGTCGCAGCACTTGGCGGCAACGAGAACATTGCTAACATCACCCACTGCATGACCCGCTTGCGTTTCAAGCTGGTGGACGAATCGAAAGCCGACAAAGCAAAACTTGAAGCAATTCAAGGCGTAAAAGGCGTGGTGCTTGGACAAGGTCAGACACAGGTGATAATCGGTGTCGACGTTGAAAAATGGTACTTAGCCTTGTCTGGGGCAAGTGCTGCGCCAGAAGATGCAGAAATCGAGCAAGAGAAAGGCAAGCTATTCCAAAACGCAATGCGCGTGGTGGCGGGCATCTTTGGGCCTGTCGTACCTGCGATTGCGGGTTCGGGCATGTTGATGGGTCTGCTATCGGGCTTAATTGCGACCAACGTGATTTCAGAAAGCTCGGATACGGTGTTCTTCTTCCGTTCGATTTCTCTCGCAGTATTCTTTTTCCTACCGATGTTGGTTTCTTTCTCTGCGGCGAAAGTGTTTAAAGTGAACGAATACATTGCGTTAGCAGTTGCTGCAGCGATGATGTCGCCTAAGTTATTGGAAAAAGCGACCATTCTTTCTGAAGCAGGAAATACCCCAGAGCTGAACGTATTTGGTGTGATTCCAATTGAGTTGCTTAACTATGGCGGCGCGATCGTGCCTGCGATTCTAGCGGTTTGGGTACTGTCCAAAATCACCCCTATGGTAGATAAGTTAGTTCCTGCTTCTGCCAAACCAGTATTCACTCCGCTACTTGCTTTCACTGTGACATCGACTCTTGTACTCTCTGTTGTTGCCCCTGCGGGGATGTGGCTAAGTAACGGCGCAGGTTGGGTTGTGAGCTCATTATTAGAGATCTCACCAACGCTGACCGGGTTCGTGTTTGGTTTAACTCGTCCAATTACCATCGTATTCGGTATTCACCACAGCATGACGCCAATCAGCTTGAACAACTTTGCGCTGTACGGAAAAGATTTGCTGATGCCAATTATGTGTTTGGGTAACCTAGGCATTGCAGGCGCGACCATGGCGATTTGGTACAAGCAGCGCAAATACGCAAGTAAAGAGCAGTCTTCAGTGACAGTGAGCTCAGGTGTCACCGCTATTCTTGGTATCACAGAGCCAGCGCTATTCGGCGTGCTGACTAAGTACACCAAAGCACTGTTCATGGCGAGCTTAGCAACAGGTATCGTCGGCGCGATTTCAGTGACTATCGATACCCACTTAACAAGCTACATTCTTTCTTCGGTATTCAGTCTGCCAGCTTACTTGGCAAGTGGTACTCAGAACTTTATTCAAGCGGTATTGGGCGTGATTGGTGTGTTTGCACTGTCGTTCGCAATGACCATGATGTTTGTACGCATCGATAATAAATAATCCTCTTTTCTCTCTATGTAGACCTGTCGTGTCCATCTGCGACAGGTCTCTTCAGCATGCTTAAAAGAACTGTTATGAAGACAATCGCAATACTTGGCGAATGCATGATCGAGTTGAACGGCAAGCCGTTTGGCGACATGCAGCAGACGTTTGGTGGTGACACCCTTAACGCGGCGGTTTACCTCAGCCGTTGCAGCCAAGCCCTAGACGCATCACCGCAAGTGCAGGTGCAATACGTCACCGCCATGGGAACAGACCCACTGAGTGACGGCATGGTGGCGCGTTGGCAACAAGAAGGTGTGGCTACGGAGCTAGTCTTGAGAGACGAAACGCGCACGCCGGGCCTATATCTGATTCAGTTAGATGACCAAGGCGAGCGCACTTTTCTTTACTGGCGTAATCAATCGGCAGCGCGCTACTTGCTCCAACACGCCGAGTTTGAACGTGTAGCGGAATCACTCAAGCTAGTTGATATGGTGTTTGTCAGTGGTATTAGCTTGGCGATTCTGCCGGAGCAAGATCGTCTCCAACTGCTTGATCTTTTGAGTCGCTTTCGAGCTAAGGGTGTTGAGATTGCTTTTGATAGTAACTTCCGCCCGGCACTTTGGCCGCAAGACCAAATGAAGACTGTTCAAACATGCTATCAAGCGATGTACCAGACTACCGACTTGGCGTTGGTCACTTTCGATGATGAACAGCTTATTTGGGGTGATGCAACGGCGTACGACACAATCACGCGCTTGCAGAAGCAAGGGGTGAAAAATGTGGTGGTTAAGCTCGGTGCAGAGGGCTGTTTAGTCGCGGATTCAAATACATTTGAGCCTTACTCTGTGGCAACAACGCCCATAGACAATGTCATCGATACCACTTCAGCAGGCGATTCATTTAATGGTGGTTTCCTCGCGACGTACTTGTCTGGTGGCAACATCAAACAAGCGTGTATGAATGGGAATACCCTCGCAGGCACCGTGATTCAACACAAAGGCGCCATCATCCCACGATTGGCAACCAATACGGCCATTGCTCAGTTCAAGAAATAGATTTACAGGAAACAACATGTCGAATTTAAAAGCTCAATTGAAAGCGTTAAAAGTGATCCCAGTGATCGCCATTGATCGCGCAGAAGACATCATCCCATTGGGTAGAGTGTTAGCAGAAAACGGTCTGCCAGCAGCCGAAATCACGTTTCGCTCCGATGCCGCTGTCGAGGCGATTCGTCTATTGCGTGAAGCGCAGCCAAACATGCTGATTGGTGCTGGTACGGTGCTCAATCGTGAACAAGCTATTGCAGCCAAAGAAGCGGGGGCAACCTTTGTGGTTTCTCCGGGATTTAACCCTAACACCGTTAAAGCTTGCCAAGAGATTGGTATTGATATTGTACCTGGTGTCAATAACCCAAGCGCAGTTGAAGCGGCGTTAGAAATGGGACTGACAACATTGAAGTTCTTCCCGGCAGAAGCCTCTGGTGGCGTCAACATGGTGAAAGCACTGTTGTCTCCTTATGGTGATGTGGAAATCATGCCAACTGGCGGTATCAATCCTTCGAACATTAAAGACTACCTAGCCGTACCGCGAGTGCTGGCATGTGGCGGTACTTGGATGGTCGATAAAAAGCTTATTGAAGCGGGCAAGTGGGAAGAATTGGCTCAGTTAACGCGTGAGGCGGTTGAGCTAGTCGCGAAGCAATCTGCTTAATTCTCGATAATCCAAATTTCCCTAACCGCGAGATTTACGGCGGTTAGGGGATACTCAAATAACAACAATAAATCTTAGTAAGCCTTTCTTTCTCAATAAGAAGGGGCGGGACTTTCTGTCTCTGAAATCAGCACATTTACACAATAAAATCTAATACATATAGGGTTTAACATGAACAAAGCACTGAAACTATCTCTGAGCGCCATCGGCGTATGCACGGCACTATCGGCAAATGCGGGCATCAGCATTATCGACAACGAAGAAGGTAACTTTTCTATCGGCGGCGACGTTGAGTTGAACTTCAACTACCAAGATCGCGAGTCGAACGATTCTGGCGATCAAGAATTCAACCAAGATGGCCGCGTACTGATCGAGTTTGCCGGCGAGAAGTTCACCAGTAACGGTCACTACGTTGGCGTAAAAGCGCAGCCTCTGTTTGAAAGCACGGGTGATGTAAATCTTGATGACGCATACTTTGAGTTTGGTAAGAAAGACAGCTGGGCAATCAAAGCAGGTCGTTTCGAAGCGTATGACATGTTCCCTGTTGGTTTGGATGTCTTCTTAGAGTACTCAGGTGATACCTCTAACGAGCTTTACACCGATGGCTCGGCTTACACCTATCAAATGAAAGAAGCGCGCGGCCGTGGATCTGATGGTCAGCTGATGTACAGCCAAAGCTTCGGCAATCTTTATCTGGAACTGAGCACCATGATTGGTGACCGTTCGGATCTTTTCCATGAAGGTACCGATGGCGGAACATATCACGGTCAAGCCATTACCAGCAGCAAAGACTCCTTCTTAGTACGCCCTGTTGTTGCTTACCAAATGGGTGATTTCAGCCTAGCAGCCTCGATGGAAACCAACCTCGTTTCTGATGCGGTGGTGACCGACCAAGGTGTTGATATTTCTGACCGTACTGGTTACGGCTTAACAGGTAACTGGACCAGCGGTGATTGGTCAGTGAACGCAAACGTGGCTTACCTAGATGCGGTGGATGAAAACAACTTCTCGACAGGGGTTAACGCACTGTGGAAAGGGCTAGGTATTGGTTACGTTTACGCGTTGAACGAATACGAAAACAAAGAGATCAAGGACTGGGCAGAAGGTGATGTGAAGGTATCTACGCTTTATGCTTCTTACGAGTTCACGGACGTACTAGAGGTAGAGAACTTCTCAGTGCTATTGGGTTCTTACTTCACAACCGTTACCAACGATCTTAGCGTGAACTCACCAAGCGAAGCGTTTAAAGAAGAAGACGATTTCGGTGCGCGTGTTCGCCTGTTTTACGAATTCTAATTTGGTCTAATGCAAGTATAGCAATAACTCAAAAGGGCACAGTCAGTGCCCTTTTTGATATTCTTAATTACGCGCTTTTGCGAGCTTGTGACTTATCGGTTTTATTGGTTTCTGTGGATTTATCTTTTAGCGTCACCACTTCTTTTTCTGGGAGTTCTGCGGCCTCTCCGAAGAACTTACCGCCCGCTTCGATACTCAGGTTGTTGCTCCAGATTTTGCCACTGACTCGTCCTTTCGCTAAAACCTGAATGTGTTCTGCATGGCAGTTACCATCAAGCAGACCATTGACGATCAGTTGTTTCGCGTAGATGTCGCCTTTAACACGGCCACTCTCTGCGACGACCAATGTCCCTTCGACGTGCAATTGGCCTTCGATGATGCCATCAACCTGAATATCGCTTTCTACTTTGAGTTCTCCGCTAACAGAACAGCCTTTGGCGATGAGAGTTGAAGCTGATGAGCCACTCGTTGTTCCACGGTTTTGATTAAAGATTCCCATCGTATTCTTCGCTCCTTGGTAAAGATGTCTTCAAAATTATTGAGGTTCCAATCCACGAATGGCCTTGGGTTTACGGCTCTTCCAATAAATCTCACTTCATAATGAAGGTGAGGACCAGAAGAGAGCCCGGTGTTACCAGAAATGGCGATGAGCTGGCCTTTTTTGACGAACTCACCGGTTTTGACTTTGAACTCTTTCAAGTGGGCATAAGCGCTCGAAAAGCCAAAGGAATGTTGTATACGCAGTAAGTTTCCATACCCTTTGCTACTTCGGCGTGTGGTCTCTATCACGCCATCAGCAGAGGCATACACTTTGGTGCCAGTGTTTACCGCAAAATCTAGCCCACGGTGCATTTTGGTTTTTTTGGTAACCGGATGAACGCGCTTGCCAAACCCCGATGAAAGGCGTGCTTTACCGACTGGAGAGCCGTTAGGGATCTGGTTGAGCATCACCATTCGAACATTAGACGTGATAGCTGCAGTATCAAAGCGTGCATCCAAACTCTCAGTGTTGGATTCGTTGACGACACCGAGCACTTTCTCCAATTCGCCTAAACGCTCCGAGACCAATTGAACGCGCTCTTCTCGCTCCGATAGGTCATTCTCTAGCTCTGATTTTAGAGCCTTTAGCTCACTTAACTCCTGACCCATACTGCGTGATTGCTCGGTTAACTTTGCTTGCTCAAGTACGGCGTCATCGACCTGAGAATAAAGATGATTGATCAAGATAGCGGTTGCGGTTAATCCCAAAAGAAATGCCACCAAGCCCGTTTTAAAGTTGCGCTGCATGGTTTTGCTGAAGTACCAATGCTTAGAGCCATTGATGTTGGAGATAGAGATAGTCAGCTGATCTTTCATGGTGATTAATGGCGCGATAGATGTTCAACATTCGTTATTGATAGCTCTGACTGTAAGTAAAAGTACGACCGTCTTCTAGAGGAGGAATCGACGAAAATGTCAGGTCGTGAGCTGTTTTCAGACAATAGAGAAAAATCGGTAATTGGATTTAATATTGCGTGGACTTTGGCCGGTAGGGTATAGCATTTATGAAATTTTATTGAGTAAGTTGCTAATAGTGTGGTTTCGCAGTTTAACCGACTTCACGGTTCATCTTATAAATGTTGGATATCTTAAGAAATTGGCATTCAGCAAATTGATAACTTTGTTTGGGGGTTTATGATGGCGTTGCACGCAAATTAACGTCTGAGTTCCCGAATGGTGATTCTCATCCTTTATGGCGTTCATTAAAGGCTTAATGCTCACTCAAACCTACTGATTGGTTTGAGGAAATAAAACCAAGACAACGGAGTTGGTCGTGAAAAAATTATTATTAGCTACTGCAGTGGTCGCAGCAGCCGGTGGTGCCGCATATGTGTACCAAAACAATCTTGCCCAAGGTGAATCTTCAAGCTCGCTACTTGCTCAAGTTCCAGCTGATACCTTGTTGATCACTTACCAAACAGAACCTTTCAATCACTTCGAGTACATGAACGCTTTCGGTACATCACAGCAGCCACCTATGTCGGAGCTGTTTGCGGAAGAAGAGCTGACGTCTGGTCTCAAGTTTGCCGTCAATTTCTTAGATGCGTACATGGCAGCAGCCTCTTCCCCTGAGAATTTAAAAGCCTTCTTGGGTACCGGTGATATGGTCAACCCAATCATGTACACCCTAGGTCTTGTACCTGTTTATAAAGTGCAGTTGGAGAACCCTGCAGCGCTTTGGAAAACACTGGATGAGCAAGAGCAACTGGCGGGTATTCAACATGAACTTGTGAAGCTCGATTCCGTGGAGTTCCGCCGCTACGAGTTGACAGATTCGCAAGATCCACAACTAGGCATTGGTCTTGCGGTGGGAGTGGTTAATAACGTACTGACCGTGACTTTCGACATTCCAGAGCTGGGTGTTGAAAACCCACTTAAACTGGCATTTGGTCTGGAAGCTCCTAAGAGCAGCATCGTTGACTCTGGCCGTCTAGAGGCAGTGCAAACTAAGTACGGAATGAACAACAACTCGTTTGGGATTTTCGACATTCGAGAAATCATTAAAGGTCTAACGACACTTGATGGCAACAGAATGGCACGCCAACTTAAGAATGTCGATTCTGACCCGACTTTAGAGCAACTGCGTTCTCCGGCGTGTCACACTGAGTTCACTCAAATCGCTGAAAACTGGCCACAGATGGTCGCGTTTGCCGAGTACAGTGCGGGTGACGACAAAGCTCGCCTCAACGGTAGTTTTGTTGTTGAATCGAAGAACCAAGTGATCCTTGAGGCGCTGAAATCTATGCGTGGCGTGCTGGCAGAATCCAACGGTGAAAAAAGCATGTTTAGTGTGGCATTAGGCCTAGACGTTGCTACGTTGGCGCCTGCGATTGGTAAGATCTGGACAGATTTAACCACGCCTGAATACCAATGTTCAATCCTAGCGCAAGCGCAAAATGACATGCGTGGCCAAAACCCAGCTCCGGCGATCAGCATGGGCGCGGGTATGGCAAATGGCCTAAAAGGTTTAAGCATGGAAATGTTCGGTCTTGATGTGAACATGAATGGCCAGTACGGACCTGAGCTAGGTCAGTTGGATGCGATCTTCTCTATCTCAGCAGATGATCCAAACATGTTGCTGCAAACGGCACAAATGTTTATTCCTGAGTTGGCACAGATTCAGATCCAACCGGACAACCAACCGGTGAACATCGGTGGTCTGATTGAACCATACGCAGGTAAGCCGATGGACGTGTTTGCTCGTCTAAACGGTAGTCACCTAACGCTTTACAGCGGTGATGCATCAGCAGCAGCGAGTGAGAAAGTCATGGCTCAGCCGCTAACGGCAAATGGTCTATTGAGCTTCACTATGGATTCGGACCGCGTACTGGAAGTGATTGAAACAGCGTCGGAAGTGTCTGGTGAGCCAGTACCAGAAGACGTGAAGATGAGCCTACAAGGTGAGCTTATCGGTGGTATGGCTTTGGACGTAACCAAAGATGGCATTGTGTTTGACTTCGATTACACAAGCTCAACCAAACCACAAGTGAAGGTAGCGCAGCAATAAGCGGGACTCACCGGCTTCAATCTCGAAGCATTTCTTCATAATCAAAAGGCGACCTCAGTGTCGCCTTTTTTGTTTTTCTCACGACAGCCCTTCAATTTCTTCTCTTTCATTCAAAAGTGACCACCAAATAAGATCATTAAAAATCAGTGGGATGGATCTTTCTCCTCTATAAATGATCAAATGTACCTTTACTAAAACTGTACGGTACAGTACAGTTTGTGAAAATCATTAAGTTGGGTTTAAGAAATGAAGAAGAAAGTCATTGCGTTGTCGCTTGTTATTGGTTCGTTAGTCGCTGCAGGTTGTGCGTTATACCAACCTAATATGGTGACCACCGATAACGCTTATGTTCACTCGGATGTGACGGCGATTTCTCCGGAAGTCGGTGGGCAGGTAAGCCAACTTTTTGTCGAAGATAACCAGTGGGTAAGTAAAGGTGCGCCACTGTTTTCGATTGATGATGAAGATTTCATTGCCAACCAAGAAATTGCGAAGTCGGCGTTAGATGTCGCAAAGGCTGCGTTGACCGCAAATCAAACCAAAACCGAAATGCAGCTGGTAAAGATTGAGCAGGCGAAGCAGGGCATTCACAGTGCAAGTGCGAACGCAGAACATCAAGCGGCGGAGTTCCAGCGTCTTTCCCGCTTGGTACAAAAGCAGTCGGTGAGTAAGAACCAATTTGAAGCGCAAAGAACACGTTCTATCGAAGCGAACAGCAATCTTGAAACTGCCAAGCTAGCACTAGCCGCTGAACAGAAGCAGCTCGATGCGCTAGTAACAGAAAAGATGCAGCTAACCGCGCAACGCAAGCAAGCAGAAGCGAACTTGAGACTGGTAAATATCGCCCTTGAGCGAACCATCGTTCGAGCGCCATTTGATGGTTATGTGGCAGACAGACAAGTGCAAGTAGGTAAGTTTGTTCAACCGGGCATGGGTTTGATTGTGATGGTGCCGGATTACGTTTGGATTGAGGCAAACTTCAAAGAGACTCAACTAGAGAACGTCGCACAAGGGCAAGATGTAGAAGTGGTGTTAGACATGTTCCCTGATCATCCGTTGCATGGTCGTGTATCTTCAATTACCCCTGCAACAGGCGCGCAGTTTAGTTTGTTGCCACCGCAAAATGCGACCGGTAATTTTGTGAAAGTAGTACAGCGCGTGCCAGTGCGTATTGAGTTGGATATCCCACAAGAGCTGAAACAGCGCATCTACCCTGGTTTGTCGGCTGAAGTGTCGATTGAGACCGCAACGCAGGGTTAATCGTCATGAAAACACGTTCACCATTGCTGATTTTTGCGCTGTTCGCCATTGCGGCTTTTGGGATCAATTCGGTGATGTTTACCGAGTTGTCCCACGAGATGGCAGCCACATCCGGTTTGTCCACAGATGAAGTCGAGCAAGTGAAAATCGGCTTTATGATCACTCAAGTGTTGGGGTTTATGTTTACCCCTATCTTGGTGCGCAAGCTTGGAGCGTCATTGCCATTACACTCTGCATTGCTGGTGGGTTTGGGAACGAACCTTGCGCTCTATTGGGTAGGTCAGCATGCGTTGTTGTTCACGCTAACTTGGTTAGTAAGCGGCTTTTTCATGAGCATGTTATTGGTGGTGGTGAACCTTTATCTACTCAATACCTTTGAGCAACGTTGGCTGCCTGCGATTATTGCGCTGACGCTTATATTCTCAACACTACTACCAATGGGCGCTTATCCGTGGTTGGTGGCTGAGATTGTCGAAGTGTTTGACTGGTCGTTTTTGAACGTTGTTTCGGCTTGGCTGTACTTTTCAGCTCTAGTGATGATCGGCGTATACAAGCCTCAGGCGATTGAGATTGAAGCTAAGCCAAAGTCCTCAGTTTCAGTTTATTTCGTACTCGCGTTAACGATGGGTTTGGTGGTGTTCCTACTAATGCGTGGCAGCTACTACAACTGGTTGGATTCAGACTGGTTTGTGCAGACTTCTTCTGTGGCTGCAGCACTGGTTTTGTTGGCGGTGTATCAGTTGGTGAAAACGCGCCATTTGGATACTGCTTCGATGCAATTGCACGGTAAGTTAAAGACTAATGTATTTATGTACAACGCCTTTCTAGCAGGCTTTGCCGTGATGGCAAGTACGGTGCTGTTTGCCAACTTCCTAAAAATGGCGATGCACTATAACAGCCTCAATGCGGGCTATGCACAGTTGCCATCCTTTTACGCTATGTTGGTCGGTATGCTGGTGAGTGTGTTGGTGTATTACTTCCGCCGTCCACTGGCAGATGCAGTGGTGCCTTTTGGTGTGCTGATGATTCTGCTGTCGGTACACGAGTTCAGCCAATTACCAAGCTTTGTTGGTACAGAGTCACTACCCATCCCAATGCTGCTGCGCGGTTTTGGTGTTGGCTTGTTGAATGTGTCGGTGACGATTGCGGTGTTGATGTATTTCCAAGTTGGGCAGCGCTTAGAAGGCATTGCTAACTTCTATCTGTTCCGAACCATGGGCGGGGTGATTGGCGGGGCGTTTTTCTCTCGTGTGATTCAAAGCCACAGCGCGCAAGCATCGGGTGAAATCGGTCGTACACTGGACGGTTCAAACCATGTGTTTGCGGCGTATGAACAGGCATTGAGCAGCGCGATTTTGACTCATGGCCGCTTACCTAATCCGGCACTCGGCATGAGCCAAATTAGTGCGGTTGTGAAAGAGCAAGCAACGACATTGGCGCTGAGTAATTCGTTGGTGATGTTTATTGTCTCTATTTTTGCGCTTGCGCCAATCTTGTTGATTGGTAAGAAGCTAGCCGCAAAACAAGAAGCGCAGTGAGGTTAGGTAAACAGAACAAATAGCCAGCCAAGCAACTCGGTAACTAAGCCGCAAAAAACAAAGGGAGCCAATGTGCTCCCTTTGTGTTTTAGGTTTTAGGTTCTTATCGCTGATAAAGCTTAAGGAATGCCGCCACGGCTTTTTGTGTGTGCGAATCCAATTCTTCATCGCTTAAGAAATCAAAGCCCATCAGTGCCATGTTCTGGTAATCCATTTTGATCAGCGCGAGTAGCTGACCACAAGCTAAATCGGCATCATCGATGTTAAGTTGCTGGCTGATGGTGTCGGTTTTTAAAAACTCAATTAAGTACTGATGAATGCGCTGCGGTCCGGTTTGCCAAAACTGATTTGGAACCGAGTCATGTTTGTTGAAGTCGGCAGAGATGATGCGATAAAGCGATAGGATTGGGTTAGAGCAAATGCCGCGTAGATACTTCTTCGCGAAGTCTTCTAAGGTTTCTCTTAGTGGTTCGTTCTGTTTATCGGCAAGTTGGAAAACGGACTCTAGGCTGATCTTGGTGTTATGTGCGAGCACTTCAACAAACAGCCCTTCTTTGTTAGAAAAGTAACGATAAAGGGTCTGTTTTGAACCACCACAAATTGCAACGATTTGATCGAGTGACGTGTCCTTGTAGCCCTGTTCAATAAACAGCTTGGTTGCCACTTCGATGATTCGAGTTCTTTTCTTTTCAGTAGATGCGCGCATAACTAAATCAACTTAAATAAAACTGTTCAGTACAGTATCATTATTGCCGCCGAGACACACCGCTTTTCCGTGTTTAACGCTTCTTCATTGACCAAAATTAAAAAAGGCGACACGAGGCCGCCTTTGGAATCAGATTGGTTACGTTAACGTCGGTAGTACAACGAAATGCGGTTGCCGTTAATCTCTTGCACGATAAATGGAATCTCATAAATATCGCTCAGCACGTCGGCATCAATCACTTCTTCAACCAAGCCCGCTTTGATGACTTCACCAAGTTTCATCGCCACGATGTGGTCGGAATAACAAGACGCAAAGTTGATGTCGTGAATCACGATCACTACGGCTTTGTTCTTCATTTCCGCAAGCTTGCGTAGCGTACTCATGATGTCAACGGAGTGCTTGATGTCGAGGTTATTCAGCGGCTCATCTAAGAAGATGTAGTCGGTATCTTGCGCCACCACCATAGCAATAAACGCCATTTGACGCTGACCGCCCGACAATTGGTCGATAAAGCGATCTTTCAAATGGTCGATTTCTAGATGCTGCATTGACTCATCAATGATGCGGTGATCTTCTTCTGTCAGACGACCTTGCGAGTATGGGAAGCGACCAAACGCCACCAAATCACGCACCGTAAAGCGCATGTTGATGTTGTTTGACTGGCGCAGCACTGATAGGCGCTTTGCCAAGTCTTCTGTGTTCCATTGGTCAAGAGGCTTATCACCAATCACGACGCTACCAGCATCGCTTTCGGTTAGTCGGCTCGCCATAGACAGTAGGGTACTTTTACCCGCGCCGTTAGGACCAATGATGCTGGTTACTTTACCAAGTGGAAAAAGGGCATCGGCGTTTTTTACCACGTATTTTTCGTTGTATTTTTTGCTAAGACCTTGAATACGGATCATGTGATAAACCCTTAATCGAATTTGTTTTTCATAAGCAGAAGCAAGAAGTAGCCGCCGCCGATAAAGTTGATAATAACGCTGATGGTGGTGTCGAAATCGAACAGGTTTTCAACCACCCATTGACCGCCGGACAGCAGCACAACCGACAAGACTGAGCTCGCAACAATCAATAAGCGATGTTGGTAACCAGTGAAGATTTGGCGAGCCAGAGCCACAACAATCAGACCGAAGAACAAGATTGGACCAATCAATGCGGTCGAGATAGACACCATCAAAGTGATGATGAACATGACTTGCATGGTCAGTTTATGGGTATCCACACCTAGGCTTTTCGCGTTGTCGACGCCAAGCCACATTACGTCCAATTTGTGGGCAATACGCATTAGGTACGCGCCACAAAGCAGCATCGGAACCACACACCAGTACACCAATTCACTGTTGATGTTGTTAAAGCTCGCGAACATCGAACTTTGGATGAAGGTGAACTCATCTGGGTCGGTGATCATGGTGAAGAAACCGGTGACGCTGTTGAACAAGCTGCTCAGCACGATACCAATCAACAACAAGGTGAAGATGTTGCGCTGACGACCACGGAAATAGAAGCTGAACAAAGTCATCGCACACACAATCATGATGCCAGTCGACAACACGAAGTTGAGCTTGCTGTTGATGACCAAAGCACTCAAGCCGCCAAACATCACCACGAGCAGCACTTGAATCATCACGTACAAGGAGTCAAAACCCAGAATCGAAGGGGTGAGGATTCGGTTGTTGGTGATGGTCTGGAAAATCAGTGACGACGACGCAATCGCCATTGCTGCCAAGACAATCGCCAGTACTTTCGGGATGCGGCGTGACAAGAAGAACTGGTAATTGTCTGGCGTTAAGCCCTTGCCGATGAACACCGCACAAATCAAAACCGCTGCGATTGCTAGCAGTGTTACTTTCATAGAATCACGCATTCGATTTGTCTCTCAGAACTAGGTAAATGAAGATTGAGCCACCCAAGATGCTGATGATCATCGAAATTGGAATCTCGTAAGGGAAGATAATGAGTCGACCGAGGATGTCGCAAGTAAGCACCAAAATCACGCCTGCGTATGCCGTCCAAGGTAAGTTGCGACGCATGTTGTCACCAATGAACAATGACACAAGGTTTGGCACGATAAGCCCAAGAAACGGAATCATACCAACGATCATCACTACCGATGACGACAGCACAGCCACAAGAATGACACCGACCAAAACAATGCGTTGGTAGTTCAAACCGATGTTCTTAGCAAAGCTCTCACCTACACTTGCCGCGCTAAAGCGGTTGGCGTAAGCGTAAGCCAGAATCGAGACTGGCAGAGCGAGATACAAGAACTCGTAATTACCGCGCAATACCGAGGCGAAGTTAGCCACCGTCCAAGAACCAAGGGTCTGTACTAGGTCGTATTTGTAGGCAATAAAAGTGGTCATGGACGAAACCACGTTGCCGTACATGATGCCTATCAGCGGGACGAGCACGGTGTTCTTAAACTTCAAACGTTGTAAGAAGCGCACGAAGATCACCGTACCAATCACAGAGAACGCGAAGATGGTGATCAGGTGTACCCAACTGCTCATGTCTGCAAACAGAATCAGCGCGACGATGTAGCCGAACATTGCCCAATCGACGGTACCCGTTGTAGACGGGGCAGCAAAGCGGTTTTGCACGATCTGCTGCATGATCAAACCTGCAATACTTAAGCCTGCACCAGCGAGGACGATGGCCAACAAGCGGGGCAATCGGCTAACCAGCAAGATGTTCAAACTGTGGCTGTCACCGGCCAAAATCTGCGAGAGAGAAACGTTCGCCACCCCAACCAGCAAAGAGGCGCAGGCGAGTACGACGAGCAATAAAAAAGCCAAGATATGATGTAATTTCATAGTGTATTTATAGGGTGATAAAAACAACAATGACCTTTCGCACCGTGAAGCGGGAAAGGTCATCGATTAGAGTGAGATTGAACCTAATCTATTAGGGTCTGTTGACCTTTCGTGATGATTTTTGCAGCAATTTGTAGGTGTTTTATACAAGGCAAAGGCTTTGATATGTAGCTATTCTACCTGATAAGCCGATAACGCAGTAGAAAGCACCTACAAACGCTGCCCAAAGGGTTCGGCTAAAAGCGTTTTACTCTTTGTTGAGTCAATTTTACTTAGAACCACTAGGTTTCAATCGACTCGCCGCGATTAAAACGCTTTTATCTCGAACAAAATTTAACCACGAAAGATAAACAGACCCTAGTTAGCAATGACTTGGTTCAGCTCTTTAATCATGGTTTGCGTCGATTGGTAGCCACCTGCGGTTAAGTACCAAGCCGCTGGGTCCATAAACAGCACGCGGTTGTTTTTCGCTGCTGGAGTGGACTTCACAAGATCGTTGTCGAACAGCTGTTTTGCTTTACCGCTGCTCTGACCGATCGCTTGTTCGCGGTCAAGGATAAGCAGTACCTCAGGTTGCGCATCAGCAATGTATTCGAATGAAATCAGGTTACCGTGGGTACGTGGTACAGATTTCACGTTCTCAGAAGTCGACGTTACAAAACCTGCTTCTTCATACACAAATGAGAAACGGCTGTTGGTGCCAAACATCGCCAAGCTGTTACCGCTGTTTGAGACGGTCAGTGTGCGTGGTGGCTGAGTTTCTACTTTTGCGTGCAGGTGATTAATTTGTTCTTGAACGCATTCAATCAACTGCTCTGCTTGCTCTTCTTTGTCGAAGATGTCACCCAGCGTGCGCCAGTGTTCTTGGGTTGTTTTCCAGTAGTCGGTGGTGTCGATACGGAACATGTAAGTTGGCGCGATGTCGCTCAGATCTTTGTAAATATCTGCCATGCGACCTTCTGCGATGATTAAGTCTGGCTTAAGCATAAACAGTGTCTCGAAGTTCACTTCTTTCACGCTGCCCGTGTTTGCGAACGAGTCGATTTGGAATTTTTCTAGCGACTTTGGTAGCAGCGTCTTTGGCATGCCGACGGGTGTTACGCCCAAAGCATCAATGTAGTCTAAACTGCCGTAGCCCAATACAACGACGCGTTGTGGTACGCCATCAATGTCTACTGTGCCCAAGCTGTGTTGGTAGGTTTTAGCCATTGCCCCCATAGGAGCCAATGCAAGCAGCAAAGCTCCCGTTGCTACGCGAAGAGAAGTTTTACTAAACATAATGATTTCCAAAAGGTGCGATGCAATCTCGCAAGAGTGCCTTAAAAACAAATAATGCTTTAAAAAATAGAGCGCGAGATTAGTCGTAAAGCGGTATAACTTATTTGATTAAAATCAAATAAGAATGATTATTGATTGCAGACACATTAGCAGATAGTCTATATGCAGCAACAGAATTAGCGGAATAGTGAGTATTCAAAAAATGAATTTAGCTCAAGTCGACTTGAACTTATTGTTTATTCTCAAACACCTACTTGAAGAGAAGCATGTTTCCAACACCGCGGTATCGCTCAATATGAGCCAACCATCGGTGAGCCGCTCTTTACAGAAACTCAGAAACTTGTTCAACGATGAGCTGTTAGTACGTACTGCACACGGCTATGAATTGACCCCAAAAGCGGAAGTGATCAAGCAAGATTTGAACACGGTGTTAACTGGGCTAGAAAAGCTGATGTACGGTCAGTCATTTGTGCCAGAAAAGAGCAACGGTACGATCCGTTTTTACGGCTTGGTTCCGCAGGTGATTTTCTTACTGCCACCGATTGTTTCGCGCATCCGTGAAGAAGCGCCGAACATGATTGTCGATATCGATTCCATCCCGAAGCGCCATTTCGATTCGCTGATCGCAGGGGATGTGCATTTTGTGCTCTCAACCGCCGAGCCACCTAGCTCTGAGCAGAATTTGTACCGCATGAAAATTGCCAATCGCGACTACCGATTCTTGATGAGCGAAACCCATCCACTTGCCCATATTGAGGAACTGACGGTGGAGATGCTGCTCGATTGCAACTTCGGTCAGATCTCACTTCAAGGTGGCAAAACACTGTCGATTTATCACCGTTTTGTTGAGCTTGGCGTGGTGGATAAAAAACGCCAATTATCGATTCCTGTTCAGCTTTCAAACTTCAATGCTGCGCCCGCGATTGCTGAGCAAACGGATGTGATTTTTCACTTGCCAACGCCGTTTGCGGAAGACGCTTGTCAGGGAAGAAAGCTGATCACGAAAACCGTACCGAAAGCGATTCGAATGAGTGAAGAATCGGTCTATTTGTACTGGCATAAGCGCTATCATAACGACCCGATGTGTAATTGGGTTAAGTCATTATTTAAAGAAATATATGGCTCAACTGAGAGTGAATGGTAAAGAATATTATTATTCATAATTGACATAGTCGTAATAGCTTCGGTAAATGCTCGGTTGCTTGTCTTCGTCAAATAAAGGCTATTTAATGCGAACCATTATCATTATAAGTTCCATTAAAATTTATAGGTTTTTACCATGTCGAAGACGACTCCGTTTGCGCCAAAACCATTAGCAGTGGTGATTGGTGCGCTATGTACCTCTTTTTCCGTCTTTGCTGATACAACGCCAATCGAAACCGATGAGCAGCTTGTTGTAACAGCAACTCGTACCCAGATGGAGCTGAAAGACGCTCCAGCTTCTATGTCGGTGATCACTGCTGAAGACATCGAAAACGATCCAGGCATCACGTTGGCGGACATCGTGTCTAACGCAACCAGCGTGGAGTCAGACTTCGACAGCACACGTGCAGGTCGTCAGCAAATTTCGATTCGTGGTATGGATTCGAAATACACACTGATCATGGTAAATGGCCGTCGTATGAGTTCGGCAAGTGCGATCGTACGTGGTAACGACTTCGATCTTTCTGCGATCCCAATGGATTCAATTGAGCGAGTAGAGATCATCCGTGGTCCTATGTCGGCGCTTTACGGCTCTGACGGTATGGGCGGTACGATCAACATCATCACTAAGTCACCAAGTAACGATTGGAGCTCGCAACTTAGCTTAGACAACACCACGCCAAACGATGGCAATGGTGGTCAAGAGTACACTGTGGGTCTAACCACGTCTGGCGCTCTGATTGAAGACACGCTATTTGCTCGCTTCTCTGTTTCTCAAACGAGTCGTAATGCATGGCAGCCATACTCTGGCGAGAAAGGCGGCATCGATCGTGAAGAGGTTACTGCACTTGAAGATCGCGATAGTTTAGCGATGTTCGGTACACTTTCATGGCATTTGGCGGACAATCAATTTATCGATCTTGACCTTGGTTACAGTGACGACGAGCGTGATACCGCAGCGGAAAGTGGTACTACGATTTTGTTCTCGGAGTCTCGCGTTAAACGAAACAGCCAAGCGCTATCGCACACCGGTTTTTGGTCTTGGGGTGATACGCAAGTTCGTTACTCACGTGAAAACGTAGAGAACATTGAAGCGGCAAACGATGGTGCTGATTCAATTGAAGAACTAACACAAATTTTTGAAGCATCAGCTACGACTTACCTAGGTGAAAGCCACACCGTGACGTTTGGTGTGGACTACCAAACTAGTGAGCTGACCAACCCAGAGCACATCGTGGGTAACAAAGCAGAAGCTTACCAAGGTGCGGTATTTATCCAAGACCAATGGGAAATGACCGATACGTTGATGGCGACGATTGGTGGTCGTTTGGATAAGCACGAGCACTACGGTGAAGAGTTCAGCCCGCGTGTGTACCTAGTACACCAAACAACGGACGACTTGGTACTGAAAGGTGGTGTGGGTAAAGCGTTTAAAGCACCAACCATGACGCAAAACCACCCAGACTTCTCGATGAGCAGCTGTAAAGGTAACTGTAACATCGTAGGTAACGAAGATCTGGAAGCAGAAACCAGCGTGAACTACGAGTTCTCGGCGCTTTACAGCGGTCGTAACTGGAACCTAGAAGGCGCGGTATTCCGTAACGAAATCGAAAACCTAATCGAACAGACAAACATCTTCTGTGAAGTCGGTACGTGGTCGAGTGCAGTGATGAGTTGTATTGATGACAATGGCGACCCAATCGATCGTGAACTGTCTAACCCGTACAAGTCTTACCAAAACGTATCGAAAGCCGTTATCCAAGGTGTGGAGCTAACGGGTAGCATTCAGTTCAATGAGCAATGGGCGATGTCTGGTAACTACACTTACTTAGACACCGAAGATAAGTCGACAGGTGAAGAGCTGAACGAGCGTTACAAGCACTCAGCATTTGCACGCCTAAACTGGTACCCAACTCAAGATTTGAACCTGTTTGCGAGCGCACGCTACCGTGGCGACCGTAAGATTGATTCTCAGTTAACGCAAGACGCTTACACCACGATGGATTTAGGTACGGTTTACCATGTGAATGATGCACTACGTATTCGTGCGGGTATCACCAACCTAACCGATGAAAGTGTATCAAGAGAGCTAGAAAACATCGGTTATGTTGAAGCACCGCGTACTTACTATGTTGGTATGACAGCAGACTTTTAAGCTCTAGTTACAGATTGATTCGATTGGATTTAAGTCGAATTTAATCGAAGCAAGACATGGCGTTGCAGTACACTCTGTAACGCCTTTTTGCTTTTAGGGATGAATAGGAAAAGACAATGCTTCAAACTTCTTGGTTATTTTGGGCGCTCATGTCGGCGGTATTTGCGGCGATGACCGCAGTGTTGACCAAACTTGGTGTGGCGAACATCAACTCAGACTTGGCGACCTTTATTCGTACCTGCGTGATTCTTGTTTTGGTTGGTTTGATTGCTTACGCGACCAAGCAGTTCAGTGCCATTGGAGAGATCTCGACCAAAGGCATGGTGTTCTTGGTGCTATCGGGTTTAGCGACAGGTGCATCGTGGCTGTGTTACTTCCGCGCCATGTCATTGGGGCAAGCCTCTCAAGTTGCGCCGATCGACAAACTAAGCGTGGTGCTGGTGGCCATATTCAGTGTGGTTTTACTGGGAGAAAAGCTCAGCATGATCAACTGGATGGGGATTGGCTTGATCACCGTTGGCGTGATTTTGGTAAGCCTACAAAGTTCTTAAAGGTCACTATCACCTGAGTATCTCGTCTCTTGGAATAGCGAGAGACGGATGTAATTCAGAATTGATATGCAGAGTGCATGGGCTTCAAGAGAACAGTTTGGTTTCTCAGCACTTTGCTCTTTGATTCTTCGAGCACTGTTCTTTTCATTACGCCCTTTGCGCTACTTTCTGAATCACAAACGCTGGGCACTGATTAAACTGAGCGAAAGCGTATAACTCCTCTTCTAAGGCGACGAAAAACGCTTCTCTGTCTTTGAGTGAAGGCTCGGTAACTAGGTTGAGAACGTTCAGCGTTGAACTGGTTTTATCCACTTTGCAGTCGGCACGCGCGACCAGCTTCCCATCCCACAATATTGGCAAACAAAAATAACCGAACTGGCGTTTTGGCTCTGGAACATAACACTCTAACAAGTAATCAAAGTTGAAAATTGCGCTGGCGCGTTTTCGTTGGATAAGCAGGTTATCAAATGGGGAAAGGATTTTAGCGCGTTTGCGGTTGAGCCGTTTGTCGAGCAAGTTCAGTGCATCGCTACAGGCATAGTAAGCTGAATTGTTGATGCTAATGGCTTCAATCTCACCCAAATCGACCAATTCGGACAGAGCTTGTTGTACAGGCTTCTTGACCCCTTTCAGTAGGTAAACCATTTCAGGCAAAGTACCGAACCCATGAGATTTAAGATAATTGAGGACTAAGAATCGCGCGTGTTCTTGCTCGGTTGGCATCGATGTATCAACGTCTTGAGGCAGAACATGTGAGGTTAGGTCATACACTTTCTGGAAGCCGCGACGTTCGCTAATCATTAAATCGCCCTGCATGTATAAGTTCTCTAGGGCGCGTTTGGTTGGCTTAGTATTCCAACCATCGGTCTTATGGTTGGCGGATTCGAAATCCTTTGCCATCAATGGGCCTTCTTGCTCAATTCTCTTCAAGATAGACGCCATCAAGTCGTGGTCTTTTTTGTACCAATGCTTTTGCTGATCGGATTTGATCGCCGCTTTGCGAGGCAAGCTATGACGGTATTGCGACATAGGTAAATACGCCGCCGCATGAGACCAATATTCGAAGACTTTCTTTTCTGCCACCAGTTGGTCTAGGTGCTCAAGTTGGTAGCTTGGGTTTCGGCTCCACAAAGTATGATGGTGGGCGCGCTGAACGACAGAAATCGTATCAATCTGCACATAGCCCAGCAGCTCAAAGACGGCTAAGGTCTTCGCTTTGGCGCTACCTTTGTGGCTTGTTAGTGGCAACCCTTGAGAGAGCAAAGCCAATTTCTGTGCTTGAGCAAGATTGAGTGATTTCATATCGTTATTTGTCTTCCTTGTGACTTTCTATTGCCCGGACTCTATTGCTCGGAAGGTTGCTCAGTGGCAAAGCCTCGCAGAACGTTGGTTAGTGTAATGGTCGCGAAGACCACAATCACCAATGACAGATGCCATGCTTGGCTTAATCCGAGCTGCACCAATGCCATACTCACAATCGATGACACCACCATTTGGCCGCCGCCCGACATCGCCGCAGCTGCACCTGCTTGTTTCTTATAGGGTTGCATTACCATGGCTTGAGCACAAGGTAGAGCGATAGCATTGCCTAAAATCATCAACAGTTGGCCTAGCATTAAATACAGCGGCTCAACGGGACAGAAGAACAACCACGCTGCGGAACTGACATGCAGGATTGGCGTGACTAATAGCATCTTCTTTGTGCCGATGATTGGTCGCACACGGTTACAGATACTGGTGCCGCAAATCATGCCGAACGCCGGAATCAGTGCCCACATCGCGTATTGATCGGATGTCATGCCGATTTGGTTTTGCATGATAAAAGGCATTACCGAAACAGTGGTGATCATCAAGCTGAAGTTAAGCCAACCGATACTGGCAAAGCTCATAAAGTAACGAGAAGTCAGTAGGTCACGATATTGCAGCAGCATCTTTTTCGGTGATGGCAACGCAGAGGTTTGTGTGATGGTTTCTTGGAAGCGAAATACGATCACAGTCCAAGCCAACAATACGTAACCCAACAGTGAGATAAACACCATAGTCCAGCCGAAGTGGGCGTTAATGAAACCACCAATAACCGGAGCAACTAACGGTGTGATAGAGGCCGCCATCGCAATGTAGGACAAAGCGACAGGGAGCTCAGGACCATTAAAGCGGTCGCGAGTAGACGCTCGGGCTAACACCGCACAACAGCCAGTACCTAAACCTTGCAGAAAACGGCCTGCTACCATGCCAGTGAAAGTGTGGCTTAGGAAGATGATCATCAATAGACCGAGCATGGCAATCAACAAGCCAGCTAACAGCACCTTTTTACGGCCTAACGCATCGGATACCGGGCCATAGATAAACTGAGACGGGCCGAAACCAAGTAAGTAAACACTGACTAACAGCTGAGCTTGGTCGAGGGAAATGTCAAAATCTTTCGCGATCCAAGGAAGAGATGGGAACACCAAGCCCATACTGAGCTGACCAACACTGATGATAAGACACGCCAGCAAGATGGTTTTAAATTCAATCGGTCGACTCATGATTTTTCACCATCGCCACGGCGGCGCAGGCTTCCTTCCTCATCAAATTCATTCAATTTGGCTTTCACTCGTTTGACCGTCGATAGGCTGACTTCGCATTGTTCTGCGACGCTTTGTAGCGTATTGCCTTCCAGAAGCAAAGTTGCAATGTGTTGATGTTTCGCTTTGTCTGCAGGGCGACCTCGGAATTTCTGCTTCCACATCTGTGGGTCGTCTTTTAGTGCTTTGCGGCCTTGTTCTGCGGCGAACAAGCGATGTTGCGTTTGCACTTGTCCGTAGCCAGAAAGCAGCGAAAGCAAGGTGTGCGTTTGTACGGAACTAGGTTCAAAAATCAGAGGTTCACAAACGGTTTTTAGGGTGACGCCTTTGTTAAGCAGAGTTTGAATCGTGGTTAGGGCTTGGCTGAAGTCTCGGCCAAAGGCGGTTAGCCACCAAAGTACAACGGTGTCACCGGTTTGCACGGTAGTTAAGAGTTGTTGAAAGGCTTGTCGCTCGGCTGGTGGCGTGCAGCCGCGTACCTTGTCTTCAAGGTGAATTGCTTCAGGAGCAAAGGCTTTCAAAGCGTTGAGCTGCTCAGGGTAAGCCCGGTTTTTTGGCGAGTGCCGCGTATAGAGAAAGGTAGCCATGGGTGCAATGCGTCTCTTGAGATTGGTTCATATACTGTAATGGTCCATAAATATACAGAGGTTCATTAGTAACCACAACACCAAATGAACCTACTTAAGGTGGTGATCTTTTATCTCTATGATACATAAATGAAAACTAGCCGAAGAAATGGGCTAGTTTTACAGGGCTGAATGAGTTCGGTGGGTTTATCGCAATAGGAAGTAAGGCGTATTAACGTAAGCATGTCCCGCTGAAATCGCATAAGGCAGTACGACTTTACCAACAGAGACCGCCGTGTTTACCAGTGGTTGAACGTTGATATTGGCATTCATCAAAGTAGGGCGAACGTTGGGAGCCAAGCGATAGTGGCTTGGAGTGGAAACGCAGCCAGAAAGTGTAGACGTAAATAGCAGTGCAATGATGATTGATTTGATGGTTTTCATAATGGTGACTCTCAAAAATAGTATTTTGGCTCTGGTTTTGGTTATCGGGATGAGCCTTGGTTGAGAGGAAGATTGCCTGAGTCGAACGAACGTCACCATCAATGTAAAACAAGTCATAGCGTGCAAGACTAAAAGTAATACTGGGCGTTACTAAGTATTAGTTTTTACGAGTAAGGTCGTACTAAATGCCCCTTGGATGGGTTGTTTAGTGCTTTGGAAGGAAATAGAAAGCAGTAAAAAAAGCCAGAATGAAACCGCCCATTCTGGCTAGGAGCCAAACGAAGGTGCTCAAAACACAATCTGGAGGCAGATTGCTTACATGGAACGTACGGTCAGTGGTCGGCGGCGGCCAATCTTAGTTAGGGCGAGTTGCCATAAACTCAAATCTCGTGAGCGAAAGGCGCCAGCACAGCTGAGTAAGTAGTATTTCCACATGCGGTAAAAATCTTCACTGTAATCGCCTTTGATCTGATTCCATGAGTGTTGGAAGTTGGAGAACCAGCACATCAAGGTTTTGTCGTAGTCTTCACCGAAGTTGTGCACATCTTCGATGTTGAATCGATCTTCCATCGCCTCTGCGAGGTTCTTCATCGATGGAATAACACCATTTGGGAAGATGTATTTCGAGATCCACGGGTCCGATGCGGTAGTGCTGTGGTGAGAACCAATGGTGTGCAGCAAGAACACGCCATCGTCTTTCATGAAGCGCTCAGCGCACTCGAAGTATTCTGCGTAGTTCTTCGGTCCCACGTGTTCAATCATACCGATAGAAACGATGCGATCGTACTGTACGGTGGGTTTGAACTCACGGTAGTCCTTCAAAATGAAGTTTGCGACTACGCCATTTTCTATTGCCAGTTTGCTGCCGAGCTTCTTCTGCTCTTTGGATAGAGTCAGACCATCGCAAATCACGCCATACTTCTTCGCTGCGTAAATCATAAAGCTGCCCCAACCACAGCCAATATCGAGGATACGCATTCCCGGTTGTAGGTCGAGCTTACGGCAAATCAAATCCATCTTGTGCTCTTGCGCTTCGTCCAGCGTTGCAGCTCGGTTCCAATACCCGCAGGTGTAGGTCATGCGTGAATCGAGCATCTTCTGGTAAAGCTTATTGCCGATGTCGTAATGGTGCGGTACATCGAATTTACAGCGCTCAATGCTCTGTGGGTTAACCCAGCTTTTCAGTTTTAACTTCGCAGCGGAAGAGGCGAACTTGAGCTTTTCAGCCAGTCCTAGTTTGCCTTCAATATCGTTTAAAAGTACGCGTTCAAAGAACTGATCCAAGCGGCTGCAATCCCACATCTTGGACATGTACGCTTCCCCTAAACCCAAAGAGCCTGACTGCATCACAAGCTCATACACTTTTGGGTTAAACACTTGGATATCCCACGGTTTAGAACCATTGATGGTGATACCTGCTGGGGCTAACGCCTCTTTAAACATCTCTTCTAGTTTGTTCATACTATGCCTATTTCACGTGCATGTTCGCTACGTATTCATCTTCTGCCCAATACATACGTTCGGCGACTTTGGCTTCCGGATTTAGGCTAACGCCATCTAAGACGCGCTCTCTAAAACGCAAGTAGCCGCCTTTATCAATTAGATGTCCCATGTGGAGGTAAATCGGCTTACCGCCCAACATCTCTTTTTCAAATTCGAACAGATTGTCGATGACAGGGTGCAGGACGTCTTCCGTGACCCAATTGAGGAACATCTTGCCAACGCGAGGGGTCTTCTTCGAAGTTCGACCGCCCAGTTTGACCATATAGAATTGTTTTGGATCTCGACGCCAAGCCAGTGTTGGACAAGCAAGCACACATTCGCCGCAGCCAATGCATTTGCTTTCTTCCTTCACCGCTTTACCGTCTTTGAGTGACAAGCAATCTACTGCGTGGTGCGCACAAGCTTTGACACAGGCGCCACAGCCAATACAGCGATGGCTTTCGAAATTAATCTTGGCGATACCTAAGATGCCAAAATCCGCCATATTGGCTTTGGCACAGTCGTTCGGACAGCCTGCCATGACCATTTTTAAATGGTATTTACTTGGGTAAACGTGACGCTCCATTCGCTGTGCCAAGCCAGTCGTATCGGTATTAGCTTTCTGGCAGATTCGACTGCCCTGACAAGCGACGATATTACGTCCACCAATCGACTGATAACCGGCTTGCGTGTCTTCGACATCAATGCCGCACGTATCGACGGTGATGTCTTTGATGAAGGGCTCCAGCGCTTTGTTGACCTCTGGAATGTCTTCATAACGAATGCCGGGCATCGCCAGTTTTTGTCGTGTGGTGAGGTGAATGACACCATTGCCCCACTTTTCGGCGATCTCTTGCGCGGCACCGAGTAAGTAAGCGGGCATAATGCCACCCGGAATGCGCACGCTGATCATGCACTCGCCACGCACTTTCGATAGGCGGTAATCGCCATTGGCGCGCATTTTGATGATATCTACGTCCATCGTCATTGTGATTCCCTCCTAATCGATCATGGTTCTGGCGTGGTCATAACGGAAAACCGGGCCATCCAAGCACACGTAATTGTCGCCAATTCGGCAGTGACCGCATTTACCAACTGAGCAGGCCATTCTGCGTTCGTAGTCGACCCAAATCTGATCTTCTTGAATGCCTCTGGATAAGAAGTCCTGCACGACGAACTTAATCATGATCGGCGGACCCACTACGATGACGCGGATGTTTTCCTTGTCTGAGAGGTCAAGCTTGCTGATGTGCTCGGTGACCAGGCCGCTCTCGTAGAAGTGCTCGTCGCCACCGTCATCCAAGGTGGTGATGACGTGATTGGAGTAAGACCAATTCAGCAAGTCGTTTTTGTACAACACGGCATCTTGGTTTTTGAATCCGAGGATCAAGGACATCTTCTTCACATCACTTGGGTTGTTGTGAAAGTAGTTAATCAGCCCTTTAACCGGAGCAACGCCAGTGCCGCCCGCGACCACAATGAGGTGTTTATCTTGGTATGCTTCCATCGGGTAGCCGTTGCCCATTGCGCCGCGCATCATCACGCGATCACTGGCGTTTAATTGGAACAGCTCGCTGGTTACCTTGCCGACATTACGTATCAGCAAGTCGACGTAACCTAAGCCGTAATCAGAAACTGAAATAGGTGCTTCGCCCACAAGGGATAAACCTACTTCGACAAATTGTCCGTAGTGCACCGGAAAGTCGCACGCAACGCGAAAATTCCATTCCAGCTCGGTGTGCTTTTCGATATGAATAATCGGGTAGCTTTGCGGCAACATTTTGTTTTCACAATCGCACATTAGAGCGCCTCCTCTACAATCGATGTCATCTTGTTGATGATGTTGCTAAATGAGATGTAGTGAGGGCATCGGTCGTCGCAGCGTCCGCATCCAACACACATATGGTGTTCGCCTTGGCGAGACTTAAAGTCGTTGACCTTATGCAAGGCGCGATAACGTAAGCGCTCTCCGGTTTTATGACGGAAGCTGTGACCGCCAGCCATATCCGAGAAACCATCAATCATGCAGCTGGCGTGTTGACGGCGACGTTCACCCATTTTGGCTTCTTGGTTGTAAACCACATCAAACACGTTGAAGCAGGCACAAGTCGGGCATGAAGAAGTGCAGCGACCGCAACCAATGCAGCGTGAATCGTATTCTGACCACACCGGATGGCTGAGTAACACTTCACGTATTTTCGTTGGGTCATCGCAAACCGAATCTGGCGTGCGGACTTTGACCGGATTGGACTTGACGAAGTTGACGCTGTGCTCAACGTCTTTGCCTTGTGAAAAGTAGGGCGCTAGCTCTGGATCTTTAATAGTGACAATGGCGCCGTGGTCACTAAATTGTACTGAAGCGGCGAAGTTATCGGTTTTGTTGGTCCCCATAGAGACACAAAAGCAGTTTTCGAAACTTTCGCTGCACTCAATCAGTACAAGTTTGAGTTTCTGGCGCAGACGTTTGTAGTAGAAGTCTTCGTGACCGCCGTTTTCTAAAAACATGTAATCAAGGCTTTTGAGCGCATTGATGTCACAAGCTCTGAGAAACAGAAACACGGGGCGCGCATCGACACTGGATTCTCGCAACTCGTCGGCGTTAAACCAAAACAGGGTTTCGGTGATCGGAAAGACGATCTCTTTGGGTGAAAAATGGCTTTTCTCTTTCCACTCCAGTTGGTCGTAACGTTCCAATTCTTGGTAATCCAAATTTGGGGTATGGGCAAAACGACCCGCGTATTCTTCATAGACGGGCGCCATCACCTTATAGCTCTGACGTAACGCCTCGATCGCCGAACCCATTTGCTGAGTAGTTAAAAACTTAGGCATTGTTCTATCTCGTTATTTTCAAAAACTAGTGAATCGTGCGTTCTAAACAGGGCTCGGCGGTGGACTCAAACCATTCCAGTGACTGTGAAAGGGAAACCACGTCTCCAACGACTATGATTGCTGGCAGTGGTGGTTTTTGCGTTTTGCAGGTTTCATACAGTCCGGCTAAGGTAGTGACGATCTTGCTTTGATTTTCTCGTGTCCCATTGCTGACGATGGCGCAAGGTGTATCTGGCGCGAGACCGTGAGCAATGAGGTTGTCTGCGATCGCTTCTGCTTTGTGTAGCCCCATGTAGAAAATTAGGGTGTGGTCGATGGCGGCAAGTGCGCTCCAATTCGGTTCGCTAGCATCATTACAGTTTCGTCCCGTTACCAAGGTTACACCCCTCGAAACTTGTCTATGAGTGACCGGTATCCCCGCGTAAGCGCAGCATCCAAGTGCCGCAGTTACACCCGGTACAACCTCATAGTTGATGCCTTGCTGTGTTAAATAGGTCGCTTCCTCACCGCCTCGACCAAATACAAACGGGTCGCCCGCTTTTAAGCGACATACCGTCAGACCTGTGATTGCGTAGCCCTTCATCATTTCGTTGATTTCTGCCTGAGTTTGCGAACACTTACCGTAGTGTTTACCCACGCAGATTTTTAGGGTTTTTCGTGGGATGACGTCCAAGACTTCTTCCGAAACCAGATGGTCATAAAGTACGACATCAACGCGATTAAGCAGACGAAATGCTTTAATGGTAAGCAGCGACGCATCGCCCGTGCCTGCTCCAACCAAATAAACCTGTCCATAAGATGGATTGGATGCCTTCATGAGAAAATACCCCAAATCAATACAACGAATAGGATGGCGGCAATAACCCAATAAAGAATCTGATGGACGTTATCGCTGACCCAACCTAGCTCTTCTAACATCTCGCTAGTCAGGTCTAAATTTATCTGCTCTACGTAATCGTCCAGTTCTTTCATTTTCAATTGGCTTCGTGCAATCCCCTGATGCATTTAAGGTTATTGATGAGAGCCGTTAAGTTAAATCAAAGAAAAATAAACACCTGTTCAGAACTGATTAACGAGAGGGTATTTGGGGGCAGAATTTGAGTCGCTTAAAAGACGGGGAAAGAGGGAAGTGTCGTGTCAGATCTTGTGACTTAACTGACTGTAATAGAAATAAAAAAAGCCAGAGCGATGTCTGCTCTGGCTTTGTCTTCTTTCGTAAGAAATTCGCTATGCCGCTTTGAGGTGGCAGACGCGATTCTTGCCCAATCTTTTTGCTTGATAAAGTGCTTTGTCAGCTTGCTCCACTACATGGTGATAGCTGGTTTCTAATGGCGTAAACCCAACACTTGCCGTAAATCGCACATCGCCACAACCCAACGTGAGATGGCTTCTTTGCAGCGCGGTTAGGAAGTTATCAAGCTGATGTTTGGCATCAAACTCGTCATTGGCTTGGAACACGATGGCAAACTCTTCACCACCATAGCGCGCTAAACAAATCCCTTTTGGTTTAGGGAAACAGTCGCGCATCACTTCTGCGGTCTTTTGGATGACTAAATCACCGACTGGGTGGCCGAATTTATCGTTGATGTATTTGAAGTTATCAATATCGACCATCGCAATAAAACGGTTCTCTGAATGAAGCTCTCTCGATACTTTCGCGGCTAAGCACGCTTTGTTTTCCAGTTGCGTCATTGGATCTTGATGGCGCAAACGGTCATGCAATTTCAGGTTTGCCAACGCCACTTGGGCGTAGTTTTGAATCAAGCTCAGCACGCATTTGTAGGTCGGGAATCGACAACTGACATAAGTCACGCCAAGCAGTTCTCGTCCATCAAACAATGGGATGCAGTAGTGGTTACTGTTGATCTTGAGCTTTTTCGTCAGCTCGTCGCCGTACTTCTTCGTTCTGTACGTTAAAGCGCTATGAGAAAAACGCGCCGCGAGTTCCGCGTCAGTTAGCACCAGCTTTTTATTGCCGTGATAATCGAGGGTGTAAAAGCTGTAATTCAAGCTGTCGTATAAACAGAACTGTATGCCTCTGTGGTAGCAAAAGCGATCCAAGACATGCTTGAGTTGGGTTTTGAACTCACCAACGCTCTCTGTGCCATTTAGGCGGGCTAATGACAAATGCAGTTGGTAAGTGAGGTAGTTGATTCCGATGGCGAGCGCGAGCAGAGAGGCGATGACACCGGCCGTTAGTGTGAACGGATAACTGCTGTTAAGAATGTCGGCACGGTCTGTCCCTGCGACAAACACCCAGTTTAAGCTGTTGTCTGCATCGAAGACTGAGATCTTAAAATTATCTTGGTAATAGTATTCGTGTTTACCGAACAGTAAGCCCGATGCAACTTTATCGCTGATACCGCCATGATAACTCACTGAAGAGTCACCGATGCGGCTTGGATCTGGATGGAATACCAAGCGTTCTGTATCTTTGTCTACGACAAACACATAACCTTTATTCAATGTTTTCAGACCACGCAATTGTTGAGTGGTATGAAGAAGATCGAACTCAAGCCAAAGTTGGTATTTTAGGTTTGGATTGACGTGTTTGATGGCGAATACCCAACGTTGTTGTGGGTTTTGGTACAGCGAGGAGATAGAGAATTTGTCGCTAACAGTGTTCAGTTTATGCCATTGAATTACGCTAGTGTCTGCTTGTTTGATTTGACCAGATAGGCCATACGCGACACTGTTGTTTGATGTGGTATAGAGGATATTGGAGTATTGCGGAGAGTAATCGATGATGCCTTGGCTTAGTTCCCGGAAGTCAGGATCATTGAGGTCTTGTTTGCTTGCTTTTAATGCGGTCTCTAGAAGGTAGAATTTGCTGAAAGCCGCTTCGATTTGGGAGTGGATCAACCGCTCTGCAGTGATGATATTGGTCTGTGATTGCCGATAGACCATCGACTCGGAATCGACTAACTGAGCATAAGCCAGATAGACCATGAAACCTGCGAGTAATAGCAGGTAAGGCCGCAGAATGCGGATTAAGAATTTAGGTAAAGCCATATGCCAAATAACGTTGTATATATTATAAATGTGATTTGGCTAGCAATATTAGATTAGTTTCACTTGTGCATCAATGCGTATGGTGTGCCATTTGAGCTGATTGCTGTTTATGTATCCGAAACGTTGATAAAACAAACCCAGCGCATGGCTGGGTTTGTCAGTTCTTGTAGGAATAAGCTTCGCTTGTGTCAGGTAAGGTTCTTACTCTGGTTGATAATGCAGAATCGCCATCGACGTAGGAGAAAGCAACACTTCGCCTTCAGCATGACCAGGATTGAGATTA
Source organism: Vibrio sp. ED002 (assembly GCF_023277445.1). Taxonomy (NCBI): domain Bacteria; kingdom Pseudomonadati; phylum Pseudomonadota; class Gammaproteobacteria; order Vibrionales; family Vibrionaceae; genus Vibrio; species Vibrio sp. ED002. The sequence goes on along the minus strand of NZ_CP080239.1, from coordinate 1,626,699 downwards.
CGCACATTGGTATCACACACGGTCACCCACTCTTGACCACGCTCATTTGGCAGCTTAAATCGCGCAGGTGCGTTGGTTTGGTTGATCAGGTACACCAACTCTTGTCCTTCCTTACCGATGCCTAAATGCAGCGCTACAGAGCTTAAACGGTTCCAATCATCGTGCTCCATCAAGCTGCCATCAATACGACGCCAGAAGATACGGTTGTTATTGCGATTCTCACCACTGAACGCTCGAATGAATGGCACCATATACTGATTACGATTAGCAACCATTTGGGACATCCACACTTTGAAGTGATGTTTGCGTTCTGTACTCGACCAATCTAGCCAGCTGGTTTCGTTATCCTGACAGTAAGCATTGTTGTTACCGCCTTGCGTGTGCGACAACACATCCGCGGTTAGGATATGAGGGATACCAAATGCAAACAACAAGCTCGCCATTAAGTTGCGCTTTTGTTTTTCACGCGTGGCGATGATCATCAGGTTTTCGGTTTCGCCTTCCACGCCATAGTTTTCAGAGCGGTTATCGCCGTGGCCGTCGCGGTTTTCTTCACCGTTCGCTTCATTGTGCTTCTGTTTGTAAGACACCAAATCTTGCAAGGTGAAACCATCGTGATATGTGATGTAGTTAACCGTGAGTTTGTAAGGCCAGTTTGCTGCGCTGTAGATATCACGAGAGCCCATCAAACGAGTCGCAAATTCTTTTAGGTAGCCTTGGTCACCACGCCAGAAGCTGCGGGAGATGTCGCGCAGTTTATCGTTACATTCGTTCCAACCAAATGGGAAGTTACCCACTTGGTAACCGTTAGGACCGATATCCCAAGGTTCAGCGATCAGCTTGGTTTCGCGAAGAATTGGGTCTTGCGCGACCGCTTTAAAGAAGGCTGCTTCTGGATTGTAATCGTCGCCTTGGCGACCGAGTGTTGCTGCCAAGTCAAAACGGAAGCCATCGACTTTAAATTCGCTCACCCAGTATCGCAGCGTATCCATAACGAGGTTAAGTGCTGGCTGGTAAGTTAAGTCGACTGTGTTGCCACAACCTGTGAAGTTCGCGAAGTTCTGACCATGTTTGATGTAGAAACGTGAGTCGAGCGCTTTTAGGTTGAAGATCGTTGAGCCTTCACCACCTTCCGCTGTGTGGTTATACACCACATCAAGAATCACTTCGATGCCGTGTTTATGCAGCTCGCGGATGGTGGTTTTGAGCTCGGTTACCGCGTCTTTTTCTGCATAGCGAGGGTCCGGCACCATGAACAAGTATGGGTTGTAACCCCAGTAGTTCACTTTATCCATCTTAAGCAAATGCGGTTCATGCATACACGCTGCGACAGGTAGCAATTGCAACGTATTGATGTTTTGCTGTTTGTAGAACGCCAACATTTCAGGTGAAGACAAACCTAAATAACGGCCTTTTGTATCGCTTGGAACTTCAGGGTTCTGCTGAGTGAGCCCTTTAACATGAGTTTCAAACAACACCATCTCTTCTCGTGGTATGCGAGGATGATCGGTGTCTTGCCAATCAAAGTTGTCTTCTATGACGACACACTTTGGCATATCGAAGCTTTTTGCAGGAGAAAATGGAAGCTGGTAGTGAAGGGCTTTATCAATCGACTTTGCATAGGGATCGGAGATCAGCAAAGGTTCATCTTTATGCGTCACTACATAGCCATACTTTTGCCCCGGTTTGATGTCAGGGATAAAAGTATGGCGAATGCCTGCATATTCGCCTGGTAAGTCGTGCAGCTTGTAGCTACCGTCTTCCGCAAATAGCGCAAGTTGAATGTCTTTACTACTCGGAGCGTGAATAGAGAAGTTACAACCTTCTTTATTTACGGTTGCGCCGAGTGGGTATGGGCGAGAGTGAAGTTGTGTCATCAGCGAATCTTTTTTTAATTTTATTGCTACCTTTAAGAAACTATAAGTAAAAAACTTTGTCTTACTAAGGTCAACCACCTTATATCGAAAATTATCACTGTAATTAAATTACTTTCTACGACCTATTTTTGACAAAAATATGAAATGGCTATCACTTTGTAGCGGCCATAAACTGAAGAAACTTACTAATTCCTCCCTAGATTGGTGATCTAACTCGAAAAAACACCATTCGGTATATTTTCTCATCCCTTCTCATCCCCCCTAAATTAGTTTGGGGCGGAGGAAGTCATCCTTGTACTCCTTGGGTAATCTGCAGACTGTTGAAACAAACGGGGACTTGTTCCCATCTTACCTCTCTTTCTTTAGGTGCATTTTTACTGCCTATATGTATCTAAAAGAGTGAGCAGGGAAGACAGAATTATAAATACCCTTAATGGAGTTAAGAATGAAAAAAGTAAGTGTAATTGCTGCTGCTGTTGCTGCAACTTTAGCTGCTGGTTCTGCTTTCGCAGTGGACTTTCATGGTTACATGCGTGCTGGTGTTGGCGTAAGCGCTGACGGTGGCCAACAACTAACGTTCGAAAAGAACAAAATTGGTCGTCTAGGTAACGAAGGCGATATCTACGGTGAAGTTCAACTAGGTAAAGAAGTTTACAACAACAACGGTAAAACGTTCTACGTTGACTCTATGTTTGCAATGACTTCTAACGGTTCAAACGACTGGGAAAGCACTTCTGCTAACTGTGGTCTTGACGGCGCTGGCGATGTTAAATGTGTTGATGATGCACAATTCGCACTACGTCAGTTCAACGTTCAAGCTAAAGGTGTTCTAGATTTCGCTCCAGAAGCGACTCTATGGGCAGGTAAGCGTTACTACCAACGTCACGACATCCATATCTCTGACTTCTACTACTGGAACATCTCTGGCGCAGGTGCTGGTATCGAAAACATCGAAGCTGGTCCAGGTAAACTATCTCTAGCATGGGTTCGTAACGACCGTTCTGACATCGCTGACCCAGGTAACGATGGCGGCGATGCAAACGTTAACACTCTAGACGTACGTTACGCTGGTCTTCCAGTATGGGAAAACGGCTCTCTAGAACTAGGTCTAAACTACGCTCTAGTTAACGAAACTGACGACGCACCAAACAGCACTAAAGATGCAGAAGACGGTGTAATGTTCACTGCTGAATTGACTCAAGGTCTAGATTCAGGCTTCAACAAAACAGTATTCCAGTACGGTACAGAAGGCTACTCTAAAACAATGGCATTCTACGGTGACGGTAGCTGGTACGGTGCAGAAGCTGACAGTGGCGCATCTGGTTACCGCCTAATCAACTGGGGTGTAATCGGCATGGGCGAAAACTGGGAAATGGGTCACCAGTTAGTATACGGTGTTGGTGAAGACATGTGGGCTGGCCAAGACAAGTGGGAAGCAATGTCTGTAGTTGTACGTCCAATGTACAAATGGGATGACAACCACAAAACTATCTTCGAAGCTGGTTACGCTATCGATGATAACGACGGTGCAGAGAACAAGTTCGGTAAACTAACTGTTGCTCAAGCATGGTCTGCTGGCTCTAGCTTCTGGGCTCGTCCTGAAATCCGCGTTTACGCGTCGTACCTAACTGCAGATAAAGACGACAACTCAAACGCATTTGACGGCGGTCGTTCAGACGATACATTCCAATTCGGTGTACAAGCTGAAGCTTGGTGGTAATCATCTAGCCACTAAGTCCTAAATTGTCCTAGAATGATACAGCCAGAAACTTATCTGGCTGTATTTATTTCAAAAAACAATAATGAGTCGAGGTAGACGGTAATGAAAAAATGGCTTGCTCCCGTGCTGTTGGGAATGTTGGCTACAGGATGTACTTCTGTAGAACAAGTCGATATGAGCCCGAAAGGTCAACAACAAGTGATCACGCAATCGGGTGATATTCAATGGGTACCAGTTGATGTACCTGTGGTTACTGAGTTCGCTTTGACTGATAAAAGCCAGATGCTGCTAGATGGTAATAGCGCAGGTGCAATTGCAGCGTTCGCATTACCAGGCAATCGTGGCAGTCTCGATATCAAACTAGAGACCTTCGTAAACAAAAATCTAGAGTTTTACGCACCCAACGTTGTTGTTATGAACACGGCAGGTGAAACTATTTACCAAGCAGATTTCTCAAAGTTTAAGTACGAGCCAGCAAAACTGTTGGACAACGATAAATTCGTACTTGAAATGAACGTGATTCCAGACATGACAGGTAATGACTTGCATGTACTGGTTTACACAACTTCCGCTGATCTAAAAGGAAGTTCTGAAGTTCTTCACCCTGCAAAAGCCTTCGCACTGGCAAATCATACTCAGCCGCCAGATATTGCAGACCCTCAAGCGAAACACAGCCCACTTGGCCAGTTCCGCTTTTCAGTATCCGCGAACGATATCGTGAATACTAAGATTGTTGCGAAAAACGACAACATTCCTCAAGGTACGGATTTAACCAGCTACTACCACAGCTCTATCAAGGCTGCGGTTGCCGCGGACGATATTCCTAAAGCGTTAACACTGCTAGATGAAGCAAAAGAACTGGGCATCGAAGGTGCACAAGAAGTATTTGTTAAAGCGGTAAATACCAAATAAATGAATAAAAAAGGTCAGCAAATTGCTGGCCTTTTTTAATTGATTTTAGAACGATAAAACTCACCCCTACATATAGTTAACTTATTCACAATTTTATTTGTTTTACTTTGTTTTTCATATTTAACAGATCAATAATTAAAGTGTGTTCCTAACCTTACTCGTCATCGATTAGGAAATAATTAAACCTCTCAAAGTAATCTGGCTCAGCAAGATAGAGAATAATATTCTTTATCGCTAGTTTGGTATTTTGTTCTTTTTAAATATTAACTTTATCCAGATTGGTGAGTTTGTATTTACTTTGGAATATTAAAAAGGAATTAACGTGAAAATGAACATGATGAAAACTTCACTTGCTGCTGCCTTACTTGTTGCTCTTGCTGGTTGTCAATCGACAGCAGAACCAGAAGGTGCTGCTGAACCTATTGTTAATCTGTCTCAAGACGAAGTCGTTGCTTTCATGGCAGCTTGTGACAACCCAGATAGCACGGCGAAAGGCCCAATTTCTAAACCTCTGTTTGTTGTCGGTACGTTTGCTGATTCAGATTGGAAACATGTACCTCAACGTAAATACACTTACAAAGGCAATAACTTCTATCAAGTTGTGACGCAAGAAAAAGCAGGCTCTTTCAAAATGCAGTACGCGACTGAGTTGTGGTTCCCACAATTTACCGCGAAAGGTAATCGAATGAATGTCGGTGAATTAACACCATTAACATTTGGTGGTTACGGCACAGATACTGCGGTTGATATTAAAGAAGATGGAAAATACGTTTGGAGCCTTCAATTTGAAGGAAAAGGTAAGCCACTTCACGTAATGGTTAATAAGTGCCAATAATATTTCATTCAGTTATTTAAAATTTATTTTTTATTTATTAACCCCTACATGGGAAACATGTTGGGGTTAATTTTATTTGGGAGAGTTTAATGCGCAACGTACGATATAAAAAACTATTTGGCCAATCGCTTTTAGCCTTGAGCGTGGTTGGTGTTTTATCCGCGTGTAATTCCTCTGGAGGAAGCGATAATGGCAGCACGCCACTTCCTGATGCAAGTTATGCTTGCCAAGCGAATGTAATGGAGCAAAGCAACCAACTTCGCACCTATCAAATCATGGTTGAGAGCTTTGTTGATGGCGATTCGAGTATCGGCCATGGCACAGGTTACGGCACTAGCCATCATAACGGTGATCTTCAAGGGATTATTGATTCGCTCGATTACATCCAAGACTTGGGCATGAATGCAATTTGGTTGACGCCAGTTTTTGAATCGGAAGCCATTGATGGGCAGGATCATTGGGCTGATCGTTTGGATGCAACGGGCTACTTTGCTACGGACTATTTTAAGATTGATCCTCGTTTTGGCGATTTAGAAACGGCGAGAACCTTAGTTGATGAAGCACACAAACGCGGTTTGTATGTTTTCTTTGATGGCGTGTTTGGGCATCACAAAGAAGGGTTAATTAAGCCGTCTCCATCGGGGTTATTACCTTCTGGTTCGAGTAACCCGGTCGACTATCCAGCGAGTTTGGATTTCTACAAAGAAGTCGCGACTTACTGGGTCAAAGAGCTAAAAATTGATGGTTGGCGTTTAGACCAAGCGTACCAAGTCCCAACCGACGCATGGACACAAATCCGCAAAGCGGTGGATGAAGCCTCACAGAGTGTGACTTACACCAACGCGGAAGGTGATCAAGTGAATCCTCTGGGTTACATGGTCGCTGAGATCTGGAAGGGCGAGTCAGAAATCGCGAGTGACGCATATGGCGCGGCTGACGATCCTGCGTTGTGCTCGGCATTTGATTTCCCAATGCGCTATCGCGTGGTGGAAACACTGGCTGTCAATGAGAGCGGTGCCGGCGGTCGTGATGTGGATTGGTTAGACAATGGCTACCAAACACACAATCAATATCCGTCTCATGCTCAACCAAACTTGATGATTGGCAATCACGATTTAGTTCGCTTTGGTGACTTGTTGCAACGAGGCGGATTAGCGGATGTGAACGATGCTGAATACTGGCAACGCCACAAAGCCGCGTTTGCATTCCAAGCGGCTTACACCGGACCAATCACACTCTATTATGGGGATGAAATCGGTGACCAAGTTGATGGTTTTGACGCAAAAGAAGACAACAATACGTGTGCGGTTCGTGGCGTGTGTGATGACCATGTCGCTCGCAGCAGCGCCAAGATCGAAGGCGTAACGGCAACCCTAGATGCTAACCAAGTTGACCTTAAAAACTATGTTAAGTCATTGATGACGATGCGTGCTGCTCATCCTGCTTTGTATCAAGGCAGTCGCACTAACTTGGTAGCAAGCAATGGCAGTTATGTGGACTTGAAAGTATCTGGCGATGACCAAGTCTTATTTGCTTTGAATACCTTTGAGAGTGCCCGCAATATTGTGCTGACAGAAGCGCAAGTCGGTAGTAATCAAGCGCTGGTGGATTTAATCACTAACCAACAAATCACACCAAGTAACGGGCAGTACCAGATCCCGATGTCATCATTACAAGGACGCTTCTTCAAAGTGACGGCAAACACTCAATAAGTCATTCTCAATCAAGATAACCCATACCAAGCCAAGTGTTGCTTTCTACCCCAATAGAAACGCACTTGGCTTTTTTTATCGCTTTGTCTAAGATGCCGCTCTTTTTAGTCATAGGTAGCGATATTCCACTTTGAGCTCCCGCGTTCTTTCTGTACATCCCTTTGTTTTTTATCGCACAACTGCCGTTGAACAGGTGAAAGAAACAGTACGCAGTTTGTGAGATGTGCTGCACGATAATGAGAATATTCACATTCATGCAACGTCAAACTGTGATTTATGACTTACTCATGTGTAATTGTTATGTTTATCTTTTTGGGGATTTATATAACTAATGGAAAATTATAATGAAATCCATAACGAAACCCCTCTGTCTCTTATCTCTCATTTGCTCTCCGATCGCCTATGCAGAGGTCTTGAATGGAGACTTTGAACAGTGGAATGGCAATGCACCAACGCAGTGGTCTGTGATTGATTCCGGCATTGCTGTTTCACCGACCAGTGACCCGCACCAATCTGGTGGTCTTGCGGCTCAAGTTATCGTAAATACAGGTACCCAAAGCAACACCGACTTTTTGCAAACCATTAATGTGGAGCAAGGGAAAACCTACCCATTTTCTGTCGCGGTTTATCATACAGAAGGAAATGTTAAAGCGCGTTTGGTGGTTGATGGATACCACAGCTACTCTAACCCTCTGCAAACCAATCAGTGGCAACAGCTCACGCACAGTTACACTGCATCATCAAACAAAACGATCAATGTCGGGTTACGCTTTTATGATGAGTCGGGTTTTGACGGTTCTGAAGTCGTTTATGTCGATAACTTTCAGCCAAACCAAAATGGTGGTACTCAGCCACCGGTAGAAAGCTGTAATGACAACGAAGTGTTACTGACATTGAACACTGACAGTTATGGCTCAGAAACGAGTTGGGAACTGAAAGATAGCCATTCAAAAGTGTTGTTTTCTGGCCAAGGTTTTGAATCTTCGAAAACTTACGAAAAAACCATGTGCCTAGCGAACGGCGATTACCAGTTTACGATCAGTGACAGTTATGGTGATGGCATTTGTTGCGGCAACGGCAGTGGCTCATACGCCTTAATGTTTGGCCAAACCACATTAGCGTCTGGTGGTGAATTCACGAAATCTCAAACCACAAGCTTTACTCTTGGCGGTTCAACGACGCCTCCGCCTGTTGTCGGTGAGTACTATAAAGCCGCAGAAGGCAAAACAGGTTTTGAGTTGAAAACAGCGCTGTTTAACATCATCAAGGATCACACCGGACGCGGCTACTCAGCGATTTGGACCTTAGTGAAAGACGCAGATTTAGACAACTACTACGAGAAAGATGGCTCCATTCTCGATATGTATTCTGAAAAACCATCTGGCAGCGATACGGTGAGTTTTACCAAAGTCACTGACCAATGTGGCCAATACAAAACGGAAGGCGATTGCTACAACCGTGAACATTCATTCCCTAAGAGCTGGTTTGGTGGCAAGGTTGAACCGATGAACTCGGATGGTCACCACTTGTTTGCAACCGATGGTTATGTGAATGCGAAGCGCAGCAACTGGCCATTTGGTGAAGTGGGTAACAGCACTTACGTATCTAGCAATGGCTCAAAAGTCGGTTCAGCAAGCTCTACTTTGGGCTATTCAGGAACGGTATTTGAGCCTATTGATGAGTTCAAAGGTGATTTTGCTCGTGCGTATTTCTACATGGCGACGCGCTATGAAAACGTCATTGGCAACTGGGAAAGCAACACTAGCAACTCTGACGCGGTATTGAACGGCACGAAAACGACCGTCTTTGAACCATGGATGCTGAACATGTTGAAACGTTGGCACAAAAACGATCCTGTCAGCGCGAAAGAGATCAGCCGTAACCAAGCGGTGTTTGAATTCCAAGGTAACCGCAACCCGTTTGTGGATCACCCTGAGTTTGTAGAGATCATTTGGGGAAACTAACCCCATAGCTAAAGCAAATCATTAGAAACAACAAAGCCGCCATCTTCACTGTTCGAGCGGCTTTTTTAATGCCGTTTTACAGACACAAAAAAGGGGAGGTTTTACCCTCCCCAAGCTAGCACATGATTGCGCCTACTGTTTTTAGTTCTTAGTCACTGTCACGATTGGTGCTGCTTTATCTGCTGCGTTGAAGTGGAAGTTGTAGTTTCCTGCTTCTGCAATCGTGATCTTAAGGTTCGCACTTGAACCGCCTGCATCCATAGTAACGGCTGTGTCTAGCTCAACACTTCCTTCGCCACCAAAGTTGGTTGCATCAGCCCAATCTGCACTAGCGATCTTCATTTCGTAGCTGCCTGCTGCTAGGTCGATATCTAGCGAGTAAACATCTGCTGCTACGTAAGTGAATTTCGCACTTGAGGTCTCAGCTGGAGTATCCCAAGTCGTGATTGTGCCGCGTAGGAACAGTGAAGTTTCACCGAACGTTGGCGCGTCTGCTGCTTTCGTTACAGAAACAACTGGTTTGTCAGCTGAATCGCTTTGCTCATGAATTGCATTTAGAACGAAAGTGTATTTGCCTGTTTCAGTAACGGACAATGCACAGTTACCCTCAGTACCCAAGTCTAGAGACCCAGAAGCTTGTTCTACGTAATCACAGCCAAAGTTTGGTGTACCCCAGCTATCATCAGCAAACTTAAAGCCGTAATCACCAGCTTCAAGTACACCTGTTACCGAGTACATACCGTTGCCAATGAATGACATTTCCCATTCTTCTGATGGATTCCAACCGTTCATGTCACCACGAACATAAACCTTGGTTTCACCGTAAGGAGGAATGCTCGATACGTCTTTGTTATCTGTATCAACAGGCAGACCAGCACCTTGTGCGTTACCTTGAGGTTGTACAAATACCGCTGTTGTAAGTGCCGGAACCGTGAAAGTCTCACCGGAGAAGCTTGCACTCTTAACGGTCATGTCAGCCGAGTTCTTCTGAACGTCATGCAGTTCGAAACCCGTTGCGCCCTCAATTTTGAAAGATTTCTCTTCTGCTGTTGAGTTCACTACCGCGACGATGGCGTCGTAGTTTGTATCTAGATTTGCACCAGCTGACGTACCGTCGTCAATAGACATCACAATCAAGCCTTCAACTTGGTCTTTGCCTACGTTGCGGAAATCAACGCGGTTCATGACCTCTTGAGCGGTATCTAAACGGAACAGTTCGCTTGAGCTACGGATAGTTAGTAGTTCTAGGAATTGTTGTTTAGTAAGTTCAATATCAGTCGAGTCTGGTTTTGCTGTGCCATCCGCAACGATGGTTTTGATTAGCTCCCAGTTCGCGCCGTCTTTGTCTTCACGAGGTAGGCCTACGTTCCAGTTGTTGTCGCTACCGTCGAAGTAAACACGGTTGAACCAGTCACCTGAATCGTAAGAGTCACGCTGCATTGATTTAGAGCGTAATAATTCTGAACCCATGTGAATGAACGGAATACCTTGACCAAGCATTACCGTCGATAGAGACACCGTTTGCATACGAGCGCGCTCAGCGGAAGAAGTGCCAGTCGCAATCTTGTAAGCGTTGTTGTCCCAAAGGGTTTGGTTATCGTGCTTAGATACGTAAGAGATGTTCTCAGAAGGCATCTTAGTGTAGCCCGCAGGTGCACCGTTGTAGTCTACGTTCTTACCAAGCTTCGTATCCCCTTTGTAATCGAGTAGAACGAATTCTGCTAGGTTGCCAGCCATGCCTAAACGAACGATATCTTGGTTGTGTAGACGACCGTTTACTGAATCTGCATCTGTCTTTGTTTCTTCGTTCGGGTACCCTGCGTTACCAAAGCCCTGGTTGAAGCGAAGTGGGTGTTTACCTTCAGAGTCCATGCCGCCATCGAATGGGCTACCACCACGGACCGCATCACGTAGACGGTCAGAGAAGGTACCGATTTCTGTGCCAGCCATATTTAGCTGTGTTGCTTGGTCGAAGCGCGCGTTGTTCGCGACTTCACCGAAGTCCCAACCCTCGCCGTAGAACAGCGTATTAGGATCAACCTTACGTACTTGTTCTAGCGCGTACACCATCACGTCTTTTGGTTGGTGGCCCATCAAGTCGAAGCGGAAACCATCGACTTTGTAGTCATCTGCCCACACAAGCAATGAGTCAACCATCAGTTTACCCATCATTAAGTTCTCAGTTGCTGTGTTATCACAACAAGTTGAGTTCTCAACGCCACCTGTGTTGACGTTCAGACGGTGGTAGTACCCTGGGACGATTTTATCGAGAACTGACTTGTCGTTTACGCCAGATGCGTTGGTGTGGTTGTATACCACGTCCATAACCAGCTTCAGATCCATTTTGTGCGTCGCTTGCACCATTTCACGGAATTCAAGGATACGTTTAGAACCGTTTGGATCAGTCGCGTAGCTGCCTTCTGGCACAGTGTAGTGGAATGGGTCGTAACCCCAGTTGAAGCTGTCTAGCATGCGTAGATCGTTCATCAGAGCTTGTGCAGCACCTGTTGCTGGATCGTAGCTGTTTAGGACATCTTCAATCACTTTTGCATCGTCTTCGGTTTCACAAACAGAGGCTTCAGGCTTAATGCCACATAGCTTGCCTACCGTATCCGTGATATCAACGCGTTTAGCTTCGTTTTCATCAACGGTTGCGATATCGAAGGCAGGAAGAATGTGAAGCGTTGTTAAACCAGCATCTTTCAGGGCTTGAAGGTGAGTAACAGATTCACGCTCAGCTTCCGTCAACGCAAGGTATTTGCCGTTTAACGATTCTGTGCCTTTCGTGTCACTAAAGCTAAAATCACGTAAGTGTGATTCATAAAGGACATGGTCTTCGTCTTTTTCAACCGTTGGGCGATCGTAATCATTCCAGCCTTGTGGTTGCAGGCTAGCACTGTTTAGATCCACAACTTGTGAGTAAAGCGAGTTTTCAGAAAGGCTTAATGAATATGGGTCAGTCACAAGGCGCGTTTCTACCACACCTGTTGTTGGGTGATAAACCTTCACTTCGTAGCGGTAGTATTTATTCAGTGCATCGCTTTGCGCTTCAGAAGCCCAGATACCAGTAGTTGGGTTTTCTGTCATCGCAACGGTGGATTCTTCTTTCAAATCGGCATCGTAGATGATCAGGTCAACGTCTTGCGCTGTTGGTGCCCAAAGTTTGAATGTTGCTGCATTGCCTTCAACAATGGCACCAAGTTCCTGACCAATGGCGTTACCTGCGTCTGCATCTGCGAATACCGCATCAAGCACACCTGGCTTTTGGACTTCAGTGGCAGAGATAACATCGCCACTTGCGTTGTATGCCACCATCACGATTTGTGACTTCAGAATAGAGCGTAGCGTATCAGAATCCACATCAATGCCTGCGGCTTGTAAGCTCGCAAGGTGACGGAAACGAGATTTCAGTTCTTCAGACAGGTCTCCTGCTTTCGTCAACTCAACGGCTGTACCGCCAGAAATCTGCTTGTCTTCGTCCATCTTGATGTCGTTGGTCAAGCTGTAGAATAGCTTCATCGAGTCGGCGTTTGCTGCCGCTTCCCAAGCGATAGTGTCGGCATCTAACCAGTGTGCTTTCTGGCCATCAATATCAACAGGACGATCTGCAATTGGCTCATAGTAAAGCTCACTACTGCCGTGGAAGCCGAATAGACCTTGAGACTCACCCAGTTTGGTTAACTCCACTTTAGAGTTCGCGCTGCCAAAGGCTTTTTCATCGCCTTTGTGCAAGATGAAGTTCATACACTCGTGTGGGTCTGATGCGTCAGGGTTCACTTTAAGTACGTAGTAAGCGCCGTAAGTTTCGCTGATGCCTTCGAACGAAAGCGGTGCTGCCCAATCCGTACCGCCGTCAGCGATCCCCATTGCTTCTAGGTCAGTACTGGTACAGCCTTCGCCATTCCAAAGGTGTAGGCCCCAACCGTCGTAATCACTTGCTGTTGAAGCCGAAGCAACATCGCGTTTGTAATAGATGACAACTTCGTTCTCTCCCGCAGGGTGAAGGCCGGAGCCAGGGTTCGTAGTGTCATCGCTAGAGCTGTCACTGCCACAGCCGCTGATCACTGCTACAGAAAGTAGAGGTAGCACGGTTTTGGCAATCGCTGATAATTTAAATGTTTTATTGTCCACGTTTACAAATCCATTGTTATTGAATTGAGAATAGATTGGGCAAGATGCCGAAAAGGAAATGTTCAACTAAATGCTAATACACTGAACTATCAGCAAAATGTGAGAGCAGGCGGTTAAGTTTTTTACAAGAGAAAATTTTCTATCACACTAGATTTTGTTCACAAATTAAATAATAAAACGAGCGCATAGTGAGATGTTAAGCACAGCCTAAAAATGTAAATTTCTATAGGAGGAGATCGGGGGGATGATAGGGGAGGAGAATGTCTAAGCCCCAAAACTGTGATTAGGTTCTATAAAAGCAAGGGTGATATTTTTCTTTAAAAAATAAGTTTAGATGATATTGAATAAATTGCCCTCACAGTAAAATTGTAAACTTCAGATTTTGCCTACATGGTCGTTATATAATAAAGGCGGTGTACAGTGGAATGATTGCTTTCACACCCAAATTAACAATTTTCTAGATTCCCCGAGCTACGGGAAATCCTTATGGGCCCTGACCTAAAAAGAGGCTATTTATGAGTAGTATGGGCATTGCCATTGTGGCAACTGGCCTTTCACTCGTCCTGATATTTGTGTGGATGATCTCGTTGTCGATGCGTAAGCAACGTCTCGAGACCGAGAGGAAAGCTCGTGAAGCGGCATACCGCAAAGCGATGCAGAAGGCGCGAGAGCAAGAGCGTAAAGAACGTGCGTTTAAGGCGGAAACGGGGCATATCCCGACCATTCTTTATTTAGCAAAAGAAGCGGAACGAGAGAACATTAAACAGGCGCTCTATTGGTATGATAAAGCGGCCAAGTTAGATAATGTCACTGGTATGTACGGTGTAGTAAGACTTGCCGAACGTATGCGTGAAGATGTGATCTTAAGAGAGCAGGCAAACTTCTGGCGTACGGCTATTTCGGGCATGGAAGGCGATATCGATGCGAAATTCGCGACCGGAAAAGCGCTCGTATTTGGGCGTGGTACAGAGAAAAACATTCCTAAAGGTCACCAATTAATCGAAGAAGCTGCCGATGAAGGCTGCATTCCAGCCATGCTGTATATGGGCGAATGGCAGTTGTCACCAGAAAACACATCAGGTCAGCGGGCTGATGCGTTGTTTTGGTTTATGAAAGCTGCAGAGCAAGACAGTGCTGATGGCAAAATCCAAGTAGGTCTATGCTATCTCAATGGCATTGGTACTGAAAAATGTATGGTCAAAGGCTGTTATTGGTTAGAAAGAGCGGCGGAAAGCGGCAGTGCAGAAGCCATGTTCCATGCAGGTGAAGCGTGGAAAGACACTGGCAAAACAGGTAACGCGATTGCTTACGTTTGGTTGTTCTTGTCTGCGAACATGGGTTATGAGCCTGCGAGAGTTGTACGTGATGAGGTTGCCAGCAACATCGGTGTAGATGTGGTGGTTGGCTTACAATCAATTGCTAAACCGCTACAAAGAAAGTTGGCTTCTGGCGTGGTGAAAAAGCACTCAATCATCAGAGCCTTAAACAAGGTTTACAAGCGTGAGCCGTATTTCCCTGGAGAAGAAGAACTGAACGAGTTGCTTAATGAAGAGCATCATGAAGAAGCAAACGTACCTGATGGGATGCCAGAGTTAAACTTCGAAAGCGAAGTGTCCGCACAACAAGAATTTGCGCCTCCACCAAAACAACCTTCCAAAGAAGTGCTCGATTTTACGCAAAACTTCTTACAGCCACAGAATCTCAACAAGCCTCATTCGTGAGGCTTTTTTATCACTCAAATTCTTCTTTACTCTATCGATTGCATAATTGTTGGGTGATCTTTATGCAAAGCTTCAACAGAATTCTACCTGTCACCGAGCTGTTGGTATATAAATCGACAAATAGAGGGAAATCCCCCCTTGCTGAAAATACATGAATTAAGCTCCAATCCATTATTATTGATTAGCTCATATCATGGCTATGAAATTACTTTGTTAGCTTAAATTATTTTTAGTTAACTAGAACCATTACTTTAACTAATATTTGCTATTAAGAATTATATTATTAAATCTTAATTTCTATTTTTGTTACTAAGTGAATGCTATTGATCTTTAATTAAATTGAGCGCAAGATACCAAAAATAAAAATAGCGCATACTCTGCGTATAAATACAGTCGGAAGTAACCTGTTATTATCCTTTTCAACATAAAAGAGCAACGTCGTGCTCTTTTTGTTTCTATTAGAGATTTGTGTATGTTGAGAATCATTAGTGCAGATAAGTTCATCTCTTCAAGGTTTATCTTGGAATACAGCAAAGTGGAGTTTGCATCTTTGTTGGGTGTTTCCGTAGCTAAGATAACCAATATAGAGAATGGCAAATCTTCGATTCCCCCGGTGTACGATTACGCCATCAATCATTTGCTCAGTGAGCATCCGTTTAAAGATAGTGCAGTGGACGCCTTGTGCTCCCATGAGACACTTAACTTCGCTCGTCGTGTTGACGTAAACAGTAAGGTTCAGCGTCTTTCTTGTAAGCGCTGTGACAGTCGAAGGTTACACGTTATGGCTGGTATGAGTGGTTTGTATTTTGTCGAATGTATGGACTGCAAGCACACCATGTATTCGTCTGGTAACGCGGTGAAACGGTATCAATTGTGGTCAAATAACGGCGTTAAACTCGATAGCCATTTGTTCGATTAGACTTGAGCTCGAAGAAAGCACCAAAGAAAAAACAATAACGTGAAAAGCCATCAGCAGAAATGTTGATGGCTTTTTGTTATAGTTTATAAATTGTTAAATATAAGCGTATTTATTGTGTTTGTTATTGCTAATAAATCAATCTAGTTAAATATAGAGTGATGAAAATCGCAAAATTTTATTTTCTTTTGATTCCTTTTTTAATAATAACTGGTGAGGTCACATAATTCTTCACCTGAATTCAATTTAAACCAAAATTCAATATCATTGGCTTATTGAAAGGAAAGTGATAAAGATCGCGAAATTTTATTTCGAGAAAATAAGAGTTATAAATATGAACGAATAATCACGAAATTTGGTTTTTTAATTTTAAATATTAAATCCATTTGTAATATCTGTCTTATCGTTTTTACAGAACAAATAAGAGATATTTCAATGAAACGTTTAATTATCGGTGTTAGTAATTACATGCCAGAAGACTTCAGTTTATTATCTGAATCTTTGGATGAACAATTTAACCGAACTTTAAAACCGCTAGAGCATGTCGAATTAACTGACGTTGGCGCTGCAATTATTACTTCTTCAGATATTAAGGCTGGTCTACACAAAATTATTTCTGAGACGGGTTATGGTATCCCGGTCTTCTTAGTAACAGATGAAAATCCGGTCTCCGCCGACGATTATGTCTGGTTAACCGGTGTTATTGATCTAGAAAGACAATCAATTGAATACTACGGTCGTCAAATCAATGAAGCGGTGACCAAGTACGAATGCCGCCTATTACCGCCTTTCTTCAAACAATTGACTCACTATGTGGAAATGGGCAATTCTGCATTCGACTGCCCAGGACACCAAGGCGGTCAGTTCTTCAAAAAACACCCAGCGGGTAAACAGTTCTACGATTTCTTCGGTGAAAACCTATTCCGCAGTGACTTGTGTAACGCGGATGTTGATTTAGGTGACTTGCTGATCCACGAAGGTTCTGCTCACCAAGCTCAAGCGCACGCAGCAAAAGTGTTCAACTCCGACAAAACCTACTTCGTACTCAACGGTACTTCGGCTTCAAACAAAGTGGTTTGTAACGCGTTAGTGACCGAGGGCGACTTGGTGATGTTTGACCGTAACAACCACAAATCAAACCACCACGGTGCGTTAATTCAAGCGGGCGGTACGCCAGTTTATCTAGAAACGGCACGTAACCCTTGGGGTTTTATCGGTGGTATGGATGAGCACTGTTTTGATGAGGAATACATTCGCGCTCAAATTGCGAAAGTATCACCAGAGCGTGCGCGTGATGAACGTCCATTCCGTCTTGCGATCATTCAGTTAGGTACTTATGACGGTACGATCTACAACGCGCGTTACGTGATGGATAAGATTGGTCATCTTTGTGACTACATCCTATTTGACTCTGCATGGGTAGGCTATGAGCAGTTCATTCCTATGATGAAAGACTGTTCTCCATTGCTACTGGATCTGAAACCAGAAGATGCGGGTGTGATCGTGACTCAGTCTGTTCACAAGCAACAGGCTGGCTTCTCTCAAACCTCGCAAATCCATAAAAAAGACCACCATATTAAAGGTCAGGCTCGCTACTGTAACCACAAACGCTTCAACAACGCGTTTATGATGCATGCGTCAACCTCACCATTCTACGCGCTGTTCTCTGCTCTAGATGTGAACGCGAAGATCCACGATGGTGAAGCAGGTCTACGTCTATGGCGAGATGCAGTTAAGACAGGTATCGAAGCACGTAAAGAAATACTGAAAAGCTGTGAGCTGATCCGTCCATTCATTCCGGATGAAGTTGAAGGCCAGCCATGGGGTAGCTACGACACCGATCTTATCGCAACCAATAAGAAGTTCTTCATGTTCGAGCCAAATGCAAGCTGGCATAAATTCGAAGGCTACGGTGAAGGTCAGTACTTCGTTGACCCTTGTAAATTGCTACTAACCACAGCTGGTATTGCAGAAGATGGTAGCTACGCAGACTTTGGTATTCCTGCAACGTTATTGGCGAACTTCCTACGCGAAAACGGCATCATCCCTGAGAAGTGTGATTTGAACTCTATCTTGTTCCTGCTTACTCCAGCAGAAGATATGGGCAAGATCCGTCATCTTGTGGCGCAAATCAACCGCTTCGAGAAGTTCATTCGTGATGATGCACCGCTAAACATCGTGCTGCCTCGCGTTTATGAAGCAAACAAAGAACGCTACCGCGGCTACACCATCCGTCAGCTATGTCAGGAAATGCATGACATGTACAAAGAGCTGAATGTGAAACAGCTACAAAAAGCGATGTTCCGTAGCGAATACTTCCCAACCATGGTGCACAAACCAGATGTGGCAACACGCAAATACTTCCGTGGAGAGTGTGATTACTTACCACTTAAAGAAGCGGTAGGCCGTGTCGCAGCAGAAGGCGCGCTTCCTTACCCTCCTGGCATCATATGTGTGATCACTGGTGAGGTTTGGACACAGCACGTTGTCGACTATTTCTTGTCTCTAGAAGAAGGCATCAACCGATTCCCAGGCTTTGCACCAGAGATCCAAGGTGTGTACCTAGAAGACGTCAATGGCCGCACCACCGCCCATTGTTACGCCCTAAAAGATTAATCTACCCGTTCGCACCGTGCGTGAAAACCGCGGTGCGAACCGTTTATTCGTGGAGAATAATTTATGAGTACTGAAACCAAAAAAATGTCGGTGGTGCAACTTACCATTCTGACGTTCATTAACATGGCTGGTTCGGGCATCATCATGTTGCCAAGTAAGCTAGCGCAAGTAGGCACCATTTCGATTTTGTCTTGGTTGATTACGGCTGCTGGCTCTTTGGCTCTCGCGTATGTGTTCGCAAAATGTGGTCGCTTTAGCAAACGTGACGGTGGTATGAACGGTTATGCGTCGTACGCGTTTGGTAAATCGGGTGCGTTTATGGCGGGTTGGACCTACGGCTTATCATTGTTGATTGCCAATATCGCAATCGCCATTACCTGTGTCGGTTACGGCTCAGCGTTTTTTGAAGTGACTTTGTCGCCAGTAGAAACCTGTCTGTACACCATCGCTATCCTTTGGATTTGTACCTTCGCTAACTTTGGTGGTGCGAAGATCACAGGTCAAATCGGCTCGTTTACGGTCTGGGGCGTTATTCTTCCTGTCTGTTCTTTGGGCATTGTTGGTTGGTTCTACTTCAGCCCAACTATGTACATCGAAGCGTGGAACCCACACCACCTACCATTTGGTGAAGCGGTAAGTGCGTCGATCGCGATGACACTTTGGGCATTCCTAGGCCTTGAATCGGCTTGTGCAAACTCAGAAGCGGTAGAAAACCCAGAGAAGAACGTTCCAATCGCAGTATTGGGCGGTACGCTGATCGCGGCAGTGGTTTACATTGTTTCAACCAACATCTGTTCTGGTATCGTGGCGAACTCTGAGCTTGCTGCTTCTACGGCGCCATTCTCAACGGTATGGACAGTAATGCTAGGTTCTACTGCAGGTAAAGTGGTTGCGGGCATGGCAGTGCTAGCTTGTGCGGGTTCACTACTTGGTTGGCAGTTCACCATCGCGTCGGTATTTAAATCGTCTTCAGATGCGGGCTTCTTCCCGAAACTGTTCTCAGAAGTTGATAAACGCGGTACGCCAATCAAAGGTATGCTTGCTATTACAGTCATTCAATCCGTCTTGTCGCTTATGACGATCTCTCCGACGTTGAACGAGCAGTTTGAAGCATTGGTTAACCTTGCGGTTGTGACTAACGTTATTCCTTACATTCTATGTATGGGGGCGATTTTCATCATGCAAAAAGTGGCGCATGTACCTGACCGAGAAATGAAAACCACCAACATCATCGCTTTGGTTGGCTCTCTCTACAGCTTCTACGCGTTGTATGGTTCTGGCTATGAAGCCATGATGTGGGGCTCTATCGTTACCTTCCTAGGTTGGAGCGCTTATGGTCTGATTGCTTCTAAGCATGAACCGCTAGTGAACTAAGTTTTTTCAATCGAGCCTTCCCATACGCGGTGTGGAGGGCTCTTTTGTTTTTATCCATTTGGCAGATTAAGGACACAAAAGAAAGTTACTCGCCACTCGTAACGTGAAAACTCATTTTCGACAATTGGGGGACGAAAGATGATTAGCCAACCTGTTAAGATCGGTGACGATACCGTCGTAGTCATTCCAAGCGTGATCCTGAGCGAGCTCGGGATAAGGGAAGGGGACACCCTCGAAATTGCGCTCAATAAAGACAAAATGGAAATTAAGAAAATGGTACTGAAAACCAGCTCTCCAACCGATTCCAGCGAAGAAGGCTAGAATTGAGTTAGAGAATCTTGGTTTGTCGGATACACTACTGGTTTCGCAAATCTGGCGCTCGCCGCTGTCTTTGAACTATTGATAACAACAAGAAGAGGTCTGGT
Source organism: Vibrio sp. ED002 (assembly GCF_023277445.1). Lineage (NCBI taxonomy): Bacteria > Pseudomonadati > Pseudomonadota > Gammaproteobacteria > Vibrionales > Vibrionaceae > Vibrio > Vibrio sp. ED002. The sequence continues at coordinate 1,606,496 of NZ_CP080239.1, read as the reverse complement.
ACTATGCAAGGTATCCTCTCTATACAATCTCATGTTTCTTTTGGTCACGCTGGTAACAGCAGTGCCGTTTTCCCAATGCAACGCATGGGTTTCGAAGTGTGGCCTATTCACACGGTTCAATTTTCTAACCACACCCAGTATCAAGAAGGCTGGACGGGTCGTGCGTTTTCGGCTGATGACATCAGCGAATTAGTTCGTGGTCTTGGCAACATTGGCGCGCTAGAGAAGTGCCAAGCGGTTCTGACTGGTTACCAAGGCAGTGCTGAGCAATGTCTGGCAGTAGAAGATACCGTCACTAAAGTTAAACAAGCGAATCCAGAAGCGCTTTACGTATGTGACCCAGTGATGGGCGCGCCAGACAAAGGCTGTATTGTTGCGCCGGGTATCGCAGAAAACTTGTTGAATCGTCTAATGCCAATGGCGGATGTGATCGTGCCTAACCAGTTCGAGCTAAGCCAATTTGCAGAGATGGAAATTCACACGTTGGATGACGCGATTAACGCTTGTCAGCGTGCGCTAGCAAAAGGCCCTAAAGTGGTGTTGGTGAAGCACCTTTACTGCTTGTCAGATGACAGCTTCAATATGCTGCTTGCGACACCAGAAGGCACTTACCTAGCGAAGCGTCCTCATTTTGAATTTGCCAAAGCACCGGTAGGCGCTGGCGATTTGATCTCGGCGATCTTCACTGCTGGCCTATTGAAAGGTTGGACGCCAAAACAAGCGTTCCAACACTGTCACGATGCTTGCTATGGCGTACTTAACGCGACTTACCAAGCGGGTGAATGGGAACTTCAAACCATTGCAGCGCAACAAGAGTTTGTAGAGCCAAGTGCGCACTTCCCATTGGAAGAAGTAACACTCAGCCAAGCGTAAATTCAGGCTGTAAGCAGTAAAAAGGGAGCATTGAGCTCCCTTTTTGATTTCTATAGCCTGTTCTACACAACCACAACGTTAAGTCTGTCCTAACAGCGAGAGGTATCAACCTTAAAGCTGTGTCCATCAGCGCCTTTTCCATCCAAGCGGTAATACGCATAGCATTTGCCTACCATGAGCGTTTCTGGTGATTCGTCATTGCCATACCCAACCATGGAGTATTGATTGTTCTCGATGAAGACTAAATCTGTCTGTTTCATCTCATCGGTGATGGTTAAGTTATCGAAGAAGCTGACCTGCTCACCGCACTCACTTTGGGTTTCTGGGTAGCCATTGTAAAACTCTTGATACCCAGCAGCGGTTAAGACGCATTGGTCTGCCCCGTGGTCTTGCTTAAAAGCTTTCGCATTCTGATTGAGAATAGAAACGTGATACTGCATGTCGGCAAAGATCACTTGAATGGCGGCTGTGCGGGCATCAGAAGTTCGTTGGTTGGAGTGATAAACGGCATACGCAGTTAAGCCGCCGAGCACGACAGCCGTTAGCAGCCACTCTTTTGACGAAAATCCAGACAACAATCTCATCGGTTTTTACCCTAAATACAACTCAACCATGCGCATAACAGGGCGGGATTCTACGCATGGTTTGAGGGAATTTTAAGGGCAAACTGCGTGTTTCAGAAAAACCTGACACAAACTTGAAGAACGATCAAATTATGAAGAGAGGAGCATATTGCTCCTCTTGCATTTAGAGTTAATTTGGTGTCGGCATTGGAATAAGGTTAGGCGATACAATCAGTTGAGCTTCCGTCGCCGCTTGTACCTCTTCAACGGAAAACTCTGGCGCGAGTTCGGTCAGCATCATGCCTTTATCGGTGATCTCGAATACACCCATCTCGGTAACAATCAAATCCACCTGACCCACTGCAGTCAGCGGTAAAGTGCAATGTTTGAGTAGTTTCGGATTGCCTTTCACCGAGTGTTCCATGGCGACAATCACTTTCTTTGCGCCGACCACAAGATCCATCGCGCCGCCCATTCCCGGGACCATTTTGCCCGGAATGATCCAGTTGGCAAGATTGCCACGTTCATCCACTTGCAGCGCACCAAGTACGGTTGAATCCACGTGACCGCCACGAATGATGGCAAAAGAGTCGGCGCTGTTAAAGTAACATGATCCTGCGATTGCTGTGATGTTCTGTCCGCCTGCATTGACCAGGTCAGGGTCGATTTCTTCCTCAGATGCCAGTTTATCAATGCCAATTAAGCCATTTTCCGCTTGCAGTAATAGCTCGACGTCTTTGTCTACTTCATTGGCAACCAGCGTTGGTAGACCTATTCCTAGGTTAACGATGTCGCCATCTTGCATCTCTTGAGCAACGCGCCATGCAATGCGGCGGCGAACGACTTCTTTATCTAATTGTGCAGTCATTAGTTGTCCTCCACTAAGATGTAATCGATGTACAAACTTGGGGTATGCACGGCTTCGGGTTCAATGTCGCCCAATTCCACAATCTGCTCTGGTTCCACCACCACGGTTTCTGCCGCAGTTGCCATTAAAGGGTTAAAGTTTTGAGTGGTTTTGCTGTAAAAAACGTTGCCTCGACGGTCAACTTTTGAACCACGAATCAGCGCTAAGTCGGCCTTCAGTGGCATTTCCAAGAGATACTGTTTGCCATCAACTTCAATCACGCGTTTGTTCTCTGCGACTATGGTGCCAAGCCCGGTTGGTGTTAGTACGCCACCCAAACCCGCGCCAGCACTGCGAATGCGCTCTGCCAATGTACCTTGAGGAACCAGCTCTACTTCAAGTGTGCCTTCGTTCATTTGCTTGCCCGTTTCAGGGTTGGTGCCGATGTGTGAGGCATACAGTTTCTTCACCCGTTTTTCCGCGATGAGTCGACTAGAGCCACGACCCGGTGAGCCTGTGTCGGTACTGATTAAGGTAATGTCTTTGATGTCTTTTTTGATCAGCAAGTCAATCAAACGCTCTGGGGCTCCCGTCGCCATAAAGCCACCAATCATGATGGTCATGCCGTCGTGTAGTAGGTCTCCAATTTGCTCGGTAGTGGCTGCTTTTTTCATGTTTTTCGTGTCCATGAGAGGCTCCTTTTAGCAACGTTTTAAAATCAACGCCGTGCCCATGCCGCCGCCGATGCAAAGTGATGCCAAACCGTAATCGCGGCGAGTGCGTTGTAGTTGATAAATCAAGGTGGTCACAATGCGGTTACCTGATGCACCGATTGGGTGACCCAGTGCAATGGCACCGCCACTTAAGTTACTGCGTTCTAGCAGCCACGCTTCATCTATATTGTGTTGCTCGGTAAGAGAGCGAACCACGCCAAGTGCTTGTGCAGCAAACGCTTCGTTAAGCTCAAAAACGTCGATATCTTCAATCGCCATTTCGGCTTTGGCTAAGGTATTGGCAATCGCAGACACCGGACCTAAGCCCATCACCTCTGGAGCGATAGCACCTTGTCCGTATTCGATGAGTTCAGCTATTGGCTTGAGGTTGTGGCGTTTCACTGCGCTTTCGGAAGCGAGCAAAATTGCGGATGCGCCATCGTTAATACCGGATGCATTGCCTGCGGTAACGCTGCCTTCTTTATCGAATGCAGGGCGCAGCGCCTGTAGACCTTCAAAGGTGCTGTCGGCTTTCGGATATTCGTCGTTCTTCACTTCGAATTGGCGTTTGCGATCCACAATGGTAATTGGCGCAATTTCTGCTTCAAAACGACCATTTTCTATCGCGCTGACTGCTTTACGTTGGCTTTGTAAGGCAAAGGCATCCTGATCTTCTCGGCTGATTTGGAATTGCTTGGCGATGTTTTCTGCCGTAACACCCATGTGGTAGTTGTGGAAGGCATCCGTCAAACCATCTTTGATGATGCTGTCTTCTTGGATTTGATGACCCATGCGGTAGCCGCGACGAATCTGGCCAGAAGAGACATAAGGTGCGTTAGACATGCTCTCCATACCGCAAGTAAGCACTAACTCAGCATCGCCCGCCCTAATGTGGCTTGCACCGTCCATGATGACTTTCATGCCACTGCCACAAATCATATTGAGGGTGTAAGCGGGAACGGATTCTGGAATGCCTGCCTTCATTGCGGCTTGACGACCCGGTCCCATGCCTGCGCCTCCAGTCAGTACATTGCCCACAATCACTTCATCGATTTGTTCTGGTGCAATATCCACTTGCTCCAAGGCTGCCTTGATGGCATGAGCGCCTAATTCCACACCGGACAATGACGCTAACGAGCCATTAAAGCTGCCAATTGGGGTGCGCTTTGCCGCCACAATAAAGATTCGTTCCATACCGCAGTTTACTCCGTAATCGTTCTGTCACAACCAGTGTAGGGAGTGCGATGTGCTCGCGATATAGCCAGGAATTCAAAGCCGCTTTGCGAAAATGCAAAGTACAAACGAGGCGCAAATCACGAACTTTTACCCCCACCAATCTTAAGGTGAAAGGAAATCAACTTAGGAGAAAAACACATGCTTGATCGTATTGCTTGCGCCCCATGCTGCTGGGGAGTGGAAGAGGCATCTCATGCGACCAACCCAAGCTGGGGAAAGGTGTTAATGGATGCGAGTGACAGTGGCTTTCGTGGTATTGAATTAGGACCGGATGGCTTTTTCCCAGAAGATCCTGAACTGCTGAAAAGTGCGTTTCGCGTACGTGGATTGCAGATGTGCTCTGGCAAGGTACAAGTGCCATTTTGCGATTCTGCAAACATGTCTGCCATTTTGGAAGATGTCGATACCGTTTGTCAGCGCTTAGATGCATTGGGTGTAAAGAACTTACTGGTGATGGAAGGCATTCACGCGGAACGCTATGGCTATATAGGACAAAGCGTCACTGCACCGCGTTTGAAAATGGAAAGTAAACGAACCATGATTGCCAACCTCGAACGCATCATTAGCGTAGCTAGCCAATATGGTTTGCGCTGTTTACTTCATCCGGGCATCGGCGGTTACATCAGTTATAAAGACGAGATCGATTTTGTCATGAGCCAGGTTCCAGCGAACAAGCTCGGACTTTGCATCGATATCGGGCATGCATTTTTAGATGGGATGGATCCGCTGGGGCTTATCCGTCAGTACGGAACGCGCATTGAGCATATTCATGTTAAAGATGTGTCGACGGACAAATTGAGGTTAGCTAATCGCGATAAGTTGGAGTGGGTCGATGCGTACAGCAAAGGGCTGATTACGCCACTAGGGGATGGCGATATCAAGCTCCAACAAGTGATGAGTGCACTTAAGGCGGCCGACTATCAAGGTTGGATCGTGGTCGAGCATGAACACGGCACCGCAGACGTGAGTCAGGTTTCGCGCGATTTAAAACGCAGTCGCGATTATCTCGCTCAGATTGTGGCGTAGTTCGATATTCGATTCTAAAAAGGTGACGATGATGCTCAGCGATCCTTGGTTCTATCTTTTGGCGATTCCTGCGGTGTTAATCTATGGCATTGGTAAAGGTGGGCTCGGTGGGGCGCTGGGCATTTTGGCTGTTCCTATGATGGCGCTGGTGGTGCCGCCAACACAAGCCGCAGCGATTTTATTGCCCATTCTGTTGGTAATGGATGCCTTTGCGGTGCGTCATCATTATCGAAATGCCGATGTTCGAGTGCTTAAAACCATGCTGCCTGGGGCTTTGCTTGGGGTGGTATTAGCGGGCTTATTTCTGAGTATCACGCCAGAGTCAGGGTTGAAGATCACCGTCGGTGTGTTGTCTTTGCTGTTCTGCTTTCAGTATTGGTTAAGTGGTGAAACACCCTCTCAATCAGGGAAGCTAGATGCTTGGGTTTGGAGCACTCTGAGCGGTTTTTCCAGTACTGCAATTCATGCTGGTGGCGGTCCCGCGAGTATTTATTTACTCCCGTTGAAACTGCCTAAAATCAACCTGATAGCAACCATGGCGGTGCTGTTCGGCATAGTGAATGTAGCGAAACTCGTGCCTTACATTTGGCTTGGTGAATTTGATTCGACCAACTTAATGACTGCGCTAGTGTTGATTCCACTCGCGCCCGTTGGCGTTAAGATGGGTGTGTATCTTTTGCATCGCGTCAGTCAGGAAAGAATCTATCAGCTCTGTTACTTGTTCTTGTTTCTTTCAGGCGCCAAGCTGACTTACGATGGCGTCAGCAGCTTATTGTTTTAAATCCAATCCGTCTTAACAAGGGGTTTTTAATAAGAACTCTTTGAACTTTATCGCCACTGGAGATGCAGTTTTGGGTGAATGATAGTACAGATTCAAACTCCAAATACTGGTCTCATACTCTTCCAATAACGGTACTAACTCGCCTTTATCTACTGCTTCTGTTGTGACAAATTGCGGTAAGTACGCGACGCCTGCACCCTTTAAGGTGCCACTAAGCAACAGGTCACTGTCATTCACTTCAATAGTTTTTGGCACTTTCAGCACCATGTTTTCCATTCCTTGACGGAAGATCCAATCGTTGCTGCCTGTCAGTGTGGTTGCAATCAAGCAAGCGTGGTCTCTTAGTGCTTCTGGATGCGTAGCCAAGCCATGCTTTTCAAGATATTGAGGCGAAGCCACGACGATAAACGGGCACTGCATCAGCTCACGTTTCACCAGTAATAAATCTTTTTCACGGTAGCCTTGGAAGCTAGCGTTAGCGCTGATCATCAGGTCACAAGTACTGGCATGATCTAATGCCCAAGGAGTGACGTTGATGTTGAAGGTCACCTTTGGGTTAAGCTTGGAATAATCGGCGATTTTGTCCATCAGGTAGTGATTGGCATACACGGGCGTGCACGCGATGTTGATATGACCTTTTTCGCTGTCTTGGAAGTCTTCTAATTTGCGGCTGATACGCTCGGCGCTGTCAACAAGAGGAGAGAACTCTTCATATAAGGTTTGGCCTGCTTGAGTGGCTTCCAATAATCGGTTCGAGCGGCGGCATAGGGTAGTGCCGAAGTGTTGTTCCAGTTCTTGCAGCCAACGGCTTCCGGCGGAGACCGAAATATTGAATTTACGCGCTGCGGAGGAGATAGACCCAGAGCGGATCACATAGACAAAGAACGCCATTTTATCGAGCATGAGGTTTGCCTCCAAAAGCAAAAGGGAACAAGTGCTAACACCTGTTCCCTTTGTAAAACATTAAGTTATCTTATGCACGTGCTTCAGTCGCAGTTCCAGATACTTTTTTACCCAGTTTTTTCGCCATCGCTTCTTCCATTTTTTCCAAGCTGACGCCTTTGGTTTCAGGCACATACTTGACGACCACGAACATACAGATGAGGGACAAGACGCCGAATAACCAGAAGGCAAAGGCACCGTTGAAGTTCTCTTGTAGGTAGGCGTTTTCATTGAGCATTGGGAATGACTGCGTCACGATAAAGCCAGTAAACCATTGTGCACCGACCGCGATAGCCATGGCACGAGAGCGGATACTGTTCGGGAAGATTTCTGAAATCATAGTCCAACATGCGCAGCCCCAAGAGGTCGCGTAAGACACCACGTACAGACAAAGTGCGAATAGCGCCGCGTAACCTTCCGTTTGCTGGTAAAGCACGTAGCCAACGATGAACATACCGAACGCACAGCCAAAGGTGCCGTATTTCATCAGTGGCAAGCGGCCGACTTTATCGATCAGGTACATACCCAAAGCGTTACCACCGATAAATACGATACCCACGAACGTGGTTTGGAATAGCGCGTTTTCAGTAGAGCCTGTGATTGGTTTTAAGATCTCCGGAGTGTAGTACATGATCACGTTGATACCGGTTAGCTGCTGGGCTGCCGCGACAAACGTACCGATAACCAAGATTGCGAACAATAATGGCGAACGCAGGCTGACCTTGTTCTTCTTCGCACCATGACTTTCTACTAACGACTCTTGGATCTCTTTGATCAAGCGGTCCGCGTGTTTCGGGTTAGAAATTCGAGAGAGAGTATCTTTTGCTTCGGCGACTTTGCCTTTTAGTACCAGCCAACGTGGTGACTCTGGAATGAGGAACAGCAACATGGCGAAAAGCGCGGCAGGAATCACTTCTGACCCGAGCATCCAACGCCAACCGAGATCGACGAGCCAAGCCTCGGACATGCCTTTTGCAATTAAATAGTTAACGTAGAACACGCCAGTCTGACCGATAACCGCGGATTGCTGGAACATGCTCACCGCGCGCCCACGGAAGTCTTTTGGCGCGACTTCCGACATGTACATTGGTGATACCACACAAGCCAGACCTACCGCGACACCGCCTACGATACGGAGCATGACATAGAACGAGAAGGTTTGTGCGAGGGCAGAACCGATGGCTGAAATGATAAAGAGGATAGCGGCGATAAAGAGTGTGTTGCGTCGACCGTATTTAAGGGCTGCCCAACCTGCGCTTACTGCGCCAATAATACTCCCTAGTACAACGCTGGATACGGCCCAACCGGTTTGTGCTGCTGACAATCCGAAATATTCACGGATTGGTCCAATTGCCCCAGAGATAACAGCAGTGTCGTAACCTAATAAGATGCCTCCGAGTGCAGCGATACAACAAATCCTAATGATGTAGGCGAGGTTGTGCTTTCGAGCTTCGGCCTTGGATGTAGCTTCCATTGTTTTTTCCTTTATTAGATCCCCAATCCTTCCCTTAACCATCGAATAAGAGCCAGTTGGGTAGCGGCCAATACTCCGCTTTGTAGGGTACGAGTATTGGATATCTATATTGCCGACTTGTTGTGTTTATTAGATGTATGAAAATTATTTTTCATTTGTCGGTTGGTTTAATCATATTTACTCTTTTGTTATTCGACTAGGTGTCTGTTCGTTTTTTATCCTAAAGTGTTATCCAAATCAAATAATGAAAAACATTTTTCATTTGATGTGCTTTATTTAACTTAATGATTTTAAATGATAAATTATAAATGAGATCCAGATCATACTCGCTTGAAAGGCACGTGGCTATTAGCTTTTTTCATGATTTAACAATTTGATGACATCGATTGCTTTGATTGAAAAATATTTTTCAATTTGTCTTTTTTTCGCTAATGTAATTTCCAGTGAAACGAAATTGGTGAAAGAAAAGCATCGATAAAAACACGCTTTTACTTCACGACATTTATTAAATAACGCAAACATTGTCGGAGAATAAAAATGAGCAACGTGCAATATGGAATTAGCCCACTGACTTGGACCAACGATGATATGCCTGAATTAGGCGGCGATATCCCATTGGAAACGTGTCTAAGTGAAATGGCAGAAGCTGGTTTCACTGGTACAGAGCTAGGTACTAAGTACCCACGTGAGCCAGAAGTTCTAATCCCTCTACTAGAAAAACATGGCCTAGTGCTCGCTTCTGGCTGGTACAGCGGCAATCTAATGAAGCTGACTGCGGAAGAAGAAATCGCAGCGATGCAAGAGCACATCAAATTGCTTAAGGCTGCTGGCTGTAAAGCAATGGTGTTCGGTGAAGTGAGTAACACGGTTCACGGCGACATCAACACGCCACTTTCTCAACGCGTGATCCTTACTATGGATGAGTGGAAAACCTACTGCGCGAAGTTAACTCAAGTTGCGGAATACCTTCTAAACGAGCACGACATCAAGCTGTCTTTCCACCATCACGTCGGCACCATCTGTGAAACGGAAGATGACATCAACATCATGATGGAATTCACTGGCGAAGCGGTTTACCTGACTCTAGATACGGGTCACATCACTTACGGTGGTGGTAACCCAGTGACCATGATCAAACGTTGGGGTCACCGTATTGGTCACATGCACTTTAAAGACCTTCGCCTAGAAGTAATGAAAGCCGCGCGTGATGCAGACAAATCATTCTTAAACGCAGTACTTGATGGCGTATTCACTGTTCCTGGTACAGGTGACGTGGATTACGACGACGTATTCGCAGCACTAAAAGAGCGCAACTACCAAGGCTGGTTGCTGGTTGAAGCAGAGCAAGACCCAGCGAAAGCGCACCCATTGACGTACGCGACAACTGCTTACGAGAACATCACAGGCTACGCGAAGAAATACGGCCTATAAGAGCACAAGCAAGGAAGGGGAGATTCGTCTCCCCTGTATCAAGCCGCGGAGACAACGTGGCTACAAAAATGATTGATACTACCGGGGAAGACAATGAAAACTGTACGCCTAACTGTTGCAGAAGCGCTAGCTCAGTACCTAGCCGCACAAATGATTGAAATTGATGGTAAAAAAGAACAGCTGTTTGGTGCAGCGTTTGCCATCTTTGGTCACGGTAACGTGACGTGTTTTGGCCAACAGCTAAAAAACATCGAAGACAAAATTCCGACTTGGCGTGGTCAAAATGAGCAGTCGATGGCAACAGCGGCAATCGCGTATGCCAAAGCGAACTTACGTCGTCGCATCGGCATCGCGACCAGTTCAATTGGTCCGGGTGCAACCAATATGGTTACCGCAGCAGGTATCGCGCACACAAACCGTTTACCAGTGCTTTTGATTTCTGGTGATGCTTACGTCAGTCGTCTGCCAGATCCTGTGCTTCAACAGCCAGAGAATTTCTACGATCCTTCTATCACTTGTAACGATGCGTTCAAACCGCTAACACGTTACTGGGATCGCATTATCTCGCCAACGCAATTGATGCACTCATTGCCTCAGGCAATTGACACTATGCTTGACCCAGAAACCTGTGGTCCAGCGTTTATCGGCTTACCACAAGATATTCAGGGCGTGGCTTACGATTTCCCTGAAGTCTTCTTCCAAGAAAAAGTACACCGCATTCGTCGTCCAGAGCCAGAAGTGGCAGATCTAGAAGATGCAAAAGCGGCGTTGCTTAGCGCGAAACAACCTTTGGTTATCTCTGGCGGTGGCGTGCATTACTCACTAGCAACGGACGAGTTGGCTGCCTTTGCGAAAAAACACAACATCCCTGTGGTTGAGACCATTGCTGGTCGCGCCACGATGCTGCAAGACAATCCTCTAAACGCAGGTCCAATCGGCGTGACAGGCTCAGACTCTGCAAACTACATGGCAGAGCATGCGGATGTGGTGTTGGCGGTGGGTACTCGCTTACAAGACTTCACGACAGGCTCTTGGTCGGTGTTCAAGAACCCAGATATGAAGCTGGTTACCATCAATACCGCACGCTTTGATGCCATTAAACATCGCGCTATTCCAGTTAAAGCAGACGCAAAACGTGGCTTAGTTGAGCTGTCTAACCTACTGGGTGATTTCCGTAGCAGTGACGAATGGGCGGCAACGGCGAAAGTGCAAGCGGATGAATGGAAGGCCGTGGTGCATCGCCGTACTCATCCTCAACCAGGCGACCTACTCGACGGTACGTCTTCTTATGCAGAAGTGATTGGCAAGCTCAACAAATCTATGCAGCCGGGCGACACCGTACTTACGGCAGCGGGTGGCTTACCAGCAGAGCTCGCGATGAACTGGCAGAACTACCAAATTGGTAAGTTCGACATTGAATTCGGCTTCTCTTGCATGGGTTATGAAATCGCAGGTGGTTGGGGCGCGAAAGTCGCGAACCCAGATAACGATGTGGTTGTGCTCGTCGGTGATGGTTCTTACCTGATTCAAAACTCAGACATCTACTCGTCAGTTCTGACGGGTCACAAGATGATTGTCGTGGTATGCGATAACGGTGGTTTCGCGGTGATCAACAAGCTGCAAAACAATACGGGTAACGAGTCGTTCAATAACCTATTGGAAGACTGTCGCCGTCCTGATGGTGAGGTAGCTCGCGTGGACTTTGCTAAGCATGCCGAAGCGCAAGGCGCAATCAGTGAGAAGCTGACCTCAATCGACCAGTTTGATGACGCATTCCAACGTGCCAAAGAAGCCGACCGTACTTACGTGATTGTGGTTGACATCGACCCAGTATCGCCAATGGCTTGGTCTAAGTGTGATTGCTGGTGGGAAGTGGGACTTCCTCAAGTGACACGCAATGACGACACCGCTGAGAAAGTGGCGGCATGGGAAGAAGGCAGAGCAGCGCAACGCGCCGGCGTTTAAGCCCAAACCGATTTATGTATCAAAACATCCAGCTTTAAAACAGATTTCAACAATTCGATTTATAGGCTCTTAAGCAAGAGCCTGTCAAGGAGTCAAACATGTTTAATGAAGAACGTCATTTTGAGCAACCAATCCGTTGGGCAATGGTCGGCGGTGGTCGTGGCAGTCAGATCGGTTACTCGCACCGTAATGCGGCGCAGCGTGATGGTTTGTTCAAATTGGTAGCTGGTGCATTCGATTTGGATGCGGATCGTTGTCGTGATTTCGGTGAGAACTTAGGTCTAGATGGCGACCGTTGCTACGCAAATTACAAAGAAATGTTTGAGAAGGAAGCGCAACGCGAAGATGGCATTCAAGCTGTTTCAGTCGCAACGCCAAACTCAACGCACTACGAAATTTGTAAAGCAGCACTGGAAGCCAACTTGCACGTCGTGTGTGAAAAACCAATCACCTTCACGACGGAAGAAGCAGAAGAACTCAAACAGATCGCAGCAGAGCGCAATCGCGTGATTGGCGTGATGTACGGTTACAGCGGTTTCCCAATGGTTCAGCAAGCGCGTGAAATGGTGAAACGTGGTGATCTGGGTGAGATTCGTGTTGTGAACATGCAGTTTGCTCATGGCTTCCACAACGAAGAGTACGAGAAAAACGATCCAGGTTTGAAATGGCGCGTCAGCCCAGAAGTCTCAGGTCCAACTTATGTTCTAGGCGATGTAGGTACGCACGCTTTCTACCTGTGTGAAGTGATGACAGGTCTTGAAATCGACCGCCTGTCTTGCATGCGTCAAAGCTTCATCCAGTCACGTGCTCCGCTCGAAGATAACGCTCACATCATGATGCAATTCAAAGATGGTGCGGTCGGTACGCTTTGGGCATCTGCAGTGAATGCAGGTTCGATGCACCAACAAAAAATCCGCATCGTCGGTTCGAAAGCGTCCATCGAATGGTGGGATGAGCAACCAAACCAACTTCGTTTTGAAGTGCAAGGTGAAGCTCCACGCATTCTAGAGCGCGGTATGGGCTACCTATACCAAGATGCTCCGGGTGTGGCTTCCAACCGTGTTGGTGGTGGCCATGCAGAAGGTTACTTTGAATCATGGGCGAACTTGTACCACCGTTTCGCGTTGGCGTTCGATGCGGCGGACCGTGATGACCAGCAAGCGCTGTCTGAAATTTGGTTCCCGGGTATCGACGCTGGCATCGAAGGCGTACGCCTATGCGAGAAGTGTGTGGAATCTGCAGACCAGAACGCCGCTTGGGTTGAATACAAATAATAGGAACAGACGATGACAAACATTGCACTTGAAATAAATCGACCATTGGATGCCATCGTTTTAGGACGTGCGGGCGTAGATCTCTACGCTCGCGAAGCTAAAACCGACATGGCGGACATCTCCGGCTTCAACAAATTCGTTGGCGGCTCAGCAGCAAACATTGCGGTGGGCATTGCCAAGTTAGGCGGTAAGGTCGGCTTTATTGGCTGCGTGGCTGACGATGCATTCGGTGGTTACGTCAAAGGTTACATGACGGAGCAAGGCATCAACCTTGATGGTATGAGAACCGATGATTCTGGTTCGCGCACTTCGGTGGCATTCACTGAGATGAAGCCAAAAGATTGCACCGTGCTTATCTACCGTAACAACGCATCGGATTTGACCATCAAACCAGAAGAGATCGACCCAACTTACATCGCTAGCTCAAAAGTCTTGGTAGTCACGGGTACGGCCTTGTCGGAAAGCCCAAGCCGTGAAGCCACTTTGATTGCGATGCAGCATGCCCGCCGCAGCAATACCTTAGTGGTGCTGGATGTCGATTACCGTCCTTACTCTTGGCGTACGGATACCGATGCTTCGATTTACTACGGCATTGCCGCGGGTCTTTCAGACATCGTTATTGGTAATCGTGAAGAGTTCGACATGATGGAAACCGTCATTGCACCGGGTAACACCGATGATGACCAAACGGCGGCTCGATTCCTCACGGAGAACACGCAAGTGGTGGTGGTGAAAGCCGGTGAGCATGGTTCGAAAGTGTACGACCGTACGGGGCATAAGTTCGAGCAAGGCATTTTCCGAGTGGAAGCCAATAAGCCATTTGGTTCTGGTGACTCATTCGCCGGCGGTCTGATTTGGACGCTAGTTACTGGCGGTTCGCTAGAAGAGGGCGTACGCAACGGCACGGCTGCAGCGGCGATTAATGTCAGCGGTCACAGCTGCACAGAAGCCATGCCAACCAAGGAACAATTATTCGATTTTATTGAGACGCGAAGTTAAGCACGGTTTGGTGCTTTCGGGCACCACATTGCTGCGCGTTTGGTCTCCCGGGCCGGTATGTCACTTGAGGGTAACCAAACAGTGCTCGTACACACCATCGTGGCCCGGCTTTTTTGTTAAGCCACTTTCAGAAGGATAGGACAGTCTCGTTATCAAACGAACTGTGAGGAGAAAAGAAAAATGGGAAAACACATTCCACCATTTGATAACAAGAATGAACCAATTATTGGTGCGAACGACGAAGTAACGCCGCTATGTTACTTCAACCAAGTGTTCTTGAATCAGAACGAAACTTTTGACCATGTTATCGAAGGGTATGAGTCTGTCATCGTATTGGCTGGCGGTACTTGCAGTATCACTGTGACGAAAGACGGCGAGAGCGAAACGTTCGACAACATTGGTAAGCGTAAATCAGTTTGGGACGGCAACCCAGAAGCGGTTTACGTGCCACTTGGCTACCGCGCAACCATCCAATGTGTGAGCGACAAGGCTGACGTCATGATTGCGGGTGGTAAGTTTGAAGCGTCACTGGAGCCTTTCTGTGTCCGCGAAGAGAACGTGGACATGGTTCAGTACGGTTCAGATGACACCAAAACACACCGCAAGATCAAACACGTGCTGGGTCAATCCAACGCAGACAAACGTGGTCGCTTATTAGTGAGTGAGCTATTCACCGTTGGGGCAGGCGGTTGGTCTGGCTTCCCTCCACACAAGCACGATGAAGATCGTGTTAAGCCTGACGGCAGCAAAGAAACCCTTTACGAAGAAGTGTATCAATTCCGCTTCAACCCAGATTTTGGCTTTGGTGCGCAGTTCCTATACGAGCACGAAGACGACTTTGGTCCGGTTTACCACGTGCGCACGGGCTCAGTGATTGCCATCGACAAAGGCTATCACCCAAGTGTGGCTGCTCCGGGTTACGAAATGTATTACTTCACCATCATTGTTGGCAAAACAGAGAAATCTTTGATTCAGCACTTCGATCCGCACCATGAATACCAAGTGGAAACGATCCCTGGCATCAAAGACATGATCGCGAAATTTAAGTAGGGGAATCATCATGTTGGTAAATTTGAATGACCTATTGCCGGAGGCTGCGGCGTCTAACTACGCTGTCCCTTGCTTTAATGTGTTCGGCTTTGAAGATGCACGTGCTGTTGTTGAAGCGGCAGAGCAAGTGAACAAACCTGTAATTTTAGCCTGCAACAAAGACGTAGTGGATTTTTATGGCGTAGAAACCGCTGCGGCGATGTTCCTAAATCTAGCGCACAAGAGCACAGTGCCTGTTGTGCTTCACCTTGACCACACTTACGAAGAAGACATCGTCTTTCGTGCGCTTAAAGCTGGGTTTAGTTCCGTGATGTTTGATGGCTCGCAACTGACGTTGGACGAGAACATTGCTCGCACCAAGAAAGTCGTGGAAGTGGCGCATGCGTTAGGAGCATCGGTAGAGGGTGAAATTGGTTCGGTGCCTTACGAAGAAGGTCGCGACCACATAAAATCTATCTACACAGAACCGGAAGACGCGGCGCGCTTTGCAGAAGAGAGTGGCGTTGATTGTGTCGCAATTTCTGTCGGCAACGTTCACCGCTTAACCGAGCCAACTTGTACTATCGATTTTGGTCGTCTAGACCGTATCGCAAATGCTGTGGCTGTGCCGTTGGTGATTCATGGTTCGAGTGGTATCCGCGATGAAGACATGCTCAAGCTCAAGCAAAGCCGCGTGTCCAAGTTCAATATTGGCACCTGTTTGCGTCAGGCTCTGGGCCATAATCTTCGCGATTACATGAATCAGGAACCACAAAAGTTTGACCGTATTTACTTCATGCAAAAGGCGATGCCTTATGTGAAAGAAGAAGCGGTACGAAACTTTGAATTATTATCTTAAAATAGCGGCCCCTTTTGTTACTATAAGGGGCCTCTATCTCCAAGCGTTCATTGATAGGAGAGCAGTATAACTATGGATGTTGAAGTGAAAGCACCTGCAGATTTAGACACACTAAAAGAGTTAATCGCAAAGCGTTACGACAGTTTGAGCGGGCGTTTGCAGCAAGTCGCGGATTTCGTAACCGACCAGCCGATGCTGGTGGCGGTAGAAACCATGGCGACCATTGCCAAGCAAGCTAACGTCCCCCTGTCGACCTTAAGCCGATTCTCTAATGCGATGGGCTTTGATGGCTTCACTTCTATGCAAGTACTGTTTCGCGATCAATATTTGAATCGCCCGAGAGATTATAAAGAGCGCGTTCGTAAAGCTCGTGAGATGGAGGACGTCCCGCATGACTCGCCTCAAGCCATCTTCCAAGATTTCGGACACGCAAACATTGAAGCATTAGAACAGCTTCAAATGTCGGTCTCTCCTCAAAAGCTGGAACGTGCAGTGGCTCTGATGGATGGTGCTGAAACCATCTACATTCAGGGGACTCGCCGCGCTTACCCAGTGGCTTTCTATCTTTGGTACGCCCTCATGAAATCTGACAAGAGTGTCGTGCTCTTGGATGATCACGGTGGCATGTTGTCTCCGTTAACTCGACGAATGAACGATAAAGATGTTCTGTTTGCTATCACCTTCAATCCATACGCGGAAGAAACCAGCCAACTGATTGATGATGCTTGCAAAAAGAACGTGCCGATTGTCTGCATTACCGATAACCAAATGACGCCTCATGGCAGCAAAATGGATGTCTGTTTTGAAGTGCAAGAAGGCGAATTGATGGGCTTCCGTTCGCTCAGCAGCTCCATGTATTTGGCGCAGGCGATTGCGGTGAGTCTGATTTGTCGAGAAGTGAAGTAATTTCATCGCTCAGTAATCTCGAATAGGGACGCGATCCTGCGAGCGAATAAGCAGTAAAGCGCGCAGATTTTTCCATACCTTTGTCCACTGATTAGGTGCAACTTAGCGGTTGTGCTGCGGGTTTGCTCGAGCTGAATTCGGCTTATGTCCTGCAATGTACAGGGCAATGAGAAGAGGTAAATCTGATGCGTTTTGCTCTACATGGCATGTGCTCTCTGCACAGCAATATTCTATCTGATGTCCGACTTGCCAAAGAAACTGGCTACCAAGGGCTCGAAATCCACACCGAAAAACTCTGGCGTTATATTCAAGCTGGCTTCACTGCTGAACAACTCAAACAGCGCATGGATGAGTTTGGCATTGTCCCAACGGCGATCGACATCATTGGCGCAGTTGAAGTGACAGATAAAGCCGGCCAACGTCAATTGTTCCAAGATTCAGAGACGTTGTGCCGTTTTGCGCAAGCCGTGGGTGCACCTACCATCCAGCTCAATGCTTTTGAGGCATTAAATGGCTTAACCAAAGAGCAAAACATCGAACTCACGGCACAGAACATTCGCCAGATTGTCGACATTGGTAAGAGCTATGGCATCCGTTTCCAATATGAAGGCGCGGCTTGGACTCCAATCGCCAAGTTGGAAGATTACTTCCGCCTGTACGACGCCGTCGGCCGCGACAACTTTGGTTTTGTTCTGGATACATGGCACTTATGGGCATGTCGCGGGGCAACGTTGGAGCAAGTGGCAAATATCGATGCCGAGCTGATTTACAACGTGCACTTGTCTGACGGTAAGCGTCCTGCTCCGGGCGAGGCTTGGCCCGATGAGCGCGCTCTACGCGGTTACTTGTTAGGGCAAGGTGAGGTGCCATTAAAAGAATGGGTCGATGCGATTCGCCAAACAGGTTACGACGGCTTCTATTCTGGTGAATTCCTCAATGACCAACTGTGGGAAGGGGATTACTACGACATAGCCACAGATATGTTGGCGGGCATGAACCGTCAATTCGATTAAGCGACACAGAAGGGAATTACTATGTTTAATATTGCTTTATTTGGAGCGGGTCGAATTGGTCAAGTCCATGCGGTCAATATCGAACGTTCACCAGAAACCACGATTTATTCGCTTATCGAACCTTATGAAGTCTATGCGGATCAGTTTTGTGCGCAGTATCCGCAGACAAAACGCCAAACCGTAGAAGAGGCGATGGCGGATGACGACGTTCATGCGGTGTGCATTTGCTCTTCAACCGACACTCATGCGGATTTGATTGAGCGAGCAGCAAAAGCAGGTAAAGCCATCTTTTGTGAGAAGCCAATCGACCTTGATTTGGGGCGAGTACGTGATTGCTTAGGCGTAGTAAATCAGCATCAAGTGCCTTTCTTATTAGGCTTCAATCGCCGCTTTGATCCGCATTTCCTGAGTCTTAAGAAAGCGTTGGATGACGGTCAAATTGGCGAACCAGCAAGCGTAATCATCACGTCTCGCGATCCTGCGCCACCGCCAGCGCAATACAGCAAATCGTCCGGTGGTATGTTCCGTGATATGACGATTCACGATCTCGACATGGCGCGGTTTATCTTAGGGGAAGATCCAATCGCGGTTACTGCACATGGCAGTTGCAAGGTAGATCCTGCCATCGGTGAAGCGGGAGATATCGATACCAGTGTGGTGACGCTTACATTCCCTTCTGGCGCGATGGCGACGATTCATAACAGTCGTCGCTCTGGTTACGGGTACGATCAACGTCTCGAAGTGCATGGCGAGAAAGGTATGCTGCAAGTGGCGAATCTGACCGAAAATCTAGTCAGCCGCAGTACAGAAACAGGGCAAACAGGCGCAACACCGAAGTACTTCTTCTTAGAGCGTTATGAGCGTGCTTACGTGGCGGAATGGCAACACTTTGTTGAAGTACTGAAAGGCGAAGCGCCATGCTGCTCTGGCATAGATGGCGAGATTGCTCTGACGCTAGCGGATGCTGCGTTAGAGTCGATGCAAACAGGGAAGACGGTTCGTTTGTAAGTCACCCTGAAATGGAAACAAAAAGGGGAGCCACGTTGGCTCCCCTTTCTATTTCCTACACCAAAGATGCGTAAATCTTACTGATGCATAAGTCTTACTGAGTTTTTTGCTGTTCTGATTTGCAAACAGCGGCAGTGAAGATAACGTCTGTTGAGCTGTTTAGCGCTGTTTCAGCAGAGTCTTGAATTACACCAATGATGAAACCAACTGCTACAACCTGCATTGCTACGTCGTTTGAAATACCAAACAGACCACACGCCAGTGGAATCAGTAGTAGAGAACCACCAGCAACACCAGATGCGCCACACGCTGATACTGCGGCAACAATACTTAGAAGTACTGCTGTCATGAGATCAACTTCGATGCCCATAGTGTGTACTGCTGCTAGCGTTAGCGTTGTGATGGTGATTGCTGCACCTGCCATGTTGATGGTCGCGCCCAGCGGGATAGATACAGAGTACGTATCTTCGTCTAGGTCTAGCTTCTTACATAGGTTCATGTTCACTGGAATGTTCGCAGCACTTGAGCGTGTGAAGAATGCTGTTACGCCACTTTCACGTAGACATTGGAACACCAATGGGTATGGGTTTTCTTTCGTTTTGAAGTATACGATCGCTGGGTTAACCACTAACGCAATGATCATCATCGAACCTAGCAGTACCGCTAGCAGATGTGCGTAGCTTGCTAGTGCGCCAAAGCCTGTTGTTGCAAACGTTGATGCAACTAGACCAAAGATACCGAACGGAGCAAGACGAATGATGAAGCGAACAATGTGAGAAACACTGTGGCTTAGATCTTCGAATACCGCTTTCGTCGTTGCTGATGCGTGGTGAAGCGCAAGACCAAGACCAACACCCCAAGCAAGAATACCAATGTAGTTAGCTTCTACTAATGCGTTTACTGGGTTATCAACCAGTTTGAACAACAAGGTTTGTAGAACTTCTGCGATACCTTGTGGTGGCGTTGCACCTTCAGCACCGGTTACTAGCGTTAAATTGGTCGGGAAAAGGAAACTTAGTAATACCGCGGTTAGTGCTGCAAAGAAGGTACCCGCTAGGTAAAGAACCACGATTGGGCGCATGTAAGTGTGTTGGTTTTTCTTTTGGTTCGCGATAGATGCTGCGACCAAAATGAACACCAAGATCGGTGCAATGGCTTTTAGTGCGCCAACAAAAAGGCTACCAATCATGCCAACACTTTGAGCATGGCTTGGAGAAATTGTTGCTAGTAAGATACCAAAGACGATACCGACGAGGATTTGGAGAACGAGGTTACCGCGAGCATATCGGGCAACGAGACTGTTGTGTTGCATACATCATTCCTGCAATGTGATGTCTGAGCAAGCGCGCAAAATTCAGTCATTACACGGCGTAATGCTCCTCGTAAAACAAGGGCTGAAGGTTGGAATTGCGTTGCTAAGACGTCCTGATTATCAATTATCCTGTTTTTATAAATTCAGCCATATTCTTGCTGAATATCACATATCTTAGCTTGGTAATATTTTGTGTCTAGTTTTAGTTTGTTCTTAGTTTAAATGTTTGCTTGATGTTGCCATTATTGGTCTTTTGTGTTGATTTGTGTCGCCAAATATGAATGATGGTTTTTCATTAAGTTATTAAAAAAGGAGGCGTTAGCCTCCTTTGTTCTATTGATTACCTAAATACTACAACTTAGTAACCTTGTTGGCGTTTTCGCTTTTCTCCGACGACATTACGTACCATCTTTCCAAATTGCTTGCTTTGCGCTCGCTTCTTAGCAAGTGTCGCGCCGTTATGGGCTTGTTCGCGCAGTAACTTCTGGTAGTTAGTAAAGCGGCGCATCTCCAACGTGCCATCTTCAATCGCAGCTTGAACGGCGCAACCTGGCTCTGTTTGATGCTGACAATCACCAAATCGGCATTGCTCTGCTAATGCTTCGATATCAGAGAAGGTCTCACTAACGCCAGCTTCGCAATCGGTCAATTGGATCTCACGCATTCCTGGCGTG
Source organism: Vibrio sp. ED002 (assembly GCF_023277445.1). Taxonomy (NCBI): domain Bacteria; kingdom Pseudomonadati; phylum Pseudomonadota; class Gammaproteobacteria; order Vibrionales; family Vibrionaceae; genus Vibrio; species Vibrio sp. ED002. The sequence continues at coordinate 1,585,571 of NZ_CP080239.1, read as the reverse complement.
TCCATTAAGATGCCGCCAGAAGGTAACAAGTGAATAGAGCGAGAAGTGGTAGTGTGTCGACCTTTGCTGTCGTCTTCACGGATACCACCTGTTTCTTGTTCTTGTTCGCCTAGTAGCGTGTTCACTAAAGTGGATTTACCCACACCAGATGAGCCAATAAAAGCAACGGTTTGCCCTTCGCCGCACCAACTCATTAACTTGCTTACGCTCGATTCATCTAGGCCATTTACGCTTTCGACCATTAGCAATGGATCGAGCCTTTGCACCTGAGTTTTTAGTTCATCGACATCGTCACATAAATCGGCTTTGGTCAGCACAATCACGGGCTCAACATCGGCTTCATTGACCAAAGTTAAATAACGCTCAATGCGGCTGAGGTTAAAGTCGTGGTTGACTGAACAAACGATAAATACGGTATCCACATTTGCGGCGATAAGCTGCTCGGCAACCTTGCTGCCTGCGGCTTTACGACTGAATAAGCTGCGGCGTTCAAGTAAACGAGAAAACTGTTGTTGGTGGTTTAGTATCACCCAGTCGCCCACTGTCATGCTGGGTAGTGAGGCTTGGATAGGCAAATGGGTTTCACCTTGCTCGCTTACCACGACATAGCCACTGCGATGGTGAGCAATCACTCGCGCGAAGAGTGTGTCTTCGTAATCGTCTAACGTCAGTTGTTGTTGAAAAAAAGGTTTCCAACCTAATAGCTTTAACGGGTTAGGTTGAGTAAGTAGTGTTTCACAAAAAGAATGTGTTTTATTCATTGTTGAATTATCCCAGACGCCGCAAAGCGCCTTAATACAAATCGTATGAGGGTCTAATTCGCATAGAGCTGACCCCGGTGGAAACCGGGCAAAGAAGGGAGGTGCTGTGGCTTAGCCACGAGAAAAAGTTGGACGTTTACCCTTTCACTGCCCAGTTAGTGTTATTCATTACAATCATCATATTTCCTCTTCGTTGGTGAGTTAACTGCCGGAGTATAGCGGCTGTGATTCGAATCTTACAACTCCTTTGCGTTTTATATGTGTTTTATTCGACGTTCTTCCATCTCTTGTGAATAGGTGTTGGCTTTTACGCCGTAGATGATTTGGATATGTCGGTCATCGATGATCACCACACCGTGTGCCCCGTGTTCTTTCAATGCTTTTTGATTCACGATAGCGGTGCTTTTTAACGTTAGGCGTAGCCTTGTCGCGCAAGCGCCCGTTTCGACCAAATTATTCAAACCGCCTATGGCTTGTATCACGGTGTCGACATCTTGTTCTAGATTTGGATTCACTTGCGTCAGCATTTTGAAGACGCGAGAAAGGGCTTTTAACATGGCGAGAAACTCGTTTGGCAGCAAAGCCTTGTTTATATCTCAGCTGCGGCTGTTTCGCTCTGATTTAGGACACAAAATTATGCATTGATAGCTTGGTGAATGCTGCTCAGAGAAAAGAGAGAGGAATAAAAAAGCTCCTCACGTTGGAGGAGCTTTGAACTGATTTGTCGAGCAACAATTAATGCTGATGCTCGTGCTTTTTCATTCCAGCCATGACTTTTTTAACCGGTGCGGTAAAGCTTTGCTTTTGACCATTGTCGTAAGTCACGGTGACTTCGATTTCGTCGCCTTCATTAAGCGGCTGTTTAAGGTCGAACAGCATGATATGCAAGCTGCCCGGTTTTAGCTCGGTGGTTTCTTTTGCTGTTAGTGTGATGTGATCTACTTGACGCATCTTCATCACATCACCTTCTTTAATCACATCGTGCAGCTCAACTTTGCCTGCTGCTGGTGTTTCTGCTGCAACGATATTGATGTCTTCTTGGCTTCGGTTAGCGAATGTCACGAAGACCGCGCTTGTCGTTGCGCCTGGCGCCATCGCTCGCGCGTATGGTTCATGAGGCATCACGTTGAGATTTGCTTGCGCCAAAGGGCTTAGAAGTAGGGCGGAGAGTGCCAACGTTTTGATTGCATGCTTAGCTTTCATTGGTTTTTCCTTCTGCAGTCAGTTTGGTTATCGCCTCGACAATTGGTGCAGGCGTTAGGGTATGAGGCACTTTGGTGATGAGTGTGCCGTCGGGCTTCAAGAAATAGAAATATGAGCTGTGGTCGAGAGTGTATTTCAGCTCAGAACCTTCGAGTTCCGTTTTACGGAAGATAACACCGTACTTGTGAGCAAGTGGGGTGGTGACATCCAACGGTGCTGACAGGCCTTCAATCATAGGGTGGAAGTAGTGCGCGTATTTGGCGGATGCATCGGCTTCGTCGCGCTCTGGATCAAGCGAGATAAACATCGAGCGCAACTGTGCTTTTTGCGCATCGTCGATTTGATTGAGTGCGCCTGCTAGCATGGCTAATGAGGTCGGACACACGTCTGGGCAACGCGTAAAGCCAAAGTAAACAATGCGAATGCGATCATCGCTGGTATCGAAGATATCGACAGGTTTATCGCCTTCGCCGAACAACACACTTTGTTCGGTCGCGACTTGTTGTTTTTTCTCTACGTCTTTTTGTCCATCTAGATACGTTTTGGTACCAAAGCCGAGGACAAAAGCAACCACGAGAAAAAGAGACCAATTACGGCTCATATCAATTCCTTATCTTTGCATTTTGAGGGCTGGGTAGATGGTGTCTTTACCGTCGGAAAGCTCACCAACCCACGTCATCGAATCTTGTGTACAAACGGGCAATGTCACGTCGCCCACGAATTTACCCGGCGCCACTTTCTTCAGCATGAATTTTGGCTCGCCCATTTCCATTTCTCGACCAACCAAACTTAATACAAGCTGATCGGCTTCGCTGTCTTGCCATTCGACTTCGAGTTGAGCGGGGATCAGAGGTTGAGCAGTATCGACGCTAAGCGTCATCGCAACATCATGTTGGATGCAAGGTTCAGTAGAGAGGAAACAGTATTCATCGAGCGACTTAGGCTCGGGCGCTGAAGAGAAGTTTTTGATCAGGGTAGGCGCGTAAAAGCCAGCAACCAGTGCAACGGCTATCCCTGCGATTTGTAACACTTTCATTAAGATTCAGTATTTATCACTTAACATTGTCTGCATCCTAGCACAGATGGGATGTAGGAAAACTCGTAACTTCAACAAATTGTGCACTATACCCAAGTAACCTTGAGATGCTTGGTTCAGCGAGAATGACTTGGTTTGTAGAGCGTAAATAAAAAAGCGGAGCCAATGGCTCCGCTTCTTAAATGATGGAATAGTAGTTCAGATTTATTTGTTTGAATCCGCAAACTTTTCTAAACCAAGTACCAGTGCAATGGCAGCTAGCATCATGATCACGGCTAACACCAGTTGTGATGGTTGAGACGTGATGTGCTCAAACTCAAACGGTGATAGGTTTTGCTCTAGCAATGGTACTTGTTCACCTTTCGAGTTTGTACGCCATGTTAACGTCTCTTTCCAAGGCCAGATCTTCGGTAGCGTGCCGATCATCAAGCCTGTTAGGAACATCAAAGTTAAATCGCGGAATTTGCGCAGTAGCCAAGATAACAGGTGAGAGAAAGACAATAGACCGACCACACAGCCAACAAGGAACAGTGCAAGAATATCAACTTGGAACCCTTTCACTGCGCCTAGTACAGGAGCGTACATGCCGATCAACAGCAAAATAAAGCTGCCTGAGATGCCCGGTAGGATCATTGCACAAATCGCAATCGCACCTGCAAGAATGGTGTTGATTGCAGTTGGCTCCATGTGAAGTGGTTTTAGTACCGTGATGCTGTAGGCAAAGCCAATACCAATCAAGAGGGCAACAAAGCGAATCGCATCGCGTTTCTCTACTTGGCGAATGATGTGGTAGACCGACACCAAAATCAGGCCGAAGAAGAAAGACCAGATTGGAATTGGGTGGGTTTCTAGTAGCCAGCTGATCAGTTTTGCCAGTGTTGCGATACTAGTGAAAATGCCCGCAAACAATGAAATCAGGAAGAAGCCGTTAATATGGTTAAATGCGGCTTTGAAGCCATCTTTTTTCCAAATCGAGAAAAGTGATGGGTTAATACGTCGAATGCTTTCTAGCAGCGTGTCGTAAATGCCGGTAATGAATGCAATGGTGCCGCCTGATACGCCAGGAACAACATCAGCTGCACCCATGGCCATTCCTTTAAAGTAGGTGATTAGATAGTTCATTTCTCAAGTACTAAGTCATGTTGATGGCAGTGAGTATACAAACATTGATGTCAAAAAAGTATGAAATAGTGTTTCGGAAGAGTTCGAAATGATGGCTTATCGGAGAAACACAAACTCTATCGCGAGTTTGAACAAATAAAACAGAACGATAGGCGAGATTTAGCAATGTGAAGAGGGGAAATATAAAAGGCGCAACACTGTCTAAATCATCCAAACTAAACAATAAATATCGTGAATCTGGCCATTTGATGATTTATTTATCATTTATGAAGTATGGTTGCGTATTGCAACTGCGTTTTGCGTTTTGGTTTTGCATATTGCAAATTTATCCGTTCTGGTCTGATCTGATATGAGATCTTGTGCCCAAAAATAAAGCTTTTCAAATTGGCATGATTAATGCATAATTCTTTTCGACCCTTCTTAAGCCGAGGGTCACCTAGCCAACTGACGTTGTTAGTGAATACACATTGTTCACATCATACATAAGCCAATCGCCTTAATTGCGGTTGGCTATTTTTTTGTCTGTAGTATACCCAAATAACCTTGAGATGCTTGATTCTGCGAGAATGACTCGGGTATATATGTACAACGTTTCCTACGTGCTTTGCAATTTGCACTTTTCAACGATTAATGAGCAATAAAAAGGGCTGACGCATAACGTCAACCCTAGTATCTAGCACTAATTTATTCAGTCCGATCAGTAACCCATCAACTGCAATAGATTTTCCGCTGTTACGATGGCTTCCTTACGGTTAGCAATGTTGAGCTTTTGGTACAAGTTACGAATGTGAGTCTTAATCGTTGTGCCTGCGACATCCAACTCTTGCGCGATTTGTTCGTTGCTAAAGCCTGAGTAGATTAGACCAAGAACTTGCCATTCGCGTTGAGTCAGTGGACTTGTACGAACCAGTTCCGGTACGTTCGGGTGATTCACCAATTTCTCAATAAAGTCTTCATCGAAGTGAATAGAACGACTACGTTGGTTTGATGAAATGTCTTTCATCAATTGCTGAGCACGATGACGTTCTAGGTCACCGAGTTCGTGACGAAGACTTAGCTTCTCTAACAGACCACCAATGGTGGCTCCATCAGTAAGGAAGTTACCTACCATGCCAGTTTGGTTCGTCATAACTAGGGCTTCTTTCAATAGCGCTTTCGCTTGGTCTTCGTCTTTTTGGCGTGCTGCCAAGATAGCCTCTACAACCAAGTTGCGGTTTGTATCCGTCACCAAATTCGTGCGACTAGCTTCGCTTTGCAAAAAGTTCAGTGCCTCACGTGCTTCATCATATTGGCCTAGGTTGATATGAGCGCGAGCAATGTTACGCCATTGCAGTTGTTGGAAGTGATTACATGCGGATTCAGGGCGAACGGCAGTATTCAACCATTCTTGAATCGCTTCTGTGTTACCGCGCGCTTGCCAGAACAAGATCAGAGAAAGTGAGGCGTTCGCAGTCCAATCTACGTGGTAAGTAGACTGTTTCATCAAGTGTTGGATGTGCTCAATGAATTTTCCTGCTTTATCGAGTTCACCACGGCCAATTGCAATACGTGCCAGCATTGAGTAGCTATGTAAGTGCTTGCTTGGTGAGTGATTTTCCAGAATTTGCAGACCTTTGTACGCACACTCTTCCGCTTCATCCAGACGGTTCCAACACCACAATACTTGAGCGCGAATACGCAGCAAGAATTCATGAAGGGGTACGTGTTGTAGCTGCTGGTCTTCGATCAGACGGAAGCCTGAGTCTTGCAGTTCAAATGCTGCTTGAACGTAACCTTGCGCAATCATAATTTCGCTTTGCTGCAGGATTGCCCACAACGCTTGGTGGTAAACCTGATACTGGCGAGCCAACTTTTCGGTTTGCTGCATCATTGGCAATGCACGATCGAGCTTACCCAATACGTGGTTAACTTCACCGACGACCGATGTCGCCACGATGCGACTGCGGTACACGGTAGGGTCAAGTTGGCTCAATGCAAGTTCGGCTAGTTCCAATGCACGCTCTGGTTGGTTGCTGTTGATCGCAACTTGAGCGAGCAGGGCGTGGGCTTGGCCTTGGTAGCCAGAATCCAACTCGATATCTCGCTTAGTGTGTTCTTCTTCGGCTTCTGCCAGCAACTCGCCCACTTGATTGTAACGGTGTTGGCTTTGTGCCAACCATGCTCTTAGCATCGACAGTTTTGGATGGCTGAAGAGTAACTCTTTATCCAGTTTGTTGATCGCCGATTCTAAGGTGGTTAACTCACCTTGGTTAAACATCTTCCAACCAAATTCATTTAAGATTTCGACGATCAAGTCGGTATCATGAGATTTCTGCGCATGATGAATGGCTTGATGCGGTGCTTTCTGGTTCAACCAAGCAACGGCGGCATTACGATGTAGGTCTTTTTCTTGTTGTGGAATTCGAGCAAGACGTTCATGAGAAAGGAATTCGCCAAATAAATTGTGGAAGCGGAACCAGTTTTGCTCACCTTCCAACGGATAGATGAACAGGCCATAGCGGTTTAGAGATTCAATCATACCTAGCGCGTCTTCACGCTGTGTGAGTGCGAAAACTAATTCATCATTGAAATGGTCCAGCACCGACACTTGCATTAAGAAGTGGCGTGTTTCGTGATCAAGCAAATCAAACACTTCTTCGACGAGGTAATCCCATAGGTGCGCATGATTAAACTGAGAAACCGACTCGACGGTTTGTGCCAGTGTGCGGTTTTGATGTTGTGCTTGCAGCGCGATCAATTGCAACGCGGATGGCCAACCTTCCACATAGGTACGTAGATTGTTTGCCATGTCTTCATCAATGCCATCGGCAATACGTTGGTTGAAGAAACGTGTGGTTTCCTCTGTATCGAATGCCAACATTTCGTTGCCAATTTCGATCATTAAATCGCGTACGCGTAAGTTAGCCGTACCCAAAGGTGGTGCCGCACGGCTTGTCACAACCACGGTTAGGTTGTCTGGCATGTGCTTTAAGAAGAAGCGCATTGACTCATGAATTTCGTCGTTGGTGATCAAATGGTAATCGTCTAAAACGACGTAGCACTCATGCTGAAAATCCGCCATTTCGGCGAAAACTTCGCTGAATAGAGAGCGCAACGAAGAGAACTGACGTTTCTCCGCCAGTTTTTGAGCATTAGAGCAGTTGTAGTTGGTGGCTTTATTTAAGGCTTGCAGTAGATAGTTAACGAAACGAAAGCCATCGTTATCGCTATCGTCAATGCTATACCAACCGACATTGGGTTTATCTGACAGCCACTGAGCCGCCATTGTGGTTTTCCCGTAACCAGCAGGCGAGCGGAATAGTACTAATTTGTAGTAAGGCGCTTGTTGTAGTAAGTCCAATACTCGTGGACGGACGATAGCATTATGCAAACGACCCGGACGAGTAAGTTTAGATGGAATCCACATTATTGATTCTGTCCTTGTTTTTTGAGCTAGCGAAACTAGAAAACTGACTCACACCACTAAAAATTTTAGTTTGTATGAAAAGTGTACAGGCTTGTGAGTCGTTTGGGATGGTACGACATCAGAAATGCCTCTTACTTTGATCCACTTCCTAATTCTCGAGAGTTGATGAAAATGCCGTCAACTACGCCCTGCATTTGTGATTCTGGTCACTTAAATGTCGCTGGTATTGATTCCATGTAGTTTGAGTTGCACATCTATTACGAAAAAATTATCGATGTTAAAAGACGTAATGTGATCGATTAGACACTTTTTACATTGGAGTGGGAAGGGGTCATAAAAACCGTCATGAACAAATTTTAATCTTTCTCAAGATTGGTTGTGATCCGAATCACTAAGAACAGGACGAGAGACAGCTGTGTTGCGATTTGGATCACTAACTTTTCAATGGTACTCCCTCTACGCCCTACCCCCTCCTCCCACGAAGGAGGAGAAACAGGAGGATGTTTATTCACAGAGGGAAATGCAGGATGTATGGCAGATGAATTACTAAATGACGTGAGAATTTCTTAATGAAACCAACTCAACAAAAACAATTTGACAAGAAGTCGTTCCAAGAGAGTGTGAAGAAGCATCTATCTGTAACTTATGCACACACGATTGAAAATGCAGATAGCCGTGCATGGTACCTAGCAATGGGTCGCGCACTGGCAGAATTCACGACTTGTGATTTGCTTGCTACAGAAGAAGATCCTCGCATCAAGAATGCGAAAAGTGTTAACTACCTTTCTCTAGAATTTCTAATCGGTCGTTTAACGGGTAACAACCTAATCAGCATGGGTCTTTACGAAGAGATCACTGAAGCAATGGCTGAACTAGGTCACAACTTAACCGACCTTCTAGAAGAAGAACGCGACCCATCATTGGGTAACGGTGGTCTAGGTCGTCTAGCAGCATGTTTCATGGATTCATGTGCGGCGCAAGAATTCCCTACTGTAGGTTACGGCCTGCACTACGAATACGGTCTATTTAAGCAGTCGTTCAAAGACGGCCGTCAACAAGAAGCACCAGACGCATGGCGCGGTGTAGAAGGTTACCCTTGGGAAGTGGCTCGTCCAGAGCTTGCGCAAGAAATCGGTTTCTACGGTCACGTTGAAGTGGTAAACGAGAACGGTAAAGAAGTTCGTAAATGGGTTCCTGGCATGTCTGTAAAAGCAATGCCTTGGGATCTACCTATCGTCGGTTACGAATCAGACACGGTTTACCCTCTACGTCTTTGGGAATGTCAGGCTATCGCACCATTCTCACTAGCAAGCTTTAACAACGGTGATTACTTCGAAGCTCAGCACGCGCTGATCGACGCAGGTAACATCACTAAAGTGCTTTACCCGAACGATAACCACGAGAAAGGTAAAACACTGCGTCTAATGCAACAGTACTTCCACTCAGCAGCGTCTGTACGCGACATCCTACGTCGCCACGAAGCTGCAGGCTACTCTCTAGCGGATCTACCGAAGCAAGAGACTATCCAGCTTAACGATACGCACCCAACCATTGCTATCCCTGAGTTAATGCGCATTCTAATGGATGAAAAAGGTCTTACTTGGGAAGCGGCTTGGGAAATCAGTTCTAAGACATTTGCGTACACCAACCACACACTACTTCCAGAAGCACTAGAGACGTGGCCAGAGTCGCTAATCCAGCGTCTACTTCCACGTCACATGGAAATCATTTTTGAAATCAACCACCGCTTCCTACAAGAAGTTCGTAAGATGTGGCCTGGTGACGGTGAGAAGCAAGCGAAGCTTTCTATCATCCAAGAAGGTTTCAACCGCATGGTTCGCATGGCTAACCTATGTGTAATCGGTTCTTACGCAGTAAACGGTGTAGCAGCACTTCACTCTGAATTGGTTAAGAAAGACCTATTCCCAGAGTTCCACGAGATGTACCCAACTCGTCTACACAACGTAACGAACGGTATCACTCCTCGTCGTTGGTTGAAGTTCTGTAACCCAGGTCTTTCTAAGCTAATCACTGAGAAAGTAGGTCCAGAATGGCCTGCGAAACTAGAGCAGCTAGAAGGCATCGCTAAATACGCAACAGACGCGAAATTCCAAAAAGAATTCATGGCTGTTAAGAAAGAAAACAAACAGCGTCTTGCTGATTGGGTTCTAGATAACATGGGTATCGAGCTAGATACTAACGCTATCTTCGACGTTCAAATCAAGCGTCTACACGAGTACAAGCGTCAGCACTTAGATCTGCTACACATTCTGTCTCTATACCACCGTATCCTGAACGAACCAGGTTTCGAGTGTGAGCCACGTGTATGTTTCTTCGCAGCAAAAGCAGCACCGGGTTACCACCTAGCGAAAGAAATTATGTTCGCAGTTAACAAGGTTGCAGAGAAGATCAACAACGATCCTCGCCTCGGTAACAAACTGAAAGTGGTATTCATCCCTGACTACCGCGTGAGCATGGCTGAGATCATCATCCCTGCGGCAGACGTTTCACAACAAATCTCGCTAGCGGGTAAAGAAGCATCTGGTACAGGTAACATGAAGATGGCTCTTAACGGTGCCCTAACTATCGGTACGATGGATGGTGCTAACGTTGAGATTCGTGAAGAAGTGGGCGACGAGAACATCTACATCTTCGGTCTTGATGTTGAAGGCGTGAAAGCGGTGAAAGCAGCTGGCTACAACCCTTACGATTACTACAATGCTGACCACTTACTGAAAGCGTCTCTAGACCTACTAACAGGCGAAGAGTTTACGCCAGGTCAACCAGGTCTGTTGCGTGCGACATTTGATAGCCTACTAGATGGCGGTGACCCATACCTATGTCTTGCTGACTTTGCATCTTATGTGAAAGCGCATGAAGACATGGGCAAACAATACAAGGACCAAGCGGGTTGGGCTAAGAAAGCCATTCTTAACACCGCCCTAGTTGGTAAGTTCACATCAGACCGCTCTATCCGCGACTACGTGAACAACATCTGGAAACTTGAGACGGTAAAACGCTAATAGTGATACCCAAGTAACCCCAGGATGCTTTGTTCAGCGAGATTGACTTGGTTTTCAGGCAAGGCAACGATTTGAAGATATAGTGGTTCTATATCAAAAATTGTTAACGAAGCATGTAAGACAAGGCAACTCGCCCTCTGGGAGCGTGTCATTGACCCGATTTCGGTGTCAAACAACTTGGAAAGAGGCTGCTATTCCGCGGCGTTGCTTTCCTTGAACTCGAATCAATGACAACGCTCTGAACTGTGCATCTTGAGGTCACTTGGGTATAAGACCAAGGTAGCCGAGTGCTACCTTTGGTCATTTTCAAAGATAAATTATTGATAACAATAAAACCCTACATGGAAGGTGTTGGTATTACCTTCGGAGAAAGCGATGAAAGAACAAACAGCATTAAAGAAAGTCGCAGACATGGCGCGATTAGCAGATAGCTACGTCAGCGCGTGGGGAGACGAGGCAAAAGTTTCAGAAGAAACACTGCGCCGCTTGCTCACTTCACTTGGCTACGATACTAGCAGCGATGAGAAGCTATTGGCTTCAGCTGAGAAAAAACATAAGAAAGACGTACTAGCCCCTGTTCTTGTTTTACGCGACGGCGAACCAGTCGAAGTGGAACTAAACCTAGGTACGAGTGCTCGCGAGAGTGAATTTAGCTGGCGTTTAGAAACAGAACAAGGAGAGGTACTTGAAGGCTATCTTCAGTCGCAAATTGTTCGTGATGAACGAGCTGAGGGTGGCCCTCTAGTGTTTGCATTGCCAAAGAACTTGGCATGGGGTTACCACAAACTGATCATCAGCCGTAAGCGTCGCAAAACGCCTTACGAAATGTCACTGATCATCACACCTAAAGCGTGTTTCAAGCAAGAAGATCTAAACCAACACAAAAAGCTATGGGGCCCAAGCATCCAGCTTTATACACTGCGTACTCAGCATAACTGGGGTATCGGTGATTTTGGCGATCTAAAGCAACTGGTGAGTGATATCGCATCTCGTGGCGGTGACTTCATTGGTTTGAACCCGATTCATTCATTGTTCCCTGCGAACCCAGAAGGTGCGAGCCCATACAGCCCGTCTTCTCGTCGTTGGCTGAACATCATGTACATCGACGTAAGCTCTGTACCTGAATTCGCGTTAAGTGCAGAAGCACAGCAACGTGTTGGCAGCGCAGAGTTCCAACAACGTCTGCAAAAAGCGCGTGAATCACATTGGGTGAATTACACCGAAGTGTCTGAGCTGAAGATGAGCGTGTTACCGCTACTATTTAGTGAGTTCAAAGCGCGTCACTTAGACAAGAACACTGACCGTGCTCGTGCATTCCTAGAGTTTGTAGAGCTTGGTGGTGATAGCCTACTTCACCAAACGGCATTTGATGCTTTGCATGGTGAATTGCACGCGGAAGATTCAAGCGTGTGGGGTTGGCCTGTATTCCCTGAGAAATACCGTACATTTGACTCGGCGGCGACTCAGAAATACATCAAAGATAATCAAGAGCGTGTTCACCTGTACATGTACCTACAGTGGATCGCTGACGATCAAATCAAAGAAGCGCAAGCACTGGCTGAAGAAAAAGGTATGACCGTTGGTCTTTACCGAGATCTCGCTGTAGGCGTTGCGGATTCAGGTAGTGAAACGTGGGCTGATGAAGGCAACCTAGTTCTAGATGCAAGTATCGGCGCGCCGCCAGATATTCTTGGTCCTCTAGGTCAAAACTGGGGTCTACCACCGCTAAACCCACAAGTGCTAGAAGCAACTGGTTACGATGCGTACATCAAGCTATTACGTGCCAACATGAAGCACTGTGGTGCGCTGCGTATTGACCACGTTCTTGGTCTACTTCGTCTATGGTGGATTCCAAAAGGCGAAAAGGCGACTGAAGGTGCTTACCTTTACTACCCAGTTGAAGACATGCTGGCAATCCTAGCACTTGAATCTCACCGTCATCAGTGTTCAGTTATCGGTGAAGACTTGGGTACCGTGCCAGATGAAATTGTCGATATCCTACGTGACGCAGGCGTTCACTCATACAAAGTGTTCTTCTTCGAAACATCAAAAGACGATGGCGGCTTCATTTCTCCGAAACATTACGCTGAACAGTCGATGTCGGCATTGTGTACACACGACATGCCAACCCTCCGTGGTTTCTGGCATTGCGATGACTTAAAGATGGGGCGTGAGATTGGTCTTTACCCAGACGAGCAACAATTAGAAGGTCTATTTGAGGATCGTTTGAAGTGTAAACAAGGCATTCTAGACAGTGTTCGTTGGCACGGTTACTTGCCAGAAGGTATTGGCCATGATGCTCAATACGTTCCAATGGACACGTACTTGAGTGAAGCGCTTCAATTGCACGTTGCTGCGGGTGATTCTGCATTACTGAGTGTTCAGCTTGAAGACTGGTTAGAGATGGATCAACCAGTTAACATTCCTGGCACGGTAGATGAGTATCCAAACTGGCGTCGTAAGTTGTCGATGAACCTTGATGAAATCTTTAGCCGTGAAGACGTAAACCGCATTTCGAAACGTCTCACTGAAGTGCGTGCGAAAGTAGGCAAATAATGAGTATTGAGTGATGTAGGAAATCGTGAATTTAATTGCGTAGAGGTACGAAAGTACAGCCTAGGTCACTCATTAAATCGGTACGATCCGTTAGGATGGAGTACCGTTATTATGCCCGCAACAATAGCGGGCATTTTTGTTTTTTGATGCCACTTTATTCATTGAATGGATAAAGTGAGCGGTTTTATATTTTTGTGAATTCGCAACGTTTGGCTGAGGAAATCCGATATTCAAAAACCACTAGGAGAATATCGGTGCTAGGGAGAAAGATTTGAAAACTAAGGTAAAGAAAAACCACAAACGCGCATACGAACTATTGGCTGAGGCGGCTTACTCAGACCCGTTTGCTACACTGGGGCCTTTTGCGAATGACGAAGAAGGTTCATTAAGAGTCTGGATGCCAGGTGCAGACAAAGTTGAACTGGTTGTCGAAGGCGAGCCACGTGTGGAATTAAAGCGCGATGGTGACAGCATTTTTGTCCTAGAAGAAGTGCGCGATTTGCACTTAACACACTACCAATTAGCGGTGAATTGGGATGGTGTTGAACAGCTTGTCGACGACCCTTACCAATATCACAATATTTATCAAGAATATGAGCACCTGCATACGCCAAAAGACATGTACCACTACATGGGCTCACATTTCGTGACGATGGAGCGAGATGGTAAAAATATCTCGGGCGTTCGATTCCTTGTTTACGCACCTCATGCATCCGCCATTAGCCTAGTTGGCAGTTTCAACCAGTGGGATGGCCGCCGTCATCCGATGCAACGCCTTGATTACGGCATTTGGGGCTTGTTCATTCCTGATTTGGAAGAGGGCGTACAATACAAATTTGAGCTCAAAGGACCAAATGGGGAAGGGCTTCCTCACAAACAAGACCCTTGGGGTTTCTTCTCAGAGCAATACCCGTCTTTCGCATCGATTACGTACGATCATAATCGTTACCAATGGCAAGACACCAAATGGCAAAACCGAACGGTCACGCAAAAACGTGATGAGGCTTTATCCTTCTACGAACTCCATGCTGGTTCTTGGAAGCGCAATGCGGACGGTGATTTCCTAAATTATCGTGAGCTGGCGACTGAGTTGGTTCCATACTTAGTCGACATGGGATATACCCACGTTGAACTCATGCCAGTGTCTGAACATCCGTTCTTTGGTTCTTGGGGTTATCAGCCAGTTGGCCTATTTGCCCCAACCAGTCGTTACGGCTCACCTGACGATTTCAAATTCTTCGTCGATGCGTGTCACCAAGCTGGCTTGGGCGTGGTACTGGATTGGGTGCCTGCTCACTTCCCGTCGGACGATCATGGCTTAGCGAACTTCGACGGTACGCCACTGTTCCACGATCCAGATCCTCGTCGTGGTTGGCACCAAGATTGGAACTCATACATTTACGATTTAGGTCGTGAACATGTTCGTCGCTTCCTTGTGTCTAACGCACTGTACTGGTTCGAGCAATTCCATATTGATGGTATTCGTGTTGATGCTGTCGCTTCAATGCTCTACCTAGACTACTCACGCAGCCACGATCAGTGGATCCCGAACGTCGACGGTGGTAATGAGAACTACGATGCGATCGCAACCTTGAAGTGGATGAACGAAGAGGTGTATAAGCACTTCCCGAATGCGATGACGATTGCAGAAGAATCGACCGCATTCCCGGGTGTGTCTGCTCCGACGTTTATGGGCGGTTTAGGCTTTGGCTTTAAGTGGAACATGGGCTGGATGCACGACAGTCTATCGTACATTCAAGAAGACCCTGTTCACCGCAAATACCATCACAATACCATCACATTCCCGCTTGTCTATGCACATAGTGAGAACTACGTATTGTCGCTATCTCATGATGAAGTGGTGTACGGCAAAGGTTCTATTCACAACAAGATGCCGGGTGATGAGTGGCAGCAAACTGCAAACCTACGTGCGTACTACGGCTACATGTATGCGCAGCCAGGTAAGAAACTCAACTTCATGGGCGCTGAGTTAGGCCAGACGGCTGAATGGAACCACGACGATCAGTTGCAATGGTTCTTACTTGAGTTTGGTCGCCACCAAGGTGTACAAGCGCTGATTCGTGACTTAAACCACTTATACCGAAACGAAGCGGCGATGCACGACCAAGATTGCGTGCCTGCTGGCTTTGAATGGCGTCTGCAAGATGAAGCTGATTCCAGCATTTTGGCGCACGAGCGTATTAGCCAAAAAGGCGAGCGTGTATTGGTGATCAGTAACTTCACACCAGTGCCGCATGAGCGTTTCCGTTTGGGTGTTCCAATGGAAGGCAAATATGAGCTTCTGTTGAATACTGATGATGTGAAATACGATGGCAGCGATTTTGAAGTGCTGGCCAGCGTAGAAACAGAAGAAGTAGAAAGCGAGTCGTTACCTCAGTCTCTTGAGCTGCGTTTACCGCCACTATCAACCGTATTCTACAAATTGGCAAAGTAAGCTGAGTTTACGCACATAACTCAAATAGCCAAAGAACCTGATAAACATCAAGCCCGCTTTACAATGTAAATCGGGCTTTTTTTGACTCTTTCAAAACTTTTACCCGTAAGGGCTCTCTATCACTAAATCCAGAACTTGAATATATCTATGCATCTGATGATTTAGTTTTTCAATTAAAGAGATCGTTGAGTGAGCGTTGTCACAATTCATTAACACTTCACCATGTGGTGACAACAACATGGTGCGATCTTTTTAAATTCCGTAATAAGAACATTAGAGGGAATGAATGTGAATATTACTTATCGGCAATTGAAGGCGTTTGTAGCGTTAGCAGATACTCAAAGCTACACATTGGCTGCAGAAAGAGTCCATTTAACTCAATCTGCATTGAGTCAGATGATCAGAAAGCTGTCTTTACAGATGTCTTGTGATTTAGTTGAAAACAAAAACCGAAAAGTAACATTAACGGAGGCCGGAGAGTCGTTTTATTTAGAAGCGAATATGATAGTTAACAGACTTGAAAAGTGGGAACAAGATAACCGTGCTCGGCAACAAGGGAAGCATGAAACACTCGTCATTTCTTCTTTGTATTCAATGTGTGCTTCTTTGGTGCCTAAAACGATCCAACACCTCAAAAAACATAACCCTCAGTTTGCCTTTAGATTAATTGAAGAACGAGTCGACGATATTCATGCTTCGGTTTTAGAAGGGCGAGCAGACGTAGGTTTAGGCACTCCGCCTAACAACTCTATGCTTAACTTTGAATTACTCTTTCGTGATCACTTGTGTTTCGCATGCAAGGTTGGGCATCCTTTAAGCGAATTGAAACAGATTAGTTGGGAAGAAGCTCACTCTCATGCTTCTATTGGTATCAGTCCGGGAAATAGCCTAAGAAGCCTCGCTGATCAGGCGTTTATAAGTGCTGGTTTGACATATGATCCAGAAGTTTGCGTGTCTCATACATCGACGTTGTTGGGCATGATAGAAAGTGGCTTGGGTTCTGCTATCTTATCTTCCACTATTGCGGCCTTGCACGCTAACGAACATCTGCGCTTCATTCCAATTGTACGTCCAGTACAGTATCGCTCTATCGGCATTATTACAAAAAAAGAAACTCATCATGAAATTATTGATGAGTTCATTTTAAGTTTGAAAAAAAGCGTTAATGCTTAGCTAAACGACTTTGTTTCCTACACAGGTCCAACTGGTAATCCGAGCAATGTGTAAATTAAAAATGCTGCTCCCCAAACTGTGAACAGAATACAGGCATAAGGGAGCATCATCGCCAAAAAGGTACCAAATTTCACATTGGAATTGTATTTAGCAATCAATGCTAAAACCATGGGAATATAAGGGTTTGTTGGTGAAATGATATTGGTTGTTGAATCTGCAATTCTATAAGCCATTTGTGTGTATTCTGGCGAAACATCAAGCAACATAAATAAGGGAATAAAAACAGGAGCCATAATTGCCCATTGAGCCGAACCACTAAAAACTATAAGGTTCATCAACCCTGCAAGAATCATAAACATTGCGAGCATCAATAACTTCGGCATTTGGACATTTGATAATAACTCGGCACCATTTACGGCAACAAATACCGCAAGGTTTGACCAATTAAACCAAGCAATAAACTGCGCAATAACAAAGACTAGAACAATATAGCCACCAACTCCGTTGAGGGAGCGTGCCATAAGCTCAGGCACATCATTTGGTTTTTGAATAACGCGTGCTTTTAATCCGTAGACGACGGCATTTAGAATAAAAAACGCCATAATGATAGGGATAATCCCAGATAAGAATGGCGACGGTACCAAACCCCCGGTTTCGTTTCTTAATGGTGAGTCACTAGGAAAGATTAATGCGATTATTACCGCTATAAATATAACAGAAGTTACTCCAGACCATTTCAAGGCATTAATTTCTTGTTCACTGATTTGATATGCCCTTGAATCTATTCCCTCACTTTCATTATATGCTTGTTTGCTGAATCTAGGTTCAATGTATTTATCAGTGATTAAAGTTCCTGTAACGACAAGTAACGGTACTGAAATTAACATAAAGTACCAGTTAGCAGCTGGGCTTATTTCTATAGGGTCAATAATGCTTGCGGCTTCAGTTGAAATTCCCGATAGTAATACGTCTGTTCCCGCTATGAAGATATTGGCAGTGAATCCTGCTGCGACAGCGACAAAACCGGCAGCAATTCCAACAACAGGGTTTCTGTTGGTAGCGGAAAAAATGATACCAGCTAGAGGAGGGACAAGAATGAAAGCTGCATCTGATGCTAAGTTACCAATAATACCAGTGATAAATATCGATGCTGTAACGAATTTTCGTGGTGCATTGAGTAAGGATTTTTTTATGGCTGAATCCGCTAATCCCACCTCCTGAACAAGGCCAACGGCAATCATCATGGACAGAACCAAACCCAGCGGCTTGAAGGCAATGAAGTTACCAATTGCTGAATTCAGCATATAAACTAACCCTTCACCACTTAGTAGGTTTTTAACTAAAACCTCATCTTGAGTTAGAGGATGGATAACGCTTCCTCCTAGCAGTGAAGTCAGCCAAGATAGAACCATCACCGAAAAGCAAAGGATAAGAAACATGTAAAACGGATGTGGTATTTTGTCGCCTACCTTTTCTATTTTTTCTATTAACCTTGTTTTGTTATGGACGCTATTTTGCTCGAGCATATGTGTCATATTCGTATCCTTTGACGGTAATAGTCCTTAAGCGTAATGTCTACGTAGTTAGATCAGCTCTGTTCAAGTAATGAAATGAAATAGGCGGCTCCAATCGGTAATATACGGTCATTAAAGTCGTATCGTTTGTGGTGTAAGCCAATCGTTTCATTTCCTTCATTTGTTCCATTTCCTATGAACCCATAACAACCGGGGACTTTCTGCAAGAAGAAAGAAAAATCTTCACTAGCGAGTAGTGGTTGGCATTCGCTATTGACTTTTTGTCTGCCGACTACAGAGATTGCAGCAGTGATCGCAGACTGAGTTTCTAGGCATGTATTGATAGTCGGTGGGTGTGATATTGGCCCAAGAGAAAAATGTGCTTCCATTTCAAACGCTGCTGCAATATTGGTTGTCAGTGTCTCCAATTGCTTAACGAGGCGATTACGAACATCATTGGATAATGTTCTAAACGTACCGCTCATGTTGGCAATATCTGCAATTGCGTTTGTTGTTTCTCCGCAGTGTAATTGAGTGACAGATACCACAACAGGATCGAAAGGACTTTGAGTCCTGGTAACTAACCCCTGTATTCCTTGATAAACATGGGTTGCGACGAGAAGAGGATCTTGAGTGTTTTGAGGTATACCCGCATGACCACTTTTCCCTTTTATTGAAATAAAAAGTCTATCAGAGCTAGCCATTATCGGACCGTTTTTAAAGGCGAAATGTCCTTCAGGGATTCCCGGCATGTTGTGTAATGAATAGCAAGCATCTAAAGGAGACTTCTCTAAAAGACCATCGGTGAGCATTCTCTTGGCTCCTCCAACGCCTTCTTCTGCGGGTTGGAAAATAAGAACAGCTTTGCCTTTAAAGCTTCTATGAAGAGCAAGGTATTTTGCAGCATACAGTAGCATTGTGGTATGGCCATCGTGGCCGCAAGCATGCATTTTTCCTGAGTTACATGAGCGATGAGCAAAGTCGTTCTCTTCATGTATGGGGAGAGCGTCCATATCAGCTCTAAGTCCGATAGTTTTTCCTAGGCCTTTATTGCCTTGGATTGTAGCTACTACTCCAGTGGTACCAAAACTTGTGTCAATATTTTCAATACCAAACTCTTTTAGTTTTTCGACGACCAGTTTCTGAGTTCTGAATTCTTCAAATCCGAGTTCCGGATGTTTGTGAAGGCTATGGCGTACCTCTGTCATCTCCGGTAGCCAAGCCTCAAGATTATGTATCGTGTTCATTACAACCCCTTTTTAACATTCGTGAAACATTTAACAGTAAGAGAGATTGCGAGCCTAGTTTGATATGTAATAGGTTTATTAGATTCTGTAATGAGCGCGTTTGTTTGTTGATGTCACCTGAACATTCTTATGCGTATATTGGTGTTTTCGTTCTGAGTGATTTCTCAAAAAAGGTATATTTTTTCAAAAGACGACTTATGAAAGTTGCCACCTTTTTCATTTGAAAAGGTTTTAGAGGTTAGTTGCCGAGGTGAGGTAGCTTTTGTGCTATGTTTAACTTTCCTATTTGTTGAGCTTATTTAGATGCTGAGAAAAATCAAATCTTTACTGGTTAAATTGCTGTTGCTCCTTTTAGTGGTACCTGTAGTAATGGTTGGCATAGTGAAATACGTCGATCCACCAATTTGGGGGTGGAAGATCAGCCGCATGATTTCTCCTCCTGAGGGATTCCCTGAAGAGAGTCAGAATGAGTGGGTGCCTTTGAACGATATTTCTAAGCACATTCAATTGGCCGTGATCGCGACAGAAGATCAAACGTTCCCGACCCATTACGGTGTGGATTTCGATTCTTTATTTAAAGTGATTTCTCAAGCCGGAGAAAATGGCCCTTCGCGTGGTGCGAGCACGATTACTCAGCAAACTGCAAAGAACGTGTTTCTGTTTCCTTCCCACTCTTATGTGCGCAAAGTGTATGAGCTTTATTTTGCTCTGCTGATGGAAGCGATGTGGAGTAAAGAACGCATTCTCGAAGTGTATTTGAATGTGGTGGAATTTGGCCCGGGTATTTATGGCGCGGAAGCCGCTGCGCAAAACTACTTTGGTATTCCTGCTAAACAACTTTCAACACGCCAAGCAGCAAGGCTTGCAGTAGTGCTGCCAAATCCATATCGCATCAAAGTCTACCCTCAGACTTCATACACCATCAGCCGCGTCAATTGGGCGATGAGACAAATGCGCAACCTTGGTAGCGTTCAGCTTTAAACTCCCTTTTATCCTGCTCATAAATAGAACTACGCCCCAATAAAAGCAAAATGTGAAGCGTCACAAGCTTTAGGGCGTAGCCTTTCAGAATGATGTGCTCAGTTTTTCATCCATTTACTATTAGTGTGAATAAAACTACAACACGAATACTGCGCCTATGCGCAACCAATGGACTGAACGATGAAACTGAATCTGATTACGACTACCTTATTGCTTGCATCGGCAAGTGCCATCGCCGAGCCAAACATTACCATTTCTACCACGACCAACAGCCGTGACTTTCCTTTAAGTGCAGAGCAGCCTTTGATTGTGCCATTAACCAAAGATGGCTATACGCTCAAAATCACTGGCGTTGAAGGCGACTGTGTGGCGCCTGATGGTCAGAAGGTCAAATTCAACAAACCTATCGCGCTGAACTGTGGACAGCCAACAGAACTGCCGTTAAAAATCCGCTTTACCGGCGACTACTCTTTCGCTTTTGATGCGGAAGCGAAAACACTGCGTTTTAAGCGTGAACCAAAGAAATCTGCTAACACTGAGTTCAAACGCCCAATCCCACAAGTGCAATGTGAGGTTTACCAAGGCGGCGAAGTCACCATCGCGTTAGGTGACAGTTTCCCAGATGGCACCAAGTTGCGTGATGCTTACTCTGGGCAAATGGTCGAAGTAAAAGATCAGCAAGTATCGCTGACGCCAAGCAAAGATTCAGGCGGGTTGGTGCTACTAGAGTCAGTGAAGAAAACCAAAGAAGCAGTACCGTTTGATTATCGCAATGCCAACATTTACTTCGTGATGGTCGACCGTTTCAATAATGCCGATACGAGCAATGACAACAGCTATGGGCGCAAGAAAGACGGCAAAGAAGAGATTGGTACCTTCCACGGCGGTGACCTAAAAGGCGTGATTGAGAAACTGGATTACATTAAGAGCCTAGGAACAGATGCGATTTGGTTATCGCCAATCGTTGAGCAAGTACATGGTTTTGTGGGTGGTGGCGATAGCGGTTCATTCCCGTTTTACGCTTACCACGGCTACTGGACGCGTGACTTTACCAAGATTGATGAAAACTTCGGTAACGAAGCTGATCTTAAAAAGCTGGTGGAAGAGGCACACAAACGTGGCCTTAAAGTCTTGATGGACGCAGTAATCAACCACACCGGTTACTCAACGTTAGCCGATTTGCAATTTGACGGTATTGAGGTGTTAAAACCAAACGCTGATTTACCGAAGAAGTGGGGCGACTGGCAACCAAAAGCGGGTGAAAATTGGCATAGCTACCACCAGAATATTGATTACCAGAGTCCAAACTGGGCGAAATGGTGGGGTGGTGATTGGGTAAGAACAGGTTTGCCGGGCTACCCTGCTACAGGCAGCAGCGATATCACCATGTCATTGGCGGGTTTACCTGACTTTATCACTGAATCAGACAACGCCGTGAAGCCTGCACAATGGCTATTGGATAACCCAGGCACTCGCGTAGAAGCGCGTGACAATTACACCGTTTCCGATTACCTCATTGAGTGGCAAACTGATTGGGTGAAACGCTTTGGTATTGATGGTTACCGTGTCGATACGGTGAAGCACGTTGAAGGTGATGTGTGGAAGCGTTTAAAAGAAGAAGCGTCGAGCAGCCTTGAACAGTGGCGTAAAGAGAACGGTAAATTGGGTCAACCATTCTGGATGATGGGTGAAGTATGGGGACATACCGCTTATCGCAGCCCTTACTTTGACGATGGCTTTGACGCCTTGATTAACTTCGACATGCAGAAGAAGTTAGACAAAGGCGCGGCGTGTTTCAGCCAAATGGCAGACACCTACCAAAGTTACGCAGATACTATCGCTAATGAGAAAGACTTCAACCCAGTGAGTTATATGTCTTCTCACGATACCGAGCTGTTCTTCTCTCGTTTCAAAGATTATGGCATGCAGCGTAATGCCGCGAATGCACTACTTTTGAGCCCAGGAGCTGTTCAGGTTTATTACGGTGACGAAGTGGGTCGTAACATTGGTCCTTACGCAGACGATTTCCATCAAGGCACACGCTCTGACATGGTATGGAAACTATCAGATGAGAAGCAAGCATTGCTAAAACATTGGCAAACACTTGGTCAGTTCCGTAAAGCGCACCCAGCGATTGGTGCGGGTCAGCATCAAGTGATTGAACAAGAAGGCGCGTACGTGTTCTCTCGTTCGCTTGGCAATGACAAAGTCGTTGTGGCGTTTGTTGGTCGTGAGAAATAAACGACACTACGGCATCAGCCCCTCCTCGCTTGAATGTGGGGAGGGGCTGCGTGAGTGCTAATAGGTTTTTATTTCTAGATAGTCGTATTTAAAAATCAATATCAGAGGTTTTGAAAGTAATCAGTCCAACAAGATATTTGATGATGGATATGACACAAGCAATGCCAGCACAGCCGATTAAAGTCATCGCCAAATCACCAAACTCAGCGGCTCTGTGAAGGCCAAATCCGATGACCAGATAATAGAACAAGCCTAATAGTGCTCCTGCACTCCCTAAGTGATCGCGATAGTGAGTTAACGCGCCGCTTAAGAGGTTTGGAATAGCCAGTCCAAATGATAGGGAAACCAATACCACAGGGATGAAAAACCAAACTGACTCTTGCATGATGAATACACCAAATCCGCCAATCAAAAGTAGCCACGATGCAAACATCACAATCTTTTCGTGACTTAAATGCATGCGTATTAACTTCATATTGATGACAGAACCTAATACAGAACCCAGTGCGAGTATGAACCCTGTATTGCCGAAAAAGTTAACGCTTGCACCCAGTTTTTCAAACATAAATGGTGCGATGCTGTAATAAGAAAACAGCGCAATGTTAAACAACCCTACCATGAGTGTGATGTACCAGATGTGCGCATCGGTCAGCATCTTTATACCGACGGATAACAGGCTATCTTTTTTGGTGTGTGTTGGCTTTGTCTCCGGCAATTTGAACAACGACCAAACCAACAGTGCAATGATGAACACGACCATGGCGATGAAAACCCATTGGTATCCGCCGAATGATGTTAGCCAACTGCCAGCCAACATTCCGATCACAGGGCTAATGCCGATCGATGTTCCAACAATCGAAAAAACGTGGCTGAGCTCTTTACCATGATAGCCATCACGAATGATGGTTTGCGTGCAGACAGAACCAACCGCCGCTCCAAAAGCGCAGCAACCAAAACCGGTTAGCAGCAAATTAAATGTTGGTGCGAGCATGGTAAAAATGGCTGCAATAATGAAGACGATAAGCCCTAGTATCGTTGATACTCTTCGACCTATGACGTCACACATTCTTCCCCAAAAAACCACACCAAACGCAAAAGCGACAAAGAAAATGGACATCGCTTGTGCGGCTTCATTGCTACTGACGCCAAACGTACTTTTCACGGAAGTCAGTGCAGGGCTGTACATTGTCTCGATGATCTGTGGAAACATTAAGAGCACAACAGCCAACGGAATGGACACTTTTTCTATTAATTTATTCATTGTTAAGTTCTCAAAAATACCTCTATTGCTGAGCGTCGTTTGAACATTTAGTTTGATGTTGAGTGAACGACATTCGATTACGTGTTTCACGTTTCTTGGTTTACGTGATGCAGCAAAGTATATCTGTGCCATGCTTTGGGTTTATAATGAGAATCAAACATAAAATATCGAAATAAGGACAGGTTGATTTCAATGGCATTACTTTCGAAAGGTGATCATTTTTGTGCTGATGAACACAATGGATTGGTCATTGGCGTCGCTGTCGAGGTATCGGATCATGATTCAGGTATTCATTTCCATGCGAAAGACCAGTTACTTTCATCACAACATGGTTGCATGACGATAACGCTTGAGGACGTCAAGTATGTGTTGCCACCTATGAGAGCAGCATGGATTCCTAAAGGGGTATCACACAACGCTCAGTCAACGAATGTGGCGCAATACCGTTCTCTCTATTTTGACCCGTCATTGACAGAGCGTTTGCCGCGGAAGATTCGAATTTTCGATGTGACGCCTCTGATGAGAATCTTGATCGAAAGGATGTCTTTCTGGCCATTTGATAAACCTGAAAGTGAACAGATCAATACCCTGAATTTATTTATAGAAGAGCTTAACGATTCTGAAGATGTCTATTTACAATTGCCGTTACCCAAAGATTATCGATTACAGTCGTGGATCGCGAAAATCGATGATGAAGCGTTTACCGCGCCTTCTTTGGCTAAGTTAAGCCAATGGGTTGGGGCGAGTGAAAAGACGATAACGAGGATCTTTAATCGTGAGACGGGGATGCCGTACCAAAGTTGGCGTCAGCAATGGCGTCTGCTGGGGGCCATTGAGTTGTTATCCAGCGGCATGAGGCTATCGGATGTTGCGCATCGGTTGGAGTTTTCAAGTGACAGCGCATTCATTTACTTTTTCCGCCAAAAGACGGGGACCACGCCAATGAGTTACTTAAACAATGAGCCGAGTTTTGGTGGGAGCCAACTCAAATAGTCGTCCAATTGCTATTTAGCCTCGTTCTCTTATGATAAAGAAAAGCCCTTCCTTGACGACTCAGGGAAGGGCTTTGTTATTTTCGGTTCTTACTTAGCTACTTCAATAGCTATCGGTATCAATCGCTATTTATTTCTTTAGCTCTTGGTCGATGACTTTCTCAAGCTCTTCGAAAGGTACATAACCTGGAATAACTTGGTCATTAATGATGATCGCTGGTGTGCCTCGAAGACCTAAGCGAGTGAAGTACTCGTAGTTTTTATCCAACAATGCTTTGGTCTCTTTGTCGTCGACAAGCTGTGCTTCTGTGCCGGTCTTCTTGGCGATTTTTTGCAGCGAACTTGCATCGTGTGGTCCCGGTTTTTTCACCAATAAGTCATGTACTTGCTTGTATTTGTCATGTTGGTTTTGCCATACGTTCAATGCGTAGCTTGCTGAGTTGTAACCGTTCTTCTCGTACTGTTCTTTGAACGATACCGTCATGTTCAGTACTTTTATTTGCGGGTATGCTTTCTCTACCTTCACCAACTCGCCTTCAAGACGCTTACAGAAAGGACAGCTGTAATCAGTCACATTGATGATAGTCAGTTCTGGATTCTCCGCCCCGAAATACGAGTGCTTGCCATCGTTCAAGTAAGTGCGCACTTCTTCAAGCGTAGAGCTGAATGATTTTTGGTAGGCGACGTACTCTTGTAAGTTTTGATGCAAAGAGTCGAGGACTTGCGGGTTTTCTTGCAGTATCTGCGTAATGTCATCCAGTTTCTCTTGAGTGGTTTTTTCTGCTGCTTGTGAAAACATTGGCACTACCGTAAGTGCTACCGTTAAAAAGGTGCGTGTGAATTTCATGATCTTTCCTAAAACTATCGGTCTTCACTGTTTTGTTAGTGAAGTGGTTAAAAATAAAACAATTAATTTGGCGGCAATAGGCCCTAACAATCGGGTTTTATTCTCTAAACACACACAGTTTTAGGTGCACCCGAACTTTTTCGGGTATCGGCTCAGTATGATGACGGAAAGCGTTACGTTCACCACCACAGATAGAGAGTAAGATCAGCGTAAACAGAAATAAGGGAACAATGAAGCTATCCAGATGGTTTTGTGAAACCTGAATCAACTTTTCAGATCGTTCACACTGTTTCGTTAGGCCTTTCTCGCTCTTTTGTTGTTGCGCAGTAGCGTGTTCAGCCGTGACTTGAACCGCTATGAGAGGGCAAGATTGATAGAGGCCCGCATTTTTACTTAAACAGATCACGATCACCCAAGCTACGAGGGCAAGTGTCCAGCGAGCGATGTTAGATTGTGATCGAAGCAAAAGGCAAATCCTAGGTGAAACTCTATATATGACCGCACAACCCTAAATTAAATTTCATTGGACTTTTGTTAGTTTTTGGTCAGAAAACACCAAATAAGCAACAAAACATGAAGCACGTCGAAGGTGTGGTTAAATACAATTTTGCTCAAAAGTTAAACATACTTTGTTAAACGTTTGATTCGTACGGATGTTAGATAAATCTACCTTATCTTGGTCATAAATATTTATTATCTTTTAAATGTGATTCAAATCATAAAATAAAACTTCATAACTGAGTGAGATGATTGTTCGGCAAACGGATTGATTTTGATCATCTCTCTAGCACATTATTCAAGGGATCATCTATGTGTTCTGTTCCACATATATAGGTGAATTTATGACAAGCCCTGTTCATGCTGAACGCAAGGTAACGATTGGGTGTTACATCGCACTCGCGTTTGCGGTTGTGTTCTTCTCTGGTTTAATGCAATCCAACGAATGGTACGGTGTATTCGACTTTACAACGCTTAATGGCTCTTTCGGTAAAGTGGCTTACGGCGTAACGGAAGGTGCGGATGGCGCGGTACAAGCTGCGACTACCTCTTTCCGCGGTACTGGCGGTAGCGGTGCTCGTGACGGTTTCATTTTCGCACTTACTTTGATTCCAACCGTTATGTTCGCATTAGGTATGATCAACGTACTTGAGCACTACGGTGCACTTGAAGCTGCTCGTAAGCTTCTTACTCCTCTTCTACGTCCTCTTATGGGCATCCCAGGTAACTCTGGTTTGGCTCTGATTGCTTCTCTACAAAGTACCGATGCAGGTGCGGCAATGACGCGTCAGCTAAAAGATGAAGGTCACCTAACTAAGCGTGAAACGGACGTATTTACCATGTTCCAGTTCACTGCTGGTGCAACCATCGTGAACTTCTTCTCATCAGGTGCTGTGCTATTCACGCTGACGATGGCTGACGGCTCTCTAGCGGTAACGTCTTCAATTGGCTTGGCGGTTGTTGTGATGTTTGCATTTAAGATCATCGGCGCGAACCTGTTCCGCATCTATCTGAACATGACTGAAGGTAAAGAAGATAAGCAAGACCAAAACAAATCTGAGAACCTAAAAGAGGAGACGGCATAATGGGTGACGTTAAAGCGAAAAAACCAATGGTGACGGATATCTTCGTCGAAGGTGCTAAGAAAGGTTGGGTGATTGCGACTACCTCTACGGTTCCTAACGTGTTGATGGCGTTCGTTATCATCAAAGCGCTGCAAATCACTGGCGCGCTGGATCTGATGGGTACTGTGTTCTCTCCAATCATGGCGGTGTTTGGTCTTCCTGGTGAAGCGGCAGCCGTTCTTATCGGCGCTTGGATGTCGATGGGCGGTGCAGTGGGTGTGGTTATCACGCTGTTTGACCAAGGTATCCTTAACGGCACGCACATTGCGATTCTTGCGCCTGCTATCTACCTTATGGGTTCTCAAGTTCAGTACATGGGTCGTATCATGGGCCCAATCGGTACTGAAGGTCGTTACATCCCAGTTATGATTGCAATCTCAGTATTGAACGCGTTTGGCGCAATGCTGGTGATGAATCTGTTTGTCTAGGAGTGAGTCATGCAATTCTCTCTAAATGAATATCTAGAAGAGCTACGTCCGCTAATCAATGTGGATTGTGGCACTTACACCACTGATGGTATCGAGTTCATCGCTTCTCAATTTGAAGATAAGTACCAAGCGATGTCAGGTTGGAGCGTAAAACGCATCGACTGTGGCAGAGCCGGTGTTGGTCTTGAAGTTCGAAATAAGCCGGAAGCTGAGCAAATCGACGTGATGTTGATTGGTCACATGGATACCGTGTTCCCTGTGGGTACCGCTGAGCTTCGCCCAATGTCTCAAGAGGCAGAGAAAGCTTACGGTCCGGGCGTCTCGGACATGAAATCTGGTTTGCTGAACATCGTATACGCGATGCGCAACCTAGACAAAGCGGTGTTGGATAAGTTGTCTATCGTTATCTGCATGAACCCAGATGAAGAAACGGGATCTCTGGACTCTGTGGATTGGATTCAATCAGTAGCGAAAAACGCTAAGAATGTACTGGTTGCAGAAGCAGCACGTGCAGACGGCGGTTTAGTGAAAGCGCGTAAAGGCATGGCTCGCTACAAAATGACATTCAACGGCGTTGCAGCTCACGCGGGTAACGAGCCAGAAAATGGTCGTAGCGCAATCACTGAGATGGCGAACTGGATCTTGGCAGTCAATGCAATGACCAACTTTGAATCTGGTACCACGTTGAACGTCGGTATTGTCTCTGGTGGTAACGGCGCGAACATCGTCCCTGAACATGCTGAAGCGATTGTGGATGTGCGTTTCTGGAGCAACGAAGAATACGATGATGTTGATAGCAAGCTAAACGGTATGCTGGAAACACCATTCGTTGATGGCGTGAGCATCGAGCTGGTTCGTGAAGCTTATAAGCCTTCGATGGTGCCAAGCCCACAAACGGAAAGCCTGATGATGCTAGTTGAAGAAGCCGCAAGTGAACTGGCGATCGACATCAATTGGAAAGAAGTAGGTGGTGGCTCTGATGCAAACAACACTGCAATTCTTGGCGTTCCAACTTTGGATGGTCTAGGGCCTATCGGTGCAGGCTTCCACAGTGATCAAGAGTACTTGTTGCTTGAGTCTATTGAACCACGTATCAAAATGCTGATGCGTGTACTGGAGAAGATTGCTCAATAAGGCATTTTGCTTTTAAAGCTTGCTTCCCAGAGCTTTTGGTTTCCAAAACTTTTTGTTTCCAAAGCAATAATCCCCGGACTTCGGTTTGGGGATTTTTTTATCTAGCTAGTTGGCTTCCTTTCTTCATTATCATTACTCGCTATTAATCCTACGTTCAGGTTCATCGTCTTAATATCTATGCCACAGTCATAAATTCAGGAGGCACGATGACCACAAGCATGTCTGTAAATTCGGCGTCCGATGACGTTTTAGACCAAACGATGCAAGCGCCAGATGAGAAAACCTTTTGGCGTAAAATGAAAAATTCCGTCAAGAAAGCAGGCGAAGAGATTGCTGTTATGGGCATCAAATCATGGCTCGCGATGGCAGATTCCAACACCTCTGTTCGCCACAAAGCTATCCTAGGTGGCGCATTAGCTTACTTCGTTCTCCCTACTGATATGGTGCCCGACGTACTAGCAGGCGTAGGCTTTACCGATGACATGGCAGCACTTACCCTAGCGGCGAACTCGGTCGGCAATGCCATTACCGACGAGCATGAAGAACAAGCGAGAGAGAAGCTGAGTTCGATGACGGAGTAGGAGGAAAAGTGCCCATCAAACATGGTCTATGTTTGGGCTAACTCAAACGAGAAATTGTTATTTTTAATATTTACTCAAAGTACACGAGCTCGTCGCAATGCACTTTACAGTGGTAGATTTGATCTATTGGAAAGGGTACTTTTGGATTTAAGTTTTTAGCTAAAGAGAAGCCTTCCATGTACAGGTATACGCCAGATATCCGCGGAATGCTAACTTTGAAAGGAAAACCGTTGTCATCTCAATTAGTGGTCCTTCGAGTTGGTGTTCGTGGAACCATACATGAGTTTCAAATTCTTACTGATGCCAGCGGAGCGTTTGCTTTTCCTGCACTTGAAGAGCACAAGTCACAAGGCGTGTTAAACCTAGATCAGAAGTTCGTGCTCGTTTTCCTGAAAACTCATCTAGCAAATGGAGAAGAGGTGACGATATGGGAATCTTCAATTGATGGTTATGAGACTTATGAGTTTGCTAGCGAAAATATGGGAAATTTGAATTGTGAAGTAACCAATGAAGTTTACTACTTCGCTTTTTCTTATTCTGGAACTGGTGAAGATGATACTTATGTATACAGTCAGTGCAAGTTAACTGGTTATGTAGACTCTGGAATATACGAAGAATAAAAATGAACTTATTTATCATTTCGTTGAGCTTCGACAGCTAAAACAAAAGCCCCGATGTTTCCATCGGGGCTTTCATTTAGACAGGATAATTTAGCTTGGAAGGAATTAAGTTTCCGCGCGTTTTAGATGTACTTCTTCTTCTTCGACTCCAGCTTTTGGATCGTTGAAGCGAGCTTCATCCAATGCGCCTTCCGATTTAGCAACAATGATAGTCACTGCACTGTCACCGGTGATGTTTACTGCGGTACGAATCATATCAAGTAGACGGTCAACACCCATGATAAGTGCAATACCTTCTAGTGGTAGACCTACTTGGTTTAATACCATTGCTAGCATTACTAGACCAACACCAGGAACACCTGCGGTACCGATCGACGCCAATGTTGCCGTCATGATAACCATTAGGTAGTCGCCCATAGTTAGGTCGATATTGAATGCCTGTGCGATGAATGCTGTCGCCACACCTTGCATGATCGCCGTACCATCCATGTTCACGGTTGCACCCAGCGGTACTGTGAACGATGATACGCGGTTCTCAACACCCATGCGGTGCTTAGCCGTTTCCATTGTCACTGGAATCGTCGCGTTCGATGATGCTGTCGAGAAAGCAAACATGATCGCGTCTTCCATCTTACGTAGGAACGTAATTGGGTTTAGACCCGTGAAGCCTTTTAGCATCAAGCTGTAAGTTACAAGGCCGTGCAGCAATAACGTACCTGCTAGTACAACAAAGTATTCAGCAAGGTTGAAGATTGCGCTTAGACCAAGACCGGTAAACAGCTTCGCCATTAGGAAGAACACACCGTAAGGCGCTAGGTTCATCAAAATCGCAACCAGCTTCATGATGACTTCATTCAGATCAGAGAAGAAAGCGGCAATACGCTCGCCTGGCTTACCCGCTGCACTGATCGCGATACCGAATAGGACGGCAAACACGATAACTTGCAGGGTTTTACCTTCTGCCATCGCGCTGATTGGGTTAGTCGGGAACATATCAATGATCACTTGACCCAAAGATGGCGCTTCTGCTGATTTGAATGAACTTGCTGCAGTTAGGTCTGCACCAGCGCCTGGCTGGAATAGCGTACCCATGGTTAAAGCAAGTGTGATTGCGATAGCGGTTGTTGCTACGTAGAAAGCAAGGGTTTTACCACCCATGCGACCCAATGTTGATAGGTCTTTTAGGGAGCTGGTACCACAAACTAGCGAAACAAATACTAGCGGTACGACAAGCATTTTTAAGCTGGCAACGAAGATCTGTCCACCAACTTCGAATAATCCATTAACAATGTATGCGTCGACAAATCCGTTGTCGGCGAAAAGTGTGCGAATTGCAAATCCTGTCAAGATACCCGCTACCATACCCAAAATTACGCGGCTGGTGAGCGACATCGGTTTCTTGGTATTCATGAGAACACTCCTTATAGTTATGCACCTTAAGTTCACTTCAAGGCGGCGAGCAGATTAGCAGTGGAGTGTGAAAATACGAAAGAATAATCGTCTGAATGGTTAATAGATGTGAAGTGAGTCACTCTAAAAAATAGAATTTTAACCAACAAGTAACGAACTGAATGGTTGAAAAGTTTTAAATTTAACAAATTTATCGAATATACAACCGATAGAAATGATTTCTTACATTTTTAGTTAATAGAAAACAGTATGCATAAAGGTGAGGTTTTTGATGCTCAGTGCATAACTAAGCATCATTTATTCACCTTGCTTTCAGGTTATTGCTTTAACGGTGGGCGAGTTTTTTCATCAACGCTTTGAGCGAAGTTCGACAATGCTTGGTAGTCGGCTGGAGACCAAGTGGAGCGTGACTTTAGCGCGCTAGGCAATGACGAAAATGCTTTTTCCTTGTCTTTTGCTATTAGTTCGACGCTCATCCACTGATCGATGGGTTGTTGATCGGCAAAGTAAGCATCTAATGAAAGCTCATGGTTCGCACCGGAGTAATTGGGTGTTAATTGTAGCGCCATATGGTAGTCGCGGAATCTCACTACCCATTTATCTGGCAAGCGTTTTGAACTATCCCACCATACTCCGTCTAGTTGTTGAATCTTTGCTTTTGTCACGGATTTAGGTTGTGCTTGCAGATCCTTTAATGCTTGTTGGAAAGCGCTGTCCATGGCTTTTGAAAAACTTTTAGGTGTTAGATCTGGGTTACTGAGCAGTACCTGTTTTGCTAGGTTTGCACCAAGCATATTTGAGTAAAGATCTTCAGAGGAAAACGCAGAGGCCAGCTCTTTAAAGCCACTCACCGACACCATGCCAAACCATTGAGCTATTTCATGCCATTGTGCGAGACGAAAAGCAGTCAGTGCTGCAGCTTGAGCGCTGCGTTCGATGTTTTCTTGCTCGCTGAGTTTGTTTTTATGCTCGTACCAACGAATACGTCGAACACGCAATTCTTCAGGCAGATCTAAGTGTGCTGCTCTGCCTAAATAGTGTCGATTTAACTGAAACAGATAGTAGGTGTAATCTGAGGTGTCCCGCACGTGTGCCGTATCAATAAAGCCGCCTAATTCGGTAAAAATCAGACCATTGGCTTCTTCATTTAATCCAAGCAGACTGCCGGGTACAGACTCACTGCCGTCATTGTAGTGGTGAGTACCCACTTCGTTGCTAGACAATACATTTTCTAAGGAGAAGAAGGGTACTGGCACGCTTCCTAACTCAGCTTTGAGATCGACTCCGAATGCGCAACATGGCCTGACGCCCACGGGCGCCTTCAGTGCTTGTGCTTGGACGAACCCGCTACAAAGGCTAAGTAGTAATAGTGCTGCTTTCTTCAAACCATACTCCTAGAATGCTTCATTGATTTGGAAATAAAAACCGGTGCTGTCTTTACCTATACCAAGGTCGACACGGACATTAATGCGTGCTTTAAAGGCGAATCGATAGCCAACGCCGACGGTTGGTAGCCAGCTGCTGGCAAACAAATCGTGGTAGGTTGGCGCAATGTTACCTGCACCCAACCAACCGACCACACCGTGACGACCAGAAATGGTGTGGCGAATTTCTACTTGTGTCGAAAGCTGATGTTTGTCGCGATACTGCCCTTGGTAGTACCCGCGCATGCGTTGGTCATCACCCAGTTGGGCATAATCAAACCAAGGCGCGTCACCGAAAATAGATTGTGAATATACCTCCATCGCAACAATTGTCGTGTCAGACCATTGTTGGTAAAGGCGGTAGTTAGCAATAAGATTGTCGTAGTCTTCATCACTGCCCAGTGAATCTCTGTTCGCAACCCATTCGATATCGAGAAATTGACCTTTCATGGGATTAGGTTCGAAATCGCGAGTATCGTATTCCATTCCGACTAATACGCCACTGCTGGTGGCGTCTGTGACTTCGGAAGGTAGGATGTCACCATCCACGCCATCAACTTTATTGAATGATTGCCATTGCCAGCCCAATTTCGCGTAGGTATTGGGTGCGACTTCTACTGCAATTTTGGGACTCAGTTGCAAGCGTTGTCCTTCGTACTGAACTTTGTTGCGATCATTTTCAGCCGCTTGGCTGCCAATACCCCAGTAGTAACCGGGCGTATGGCTGATCCACGCTTCACCAAGTAAGCGGACTTTGTCACTGTTTAGATAAGTGCGATTGTTCAAGCCCAAGCCATAAGAGCCTGAGGTTGAACCGTAAGAAGTGACAGTGACGGTTGAATAAGGATCGCCTTGTTGCCAGTCGTATGGTGTGTACAACCCAACGGCGGCTACGCCGATTCCGAAGCCTTGCTCTGGGTTGACGAATGGACCCGGTAATACACCCCAATCGATTAACTTCGATTCATCCACCGTTTCGCTTGAACCCAGCTTAGTTAGGATGTCATCCATCAAGCTGCTCTCATCTTGCTGCATAGCAAAAACATGTGGTGTGCAAAACAGTGCTGCAATTGCAAGGGAATAAGAAGCTTTCATCTTCTCTTTACCTTAGAAACGACGATCTATAGAGAAGAAGATGCTTTCACGATCACCAAAGCCGGCTTCACCTAAAAGGTACCAATCGTCATTGATTTGGTATTGCATGCCTGCGATGGTGTTCCATTCGGACTCCAAATGCTGTTTAACGTTGAAGCGACCAGAGAGGTTGATACCGGCTTGTCTCAACGTACCTGAAAGTTCTTGTTCTACGTTTTGGTACATCGCACCAACCCAAAGTCGAACTGGTACACCATTTTTGTGGAAGTCGAAGCCAACACGAGGAGAGACGACGATCGCGTCAATTGCACCGTCGATCACATTGAGATTTGTTTGGGTGTAGCTTGCGTCAACAAGGGCAAATAGTTGGTCGTAGCCGCCAGCAAGAACAAAACCACCACCGTAGGTGTACCCTTCGAGGTCTAGGCGGAATGGAAATTCACCAATTTTTTGGCCAAGGACACTGACTTTTACGTTGGTCTCTGAATAGCCATCCAGTGTACCCACCAACCCATACACATTTAGGAATGGAAGCAGCCAAACATCACCGCGCAACGTCACCACATCGCTGGCTTGTTTTCCTGCACCAGCTTCCATGTTGAGCATTTTCTCTAAGCCATGCAGTCCGCTTAGAGCAATAGAATCGACATTGATGCCTTGTTCCATACTCATATAGCTTAGGTTTAAGCCAAAGGGTTTTGGTAAGTCATAGCCAAGTGCTTCTGCTTTATCTTTCCAGATTGGCAGTGAGATCGAGTCAGCATTCGCCACGCCAGTGAATAGACAGGAAGCGGCAACAAGCAAGGAGCGTAATTTCATAAGTAACTTCATTAAACGTGACGATCACAACAACACCAGGGGTCTTGTAATAAGGGCATCGACTCTGGAGTTTGCGTCACGGAAAAATCACAGCTTCATCAGAAGGACGAAGCGCCACAGCGTGAGTTAAGAGTGATTATTGTTTGGTATTTTCGTGGAATCTTAACGTCGGCGAGCGCATCTTACTCCTAAAATTAAGAAAGTAAACTTCAAAGTATACTTTTGATTGTTGTGCGCTATACTCTGCATCCACTTACATGAGGTTGGTGAATCTAGGACCATGAAACTTTCAGAAAAGAAACGCTTAGCGCTGATTGAAGCAGCTCAACAAGAGTTCATTGAACACGGTTATAGCAGTGCGAATATGGACAGAGTGTGTGAGCGAGCAGCAACATCAAAGCGAACCTTATATCGCCATTTTGAAAGTAAGGATGTGTTGTTTATTGAGTCGATCCAATCGGTGCTTGAAACACAAAGAGCGCGTTTGCAACTCACATACAGACAAGATGTGGATATAGAATCTCAGCTTCGTGACTATTTGTATTCTAAGCTGGATTCTATGTACGAAGACTTTGGTTTGCCTTTGGCTAAAATGGTGATCAGTGAGTTTATGCGTACACCGGATTTAGCCGAAAACTACCTTCATCAACTTCAACGTCAAGATGAACTTCTCCAAGCTTGGTTTGCTGAGGCGATAGCAGACGGAAAATTCAAACCTCTTGATCCTGCAATGATGAGTAACATGCTGATGTGTTTGCTCAAGGGCAACTTTTTGTGGCCACAACTGGTGGCGAATCAAGCTGTACCAAATGAAGAACAGCGCAAGGAAACCGTTGAATCAATCCTGACGCTGTTTTTCAATGGTTATTGTTGTTAACTCTTATCTCTAATTTGTGGTTAAGCGACGCAATGTAGGCAGTTGCTCGTGATCCCATGTCCAGAAGTCTTGCCTTTGATTGCGGATGCCTCCAACCCAGTAACTTTGTGTGGCTCGGCATTTACCATTCAAGCATGCTTGACCTTGTTTACTTAAACTAACTTGATGTTCCCACCAGTTTTTCTCGAGTTCACTTATCGTAAACAGCGGTTCTTCGTATTGGGAGAGTGGTAATAGCAAAGCGTAAAACATCACATCACCCAAGGTTGGTAGTGGTTCCTTTGTGAGGTACTGCTGAAACCAATCTTTGACCGTAATTGGGACGCTGTGCTTAGCTAATGTTTCCAATGCCAATCTTTGTGTGAGGCTCAACCCTGAACTTGAATGAGGCAATTCTTGAAGGTGCCGTTTTAATACAGTTTTGATGCTTGGCAAGCAATCTAACTCGTGATGTTTGATTAAATTCAAAAGTGAATCCGGCGTGGGGGATGTTAACGCTTGCCAACACCGCGCGGCTTGACTTAATAGTTTTGCAGAGACAGGTTTTCGGTGTTGCCAACATGAGCGAATCGCTTCAGCAGGGAGTTGCCCGAAGCCGATAAACTGCTCAGTTCCCGGAAACTGATTGAATTGGATGATCTCAATGATTTTGCCTTCGGTTTCCTCTAACAGAGAGAGCCCTCGAAGTAACATGAATTGATCGTAAGCATCATGTTCAACCCAAAAAACGATGCGTTCATATTGCTGGTCGAGCAGGGTGTTGATGTTGCTCTGCTCTGATTGGGCGATATCTTGCACCGAGTCTTTTCGCCTCATCACAGGTAATAACGTATCAACGACATATTGTGCACGGATTGCGATAAAGGCCTTTTCATCATTTGGAATGGGGCCGATGCACAACGGATCAATCATGGGTAAGAAGTCACCCTCGAATCCACATGTCTTTAGTTGCTGTTGAATGTCATGACCGCAGCGTACATGCAGCGTTGTCAACTCGGCATCGAGTGGCTTTTCTTGATTATCAATGGCACGTTTATGGAATTCGAGCTTTTCCACGTGCGCTTTTAACTTGCTCCAACTAGGTAAACCAAGCTCTCTTGCTAAGGCGTGTTGCACATCCGAAAGTTTGACTGATTCTGGCGTGAGCTTTTCTGGCTGAGTATGAAACTGCTTAACCAGCTTTAAGGTATCTTCATTATTTTGACGGATCGCTTTCAAGCGTTTTTTTGCCACGGATTTTTGTTGGTTTAGATTAATTGAGAAGCTGTTGTGAGATTGCATTTTTCACCTTTCTTATTCTTCCACACTCGCCTTAACAGAAGCTATAAAGAAGGTAAAAACAAATTGTTCCTGCTAATGAGAGCAGGGAAGTTGAATTGCCATGAACTGAGTTCTTTCCGCGAGTGTTGGGCGCTT
Source organism: Vibrio sp. ED002 (assembly GCF_023277445.1). Taxonomy (NCBI): domain Bacteria; kingdom Pseudomonadati; phylum Pseudomonadota; class Gammaproteobacteria; order Vibrionales; family Vibrionaceae; genus Vibrio; species Vibrio sp. ED002. The sequence goes on along the minus strand of NZ_CP080239.1, from coordinate 1,548,327 downwards.
TAGGCTTGAGCACCCTGATATTAGGTGCTCAAGCTTTGTCATGCAATACGTTGCGAGAGAATGGTGTCACAAAATAAAAGATTGGAGCAAAGAGGATTAAGCTCGGTATTCGACGCTTTTTAGCAAAGCTTGGTATAGCGCAATGGCAGCAGGGCCACTTTTTGCACCTTTAGGTAATGTAAGGTGCAAAGCAACTTGATACTGATTGGAGTGTTCTAATTCTAATACTTTGATTTTGTTGTTCTGACGATATTCGACCAGATGTTGAGGCAACCGACAAAACCCGACACTTTGTTCTACGGCTCTGAAAGCGTGGTCAAAATTATCGACAGTAATTCGCTGGCGCGCTCTCAACCAGCCCACATTTTGCTTCGCTTTATCAGAGTCTCCTAGATCACGCACTACAATCTGGCTGGTGGTCGCAAAGTCTGCCAGTGACACTTGTGGTTTTCGCGCAAGCGGATGATGTGCCGAAATCACTGGCACCATCGTGGTCGTACCGAACGCTTCTGCTGGGTAGTTAGTAATGGGAAGGTTGATGATCGCGATGTCTGCTAATTCATTCACTACCATGTCTGTGGTTTTACTCAGAGAGGTTTCTACGACTTGAACTGAAGTTGTGTTGTTTTGTGTGAGAAATTCGCTAAGCGGAGTATAGAGCCAACTTGGATCGCACAGGTGATCGATAGCTACCGTAATTTGCGACTCTACACCGCTATTTAGTTGTTCACTGATCATTTCAAGTTCACGAGCCTGCTCAAGCATTGACTGAGCCCGTCGAAGCATGGTTTTACCGTGTTCGGTTAGCCCTGCTTTTCGGCCTTTCACTTCTATCAACTTAATGCCGAGCTGCTCTTCGAGCTTTTTCACCGAATAGATAAGCGTGGTATGGCTTTTATTGAGCGTTACTGCGGCTGATTGAATACTTCCTGCCTGTTCAATTGCTTGTAGTGTTTGCCATTGCTCTAGGGTTGTTTTGAGTCTCATTGGTCAGTTTTTTCGACAGGTAATGGCAAAATTATGAACTTTTTTGTCAGTTTTATAAAGGTAATAATCTTCTCATCGAAAGCGAGTCAATAATAAGAGGAGACTCAAGATGGCGAAATTACTGCAAGTTGATTTTGAATTTCATGGCCCATTTGGTGAAGAGATGTCGAATGCTCTGATCGATTTAGCGAAATCAATTAACCAAGAGCCGGGCATGATTTGGAAAATCTGGACGGAAAGCGAAAAAGACAAACTCGGTGGTGGTATCTATCTTTTTGAAGATGAAGCCACGGCGCAAGCTTATCTCGAAATGCACACTGCTCGTTTGAAACAGATGGGTGTAGAAGAAGTAAGAGGCCAGATATTTGATATCAATACGCCGCTGAGCATCATCAACCAAGGCCCAATCGGAGAGTAACATTATGACTAACCGCACTTTTCTAACCGTTCATGGTGTCATATATACGGTATTTGCGTTTGCGCTGTTTTTTGTTCCGACCATGATGTGGCCGATGTATGGCGTACAAATTAACGACCAGTACGCGCTGTTTTTATCGCAGCATACGTCGATCTTTTTAGGTGGGATTGCTGCGGTCAGTTTGATGTTGCGTGATGTGGAACCTAGCACTACAGCCAAGCAACTGTTCAAAGCGCTGTTGACCACTAATCTCTTAGGCGTGGTGATCACCGCTTACGCTGGCATTACCGGTGTATTTGTCGGCTTTGGTTGGAGTGACCCTGCTTTCTTCTTATTACTGAGTGTGCTTACTTTTATTCAATGGAAGAAACAATCGTAGAGCAAACCATATCAAGAAAGCCCCGCGATGTGCGCGGGGCTTGCATTTTTAATGAGGCATAAACTCGCCACCATCTTTCATTATCTTTTTCGCAATACGGTTCATGACACGGATGAAGAAGCGCCGAGCCAAACCATATTTAACGTTCATTACCGCGATACAACATAAGTTGTCTTTCTCATCAAAGCCATAAAACACCTTCGCTCCACTCTTATCGAGATAAATTGCAGCAACATTGTTTGCTTTTGTTTCATCTGGTTGAATGAGAGCAACGGGGGAGCTCTGTTTGACCGCATTTTTCCATAGCGATTTTTTTGATTGAGTCTCGGTTATGGTGCTTGTACTACCAACGAGAAGCACTCGGCTTTTCACGCGCTGTTCCATAAAAGCGTAGGTTGGGTTTGAAGCATAGAACCACTGTGTCGGCTCGGCAGGAGTGACGTGTATTTCAGCGATTTCCAATTGGTTGTCTTTTGTATGACAGTGAACGGGCATCGGCTTTTCTGGCAACTTACAACCAAAGATCATTCCGTACGGCTTCGTTTTCGCATCCACAAAATCGAGAAGCCCCTGATTAAGGCAGATCGAACCAATATGAGAGCTTTCAAATGGTGCTTTTTGTTGAGCTTCTTCCAGTAACGCCATTTGCCTAGGACTGTCATCGACGATATGGAACACTTTGTCCGCAAGCAAGTCGCCATTTGGATGATAAATTCGATATCGATAGACGCCAGTAGAGTTAGAACTTTTTTCGCCTAGGTTCCAAGTCAAACAGTTGGAGTGATTCAGCTGAATCGAAGACTCATATTCATGTGAGTAACCTCCAATTGAAGCTCTGTATGGGTGATCGATGCGAACTGTTAGGGCGACTTCAGGTTCATAACCGTCCTTGTCGTCGTCATCTTCTGGGAAATAGCCGATACGAAGTCCAAAACAACGTTGATCTTCCGCACGAACTAGGGTGGTTTGTTTTATTAATTCGCTTGGGTCATCATCTTCTGGAATATGGTAAATGCCCCAATCGAGCAACTCAAAAGGAGAAAGCGCAGCATGACGATATTTTCCAGCTTGTATATCGGCAACAAGCTGTTGGACTTTCAACGATGGGTGCTGCGCATATTCACTGATGAGTGTTGTGAACTCTGGGAGGTTAGCGACCAACTCAATCAGCTTAAGTAGTTGGCTTATCTCCAACTGATCTGTATAGCGCTTTAGATCGGTTTGTTTGGCAAACCAAGGCATCGCATTGACCCAATGCTGCTTAATTGCATACTTGAGTAAGACGATCAGTTGCGCATCACGTTCATACAGTTGTTGAAATAATTCAGGTAGAGAAAGCTCTCGTTCATTCTCAAGCTGCTTCAACCCAAGACTTGGTTTGATTGCAAGTAGGTTCAACAGATTATTTTGTATATGTGGTGAGGCTTTCCAATACAGTTCATCAATACCAGGAATACCGTAACTGGTATCAAAATCACTGATGAAGTTAGTTTTTAGTGTATCCAGTAATTTTTGTAACTGCTCTGAGTTTAGCGATGTCGTTTGATCGATCTGAGCAGTGATCCACTCTACTGTTTTGCATTGCTCTTTGGTGATGGCGTAACCATTGGGGTTACGGCGTCCCATTTGTTCACTTACGGTGTAGCGAATAGAGTCTAAGAGCGCTTCATCGTAGTAACTGGTTTTGATATTTGGTCTTCGTTGCTCCAGCAGTGCGAAGAAGCGCAGCTCAGCATCCGGACGGAGTTGTTTTAGTGCTAATCGAACGCACTGTTTGCGTTGTTCTGTTTGTTGCTGCGCTTCGAACTGATCGAAATACATGTCCATCAAACTGATTTCATCATCGTCTCTGCGATCGATTTGAGACAATAGTAATTCCAAGCGCCCAGTCAGTTTATCGATCTCTGAATGGTATTCTAAGTCATCGACAAATGAGTGTGATTGATCGCTTAACTCTCCATAACGATCGCAATAAAAATAAGACAGCATGCGAGTGACTTTCGCCGGAGCTGATGTCAACCAGAGTAAAAGTAAGCGATGGCAATAGATTTGCTCAGGAGTATTTTGTAGTGAGCCCCAAACATGAGCGGCGACTAATAGCTTTTGGGCTTTGTCGTCAAAGTCACGCAGAAACTCATAGTAAGGCTGATTTTTGTTGATTTGTCTGCTGTCACTGAGCTGTTCGATATTTCCTTTAAAAGATTTTAGCGTGACATCGAAATCATCGCTTTCATTGCTTAGAAATGCATCGACGATCTTCCAATCTTGTTTTGCTTGGGACTCCTCTTCCTCTGTGAGAGGAACGTATCGCCAACGTTTCTCGGCAGTCTCAATACAATGGAATCGACTGTTTTCACTCAAGGTGAGAAGAAGCTCTGACTTTAGGCTTGAGGCAAGTTTGTCCTCAAATGCTTCTGTCGCCCTGTCGTTGATACCGTGCTTTTTATCGTGGTAAAGCATGCCAGCACAGAAGGCCAGTTGACTGGCTAAGCTAAACTCGTCATCAAACGCGTCAGCCAATTGTTCGAGAAGATCAGTTGCCTCTTCACGATGTTTGTTCAATAACTCATGGGCAAGCTGGGTCTCTTTCTGGCGAATATTGTCTCGGTATGCACCACATTCTTTGACATAGTTTAGAAACTGCGCCTTCCAATCACCGTTATAGCGTTGGGTGAAATCCTCATCACTTATGAGCTCAAAGTCGTGGACAAGCCCATGAGCCACATCGGCATGAAAAGACGCTTTGTTGTTCCAACAATGTAATACGTCAAACAAGCGTAAGATCTTTTGATTGTTTTCCGCTATCGCTGCGTCATCCAAGTCTTCATTGTGCCAATCGTGTAGGATGTCACCGGCAATGGTCATCATCTCTTCGTGATAAGAGTCATAGCGGCCGAGGTAATATTCGAATTTCTCGGAGATATCGAAGTTACCTTTTCTCGCAGCGATTTGAATGTTACACGGTTCAATCACATCTAGGACTTGTGCATCTTCCCCACTCTCGATGTAATGCCAAATTGTTTTCCCTTCATTAAAACCTTCGGTAATGAATGACTTCCATTGCGCAATACCAGTGCCTCGATAGTAGTAGTGATCACGGTAGTAGTCGTCTTCATTTTCGATGACTTTGGGTGGAACAATTGGACGACCCAGATATGCTTCGATCTCACTGGTAAGTGCCATCGCTGCTTGTTCTGCTGATGAGTCAATAAAGTTGCTCATCATCACCGCGTGGTAATCTACTTGATGATCATCGATATCAATGCCATGAATGGGCGACATGATGGAATAGATGAATCGGTCTACTGGGCGTTCAACATAGTAGCGAGAGTCATCTGTATATTGTAGGTAGCCTTGTTCAGCAAAGCGTTGCTTCATTAAAGATCGAAATACCTCGAACTCGTGTGGCTTTTCACGGAAGATCTTAAGTAATCCAGTGACCTGGCTACGAGTCGTTAGGTCGCTTGCACTCTCATGTTTAGAATCATCAAACATGTATCCTCGAGCAGCACTGTTATCACAGTAGCAAAATGCTTTCAGTGTATCGTGGGTATAACCCAAATGGTTTGTCAGAACTCCCAATGCAAACTCACCGTGGGGAGCGTGCTCACTGTCCCAATATGGGATGGTGTAACCGCCAAGATAAAAAGCCAAGCGAGGGAAGGTGAGCCCTACAATCAAAAGTGGTAACAACCCAAATACTTGCTCTTCAGATACCCACATCTCACTAGAGTTATTAAATTGTCTAGCGAGGTGGCAAATCAATTTAGCCGTTTCCTCTAATTCAGACTCTAGTGCTTGATGTTGACATGCTCGAAGAAAAAACGCGCCTTCACTGGTTAAATAGGTGCTGTTTAATAACTGAGTTGGTTGAATATCACTTATGTACGAGTAGCCAACGTAAGCAAACACTTTTTGAGCAATTTTATTTTCAACCAATGAACCAATTTGATCGTCACTCCCGCTATTTACTTGGAAGCGAACATGACAATGATAGTTATCAAAGGCATTTTCTTGCAGGAGGGCTTCTCGATAGTGTCTTAGGGCTTGGCGTAAAGATTCGAGAGATTGAGGGTCGTATTCCACGACCAGAGATTGGGTATCTAAAGCAACTGACATAATACTTGCACTACAACTGTTTACATAAGAGTTGTGAGAATAAGTAGAGCTGATATTTATGTCACTGAAAAGATGGAGATATTTATAAAGAGGACAGCTTTGATTGCTCAGATTGTGATAACCATTGAAAAAAGCCCCGCAATAGCAGCAGGGCAGGTTCTTACTTGGTTGGATCACTCGCTCTTGTAGGTGTAATTGTAATACCCATAACCGTATGAGCTTGCGGCTTTTTTCTCAATGGCGTTAAGGATTACACCTTTAACTTCTACGCCAGATTGTTCAAATCGACTACGAGCGACTTCAAGTTCTTTTGATGTCGTTTGGTCAAATCGTGCAACCATCAGAGTGGTGCCTGCAATCGCACCAACGATACTTGGGTCAGTCACTGCTAATACTGGCGGTGTATCGATGATAACTAGGTCATACTCTTGCGACGCTTTTTCTACAAACTCAACAAATCGTGGGTGCATCAAAAGCTCAGAAGGGTTTGGTGGTACTTGACCACGAGTAATAACGTCCAAGTTCTCAACTTTAGTCTGTTTGATCACAGTCTCTTGACCAATCTTGCCGCTTAAGAAATCAGAAAGACCGTTATCAGCCGTCAGACCAAAACATTGCTGCAAGTAACCTTTACGCATGTCCGCATCGACCAGCAGAACTTTTTGACCTGTCTTAGCTGCTACTGCTGCAAAGTTTGTCGATACGAATGTTTTACCAATTGAAGGCGCAGGACCCGAGATCATCAGTACGTTGTTTTTCGCTTCCATCATCGCAAAATGAAGGCTAGTACGAAGTCCACGTAATGCTTCAATCGAAAGATCTGCTGGGTTTTCTTCTGCTAGTAACAGTAGGTCCTTGTTACCCTTGCGCTTAAGCTTGTTAGCGACTTCCAGTTGTTGTACGGACTTAGGAACGCTGGCATAAACAGAGATACCTGTTTGTTCTATCTCATCTGGAGAGGTTACACCACGGTGGAAAGCTGTTCTCACAAGGACAAAAGCAACGGCCACCATTCCGCCTAATAGTGTTGCTAAAACAACAATAAGAGGTTTTTTAGGCTTCACTGGAATAGCGTAAGACTGTGCACTATCAATAATACGTACGTTACCAACGGTACCCGCTTTAATAATGTTCAGCTCTTGAACTTTGTTTAGAAGCTGGATGTAGATCTGTTGGTTCACTTCGACATCACGTGTCATACGTAGGACTTCACGCTGCGTTTTTGGTAGTTTTTGAACTTGTCGGTTCAAACGAGCTTTTTCTTGCAGTAACGTCTGGCGCTTATCCAGTAGCGATTTGTATGCTGGGTGATCCTGAGTGAACTTCTGGCTGATTTCACTTTCTTTGAATGTCAGCTCGTTCAGTTGCGCTTCAAGTGCGACCATCACTTTGAGTGTTGATTGTGCTTCAAGGTTTAAGTCGATCGATTCGTTTTCTTGTCTAAAGCGATTCAGTACATCTTCTGAGCCATTCAGCTTATCTTTGATTTCAGGTAAGTGATCTTTGAGGAAGTTTAAACTTTGTTCGGCTTCTGCTGAGTTTCTTCTCACATTCTGCAGGAAATAGTTTTGAACAACATCGTTCAAGATTTGTTGGTTACGCTCAGGGTATTCCCCTTCAATACTCAACGAGACAATACCAGTCTTAGCGCCTCGCTCAGAAATTGATAGTTGTGAAGCGAGCCTGTTGATCGCGTCAAGCTTGCTAATTTTACTGATTGAAAAACTGTCTTCGTTTTGTGCAACCAACTCACGAACTTTGATGTGGTAGCCATTCATTTCAATCGTCTGACCAACGATACCAGATAGTACGACTTGATCTTCAATCATAAGATCAAAGGTCCCCTTTTCTGCATCTGTCACCAGTAACTCATGTTTTAAAGTTCGTGCGGTACGCGGAATCTCGAAAGTAGAGACAGAAATGTAATCTTGAGTGCCATTGATGCGAGCCAGACCTTTACCAATGAACGCTAGGTAGTTTGGGGTGGTTATGGTCGTTAAATTAAACTTATCGACGGTATCGCCAAGGATCATGCGAGATTTAATGATTTCAATCTCTGTAGTTGCTGAGGATTCGGCAGCGAAAAGATCCCCCATGTCGCCAACCATCGCAGATATGCCGCCAGAGCTTTTTTGTTCGATCTGAATCAACGCATCAGCTTTGTAGATTGGTGTAGATAGCAATGCAACAGCAATGCCTAATGTTGCAAAGAGAAGCGTAATACCAATGATGAACCATTTAGCATCGATTAATATGCCAAACAGTTTGCCTAAATCGATTTCATCATCAGTTGGTGCAGATGAACTTATAGTTTGGTTAGCCATTGTTTTTTTATTTCGCCAAGTAATCTGAAGTTATAGTTTTTTTACCCAAGCATGGGCGGATTGTTCAATTAGAGAAAACGCATGATCAAAGGCCTCTCTGCTTTGTCTGAACGGATCAGGAATGCTGGCTGCGTTCATCCAATGTCCAAATAACATAGTTTTGCCTCTGGCTTCTGGAACGATCTTAGTCAGCGCATCAATATGACCTTGCTCCATCACTAAGATTAGATCTTGCTTCGCACACAGCTGCGCAGTCAGTTGTTGCGCTTGGTGATTCTCGAGTGAAAACCCTTTTTCTGAGGCAATCAGCGTTGCGGTCTCATCCGCTGGTTTCCCAGTTAGGCGGCTTTTCTCAACGGCAATACCTGCTGAAGAAATGGTTTTATTCGGAAGAAGCTGTTGAAGCACTCGTTCTCCTGTCGGAGAGCGACAAATGTTACCTACACACACAACAAGAATGTTTGAAAACATGATTTATTCCTTATCAATAACTTTCCGACAGGGCTTGCCTGTTCTAGACAAGCCCTGTCAATAATGCTTGAGCTACGGCCAATTTCTTACACGAAGCACACCTTCTGTAAGCTCATTGAAGCCTGAAATCGTTGGTACTAGTTGTGCTATAACACGATTCCAACGACTGACTGGTGCCGCAGTGACATACACGATGTCATAAGGCTTTAGGTCAAATTCAGTACCAATTACTAACGCGGCTGCGTCAGATATATCGAGTTGGTAAATATCGCCTAATGCTTGATTGTCTTGTGCTTTTCTAATAACGAACACACCAGTCGCATCTGCAGAAAGTTGATTGATACCACCAACATTGCTTAGAGCTTCGGTCAAGCTCATACCTGCGCGATCCATTTTCAATAGCTTGGGATCGTTAACTTCCCCCATGACGAACACTTTTTGAGTGTCATTTCTTGGTACATGCACGATGTCGCCAGGTTGAAGTAATCGGTTTTCAGTAAGGTCTCCTTCTTGCATTAATGCATAGAGAGAAATGTTCTCGACTTTGCCTTGTCGTGTGAGTGTGACGTTACGCCAGTCTGCGTCTTGACCTAAGCCACCAGAACGATTCACGGCATCTAGCAGAGTCAAAGGGATGTTGGTGATCGCTTGTTGCCCTGGCTTATTAACTTCACCGGTTATATAAGATTTCTTGGAACGGAATGCGGCAACACTGACATCTACTTGAGGGCTTTCGATGTATTTCGCCAATTTTTTGGAGATGTCTTTTCGAATTTGTCGGACGTTTTTACCCGCGACTTTTACAATACCTATGTATGGGTAAAAGATGGTGCCGTCTGCATGTACCCAGTTACCTGCTTCTGCAGAGCTGCGATAAGAACCAGCAGGAATAGTAAGCTCAGGGTGATCCCAAATAGTGATATTCAGAATATCGCCAGGACCGACTTCATACTCGTAAGCCGCGAGTTGATGGTCAAGCGTTGGGTTCGCTTTGGTTTCGACATCCGAGTTTTTTAACTGCGAGACTTTATCAAGAGTCAGTTGAAATATATTGAAATCTGCAGCTGTGTTGGTGCTGCCGTCCTCAACGATACGCTTACCACTCGTGGATAAGTGACTGCCCGGTACTGTACATCCGGTAAGAAGTACAGAGGAAAGGAGTAAACTGCCTAGCTTTTTATAATTGGAGTTCATGCTTTTATTCATCTGACGTATAGAGTTAGTTGCTAACAGCAACATTATATTTCCAGAAAACAACAACACGTTATATGGCACGATAATTAATTGTAATTTATAGAATGCTCAATAGGAAACGGGTTGCATCCGGCGAGCGCACTCTAAAGAATTTCGTTTGTCGGGGCAATAGACGATAAATTGATAAAATGCTAGTGATATATAGCTATTTTTTATATTTATGGGGTCTGAGTGGGGATTATTTGATGAAGAGCTTTATTAATTGGCTCTAATTTTTGGTATTGGCTCACAAATTGCGTATTTTTCGTAAAATTCAATTAGTTATAAATGCGGTATATCTAAAGATAAAATTTATTTATTTTGTTGTGTATTGTGATTTAGATCTTATTTTTTCTTCTCAGTCAATATGGATTTGTTATGGCTTTGACAAAAATAAAACCGAAGATGGTCAGACTTTGATGCTGATGCCATGTGTGGAAATTGCATGAATGGTTTCTTGTGAAATAGACCTCATCCGAGGCCTTTTTTGATCTATCGGTTAATTAAACGAACTTTTTCATTATCGCTTAGCCAATCCCTTACTATTTAGATAAGGCAAGATGTGCGGGCGAGACTCTCCAGACAGCTTTCCGGCTGTTTCTTGTGACCATGCACTCTGCTTTTGATTGCTTGTGCGGCTCGCGTAGTACTCTTGCATGGTTTGATCGTAAGCTTGTACATCGTCTACGTTCAGCGTTTGGTATTGGTTTTCGTGGACAATAACGTTAACGGGCAAGCGTGGTTTTACTTCTGGGTTTTGATCAGGGTAGCCCAAACACATACCAAACAGGATAGCGGCGTTGTTAGGTAAACCGAGTAGCTCATCGACTTGCGCAGCACTATTTCTTAAGCCACCAATGTATACGCCACCTAACCCCATAGACTCCGCAGCTAACAAACAGTTTTGCGCCATGATGCCGGAATCCACAGCACCAATTAGGGTCAGTTCAGTAAAGTCAGCTTGAACGTCAGGATTGATGGTTGCATGACGCTGGTAATCGATGCAAAACACCAAAAATTCTGCAGCACTTTCAACGTAAGCCTGATTGCCAGCGTATTGTGCTAGCAGTTTGCGCTTTTCTGCGTCTGTCACTCGAATGATAGAGACCACTTGCAGCATGCTAGAAGAAGAGGCGGCTAATCCGGATTGGAGAATCGTTTGTAGTTGTTCACTTGCAATAGGCTCAGAGGTGAACTTACGAATAGAGCGATGACCGAGAATGGTTTCAATCGTACTGTTCATGATCAATCAACTTCCTTAGTTTGTTCTTAGTATTGGCTGAATCTTCACCATAACGCTATTTATATTGAGCGTAAACCAGGATGCGCTTCAAACTGTGGCGACGAGCAACAGGTGAGGCGCTTGGAAAGTGCAGAGGACATAAAGTGACGTTATTTATAAAGTTGGGTATATAATGATTTTTAATAATCAATAACTTACCAAATGTAGAAAACATGAAAGAACTCATACTTCATACCGTCACTGTATTCATGGGCTTTTTTGCCATCATGAACCCGATCGCTAATATCCCTATCTTCTTAAGCCTGACAGCGGATGAAGACAAGCAAACCGTGCGCTCAATTGCGCTTCGCTCTGTGTTTATCGCCTTTGTTATCGTTGCTGTATTCGCTATTGCTGGCAAAGTCATCTTCGACCTATTTGGTATTACCCTTTACGCTCTGCGCATTACTGGCGGTATCTTAGTATTCCTCATTGGCTTCCACATGTTGCAAGGGGAATCGACACACAAGAAGACCAAGGAAAAGGCTTATTCACCGGAGCAAGAACAAGCCGCGTTGAGCATTGCCGTTTCACCATTAGCAATGCCGATATTGGCGGGGCCAGGAACACTTGCGACGGCGATGAACTTTGCAACAACGGGTGGAATCACCGAAACCATCATTACCATTGCTTCATTCGCAGTCCTTTGCGTGATGACTTATGTCCTGTTTTTGTTTGGTGACAAGTTAGTGAAAGCCGTTGGTCCAAGCGCACTGAATGTGATCACCAAAATGATGGGATTGATCCTTGCGGTGATTGGCACACAGATGTTTATTGAAGGTGCTGGCGAAGCGTATAAAACCGTCTTTGCGTAATCTCTAATTGAAAGACTGCAAATCCACATCAACGCTTTGGTTGATGTGGATTTTTTGATCCTAAGTTTCCACTTAAAGTGTAAGAAACACATAGACTTCGCCTATCTCAATAATAAGAATAACCGATTGTTGCTGTAGCACGAATTTCAGTAATCTTTTTAACGTCTTTATTGGGGGGAAACATGGCAACAAAAGCAATCGTAGTCGAAGGTGGCGCAATGCGTGGCGTCTTTGCCAGCGGCGTATTAGATGCATTCTTAGAGCAAGACTACAAACCATTTGATTTTGCGATTGGCGTATCAGCCGGGGCTTCAAACTTGATCGGTTATCTAACTGATTACCCGCACCGTAGCATCAACGTCATCACTAAATTAGCAACCAGCAAACGCTTTTTCGATCCTACCCGCTTTTTGAAAGGTGGAGATTTGATCGACGTGAAATGGTTATTTGAAGAGTCAAATCGTTTGTACCCAGTCGATGAAGCGAAACTGTTTGAAGGCATTCCTTTCTTAGCGGCAACGACGAACATCAATACAGGTAAAGCGGATTACTACCGAGTGAATCGTCATAACTTCCACAACGCGATGGAAGCAACAACCGCTCTGCCTATTGCTTACAAACATACCCCGTGTTTCTCCGGTGGTTGTTATACCGATGGCGGTGTGGCAGATTCCATTCCTGTACGAGAAGCCTATCGTCGCGGTGCTCGTGATATCACGGTTGTCCTTTCACATCCTTTGGCTTATGAGAAAAAGCCAGTGAAGACGCCTTGGTTAATGAAGAAGCTGTTCGCTGAACATCCACAAATGGCAGAGGCTATGCTTCATCGCTCAGAGAACTACAATGAGTCGCTTGAGTTCATTCGCAATCCTCCCGAAGGAACGCGTGTTCGCGTAGTTGCTCCGCCAGATGAATTCAACGTTCAGCGATTGTCTATGCGTCAATCTGTCTTGCTAGAAGGCTATGAAATGGGGTTGGAAGCTGGGCGCACACACCTTACCAACCGAGCTGGTGAACACGGCTTAGACAGAGAAAACTGCCATTTTTGTATTTAGTTCTTGAGTATGAGGAGTTAGTCCAAATCGACTTCAAGCGCTCCCCAAGATGAAGGTTCTCCTTCTCTTGTTAAGGGGAACAGACAAGAGTCAGGTTTGGCATAACTTAACCGATGTAGACGCTGAGTCACGTGGTAGCTATCAAGCCCAGAAATGGTCACCAAGTCGAGCAGTTCCAAATCGAGATAACCATCTGGCATGATCGCTCTTTCCGGTGCGTGCACCATTAACACTTCACCGATCAGCATCTCTGTTTGATTGCTCTCAATCTTGATGTGTTCTTTCAAAGCTAGGCCCATCTTGAGGTTACTTTCAAGGACAAAAGGCGCAGGAAACGCATCATCGTAATAAGGTGTCAGCCCTACGGCTTCAAACTCTGAGATATGCTTTGGGTAGCGCGCGGAGGTTTGATGGGCTTTTTGCACAAAGTCTACGCCGATAGCGTTGATGGTGAAATGCTTGGTATCGAGGATGTTTTCTAGCGTGTGACGGCGACTTTTACGTGGACGAACGATAAAGCCGAATAGAGGTGGATGCGAACCCAAATGAACCACCGAGCTCACCACGGCAAGGTTCTCTTGTCCCTGCCTGTCCCTTGTGCCGATGAGGTTAGCGCTTTTGTACCCCGCTAGAGAGTTGATCAATCGGGTGCGTTGGCGTTGCTCCATCGCTTGAATATCATGCTTCGAGAGTTTGATGTTTTCCATATCCTTGAAAGGGGCGGGTGAGCCCGCCCTCCTTGTTAATTTTATTTCGGCATGATGACTTCATCAATGACATGAATCACGCCATTCTTTGCTTTGACGTCGGTGGCAATTACAGTAGCGTTGTTGATCATCACTTTATCGCCCATGGTTTTGATCATCACGTCTTGCCCTTGGACTGTCGTCGCTTTATCCATTTTCACTACGTCTGCGGCCATCACTTTGCCCGGAACCACATGGTAAGTAAGAATCGCGACCAGCTTGTCTTTGTTATCTGGCATCAGCAACATATCAATCGTGCCATCTGGAAGCTTAGCAAATGCTTCGTCAGTCGGTGCAAACACCGTAAATGGGCCTTCTCCTTTAAGCGTGTCTACTAAGCCTGCGGCTTTGACTGCTGCCACCAAGGTGTTGAAGGAGCCATTTGCAACGGCGACATCAACAATATCTTCTTTCATCATTCCGTGTTCATGGGCTTGCGCTGGCATTAAAAATGAAAAAGTGGCAAACATAACCGTGGTTGTAACCAAAATACGTTTTAACATTGTGCATTCCTTTCGTTGTTTGGGTACCGCTCTCTCCCTGATAAAAGCCTTTGTTTGTACGCGCGCTTCTTTCTGGGCGATCAACTTGCTTTCTTTTTGCTCGAAGGCCGAACGTGCTGCGCCAGAATTCTCGCTCCTTCTATTTTCACTTCTGTGCGTTTGCGCCATGCCCACAATCGCTCTCTTGCTGCTTTTGCGCTTGCCTCTACATCCACGATGGGCACGAGATATCGAGAATCGGGATCCAATTGGTACATGACGGTTTCCATTGCGGTCATTTTCCATGGTTCAAACAACAAGGGCGTGGGAACCATTGCAAGTTCTGGAATCCATTTATGAATGAACTCACCGTTAGCATCGTGCTCTTGTGCTTGTTTCGTCGGATTGTAGATGCGAATCGTATTGGTGCCGGTCACTCCTGCTTGCATTTGAAATTGTGGGTAATGGATACCCGGTTCAAAGTCGAGGAACAACTGAGCTAAGTGATTCACGCCATCGCGCCAATCCATGTTCATATGATGCGTTAAAAAACTCACCAACATCGCGCGCATGCGAAAGTTGATGTATCCGGTGTGATGAAGACAACGCATGCAAGCATCGATGAGCGGTATCCCGGTTGTGCCTGACTTCCAAGCGTCCAAGAGTGCCGCATCTCTGACGTTTGCTTGATGTAATAAAGGTTCATAAGCCGTATTAACACAACGAAACTCCATTTCGCATTCGGATTCAAACTTCTGCATAAAGTGACAATGCCAATGCAGTCTCGAAGACAGCGCAATTAAGCTGCGACGAAACCCTGCCACTTGCCAATGTTTCAGCAGGTATTGGTAAACTTCTCGAAGCGATATATTGCCCCATGCGAGATAGGGAGAGAGGCGAGTACATGCGGTTCGAGATGCTGTAGGGCTAGAAATACTTCGGTAATAATCTCGTCCTCGGCGTTGAAAAAAGTCTTCCATGGTTTGCCAAGCGAGTGAACTCCCGCCCGTTTGCATGCCTTTTATTTTTTCTAACCAAGAAGGAGGGGGCGTAAACGAGCAACCAAGTGCGTCAACATCGAGGGTAATAAGAGAAGCGCTTTCAAGGTCGATAGCTTCAATCTCGGCTCGCATAACCGTATCCCAATGCTTATCCCAACCGAGTCGGTCTTTTGCTCCTCGAATGACTGCGCCATGTTCAAATTCGTGCCACGGAATCCCTTGTGATTGAAGCCATTCTGATACTTGTTTATCTCGTTCAAACGTACAACGCAGTCCGATTTCTTGATGGGAGAAAATAGCATTGATGTTGAACTGGTTTTGAATCGCGCTGAGGCAATCTATTGCGCTACCTGACATTACGGACACTTGATGGCTACGAGCCGAGAGTGTTTTATTCATATCTTGGAGTGATTGCCAAATAAAACGCCAGTGACGAGCAGAGTAATGTGGGTCATCCAGTAACATGGGTTCGACAATATAAAGCAGCACAGTTGGATGTTCTGAAGATAGAGCGTGTTGCAAAGGCGTATGATCGGTCAGGCGTAAATCGCGTTTTAGCCACACTAAGTTGATTGTTTGCATTGTGCCCCTCACTGTTTTTCCGATTTCTACGCATTAGGGAGGCAAATTTCTCACTCGGTGATCGATTTTATTACGGTTGACGTAAAGGCACGGAGCAAGGAGGTGCTCTATGTCTATGCCGCTCAGTAAATTGGAAAAATTCTTCTACATCGACAAGCTCGTTATCCACTCTCTCGATCTCGCTCTGTATCAAGTATCTGTCTTAGTCGATGGAGAGGAACACTTTGTTACCGATGATCAAGGCAAGTTTTTGAGAGCGCATTCGATACTGGAGTTGCAAAAGCAATGTCGTCACTTGAAAGCGAAACAGCAGGTACTTCGCCAACAAAGTGCCTATGACGAAATGGTTGGGCAGACATCCAAAGATGGTACCAATGAATTAGAGGTTCCTCTGCGTGATAACCAGCTTTACTGACTGAGAAATAACCAAAAATTGAACTCGACGCCATGTGATGCTTGCTAGACTGACATAAAGCATCACACGGAAACGGCTATGCAGTATTACCCAACTCAAGACATTATCTCTGAGCAGCGGTTCGGCTTTGGGCCCCTTTATAAACACAGTTCGCCAAGTTTAGAAAAGCAACTAAGCAGCAATACCTATTGGCATGAGGCAATAACCAAGTTGCCGAGTACAAACGAAGTGTTGTTGAAACTGAGAAAGCTCAATAACACCAAACGAGAGCTCAAACAATCCCCAACCAAAAAGCGCGAAGTGCAAAAGCAAATCGGTGCGTTCTTTCGTGAGCAATATTTGCGGCAAGTCGAGGCTCGCAACCAACAGACTTTGCACACTCCGTATGGATTTCAGGAACGCTTGATTCAATTTTGGAGCAACCATTTTGCTATATCTGCAGACACCCGAAAGGTGCGTCCGATAGTGGCAAGCGTCGAAAATGAAGTGATTAGAGAGCACTGGAATGGTAACTTTGTCGAGATGCTCTTAGCGGTGATTCAGCACCCAACCATGCTGATGTTTCTGGATAACAACTTGTCGGTAGGACCGAACTCCAAACAAGGACTGAAACAGGGTAAAGGGCTCAATGAAAACCTCGCGCGAGAAATCATGGAGCTGCATACGCTTGGTGTTGATAGCCAATATACACAACAAGACGTGATTGAGCTGTCAAAAGCCATTACTGGCTGGAGTGTTGGATTCAAAGCGCCAAAAGTTGGTTTCCAATTTAATTCAAGAACCCATGAGCCAGGCTCGATAACTCTGCTTGGCAAGCGCTATTCTCAACAAGGTATTGAACAAGGACGAGCGTGTTTGAGAGATCTTGCGCTTCATCCTGATACTGCAAAACATATTGCACGTAAGTTGGTGCAGCATTTCCTAGGACCTTCCGGTGAAGCCTTGGTTGAACCGCTCAGCCAAGCTTACCTAAAAGGCAAAGGGGATTTGCTCCCGGTTTATCGATTGTTGATTCAAAGCGCTTTGAGCCAATCGGCAGAAGCGATGCGCTTTCGCACTTCTCAAGAGTGGTTATTCGCGGTTTTGCGCAGTGCTGATGCCCGTTTTCCTGAATCGAATGATATGCAAATGAGCAAGTCTGGGAATAAATTACTCGGTGCGCAAAGAAGCTTAGGGCAGCCTCCTTTTATGGCGGGTTCTCCTGCTGGTTGGCCAGACAAAGACGCGGATTACAACAGTCCATCGGCGCTAACTCAGCGGTGGCAGTTAGCGAATCGAATCGCTCGACTGGCGGTGAAAAGTGCCAAGTCCCAAGGTGTGAAACCACAAGCTTTTGTTGAGAAAATTAGCCAACAGCTTTACGGCGATGCGTTGGACGAACACACAAGGTTGGTGATGAACAAAGCCCCATCGGCAGAGATGAAGCTTTCTCTACTTTGGCTTAGCCCGCAATTCCAGTATCGATGAGGTGAGTGATGACAATAGATAAACAAACGAACTTAACATCGACTCGTCGACAATTCTTGAAATCCGTTTTAGCCGTGGGCGCAACAAGCATGTTGCCTAATGCAGTCTTTGCTCAATCAAGCTCTCCAAATATCTTTGTTTGGATTACGTTGCGGGGTGCGATGGATGGATTAAACGTTGTGGTTCCTTATGCTGATAAGCAGTATTTAGCTCTCCGTCCGACGATTGGTTTAGCAACAGAAAAACTGAATAAACTCGACGATTTTTATGGTTTGCATCCGGCGATGAAAACCAGCTTCGAGTGGTATCAAAATAAGCAGATGGCGATGATTCATGCTTGTGCCACCGCGTATCGTGAGCGCTCTCATTTTGATGGGCAAAAGGTGTTAGAAAACGGTACAGACAATCCGTTACATCGTGATGGATGGTTAAACCGATTGCTGCAACTGGATGCCAAGTCGAAAGGTTTGGCGATCGATTCAGGGTTACCTTTGATTGTTCAAGGAGAGAAGGCGGTCAGCAGTTGGTATCCAAACAATCTGCAAGCGCGAGACAGCCAAGTGGAGCTGCTAGAGGCTTTGTTTCAAAGTGATGAGAAGCTTGCGAGTAATTTTGAAGAATCGCTGAAGATTGAAATGATGTCGAATCGTAATCGTCCCGGTAAGCAGTTTCCTGTCTTGGCGTCTCAAGCGGGAACTTTTCTCTCTACTGAAGGTGGCCCTAACATCGCGGTATTGGAACTGGGAGGGTGGGATACTCATGCTGGCCAAGGCGCAGAAACAGGAAGGTTAGCCAATCAATTGCGTAAATTGGATAACGGTCTTGCCAACCTAAAGAAAGCGTTAGGGGATAACTGGTCGAAAACCGTCGTGATGGCGGCAAGTGAATTTGGACGCACCGCAGCGGAAAACGGAACCAAAGGCACCGATCATGGAACAGCAAACGCCATGTTTATTGCTGGTGGAGCCATCGAAGGTGGCAAGGTATTGGGAGAATTTCCGGGGCTTGCCCAAGCTGAGCTTTATGAAGGGCGAGACTTAGCCCCTGCGAATGATATGAGGGCGGTGATCAAAGCCGTTCTACAGCAACACATGAGCATAGAATCGAGTGCGCTAGAAAGCGTATTTCCTGACAGCGGCTCAGATAAAGCTTACGCAGGCCTTATCAGAACATCCTAGTTTTTACCTTCCAACGATAACAAAAACGCCCCGTCTCCAAGCCAGAAGCAGGGCGTTTATATTTAATGTGTTTGAATCTTACGCTTGCTTACGTTGCGCGTCTTTCTTCGCCAGTTTTTCTGCGCGTCGCTGCTCACGCTGTTTGGCACTTTCACCACCAACGTGTTGTTCGCCACGAACCGCTGCTAACGACACTTGCTTTTCACGCTCGCGGAAGCGTTCTACTTGCTCTTCACTGTGTTTACCAAAACATTTCGGGCAGCTTACGCCTTGCTCAAATTGCTCTGATTGTTTGTCTTCTTCCGTGATTGGCAGTCGGCAAGCATTACACAAGTCGTAATCTGCTTTTTCCAGCTGGTGGTTCACCGCAACGCGACCGTCGAATACGTAGCAGTCGCCTTCCCACAAGCTTTCTTCTTCTGGTACTTCTTCAAGGTATTTCAGAATACCGCCTTCTAGGTGGTAAACCTCATCAAAACCCTGCTCTTTCATGTAAGCAGTCGACTTTTCACAGCGAATACCACCAGTACAGAACATCGCGACTTTTTTGTGTTTCTCTGGATCCATGTTTTGTTTTACATAGTCAGGAAATTCGCGAAAAGTGTCAGTATTTGGATTAACAGCACCTTTAAATGTTCCGATCTCAATTTCATAGTCATTACGAGTATCAACCACAAATACTTCTGGATCAGTAATCAGATCGTTCCAATCTTGCGGCTTCACGTAAGTACCAACCACATGGCGAGGATCGATGCCTTCAACGCCCAATGTCACGATCTCTTTCTTTAGCTTTACTTTGGTGCGGTTAAACGGCTGAGTATCTGAGTACGACTCTTTGTAAACAATACCAGTAAGGCAAGGCTCGGCATTTAGCCATGCAAGCAGTGTATTAATACCTTCGCGTTTCGCTGCAACCGTACCGTTAATACCTTCACTCGCCAGTAGCAACGTTCCATGTACACCGTGGGCTTCCATTAGGGCAAGCAATGGCTCGCGTAACTCTTGGTAGTTTTCCAGTTCCACAAACTTATACAGGGCGCAGACAACATACTGACTCATGATTATTCCTTACTTTAAAAGGTCGATGGTTCGACGACTCGATACCTAACAATTTTAGCGGCTCGGAGTATACCTGAGTAATTTAGTCGGAAATACGGACAAACTATGCGGATATTTTCAGTCATATTGATCAGGCGATTTTTTCGACAAATCTTGGCGCGTAACATTGGAAATTAATAGGCATGAAAATTTGAACTAGATCACATTTGTAGTTCTTTTCTATAAATGAACTAAGTTGATGAAAATTAAGGCTTTGCGGAAAACTTCATCACTTTATCAGGTTTGCGGTGCTTGTCTCTAATTGCAGTTCCTGTCGAGCTTGGTGTCAGTGTCAATATGTTTCCTCACCCTCTCTATCGTCAGTTCTAACTTTTAAAAAACTTGCTTGTAATGATAACTATTATCACCTAGATCTATTGCGTACATATGGTGCTCAATATTTAAACTACACACAAGATATAGATTATGGACGTTATAAAACGAGATGGACGGAAAGAAAAAGCCAGTCTAGATAAGGTGACTCGAAGAGCCGAAGCGCTGGCTGATGGACTAAAAGTCGAACCCATTGCGGTTGCACAACGCGTGGTAAGCGGTTTGTACGACGGCATTAAGGTGACGGAAATCGATGTATTCCTCGCTGAAACGGCAGCAAGCCTTGCGACGGAACACCCTGATTATGCCAAGCTTGCGGCTCGCGTGATGGTGAGTTCTCTGCAAAAAGAAACCAGCGGATACGCAACTGCAACACGTGAGCTCTCTGAAATCGGTATTCTTTCCGATGCTTACGTCGACTTTGTTGCCAAGAATCAGTTTGCGCTCGAAGAGATGATTGACTACAAACGCGACTATCAGTTTGATTATTTCGGCTACAAAACTCTCGAGCGTTCCTACCTATTGAAAGTAAAAGGTGTGGTGGTTGAACGACCACAAGATATGTTCATGCGCGTGGCAGTCGCTGTCGCAGGTGACGATCTTGAAGAAATTCGAGAGCTATACGATTTGCTCAGCCTTGGTTACTACACTCATGCTACGCCAACGCTGTTTAATGCTGGCTGTAAGATGCAGCAACTATCTTCGTGTTTCCTATTGGCGATGCAAGAAGACTCCATCAACGGCATTTACGACACCCTCAAAGATTGTGCACTGATTTCTAAATCGGCGGGCGGCATTGGGCTACACATCCACAATATTCGTGCGACTGGGGCGCCAATTATTGGCACTAACGGTGTGTCGAATGGCATCGTGCCAATGCTCAAAGTCTTCAATGAAACGGCTCGCTATGTGGACCAAGGTGGCGGTAAGCGCAAGGGCTCGTTTGCGGTTTATCTGGAACCTTGGCATGCGGATATCGAATCCTTCCTCGATTTACGTAAAAACCACGGTAAAGAAGAGTTCCGCGCACGTGATTTGTTCCTCGCTCTATGGGTGCCAGACTTGTTCATGGAACGTGTCGAAAACGACGCAGAATGGACTCTGTTTAGCCCACACAATACCAAAGGTTTGTCTGATTTATACGGTGCTGAATTTACTCAGAAGTACCAAGAATACGAGCGTATGGGCTTGGGCGTGAAGACCATCAAAGCCCGCCAATTGATGACGCAAATCATTGAGTCACAAGCTGAGACGGGAACACCGTACATGCTCTACAAAGATGCGTGTAATGAAAAGTCGAATCAGAAAAACCTCGGCACCATTAAGTCGAGTAACTTGTGCGCAGAGATCATGGAAGTCTCGACGCCAGATGAAACGGCGGCTTGTAATTTGGCGTCTATGGCACTGCCTAAGTTCGTTACAGACGCGGGGTTTGATTTCGACAAACTTCACCAAGTCACCAAAGTCGCGATTAAGAACCTCGACCGCGTTATCGATGTGAACTATCACCCAACCGATAAGATTGAAAAATCGAACCACGCGCATCGTCCTGTTGGTTTGGGTATCCAAGGTTTGGCGGATGTGTTCTTCAAAATGCATCTTTCGTTTGATAGCGAAGAAGCACTACAGCTTAACCGTGACATCGCGGAAACCATGTATCACGCATCCCTTGAAGCGTCTTGTGAAATCGCGGCGCAAAAAGGTGCGTACTCCAGTTATGACGGATCACCAATCAGTCATGGTCAGTTCCAATTTGATCTGTGGGATGAACAACCAAGCAGCCGCTGGGATTGGTCACAGCTCAAGCGCCAAATCGCAGAGCACGGTGTGCGTAACTCGCTACTGATTGCTCAAATGCCAACGGCGTCGACAGCGCAAATTTTAGGTAACAACGAAGCGTTTGAAGCGCAAACCAGCAATATCTATAAACGTCAAACATTGTCGGGTGAGTTCATCATCATCAACAAACATTTGGTAAGCGATCTGGAAGAACGTGGTCTTTGGACGAGCAAAATCCGTGACGCCATTATTCTCAATAACGGTTCAGTACAAGGCATCGATGCCATTCCAGACGATCTTCAATCCGTGTATCGCACCGTGTGGGAAATTTCTCAGAAAGTGATCATTGATATGTCGGCAGAGCGTGCCCCGTTTGTTTGCCAATCGCAAAGCCTCAACTTATGGCTCGCATCACCAACGTTCGCTCAAATCAATGCGATGCACTTCTACGCGTGGAAACGTGGTCTGAAAACCGGCATGTACTACTTGCGCTCCAAGCCTTCGACGAATGCGGTGAAAGTCACCGTTGGTCAGCAAAGTGAAGATGAAGATTGCCTAAACTGCGGCGCATAAACCTCTCTCGTCAATTAAAAAGATTCACATCAACCGAAAGTAAGGAAACGGTATGATTGTTAAAAACAAATTTAGCTTGTTCCCCATTCAATACGAAGAGATTTGGCAAGCGTACAAAACTCACGAAGCGGCATTCTGGACCACAGAAGAACTCGATTTTGCTCAAGATCTTGCTGATCTTGCCAAGCTGACCGAAGGCGAAAAGCACTTCATTCGACATGTGTTGGCGTTCTTTGCTCAGAGCGAAGGGATGATCAACGAGAACTTATTGACTCGATTTTATGGTGAAATTGAAATCGCGGAAGCGCGCTGTTTCCTTGCTTTGCAGGCATTTAATGAAGTCATTCACGCAGAGACTTACGCACTGCAACTCGAAACTTACATTCCCGATGTTGAAGAGCGTGAGCGCTTGTTCAATGCGATTGAAAACGTCCCGACCGTGAAGCGTAAGGCGGAGTGGGTAATGAAGTGGATCTCTTCCGATAAACCATTGGCAATGCGCTTGATCGCCTTTGGTTTGGTGGAAGGCTTGTTCTTCGCTGGCAGCTTCTGTGCCATTTACTACTTCCGTAAACGTGGTTTGCTGGCTGGTTTGGCAGCAAGTAATGACTTGATTGCTCGTGATGAAGGGTTGCACTTTAGCTTCTCTGCGCTGCTATTCAAAACCTTAGGTCAAGGCAAGGTGACACAACAAGAGTTTGAAGAGATTTGCCGAGAAGCGGTTTTAATTGAGAAAGAGTTTGTAACGGAAGCCTTACCAGTGGACTTGATTGGTATGAATGCTGATCTGATGTGCCAATACATTGAGCACACTGCCGATGTTATCGCTGGTTTGTTTGGTTTCAACCCGATCTTTGGTGCTGAAAACCCATTTGATTACATGCGTTTATTGGACATGGAAGGAAAGACCAACTTCTTCGAAAAACGCGTTACTGAGTACAAACGACCTCAAGATCGCCAATTGAGTTTTGATGCGGATTTCTAACGGCAAGGAATAGCAGAGAAGAGTGATGAAAATAGAAATGTACAGCAAGGAGCAATGCTCCCAATGTGAAACCGCAGCAATGTGGTTGCAAAATCAGGGCTTTAACGTGGCAACGCTCAAGTTGGATGTGGAGTTTGATCGGGAAACCTTGTTCGAGTTATTCCCAACCGCAAGAAGCTATCCGCAGTTTATGCTCGATGGCGAACCCATTGGTGATTTCAGTCGCTTAAAATCGGCACTCGCTTTTGAGCAAAGTGCCGCTTTCTAAATTATGTATACCCAAGTAACCTCGAGATGCTAGGTTCAGCGAGACTGACTTGGTTTGTAGACGCGGCGGCGATTTAAAGGTTTAGTGGGTCTAAATCAATAATCGGCAACAAAGTATACAAGCCAAGGCAGCTCGCCCTTTGGGAGCGTGTCATTGACCCGATTGCTGCGTCAAACAACTTGGAAAGAGCTGGCTATTACACTGCGTTGTTTTCCTTGCTCTCGAATCAATGACAACGCTCTGAATCCTGCATCTTGAAGTCACTTGGGTATAACCCCTTTTATTGAGAAAAGGGGAGTTTTATTTCCACTTAAATTTTGTGGATGTTCAAATTATCAGTAAAAACTCGTAAAACTGTTGAAAACGCACTCGACATAAATGGTCGAAATTTGTACTGTTGATTCGCTTCACATTCCTAAAACTTCTTATCCGATAATCAGTTGAAGCAAAGATCTGTGCTTGATACAGGTCGGTTGGCAAAGGAATTCAACATGCAACAGTTTCATATCAGAAGACTAAGAGAAGAAGACGTCCCACTGTTGAAAACGCTCTTGGTCGAACTCGACACTTCTCATTATAATGCTGAGCCAGATTTCTACCGTACTCCGGAAGAAATGGCGCAGTTAAGGGAAGATCGCAACATCTTCGATAAATATTTTGATGGCAGCATCACGGCTTTTATTGCTTGTTCTAACCGACAGGTGGTTGGTTTTATTTCTGGCACCGTACGAGAGGTCAACTCGATTCTCTCTCCAGAAAGACGCGTCGGTTATATCAATGAATTGGTGGTGTCTGAAAGTTACCGAAACTTAGGTATTGGTTTGTCTTTGATGGATAAAATCGAGAGCGATTTATGCAGCCAAGACATTGAAGAGCTCGGTTTAACCGTGGCATCATTTAATCACGAAGGCGAAGATTTCTACCATAAGATGGGTTACCGCGTGATCACCAAAATGATGACCAAGCGAATCAAAGACTAGCGCTAATTTAAACGTGAATCGAATCAAAAACGCCTCCCTATCTCGTGATAAAGAGGCGTTTTTCTATCTAGGTTTTTAGCGAACCCTGAGCGTTAGCTGCTCATTTCAACGTTGCTGTGGTTTGTTTACCCATCGCAATTAACTTGTCGAGAATACGCTCACCATCTGCACGAAGACCGTTGTGCTCATATTCGTTGGTGATCCACGCTTTTGAGTTTGGTATTGCAGCGAGTGTTTCGCGGCTAATGTCCATTTCTACAAACATATCGTCGGCATAGACAGCGCAGCTCACAGGCACCTTATTGTTTGCCAATTGCTGCGCATCGTATAACGGCGTCCAATCGGCTTTCTCTGCCAGTAATTCCGCCGCTTCTTTCAGTGGCTTTAAGTTTACGTATTGATCGAACATCCAAGGGAAAACCATTTCTCCAGTAAAGTAGAACGGCTTGCCTTGTTCGTAGTTGAACGCGTTGTGTTCTTGACGCACTCGGTGCGCGCTCCATTGAGAAGCAAACCCTTGGCAGTAAATTGATTCGTGCAGAATCGCGTAAATTGGATTGGTCTGGAAGTTTTGCTGCGCCAACATGTCGTTGAGGAATTCATAACGAAGCTGAGGTTTACCGTTCACTTCAATCAAGGCACTTTCTAGCCAGTAATAAGTTGGCAAGAAGGTATCACTGACACCAAAGTTAATCCCAATTTGTTGGAACTGTTCGACAGTAAAGTGCTGACCATTTGGCAGAAACTCTTCGTGCACCAATAAGTGATCAGCAATGTTTTGGCATAGCTGCTGCGCTTGTGGGAATTGTTGGAAGAAGGCTTGGTTCTTTTCCATGGTACGCTTGAATGTTGCGTGATACACATCATCCGCATGGCGAGAAACCGAAGGCACACCACCCGTAATGTAGCTTTGCAGAAGGCTGTTCGGGAACAGCGATAGATAAGTTAGTGAGCAGAAACCACCAAAGCTCTGACCCAAAATCGCCCACTTCTCAACACCAAATTGTTCACGGATAAATTCCGCATCGCGAACAATGTTGTCTGCGCGGAAGTGGCTTAAGTAGTCCGCTTGTTGCTCCGGCGTGAGGTGCGCAAGCGTCTGGTGATTAATCACGCTGCTGTTGCCAGTGCCGCGTTGGTCGAGCAGCAGTACACGGTACTCACTCAGTGCGCGTTTGATCCAACCGTTGTTTCCGTTTGGACGAGGAGAAGGGAAGCCCGGACCGCCTTGAAAATACACTAACCACGGTTTGTCGGAGTCTTCATCGCCGACTAAACAAACGGAGCGAGCGAAGACGTTGATCGTGCCTTTGCTTAGATCTTGGTAGTCCAGCGGCACGGTAAACGAGCAGGGCGTGTAATGCAGTCCTGCGTCGATAAATGATTGAGCGTTCATTGTTATGGTCTGTCCTTGTTTATAGTCGCGTTACGATATCGAATTCCTTATTAGAAACAATAGATTTGTTGTAAGAACTCGATTTTTGAAGCCTGAAAGGCAAGTAATGGCATTCAAAACAGAAACTCTTCGATCTTTCCGTGTTGGTATGCACTGAGTGAACTATGATCTGATAGGTGCAGTTTAGACATCACTGTCTTACCGTTTTTATGAAACGAGACATTTGGCGGTCATTGACCATGGAGGATGCTTGATGAACACGTCACTAACCCGAATCACGCTCGCTTGTTTATTACTACAGACCATCAGTGCCCCTGCATTGGCAGTCGTAACGCCGAATCCGCCTCAGTTGCAGGCAAAAGGCTATGTGTTAATGGACTTTCAGTCCGGTGCCATCATTGCTGAGCAAAACGCGCGTGCCGGATTAGCCCCAGCCAGTTTAACCAAGCTGATGACCGCTTACGTCGTGGGGCAAGAAATCAAATCTGGGCGGCTTCAATGGGATGATAAAGTGACGGTGAGTGAGAACGCGTGGTCAGCCAAATTCCCAGACTCCTCAAAAATGTTTATCCAACCCAAAGATGAAATCACCGTTGCCAACCTAATGCGTGGTGTGATCATTCAATCTGGTAATGATGCTTGTGTGGCGCTCGCCGAACACGTTGCCGGTAGTGAAGGGGCGTTTGTCGCCTTGATGAACGGTTGGGCAGATAAGCTCAGCTTGAATGATACCTACTTCGTTAACTCGCACGGTCTGGATAGCGAGGGCATTCAAACTTCTCCTAACGACATGGCGACGCTGATGCAATCCATCATCAATGACGTGCCTGAAGTCTATGCGCTTTATAGTGAAAAGGTATTTAAGTGGAACAAGATCACCCAATACAACCGCAATAAACTGTTGTGGGATAAATCGATGGATGTCGATGGCGGCAAAACGGGCTACACCAGCAATGCTGGGTACAGTTTGGTCAGTTCTGCTAAGCAAGGAAAGATGCGACTTATCTCGGTAGTGATGGGGACACCAAGCAAACAGTCGCGTATTAGCCAATCTAAGAATCTACTCAGTTATGGCTTCCGCTTTTATGACACCAAACAAGTGGCAAAACAGGGCGAAGTTCAGGCGAGTGCAAAAGTTTGGAAAGGCGATGTCAGTGAGATTGATTTGGGTTTTGCCCAAGATGCGTACCTGACGCTCCCTCGCTCTCTAACCGCTGGTTTAGACAAGAGCGTGGTCGTGAATGAGCCGCTGATTGCACCTATAGCAAAAGGGGATGTGGTTGGTAAAGTCGTGTGGAAGAGTGACGATAAAACCGTGGCGAGCTATCCGCTGGTGAGTAACCAAGCAGTGGAAGAGGGCTCGTGGATTGGGAAGTTATGGGACAGTTTAGTGCTGTGGGTGAAGTCGTTGTTTAGCTAGCGCAAGTGCGAGTTTCGCAATAGTTATTTCAGAAAAAGAAAAGCAGCTCGAAGGTGAGCTGCTTTTTTCTTTTTATAGCTGAGACGACTTTCGCATTTATTGCGGTTTCAGTGATTATTCAGACAAGGTGATGATTGGTAAGTCATCCCAAATCTTGCTCTCATCCGAAGCGCCGCCAGAGAAGTTCCAAGGACCTTTGTTTTGTTCCAGTGGACGGTAAGTGGCAGACAATCCATCCAAGTCCCAAGTTGTCACATAGAATCGAATGCCATCCAGTGAATCAGGTCGACCTAGTGCGTCACTCGCGAAGTCCATCGAAATGGTGTTGTTGGCTTTGTCTACCTTGACCATTGGTGCTGGTGTTACGGCTTCGCCCCATGTTGTCGCGTTTGCGCCTTGAGTGTTGTAAATGGAGCTTTGCCAGCCGAAGACCACAGCGTTGCGACTCCATGTTCCGCTTGGCATAGAAGCGTTGATCTTTGGCAGTTCCGTTAGGTTGGTTGCTGCTTCTTCCGGTAAATCAATGAAGATGGTGAAACCAACGTGGTCAAAGCCGTTTGGCGGCAACCAAGTATCGGTGATCTTGTCCATGGTGAAGGTCAAGCGCACGTTACTGCCGACAGTAAATACCTCGGCTTTGTTGATGGCGAGTTGGCTGTTGTCTTTATCGAACGTTGGATCCGTTGGTAGCGAGTAGTTACCGTTAGGACCGCCCATGCCATCTTGCGCATCACCCGCGTCATCAATCGTGTCGTCTGGCGTGTTCGACCAGCTTAAGTCCGACACAAAGTTCACATCTTCAATGCCTGCTTTTTTCTCAGTGGAGTAAATCGCGAAGCGGTGTTGCTGTTCGCCAATCGCAAAGTGACGGGTAGATAAAGTCACGCTGAACTGACCGTCAGCACCCACGGTAATGGCTTGTGCGGTTTCTAGATTACCGTCGACGACAAGGTTCAATTTCTCGTTTGCGTTAGCAGTACCAGCAATCACGATGTCATCAGTGATGGTTTGTCCTTCCCAATCTTGCGCCAGTTGAATGTTGAGGTCTGGTGTATCTACCGATTGGGTGTCGTTAGTTTTCGAGTAAATCACGGCAGATTTGGCTGGTAGCTCTAGGGTTACGTGACCGTTTTCATCTGCGATTAACTGCTCCGGAGCGTCTGCCCAGTTCGACATGATTTGTTGTTGGAAAACGGTGCCGCCCGCTTGCTCTACATTGAGCTGGTTCATCAACATTGGGGAGTTAGATGTGTTCATTACCACCAAGACTTCGTCGCTATCCAATGTTCGGGTAAAGGCGAACACTCCGGCGCCAGCTTTATCGCTGCTAATCACTTTCATTTCGCCGCGTGTCATGACTCTGTTTTCGGTACGTAACTTAGCAAGCTCTTGGATGAACAAGTACATCTCGCTGTTTTGATCGAATGAATCTACGTAGTCGCCATCTTCACGGTAACCGCCAGCAAACATTGCATCGCGCGCTGCTGACATCGCCTGTTCTGTACCTTGGTAAATCACAGGAATGCCCGGTACCGCCATCATGGTAATCAGCGCTTGCTTCATATCGTTGACGCTGCCTTGCGATAGAAAACGCGGCATATCGTGGTTATCAATGAAGTTCGGCATGATGTATGGATTTGGGAACATCTCCATCATTTTCTCAAGACGGAAGCGTAAGTAATCGGTCGGTTGTCCTGCTGCAAACACGCGCGTCATGGTAGCTTGCAATGGAAAGTTCAGCACCGAGGTTAACTGCTCCGGTGAGCCGCTTTCGCCGATGTAAGTCAGCATCTTCTCTTCGCCTTCGGTGTTGTAAGGCGTAGATGTTTCGAAGACTTCACCAAAGGTTAGGAAGTTATCGCGACCAGTATCAACCGCTTGAGTCATCACACCATCGTCGGCATGCAGGAAATCGTTCCAGAAATCGTGCTCAACAAACTTCACGGTATCGATACGGAAACCGTCAACGCCCACTTCGCGGATCCATTTACGGTAGCTCTCTTTTAGATAAGCGCGTACTTTAGGATCGGATGTATTCAGGTCATCCAGATCCGACAGTTGCCAGGTTTTTTCTTGGACGGGATCGTTGTGGTCGGTGATGCTTGGCGTCCAGTGGTAAATGCCTGTGCCATCTTCTTTACACTCATTCATGTTGAGTGGGTAAGGCAGTTTTTGCCCTGCTGGCAGCGCATTTTCAATCAAACGGAAACCTTGGCAAGGTAGGCTAGGATCGTAATTGTATGGGTCATCGTAAGTGAAGAAGTTACCTACGTGGTTGGTCACGATGTCTTGAATCAAGAACATGTTACGAGCGTGCACTTCTCGCGCTAACGCTTGGTAGCTTTCCATGTCACCAAAGTGCTCATCCACTTTTTGGAAATCACGCGCCCAGTAGCCGTGGTAGCCGCCGTAGTTTTGTTCTGCGTCCCACCATTGGTTTGCCACTGGCGGCGTAATCCAGATAGAGGTTGCGCCTAGGTCTTCGATGTAACCCAGTTTGTCGCTGACACCAAAAAGATCACCACCACTGAATTTCTTGTCTGAGGTAGGATCGTACTCATTCTGACCTTGATCGTTAAGCGTGTTGTCGCCGTCGTTAAAACGGTCGATCATCAAGAAGTAAATGATCTGGTCTTGCCAATCAGGAGATGCCACGTGGCTTCCTGTATCGGTTGGCGTAGTTTCATCGCTACCACAGCCAGAAAGAGCTAGGGCGATCGCAAGAGGGAGTATTTTTATTTTATTCATAGGGTTAGGTAAGATTTCAAACACGGTTTTTGTCTCCGTTATGCAGCAATGCGGAAACGATAAAACAAAGGTTTGAAATTGAGAGTGTCATTTCACGCCAAAAAAGACGTGAAATGATGTCACGAAGTGCTGAATTTGAACTGTGCTACATATTTAACTGAGTGGTTGCACAATTGGGTATTGAATCGGGTAATGGTCTTTGGCTAACTCATTACCCGAATGATCATAGAGTCGGAATCGACACTGTTTGGCCGTTTGGGGGAGGGGAAGTTGTAGCGCCCAGCATGTGTAATCTTCTGCATTCTGAGTTTGGCTCATTGTGTGCGGAGATGGCGCATCACCCACGTAGCAATCGATTTTCGCCACGTCTTTTAATCGACAGGCGAGTTCCACAAACAAGGTGTAATGAGTGCCGAGTTGGATCAGTTGTCTTGTTGGGACTATGTATTCCGCTGCGCCAATTAAAAGCCCTTTAGAAACCACGTAATCACGCTGGTGGTTGTTATCAATGTAGCGCTCACCATCGACTTCATAACACAGTCTAAAGGTCAGTGGATGTGCGACAGGAAGCTCTGTCGTCGCCCATAGTTCGGTGCCATTATTCAAAAAACGCTCGAAGAAGGCTGGGTAGCGACGCCAAGTGCCATCACGGTCTCGACACTCAACGGAGACCACTTTTTCAAACGCAATGTTATCCACTTCCATCCAGATTTTACCGACGGGTTGGTCAATGTCGTTATCGGCTAGAGTGTTCGCTTTGGCGTAGTACAAGCGGATGGGTTGGTTGTTGAGATGAGTGCGGTTATCCAAGCACTGCTGGCGATATTGCATTGGCGAAAACGGATACCAACGGCGAAAAGTTCGGTGGAAGTTGGAAGGTTCTTCATAACCCAACTGATAGGCGATTTGCTGCGTTGTGAGTTGAGTGTCTGCGAGTAGAGCTAATGCGTGCTTTTTCTTGGCGAAGTCGACGCATTGCGAATAGCTCATTTGTTTTTCTTGCAGGCGACGTTGCAAGGTGCGCTTGGATACGCCCAGTTGTAGCGCGGCTTGTTCTAGTTTCAGTGCGTAATTGCTGTTTTTGACGAACAGAGCATTAAGCACGCTTAGCAATTCTGGCTGTTCAATTGGTTGGTGAGACAGCAGCAAATAAACATGTTTCACCAAGTCGAACACAACCGAGTTTTGTGTTGAGTTGGTTTCTTCTTCTAGTTCGAAATGAGCAGAATGAAGGTCATGGTTGTGAAGCTGAATGCGCACAGATTCACTCAAACCTAGTTGTTCCAATTGCATCAGCAGTAAGTCATAAACCGATTCTGCCCAGCTTGGCATCTCGGTAGCTCGGCACTCTAGCCGCATCTGAATCTGGTTATCACTGTGTTCGAAAACAATGTACAAGCGACGGTCGAACAGCGAAACACTTTTGCTCCACCACAACAGACCTTCACGCAGCGTCGGTGCCTCTTGCAACATCATACATTGCAAGGCAACCAGCTTTTCAATGTGCCAATATTCGCCAGCAATTCTTAGGTGATTGTGCCCGAGTTTTTTGCAGAGAAAGGGCGTGATGATGTTGTCTTGAGGCAGCATGAAAGTGGTTCGGTAACGGAGCAAAGGCGACATTATTGCTTAAACCGAGTGTTGCTTCAGTGAGAGTGCTCAAAGCTTGTTACATCGGCGATTTTCAAATTTATTTTGAAGATGTTTTTAACTGAAATCGGTTTTTCCCTGTAACTCATAAGGTTAAAGTGATAACCAGCATAAACTACTCGACTGGAGAACCCGATGGACATCGTTCAAGCTGCTAAATCTCGCTATTCAACCAAAGTCTTTGACCCAACTCGTAAGCTGCCACAAGAGAAGATCGACGCAGTCAAAGAGCTGATTCGTTTTAGTCCATCGAGTGTGAACTCTCAGCCGTGGCACTTCATTCTGGCAAGCACAGAAGAGGGCAAGCAACGTATCGCAAAAGCAGCACAAGAGAACTACGCGTTCAATGCTGCGAAGATCCTAAACGCATCACACGTGTTGGTGTTCTGTGCTAAAACGGACATCGATAACGACTACATCGAAGCGCTATTGGCGCAGGAAGAAAAAGACGGTCGATTCCCAACCGAAGAGGCAAAAGCAGCGGTACGTGGCGGTCGTAGTTACTTTGTGAACATGCACCGTTTTGACCTGAAAGACGCCAATCATTGGATGGAGAAACAGGTTTACCTCAACGTGGGTACATTGTTACTGGGTGTTTCAACGCTAGAAATTGATGCGGTGCCAATCGAAGGTTTTGACCCGAAAGTGCTGGATGAAGAATTTGGTCTACGTGAAAAAGGCTACACTGGCGTTGTGATTGTACCGCTTGGCTACCACGCGGAAGATGACTTCAATGCCAAGACGCCGAAGTCACGCTGGGAAGAAAGCTCTGTGTTTACTGAGATTTGATATCAACTCTATCAATTATTTAATCCTCCTTGCTGGTTAAAATCGTTGATAACTTCGTTTTGAACTTTGTAATTAGACCCACTAGTTACCGCAGTTCACGCCTTGTTCTAAACGATTTTTCCTGCGCAATTTATAACCTCATAATCAATAGAGTTGATATAGATGATTCATTTAGTTGCAGAAATTAAAGCGTACCCAGATAGTATCGACAACGTAACCAACTTACTTTCTGGTCTACTAGAACCTTCTCGTGAAGAAGAGGGGTGTTGCCAATACGAACTGTATTTGGATCAAAAGATCGAAGGCTTGTTTATGTTCCAAGAAATTTGGGCGTCGCAAGAAGCGTTAGATAAGCACTTACAAAGCCCACATATCGCGCAGTTTATCTCGACGCTAGAAGATAACGATTGGGTTGAATATTCTCAGATTCGCCCAATGACGTTTGTCGGCTAACCTTCTGAGCAGAATGTTGCCAGCACTTTCTTACGTTGCTGGCAGCATTTTTCATGAATGAATTCACGGAAAGTACGAATGGTTGGCGTCAGCAAACGACGATCGGCGCACACCATGTATAGCGGTACCGGACCACAATCCCACTCAGGCAATACTCTTACTAATCTTCCCTCAATCAAATCTTGGCTGATGTCCATCAGTGATTTGTTGGCGATGCCTTTGCCTTTGATTGCTAAGCGATGGGATAAGTCACTGTCGTTGCTAAGTAGCTTGCCATTCACAACAACCTGTTCTGTTTCGTCTCCGCGAGTCAGCGTCCATTTGTTGTAAACCGAATCCGCCACCATGTAACACAAACAGTTGTGTTGGTTTAGATCTTCCGGTTTGGTCAGCACGGGATTATTTGCGACGTATTCTGGAGAGGCACACAGGATTCGCTCATTTGCACCACATAACGCCAATACGACGAGATTAGAGTCAGCAGGTTCGCCGTAACGAATCGCGATATCGACGGGCTTGGTGTACATATCGGTTAAGCTATCAGACAGCTCTAACTTGATAGAGACGTTTGGGTAAACATCAATAAATTCATCAACCCAATCAAGCAGCATGTTGCGACCAAAATCAGATGGCGCAGTGATATGCAGCTGACCAGAT
This sequence comes from Vibrio sp. ED002, assembly GCF_023277445.1. Classification (NCBI taxonomy): domain Bacteria; kingdom Pseudomonadati; phylum Pseudomonadota; class Gammaproteobacteria; order Vibrionales; family Vibrionaceae; genus Vibrio; species Vibrio sp. ED002. The sequence continues at coordinate 1,514,244 of NZ_CP080239.1, read as the reverse complement.
AACTCGCCACGCGCGCTTGATATCTGATCTAACCCCTCTTGCAGTGTTGCGAGCGCTTGAGTGGTTTTGTCTAAGAACAGCTCACCCTCTGAGGTGAGGCGAAGGCTGCGAGTGGAGCGCACAAACAGCGGAAAGCCTATTTGTCCCTCAAGACGTTTGATCGATGCACTGATGGCTGCTGGTGTCATGTCCATGTTGTTGGCGGCTTTCGAAAAACTGCCTTGGCGTGCGGTTTCGACAAAGATATTCAGATCGTTGAGGGCTTTCATAATGAAAAGGGCTTTTAAGAAGTTTGGGCTACTATAGGGGAGAGTCGCAGGGCAATTCAAGGTTAAAACATTAGGTTGCACGGCGAGTTTGAGTTAGATTAGCGCGCAACTTCACTTTACTGGATCAATAGCATGAGCCAACAGCAGCCGAATAACCCACTTCACGGGTTGAGTTTAGAAAAAATCCTTACCCGTTTAGTTGAGCACTTCGGGTGGAAAGGAATGCATGAGCGCGTTCGTGTTAATTGTTTTCAGAAAGATCCTTCAATCAAATCGTCGTTGAAGTTCCTGCGCAAAACGCAGTGGGCAAGAGATAAAGTGGAAGCGCTGTACATCGAGACGTTCTGCTAATTGGATTTGGTGCACGTCTAAAAGAGAGATCCCGGATGGCTCGCTAGAATGACACAACTTTTCTCATCGCATAGGCTGGAAGAGTACCTCTGCGTCATTCCCGATAGCGACGAAGGAGCGCAGTCGGGAATCTCGATTCTAATCTCTCGCTTCTCGCCTCTTTATTACTCCAAATGATGCGTACTGCCCACGGTGCCTTCCAAGTCTAAAATCGACTGGCGAACGTGGTCTGGAATCGCGGCTTTCACATTGTTCTTAAAATCAAACATCACACCAGTGGCGGTCGCGATGGTCGCAATCTTGCCCCACTTCTTACTCAGCACTTGGTATTCCATCGTGATGCGATCTTCTTGCATGTCGATTACGCGTGAGCCAATCAAAAGCGTATCTGGAAACGTAACGGGTAGTTTGTAGCGGCACTGGGTTTCACTTAAAACCGGACCGATGTGAGACGTCTGCAAATCTACCAACAGATTAATCTTGTTGAAGTAGTCCAAACGCGCAGTTTCGAAGTAACGAAAATACACCGCATTATTGACGTGTTGCAGGGCATCCATCTCTCCCCAAGCGACTTTGATTTCCGTAATCACTGGGAATTCTTTTAATAACGTATCCATTACTCATGTTCCTTTTTCATCGACGTTGCCGCAATTTGCCAAGCGACTTATCACTTTGAGTATTTATTCTAGATGGAACTGATTAAAATGTAATAAAATTGTATGTAAAGTGTGAAATGAATTAGATGCTTATTTTTGTAAACTAAAAACTTTACATAGTCAGTTGTGAGGCGTAGGTTTAAGTAAGCGTAACCAAAAGGAGATGTCCAATGACAGAACTGAAAGGTTTCAATCTTGCCAAAGTAGAAAAACGAATCGACTGGACAGGTGAGCTGTTCAGTCTACGAGTTTCCGGAGCGCCTCTCTCCTTCAAAGCCGGACAATTTACCAAACTGGCCTTGCTCGACGAACAGGGCAATCCCATTAGCCGTGCATACTCGGTAGTAAATGCGCCCAGTGAGCAGTTTGAATGGCTTGAATTCTTAGTCGTCGCGAACCCAGAAGGGCAATTGACGCCAAGGCTACAGCAGCTTCAAACCGGCGATAGCATTTATGTTGGTGAAACGGCCCATGGGGATCTGATCCACGATACCATTCCCAAACACGCAAACGATCTATGGCTGCTTTCCACGGGCACAGGCATTGGTCCATTTCTCTCTTTGTTAGACGACATCAATCTACTGCCACACAGCGATCATATTGTGCTGGTGCATGGTGTGCGTTACGAAAGAGATTTAGTTTACAAATACCTGATAGAGCAGCTCCAACAGCGATATGAAGGTCGTCTTCGTTATGTACCGATTGTCAGCCGTGAGAGTATTCCGGGTCAGCTTCAAGGCCGTATTCCAGATCTGATTGCGTCGGGAGAGCTCGTTAATCGCGCTGACTTACCGTTTTCTAAAGAAAGCAGCTTTGTGATGATGTGTGGTAATCCGGAGATGATCAAAGACACCTCTCCAGTACTGCAAGAATTAGGGCTTGATAAATACCGAGCGAGAACGGGTGGCAATATCATTTACGAAAGGTATTGGTAAGCTTTGACTGATTTTTAATCCATCTCACTTCTGAGAGAGGTTCACAAATATCACATCTCACAATTGAGCACTTTGTGGTCCATCCCTAGAATGCATCAGCTTGCATTTCAGGGGGGAAGTATGTGGTGTTCAATTGCCAGTAAACGGCGCAGATTTATTGGTGGGCTGATTGATTTAATGCTTGTGACAGGGATAGTGCTACTTATTGCTCTCACGATCAATTCCCTCATTAATGGCTTCGAACTTTCTTTTCGTGAAAATCTTCAACTTGTTAATGAGACCAAAGCAAACTACGTCCTAACAATTCCGATGTTAATGATGATGAATTGGAATTTATTGCGTGACGGCCAGACAATTGGCATGCGTTTAGTTGGGATTAAAGTGGTGATGAGTAATGGCCATGATACGACGAAAGTCACTGCTTCATTGCGATTATGCATGGGCTACTTGATAGAAATGCTTATTCCATATACGCCGTTAGTGAATTTGTTGTTGCTGATTCTTCACCCGCAAAGGCGACTACTGCACGATTTAATTTCCGGAACTAAAGTTGTGAACTGTTAAAACATTTCAGATTTCGCCTGTTTCATACAGAGTTGCGAGCGACTCACCTTTCCACAACCCTTCTCTAGCGTCTACACTTTCTTCAGACATAAATTCAATCGCTTAGGATCAAGGATAATGAACAAAGCTGGTTGGGCGGTTTGTTTCGCTGCACTATTCTCTTCGGCTGCTTCTGCGGGTGAATGGGAGATTGAAGCCGGTGGATTTTTCTCTCGCACCGATACGAAACTCAACGCTTACGACCCTTATCTCGATCAAATACGCACTATCGATTTTGAATCGGATCTCGATTTGAAAGAGTTTACTGTGCTGCCTTATGTGGAGTTGGAGTATTACTTTAACCCCAAACACAGCGTGTACGCAGATTGGCGAAGTTTGCATCGAGAAGCCACCCGAACGGCGGTGACCAAGCCATTCGAAGTGACGATAGATGGAACAACGTATGCTGTTCAGGCTGGTTCAAAGCTTACAACAGAGCTGAATATTGATATTGCACGCCTAGGTTACGGTTACCAATTTTATACCAGCGATAAATGGGCGGTGGATGTATTGGCTGGGTTGCACGTGATGTGGCTGTCATTGGGTTTAGATGGCAAGCTCGGTGCGAAAGTGAGTGGAGTGGATGAAATCCCAGTGATGTTTGTTGATGATGCGGTTTTAAATGATGTCACAGCGCCATTACCAGACTTAGGTATTCGAGCTGAGTATTCGCTGAGTCCTGATTGGATTTTGAAAAGTCACGCTCAAGTCTTCTACCTAGCCGTAGATGATATTGAGGGTTACTTGTTGGAATTCGATTTGGGCGCTAAATACTTCTTTACCAATCAGTTCAGCGTGACGGGGTCATTCAACTATTATGAGGTGGGCGTTGATTATGAAAGTGACAAATCAGCATTGGATGTCACTTATCGGTTTTACGGGCCGATGCTGACCATGGCGTATACATTCTGATATTAAAAAAGCCACATTCTGAACTGACCCCCAATAGTTGGACACTAATTATTGGGGGTCTTTTTATGTCCAAATATAGCCGCGAGCTAAAATGTGTCATTGCTAAACAATGCTTAAATGGTACGTCATCTAGTTATTTAGAAAAGCAATATTCAGTTTCTTCGAGACAGATTCGGTATTGACTAAGTTTTTGCTATCCATGGTGCAGCTTCATTTTTACCAACTAAACATGCTGTTTCTGCTCAAACAAAGCTAAAAGCATTAAATTTAATGTGGACGAATGACTGGTCTCTCTCGCACACTAGCGCAGTATTTAACCTCTCGTCCCCTGGGATACTTTCTGTCTGGCTCAAAAGATTTAACGAGCTCGGTATCAAAGGGCTCAAAATTCGCCAGAAAGGAAGACCTTCAATGAAACAGCAGCCTCAACGTACCACTAAACCAGATAATGAAATGACACTTGAGGAGCTAAGAGAGGAGTTGATCTACTTACGAACTGAGAATGCTGTTCTAAAAAAGTTGGAAGAGTTGGAGCAAGAAAAGAACCGTCGAACAAAGAAAAAGCGGTCATAGCTCTAACTCTTAAAGGTAAGTACCCACTGAAGCACCTGCTGCAAACTCTGCAACTGGCGAAAAGTGTCTTTTATTATCAGGCTCAAGCGAGCAAGCGTACTGATAGTTACGAAAGTGAACTGCGGTTGATAAAGTCAATTTATCATGAGCATAAGGGGGCGATACGGCTACCGCCGTATTCACTTGGAACTAAAAAAAGCGAGGCTTCATGTTGAATCACAAGACGGTTCAAAGGCTTATGGCTCAGCTAAACCTTAAATCAACGGTCAGGATTAAAAAGTACCGTTCATATCGAGGTGAGTCTGGAAGAACGGCTCCCAACATACTTGAAAGAGATTTTAGTGCGTCCCAGCCAGATGAAAAGTGGGTAACTGACGTTACGGAGTTCAAAGTCAAAGAGCAGAAAGTGTACTTGTCTCCGGTTGTCGACTTGTTTACTCAAGAGGTGGTTGCTTATAGAGTAGCTAAAAATGCCTGTTTGCCGCTTGTCATTGATATGTTGACGGAAGCGATATCAAAGCTTAGACCGAACTCAAAGCCAATTATACATAGCGATCAAGGTTGGCAATATCGGCATCGACAATATCAGCAAAAAATCGAAGAGAGTGGGTTAATACAAAGTATGTCGAGAAGAGGTAACTGCTTGGATAATGCTGTTGCAGAAAACTTTTTGCTTTACTTAAAACAGAGATGTATCACAACCAGAGCTTTGAAGATGCAGATACTCTGATAGAGCAAATTAAAGAATACATCGAGTACTACAATACCAAACGTATAAAGGTGAAGCTAAAAGGCCTGACTCCGATAGAGTATCGAACTCAGGCCTTGAAAGCCGCTTAACAGAAATGTCCAACTTTACGGGGTCACTTCATTCGAGTGTGGCTTTTTGCATTTAGCTATACGTGACTAAATCAACGTGCTTATTGCTGGTTGATGTACGCTTTAAAGCGCGCTTGTGTTTCTGCGTCTGCTTTTTGGTACCAGAAGTGCAGCATCTCTTCAGCTGTTGAATCGGCTTTCATGGTCGCAGGTTTAGTTTGCTTCATGTCCGCTGGGATCTTTGCAGGAAGTGTTGCTGGTTGAATTACTGCAGCACTTACAACGCCAACTGCCGCAACACCGCCAGCTTTGTTGTAATCTTCCACTTCACGAACGTAGTCACGACCGATTTGCATGCCAGGCTTCATAAGCTTGTCTTGCTCAACTGCGATAGCGTTGCCAGAAGCGTCAACCAGTTTCCAATCTAGATCTTTGATTTTGTTTTCAGCTTCACGAAGGTCGCGGTATTCCGGCAGTTGTAGAGTCAGCTCTGCATCTGTCGCGTCGAAACGCGTTACGATCACGTCACTCTCAACACTTAGGCGGTCATTACCTTGGCTGAAATATGGCGCGTAACGGAACACAACTTGGTTTACGCCGTCAGGTAGAGTGAAGCTCTTTTCCGAAGCAAAGAAGCCACCAGATAGTTTTACTTTTTCGCCGTTTGCGGCCAAAACTGAAACGTCGTCAGGAACATTTACGGTTACATCCGCGAATGCCATTCCGCTCATAGCAAGAGCAAGCGCGCAAGTTAAAGGCTTGATCAATTTCATTGTTTTTATCCTAAGCACTGTCATTTGTGGTCACCGAGAGTGCATCGTAAAGTGCTTTATTGCAACTCTCGAATGTAAGAAGTATGAAAATTTAACAAGAACGTCATTTTAATCTTATTCGCGTCGATGAAACTGTGAGCCAAATAGCTCAAACCGCTGCAAGCAGCGGTTTGTTTCAATTGATAGAACGATTAGATACCAGCGCCGTGTCCGGCTTCGTTTTGTCTGGAATCTCGCTCGGCATTTTCCTCTAACGCTTCTTGCTGCTGTTGCGCTTTTTCAATGTTCAACCACCACACGAACAGCTCGTACCAAATCGCTAGAATAACCGCACCTAAGAATAGGCCGACAATGCCGTAGAACAACATACCGCCGATTGCACCCAGTAGAATTACGGGCATTGGTACATCCACACCACGACCCATCAACATTGGTTTGAATAGGTTTTCAGATAGCGCTGCAACCACAACCCAAACCGTAAACATGGTTGCTGTGCTGGTGTCTTGCGTCATGTACATGTAACCAACGACTGGCAGTACTGCCAATAGAGCAGGTAGCTGTGCGATACAAAGAATCATCAGTACTAGTGTTAGTAAGCCCGCAGCCGGAACGCCAAAGATGAAGAACCCCGCACCAATTAATAGAGCCTGAATGGCTGCTACACCAACAACGCCAAGCAACACACTCTTGATGGTCGCTGCAATAAGCGTTGTCCAGCTCTTCGCATTATCACCCGCAGTACGAACCGCGATGGTTTTCAAGCCAGATGCTAGAGACTCAGAGTAAGTCATAAAGCCAGCAGCAATCGCTAGAGAGATGATTGATAGTAGTAAGCTACCCAGTGCACCACCGACCATACCAAGCAGAGAAGTCAGACCTGCCTTAATTTGAGGCATAAAGGTTTGGATTGCTTTTTCTAGGTTGGTTGCAAACAGTGTCCATACTTCGTAAAGCTTGTCACCGACCAAAGGCCAATCTGCTACCGATGCTTTTGGACCTGGGATCTTAATGTCACCACTTTGCAGTACGTCCAGCGCATGCGTTGCGCCATCGACAATAGAACCCGATACCATGACTAAAGGTGTAACCAATAGCGCGATACCCAGCAAGGCGATGGTCGTTGCAGCGAGGCCACGTTTACCACCATACACTTTTGCCAGCTTTTTACAGATTGGCATCAGAGCGACGGCAATGATGGCACCCCAAATCACCGGAAGGATGAAAGGTTTGATGATGTCGTATGTAAACATCAGCAAGATCAAGATCAAGCCGATTCGTATTGCAGATTCCACCATGTTACTGATGAAAACCTTACTTTCGATTTTTACCGATTGTTTATCCATTTTTGTTTACCTGATGTTCAATGTTGGAACTGACGAGACTTGAAACAACAATCGCCATATAAAACACGCCTACGATGGCCTCTAGATACACGACGACTTGCGCCAAAGGTGTTAGAGGGCTGATGTCGCCATAACCGAGAGTGGTTAGAGTGACGAAACTGAAATACGCTGCGTTAGAGAAGTTTTGGCCCCATGAGATGGCTTCCATCCCAGTGAATGAGTTTGGGGAAAACTCCAGCAGAATGAGGTAAGCAATTGCCCACATCAGACCGAGCAGCAAGAAGAGTGCAACAGATCCAATCACCTTGTTGGTGTTCACATGTCCAGTGAAAAGAATCTGTCTTGCAATCGATTTAAACGTACCAAAGAAGAAGGCGAAGGTTAGGGCGAGCATCACTACGTCCATCTCTTTGATGCCTAATACTGCTTTGATGGCAATGACCACGATCCACGTACCTAACAAGGTATAAAGGAAGCGTGACCAGTTCTTATCAAAACGCAGACTCGCCATACAAACGATGAAAGTCAGAATGGTGAAGCCTTGCAGAAGATGCTCCATTGCACCTTCCCCTACGACTTGTACAAACGCACCACCGATCAACAGACCGATAAGCGCTAACGTCAGGTAGAAGAAGTTGTTTTCTTCATTGATGTTTTTGAGTTTTTTTCCAATAGCCATGGTTTGCCTGTTTAACTCCTATTCTTGTTCTTGTGATGAGTCCTTCATCACTATGATGGAAGCGGAAAGCCCGAATCTCAGATCAACGCCTTCCGGCAATTCATGCAATGACACTCGAACAGGAATACGTTGTGCTAGGCGAATCCATTGGAATACCGGGTTCACGTTAGGCAGAAGGTTATAGCCCACGGTGCCGTCTTTTGGGGCGATACCCCAACCGATAGAATCGACGGTGGCATCGATTGGTGTGTCTGGGTGTGACATCAGAGTAACGCGCGCATCACTGCCCGGAGCAATTTGCGCTAATTGGTTTTCACGGAAGAAACCAAATACCCAGAAACTGTCTTTATCGATAAGGGCAACCAAAGGTTGGTTCGCAACGGCTTGTGTACCGTCGCGGATATCAAGGTTAGAGACAAAACCGTCAACCGAGGCATAAATCTTGGTGTAGCTAAGGTTCAAACGAGCTGATTTCAATTGCTCTTCAGCGGATTTGATTTGCAGCAGTGACTCTTCGTAGGTGATCTCACGGCGGATTAAGTCTTTGTGAGAAACTGCGCCGCGGTCTTTAGCACGAATGTCTTTCAAACGATCGTACTCTATCTTCTTGCCGCGTGAACTGACGATAGACTTTTGCAATGCCACTTCTGCTTGTGAGAGGGCAACTTCGTAAGTAGTAGGGTCGATCTCAAATAGCAGATCGCCTTTCTTTACTTCTTGGTTATCTTGCACGGTGACATTGACGATAGGGCCAGAGACTCTTGGCGCCACCTTAATGACATTGGCACGAACTTGGCCATCTCGGGTCCAAGGGTTATTAAAATACTCTTCGAACTTCTGATAGCCGAACCAAGCCGCGCCACCAAGAATGACAAGATTGAGTGCAATAACGAGTAGTTTTTTCATCTTGTTGGGCACCTAAAACTGTATATAAAAACTGTCGATGGCCACCACGTAAAACACCATGATGGCAAGGAATGTCAGGGACGGAAACGCAATAAAACGAGACAGACGTGTTTTGTTTAAAATGATCACGGTAATCCAAGTGGCAGTAACCGATAAAAACAGCACTAGCAACAATGGTGAGAAGTACACGTCACCCCAAGAGAGTTCATGTGGCATTATTGAGCCTCCCCTTCTTGTGGTGCGTTATTGCTTTCTGCTTGATCTTTCGAGGCTGAGTCCTCGCTACGATAAGGCGGCAGCACACGTGCTTCTTCATCCAAGTAGCCGTCCCAATCGCTGCGTTCTTGCATTTGCTTCGCTACACCTTCCGACAAGAAAGGTTTGCCCGTTTGGGCCTCCCAGCCACCACCGAGCGCTTTGTATAAGGCGACAACTTGGTTAGCAACATTGCCTTTGATGGTGGCGTAGCTGTCTTCCGCACGCGTCATTTTCTCTACTGAGTTGAGTAGACGTTCAAACGAAATTTGGCCATTCTCATACTGAGTCATCGAGATATTGAATGCACGAATAGAGGAGTTCACCGATTGCAGACGCAATGACTTTTGCTCCAAGTAAAGATCATAAGCCTCCAGCGCATTGGTCACTTCATTGACTGCTTGCAGAACTTTCTTGTTGTAGTTAGTGAGCGTTTCTTGGAACTTCGCATCTTCAAATCGAATGTTATTTTTCACACGGCCGTACTGGAATATGTTCCAACTGAATGTCGGACCTATCACCATGGTGAGCGAGTCACTGAAGCTAAAGCTGCTGCCATCTGGCACTGTGCTGTCTATGCCGATAGAACCAAAAAGGGAGAAGCTAGGATAGAGAGCCGTTTCAGCAACACCGATTTGCGCACTTTGCGCACGTGCTTGCATTTCAGATACTTGCAAGTCAGGACGACGCATCACTAAGTTCGCATCCACTTGGTTATCAAGCAGAGGAGGGCGAGGCACGATTGAACGTTCATCATTACCGGAGAGCGCTGGCTTTCTTCCTGAGGATTTAAATTGGGCCTCGTAATCCGCCATTCGCTGTGCAAAGCCCGCGGATTTCAACAATCCTTCAACCTCTTCTGGCAAGACACCAAGCAACAACGCTAACGCGGTTCGGGATTGCTTCATCGCGATTTCTAACGAAGGTTGCGCTGCTTTGGTGTTGAAGAGCTGGTTTTTTGCTTGTTGAACGTCGAGTTCCGTAACGTTGCCAGAATCAAACTGGACTTGAGTGATGTTCACCACACGTTCTTGGATCTCGATATTTCGGCGAGAAAGCAGAATACGTTCTTGGAAAGTACGGTAGTTAATGTAGTTGCGAGCGACTTCCGCAGTGATGGTGACCATAATGTCGTGATAAGACGCAATCGACGCGTAATAGCCTGCTTCGGCAGACTCAATTCCACGTGCGTATTTGCCCCAAATGTCCATCTCCCAAGCCGCATCAAATGACAACGCGGCGTTATTGACACCTTGGTCGTTCACATAAGCTCGCGCTAAGTTACCGGAGACGGTTTGTACTTGTGGGTACTGCAACCCAGTCGAGATGCCCAGTAGTGAACGTGCTTGAACGATGCGCAGGCCAGCTGCCTCAAGGTCAAGGTTTTGTTGGCTGGCCATCTCAACCAACAGGTTAAGGGTCGGGTCGTTAAATTGCTGCCACCACTGCTGCAATTTTTGCTCTGACTGCTCTGCGTCTTGCGTGGCGGCGGCTTTTTCTACCGACCAGTCACTTGGCAAGGCGGTTTGCTCTGGGTGGACATAATCCGGACCCAAAGTCGTACACGCACTTAATCCGAGTACAGAGAGTATGGCGAGGCTTGGTTTAGTTAGTTTTAGAAGCATCATATCCTCACCTTTAAAACCGCTTCTGACGTAAGTTCACCCAATCGATATCCTCATAGGTTTGCTTGCATTGGTTGATCGCTTCGAACACGTTCCGTTTTAAATTCAGCAAGATATAAAAACCGGCAATCTCTGAATAAGCGTAGTCAGATAAATCCAACTCACTAAAGAAATCTTCCAGTTTATTTTCAAAGGATTGGTAATCTTGGCTGTATTGTTCGAAGACAGTATCGAGTTCAGTTGTTGGCTGATGGCTTGCTAATGCGCCTGCCATCAGGGGTAATATGGAATCGGTATGCTTGCTGCGTAACTGTTTGATAAGTGGGTTACTTAATAACTTTTGCTCCGCTGCAATCAGGATGTTGACGTGGTTACTCAACGCATCGCAGGATTTACTGAATGCGCCGATCGCCTCTGGTGTCGTTTTTTCAAACAGTTTGTGGTTGACCTTTGAGCCCCACACTTTGAGTTTTTTCGAAGACACATTCAGAGTGACCAAGTGCAGTGAACGCTTGACGGATTTGAAGCTGGAGTTTGATGGCTGATGATAACTGCTAAACAGGTCGCCAACGTGTCGGAAATACCGCTCTTTCAAAGTCAGGAACAAATGCTCAGGGCGAGAGCTGAATGGAAAGTAATGAGCAAAAATGATCATAAACACCACCATGTAGAACAGGGTCATGATTGTCATTAGAATCCCGAAGTGATAGGTCATGTTGTTGTCGAGACCGAGGACAAACAAACCAATCATGTAGAAGATGGTCACCGGCCCTTTAAACAAGTAGAAGCCGATAAAGGTGTAGATGAAGATGAACAAGCCGAGTTCACCGCCGAGCTCTAATCCCGGCAAGATGAAGACGTACGAAGGCACCGCAAATAGGAAGCCAAACGTAAACAAAATCAGCAGCATAAATGGGTGAACGGGTACGAATGACAGCAATGACATAAAGATGGTCGAGAAGGTAACGAATGAGTAACCACCAGGAGGATTGAAGTAAATCCAAATCAACCCTGCTACCCAATAAGTCGTAAAGGTTTTCACTGCTGTTTTAAAGTTCTCAGCATCCCACCAAAGGAACTTACTTTTTTGTTTCGGCAGCTCTTGCTTGAAAGACACATTGTTAGTCACAGAATCAATACAGCTAATGCTTTCTGATAGGCGAGATAAGCTTTGATGCATTAACTTTAGCAAGTGACCAAGAGTAAGAGCGGAGCCTTTGGTAAGGTGGGAGGCATTCGATAGTGCATCTTGGTTATAATCAATGCTGAGTTCTTGCGCACGATAAGCTGGACCTTCGTGCTCCCACATTTCTTGGCAGGTTTGAAATAGGGTCTGGATCTCTTTAACCACTTGATCAAAGTTGTTGATGCAATCACGGTCTTGCTGATGGCTAAAGTGGCTGTGTGCCGCGACACTGAGTTCTTGAGTGATTTGTTTATTGAAGTGAACAGCGAGTTGCCATTCTTTCATGTAAGCCGAGACATCACTGCATTCAACACTGACCATGGCGAAGCGCTGTTCTAGCGCATTCTGAGCAGTGAAAACCTTATCTAATAACTCATCAATCGTGGGAGTCGGTTCTTCATCTTCATCCCCTTCTTTTTGTTCAGAGGAAGAGGCGTTAACGTGGTGTGGCGTTGTCTTTTCCTCGAAATTTTGCAAGATCGCTGCGAACAAAGTTTGCTGAGCTTGGTTAAGCTGCTCAATAAGCTGACGAAGGTTTTGCTCTGTCTTTGTTGGCCATAAGAAAGTACCAACCAAGGTATAAATGACGACACCAAAAATAGTCATGTGGGCACGATCAACACCGTACATGAATGCGCCCTCGGCATCTCCGCCATTAGACATCATCAAAACCATTACGCCGGTTAGAGCTAATAACGTCGGGTCTTTTTGGTAGGCATTGCGGAAGTAGAAGATAAAAGACACAACCACTGAAACACTAAACATGTACATTAAGCGATCTTGCGCGAACATGCCTACCAACAATAAGCCAATGACGGCACCGACTAGTGTACCAAGTACACGTAGTGTCCCTTTTGCTAATGATTCGCGACGGCTGCCTGTAGAAGCAATCAGCATGACAGTCGTTGCTGCGGTTGAAGCTTGCGGCCAACCCATCGCAAATGGGATCAGATAAGCCAGAGTTAGGCTAAGCGCGACTTTTGTGGCGAATTTGATTTTATCGTTCATAGTGTCAAAGTTTGCTCAGGCTTATAGTTGTAAGTAAATGAATTTACTCGGTCAATAATCAGAATTTCGTTCTGAATAAAATGCGGAGGCGGAATATAGCGAGTGAAAAGAGGTGGTTTGTAAATCCTTTGTCAAAACCAAATTAGGGTTAGACGCCACAATCGTTCCTTACGCCTTACTGCTGCTGGCGCGAGAGGAAAATGAGAAAGAAAACGTTTAACTAGAAAATCTCATTAGTGATACAGATTTGCAGGAATTACCAAGCCAAGTTTTCAATCAATACATAGGGCCGGTGCGTTATCGGCAGCGTTCACGTCCAAATTTGCGAGACTGACTGCCTATAGAAAAGCATAGATGATGATAGCTAAGTAGATAGGAAAGTTTTTATTTTTTATTGGCTTGCCGAGGGCAGTGCTATTTTTTGAGATCGATATTAGGTTTTTGAGCGCGAGATAAAAATACTAACGCAATACCGCTGAGGATGATTAGGCTGGTCATGACTGAGTGGAATGTCAATGTTTCACCGAGTAACAGCGAGCCAAGCAGCAAGGCGATAGCAGGAACCGAGAGCTGGCTGACTGCAGCTTGTAACAATGACAGCTTTTGCATTACTTGATACCAGAGCACGTAGCCGAAACCGGAAGCAATGGCACCCGATGCAACAGCCAACAATATACCTTGTATTGTAAAGTGAGCGGGAGCTGATAAGAGAGGAGAGAGCATAAGACCGAATAAAGAAGCGGTGATAAACCCCCACGTAATGCCACTACTTGGTGTCGGTGCTTGTTTACCAAGTGCGGTAAAACCTGCCCAACAAATACCAGAAGCGACCATTAATATTGCTGACCAAATATCAGGACGAGTCGCAGATGGCAGCATCAACCATGTAAAGCCAATCAAAGATACCGCAATACCGATCAACTCGAGCGTTCTAAATTGTTGTCCTTGCCACCAATACAGCGCGAGCAATGTGAGCTGGACGGCACCAAAAAGTAACAGAGCCCCCGTGCCTGCTGCTAGTTTTATATAGGCAAAAGAGAAGAGTGTGGCGTAACCAAAGAGTGCTAACCCTGCGAGTACGCTGAACTTGGTTGTCGGTCGTTGGCTATGCCAGTTTCCACGAATGAGAAGAATGAAAACTAATATGACTGTGCCTGAGAGCAAGCGGATAAGGGTAAAATTGCCAGCATCAATCAATCCTTCTGCCAATGCCAAACGACAGAGCAGTGAATTGGCAGCAAATGCCATCATGGCAATCGCAGTCAGTAAAAATGTCGACATTCCTTATCCTTATTTATCGTAAGAGCTGGCAGTGTAGCGCCAAATATCAAGTACGGACTAGTTGATAAAGTGATTAGTTATAGCGGAAAATATCGCTCAAGCTGGAATGAGAACAGACAACGTTAGGTTAAATTGAGTAGAAATTGCAATTGTTATAATATAACAATAATTTTAAATCCCTAAACTAGATGAATGAGGAATTCAGTTTGAATTTATTTGTTAAGGACCTCACTGTTATTGATGCTTCTTACTTGTGCGCAACACGAGGAATGGTCGGAGAGAGTTGGATTCTTGATGTCGTAATGCATGGTGATCTCAACGAGATGAGCATGGTGCTGGATTTCTCTAAAGTGAAAAAGCAAATTAAACAATTGGTTGATGAACACGTCGACCATCGACTGCTTGTACCGTCAAAGAACTCAGCAGTGCATTCTGCGCATGTGAAAGCGGGTTATTCCCAAGTTGATCTCATTCGCGGTGAAAAAAGTATTCATTTGAACTGCCCCGATGAAGCATTCTGCTTTATTGAAACCGAAGCTATCTCGATTGAAAGTGTGACTGAGCATATTCACAAGGTGTTGATCGGTCATTTGCCAAGCAACGTGGCTTCAATCGACGTTACCTTACGCCATGAACAGATTAATGGTGCGTATTACCACTATACCCATGGTTTAAAAAAACACGACGGCAACTGCCAACGCATTGCACACGGGCATCGTTCACCGATTGAAATCTTGACTGATGGTGAACGTGATACCGCTCGTGAACACGCTTTTGCACAGCGTTGGCAAGACATCTACCTCGCGTCCATCGAAGACCTAGTCGAGATTGGTCATCTGGAGCTGAGTGAACATGCAAGCCTTATCAACTGCGACACGCATTTTGGGTTCCGGTATACCACTTCACAAGGTGACTTCCAACTTGCTATCGCACATAGCGAAACTGAAGTATTAGATACGGATACGACGGTAGAGCTACTGGCTGTATTTATTGCCAATGACATTGCCCCTTCATTGGCTAAAGGGCAGTCGTTACAAGTCATCGCTTATGAAGGCGTAGGGAAAGGAGCGATGGCGTTTCGTTAAAATAGCGTCGCCCACTGTCAATCAAAGCTAACTTTTACTTAATTTTTGGAATATCACTTTTATGGATAAACTCAATAGTGTTCTGCTCGTGGCAGGTACGCATGGCAATGAGCTTTCTGGTATTTACCTTCAAAAGCTCATCAAAGACCGTCTTTATGTTGCCGACCGTTCGACGTTCAATACTCAGTGTGTACTTGGCAACCCTGAAGCGGTTAAGCAAAACGTTCGTTATGTTGAGACGGATCTCAATCGTGAATTTGCCTTGGCGAATCAATCATCGCCTGCGACTCAGCAAGAAACCGAAGTCGCGCAGCAATTCACGCAAGTACATGCTCGCCAAGAGAATCAATTGATCGTCGATCTGCACAACACTACTAGTAATATGGGCGCAACCCTGATCTTGGTGTCGAACAACGCGTTTTATCGAAAGATGGGGGCGTATGTGAAGCAGCGAATGCCAGAAGCGAATATCCTGTTTGAAGACAGAAAAGAGTGGGACGACCAACCTTATTTATGCACCACAGGGAAGTATGGTGTGATGATTGAAGTTGGTGCTCAAGCTCATGGTTCGTTGAAATATGAAACCTTGGAGCTGATGAAGAAAATGTTAACCATGGTTCTGGACTACGTTGAAGTGCATAACCTTGGACAAGTTGGCGAACTGAGTGACTATGACGCTTATTTTTACACCGAAGAGGTCATGATTCCTCTCGGCCAAGATGGTATGCGCGTTGCGACGGTACACCCAATGATCTGCGGGCGTGATTTCGAAGTGGTAAAGCCGGGAGAGCCATTACTCGCGACTTTCTTTGGTTACGATATCTTCTGGGAAGGTAAACAAGATATCTATCCGCACTTCATCAATGAGAGTGCATACAGCAAAGCCAATATCGCTATGGCACTTGCTGAGAAAAAGGTTGTGAGCGCGGAGTGATTGAAACCGAGCTTAGCTGGAATGCTCACCCTCAATCTTGAACTGTTTATAGTGCTCTTCAAATCGGTCACTTATCCAGTCCATAAGCATTTTGATTCTTGGCAGTTGATATTTGACTGGCGGACAGACGAGCGAAAGTAAGGTTTTTTCTGACCATTCAGGGAGCACTTCGATAAGTCTCCCTGATGTTAAATCAGCATGGCAGTACACATCGGTTAGTCGCGTTACCCCTAGCCCAGAAATCGCCGCGTGGCGCATGGTTCTGCCAGTAGCCGCTTTAATACCTTGCACTACGTTGATAATGCGCTGTTCTTTATGATTCTTCATGATCCAATGCTCAACACTGCCATGAATCAAAGGCAAGGCTTTAAGATCTTCTGGGGCGAGGATCTTCGGGTGCCGTTCAAGAAAATCTGGGCTTGCGACATAGTGTGTGCGGAGTGTGGTGAGTCGGCGCGCGATGAGAGTGGAGTCTGGCATCTCGCCGACACGTAGCACCAAGTCGTAGCTATCTTCAATCAGATCGACGCGATGTTTTGAGAAGTCGAGCTCTACTTTAACGTTCGGGTAGGCGGCTTGAAAACTCATCACCAATGGTGCAATAAGCTCTTCACCAATCGGACCTCCAACAGAATTCATGTGAATCCGCCCCTTAATTTCGCTGGTGGCTTGCTGTGCCCATTCTGCGGCGGCATCCAGTTGTAGCATCGCTTCTTTGCATTTACGAAAGTAACCATCGCCAATCTCAGTAAGACGGAGCTGACGTGTGGTTCTATAGAGTAACTGAACACCTAGCGAGGACTCTAATTCACTCACGAGCTGACTTACGTTTGCCTTTGATGCGCCCATCGTTTCGGCTGCGGAGGTGAAGCTTCCACATTCCGCTACATAAATAAACGCTCGAATACCGCGCCAAGATAGATTGTTCATATAAACCTAACAGTGTTTTCATAATGGCTATATATATCCGAATAATAGCGCTCCTTATACTTGTTTAAAAGAGAGGAGCAGAGTGCAAATGTTTGTGAATGCTCGTCTTTATCATCTAAAAACCGTTAAACATAGAGAGTGAATCGAGTGACAGTAACAAGATATGAGGCTTCATTTTTCAGCAATGGCAACCGACTTGCAGCGGAAATTCATCGTCCATCCGTAGTGGAAAACCCTTTACCAGCGGTTTTGATTGCTGCGCCACAGGCGGGTGTGAAAGAGCAGACGGTAAGAATCTACGCCGAGAAAATTGCTGCCAAGGGATTTGTGGTATTAACGTTTGACCATGCCAGTTTTGGCGCGAGTGAAGGTTCGCCAAGATTTCATGAGAACCCATACAATAAAGCGGAAGATTGCCGCAACGGGGTGACATATTTACGTTCCTTAGCATACGTGAACAGTGAGCAAATCCATGGGTTAGGTGTTTGTTCTGGCGGTGGGTATTTAGCTCACGCCATTGCGACAGATCGACGCGTAAAATCACTTGCGACCGTGAGTGCTTACTTTGATCACCGAGGTTTTTACCACAACGTCATTGGTCGAGAGGGTTTGTTAGATTTACTGCTTAAAGGCAATGAAGCGAGAGAGCGTTATCTTGCTACTGGGCAGATTGATTTTCTACCTCACGCGCCAGCTGAAGACAGTGAGGAAATGCCACGTCTGTTTCGAGAATTCTACCAGTACTACATGACAGAGCGCGGAGCAAAAGGCTTATACGAGAGCAAGTTTTTGCTTTGGTCTTATGAGACGTTGGCTAACTTTTCAGCTTTGGATATTGCTGCAAACTTGACGCCGACACCACTACTGATGATTGTCGGTTCAGAAGCGGACTCTGCATACGAAAGCGAGCAAATGTTTGATGCAGCTTCGCAGCCTAAACAGCTGATTAGAATTGAAGGAGCGAATCACATCGCGCTGTATGATGAAGACGAATATGTTGATCAAGCTGTAGATAAGGTCATTCATTTTTTCGAACAACATTAACACTAGCAAATGAGCTCCTGCGTATTATCGAAAATATGAGAAACACTATGATACATGACAGCTAGTGTTTAAACCAAAACATGAACTGAGAAAAGGGACGAGAGAATCGTCCTTTTTTGTACCTGTAGGAACGACATCGTCAGTGGGAGAGAACCAAGCCAGAGTTTAATCGTGTTTGACTCCTCTCGGTCATTTTAAAAGCACTTGTAAATCTACGCGTGCATACTTGCACAATTGTGCATGTGTGTATATTATCCAGCCTCTTTTCATTTGCTAGAGATTCCAATTGTGGATGCTAAATTAGTTATTGCGTTAAATGAGTTCTTTTATGTGGCCAAAGGTCTGATCGTTATCATCGCTATTGTGTCGGTACTGACTGGCATCATGCGAGAGTATATCCCTCAAGATAAACTCCAAGCGACGCTGACCAAACACGATAAATGGGGAACCTTGTTGGGCGCATTGTTCGGGATGCTGACTCCATTTTGTAGCGCAGCTGTGGTTCCGGTGACCATGGCAATGGCGTCGATGGGCGCATCATTAGGTACTGTGATGAGCTTCATCATCTCGGCGCCACTGTGTAACTTCATCGTATTGGCGATGGTGTACGCCGCGTTCGGATTGAAGATCACCGTGGTGTACTTCTTAGTGACCTTTACCGCAGCGGTTCTTGGTGGTTACTTGATATCCAAATCACCTTGGAGAAACGAGATCAAACGTGGTGCTGAGCTTGAAGAAACCAAAGGCAAAGGCTGTTCAGGTTCGAGCAATACCAAAAACACAGGCAACACCTGTGGCGCGGCTCCTTCTTCAGCATCAAGAATGCGTAATGCAGTGGGCGGAGCTTGGGCTTTGTTCAAGCGAATCATCCCGTATGTATTATTGGGTGCGGCGATCAGTGGGTTCTCGGCAGCTTACTTACCAGCAGACTTAGTAGAGAAGTACGTAGGTGGTGATAGCTTCCAATCTATCGTGGTCGCTTCATTGATTGGTATCCCGCTTTACCTGCGTATCGAGATGGCAATTCCGCTGCTTAACGTGTTAATTGCTAAAGGAATGGGCTTAGGCGCGGCATTGGCGTTAATTATTGGCGGTACAGGTGCCAGTTTGCCTGAAATCGCGCTAGTATCTGCAGTTCTAAAAAGAAAAGCCGTAATCGCGTTTGTAGGAATCGTCTTAACGACAGCCATCATTGGTGGTGCTATCTTCCAATACGTTGTGTAAAATCGGTTACTCAGAAAAAAATAAAACTTCGCGCCGCTCATAAAGAGTGGCGCTACTCAGTTGGAAGGGTAAAACCATGATGGATGAAAAATACATTGATTCGCTAAAAGCCTTATCAGAACCCAATCGACTGCGATTGTTCTGGTTGTTCCTGCATGTGGATGAATGCATGGCAGTGGCTGAAGCAATGGACATCATTGGTGAAACTCAATACAACGTGTCTCGTAATCTTAAAATGCTCTACAAAGCTGGCCTGCTCAACCATGAGAAGAAAGGCAAGTGGGTGTTCTACACCTTAAAAGAGCAAACCGCTCCGCACTGCAAAGCCTTGGTCGATTCAGTAAGACACTTGCCTGAAGACGATTTCAAAGAAGTGGTTAAACGCTGCCTGATTCGTTTATCAATGCGAGTTGATGGCGAATGCGTTGTCGGCCCAGACAGCGAGATTTGGCACAGCAAGATTAGCTAGCTCTCACAAATAGAAGAGAGACACACAACAAAAGGATGCCCAATATAAGCGTCCCTGTTGAAAATGGTGGTGTGAACTATGAATACCTACACTCAGCAAGAGCTTGATTCTATTCTAGAGCAACACAAACTGTGGCTAGAAAGCCAAGGCGGCGAAAGAGCGAAATTACGTAATGCCGACCTAAGCCACTTAGCACTTCAAAACCTAGACCTGCGTTGTGCCAACCTAATCCGAGCCAACTTTAGTGGCGCCGATTTATCAGGCACAAACATGAATGAGGCTGACATCACCTACGCCAATTTCAGCCACGCGAATCTGAACAACGCGACGTTTCGCGATGCAGATTTACGAAACGCAGACATGAGCCACGCACAAATGCTAGACGTTGATTTGTATCGTGCGGATTTATTTCGCACAAACTTTGCTAACACAAACGTAAGTGATGATGCCTTTTATCAAGCCGCCTCACAAGGCACGCTTATCACGTTGAATAAGCCGAATGGTGCTCTCTGTGCTTAAAAATGTAGTCTTCACATAATCGGTGAACATTAAGTTGGTTAAGTGTTTGAATGGTATCTATTTATTTTCTGAACGATATAACACCTTAATAGTTTCCCTCAACCACACCAGTTTTGGGTTGTACGCATTACGTTTGTGCCAAATCATGGTGAACGGGATCAGCAGTTTATCTTGTTGAGTTTGTTCCAATGGAATGGGTAGGCACACCAAATCTGGATGCAGCTTCTTGGTATAACTCTCGCAGTATTGCGGTGCTGTGGTCAGCATATTGTGGTGTGGTTGCGCGGCCATAAATAGAGACTGTTCGAAGCTCGACATGGTTAAGCCAATGGAGCGCTGTAAGCCAAGTTCACTCAATACTTCATCCAGTGCCCACGTCTCACTCTTTTCCCAAACAATATTGATGTGTTGGTAACTCAAAAAGGTCTCAAGGTTCCATTCCTGCTCCAAAGCGGGGTGATCTTTGTGTAGGTACACCATAGGTAAATCTGAGAACAGCACTTCGAAATCAAGAAAGTAGGGAAGCAGGTCGAGTGACTCTTTTGAGCGGGGATGGCTCTCTCTGCCGGTAAAACCGATGTCTGCCTCTCCACGCACAATTGCGTCGAGTGAATCGTAATCCCAGTTACTGGTTTTGACTTTCGCATCTGGGTAGCGCTGGTGGATTGCAACAAGAAGATCATCAAGAATCGTCAGCACTAAAGGTGACTCAATGGTCAGATCAAAGCGCACGCCTTTGGGGGCTATATCGCTGCGCTTCTCTGCAATTTGGCTACCAATTTGTAGCCACTCCGCCAGATCTTGCTCCATGCTTTGTGCTAATGGAGTGGGTGCTAATCCTTTTGGTGTTTTCACAAACAGAGGATCATCAAACCAGTCACGAAGCTTATTGAGCGATTTACTTACCGTTGACGGCGTGACGTTCAATTTCTTCGATGCTTTGGAAACACTCTGCTCTTGCAGCAGCAATTGCAGAGTGAACAGCAGGTTGAGATCAAGACGGGCTAGTGATTTCTTCATAGTGGCTTTCATGAGCAGGCTTAGGAATAAATAGTATTAGAGCCAAGCTGATTGCGCCACCTATAGCTAACACAAACACCAGCATATTCAGCGCATTAACGCCGATGACCCCCATAAACCAGATGTAGAGGGCAGAGCAACACACTTGAGCGATGCCCAACAGTGAGCTTGCTACACCAGCACGCAGAGAGAAAGGGCTGAGCGCTTGACTCATGGCCACGCCAAAGCCAATCGAGAAGCCAGCGCAAATCAGCCCAAATCCGAATAAGTAAAATGGGATTCCCCATTGGTTTAGATGAGCAAAACCAATCACCATCGCTGCACTGACAAGCAAGGTTTGCGAAGTCAGCATCAGAGTACGTTGCTTAAAGTAAGACAAAGCCAATGGCGCAGAGAAAGAAGTGATCATACTGACTAATGCAGTGCCTGCCATGACAGAAGAATAGCCACCACGATCAAAACCAAGTTCGCCCATCACCAGCATTGGAGAGACATTCACGTAGGTAAGAATGGTGGTCACGCCGATGGCCGTAATGATGAGTCGGCTGATGAAAAAGCGCTCCGCGAACGTTTCTTGGGTAGAAGCTGAAGTGGTGTTTTGTTGTGGCAATGCACTAGGCTTTGATTCTTTCAGCACCAAGGTCGAAAGCAAACAAACCACCACACCCATGCCTGCCATTGTGGTGAATAGGCTTGGCCAAGGGAATTTGAGCATAATGAGATGGCCGACAACGGGGGCGATGACAGGAATGATGCAGGTAATGCCGTTTAGCATCGACAGCACCTTAGCGCGGCGTTTGTCATCCAATGTGTCGCGCAAAATAGCAAAAGCAACCACATAGCAAGAGCCAGCCCCAATACCTTGGGCAAAACGTGCGATTAAAAATGTATTGGATTGTTCTGCCATTCCGCCAAGTAATGATGCTGCAATAAAAATGGCTGCACCTACCATCGCCACCGGTTTACGCCCAACGGAGTCGGCGATTTTTCCTGCAAACAGCATGGTGGTTGCCATACCAGCAAGGTAAATAGAAAACGCGATGTGTAATTGTGATTCACTGGCGTTTAAATCCGCGGCAATTTGAGGCAACCCTACAAGATAAAGATCAATGGCGGTAGGATAGAGTAAAACAAGAGAGAAACTACAAAGCAGAAAACGAAACATGACAACCTCACTGACAGTTGATGAGGATAATAGTGTGCTAAACGTTTGCCTGCGAGTGGGAAATACGACAGCAGGTTTTTCCATTTACGACATACCCTGTATGAAATGGGTATAAAAACAGCAAGGATGATTATGATTACCATTGAAAAGTACACGCCATGCCGTCATGAGCAAACCCTTGAGCTGCAAGTCTTAGAGGATCAAGTCCAATACACAGTAGCGAACATTCCAGAGTTATTGGGAAGTCTTAAACCGACAGAGCTAGCGCATTTGATCTTATTGGATGATCAAGTGGTTGGCTTTTTTGTCTTCGATGCGGGATACAGTGAGAATTACGACTTCTGTCCGGAAAAGAGCTTAGGCGTGCGTTGGTTGTTGTTGGATCATCGTCATCAAGGTAAAGGCATTGCCAAGCGAGCCATCAGCCAGTTTGCTGATTACGCTAAATTGCGTTTTCCGAGCTTTGATTTTCTCTACTTGACGGTTAATTGCCGCAATGTACCGGCTTATCAGTGCTATTTGAAAGCAGGTTTTGAAGATACTAATGAGCTGTATCATGGTGGTCCGGTTGGGCCTCAGCACATCATGCGACAAGCCTTGTAATTAGTTTTCCAGACACTAAAAAGCCGCCCAGTTCTGCACTGGGCGGCTTTCTTTTAGATGTATTGAGAAATTAGCGAACGAAGGCTTTGCGACCAGCGAACACCGCCATTGAGCCTAACTCGTCTTCAATGCGCATTAGCTGATTGTATTTTTCGACACGTTCACCGCGACATGGCGCACCTGTTTTAAGGTGACCTGTGCGAAGTGCAACGGTCATATCGGCAATAAAGCTGTCTGTGGTTTCACCCGAACGGTGAGAAACAAACGCGCCCCATGCAGCGTGATGACACATTTGAATCGCTTCAATGGTCTCGGTTAGCGAGCCAATCTGATTCAGTTTGATCAATGCTGAGTTAGCAGCATTCATGTCGATCGCTTTTTGGATGTATTTGGTGTTAGTAACCAGAAGATCATCACCAACGATTTCGATCTTACCGCCAAGCTTCTCATTCAATAGCGGCCAGTTATCCCAGTCGTCTTCAGCAAGTCCATCTTCGAGAAGAACCACAGGGAAGTCTTCTACCAACTTCTCGTAGTATTCAATCATCTCTGCAGAGGTCAGTTCACGGTTCTCTGAGCGTAGCTTGTATTTACCATTCTCATAGAACTCACTAGAGGCTGGGTCCATACAGATACCGACATCGACTCCAGGTTTTAATCCAGCTCTCTCAATGCCTTTGACAATCAACTCTAATGGTTCGCGGTTGGACTTCACAGCTGGCGCAAAGCCACCTTCATCACCGACGCCAACCGAGTGATTAGACTCCAACAGAACTTGGCGCAATGCATGATACACCTCGCTACCCCATTGCACCGCTTGTCTAAAGTTCTCAGCACCGTATGGCGCAATCATGTATTCCTGAAAATCCGGACCTTGCCAGCGAGCATGCACACCGCCGTTGAGGATGTTCATACAAGGCACAGGTAATAGGTTAGCGCCCACACCGCCAAGATACTGATACAGAGGTACGTCAGCGGTTAGTGCGGCTGCGCGGGCAACGGCGAGGGAGACACCAAGAATGCCATTCGCGCCGAGACGGGATTTGTTTTCGGTGCCATCTAACTCGATCATAATGCGGTCAATTAACGCTTGATCGCGCGAGTCTAAACCAACAATGGCTTCAAGCACTTCGGTGTTGATCAGTTGAACGGCATTGAGCACACCTTTGCCACCAAAGCGGGTGTCGTCACCATCTCGCAGTTCAACCGCTTCTCGTGAACCAGTACTGGCACCCGAGGGCACCGATGCTCTTGCTGCAATGCCACAGCCGAGTGTGACTTCGACTTCCACAGTCGGATTTCCGCGTGAATCCAAAATTTCGCGCGCCAGAATATCCTCAATCAAGAAATCCATAGTATGTCCTCAATGATCAGTTAGGTGGGGAAATGACTTTAAGAGTGTAGACACAGATTTTTGATTACGATGACTCTTGATATCTTTGATGTTGAAGACAGTTGTTTATGTGGCTGTTTTCACATAAATTCCAGAAAGGCCATTGGTTATCAGGGAAGAGTCGTGAAGATAGAAATCGACAATTTAGAAAGAACAGCAGTCATCGCATTGCTAGAAGAACATTTGCAAGACATGTACGCCACGTCGCCACCAGAGAGTGTGCATGCGCTAGATTTGGATAAGCTCAAAGCACCAGAAGTGACATTTTGGACCGGATGGAAGGGTGAACAACTGCTTGGGTGTGCAGCGATTAAAGAGTTGGATGGCCAACACGCGGAGCTGAAATCCATGCGCACCACGCCAGCGGCAAGAAACCAAGGTGTGGCGTCTCAATTATTGATTCATGTGATTGAGCAAGCGAAGCAAAAAGGCTTGCAGCGCTTGAGTTTAGAAACGGGCTCGATGGAGTTTTTTAAACCTGCGCGCCTGTTGTATGAAAAGCATGGCTTTGTGTACTGCGAGCCGTTCGGGGATTACGAACTCGATCCAAACAGCCAATTCATGACCCTAGAACTGAGCTAGGGCCATGAATTTTAGAAGCTAAATCCAATCGATTTAGAAATTTAGATTCAAGTTGATGGTTGGCGACAAGAGGTCTGAACGCTCGTCAGCCAATCGCTTTCTCTTTTCTTTCAGGCGCTTGGCATTGTCTTTGTCTGGGTTGCCATCAAGTTGATTATCGATGACCGAGATTTCAGTATCGATCTCTTGGATGCGTTGCTGGCGTTGATATTCTTGATGACCTAACTGGTAGTTTTCAATGAATTCTTTGCTGTTGCACACGCCGTAATATTCTTTGCCTTCGATACCGACAGTGTAACCATTGTCTGGTGAGCAATACTGGATAGTGCCTTTATCAAAGCCTTCTTTCCATTTCGTTCGGTCTGGTGTCACACCCGCTTCACCACAGTCTTCGGTATAACTGTTAATAACGTTTGGATCGTTGCCGTCTCGGCCATCTTGATAACCTACCTTGTACCAGTTCGCCGTCTTGCACTCATCCGGAGACATGCTGGCGCAACCAGAGAGCAAAGTGAGTAAAGCTAGGGGGATTAGCGCTCTTTTCATCAGTTACTGTCCTTTAAACAAAATCGAATTGATAACTCGAGTGTAAAATGAACACTGTTCATATCAATGGTTGAAATCATTGTATTCACAATTGTAGTGACTCATCAGTGTGAGTGATAAGTTCACCACGCTGAATGAGAGGGTGTTTGATTAATATTATTCACGGATTTTGCCTTTGTGGTATCAATTCGATAGCCTTTGCGCCAAAGTAAGTGAACAAGATGTGTATCTAAACAAGTATCGTCAGTGAGGTTAGAACATTGAGCGACCAATCAACCGTCGTCATTATTGAGGATGAATCTTCCATTGCAGAGAACCTGATTCATGTATTAGAGATGGATGGCTACCACGCAGAGTGGTTTGCAACGGCAGGAGAGGGCTTAGCCTTTTTGCAGCATAACTCCGCAGCGTTACTTGTGTTAGACGTAGGCTTACCGGATGGTAATGGTTTTGAATTGTGCAAAACCATCCGCGAGTTTTCTGATATTCCCATTATCTTTCTCACCGCAAGAAACGATGAAATTGACCGCGTAGTGGGCTTGGAGATTGGCGCGGATGATTACGTGACTAAGCCATTTAGCCCGCGTGAAATGCTGGCGCGCATTAAACTTCGAATCAAAGCTAAAGCGCCAATGATGGAGCACAAACCAGAGCCTGTGGTTGTTCCAGAACAACCTCACTTGAGCCATGATTTGGTTGCGCAAAACTTCGACTATGGTGTGGGTGGGCAAATGCTTGGGCTGACCGCGGTCGAATTTAAGATCCTCGATAAACTGATTTCTGTTTCTTCCAATGTATTGAGTCGAGAGCAGCTCATGGTCGCTGCAGATATGGCGCCAGAGGCTGCATACGAGCGCAATATCGATACCCACATCAAAGCTATTCGCCATAAGTTGAAGCCGTTTGAGATGTCTGAACGCATCTGTACCAAACGTGGCTTTGGTTACTTTTACTGCATTAAAGGTGAATGATGAATCGCTGGCCGAAGATCCCGCTTGGACTCAGACTGTTTTTTCTCTACTTCATCTTAGTCGGAATGACGGCTTACATGGTGAGCAAAACGGTCGTCCAAGAACTTAAGCCAACCGTGCGTCAAACCACCGAAGAAACGCTGGTGGATATGGCGAACTTACTCGCGGTATTGGCGGAAGAAGACGTCGCGAACGACAAGTTGTCTGAGAGTCGCTTCTCCAAACTATTAACGGCTTATGGACAGCGAGAGCCTCAAGCGCGCATTTGGGAAATTGGCAAAAAAGCGATTAATCATCGAATTTACATCACCGACAAACAAGGCATTGTGATTGCGGATTCTTGGCAGCAAGACGTAGGCAAAGACTACTCGCAATGGAACGATGTTTATCTCACGTTGCGTGGTCAATACGGCGCGCGCAGTACCATCGAAGACCCGAAAGATCCACTCTCAACCGTTATGCACGTTGCTGCGCCCATTTATCACAAAGGCGAAATCATTGGCAGCGTGACGGTGGCAAAATCCAATCGCTCAGTACAACCCTTCATCGATCTTTCTAAACGCAATGTGTTGTTTTGGATGGTGTGGATGAGTGGGTTAGTGCTGCTAGCAGGGGCATTGTTTGCTTGGCGAATTCACTCGGCACTGAACAAGCTAGAAGACTATGCGACCAAAATGGGTGAAGGCGAAAAGGTTTCTAAGCCGACATTTCGTATCTTCTACGAGTACGGCACGCTAAGCGACGCATTGGAGAAAATGCGCAATCAGCTCGATGGTAAACAATATGTGGAAGAGTACGTACAGACGCTGACTCATGAGCTGAAAAGTCCGTTATCAGCGATTAAAGGCGCGAGTGAAATATTGCAAATGCCGTTGCCTAAAGAAAAGGTCACACGCTTTGCTGGCAACATTGAGCGAGAAAGCGATCGCATGCAGTCATTGATTGATAAGCTGCTAGAACTGGCTCGTCTTGAAAAGCGCCCCGAGCTAGAGCAAGTCGAAGCTATCTCGCTAAAACAAATGGTCAATGAAGTGGTTGAATCGGCGGATGCGCGTTTGAGTGCTAAGTCGGTCACTGCCAACATCCAAATTGATGACCATCTCTCCGTGCTTGGTGATGCCTTCTTACTGAAACAAGCCGTTTTTAACTTGATGGACAATGCGCTGGATTTTGTTGATTCAGAGGGATGCATTGAATGGAAAGCGGAGGTCACAAAAGAGAAGGTGTGCTTGTCGATTTTCAATTCAGGTCCTCACATTCCCGACTACGCGATGTCGCGTTTGACCGAACGCTTCTACTCCCTCGCTCGGGAAAATGGCGTTAAGAGCACTGGGCTCGGGCTGAATTTTGTTGAGCAAGTGATCAAGCTGCACAAAGGTCAGTTGCAAGTAGAAAACGTCGATTCTGGCGTGAGAGTTACCCTGATTTTACCAACTCCATAGAAACTCCACATTAGCTCCATTCGTTCTCCAAATTGCTGATTTAGATTACTCCCATCAGCAAATGGAGAATGAAACATGAAAAAGATCCTCAATAACCAACTCGGCACGAAGTTCGCCTTCGTGCTGTTTTTGTTTGTCTTACTGCAAATCCCGCTTTCAATGGTCACAGGGTTGATCTCAGAACGCTCATATCGCCAAGATGAAGTCAGAAACGACATCGCACGCAGCAGCAGCGGCGAGCAGCGCATCATTGGTCCATTCATCATGGTTAACTACACCGAAACCAGTTACCGAGATGACAAAGTACAGATTAAAGAGCGTCGTAAATTTCTTTTACCTAGCACTTTTGATATGAGCGCGAATCTGGACAGTTTTGAAAAGTACCGAGGCATTTACCGTGCGCGTTTATACAAAGCACAAGTAGCACTGAAAGGCACTTTTGATGCAGACGATCTCGCGGCGTTGCAGGGACTTGATATTGAAAATATGAGCCTAGTGGTTGGCATTGAAGACAGCCGTGGATTGATTCGTTTGGATGACATGACCATGGCGAGCTCTGATATCGAAGTCGCACCGGGAACAGGGTTAGACCAGTTGCCACAAGGCTTCCATAGTGATCTGACACTTGCAGACCTAAACCCAGCACAACCTTTGGCTTTCGATCTTAACTTCTTGCTGCAAGGGATGGGTCAGCTTCAAGTCACACCAATCGGCAGTCAAACAACGGTTGAACTCTCTTCAACTTGGGCACATCCGAGCTTTATTGGTGATTACTTACCGGTGTCATCAGAGGTATCTGAAGATGGATTTAATGCACAATGGGCGAGCAATAACTTCTCTACCAATATCGCGCAGCTGTTCCAAAGCTGTTTGTCATCGAATCACGCTTGTCACGAGCTTGAACAGCGACAAATGGGCGTAGATTTGATTGATCCTGTGGACCACTATCTGAAATCTCACCGAGCTGTGAACTATTCACTGTTGGTTATCACATTAGTATTCGCGAGTTTCTTCTTGCTGGAGCTGTTCCAAGCGCGTCCGGTTCACCCAGTGCAATACGGTTTTATTGGTCTGGCTTTAGCACTTTTCTATCTATTGCTGATTTCGATGAGTGAACACCTCGGCTTTAACTGGGCGTATGTGGTGTCAGCAGTCGCATCGACGGGGCTTTTAAGTGTGTACGTGAGCGGTATGTTGAGCAACACCAAACACGGCGCGATATTCGGAGCGTGTTTGCTCACTCTCTACGGATTACTGTTTGGCTTGCTACAAGCAGAAAGCTACGCATTGGTTATGGGGACATTGCTGTGTTTCGCGATTTTGAGCTTCACTATGGTTATTACACGCAACATCGACTGGTACGCACGAAATAAGAAAGCAGAAGAAAGTGCAAAGGCGAATCATGAAGATGTTTAAGCGAGCAATTCTCACTGGGCAGCCAAGCAATATGGTGGAAGAAACGTGCGCTATCCACCTGCGATTTTCGGTAAAAAATGGACTGAAAAGCTTGGTGTGTTTTATCGCATTGGTCGTTATTGCACTCTATGTTCGAGACAGCTTTATTCGTCCGACATTTGGTGATGTTCTCGTTGTGGTTTGGCTCTACTACTTTCTTGCAAGTATGTTCTCTATGCCCGTTAACTGGCTGGTTTCATTGGTGGTGTTGATTGCGTTTGCTGTTGAGTTAGGGCAACTGCTTCAGGTCGCAGCTTGGCTTGGTATCGAATCTTCATCGCCTCTGGCTGTAATTTTTGGCGCCACATTTGATTGGAAAGATCTGCTGGCTTACTGCATCGGAGGTCTACTGTGTTGTTGGATGGAAAAGAAATGAAAACCGAGATGAAAGCCATCGCGCTTCCAAACCGACTCCGCTATTCCAAACGAGGTATTCGTAAGAGGCTCAAAATCAGTTTACTCAAGCGCGTGTACCTTTGGTCACTGACCAATAGAGAGCTGCTGTAAACCTCACCTCTTTATATGAAATACAAAAGGGAATCTTAAACTCACCGGCGCACAGGGTGAGTTAAGATTCCCTCTATTGTTAACTAAGAAGTCTACCTGCTACTTTTAACTAGCTTTCAAATGAAAGTTTATCGCCGAACGTCTCTTTCCAGTCTTTATCGAACTGTTCAACCGCAGGTTTTACTGCTGGATGTGCGAACATTTGTGCTGCCACATCGGTTGGCAATGTAATGGCTTCGATGCCCAGTTTCATCACCTCCATCGCTTGTTGAGTGTTCTTGAAGCTGGCTGCCAAAATCTTCGCTGGTAGTTGGTTTTGATCGAGCAACAATTGAAGATCCGCGACCACTTCAACACCGTTGCCGTTCATCGCATCAATGCGGTTTACGTAAGGTGCTAGGTAGTCTGCACCGCACAGTGCCGCTAGGAAACCCTGTTGAGCTGAATAGATAGCGGTAGCAAGAACCTGAATTCCCTCTTTTTTCATTAGCTTAATTGCTGCTAAGCCGGTTTCTGTTGCTGGCACTTTTACCACCATGTCGTAAGGCAATTCATTCAATTGGCGTGTTTCTGCCACCATACCTTCGACGGTTGAACTCACGACTTGAGCGTGAAAGCGAGGTGCACCGCCAAGTGCTTCTTGCATGCCTGCTAGGGTTTCATTCAGTCCTTGTTTTGACTTCGCCAAAATGCTTGGGTTTGTCGTCACGCCTTTTAGCGGTAGGCACTGGTTAAAGCGTTTTACTTCTGCCACATCAGCAGTATCTAAATAAAGTTCAATCATGGTTTCTACCTTAAACAAAATCTTCGTTTTGATGATGGGATCACTATAGATCTGACAATCGAACGAGATCTTGATTTTGATCAATTGAAATTTCATTTGAAACTATAATAATTTCATTAAATGAAAGCTAAGTGAAACTTGTAAATGCTCAAATGAAGCTTTCAGTTCGAACAAAGAAAAGCCGTTCATAAGACTTAACCAGCACAAAAAGAAACGAATTAAGTAAAAGCGGTAGCACAGACCAAGAGGCAAGCAGAGATGTATTTCAATATTCAACGATTCTCTACCCATGATGGCGATGGCATTCGTTCCATTCTTTTTCTTAAAGGATGCAGCTTGTCTTGCCCTTGGTGTCAAAACCCAGAAAGCCGCAGCGAAAAGCATTCACTGTTGTTTGATCAGCGAAGCTGCATGGAAGATTGCCAGCTGTGCGTTTCTGCTTATCAAGCCACAACTCAATCTACAGCGGATAGTGAAACGGTGGGTGATGGTATTCAACGTATCGATAACCAGATCATCATTAATCGCAAAGCCATCAAAGAAGACCAACTGATCGCGCTGCGAGACGTCTGTCCTACGCAAGCACTGACCGTCTGCGGTGAAGAGGCGAAATCAGACATGCTGTTCGACACCTTAATGAAAGACAAACCTTTCTATGACCAAAGCCAAGGTGGCGTGACCTTCTCCGGTGGTGAGCCTCTCATGCAAGCGGATTTAGTGGCAGAACTCGCACAGCGTCTGCATGACAACCAAGTCTCTACCGCCATTGAGTCGTGCATGCATGTGCCGTGGAAGAACGTCGAAAAAGCCGCGCCGCATATTGATTGCTGGTTGGCGGATTTAAAACACACCGATGAAGAAAAGTTTCTTAGTTGGGCGAAAGGTTCACTAAAACGCATCAAAGACAATTTCCGAAAACTGGCACCTATCGCGAAACGCATTGTGATTCGCGTTCCCGTTGTGCCGGGGTTCAATGACACCATCGAAGAGTTGAAAGACATCATCGATTTTGCGGCTTCACTAGAAAGCTGCCAAGAACTTCACTTGCTGCCGTACCACACGCTCGGCATCAATAAATACCGTTTGCTCAATATGCCTTACGAGTGTTCTGACAAGCCATTAAACAAACCAGAACTGCTAGAAAGCGCCATGCAATACGCAAGCGAAAACACCCAACTTAACGTGATTGTCAGAGGTTAACTATGGACCTGAATTACCTTCCTGAGCGTATCAAAGCGCACAAATCGGCACTGGTAAATATCGTAACGCCACCTGTCTGTACCGAGCGTGCAGAGGCATACACTCGTGCTTATCAAGCAAACGAAGACAAACCTGTGATTGTCCAACGTGCGCTAGCACTGCAAGAGCATTTACGCACTCGTACGATTTGGATTAAACACGATGAGTTGATCGTCGGTAACCAAGCGAGCAAAGTGCGCGCTGCGCCTATTTTCCCAGAATACACTGTACGTTGGATTGAAGCGGAAATTGATGAGCTAGCCGACCGTCCTGGTGCAGGCTTTGCTGTCACTGAAGAAGATAAGCAAAACATCCACAGCATCACACCGTACTGGCGCGGTAAAACCGTTCAAGACCGTTGTTATGGCTTGTTTACTGATGAGCAGCAAGAAATCTTAGCCAGCACCATCATTAAAGCCGAAGGCAACATGACTTCGGGTGACGCGCACCTTGCGGTGGATAACGAGAAAATCTTGAAGCTAGGCATGAACGGCTTGTTAGAAGATGTTCGTCAGCACCGTGCTAACAATGATGTTTCGACCTTTGAAGGCTTGAAGAAAGAGCAGTTCTACAAATCGGTCGAAATTGTACTGCTTGCCATTCAAGACCACATGGTGAGCTACGCTGAATTGGCGGCAAAAATGGCGTTAGAAGAGACACGCCCGCTGCGCAAAGCTGAGTTAGAAAGCATTGCGGCAAACTGTCGTCATGTCGCGAGCCACACGCCAGAAAACTTTTGGCAAGCACTGCAATTAAGCTACTTCGTTCAGTTGATGCTACAAATCGAATCGAACGGTCACTCGGTTTCTTTTGGTCGTATGGACCAATTCCTCAACGAATTTTATGTTCGCGATATCGAAAACGGCACGATTGAGAAAGACTTCGCACTAGAGCTTTTACAAAGCTGCTGGTTGAAGCTACTTGAAGTAAACAAGATTCGCTCTGGCGCGCACTCGAAAGCCTCCGCAGGTTCTCCGTTGTATCAAAACGTGTGTATCGGCGGTCAGAAGTTGAATGAAAAGGGTGAGCCTGAAGACGCAGTGAATCCTCTTTCTTGGGCGATTCTGGAATCTTGTGGTCAGTTACGTTCGACGCAACCTAACTTGAGTGTGCGTTACCATGAAGGTTTAAACCAAGAGTTCTTAATGGGCTGTATTGAAGTGATTAAATGCGGCTTCGGTATGCCAGCGTTCAACAACGATGAGATTGTTATTCCTGAATTCATCAAGCTTGGTGTAGAGAAAGAAGACGCTTACAACTACGCATCTATCGGCTGTATCGAGACCGCAGTTCCGGGCAAATGGGGTTACCGTTGTACGGGCATGAGCTTCATTAACTTCGCCCGTATCTTGCTAGCTTCATTGAACGAAGGTGTGGATGCAACAACGGGTAAAGCTTTCTTGCCACACGATAAGTCATTAGCAAAAGGCAACTTTGAGAACTTTGAGCAAGTGACCGCTTCTTGGGCAGAGCAAATCCGCTACTACACCCGTAAATCGATTGAGATTGATACTGTAGTCGACAGCGTACTTGAACAGCAAGCTCAAGACATTTTCTGTTCAACGCTGGTGGATGACTGTTTGGCTCGCGGTAAAACCGTGAAAGAAGGTGGCGCGAAATACGATTGGGTATCTGGTTTGCAAGTCGGTATCGCGAACTTGGGTAACAGCCTAGCTGCCATCAAGCACCTTGTTTTCGATGACGCGCAGATTACTCAGCCTGAGCTAGCAAAAGCATTGGCAGAAGATTTCGATGGCATGGAGAACGAACAGTTTCGCCAACGTCTTATCAACTTTGCACCAAAATACGGTAACGATGATGACGCAGTAGACCAACTACTGGCAGACGCTTACCAAGTGTACATTGATGAGCTAGAGCAGTTCGTTAATACGCGTCATGGGCGTGGTCCAATTGGCGGCGGTTACTACGCAGGTACATCAAGTATCTCGGCAAACGTCCCATTTGGCGCTTCAACCATGGCAACGCCAGACGGTCGTAAAGCGAAAACGCCATTGGCAGAAGGTGCGAGCCCGTCATCTGGCTCAGACCGTTTAGGTCCAACAGCGGTATACAACTCGGTTGGTAAGATTCAAGCGAATAAGATCCTTGGTGGCGTGCTGCTTAACCAGAAGTTAAGCCCGGCAGCGGTTGAGTCTGAAGGGGATAAGCTCAAGCTTTCTATGTTGATTCGCACCTTCTTCAACCACCACAAAGGTTGGCACGTGCAGTACAACATCGTCTCTCGCGAGACCTTGTTAGCTGCGAAGAAGAACCCTGAACAATATCGTGACCTTGTTGTGCGAGTTGCAGGCTACTCGGCCTTCTTCACTGCACTATCACCAGATGCGCAAGACGACATCATCGCACGTACTGAGCACGAGCTGTAAGTACACCAGTTTGAGACGTTTATACGTCTTGGCAGAAGCGCCTAAGCATGCTGTGCGGAACTTAAAAGCTCGCGAGGCGCTTAAAGTGACATATTAGTAAACGCGTTAGAGCGTCACAAAGGCACCGATTGGTGCCTTTTTCTATTTGAGCTGTATCGTGTTTAGTTGCATAACTGATTGATTAATTGGGTGGTTTAAATAGGGTGGAAGAAAATTAAAAAGAAGGGTAGAAGAACGGATGTTTTTACTCATCGCAATACTTGCAGGGGTAGCGGCGTTAATTTGGTTTTATCGAGAAGGGCAAGTCATTGGCTTGAACCGGATCCTCGGCATACTTTATTTTATTACTTATGCTGTGGTGTATTTGTACGTTCCACCATTTCTCGAAATGGGGCATCAATACATTAGCAAAATCTACGAGCTGATCCCCATCGCCTGCCTTTACGGCATTTTGTACCCAGATCCTGAGGAAGCAACGACTGAACAGAAGGCGATAACCTTTTTTTCATGGTGTGGCTTGATCTTTATCAGCTGTTTCTTGTTGTATTTCAAAATGAATGTCTGGTGAGAAACTAAACACTAAGTGCAAGGAAGATAAATGATTTATGAATTATTTATCCTGTTGATTTTGTGAGAAGGATTATTGAGGTGTTGAATTAAAACTGCCAGAATCCAATATTCGATGCTGATTATTCATTTGGCGTCATTGGTTGTCATTTAAAAACAGAGAAAAATATGTTTAAAAAAGCACTCGTTCTGGCTCTTCCGGTTGTATTAGCAGGTTGTTCTGCTCCTAAATTCACTGCTGAGCCTATTGCACAGTCGAATCAAAGCAAAGAAATCACTATCGTAAAAGATGATGCGACAAGGGAAGTGTTCATGGATTCGTTGCAAGAATGGTGCTTAGACACAGCACGTAAATGTACTGTTGTAAGTGACGGTACAGCGCCTAAGACAGACGAACTGACGTTAACTTATGTTTCACGTTGGAGTTGGGATTTGAGAACGTTTATCGCTGATGCAAAAATTAACGCTTACAAGAATGATCAGAAAGTCGGCCACGTTGAATTTAAAGCGTCCAACAATGGTAATTTAGACAAATTTGGTGACGATACAAAGCGTATTGAATCGATGATTCAAATTCTATTTGGTGAGCAAACTATTAGTGACGCTCAGCAAAAAATTAAATCTGGCGAAATCTAAGCACACAGTTTAAAAATGTAAGAGCATCGATACTCTAGTAAAGCTCAAAAGTAATGTTTTTCTTTTGAGCTTTATTTTTTATGTCATTTAAGGCGCATATGAAATAAGCCTGAATAAGTGGAATGATATGGAAATAGCTAAAGCTAATCTCAGCCATTTTGAAGCGTTTGAGCAGTATGTTGAAAAGTGTGCTCAGGCGGGAATGGAAATGTACGTCGCCGCCCAACGCGACAGTGACGCGCTGCTGAAAAAACGAATTGGATACGCGAAAGGCGAAGGTTTGCCGGAAGGTTGGACGCCGTCTTCGACTTACTTTTGTATCAAGGAGGGGATGATACTTGGTTCGATTCGAGTTCGTAACGGTAATAACGACTACCTTGAAAATGTGATTGGGCACATTGGTTACGAAACCGCGCCAGATGCTCAAGGCAAAGGCATCGCCACATTTATGTTGAACTGGGTGAAAGCTGAGGTTCTTGAAGGCAGCGCAATCGTCACTTGTGACGTGAACAATATCGCATCAAGACGCGTGATCGAAAAAGCGGGTGGCGAGTTCCTCAATACGTTTTATTCAGAACAAGATCAATACGAAGTGCGCCGCTATCGATTGTCGGCAGAGTAAACTCATTGAGATGAACAAACGCCCTCGTGACTGAGGGCGTTTGTTATTGAGAATGTTCCATTCTGAAGTGAGAACCTAGAACTCTTCTTCTTCAAAGCGTCCTGTGTTCTCTAGCCATAAACCATTGATGACACCAAAGGCGCAGGCGAGTAACACGCCAAGTACCCAACACATGTACCACATACATGCCTCCTTAATAGAGCGATGAGCTGTTGCTGCGGATGTAGTTGTTATCCAAACGTCCGAACATTTTGTAGTAACACCATGCGGTGTAGCCCAGAATCACAGGTACAACGATGATGGCAACGATAGAGATAATGCCGAGCGTTTTTTCACTCGATGTGGCATCCCATAACGTTAAGCTGTGCGATGGGTTGATGCTTGATGGCATGATCATCGGGAATAACGTGACGCCTGCGGTTAAGATGATGCAAGCGATCGCAATACTCGACATAGTAAACGCCACCCCAGCGCGGCGAGAGACCGTTGCCCAAAAGCACACGAGTAAGCTCGTTACCGCAGTGAATGGAATCAACCAAAGTTGCGGCATTTCGCTGAAGTTATGCAATAAATCACCCGCAATGCTCACCACTTGTTTGTTGAGTGGGTTTGAAATGCCATCTTTAAGCATTGCGCCTATGATGATGTAACCCGATTGCGATGCCGCGAACAAACCGCCAAACATAAACAGCAACATGGTTGCCCCCGCGCCCCACAACGTGATGTTTTGTGCTCGAGTGCGTAGCTCATGTTTGGTTTTCATTTGAAGGAAAGCAGCACCTTGTGTCACCACCATGGTTAAGCTCACCAAGCCACACAGAATTGGGAATGGAGTTAGCAAGTCAAAGAATCCACCTTGATAATCGAGCATCAGCAAGTTGTTTAACTCGAACGGCACACCGACTAACAAGTTACCGAAGCCAACCCCAAAGATAATCGGTGGAATCACACCGCTGATGAACAAGGCGATATCACATGCGTTGCGCCATTGCGGATTATCGATTTTAGCTCGGTAATCCATACCGATAGGACGCAACCAAAGGGATGCGAGCACCAACAGCATGGCAATGTAGAAGCCGGAAAACGCTGCGGCGTATACCAAGGGCCATATCGCAAAGATGGCACCACCTGCGGTAATTAGCCAAACTTGGTTGCCGTCCCAGTGTGGCGCGATAGCGTTAAGCATTACGCGACGTTCGAGGTTCTTTTTCCCCATAACTGGGAGCAGCGCGGCCACCCCCATATCGAATCCGTCAGTGATGGTGAAACCAATCAACAGCACACCAACGATCGCCCAAGTAAATAGGCGTAGGTTTTCGTAATCAAACATAGTGCCTCCTTAGTGCTGATCAATCAGTTTGAATGTGTCGGATTGTTTGTCTTTTTCGTTGTTCTCTTCATGGTGATAGCGACCCGTTTTAAGCACGCTTGGTCCACGTTTGGCAAACTTCACCATCAAGAACATTTCTACAATCAAGAACGCTGTGTAGAGCACATAAATAAAGCCGAGCGAAATCCAAATGTCACTTGGTGCGAGGTTAGATACTGCCATATTGACTGGAAGCACCTCACCAATTGCCCATGGCTGACGTCCGTATTCGGCAACGAACCAACCTGCTTCACAAGCTATGAAAGGCAATGGAATCGCCCATAGTGCCGCTCTCAATAACCAAGGGCTCGAACCTAATTTTCTGCGGCAGACTTGGACGAAAGACAAACCGATAATGGCGAACATTAATACCCCACACGCCACCATGATTCGGAAGCTCCAGAACAGTGGTGCTACTTGAGGAATCGTGTCTTGCGCCGCTTGCTTGATTTGGCTTTCGGTCGCGTCGGTGACGTTATCGGTGTATTTCTTCAAGAGCAGACCGTAGCCGAGGTCTTTCTTCATCTCATCGAATTGAGCGATGTTTTCAGGGCTGTCGTTACCTGCGCGAAGTTCCTCTAGCATGCCGTAAGCTTGGATACCATCGCGGATACGATCTTCGTTCTGCGCCATCAGATCGCGTAAGCCCATCACTGGTTCATCCAGCGAGCGAGTTGCGATGAGCCCCATTAGGTATGGAATCTTAATGGCGTAGTCGGTTTCCATGGTTTCTTGGTTTGGTAAGCCAAATAGCGTGAATGAGGCGGGTGCTTCTTCCGTGTGCCATTCGGACTCAATTGCCGCGAGTTTTACCTGTTGCACGTCGCCAAGCTCGTAACCCGATTCATCACCCAGCATCAATGTCGACACAATCGCCGCCATACCAAATGCGGACGCCACCGCAAACGAACGGCGAGCGAAAGAGATATCTCGACCTTTGAGTAAGTAGTAAGCACTGATGCCCATCACAAACAAAGCACCTGTGGTGTAACCGGCAGCCACGGTATGAACAAACTTCACTTGCGTGACAGGGTTAAACACCACATCAGCAAAGTTGATCATCTCCATTCTCATGGTCTGGTAATTAAATTCTGCGCCGACTGGGTTTTGCATCCAGCCATTCGCCATCAAAATCCACAACCCAGAGAAGTTAGAACCTAGCGCTGTCAGCCAAGTGACCGACAAGTGCTGGCGTTTTGATAATCGATCCCAACCGAAGAAGAACATGCCGACTAAGGTGGATTCGAGGAAGAAGGCAATCAAGGCTTCGATGGCAAGCGGCGCCCCGAAAATATCGCCCACATAGTGAGAGTAATACGCCCAGTTGGTACCAAATTGAAACTCCATGGTAAGACCGGTCGCGACGCCCACGGCGAAGTTAATCCCGAATAACTTACCCCAGAACTTGGTCATGTCTTTGTAGATGGTTTTTCCCGTCATGACGTACAAAGACTCCATAACGGCCAGCAAGAAAGACAAACCTATGGTCAGTGGGACGAATATAAAGTGATAGAGTGCGGTACTAGCGAACTGAAACCGCGACAGATCAACGACATCTGCAAACATAAGGACTCCTTCCCGCTACCAGAGTAGCGGGTTAGATAAGGTTATTATTAGTCTGTTTAATTAAGCGTTAAAGCTTGATGCGCTTGAGTTACGCTTTTGCTGGTGTGCGAGAGAAAGGTTTTCTCAACCAGTAATCCAAGCTTACGTAGCGACCACCTCCGTAGAAGAACAGCACCAGCAACATCACAAAGTAGGTGGCTGCGAACTCCATACCGTTGTTGAGCATTACTGGGTCACCCAATTCGGTGATGTAGTTGTATCGACCTGGGAAGTTGGTTGCTAACCATTCAATAAAGCCGTTCAAACGCACCGTTGCTTCCATGCCGCCAGTGGCGATGGCATCCCAACCGTGTTTCCAGTGCACCATCGCGCTCGCAACACTCATCAAGAAAATCATCGGAATCGACATCACTCGGGTAAACAAACCCAAAGCGATACAAATACAGCCAAGTACTTCCGTACCTGCGGCAAGAAACGCTAACAACTCGGGAAATGGTAAGTTCAAACCACCATCTGCGGTGGACGCGCCAAACCACGCGACGGTGCCAGAGAAACCCAGCACCTTAGAGCGAGCGCCAACAAAAATGACCGGAATGAGGTAGAGACGAATCGCAAGTAACGCTAAGTAATCGTATCTTTTGCATTTCTCGACGAGACCGTCGAACCAATTGAGGGCTGACTTAATCATAATTTTTCTCCTGAAGGGCGGACGTTGACGAGTCCTAGTTCACTGAAGTGTTGAGCCCACTCCATGAAACTGAATCTGGCGAGTTGCTGAGCAATCATTTGTTGTAGTTGCGCCAGAGTCAGGTTTGGTTGCTGTTGTAATAGCTGAATCAATGCGACATCCACTTCTCTGAGCTTTTGCGATATCACATGATGCTGTGAGTTCCGAAACACGCCATAAAACACAGGGTGACGCCTGTCAGTTAAGAAGGTCACGGAGTCTTGATGCAGCAAGAAAGGCACTTCGACCAGCTTTAATGTTGGGTTGAGTTGCAGCACTTGATTCTCTTCGAATATCGGATTCGAGGGTGAATTGAATGCCGCGACTAAGGTGTCAATTTCTACATTGAACGCCACCCATTCATATTCCAATAACGCCTTCTGATCGGCAGAGATGGAGCTGGAATCTTGATGCGCTTTCTGCTGCAAAAACTGAACAAACTCGGTGGCAATATGATGAAACTCAGGCTCGGACGCGCCATGCATCACCACAAAGTCATCCACCATGCGTTCAAGTTGTTCATCAGCGAACTGCGAAGAAAATAGAGGGAACGTATTCGCAACGACACCCAAGATGTTGTCGCGGATAAATTCGCTATATCGACACAGCGCATGCTGATTCATAGGCGTGCGAATTAGAGCCGTTAGGGACTCGGTTTGCGCGCGCATTTTGCTCGGAGGATTAAGCATTGAGCACCTCCTTACACAACACTTCGAGTGTTTGACTGAAATCCAAGATCTCGCCATGAATGCTGCGAAGCTCTTCAGCCAGAACAAGCAACGACGGCACATTGTGGTCGCGCTCAAGCAGTAAAGGTTTGCTGCCATGCACCGAGTAGGTGTAACGAGCCAGATCAATCACTTCATCAGGCACTGGCTTTCCATGGGTATCGAGCAAGAAGTCATCACGCTCTTTCAAGTGACCCGCAATGTGGTAATAACGAATCGCGTCGCTTGGTAAAGTACTCAGCATGTCGTAAGGGCAGAAATGATGATTTCGGCTGTTGACGAACACATTGTTGATGTCGATAAGCAGCTCACATCCACTGCGGTCACTCACTTCAGAGATAAACTCGCCCTCTGGCATTTCATGTCCGTAATCGTGGTAGTAAGAGATATTCTCTAACGCCAATGGACGCTGAATAATGTCTTGCACGCGTTGAATGCGTTCGACCAAATACGGAATGTTCTCTTTATGTCGAGGGATCGGAAGCAGTTCATACAAATAGCCCTGATTGTCTCTAGAGAAACTCAGATGTTCGCTATAGATGTCGATATTAAATTCATCGAGAAAGCGTGCGACGTCTCGTACAAAAGACTCGTTTAACGGTTGGCAATCACCAATCGATAAGCTCAAGCCATGAGCGACAAGCGGATAATATTTCGCAATGTCTTGCAGCTGTTCACGTTTCAAGCCGCCAATATTCATCCAGTTTTCCGGTGCCAATTCGAGGAAATCGATATCTGGGTGCTCGGGCAACTGACACAGCAAATCAACGTGTTCGCTGCGCAGCCCAATCCCTTTTGATGTATCGGTTATTGTCCGCATACCCCACCTGTGATTTTGCTTTTGGTTAATTTGATGGTTTCAGCCGAAGGGTTAATGCCCTCGCCAGTCACGCCACATTTGCCGTCACGAGCGCGTACCAAACGGCCTTGCGGATCATCTTTTAACTCTTGTTTCTCAAAGCGTTTCTCTGTACCACATTTACCAGCCGCACACTTACCGCCATGTTGAGAGCTGGATTGAGCTTCAACGGGAGCCTCGGTGGGTGCATCGGCAAACGCCATGCCTGAGTTCAAAGTAATGACAGACGTCATCGCGATAGATAGAGCGAGTTTATTGTTCATGAGACATCTCCTTCGCTGCGCTCATTGGGTAGCTAGATAAGTCGTGACCAGCGATAACTTGACCGTGGTAGTACTCTTTAACGATCTTGATGGAAGCGGGTTTGAGTTTTAGGCCTAAGCCCATCCAGTGGTTAAGCACCAAGAGTTTTGGATTCACTTCTGCGGCGATCTTGCCGACAACCGATGGCTTAGCGTGCATAAATGACGAGACTTCGTCTGCTTCTTCGTGAATTGCCAATGGCATCAATAAAATGTCGGCACCTTTAGCGAAGTCGATGAAGTCAGGGTTACTGCCGTTTTGGTCGGCGGAAATCACCATTACGCCTTCGGCACTTTCGATTCGGAAAGCGAGACAAGGTACGTCACCGTGTGGGATGCCGAGAGCGTAAATGGTTAACCCATCTTGCTCGTACACCTTGGTGCCTTGGGAAGTTTTGTATGGCACATCAGTAATGGTGACTGGGAACAAGCCATCGCTGCCATCAAACAAACCGTTCAGATATGCGTACGCGCCTTCATCACCGTCGAAAAGCGCTTTCATGTAACCGGTTAAGCTAGGAAATGCAGAGCCTGCTTCAGGGCCTGCGATATCGAGGGGATCTTGACGGTCAAAGAAGTAACCACCTTTTAATAAGGCAGGAACGTCAGCGACGTGGTCAGTGTGAAAGTGGCTTAAACCAAGGAAGTCTAAGTCTTCCAGTTTGCCGCCCGCTTGACCAAAACGCAGATAAACACCGCCACCGGCATCGATCATCACGCGTGATTTTCCTTTCCACCAAACCAGTTCACCAGACGATGCACGAAGGTCATCAGAGATTGGTCCGCCGGAGCCGAGTAGCTGCAAAGTAAAATCTTTTTCGAGCGGTTCGACAGTTAATGCGTAACAGTTGGCTGCGCCTAAGAATAAACCTAGAGCCAGCACTAACGCTTTTAAAGGCTGTTTCATATTGAATACCTATGAGTTTGATTTTTCTTATTTATTTTCTTTGGGTGAGCATCCAAAGAAGTGTTGAAGAGGCAGGAAAAACGATTTGTTTTTGATGTCCGTCAAAGCACGGGAATAAGATATCCAATATGAATGGTTAATTATATCTAGTAATTTTAAAGTTTCGTTCAGGTAAATTGAACGTTATTGGTTTGAGCTGAACAAGCATCAGAATGTAAAAAGGCACCGCAAAGGGTGCCTTTTGTTTA
This sequence comes from Vibrio sp. ED002, assembly GCF_023277445.1. Taxonomy (NCBI): domain Bacteria; kingdom Pseudomonadati; phylum Pseudomonadota; class Gammaproteobacteria; order Vibrionales; family Vibrionaceae; genus Vibrio; species Vibrio sp. ED002. The sequence goes on along the minus strand of NZ_CP080239.1, from coordinate 1,471,240 downwards.
TGTTTTGCAAGAACAATCAGGGCATGCATTGTCGCTTTAGCATGAAACCGATAAGCTGTTTGGCATCTTGCCAAAATAGCAGTATTAGGAAGCGCATCATGGATCTCGATATTTACCAAGTGGACTCTTTCACCACCGAACCTTTCAAAGGAAACCCTGCTGGAGTCTGTCTCTCACAAGAACCGTTACCAGAAGCATTGATGTTCTCTATCGCTGAAGAAATGGCGGTATCAGAAACCGCTTTTCTCTGTTTGAAAGACATGCGACTGCGCTGGTTCACACCTAAAGTAGAAGTGGCGCTATGTGGTCATGGCACATTAGCGACAGCGCAAATCTTAAAAGAACAAGGATTAACAAAGGTTGGCAATACCATTGCCTTTCAAACTCTCTCTGGTGAGCTTCATGCAAAAGTAAACGAGTCGACAATTGAGCTCGATTTTCCTTCGACTCAGCTTGAAATGGATGTTGAACAAGACGCTGCGTTGTTAGCGGCGCTTGGATTGAAAGCGGAGCAAGTGGTTTCTTACGCTCAGTTTGACAGCAAAGGCTTTATTGAAGTCGACAGTGAACAAACCGTGTTGGAACTCGAGCCTAACTTTGACGCATTAAAAAATAATAAAGGGCGCGGCGTGGTGGTAACTGCTCAATCGAAATCCCCGGATCTCGACTTTATCTCGCGCTACTTCGCCCCTTGGGTGGGCGTGAACGAAGATCCTGTTACAGGCTCAGCCCACTGCGCACTGACTCAGTTTTGGTCGCAAAAACTCGTTCAAAATCAGTTCCGTGCCTATCAAGCCTCAGCCCGCGGTGGTCATTTACAAACCGAACTGCTTGAAAACGGACGAATTAAACTGATTGGCTCTGCAAAGACGGTAATTAGCGGAAAACTAAAGGTATAACGCGATGAAACAATCCATTATCCATATTGCTTTGGTCGTAAAAGATTACGATGAAGCGATTGATTTCTATGTGAATAAGCTGAAGTTTGAGCTGGTGGAAGATACTTACCAACCAGAGCAAGATAAGCGCTGGGTTGTGGTTTCTCCACCGGGTTCTAATGGTGTGACATTATTGCTAGCCAAAGCGTCTAAGCCAGAACAGCATGATTTTATCGGCAATCAAACTGGTGGACGTGTGTTCCTATTTTTAAACACCGATGACTTCTGGCGTGACTACAACCGAATGGTAGAGCAGGGCATTAAGTTTGTTCGCCCGCCTGCGGAGCAAGACTACGGCACAGTCGCAGTATTTGAAGATCTCTATGGCAACCTGTGGGACTTGTTAGAGATGAGCCCAAGCCACCCAATGGCTTCGCGTTCATAGATTCATACTAATTGATATTAACAGCGTCTTTCGGGGCGCTCTTTTTGTTTCAGATGTCCGCCTCTTGCATTTCTTTCTTCTTCTCCTATTTCGCTTCACTTTGCCTATCAGCTTCATTCTCAAAATGATAATGATAAAAACATCTAAATAAGATTTTGTTTTTTAATGGTTTAAACTCGGCACTATATTTGCGTTATCCCCCTTACAACCAACGATTCAGTTGACGAGGGGAATAATATGAAAACAAGGAAAATGTTCGTGCTAACGTGTTGTTGTGCATCTGCGTCAGCATACGCACTTACTACCAGTGATTTGACATATGAATCTGGCAGCGATAGCTCAAACTACTCGCTAAAAGGCAAGCCGAATAATATGTATTCTATTTCCGGGACATTGCCACAAGACACTCTCAGTAATGTTTATTCAATGCTGCCAGAGGGTACAGCCGTTAACAATGCCTTTATCGCACCAGAGCGTTACTCGAACATCGATATTGACGATGAACTCGATGGAGCCCCTTATGCGACCGCCTCAATTACTTTTCTGAATGAAGGGGCTGGTTATAGAAATGCATTGGGGTACTTCGTTTACGACACTGATAATCCACCGTCAAACAAAGACGAAGTTAACGCACATGTGATTGTATTCCCTAATGCTTCCAAGGCACCAGATGGTGAGATGGCTGAAGGTGATACGATTGACCTCAATGTGCAGTTGACAGCAGGTCAAACGCTGGCATTTTTCGTTATCCCAAATGGGTGGGGAGCCAGTACTTACAACAATATTTTGAATTTAGGTCCTTGGAACACGCCTTTCTATAGTTATTCGAACCTTAACCCTGAATCAACTGCGCTCTATCGTAGACATAATGTTGCGTTTATCGATACGCAAAACGAGTTTCTTGTGTTGGGGTTTGAGGATCTTCTTCGCCCCTACGGTGACAATGACTTTAACGACTTACTGTTTACCGTCGATGTTTCACCATTCTCCGCAGTAGACGGTGTAAACCCGGATGGAACGACGGATTCTAAATACGAAGTGCTGGTACAAGAAAACGACCCAGATGTTACCGTTACTTCTGTTTATCCAAGTTCTAATTCTTATGCGACCATGGCCTTTGAAGATCGCTGGCCATTAATGGGCGATTACGATTTTAACGATGTGGTGTGGCGCTACCGCGTGACTGAACTGTTGAATGGTCAACGTGAACTGAAAACCATCACCGTGGATTACACCTTACAGGCAATGGGAGCAGGGTTTTCAAACGGCTTTGCTGTAAAACTGCCGAATGTTGACCCGGCAAACGTTGCTTCTGTTACGCTCACGAAAAATGGGCAGGCGGTTGAACATACGGTCTTACAATCTGGTAGTGAAACGATTCTTGTGGTTTCAGAAAATCTACGAGCAGAGTTGGAATCGCTTGGCGTGCTCAGTGAGACTTGTACTTATTACCGAACGCAAAGCGGTTGTTTGAACCAACAAGCTGCTGAGCTCCTTGCATACCAACTTGTTGTTGAGTTAACCACTCCTGTGGAGAGAGATTTGGTTGGCTATCCACCTTATGACTCTTTCATTTTTGCGGCTGAAAATACCTACCATGGCGACTTTGTGGCGACATTCCCTGGTATGACATGGCAGACGCACTTTAAGTCGTTCTCCGGTACTGCTGAGATGAACAATGCAATATTCAATATGCATGATGACGATACGGGTGGTTCGGAATACTTCCTGACCGATAACAACATGCCTTGGGCGATCAACATTCGTGATGAGTGGGAACATCCTGTCGAACTTATGGATATCAGCCATGCTTATACCGGTTTTCCTGCGTGGGTATCGAGCAATGGTGAAACGGATACCAGTTGGTATAGCACGCCAGTAAGCGGAAAAACCATTTCAGTAGCGGAATAATAAGGAGCTTCACATGAAAATTTCAACAAAACTGCTGACCATCATGTTCGTTCCTGCGTTTACTGTCGCTTGTGGTGGTGGAGGCGGCGGCGGCGGCGGGTCTTCAACGCCTGCACCAACGCCCACTGTTGAAACCATCGATAACACTCAAGATATTGTGGCGGAACGTGATTTTTCATTTGATGTCGGAGAAACCATTACTATATCGATGAACTATCAAGGTTCTGCGGATGGTGCTTTACACCTTTACACCAAAGCGGCATTTACCACAGAAAACGGTGTGGTCGTGGCCGATCCAATGTCGCGCATCACCACCATTTATCCAACGCGAACCAGCGAAGTGGAGTTAGAGGTAAATGGTAACTGGAGCCAGTTGTATGCTCAGTGGGTACCCATGAGTGCGAATGAATCAGAGAAGAATTGGGTCGTATCATTAAATCAGTCCAACAATAATTACCACCTCGACTTTTAATAGTGACGAGTAGAAAAAACGAAAGCGCGGCAAATGTCGCGCTTTTTGTTTTTCGAAAAATTCGGCGCAATATGAATGTGACCTATATCACCTTATGAATGAATCATATAGAATGGCGGCCACATTCAATATGACCTTTTTTAACAGTATCTCGAAAGTAAATTAAGAGCTTGTTATTAAAAGAAATTTACTTCGAGGGCACTGCTATCATTAGTACAAACAACATCACCATGCAATTTGGTGCCGAGCCATTGTTCGAAAACATTTCCGCTAAATTTGGCAACGGTAACCGTTATGGCCTGATTGGCGCGAACGGTTGTGGCAAATCTACGTTCATGAAAATCCTGAGTGGCGCGCTCATGCCAAGTTCAGGCAACGTTTCTATTACTCCAGGATTAAAACTTGGCGTATTGAGCCAAGATCAGTTTGCGTTTGAACAATACAGCGTGATTGACGCCGTGATCATGGGTGATCGCAAATTGTGGGAAGTGAAACAAGAACGTGACCGCATCTACTCATTACCAGAAATGAGTGAAGAAGACGGCATGAAAGTCGCTGAGCTTGAAAGCGAGTTCGCAGAAATGGACGGCTATACAGCAGAAAGTCGTGCTGGCGATATTTTGCTGCAAGCAGGTATTGAAGAAGAGCTACATTTTGGTTTGATGCAACAAGTTGCTCCGGGCTGGAAACTGCGCGTGCTTTTGGCACAAGCCCTGTTTGCTAACCCGGATATTTTGTTGCTCGACGAACCAACCAACAACTTGGACATTCATACCATCAACTGGTTGGCAGAAGAGTTGAACCAACGTAAGTGTACGATGATCATCATCTCGCACGACCGTCACTTCCTAAACTCTGTGTGTACTCACATGGCAGATATCGATTACGGCGAATTGCGAATTTACCCTGGTAACTATGAATACTTCCTTGAGGCATCTGGTCTTCGTCGTGAACAGCTATTGGCTTCTAACGCGAAGAAAACCGCTGAAATCAACGAACTTCAAGATTTCGTAAACCGTTTTGGTGCGAACGCATCGAAGGCGAAACAAGCCAGTTCGCGCGCTAAAAAGATGGATAAAATCCAACTCGACGAAGTGAAAGCAAGTAGCCGTGTTAGCCCATCGATTGATTTCGGTGAGGGTAAAAAACTGCATCGTTTAGCCTTGGAACTGCAAGACCTTGGTCACTCGTTTGGTGATGAACTGTTGTTTGAAAAAGGCAACTTGTTACTTGAAGCGGGCACTCGCCTTGCGATCATCGGTGAAAACGGTGTGGGTAAAACGACCTTGCTGCGTTGCCTAGTGAACGAGTTAGAGCAAACTCAGGGCGTAGTAAAATGGTCTGAAAACGCTTCGATTGGTTACTGTCCACAGGACAGCAGTGCAGACTTCGATAATGATCTGACCATCTTTGAGTGGATCTCTCAGTGGCGTACCGTGAAGCACAATGACCTAATGGTGCGTGGCATTCTGGGTCGCTTGTTGTTTACCGCTGATGATGCCAACAAAAAAGCGAAAAACTGCTCGGGTGGTGAGAAGAACCGCCTTCTGTTTGGTAAACTAATGATGCAAGACATCAACGTTCTGGTGATGGATGAGCCAACCAACCACATGGATATGGAAGCGATTGAAGCGTTAAACAGCGCATTAAAAGACTACACTGGCACTTTGATTTTTGTCAGTCATGACCGTGAGTTCGTATCGTCATTGGCGACTTCAATCATTGATGTGAAGGACAAACAGTTGGTGAGTTTCCAAGGTACATTTGAAGAGTACATGGCACACCAACAAAAGGTGCTTAGCGCTGCGTAACCAAGTGCCAGCGTCGATCATTGCGAATACTTGGATGTAAAGTTCGTCTTTGAGACGAAGCAAACAACAGATTATTCGTAATAGTGATTTAATCTAAACCTAATAGAGGTAAGGTGGTGAGTACTACGCTCGCCACCCACAATTAAGGAGCCGTTCATGAGCCATGAATTTATGACCGACGAAGAACGTATTGAACTGCAGAAGAACAACCCTCTGCACGGTCTTAAATTAGAAGACATGTTGCAGCAGCTTGTTGACCATTACGGTTGGGAAATCCTCGACACAGCAATGCGTATGAACTGTTTCAACACTAAGCCAAGCATTGCGAGCAGTGTTAAATACCTGAAGAAAACAGAATGGGCTCGCGAGCGTGTAGAGAACTTTTACCTATACCGTTACAAGCGCATGCCAAAGGCATCTGAATACGAATACAATCTACCGCCACGTGCACGTACTTTCCGTCATGGATTAGAACCACGTGAACCAATGGAACTGACGGTTGAATCGATTCTAGCTTCACAAGCAAAGGCTGCGTCTGCGCACAAAGAGCGTTCGTCTAAACAGCGTACAGATCGCGCTCGTTTTAACAACCGCCGTCGATAAACTTTCAGTTCTCTTGTTCTGTAGTCATCAGGTACAAGAATGATTTTGATGAAAAGCCAAACTATTTAGTTTGGCTTTTTTATTGCTTTTTCTTTGGCTAAATATTTTGCTCAAGACCCTAGCTTGATAATCGAAGAGTACATCTGCTGCGGATCTGACTGACGGTTGAATCGCGCTTGGAAGCTCTCCACCACATAATCAATAAAGGCTCGTAATTTTTGCGATTGCTCTTTGTGGTAAGGGTAAACGATGTACAGCGCGTGCTTTTCCATCTGCCACTCAGGGGTAATCTCGACCAATTCACCTGAAGCTAACTGAGGCTCGACAAAGAAATCTGGTAGTAATGCGACACCGAGTCCGGCGCATGCCGCTTGGGTAAGCGCCAAACCACTGTTGACCATATAAACACAAGGCGGAATCGCAACATCTAAAATCTGATTGCCGTTATTAAAAGTCCAACGACGTGATGCCGATGACAGGCTGTAACTCAGTAGGCGATGATTTACCACATCACTAGGGGAGAGGAAGGGCGCAGATGCTTCCAAGTAATTAGGAGAGGCACAAAGCACACGCCGAATGTCTAACAGCTTTCTCGAACGTAAAGTTGAATTTCCAAGCTCTTCTCCACCACGAATGGTGATATCAACCCCTTGTTCAATCAAATCGAGGTGCTCGTCGCTCATGATTACCTCTATGGAAAGTTCTGGATGCAGCTTCATAAACTCGCAAATGATAGGGTTTAGTTCAATCAACCCTAATGACATCGGCATGCTGACTTTTAGCGTGCCCTTTAATGTGTGCGAAGACTCAATCACTGAACGATCGGCATTGTTGAGTGCATCGAGAACCTGACACACTTGCTGATAATAGAGCTGACCATTATCGGTAATGTGTAAATTGCGGGTAGTGCGGTTAATCAAAGGGCTTTTCAAATAGCTCTCTAATTCATTGATGTTCTTACTTATTGCGGCTTTTGAGAGGTTTAAATCTTCTGCAGCTGCGACGAAGCTGCCTAGCTCCACGACTCGACGAAATACGGTTAATGCTCTGATCTTATCCATGTAATTGCTACCTTGAACTTATTAATTGTTCACTATTGGTGAACTATATAGACACTATTATAGAGTTTATTCACTGTTTGGAGTTAATTAATATCACCTCATTCAATGAGTGCCCGCTGAGTAGGGGCAAGTGTAACTAGGATTCCACTATGAAAAAGATCGTCGCATTTACTGGTAGCAACAACATTCACTCAATCCACAGCCTATTGGTTCAAGCATTAGCAAACCAAGCTACCCAAACAGAAGTAAACACAATTGACCTAAACGACTTTGAATTGCCAATGTACGGTTTGGACGTTGAAGGTCAGGGCATCCCAGAAAACGCACACAAACTGCGTGCGACGTTAAACGAATACGATGCGATCATCATTGCATCACCAGAGCACAACGGCTCAATGCCAGCATTCCTGAAAAATGCGATCGATTGGCTATCACGCGTTGCGCCTCAAGGTACGTCTTTCTTTGGCGACACTAAGAAACCAGTTCTGCTAGTGAGCACATCTCCAGGTGCAAACGGCGGCGCGACAAATATCAAAACCATGGCTGAGTTGATGCCTTGGTGGGGCGGCGATGTAAAAGGCACTTACAGCTTGGGCGGTTTCTACGACAAGTTCCAAGAGGGTGAATTTGATACAGCGACCTCGGCGGAATTGAGTGAGCTAATGGCCTCTTTCGAACATGCTATTAATTAGTTTGATTATATTTCTATACAAACTATTAAATCACTAACCTAGTTGCTAGTAAATTTTTAATAACAACTAGGTCATTCCTTACAATTATTGCTTTTTAATTGCTAAATTAAATCTTACTGTAAATTTATAGTAAGTTGTGTTTTGTTGTCTGTGAATATAAAAATAATATAAAGGTTTATATTATGAGTACTATTAAATATCCCATATTATTGCTAAGTGTTTTTGCCTCTCTTCCTGCTGTCTCTCAAGAAAATAAAGATGAAAAACTGCAAGATATGTCTGATCCACTTGCGGTATATACACAAGCTGGTTTTGGCATCAGTGATAAAGGCATTAATATTAAAGTCGGCCAAGCCTATGATTCAAATAAGCCAAATACGCTTGCTATGAATGTTATTGAAGTGAAGGGGATCGGTGGTGACTTATTAGGTATAAGAGACAACGATGAACCACTCTACAAAAGTGTAGACGATAGTATTGACTCACTTCGTCTTCGTAACTTTCAATCTGACTTAACAACAGGTCGAGGCCGCCAAATTGATATCAATTATGACGTTGATAACGACAGACTTGACGCTTCTTACAGTTATGTTCAATCGCTTCCCAAGTTTGGCATAGTGCAGCTTTTTCCTCTAGGTGGTGTCGGCGTGACTGTCGCGAACGATTATAGCGGAGAAGATAATGGTTACGAAATTCCGGGCACGTTTATGGTGGTTGGCATGTACTCTAAAATCGACATCACAGATAAAATCTGGATTAATTATAACCCAATGTACATGCATACATTATCTGGTTCGAGTGAGTATAAAGATAATTATTATGCAGAAGAGAAGGATATTCTAACCCATGAGTTTACGCTCTCTTATCAATTAAATAAAAGATCGAATATTCGTTATTATGCAAACTGGAGTGAAAACGTTGATTTTAATGATAGTGATCATCGTATTGAATACAACTATCAATTTTAATTACTAGTTTTTATTGGTAACGATGTTAAAGTGATTATTGAAGTAAATATCTAGTTATGGATATTCTCTTTTTATCACTAATGTTGTTACTTGGGCTGTACGCTAGGATAGAAATCCAAACAACGCTCTGTAAGCCACTGCATAACAGGACCTGATTCTTTTGCTTTGCCTGTCACACGGTCAATTTGTAAAAGCCAATCTTTTTCTTCCCCTTGTAGCTTAAGGGGAACGATATCTAAGTGCTTTTGATACAGGTGGTCAGGTATCAAGCTCCAGTTATTATTCAGTTTAATCAACTCTACTAGGCTTTCTAAATCATTCACTTTGGTTAGTGAATTAGATAAGTTTGCGTTGTAGTGAGCAGGGTGGTCTTTTAATACGATTTGCCGATACGCCTTAAGCGCTTCAAAAGAAACGGATTCCTCAGCCAATATCGGGTGTGATTGATGTACAGCGATAGAAAACGGCACATAGCCAATCGAACCTAGAATCACGTTCTTAGGCTGTGTGCTGCCCCACAACATAAAACCGATATCCACTTCATTACTCGCGACAGCATCAGCAATGTCATTGTTTTTCAAGACATTGAGATTGAGCTCGGTGTGCGGAAATTGCTGATAAAACTCATCAATGACGCCAAAAAACTGCGGTGTTAGTAAAAGCGCATTAATTCCTATCGAGATCCTATCTTCTACTCCCACATTGAACGTTTGCAGCATATTTTGTATGTGTTGTGCATGCTCTAACAAGGAGGTGGCTTGAGCATGTAGTCGCTCGCCTTGTGCCGTTAAGGTAGGCAATCGAGAAGTACGATCAAAGATGGTCAGTCCTGTGTCGATTTCCAAGTTTGAAATCGTAGTACTGACCGCAGATTGTGCTTTACCAAGCTTTCTTGCCGCCGCAGAAAACGAACCACATTCCACGCACATGACTAACGTTTCAAGTTGTTGAAGGTTGAACATAACGATGTATCTAATTTTTAGATGGTAGCTAACTATATCTTATAAAAACTTTAGATGAAAATCGCTCCATTAATCGTTAAGTACAAGTAGAGAATAAGATGAGTAACCACCAATCTACGGAATTATCGGATACACAAAAGGAACTAGAAGCATTGCGTGAACGCTTGCGTCAAAACACTCAAACCATGCAAAGTTCGGCTAAGAAATCAGACGCTAACGAAATGATGTCTGGCGTGATTAAGACCGTAGCGACGTTCGAAAAAGACTAATAAGACCCTTCTTAGAAAATAGAAAATAGAAAATAGAAAATAGAAGAAAGGCACCAATTAATGGTGCCTTTTGTTTTTATAGCTGCGCCGTAATTTCCTCTATCTCTTGCTGCCATTGCTTTTGCATCGCTGGTTTTTGATGTTTGGGTTTTCGCCCTAAATCGGCTTCCAGCAAGCTTTCTAGCTCCAACAGTCTTTCCAGCATTTGCTCTTCGGATTGCGCATCAGACGCGGTGTTTGTTTCCATCGACATTACTTCATTGCAATGATGCGATATGGCTGATTTCGGTGCAGTATCAGTTACGCGTTGATAAACCTCTTCCGCGCTTAAATACTCCGTCAGTAAGCCATTTTCAATAAACCAGAATCGATTACAGCTTTGCTCTATCAGGCTTCGGTCGTGACTAACCAATAAGGCGGCACCTTCGAAGTTTTGCATAGTTTCAATCAACTCCTCTTTGCCTTCCATATCCAAATGGTTGGTCGGTTCATCTAAAAACAACATGTGATAACGAGCCAGAGTTAAGCCAACAAACAGCAGCCTCGCTCGCTCTCCACCACTTAGACTGACGACTTTCTGCTCGTGTCTTACGTACTCGAATCCTGCACCAATAAGCGAACGTTTTGCCTGTTCACTGCTTATGCTGGCAAACGACTGCAACGCATCTGTGATGGATTGATGATCGTCGAGTTGCCTTAGAGATTGATCGTAGTAACCCAAGCGACAGCGATCGTGAAAAGTCACACTCTCATGTTGGTTGCCTAGGTCGGTTTGGATGACTTCATACTGACGATAAAGCAGGTTCAACAACGTCGATTTACCGCAACCATTACTGCCTAGAACGGCAATTCGGTCGCCACTTTTCACGCGCATTTCTGCCATATCAAACAAGTGATAATCACTGTTTGGTGGCGTTACCGAGAAAGGCAAAACCTCAAGCAGTCGATTTGCTGGCATTGACTCACCTTGAAGTTGTAGCGCCCACGGTGTGCCTTCTGTCAGTTCGGTTTGTTCTTCCTCCAAACGTTCTTTGCGCGCAAACATCGTCTTGGCTTTTCGAGCAAGATCCTCGTTGTCGTAGATTTTGCCCCAAGTGGCTAAACGCTTGGCGCTTTTCTCGATTCGGTCGATCTCTTTCTGCTCGCTGGCATGGCGAAGTTGATCGGTTTCATCTTTCTCTCTCAATGCTTGTCTTGCTTGAGAACAAGGTAAAGAGAAATGATGCAGAGATCGATCTCGCATGACCCAAGTGGTGTTGGTGACGCGATCGAGTAAGGTTTGATCGTGAGATACCAATACGAATGAGCCTTTCCAGTTTGATAAGAATTGCTCTAACCAAAGGAGCGATGGCAAGTCCAAGTGGTTGCTTGGTTCATCCAGAAGCAGTAAGTCAGGTTGATGGATAATCGCACGAGCAAGCAGGAGTCGCATTTGCTGACCACCACTGCAATTTTCAACCGGCATGTGTCGTTCTGTGGTTGAAAATCCGAGTTCGTCCAATAAGAGTTCGGCGCGCCAAATCTCATCGTCTGATAAGGATTCTGCTAACGCGTCCAATACGGAATGTGTACTTAAAGACTTAGGTAAATGCTGCTCAACATAACGCATCAAACATGAACTGGCTTTGGCAACCGTGCCTTGGCTTGGTTCAAATTGACCGCTAAGCAGTTTGAGTAGGGAGCTTTTACCACAGCCGTTATGACCGATAAGACCAATTTTGTCGCCACGATGAATCGTAAACGTTAGATCTTTGAAGATTGGTGTTGCTGTGTGAGAAAGGGTTAGTGATTGTGCAGTTAAAAAAGTACTCATAGTGTTCTCAAGAATTTTGGGCGCAAGACGCCGTTGTCATAGCTGACAATAATTCTTCGAGCTTGAGGGAAAGTACTCGGGTGACGTGTTTTCGTCGAAAGGTAATTATTCGCTCAAGTCGAGATTATCGCAGCGCGAAATCTGAAACTCTTGAGCGGTCCTTCATGCCATAAAAACGTGGGTTGATTGAACACCACAAAGACATAAATTCCTCCTTAATTTCGTTGTAAGTGTTGCCACTTTTGGTTGATAGATGCGCTAGATTCTAACCCTAAAAGTGGCAATGTACAGATAGCTTGATGAAAAAATGATGAGAGGATCACCAATGTATCACGGGCTTTTAGCGATATAAGCTGAACTTCTTGGTCAATTCTCGAAGTGTTTCAGTCTCGCCGAACAAGCAAATACCCAAGTATTCTAACTCGGCTTCTGGTGTGTTTTTGGTGGTTTGCTGTTGTATTTCAGAGCCGCCTTCTACCATGGTGTGAGTAAAGTCGGAGAAGGGGATGCTTCTATCGAGTGCTTCTTGGCGAAGCTTTCTGATTTTGTTGGAGTTGTCCGCTCTCAAGACGATAAACGGATAGTGGGAGATATTTGGATGAAGACTACCATCAAGGTCGTGATAGTCGGTGTAGACTGCGTCGCCATCAGAAAGTTGATTCGCAAGGCTTACGCTCAAATGTCCTAATACGTTAACGGCGCGTCCCACTTCGACTTTTTTACTGATTACGGCAACAAATCGTTTTTGGTTTTCGTCGGGAAGTTGATTCATGGAGGACCTCGTTTCTCTAATGATCTGGCTATTGTTTAACTGCCTCCATTGTATTTCCTCGCACGCGCAATTTTGTTTCTAACATTGCTTTCGAAAAGTTAAATTTGCAATAAACGACCGATGTAATCGTTTTTCATGCAATAAGATTCCTCAGAGTTTGCAAATAGACAAGGCACCAACGGATTGTCGGTGCCTTAGGTCTATGGCGAACCAAGCTCTATTGTTTGTTTAGCTCTGCCGCGGTATCCACAAAGATGCCTTGGATGTCTTTCGCTTCACGTTCTGTTTGACCACCGTGTTTTAGGAACGCGTCGATGATCGCTGCGGTTTTTTGCTCTTTTGCGCGCTCTAAGAAGTAACGTAACTCTAGCTCTGCACCTGTGTCTTCGTCTTTGATAGAGGTTGCGATGATCTCTTTGTACATTACGATGTCACGCACTTCTAATTGGCTAATCACGCCCAATGTTGCCGCTAAGAACCCATCCAACTCTGCTTTAGGAACGAACTGAGTAATGATGTTTAACTGCTCCGCTTGTTGTGCCGTAAAGTCGTTACCAAGTAGCAGTGCTTGAAGCGCTTTGTTTTTACCCATGTGACGAGCGAACTGAACCGCGCCTTGACCACCCGTTGGGATGTTGACGTGGATCTCTGGCTGAGCAAATGCTGCGTTTTCAGTGCCGTAAGCCAAGTCACACGCCATCACAAACTCGTTACCGCCGCCACGAGCCACGCCATCAACCACAGCAACCGATACTTGTTTCATCGCTTTGATGTTGGCAATCATATGATTGAATTCAATTGATGCTGCCTGACCACCTTGTGTGCCGTTGATAACGTTCAAATCTAAATGCGCCAAGAAGAAAGACTCATGAAGCGATTTGAAGACCACTACTTTCGTATCGCGGTCATCTTTAAGTGATAGGACAAATTCGTTGATTTCATTAATCAAATCGATAGTCAGTACATTCACCGGTGGGTTGTTGATTTCAACAGTAGCGATGCCGTTTTGTTGTGTGATTGATAGAGTTTTCATAGCTGTTTCCTCAGCGTTAGTAAGATCAGCAGACCTCGGTAACGCGAATTTATTGGTTTGGTATTGCGGAGGTTTGTCTCTCTCCCGTTGTGTGCAGCTACTATAGATTTGTTATAAGATGAGAAAAATAAGCTAAATGGCATATAATTGGTGCCATAAAAGCAACAATGGTTTTTTAGGTAAGACGTTATGGATTTCTCTAGTCGTTTATTGCTGTTACTTGAAGTGGTCGAGCTTGGCTCGTTCACCAAGGTATCAGAACAGAAGAATGTGGATCGTTCGGTGATCTCAAAACAGATCAGCCGTTTGGAAGATGAGTTGGGTGTTCGATTGCTCAACCGAACTACGCGCTCCTTATCATTGACGGCTGCTGGGAATGAAATGGTCAACCAAGCCAAATCCCTTCGGTCACTTCTCAGTGATACTCACCGTTTGGCGCAGAATTTTCACGAAGAGCCTCGTGGTGTCTTGCGTATTACCAGCTCGACCATGTTCGGGCGTCAATATGTTCAAGATGCGATTTCGGTGTTTCAACAGCAATACCCAGATGTGGAATTTGAACTGCGCTTAGAAGATCGCATGGTTGATATGGTGCAAGAGGGTTTTGACATTGGCTTCCGAATTGGGCGACCTAAAAACTCAAGCTTGATTACCCGTAAGATTGCACGAAGTCGCCTGTTGATTGTTGCCGCCCCAGCGTTTTTAGAAAAACATGGTGAGGTGAACAGTCTTGAGAAGTTGGAATCTTTACCCGCCACTATTTACGCTGCCCCAGGTCTGTTATTCGATAAATTCGGCTATCAAGATGAGCAAGGTGAACAACAGCACTTTCAGCTTAATGTCGCTTATAAAGTGAATGATGTAGAAATGTTGGCAAGAAGCGCAGCAGGAGGAAATACGCTTGCTGTGGTGACCGCACAAATGGTTCAAGATGAGATCAAGCAAGGCAAGCTAGTGCCGATCATGACGCACTTGAACATTGATGATTTCGGTACCTTTTACGCCGTATATCCGCACCGAGATGCACCGATCAAAACCAAGTTATTTATCGACACACTCAAATCCATTGTGGGAGAAGAGACGCCCATTTGGGAAAAGAACATTCCAAATTTCGACAAGATGTATGGTCGAGAGAAGTAAGGCAAACGGCAGAGTGTTGCTGACTCTGCCGTTTGTTTAAAAACTTTTGTATGGCGATTTAGCCATTACGGCGAGATTTAATTGCTTGGCGTACTTTTTGGCGTTGTTCTTTGCTCAGAGAGCGAACTTTATCTCGAATGGGAACCATTGCGGCACCATTCCCCCATTTAACATCAGGCACTTCGATGATGTTACCGTCAGGCCCTTTTATTTGGACTGAGTTACGATTGCTACCTTCAACGTAACTAATTTGATACATGGCTTCGCCATTGATTTCACTGATGACAACATAGTTTTCAGCCACCACATCAACTTCCCATTTAACATTTGGGTTGTCACATTGAATGCAGATAGGGTTGTCCCAATCGTTGTCAACGATAGGTAGATCGTTATCTGGTGTTGGCATTATTCCCCATTCGCCATCAACAATAGGTAATTCATTATCTGGGATACTTGCTTCTGGTGCGTTTCCACCTGATGAGCCTGAAGATGAGCAACCCATTAGTAGGATGGAAGAGATAGCGATTGCGATATATTTTTTCATCAGTTTTTCCTATGGAACAAGATTTAAATGACCGTTCTCGCGCTAGTCTGATCCGTAAGTCTGTAGGAGAGCGTGACACTATTTGATGGGAAAAATGTATCGAAACAATAGATGTTTATCTAAGCACCTATTGTTATTCAAGTCATAACTGTGGGTTATTAATGTGTGTGGGGGGGGGGGCTGTTTTAGCTCGGGACTTAAGTGTTAAGCAAAGCACATGATAATCAAAATACATTATGCAACTTTTTACATGAGAGCTAGTTTAAGATACGCTCAACCTGCTCAATAACATGAGCATCTTCTAGCGCTTTACCCAACATCAATTGATGGTTCAGTAGCCCTAGCATAAGGGTATAAAGTGATTCTTTGTGTTGCGCTGAAACGTAGTTTTCTAGCATCGTCATGTACTTTTGATTCGCAAGTAACATGCAAGGATCGGTAGCTACGTTTTCTTGCCCAATCACATCAATGTAATCAGAGACAAGCTTCATCTCTTGGAAGAAACGCGGAGCCATTTGTTCGAAGATCAATACGAAGTTTTCGACTTGTTGCTCTGTACTCGCTTTACTTGAGTTTGGTCTGTCTGCTAGCACTTCTGCGTCAAAGTTGACGATGGCCTCTGTTGCGGCTTTGAACAGTTCATCCTTACTTTTGTAATAGTGATAAACCGCACTTTTGCTCATTCCTAACTGTTCGCACAATTGCCTCATACCAATGTTTTTGTAACCGAACTCAAGGAACACTTCGGTTGCTTTTAAGGCAATTTCTCTACGTCTGCTTTCATGATCGACGATCTTCGGCATGGTTTTATTCTCAGCTTTTGTTACCGCAATGCCTCGCAGTATAACACAAGATCTTTTATTTAGACCAAGTGGACAAAAAAGATCTTTACCTAGCTTTCAAAGCGTATTAATTTAAAAAGACCAAGTGGTCTAAATAAGGTTTTAGTATGAAAATTGATTGGAGTGTTCCTCAAGCAAGAGCGGGTTTCTGGGGTGGAATTGATAAGCTGATTGGTCCGGGCGCAACGAAAGCAGAAAAGAATTTACAGTTGTATGTCCCTTTTGCTGCTGGTTCTGTCGTGGTGATTTATGCGTACTTTGCACAACTGGGTTGGACTACTACTCAATATGTTATCGCGGGTTTGCTCACAGTGGATATTATCGGCGGCATTATTACCAATGCGACTTCTACGGCAAAGCGCTGGTTTCATCGTGAAGGACAAGGTTTTAAGCAGCACATGAGCTTTATTCTGACTCATTTCGTGCAGCTTTCTCTCTACAGTTGGGCGTTCTTGAATTTCGATATCATGTGGATTGTTGTGATCGGTGGTTACATGGTTCTTGCATGTAGCCTAGTCATGAGAACACCGTTGTATTTACAACGTCCTGTGGCGCTAACTCTGTATTCTCTTAGTGTGATTATTTCGATTTATTGGGCACAAGCACCACAAGGTTTGGAATGGTTTTTACCGCTGTTCTACCTAAAGTTATTGGTGAGCCACGTATTGCGTGAAGAGCCATACCGACCAGAGCAAGAATAGGACGTCATGTTATGAAAACGCACCCTCGAATTTTAATTGCGGGCTCAACGGGGTACTTGGGTTCGAACATTGTTGAGCTATTTCTCTCTGAGCACATTGATTTTAAAGCCATTGCGAGAAACAAAACCAAATTACTCGCAATGGGTGTGGAAGAGTCACAAGTGATAGAGGCGCAGGTTACTCATCCCGATGAGCGTAAAGGTGTTTGCGACGGTGTCGATGTTGTTATCTCATGTTTGGGCATTACTCGCCAACAAGACGGATTAGGTTATTTGGATGTCGACTACCAAGCAAATTTGAACTTGCTTGAAGAAGCAGAGCGAGCAGGTGTCGGTAAATTCATCTACATCTCTGCATTTAATGCTCAGAAATGTCCTCAAGTTCGTCTTTTAGAGGCGAAAGAACGCTTTGCGAATCGGCTTCTGCAATCAACAAAACTAACCCCTTGTGTGATTCGCCCGAATGGCTTTTTCTCTGATATCACCGAGGTGTACAACATGGCGAAATCCGGTCGAGTGTTTACTTTTGGCGATGGTGAAAACTTGCTTAATCCCATTCACGGAAAAGACTTGGCGAGGTTTTGTGTAGAAGCGATTGAACGAAATGACACAGAACTCGATGTCGGTGGTCCAGATGTTTTGTCAGTCAATGATATTGCTCGGCTTGCGTTCAAATCTCAAAACAAAGTGGAGAAAAATACGCACCTACCGGACTTCCTGCGCAGAGCTGGGTTATCGATAGTACGTCACTTGCCAGAGAAATGGGGTGGTCCTGCTGAGTTCTTCCTGACCATGTTAGGCGGTGACAATATCGCGCCGATTTATGGTCACCATCGACTGGAAGACTACTTCGGCGAGCTGGCTTCAACCGATAACGAATAGATAGTGAAAAAACAAAAAGCACACGAGAGGTGTGCTTTCCGTTCAGTTGGCTAGGTAGGTGCAAAGTCGTATTACTTCGCTTGTTGCATCTCAACCAAGCCGCCCGCGTTATGTAGGTTGGTAAACCCTTGCGATTGTAGGTACTGATACGCTTGCCCTGAGCGATTACCACTGCGGCAGTAGAGCACGATTTGTGTGTCTTTATCGACATTAGCAAAGTGTTTATCTAACTCTGAAAGCGGAAAGTTCACCGCTTTGTCTAAGTGACCATCGGCAAACTCTTGTGGCGTGCGCACATCGACAATCATTGCGCCTTGATCAATCCATTGCCAACCCTGCTCTGCTCGTTCAGAAGCCAATACCGATGGTGCGGAGAAAGCTAAGCTCAAACAAGTGAATACAATCGGAAGTAGTTTTTTCATTGAGTTCTTTTCCTCAAGGTCAATTGCCCTTAATCGTTCTGATGAAGATTATACGTGCGATTATCAAACTTCGATGTGGCATCGGTCGAAATGTCGTAACTCAGCGTGTTATGACTTTAATCCTAACATTGCACCAAACAACAATAACCCAGCGCCACAAGCTTGGTTCAACCTATGTTTCACGCGCAGTAATAAGCTCTGTAATCGCGGTGAGGTAAACAAGATGGCGACCATAGAAAACCACATCCCGTGTAGCGCAATCATGTAGACACCGTAACCTAAAGCTAGGTGCTGTGATGCTGCATTCGGATCGATGACTTGGCTAAAGATACTCAAGAAGAACAACATGGTTTTTGGGTTAAGCACATTGCACAAAAAGCCTTGGAAAAAGAACTGCCAAATGGAGATGCTTTGTTGTGTTTCCCCCTCTATCTTCTGCTGAGAGTCAGCCCCAAAAATCCCTTTTAATCCTAGATAGATCAGATAAGCCGCACCGAGGTAGCGAATCAAACTGAACAACCATTCGTTCTGTGAGATTAAGTAACTGATACCAAGCAATGAATAGGTAATGTGCACCGAAATCGCAAGACTAATGCCCACGGCACTCCAAATTCCCGCTTGTCTGCCATTGTTGAGGCTATTTCTAAGAACCAATACAAAATCAGCTCCGGGACTGATAACGATGAGTATGCCTAATAAGGCAAGGCTGAAAAGCTCCATGGTGTTTCCTGTTTCTTCGTTGTTATGAATGGGGCAATTGTAGGTCGAGAGTTCGGAGACTATAATCGAAACAAATTCCGCTAAGTGTGAGAAAAAGTCACAGATGAGGCATCTTAAATCCTTCCATGTTTTCCATGTCGCGGCATCGTCTGCGAGTTTTAGTGAAGCAGCAAACAAGCTCAATATTACGCATGGCGCAGTGAGTAAGCAGATCAAAGTGTTGGAAACCTATCTGGCTCAACCTCTGTTCTACAAACAGGGGCGTAATATGCTGCTCACTAAAGAGGGTGAGATGCTGAAAAGCTACACCGAGCAAGCATTCCAAGCGCTGGAAACTGGAGTGAACAAGCTGGTGCAGGAGAAGCATCAATACCTTGAAGTCTCTTGTGAGCCAACGTTAACCATGCGTTGGTTGATGCCAAGGCTTTCCGCGTTTAATGATGGTTGTGACGCAGATGTTCGTCTTTCGACTGCGGGAGGACCTGTAACGCTTGGCTCGACGGGGCTTGCTATGGCAATTCGTCGAGATGACTTTGAACCTTTGTATCACTACCCAAAAACCAAGTTAGTGGAAGAGTGGGTAGGTCCGGTGTTTTCACCCGACTACTGGCAGCAAGTAAAAAGCGATTTGGACTCAGTGAAGCTATTGCACAGCCAAACCAGACCTGAAGCTTGGCACGAATGGGTGCAGCGCTCTGGTGAAGTGTCGATGAATGGCAAAGCAGAACAGTCTTTTGCACACTTCTATTTCTGCATTCAAGCTGCAGTCGACGGCTTAGGCGCGGCGATGGGCTCTTATCCTCTGGTGATGGACGATCTCAAACGCGGCAACCTTGTTGCGCCATTTGGTTTTGTGCCGTCAGGGCATGACTATGTCTTATTGACTCAAGACAAAGCACGCTCTGAACTGGAACAAAAATTTGTGCTTTGGCTGCAAACCCAAATGGCGGAGTGTGTGCCTTGCGCCTAAGAAATACAGAGAGATCCTAGTCAGAGCGCGTTGAGTTACCTAGAGTGGTTAAATACGTGCTACACAATGGAAACTTAGGGAATGGAAAACCTCAATATTGTTGAAATTAAATCTTTTGTTCCTGCGAAAGATTACGAGCTATCAAAGCGCTTTTATCAGGCGTTGGGTTTTGAGATGCCTTCGGATTTTGGTGGTGTGGCGTACTTCTTCAAGGGCAGTTGCTCATTCTTGTTGCAAGATTTTTATGAGCCAAAACACTGCAATAATTTCATGATGCATTTGCTGGTGGAAGATGTTGCTAACTGGCATGAACATGTTTCGAATGTCGATCTGGCGTCATTCGGAGCCGAGGTGACAGAACTGGTTGATCAACCTTGGAAGATGCGAGAATTCTGTTTGCACGATCCTAGTGGCGTGCTGTGGCGAATTGGTCAGAATATCGATTAATTTCAACTATATAAAAACAACAAAGGGAGCGAGAGGCTCCCTGTGTTTTTGCTCTAGTGCAATAGCGCGTACATAGCGCCGCGATTGGCGGTCGGGTTCTCGGTGTAAATCCAATCTAAAAACTCAGTGGCGTTCTTTCCTACCTTAGGGCAATAAAGATCTTTGTTTGCCCCTTGCTGCATTAGCCATTTAAACGCCTCGAAATCATCATGAATGATGGCGGAGTGTAGAGGCGGACTGTTACTTTCGTTCAGCCAATTTACGTCAAATCCATGTGCGATTAAGGTGTTTGCCATACGAAAGCGGCTATGACTGTCACCACTTAGAATCGACGAAATACCATATTGATACTCGACTAAGCTTAGTAAATCTTGCGAAACGCCAAACGTCTCAAAATAGAATAAGCAATCTTCGCTATCAAACACCGGAATATCATTTCCTAATGCGCACAGCATCATTCGTTCTTCGGTGAGGGAATGCTTCAAAAACAGTGCGAATGAAGTAGTGATAAACGATAGGGTAAAGATTGTGGTTCTAATTGTTGTATTGATGTCCATATCTACCTGTATTCAAAAAATAAAAAGCCGCAAGCGCACCTGACGCTTGTTGGCATTAGGTAAACTTGGAAACGGTTTAATTGTGGAAATAAGGTGTCATTACGCGGTTTACGCAGCCATGGTTTGGCGTTCTTCTTCTAGCAACCAGCCGTACCACCAACTCATGAATTCGAGCGAGACAATCGGGTATGGGTTCTCCTCGAAAGGCGTGTTGTGAAGGTAGGCATTACGTCCTTCCGTGACGACTTCATCCACTAGTGGAAGTCCGCCATCGTCATAGTCTTTCATGATAGTTCGTCCTTTTTATCATTCGGAAAACTATACATTACAGAGTTCTCTAACCTGCAATACGGCATTGTACAAAGAACCAAAATTGAAAATGCTATTATCAATAAAAAAGCATTTTTAATCAGATGCTTATAATGGTTTACTTGTTAGTGAATGATGGTTTATGAAGTCAACTAAGTGAGTAACTTGGCTTGGTTCGATGAATCGAGATCCAATTTTGATTTCGTGGCGGCACAGTGTGAAATTGTGCAAAAAGCGATAAATGCTTTGCCACTGCTGTATTCGAGCCAAGCTGAGGTGAGACGCGTAACTAGGTTGTAGCCATTCGGTGTAGCGTTGCCAGAAGCGCGAGTTCCAATCTGGATCCGTGGGGAAAAGGGAGTGAATAGCGGCATCATCGAGCTCGCCTTTTTTGGTCAATAAACCCAAGCCGATTTGCCACTTGCCCAGTGTATTTTCAATATTCACTCGTCGCCATGTTTCATCCCACCAACTCATGTTTTGTTTACCGCTGTTGTTAGTGTCGTACACGTTGTGTGATCTTACGTGGCAGTAGTACATATGTGTGCTTCCACTGATTACCGTTGGTGTAAATCCGGTAATCGCAGCGCCGCGAACAAAGCTTTTGGCGGCTAGATGAGCACGTCAGAAATTAAAGCATACAGTGTTGGTTGAGGGGCTTATAGCACTTTTCTTACTGTGGTTCGACTTGTGAAAAATCCCCGAACATCGAGGATTTTAAAATAAAAGAATCAGCTTATGATGCTGCGGCCGCTTGTGTTAAGCTGTCAGAATAGAGCATGAACAAGTAGACAACCCATACTCCCACGCCGACTAATATTCCTATGTTAATTCTATTCAATAGCTTTTTCGCAGCTTTAACCTTGTCTTGAATCTCAATGAAAACACCATCAAGTGAATTGCTACTGTTTTCCATATTGTTCTCGTTGGTTGTAGATTCAGCAATGATAGAAAGAGCTTTCTTCGCACTCGTTTCGCAATCATTAATAGCAACGATCTTGTGTCTTAGATTCAGAACCACAAGAAAAACAGCTAAAAGCATCGCAGCAACAATCAGTACCGCTGACATTGGATTCCAGCTACGAAGCAGGCTTGTTCCAAGAATAACTACAGGGATTGATAGAGCCTTCGCCTGATTATCGTGAATGATCGCATTTATTTTTTCAAAATACTCAATTTTAGCGGTCTCGATTTCTCGTGTGAACTTGTCAATGGAGTATTTGGAAGTGTAAAACTCATAGCCTATATCAAAGTTTTCAATGAAGTCAGTAGGCTTCATTATAACAGACAATAGGCCATTCTTGTCGCCAAGCTTAATTCTACCTTTGAGTGTTTTCAGTAAAGCAGATCTACAAACCAGTTTCTTCTCAACAGTGTAAGCATCGTCCCGCTTTTTAAAGCCTAGTTCCTTAGCTGGAAATTCTGTTAGCTCATCAAAGTTTAGCTTTGTGTCTTTAGAACTAATCACAAACTCATGTGATTTGATCTTCTTTTGTTCCTCAATTTCTTCGATAAGAAAAAAACAAACCTCATTATAGTTGGAGCTATAGATATAGTTCCTCGTTAGTGATTTGAACAAATTCAGCCAGCTTTGCAAAGATTCAAATCTTTTCGCTATTTCGGCATGAGAGTCACCTGGCGTAGCAAAGAAGAAATCTCTGTGTTTTGCTTTAAGCTCGCCTTTGATGGCGAGCTTAAAGTAATCATTGAACATTGCCTGATAGTTTTGATAAATATGATTAACACCATCAGTAGCCACTACTAGAGTAGTGATGTACTCATCGTCTTTATGTTTCTCCATATCATCATCCATGATTAAGGATCGACCGTCACCTATATCTCTTAGGGCGTCGATCGTCCCTGCGATTCTATCATCACAGTTAGACAAAAATTGGAAAACCAAATAGCGACCATCTATTTCGGCTTTTTGGCCTGAAACCTGCTGAAGCTGGTTCAGATGTTTCAAAATAGTGCTGTTATTCATTCTCTAATATCGAGTTAATCTTCTGTATTTCTCTTGGATCTTCGATAGTTGTTGTAAATGTCACTTCACCGGTGTCAGAGTTAAACTTGAATTGAAAGTCATCTGGGTCGGTAAACTTACCTATCGATCTCTTTTCCAAAATTAGTTTCGCAAAGCCTACATCGAGGTTAACGTAAACCAATTCCTTTATTATATTGGTCTTTAGTTCAAACTCATCATTTATTTCGTATGCCCCCTCGTTTGCAAAGGTCTCGAACGTGCCGCGAAGTTCTGCATTTTCATCTGGAATGCATCCGTCAACGATTGCAGAGATTTGCGCTAACGTGACAACTTGCCCTTTGTGGCCCTCTGAGAAGGTGTATACACTGCTGTTGATTTGGTCACGAATTTTTCTCGTACCAAATTCTTCTTTGTTTTCCTTCCAGAAATCAACCAATGCTTTCTCTACATTTGCACTGCTTGCTTTGTTTGTTATTAGTGCTTCCGCAAACAATGCCTCTTTGAAGTACTCGCGAACGTCGCCCCCGCCACTGATAAAAGTAAGGAAGTTATCGACTTCGTCTTCTTCCTGTCCTTCTTGTGTTTCTTGGGTATTGAATCGTATTAGGTCAACTTGACACCCTTGGACAAATTGTTTCAGATCAATGACATCTGTCTCAGCAATTTGGAAGTCTTCAGTGAACTTGAGTGCACCAGTATTTTTGACCATAAGAACAGAGAAATGTTCTTTGACAATCTCAAGTTCTTCATCAGGATTCTGCACTTCTTCTGTACCGTCTTCTTGTACGATAACTACTGGATCTTGTCTAACTCTAAAATGAACAAAAACTATTACTGCGCCTTGTTCTAATCTGGAATTTTTCAGGTGTGGAGCTAACTTCTTTTCGGCGAACGTAGAATGAAAATCTTCAAATGTAAGATCTCCCTTTATATAGCTACCTAATAGAGAAGGGAATTCATGGTTGCTAGGATTACTTTTGAAAGTTGAGTATTCTTTTCCGCCCTGATCGATTTTGAGGTTTGATTTCTGAACAAACTTTTTAACGTTATCGGAACTTGTATCCCAAGCAGAGCCTGCCTCTAATGCCCAAACACGCTCCTCTGTTTTTGCGTCGACACTAGGGGTACCGTTGTAGGCGATAGCACTCACTACTTCAATCATTCGCTTTGACCTGTATTACAAAAAATATGATGTACGGCATTATAATGATTGAGGTCAATATGTAATGCTTTGCTATGAGCTTAATGCAATATTTGATGTGCGTGTAGCATCTTGAAGATTAAGCAAACATACTCATAAACTAATTTGAAACAAATGTTTTATTGTTTTTTGACGATAGAATCACAATTGCCTTTTTGCTTCTTTATTCGAGCCGAAGATGATGTTTATACCGAGGCGAACTCGTTGCTCTGCTTGGGTTTCAAAACTAAAAAGCTAGATGTGTGCCCGGTAATTAAGATCTGTGGTTGAACAAAAGGCCAGCTCTCGCGAACTGACCTTTGAAGAGGGAAGAGTGGTAGAGACTTATTGAAGCGCTTTCATCGCTTCAGATTGCTCGCCCGTCATCACGAAGTGCAACTCACCACCCGGTTTGAACTCGGAATGGTCGAAGAAGAAATCGTTATCCAAAGCTTTGCCATTGATGGTGACGGACTTGATGTACATGTTGTCATCGGCGTTGTTTTCTGTGGTGATGGTGAACGTGCCGCCTTTCACCGGAATCACGGCTTTGTCGAATAGCGGACGGCCCACAGTGTAGATAGGTTCTGCCGCGTTCACTTGGTAGAAGCCTAATGCAGACATCACATACCAAGCGGACATTGCGCCCACGTCTTCGTTACCAATGACGCCTTCTGGCGCAGCGAAATACATGTCATCCAGAATGTGGTCGACGACTTGTTGTGTCTTCCATGGTTCTGCGGTCCAGTTGAATAGGTAAGGAATGTGGTGCGAAGGCTCGTTACCAAACGCAACTTGACCAATCAAACCAGACATATCCGGAGTTTCTGTGCCTTGGCTTTCTGCTGTGAAGGTTGCTTCTAGGTTCTTCTGGAACTCAGCATCGCCACCCATGATGGTTTTTAAGCCTGCGATGTCATGCGGTACAAACCAAGTCCACTGCCATGCGTTACCTTCGGTGTAGTTGCCTGTCTCGTGTTCTGTACCGTATGGGTCGAATGGTGTCATGAAGGTTTCATCAATCATCACTGGACGCATAAAGCCCGTCACGCCATGTTCTGCGTATTCCGTTGGGTTGTAATCGAAGTACTTCTTGTAGCCTTTTGAGCGTTCAAGGTATTGCTCTTCCGCTTGAGTATCATCGGCTGCTTTGGCAATTTGTGCGATAGCCCAATCGTAGAACGCGTTTTCTAGACCGTAAGAAACAGACTCAACCGTGTAGTCTTCAAAGACTGGCTCACCATCGACACGTTGGATGGCAGGCGTGAAGCCGTTTTTCTCAATGTAATCGATGTGCTTGGTTAAAGTGCGATCCAATACGCCCTGATCCCAATCGGCTTGCAATGCAGGGTAGTTCTCGTACGTCGAAGAGTCGATCGCGGCTTTCAGCGCCAGCTCTTTCTCTTGCTGAGTAAACTCTTCTGGGAACTTAGTGATCGCATCCGCAATCACTGCTACCGCTGGGTAGCCAACCATGGTGCCTGTTTCGTCACCTAAGTGCTCCCACTTCGGCAGCAAGCCGCTTTCAGTGTACTTCTGAACTAGATTCTTTGCGTATTGCACCGCGCGAGTTGGCTCTGTGATGGTTTTTAGTGGGTGTAACGCGCGTTGGGTATCCCATAGAGAGTAAACCGAGAAGTTTGGCTGTTCTTCTGTTGCTTGACCGTAAGCGATGGAGTATTCCCCTTCGCCTTCACGAATTGAGCCTTTGCCCATGCCACGGAATCGACCATCCACGTCTTGATGCACCATAGGCGCAATCTTGGTGTGGTAAAGCGCAGTGTAGAAGATCTCTTTTTGATCTTCCGTGCCCCCTTCAATTGAGAAGTTGAGCGCTTTTGCCCATTTCTCACGTGCGTTGTTGCGCGCAGTATCGAAAGAGACATTTGCTTCTGCATCGTAGTTGTTTTCTGCGCCTTGTGGGTCAACCGCAGATAACGCCACTTGCGCATTCAACTCTTGTGAGCCTTCATCTTCAAATTCGATGTAGGCAGTGACGTCCGCTTTGACACGCTTAACTGGATTACCTTGGTCATCGTAAATCAATTCGGAAACGTGCTCTGCCGTTAGGCCGTCAACAGGCTTACCATTGGCAAGGATGTAGACGTCTTTGATCTTCTTATCGAAAGTCGCATAGAAGAAGATTTTTTGGTTTTTCGCCCAACCAGAGAAGTGTGCTGCATCGCGCTCGCCCGTGATGGTATGACCGTCTTCGCTCACCGTTAGTTTGTTACGCAAAGAGGTTGAACCCCAGTCACTGTTGAGGATGGAGTTGAGGTCAATCTTCAAACGTTGTGGTTGGCCTTGCGGATAGGTGTAACGATGGAAGCCGACACGTTCAGAAGCTGTAAGCTCAGCTTTGATACCGTTCTCAGCAATCTTCACAGAGTAGTAACCTGCTTCTGCCACTTCTGAGGTTTTGTCCATCTTGACCGAAATCGCTTCGCGGTAGTCGTCGCTGTCTTCGATGTATTTAGCTTTATCTTCGGTAAACGGCAGGAACAGAATGTCACCTAAACCGCCCATGCCCGTGCCAGAAAGGTGAGTGTGGGAGAAGCCAAATAGAGTCTTTTTATCGAAGTGGTAACCTGATGAAGAGTGCCAGCCGATCAGCTCGGTATCTGGAGAAAGTTGCACCATGCCTTCTGGCACAACAGGACCCGGGAAGGTGTGTCCGTTAAAGCCGGTACCAATGAATGGGTCGACGTATTTTAGGTTGGAAGTATCGACGCTTGGTGAGGTGTTATCGTCGTCATCGTTGCAGCCAGCCAAACCAATAACACTTGAAATCACAGCGGTGGCGATAGCGGTTTTCGTAAAGTTCATAATCTTGATTCCTTAGGCAGGAAGCGCGTCACTTCCTGCCACTGAGTTAATCTATCTGCTTATTCTTTAAACACGAATTACATAAAACGTTACTGAGCTTGAAGCGCTTCTTGCTTGTCACCCGTCATGACGAAGTGAAGCTCGCCGCCCGCTTTGATTTCGCTGTGTTTGAAGGTGAAGTTGGCATCCAGCGGTTTGCCGTTGATGGTTACAGACTTCACGTACTTGTTGTGTGGGCTGTTGTTGTCTGCGATGACTGTGAACTCGCCGCCTTCGACTGGAATGGTGATTTCATCAAACATAGGGCGACCGATGGTGTAGACCGGATCCGCAGGCGTCACTTGGTAGAAGCCCATTGCCGACATCAAGTACCAAGAGCTCATCTGACCCACGTCTTCGTTACCAATCAAGCCGGTTGGCTCGCTGGTGTACATCTCTGACATGATGCGGTCTAGGTACTCTTGCGCTTTCCATGGCTCATCCGTTAGCGCGTATAGGTAAGGAATGTGGTGCGATGGTTCGTTACCGTGCATGTACTGACCAATGTAACCCGTTAGGTCTGGTAGCTCTTCGCCTGTGTTTGAAGAACGTGCGTTGAATAGCTCGTCCAAGTCTTCACGGAAGGCTTTCTCTGGCGTGGTGTCTTTGCCTTGCGCCAAGTCTGCTTGGTAGATCTCTTGTTTCAGACGGTTGAAATCGTGCATTGGTTGGAACTTCCATTGCCACGCGTTCCCTTCGGTGTAGGCAAACTCGTCCACGTAGTAAGGGTCGAACGGTAGCAGTGGGCATTTCTCTTTCATCACGCCAGAGCCTTCTGGCCACTCAACCATTTCACACTCATCCAAACGCTCTTCATCAATTGGTTGGTTGAACTCCAAAGGCGGTTTGTTTGGTGATGAGCTCAGCGGGTGGTTTTTCGGACGTAAGAAGCCCGTCTCTGCATCCCAATGGTTAAGCCAGTTGTCGGCACGAGTCATAAACTCTTCTTGCAGTTTTACATCGCCAGCCATGCGCGCGATTTCTGCCATTGCCCAGTCGCCGTAAGCAAACTCAAGCGTGTAAGATGCACTGTTCCAATAGCCGTGATGAACAAAGCCATTTTCTTCGTACACTTTCACTTGCACAACGTTTGCTGCGCCGATGTTGTTGTCTTCCGTCCAATCTGGGAATTCAGATGCCTCGTGGTAACGCACCGTAAATTCAGCCGCTTCTTTGGCCAGTTGTGGGTCGATGTCTAAGCCTTTTGCCATCGCGTCAGCAATGATAGAAACCGCAGGGAAGCCGATCATGGTGCCCGTATAATGGCTGTGCAGTTCCCATTTCGGCAAGATGCCACCGTCTTCGTATTTACGAATCAGGTCGTTGGCAAACTCTTCGGCACGTTCTGGGTCGATGATGGTTTTCAGTGGATGCGCAGCGCGGAAAGTATCCCACATGGAGTACACAGAGTAGTTTGGTGTGTCGCCCGCGTCTTTTTGAATGCGAGTGCGCATCGCTGGGTATTGACCGTCGACATCTTGGAAAATCATTGGCGCGATAGAGGCGTGGTAAAGCGCGGTGTAGAAGATCTCTTTTTGATCTTCTGTGCCGCCAGATACCATCATGCGGCTAAGCTCTTGGTGCCATGCGTCGTTGGCTTGAGCGCGCGCAGTATCAAATGACACGTCTTTCGCTTCCGCTTCTAGGTTCTTCTCCGCCCCTTCTGTGCCTGTTGGTGACAAGCCTACTTGGATTTCTAGCGGTGTTGATGATGGTGCGAATTCTAGGTAAGCGATGGTTTTCACTGCGTCGATGTTGTCGTTGTTTACATCGATTTCCGTTTCTGTGCCGTCAACCAAAGCAATGGCTTTGACGATAGGTTGGTTGAAGGTGGCGTAGAAGTACACGTGTTGGTTGTTTGCCCAACCGTTCGAGCTACGTAAACCACGGATGGTGTAAGCGTCGATAAACTCCAAATCGCCCTTCATGGTGCGGTTGTTGAAGTGACCTTTGTTGAGGGTGTGGTCTAAATCGAACTTGATGTGTGGCGTCGTGCCTTCTTTGAAGGTGTAGCGGTGGAAACCAACACGTTGCGTGGTAGTTAGCTCGGCTTTGATTTCGCCTTTGTTCAGTTCAACCGCGTAGTAGCCTGCTTCTGCGGTTTCGTTGTCTTTATCGAAGGTGTTGAAAACGGCGTTTTCTTTCTTGGTGAAAGGCAGAACTAAGATATCACCAAGGTCGGTAATGCCTGTGCCAGAAAGGTGAGTGTGGGAGAAGCCATACACTGGGATTTCAGTCAGCTTACCGTGGTCGAAGTAACCTGCGGCAGAGCCCCAGCCTTCCATTTCGGTATCAGGAGATAGTTGTACCAAACCATAAGGCACAACCGCCCCTGGGAAGGTGTGACCGTCTGCACCTGTACCAATCAATGGATTGACGTATTGAGTTAGTGTGGTGTCGAGGGATGGAGTACCAGATTTGCTGTTGTCGTCGTCACTGTTACAACCAGCAAGGCCAAACATGGCAGCGAGTATAGCGGTAGAGATAAGGGTTCTTTTTAGTTTCATTTTTATGGTTCCACTGAAGTGAAGTTTTTAGGGGGCTAGATGCCCCCTTTCGTTATTTGGATGGGTATCGGCTACTGCGCTTTCATTGCTTCAGATTTGTCTGAAGTCATGACGAAATGCAGTTCACCACCGTCTTTCAAATCGCTGTGCGCGAAGCTGAAGTTGTCACTCAATTGTTTGCCGTTGATGGTCACCGACTTCACGTAGATGCTCTCTTGGCTGTTATTTTCTGAGGTGATGGTGAATTTACCGTCCGCGACTGGAATCACGGCTTTGTCGAACAGAGGACGACCGATGGTGTAACTCGCCTCGCCCGGTGTGACTTGGTAGAAGCCCAATGCAGACATCACATACCACGCCGACATCTGACCGACGTCTTCGTTACCGATCAGACCTTCATGGGTTGGGTGGTAGAACTCGTTCATCGCTTGGTCGATGATTTCTTGTGTCTTCCAAGGCTCTGCCGTCCAGTTGTATAGGTAAGGTACGTGGTGATCAGGCTCGTTACCCATCACGAACTGACCGATGTAGCCAGACATGTCGTGTGATTGGCTCGTATCAGCGTTGGAGTCTGCATTAAACAGCGCATTCAAGTTAGCGAGGAATGCCGCTTTGCCTTGTTCGGTTACGTCTTCAGGAAGAGAGAAGTCAGTACGATCGATATGCTCACCGCTCATCACGTTAGCCAGACCGTTCAAGTTGTGAGGTGCAAACCATGTCCATTGCCATGTGTTGCCTTCGGTGAAGTCTTCACCACGGTGCTCGGCGCGGTAAGGCCAGAACACGTCACTTTCGTTGAGTGCTTTGCGGTCTTTACAGGCGTTGTAGTCCATACCGCCTGGGATAGACAGCGCCATGTTCTCGTCCAAACATTCGGCTTTCAGGTTGTTTGCCCAAACTTTACTGCCACTGTTCATGTAAGCCGGACGCATAAAGCCCGTCGCACCCAATGCGTTGCCTTTGGTGTCTTGCAGTTTGCCGTATTGTTCTGGGTTGTAATCGAAGTAGTTCTTGAACGATTCTGAGCGTGCCATGTAACGGTCGTACTGTTGGTCGTTGCCAGCAAGTTTAGCGATCTGAGCGATACACCAGTCGTAGTAAGCGTTCTCAAGACCGTAAGACACCGATTCGTTCACGAGCTCGTCGTATTTATCGACTTTTAAGCCTTCTACGTAACCCGGTTTGTCACCAGAATCCGGCGCCCATTTGGTGTTAGCTGGAATAAAGCCGACGTCTTCTTGGTAGTCGTTATGACGTGTCATGACCGTGAAGCGTTTGTCACCGTTCCAAGCATCTTGGTAAGGCACCCAGCTTTCAGTTTTATCAAGGTTGAAGTTGACCGTTTCGTCAGCGGCTTTCAACGCCAAATCAAACTCAGCTGCTGTAAAGGCTTCTGGGTGTTTGACCATGATATCGGCAATAACCGAGACCGCAGGATGACCGACCATTTCACCGGTGTAATCCGAGTGCAGTTCCCATTTTGGCAGCACGCCGCCCGTTTTGTATTTGTTCAATAGATCGCGTGCGTGTTCAATCGCGCGATCTTTATCGATGATGGTTTTCAGTGGGTGCGCGGCGCGGAAGGTATCCCACATTGAGTATACTGAGTAGTTCACTAAGCCGTCTTCTGCTTGGTGCACTTTGCCATCCATGCCACGGTATTTGCCATCCACGTCTTGGTATAGGAATGGAGCAACAAACGTACGGTAGAGCGAGGTGTAGAACATGGTCTTGTCAGCTTTGTTGCCGCCTTCCAGTTCAAACTCGCCAAGGATGTTTTCCCAAGCCACGCGGTTTTGTTGTACGACGTTGTCGAAATCCCAGCCGTTGGTGTCTGCTTCTAGGTTTTTCAGTGCGCCGTCAACGCCAGTGCCAGAAATCGCTACCTTGACCACCAATGGCTCATTGCTCTTGCCAAAGTTCAAGTGCGTCAGGACATCGTTTGCGCGTTTTGCCAAACGTTCTGGGTCAGGTTCTGGTTCGCCCGGCATTGGTTTGTGCTCTGCGTAACCACGGTAATCTTCCAAGCCGACTTCGGTAGCGTCAGTTGGAGTCAGTTTGCTCTCAGAAGCCAGCTTGGTGTACAGATTCTCTTCAATGATTGGATCAGAGAATTCTGCCGCGAAGAACACGGTTTGCCATTGACCCCATTCGTTTGAGGTACGCGCGCCTACGACTGTGGTGTCGTTAACGCGCTTGTAGTAGATGCTGCGAGAATGGTTGCCGTATTGTTCTAACAGTTCGTGTTGCAGGTCGATACGTACTTTGCGGTCTTCACCCGGTTTGAAGGTGTAACGTTGGAACGCCACGCGGTCGGTTGCTGACAGCTCAGCTTTTACGCCAGTTTCTACAAGGTCAACCGAGTAGTAACCAACCTCTGCCACTTCCGAGCTTTTATCCATGGTCACGGCGTCAGTATTGAAACCTGTGTATGGCAAGAAAGCGAAGTCGTTTAGGTCGCCTTTACCTGCGCCAGAAATGTGGGTCATTGAGAAGCCAGAAAGCAGGCTGTGCACAGGATCGTATTCAACAGGTGAGCCTTTGCCATTCCAACCGTTTGGATCGAAGTTATCTGGTGAAGGTTGAATCATACCTTCTGGCATGACTGGAGATGGGTTGACGTTGCCAAGACCTTTAGTGCCGATCAAGGTATCAACGAATTCCAAAGTAGGGGTAGAGATAACCGGAGTTTCTGGATCAGAGTCGCTGCCACAACCAGCAAGACCAAGCATGGAGGTTAACACTGCGGTAGAGAGTAGGGTTCTTTTTAGTTTCATTGTTTTTATTCCACGAGAAAAGGGGACACGAGGTCCCCTCAAAATCATTATTCGCCTAGGTTGGCTTGCATTGCTTCAGACTTGTCAGCCGTCATCACGAAGTGCAGTTCGCCGCCTGCTTTGAATTCGCTGTGCTGGAAGGTGTTGTACACATCCAGAGGCTTACCGTTGATGGTCACTTCTTTGATGTACATGTTGTCTGGACCGTTGTTTTCAGCCGTTACCGTGAAGGTGCCAGAGCCAATGTCTACCGTCGCTTTGTCGAAGATTGGACGACCGATGCTGTAGGTTGGATCGGTTGGCGAGATTTGGTAGAAGCCCAGTGCTGACATCAAGTACCACGCTGACATTTGACCCACGTCTTCGTTACCGATGATGCCGTCTGGCGTCGGTTTGTAGAACTGGTCGTAAACTTGGTCTAGATATTCCTGCGCCTTGTAAGACTCTTCAGTACGGTTGTACAAATAGATGACGTGGTGCGAAGGCTCGTTACCGTGAATGTACTGACCAATGTAGCCTGTCATGTCTTGGTGCGCTTCACCGCCATTTGGATCGGCAGTAAATAGGTTGTTCAGTTTGTCGTTCAGACCTTGCGTGCCGCCCATGATTTCAGTCAGCTTGTCCAAGTCTTGCATGAACGCCCATTGCCACTGCCACGCGTTACCTTCTGTGTAGTAGAACGCGTCAGACTTGTGAGGGTCGAAGTCAGTTGAAGCGTATTTCAGTGCACATGGGTCGCCTTCTTTCAGTTCTGTTGGGACGAAGAAGCCCGTGCCGTCTGCGTTACCTGCTTTTGCATCCCAGTGTTTCAAAGAGTTGTAAGAACGAGCTTTGAACTCTTCATACGCGTCCATATCGCCAGCGGCTTTTGCCATCTCTGCGATCGTCCAATCGTAGAATGAGAATTCCAACGAGTACGACACTGAGTTCCAGTTCGGGTAACGAACACACTGTTCTTTCTCGTGGTAGTTCAACTGACCTGCCATGAGCGAACTTAGGATGTCGTCATGAATCTGTGGGTACTCATGCGGTGTGTAGCGAGCTGATTTCACTGACGCCGTGTAAGCCTGCTCTGCATCAATCAAGCCTTTGGTTACCGCATCGCCCAGAATCGCTGCTGATGGGTAGCCGATCATGGTGCCAGTCTCTGAGCCGTGACCTTCCCATTTCGGCAATAGACCAAACTCGTCGTTGGATTTACGAATCAAGTCTTTCACATATAGCGTTGCTTGGTCTGGGTCGATGATGGTCCACATTGGGTGAACGGCGCGGAACGTATCCCACGTTGAGTAAATTGAGTAGTTTGGTGTGTCGCCATCTTTCAGTGTGCGCACCGTGCCAAGCATATCCACGTATTGACCATCCACATCGTAAAACTCGATTGGTGCGATCATCATGTGGTACATGCCAGTGTAGAAGTTGGTTTTCTCTGCGTCTGTGCCGCCTTCTACTTTGATTTTCGCCAGCTTCTCAGCCCACGCGTATTCCGCGTCTTCTTTTACTTTTGCTAGGTCGAAACTTGGTGCTTCCGCTTCTAAGTTTTTCTGCGCACCTTGCCAGTTAACTGGAGAGATACCGACGCGGATTTCAATTGGCTCTTCGCCTGTGCCGAAGTTTAGGTAAGCCGTCAGATCATCGCCTGAGTAAACCGCACCATTACGCATTTCGCGCGTTGGTTCTAGGTCTTGTTCGCCCAACAGTGCTTTGGCGATTGGTTGGTTGAATTTCGCGTAGAAGAAGATGTCCTGACCTTGGTGATCTTGCCCTTGGAACCAGCCTGTTGAGGTTTTACGACCGCGAATGGTGTATTCGTCCACCACCTCTACTTTGTTCTTCAAAGACTTGCCGTTGTTGTTCATTAGGGTATGACCTAAATCGAACTTCACGTTGCGGTCCGCGCCATCAGCAAAGGTGTATTTGTGTAAACCAACGCGTTTGGTTGCGCTCAGTTCTACTTCGATTTGACCTTGGTTTAGCTTGGTTTTGTAGTAGCCTGCGCTTGCTTCTTCATTGGCTTTGTCGAAAGAGTTCAGTTGTGTGTTCGCCATGTCTGCGTATGGCAGAACCAAGATGTCGCCTAAGTCCGTTGCGCCTGTACCTGAAAGGTGAGTATGGGAGAAGCCGTACAGCGGAACGTCAGTGTTAACTACTTCGCCAGTTTCGTAGTTGGATGAATCCCAGTAGCCAGATGCCGAGTGCCAAGGGTTAAGTCCTGATTCGTGATCAGTGTTAGAACCGATGAAAGTATCTGGAGACAGTTGAACCATACCTGCCGGTACCGTCGCGCCCGGGAACGTATGACCAGAAGCTGCTGTGCCGATCATAGGATCGACGTATTTCAACACCGCAAGATCAACAATTGGATCGCCTGGCAGTGAAGAGGAAGAATCGTTGTCGCTGTTACAGCCAGCCAAGCCACCCGTCAGACCAACCAGGATAGCCAAAGAGATAAGATTACGTTTAAACATGTGCATACCGTTTTGTCGTTATTCGTATATAAAAAGTGTTTATAAGAGACTGTTTATAAAGGACTGCTTATAAAATTTGCTTGTAGGGGTAGCCGGGAGATGCGCTCCCCCGGCTGAGTTGTCACTATTGGGATTAACGAGAACCTGCTGGCATCTCGTCTTCATGCAAGAACTCACCGATGCCTTGTGCTGGTGGAAGATCTTGCTCTAGAGAGCCCCAACGTTGATTTGGTTTGTCGCCCATCACGAACTCCAACTCACCGCCGTACATGATTTCGTCATGAGTCAGGTAAGTGCGGTTGAAGTCTTTGCCGTTGTAACGAGCCGATTGAATGAAGATGTTTTCGCGGCTAACGTTCTTCGCGGTCACCGTGAACTTCTGGTTGTTGCCGACATCGATAGACGCGCTTTCAAACAGCGGAGTACCAATTTCGTAGATGCCAGAAGAAGCGTTCACTGGGTAGAAGCCAAGTGCACGGAACACGAACCACGCAGAGAGCGTACCGAAGTCGTCGTTACCACAAATGCCGTCAGCGGTGTTCTTGTAGCAAATGTTGGTTGCTGCGGCGATGGCTGCCTGACCTTTCCAAGGTTGACCTACGTAGTTGTACAAGTACGGTACGTGGATATCTGGTTCGTTACCTTGCACATGCTGACCAACGTTACCTGTGTTGAACACTGGGAATTGGTTGTCGCCTGCGTTGCGGTCTGGGTAGGTTGACCAGTATTCATCCAAGCGCGCTGCGAACAAGTCACCGCGTTCTGCTTCAGGGTTTTGTGTCTTGTCGAAGCGTGTCATCAGGTCAATCAAGCCATGAATGTCGTGCTGAACACTGAACGAGTATTGCCAGCCATTCGATTCAGAGAATGCCCAGTTAAACATGTCTGGACGCCAGTCTTTACCAACCGCGCGACCAGTGATTGGGTCTACCCAACCTGCATCGATAAACTCGCCATCGTAGTCACGGGCTTTGAACCAACCTTGGTATTGCTTACCGCCGAAGTCGAATTGTGCTTGCCAGTTTTTAGAACGGTTAGCGAACTCGGTGTAGCGTGGATCTTCTTCACCGAACACTTCTTTGATCGATTGTGCGATTGCCCAGTCGTTCATTGAGTATTCAAGCGAGTAAGATGCTGTCCAAGAGTCTTTAAATGGTGAGTGACCGCCGTAAGAATCTGGTGGAGTGTCGTGCAATTTCGCTGGCACGTAACCTTGTTCTTCGTACTCTTTGATCCATGCTACGCCTTGGCTCGTTGCGGCGCGTGCGTCTGTGATCATCGCTTCAACTAAACGTTCTTTAACGTCTTTGCGCTCCGCTTCTGTGAAGCCAAGGTCGATCATGCGTTTTTCTAGTGAGCCTTTCGACAACACATCGTGAATCACAGGCGTTGAGTGCATGCCCATCATCATGCCGGTTTCGTTGCCTTTGAATGTCCACTCAGGCAGACGACCTTTGCGCACGTTGCCTTTGTCATCCACCCATTCTTCTTCGGCGTAAGACAGCATAGACAGCACCACGTCTGCTAAGCGGTCTGGCTCAAGAATCGAAGACAACGGTTGAACTGCGCGGTAGGTATCCCACAAAGAGAAAGTGTCGTAGCGCGTGAAGTCTGCTTTGCCATCTTTGTTGGCATCGGCAGTGCGGATCGACTCTTTCAGCGTATCAATCTTATCGCCCCAAGGTGTGTTGCCATCAGGGTATGCGTTACGACCTTGGTGAACTTGGCGGTAGCGACCATCTAAGTCAGAGTGAATGGTTTGACCTAGGTACGAGTGGTACATCGCGGTGTAGAACGTCTGTTTGTAATCTTCGTCGCCAGAGACTTGGATCTTGCCGAGTTCGTCTTCCCATTTCTTCGTTGCCGCTTCACGTACTTGGTCGAAGTTCATGCCCGCAACTTCAGTCATGTTAAGAGAAGCACCAGACTTGCCATTCTCGCCAATCTCAACGTTTGATAGCGCCAATTTCGCTTCAACCGTTAAGCCGTCTTTTGATGTGTCGAATTCAACGTAAGCGCGCGCGTATTGGTACTTGCCGCGTGTTTCGTTACCGATTTCCGTAATGCCTTCTGGCACGTCCATGTAACGACCTTGCTCTTTATCGTAGTAAGCAAAGCGAACGTTTTTGATTGGTTGGTCGAATTCCATCACGAAGAATTCTTTTTGGCTTGGTGCCCAACCATCAGAGAAACGGTGACCTTCTAGACGGTTATTGTCTTTGTCCCATTTCAAGTAAGAATCAGAGGTGTAGTCCCAGTTAATTTTGAAGCCAGTGTTCACGATGATTTCTGACTTCTCATCACGAGGGAAGGTGTAGCGGTGCACACCAACGCGATCCGACGCCGTCAACTCAGCTTTGATGTCGTAATCCAATAGATCGACTTTGTAGTAGCCCGCTGTCGCTTGCTCGTCACGATGTTGGAAGCGAGACGCTTCTAGGTTTAGTGTTGCCGAACCTTCATCAATCATGTAGTCCGAACGTGAGTTGATTGGCATGACTAGAATGTCGTTCAAGTCGCCAGCACCAGCTCCGGAAAGGTGGGTATGAGAGAAACCGGAAGTACGTGCGTCGTGGTAGTAGTAGCCTGAAATGTATTCCCAGCCGTTAGAACCGTTGTTTGGAGAAAGCTGCACCATGCCGTGTGGTGTGGTTGCACCAGGGTAGGTGTTGCCTAGGTTACCTGTACCGATGAATGGGTTGACGTAGCGTGTTACGTCCATATCGGCGAAATCTACCGGGATGTGAACGCCCATGTCGATTTCAGGTGTTTCTGGGTTTGGCTTGTCATCACAGTCGCCATCGCCAACTGGAGGACATACTGGCTTGCCGCCGTCAGGAATATCCGGCAGTGCAGGGTTGGTGTCACCGCCTTCATAAATGTTAGTTGTGTCGTCGTTACAGCCAGTCAGACCGACTAGACCACTGAGAACTGCGCAAGCGAGTAGGGAAGGTTTGAATTTCATTTTTAAAGCCTTGTAAATTGTAGGGTTATATAATTAAAAAAATCAGGTGTATTACTAAAACTTAAAAACTTGAAATAGAGCCCTTTGGGGGAAAGGGCTCTTAGGGGGAGGAGCTTAAGGTTTAAGCTTTCACAAGAGTCGCTGCGTTACGCATCGCTTCTTTCGTTGAACACTCAACAACGTTTGCTTTTGCAAAGCGGTGAGCGTCTTTTACTTGGATATCATGAGCTAGAATAACCAGCTTCGCGTTTGCTACATCTAGGTCAGTGATGCGGTTCTGGATACCGTTTTGACCTTGAGTTTCTACTTTGATTTTCAGACCCGCTGCCGCACCTGCTTTCTCTAGTGCTTTCGCTGCCATGAATGTGTGTGCTACGCCAGATGGGCAACATGTTACTGCTACGATGTCGTACTCGCCTTCGCCTGCTGCTGGAGCCGCTTGAGCTTGTGCAGGTGCTACTTCTGCGATTTCGTCTTCTGCTTCTTCTTCAGCAACAGGTTTCCAGAAGCCAACGATAACTGCTGTTGTTAGTGAGCCTAGTGCGATACCCACAACGTACATTGGGATGTTGCTTGATACAGGTGCTGTGATTAGACCGCCCCATGGTGCGTGTAGTAGTACGTCTGTTAGGAAGCCGAACACACAGCCAACGATACCACCAGCAACGATTGAAGGAAGAACGCGTACAGGGTCGTTTGCTGCGAATGGGATAGCACCTTCAGAGATACCGATAGAACCCATGATTGCTGCTGCTTTACCTGCTTCTTGCTCTTGCTTAGTGAACTTCTTCTTGAATAGGAATGTTGCTAGTGCCATACCTAGAGGAGGCGTACAGATTGCGATACCAACACCACCCATTAGCCATGGTTGAGTATCAACTTGAGTTTGAGCGAATAGCGTTGCTACTTTGTTGATTGGACCGCCCATATCGAATGCAGTCATACCACCAAGAATCGTACCTAGAACCACTTTAGAAGCGCCAGCCATAGAAGCTAGGAATTCGTTCATAGAAGCCATGAAGATCTTGATTGGCTCACCGATACCCCATAGAACGATACCTGCAGAGATAAGCGTACCTAGTAGAGGGTAGATGAAGTAGGCGCCCAACGCAGTCATGTTAGCAGAAAGAGGGATCTTCTTAAGTTGGAATACCACACCACCTGCGATGAAACCCGCTACGATACAACCAAGGAAGCCGCCGCCCATGTCAGCCATGATGCCAGAAGAGATCATCGCTGGTGCTAGTGCTGGTTTGTCTGCAATTGAGTAACCAATGAAGCCACCAAGAATAATTGGGAACAGCACCAGACCTTTAATACCGATATTAGAAATATCAGCCAATAAACCGTCCGCAGGAACCGCACCTTTACCTGATGCCATTACCGCTAGCGCCAGTAGTACACCACCCGCAACGATAAATGGAAGCATGTGAGAAGTACCGAATAAAAGGTGACCTTTCATGGTACTTAGGATTTTTTTGAAATCGCTATTATTACTAGCTTGAGCTGTGATTGTACTCATAATTTCACGCCTTATGAATTAATTAAAATATTTAGTATTTGGTTTTCGTCTTTTGCGTTATGAATATCTCCAATAAACTCTTCGCTAAATTTACCGAATAATTCTTGAAGAACATAAATATGGTGGTCGGCACCGTTATCTGGTGAGGCAATCATGAAGAATACGGTCGGTTTGACTCCCTCTTCGTCGCCATACTCGATGCCTTCGCGCTTTACGCCAACAGCGATTGCAGGCTCTGTAACCGCTTTGCTTTTTGCGTGTGGGTAAGCGATGCCGTCCATTGAAGTAACGCTTAATGCTTCACGTGCTTCGATGTCGGTTAAAAAAGCCTCTTTGCTGCTGATTCGATTATTTTCGAATAGCATTTGCGCTAGCTCTTCAAAGACTTCTTTTTTATTATTTTCTTGAAGGTTGCCTTTAATTAAATTGACGTTTGTTAGTTCTGTAATCATTTTTTGACTCATTGGTACTGAAGTAATGAGGCAAATTTAATTAATGTTACGGTTTTCTGAAATAGTAAAAAAAATCCAATAACTATATTTTTGTATCACTGAGAGCTAAGTGTGATAGAAGTCATTAATATCAATGAGCTAGAAGGGAATTAGTATTGTGACTTATATTCCATTTATTTTGAAATTAATAATGAAGCTTGAAAATAAACGAGAAGGGAATCAAATATGGTTCAATTTTGCTATAAAAAAGAGGCTTTGTGCTAAAGCTCCTCCAATAACCTTTTTTTAAGGTAATTTTCTGTCTCTTTGAGAAAAGAAATAAAGCGCTTAGGATAGCTGATAGTGAACCCAGCTAGTTCCTCCCCTTGATACACATTGGCGAATGTAAGCTCCTAATTTGAAGCCAAGGGGAGGTTAGGAGAGGTTGGTACGCTGGATTTAGCTTATCCATTAAGACGGATTTTTGTACTTGTGCAGCAAATCTAACGGGATATGGCAGTAGTCATTGGGAAAGCGCGTGAGTCGGTCTTGGTGCTCATCATCACTTGGCACATAGTTCATGAGTGGCAGCAATTCTACGGCGATTTTATCGGCATCCGGTCTTGCTGCGATAAACGCTTTAGCGATGGCTAGGTGTTGTTCGTTTTGGCTGTAGACACCAGTACGGTACTTTTCACCTACGTCTTCACCTTGCTTGTTTACACTGTGCGGGTCGATGATCTCAAACAGATACTCCATTAAAGTTTCAACCGAAACCTGCTCAGGGTCGAACTGGGTTTTCACGCATTCGGCGTAGCCATCGTATTCGGTTTGAGTGTTGTCCGTGGTGCCATTTGCTCGTCCTGCTTCGGTGCTGATTACGCCAGGAAGGTGGCGCATAAATTCTTGAACGCCCCAAAGGCAGCCGCCTGCGAAGTAAATTTCTTCCATCATTCTGTCCTGAAAAACTTTGCGCCATTATGGGCATCACTTCCACTCAAACACAACTCCAACCATAAAACAGGAACAACTCAGAAGTGATTTGCTCTCTTTTTTGTGCTGCGTTTCCTCGTTAGATTGAACGCAGTTAAGAGCTAGGGGGAATCCTAATGAAAATTGAACATATCGCGATTTGGACTGAACGTTTGGAAGAGTTAAAAGCCTTCTATGAGAAATACTTTAACGCGGTGTCTAACGACAAATACCACAACCCAACTAAACAGTTTTCATCTTACTTTCTTTCGTTTGAAAGTGGTGCACGATTGGAGTTGATGTCGATGGAAGGTGTGACCGCTTGTGAAAAATCTCATGCAATGCAGGTAACGGGGTTGGTACACTTTGCTTTCGCTCTAGGATCACAGAAGGCAGTGGATCAATTAACCAAAACCTTAGTAGATGATGGCTACCAATGGATCGACGGTCCGAGACAAACAGGTGACGGTTACTATGAAAGCTGCGTGTTAGATCCAGATGGCAACCGTCTTGAGCTTACGGTGTAACGCGACTTAGCTTATTTCTATCGTTCACAGGTTGCTTTCATATGAAAGTGTTCGGGCGTATACTGCAAGCTCATCTATAAGGAGCGAGCCTGTGAACTCAAGACAAAATGAAATCCTGCAATTGGTTAATGACCGCAAACGCGTTCAAGTGACGGAGCTTTCTGACATCATTGGCGTGTCGGGCGTGACCATCAGGCAGGATTTGAACTTCCTTGAGCAACAAGGCTACTTAAAGCGTGTACACGGCGCTGCGACGGCGCTGCAAAGTGACGATATTGATACGCGACTCGAAGTGCGCTTCGACATCAAACAAGCGTTAGCCAACAAAGCGGCAGATTTGGTATCACCAAACGAAACCGTGTTAATCGAAGGCGGCAGTGCTAATGCGCTCTTGGCTCGCACATTGGCTGAACGTGGTGACGTCACCATCATTACTCCATCAGCGTACATCGCCCACCTCATCCGTAACACCTCAGCTAACATCATCTTGCTTGGTGGTGTGTATCAGCATCAAGGCGAGAGCTTGGTTGGACCGTTAACCAAGCTGTGTATTGAGAACATTCATTTCAGCACGGCTTTCTTGGGTATTGATGGCTTCCATCAAGATACTGGCTTTACTAGCCGAGACATGATGCGTGCAGAAATCGCCGAAACCATCATTGCGAAAAAGCGTCGTAACATCGTGCTGACGGACTCAAGTAAGTTTGGGCAAATCTACCCATCTTCGATTGGTAAAACGAGTGAAATCTCGGTGTTGTTAACCGACGAAGCCGCTCCGAAAAGCGACCTCGAACAATTGAGAAAGCAAGGTGTGGAGGTGGTGTTGGGTTAAGCCGACTCACGAACAATGAGTTTGGGAGGCAGGATCAAGCTGTAAGGCTCGCTGTCTTCTTGCTTGAGTTGATTGATCAATCGTTTTGCCGCTTGTCTTCCCATCTCTCGTGCATTGGAATTTACGAAGGTGAGCGGTGGTTCAATTAACTCTGCTTCTTCAACGTCATCAAAACCAATCACCGACACTTGCTCGCCGATAAACTGATCTTTACCGATGGAACGTCCTGCTCGATGTATGCCATAAACCGCGCCTAGTGCCGTCGAGGAATGGTGACAAAGAACTGCAGTAATCTGTGGATGTTCCAACAACAACTGCTGCACAGTTTGAGCGGCAGACGCTTGGCTTTTTTCACACTCGACCACCCACTCTGGTTTGAAAGGCAAACCAAACTGCATCAGAGTTGAACAATACCCACCAATACGCTCGGCACGACACAAAGAACTGCTCGCGCCGCCGACATAAGCGATTCTGCGATGCCCTTGCTTAACCAGATGCTCCGTTGCCAACTTGGCAGCGTACATGTTGTCTGGTCCCACGTAGTCGATTTGCTTATCCACCGAAGCGCGTGAAATGCACACCATTGGCAGATTGTGCTGCTTGAGGTTTTCGACGTTGAACTGCTGGCTTTCACCAATCGGGCAAAAGGCAATACCACCGACACCTTGGCGTGCCATGGTTAATACACACTTCTCAAACTTTTCTTGGCTATCCCCACTTTGAGCCAGAAACAGCATGTAACCTTGCTGCTCGATTTCTTCACTCAATCCTGCTGCGACTTCTGCGTAATAGGGATCACTGATGTCTTTGAGGATCAATCCAATGATTTCGCTGGAATTGGATCGTAGGTTGGCAGCGGCACGGTTACGGATATAGCCGAGCTCTTCTACCGCAGCGTTGACCTTTTCTATTGTGTCTGGAGAGATCCGCCCTTTATTCCCCAACACCATAGAGACGGTGGTAACTGACACGCCAGCATGTTTAGCGACTTCTGTAATGGTCACTTTTTTTGACGACATAGATTCACTTTATGGATTAGAAAAACGTTTTATCATCAAACTGTAACCCTATTAGGTTGATTTTAAAAGCCCTACACAGTTTGTGGAAAAAGATATCTAACTCGATCACAGAATTTTTGGTAAAACGTTTTATCAAAATTTTTAGCAGCGTATATTGAGTGCATAAAAACAACACTTCATGCGCACATAATGTGATGTGTATGAGCCCTACAAGTTCTCAATTTCCGGAGACAAACTATGTCTAAAAGCAATAAATCGACCATGTGGGAGTTCTTGCAAAGCCTCGGCAAGACCTTCATGTTGCCAGTCGCGCTGCTGGCATTCTCAGGTATTCTCCTTGGTGTCGGCAGCTCGTTTTCTAGCGCCGCTATCAAAGAAGCCAT
The DNA here is from genome assembly GCF_023277445.1 of Vibrio sp. ED002. Lineage (NCBI taxonomy): Bacteria > Pseudomonadati > Pseudomonadota > Gammaproteobacteria > Vibrionales > Vibrionaceae > Vibrio > Vibrio sp. ED002. The sequence continues at coordinate 1,427,585 of NZ_CP080239.1, read as the reverse complement.
CCCATTTTTAGACAACACCCCTCTGCAATACCTGTTTATGTGGATGACCAAAATCGGTCTTGTCGCATTCATCTATTTGCCTGTGATGTTCGCCGTTGCTATCCCGCTTGGATTAGCGCGTGAAGAAAAAGGCGTGGCAGGTTTCGCGGGTTTCGTTGGTTATGCTGCGTTTAACCTTGCGATCAACTTCTTCCTAACCGTCGCTGGTGTATTAGACAGTGAAGCGGAACGTGCCGCCTACGGTGTGAAAAGCATCATCGGGATTGAATCGATCGATACTGGTATCCTTGGCGCGGTGATCGTTGGTGTAATTGTTGCGAAACTTCACCAGCGTTTTTACACCTTCAAAATGCCAGATGCACTAGCGTTCTTTGGTGGCGCTCGTTTTGTTCCAATCATTTCTGCATTGGTGCTGGGCGTTGTCGGTGTGTTTATCCCATTCGTATGGCCTTACTTTGCTGCGGGCATCAATGGTATCGGTCATGTGATTGAAGGCGCGGGCGATTTCGGTCCAATGCTGTTTGGTACAGGCGAACGTTTATTGCTGCCAATCGGTCTTCACCATATCTTGGTTGCGCTTATTCGATTCACTGAAGCGGGCGGTACTATGGATGTGTGTGGTCAAACTGTGTCTGGCGCACTAAACATCTTCTACTCTGAATTGTCTTGTCCTGACACAACGGCATTTACACCGGAAGTCACGGCATTCTTGTCTCAAGGTAAAATGCCAACCTTCCTAGGCGGTCTGCCGGGTGCGGCTCTTGCGATGTACCACTGTGCTCGCCCTGAGAACCGCTCAAAAATCAAAGCACTGCTTATCTCTGGCGTCGTAGCTTGTGTGGTAGGCGGTATCACTGAGCCGCTTGAATTCTTGTTCCTATTTGTTGCGCCAGTGCTTTACTTCGTCCATGCGATTCTGACAGGTCTGGGCTTTATGGTGATGGGCTTGCTTGATGTCACCATCGGTAACACAGACGGCAACCTGATTGACTTCTTGGTGTTCGGTATCCTGCAAGGCACGGCAACGAAATGGTACTTAGTGCCGCTGGTGGCGGGTGTTTGGTTTGTGGTTTATTACTCAGTGTTTAAGTTTGCGATCACTAAGTTCAACCTAAAAACACCAGGTCGTGAAGTCGATACGGCGGAAGTGGACAAAGAGCTTGAAGCGGCATTCATCAACGAATCTGGCAAAGGTGCCGCAGTATTGGTAGCTCTTGGTGGCAAAGAGAACATCACAGCTTTGGATAACTGCATCACTCGTCTTCGCTTGTCTGTTAACGATATGAGTTTGGTCGACGACGCAAAGTTGAAAGCCAACGGTGCGCTGGGTGTAGTGAAGCTTGATGAGCACAACCTGCAAGTCGTGATTGGCACGCAAGTTCACCTAGTGAAGAATGAAATGCAAGCCATCATGTCTGCTAGCTAATCATTGCTTTGATAGATGCTCCCCCTCGGCACAATCTCCATCCTCCCCCCCAATGAGATTGTGACGAGGGACCTTAATATTGGAATATTCGTATGACTCAGAATTTCGACTTTGATACACCGATTGATCGCACTGGCACTTACTGCACGCAGTGGGACTACGTTCAGGATAGATTTGGTAAAGCGGGTCTACTCCCGTTTACCATTTCAGATATGGATTTTGCTGCGCCAGAGCCTGTAATGAATGTGCTTAAACAACGTTTAGAGCATCCGGTATTAGGTTATAGCCGCTGGAATCATGAGGATTTTAAGTCCGCGATTCGCTACTGGTATCAAACTCGCTTTGACTGCGAAATCGATACTCAGCAAGTGGTGTACGGACCTTCGGTTATCTACATTGTGTCAAAGTTGATTGAGCAATGGAGTCAGCCGGGGCAGGGCGTGGTGTTCCATACGCCAGCTTATGATGCGTTCGACAAAATGATTGAAGGGCAAGACCGTACGTGCGTTCGCAGTCCGCTCATCAAACAGCAGGGTCGATTTGAAATTGACTGGCAAGATCTGGAAACCAAACTCGCTGACCAGAATAACACAGTGCTGTTGTTGTGCAGCCCTCACAACCCAACAGGGCGAGTGTGGAGCCAAAGCGAATTGGAAAAGATGGCGGAGCTTTGTAACCAATACCAAGTCAAAGTTATTTCTGATGAGATCCACATGGATGTGTGCTTTAAGCGTCACGTCCCTTACGTGGGGTTTGGTTGTTCACAAGATTGGGCTGTCGTCACATCGGCGTCTAAATCATTCAATATTCCAGCCTTGAATGGTGCGTATGCGTTGATCGCGGATTCACCAACTCGCGAACGTTATCTGCATAAACTCAAAGAGGTGGATGGTCTTTCATCGCCTTCTATCATGGGCGTGCTTGGTACGATGGCGGCTTATCGTCACGGAGAACCTTGGTTAAAGGCGCTTAACGAGTATGTATTGGCTAACCATCAATACGTGAAAGAAGCTCTGGAAAGCGCCTTTCCTGAAGTGAGTTACCTTGTCCCAGACGCGACCTATTTAGCATGGATTGACTTATCTGTTTTGAATCTCGATATGACACTGCTTAATCAGGCGTTAATTGAACAATTCAATGTCGCCATCATGTCTGGAGATGTTTATGGCGACTCTGGTAAAGGCTATCTCAGACTCAATCTGGGTTGCCCAAGAAGCAAAGTCGAGCAGGGCGTTTCAGCCTTGATTCAAGCGATCAAATTGCAGTGTTAAAACACCGTGGGAGAGTGTGAGATGTCACTGTTCAAGTTAGATAACGTGATTCAAAACTACGCTTGGGGAAGCAAAGAGTCGATTTCTAAACTGTTTGGCATCGACAATGCAAACCATCAACCTCAAGCTGAAATTTGGATGGGAGCGCACCCTAATGGTTGCTCGCGCCTTGCAACAACCGGTGAGTTATTATCTGATGTGATTGCGAGAGACAAAGCAAGCATGTTTGGTGATTACACCATGATGCGTTTCGGGGAACTTCCTTATCTATTCAAAGTGCTTGCGGCGGATTCTCCGCTATCGATTCAAGTTCATCCTAGCAAGCGTAAAGCTGAGCTTGGTTTTGCACGAGAGAATGAACAAGGTATCCCACTTGATGCTCCTAATCGCAACTACAAAGACGCTAATCACAAGCCAGAGTTGGTCTACGCGCTGACTTTCTACAAGGCCATGAATGGCTTTCGTCCGATAGAACAAATACTGATGCTGTTCCGCCAATTCGGTATTCGCAGTTTAGATGGTGAGGTGACCGCGTTAGCCGAACACCCAAATCAAGATGGGTTGAAAGGTTTCTTCACGGCGATAATGACGTTGAACGAAGCTCATAAAATTCAAGCCTTGGCAGAACTGGACGCAGCGTTAGAGCGTGGTCCAAAGACGGCATTGGAAAGGGAAGTGCTCGGTTATGTGGCGGAGTTTCAAAAGCATTACCCGCAAGACATAGGATTGCTGTCTCCGTTGATGTTGAACACGATAGAGCTTGCGCCTGGGGAAGCGATGTTCCTCCATGCCGAAACGCCTCATGCGTATGTTCAAGGCACAGCGCTGGAAATAATGGCGAATTCAGACAACGTCCTCAGAGCTGGTTTAACGCCCAAATACATTGATGTGGATGAGCTTATCGCCAATACAGCATTTCACACCACGCAACCGGAACTGATTAAGCTGTCGCCAATTCACAAAGAGGACAAGTTGAGCTATCCAATTCCGGTAGACGATTTTGGGTTTGATATTCTCTCTTCCGATGAAGAATACAAGCAACAGTTTGTGCGTGGTGCTGAGATTGTTTTTTGTGTTGAAGGCGAAGTTGAGGTCATGACATCAGAAACAAGTCTGACTCTTAAAGCCGGAGAATCCGCGTTTATCACTAACGACTGTAAGTTCTACCAATATCAAGGGAATGGTACGTTGGCGAGGGCGTATAACTAGTCATTTCGTTGTTGATATTAATAGGCCGCTTGAACAGCGGCCTTATTCGATTTTGTGACGACTAAAAACGTCTATGCAACTTCTCTTTTCGTTTCGCCAACATTGCGGCAGGAGAGAAGCCTGTCACCAACATTGTCCCATTAAGCACCAAAATGGTCCCTATGATGGTGTTGAAACCGACAGGTTCACCCAGAATCAAGTAACCCCATAGAATGCCAAAAACGGGCACAAGGAAAGTGACGGTGAGAGCCGAAGCTGGGCCAATTTCAGAAACTAGGCGGAAGTAAAGCAAATAAGCCAAACCTGTACAAACCACACCGAGAGCAACCACAGAGCTCCACTCTATACTGGTTGGTTCTGCACGCATTGGTAAAAATGGCAGTAGCGGAAGTACCCAAATAACTGCTGCCCACATACTGCCGTGTGCGTTGTCAAAAGCTGGGACTTGTGGTGCATTTTTAGTGTAGTTGGTTGCAATCCCATAGCTGAAAGAAGCCATTAAGCTTGCCCCAATAGGGAGGGTAGCCTCACTGCCGATGATTGAAGAATCCAAACCGACAAGTACAGCGACACCGCCAATACCAATCATCATACCTAGAATGGCTTTTGCCGTTAAAGGGCTGCGATACCAAACAAGACCAATTAATGCGCCCCATATCGGTGCGGTTGAGTTGAGAATGGCTAAGGTCGACGCATTAAGTGTTTGAGCAGCGTAAGCAAAAAGCAGAAAGGGCACGGCGCTATTAAATAAGCCAATAATGAAAAAGTGCTTAATATGTTTTGTGAAGGCAAGTTTCTTTTTGAGATAGAAAGCTATCAAGAGCAATGCTATTGCCGCAAATGCAACACGAAACTCGATTAAGTAAGCCGGTCCGAACGTATTAGCAGCGACTCGCATAAACAGAAACGAGCCACCCCAAATAGCAGCGAGACAAAGTAAGCGAAAAAAACTGGCTGCAGTCATGATACATCCTTGGTCGAGGTCTAGCGCCCCATTGATTAATTGTTGCGCTAACAGTGGATTAAACCAAGGATGAGATCAACCAGAAATGCAACGCCAGTTCCGAATCTGCCTACCACTGACTTATTTTGATGGTCTTAAATTTCTTCTTTTGGAAACAAGATTGGGAGGCTGTCCCTGTAGGTGTGATACCACATTTTTCCATGATCTAAATTTTTATACTCGATAAGAGTCGGTAAATTGAAACCCATGTAGTTCTTGGTTTGTATATGTTTATAGAAAGCCTCAACGGAGGGGTGATTTCCTATGTGTGTTGAGCTGAATATAGCGGTGACTTCTAACCATGGCGAAGCCTCGTAACGTTCCTCTTCCAAAGGATAGATGGTGTCTTCAATACGCCAGAACGAACCGTCGGCGATAATAAAATTCTTGAAAAACTGGCTCCCAATATCTTCTGATACCATGATATGTGCTGTTTTTGCGCCTCCAAATGAATGTCCAGCCAGTGTGCGTTCATTTGGATCGATATCGTATTCGGCTTCGACAACTGGGATGAGTTCTTGGGTTAAGAAAAGGTAGAAGTCATCGACCCCTGGTGGCAAATAATCAATATTTCTGCGTCCAGGAGGACCTTCATGAATGGCGATTAGAATGACATCGAGTTCGGCATTGGCGATAAGGTTACCAAACCCCTGACCCGTCCCATTACCGTCGGAAACGTAGATAACGGGCAAAGATGTTGTGCGCTCTTCATAGTTTTCTGGCAAGTAGATGTCGTAGGGATAGCTGACGCCAGTGATATTAGAAATGATATTGTCTTGTACTTTTTCCGCAGGAACATACGCGGAGTTGTTGTCTACAGAGGAGCCGTCCCCCCCTCCGCATGCCGATAACACAAGGCCCAAAGAAAGGGCGATGAACCAACGCTTCAAAACTTCCATGTTTTACCTTTGCTTTTGATTTAAAGAACAAAAACAACTGTATAATATTTGAGCAATCAAAAAGCCCCGCGTTATCAACAAATGAAAAGGCGGGGGGAGCGGGTTTGTAACTCTTCGAGTCAATTATCGAATGCGGTGGTACGTTATTGTTTTACCTATCATTAATTACTCTTTTACTTGTCATTAATTAATGCTTTTCAGACCAGACCGCGAACTCGTTGCCACTTGGTTCGGCAAAATGGAAACGACAACCTCCCGGGAACTCGAAGATAGGGCGGATGATTTGCCCCCCGAACTGTTCGACTTTGGCTAACGTGGTGTGAATATCTGAGCTATAGAACACCAATAGTGCTGCCCCATTTGTTGTTTGGCTCACTTGCTCTGCTGCATAAAAGCCACCGTCCAAGCCTTGACCTGAAAAGGCGCTGTATTCTGGCCCATAATCAACGAAGCGCCACCCAAAGGTTTGCTCGAAAAACTGTTTAGTCGCATTGATGTCTCGCGTGCCAAACTCAACGTAATTTAACTTTTCATGTTGGTGCATTCTGGTGTCCTTTTCATCGCTGTGCTTTTCTGTCAGTGTATTAACTCTTCCGTCGAGTTTCTCAGCCCGAGTCTAGGTTTTATTAATCAAACTGATAAAACCTCAAAAATTTCATTGGTTATCCCTATTAAATCTATCGTTATTTCCCATTAAACAAATGTAATCATTGAAGATATATTCTTAGTGGGCAGAAAAGAGCTTTTGAGTATCCATTGACCACTCGACTGGTCAAATGGTTAGCACGCATTGGAGAGCAACCATGCAGATGTCAAAAAGCTTTTTATTAATTACAGTTGGCTTAGCCAGCACATCTCTGCAGGCGCAAACCCTGACAAGAGACAACGGTGCACCAGTCGGTGACAACCAGAATTCAATCACAGCAGGTGAAAACGGCAGCGTATTACTGCAAGACGTTCACCTGATCCAAAAATTGCAGCGTTTTGCCAGAGAGCGTATTCCTGAGCGTGTTGTGCATGCTCGTGGTACAGGTGCTCATGGTGAGTTTGTTGCATCGGGTGATTTTAGTGACTTAACGGTTTCCGCTCCTTTTACTAACAAAGGAAAGGTAACCCCTGTTTTCGTTCGTTTTTCGACCGTTATTCACTCAAAAGGATCACCTGAGACACTTCGCGATCCTCGTGGTTTCGCCACTAAATTTTATACTGAACAGGGTAACTGGGATCTGGTAGGGAACAACCTGCCTGTGTTCTTCATCCGCGATTCAATTAAGTTTCCGGACATGGTGCACTCTCTAAAACCGTCTCCTGTTACCAACGTTCAGGATCCAAACCGATTCTTTGATTTCTTCAGTCATGAGCCGAGCGCGACCAACATGCTGACTTGGGTTTATAGCAACCTAGGTACGCCAGCAAGCTATCGCACGATGGACGGCTTTGGTGTGCACGCTTATAAGTGGATTAATAAGCAAGGCGATGTGAACTATGTGAAGTTCCAATGGAAGAGCAAACAAGGTATCGAAAGCCTGCGTCCTGATGAAGTAACCGCAATGCAGGGTAAGGACTTCAACCATTTAACCAATGATCTGTACAGAGAAATTGGGCGTGGTAACTACCCTAAATGGGATCTCTACGTGAAGGTGCTGTCACCAGAAGCTCTGAGCAAACTGGATTACAACGGGTTGGATGCGACCAAAGTATGGCTGAATGTACCGGATCAAAAAGTCGGCACTATGACGTTGAACCGCCTACCAGAAAATTTCTTTTTAGACACTGAACAGTCGGCATTTGCGCCTTCGAATTTGATTCCTGGTATCGAGCCATCGGAAGACCGTTTGCTACAAGGCCGTTTGTTCGCTTATGCAGATACACAGCTGTACCGCGTGGGTGTGAACTTGTTCCAACTGCCAGTAAACCGTCCTTTAGCATCAGTGAACAACCATAACCAAGATGGATTGAGCAACAACGCGAAGCAAGGCAATGGTGATGTGAACTACGAACCAAGCCGTAAATTGGCGCTGGCAGAAGACACGCAATTTAAAGCGGTTGAAACCAAGCTGGTTGGCACTGTTCAACAGAGAGCAATCAGCAATCCTCGCAACTTCTACCAAGCGGGTGTGTTGTTCCGCAGCATGAGCGAGCAAGGCCAGAGTGATTTGATTGCTAACTTAGCGGGTGACCTGAACAAGGTGATAGATAAAGACGTTAAGGAAACCATGGTGAGCTATTTCTATCGCGCAGATAAAGAGTACGGTACGCGTCTGGCTGAAGCGACAGATACCAATCTTAAGCAAGTGAAAAACAAAGCGATGATGTAAGCAATAAGTTTTGACCTGCGGGAGATTTATCTGCTCTTTTCTGCCCGAAAATCAGGGCTCCCGTGGGTCATTCTCAAATTCTGTTAGTGAGGGTGAGTAAATGAAAACCGTGTTTTTGCTCAGTGCCGTTTTGTTCTCTTTAAGCTTCTCGCTGAGCTTATTAGCTGCCGAAGACGAACTAGAAGAGGAATACCAATCTTTGGTTGAACTGTTCTTTGACGCAGCGCGAATTGGCAATAACGAAGTGGTCGATACATTTGTTTCTCAAGGCTTCCCAATCGACCAACGTAACACTCAAAGTTATACCGCATTGATGGTGGCAGCGTATCAAGGACATCGAGAAACCGTTCGCTTGCTGCTCGATTCTGGCGCTAACGCCTGCCTGCAAGATAAACGTGGTAACACTGCATTAATGGGAGCACTCATCAAGCGTGAAATTGGCATAGCGAAAGACCTCTATCAAGCGGACTGTTCACCAGAGCTGCGCAATAAAGCAGGGTTAAATTTGAAAGAGTTTGCCGAAATCTATGGTCAATCCAATGTGTTGAAATCACTTCAACACTGATAAATAACAATAAATAGGACCCACAGTATGAATAAAACAACATGGCTTGCTGCACTTACGCTTCTCTCTTTCCCAACTTTTGCCGAGACAATAAGCGTAGAAATGATTGACCTTGGCTTTGGTCAATCCACCGGAACTGTGATGATCAGCGACAGTGATTACGGCACCGTTTTTACGCCGAAACTACAGGGTTTACCTGTTGGTACACATGGCTTCCACTTACACGCTAACGGCTCGTGTGACAGCATTACCAAAGAAGGTAAAACGATACTTGGCGGTGCTGCCGGAGGGCATTATGACCCAGAAAAAACAGGTAAGCATGGCTTCCCTTGGACGGACGACAATCACCTTGGCGATTTACCAGCGCTTTACGTGAATGCTCATGGTGTGGCGGATCAGCCAGTATTGGCACCACGAGTAAAACTTGATGACGTAAAAGGTCGTGCTTTGATGGTTCATGCGGGTGGCGATAATCATTCTGACCATCCGGCGAAACTTGGCGGCGGCGGTGCTCGCATTGTGTGTGGTGTGATTAAGTAATCCCCTTCTTAGATGCCACAAACAAAAAACGGTCCAGATAAGTTGGACCGTTTTCTTTTTAAGCAAAAGCTGATGGGCTTAGGTTCAAACCGACGCAAATTACGCGAAATTCTCGACGATGATGTCATCTGCATTGCTAACAAATACTGCACCTTTCTCTTCCATCTCTGCAATCACTGCATCGATAGTATCTGGAAATACTGCGCGGCTAGAGGCTAGGTTCACAATCACTTTGAAACCTAAATCGAGCGCTTGAGTGACGGACTTCTTCACACAAAAATCAAGCGCTAAGCCGCCGACAACCACCGTATCGATGTGGTTGAACTTGAGGAACTCATTCGCACCTGTAGTTTTGGTATCAGCCACGTCGTGGAAAAAGATGCCATAAGGGTGTGCGTCTGGGTCCATGCCTTTGTTGACTTGGAAATCGTATTCTAGAACAGGAGGTAGGCCGTCCAGCAGTTCAACGCCTGTAGTACCAAGCACGCAGTGGCGGTTCCACTTAATGTCCACATTAGGTAGGCCGACAGGTTCAAGCATATTCGCTGGCGTTTCTGCATCCCAAGCTGCTTTTGGTGGGTGCAAATCACGGCTAACGAGCTTTAAGCGACCTTTAGTGTGGTTCTTTAATAGCTCAGGAACAATGTCTAATGCGCCAGTGACGGGCAGCTCGTCAGGACAAAGTTCGGTGAAGCCTTTTTCAGGATCCACGTCGATCACTGCGGTAGTTTGGTAGTTAACTCGAACGGTCATGGCAGACTCCTTGTCTGTCTTTTGTGCTTGCGTTAACCACGCAAACAGTTTTGGAAAAAGGTCACTTCGTCGCTTGCTAGGGTGTACACCATGGCTGGCTTACCGCCTTTACCTTTATTGGTGGAAGCGACTTTGTTGGTTGGCTTGAGTACACCTGAATCAATCAAGCGGCGTTTGATCGTCATGCGACTGATGTCGATACCGAACTCTTGATAGGCGGCAATGATGTCGGCAACCAGAAACTCTTTATCAAGTGCGAACAACAGGACCGAGGTGTATTCGATAGAGGCACGCAGCTTCTGCCATGCCTTTTCAATCATCTTTTGGTGATCAAAAGCGAGGGTTTCTTCGCCATCAAGGATTGCTTGCAGCGGGAACCACTTCAAATGACATTCTGGTACACCAGCGTTGTCGATTTGTTCTTTGTTATTGCGGTCTACTAAGGCATAGTGGGTGATGTTCAGGCTCCAATCTTCAGGGTCACGCTTTGGGTCGCCATCGACAAAAGCTTCGCTAAAGTGGCGAGGGTAGGTGTGAATTTTTTCACGGCAGATTCTACGTCGCGCTGCTTCGAAGTTTTCGTCTGCTGCTCGTCCACCTTCGTGCGTCATGTCTTTATCAAACACAAATCCACCAGGCAAAGCCCACACACCGTGGTAGGGGCGTTCTGGATTTGAGCGTTTAATCAGCAACACTTCCAATCCTTTATCGGCACAGCCAGATAGTCTGAATGGAATGATGTCGACAGTTACGATCATGATTGGGTCCTGAGATTGATTTGTAAGTAATCTAGCGCATAACAAGTAGTCAATCAATGGGTAAGTAACCGATTGTTAGAAACGTACATGCATTTTCTTAGTGGTGGCGTTTAAGCATGAATGTGCGTATATGTTCAGGTTGTCCACAATAGCTGTTGGATTATTGCGCGTAAAAACCTTATAAAAAAGAGTGGTTAGTAACAAAAGTTGACAAACTAATAGTGGGTGTTTATTGTTTACGCAATTTAGTTAGTAACAACAAGTTATATACCCAAGTTTGCCTTGTTGAGAACTTCCCACCAACTTTGTTGGGAAAACAATAAGATGCGGTTTGCACCGTGCTGAGGGAATTTGGGTATAAACGAAAAAGGGCGTGTAGAAGGGCTCCGAATGACCACCAATTTATTTTCGTCTCGCATCATTCAAAGTGCGTTAGATTTTGACGTATACAAAGTGAATATGATGAGTGCTGTTGCAACGCTTTATCCAGATGCGATGGTGTCCTACAAATTCATTGTTCGCAGTGAAGAAGACCTGTCTGAACTACTGCCAGATGTGAAAGCGGAAGTTCTAAAACTGCAAGACATCACTTTCTCGGCAGAAGAAATCGAGTACATGAAAGGCGTCGCGCCTTATCTTAGCTCTGAGTTTGTTGACGCTCTGCATGCATTTCGTTTTAACCCTCAACGTGACGTTTCTTTCAATACTAAAACCATGGCTGATGGCACAAGCCAATTACGCATCACCATCAATGGTCTTTGGAAAGAAACCATTCTCTACGAAACCATCATCATGAGTATTGTGTCCGAAGTGCGCAGCCGTGCACGTTGGGCAGACATTCCAGTCGAGCAATTCCAATCTGTTCTTAAAGAGAAAGTTAGTCATCTAAAATCTGAACTAACACGCCGCAATATCACTAACTTTAAGTTTGCGGATATGTCGACGCGTCGTCGTTTCTCGTTTCAAGCACAGCGATCAATGCTGCAGTATCTGAGCGAAGAGTTGCCTGACAGCCTAACTGGAACCAGTAACTACCATTTGGCGAAAGAGCTTGCTCTCACGCCAATCGGTACGGTGGCACACGAATGGTTTATGGGACATCAAGCGCTGGTGAATGTTCGTGATTCACAAAAGGTAGCATTGCAGCGTTGGCAAAAGATGTTTAATGGCGCGTTAGGCATTGCTTTAACAGACACCATTGGTATTGATGCGTTCTTAAAAGACTTCGATGAAGAGCTAAGTAATGCTTACGCTGGTGTTCGTCATGACAGTGGCTGCCCTTACACATGGGGCGAGAAGATGATTGAGCATTACCAATCGCTTGGCATCGATCCTATGACCAAAACCTTGGTGTTTACAGACGGCTTGAACTTTGACCAAGCATTGGATATTTGTGAGCACTTCCAAGGTCGAGTACAAATCAGCTTTGGTATTGGTACGTTTTTGGCCAACGATATGGGCGAGTACGTGAACGCACAAAGTGTTGCGTACAAACCTCTGTCTATCGTTATTAAAATGGTGTCATGCAACGGCTCACCTGTTGCGAAAATCAGCGATGAGCCAGAGAAAGCGATGTGCGAAGATATCTTCTTTCTGATGAATTTGAAGCGTCGTTTTGAGCAACCGCTCGATCTTGATGAGTGCCGTGTTTTGATTGATCGCCTCGAAGACGAAGGCGATAACTACCTTATCGACGCTTAAGCTATCGATGAATAAGGGTGATGTTTTGTCATCACTCTTTCTCTGTGGCGCAACTTTCGTTGTATTTTATTTCGCATAGTGCGCCACATTTCATGCGATAGGGAAGACGCTTACTTCCTGTGTTCGCACGTATCCTCTTTACAATAAGCCCTTCTAGATTGGCACTTTTCAGGTGCTTTTCGCGCACTTTTTTCCAGTAGTCATCAAAAGCCATACGTCACCTTTACTATCGCTGTCATTATTTTTATAAATATGCAGCCATTTTATGCAACACAACGCGGTTTCTGATGTCAGAAAAATCCTAAAAATCGTTAGGTAAAAGGCGAATTGTTGTAACGCTCTCGTTTCTTGATTTTTACCTTCTATGGTTTCGATAAATTAATATCGGCAAACCTAACAGGCGATTTGGTTATAGTACAAGCAAAGGTCAAGTCAGGAATGAACGATGAATTTGGTTGTGCATCTACAGAAAAAAGCGATCAACAAACACGGCTATGAGTGGGCAACGCGCCAAGCTTGGAAGTGTGGAATAAAAGCGAATCTTGTGAAACGAGTGATCGGGATCTTCAAAGGTCAGATTGTTTGTGTTGTTGAAGGCTGTCGTGCAGAGCTTACTACGCCAATCAATAACCCACTACATGAAGAAGAGAAACAAGGGCGTTACGTGTTTGTTGGCGGCATTTTTTGGGAGCCGAACAATATGATTGCACCAGGATTTCCTGATTTTATGTTTATGCATTTGCGAACGCTCAGCCATCGTCATAAATACCTGACGGATGATGAATTGTTCTTGAGTTTAGCGTAGTCACTTTATTAACCTATTAATGACCAGTCTATTTTTAAAATCGATACTCGGAGCTTGCGCTGTGTTGATCATTGCCATGCTCTCTAAATCAAAAAGCTTCTATATTGCTGGTTTGGTGCCTTTGTTTCCGACCTTCGCATTGATTGCGCATTTTATTGTGGGCAGTGATCGAGATATGGAAGCACTTCGCCAAACGGCATTGTTTGGCATTTATTCTTTGATTCCTTACGCCGCTTATTTGATTTCGGTATTTTACTTCAGCTATCGTTTGAGCCTTATTGGCACACTCACCGCCGCAACTCTGGTCTGGATACTTTTTGCAACCATGCTGTTAGCATTTTGGACTCGCTGGATGGTGCCTGCCTAAAGTTTGCTCAACTTAGCGTTGTATTTAACGCAATATTCATTGTTCAAACTGATGTGATCTCGCTCCAATTGACCTTTCTCTGAGTTTTCTCTAACACAGTCTTTATAAAACGCCGTATTTTAACCTGCTAATGACCGGATGTTTGTTTTCACCTGATGTGAATTTTTCTTCTAGATTTACTATACCGCCAAGCAAAGATAACCATACTGGGAAGTAAACCATGAATATGAAATCTATCGCAATCGCAACTGCGGTTGTAGCCGTTCTCGCAGGCTGTAAAGACAAGACACCACCAGCACCAACAGAAGCAAACATCACGCTGGTTGAAGCAGTGACGGAAACGGTGAAGAACCCGCATCAAGTATGTAAAGATGTAGTCGTAACTCACAAAGTTGAACCAACAGACAACAACAAGATACTTGGTACTGTCGGCGGAGCAGCAGCAGGTGCAGCCTTAGGTAACCAAATTGGTGGTGGTTCTGGTAAAGTGATTGCAACTGCAGCCGGTACTGTTGCAGGTGCAATGACAGGTCGTAAGATTCAAGACAATGTGCAGAAAGGTGATGTAGTCACGTCAACTGAAAAGCAATGTCACACTGAATACACCACTTCTGAGAAAGTAGTAGGTTACGATGTCACTTACGAAGTTGCTGGCGCGCCAACAACCGTTCGTATGCAAAGCAAGCCAGCAGGTAAGACATTCCCAATTCAAGATGGCAAAGTAGTACTACCGCAATAATTGCCGACTTAGTTGAACCTAAAAGCCCTTTAGATTAAAGGGCTTTTTCTTATTTCAATGAAAATTAAGATTCATGGCAACTCGACATTACTTATCGGCAAAGTAATCGACTAACGTTTTGCGCCATTTCCGTGATTCACGAATTTGCAGAAGCGCACGGTTAATTTCTTCTTCATACGTGTTGTTTTCTGTAATGATGAAGCCATAGTTCTGCTTTTCTAACTGGTAAGGTAGCACCTCTAAATTATCAAATTGCCCTGATATTCTGCCATTACCAATCATGTATTTGAGTACGACATCATCGGCAACGATGGCCTCGACTTCACCATTCTCTAGTGCAGCAAGCAATGTGGGCATATCTTGGTATGTTTTATGACGAAGCCCGAAACTCGTCAAAAGCAGAGAGGAAGTGGTGGCATTCTTTGCACCAACCTCAACGTTGGCAAGGTCGTTAATCCCTTTTATCTGTGAAGCGCCTTGGCTGAGAGTGAGCTTACTGGCTAATACCGCGGTAATACTCGCGATGAAAAGCATACTGAACACTCCAATAAACACGGTAACTATTCGTCCGGTTAAACTCTTAAATTCGAAGTAGTTAAACGGCCCGCGAGTGATGAAGAGTAAGCCGAGAATAAAGCTTTCTATCCAGCGGCCTGAGCGACTTTTCATTGAGTAGAGCTTCTCATTATTCCCTTTCTCTAATGCATAGAAGAAGGCACCAATAACACCAGCAATAAGAACAATGACACCAATGATGAGCCATAACGCAGGGTTTAAAAATATGGATTGTAGGGTATGAAAATACCCCTGATTTTTTACTGCTATGGCGAGGTGGGTTTCATAAAAAGAATGCGAGAAATCAGCGAAAAGTTCACGCTCTGGTGTGATGGATATACAGGAGACACCAATGTCTATTTGCTCAGCTTCAATGGCATTGAGCAGATCATCTAACGGGTGATGCTCGAAGGAAAACTCCACATTCATCTCCTTCGCAATCAATTCCCACAGCTCAACACTTAAACCATTCAGTTGAGTATCGACTGAGCCGATCACAAAGGGTGGGCATGGATAGGTCCCAACTTTTAATTGAGCTGCATGAGAAAAAGTACTGAATAAAACAAAGAAACAAAGTGTTGAAGTGACTAGGTATCGAAGTGTCGTTTGGAAACCATTTTGCATGCACAGGCCCTCAAAGGAGAGGCAGTGAATGAATTGTATCCACGGCGATGAGTCACCCTAGAATGCAAACATGATCAGAAGTTAATGGAAACGATGACGAATTCAGCACTGCCCTAGTTTTTATTTACTGTTTTAACTATAGCAGTTGATGCTAACAACGACTTTCACCAGTGACTGACATGCAAGCACTTACATTGCTCACTTACAAAAACGCCATTACTGAAGGTTTCTTAAGCGCGTGTAAGCGAACGTAAGAATCAGAAGAAAGTGCAGTTTTTTTGTTTATCATGCTCCTCAATATTGAACGGTGTTTTATTGGAGAAAGGAATGAAAAAACGAGTATTGGCCATGAGCATTGCCTTGGCGGTGTCTGGTTGTGGTTCAGAAGGGAAAGATGGAAGCGCTAAGGAATCTAACACATTTACGTCCCAGTGTGGTGACCAACTGTCAGCTCAAGAGTCTGGCTTGTCATTTGTGGTGAAAGGAGACATCGCAGAATTGCAAGGGGTGATTTGTCAGGGCTCCCCAAAGGCGTTCGAGCAAATGATGGCGAAACACAGTAACGTGAAGCAGCTTAAGTTCATTAGTATTGATGGTTCCGTTGATGATGAATCAAACCTGGAACTGGCTTACCAAGTTCGTGCTAAACAGCTGGATTCCCATATTGCGAGCAGTGGGCAGATTGCCTCTGGCGGTACAGATTTATTTTTGGCTGGTGTAAATCGAACAATTGAAAGCGGTGCAACGATTGGCGTTCATTCATGGGCAACCGAAGACCAAGTCGCAACGGATTTCCCTGTCGGTCACAAGTATCATCAACCTTACATTGATTACTACAAGAAGATCGGTTTGCCAGACCCTGAAGGTTTCTACTACTTCACGATTAATGCAGCGTCGGCACAAAACATACACAATATGTCTGAGCAAGAGATAACCAAATACGGCCTAGGTAAACTTGTCTCCCCTGAAGGCGAAACGTCTTTGACCAGTGAGGTTGATAGTAAGCTTTTCGAGCAACTTAATGCTTCTGTGAATGCACTGAAATTCCAATCCCTTTGGGGCGGTTACGGGAACTACTTATCAGGTACGCCAGCTTACTTTCTACGCTTGGATGAAAAAAGCAGCACGCCAGTCACTGCCTATTTGGTCAATCCTTCCAAAGTCCCAGAGGAAGCGCAAAAGTTAGGCGTCAATGAAAGTGGTGCTCTGAATATCTATCAATACGAAAACAATATGCACGTCTTTCATGACGTAATAAACAAAGGTAATGGGGCGTATGAAAGGCAATATACGTTTAACGGAGCGAAGTACTATCTCCAAGTGTATAAGCCCTCAGAGACCTTCGTAAAAGGTGAGCATCAACGCAACACCATTGCATTAGCTGTGCATGAGATGTTTCATGATTATCAACTGGAGCACTTTAGCGACCCTGCCAATTACTTCAACGAGCTCAACGGTTACCCTGTGAATGTAGAGCAGATTACTTACAAGCTAGCGGTACTGGATCTGTTTAAATCTTTGCCTAAAACAATGACCCAAGACGAAGCGAAAACCATGCTCAAGCAATACATCGCTTTGACTCAGGAGCAAATCAATATTGATACCAGTAGTAAGCGTTATGCGAAGAATATGGGACTTGGCCAAGAGTTGTTTGAAGGCAGTGCTTGGTATGTTGAAGTGATGGCATTGAGAAATGCGCTACCGAATTTTTCCGAGCTCAAGTTCGTTGATAGCTACGCGTTTACGACTCAGTATCAAAATCGTGAAAGTGTGGAGTCTCAGTTTGGCTGGGGGTACTTCTATCCAAGTGGTGCAGCCGCTATTTATACCTTGAAGACGGCAGGCTATGACATCCTTCAATTGGAAAAAGGAGTGACACCCTTTGAGGCTGCAAAACAGGTGGTTGGTACGTTTGATGTTACTGACACCTTGAACCAAATTAAGCAGAGCGCTGACTTTAAAGCGCTACAGCAAAAAGCGGTAACCATTAACGCCATCAAAAACCAGTAAGTTGATAACTAGCGAGAGGCAAGATTTGTCTGTCTCGTCCTAAAGTAAAAAAGCCGAGCGATTGAACTGACCCCCAATAGTTGGACACTAATTATTGGGGGTCTTTTTATGTCCAAATATAGCCGCGAGCTAAAATGTGTCATTGCTAAACAATGCTTAAATGGTACGTCATCTAGTTATTTAGAAAAGCAATATTCAGTTTCTTCGAGACAGATTCGGTATTGGGCCCAAGTTTTTGCTATCCATGGTGCAGCTTCATTTTTACCAACTAAACATGCTGTTTCTGCTCAAACAAAGCTAAAAGCATTAAATTTAATGTGGACGAATGACTGGTCTCTCTCGCACACTAGCGCAGTATTTAACCTCTCGTCCCCTGGGATACTTTCTGTCTGGCTCAAAAGATTTAACGAGCTCGGTATCAAAGGGCTCAAAATTCGCCAGAAAGGAAGACCTTCAATGAAACAGCAGCCTCAACGTACCACTAAACCAGATAATGAAATGACACTTGAGGAGCTAAGAGAGGAGTTGATCTACTTACGAACTGAGAATGCTGTTCTAAAAAAGTTGGAAGAGTTGGAGCAAGAAAAGAACCGTCGAACAAAGAAAAAGCGGTCATAGCTCTAACTCTTAAAGGTAAGTACCCACTGAAGCACCTGCTGCAAACTCTGCAACTGGCGAAAAGTGTCTTTTATTATCAGGCTCAAGCGAGCAAGCGTACTGATAGTTACGAAAGTGAACTGCGGTTGATAAAGTCAATTTATCATGAGCATAAGGGGGCGATACGGCTACCGCCGTATTCACTTGGAACTAAAAAAAGCGAGGCTTCATGTTGAATCACAAGACGGTTCAAAGGCTTATGGCTCAGCTAAACCTTAAATCAACGGTCAGGATTAAAAAGTACCGTTCATATCGAGGTGAGTCTGGAAGAACGGCTCCCAACATACTTGAAAGAGATTTTAGTGCGTCCCAGCCAGATGAAAAGTGGGTAACTGACGTTACGGAGTTCAAAGTCAAAGAGCAGAAAGTGTACTTGTCTCCGGTTGTCGACTTGTTTACTCAAGAGGTGGTTGCTTATAGAGTAGCTAAAAATGCCTGTTTGCCGCTTGTCATTGATATGTTGACGGAAGCGATATCAAAGCTTAGACCGAACTCAAAGCCAATTATACATAGCGATCAAGGTTGGCAATATCGGCATCGACAATATCAGCAAAAATCGAAGAGAGTGGGTTAATACAAAGTATGTCGAGAAGAGGTAACTGCTTGGATAATGCTGTTGCAGAAAACTTTTTGCTTTACTTAAAACAGAGATGTATCACAACCAGAGCTTTGAAGATGCAGATACTCTGATAGAGCAAATTAAAGAATACATCGAGTACTACAATACCAAACGTATAAAGGTGAAGCTAAAAGGCCTGACTCCGATAGAGTATCGAACTCAGGCCTTGAAAGCCGCTTAACAGAAATGTCCAACTTTACGGGGTCACTTCAGATGAATGCTCGGCTTTTTAGTCCATTTACGCCGCAGGTGCTTGATGGTGATTTTGTTCTTCCAATTGTTTTTCGGCTTGCGCTTGTTTTTGTTTTCTACGCTCGCGTTTGGATAGCCAAATCAAAGGAACGACAATCATCACTGTGCCAATCGCCATAAAGATATCCGGTACTTCACCAAACCAGATTAAACCAACGAAGACAGCGCCAATTAAACCACTGTATTCGGCACTGGCAATTTTGTTGCTATCAATAGAGCGGTAAGCCAGTACACAAGTTGCCGCATAAATCATAATGAATAAGCTAGATCCTGTCGCGACTGGGAATGAACTCCAATCCCATGCTTCCCCTTCGATAAACACAAGCAGCAGAGATACTGGAATACCCGCGAGGTTGGTCATAAGTAGCGTGTGGACGACGGATTGATTTTTTGGCAGCTTACGGATCAATAAGTTGTTGATGGCTAGTGTTATCGCGACCGCTAATGCTGATAATGCCGCCCAATCAATTTGGTCAGGACGAATAATTACAAGCACGCCAGCAAAGCCCATGACGGCAGCTGCGATAGATTGAGCAGAGAGCTTCTCACCAAAAAAGAATGCGGCAAGTGGCAACATGATAAGTGGAGCTGCATAGAAGATCGCATTGGCGGTTGCGAGCGGCATTGAAGAGATCGCAAAAACCATAAAAATAGCACCCGTCAACCACACGTGAGCACGCACAGCATGCCATTTAAAGCCTTCCATTAGAGGGGTTTGTTTAGTGAATAAATACACGGGCAATAACATCATCACAGCGGACAATTGTCGGTAAAATACGAACTGAAAAACCGGCACCTCGTTACCGACGCTTTTGATCAAAGCGTCTGAGAGCACCGCAATTAGGTTACCAACAATTAATAGCAGCATGGCTGCACCGACAGATGTGACTTTCACGTTATTCCTCTCCTCATTCTTTGCCAAAGAGTAGGGGATGTCATAGGATGAAGTGAAATGATATTTATTAGTTTAAGTATGAGATTTTTAGATAATGAAACTGCCACCTTTAAGAGCGGTACACTGTTTTGAATCGGTCGCGCGCAATCTAAGCTTTTCACTCGCTGCAGAGGAGCTTAACGTGACTCAAAGTGCGGTAAGCCATCAAATACGTTTGCTCGAAGATTATCTCGGTGAAGCTTTGTTTATTCGTCAAGGACGCAAACTGTCACTCTCGGAAACGGGAGCTCGTTATCTTGAAGACATCAGCCCCGCCATCAGTTCGATCGCAATGGCTAGTCAGAAGGTGAGAGAGGGTGATAAGGGCAGTTTAAGGTTGGCGATATACAGTTCGCTAGCGGTGAAATGGTTGATACCACGTCTGGCGGATTTTAAGCGGTTACACCCCGATATCGACCTTACCTTGAATATGGTTGCGGGTGACCCTGAACAAACGGACAGTGTCGGAGACTGTTTCATTACGGTTCAAAAACCGAAGCGTAATTACATGGCGATACGTTTGTATGATGAGACTTTGTACCCAGTTTGTAGTTTGAATCTTTGGAAGGAGATTCAAGACCAGCCGTTGCCGGATGCGCTTTGGAACTATCCGATTCTTTCTACTGACTCCATCTATCGTGAGCGTGGTAAAGATTGGGCAGAGTGGTGCAGCGTGGGTGGTTATGAGCTTCCAAAGAACATCGACATGCAGCACTTCAGCCACATGTTGCTGGCTATCGAAGCCGCTCGTTACGATCAGGGCATTACGTTTGCCAATGACTTCATGTTGAATGAACGGGATAAGGCTCAAGATTTGGTTTATATCCCTTCGCACGGTTTGGAGACGGGAGATAGCTTTTACTTTGTGCACAAAAAGAGCCGAGCCCGTCAGACCGAAATTATAAAACTGACAAACTGGCTCAAGCAGCAGTGCCTATAAATAGGAAAGGGAGGCGTTGTGTCTCCCTTTGCGATTCAAAAAGCGACTATTGCTTTTTGAACAGCGCTTTAATCACATCAATCGTGTATAGCTGACAATCGACAGCGGTTTGCGGGTCAAAGTCTTGTTTGTGCTGGTCAGTATTCGACAAGATGCGAATCCCAACGAAAGGCACTTGGTAAGCTTGAGCAACTAAAGCCGCTGATGAGGTTTCCATCTCTTCAACAGATGTACCGTACGTTTCATGGAACCAGTTGATGCGGTCTACTTCGCGGTTCCACTCGTCCGCTGAACCAATCAAGCCTTTTACAACTTTGCCTTTTTTGTATTCTTCAGACAAAGAAAGAGCAGTTTCAACCAATGCCGGATCCGCTTTGAACTGTTTATGTTCAACAAACTCACCATCTTCACGTAAACGCATGGTTACGTCGAAGTTCTGCCACTTCGTTGGGTCGATGCCTTTGCCTTTTTCAGTAAATTCAGACTTGTATGAACCCATGTTGAAGCTTGCTTCACCGACAACAATATCACCACGGTAAAGCTTAGGGTCATGACCGCCAGATGTGCCTTGGTTGATGATGTATTTAGGATTGAAGTGTTCAATCGCAATCGTGGTAGAAGCGGCTGCGTTCGCTAAGCCAACTTCGGTACGAGATACCACGACTGGGTAGCCGTCGATTTCACCTTGCCAGAAAGTCCAAGAACCAACGGTGGTTTCTTTTGCGTCATCTAGGGCTTCTACAAGCGTGCTGGTTTCAATATCCATTGCACCTTGAACTAGGATTGGTTGAGTTTGAGCGAAAACAGAGAATGAAAGCACGGCAGGAACCAGTGCGGCGAAACGTTTAAGAATTTGCATACGACATACTTACAAAAGGAAAAGATGGCGCAATCTATCAATAGCAAACGTTTGCGTCAATTGATGAATTTGTTAATTTTCTTAATGGATGACTTTTTTTGATTTTCATTCTAAATAACGAGAAATAAAAAATCCGAGCGGGGAAGCTCGGATTTATGTTCTATCAGGACTAAATTGAATGATGAATTAGCGCTAAGGCATTTTGCTTAGGTTGTAGAATGACGCTAGCTCGCCTGTTGCTTTTTCGCCATTCATATCCAGTTTCATTAGCATGTTTTCACCAACGAAATACTGGTTTGGACCTGACTCGTCGACCAAAGTAATGGTATTGCCAGATTCGTTCCAAGTGAACTTACCTTCAGATTTGATTGGGTCGCCTTCTTTACCCTCATACAGCTCTACCAATGAGTAAGTGCCGTCTTCATTCAGTGTTAGCGTTGTGTCGATTCCTGCACAATCTGCACATGGAAGCTTGCCTTTGTATATGCCGTTCCAATCCAGTGCATTTTGCGCATTGTGGCCAGAATCGACAAACGTATCAGTCGTGATCACTTGCTCTTCTTCAATAGGAGTTGCATCAACCGTACTTTCAACTTCTGTCGCCTGAGGAACGTCAACTGTGGTTGTCTCTGCTGGTTTCTCGTCCTGACAGCCGGCTAAAATAAATACGGCACTGGTGAGTGCTAATAGTGTCTTTTTCATTTTATTCCTCTTTTAATCAACAAGTTGATATACCGAAATGATCTCGAAGCATGTATGCTGAGGTCACTTGGGTATATGGTCTTAATAATAGACTCGTTTCCTACACCTGCGTCAGAAGAAAGCAAACCATTGATCTGCCTTTGTTAGAAAAACTCTTTAACGTCAGTGATTTGCAAATAGAAAGACAGGGAAGTAAAAATGGAAGAATTACTTATAGGAACTGCCCGAGTATTGGGTTCGCTTATTCGTTGGCTCATGTTTGAACTCATTTTAAATAGCGTTGTTTATCGTATTGGGTATGCGGGATTGTATATTCTGACGCTAGGTAAACGACCTCATCGACCAGTATCATCAGAGATGAAAGGGCGCGTTCTTCTGTTTGGTATTGTGTTGTGTCTGTTGGTTTTTGCCTTACTTATATGGTTGCACTCTTAATGAGAGCCAGTGGGTAACAAGACAGAGATAGCTAGAAAAATAGAAAAGGCTCATCAGATGATGAGCCTTTAACCTATTAGGACGCCTTATCCATTGGCGGAGGGGTTTTGACCTCCTTTGATGATGCTTCCTCTTCTGAAGCATCAATGAAGATCTCTGCTACGGCGCTGCGTTCTAGCTCACCTTGCAGGTTACCTTCGTCATCAACAACTGGGAGTGAGTAATCGCATGACATGGTATCAGGCAGAACTTGTTCAATAACCGTGTCTGGAGAGACAACAGGTACTTCCTCGTAAATCTCGTCATCCAACTCTTGCGCACCGTCAGTCTTCGCTGCGTCCAATAAGCTTTCTTTGGTGACAACACCTTGATAGCCTTCGTCGGTCACGTGGTAGGCATAATCTTGCTTCACACGCTTCATTTCGATGAGGGCTTCCTCGATAGTTGTTGCTGCAATGCGGTACGCTGGTGGCTGCATTACGGTTTCAACTGTGAGCGCGCGGGCACGGTTCACGTCTTTAACAAACGCCTCTACATACTCATCAGCAGGATGAAGCAGAATTTCGTCTGGAGAACCTTGCTGTACTAACTCGCCGTCCTTCAAGATCGCAATGCGATCGCCTAAACGAAGTGCTTCGTCCAAATCATGAGTAATGAAGATGATGGTTTTGTGCAGTTTCTCTTGCAGTTCGATAAGCTGATCTTGCATTTCACTTCGGATCAAAGGATCGAGAGCGGAGAAAGCTTCGTCCATCAATAGGATCTCTGCATCGGTTGCTAATGCGCGCGCTAGCCCCACGCGTTGTTGCTGACCACCAGAAAGCTGGGCTGGATATTGGTTCTCGTAGCCTTTTAAACCAACGGTTTCTAACCACTCGTTCGCTTTTGCAAGGCGCTCATCTTTCTTGAAGCCTTGAATTTCAAGGCCATAAGCAACGTTGCCTACGACAGTGCGGTGAGGAAGCAGGCCAAAGCGTTGAAATACCATCGACATTTTGTGACGACGAAATTCTTCCAACTCTTTTGGTGAAAGTTTCATCACATCGACACCTTCAACCAAAATCTGCCCCATCGTTGGGTCAATCAAGCGGTTGAAGTGGCGAATCATTGTCGATTTACCAGAGCCAGATAGACCCATGATGACAAAAATTTCGCCTTTCTTGATTTGTAGATTGATGTCTTTCAATCCGACCGTATGACCCGTATCAGCAAGTATTTGGTCTTTGCTTTGTCCCTGTTTCACACGATCAATGACGGTTTGTGGTTTCGGGCCGAAGATCTTATACAGGCCGCTGATTTCGATAAGAGGCTTAGTCATGTTTCAGATCTCCTAAATGCGCTTGAGTGCGTTTCGCGTAGGCTTGTGATGCACGGTCGAATAAAATTGCCAATGCCACAATGGCCAAGCCGTTTAACAAACCAAGTGTAAAATATTGGTTGGTAATCGACTTCAATACAGGCTGACCTAAGCCTTTTACGCCAATCATCGAAGCGATAACGACCATAGAAAGCGCCATCATAATAGTTTGGTTGATGCCCGCCATGATGGTTGGCATTGCCAGTGGGAGTTGAACTCCAACCAAGCGTTGTTTCTTGCTCGCGCCAAAAGCAGTGGCGGCTTCAAGCACTTCTTTGTCTACAAGCCGGATACCAAGGTTGGTAAGGCGAATGACAGGCGGTATCGCATAGATGACCACCGCAATTAATCCCGGAATTTTACCGATACCAAGCAGCATAACGACTGGAATCAGATAGACAAAAGCTGGCATGGTTTGCATTACGTCCAGCAGTGGTGTGACGACGGATTGCACTCGGTTAGAGCGGGCCATCGCAATACCAATGGGAATGCCAAGGGCAATGGCGAGCATAGTACACACAGTAATGATGCTGAGTGTTCGCATGGTGTCTTCCCACATGCCGAAATAGCCAATGAGCAAGAGAGAGCCAAAGCACGCGACACCAAGTTTCCAAGATCGACTTGCTGCATAAACTAATGCAGTGCATACGGCGAGAATGATCACCCAAGGGGTAGAGATTAGCAGTTTTTCGAACCATACGAGGAATGAGAGTAATGGGTCGAAGAAGGATTCAATAAGGTCGCCATATTCACGAGAAAAATCACGGTAGGCACCATCGAGCGTTTTACGGATGGCTCTAAGATCGGAGCGATCCATCTCTGGAAATTCGCTCAGCCAGTTCGAGTCAGACATGTTTACTTCCTTTTCTTACCGAGGCTCTATTGAGCCTCGGCATACAACAAATGCGGTATTCCTATACCGTTTACGAAACGTCTAAGTCTTACAGTGCGCCTTGCACTTTTTTAGCTACGTCTTGAGGAACCCATGCGGTCCAAATTTGTGGGTAGTTTTCTAGGAAATGGAACATAGTTTCTTCACCGTCAGCTTGATTGTCTTCCATCCAAGCCAATAGCTGGTTCATGTCCGCATTCGTAAAGCCACGCTTAGAGAAGTAGTTATAAGCCTCAGGAGAACGTGAAGCGAACTCTTCTGTAGTAATTGTATGAACAGGTGAAGGTGGGTACATGGTTGGTTTTGGTGCATCACATTCAGGTTGAGTTGTACAGTTCACAAACTCTTCTAAATCGACGCCGCTACCGAAATCGACTTTCACCATGTCGTATTTCCCTAACACAGCCGTCGGCGCCCAGTAGTAGCCAAACCACGCTTGTTCACGTTCGTAAGCTTTTGCGATAGAACCGGATAGGCCAGCGCTTGAACCTGGGTCGATAATGTCAAAACCGGCACTTGCAAGATCCATCGCTCTGTATAAGTTACCCGCACTGATTTGGCAGTTCCAGCCCGCAGGACAACTGTAGAAAGCAGACTTACTTTTATCTTCTGGGTGAGAGAACAGCTTAGCGTGCTTCTTCACACCTTCGATGGTTTTCATTTCAGGGTATTGTTTAACCAGATAAGCAGGAATCCAGAATCCTTCTTCACCGCCATCAACTAGAGCTTTGCCGGCATAACGAAGGCGCTTTTCTTCCACACCTTTATCTAACGCATCTTTGAGACTGTTACTCCAAAGCTCAGGAGCAACGTCTGGTTGGCCTTTTTCGATCATTGAGGTGCCGGTTGGCATGGTGTCGCCAGGGATAAGTTCGGCATCACAGCCGTAGCCGTGCTCAAGAATAAAACGGTCCACGTTAGCAATCAGTGTCGCAGAGTTCCAGTTCATGTCTGCGATGGTAACCGTTCCACACTCACTTGCGTTTGCGTTGGTCGCTGCTAGCGCACCAATCGCTAGTAGTAAGGGAGTTTTGTACGTCATATTGAGTTTCCTTTCTCTAAATAGCCTACTTAGGGTAACTAATTAATCATTAGTGTTCAAACTAATGTATTAGATGAATTGTAGTTTCAATTGTTAATTGGTGTGAATGTGTTCGTGAGAATTAGATGAAAATAGCCACATAAATTAAAGGTTTTTCTGATGTGAAGTGCGATGAATCGTATGGTGGTTTGTAATGCTGAGTGCTAATTTGTTAGATGTCTAAAGAATATTTCGCTTAAGCGTTGATTTTTGCAAACTAAGATATTGGCATATGCCAAAAACTGTAATTGGCATATGCCATAAACAGGCGTAATGTGAAGGCGTTATGTAGAGAGGTTGTCATGGCGAGACCAAAAATAGAAAGACGCATATGTGGACGTGCTGCACACCATTGTTTTAAACCCAATGGAGTTCCATTTTATGAACTCGAAAAAGTCGATATTTTGCCAGAAGAATTGGAAGCGTTGCGTTTGTCTGATTTTGAAGGATTAAGCCAACAGCAAGCGGCCGAGCAAATGGGCGTCTCTCGCCAAACCTTCGGAAATACGGTGAAAAGCGCACGTTTTAAAGTTGCGAAAAGCCTAGTTGAGGGTCATGCATTAGTTTTTCCTGACCAGGAGTCAAACTCATGATTTATGCCATTCCAAACGACGGCGAACGCGTCGCCAGCCATTTTGTCAAAGCACCGTATATTGCGATTTACTCAGATTCCGACGGTTTACTAAAGAACTTAGCAAACATCGCTTCTATGCCTCAAGCTGGCTGCAAAGCGAAGTCTCAGCTTATTCAATCCTTGCATGAGTACAAAGTCGACGCGGTCTTGGTTCGCAATATTGGTGAACGCGCTTTAGGCAAGTTACTAAGTAGTGGTAAGCAAGTGTTTAAGTTGTCTACTCGCAGTTCACTTGATGATGTTTTAGGAGTACCACGTTCACCTCTCACGGTTGCCACGCAGGGTCGACCTTCAACCAATCACGCCAAAAAAGACAGTTGTAGAGGTTGTAGCAGTAAAAGCAAAGAAGTGCCTTCGTTATTACTCAATCCCAAACCTCAATCAAAAAAAGCACTCATGGCGCTTCGTCCGGCTAAGCTTAAAGCATTGGTTTCTTCTTACGTGAAAGAGGTGAAGTAATGGTTTGGCTATTCACTTTTTTAGGTTTCCTAACCATCATTTTGTTGATGTCACTGGGCGTGATCTTTCACAACAAACGTATTCAAGGCAGTTGCGGTGGCTTGAATAACGTGGGTGTGGATAAGGTCTGTAACTGCGAAATTACATGTGCTGAGAGCGAACGCCGTTTATATCAAATCCAAGAACCACGCTCGAAACGCTAGCGCTTGGCTCAAAGTTCGACGGCTTTACGTCATTTTAGTTATGAGCGTCTAATCCATTCAATGTATTTGCTAGCTTGTGTGTTGTCCGTGCAAACCAGTATTGAGCGAATTATGGAAATGAAATTAATATTGTCTAGAAGATCAAATTTTCGCTGGTCGATTTTTGCGCATTTTTTGTTCGCATCTACGCTTTAAGTTCGTCTTAATAAAGGAGAACCAAAATGGCTGTAATGAAACAGGATATTCCAAATCGCGTGACGGTTTACCATGACAATGTCGATCAGGAAAAAGAGTTGAAAAACGCGATGTTGCCAGAGAAACCTCGCTACTTTAACGGTTCTCCAACTTATCAGGCCGAAAGTGTGGAAGCGTTCGAAAGCAAGCTCAGCCAGATAGGTTTGTCACTTGATAAGTAATTTGATTAGTAATGAGAACGCCCTCTAGATTGAGGGCGTTTTTGTTGAAACCAGTGCTAACTTAACTTTACTGCGTTGCTTCGTCGCACACTTGTTTTTGTATGGCTGGCGGCGCTGGTTCGTAATGGCTGAGCGTCATATTGAAACTGCCTTCACCCCCAGTTATTGAGCGCAATCGTCGAGCATAATCTTGCAGTTCGTTAACTGGAGATTTTGCTCTTAGCATGGTGAAGTTCGCATCGATAGGCTCAGTACCCTCAATCAAGCCTCGGTTCCCTGAAAGATCGCCAGACACATCACCGACATTCGATGTCGGAATATGCAGTTCCATTTGAACAATCGGTTCCAATACAATTGGTCCGGCATTATTGATGGCATCTAGAAAGGCTTTTTTACCGGCGACCACAAAGGCGATCTCTTTTGAATCAACCGAGTGGTATTTACCATCGTAAACAGTCACTTCGACATCTTTGATTGGGTTACCAGAAATCGCTCCTTCTTCAAGAGCTTGTACAATGCCTTTTTCTACAGCAGGGATAAGTGAGGTTGGAATCGTTCCGCCGACCACTTTATTCACGAACTTAAAGCCAGTTCCCCGTTCTAGGGGGCGCACTTTCAACTGCACTTCACCAAACTGACCAGCTCCGCCACTTTGTTTCTTATGACGGTAATGTCCTTCAGCAGGCTTAGTAATGGTTTCAAAATACTCGACACTTGGTTGGCTGGTCTCCACTTCCAGTTTGTAAACAGAAGACATTTTCTCTAATGCCACTTTGAGGTGGAATTCACCCTGTCCACTAATGATGGTTTCATTAGTACGTGCACGATGTTCGATTCGAAGAGAAGGGTCTTCACTGGCGATTTTATTCAGCACATCTCCAAGCTTTTGTTCGTCGCCACGCTTAACGGGTTTTAGGCACAGCGAGTACATTGAATCAGGGAAGTTGAGGGTTTTAAGTTGCACGCCATCTTCTTCATGAGAGTCATGAACAATGGAATCAAATTCCAGCTCATCCACTTTGGCGAGCACACAGAAATCGCCAGCAAGCGCCTTTGGGATCTCCGTTCTGTCTTTGCCTTGCAATTGGTAGAGATGACCGACTTTGAACGCTTTGTTGCTTTCGCCAATGTAGAGTTGGCTGCCCGCGTTGATTTCACCTTGGTAAACACGCAAGTAGGCGAGTTTGCCCATGTAAGGATCGACGCTGATCTTGTACACATGCGCTACGCTGTGCTCAAGTGCTTCACAGTTTACTTTGACCTTCTTGCCGTTTTTCTCCAACAGCGGTGGGTTACCTTCATTTGGCATCGGCATGATTTCTGCCAACGTTCTTAAGAGCAGTTCGACGCCTGCGCCCGTTTCAGAAGAAACAAAACAAATTGGGATCACGTGTCCGGTTCTCAATGCTTCTTCAAACGGATCATGCAGTTGTTCTGCTGTCAGTTCTGAGCCTTGTTCGAGATAGAGTTCCATTAAGGCTTCATCGACCTCAATAACCTGATCAATCAGAGTTTCGTGAGCATCTTCAACTCGTGAAAGCAAAGTGTCACGTTCTAATTCTGGCTCAAAATAACAGTCGACCACGGATTTGGCATCGGCTGAAGGTAAGTTGATTGGTAAACAGTTATCGCCAAAATGCTCAATGATGTTTTCCATCACGGCTTCAAGCTTATTACCGTGATTGTCTAGCTTGTTGATGATGATCATCTGGCATTTTTGTTGCTGTTTCGCGAAGGTAAATAAGCGATCAGCTGTTTGGTTGATGGGCATTTGAGGGTCGATGATCAACGCTGAAGTTTCCACGGCAGGGAATACGCTGAGCGTGCGTCCGAGTAATTCGTTCTGTCCCGGAGTGTCGATGAGATTAAGGCAATGTTTATTCCAACTTAGGGCGACTGGGGTGGCTTCGATACTGTGTTGATATTGGATGGATTGTTGGTCGAAATCGGTCACCGTATCGCCTTTTTCCACACAACCTAAATGGTTGGTAGCTTGGCAGGTGTAGAGCAGTTTTTCTATCAGTGTGGTTTTGCCGGTACCCGTTTGACCGACAAAGGCGATGTTGCGGATCTTATTGATAGGCATAGAGCCTCCTTGCAAATGACGTGCGAAACCGAGTGAGCCTTTAGCGGCCAATCAACGGTTCCAAAGCAAACCTGATATCAGGCACGAACTGCATTGGAGTAGGGCGGGTTTACCGCCTTTTCGTCTTCCATGTCATTTTTCGGATGACTCTATACATACAACCACCACCTTGCTGAAAAAGCGCATTAGAGGTTACTACGGTATTAGCATGCCGTAATAACCCCGTAATTTATGTGACTTATTTCATGCTGACGGTGATTGCTTTTTAATCTAGGTCATGAAATGGGTGATGGGGTGATCACTGATCCTTTACAGGACGATTTCACCTTCTCGATATACCAAAGCAGGCTCAACATCTTGACCCAGTAAAACCGGACCATCTAAGTCGACCACTTTCGATTGAACAGCGATAGGTAGTGCTGCTCGCATCGCCAATGAAGTGCCTAGCATGCAACCAGACATCAAGGTAAAGCCAAGGCGTTTCGCTTCTTCTGCAAGCAGTAGGGCTTCGGTTAGACCACCCGTCTTGTCGAGCTTGATGTTGACCATCTCGTATTTGCCTACCAATTCATGCAATTGTTGGAGCGTATGGCAACTTTCATCGGCACAAAGTGGAATAGGGTGCGAAATGTCTTTTAGCTTGTCATCGTCATTCGATGGCAAAGGTTGCTCAATCATTGCGATATTCAATGGCGCTAGCGCGGCAAAGGTGGCGTCTAAATCCAGTTCTTGCCATGCTTCGTTCGCATCCAGCACGATCATCGCATCGCCTGCCGCTTCACGAACTGCGCGAACACGCTCAATCACTTGTTCGCCATCGAGCTTCACTTTAAGTAGTTTTGCGCCTTGTTCGATATAACTACGGGCCTGGTTTGCCATTGCCTCTGGCGTGTTAATCGACACAGTCATCGCAGTGACAATCGATGCTGGCAGTTCAAATAAATCTTGAGTGTGTTGCTTGCCCGCTAGCTTAGCTTGTAAGTTCCACATCGCACAGTCGAGTGCATTACGTGCCGCACCACCAGGGAGAAGGGTTTGGAGCTTTTCTCTGAGGGAGACAATATTCGCATCACCTCCGGCAAACAAACCTTGCAGTTCATGGGCGGCTTGAAAAATGGCTTTGATCACCGATTCCACCGACTCGCCGTAACGGGGATAAGGCGTACATTCACCTTGGGCGCTGATGCCGTTCTGCTCTATGGTTACTCGCACCACGTGACATTCGGTTCGACTGCCACGGGAGATACGGAAAGGCGTCGCCATCGCAATGGTGACGGGCTCTACATGAATTTTCATCGCGTCTACAATCCTTAAATCGCAACTTAAATCGCAATAATGTGTTGAGCAATTTGCTCTACGCCAAAACGCACAGGATCGGTCACTGTTACTTGGTATTGCTTACTCCAGTCTTGGCAAAGCTGTGCGGCATCATCTTCACTGATTGCAGAAGTATTCAAGCAGATTCCGACAAGACGTGTGTCAGAGTTTGTTAAACGTGCAGCCTGTAAATTCGCTTCGATGGTTTGTTCAATCGTTGGCAACTTAGCATGAGGAAGGTTGCGAATGTGCGGGCGACCGATCTCGTGACACAATACCAAAGCGT
This sequence comes from Vibrio sp. ED002, assembly GCF_023277445.1. Classification (NCBI taxonomy): domain Bacteria; kingdom Pseudomonadati; phylum Pseudomonadota; class Gammaproteobacteria; order Vibrionales; family Vibrionaceae; genus Vibrio; species Vibrio sp. ED002. The sequence goes on along the minus strand of NZ_CP080239.1, from coordinate 1,395,913 downwards.
CTGCTTGTGCGCCGTGAAGCAAGCCTAAACTCACGCCAGCAAAAGACGGATTGAATAGTGAACCTTGCCCTTCAATGATGTCCCATTCATGGTCTGTAAACTCAGGGCTAATGGCTTCCACCGCACCAGAGATAAAGTCCGCGACAACCGCATCAATCGAAATACCACTGCCCGCGACTAAGATGCCTGTTTGACCTGTGGCCTTGAACTCAGCTTTACAACCAGATTGCTGTAAGGCTTTCTCAATAGCGAGGGCTGAGAACATTTTGCCAACCGAGCAATCGGTGCCAACCGTTAGTAAGCGTTTACCTGAGCGCGTCTTACCATTGCCCACTTTCAGCGGTTCATCGTAATGGCGTACATCATGCAATTTAGTTAAACCACGTTGCTGTAAATCTTTTAAAGGCGCAAATTCGGAAAGTCGTTGATGCATGCCTGATGCGATTTCAAACCCCATTTCCGCTGCCTCTAGTAATGTCGCCTGCCATGATTCAGGAATAACACCACCAGGATTTGCTGTGCCAATCACCAAGGTTTTTGCACCTTGCTGCTGAGCTTGTTGCAGCGTCATATCTATTAAACCTAGGGAGACGGTTTCTGACGTAAGGCGAAGTTGCCCTAAGCAAATTTCAGGACGCCATTGATGAATGCCTCGCGCGGTTTTTGCGGCGAGTGGGTCGGTGACGTCGCCGAGAAATAGTAAGTAAGGTTGAGCGATTTGCATGATGGTTCCCTCTGTCATTCAATATGTTTTCAAACAATACGTTTTCAAGTAATGGCGTTTTCAAACAATGTAGCCAGTTTGAAGAGGGAGGCCGAATGCCTATTTGTTGTGCGCCTATAACTTGAAGTTATGGACAAAGGTAAGCACTAACTTACTGATTCACCTGATGCTTTACGGAATCGATAAATAGCTTGGTAGAAATAGACTGTGGGGTGTGCTCGGCAAATAAGATAGACACTGAAAACGACAATGTAGGAGAGAGTGAGCGCACGCTGACTGCTTCATCATGCTGATATTGTTTTGCGGTCCAAGGATCAACAATGGCGAAACCTGCGTGGTGTTTGACTAACTCTGCCGCCGCAGCGTAACTGCGCACCGTAATTGGATGTTGGTAGTGTTCGTCGCGAGCGGTTAAGGTTTGGTGCAGCAATAAACCAAGCGGGTCACGACTGTCCAAGCCGATGATTGGCAATTCGTGCTGAATCAAATCATCAAACGAAATGGTGTCGTTGTCCGAATTGAGCGTTTCTTTTGGTGCAATTAGAACAAGTTGTTGCTTAAGTAAAACCTCACTCAAAATCGCGGGAGGGGCTTCTTCGCCAAAGGCAATCGCCACATCCAATTCGTGCTTAAGCAAGCCTGAACATAGCTCATCACGGTTTGCCGTTAGTAGTTCAAACGAGATACTTTGTTGCTTGGAAAGAGTGGCAACGGTTGGAGCAAGCAATTGGGAAGCCAATACGGGGGGAGCTCCAACTCTCAAGTGTTGAGTGCCTTGTTTCACCTTATTGGTGAGCGAGCGAAATTGGCCGAGTTGCTGATAGACCTTCTCTGCTTCTGGTAACAGTGCTTTGGCTTCTTGCGTTGGCACTAAACGACCTTTGACGCGTTCGAATAAAGCAAAGCTAAGTTGTTGCTCCGAATGGGCAAGCACCCGAGTGACGTTTGGTTGAGAGACATGTAACAAACGTGCAGCGCCAGAGACTGTTCCGGTTTGCATGATGGCATAGAAGACTTCCAGTTGTCTTAAGTTCACTGCGCTTTCCTTTGCGTTTATTGAGCAAGATGAGAATCTCTAATTTACTTCATTAAGGATTGCATCTCTATATGGATGTGCGGTTCTGGTTTGTGAGAGGAAATCATATCGCACCAAACATCGTTGAAATGATTGTATTTTCTTCGTTTTTGTCTGCTTGAATATGTTAACGTGGTTTAACTTTGAACCTCAAGCATACTTGAGGTAAAGCGCTTTTAGAAAAAGGATGAAGAGATGGAAATCAGTGTTGGTGAAGTGGCAAAGCGTTCTGGCGTTAAGGTATCTGCATTGCACTTTTACGAGCAAAAGGGGTTAATTTCAAGTTGGCGGAATCAAGGAAATCAACGCCGTTATCATCGTAGTGTGCTACGTCGTGTAGCGGTCATTAAAGCCGCGCAGCAGGTGGGCTTGTCATTAGAAGAGATAAAGCAAGCACTTGAAGAATTACCTAAGCACCAAGCACCGAACAAAGTTCAATGGGAAACCATGGCAAGCCATTGGCATGAGCAGTTAGAGCAGAAAATTCAGAAACTCAAGGCATTGCAAAGTGACTTAGGTAGCTGTATTGGCTGTGGTTGTTTGTCATTAGAAACTTGTGCATTAAGAAACCCGGAAGACGTATTAGGGAAAGATCATGCAGGGTCGAATTTGACGCTAGATGAAGAAGGATGAACGCCTTCTCCACCTGCACACTTTAAGATTTGAATGTGGATTATTGTTCTGCGGCTGAGTACAGCAAGCGTTCGAATCGTTCATGGCCATGAAGAAGTTCAAGGTCTTGCTCTTCCGCTAGCAGATCTCGAATTGATGGGCTGGTGTCTATCGCACGTTCAAGATCTTCAATCGCTTGTTCTTCTATCCCTAAGCGAGAGTATGCACAAGCACGTTGATACAACGCTGGGCCGTTGGTGTCATCGACTTCAAGTACGCGGTTACAAAGGCTCAATGCCCAGTGGTACTCTTTGATTTCCATTGCTGCGTCTGCTTTGTATGTTAGTGCTTCTAAATCTCCAGGTCGAACTAGTAAGATCTCATCGTAAATATCGATACGCTGCTCAGGTGTTTGTGAGCTTTGTGCACGCAACCATAAATTGTGGATTTCGTTGATTTTCTCAATCTCTTTGTTGTTCTCACTGATGATACGCGTTTTGCGTTTTAAATCGCGTTCTAATTCTAGGAATTTTTTCTCATATTCTTGAGCAATTTTTTCGAGGCGTTTGTCCGCCATTTCTGTGGTGTTGTTCTTAAATTCGCGAAGAGATTGCCAACCAACAAAGGCGATCAAAGAAGCGACACCAGCAATGATGTAGAAGAAGTAAGTGACCGTTACGTTGGCGTAGTTCAACGATTTGTCCGCGACAGTCAGTTCACGATCGGTGATTTCGACGATCATTCGTCGCTCCAGATCTTGTTGTTCTTGACGCAGTGATTTCAGTTCATCGAGGATGTAGCGTTCCATCAATGGTCTGTCTAGCATCTCGGACTCTGAGTATTTTTCTTCTGATGCAAGAGTTGGGAAAGAGAGCAGAGCAGCGAAGAAGATGCCGATGATTAAGCGCATAGAACGTCCTTTTGCGTCGAGAATGGATGAATCTCTGAAACCATAGCAAATACAGACAAGGTTTAGCAAAAATCAGATGAAAAATGCTTGTTTTATAAAGTGTTCTGATGGGCTCATATCTTGTTCTTTTGATCATGAATGGATACTCTTTCCGGTTAGTAAAGCGATGGAAAAGCAGAACCAAGGAACAGAAGTATGGACGCCAAAGCACAAGCTTATCTTACCCATTATATGGAGACGCTCTCTGAACAAGCGCAAGCAGCGATTCCCTCAGTAAGCGCTGATTATTATTGTGCTGACGAGTACAACGCCAATACTTGTGCTGAGCTGGTTAGAATTGGCCAGAAAACGGCCTCTTGTAGTATGGAGCTCTGGTACAGCGAACACGGAGAGGTGATGCCTCAAGTCGGGCACTTACAAGTGGTGACCAATTGGGACGGCGAACCTGTTTGTATTATTCAAATTACAGACGTCAGTACCTGCCGATATTCGGACGTGAGTGAAGAATTTGCCCAAGCTGAAGGGGAAGGTGATCGCACGATAGCTTGGTGGCGAGAAGCGCACACTAAATTCTTTAAAGCGGAATGTGAGGAGCTTGGCATCGAGTGGCACGATCAACGTTTATTGGTGCTTGAGCGTTTTAGAGTGGTTTACCCTATATCCAAGTAACCCAATTAAAAAGGTTTGGCGCGTTGCCAAGCCTTTTCACTAAATATGATGATTTACGCCAATTGTTCTTGGCTATAGAGTTGTTGGAGCAGCGCTTGCCATTCTTCTCTTAATACGCCGTATTTGATGGAGTCGTAGTACTCGCCTTGGTAGTAACGTACTTTACGAATCCGGGCTTCCTGTTGCATGCCAAGCTTTTCTGCGCAACGCATCATTCTTGGGTTACCAGACCACGTTGTTAAACCAACTCGTGCTATGTCTTGGGTTTCGAATATATGGCTAATCCAAGGTACTAGCGCACAAAACCCCAACCCTTTGTCCCAAGAGTTTGAATCGTAAATGACGATGCCAGCTTCAAGCCAGCGAGTGCTCTCACATTCCCAATACCAACTCACTGAACCAACGGGCTTACCTTCGAACTCAATCAATAACATGTCTTCACCTTTCAGTAGGCGTTGAAAGGTGTGGTTACGAAAGCCTTCTAATGTCGGTGTTTGATAAGGGAAGTAAGGACCGTTGAATTGCGCCCAGCGTTCATCCTCAGTGATGAGCTTATAGAGCGCTTTGGCTTCTTCCGGAACGGCTCGTCTTAATGTGACGCCTTGGAAATGGTACATAACACTCCTTTTAGTACGAATAAGAGTAACGAATTAACGTTTGACCGCAGTGACGCTGAACATGTGCCAATGTTTTGCATTGCCGAGAGCAGTGCTGCCATCTTCATCCCGCTCATGGAAGTGGAGAATGTCATATCCTTCAAACAATGCTTCGACTTGCTCTCTGGTGAACGCACTGATGTCTGGATGCGTTTTGGCTTTGACCCAAGAGTCTTTCACGCCCAGTAAATCCCCACAAAAAACACCGCCGGAGACTAAGGCAGAGTCGATTCTTCGCCATACGCTTTCAAAGTGCTCACTAGGGCAAAAGAACAAACTCGCACTGGCAATGAACAAGCTGCATTGCGGGTAATCAAAGTCACTAAAGCAAGACTGCGATATGGAAAAGTTAGGATTGCCTTCGAAACGCGTCAAGCAAGTTTCCACCGCATCTTGATGAGTGTCAAACGCGTAAACGGTAAAGCCTTGATTGAGGAGGTAGTTGGAATCTCGACCGGTACCGCATCCTGCATCAATGGCGATTTTGTTGTCGAGCGTAAGCAGATTGGCGGCACGTTCTACGTTTGGTCGGTGAGGTTGGCTCGCAACCTTTTGGTAGTATTCGTTCCATGTTACTGACATTGAGATTCCTTTCTTATGTGTAAAAACGCTACTCAGTGCTGAATAGCGTTTTGATTTAGACTAGCTGACGTTATCTTTCGCTGGGAAGCTAAAGCTGATCCTCGATTGGCAGGATGCCCGAGAACCAAGCGCCCATTTTTCTCCACACACTGGCTTCTGGCTCTGAATCAAATTCTTCGCCTGTCGCTTGATCAATCCATGCGATATCACCATCTTTGATGATGAGTTGATAGGCATTTTCTTTCAACTGCTCTGGCAAAACGGTTTGTTGTTTTTGCACGTACTTTGGTTGCTCTATAACTACGCCCATCTCTGTATTGAGCTCAGCCGAACGCGGATCCCAGTTCATCGAACCTACAAACAAGGTTTTCCCATCGATCATCATGGCTTTGGCGTGCAGACTCGCTCGGCTGCTACCGGTTAAGCTCCATTTACTTTTAATTTTCGCACTGGCTTTTACTTCCCAAAGTTTAATGCCCGCTTTGACCAAATCTTCTCGGTACTTGGCGTACCAACCGTGCACAGCAAATACATCGTTTGATGCCAAGCTATTCGTCACGATGGTGATATCTATCCCGCGTTTTGCCGCATCAGTCAGAGCTTTTGTTCCGGATTCTGTCGGCACAAAGTAAGGGGAAATTAGAACAAAAGAATCTTCAACGTTCTCAAGGAGTTCACCTAAGTTTGCGACCAGTTGGCTTTCTTGAGTGGCAATCTTATCGGGTAAATCGAACCACACTTGGCCTTGTCCCCAATACAGTTTCAGTTTGCCTTGTTGGAGCTCCTCGTACAGGTCTAACTCTTTGAAGTTATAGGGACCGGTAGAAAACTTCTCTTCCAATTTGAGTTTTTTTACTTGCGCTTGAATCGCATCGTCTGCCACTTTTTCAGACTCAGGCACAATCCATTCCATTGGGATGGCATAGAGACTATTCCAATACAAATCGAATTGGTCAGCAGTTTGCGTCACGGCCTCGCCATATAGCATCAAATCGAAATCACCAAACTCGACATTGGACTCGAAAGAGAAGTATTCATTACCAATGTTTCTGCCGCCGACAATGGCAGACACACTATCGGAAATTAGAGCCTTGTTGTGCATGCGGCGATTGAGGCGATCAAAGTCACTTGCCAATGCAAATACACGCGCATCTCGATATTGGTGTGGGTTAAACAGTCGGATTTCGATGTTTGGGTGAGCGTTCAGCTCTGCCATTCCTGCATCGTTTCGCTTTTGCATGTCATCTAGAAGCAGGCGAACGCGTACACCACGTTTTGCTGCTTCATACAAACGCCACGTCATTAGTTGACTGGTCTCATCACTGCGGTAGATGTAGTACTGCAAATCTAGGCTTTTTTCGGCAGACTCAATCAGTGCGATTCGAGCTAATAGCGCATCGTTTCCCTGATTAAGAGGGTAAAAGCCAGTGTCTGAGTTCGGGTCTTTGTCGTAGCTTTCAAAAAATTCTGCCAAAGATGAGTCATTTTGATAACCGAACTGAAAGCTGGATGATTTCTCACTTGGATCTCTTGGCTGAATTGAGGAGCAAGCCGAGACAAGTACAAGCATTGAACCGAGTAAGGCTTTAGAGAGAGAACGTAGCAATGCACACTTCCTTGTTAATACACAACGTAACTCTTTGATTATATATCAAGCTTTAAATCTGGGTAATGCGAGTGATTGTAGCCAAGTCGCAGATTTCTCAATAAAGCAACCGAATCGGAATGACTCGATATGGCTTTTGGAAGGCATATTATTCGGGCGGACAATATCATGTTTTTTACTTATGTTTTACTTAGAAATGGTCAATATCACTAATATCTGGTGGTAATTACCAATACTGCACTGAGAAAAATTACCGTTTCAGCTTAACTTATTGATATTTAAAGGGTAAACGTTTGGCATGACGATTGCGTATAAACAGTGAGCGTGAGAGGTCGTAACTTGCGGAGATGGTTAAGTTTTTGTTAATTTTATTAACTTGCCATGGATAGTTCTTTTGTGATTGATAATCGCGAAACACAGCGGAAGCACGGCGCTCTTATAAAGTTGTCTATTTCAGATGCAAACACTCACTGTTTGTCCGCGGGGAGTAGGAGATTGGGTTATCGAACGTTTCGTTTGTTAATTCATCTCTAAGGCTAAGGCCTGACGGGGATGAACAGGAGAATACAAAAATAAAAAAGGATTTTTGATGTTAGCAAAACCAGTATTACGTTGGCTTTTACCCTTCGTCGTAGTTGGTGGCTCTTATGCGGGTTATGCCGCGATTGCCGCTACTGCGCCCGAAAAAGAGTCAATCAAAGACACCATTACTGAACCCACAGTACAAACCTCTTCACTTTTTCCTACCGATCATAAAGTTGTTATCACCAGTCACGGTGAAATGCGTCCATTCGAAAAAACGCACTTAGCAGCGCAAGTTAGCGGCGAAGTGATCAGTTGGCACCCAAATTTTGTGACGGGTGGAATCGTAAAGCGTGGTGAAGTGTTATTCACGATTGAAAGTGATAACTATGAAGCGGCTGTTCTACAAGCAGAAGCGGGCTTGGCAAGTGCACGTGCTGCGTTGATCGAGGAACAAGCCAAAGCGGAAGTCGCAAAACGCCAAGCGAAAAAGTTAAGCAACAAACAAGTCACAGACCTTTACCTACGTAAGCCCCATGTCTTGAGTGCTCAGGCGCAAGTCAAGTCTGCTCAAGCTGCGTTGAAGCGAGCTAACCGCGACCTAGAAAACTGTAAAGTGATTGCGCCATACGATGCACTTGTTGTTGAGCGTGATATCGGTGTGGGGCAGTTTGTCTCTTCCGGCTCTCGCGTTGCAACCTTGAACAATATCGAAGTGGCGGAGATCCACGTTCCTATCGCTGGTTTTGACAGTGCATTCCTTCCTGAATCTTTGAAAGAGCTACGTGCGACTGTAACCCAGCAAGGCATTCTATCGACCACTCGTGAAGGTAAAGTGGTTCGCGATCTCGGCATGATCGACAGCGCGACGCGCATGATCAATATGGTGATTCAAGTTCGTGACCCATATGGTCTAGACAATAATCAGCCACCGATTAAGTTTGGTTCATACGTTGAAGTGAGCTTTACCGGTAAAGAGCTCAAGCACATTTATCGTCTCCCTCAGGAGTTAGTAAAGAACCGCACCGTTTGGGTCGTGAATGGCGAAAACGAACTGCAACCGAGAACCGTCAATGTACTTCGTGCAGAAGGTGAGTTCCTACTTGTGGGGGAAGGTCTTGAGCAATCAGACAAGTTGGTTCTGACGTTACCTGAGTACCCGCAAAAAGGCATGGCTGTCCAAGTCGCAAAAAAGAATGACGACTCCGAAACCGTCGTACAGTAAGTAGGAGTCAATCATGGAAGAGAATCAACAAAAGGGCATCATTGCCTATTTTGCGAACAACTCTGTCGCCGCGAACCTAATGATGGTGTTTATCATCGTAATGGGTATCGTGAGCTTCATGTTCATTCAACGACAAATGTTCCCGAACGTTGAAGTTAACTACATCAACATTCGAGCAGCTTATCCTGGTGCCTCTCCGCAAGAGATTGAAGAGAGTATCTTGGTTAAAGTCGAAGAATCGATCAAAGACGTCACTGGCATCAAAAAGACAGTGGCACGAGCTTCTCGAGGCAGCGCTTATGTATCGATAGAAGTGGATGTGAATGCCGACATCAAACGTGTATTGGACGATGTAAAGCAACGGGTAGACACCTTATCCAATTTGCCGGCAGGCATGGAACCCATCAACGTTTATCAGGTGGAATGGCGACAAGAGGTAATAGAAATGGGCTTGGTGGGCGATAGACCACTAGAAGAGCTCAAACCTATCGCTAAACAAGTCGAAGACGAATTACTGCAACTGAAAAATGTCATGCTGGTGGATCTTAATGCACCAGAAGAAGAGATTGCTATCGAAGTTGATCCGCTGATTCTTCGTAAATATGACTTAACATTAAGTGATGTGAGCAACGCGATTCGTCGTTACTCAGCGAACTTTTCTGCAGGTGAAGTAAAAACCAACGCAGGCATGATCGCAGTACGTATTGAGAACCAATACTACCGTGGTGATGAGTTCCGCAATATTCCAGTTAAGCTTGGCGCAAACGGTGCAAAAGTTCTGCTACAAGATATCGCAACGATTAAAGATGGCTTTACTGAAGAAGATCGTTACTTCGAATACTCGGGGCAAAACGCGATCTACATGGCGGTTCAAGCCACGCGTGATCAAAACATCATCCCAGTTGCTGAATCCGTTCGTAACTACATCGAAGCAAAGAACAAAACCTTACCTGATGACATTCAACTGAAAGTTCTCGTTGATATGACCTACTACCTAAATGGTCGTCTCGACATGATGCTGAAAAACCTTCTTCAAGGTGCCGCGTTGGTTGCCATCATGCTCTCGGTATTCCTTCGTTTCCGCTTAGCAATGTGGGTGATGTTGGGGCTACCAGTGTGTTTTTTAGGCGCAGTAATGATGATGCCAATGCTGGGTATCACCGTGAACATTGTGTCTTTGTTTGCCTTTATCATGGTGCTCGGAATCGTGGTGGATGACGCCATCGTAACCGGGGAAAGTGCCTACAGTGAGATCGAAGAGAAGGGCGGTGGTGTTGAGAACGTTGTGACGGGTGTTAAGCGTGTCGCGACTCCGGCAACCTTTGGTGTGTTAACCACGATAGCGGTGTTTGCCCCATTCCTACTCTCAAGTGGGATTGATAGTGCCTTCTTCTACGGCATTGCGGGTGTGGTGATCCTGTGTCTAATCTTTAGCTTGATTGAATCAAAGCTGATCCTTCCAGCTCACTTAGCACACACTAACTTTACACCAATCAAAGCGGGCGGTTGGCGTGATAATTTCAACAAGCGCTTCTTCGGCTTTGTTAATGGTCCTTACCGAAGCTTCGTTAAGGTTTGTACTCATTGGCGTTGGACCGTGTTTGCCTTTTTCTGTGGTCTGTTGTTGATTAGTGCTGCTTTAGTTAGCTCGAACTACGTGCGTGTGATTCCAAGCCCTAAAGTACCAACGGATTATCCGGCGATTACGATTGAGATGAATGACACGGTATCGAGCGAGCAAACCATCAATGCGTTAAAAACCATTGAAGGCGTGATGCAGAAAATCGAAAACCAGATCATTGATGAGCATGGTCAGGGGATGATTCGTGATGTGCTTTCTTATAACCGAAGTCGTACTGAAGGTCGTATTCTTGTACCGCTTGTGGATGAAGAACTGCGTCCATTCAATACCTTTGAACTTGCACGTCGCTGGCGTGAGGCAATGCCAGTTATTCCGGGCATGAAGAGCTTTAAGATCCGTGAGCAAAGTGCAGGTGGCGGTGACCGCGACGAGTTTGGTTACTTGCTGTTTGGCTCGGATATCAATGAGCTAAACGAAGCAGGTCGCTATTTGATTGGTCGCCTCCAGCAAGAAGAAGGTCTGTACGATATCTCGTCGTCTATCGATTCCGGTAGTAAAGAGGTACTGTTATCACTTGCCCCTGTTGCTTATGATTTGGGTTTGGATCTCACCATGATCGCAGAGCAAGTCGGTGGCAGTTTCTACGGTGGTGAAGCGCAGCGCATTATTCGTGATGGCGAAGAAATTAAGGTTATGGTGCGTTACCCGCAATTGACGCGTGAAGCCTTCTCATCACTGCGTTACGCTGTGATTACCACACCAGCAGGCAAGAAGGTCATGCTTGGTGATGTGGTGAAGATCAACGAGCAACCGGGTGTGAGTACCATTCGACGTGAAGGCGGTTATCAAACCGTTTATGTCTATGGCTCTATAGATGAAGAGTTGGTTGAACCTCAAGAAGTCGTGAAAGTCATCGACGACAACATCTTACCGGACATGAAGCAAGCCTTCCCAAGCGTGAAAACGGAATTGGGTGGTGACATCGAAGAGCAAGCTGCGCAGCGTAACGAGCAAATCATGTTCTTCATTGCAGGCATGATCATCGTATACATCTTGCTGGCTGTGCCGCTTAAGAGCTACACCCAACCGCTTATTGTCATGTCGGTGATTCCGTTTAGCTTAACGGGGGCGATTTGGGGACACTTCTGGCTAGATATGGACATCAGCATGATGTCGACATTTGGTTTAATCGCGGCAGCGGGTGTGGTTATCAACGATTCTTTGGTGATGACAGATTACGTGAACCAAGTGCGAGAAAAAGGCATGAGCATTAAGCAAGCGGTTGTTGAAGCTGGCTGTGCACGTTTTCGAGCGATCACGCTGACGTCTATTACCACCTTCGCTGGTGTACTTCCTATCATGTTTGAAACCAGTTTGCAGGCGCGTTTTGTTATCCCAATGGCGGTCGCGCTTGGTTTTGCTGTTCTGTTTGCAACTGTCCTTACCTTGATTCTGGTACCTTGTTTGTACCTGATGCTAGAGGATATTAAAAACATCTTCCGCATTATTAAACGATTCTTTGGTCGCTTGATAGGTAAGTTCAAATCACAGTCATCAAACACTGTCGGCAACGAAAGCACGCAAAGCTAGTTTCACCTAAAGCGGAAATCTAAGCAGCCTTCGGGCTGCTTTTTTGTGCCTTAAGCGAACTGAAATGGACTATCTATACTATAAGTTGAGTGAATGGTTAAATGCTCATAAATATCTTTGGTTAATTTAACACTGTGTGTGTGAAATTCGCCATTGAGCAGATGGTGGAAAAATAAACTCTTGTTTAAGTTGTTGATATTAAAGGTTTAAAAAGTTGGCATCCTATGTGCAATGTATAGAGTGCAACCCAATGAACTGCTAATCCCTAAGGAGCTTATTATGCAAAGCGTATTTCTATCTACTCTAGGTCTTATTGCTGTAATGTCATCACCAATCGCTGCTGCTAACACTCTAGACAAAGAAGAGTGGAGTGCGGATTTACGTCAAGAATTTACAACAATGAAGCATGAGGCGGTTGCGGACATCCAACAAATGAACATGGACGCTATTGATGAACGCGATGAACGCATTGTTAAACACATCAAAGAACAACAAGCTCAACTGGTAAAGATCAAATGCCAGAAGACAGAGGCAACCAAGTCATAACCTCTGACGACAAAGATTCCGTGTTAGTCACAAGGACGAGTGATTAACCAGAGTGCATCCGATACAAGCACGACGTTAGTGAGCAGTCAGCGTCAACCTTGTTGCTCTATTTGCCAACCTATTAATGGGTTGGCTTTTTTATGCCTGTTGATTGAGGAGGGGGCGCTAAAACTGGGAATTGAGTAGGAGAAATACGGCAGATAGAAAAAAGCCCGCGAAGAATACCTTCACGGGCGAAAAAAGGGCACCAAATTGGGTGTCTATTCATTTTGGAGATGGTCGAACGTCCATATCATACTGACAATAGGCTTGGTGAGAGGCTTACCACCAGTGCGACCAACGAGGCTAAAGTTAACATTGTTGTAATCATTGTTAAAATGTTAATTCTTCAATCAATGATTTCATTATCGTTAGTTCAAATTGTGAATGTGTTGTCTGTGTGTATTTATACTGTGCTAAATGTCGTTTTTGATAATAAAACTTATCATAAATCCTATAGTGATCATTGGGGTTGGTTATATAAAACTCGACATACTGCATTCTCAATTGTTCATATTTGCACTTAATGCCACATAATAACCCTGTATTTGTTGCGTGTTTGTGTTGTTTTTAACGCTTTTCACTGAAAACAAAAAGAGCGACCTAAGCCGCTCTTGTTCATTTTGATAAATTTACTTATCAGTCGTTTTAGATCTCTTCGTGTTTATGGACTAGGCCGAAGTCAGCTAAAATGGCATATGCGGCAGGGATCATAAATAACACCAGCAGAGTGGATGCGAAAATACCAAACACGATGGAGATAACCAGTGGTTGGATAACCTGTGCTTGCAGGCTGGTTTCAGTCAGTAACGGAAGCAAACCTGCTGCAGTGGTCATTGATGTCAGGAATACTGCTCTAAAGCGTTCCCGACTGGCTTTGACTACCGAGTCGTGCACATTATCTCCTTCATCGACATGATGGCGTATGTACTGAACTAACAGAATCGAGTCATTCACCACAATCCCCGCTAGTGAGACAAAGCCCATCATACTCGGCATACTTAATGAGTGACCGAGTAGGATGTGTCCCCATACCACGCCAATAAAGGCGAGTGGAATCGCAAGCATGACCACGAATGGTTCCAAATAACTGCGGAACTGGTAACTCAAAATCGCAAACACGCCAAACAAACCAAGCAAGAAGCCTTTACCCATTGATGCGCCAGTTTCAGCGGTATCTTTGGCTTCGCCTTCAAAATCAAAGCGAAGACCAGGATACTTTTGCATAAGCTTTGGCGCTTCATCCTGTTGGAACTGACGAATAATGGCGGTTGAGTTGGCTTTCGTATTGTCGATATCGCCGAATACGCTCACAGTGCGCAAGCCATCGATGCGCTGGATTCTTACGTAATTACGTTGGAAATCCAAAGTAGCAATGGTCGCGAGCGGAATTTGACTGCCATCGGACAAGATAATTGGGAAGTTTGCCAATTGCTGTAAGTCACCGGCTTGTGCTTTATCGAGACGAACTTCGATGGAAATGTTTTCTACTCCAACTTGGATTTCGTCTGCAGTTTGGCCAAAGAATGCTGCACGCAATTGATTGGCGATGAGTTGGCCGTTAATCCCGTAAGCTTCTGCGCCCGGACGCAGTTTGACCAAGACTTCTTCTTTACCCATACGCATGTCGTCCAATACGCCATGGACACCGTCAAACTCATTCAGGTATTGCTGAATATCGATAGAGGCTGCTTTGAGCGCATCCAGATCATCATGCTTCGCTCGAATTTCAATCGCTCGTCCACCCGGCCCCATGGTCGGTTGTTTAAATACCAGTGAGATAGGATCGGCAAGTTCACCAATGTCTTCGCGCCATGCATCGATAAATTCATCGATGAGTGTGTTACGACTCTCTGCGCCCAGCAAATCCAGACGCACCGTGGCAATATGAGGGCCAGATTCATTCGCATCGGCATTGGCGTTGAATTGACTGGTGATGTGCAGAACCAATGGATTGCCGTCTTCCACTTCCTCTGTCCATTCTTTATCTAGCTTTTGAGCGGAAGCAACGATCTTATCGACGACAGCTTCAGTTTGAGACAGAGAAGAACCCGGAGGAAGAATAATGCGCGCTTCTGCAATGTCGCCATCCAACTCAGGGAAGGGTTGGAACTTGAGCAAACCACCGACTAACGTGGCTGCGGAGATAAGCAGCAAGGCGACCACGCCACCCATAAAGGCATAGCGATACTCGACCACTTTATCGACTGCGTTGACCAAGGTGGTGTTGCGGAAGTTTTCAAAAGAAGCGAGCAGCTTTTGTTTGAACTTCGGTGTTTTTCGCTCTTGCTTTTGTTTATGCAGTGAATGAGAAAGGTGGTTAGGTAGGATCAAGAAGGCTTCCACCAAACTTAAACTCAGTACGAGGATCAGAACTTGAGGAACCGCTTTAAGTACCGCACCCATTTCACCTTGCAGGAATAACAAGCTACCGAAAATACACACCGTGGTTAGGAAGGAAGAAATCACCCCCGGCAGTACCTTTTTCACCCCTTTAATTACGGCATCATCGATCTCTTCTCCTCGGTCGAGGTGAGCGGCAATCGATTCGGCAATAACGATGGCATCATCCATCATGATACCGATGGCCATGAGTAACCCAACCAAAGACATTATGTTGATGGACAGACTAAGTTGCGCCATCAAAAATAACCCACCTAAGAAGGCAACGGGTAAACCAGCTGCGACCCAAAAGGAATAGCGAAAACTAAAGAACAACCACATGGTGGCAAAGACCAGAATGATACCCTGCCAACCGTTTTTGACCATCATGGTCAGGCGATCCCAAAGTACGGATGAAAGGTCATTGGTCATTTGTAGCATCACACCGTCTGGCGCGATGGCTTGTTGTTCTTCGACAAATTGAGCAACACGTTCCTTGATACGTAGCGCATCGTCTTCTTTGTTTTTACTGACTTTTAGTAGCGCTGACGGGTGACCATCGAAGAGGACTTTCTGTTCGTCCAATTCAAATCGGTCGGTAATCGTCGCAATATCTCTTAGACGGATGATTGATCCATTTGGGCCAGAGCCCACGACGATAGTCTCAAGCTCTTCTGGCGTCACGCGTCTTTCGTCAAAGCGGATCAGAAAGTTCTTATCTGGCGTTTCGACATTACCACTTGGCAACTTGACGTTTTGACGACCAATCTGCTCAGCAATATCACCAACACTCAAGCCAAGTTGTCGAATAGCTTGAGTATCTAACTCTACTCGGTATTGGTGGTCAGAGAAGCCTGCAACTTCAACCAAAGACACATCGTAATCGAGCTTCAATGTGCGCTTAAGTTGTTCTGCATAAGCTTTTAGCTCTGGCCATGTGGTGTCTGCGGTGATCGCAACATCCACAACTGGCTCATTCCAATCCAACTCTTGGACTACGGGAGACTCAATTTCTTGTGGGAAGTCATTAATCGAGTTGATTTGAGTTTGAACGTCGACCAACATGCGGCCGATGTCGGCTTCTTCATTCAGTTTTAAGATAAGACGCGCAGAGCCTTCAATCGCTTCACATTGCGTTTCTTCAATGTTAGCAAGGCCATCAACAGCATCTTCCATGCGGACACAGATACTCTCTTCGACTTCTTGCGGGGAAGCGCCAGGGTAAACCACACCGGCGAGGATGTAGGGCGGATCAAACTCAGGAAAGGTTTCCCGCTTAATCGTGGAAAGCGAAGAAATCCCCAATATCAACAGCGTTAGCATCAACAAGTTGGCTGCTGTTGGGTGCTTGGCGAAGAATCGGATCATGAATCAGACTCCTTAATAGCCGCTTCGGACTGTTCAGGGGACTCTTTCAATAGCATACCGTTAATCGCAGGCAGCAAATCGTTGATGATCAGCTTCTGGCCTTGCTCTAGTTCACCATCGATCACCACTTGGTTATTTCGGCGATATAACACTTCAACTGTCACCACTTGCAGACGATTGTCATCACCCATTAGGTAAATCTTATCGCCATGAAGCGCACGCTCTGGAATAACCCAACTCGGGTTCTCTTGTCCCTCAATCAAGGCACGCACAAACATGCCGTTCACCAGTGGCGGAGCAGAGGTTGGGTTTAATGCACGGTAGTCTTGTTCAATTTCCAGAATCACACCGGCCGTCGCTTGGCTTGGATCAACCGTTTCGCTGATTCGTGCAACTTTCGCAGGCCAGCTTGCAGAGAGGTTACCGCTGCTGAGTTCAATGTTGGCATGAATCGCATTCATATCAGGTTGTGGAATACCAGATTCATCACGAACAAACTCACCGATGCTCGTCGCCAAAGTTTGCATGTCATGAATGGACAGTTGAGCTTCCACTTCCATGACATCAATACCATGCCCTGTCACCATGGTCTGTTGTAGATTAACCACTTGGTTTTGCTCAATCTCGACTTCTGCAATGCGCAAGTTGTAAGGAAGGGTGATAATGGTTTTATCAAGCGAACGTTTTGCTTCATCCACCTTTGATGCATTGACCTTAACTAGGGCTTCTGCGACACGCTTTTCATCCGGCATCAAACCGATTTGGTTTTCTATGTCCAAAACTAACTTACGTTGAGAGAGCGCGCTTTGCTCTTGCTGATCTACATCTGATTGAGACGTTAGGCCTTTCTTACGCAGGTTTTGTTTACGGTCTAACTCTTTGTTGGCGATAACCAGACGGTTGGCTTCTATCTTGAGTGTGCTTTTGAGGTTCGCTTCTTCTTGGTTCAGCTTAGCCAGAGAGGTTTGGGCAGATTTGAGATCGGCTTGAGCTTGAACCAGTTTCAATTCGTAATCGAGTGGGTCGATGCGCAAGATTTCCGTTCCTGCTTGCAGCACTTGTCCTTTTTCCAGTTGCGGATGACGGTAAACAACTTTACCGGTCACTTCGGCTATCGCTTTCCATTCAACTTTCGGAGCGATTTTACCAAAGCCAATTGCGACAGGTGCTATCGCCTTAAGCTCTAGTGGAATTGTCTCGACCAGCCTTGCTCTATCACCTGCGGGTTTAACGGGTAAGTCTGGTTTAAGGCTAATCGCAAGAAAGAGGATAATGACGCCGACAGCAAGAGCAGGAAAGAACAGAAGCTTTTTATTGATTTTCATATTGGTCGCCCGAGTCTAGAAATCCATGTTTCATCAGTTGTATGTTGTGTTCGAATAATCGGTTCAAGAAGGCTTCAGAAAGCTCAATGCCATGAATCGCAAGTAAGGCCGGTGGTGCCATAAATGGGAACACCATGAGACTAATATAAGAAACGCGGCACAGTTGTGGGTCGGCGTCTTTTCGCAGAACGCCACTATCGATGAGCTTATCGAACATAATGCCTTGCATCGGCTTGCTGATGTCAGCAAAGACTTTTTCTAGTAACTTACGTTGAGTCTCTGAGGGGGGCATATGCATGACTTGAGCAATCAAGCGGGGGAATTGCGGTACTTTGATCATCTCACGATAGTAGGTACGCATTAAGTCGAGGAAGTTCTTTTCATTACTGTCAGACAATAAGGCCTGCATTTGCTTTTGCATCGGTGACAGCGTTTCACGCAGCATGGTCTCAAATAACCCTTCTTTGTTGCCAAAGTAGTAGCGAATCATCGCCACATTCACCCCTGCCTTTTGTGCCACCAAACGGGTAGACACTTTGTCGTAGGCCATGATGGTGAAGAGTTCGCGTGCATGGAAAATTAGCTTTTCACGTGCGTCGACTTTATCTGTGGGTCTTCCCGCCTTTCGATGAACTTGCGTCACAATCGTCTCTCAGAATATTAAACATATGATTAATTATAAGGTGCTGATTTCTTATACGACATGTGAAAAATTAATCAGTATTTAATCAAGTGATTAATTTGTGAAGGAGAGACACAAAAAAAGAGCAGTTAGACCTGCTCTTGGATATTTGGTGAAGAGGGTAAGTGATGTTGAGCTGTTTTACCCCCAACTCAACACAGTCCAATTCGGTCTATCGGCTTGTTCTTTTAGGCGAGGGCATGGATTGACCAGATAGGCGTAACCGGCGTATTCACACAGTGGGAAGTCGTTGATCGAATCTGTATAGAAATGAATGTCTGAATAGGTCTCAGGTTGAGTCTCTAGCCACTGTTTTAAGCGTGTAACTTTGCCTTCGCGATAACTCGGGATACCTTCTATTTCAGCGGTGTAGCCGTTGTCTTGTTCGACTAAATCAATCCCGAGCGCGTTAGGGATACCGATACGTCGACCAACCGCTTCAACCAAAAAAGTGACACTGGCAGAGATGATGACCATATCAATCTCATCACGAGACAGTTGTTCAATCAGTGTTTTGGCTTGCGGGAATTGTTTAGCCAGAATATGGTTTTCAACGCACTCTTCCACCAAGGCGTTGACCTGTTGAATCGGCATGTTTTCTAGCGGCTTCATGGAGAACGTTAGGTAATCTTCCATGTCCATTTTGCCTTCTGCGTACAAGCCCATTAGACGCTTATCTTCCTCAATAAAGTTAGGCGCAATGGCGATACCTTTCTCGACCATAAATTCATTCCAAATCATTGCGCAGTCAGCGTTGATTAAGGTTTCATCCAGATCAAAAACATACAAAGGCTTGGACATAGTTGGCTTCTCACAGTTTGGATTGAGGTCGATGTAACGTGTCGGTCAGTATAGAGCGAGGTTTACGAGTGTGGGACGTATGCTAACGACAAACTGTGACGGTTTCGTTGCACTTTTTCTGACCACGACAAAACTTAATGACTAAGTCGTGGGATGAAGCATTTCTGACTTGGTGATAGAAGGCTACAATACAGAGGTACTTTAGAAACCGCGTACTTTAGATATATGGCGTCTTTCGAACCTGATCTCAATATTGTGTACTGAATACAGTCTTGTCTTTGAGTGATAATAGCGCCACTCGCGCAAAGCGAACGTTAAGAAAAATACAAAAAGAATCCCCGATATGAACCAGTATGTAAATGATCCATCCAATTATCAGTTGTTAATTAAAAACTTGCTGTTTTCCCCAGTTGCTTTCAACCCCGAGCAAGAAATCGTCTACGCGAACCACCGTCGTCACAGCTATAAAACGTTTCATGACCGTGTGAGACAGTTTGCAAACGCACTAACCAAAATGGGCGTGAAGAAAGGTGATACGGTAGCGGTAATGGATTATGACTCACACCGTTATCTTGAATGCTACTTTGCCATCCCGATGATTGGTGCAAAGCTACACATGATCAACGTACGCTTGTCTCCAGAGCAGATCCTTTACACCATCGACCATGCAGAAGATGACATTATCTTGATCAACGAAGAATTTCTGCCAATTCTGGATCAGATCAAAGGTCGTATTGATACTGTTACGCGTTACGTGGTTTTGCGCGATAACGATGAATGTGAATACGAGCGCCTTCTGGAGCAAGAAAGTACGGAATACAACTTTCCTGATTTCGATGAGAATACCGTTGCGACCACTTTCTACACGACAGGTACGACGGGCTTCCCTAAAGGTGTGTTCTTTACTCACCGCCAACTGGTTCTGCACACCATGGGCATATTGAGCACCATCGGCACCAATGCGTCACAAGGTCGACTGCATCAAGGTGATATCTACATGCCGATTACGCCAATGTTCCACGTCCACGCATGGGGGCTTCCGTACATGGCGACCATGCTTGGCGTGAAACAAGTCTACCCGGGCAAATATGTACCAGATGTTCTTCTTAACTTGATTGAACAGGAGAAGGTGACGTTCTCGCACTGTGTGCCAACCATCCTGCATCTGTTGTTGAGCTCACCAAAATCCAAGTCGATGGATTTCTCTGGTTGGAAAGTCGTGATTGGTGGTGCCGCGCTACCGAAAGCATTGTGTAAATCAGCCCTTGAGCGCGATATTGATGTGTTTGCGGGTTACGGCATGAGCGAAACAGGACCAATTCTGTCTATTGTTCAACTGACTCCTGAGCAACTCGAACTCGATATCGATCAGCAAGCGGAGTACCGCTCTAAAACGGGTAAGAAAGTCGCGCTGGTAGACGCTTACATTGTTGATGATGAAATGAACAAGCTCCCCCACGACGGCGAAAGTGCGGGTGAGATTGTGGTTCGCGCTCCTTGGTTGACTCCGAGCTATTACAAAGACAACAAGAACTCTAAAGCCTTGTGGCGTGGTGGTTACCTGCACACTGGCGATGTCGCGCATATCGATCATGAAGGCTTTATCAAGATCACCGACCGCGTAAAAGACATGATTAAGATTTCTGGTGAGTGGGTCAGTTCTTTGGAGCTGGAAGACATTCTACACCAGCATCAGGCCGTGTCGGAAGTCGCCGTGATTGGCATGCCTCATAACAAATGGGGCGAGGTGCCGTTGGCATTAGTGACGCTAAAAGATGATGCAGAAGTAACGGAGAAAGAGTTGTTAAGTTTTGCCAAAGACTTCATCAGCAAAGGCATTCTAGCCAGAGAAGCGTTACTACTGAAAGTGAAGCTGGTTGACGATATTGCGAAAACCAGCGTCGGTAAAGTGGATAAGAAAGAGCTGCGTAAACTTCATCTGTAAAGTAGCGAAGCTGTTTGCATCCAACCCATAATATTCGGCCCCGATACATAGCTTGTATCAGGGCCGATTTTTATCTAGTGACGCGAAAGTCTTGGTTGTGTATTAAATCAAACCTTGTTCTTTCGCCATGTGGTTAGCGATGCTCGGCGCTTTCCAGATGCTTGGAAGCAGTATGAAAGACACAGGAACAGCTGTAATCACGATGAAAGACTGCAATGCCGAGATACCGCCAGAGCCCATCGAGATAAGCGCGATCGCCACCACACCCATCATTAAGCCCCAGAATGAGCGGATCACTGCGTTTGGTTCTGTAGAGCCAGTCATTACCACACTGATGGTGTATGTCATTGAGTCACCGGTTGTCACGATGAACGTCGTGGTCAGGATCAAGAACAATACTGAAATCACCATCGGAAATGGTAGCTCAGAAGTAATCGCAAGCAGAACGGCAGGCAAGTTAAAGCCCTCAAATGCCGATGAAATCAAACCTGGGTTTTCTAGCTCGAACGCTAAGCCACTGCCACCAACGATGCTGAACCAGAAACACGTGATCAATGGTGCAGCAATGCTGATAGAAAGGATTAATTGGCGAATTGTACGGCCGCGTGAGATTCGCGCGATGAAAATTGCCATCATCGGACCGTAACCAATGAACCAGCCCCAGAAGAAGACTGTCCACCAACTTAGCCATTCGGTGTCACCACGGTAAAGCGCCATTGGAAAGAAGTTATCTACCATGCGGCCAATGCCTTGCACGTAACCATCGACAATAAAGCTGGTTGGGCCGAAGAACAGGATGTAACCAATTAGAGCCACAGACAATACGATGTTGTAACGGCTCACAAGCTGGATGCCTTTACTTACACCGCTTAGGGCAGACAAGGTGTACATCAAAATCGCAGCGACGATCACTAAGCTTTGAGTAACAAAGGTATCAGGTAAGCCAAATAGCGAGTTCAGGGCGTAACTGATCTGCAAACCTAAGAAGCCAATTGGACCAATAGTACCTGCGGCTACGGCGATAATGCTGCATGCGTCTGCGACGTCGCCAATCCAACCGTTGATCGCTTTGTCACCAAATACTGGGTAAAGCAGGGTACGAGGTTTGAGTGGTAAGCCCTTATCGTAGTGAAGGTGCATCAAAACGACTGAAGAAAGACAACCTAGGATAGCCCAAGCAAGGAAACCCCAGTGCATGAAAGACTGAGAAAGTGCATTGATTGCAGATGCTTTTGGCGACGCTTCGCCATACAGAGGTGGTGCAGAAACAAAGTGGGCGATAGGCTCTGCAGCAGCCCAGAATACACCGCCACCAGCGAGTAGGGTACAAAGTACGATCGACAGCCACTTGAAGGTGTCGATATCAGGTCTCGCTAAACCGCCTAAACGTACGTAACCCGTACGACCTAGTGCAATAGCCAAACCAATAAGGAAATTCAGAAGGAGTAATACTTGCCAGAAGGCACCGAAGTATTGAGTCGCAAACCCAAAGCCTGCGTTGACCATCGCGGTCAGAGATTCTGTATTTGTTAAAGCGAGCAGAACAAAGACAGTAAGGAAGATACCACTTAACCAAAATACAGGGTTAGTGAGTTCAAGGCGCTTGATAAGGGAAGGAGGATGAATCGCAGAATAGTCTGCCTCCTGAATAGGAGCATGAGAGGCGGCATTCGTCATATTTGACATAATTACTTCGCTTTTTAGGGCTCGGAAGCCGTGCATTTCCCTCACACAAATAGGTCGAAAAGTGTGAGGATGATCAAAAAGCCGCTGATACTAGCACGTTGAGCACCTCAATATAACCGTAGATTCGGAATAATTGTCTACGTAAGCGGCAAATTACTGATTTCTAGGTAGAGATTTTTTGCGTGAAGTGCGCCGCATTTCGTATGTAAATGACATTTCCTTTATTCTTGTAAGGACACCGCAGGATTACATTGAGCGAACCTGTTCTAATAAAAATTAAAGGTCTTACCCTATGGCTCATTTTGAACTCAATGGACAGTGGCAACTTACCTCGCCACAGCGTCCAGACATCAATATTCCGATGACTTTGCCTGGCGATAATGTCTCTGCACTTTTGCAAGCAGAGCTTATTCCTAACCCATATGTGGCAGATAATGAATCCAAGGTTCGTTGGATTGAGGAATGCGATTGGCATATTGAACGCGAGTTTGCTGTCGATGGTTCTGTGCTCTCTGCCAAACAAGTGTGGATGACGCTAACCCGTGTAGACACCTTAGCGACCTTTTATATCAATGGTGAGCAAGCACTAACTAGCAGCAATATGTTTGCCCAGCAACGTATTGATATCAAACCTTACTTAAAGCAAGGCACTAACGCGATTCGAGTTGAGTTTGTCCGTGTGGATTTAGAAGGGCTAGAACGTGCAAAGAAACTGCCATTCCCTATTCCTTCGGCGATGGGGAACAACCAGATCCCGCACATGAACTTGATTCGTAAAACCCAATGTCATTCAGGTTGGGACTGGGGCATTTGCTTGATGGTCTCTGGTATTTATGACCCGATTCTAATTGATGTCGTCGAGGATGTGTGGCTAAAAGGATTCGCGACAGAGCAACAATGGAAAGCTGACGGCAGTGTGCAGATCGATGTCTTAGTCGAAGTTGAAGCGGATACCCAACATCATGAAATTGTTGTTGAATTTGATGGTGAGTGCCAATCGATTCAAACCGAAGGAAGTGGTCACTATCACTGTCAGTTCCATATTTCCAATCCAATACGCTGGTGGCCTGCGGGTTATGGCAAAGCGCATCTTTATCCGATAACGGTCGCTTGTGGTGAGCAATCACTGTCACGCATGATTGGTTTGCGAGAGCTGAGTCTAAACAACCAAGCTGATGAGCATGGCTCGGCGATGGAGTTTGTCGTTAACGGCGTGCCAATCAACGCGAAGGGTGCAAACTGGATTCCTGTGGATGCCATGCCAGGGCGTGAGTGTGAAAGCCGCTATCGTGCACTATTGCAAAGCGCGGTCGATGCCAATATGAACATGATTCGTGTCTGGGGTGGAGGCCAATATGAGAGCGAAACTTTCTACAACCTGTGTGATGAATTAGGCCTGTTGGTTTGGCAGGACATGATGTTCGCTTGCTCGCTGTATCCATCCGATGACGATTTCTTGAAAGATGTGGAACAAGAGTTGCGATTCCAAATCCCACGTTTGAAAGAGCACCCTTCGATTGCACTTTGGTGTGGCGATAATGAAGTGATTGGTGCGATTGGCTGGTATGACGAATCCAAGCACAACAAAGTCAAATACACGGTGAATTATGATCGTTTGAATCGAATGGTAGAGCAGGTGATTGGTCAGCAAGATGATTCACGCCGTTTTTGGCCAAGCTCTCCTTGCAACGGCGAGCTGGATTTTGGCGATGCGTGGCACGATGACAGTAAAGGCGACATGCACTTCTGGGACGTTTGGCACTCAGGCAAATCGTTTAATGCTTATCTAAACATTAATCCGCGTTTTTGTTCCGAGTTTGGCTTCCAATCTTGGCCGTCTTTTGCAGAGGCAAAGAAGTTTGTGCCAGAGCAAGACTGGAACGTCACCTCACCAACGTTTGAGCAGCACCAAAAGAACCCTCGTGGTAACAGTATCATCATAGAGATGTTTACTCGTTACTTCCGCTTCCCATCAGGCTTCGAGGAGATGTTGTACTTAAGCCAAGTTCAGCAAGCGATGGCAATCAAAACTGCTTGTGACCATTGGCGCGCCATCTCTCCAATATGTCGTGGTATGTTGTATTGGCAGCTTAATGACAACTGGCCAGTGAGTTCTTGGTCTAGTTTGGAGTACAGTGGCCGTTGGAAGCAATTGCATTACCATGCGAAACGCTTCTTTGCGCCCCAGTATTTGGTGTTCTCAGAGCACACCGGTAAGCTGAGCCTCCATTTGCTAAACGATGCCAAAGAACCCGTTGATGTGAGTGCGCAATTACATTGGGTGAACTGGCAAGGTGAAGTGAAGCAAACTTGGTCGCTAGAGCACACCGTTTCCAGTGACAGCAACATGGTTGTCTGGCAGTTGGATGGGCAGTTTGATTCGTCTGAATTGAAGTCAGGCTTCTTCTACGTAGAGGGACAAGCAGGCGAAGAGCGAATCACGAACACATGGTTTAGCACTCATGAACTGAAAACCCTGCCGATGCAGAAGGCGAACATCAAAGTGACGATAGAAGCCAACCAAATCACTCTGGTGGCAGATAAGCCAGCATTCTTTGTGCATCTAGAAGCGGACACGGATGGTCGATTCTCCGAATCCAGTTTGACGTTACTTGCTGAACAACCTGTAACCGTGACGTTTTTTGGTAAGGATGTGGCGGCGATGGCAGAGTCACTTCGTGTTTACCATTTAATGCAATAAGAAAGCTTAAGCGAGTCGAAGCACAATACATTCAGCAAAAGGGAGCTTACGGGCTCCCTTTATTGTTTCTTGGGTTCGCTAAAACAAATGACGCTTAGCCCAAGTTATGGCCTGCATTCTATTTTTGACTTCCAGTTTTCGAAAAATGCTATATAGATGAGATTTCACCGTGTGCTCGCTCACAAACAAAGAGTCTGCGATATCCAGGTTCGAGCCTCCTTGACATAGTGCGGTCAATACCTGCATTTCTCGCCGCGTGAGCTCAATATCGAGCTTACTGTCTAACTCAGTAACGGTGTGATTTAAGTTCATCAAGTAGCCAATCAATCGATTAAGAATATCTCGAGATAACCAGTTCTCCCCATTTAAGATTCCTTTAAGACCTTTGATTACTTTGTCGAAATCGTCTTCAAAATAAAATAAACCTTTTAGGTTAGACCAGCTGAGTAAACTCTCTACACCTAAGTTTGGTTCGGCATTGACTAATATCGTAGCGTCGACGTGGTGAAGTTCACTCAATGTGACTTTAACATCACAGAGGTCGGGTAGAGAGCTGTCAACGATCGCGACATAGTGTTCGTCATAGTGAACGGGTAGTTCCACATCCGCCCCTTTGGCTAATAAAACGGGTTGCCCTAAGCGCTGCTCGATTGCAGTTTGTAATCCTCTGCCTTGAATATTGTTGAAGGTGAACAATAAAATAGTGTTGTTGGTTGGATTGTCGTACATCATTAGTTTGCCTCCTGTCGAGACTGCATAAATTCATTTCCTACTTGGTGAAAGCGGTAGAGCACCAGATCGAGTAATCCGTCAAAGCAATGTTTCACCATGGGGTTTTCAAATATCCTGGCAGCAGGCGCTTTAAAAAAGGTGACTCGCCGATGGTGGTAGAAATCCCGTATAAAAATGTCGAACAAAAGTTGTTTAATCACGGGCTCATGAACAGGAAAGTGGATGATCGCGTTGCCCATTACTTGAATAATGTCAGAGACCAAAAACTTCAAAATTGAGCGGCCTAAATGCCATAGGCTAAGAATCCTGAATTCAGATCTCAGCTCCTGATAAATCATGTGTCCGACTAACATACCTTTACAGTAATAAAGCCGAGCTTTACTTGGGGATTGGTCGAATTGGTTAAGTGTATCTTCCACGCCTCCTGGCGTTATCAGTTGCTTATGTACAGCGTTGATTTGCTCGAATTCAGACACACTGATTTGGTTGAGGGAGCAACTTTTTACATCGGTAACTTGGTATTCGTACACAATGTCTTTAAAGCTCAAATAAATACTTTTACTTTGAGAAGCTTTGACTCTTTTATACTCGCTGGAGGTGTATTGATATTGTTCTCCGATGAAGTGTGAAAAGGCCAGTCGCTTTAATAGACTCGGTGTAACTTTACCGCTTTCCCACTGGCTTAATGTTGGTTGATTTAAGCTTTCGAAAGCGCTGTAACTCCTTGCTAACTCATCGGCTAACTGGCCTTGAGTCAAACCCCTTTCCTTTCGAATTGCAGCAACAGCATGCGAAAATTCTAACTTGCTAACCATATATCTACGTCCTGAACTCATTATATTTTTTGATTGCTTGAAGCAGCCCGAGATGGGCCAAATTTCTATGTTCTAGATTTTTTAGTGAGGTACATCATTTGGTCAGCATGCTGGATAAGCGCGTCACTGTTACTCCCTTCATGAGGGAAGCGCGCCATTCCGATACTCAAACCGATGTGAACGTTTTGAAAATGGATGAAAATAGGTGCACTACATGCGTGTTGTAGTAAAGACTGAAATTGTTCTAAATCCTTTGTACTTTCTAGGTTGGGAAGACAAAGGATGAATTCATCACCACCAATTCGTGTAGCAAATTGATCGTTACCCAGCAGTTGTAAGATCCGTTGGGCGGTGACTTTCAAAACCTTGTCGCCGGCATCATGGCCGAACTTATCATTCACGGCTTTAAAGCTATCTAAGTCGATGTACAACAGAGTAAACGGTTGAGCGCGTTGTATCTGATGTTCAATTAACTGATGGCCTTTAAAGCGGGAATAACACCCTGTCAGCTCGTCTATCTCGAGCAGTCTTTCTAGTTTTTCGACCTGTTCGTACTGCATTTGCCAAGCGTTTTGCCAATAACGCTCTATAGAAAGCAATCCTTTGTAAATAAAAAGGTTGAACAGGTACAGAAACGTACTCCGAATGGAGAACTCACTTAAACCCTGTAGTTTAAACGGGTCACTACCTGCAACTATCAAATCTATGTTAAAGCAAGCAGCCATTGATAGTGCGTATGCAATTAGCGACCAAAATACGCCAAATTCAATTAAGGCTAAAAGGAGATTGACCGTCACTAACGACGAAAAGAGAAAATGCCCGCCTAAAAAATAATATAGGTAAAAAGTGAGTGTGAATGCGAGGATAAGAGCAATAACCACCGCTTTGTTTTTTTGTTCGAGAACGAAAAAGCGCCCAGCCCAAAGATAAGTTAGGCAGGCGACAGCGGCGAACAGGTAAGGAAGGTATACAACAAATTCTACCCCTCTAATTGCACAAGCGAATAGGGTAATCAGAATGCCCAAACTCGTAGAGCGCATGTAATAGCGCGTAAAAATTTTGGTGAACTGTGTTCTGTCCATAGTTATGTCTCAAAGGAACAGCAAATAATGGGCAGACTAGGAGAGGATTCTGTATGGATTGAGTGTGGATGGATGACTTGTAAAGACGAAACGACTTACCCCGCATGAGTCTGTAAATGCCAGGCGCATGTGCTTTTTTGGGCGTTTTTCTCGTCTGCAAGCGACACTGCATTTCATAAAGTTGCTCGATACCTACTGCCGTTTTTATAAACTATTCTATGAGGCAGGGTTGCATAAAACTATACGGTTTTCGGGAAAATGCCCCGATCTCAATATGTCCGCATAAAAAGTGGGTAAACGGCAAATTTAGTGAGGTAAAACTAGTACTTACATCCTACTAGTGAATTTAAATTCAGTCTAAAGTATGAGGTGTCTACTTGAGTTTTTGATGGATACGGTAACCCATCGCGTAACCAAGATAAAATAGCGCAGCGAGTGTGAAAAAAGCGGATATATAGGCAACAAGATGATTCAGCCCCAATCCGAAGGATAGAGTGAATGCGATACCATTTACGGCTTCTACTGGGATCTTGTACCACGCGGAATGCACAGTTGATCCAAATAGAATTAATGTACCAATTAAAAAAAGTGTGCCGACTGTTAAGCCAACCCATCTGCTGCTGTTCATGCGTCTTCTCAAGGGTTACGACGTTCGTAACAAAATATTACAAGACAAGCATTATACAACTGAGTGAGGGGCAAGGTGGTAGCAATATTTGCACGATTAAATCAAGAGGCCACCGAAGTGACCCCTTTTTAACCGGTTAGCATCTTAATTAGCCAATCCACCGGATGAAGTAAGGGATGATCAGCGCGTTCGCCAAATCGATAAAGAAAGCACACACCAAAGGCACAATAATAAAGGCTTGGTGAGAGTTACCGTATTTTTGTGCAACGGCCGACATGTTCGCCATTGCGGTTGGGGTAGAACCCAAAGAAATCCCCCCAAAACCAGAGCAAACAACCGCAGCGTCGTAGTTCTTTCCCATTAGAGGAAAAACGACGAATATGGCGATGCAAATAGCCACAAAGAACTGCGCGCCAAGAATGATAAAAATAGGTCCTGCTAAATCGACCAAAGCCCATAGCTGCATGCTCATCAGTGACATGGCTAAAAACGCGCCCAACGCCATATCCGCAATCAACGCAACCGCTGGTTTTCTTGCTGGCCAACGAGTACCTGTAAGGCGAGGGTAAGAGGCGGGAATAAGGTTAGAAATCAAGATACCGGCAAACAAACAGGTCACAAACAACGGCAATTCCAGTCCTAAGCTGCTTACGCCTTCGTTTAAAATCGCGCCCAAGATGATACAAACATGGATCGCTAACATCGCATCTAAGAAGTCATAAGCATTGATAGACGGTTGCGGTTCATCCTGCGCCGTACCCACGTCCATTTCTTCCACTTTAGCTGGCTTTAGGTTGTGTTTGTTGATCAGGTATTTTGCAATCGGCCCGCCCATCAAGCTTGCTAAGATCAAGCCAAACGTTGCACTTGCGATGCCGATTTCCATTGCGGTATCAAGATCGAATATTTCAGCGATGCGAGGTGACCACGCAATCGCGGTTCCATGTCCGCCGATCAGAGATACCGTGCCGCTCAACAAGCCAACCGCCTCTGGCTGATCTAACATGGTCGCGATTCCAATGCCGGTTAGGTTTTGAATCAACATATAACCGATGGTGACCGAAAGCAGGATCAATAATGGCTTACCGCCTTTGAACAGATCTTGCAGACTGGCGTTGATGCCGATAGTGGTAAAGAAATACACCAACAACAAGTCTCGGGTAGCAAGATCAAATTGGACATCGATTTGAGTGACGTAATGGATAACGGCGAACAACACTGATACTAAGATGCCGCCGGAAACGGGTTCAGGAATACTGAATTCCTTTAAGAAACTGCTGGCTTGGGTTAGGCGCCTGCCTAAAAACAACACGATGATCCCGAGGGTCACCGCGAGAAAAGATTCGACCTGTAATACACCGTCGACAAAGTTCATAACCACTCCTGCTTTGGTAAAACATGATGAGAGAATTAATCGGTACGTTTATCTCTAAACATACTGACATGTTTGTATGACATCCAATTGCATACCAACGAATTTGAACCAAGTCGGATTGTGTTAAGAATCGTATTTTCGTAACCGATAGAAAAGAGGAGTAATACAAGGTCACATGTACCTATGCATGACTCCTCTTGCTTCGATTAAGAACTCGTTAGTGAAATAGCCAGTAGCTTTCTGGATTGTCTGGACATTGATAAGGACCACATTCGGCAAAAGTCCCAATAACATTGAGTGCCACAACAGAAATCGCCAGCAAACATGTGATGCGACCTAGGTTGCTCATTTCGTATGGTTCTGGAGACTCCTCTTTACTGGTGAGCATCAGAATAACGGCGACCGCGAAAATGGTGGCAACAAACAACACAAACGCCCAAGTGTAATAGTGCATCCCGAAGATAGGGCTACCGTATCCAGGCGTACCGGGAATCACGTGTAAAGAGACTTGTCTCAGTGACGTAGCGACGCCATAGAGTGCGCCGATAAGGACCACACCATAATGTCGCGACTGCGGCCCATACACCACGTTCAACAAGAAACCGAACATGATCATG
The DNA here is from genome assembly GCF_023277445.1 of Vibrio sp. ED002. Lineage (NCBI taxonomy): Bacteria > Pseudomonadati > Pseudomonadota > Gammaproteobacteria > Vibrionales > Vibrionaceae > Vibrio > Vibrio sp. ED002. Next base: position 1,365,436 of record NZ_CP080239.1, on the reverse strand, counting down.
ATGAAGCCAATGCGCTGCAATAAACACAAAGGGCAAGGCAACTCGTTCAGTACAAATTGCAGAACAAAGCCAATCAGTAGAACGGCTGTCATGCCCAGTAAACCAAGGGTATTGAGCAAAGCCAGATAGTTTCGATTCATGTGCAATCCCCCTTACAACAAGATGGATAGAGGGTCGGTGGCGTGATGATTGAACCAATACAATCCAATGATCACCGAGGAAGCAAAGAAGGCATAGCCCACCGCTTTCTTACCTAAAAATGCACTGAGCATCGCAATTAATAACAGCAAAAAGATTAATGTCATCATGAGGGAGTTCCTTCCTTACTCTCTGATTTCAATCCTTTTAACTATAGGAAACGCGAGCCAATGCGCGACTTTATACCCAATAAAAAAGAGGAGGGGTTAGATTCGAGGTCCCCGTTGAAGCTAACCCACTCCCCAAAATCGTTACTTAACTCATTCGGTTTAACTTTGTGGAGATTGCTCTAATGCCCAATCGCCACCCAGTGATTTGTAGAGTGCGACAGTGACCTGAGCCGTTTGCAATTTGGCTGCGATTTGTCGGTCTTGCATCATGCGTTGTTGGCGCTGAGCATCCAGTACCGACAAGTGGTCAATCAACCCAGCACGGTAGAGAGATTTGGCTTTCCCCACGGCTTTATCTGTCGCAACTAGAGCATCATCAATGCGGCGCTGATTCTCTTGGCTTCTGCCATAGGCAAATAAGGTGGAATCCACTTCAGCAAAAGCCGAATCTACGGCGTGTTGGTAAGTCAGTGTTGCTGCGTCAAAACGAGCTTGGTTGATGTCTTCTAAAGCATCGCCACGACCACCATCAAAGACATTCCAACTGATGCCTGCCGCGCCAACCCAGCCGAAAGAATCACTGCTAAACAGGTCATCAAAGCTAGAAGCAGACACGCCCGGAGCGCCGGTTAAGAAGAACTTCGGATATTGATTGGCGATACTTGCCGCAAGTTCTTCATTGATGGCTGCAATTTCTCGCTCCGCTAAGCGGATATCAGGGCGTCGCTGCAGTAAGTCAGAAGGTAATCCGATTGGCACGACATTTTGCATTGCAGGTACACCTTGAGTCTCTGCAAGTCGCACTTCGACTTTTGATAAAGGCTCACCAAGTAGTACCGCGATACGATGTTTGTGTACTTGCTGCGCGATTTCCAATTGAGGAATGATTGACTCCATCGCTGCAAGCGTCGCTTTGGCCTGCGCTAAGTCGAGATCCGAGCCATAACCGCTGCGAACCACTTTCTTGACCAAGTCCATGGTTTTTCTTTGGTCTTCAAGGTTTGATTTAGCTAAGTCGAGACGCTCGCTTGCCCCTTGATACTGCAAGTAGTTATGAATTAAATCTGCAGTAAGCAAAGTCGTCAGCCCGCTTTGATAGATTTCTGCTTGCTCAACACGTATTTGCGCCGCATTGGATTGACGATCAATGCGACCGAACAAATCCAATTCCCAAGCGATACTTGCGCCGGCAAATACACCATCATGCTGGTTGTCCAACAAGGTTGTATTGCCAATTTGTGGTGGCAGGCCTGCGGCGGAATCACCAATCGGATTCAGCGCAGGGCCAAGCAGTGAATCGTTCTTACTCAGCTGATAATTGACGTATCCGGCACCAACATTGATGGTTGGCACCTTGAATGACTCGACAACGGTCTTATAGCTCTCTGCCATTTTGATGCGTTCTGCCGCGACCTTAAGCGGGATGTTTTGACTTTGCATATCAAGCACCAAATCGTTCAACGTAGGGTCGTTAAACTCTGTCCACCAAAACGCTTCTCTCTCATCATTGTTGCTGACGCCATTCTGGTCGGCATACAAATAAGTCTCTGCCATGCTGGTGGTTGGCGTTTGATAGTCTGGCCCAACGGCACAACCGGATAAACTTATTGCCAATACCAGTGGCGCGATAACGAACTTTCTCATGATTACGCCTCCTTCAATTCAGCGTCAGTTTGCGTGGTTGGTGATGTTTCTCTGTATGCCAAGCGATACAGTGCCGGCATGATGAACAGTGACAACACGGTCGCTGCTGCCAGACCGCCGATGATGGTGGCTGCCATTTGGTCAAACAAGAGATCCGAAAGCAGCGGGATCATGCCGAGTGCGGTTGTCAGTGCACCCATCGAAATCGCCATGGTGCGGTTAACGGTGGCTTCTTTGATGGCATCCGATAATGGACGGCCGTTCGCACGTTCAAGTTCAATTTGGTCCATCAACACAATGCCGTTTTTAATGATCATGCCTGTCAGGGTAATGGCACCAATCAACGCCATAAAGCCGAATGGTTTATCAAAACCAAGCAGAGCAAAGGTGGCACCGGTAGCCGCCAAAGGCAGTGTGGCTAGAATGATGATCGGTTGCTTAAAGCCGTTAAACATTGCGACCAGAATGATCACCATGATCAGCATGGCTTTTGGTAGCTGTTTAAAGATGTCAGTAACGGCTTTGTGTTCATCGTAGTATTCGCCGCCCCATTCCAAGCTGTAGCCGGCTGGCAGAGGAATCGCTTCGATTTGATCTTTCACCGCGTTGCGTACTCTTGCTGGTGTGGTTGAACGCTCAACACCTGCTTGTGCTGTGATGGTTTTGACGCGATTGCGACGCCAGATCATGCTCTCTTCTGGAACTAGCTCAAAGCCATCAACCACTTGGCCGAGAGGTACACTGTGCATGCCAAGTAGCGAACGCACGGGCAATGTTTCTAGTGACGCCATATTTTGCGAAGTGCCACGCAGCTGAATTGGAATCAACTCATCATTAAGGTTCATCTGACCTAATGGCATGCCATCAGAAGCGCGTTTTAAAGCAAAGGCGATGTCTGCTCGGTTGATGCCAGCTTGGCGCATCTTGTCTTGATTGATGATGGGTTTGAGCACCTTGCTTTCTTGGCGCCAGTCATCACGAACGTATTTGGCATCAGGGTGAGTAGCAAAGATGGCTTTCGCTTGATCCGCCAGTTGGTGCAACACCGCTTCATCAGGGCCAGAGAAGCGCGCTTCTACTGCGTACTTGTCTGAGGTCGCCAGTTTTAATGCTCTAAAGCGAGGTTCCGCGTCTGGGAATGTGTTCTGCAACCACTTGTCACCACGTTCAACAAGTTGGCTGATGCTTTCGTAATCCTTGGTGTTTATCAATATCTGCCCGTATGCAGGATCAAGTGGTTCTGGTTCTACGGTCACCGAGAAGCGCGGTGCACTTGCGCCCATGTAGCTAGAGATGCTTTCTACTTCTGACTGCTTGAGTAGCCACTGCTCGACTTTGCGCATGTCTGCTGAGGTTTGCTCGATCTTGGCGCCATTCGGTAGCCAGTAATCAAGAAACACGATAGGGCGATCCGATTGCGGGATAAAGTTCACCGCCACGTAAGGCACAGTCACGGCAGTCACTAAAAGCAGGGGAATCAATGCTGTCAGTGCTTTCATTGGGTTATCAACCGTCCAAAACACCAACTGCTTGTAGCGGCTTGGCTTTGCGTCTTCATCGATAGATGTTGGTTTGATGAACATCCAACACATCAGCACGGTAAAGGTCATCGCGACCAACCAAGACAGAAGAAGCGAAGACGCTAAGATGTAGAACACTGAACCCGCAAACTCGGCTGAGTCGGTTTTGGAGAACAGAACCGGACTTGCACCCATGATGGCAATGACGGTCGCGCCAAGCAGAGGGACGGCGGTTTCCTTAACTGAATCAATAGCAGCACGTGTGCGTTCGATGCCTTTGCCCAGTTTTACGATCATCATGTCAGTGATCACGATGGCGTTGTCTACCAACATACCTAAAGCAAGGATGAAGGTACCTAACGAGACTCGATGCAAATCAATGCCCGCGATATTCATGTAGATCAGCGTGAGCAGGATGGTCAGCAATAAGCTCGAACCAACAATTGTCGCGCTCTTAAAGCCCATGAAGACTAACAGCACCACAAACACAATGCCGACACTTTCAAGCAGGTTACCGACGAAGTCATCAATCGCTTTTTGTACTTCTTCAGGTTGGTAAGCCACAGTAGAAATATCAACGCCAAGCGGCAGTGTTTGTTGGTAGTTTTTGATGATGTCACGAATCGTGTCGCCGAGTGAGACCACATTAATGCCTTCAACAGGGCTGACCGCTAGCGTCACCGCAGGCTCACCATTAAATCGGCTTTCTGTTAGTGCTGGTGTTTGGTAGCCCATGGATACATCGGCGATGTCACCTAAGCGAATCAAGCCTGTACCTAGCTCACTCACGCCACCTTTGATGACCAAGTTACGAATATCATCTAGTGATTGAAATTCACTGGTTTGAGTGATGCGAATGCGCTCGGTGCCAGCATCGAACTTGCCTGCTTCAAAGGTCATGTTCTGTGTGCTGAGTTGGTTCCATACCTGCGCGACAGACAAGCCATATTGAGCCAGACGTTCGTCAGGCATATCAATGTAGACCACTCGTGGTTGCACGCCGTGTAGCTCAATCTTCTTAATGCCTTTTACGGCTTTGATTTGGCGTTGTAATTCTTCTGCATAGCGGCGTAACTCTTCTGGTGCGGCGTCTTGGCTATGGATAGAGAAAAGCATGCCATACACTTCAGAGAACTCATCCTGAACAATGCTGATTTGCGCTGTAGATGGCAGTTGCAGTTTTACGTCGTTTACTTTGCGGCGCAGTAAATCCCATTGCTGCGGAAGCGCTTTGGAATTTAGGCTCTCTTTCAAGTCGACAAATACCATTGACATGCCCGGACGAGACAATGAGCGCAGGCGATTCAACTCGGCCATTTCTTGCAGCTTGGTCTCAATGGTATCGGTGACTTGTTGTTCCACTTCTTCCGCCGAGGCGCCCGGATACAAGGTGACAACGACGGCGGTTTTAACCGTGAAGCTTGGATCTTCCAACTTGCCTAAATCAAAGTAAGAATACAGCCCTGCCACCACACTTAATGCGATAAAGAACAACACGAAAGTGCGCTGTCTTATCGCGAATTCAGCTAAATTGATCATGATTCGAACCTATAGCGTTTTGATGGTTAAATTCGGCGTGTTGTCGCCAGCTTGAAGATAATGAGTGCCGCTGATGACCACATAGTCGCCTTGACTGAAAGCGCCAGAGACACAAGCTTGATGCGAGTCGATGGATTGCAATGTCACTGGCTCGGTATGCACAATAGCGTCACGAACGACATTTACGTGTAGCGTTTTCTTTTCACCTAAAATCGCAGAATAGGGGAAGCAATGACTGGATTGATCGGGCTGAAATGAGGTTGTGACCGTAACGGCTTTGCCATTGAACAGCTCGTTAGAAATTGAATCGATAGCTAGAGTGACAGGGTAAGTTTGTTTGATGAGATGCTTTTTAGGCGCGATTTCAGCGACGTTCGCACGGTATGTTTGCTCTGAACCATACCAAGACATTGCCGCTGTTTGTCCAAGGTTAAACTGACGAATCATGTTCTCAGGCACATCGATATCCACTTCCCACTGACCGTCTTGTTGAAGAGTGGCGACGCTTACGCCCGGCAATGTCTGCTCGAATGCGTCGATTCGTACTTCGCCAATGCTGCCAGAAAATGGCGCACGCAGTGTAGTGTATGCCAAGGCATCTTCCGCGCGTTGGATATTCTTCTCGACCACTTTAACCGCAGACAAACTACGCTCATAACCGCTGATGGCTCTATCCAAATTCACACTGGCAATCGCGTCATCATCGGTGGCTTGTTTCACGCGTTTTAGCTCAGCCTTTGCCAGTTTATGCGCAGACTTCGCTTCCAGCATACGCGCTTGCAACTCTTCCAATGAGACTTGGTAATCGTGTGGATCAAGCGTAGCAATGATCTGTCCTTTCTCGACATGATCGCCCTTCTTCACCAAAACGCGGTCAACGGTACCAGGAACGCGAAAAGAAAGGGATGCGGTCTCTTTTGCTTGAACAATGCCACTAAACGATTTGTTCAATGCCGCGTTTTCACCCGTGACTTCAACAACTTGAATTGGGCGAGGGGACTCTGGTTCGGTGAACGTGGTTTGGCTTTGATTACAGCCAAACAGTGCCAATGTCGCGGCACCTAATGCAGTAGTTTTGAATAGACGATTCATACGATGGCTCCATAATTTTGGTGCCATCATACAATTGTACAATGTTCAGATAATCACTCGGCAATGAGACTCACTGTCTCAAAAAACGAGACAATGTATTCAACTAAACGAGTTTTGGGACTTCTTTAATGAGGTGGTCAATAAGTAAGCGGCTCGCCTGACTCAATGTCTTAGGCTGAGGGTAAAGCAACCATCCCGATTCTTCAGTGACAGAATATTGTGACAATAGCTGCACCAAACTGCCGGATTCCAACTCACGCTTCACCAGTAGTTTGGGCATAAAGGTGATGCCACGATCTAAAATCGTCGCGTTCTTAATAAAGCCAATGTTGTTGGAAATAAGCTTCGGGTGCAGTTGTACACTTTGCTCTTGGAAGTGCCAGACATTGTCTACCTCGCCATTTGGCCAACGAAAACAGACACACTGGTGTTCCTTCAGTTGTTCTAGGTTCTCTGGCATGCCGTGTGTTTCAAGGTAATTGGGAGAAGCGACTAAACAACGGTCGAGTGTCAAAAGCTTACGTGCAACGATGTCGGAATCAAACAATGCACCACCATGGAAAGCGATGTCCAAGCCCTGTTGGAACATGTCACTAAAGCCATTGTTGATGTTGCGAATATCCAACTCAACGTGTGGGTATTTATCGTGGAAGTTAAACAGAATTGGGCGAACCAGTTCATCGGTTTCCGGCAATAACCCAAGTTTGATGCGGCCGCGAACTTCATTGGTATCGTTGCTGACTTGTTCGTTCGCCGAATCGAGCATCGTCAGCGCTTTTTGCAGGTTCTCGTAGTAGGCTTCGCCATTATTGGTGAGCGATAAACTGCGTGTGGTGCGATGGAAAAGTTGAGCGCCTAAGGATTGCTCTAATTCGCCAATTCGTCGACTCACATTCGCGCGCGGCAGATCCAATGCGTTTGCTGCGGCGGTAAAGCTTCCTAGCTCGACCACTTTAATGAAGAGTTTAAGATCGTCGATTTTCACACTGGCGCTCCATGCTTATTGAACACTGTACTAAACCGTGACACTCTAAAGCATCATAACGTTATGCACAAAATATAACGTGACTTTTGATAACCGATACTTTTTTGAAAAGAGAAATAGGGAATTAGTGTGCTGAGAGTTATTCAACGTCGTCGGATCAAGAAGGTCATTAAGTTGCTTTCTGCCAGATTGATTAAGGGCTATGGAAGTCGCGAGTATTTCTCTATCGGACAAGTGCAAAGCAGCACAAGCGAGTTGAGCAAGCGCCAACAACAGATCGCTTTGGCCTTATATGCTGATCCTCAAGAACTGAGCGCAGAAGTTAGAGCTGAGCTTACTTCCTTGCGTGCCGATGTCTCGAATGACTTTTTCGATGGTGGTGATTACACCGCACAAGATGTACTGAATCTACTTGGTTCGGGTGGTTGGAAAGGCGGTCGTATGGACGATGACATGTCGCACCGATTCGGAATGAATAGCCGATACTAAACAGGGTTGTATTAGGGAACGAATCACGATGAAGCAACTGGATCTCAACTTACTTCGCATCTTTCTGGTGTTACTCGAAACTAAGAACACGCGCATTGCAGGTGACCAATTAGCGTTGAGCCAACCCGCAGTCAGCAAAGCGTTGGGAAGGCTGCGTGATTACTTTGATGATGAGTTGTTTACTCGTGTTCACTCTGGCTTAAAGCCAACGCCTCGTGCACTTGAGCTGGGTGACAAGCTGCCGATGATCATGGAGAGTTTGGATGAGGTGATTCTAGACTCGCCAACGTTTGAGCCTGCCGATTACCAAGGTAACATTACCATTGCGATTAATGGTTTTATCTCCAACTGGCTCGGTGCACGTTTGTGTATCGCGGTGATTGAAGAGGCACCAAACGCACAAGTAAACATAGTGAATTGGGGCTCTCAAACACTCAAAAAGTTGCTCGATGGTGAGATTCAAGCGGCCATCAACTATTCGCCGATCGACACCAATAAGCAATTTACCCACCAAGTGATTGGTGAAGATGATTTTGTTGGGTTAGTGAAAATCAACCACCCTTTGGCAGGAAAGACCTTGTCTCAAGCTGAAATCAATCAAGCAGAATACGCCAGTTTGGTGGTGCCGAGTTGGAATGATACTCAGCCCTTTATTGCTAAGCACCTTTCAAGTGAAGTGTTGAAAGTAAAAGCACGAAGTTCCTATTTGCATACCTTGCTCGATGTGGTTAAGCAGAGTGAGATCATCTTGCCTTGCTCTCGGCAGCTTGCTCATTATTTGAACGGTGAGTTTGAGTATGCCTCTTTTCCTAATCACACCCCAGATGAGCTAAAAAATATTGTGCTGGTGGAATCGCACAATAAGCGCATGCATCCCATGCATCAGTGGCTCAAACGAAAAATCATCACCACTTCTCAAGTTATCATCCAAGAAAAACGATAAGCCTCTCCATTGAGAGGCTTGTTCTCATAGGACTGGTCTGAAGGGGTTCAGCCTGTTCTGCGTTACTTTGCCGTCACGTTCGGGAAGTTGTGCATTTCTTCAATCGCTTTGGCTTTGTCACTTGGACGGTAAGCACGCAACGCAAAGTTCCAGCCCGCATCGTTCACTTCAATTACGTTATTCGCGGCACCACAGGTCTCGCCTTTCGGTGCGAAGTGAATGGTGTAAGAGCCATCTTTGTTTGGTACAGCGGAGGTTGAGTCTGCGCTGTTGTTATCTGTCATCAACCAGCCTTTGCCTGAGTATGCCGTGATAGACCAGTAACCGCCTTTTTCGTAGCTCAGTGACGGTTTATCGAAGGTGATGTCAGCACACTCAACTTTGCCAGTACCTGCTCGTGAAGAGTACACCGCGTATTCTGCTGGTAAGCCAGCCCAACCTACAGCGGTACCAATCATAAATTGCTTGTTATCTGGTGTTGCAGTAATGCCAGTAGTGAAGGCTTCTTCTGTCTTAATCGTGTTGACTTGCTTCTCCCATTTCGCACGTACCGCGTCGCGAGAGGCGCTGTCCCAATCTTGCGCTGGCTTAAATGGTTTTGCGGATTTTGCATCAATCACGGCGGCATCTTGTAAGCGATGTGCCTCTTCCATGCCTGCCGTCGTAGCGGTACGCATTAAGATGTAAATGTAATCCGAGCCTGCAATTTTCGAATCAATGTAGATCTCGTCACCACCATAAATCGCCATGTGGTTGTCGTGATTGTTGTTGAAGAAATGCATGATTTGGTAAGCATCACCTTTCGCTAAACGGAAAGTGGCCCCTTTCGACACATCGACCACGGCTGTGGAGTAGAGCAAGTCGGTGTTTGAGCGAATGATCATCTGATTATCAACGGTGACGCTGTCTCGGTTTTGGTCAAACACATTGATTGGTTGGCGCTCTAGTTGTTGAGTGAAGTACAGATCAGTTTCTGCGCGGGCGAAGTTTTCGTCGGTCACTTTAACGGCTGCCATGGTCTGCATAGAGGTGATGGCAATAAGAGTCGCTAAGATGGTCTTTTTCATGTCGCTTACCTTGAGGTCGTCATTAAGAGATGACCTCACTTTATCGATATGCCAGTGATGACAGAAATGAATTGATGTAATTCAGATAATAACTAAATCGAATTGCAAGTTCGGATTGCCAGCCGTCACACGCGATGCTGTTTTCGATATTGTAAAGGCGTGATGCCATTGGTGCGTTTGAATTGGCGGATAAAAGAATCGGCAGAAGCGTAGCAAAGCATGTCAGCAATGGTGCGGATTGGACATTCGCTGTTGGTGAGTAGCTTCTTACTCTCTGTGTCGCGGACTGAATTCACGATATCTCGGTAGGTGAGGTTATTTTTGTTCAACAAGTTCTGCAATGTCCTGGGGTGGATGCCGAGCATTTTGCTGACCAAGGTTTTGCTGATATCACCGAGAGGAAGCAATAACAGAATCGAGTTGGTGGTGATTTCCAACAGCGTGTTGTGATGTTGAAGACCATGAGAGACTTTGCGTCGCATTTGATTGGTGATGGTCATCTCCAAATCGGGCTTTTCTGCGAGTAGGGCTTTGGGGAACTCAAAGCCATCGAACTGACTACCCAATATCACTTGGCATCCAAAGAAACGTTCAAGACGTTCTATCTGTATTTGCTGCTGTGCTCCTGATTCACCTTGGTAGCGCGCTTTAAAATGGACTTGATGCAACTTCAACCGTTCGCCCAATACCATCTTGAACGTTGTAATAATGCCTCCGATGGAGAGCAAAGCGTGTTGGCTTGTATCGACATTGGGTTCGAATAAGAACTGGGTAAAGTGGCGAGCAATGTCTTCACGAATATCAAGTTGATGGCGAGAAGCACGTTGCTGATAGCTGTATAGACCAAACAAAACCGGATAGATGTTTGCGAGAGATTCCTGACTGGCAATCAGCAACATAGCGATGTCCAAAGACTGGTAGTCAATCAAGGTACTGAGCTCTAGGGCGAACAGCGGGTCTTGGGTCTCTTTGGCGGCCAAGTTCAGCAGTTCTGCAAATTGCTGATGGCTAAGCTCTTGGTTTTCATCGTGTAAGGTTGAGATTTGAATATTGAGCTTTGAGGTTAAGGTTTGAGGCTCCACACCATATCTTCTGCACAATCTAGGAAAAGCAGAGAGGTATAACGCGCTCAATCGATATTCGTTTTTCACTCAAATATTCTCAAAATGTCAATTTTAGATCTCGGCTTGTTTTTATACTGCGCCACATTGAGTTGGTCAAGAAATGACTGATGTCAACTTCATCCTCCCGATACCGCCTGAAACGACGAGTAGAGAATAGACATGAAAAAAGTAACGAAAAACCTTATCTCTGGTTTGATATTTGCTGCTTTAACCAGTAGCGCATACGCAGACAACAACATCAAGATTGAGAACATGCACACCCGCTCTGGTGATTTTGCTTTTGAAACCAGCGTACTCAATGGCATTCCAACAGAGGAAAGCTCAAAGAAACTGTTTAATCTGATGGATTTTCAGCGCGCGACACAAGCTTACATTTGGTCTATTCCGCTGACGTCTAACTACGCGTGGAAGGCGGCGTATGAAAAAATGGGCTCAGAAGATGGCCAAATCACTTATGTGGCATCCCATCAATCTAAATTGGGTGGCTTAACTTACAACACCTCAACACCCTACGCGATTACATGGTTTAACGTAGAGAAAGAGCCCGTTGTGGTGAACATCCCGACCGATGAACTGCGTGGTGCGGTGCATACCATGTGGCAGATTGGCATTGCACAAATGACCAAACCAGGCACGTACGTGATAAAAGCTAAGGGCAGCGAAACACCGAAGAACCTACCAAAAGATGCGGTGGTACTTGAATCGGATACTAACTATGTCTTCTTTGGTGTGCGCTTAATGGCGAAAACCGAGAAACAACGCATGACGGACTTGGAGTCGATGTCAATCACGCATCTGGATGGCAAACCACTCAGCGATCGAGGTGTTAACTTCCCGAAAAAAGGTCTCGATGCGAAACATCCACGTGGTATGGAGTTTTGGCAAGTGCTCAACGAAGCCATTCAAACAGAACCTGTTGCAGAGCGCGATCGCATGATGCATGACATGTTGCGTCCATTGGGTATTGAGAAGGGTAAACCTTTCGAACCAAATGCCGAGCAAGTGAAGATCATGAAAGAAGCGGTAGTGCTTGGTGAGGCAATGACTAAGAATATCGACTTCAACAAAACGGGTCGCTTACATCAATCAGAATACGGGCCTGAAGGGAACCGTTGGGAAGTGGCAACAGCATCAACACCAAACCAAGATCGTGCTTATGGCATGGATCTCGATGGTCGCGCGGCATGGTTTTATGAAGCGGTGACGAACGATATTGCGATGCATGGTTTTGAAAACGGTGGTTGGGGTCAGATATACCTTGATAACTATCGTGACGGCGAAGGCTATGGCCTAAATGGTAGCAATCACTACACGCTGACTTTAGATGGCGATGTGAACTACGCCGATTTGTTCTGGACCATTACGGTGTACAACGTGGAAAACCGCGCCATCATCGATAACGACATTCAACGTGCGGATGTGGGCTCAAACGTTCCGGGCACAGTGAAAGACGAACACGGTAACTACACGTTCCACTTCTCACCAACCAAGCCAGAAGGTGTGAATGAAGCAAACTGGGTACAAACTCGACCGGAAGAAAACTGGTTTGTGTATTTCCGCGCTTACTCACCAAGCAAAGCGTTTGTTGAACAGAAACCAGAAACGATTCTGCCAAACTTTAAACACGTGAAGTAACCCTAAAAGCCACCATGATGAGAATTGTCGTGGTGGCTTTTTAATTGTCCGAATATTCATCTGAGAGGTTCAGATTTCGTAATCAAACACGATGATGTCTTCAAGTAGTGGTCTAAATACCTCTTTCAATGCATCGTGTTCTGTATGAGGTAGGTAGTTCTGACGACCTGCTTCATCGGCAAACGTCATCATCACGGCGTGTGTGTAGTCTTTGTTCTTTCCTTCTGGGCTGTTGTTTAAGCCCCATTCAACGTCGGTTACACCTTCCACTTTCATTGGCATGGCTTCGAATAGCTCTCGCAGTTGTTGGATTTTGTCGCTGGTGGCAGATGCTTTAAATTTGATGAGTAGAATGTGTCTGATCATGATTTTGTGCTGTTGTTATATTTTGTTGTGTTTGAAGAACAACACTATAACGGGCATCCACTCTAAAGTTAGCTTTTGGCTTCACAAAATAGGGAATCAAAAACGCGAGCACTTTGGCTCGCGTTTTAGTTGGTCTAGCTAGGTCGTTAGATGGGAACCGTTAACCCTCGACGCGTTTCACTAAGTAGAAATGCTTTTTACCGCGTTGAAGCAACCAGTACTGGTCGAACAGTGGGAAGTTCAAGCTTGGTTTTTCTGTATCGATTTTTTCGCCGTTCACACTGATGGCGTTGTTGCCAATTAGCTCACGAGCAACGCGTTTTGAGCTGGCTAGACCGGATTCAACCAGAAGCTCAACCAAGTCTTGCTCAGCACTTTGCATGCTCGGTAAGCCATCGAGTTCCAACTGTTTTAGCTCGCTCAAGCTCAATTGCTGCACATCACCGCTAAATAGCGCTTGAGTGATTCGTTCTGCACTTGCTAATCCTTTTTCGCCATGAACAAAGCTTGTCATTTGTTCCGCTAAGATACGCTGTGCTTGCGGTTTGCCTTTACTCTCTTTGTCTTGTGTTTCAATCGCTGCAATCTCATCGCAACTCAAAAAGGTGTAGTAGCGTAGGAAGTGGTAAACATCGGCATCTTCCGCGGATAACCAGAATTGGTAGAAGGCGTAAGGCGAGGTTTTACTTGGATCCAGCCACACTGCACCTCCTTCGGTTTTACCAAATTTAGTGCCATCGGATTTGGTGATCAAAGGTAAGGTTAAGCCAAATACTTGTTCACCATTTTGACGGCGAGTAAGGTCAATACCGCTAACAATGTTGCCCCACTGGTCGTTACCACCGATTTGTAAGCGACAGCCGTACTGACGGTTTAATTCTGCGAAGTCGTAAGATTGTAGCAGTGCGTAACTGAACTCGGTGAATGAAATCCCTTGGTCTGGGCGTTGTAAGCGTTGCTTAACTGACTCTCGGCTGATCATGGTATTTACGGAGAAGTGTTTACCCACATCGCGGAAGAAGTCGATCACGTTAATTTGCTTCACCCAATCTGCGTTGTTTACCATGAGCATTGGCTTGCTGACTTGGTTATTCATCAATTGTTGAATTTGGTTCGACAGATCTTTTACCCAGCCTGTTACGGTTTCTTCTGAGTTTAAGCTGCGCTCTGTAGCTTTAAAACTTGGATCGCCGATCATACCCGTTGCCCCACCAATCAGGGCGATGGCTTGGTGTCCTGCATCTTGAAAGCGTTTGAGCATAATAAGTGGAACAAGGTGACCGATGTGCAAGCTACCTGCGGTTGGATCGAAGCCGCAGTACAAGGTTTGTGGCTCAGAAAGCAGTTGTTGAACTTGGTCTAAATCACTCGCTTGGGCAATCAAGCCGCGAGTTTGTAAATCTTCAATCAGTGTCATCGTCTTATCTTTATCTGGTTCGGTTGTATTCAGATTAAAAGGCGATGCGGAATCGAGATATATCCCTAAAGGGACAGTTTGTTATCTTGATTGAGTGATCAGGTGGTTGAGAAACAACTGAAAGAACTCGCTTAAAGACGCCACATTCAGTTGTGCGTAGATGCGTTTACGGTGATTCTTGACTGTGCCTTCTACGACATCTAGCTGCGTTGCAATCTCTTTGCTGTCATAGCCTTGCGCGATTAATGCGGCAATTTCTTGTTCTCGATTAGTGAGGACAGTTTCGCCAAAAGATGCCAGAGCGGATTCAATTGCAGTACGCATTTGTCCCGAGTAGGTGGTAGGACTGAAAACTGGCTCGGCGAGTGTAAACTCGGTTTGTTTCCAGTGCTGTCGGCACAAAGACTGAATAATGGCAAAGTAAGATTTGAGCTTGGTGACTTGAGGTTTGGTGAAGCGTTTGTCGTCTTGCATAAAACCGAAGTAGAGCATCACCCAACGTGCCGGCTCGATTTCGATCAGCATGCTGAGCTCGTCCTTCCAGCCCGTTTGATGGTAAAACTGCTGACAGTAGGCTTGGTAATCGAGATCGTTACGCGCGACGTCTTTGCCTACCACATCTTTGAGCGTAAAGATGCCTTGCTCTTTGTTGGCGTTAAGCTTCTGGTAAAACGGGTCGTTTTGAAAAGAGGTGGTGAGGTAACGCTGAAACAAAAGCTCGCGCTCATTCTCAATCGAATCATAAAGATAGATAGGGTGTTTGCCTTCGCGGTAACCGAGGATCACCGCGCAATCAAAACTCAATAACGAAGCTATAACGCGCATCAGTTTGGGCGTAAAGCTTGGTGAATTAAGGGCAGAAATTGTCTCTGCAAGTTGAGTGTTGAATGCGTCGTTAGGCATGGGAATTCGAGTGTGCGATAAAGGTTGAGATAAGCATAACGCAACAGACAATGATCCCAAAGTGATCAAAAAGGGGAGCGTTGTGCTCCCCATCAATAAATCATTGTAACCAAGCGATTACTGCGAATCGGTCAGCTCTTTGTTGACCCAGTATTTCGAGCCAGAAACGTTCGCATCAACCAGCAAGCCAGTGGCGTTTAGCTGATACACGGCCACGCCGCTGTTGAATTGCGCTGTCATCTCTTCGCCATCCTCACCAGCGACTAAAGAAGCTTCGCTCGATGCTTCCCAGCCTTCTTCGACAAAGGTGTTGAAGTCTTTTTCATGTTCGAACAACACCACTTGTTGGTAGAACTTACCGCCAACACCAAGGGCAACACCCGCACCAAACATATTCATGTAAGTGCGTTTGTCCGTCGACTTGTTCACTGCAACACCAGAGCCGGAGTTGGTATGGAACATCAGCGACAGTTTGCGAGAATCAAACACCGCATAACCGTAAGCTTTATCGTAAAGATCTTTCGCTTCTGGTTTCTCATTGAAGAGCTTTAGCAGAGTGCTATCCGCCATTAAATCAATTGCTTGGCGCGCTTCTTCTGGCGTATCACCTTCCATCAATTCATCGATTTTCTTATCGGCATCGTCGATCCACTTTTTACTGGTCTCAATACTGGCATCAGTCCATTCACCCGCGGTGTTGATCGCATCTTCAGACCAGTTAGTGAAATCTTGCCAAGCTTGTTTAGAGAACGCCTTGGTGTCATCCCATGTGTCTTTTGCAGTATCAGAGACGGCGTCACCAAGGTCTGAGAGACTGTTAGATATGTCGTCCCAATCTGCGTAAGCCGGAGAGGCGAGTAGCGTTAAAGCGGCAACAAGTGCAAGTGGCTTTTTCATAGGTCCATTCTTTTATGAAATCAGATTCTTTCATTCTAGGTGAAAAATCTCAGAGGGAAAATTAGCACGCCGTTTAGGTTGGGATTGTCGTCACGAACTCACAGAGCTTTGACATGATAGACAAAGAAAAAGCCCTCAAACCGAGGCTTGAGGGCTTTGCATTGCGAGTTGGAAAGGAGCGTATTACTTGCTCACTTTACCTAGCTTCAACCAAGTATCGATAACCGTATCTGGGTTCAATGACACAGAGCTGATGCCTTGTTCCATCAACCATTCCGCTAGGTCATCGTGGTCTGATGGGCCTTGGCCACAGATACCGACGTATTTGCCAGCTTTGGTTGCCGCATCGATGGCCATTTGCAGCATGGCTTTCACTGCTGGGTTGCGCTCATCAAATAGGTGAGCAACGTCGCCAGAGTCACGGTCTAGACCAAGCGTAAGCTGAGTCATGTCGTTTGAACCGATAGAGAAGCCATCAAAGTACTTTAAGAACTCTTCAGCAAGTACTGCGTTTGACGGTAGCTCACACATCATGATGACTTTCAAACCTTGGTCGCCGCGGCGTAGGTCGAACTTGGCTAGTAGGTCGATAACCGATGCCGCTTCGCTTGGTGTACGTACGAATGGGATCATGATTTCAACGTTCTTCAGACCCATCTCGTTACGAACGCGTTTGATTGCTTGAGTTTCTAGCTCGAAACAGTCTTCAAACACTGGAGAAATGTAGCGAGACGCACCACGGAAGCCGAGCATTGGGTTTTCTTCGTGCGGTTCGTAACCTTTACCGCCCACCAAGTTGCTGTACTCGTTCGATTTGAAATCAGACATACGAACGATCACGCGTTTTGGCCAGAATGCAGACGCGATAGTCGCAATGCCTTCGGTCAGCTTGCTAACGTAGAAGTCGATTGGATCTTTGTAGCCACGAATACGCTCAGTGATTTCCGCTTTTAGCTCATCGCTTTGCGCATCAAAGTTCAGCAACGCTTTCGGGTGAATACCAATCATCTTATTGATGATGAATTCAAGACGCGCAAGACCGACACCTTCGTTCGGAATTTGAGCGAAGTCGAATGCACGGTCTGGGTTACCCACGTTCATCATTACTTTGGTTGGAAGCAGCGGAAGCTCATCAACCGCAGAGCGTTTGATTTCGAAATCCAGCTCGCCTTGGTAAACGTAGCCCGTTTCACCTTCAGCACAAGACACAGTCACTGTCTCAGCGTCCGTCAGTTTGCTGGTGGCATCACCACAACCAACGATAGCCGGAATACCAAGCTCACGTGCGATGATCGCTGCGTGGCAAGTACGGCCGCCACGGTTAGTGACAATCGCAGACGCCTTCTTCATCACCGGTTCCCAATCTGGGTCAGTCATGTCTGTCACCAGCACATCACCATCTTGCACCAATGACATTTGGTCTAGAGAGTTGATTAAGCGCACTGGGCCTTTGCCGATACGTTGGCCAATCGCACGACCTTCAACCAAAACGTCTGCTTTGTTGCTTAGCTCGTAACGCTCAATCACGTTTTGCTCGCTTTGAGAACATACTGTCTCTGGGCGTGCCTGTACGATGTAAAGCTTGCCGTCGATGCCATCTTTTGCCCACTCAATATCCATAGGACGTTTGTAGTGCTTTTCGATGATCATCGCTTGTTTTGCTAGCTCTTTGATCTCTTCATCATTCAGAGAGAAGGCGTTGCGCTCTTCTACTGACGTATCGATGATCTCAACTTGCTTACCGATCTCTTGACGGTCTGAGTAGATCATTTTGATCTGCTTAGAGCCAAAGGTCTTCTTAACGATAGGGTGTTGACCCGCTTCTAGCATTGGCTTGTGAACGTAGAATTCATCAGGGTTAACCGCACCCTGAACCACCATTTCACCCAAGCCCCAAGAAGAGGTGATGAATACGACTTGGTCGAAGCCAGATTCCGTATCTAGGGTGAACATAACGCCAGAAGAGGCTTTGTCCGAGCGCACCATGCGTTGAATGCCTGCCGATAGCGAAATGCCACGGTGGTTAAAGCCTTGGTGTACACGGTATGAAATTGCACGGTCATTGAACAAAGAAGCGTAAACGTGCTTGGTCGCTTCTAATACTGCATCAATGCCTTTTACGTTTAGGAACGTCTCTTGCTGACCAGCAAATGACGCGTCCGGTAGATCCTCTGCAGTTGCAGAAGAGCGAACGGCAACAGAAATCTCAGGATGATTGTCTGTCAGTTCTTTGTAGTTATCACGGATATCTTGTTCAAGATCCGCAGGGAATGGCGCTTCTAATACCCATTGACGGATTTTTGCACCTGTCTCACGCAGTGCTTCTACATCCTCAACGTCTAGTTCATCAAGTAGTTGGTGAATACGTTCATCCAAACCTTCGTGGTCTAGGAATTGATTAAACGCATAAGAGGTGGTCGCAAAACCGTTTGGTACTGATACGCCAACATTGGCTAGGTTAGAAACCATTTCGCCAAGTGAAGCATTCTTACCGCCGACTTTGTCGACATCATCCATGGATAGGCCATTGAACCAGAGGGTGTTCTTTTGCATGTCTTTCTCCAGAAACATTGCAGCAATTGTAGGGGGACTTAAAGGCAAACGATTACGTATTGGCTAAAAAAAATTCTCAAGGAATTTTCAAAGCTGTGGGGAACGTAATTGCAAGCCAAATTGATTTATTAATATTATGTAAACCATCCTACTCAAATGAATTTGAAAAAATAAACAAAAATGCAAATAAATAGCCAAAGTCGTGATGTATTCTATGTTTCTGACGGAACGGCCATAACATGTGAGACATTAGGGCATGTTGTTCTGGGTCAGTTTCCTTTCATTGCTAATGAAAAAACCTTTCCTTTTGTCGAAACGCCAGACAAAGTTGCCGATGTTATTAAAGAAATTGAAATTTCCTACCAGCGAGAAGGCGTTAAGCCATTGGTATTCTTCTCAATTGTGGTACCAGAACTTCGTGAATTGCTTCGCAAAGCCCCTGCAAATTGTTATGACGTGTTAGAGAGCATTGTGCAGAAAGTAGGAGACGACATTCAAATGAAGCCACAACCAAAGCTGCAACGTTCACGCAGTGTTGGTAAAGATTCTGATACTTATTTCGACCGAATCGCTGCGATTGAATACACGCTTGCTCATGATGATGGCATCACTTTAAAAGGCTTAGAAGAGGCCGATATTATTTTGCTGGGTGTGTCGAGAAGTGGTAAAACGCCCACCAGTCTATACATGGCGATGCAATTTGGTATGCGCGTAGTGAATTACCCGTTTATCGCCGAAGACGTCAAGATGATGCGTTTATTGCCTGAGTTTGAAATCCATCGCCATAAACTGTTTGGTTTAACCATCAACCCAGAACGGTTGAATGAAATCCGCGAGAACCGCTTATCAGGCAGCGAATACGCCAGCACTGAGCAATGTAAGTTGGAGCTTGATACGGTAGAAGCGCTGTTCAGAAGAGAAGCTATCCCTTACATCAACACGTCATCGCTGTCGGTGGAAGAAATCACCACGCGTATATTAGAAAGAGCAGGAATGAAACGTCGCCTATTTTAAGGACATTTCCGGATATTACTTGAGTACAGAACTTAACAAGGTGCCGATAGCCAATATCGGCACCTTGTTTTCTTATGGGTGTGTCTTTTTATGGAGATCTTGCCTCAATTCATAGCGTTGATACTAAGTAAGCTGGGAGCCTTAACGGGTTTTGATCATTTGTGGTTTGCCTGCAATGAAAGCGATGCCAGTCCATACCAAGGAAATCGCAAATAGGAAAATCAAAGGCTCTTGCCAAGAATGAAAGGATTCATGCAAAAAGCCGAAAATCATCGGGCCGGTGGCGGCAAATAAATACCCGACGCATTGCGCCATACCGGACAGCGCAGCCGCTTGGTGTGCGTCGTGCGTGCGTAAGCCAACAAAAGACAGGCTAAGAATAAACCCGCCACCAAGACTAAACCCGATCGCAATGACCCACACCACAGCAAGCTGAGGCAATAGCATTAACCCGATAAGCCCCAATGCAGCACAAGCTGAAATCATGCTGCTTAAACCGCGTTTGTCTTTCATTCTGGCCATAAGAGGGATAAGAACCAAAGCAGGAACAGCAGTGGCAAGTTGAAGCACCCCATGTAAGACGCCGGCTTCATTTTCTGAATAACCTTTTTCAAGCAATATGCTTGGTAACCAGCTTACGAAGATGTACATCATAAAAGAATTAAGCGCGAGGTAAGCCGTGATCTGCCATGCTGCGAGTGTGCGCCAAAGGTAATGATGACCTTCCAATGTGGTGGTATCTGCCGTTGGTCGAGTATGTTGGTGTACTTGCGGTAGCCACAGCACAATCGCAAGAACTGGGAAAATCAAGACGCTAGCCAATGACAATCCCCAGTGTGGGATTTGGTCAATATGCCATTTGGTTGCCCAATCCATGATCGGATACGCTGCGCTTGCACTGAATGTTGATGCGACGCCCATCATCAAGACATACATAGAGGTGAGTGTCGTGACCTTATGAGGAAAATCTCTTTTCAGTAGGCTGGGTAAAAGTACATTCCCAAAAGCAATGCCAATGCCAATGCCAATCAACAGAGTGCCAAGGTAAAGCATAGTAACTGCCCCAAGTGAGCGTAGGATAATCCCGAGAGAGATAACCACGAGCGCAAACATCAATGCTGGTTCTAGCCCTACTTTACGCGCAACGCCTGACGACACTGGAGAAAATACTGCAAAGGCGATCAAAGGCAAGGTTGTAATAAAGCCAGCGAAAGTGGGGGAAAGTCCTAAGTCTTTAGAGATGAAATCAAGAATGGGACCAACCCCGGTGATTGGTGCTCTTAGCGTGCTCGCGATAAGCATAATGCCAAGAATCAGGAGCAGAGGATGATTGAGCTTTACTTTATTTTTATGTGACATAATGTCGCCTCCTAGATAGTGGCGTCATAGTACGTCTTCGATTAGAATCTGAATTTATTGATATTGACATATTATTGCTAAAAACAGACAAATATGGCGAACCCCCTTCCTAGCTCTTACTTTGACTCCGATGACTATCACCAAAAAGTGGTTGCGCTACGGATGCATGAAATCGAGCAAGATGAAGTGCCTTACCATCAGCATCGCAAGGGGCAATTGATCATGCCTTTGACCGGATTTGTAAAGAGTCAGATAGAAGATGCGATTTGGATGGTGCCAAATCATTGCGCGGTGTGGATTCCGAGCCACATTCCCCACAATAATGATATTGCGGCAAATACTGATATTTGCATGCTGTTTGTCGATCTGGTTATTCAAGGTTTACCCAATAAAACGTGCACCTTATCGGTTTCTCCTTTATTGCGAGAGTTAGTCATAAAGCTTGCCAGCGAAGAGAAAGATTATGATGAAGCAGGACGAGTTGGGCGTTTAGCTCAAGTTTTAATCGATGAACTTATTAGCATGCCGACAGAGCGGTTTGATTTTCCAATTCCGAGAGAGCCGAGACTCAATAAATTAGCGTATTGGATGATTGATGATCCGAACAATCAAATACACATTGGTCAATGGGCGAAATCATTGGCGATGAGCGAGCGCACTTTAGCAAGGTTGGTTCAACAAGAATTGAGTATGACGTTTGGCCAATGGCGAGCGCAATTACATGCGATTGTCGCGATACAAAAACTGTCGAAAGGAGAAAGTGTTCAGCGAATTTCCGAAGATTTAGGCTATGAGTCGGTTAGTGCGTTCATCACTTTTTTCAAAAAATTATTAGGTAAACCTCCTGCTCAATATATGAAAGATTTCCGTTGATGTCAGAGAGCAATTCATATCAACGAGATAGTGAGTACGCCTTGAGGAGGCATAGTATTCGCCCCCTCATTGGTTGCAGATTATGTCATGCTTCTATTGACCTTTTACTTAGGTGATCAGTAAAACTCAAACATCTTTTGCACGGCTTGATAATCTTTAGTTTGTGTCAGAGACAACATCAATAAAATACGAGCTTTCTGAGGGTTCAATGTACCAGATGCAACGAAGCCATATTTATCGTCGTCAATTTCAGCATCTAGGGTAGTAGAGCCAGTAGGCGTGCGAGAGCTGCGAACAACCATGATGCCATCTTTACTCGCCTTTTCTAACTCATCAAACACGCTATGGTATAAGTTCCCATTGCCCACACCAGCACTGACAATACCATCAAACTTCGCATCAACTAACGCTTTGACTGGCAAATTAGACGCGTTGGCGTAGTTATAAACAATGCCCACTTGAGGCAGTTTATCAAGTTTAGATACGTCAAAAGTGGTTTCAGTAGTGTGTTTGCGCTCTGGACTTCTTTGATATTTCGCGTCGCTGTTATGAATGTAGCCAAGTGGACCAAAGTTCGGTGATTGGAACGTGCTGACCGAAGTGGTGTTGGTCTTAGTGACATCACGGGCATCAAATATGGTGTCGTTCATTGCGACTAAAACGCCGCGGCCTTGTGAGTCTTCATCTGTTGCGGTCACAACGGCATTGTAGAGGTTCACTGGGCCGTCTGCGCTCATCGCGGTAGAAGGTCGCATCGCGCCAACGATGACGACGGGTTTGTCGCTTTTTACGGTGAGGTCAAGAAAGTAGGCTGTCTCTTCTAATGTATCCGTACCATGAGTAATGACGATACCGTCGACATCATCTTGCGCGAGCAATTCATGGACGCGCTTCGCTAATTTCAACCATACCTCGTCATTCATATCTTGAGAACCGATACTGACAACTTGCTCACCAGAGATATCTGCAATCTTTGTCATGCTAGGCACCGCGTTGATCAGAGAATCTACTCCGACCTTACCAGCTGTGTAGCTGGATTCAGTGGCTGATTGTCCAGCGCCAGCAATCGTACCACCAGTCGCAAGAATCTTTATATTCGGAAGATCCGACTGAGCAAATGATAAAGAGCTGAAGCACAAACCAAGTGTTATCGCACTGAGGCGGAAAAGATTTTTCTTCATAGGGATCACCTGTTTTTGGGTTAGATGTTGGGGGAAGCGTTATCTATCCTAAAAACAGTACGGTAGATTTTTTGAGCACAACCTCACCAATTTACAGATAAAAATAGTGATCAACCAAGCACTTAAAGAATATCAAATCAGATGGTTAACGTAATCGACGTGCTTGATTAACAAGTGAGCCTTTCCAGTAATCTGGTCAACAATTGATTAATCGTAATTGATTCATTAGTAAATAAAGAAGCGCCGTTGTACCACTGGTCGGGAACAGGAAGTGGTAGAGCAGTTCCGCCTAACCAAAGTTCCGTGTAGTTCTAATGGTCTGTGCTTCAGTTAAATACAGGTTGAAGTTTTTGCAATTGGGATGACTGGCTTGATTGTACGTACTCAAGGAAGTCTTGTTTTGGTATAGGCTTTGAAAAGTAGAACCCCTGAATGTTATAGAACTCAAGCTCATGTAACACTCTCAGTTGAGAAGGATCTTCCACACCTTCGACTATGACCGACATATTTAAGGTTTGCGAAAGAGTATGAATGGCTTCGAGCAAAGGCTGGATGGTATGTCCGTTACTCAAGTTGTTCACAAAGACACGATCGATTTTTATGATATCAAATGGGTACTGAGTGATGAAATCTAAGCCTGAGTAACCGGTACCAAAATCATCAACAGCAATTCGGATACCGAGCCTTGATAGGCGGTTCAAGTGTGCACGCAAGGTCAAGAATTCGTCATCATTGAATATAGCCTCTTCGGTAATTTCAAACACCAAACGTTCACTAGCTAGATAGTGATACTTCAATCGAGACTCGACTTCATTAATAAAATCTCCTCGAAGTATCAAAGAGCGACTCACGTTTACACTGATATAGCGCTCACTGAACATGATTTTGTTTTCGCTGATCATGGTGATTGCATTGTCTAAAACCAAGTAAGTGATTTGGTCTATCAAACCGACTTTCTCTGCCAAAGGAATAAAAATACCCGGAGAGATAAACCCTTGTACTGGATCGTTCCAACGGACTAATGATTCTCCACCAATTACAGTTCTATCTCGCTGATCGACAATTGGTTGGTAGTGCACGCTCAAATTACGGCCTTTTATAGCTTGTGTTAGTGAGAATTCTAAACTGTTTTTGGCAAACTTCTTTGATGAGAAAAATAGGTGTATGACCAGAGCACAAGCCATGCCTAATAGTCCGATCCAGAGTTTGCTTGCCAAGTATTGCCAATAAAATGGAAAGCCTATTGTTGAGTAGACGGTAAATGGTAATAGTTTGGATGTGGCTTGCTCTTGCCTAAGTTCATTTTGAGTGATGGTGTTTATCGCCGTTCTATCAATGATGTCGATACGATAATGCATGTCACCAAAGCGGAAGATATCGGCAACCAATATTTGCAAGACTTGTTTTGGAAAGACGACGCTGATACCTCGATCTTTTTGTTCAGTGAAGAAAAGGATCAAGGCTTGATTGTTGGTAAGTGCCCTTTGAGTAAATGATAACGTAGCATGTATGTCGCTATCTCCCAAACGATTCAATATGCTGGAATAGATACGAAAAGAAGGATGTCGTTCACTACTGGTACATAGAGCATTGCCATTCTGATCGAACGTAGAGATATCTTTCGCCATTCCTAAGCTAAAGATGCTTGTTCGTAAGTCATGAATTAGTTCATCGCATGATTTAAGGAAGTACTTGTCATCTAACAAAGGGAGCAATTGCTGCACATTATCGCGCAACTCAGTTTCGATCGCCGAAACTGCTTGTTCTGTGAGCTTTTTATGATGTTGATTTGCGAGGGGGATAAAAGCCAACATTGAAATCGTAAATGATAGTAGGCCAACACCGACCAACTGAAAATTATTATTCCACTTCTTAGACATTGTTTTAAAGAATTGATTGGTCACAGAATTAAATCGTGCAAGCAGGTAATGACATAAAACTATCTTAACCGTCTCAGTTTTAGGATTTGGTCAGCGTAAACTGTGATCGCTATCTTATAAAATATAGCTAAGTTACTATTTTAAAATAAAAAATGTCGATTTCATTCACCTTTTTTAAAGCTTAATGCATGTGCATGCATGAACGCTTTAGAGCGGTTTTTACCATTTCATTCAGTAGATAATCATCAAAAAATGACTTACACAAAATGCGATGGAAACGCACATTTTTTCACGAGTGCTCTGACAATGTCCTAACGAAAACACAAATAACTTCGATTAATTTAGTCTCGGCAAACGTTTTCGTTGTGTGATATTCCACTATCAAGAGGTTAGAGAAATGATCGCGAAAATTTACTCTGTTAAAGTGACTTGTCCGTGCTGTGGTGAGCTGCATACTCAACAATCGAAAGATTGGTTTATTGACCGAACTACACCGTTCTTAGTTGGGGAGGGATATGACTTCCACTGCGGCTGTGGGCAGGAAGTTGAATTTTCTTTTTTGGCTCAACAACACGGTTCGATTGTCAGGCCGATGAGTGATTTAGGTATTTGATACGAGAAACCTACAAGCATTCTTTTCTGCAACACTGGTTCGATGTATCTAACGATAAATAAGTTAAAAAAAAGCGGCTTTACCCCGGAAAAGATAAAAAGCCGCTTGCTAATATAACCAAGTACTTAATGTGACTTGGATATAGACGTGTTAATCCACGTCTTAACGCATAATCATTTGCTCGCGACCAGGACCAACAGAAACCATTTTCACTGGCACGCCCATTAGTTCTTCAATACGTAGAACGTATTTTTGTGCCGCAACTGGTAGCTCTTCGAATTTACGGCAACCAGTAATGTCTTCGCTCCAGCTTTCCATCTTCTCGTAGATTGGTGCTAGAGCAGCCGTTTGAGGCCAAATTGGGTTTTCGCTGTGCTCGCCTTCGTAACCAACACAGATTTTTAGATCTTTAAGACCCGTTAGACAGTCTACTTTGGTCAGAGCGATTTCAGTCGCTGCTTGAAGCTCAACGCCGTTCTTAGTCGCTACTGCATCAAAGTAACCCATGTCACGTGGACGACCTGTTGTCGCGCCGAATTCACCCGCTAGTTCACGGAATGCATCTTGCTCTTCCATTGCAGTGATTAGCGTACCAGTACCTACTGATGAGCTGAACGCTTTTGCTACTGCAATAACACGCTCTGGACGCAGAGCAGGAAGACCACTACCGATACCTGCGTACATAGACACAACGTTTGAAGATGTTGTCCATGGGTACTCACCGTAAACAAGGTCACGGCCCGCACCTAACTGTGCTTCGAACAGTAGAGTTTGGTCTTTTGCTTGCAGCTCTTTTAGTGGAAGCGTTACGTTGCAGATAGCATCACGCCAAGGAGCTGATACTTCTAGCAACCAGTTCGCCATCTCTTCTGCGGTTTGCTCGAATTCGAACGTTGGGTAAAGTGCACGTAGTTGTGGAAGTTTCCAGTCCATCCAGAACTTGATGCGTTCTACTAGAACTTCTGGTTGTTTCAACCAACCAACTAGGATGCCTTTTTTCATCACACGGTCACCGTATGCAGGTGCAATACCTTGACGAGTTGAACCGTATGCTTTGTCGCCTAAGCGTTGTTCTTCTAGCGTATCTTCTAGTGCGTGCAGAGGTAGGCACAGTGTTGCGCGATCAGAGATGCACATGTTCACTTTAACGCCCGCTTCCGCGACTTCCGCAATCTCCTCAGACAGCGACGCAGGGCTGATAACCATACCCGGACCTAAAACTGCCAAACAGTCAGGGTTGAAAACGCCACTTGGTAGCTGGTGCAGCTTGAACGTACCTAGGTCGTTAACTACGGTGTGACCCGCGTTGTTACCACCTTGGAAACGAATGCTTGCAGAAGCTTGCTCTGCCAAAAAGTCAACGATGCGGCCTTTGCCTTCATCACCCCAGTTTGCACCCACAACAACGATAGACGACATAATTCATTCTCCAAAAACAGACCGGAAAATCTTAGGATGCTCGCATGAATAAGAGAAATTAATTATACTCATTAACTTGATAAGAAAGTCATATCGGGTAATTTTCTATGTTGGATTTGAACTGGTTACGTACGTTTGTCACCTTGGCAGAAGTAAAACATTTCGGAAAAACAGCGATTGAACTGCACATGACGCAGCCAAATGTCAGTCTTCACATCAAGCAACTAGAACAAGCCACTCGTACCAAGTTGATAGAGCGCAACCCTGTACAACTGACTCAGGCGGGTAAGCGGTTATTAGACACTGCCGAACACATGTTGAATGAGCTGCAAATCTGCCAATCCGATCTCAATGCCATTAATGACTTAACGCAAGGAACGCTCTCGATTGCGGCGAGTGACATTGTCTCGCGTCTGTTACTTATCAAGCCATTCCAGCAGTTCAAAAACGAGTATCCTGGTATCGACTTAGCACTGTTCAACACCATTTCATCGCAAGCGGTGGATTTGGTAAAAAGTGCTCGTGCTGACATCGGTTTTGTTATTGCGCAGAAAGAGAGTCAACCACTGCACTTTACGTCGCTGACCCAGATTCATTGGTGTGCCTTCGGTGACAATATTTTTGATTGGCGAGACAATAGCGAAGAAAACCAAACGCTGATTTTGCTCGGTCACGATACCCGAACGCGTGAGTTGATTGACGCGTCTCTGCCAGAGCTAAACCTGCCAAAACATAGAGTCATGGAAGTGGGCAGTGTAGAGGCTCAAATTGATTGGGCAGAAGCCGGATTCGGAACCGCAATTGTGCCGGACTTCTCCCTCGATCCAAGATTGAAACTATCAAGAAAAGTGACGCCGTTACCCAGCTTCCCCAACACCGATTTTGGCTACATTGTTCGCCAAAACCAAGTGCTGTCCAAAGCCGCAAAACAGCTCCTAAAATGGGTAGCTGAGAATGTGTCTGTGGTAGAGGTTTAACGGTATGCAAGACACAACGATTACTATCCCTCTACCATCTTTGATTCATCGAATTGGTGGTGACCATGCTAAGCGAGCCAAAGCTATAGCCGCAGAGAACAAGTGCGAACTGAAGCGCATTCGACGCTCGCGTAATTGGCAAATCGCTGGAGAGGCTTTGGATTTAAAAGCGTTCCTCGACCATATCAAAGCAGAAGAATCTGAGCCGATGCGATTTGTGATCAACAAAATGGAAGTTGGCCTGGCTAAGCACCGCGATAAGCTTGAACCTTTGGAAGCCAAGCTGATTCGATTCGTCTTGGAGAATCCAAACATTACTTTGGCGGAGCTAATGTCGGAAACCAACTGTACCATCGCCCAAGCTCGAACGGCACGTTTCGACGCAGAGATGCTATAAACCTGAAAGTTTCTTCTCCTATTCCCTGTCTATATAGGTAAGCGATTGATTATCAAACATCGGATAACGTAGAGAGGGAAGGTTATGAAGCTGATATTGAAACTGTTGAGCGTATTCTTCATTTGGGGGAGTTTGACGCTTCCTGCTTTCGCTCTTGATCCTGTTTATAGCGACTTTCTCGGTAAAGCGATTCGTGGCTATGACCCTGTCGCCTACTTCACTCAATCAAAACCAGTCAAAG
Source organism: Vibrio sp. ED002 (assembly GCF_023277445.1). Taxonomy (NCBI): domain Bacteria; kingdom Pseudomonadati; phylum Pseudomonadota; class Gammaproteobacteria; order Vibrionales; family Vibrionaceae; genus Vibrio; species Vibrio sp. ED002. The sequence continues at coordinate 1,337,000 of NZ_CP080239.1, read as the reverse complement.
GTGACAGCGACTTTACTTACCGTTGGAATGATGCCAAATGGTACTTTTCATCGGCTGAAAATCGAGATGCATTCGTGAAAAATCCTGAGAAATTTGCACCGCAATATGGCGGCTATTGTGCTTGGGCAGTGAGCAAAGGCTATACCGCCAAGATAGACCCCAATGCGTGGAACATTCACGATGGAAAGCTCTACCTAAACTACAGCAAATCCGTTCAAGCCTCTTGGCAACAGGACATTCCGGGCAATATTGCGAGCGGGGATAAAAACTGGCTGAAGTTACTTGCAGAATAACGAAGTCTAACAAGATAAAAGGTCGCTATTACAGCGACCTTTTTCAATTTTGGTTCCATGAAATGGAGCATTACCACATCAGATCGTCTGGTACTACGAAATCTGCGTACGGGTCATCTTCTGCAGGGATATCCGCTTCTGGTTCTTTCTGTTCGATGATCACAGACTCGTCACGTTGAGCAATCTTGTTCGCAACAGGACGAGGAATGACCACATAGCTTTCACCAACGATGACGATTGCCAAGATGCCTTTGATCAACTGATCACGGACAAGTGAATCGACATAGAGAGATTTCACTAGCGTGCCGTGAGTGAAATTGTATTTGATGTCACCATCTTTCAAATCAAGCTTGTTCATTTCGATCAGCTGAATGATTTGCGCTTTAACTTCTTTGCTCAAACGCTCGTTGTTTTGCTGCTCGCTAAGTTGCTTGTCACGTTCTAACTGCTGACGTTTGTTCTCTTCAACCGCCGCTTTTACTTCGCGGGCTTGAACGCGTGATTTTTTAGAGCCTTTCTTAGCTTTCTTCAGTTTTTTCTCGTTAACCAAGCCTGCTTTTAGCATCTGCTCTTGAAGGGTAAGTTTTGCCATGTTCTATCCGGTTAGTGCGCAATTTTGTGCATTTTAACCAGTCAGAAGACGCAAAGGAAGAGGGAGAAGTCCTTCTCATTGATATTGAGTTCGCTAAGGTAAGGAGAACAATCGAAATGAGCAATGGTTAAAATATAGAACTTGATTCGATAAAAAATAGTAAAAATAAAGAGACTATCATTCTGTAATATAATTGAGTAATTATTAGATAATTCAAACGGCCTTTACTTTAGTGTGCTTATTGTTATTTATTCTTTGATTTATTGTGAGGTTGATAATATTAGTAATCATTGATGTAGTTGATTTGTATTTTGTTGGTTTTAATTTTGTCGATGTCAGTCACAAAAAAAAGGCAGAGGAAAAAAACTCAATTTATGATCCTTTACCATAACTCGATAACCCTCATCGTTGAAATCTATTATTTGTAATGATCGATATATTGCTGTCCTTTCCGACCAATGTGTTCTTTGTGCCGTTTGTTTTTCTTCTTTTGATTATGTGCATTGATCTCATCTTTAATGTTGTAGATGTGGCGGTCGCAGATATCGATTTATTTGAATCGGGAAATCTATTTAGTGGTGGGCTCTTATTGCCCCCTATATTATCTAAAGTCCCACTAGCGGTGGGCCTGTGCGTGAGTTTCTTCTTTGCCACTATTCTGTCTTTCTATTTTTCTTCTTTTATAGATCAATACATTAGCACTACTACAGCGATGATTGCGAAAGTCGTTTCTATCCCTGTTAACTTCTATTTGTCTTTGTATATTAGTGCCAAGCTATTAAGCCCATTAGCGCCACTCTTTGATAAGAGTAAGGCGTTTGCAAAGGTCGATTTTGTAGGGATGAAAGCAAAAGTGCACAGTGGTGAAGTGAATGCTCAACGCGGTGAAATTATTGTCCATCATAATGGCAGTGAATTCTTACTGGATGCCCGAATATTAGAGTCGGATGCACCCATTGAATATGGTAACGATGTCGTAATCGTTTCTCTAAATAAACAAAAAAAATATTACATTATTAATCAGTAGCTAGAAAATTAAGGAGCAGCTATGCAGATTTCTCCAAGTCTGATATTCCTTGGAATTGGTATCGGGATTTTTTTGATTATTCTTGTGTTTCTTACCACCCGATATAAAAAAGTTCGAGGTGAAGGCGACGCGCTTATTGTAAACGGACTGCATGCTACTCGCGCTTCTTTAACTGGTACTTTTGTTTGGCCAGTGATCAATAAATTTGAGTTCATGGATATTACTCGTAAAAAAATCTCTGTCGTTAGAAGTGGTCGTAAAGACCAAGAAGGCGAAGAATATGAGGGCCTGCATTGCCGAGATAATATTCGTGCGGACCTTAAAGTCGATTTCTATATCGGTGTGAATCATGAAGAAGAAGACATTGTTCGTGTTGCTAAACTCTTTACTGCTCATGATGCTTCTAACCTAGACCGCTTAAAAGAGCACTTCCAACCTAAGTTTTCTGAAGCTCTTAAAACGGCGGTAAAACAGTTTGAATTCGAAGAGCTGTTAACTAATCGTCGTGCGTTTCGTGATGCCGTTGTTGATGTAATCGGTAGCGAAATGGATGGCTTTAAAATCTATGATGTTGTGATCGATAAAGTCGACCAAACGGCTTTAGATGCGCACAGCCCAGGCAATATTCTCGACGTAGAAGGCATTCGTAAAATCTCTGCTATTACCGCGCAAAAGAACACGGAAACTAACGCGATTCGTCAGGATGAGCAAACGACCATCAAGAAGAAAAACGTTGAGGCCGAAGCGAATCGTCTCCAGCTTGATAAACAAGAGAAAGAGAGCATAGCTCGTACTCAGCGTGAAATCGATATTATCAAAGCGCAAGAAGAGGCGTTGGCCGCTGAAAAACGTGAAGAATATGAGCGAATTACTAAGCTAGCTGAACTTGAAACCGAGGAAGAAGTTGCTAAAAAACGCGAAAGTGTCGAGATGGAAGTCGAAATGACACGTATTGCAAACCAGCGCCAAGTGGCAATTCAACAAGAAGAGCTCAATCGTTCCGTCGAGACTGAACGAGTTCGCACTTCAGCGGAAGTCGCTGAAAAAGAAATGCAGAAAGAGACGACGGTCGAAGAAGCGATGAAGTCTGTCGCAGAGACTCGTTCTCAGCGCGTTGAAATCGAACGTAAGATTGCGCGCGAAGAGGAAGAAACGGAAAACTTGCGCGTGAATGAGCGTGTAAACCGTGAAAAACGCATCAAGCTGACGGAAGCAGAAGCGGTTGCGGAATCTGCTCAGATCGAACTATTGGTTGCAGCTCGTGCAGAGAAAGACGCAGCTCGTGAACGTTCTGAACGTATCTTGATCGAAAACGAAGCTGAGATGAAAGTGAAGACTCGTGACGCGGAAAATGAGTTGGCAGTGAAGACTCGCCAAGCTGAAGCGGAACAGGTGGTCACAACCAAACGTGCGGAAGCAGAATTTGTGGCGAAAGATCGTGAAGCCGCAGCGAAAGAGCGCATGGCACAAGCAGAGAAAGAGTTGATTAGTGCAACAGGTCTTGCTGAAGTGGAAGTAGAGCGTGAGCGTGCGCTTGCGATAAAAGAGACGGGTGAAGCAGAAGCTTACACCTTGCAAAGTGCCGGTGAAGCCGAAGCTCAAGCCCTACGTGCTAAAGGCCTGGCAGAAGCTGAAGCTCAGACAGCTCGCTTCGAGGCGGCTCAGCAATATGATGATCACACACGTGAACACGACAAGTGGGTGATGCAGTTACAGCAAGAGAAAGACCTTGAATTGGCGCGTATTGATGCTCAGAAGACTGTGGTCGGAGCGAATGCTCAAGCCTTGGGCGAGGCGCTATCGAAGGCAGATATCCGTTTGTTTGGTGGTGAAGGGATGGAGCAAATCCGCCGCACTATCATGGATGCTGCTGTCGTTGATGCGAAGTTTAACGAATCAGAGGTTCTTAACCCACTGGTCTCAGATTACGTAAATGGCAACCGTAGCTTGCCGCAAGACATCAAAGACGTGTTAGAGAGTACGGAACTGAAAAGTAGTGATTTGAGTAACGTTGCTTTAGCGGGTTTGCTGAATTCACAAGGTGGCGCCGCGGAGCTGATGAAGAAAATTCAAAGCTCATTAGACACAACAACCAGCGATAAATCTTAACCTTTCATTCTCTCTAAAAAATCCCGCTTCATCGTAAGCGGGATTTATAGGTATTAGCATGTCAGATATGACTCAAAAAGCGGTGAGTGATGCTGGTGCATACGATGTTTTAAAGACGCGTTTGTTGCAGCAAGGCAGCCAGCTAAAGTCTCTCTCCCAATCCTTCAATCAGCAACGTCAAGAAACGTTTGGCGGTCAAGATTTCAAGTTGATCGGCAAGGTCAATGTTCAAACCGATGCCAAGTGTATTCCGATCGACATGGCTCAGGTAAACCAGCATTTACTGTTCGGTTATCATGTCCAAGTCGGGATGAAAGCGACCCCTTCGTTAGATGATGTCTTCGGGCTTTATCAGCTTCACGAAAATGAAGGTACGTTCCGTGTAGAACGCCTTCCACTTGAATCCAGTTTTTTATCGGATTCTCGTTTTACCCATGAATTGACGGAACTGTTTACTTACTACCGAGACGCGAGGCTTTCTCAAATCTCTCGTCAAGAAAGCACGCTTTACCTCGCCTTCCAAATCGGAATGCGCCCGGAAGACAGGAAAGTATTTCGTTTTCAGATCAACGCCCACTCTATCGAGTACATTGATTCTTTGGGGCAAAACGCGCTAACCAGTGTTCCTCAACATGATTTTGATTGGATCCCAACAACGCGAGATGATCATGTGCTTGGCGATCACCCGCATGTATCTATTCAAGATAAGCTGTTTGTTGAATGTGTGGGTGGGGACTTAACCATCAAGGTGGAAGACAACACCAAAGATGGCAAAGGTATTTACAGAGAGGACGTTGAAGATCCTCACCAAAGCGTTGCTGATGCACAGATCGACTACGCGTTTGTCGGAGACTTAATCGCGCTTCGAGTAAAGCCAAACCGAGAAAAACATGCTCGATACTTCCTCTACAATTCAGTGAATCAGTCCGTCGTAAGGGCTGATGCATTAAGGGCAAGTGCAAAAACGTTACCTGAAGATCATGGTGTGCTTTACGCTAATGGTTATGTTTTATCAAATGGCGAAGACAAACAGTTCGCCTTTGAAGCTGACCAGCTCAAGTTTTTCCAACAGATCACGTCACCGAATGGTGAAGACATTCTTTATATCTTTTTCAACGCCGTTGAAGGTTATTACATCGCCTACACCTACAACTTGATTGAAAAGAAATTTGAAGCGCCAATGGAAAGCCACGGTTACAGCTTATACCCAGATGGCCGCTGGTTAGTCTTTCAACTGTCAGAAAATGAAGAAGCGTCTACCATCCACCCAATGAGAATTTGGGATACGCCATTTTCTACACCAGAGCACTATGCGAAGGTCAATGCGCAAACTCAAGGCAGCAGTCCACTGTTCAATCTTGGTAATACGGAGCTAGTGCGAGCACTGTCTTCTGTACTTTCGATTTGCCAATTAGCACAGAGTGAAGAGGTGACTCAAGCGGCCTATGAGGTACTGATAAAGCAGTGTCGTTCAACGGTCGATCACTACACCTGGCTCAATCATGATTACGCTTGTGGAATAGGCAGTGCGATCAATGAACTCATGGGGACTACCGATAAGATCATCGATGAGTTTGCCAAAGTTCAACAGCTACAAAAACATGCAGCAAGCAGTCTTGATGAGCAAAAATCTGCGGTTTCCGAGCTTATCGGAAAAATCAAACTGGCACCCAAAGAGCAAGCGAACACGCTACTGAGTTTACTTAGTGAGGTAAAAGGGCAAGTTGGCGTGACTATGTCGCTCCGTCAGCAGCATTATATTGATGAGGTTCAAGTTGACCGTTTGCTTGAAGAATTACAGGCACAGCGTGAGTCACTTAACCTACACTTGCTCACTCTTCTTCAAGACGAAAAAGCGTACGTCCCTTTCAAGAAGCAAATTCAAAAAATTGAATTACAGCTCGAAGAAGTAACCAAAACGGCGGAGGTTCAGAAGCTGAATGAAGAAGTGGAAACGCTTCGTCATGAGCTCCAGATAGTGACGGAAGAAGTCACGGACATCGAAACAGAAGATCCGACACAAGCAACTCGAATCTTAGACCTCACCACAGAAGTAACGTCGCTGCTTAACACTGTTTCAGCCAAGCTAAGAGCAAAGTCTCAAGGCTTACAAAGTGAAGAAGCTCAAGCGGAATTCAGTGCTCAATTTAAGCTACTCAGCCTGTCTGTGAGCAGTGCAATGGAGCAAGCGTTAACGCCAGACGATTGTGATACCCAGCTTGCTAAGCTTGTTGGGCAATTGGATAAGTTAGAGTCGCGCTTCGCGGATTTCGACCAGTTTTTAAGCGAGATTTATTCAAAGCGTGATGAGATCCAATCAACGTTGGATAACCACAAGCAACAGCTTATTGCAGGTCAACAACGTCGAGTACAAAACTTACTTCAAGCCGCCAACGTCACCATGAGCAGCATAGAAAAACGCGTTGAGCGATTCGATGATGTTGCAGGGCTAAACAGCTACTTTGCCACCGACGCAATGGTTCTCAAGCTACAACAGTTGTCTCAGACTATTCGTGAGCTTGGCGACAGTGTCAAAGCAGACAGCGTTGACTCAAAATTGAAGTCGCTTCAAGACCAATCGTTACGCGCATTACGAGATAACCAAGACATCTTCGAGAAAGGTGGTACGGTTCTACGCTTGGGCAAGCATAGATTTAGCGTCAACCAGCAACCACTTGACCTCAGTTTGGTCGATCAAAATGGTGAGTTGGCGCTACACATCTCCGGTACGGATTTTTACCAAGCAGTAGAAGACAAAGCATTTCTCGATCTGCAAACCGTTTCTCGTTTAGACGTTGCCTCAGAGAGTGAGGACGTCTATCGAGCGGAGTATCTGGCGTACTTAATCTTGCATCAAGCGTCTATCAATCAAGATGGTCAGAGCCTAGATAAGCTTTATGATGCTTTGAGAGAAGAGAAGTTAAACGAACTTGTTCAACGCTTTGCAGCACCACGTTATAAAGAAGGGTATGTCAAAGGTATCCACGATCATGATGCAGTCAACATTTTACGTAAAGTGCTGCCTGTTTATCAGCAAGCGGGTTTACTACGTTACAGCCAAACTGCTCGCTCAAAAGCCATCTTGTGGTTACTGGAGCAAGATGCTGACCAAATAGTTCACTATCAACAACAGGCGCAAAACGCGAAGTTATTGCGAGAGCATTTAAATGCATCGCAAGCGTATCAAGAGCTGCAAAAACAACTGGTTGATTCCCTAAATGATGATCAACATGAAGCTGCTGACTACCTTGCGCAGCTATTGAGTGAGCAAGATTGGCAAATCGAAGTGAGCCAGGATTCTCTTTCTCTCTGTGAAGATTATTTGCAATTTAGACGCAGTTTGGGCTGGCAACCTCAACCGCTCAGCTTTACCGAATCATTTAACGATCATCATCAGTGGTTAAGCGCGTACACTGCGAAAAAGCAATACGGTCAGGCATTCGCATGCGAAGCGGCGACGGTTGCTGTGGTGAATACCTTGTCAGAGAAAAGGCTAGCCAGTGTCGACTTTTCACTGGTGTGTCATGTCGAAGGATTACTGGGAGAGCACACTCGAATTAGCAAAGGCAGTTTAGAGCTCGTATTGGATGATTTAATTCAAAGAAACGAACATCATCGAAGCTCGGTAGTTCCGAACTTCGAAGCCTATCTATCCCAGCGTACCCAGTTGCTGAGCTCTGCCAAAGAAGATTTCCGTCTTAGTGAGTTTAAACCTCGCCCATTAACGTCATTTGTGCGCAACAAGCTGATCAGTGAGAGTTACTTACCTCTTATTGGCGACAACTTTGCTAAGCAAATGGGCACGTTAGGCGACAAAAAGCGTACTGACTTGATGGGTATGCTACTTCTTATCTCTCCGCCTGGTTACGGTAAAACGACGTTAATTGAGTATGTTGCGCACAAATTAGGTTTGGTGTTTATGAAGATCAATGGCCCATCCATCGGTCATCAAGCGACATCCCTCGATCCAGCCGACGCCCCTGATCAAAATGCGGCGCGTGAAATTGAAAAAATTAACCTCGCGTTCGAGATGGGCAACAATGTATTGCTGTACTTGGATGATATTCAACATACCCATCCTGAATTTTTACAGAAATTCATCTCACTCTGTGACGGTACTCGCCGCATAGAAGGTACATGGAAAGGGAAAACGAAAACTTACGACATGCGTGGCAAAAAGTTTGCTGTCGTCATGGCGGGTAACCCGTACACCGAGAGTGGTGAAGCGTTCCGAATCCCAGATATGTTGGCTAACCGTGCGGACATCTACAACCTCGGTGACATGCTGTCTGACCAAAAATCGATCTTCGACTTAAGCTTTATCGAAAACTCACTCACCTCCAACAATGTTCTTGCTCCTTTAGCAACGCGAGACCTGAATGATTTGTACCGCTTTGTCAGAATGGCAGAGGGAGAAAATATCGCCCTGAGTGAGATGAGCCATTCGTACTCAGCAATCGAATCTGGCGAGATCGTGACAACCCTACAAAAACTGCTCATGGCTCAGCAAATTGTGTTGAAGGTGAATCAGCAGTACATCAAGTCAGCCGCAACAGCGGATCAGTATCGTGTCGAACCGCCATTCAAGCTGCAAGGCTCGTATCGAAACATGAATAAACTGGCGGAGAAAATCTCGTCAGTGATGACCGACCAAGAGATGAACACGCTGCTTCAAGATCACTATCAGGGTGAAGCGCAAACGCTGGCTGCGGGCACTGAAGAGAACCTACTTAAGCTTGCAGAGCTACGTGGTGACATGACGGATGAACAGCGAGCTCGTTGGTCTGAAATCAAAGAAGGGTATCAGCGTCAGCAAATGATGGGTGATTCCGAAGACAGAGCCGGACAGGTGGTGCAGCAACTTGCCATGCTGAATCAGCACGTTGCTCGCTTTGGTAACCATGAACAGGAGGGCAACTAAATGAATCGACAGAAATGGTCTGCATGGTTGGAGGCCTCGATACAAGATTACCGCCTAGATGATAGTGAGCGAAGAGAGCTCCAATCGGAGCTGCAGGATTCGGTATTAAGTCATGAAGACCGTTCGTACCTGCGGAATTTGAGCTTTAAGCTTGTACAACAAGAAATACAAAACCAAGGTGATGCAGCCGCTTTGGTTCGCTGGTTAGAGCGAGTAGTCAAAGTCTTAGACAATGTAATGAGTGCGAATTCGGCAGATACCGCGTCGAGTTGGTTTTCACCGGGTAGAGCGTGCGCATCCGGCATTATTGAACAGCTGAAACTGGCTCGTCATTCAGTGGATATCTGCGTTTTCACGATTGCAGATAATGACTTAACCGATCAGATCCTTGCGGCGCATAAAAGAGGCGTGGCGGTCCGAATCGTGACCGACAATGACAAAATGTACGATAAAGGCAGTGATGTTGAGTATCTTGCAGCACAAGGTGTGGCGGTTAAAATTGATACCACTCGATATCATATGCACCACAAGTTCGCGATATTCGACCAACAGCGGTTGATCAATGGCAGCTTTAACTGGACACGCAGTGCTTCTAAATACAATCAGGAAGATATTACGCTTACCGACGATCGCAGGTTTGTTTCTGCGTTCTCAAGACAATTTGAAACGTTATGGCAAAAGTTCCCTTGTCATAAGCCGTCATAAATATAGGGAGATCCCATGACCGAATTGATGAATTCTGAACATCAGGTACTTGAGGTGGACGCTACTCCTCAAATCGTCGCGCTAGCAGAGCAATTTGATGCGTTTGACAGTGTAGCGACGATCACTTTTGGTAAAGAAGCACTAGAAAAAATCACCGCTTTCTCTGACGAAGTGTTAGAGCAAGTCCGTGTTCGCGACAGTGGTGAAGCGGGCGATATTTTGCATGCAATGGTATCGTCCATGGACAGCGCTGAATTCTCAAATCTAGGCAAAACCAGCTTGTTATCGAGACTTCCTCTAGTCGGTGAGCTTTTTGATTCATTCAAAAAATTCTCGGCAAGTTTTGATTCAGTGAAAAGCCAATTGGAACAGCTTTCAGGGCGTTTAGAAGCACAAGAGATGAAGTTGGCTCATGATATTACCCAGCTCGATACGCTCTATGATCATAACTTAGATCTGCTTGGCGGATTAGAGCAGTACATCGCCGCTGGTAGGTATAAGTTAAATCAACTTACTCAGAATGTGTTACCAAACTTGCTGGCACAATCTGAGCAAAGTGGCGACGCGTTGGATGCCCAGAAATATCGGGATGCGACCCAAGCTGTTGCGCGTTTAGAAAAGCGCGTGCATAACCTTGAGCTTACTCGCCTTGCTGCCATCCAAACTGCGCCCCAGATTCGATTGTCTCAAGAAGGCAATAAAATGCTGATGGAAGACATTCAAGATATCGTTCACAACACCTTCCCATTGTGGAAGCGCCAATTCTTGATTGCGATCTCTAATTACGAAAAAGAGAAAGCGTTGAAGGTAACGCGCGCGGTGAAGGATTACACCAATAAGCAATATGTGCAAAACGCGGAGAAACTGAAGGCGTTAGAAGAACAAATTGCAGAAAACTACCAGCGTGGCATTCTCGATCTCGATTCTCTAGAGACCGTGAATCAACTGACGATTGAAACGTTGAACAATACACTATCTCGAGTGAAGGAAGGCAGAGCGCAACGCGAGCAGGCTCAGCAAGTGATTGAGCGAGCAGAGGCGGAACTTAAACAAGCGCTTCAGCAAACCTTGTAAGGTGAATCATCTAAAAATCACTCCCTTACTCATTTTTTATCTACTTTTAACGAGTCATAGAAAATAGGGAGTGATTTTTTGGTAAAAGAGACAGCGTGGTTTCATGCCGAGTTTACAGAACTACATCAGCGGTGATTGCGCTTACATGTGACCAGAACCGTGGAACATGCCACCGAACATTCCGCCAAATATCATCCCTAAAATGCTGAAGATGATCCCTAGAATGATCATCGCCGGGATTGAAGCGATAGCGAACTTGACCATAAAGATCACCATCGACATAAATGGCATCTTAATATCAACAACGGTGACTTCTTGTTTTGTAGTTTCATCAGACACGAGCGTTCTCCTAAATTTGCATTCTGAATATGCAGCCAGTTTATTACACTCAAACTGAAGAAAACGTTGAGCTGCGTTGCGCTTTTCCCTTTATGGGATAACAACTGATTAATTTGAGAAGTACGGCACGCTATGAATCGCTATCAGAGGCGGGTAAAGCCGTTCAACCAAGCGCCGGATAATCCGTATAACCGTGTTCATTGCCACCAAAAAGCGTAGAGCTATCCAGTTCTGCCAGAGGTTGTTGGTGCTGTAAGCGCGCCACCAAATCTGGGTTAGACACAAATGGGCGTCCAAACGCGACTAAATCCGCATAACCTTTCTCAAGCACCTCGTCGGCACGCTCTTGGGTGTAACTGCCAGCCACGATAATCGTATTGGTGAAGTATTCGCGCAGCTCGATGCGGAAGCTTTCTGGAATCACTGGTGCGTCGTCCCAATCCGCTTCAGACAGGTGTAAGTACGCAATATCACGAGCTTGAAGTTGTTTCGATGCATCAAGGATGGTTGGCACAATATCTGGGCAGTTCATGTCCTTGAAAGTGATGAAAGGTGCGAGTCGTACTCCCACTTTGTTGGCACCAATGGCTTCGCTCACCGCATCGACCACTTCTAACAAAAAGCGAAGTCGGTTTTCGCGAGTTCCGCCGTAGTTATCAGTTCTGTGGTTTGAATTGGTACGTAGGAACTGGTCAATCAGGTAACCATTACCGCCATGGATTTCAACGCCATCGAAGCCTGCTTCAATCGCCCGTTGCGCGGCAAGGGCAAAATCACTTACCACACGGTCAATATCCGCTTGAGTCATCGCTCGTGGTTCTACACAATCGACCATGTTGCCATTGCCTTGTTCGTCGGCAATCCAAACTTGGGTTTCTGCTGGTTTTAGTGCTGATGGGGCAATAGGCTGTTCGCCTTTTTGAAATGTCGGGTGTGATACACGGCCAACATGCCATAACTGACAAAACATTGCTGCGCCTTGCTCTTTTGCTGCTTGAGTGACGGTTTTCCAGCCAGCCACTTGTTCATCGGTGTAAACGCCTGGTGTGAACGAGTAACCTTGCGAATCATCTGAAATCTGGGTCGCTTCAGAGATGATTAAGCCTGCGGTTGCACGCTGCTTGTAGTAAGTCGCCATCATTTGGTTTGGAATGTTTCCCGGTTGGCTGGTGCGCGCTCGGGTCATTGGTGCCATGACGACGCGGTTTTGTAGAGTTAGTTGTTTCAGCTGTGCTGTTTCAAATAGCTTGCTCATGATTGGTTCCTTACTTAAGTAGTGGCACTTGGGTTTTGTTGCTTACCGATTCCATCCAATCTTTCACGGTGTTGTCCCATTGGATTTCTGTGGCACTGAAGAACCCACGCAAAATAGAAAATAGGATCGCTTCGTCTACCAACGTCACATGCTGGTAGGAATCGAGATTCAACACACTTTTCGCGCGTTCGATGAGCGCTTCTACCTCTTTGGCAATGTTTGGTGTGTCTTGCAAAAGTGCATCAAAATTGAGTGCATCCGTTTCCTTTTTTGCGCGCCAAGCGAGCTGTGCAGACTGAGTGGCAAACTCTGGTAAATCCATGTTTGACCAGCGTGGGTAACCCACTTTCTGTAGTGGAAGAAACGCAATTTTTTGCCAATCCAGCGCTTGTTGAGATGGTTGGCTTGTTTCACTTGATGTAGCCAGTTCAAGGAAGTAAGCAATGATATCTAGGCTTTCTGCCATCGCTTCACCGTTGTCTTTGATAAGAAGTGGTACTTGCTTGGTTCCAATCAGGTCTGTTGTGATTTTGTCATCGTCATAAGCAATATTGATGACGTCGAGTTGGATATTCAACATGCCAGCAACGTAGCGGACGCGAGCACTGAATGGGCAATGTTCGTAAATGTAAAGTTTCATAGTGTTTTCCTGATGATTTGTATTGGGTAGCCCCGCTTGATCGAGAAGCGTTAAGTCAGGGCTACTACCTGTAGGGATGACATTAGTTATTGAAGCTCGGAGCTAACTCCACCTGTTTGCTTTCTTTGCGGTTTGCCTTGGCGATGAATAGCAAACCAATCAGTGGAACAATGATGGCTGCGTAAGGGATCATGCCTGCGCCCATTTGGCTATCGAGCACCATGCCGCCTAAGAAACCACCAAAGGTATTGGCTAAGTTGAAGGCTGAGATGTTTGCCGTCGCTGCTAATTCCTGACCTTCACCACCGTGTTTCATTACTCGAAGCTGCATTGCTGGCACGTTAGCGAATGATGCAATACCAAATACAAAGGCGGTGGCAATGAACAGCACTTTGCTGTCAACAGTTAGGCCGACCAGTACCAGTGACACAATCATCGCGATAGCCCAGAACATGGACGCTTTTTGTAGGTTTTTATCTGATGAGCGACCACCCATGGTGTTGCCGATAATCAGACCGACGCCAACGATAACCAAAATCCAAGTCACGGCACTTTCACCAAAGCCAGTGATGTGCATGGCGATAGGGGCGATGTAGCCATACAAAGTCATAAACCCCGACCAAGCAAATACGGTGATCGCAAGGCTAATAAGTAGCATTGGGTTTTTGAACGCAGCCAATTGCGCTTTGACATCTTTTGCTTCGCCATGACCAGTCGATTTGATCACTGAAGTGATGAAGAACAGAGCCACTAAACCAAAAGCGGCAACGGTTAAGAAAGCGGTGTGCCAGCCGAATTGCAAGCCAATCCAAGTACCGCCAGGCACACCTAAAACGTTAGCCAGTGTTAGGCCTGCGAACATCTGTCCGACCGCACGACCTGCCATTTTTTCTGAAACCAAATTGGTCGCGACCACGGCTCCGATGCCGTAGAAAGGACCTTGAACCAAGCCTGTGATCACTCGGCTGACCATCAACACCAAGTAGTTCGGTGCGAAAGCGGACAATACGTTGCCGAGAATAAACAGCACCATTAGCCCAGCCAGTACGGCTTTCTTGTTAAAGCGCGCTAAGTAAATCGTAAGTAATGGGCCGCCAAACACAATGGCAAGCGCGTAGGCACTGATTAGGTAACCCGCTTGCCCTTCCGTGATGGACAAAGAGTTGGCGACTTGAGGAAGGATTCCTGCAATAACAAATTCCGCGGTGCCGATAGCAAAAGCTGCAAGCGTTAGGATCCATACCTGCAGTGGCATTTTTTCTTTATTCATGGGGAAGTCTCTTTTTTTATTTCGTTTGAACCCATTGGTGCCATGCTTTTGTATTGCTCTGGCACCTTGTTTTTATTTGCGGTTAGCTAAGCGTGCGTTGTTAGCCAAGCAGTCCGCCACCATCAACATCAATCACAGCGCCTGTCATGTAGCTGTTTTCAATCAGAAGTAAGTAAGCTTTTGCAACGTCACTGGCTTCGCCTACTTTGCCTACAGGTAAGCTATTTTGTGTGCGTTGGTACATGGCATTTCTATCGTCTTCGTTCATGCCTTGATACGCCTCAGTTCTAGTCAAACCTGGACTGACCGCATTTACTCGGATAGGAGCCAACTCTTTCGCCAGTACTTTCGTGGTCGCTTCAATGGCCGCGTTGATGGCAGTTTTGACGTAGGTGTTAACAACAACTTTGCGCGATAACATGCCAGACGTTAGCGTGATTGAGCCGCCTTTCTTGATGTAGCGTGCTCCATGTTTCGCCGCGTTGATTGCGCCCCAAAACTTGGTATCGAACGCGTATTTTGCTTGGGAAACTTCTACATCCACCACTTTGCCTGCCGGAGCATAAGAACCTGCGGTGACGATCAGGTGGTCAAAAGCACCAATGGTTTCGAAGTAGTGGTAAACCGACTGTTCATCGCTGATGTCTAACCCTGTTTTGCGGCTCGCTACGTGGACAACCGCATTGTCGCTTGCAAGTTGTTGGCTAAGTTCAGCACCAATACCTGATGTGCCACCGAGTACTACATAAACGGTTTTTTCTGTTTTCATGATTTGTTTCTCCAATCTCGTTTTGTTGGAGCCAGTATATTGATTGGAAGAAATTTGATAATTGGGTAATATTTGAATTGATTATTCAGTTCAGTCGAATAATTAGGTTTTAGGAGGGAATGTGGACAAGTTTTCGGATATGACGCTGTTTGTCAGCATAGTGAAGAACCAAGGGCTGGCGGCAGCTGGCAGAGAGCTCGGCTTATCGCCGGCAACAGTAACGGCAAGATTGCAGTCGCTGGAAGATCGCTATGGGGTGAAATTACTTAATCGAAGTACAAGGCATATTTCACTGACGGACTCTGGTGCTATGTACCATCAGGCATGCTTGGAAATCATCGACAGCGTCAAAGAGACGGAGAACTTACTCCAAAATGGCACCAAAGAAGTGCGCGGCACACTTAAAATCTCGGCTCCTCGTGATATTGGTAAGCAATATATTTCGCCAATACTGTCGGAATTTAGTCAGCTCTATCCAGACGTGATCCCTTATCTGTATTTGAACGATAACTTATCCAACTTAGCTGAGTCCGGTTTGGACATCGTTATCCGATATGGGGAGCTAGCCGACAGTAACCTTATCTCTCGCAAACTGGCATCCAGTCGCCGAGTGCTTTGCGCTTCTCCTCAGTATTTGGCAAAGAAAGGCACGCCGATCACGCCACAAGATTTAGCACAGCACGATTGTTTAGCCATGGTTCGCAGCAATGAAGAGTTGAAAACATGGCACTTTCAAGATGAAGAGCAGCACAATGTTGTTACTGTCGTACCGAAGCGTTTTTCTGATGATGGCGAAGTGATTCGTCAATGGGCGTTAGATGGGGCCGGTATTGCGTTGAAATCGATTCTCGATGTACAAGAGGACATCAAACAGCAGCGTTTAGTGACGGTGTTAAATGGCTATATGAAGAACTTCAACGCATCGACCTCTTCTGCAGGCGCGGATTTGAACGTGATTTACCTGAGCCGCCAGTATCAACCCAAGCGACTTCGTTTGTTTTTGGACTTCTTAATTGAGCGTTTTCATAGCCAGTTTCCGAAATAAGCAAGACTTAGACGGCAACCCGTAATCTAGGCCATGTGATTAACCAGTTTTTGGATTCTACCCGAGATTGAAACAGCGCCCATGTTCGCTTGGGGTTGTAAGTAATCTGGCCTTCAAACAAAGACTCAAATCCGAACGCAGAAATGCACTCTATCTGGTTATTCTCGTTCAACCTGGCCGCAACCGCCGTCTCTTTTTCTGGCCAGTAACTCATCGCATCTAAGGTACTTTGGTAAGGTGTATCACCATTTCTTAGGTGCATGTTTGCTTGATTGCGCACTTGCCAGTTGAACTCTGGCATCAAGGCGTTTAGCTGTGTTTCGTATTTGAGGTAGGCTTGTTCGTCCAACTCATTCGACTCGAAATAAACAACATCAAGATCGTTTAATGGTGTTGGATTATGCTTTTGATGAAGGTTGTCCCAAACTAGGTTTCGTACAAAGCCTGCAGCAATGTAGCAATCTGGTAAAGCCAGTGAGCGAACACACTCCAATGCTTGAATGCGAAGTGGATCTTCTGCTAAAAACTGAGCAAGTTTATCTTCAAGCATCGGCATTACTTCGCTGGTGGCAGTTCAATGCCGAGTTCATCGCGTTTTCGTTTACTCAAGCCAAGTGCAACCAAACGATAAGATTCTGATAAATAGTACTTTAGATCTTCGTCTAGGCGTCCGGAGGTTTCCGTTTGCTGAATCCATTTCATGCCTCGGTTAGCGAAATAAGGGGCAGGAATATAACCCTCATAATCGCTTAAAAAATCGAAGTTTAAAGGGGAAGTCTTAAACGTAAATGCAGGCTGCTTGTCTTTACTCCAGCCACCAATAGCAAACACCTTTCCGCCTACTTTCCAAACGTGCGCATCACCCCATTGAACAACATGAGAAGTGGCAGTGAATGAGCCGCAGAATTGATTAAATTCATCGTATGTCATTGGGTTACCTCAATAGTGATTAGCTTAAATTTTGGGCTAGCTTAGTGATGTGTGCAATCAAAGCCAAGTGAGATTCTGAGGTTTCCCTTCTATGGCGATAGATGCCGACAGTACCCGGCTTGCGCTGTGATTCCACGGTTAAGATTTTCAACCCTAACGATTGTAAGTAATCGCTCAGGTGACTGGTATAAGACATCACGGCTATGCCACTTTTTAGTACATCAATACTCGCAAGTAACGAATCGACTTCGTAAGTTGGACGGTTATCAAGTTGCTGACGTTCCCTTTCGTTTTGCTTGGGAATTGGGTTGTCTAAAACATGGTTAAACTTTTTTGCATCATAGGTGACGGATAGGGCGGGGTATTCATGGAGCATTTGTTTCGTCACCATTTTACCCAAAAGTGGATGATTGGGAGAGACAAAGTAGGCGTCAACAGTTTGAAATAAAGGAATAAAAGTAACATCACACTTTGACGACAACCCTACAATTTCATGACCAATGAAGAATTCAATTTGTTCATTAATCAAAGAATCCATTAAACCCAAATGATTGCCAAATTCGACGTGTGTAGATGCGGATGGTTGCTGAGACAAATGTTCATCTAAGGCTTGCTTTACGAACAAAGGCCACCAAGCGTCCCCGGTTCCTATTTTTATTTTGCCGACTTGATACTGCTTCCTCTCTTCAATGCCTTGCATCATTTGATTATATTCGTGCTGCATTGCATCGCTATGACGATAGAGAATGCGCCCATACTCGGTTAGTTCCATACCATTTGCGTGTCGTTCAAATAACATGACACCAAGGTTGTCTTCTAGCTTTTTCAAGTTGTGGGTGACCGTAGGTTGGCTTAACCCTGCTAACCTTGCAGCTGCACTGATGCTTTTGCAGCGAGCTACAAGTAAAAACTGCTGAAGTGATTTATCCATACGTGTTACCCATAGTTTAAGTGGGAGTATTTTGCACAATAATATTTATAAATCACAAATTTAAAACCTCATTTATTCGAAGATAAATGCCTTTCGTAGATCTCAGTCACGTTCGGTTTAGTGGATATAGATGTTATCTATATCTGTTTACGGTTCGCCTATTTTTCGTTGAACCAATGGTTTCTTAGACTATCGCCCAAAATAACAATCTAAGGGATAACTATGAAACCAAGTATTATTGCGCTTGCTGTCGCGTCATGTATCGGTTTATCGGGCTGCGGTTCCGATTCAGATAGTCCGGAAGTAGTGGACAAACCAATTATTTCTGCCGACCTGTACTTACGTGGCTTAAATGGCGATTGGGGAACCGCCGAACACGCTAAGCTTAACTATTTAGGCAACAATGAATATGAGACGGTTCTGCGCGTCGCACGTGGTAGTAACCAATTCAAGATTGCCGATCCGGGTTGGCAAATTGAGTACACACACTTTTCAGATCCTGCTGTATTTGACCAGCCTCAAGACTATCTGCCTAAGCCAGAGACGAATGAAGCGTGCATGAACAATGACTGTAACTCGGAAATTACGTTTGCTGATAAAGGGTACTACAAGTTCTCAGTGAACTTTGCCAGTGAAAGTAGCGCAACGATGACGGTAACCAAAGCGACGCAGGCCGAAGCCGAGAAGTACTATTCTGATGCCATTATTGATCCAGCCATGGTGCATGAGGGGCATCAAAATAAAGAACTAAAACTGTTCCGAAACTACGATGACAGTAATGAAACGGTGACATTTTCAGTCAAGGATCCTAAAGCAGATCTACGTGAATTTGGCATCTCAACCACGACGGAACTGCGAGACGCTCTGGATCAAGGTATGGTGATTACGGAGAAAGAAGGGCCTCGCGTTGTATCTGGCGATCTCGCGTTTGATGCACTGTTCGCTTTGACGATGAAAGAGCTCGATCAACTTGCGGTTTCTGAAATCAAAGACGGCAATTACAACTACAACAAACCAATAAAGGCAGAAGTGTTTGAGACAGGTGCTAAGTGGCATTACGTTTGGACTCGTGATTTGGCATATGCGGCCGACCTTTCCCTTGCATTGATGAATCCTACGCGTGTTGAAAACGGTTTGGAATTCAAGTTATCAGCCTTCCGAGACTCAACAGATCAACAATACGATGGTGAGCAAATCGTCCAAGATACAGGCACTGGTGGCAGTTGGCCGATCAGTACCGATCGAACAACATGGGCGTTAGGGGCAGAACGTTTACTGTCGGCACTGGATGGCGAAGCTTACAACCAATTTGCAGAGCGCGCTTACAACGCAGTTAGCAACACGCTAGAAGCCGACCGTTTAGCGGCGTTTGATCAAGACTCAGGCCTTTACACGGGAGAACAGTCGTTCTTGGACTGGCGTGAGCAGACATACTCTACGTGGACGCCTGATGATGTTAATGCGATTGGTAGTAGCAAAGCGTTGTCTACTAACGTGGTTCACTATCGAGCAATGCGCTTAGCAGCGAAGTTGGCAGAGCAGTTTGACTCTAAAAACGCCGTCAAATATACCGATTGGGCGAATCAGTTGAAGCAATCAATCAATACGCACTTTTGGAATGAGAACCGCGGTATGTACGTCAGCTACCTGTTTGACAACGGGCAGGATATTGCGGTCGATAAATATGACATGCTAGGTGAAGCGCTTGCAATTATAAGTGGCATTGCCAGTGATGCTCAGGCGAAACAAATTATGGAAAACTATCCTCATAGTGAGTTTGGTGTGCCAGTTTACTTCCCTCAGCAGCCAGGTGTTCCTGTTTATCACAACCGCGCGATTTGGCCATTTGTCACCGCATATAGCTTGCGCGCTGCACATCAAACTCAAAACGTAGAAGCGGCGAACAATGCGATTCAATCTTTAGTTCGCGGTACCGCAACGAACTTATCAAATATGGAAAACTTGGAGTGGTTGTCTGGCAAATCGTTCATTATTCATAGCGATCATGGTGCAGATGCTTCTCTTGATGGCCCAGTAATTAACTCCCAGCGCCAGCTATGGTCGGTAGGTGGTTACCTCAATATGGTGGTCGAAACTATCTTTGGTATACACACTGAAACAGGACAATTGGAAGTTAAACCGTTCATTACAGGGTGGGTTCGCAATCAACTTTTTGCTCAATCAGATCAGATTACATTGGAGAACTTTAGCTTCAAGGGGAAAAACTACTCTGTGACGGTTCACCTGCCAGAAGTACAAGGTGAGTCAAACGGTTACTATCCAGTGGAAGAGGTGACGGTTGATGATGGCCACTACCAAGTCACCTTGGGTAGTCTTGTTGCTGACGACAGCAGTATAAAAGTGGTTGATGGAGTCAAACCTTACGCAACGGAAAGTGAAAAAGTCTTTTCTCCAAAAGAGCCTGAGCTCGATGTCGCTCGCACCAACAATAATGTGACGATTGGTGTAACTAGTGACTACAACATTAACTTGTACCGCAATGGTCAACTGATCCAAAGTAATGTTAACGGAAAAGAGTACAGCGATACCTTAAGCGGTTTTGCGTGTTATTTGGCTGAGAGTATTAATGAACAAGGCTTCCGTTCTAACCCAAGTGAACCGGTTTGTGTTGGCGAAGATATTCGCGTCAAACTCGAGGGTGATTACCAACCGCTAAAAGACGATGTATCGGTAGTCACTGTCAGCAAAGATAGTGGTGATGTAAATGGTCTGAGTGCTTTCACCGTCCCTACCAACGGGCAATACCAATTGGCGGCGTGGTATAACAATAACCTAGGTCAACTAAACACCGGTATTACTAACGCAGTGAAAGAGCTCGAAGTTCTCGACGAATCTGGTCAGTCAGTTGGTAAAGGTTACATTCAAATGGGCCATATTGGTGAGAACAAAGGTATGCGTTACTCAACACCGATTGAAGTTTCCTTGGAACAAGGCAAATCATACCGACTGGTTCTCAAAGACCATTTCAATATGAGTTACTTGAAATCTAATGAAACCTACATTTACTCAGGTGGCGTAGATGGCGAGATGAATGAAGCGCAGATTGCTGATATCCGCATCACACCGCTTCAATAACGTGAATTGAAGTTCTAAGAAAAAGCCGCTGAGATGATCAGCGGCTTTCTATTTAAGTAACCACTGGATGTTCGTTTTAACGTGAATGTTCAGAAAAGTGCTCACCAGCGCTTGGATTCTGACATGCTAATGGAGAGGTGGTCGATAAAGGCTCTTAATAACGGTGTGACTTGTTTACGTGTGCCATAGATGGCATGAACGCCTAATGTTTTTGGGTGCCATTCCGGTAACAGTTGAATCAGTTTACCCTCAGTGATCAAATCTTTCACGGTTGGGAAGGGCTGTAAGCTGATTCCGTTACCATTTAAAGCGGCAGCAAGCAGTACTTCCGGGGTATTCGCGCTGATATTGCCTTTGATGGAGACTGATTCATCACCGTTTGGTCCAGAGAATATCCACTCAGAACGACCAAAATAGCTAAAGGACAGACAGTTGTGGTGTCCTAGGTCTTGGGCGTTTAACGGTG
Source organism: Vibrio sp. ED002 (assembly GCF_023277445.1). Taxonomy (NCBI): domain Bacteria; kingdom Pseudomonadati; phylum Pseudomonadota; class Gammaproteobacteria; order Vibrionales; family Vibrionaceae; genus Vibrio; species Vibrio sp. ED002. The sequence goes on along the minus strand of NZ_CP080239.1, from coordinate 1,315,538 downwards.
CGCCTTTTTGTTCGATATATTTGGGGGACGCACATATCACCGAGCGGCATTCACCTAATCGCTTTGCTACCACATTAGCAGGCAACTCATTGGTGATGCGTATCGCAAGATCAATGCGTGATTCCACGAGGTTTACGGTTTCATCTGTCGACACAATATCAATCGCCACATCAGGCCATTGTTCAACAAAGCTTGTGATTGCATCAATGAGGAAGCTACTCACAATGGAATAGCTAGCGGTAATACGCAATTGACCTTTTAGGTTCACTCGATTTTGGTTTCGGATTCCGCTTAGGGATTCTTCAAGTGCAAGTAACTCTCGTGCAATCTCAAGCGTCTCTTTCCCTGCACTGGTTAAACTGAGGCTTCGAGTTGTGCGGTGGAGCAGACGAGTATCCATCCACTTTTCGAGCTCACCTAAATAACGTGTCACTTTAGTTCGCGAAAGATCGAGATGCTCAGCGGCAGCACTTAAGCTTCCTCGCTCTACGATCGTGACAAAGACATTCATTGCCTCAAGTCTGTCCATTCTGTTGCTTCACCTTAAGAAAATCACCGTCACAGTATATGTCCGGATTTCGCAACAGTGAAAGTTAATTTGCTGTCTATTTCATCTAAAACCAATCAAATAAGATGACCTCAACATGAAACGAGCCGCATGAGTTGGTTCTCTAACACGGAATAAGATGATGAATAAGCGTTCAATTACTCTACTGATCACCGCACTAGCGGCATCGAACTATGTGTCGGCTGCGGACTTAACGATTACCCACTACAACCCCGGTGAAAATGCGATCTTTCCTGCAAGCTCTGTGCTTGTTTCTGGTGAAAAAGAGCTGATGTTGTTTGACGCACAATTTAGCGTCAAAGACGGAAAAAAGTTGGTGGAACAGATTAAAAAGAGTGGCAAAGAGCTGTCGATGATTTACATCAGCAGCGGTGACCCCGACTATTATTTTGGCTTAGAGCCTATTGTTGCTGCATTCCCTGATGTCAAAGTGGTAGCGAGTGAAGCGGTTGTTAAACATATCGAACGAACAAAAGACGCGAAACTGGCGTACTGGGGACCTATTTTGGAAGAGGGGGCACCATCAAAAATTGTTGTGCCTACTGTACTCAATGACAGCACTCTGACGCTTGAAGGTAAGCGCATTGAAGTAAAAGAAATCAATACTCATGATGCTTACCTTTGGGTACCTTCGGAGAAGACGGTATTTGGTGGAGTATCGGTTTACAGTGGCGTTCATGTTTGGATGGCGGACACTCAGTCGAAACAAGAGCGTGCTCAATGGTCCCAATCGCTGGAGCGCATGAAAGCACTGAAACCAAAAAACGTCATTCCGGGACACTACCTAGGTGATATGCCGAAAGGTGTGGAAGGTGTTCAATTCACCATAAACTACATCGAAGATATTGAGCAGACGTTAGAAAAATTAAGCAAGCCATCTTCAAGCGAGATTTCGGCAGCGATGAAGGCTAAGTACCCTCAGTTTGCTGCCACAGAAGGCGATCTAGAATTGGGTGCGAAAGTGCTAAGTGGTGAAATGGAGTGGCATTAATCTAAGCCTACTATTCGCCATACTACCCAAAAACAGCCCCTCATTGTGAGGGGCTGTTGTCGTAATGGCGTTGCCACTCGTCGACGTGGTTTACGATGTGATTGCTGATGAGTGGTAAGTAATTAAAGGCGTGTTCAAAGCTTCAGAACAATTCTTGCCGAGTTACGTCACATACTGACACATTCAAAATCGGTACATGACCGATTAAATAACCATACAAAAAGTCATATTTTTGGTGTCACAGATGATTGGTGTATTTGTCCCCAATAAATACCTAGTCTAACGCGCAAATTATCTGTTAATTCATCACGGTGATGGACGTCATATAACTTGATACAGTTTGGCCAATTTAGTGTCTGTAGGGGTGTTAACACACTTCTTCATTGTCATAAGAGTCGAACAGTATGGTAAATGATGTGGATTTCACCTTTGATGTTTCTGGGTTCTCCGGTCCATTTAAAGTCGAAAGCTTCCGGATTACGGAAACAGTCTCTTCTCCCTTTGAAATGAACCTGACGGTGTTGTCCGACAACGATGCCATCACGTTTGAAGCCTTAAGCCGAAAAATGGGCGTCCTGAGCCTGTTTGGTCAAGGTGTAGGAACGGCTCGCCAGTTTAACGGCAGTATCTCTGAACTTCGTTACTTAGGCTCTGGTCGCCGCTTCTCGCGCTATCATATTACCTTGGTTCCACACCTCTGGTTTCTCACTCAGCGTCAGGACTGTCGCATCTTCCAGATGCAGGCGGTTCCCGACATCATTCGTCAGGTCTTTGATGACGCAGGAATGAGCGATTACCGCTTTGAGTTGTCAGCGCAATACGAAGCGAAAGAGTACGTTCTCCAATACCGTGAAAACGACCAGCATTTTGTGCAACGATTAATGGCGGAGCATGGCCTTTGGTATTACTTCGAGCATAGCGAGGCTGGACATACCATGGTCATTGTCGATAGCAACGATGCGATACCTGAGCTCATCAGTTCACCCACTAATGCTTCTTACCTAGGACCTGTGATTTATCATGCCCAAGGTGGTGGTACGCCAGATCGAGAACATATCTTCGACCTCGAACAAACGCATCGTACTCGCACTGGCATCGTTAGTTATGGCGATTACAACTATCTCACTCCGAAAATCCCACAAGGAAAAAGTGCGGATGAAGGCCCGAACTTTGATTTGCAGCGCTACGACTATCTTGGCCGTTATACTTCACCAGACTTAGGGCAGCAGCGTGTAACGGAGTGGATGTCCGAATACACAGTGGACAGCCATCAGATTGAAGCTGCGAGCGATATCATGCGTCTCACCGCAGGCTACAGCTTCGATATCAGCCAGCATCCTCGTTTAGGCATCAACCGTGATTACCTCATGTTGACGGTGATGCACACTGGCTTTAACCCTCGTGTGCATGAGGAAGAGTCGAGCGATGAGCCTACAACTTATCACAATCAGTTTGTCTGCTTACCACGAGATGTGACATTCCGTGCACCTAAAATGGCGTCACCTGTCGTTGATGGTCCTCAAACTGCCGTTGTAGTTGGTCCTGCGGGTGAAGAAATCTACACCGATGAATATGGACGCATCAAAGTTCAGTTCCATTGGGACCGTTACGCACAAAGCGATGAGCATAGTTCATGTTGGCTACGTGTCAGTCAATCAATGGCAGCACCCAACTGGGGAGCAGTCTATCTACCTCGTATTGGTCATGAAGTGATTGTGACCTTCCTAGAAGGTGACCCAGACCGCCCACTAGTGACGGGCGCGGTTTACAACGGCTTACACACGCCGCCATACCCATTACCAGAAAACAAAACGCGCACAGTGTTTAGAACCCAAAGCCATAAGGCTGAAGGTTACAACGAAATGTACTTTGAGGATGAGAGTGACCAAGAAGAGGTTCACTTCCGCGCTCAAAAAGACATGAAGACCAAAGTGCTCAATAACCGTTATCGAGACATCGGAAATGATGAAGAGTTAAAAGTCGGTAACAACCAAGAAAACAACATCTTAGGCGACCGTAAAGAAGTCATTGATGGGCATAAAACCTCCATTACTAAGCAAACCTTTATGGAGCAAGTTGAGGAAGATGTTCACGTCACTTACAACGCGAATGAATCCGAGAAAATAGCCAACAACCGAGACTTGTACATCGACGAAAATCGTCAAACTTTGATTGGTAAAGACGATTCACTGGATGTAGGGCAAGACCAAAACACGGTAATCATGGCATCGCGCTCTATTGATGTGGGGGCTGACGACACACATAGCATCGGCAATAACCTCAGTGTCGAAGTGAACGGTAACACCTCTATCCGCTCTGATGGCGAAACGGCGGTGGTCTCAGCGGATGAAATCAAGTTCCTCGTTGGTGCATCCAGCTTAGTGCTAAAGAGCAGCGGCAACATCCATTTAAACGGCACCTCCATTACCATTGATGGTGCGAGTAGTGTCACCGCAACGGGTGGAAAAGTAGACATCAACCCGGGCGGCGCGGCAAACGGCAACAGCAGCGTTTCTACAAGGCGTCCTAAAGGATTATCTATAGCGAAGAAAACACCACCTGTTATGTCTCCGGCCGCTTATAAAGGGTTTGTTGAAGATGGTGGCTTAATGCAAGAACTGTGTGATTGTGGGAGCGGTAAAACATGTCAAATACACAGCTAAATCCAAACTGGCGAATTCAAGGTAATGCCCAACCGAACCTAATTACGAATCAACAAGCGTACGCGATTATCGAACCTCTTCTTTGGCCTGAATGGAAAAAGAAATTGGAGGCGCATCTTGAGTCATTCGAGGCTATCCCGTTGATGGCTGGTACTCGTCTATCACACCTCAATGAGGGGCCTGTCTTAGTTTTTATCGGGTCATCAGAAGAGGCACTTCAGGCATGCGTAGCTAAAATGAGCCAGACACCTTGTGGTTGTTTGGTTTGGAGTTCGCCATCTCACTCTTCTTCGGAGGTCGCAGCTTCATTGCGTCAGCGTCTCTTTGTGTCGCGCAATCAAGGAGAAGCATTGTTTCGATTTTATGAGCCCAGAACTCTAGTACCTTTAATGGCAGCATTAAGTGATGAGGAGCGACGACAAATGTTTCCTTTACTCTCATCTCTACATTGGCATAGCAAACAATGGTTAAGTATTAACTTATCCCACGCTAGTGAGGCTACTACGTCAATTCAACCTTGGACACTCTCGCAAGAACAACTGAGCACAATGCAAAACATTGCGCAGCAATGGTAATGGACGCGTTTCATGAGTAACAAAACCTACGTAATTAAACCCGGTGACACCCTTATTGGCATCGGTATCGAACAAAGTGTTAACTTCAACATCTTGTTAGAACTAAACCCCAAGTACCAACCAAATCCTGATTTAATCCAAGTTGGCGATACCTTAATCCTTCCTGGTCAGGAAGAGGAAGATCCTATCCCTGTCGAGTTTCCGGTAGAGCCAATCGCCAAAATATGTCCAAAAGAGAAAGGGACAATTGTGGCGCCGCCTTTGTGTGAACCAAAGGAAATTGAAGATATCATTTTTGCCACGGGTGAATCAGCGAACCGATTCTATTGCCTAACGAAAGAATCGGTGGAAAAGCTTGATAAGGAAATCGAAGAAACGACGAAGTTATTTCAATGCTACAGTGACCTAGTCAATCAAGCTCCAACGGGTAAAGAAACATGGGCTGAGTTGGAAAAGCATACTCAAAAGCGAGAAGCCTTATGCGCCGACCTGATATACGCAGGCATATTGCCAGATCCCAGCCGTAAAAATCCAGCAAGTGTCAAAGCAGAACAGTCTCAAAAAGAGAAGGTTGAGCGAGAAAAAGCTTTAGAAAACCAGCGAATGGCTAACGCTAAAGTAACCGAGCTAAAAAGGCGAATCCGCTACATTGAGGAATACTCAAACTGGTTTGGCACTGAAGGCTCTGCCATTGAACTAAAAGAGCGTTTGACTGCGACAGTCGTACCAAACCTTAAGAAAGAGCTTGCGAAGTGGGAAAAAATGGCCAAAGTTCCACCAACCAAAGAGAGCTCTTCTGGCAAGCCTGTTGATGCTAAAAAAATGGCGGTAAAAGAGAGAGCATTGGATGGCATTGTAACAAATACTGGGGTTAGAGAGTTGTACTCGATTAATCGCGGCGTTTACACCTATGTTCGAGAAGCATTCTTTCAAGAGGAAACAACCGTTCGTAACAGTTGGCGAAATACCTCGAATACTAACAACGCAAACCGAGCATTACGTACGGGAAAAATCAAAGAATTTGGTAAAGCTATCGCTGACGATATCACCAGCGACCTTGAGCAGAAAAAGCTTGCTCCTGATATTAAAGCCAATCTTGCGAAGTGGCAGGCGCCCGGCGGAAAAATTGCTGAATGGAAATCGACGGATACACTTTTACGCGACGATGAAGGCAATACAATGTTTGCGGTGAGTTCTGAGGCGCAACTTGGTCGCTGGGGAATGCAAGCGGCCGTTGATGCTGAGTTAAACCCATTTGAGAAAGATGAGCACGGTAATGCGAAAGGAAACGTAGATTTAGGTGTAGGTGCTTCTGCGGGCTTTTCTGCCTTTGAAGCGGCCATTACGGCAGAAGTCTTCTTACCTAGCGATGCGGGTTATACGCCATGCTTAAACTACACTGATGCGAATGGTCAATTAGCCGTGCACTCCTTTGGCAGTTTTCGCTTTAATGCCAAAATGAAAGTGGGTTGCTTTGTGGGCGTAGTTGCGCAAGTAAAAGGCGATGCCAGTAACAGAAAACCGGAAACAGGTGATGATGTTGGGATATTGTTTGATCCCCATGTCAGTATGGGCAATGCAGGAGGTGGTCGGATTGGCATCAAGGCCAGTGTTTTTGGTGGTGGCCAGTTAAGTGGTGAGTTTGCAGGTGGCGTTCAATGGAAAGCGCCAGAAATAGATCAAATCACAAACTTTAACTCTTTGGCTGAAATTCAGACCGAAGGTAATGTTTCCGTTGGTGGTGGTTATAACGCAGATTTTGAGATCTATCTAGATGGAGCACAGTTTTTCCTTAAGATCTCAGCCAAACTGGTTTGGGGAGCTGGTGGAGGTGGCGGTTTTTCGGTCGCTATCAACGCACAAGAAATCTGGGACCTCACAAAAGTAATCTGGCAAGGACTTCAGTATGTAGATTACCGGATGCTGAAGAACATCAATAGCCAAGCATATGAATACTTGGCTGATGCTGCTTATTTTGCATTTACTGCCGCTGATTTTATCAAATCTCCAGATGATGCCCTTAAAATGGCAGTTACTGCTGGGAAAGCTAGTATTGATTTTATAAAGACTGAGAGGAAAAAGTCCCTAGCTCTTGAAAAAGAAGCCGCCACTCTTTCCGATAGGATTTTAAACACATCGACACGCAGCGGTGTACCGTTTGATCAGCTTCCGCCGGAAGCAATAGGCCGAATGCTAGATACTCTTACTCGAACGTTTCTTTTAAATTGGGAAGAAAAGCAAGAAGACGCTATTTGCACTCTGCTGTCACAAAGTACTTACAGCTGGCACAAGTTTGAAGAGATCTTAGCGAGAATGAATGAAAAGGGAGAAAAAGAACGTGGGGAGGATACTCTTTTTAATAACATCCAACGTCTAAATGCCATTCTTGATGGCTCTCAGCAAAATGAGTTTAATAGGTGGGTGGCATCATTAGCTGAAAAGAACTTAATTAAAGAGGTAGCAAATATCCCATTTGATCCTTACAAAGGTAAAGCCTTTGCACGCAAGCTAGCTCATGTAAATCAGCAATATGCATCAATCTACGGTGGCTCTACTCCTAACCAATACGTTTAAATATTGGCCCTTTCGGGCCAATATTATTTGGAAATCGGTTTTGAATCGTGAATCGTACAACGGAAGCTGTGGGTTGGGGAGTAAGCTTCAAGAAGAGTATTCTCTCCGTAGCGACCAAAGGTCATCTTGTTACTCCTATTATCACGTAGGACTTTTTGCGTTCCTGTACTTGGTCCTACGGGATTCCTTTCCGCGGAGCGTAGATAGTAGTCTTTTTCGTACCAATCATTAACCCACTCAGAAATACCATTACTCATTCCATAAATGCCTAGTGGATTAGCTGGCCATTGACCAATATATTCTTCACTACTCGTACTACTATTTACTTCTGAAGGGAGTATATCTATATATTTACCCATATCTGGATCAAAATATTGTCCTTCAGTTAGAGAACGATAACCATCATTGGTTGCATAATAGTAATGCTGTCCGCGACTCCTTGCTGCATACTCCCACTGCGCTTCAGTCGGAATATCAAATTCTAAAGTGGAAACTTTGCCTAACCACTGACAGTAATCCTTTGCCTCTTGCCAAGATTTTGTATATGCAGGCTCGTTGTGTTTTAAGTTGTATTCAATAGCTTTTTTATATTTTTCATCAGTGCGCTTCATAGGTTTAGATTTTAAAGGAATAACACTAACGAAGTTGGTTAACGCGACGGGTAAGTTACTAATCTGGCGCATCCACTCCATATCCATAAAGCTTGTTTCATATTTTGAGATCAAATAGGAGTCGAGTGTCACTTTGTGCAAGTACTGAGCACCAAACATACTACTCGCAAAATGACTTAAACACTGCGCATCTGGAGACCAATCTAAACGGTTTTCAGTTTTCGTTGGGAAATCACAATCCATCTTGAAATCTCCCATATCAAAGCTGCCACCTTCGACGAACACCATGTTCTCGATCGCTCGTACCACCACTTCTGCCGCTTTCTGCTTCTGCTCCGGAGTTGCTTCTGGGTAAAGCTCATTGATATTCGACGTTATCGTATCGATTTGCTTTTGTGAAACGGTCTCGCTAGACAGCGCAATTGCAGAACTCTCGCTATTGCACGCAACTAATAAAGGAAGCGCACAAGCCATACCTAACCATCTGTTTTTCATTTGGTATTCCTTTTACTTTATGGGCATATTTTACGCAAAAATAAAAGGAGAGAACAGTTTCAAAGCGACTGTATAACTAGTTATAACGACTGCGTTCCTGCTTTTGGGCGAGTAGATTCCAAACGCGCTGGATAAAACAAAGCCGCTGGTATTATCAGCGGCTTTGTCGTTTTAACTCGTTATCTAATTACTTAGCAGTTTGCGGACGTGGCTTACGACGTTGTCCTGATGGCTTATTGCCTGACGGTTTACCGTTTGAAGGCTTTGCGCCAGCTGGCTTGCCGCTGTTAGGCTTGCGGTTACCTGATGGTTTGCCACCGTTACCGTTTTTATTTGCGCCCGGTTTGTTCGCTCCAGACTGGTTGCTATTCGGCTTGTTACCGCTTGGCTTGCCGTTTGAACGAGCTTGACCGTCACGATTGCCTTTTGGTTTACCAGCGCCGCCTTTACCTGCTTCACCTTTGCCGTTTTTGTTGTCGCTGTTGAAGCGACGCTTTGGTTTGTTGTTACCGCCGCTGTTTTTCTTCTCAGCGGTTTGACTGTTTTCACCTTCTGCTTTTGGCTTCTTAGGCTTTTTCGGTTTCTTAGGCTTGATTGGGCGAGTATCCAATTTAGATTCTGGAACCACATTGGTTGGTGCAAAGCCCGCTAGCTCTTTACGTGGAAGCTGTTGTTGAATCAAACGTTCGATGGCAAAAAGTTCTGATGCTTCAAGTGCGCACACTAGAGAAATCGCTTTACCAACTTCTCCAGCACGGCCTGTACGACCGATACGGTGAACGTAATCTTCTGCCACTTTTGGTAGCTCGAAGTTAACCACTTGAGGAAGCTGAGGAATATCGATACCGCGTGCAGCGATGTCTGTTGCTACCAGCACACGAATCTCGCCAGATTTAAAATCAGCCAACGCTTTAGTACGAGCACCTTGGCTCTTGTTACCGTGGATCGCTGCCGCTGGTAGCTTTTCGTCCACTAAGAATTTCGCCAGGCGGTTTGCACCGTGTTTAGTGCGAGTGAAGACCAGTACTTGTTTCCAATCACCATCTTTGATCAGTTTTACCAGCATCGGCGCTTTCTTCTTCACGTCTGATGGGTAAATGCTTTGCTCTACAGTGCGTGCTGTCGAGTTTGCAGGGTTCACTGAAATCTCAATCGGGTTGTTCACAAGGCCTTTCGCAAGGTCACGAATCTCATTAGAGAATGTCGCAGAGAACAGTAGGTTTTGACGTTGCTTAGGCAGCAAATCAAGAATCTTACGAATGTCGCGGATAAAGCCCATATCCAGCATGCGGTCCGCTTCGTCCAATACGAGTACTTCTAGTTGGTCGAACTTCACCGCGTTTTGGCTGTAAAGATCCATCAAGCGGCCTGGGGTTGCAACCAATACGTCAGCACCTTTACGTAGACGCTGCATTTGTGGGTTGATCTTAACACCACCGAACACAACAGCACTGTTTAGCGATAGGTGACGGCTGTACATGAACACGTTTTCTTGTACTTGAGCTGCAAGTTCACGCGTGGGTGTAAGAATAAGTGCACGAACATGATTACTACGAACGCGAGGGCCGTTTGACAAGCGTTCTAGGATTGGCAGCGTAAAGCCCGCTGTTTTACCCGTACCAGTCTGCGCTGCTGCCATGACGTCTTTCCCTTCCAGAATTGCAGGAATTGCTTGAGCCTGAATTGGCGAAGGGGTGTCGTAGCCTTTTTCCTGAATAGCTTTAAGGATTGGAGCAGATAGACCTAACGAGGTAAAACCCATATGTATGATTCTCAATTGTTGAGTTAGATAACAAGGCGTCGAATTTATGTGCGACGCGAAAAGTGCGCCATTCTGAGGCTTTTAGGCGTCGGCTTCAACTATTTCTGTTACCGATGAATACTTGATCCAGATCTCACTTCCGAATCGGTGACAGCGGCTGGGGATGACCTCTTTGTGTTTTTAAAATAGGTGGAGGTGGGACTTTATTGGGGCTGTTACTATATTTTTCTTTTGAATCATAAGCTTTGGTTGTTTTTCAATGTCTCAGTGAAAGTCAGAGACTTGGTAGTTCAGCTCACTTATCCAAAATTCATTGTCTAGGTGGGCTTGCATCATTCTTTTTTGTTGTCCGTTTTCTAGAGTAATAAGATAGAGTCCGGACGTGAGTCCTTCGACCATATAAAAGCCATCCTTCTCTATTTTACTTGAGAATTCCATATCGTTGGCAATGTGTTTGAAATGGAGATAGCTGTGGTCTTCAAGTGGGCCTTCGATTGCTCCATCAATACCAAAAGAGGCGATCAAGACCACGGATATTTGTGTAACCCCCGCTTGGCGAGTATTGACTAGAATGGGATTGTGTTGCGTTGTTAAGTTGAGGTCGAGGGCGCTCTCATCAACATGGATAGAAAGGCTATCGTGGGCAGGAACTTGATGGAAAACAAACTCGCCGTTTTCATCACTCATCGCGAATTGGTCAAGCACACGCAAATTGACATTTGGGATCACATTGCCTTGTTGATCGACGACGGTGCCGACGAGCTTGGCATAACTGTATTTGCTCCAATCTAATATTTCGGCAATGTTGTCGTCGAAATGGCTGCGAATCCCGGCCTCCGTAGTAAGCTCAATACCATAATGTTCGTGGTTGCCGAACAGTTTTATTTTGAAGTTTGAGTTTACGCGTGCTTCTAACGTTGCGGATAATTCAACATCGTTATTGGTATAACTGGCAGACAGGTTCGACATCACTTCTTCAAAATACTGCCCATAGTTAATCCAGCAATCGGTACAAATATTTCGCAACGAAGCTTCAGTTTGTTCAAGAGAACCGGATTTATCCCATGCTCCTTTTACACGCCATGAGGTATCAGAAAAGCCATTCTTGGCGAGCTCAATAGTATGTAAAAAGTCGTCGATATTTTCTATCTGGTCGCGTGTGTAATTGGATTCAACGCGGAGAAAAAGGTTACGTGCAATTTTTGCACTGAGTTGAGGTGAGATTTGGTACTTATCATCTTCACGTCTTAAATCAAGGTAGGCGTTATAGTAAGGGCCTGAAAAGCTGTATTTTAAAGCGTCATACAACTCGAAATCCCGCGTGAAATTCACCGTCTTGTTGAGCTCTAAGCTTAACGATTGTGTGCGACCAAACTGCATATCCAACTCAATAGGAAAACGTTGTAATTCAGGAATCCAGCCCACATGCATTGCAAGCCAGTGGCGTGGGAGATAGCGTGTTTGGAAAGCCAAGAGCGTGTCGTGGTCTGCAATTAACGCGGTGCTGCCAAAAGTGAGGTAATCATCAATGCCATATTCCAAAATACCTGCGCCAACTTTTGCCTTTTCAAAGTCGGCGATGAGATCTATCCCCCATTGCCCTTTTGGAAGGAAGCCACCATCCAAACCTGCGATAATTACTTCCTCTTGCTGCCAAACACCTTTGGCCAAGTAATAACGGAAAGTGAGAGTATCGCCCGGTGCAATGTTACTTTCTTCTATCACAAAGCGACCAAAATCATCAGAGCGGTATGAGCTTTGATAAACCCCGTTGACTAAAAGATCGATGTTGATGTTTGGCTGGGTTGTCCTTTCCAATTGAAGGTTGCCAAATTTTGGCACCGTTTTGTGGTTGGAGTAGTGAAAGCCATTTTCTAGAATCACAGGATTCGAGTAGAGACCACCATCCAATAACACATGTCCAAGTTCAACTCGGTTGTGGTTGTCTGGTTGAGCGATTGTGATGTTGTAGTATGCCACTGGATGATCTTCTCGTGAATCTACAGACATTTGGCCAATCCAATTTTCTGTACTCAATAGAGAATCGGAGAGCAGGTGTCCTCCCTCCTTGTTATCGCTCTCATATGACGTGGTTGCGGAAAGGCGAGTGGAAAAGCCCAACGTTGATAGCGGTCTGACTGAGGGTTGTCGCGTCAACTGTTCGAGTCGTTTGGCTCTATCTCGAGAATCACGTTTGAGTTTTTGAATTTCCTCCTCTAATTCAGAGGGGGATTTATAGCCCTTGTCGATGATGAGTTGGTAGTCTTCGATATACCAACGAGCTTTAACGGGTAAGCAGTCATTAAGGCTACGCCAATGGATAAGCCATTCCTCTTCATAAAAAAGGATCTGGATAGGCTGTAGCGTTGAATTTGATCGGTAACATACGTGACGGCTTAGGTCGATAATGAAAGCGGGGGTTTCTCGTGCCACGTCTTGCGGTAGGTGTATTTCACAACGCTTATGAACGCAGTTTCCGTGCATTTCCAATAAGTAAGCAATACTGCTCTCGATAGGCAGGTAGGGCTGTTCCTCGTCATCCATCATAACACGATAAAAACTGTCCCCCACATTACCCAAACGAACCTCGATGTGAGCAGGATACAAGGCTAACTGCGATGGCTCGTTGGCGAATAACGGAAAAGATAGGGCGAAGATCATCGACAAACACAGCCCAATGTAACGTAGTCTCATTCTCGTTAGATTGGGCTTAGTACGTGAATTGATGTAAGGCTGGTTACAGGGTGCATTCGTGTAGTGATTGTTCGTCTTGTGTGATAAGAATCTTACTCTTGGCCGGAAGTCGTTTCACGAGCTCAGATTGTCGAAGCAATACCAGCCTCTCTTGATGATTATCGGTGTTGAGCATCGCATTAAATTGATATTTGCCTTTGTTTTGGATGCGTAATTCACCTTGTTTACATTGGATGGATACGTCTTGTTGAACCTCGCCGCGTTGTGCGTAAACTGGGATGTAGCTGTTTACTCGGAAGTCGAGAGCAAAAGAGGGCCCAGAGCTTTGAGCGTCTGCGGTTTGGCTTTGAACCAAAGTGATAGGAGAGAACCACAAGTAAGCTCTATATTCGCCGTTGTCTTTATCTGCTGGTAAAGCGCTAAACCTCAAGCGAATCGTACGTCTTTGGTTTGGCTTTAACTCTCGAATGCTCGGCGGAGATACTTTGATCCACTTTGCAATATCTTCCGTTTGCGCGATGTCTTTGTCGGTGCGGGTGACACCTCTCGAAGTGATAGAGCGATAAACTGGCTTAATTTCAAGCCTAATGGGTTTGTCTGAGTTGTTTTCTACGATGATCTTCTCTGTCACTGATTGATCCGCATTCAGCACCAAACGGGTGGGAGCAATCAGCAATTGCGCATAGCTGGGGAATGAGACAAATATTGTCGTGAGTAATAGAACTAGGTGCTTCATCGATAATTAACCTCAAAAGGAATGGTGCCAGAGTAGCTGCCTGCTGGAAATTTTGCGCCTATCCGAATTTTTGCGCCGATACACAACAATTTGCTTCTTCCGTTGCTGTTTATTTTTGCGCGCCCGCGTTTAGATAAACCACACCCATAAAAAATTCGACGAACCTTAATTTTTCGAGATGATTTGTCATGATTAAGGTATTGGTTTTTAGGTACGGTGACGGTAATTTTTCGCCCCGGGTCACCGTCTACATAAAAACGGACAACGTAAAGTTGACTGTGGGTTGGGTTGGAAACTGCATTTTGACCTCGTCCAGATAAATATATTCCTGGGAAAGTGATATCCATATTTTCTGGGACGATCGTCAATGCCAAGCAACTTTGATGAGTTAATAAAAATAACCCTAAATAAAAAGCGACTTTTAATGGCATGATATTCTTATTTTGATAATGGCGGCATTAAAATATTGCCACCATTTCAATAAACAATACTATTGATTACTGGTAAGTAACATCAACTGGAACGCTAGCAGAGTATGTACCAGCGACAAGCGTTGCTGTTGATACTTGTGCTGTGCCACCAATTTTAAGCTCAGCAGTTCCACCTGTTAGTGTCAACGCAGGAGAGAAGTCAAAGGTTGCTGCAACGTTGTTTGCGCCATTTACAAGGTTAGTACCAGAGATAACAACATCAACCACTTCGCCAGCGCCGCCGTCGATAGTGAATGTTGCAGCGCCCGCATCACCTTGGGCAATGACAACATCTGTTGTACGGTCTGATGTGATAATACCGAAATCAAGATTAGACGTTCTGGTCATAGTGATCGCTTGTTTTACTTCTAACGTTGCGTCGAAAGTATCGCTAACGGCAAAAGCATTCATTGATGAAAAGGTGATAGCAGATAGCGCAGTAACTTTTACAAATGTATTCATTTCTTTACCTGTTGTGTTTTGGTTTGAGTAAAATATTCTTATATATGAGACAAATAACTAGGGGTTGGTATATTTGTCAGTTAAATAAAATACACAGAAAGCATAGCTTGTAAAAATATTTCTATAATTAGATAGTTTATATATAAATAAGTTGAACAACGGTCACATAAGCTATTAGCGGTTACTAATTAAGCTGGTATTATATTGTGGCTAAAAAATTTAAATAAATTAACCATATAAATAATGTGTAGTTATTAGTTGCATAAAAATAAGGTGAATATTATTCAATATAAGTATTATCAAGCTTTAATGAAGAGGATGTTAATGTAGGCTTTAATAATTAAGGTGTAGTGATTGAGACATAATTAAATTTAATCTCTGTTATAACATTAAATACTTATACCCAAGTAACCTCAAGATGCTAGGTTCAGCGAGAGTGGCTTGGTTTGTAGACGCGGCGGCGATTTAAAGGTCTAGTGGACCTAAATCAAGAATCGGCAACAAAGTATACAAACCAAGACAACTCGCCCTTCGGGAGCGTGTCATTGACCCGACTTCTGTGTCAAACAACTTGGAAAGAGCTGGCTATTACGCTGCGTTGTTTTCCTTGATCTCGAATCAATGACAGCGCTCTGAATCCTGCATCTTGAAGTCACTTGGGTATATAATATAGTGCTGGTGGTAAATAAGGCTCAACCCTTATGGTCGACATAAGCAAAAGCACTATTTGAGATGCAGTGTCGGAGAGACTTTCCCACGCTCTGTGATTAGCTCTCAAAAGAGATGAGAGCTTATTATGAGAGTCTAGTCTTGCTTGGCGCGATCTAAAAAAGTTTGAGTGATGAGCTGAAACAAGGCATCCACACTCGGTCTTTGTTCAATATGGTTAAATAGGGGGGGTGTGAACATCACCGCGAATATGATCGGCATGGCCACACAATTGATTGCACAGTTTTACCGGTTCAACGATCTTTTCTACGTCCGCATCAATAAGAATGCAGGCCTGAGAGAGCACCACTTGCCCGCCTCCCTTCTTCAGTAAGACTCGTTGTGCGGTTCCGACCACTTTTTGTCCATTGATGTTTAGGTTGTAGTCCCCATCACAATATGAGTTTGGTGTTGCGTGCACATCAACCTTCACACCGAGTTGTTCAAAGAAAACCTCTAGGACAGAACATAAGTCGAGATACGCTTTTTTGATGTCGTATGGCTGACCTTCTGGCCAATGATAAATATGTGAGAGATTAATGATTCCTGGGACTTGCGGGACTGGTGCACCCCCCGTTTTTCTTGAGAATAGCTTCCAGCTTGTGTCTTCAAGGCCTTGTTTAAGCTCATCCGAAATTAGCCACTTTTTTCCTGCCGGAAGAACCAGTGTTGGGCTCTTCACTTGCCATAACAGTAGGACTTGAGAGAGTTGATCCGTCTGCACGAGTTTGATCAGCTCATCTTCTTTACTGAAAACATCTGCGACTTCAGTGCATTGATAGCGGATCAGTTTATTTTTGGAAGCCAAATTCAGTCCCTCTTTTCATCTACCCTTCAGTTTTACTCCAATTCCTTCACAAAATCCAATCACAACTCTGTTTTTGTTTGAAAGTAAATGTTCATTAAAAACATTAAGTTAAAAACTTCATGTGCAAATATCGAGTCAGGTTTATAATTTGCCTTTAATGCAAATGTTGCGTATGCAATTATTGTTGTGTAATCTTTGTTTTGTACCGCTACTCACATCAAATCAAAAAAGAGAATACTGCTATGAAAAAGAAACTCGCTTTAGTTCATCGACTTGCTTCTATCAGTGCCTATCTATTGATCATGAGCTTTTTCACTAGCACCGTACTGGTGGAGTTGTTTGGTAACCACCAAACCATTTTGGCAGTAAAAACCTATATTTCTTATGCGATTTGGGCAGTCGTACCATTAATGGCCATCACTGGAATTACTGGTGCTAAGATGGCACCGAATGTGAAAAAAGGGCCTTTAGCTGCGAAGAAAAAACGCATGCCTTTTGTCGCCTTGAATGGTCTGCTGATTTTGGTTCCTGCTGCAATTTACTTAAAGTACTTAGCGGGAATGGGTCAGTTTGATACCATGTTCTACATTATTCAGGGGATTGAGTTGCTTGCTGGCTTCATCAATCTTACCTTGATGACGCTGAATATTCGTGATGCTCGCGCATTAAAGGCATCAAGAAAATCAATGCTTGTGTAAAGCATAAAAAATTTTTGTTGTTCATTGCTTAAACGATAAATAGAATCCGCAGTCTATTTAATTCTAAGGCGATGAAATTATGAAAAAGTTAATGACTGGTGCAGCATTAGCAACGTTATTAACTGGTTGTGTGACGTTCCCAACACAAGAATCAGAGCAAGTAAAAGTGATTTGGGATGATGTAAATGCAATCGAAAACTGCCAACACCTTGGTACAGTAATGGGCTCAGAAGGTCACTTCTACGATTACTGGCTCCATGCAGACAAAGACATGGTTTGGGGCACATTAAACCAAATGCGCATAAAAGCAGTGGAATTGGGTGCAGACACGCTTTACTTGTATCAACCTCTGGGTTTCTCAAGCTCGGTCACTATGTTCGCTAACGCGTATCAATGCCAAAACTAAGCTTGGAACAAACGAATAAAAAGCAGACTGTCGACAGTCTGCTTTTTTGCTTTATGCCCCTCAATTTCAAAGGGGCTGCAAGGAACGACAGGACAGGCCGTTCTTGAATTTTAGTTCAAGCTTGCGGTCGCCATAGCAACGGAATCGGTAAACGATACACTGAATGCGTCATCGGTATTGAGCACTTTGGCAGGAAATTCCAAGCTTAGCTGAGTTTGAGGCGCAACTTCAGATTCTACACTGGTAATGAATTTCCGAGTTTCTCCAGGAGAAATCGTCAGGTCGCTGTTTCCCTCTGGACCAAGTTCAGCAATACCAATGGTTGCTAGGCCATTACCTTCACCATCCACCAAACTCAACAGTGATTCGGATTTGTAAATCAACTCGCCTTTATCGGTTTGGTACGCTCTGAAGGTGTTAAAGCTTGGCTGTAAATCGCCTTGTGTTGCTAAGTTGGTCACAGAGAAAGTGACATTCGAGCCGTCAAATTTTTCGACTTTGACTAAGACATTCGCATCTTGGTAACGAGCGGCTGCCGCAGCGGTTGCCAGCTCTTTCTGTCTTTGTTTCTCGCGTTCAACTTCAGCGATACGCGCTTCTTCCTCTGCAATACGTGTTTCTGCCATCGCGTAAGACTTATCTACCATCGCCAGTAGGGCAGGGATAGAGTAAGCAGACAAGCCCTCTAAGTGATCGAAGTCGATCTTCGCGTGAGTGGTCATGTTATTGGTCGAGAACTGACAGTGACCATCAATTAAGCTCACGAATGCGACTTCATATGTACCTTGTAACTTGCTTACTTCAACGCCGGCCTTCTCTATGTTGGCACGCACTTGTTTGATTTCTGCCAGCGACTGCTTAGGTAATGGGCCGTTTGGTGATACGTCGTTAGCCACAGAGACTAATGCTTCGGTCACGAATGGATTGTTTTTCTCTGGAACGACGGTAGTTACAAGGTTAGCTTGAGTAATATCTTCCCCAAGTAACACCGTCATTTTTTGCGATGCAGCGGTCTTATTACCGGCGAGAACGTCGCTACAGTTCGGTGAGTTGCTTGCATTTGCAGATGTTGCAGCAACGAGTGATAGCATGGCGGACAAGCCAGTGATGACGAGTCCTTTCGATGGTCGATTGTTCATCCTGATAACCCCTCTGGAATATGATGCGCTCAGCTAACGTTTGTTGCCCAACTTAGTTGGGATAGCGACATTCAGAATGGTTGTAGTTGCGTCCTCGCCACGTTCATCTTCACAAGACTGTTTAGTTGGCTTTTTCTGCCCAACTCTAAATCGCGATAAGCCGTCACGATCAAAAGTGTTTGAATTCGTCGATGATGCTACAAGGTCGATGTCTTTTTTCTGAAAGATAGACGTAACTTTTCCAAGCTTCAAATCCGTGATCGAGATCTATTTTTTGCGATGGTGCGAGGATCAAGAGAAAACAGACACTTAACGTAGAGAGTTGATTTTGAGAGAAAAAAATAAATTTTTTTGGGAACTTTTTGAAACGCTGCCTTTGAGACTTAATTCGCATCTCAAAGGCAGGTGTTTGGACATCAAGGCGTAATTTTGACTACAGTGCGTTTAATACGTCCGCCAAACGGGTCACGGCAACTGTCAATTCTTCTGGTGTAGCGTTTGTAAAGTTTAAGCGCAGCGCTGCTTTGACTGCTGAGCCCTCTGGGTAGAATACAGGACTTGGTACAACGGCAACGCCGTTAGCCAACAATGATTTGGCCAGTTCAAACGTATCGCATTCTGGGATCTCTACCCATACGAACATACCACCATCAACAGGCTTAAGGACGCAACTTGCTGGAAGCTGTTTTTCTAGCTCTGCATACATCACATCGTAGCGAGACTTGTACAATTCACAGATGGTGGTGATGTGGGTGGCAAAGTTGTCATGTTGAAGCAAGCCGTGCAGTAGGGCTTGCATCGGTACGCTTGAGTGCAGATCGGCACCTTGTTTGATTTTAATCAGCGGTTCTAGGTAGCTAGTTTTACCCGTAACCACGCCGATACGAAGACCTGGCGATGCAATCTTAGAGAATGAGCGCAGTACGATAGAATTTTGTGGACAGAAATCAGAAACCAAAGGCAAAGCTTCACCAGAGAAACGCAGCTCGCGGTATGGTGCATCTTCGATAAATGCCACATTGTATTGAATACAAAGCTCTGCAACTTTTTGACGTGTTTCTAGTGCCCAGCATACGCCTGTTGGGTTATGGAAATCTGGCACCGCATAGAACATCTTCGGCTTTTGCTCAGCGAAGCACTGTTCTAGCTCTTCAAGGTTTGGACCGAACTCTGTTTGAGAAACAGTCACGATGTTCGCTTGAACCAAACCAAACACCTGCATCGCACCAAGGTAGCTTGGGGCTTCCATTACGACTTTGTCACCCGGGTTCACATAAGCACGCGCAATCAAATCCAAACCTTGCTGAGAGCCAGTCGTTACCATTGCGCTGTGCGTGTCTGGCAACTGGAAGTAATCCGTCAAGAAATTAAGCAGAGGTGTGTAACCGGCCGTCGAACCGTATTGGAAAACCTCAGGCATGTTTGCGAGATTTTCCAGTGTTGGTTTCATTAAATCGATTGGGAAGGTCTTCTCGTCTGGCAAACCGCCAGCAAGCGAGATGACGTTTTTATCGCTAGCGGCAGCGAGGATCTCTCGAATGTACGATGACTTTACTTGTTGTAGTGACTGTGCGATTTCCATGTGTTGTGTTTCTCGTATTTCTCATTGTTATGCGAGAAATAGTACATGGGAATTGCTTACTTTAGTGTGTCCATTTATGCTGTTAAACATGTCCATTTATGCTATTTAAGCCAAAAGACAGAATATGAGCCAACAACAAGTTTCCAGAATCAATGACGTACTGTTCTACATTCACCAAGACATTAGCAGAGAGTTATCCGCTAAAGAGCTGGCTGACGTAGCGGCGTATTCTGAGCAGCACTTCCATCGGATTTTTAAAGAGGTGGTTGGCGAATCGATTCATCAATACATTCGACGAACACGAATGGAATACGCTGCAAACCAGTTGATGTTCGATACCAAATCGTCGGTATTAGAGATTGCCAATAAGTGCGGTTTCAGTTCGGTATCGTCATTCAGCCGTGCCTTTAAATCCACGTTTGATATGTCGCCCGGTGCTTGGCGCAAGCATGATTTGCATGTCGCGGAAAAGCCGTATCTCAAAGATCCAGAAGTCGCTGCGGGTTATCATCGCGTCGCCAAGCGTGCTTTACCAGATCCTAAAGTTGTCGAAGTGCCACAGCGGTTTGCGGCTTATGTTCGTCACGAGGGTTATAACCGTTCGATTCGCAATGCTTGGCTGGTGCTTAAAGCTTGGGCTAATTCAGAGAACCGAGACTTCTCTACGCAATATGGTTTGCATCATTCCAACCCGGCTTGGGTTGAGTTGGACAAATGTCGTTACGTGGCGTGCATGGCCATTGATAAACCGCTTAAGTATCGCGGAGTGGTGAACCAGATGACCATTCCGGGTGGCTTACATGCGGTGTTCAGGTTGACTGGTGTATATGGTGAGCTGCTGCCTCAAATCAGCATGGTGTTGGAGAAATGGTTACCAAACTCGGGGTTCAAGCAACGCTCGACTCCTGCGTATGTGCATTATCATCAAAACCACTTTTTAAATCATGAAGAAGCGTTTGAATTAGATTTCTACTTGCCTATCAGTTTCTTCTAACAATTTCTTTTAAAAAGCTTTGCTTCACGTTCAATGCTTTACTATTGTGTCAGATGAAAATGCCCGGCATTGATGTCGGACTTTATAGAATAAGTTGAAAATGAAATGAATATAGAACATCTCAAGCTTTTCGTTCGTTTGGCATCAACGCACAACATCAGCATGGCAGGACAAGAGCTTGGATTATCGCCAGCCGTTGCCAGCGCCCACATCAATAAGTTGGAAGAAGGGCTAGGCGTTCGCCTTGTGCACCGAACCACACGTAAGGTCTCATTAACGGAAGAAGGTCAGGCATTTTTGCCACACGCAGAAGAAGTGCTTGCAACGGTAGAAGCGGCGCGAGGTGCGGTCGGAGTAGGTCATAGCGCACCAACTGGCACGCTTCGAGTTACAGCGCCAGCGTCGTTTGGGCGTTTGCATCTTGTGCCGGCGCTCAAAGGCTTTATGGCGGCTTATCCCGAGCTTACGGTGGATTTTCGTTTTTCTGATTCCATTATTGATATGGTTGAAGGCGGGTTCGATGTCGCGATTCGTCTTGCAGAATTGAAAGACTCAACGCTGGTGGCACGTAAACTAGCACCGGATCGCCGTATCATTGTTGCTTCACCAGAGTATTTAGAAAAGCACGGTACGCCGAAAACACCGCAAGAACTTGCTGAGCACGAATGCGTGACGCTAATGGGGCTAGACAATTGGGTGTTTGAAACCCCAGATGGTCATTATGCGATGCGCGCTTCGGGCAGCTTTAGAACCGATAACGGCGATGCGATGCGTGATGCTTGTATCGATGGACTTGGTGTGTCGATCAACTCGATTTGGAGTGTCTACAAACAGCTTCAAGCCGGTGAGTTGGTTGAAATTTTGGAAGACTACCCATTGGTGATGAACGCCAGCATTTGGGCGGTTTACCCTAGCTCACGTTTGATCGCACCTAAGGTTCGTGCCTTTATTGATTACTTTGCCGAGCATTACGGGCAGCCACCTTACTGGGAAACCGAACTGGCTACCCATCAGAAATAAACAAAAACGCTTTCCAATCGGAAAGCGTTTTTTATTGTGTTCATTTAGCGAGAAAGAGAACGACTACCAAGAGAAAGTCTGGATGACGTTGTCTTTTGCCATTGGGTTAGATGCTATCGCGTGATTGATGTTTCTCAGAAAATCCTCGCGTGAATCCAACAACCAACCTTTCTGTGGAACGATGTTGTTACCATGGTCGCCCCAGTAGAAGGTATCAATGTTCAAGTTTTCGAGTAGGTATTTCTCTTCCTCAAGCACTTGAAGTTGAGTTGGCATAATGAACTCACCATTCTTCACTTCTTGTTCCATCACCGTTCCTGGTTGAATCGCAAGTGCCATAGGCGCAATTTGCTCAGGATTGATTTGGTTCAAGATGTCTGTTGTCGCAATAATGTGTTCTTTTGAACGTTCGCGTCCACCTAGGCCAAAGATGAAAGACAGCAACACTTCAATGCCAGCTTCTTTTGCCATTGCCATGCCTTCGATCGCTTGCTCTGGTGACATGCGTTTTTTAATGCGCTCAAGAACAACGCGATCGCCAGACTCAAGGCCAGAATAGGCCATATCTAAACCCGCATCTTTCAGCTCTTTCAATTCAGCAATGGTTTTACGGCGGAAATCGTTCAATCCACTATAAAGAGAAATCTTTTTGCATTCAGGAAAGGTTGAACGCAGTTTGTCGAAGATCTTAAGCAAGTAATCCGTACGTGCCGCCATAACGTTACCATCAATCAAAAAGATCGACTCTACATGTGGGTAGATAAGACGCGCTTCTTCAATGTCTTTAAACACGTCTTCAATAGGGCGTACCTTAAAGCGTTTGTCATCAAACATGCTGCAAAACGTGCAGGTGTTGATGCTACAACCCAATGTGGTTTGGATTAAGATGCTGCGGTATTCCGGCCATGGTCGGTAAACTTTGCCCTCATAGTTCATAGTTGGATCTCCAGTTAAAAGCGGGATGATTCGATGTCATCACTCGCGAAAGATAATGGGAACGAACGCGTTTGAGTCTGGCGTTTTTCCCGATGGCTGAAGATTAACAAGAGAAGGCTTTGTTGATAATTGGCCTTTATATCAAATGAGTTTTTAGATTTTATTGAAAATGAACAATGATGGCAGTTTTATAAGCGCGAGATCAAAACGTGAGAAACAGAAACGCCAGAAATCAGTAAACAGAAACCAGTACGTAAAGATGACAACACCCAGCCGAAGCTAGGTGTTTAACAGGAAACAACTGTGTTGAATTAAGCGAGTTTAGCAATCATTGCTTCAATCGCGTCTACTACTTGTTGTGATTTGATGTCATTCAACGCATCACGATGAGGAGCGGCAAAAGCTTCGATATCGTTGTCGAAGTACGAACCGTGCGCTTGAGCAAATTCATCCGATAGTGCGGCACGAATTAGAATGTCTGCGCCCAAACTGATGTCATTACCCGTGATACCGTAAGCGTCTTTCACCATTTTGCTGCCAAGGAATGATTTTGGATTGACGGAAACCACCATCGGGCCGACATTTTTCAACTGCAATCCCATAACGCGTGACCACATTGTCAGTGCCAATTTACTTTGAGCATAAGCTTCACCGTCTGACAGTGGTTTTTCGCCCATCAAGGCTTTGATGCTCACTGGTGCTTGTGCCGCAGAAGATAGGTTTACGACACGACCTGTGTTGCCAAGTAGTGGGAGCAACTCTTTTGTCAGCATGTATGGTGCAATGGTGTTAACGGCAAAGCGCACATCAAGACCTTCTTGAGTTCTTGAGTTAGGTGTCGCGAATACGCCTGCGTTATTGATGATCACATCCAGTTTGCCAAAGCGCTCTGCCACTTCTGCAACCATCTGTTTAACGGCTTTGACTGAAGACAGATCAGCAACGATGCTTTCCACTTTGCCAGCATTCATCTCAATTAAGCCTTGCTCTACGTTTTGTAGTTTAGCCTCGTTGCGGCCATGAACAATCACGTGGTGACCATCTGCCACTAACATCTTTGCTGTTTCTAAACCAATGCCGTCTGTAGCGCCAGTAATCAGGATGATTTTTTGCATAATTGAGATTCCTCATGAAGTCGTTATGCAACAATCATAAAGTGAACAGAGTGATTAAACTATCGAGGTAAAGAGGGAAACACTTTATACGCAAAATTGAAAATCAATTTGTTATCTTTTTGTGGGCGATACGACGAATTAACCGCCCACGAAATGCTATGGTTATTTCAAGCGTTGCTTAAGATTTGAGCAGCTTGATTAACTAAAATACACTCAGCCCAAGAGGTCTTTATGTTAGGCGAAAATCACTCATTAACTCATGAATTCCCAGAACATTTGGATACCATCAATCAGCTGACAGCAAGTGACGCCTCGTTTGCTGAAAACGCTAAAAGCTACAACTCTCTCGATAAAGAAATCCGCGAACTAGAATTGCGAGGAAACCCACTCGACGACCATGAAATGAACACACTTAAACATAATCGTGCGGAGCTAAAAGACTGGCTTTACACAAAAATTATGAGCGCATAATTAAGACTGTGACTCCATGGATGGCGGCTCGAATTTCGAGCCGTTTTTTATGCCGTTTTTATACTGGTTCTACACGCTACTTGACAGGTAAGTGCCCTGTCTTTACCCAGATGATCGTCTCTTGATCAACAAAAGGAAAATGCTCGCTCATGTGTGGGTTGCGTAACCACGTATGCTGGGGGTAGTGACCTAATTCATCATTAAACTCACCAGACAGAACAAAGATCTCTTCCCCTCCAAAATGGCGATGAGGTTGAAACTTTTCACCTTTAGGCCATTTGACCAATGCAACGTGCTCGTGTTCGAAGTTGTGCAATGGCATCACCTCCAATCCACCAATACCCGGTAACCACTCGGTTTGGTTGGTATTGATGCGTACCGTTTCTAGATCGTTAGGATCAAATTGATTAAGTTTCACTAAGATCACGCAACCATCTTTGCTGAATGGGGCATGTTGGCTTCCCGGAGGGTTTCGTAGGTAAGTTCCCGCTGGGTAATCGCCATGTTCGTCAGAAAACACCCCTTCGAGCACCAGTATCTCTTCTCCATATGGGTGAGGGTGGGTCGAAAACTGTGAATTTGGCTCATAACGCACCACGCTGGTGGTGTGCCCTGATTCTTTGGCTTCTCGTTCTAGTGGCTTTCGCCAAACGCCTAATGCTGGGCTGGCAATCCAATCTTGTTGTGCGGTGTTAATCACCAACCGTTGTGAAAAATCCATGTTTAACATTGCTTGTTACCGGTGTCAGTCATATTTGGAATAAATATATACCCAAGTGACTTCAAGATGCAGGATTCAGAGCGTTGTCACTGATTCAAGTTCAAGGAAAACAACGCAGCGTAATAGCAAGCTCTTTCCAAGTTGTTTGACGATGAAATTGCGTCAGTGACACGCTCCCAAAGGGCGAGTTGCCTTGGCTTGTATGCTTCGTTAACAATTTTTTATTTAGAGCCACTAGATCTTCAAATTGTTGCCTCGCCTTCAAACCAAGTCATTCTCGCTGAACCTAGCACTTTGAGGTTACTTGGGTATACACAGTTTCAAACTACACGTGTCTTGTCTGTTTGGCGGCTCTGATTTTTATCGTTTTAGCTCGCTGAACAAACATGAGGTAAGGCGGAGAGATGTGATGAGCAAACTGGATGTGTGATGGTCAATAATCATTAACCTTATGATTATTATTGATAATGTTCACACAAAATGATTTTACAAATTGTTACATGCTTCGCTTTTTTAATTCTTGTTATGTTATAACATCCGCGAAATATTTGATGGTGTTATAACATAACAAAATAAGGAAAAACGTTGTGAATAAAAAATTGGTCTCTTTAGCGGTTGGTAGTTTGTTTGTTTCCCCAGTTTTTGCCGATACGCTTTCGAACCCTCAGATTGGCGTGGTACTAGACGGTTACTATCAAGATGGCCAGCGTCATAACTCAGAGCGTGAAGAAGGTTTTGGCCTGGGTCATACTGAGCTGAACATGTCTGCAAACATTGATGATAAATTCCACGGTGCACTAACGGCGGTTCTAGAAAGCCACGGTGATGAAACCGAGCTGATGCTTGAAGAGGCGTTTATTGAGACACTAGCACTACCATACGGCTTAAATGTACGTGCAGGTCGCTTCCTATCTGACTTTGGTTACCTGAACAACCAACACATGCACACAGACAGCTTTGTTGAGCGTCCAATTGCTTACCGTACTTTCCTTGGCTCGCATTACTACGATGACGGTGTGCGTGCAAACATTGTTCTTCCAACTGACCTATATGTGAAGTTAGGTGTAGAAGCATTAAGCGGCAGCAAGATGTCTTCTGTTGAAGATGGTTCTGAAGTTGGCGTTTACACCACAACACTTAAGCTTGGCAGCGATTTCTCAGAGTCTTCAAGCTGGCAGTTTGGCCTGAGCTACCTACGTAACGAAAACGGTAAGGTAACAGAGTTCGAAGATCATGATCACGGCCATGTAGACGAGCACGATCATGACCACAGCCACGCAGCTGCGGTAACGGGTGAAAACTTATACGGTGCAGACTTTGTATGGAAGTGGGCGCCAGATGGTAACTACAAGTACAGCAACTTCACGCTATCTGCGGAATACATGCTGCTAGACGGTGTGGTGGACAGCAAATACAAGAACGATGCTGAATCACCAGACAACCTAAGCGCATACTACGTATCGGGTGTTTACCGTTTCAACCCAAGTTGGTCAGCGGGACTTCGTTACGGTGAAGCTGAAAGCTACGATGGCCATGCGCACGGCGACCACATGCACTTCACAGCACTGAATGATAAAGAAATGGATGCGATGATCGCATGGGATTCTTCTCACTTCGGTACTATCCGTGCGCAATACACTCGCATTGATAACCAAGACAGCGAGACAGACAACGTATTCACTCTGCAATACGTGATGACATTTGGAGCGCACGGTGCACATGCGTTCTAAGCTGACATTAAATAAATGCAGTTTAGCGATGATGGCGGCGGGGGCTACCATCATCTCTTCACCTGCTTTGGCTCTTAACATCTTTGTTTGTGAGCCAGAATGGAAAGCTCTTCTCGAAAGTCACGCCCCAGACGCGACCATCTATTCTGCGACCACCGCCAAGCAAGATCCTCATTACGTACAAGCTCGCCCTTCTTTGATTGCAAAGATGCGCCAAGCCGACATGGCCATGTGTTCTGGCGCGGAGTTAGAAGTAGGGTGGTTACCTATGCTGCAAGTTCGCAGTAGCAATGGTGCGGTACAAAACGGTTCACAAAGCATGATCTACGCGACCGATTTCGTGCGCATGTTAGACACTCATGATCATGTCGACCGCAGCATGGGGGACATTCATGCGTACGGAAACCCCCATGTGCAGTTTGCGGCTAATGACATTATTCCCTTGTCACATGCGGTGACAAAACGGTTACAAGTGCTTGACCCAGACAACGCGCAAACCTATCAATTTAACGGCATGAAGTTCCGTGCCCATTGGCGTAAAAAGCTCAATGAGTGGAATGAGAAAGCTGCACCATTGAAAGGCAAGCAAGTTGTGGGGTATCACGCAACCTATCGCTACTTGTACGATTGGTTAGGCATGGAGCAAATTGCTGACTTAGAGCCTAAACCGGGCATCTCACCAACCACATCACATCTGCAGTCTTTGACTAAGTTGGACTCGGATTCTTTTGAAGCGATTGTCTACTCGTCGCATCAAGACCAGCGTCCAGCAAATTGGCTACAGAAACAAACCAATAAGCCACTGATTCAGCTGCCTTTAACGGTTTCTGATGGCGAAAGCTTGGATGAAATGTACGACCAAGTCATCGACGAATTGCTAGGTGTGCTGGTGCAGCCCGATCCGGTGAAGAGCTAAACCATGACAGAGTACGCATGGTTATTGCCCGCGGTGCTGTGTGGCCTGATCGCGTTAGTCGGTAACGTGGTGCTTGGTCAACAAGTGCTAAAACGCCAAATCATCTTCATTGATTTGGCGGTGGCACAAGTTGCCGCATTGGGGGCTGCACTCAGTCATTATTGGCTGAACCAATACGCGCTCTTCTCGGGTTCTTTCTTCGGCGAGATGGTCGGCCCTTGGGTGATGTCGTTATTGCTGTGTGGTTTGATTGCCATAATGGAAAAGCGCTACCAACAGCATTTAGAGCCAATGATTGGCAGCTTGTTTGTGGTATCCGCCTCTCTAGCGATATTACTGGTGAGCAAAGACCCGCACGGTGCCGATTTTATCCAAGGGATTCTCAACGGGCAGTTACTTTGGTCAACATGGGATGATGTTTGGCCTTTGGCATTAATCACCGCAGCGATGTTGTTATTGGTGTGGCTCAAGCCAGAATTCATGCAGGGCAGTGGCTTCTATCTCATCTTCGCGATATTAATGCCGATTACGGTCAAGTTAACGGGCATCTATTTAGAATTTGCCTTGTTGGTGATTCCGGCCTTGTGTGCGGCAGCACTGAAAGGTACAAGATTCTTCGTTGCGAGCATCAGCATTGGCATCGTGGGGATATTGTCGGGCATTGCGGCGTCAGCTCGGTACGACTTACCAAGTGGAGCGAGCATTGTGATTACTCTATTTATCGCGGGTATGCTGTTTAATCTCTTGGTTCAGCCTTGGCTGCATAAATTGCCCTCCATTAATGAAGAGACGGCGTGACCATTCTCCAAATGATAAAAAGGCTCCGCGTGAACGGAGCCTTTTGTTTAGCACTGCTTTTTCTTATTAGTAACCTTGCTAGTTATTAACTGATTACTTAGTTACTTATCTCCTACTATATTAGCAAGATTTGAACAGAGGGAGAGTCTGAGGTTGGATTGAATCTGTCAAAGTGTTATCCAGCGCAGGGAATAATTGATTAATTCCCGTTTCAGACAGTCCTAACCACGCCATTAAGCTCGCATGAAGCTGATCGGAAGAGATGGTTGGAATCACACGCCCACGCGAGAGCAAGTAAGGGCTTGTCTCAGATAAGTCTGGATATTCACCCACGATCGCTTTTCCGGCTACACCGCCGCCCATCACCAATGCGTGGCTTGCCCAACCGTGGTCCGTACCATCCGTACCGTTTGGAATCAAAGTACGGCCAAATTCTGAATGAGTGAACGTCGTTACCTGATCAAACAAGCCATTGTTTTCCAAAGCTAATTGGAACGCGGCCATCGCTTCTGCCAACTCTTGCAGCAA
Source organism: Vibrio sp. ED002 (assembly GCF_023277445.1). Taxonomy (NCBI): domain Bacteria; kingdom Pseudomonadati; phylum Pseudomonadota; class Gammaproteobacteria; order Vibrionales; family Vibrionaceae; genus Vibrio; species Vibrio sp. ED002. The sequence continues at coordinate 1,286,367 of NZ_CP080239.1, read as the reverse complement.
ACCCGTTTGGCGGCTAATTTGAGCAGAGTGAGTATCGAACCCGCCTAACTTACAACTAAAGTACTGCGCAGGATGTTGGAACTGATCTTTATGCAGCAGCAGTTTAAAGACCGCTTTTAGCTGATTACCGATGCGTGTTTCTGGGAATACCTCAGTAATCTCGGCGTTCAAAATGGCACTGAACTCCTGATACATTCTGGTCGAGTCCACCGCAACACCAGCATAGTGAGACTGAAAAACGTTGCCGTAACTGCCTGTATTTTGCAGTTGATCAAACAGATCTCGCGAACGTTGGTCATTAAAAATATCGCTCGGTGGTTGAGAGCCGACCGAGTTAGATTGCGCCTCGATACAGTTGGTCCACACTTGCGTGCCGCCAATATCAAACATTGGTGACAGCTCATTTAGACTGCGCAGCATAGTGCCGAGCTCGGTGGAAGTCTTAGCACCAAAGCCCTCTTTCGACAGAGACTTGGTCGCATGAGACTGAACCATAGTGGATTGATGAGAGTGGCTGAACAAATGAGCAGGGCGAGTACTCTCACCATAAATCACATTGTTTACGCGCTGTGTCAGTGGACCTAGGTTCACAACGGGTACAAGGTTAGCATTATCCCAATAGGTCTTGAGCGCAGCCATGGCAGGGTTTAATGCTAGCTTGGCGTTATCATTGAGCGCGTCTAAATGAATACAGCTCGTCTCATCCAAAGCCAAGTTGCCACGCAGTGCTCGATATTGGCTGTTCGCCGGTGCGGCAGTTGGGATCAGCATATTGTAGCCATCGTTACCGCCCGCAAGGTCGATACCCACTACGGCGCGATAACCGTTTTTGCACTGATTGAAAGAGTCTGCAAAGGCAGGAAAAGCTGCAAGGTTAAGTGCAGAAACCCCAATACCAGCGGAACCTGCTTGTAAAAAACGACGTCGTGTTAAGTTCATGATGATTACCCCTGTGTGATGAATTCTGGTGAAAGCAGTGCGTTCATAACGAGATTCTTAATCTCTTTCCGCCATTTAGATTGGCGACTTGGGCACTGGGCGAGGTAATCGAGATAGCATTGACGAGCTTGCTCACTCATTTGATAAGCAAACAAATGCTCGTTTAGGTAATCCACTACGCCTTCGTCATCAAAAGCAAGGTATCGGGTGAACAGCACTTCATCCATGTACCAATCTTTGGCCTCTTCCTCGAAACGAGCGACAAGCTCACGGAACTGAATCCCATATTGGTAGATGTCATGCCATTGGTACACATTGAATTCTGGTGCCACCAGACCATTAAAATCAGGGTGGTTTGGCGCATCATCAGGTTGGTAATAATAAAACACAGAAGGCGCCGACAGCGGCAGCGTTCGGTTGTACCAATTGAACTGTTTTGGCCACATCAATACGCCGTCACGTCGCTTCACTTGTAGCGCGCGCATCGCATGGGTAAATACAGAAAGCGGGTCACGCAATTTACCCACCGTGCTGCCAGAGCGAAGCGCGTCTTTATCCGTTAGAATCGCGATTATTAAGGCTTGCATGTCTCCATCAGAACGTTTGAACGCACGGCGCACACGGCGAATATAACCTGCTCTTGGATTGCTGGTTACAAGCTTGTTGATGAAGAACTTAGTCACAAAGGTGTAGAGCGTATTTTGGTTCATCAAATGTTCGATCACCGCTTCCAGCTCTTCTTCTGCACCGACACCGCCAGGGAAGGTTTTACCAAGAATGGGCTTCTCACCTATATCGTGCTCGCCACGCGGTTCCATTGGCTGGCTGTACTTATCGTCACCGCGAATATCGATGAACTTCCAACCGGTAAAGACACGCGCCAGTTCTTCGATGTCCTCTTGCGTATAAGATGGCACTTCGTTACCTTCGGCATCCAAACGCACTTCACCGTTGTTACGCAGTTTAACTGGGCCAAGCGTGAACAGTTGCAACAGTTCACGTGCGTAGTTTTCATCTGGGGCGGTGAGCTCGTTAGAAACGTTATTCACAAAAGTCAGGTACTCACCCATGATTGGCGATTTCGACACAAAGCGAATCACATCGCGGAAGTTTCCGAAGGCATTATCGAGCAATCCGTCGAAGTAATTACACATGTAGCGACGCTTAGAAGCCGCTTTAAATGCCGGATCTTTCACACTGACTACGAACAGTTGAGACAGGGTATAAGCAATACGCTGACGCAAGATATCATCGCCTTCGACTGTCATGCGTGTCCAGCTGCTGGCGTAATACAAGCCTTGCCCTAAGTCCGGTACGTTGAGCTCATCTTGCTCAAAATGCTTTAGCCAAGAAGACGGTGTAATAAGTGTTTGTTGAGCGACCCAGTTTTCAATGCTTCCCGATTGAACAAGATCATTAATGTCACGTTGGGATGGCCCGAACGTGCACTGTTGCAGCGTTCTTGCTGCATCTATGTAAGCCTGATTCATTTTATCTCCCGTAGGTTTTGTTATCTTTCTCAGGTAATGCGTCCTTTGCTACGTCCATATTTAAAAGCACGCCGTATCTTTAAATCGTAATCGAGAATTTTGATAACAAGAATGTAATACCCACAGGTATATTGTGACTTTGCTGCATAATCTAAGAATTAGTTTGATGAGCTCTAAATGAAAGGCGAGTTATTCAACAAACAGCGCACTTGTTACACCGCCATATCGACAGAACGGTGACGGAAACCCGTTATTTTGCAAACCATCATCAAGTTGTCTTGATTAGTTCACATCCGGCTCCCAGACTGTTCCTATAGTTTGAAGTAAATATGAAAGACCCTGCGTATGAGAAGCGCAGCTGTAACGCGGCTAGGCATAAAAACAAAAAACGCTAGGGAAAAAGCGAATTTGTAATCTCAACATTTAAGGAAGACCAAGATGAAAGCGGAAAAAGTAGCAGTTGTTACTGGTGCGGCTCGTGGTATTGGCCAAGCGATTTGTGAGCAATTACTGGAAGATGGATTCCATGTTGTCGGGCTAGACATATCGCCTGTGGAATGGAGCCAGTCGGCGCAGCTAAGCAATTATCAAGTCAACTTGTGCGATGCAGCAGCTGTTAGCGAAGTGGTAGACAGTATCGTAAAGCAGCATGGAAGAATCGATGCGCTGGTTAACAATGCCGGTATCACGCGAGATGCCTTGTTGCCAGACATGCTAGAGCAAGATTGGGACAGCGTTATCGACGTAAACCTAAAAGCGGTGTTCTTGCTTACTCAACGCGTCGCGCCAGTGATGCTAGAGCAGGGCACAGGCAGCATTGTCAGCATCTCTTCTATTGTGGGTACGGATGGCAATATCGGCCAGAGCAACTACGGCGCAAGTAAAGGCGGCGTTATTTCTATGAGCAAAGGCTGGGCGAAAGAGCTATCAAGAAAAGGCGCGCAGATCCGCGTCAATTGTGTTGCACCAGGCTTTATCGCCACCGATATGACCAAGAACCTGCCAGAAAAAGTGATTCAAATGATGGAGGGCAAAACCCCATTAGGTCGAATGGGCTCAGTACAAGACATCGCCAATGGCGTCTCCTTCTTAACCTCCGACAAGAGCGCCTACATCACAGGCCAAGTACTCAAGATTGACGGCGGGTTAGTGCTTTAACCTTCAACACTCGCCTCAAATAACAAACGCCCTTTACTTATGTGAAGGGCGTTTTTGTTGGGGGGAGTCAATTGAGTTACTGGCTAACAGTTGCCCCAAAGCTGTTTATCTCAAGATTCCTGACCACTTTCTCATGTCAGTTCTTGACCTACATATACTAATAGCAGATTATGAGCCTAGTTGAGCACTTATGGTTATACAGACATGTTCTGCAATTTATGAGTGGAAGGAAGAATAAGACCTCTAGAACAGTATGTTGCTGTTATGGTGTCTGTATTTTCTGAAAATATTATGAAGACAATGAAGGAAGTTATAAATTGACAACATCATTAAGAGAACAAGCTTTAAAATTTGGTAAAATTAAAGAAGTTGACGGTGCGGCAATTATACTTCATGCAGATGTTCTAGAGTGCGAGTTTCAAAGTATAAAGCACTGCGCTGAGGTTGGTGCTTATGTTAACTGTGGCGGAGCGCACGGTAATACAATTTGTACCATAAGCAAAGTTCAGATCACTGAAATTGAGAGAACAAAAAGATCAAATGATGGGTTTGAAATTGTTAGGGAAGAGAGGAAAGTAGTAACGCTTTCAATATTGGGTTGTGCTATCAATGGTAAGTTTAATCGAGGCACCAAACGTCTTCCCACAATAAATTGTGATACATACTTTCTTAGCAGTGACCAAGTAAACCAATTAATAGGCATAGACCTAAATGAAGACAAAGAGCACTTTTGTGTTACTGATTCAAACGATGACGATCAAACGTATTTAAACTTAGATAAGCTAATGGGGCGGCATACCGCCATATTGGGTACTACAGGCAGTGGTAAAAGTTGCACCGTTGCATCGATAGTTCAATCGATATTATCAAGCTATGAGTGCCCCAGAATATTATTTTTTGATATTCATAATGAATACCCTTCAGCATTTGGCTATAACGATAAAGATCCAAACGAAGACTTTAAAAATAGAACAAATGCAATTCCTTGGAATGATTTTACACTTCCATACTGGTTTTTAGATTTAGAAGAGTTCTTCGGTGTTTATAATCTTGAGCCTGGTTCTAATCAGAAAGCTATAATAAAAAGGCTTATAACGAAACAAAAAGAAATAGAAGCTAAAAAGCAAAATATTGATAGTGTGGTAGTTTCTGCAGACACACCAATTTTCTTCAGTATTGATACTCTTTTGGATGAAATAATAGCTGAAAAGGACTCTCAAAGTAATGCTACTAATAAGAAACCTTATGAGAGTATTATTCTTAAACTCCAAGCGGTGCGTCATGATACTCGTTACTCATTTCTTCATCGAAAAATTGATAATGAAACATCAATAGTCGAATATTTTGAATTTATTTTAGGCTTATCTGAATCTGAAGCATATTTAAACATATTAGATTTAAGTGGCTTGCCAGCAGAAGTAAGAGCTGTTTGTGTTGGCGTTATTTCAAGACTATGTTTCGACTTTAAATATTGGGATTTAGACCCTGAAAGCATCCCTCTTAACTTAATACTAGAAGAGGCTCATACCTATATTCCAGAAGATAGCGATTCAAAGTTCAATATAGCAAAAGAACGAGTTGAGAGAATTGCAAAAGAAGGGAGGAAGTATGGTGTTGGTTTGACCGTTGTTACTCAACGCCCATCAAATGTTTCAACAACTGTCTTATCTCAATGTGGAACATATATAACCCTTCGACTTACCAATGATCTAGACCAAAACAAGATTAAAAGGCTGTTGCCAGATACATTAGCTGGTCAAGTTGACTTCTTACCTAGTCTTAGAGACGGTGAGGCATTTGTTTCTGGAGACTCAATTAATTTACCAAGAAAAGTTCAATTTAGGGTACCTAACCCAATGCCTAGAAGTAATGACGTTAGATATCATAAATCTTGGAAACTAGGGAAGCCTGAGACCTATTCATTAAAAGCCTTAGTTGACTCTTGGCATAAGCAGGACAAATCTAAATGAAGATTGACTCGATAAAACTTTGTGGTTGGCGCTCATATGATTTAAATGGCGTTTATATAAGCGGATTAAAGTCAATCAACCTAATTATTGGACCAAATAACTCAGGGAAATCTAATTTAGCCAAGTATTTTAATTACTTAAAAAGTATAGCTAGTGAGAATCTGACTACTGGAACTGCGATTTCAGTTGCCACTGAACTTGATGAAAGCCAAACATGGGGTTGGGGAAAGGAGAAAATTAACTGTGAAATTTCGCTTTCAAATGATAATGTCTTCACGGAAGATGATAAAATTTCTTATACAGTAAGTGACCATAAAGTTACGTTAGATTGCTACCATGACGTTAGTTCTAATACATCTGTTTTGAACATGAAGGTTAATGGTAAGCCAATCTTCAATGATAGTAATTTAATCTGTTCTGATTTGGAAGAAAATACATGGATAGACCCGACTGACGATGTGGCAGGGTTTAGTGATAATGAGTTTTATTGGAGATGCTTCTTAAATTCATTAGTATTTGTTGATCCTATTCGACATTATTCGCGAAATTCGAATAATGAGCAAAGATACTATTTTGATGGCGCAAAAATTATTGAAGAGCTTGATAAGTTAAGACTAGACAGAGCAACTCCATCAAACTGGGCTGGATATAAAAAACAAATTAAGCAGTGGCTAACTGATATTTTATCTGAGGAAGTAACTAATATTGAAGTTGTAGATAAGGATTTAAATCTTGAATTTGAATCAGGGCTATCCTTTTCTTTAGATCAGTTAGGTACTGGGGTCTCTCAAATAGTAATGTTGCTATCACATCTTTGGATTAACAAGGAAGTCAATTTAAACGTCTTTCTCGAAGAACCAGAAGCCAATTTACACCCAGAAGCAGTAGTTAAACTTATAAGTATTTTTGAGAAAGAGCTAATTAATCATAGATTTTTTATTACGACTCATTCTCCATCCCTTATTGACTGCCTAAATGAAAACTGGGCTGTATACAGAACTTTAAAATCGCCCAATGGGGCAAGCTCAATTACCCCAAATGACAATGTAATCAAGTATTATGAAACATTAGATTCATTGGGCGTAAAAGCTTCTCAAATACTTCAAGCTAATACTGTTTTATGGGTTGAAGGGCCTAGTGATAGGATTTACTTGAAAAAATGGATTGATATATATTCTGGCGGAGAACTGAAAGAAGGGAAGGATTACTCCTTCCTGTACTTTGGTGGTACAAACTTAGCCTCTTTCACAGTACTAGATGATATTGGTGAAAATCTAATTAATATTTTAAGCACCAGTAGGAAGGCATGCTTGATTGCCGATTCTGATTGTTCTTCGCAAGAAGACCGAGATGATGAGGGTTTTAAAGCATATCTAAGTTCTATGTTGAATAGACTTCGAACAGTCAATGCTGATAATGCTGGTTTAGATTCAACATTAGATGATTATGTCAAAGTGTGGATTACGGAAGGTCGTGAGATTGAGAATTATATTTGCAAAGATTTACTCTTTGATATTTTAACTAGCCAAGGTTTCAAGCGTGAATCAATTGGTCAGAGAAATAACCTTAAGAAACTGTCGTTAAAATCAACTCAAGCTTCAGACTTTATATTCGAAAAATTTGATTCATTCGATAAAGCTATTTCCGATTGTTATCAATTTGATGATAATACTCAGCTAGATGCCCCTTCATTGAGTAATATTGCTTTAAGTTATGCAAGCAAAAAAGTACCTATTGCTAAAGCAGTAGTCGATAAGCTCGATAAAACACATTGTTCGATGCTTGGCCTAGAAAATAAACTGAAAGATTTAGTTGATTTTATTCGGAAATAGTTCGGTTGGAATCGGCCATTAAGTTGGGTTCGTAACAGCTTGCTCGGCTCCACTTTGTTTCACTTTTTAGCAAGCTATTACTCACCTTTCCTGATGGCGTTAATCCATAGAAATTGTTATACGAAACTGACGAGTTAATGCTTTAACTCGGATATGTCCACTCACTTAGTCAACAAGGCTCGGCCGAATGTGTGCTAGGCTGAATCACCTTTGCCTCAAGATAACGCAGAATTTACAGAGCTACTCAGCGCCGATATTTGACTTACGACAATGCAATCACGAAATTAGGAGTGAACATGGATACTATTGAATTCCATCTAACTAAAGCTGCAATTCATTATCTATCAGAGGAATACAGTGATGCAGAAAGCATTTTCGATAAACTCTCTTCTGATGGTAACCTGGAAGGGACCTACCATTTAGCTAGCATGCATATTCTATCGCTAGCCTCTAAATCGAGTGTTCGCAAAGGTATCGAGCTCTATCAAAGAGCAGCGGAAGCTGGGCATGTTAATTCTCAAGTCGAGTTAGGTAAAATCTATTATGAAGATATTTACCGCAAACCCAACCTAAAGAAAGCCAAGCACTGGTTTGAACTCGCAGCAAGCGTTGGTAATCCAGAGGCTCAATTAAATCTGGCCCTTATCTTGTTAGACAAACCAGACTGTTACGAGCGAATTTTCGACTTACTCTCGAAATCTTCTGAACAAGGTAACGCAAAAGCCAAATCATGGTTAGCCATTATGTACCACGATGGGCTAGGAGTAGAGTCGAATAAAGAGCAATACTTCAAATTACTCAAAGAGTCGGCCAAACAAGGTGATATTGGTGCGCAAATAGACCTCGCTGAGCATTACAAAAAGGGCGATGGTATAAGGAAGAACCTTAAAAGTTCATTCAAGTGGTATCTAGTAGCCGCAAAACAAGGGGATGCTGAGGCGCAATACGAAGTCTCTAATTGTTATGAATTTGGCTATGGTGTTGACGCTGACGAAAGCGAAAAAATCAAATGGCTATATAGTGCCGCAGAATTAGGTCACATTGATGCAATGTTTGATGCTGGTCTTACCATGCTTAATACAGATAAAGACAAAGGCATCGAGTACATACGTTGCTCGGCAGAGAATCACAATGCCGAAGCACAATACACGCTTTCAGAGTTTTACCGAGATGGTGAGTATGTTCAGAAGAACATCAAGAAAGCCAATTATTGGTTCAACAAATCCCAACATGCACGCTAATAGCATGATATGTCCCACCCAAACTGGACAGAATGTTAAGCCAGTTTGTTATACCTGAGCTAATTCATTAGTTGCTAAATTAGTAAAGTTACTGACAAGGTTCTGTCCAAAACCTTCACAGACTGAATTTATACCTGTTGTGATCACCAAACACGTAAATCGATGATAAAAAGCCCTTCCTACTTCTAGGAAGGGCTTTTTTCTTTTGTTTTAACTATCTAGGTCGGCCGCCATTCAATACAGAACAGCGAGTCCTACTGGCCAAAGTAATGAACCTAAAGTTACTCAGTAGGCAGTATGGTGACTGGGGTGAAAGATGCCACCGCGTTGCCACCTGCGCCAGGGCGGTCAACATAAGGGGTTTTCTGCAGTAGGGTGTAGTACACGTCTACAAAGTCATCATCGTTAACCAAGATATTGTTTGGAATCAACTCAATGATTTTGCTGGTGATCTGAGGGATGATCACATAACCCTGTACCTCTGGATCAGGGATCATCTTCAGTACTTCTTCTGCGGCTTTGACCAGCAGTTTTGCAAGCTCTTTATAGTTAGTGCCGTCATCGTGCTCCATCAGAATAATGTCTGCTGCGCCCCAGCGGTAACGAGGCCAAAAAATGATGGTTTGATTTGGGTAATAGGTTTGCTTGTCGTAATCCAGATAAGGCATTTCAACTAGGTCAATCTGCGGTTCTAAACGGCTGGCATCAACGCCCGTTACGATCGCGTAGATTTCGGCTTTACCTGAGATCCAAGGTTCTCTATCCACCGCTAAACGAATCTTCGTAAGCTGAGTCGTGTTCAGTTCTTCCGGTTCTGATTCGGATATAGAGTGACGAGCCTTGCCGATTAGAGGCTGTTTTTGAGGGTTTCCGGCATTGTCTTTACCGTCGGCATTAATTTGGGTAGTCATGCCAAACTGGTTCAGCTCTGCTTGCATTGCCATCAGGCCAGCTTTGAGCTCTTTTGCGCCATCACTGTCAATCACGAAGACAGGGACGTCCGGCATTTGGTAGACGTCTAACTCATGAACTTGCCCGTACACGTCATACGCTTCAATGTATTGCCAATCGGCATCGTCACCGGATGGTTCGAATGCGAACAGCGGGCTTTTGCCATCCTTCCAAGCGTCAATCATGGTTTCATCAGCCATGCGGATTTCAAGAACGGAATCACTGAAGTTATTGATACCTTTCACCTTGCGATAGCTAAGATCGGCTTTTTGCATCTCTCTAGAGAAGGTCGAGTAGGGCTGAGCTGAATTCAACTTGTCTATCGGCAAAGATAAACTTTTTTCGGTGATCTGAGCTTTCAAAGAAGACTCAAGATCGGCGTAGCTGGCACTGATCTGCAATGCTAACGATTGTTTTTGCTCAGCAACGTTGGTTGAGGTTAATGACGAGGTAGTTGTGTTGATGCTGTCTGCATAGGAATGGAAGCCAACCACCGTGGTAGCAAGCGCCATACTGATCGAGAATGATGGTCTCATAAAAAGTCCTTATTTTAATTTTTATCACTAATAGAGTATTTACCCTACGAGGATTAACCTATCAATTTCGTGAATGTGTGCAAAATTTAGTCTGGACTTTTTGTTTAAGTGTGTAGCACAAGATCTCAATTTGATTAAATTCTATAAAATTTATTGAGTGCCAGCTTGATATTTAATGGTTTATAAATTGGTAAATAAGGAATTTGTGGCGTTATTAACTGCTGAATCTGTCTGTGTATCAGCTATCGGAATCGTTTTATGGAGCCGCTAGACAATAAGAACCATTGTGGTTTTTGATCACCGTTAGGTGCTTAAAGCCTTGCACGATAAGGTCCGCATCTTTCAATTCATCTTCTCTATGGCTAGTGGGTAGTGCGACCGTAAAGCATCCAGCTCTTTTCGTTGATAATACGCCTGAGGGGGAATGTTTGAACGCTAATTCAAGATGGGAGAACGGGCAGGGGATGGTACACACAGCTTAAAAGCCAACAGTCATAGCTGTTGGCTTTTTTGAAGGGCTAGTGAATCAATTGATATAAGTTGGATACTCGCCGTTTTTCATTCTCGCCTCTATTTGATTTATCACTTGTGGCAATTCTGCAATGGTCTCAATAACGTAGTGCGCACCAGCGGCGTAAAGCACTTTTTCTGCGGCTTGTTTTCGTTGTTCGATTTCTGTTGCTGTCATTGCTTGGAACTCTTCTGGCGTCGCTCCGAACTCGTTACCTGATACAGATAGACCAACCGTCCACATGCCTGCGTTTAGTCCTTCGTGAATACCAGCGACGGCATCATCAATCTTCACGCAATTGCTGACGCGTGTTACGCCCAAATCAATAACGTTCTTTAGGGCCATCCATGGGCCTGGGCGAGAGCCTGCTGCAATTTCATCGCTCGCAACCACACAATCTGGCGCAGATATCATCGTGGAGCTGGGAAGCTAGTACTCCCAACAAGGACTCCGAATACATTAGCGCAAACCAACTCCGTTATGACTTAATTGTAGTTGTAATAAAGGGGCGGACCATACATTTTTGTGGGACAACAATATTGGGTTGTGGGTATGCGATTTCTCCATCAGAAGCTAGAAACATTCACTTTTCCGATATCGAATATTAGCGTTGTTACGATTGTGCGAATGATTCTCGCACATTTAGAGCAAGAGATTAAATTTTACCTTTCAAGTTATTGAATTTATAGAGAATAAAATTTAATGAAGAAATGCATATCTATTATTTTTACTTGGTGTATAGTGTCGGCAGCTCAAACGGTGAGTTATTGATAATATATTTAGTTCAAGATCTTCTCAGTTTTTTCGATTAAGTTCGTCATATCTATCCTGCGATACCTTATTCTTTATTCCTTATTTAGTAGCTTTCTTTTTAACTTAATCAATGTATCGAGATATATTATGTCAAATAAAACAACTGGCTCAGTAAAATGGTTTAACGAATCTAAAGGTTTTGGATTTATCACTCCTGATAACGGCGGTTCTGACCTGTTTGTTCACTTCAAATCAATTGTTAGTGAAGGCTTCAAAACATTATCTGAAGGCCAAAAGGTTTCTTTTGTTGTTGAGCAAGGTAACAAAGGCCCTCAAGCGGGTAACGTTACGTTAGTGTAAGACATTTCTAAAAAGTCTCTTCTGTCGAGGAGACTTTTTTACTTTACGTTTAATAAAGATCCCGAAGGTTCGAAATACGAATAAAAATAAACGTTGGGATCGATAAGGTAAGAAGTAACATGAGAAAACCAGTAAGAAAATCAAGCAAGAAAACACAGAAAAACAACTTCGAAGAACGATTCGCTGCGATGGTAAAAGAATACCAAGAAGCGAAAGAAATTCTCGATTCTATGACTGAAGGTTCATCAGAATATTTAGCACAGAAAAAATCATGCGATAAACTTTTTGCAAACGCTGAACGATACATCAATAAAAAATAATGAATTGAAATGGCTTTATTCTAACTTGAATAAAATTAACTAAAATTATTTTGCTTAGAATCACTACATTTTTAAAAGCCTGAGCCTCAGTTTTCTGCAATCGTTGGTTCAATCTGTGTTGATCTCATTTAGAAAAATCATTGAATTACTGTTGCCCACTTATGTTCTGACTTGTGTAGTATCATTGTTGTTTTCATAGCCAATATGAACGCGGTGCGAAATTCAGTAAACCACCAAAAATAGGATGATATATGAGCAAGCTACCTAAACCGACACAAAAGCAGAAGCAATTTAGTATTAATCCGAAAGGGAAAGGGGTTAAGCGGATACCGGAAGAGTTGAAAACAATGGGTGTTCGCAAACGCATAGAAGAGATTGAGGAACAAAAAGAATGGGATAAGGAGTGGGGACTATGAGCTCAAGAAACCTCTCTGAACTTATCAATACGACACTCCTCTTACACTCCGAAAAGCTGAGTAACTTGGACCGAGACATGCTTACAGGTTTACGAGATCAACTTAATCGTGAGCAAGCGTTGTCAGACAAACAAGTTAAACTGTGTCAAAGGCTACTACGAAAAACGAATCAAACCTGTGTATTTATTCATGACGTTCCAAACGAATCATGATTGCTAGCAAACGTCAGTCTTCACTGCTATCTACCCAGCCATCATCAAGCGTCATTCGACTTAGCATCTGATCCATTAAATCTTTAATCTCAATTTGCATTGCGCCCTCTGGCGCATGATGCTCAGCTGAGCGCTTGGCGTTTGTTAAACTTTTCATGAAGATAGCTTCGCTATCCATCACGGCGTGTTTCGCGTTGAAGTAAGTGACCTGATAGGTCGGCATGGTACTATTCCTTTTGTGGGGACGTGGTGATGTGACGCTTTCAATATAGCATTGTTTCACACTTAAACGTTCGAACTGACTTGGTTTCTTGCCAAAAGCTGACTAGGCAAACAACTGATTATCAAGGAGTATGGACGGAAAATACCCATCACACAATGGTTATTACCTCGCCCCATAAGCCTGCGCACGACGAGTATGTTTCATCGCTTCCCACTGTTTAAGCAACTTAACGTTCCATTTGCCATAATATTACGTGTGTCCCAGAGATGTCGTGGTTGTTATCCCCAAAGCTTGTCTGTTGAAAAGCATCGTCTTTCTATGAGCTATCTTGTGCTTGTGGCGTTTCTAAGCTCAGAGGTGATCCATTCGGTGTTTTACACATCTTATTCGTACACAACTATCTTATTCAGCTCTGACTCCAATTCAGTCATCGGTAATACTAACTTTTCTTGCTAAAAAGGTAGAAAAGTTTATAGTATTATTAAGTTGAAATTGAGTATCATCATGCAATTACAGAAAAAAAAATCCAAAGTATCGCTAAACATTAAAATTTCATCAGACTTAGATTATCGTCTTAAACGAGCTAGAAAAGCAGCACGTGAACAGGGGTTGATGTTCAACGTATCTCAAGAAGTTGAAAAGTTTCTTGAGAAGGAAATAAAGAAAGTTGAGCGCCATCTATCAATAGATGAAGAGATTAAGGATAACTTAGAGGAGCTTGGTGGTCTAAATATGGATAAGCTTATGAAATCAATGGATTAATGAAAAGCACTTAAACTAGTACTAATTAGAATAGATAAGCTTGGAGATGATTATGGGAACGATAATTGGGTTACTGATTTTGGCTGTGATCGATGTGCAGCTAAAGCGTAATAGCGGGTTGCATTTGCATCAATGGATCGCAAAAAAATACAGTGATTATCAAAAAAACAAAAAAACACCTTTATGACTTACCAATGCCACTGAATTGATTTGAGCCGTATTTCTATTAGAAAAATGCTCAAAAATAAAATCCAGACTGGTAGGTTTACAGAGGACATTTTTGTGGTCGAGTACTTACTATACTTGCTCTAATTTGTAGCAGTTCTAACTCAAAAATGTCCTAAAATGAGTTCCATCGAACATCGCTATTGAAGACAAAAATCGCCCTTAACGTTATCGTCAAGAGCTTGATTCACTCACCCCCAAACTACCTTTGACGCACGTAAGTCGTTTTCACTAACGTATCTAAAATAACCTCGCTTTTCGTCACTTTGAAGTTGAGTGGTCGTTCCAAATCACCAAACAAAGGTGCGCCGCCGCCAAGTAGGATAGGGAAGCGCGTGATCACCATTTCATCAATAAGATCTTCTTTTAGGAAGTTCTGAATCGTCACACCGCCGTCGATGTAAAGCTCGTTAAAACCTTTTGCATTTAGGTCAGCAAGCACATCTTTTAGCTCGCCTTTTACTAAAAAGACTTTGTCTTCGTAGCCTTGTGGCACTTCTGTCATGGTGTTGCTGAGTACGAACACCGGTTTGCTGTATGGCCAATCGCAATCAAAGCTCAGCACTGCATCCAAGGTATTGCGTCCCATCACCAAGCCATCAATGCGTTCCATCAGTGAGAAGAAGCCAGTATCAATATTGTCTGGGTTTGGTACTGAATGTAGCCAGTCTAGTTTGCCCTGTTTATCTGCGATGTAACCGTCCAGACTGGTTGCAATAAATACGATATTTGCCATGAGTACCTCATTAAAATGTTGGTGCTTGAGCCAAGTTAAAGGTTAGGTTAAAATTAATTCTACAATGTAGAATAATGCTGAGTTTATCGGGAAGATCAAATGTCTGTCAACGAAAAGAAACGCGGAAGACCCGCCGCCAAGCAGTCGCAGCTAAGCGCAGAAGGCATCTTAGAATCGGCCAAGCTATTGATGAAAAAGGATGGAAAGGTACCAAGCATTCGCTCGTTAGCGACGCAATTAAATGTCGATCCTATGGCGATCTATCACTACTTCAAAAATAAGAATGCTTTGCTTGAAGCGTTAACCACATCGCTGGTGGAGGAAATTTATCAACCTCAAATGAATGAAGATTGGCAAGGTGAACTCAAAAGCTTGTCTGTTAGCTACATTGCACTGCTGCGTGAGTACAACGGGTTGTTGCAAACCATGTTGAGCATGACATCCCATGGCCCAGCTCAAGTGTTTACCGAGCGTTATCGAATCATTGTTCAGCCTTTGGGTTTATCCCCGCAAGTGGAGAAAGACAGTTTGGACTTGCTGGCGGATTACCTACATGGGTTCGCGTTCTCAATCAGTTGTTGTCACGATGCAAGCTTGATTAAGACTGAGATGATGGATGGACCGCTGAAGCTGATTTGTTCCTCGTTGTTGGTATCTCGAACCTAGCTCACATTAACGTGTACTTTTTTACTTATAGCGTGAAAGAAATTCCCATAACCAAAGGTTCTAACTAAAAGAGATTGAAGGACTTTTATTTGGCGAATTCGACCTAATATCTTGAATAGGCTTTATCGTATTTGGCGATTGGGACATTTGATTATGCTTGCTGGCGTGATTAGGACGTCAGTTCGAAGATGCATTCAAACACAATAAGGGATAACAATGACTAACGAATATACTCCACCAAAAGTTTGGACAAACGACAACGAAAACGGCGGCCAATGGGCAAGTATTAACCGTCCAGATTCTGGTGCACGACATGAGCAGGCGCTTCCAGTTGGCGAGCACCCATTCCAGCTTTACTCAATGGGTACGCCAAATGGTCAAAAAGTCACGATCATGTTTGAAGAACTGTTAGCAGCAGGTGTAACGGAAGCAGAATACGACGCGTATTTGATCAAGATTGGTGATGGTGATCAGTTTGGCTCTGGCTTTGTGTCGGTGAACCCAAACTCGAAGATCCCTGCACTAGCGGATCATTCCGGTGATGAGCCAGTGAACGTATTCGAATCTGGTAACATCTTGTTCTATCTCGCGGAGAAGTTTGGTCACTTCCTACCACAAGAAGGTGCAAAGCGCGCTGAAGTCATGAACTGGTTGTTCTGGCTACAAGGTTCTGCGCCATACCTGGGCGGTGGTTTTGGTCACTTTTACGCATACGCACCAGAGAAGTTCGAGTACCCAATTAACCGTTTCACGATGGAAACAAAACGTCAGCTAGATGTACTGGATAAGCGTCTTGCGAACAATGAATTCCTTGGTGGCGATGAGTACAGCATCGCTGATATCGCAACTTGGCCTTGGTACGGCAACCTAGTCTTGGGTCGTGCTTACGATGCGGCTGAATTCCTAGATGTAGCAAGCTACAAAAACGTCGTGCGTTGGGCAAAAGCGATTGATGAGCGTGAAGGTGTTAAACGTGGTCGCATTGTTAACCGCGCATGGGGTGAAGAGTGGGAGCAAGTGGCAGAGCGTCACAGCGCATCAGACATTGATGCGGCGCTGGCGAAGAAGCCTGAATAATTGCCCTTTCTGAATGAGTAAAAAGGAATGCTTCGGCATTCCTTTTTTTGTTTCGTCGAGAGGCGTACGCAAAGTAATAAGTGATCGCCTTGAAATAAAGCTGCGTAACAAAGGATGTCATAGGACTAAGTCCGTTCCAGTGGTGAGTTAGAATCCCTTGACCAATAACTCATTGCTTTATTCGCCCCAACACCTTTGCGTTTGGGGCTTTTTTATGTGTAAGAACGGAACTTATTGATTCGCAATACAATACGGTGACGAGCATAAAAAACGAGCGCCAAATGGACGCTCGTTTCTCATATTGATGATATAAAGCTTTTGCTAAGCAACGGAAGGTTTCTGCATTGCGTTTTGATACGCCGGTAATTCTGATCTTAAGCCTTTAATCAAGCTCACACACATGACCAATAAGACTAAGGTGAATGGTAAACCCGTTGCGACAACGCCAGATTGCAGTGCTTGCAGTGCCTCTTTACCACCAATCCAAAGCATGACGGCAGCGATAGAGCCTTCAATACATGCCCAGAAAATACGCTGTGGTACTGGTGCATCAATTTTGCCGCCAGCGGTGATGCTATCGATAACCAGCGAGCCAGAGTCTGATGACGTAATAAAGAACACCAAAATCAGAACGATAGACAGGATTGAAATGACTGAACTAAATGGCATGGCGTCGTACACATGGAACAACGTCAGTGAGATATCGGTTAAGCCATTTGCGCCTAATTCACCGACTTTATTGACGACTTGGTCGAGTGCGATACCACCGAATACGGCCATCCAAACTAAGGTTACTGTGGTTGGAATCACGATAACCGCGAAGATAAACTCTCGAACGGTACGTCCTTTCGATACACGTGCGATAAACATGCCCACGAATGGTGACCAAGATACCCACCACGCCCAATAGAAAACAGTCCAACCGTGCATCCATTCAGTGTCTTCACGACCAACAGGGTTGCTGAGTGCAAAGATATTCTGTGCGTAAGCGACAGTGGTATCCCAAATGGATGTTGTCGCGATATCGAAGCTAATGAACATCACGAACGCCAGCAGTGCAAAAGCCACCGCCATGTTGATGTTACTCAGTAGTTTGACACCTCCATCGATACCTCGGATCACAGAAAGTACTGCGATAAAAGTAACGAATGCGATAACAATCATTTGCGTACCAATGCCACCTTCTAAACCAAATACATGGTTAATGCCACTGGTTGCTTGTTGTGCACCTAAACCGAGAGACGTCGCTAGACCAAATAGAGTGGAGAGTACCGCTAGAATATCGATAACGTGACCTAACCAACCCCAAGCGCGGTCCCCAAAGATTGGATAAAACGCTGAGCGCAAAGAAAGTGGTAAACCTTTATTAAAAGCGAAGAAGGCCAGTGAGAGTGCAACAATGGCGTAGATCGCCCAACCGTGGATGCCCCAGTGGAACATGGTTGCGGCCATCGCAAGTGATTTTGCTTCTTCGGTATAAGGCTCTACGTTGAGAGGAGTACCGAACCAATTGGTAAAGTAAGCGGTTGGTTCTGAAACACTCCAGAACAACAGTCCAATACCCATACCGGCAGCAAAAAGCATAGATAACCAAGAAATGGTTGAGTGTTCTGCAATGGCGTCTTTACCGCCGATTCTAATTTTTCCGAGGGGAGAAAAAAGAATCGCGATAGCGAATAAGATGAAGAAGTTTGCTGACCACATAAAGAACGAGTCGAAATCTGAAATGATGCCGTTCTTTAGGCCGTTTAGGGCATCACGAGCAGTCGCAGGGTCAACAATGAGAAGAGAAGCAAGACAAAGAAGAACAAGACCAGCACTAATTCCGAATACTGGGTTGTGGATATCGAATCCCCACTTTTGAACGTTGTCTTGGCCAACCTGATAGTCGGTGGTGTCGATACTATATTTTTTTAGTGCATTATCCATAAATACAACATGTACGCTTTTTAAAAGTGCTGTCCTTTCTCAAGAAAAACACCAAAACCGCCCTCCATTTATTTTGAGTTCAAATTAAAAAATGCGACGAGATAATAATGTTTTATGTAAAAATATGCAAATTTACGCTTTTTTTGTCCTTTTATGCGAGTTTTGACCGTGCATTTAGGCTTGGAAAGTTATGAGGTGTAATGTTTTGATGTGTAATCTTTTTGGGTCTTGAGCACAGAGAGTAAGGGCTAAAAGGACGGGGCTAAGATGGAAAGTTCAGCTCTTTGCTATTAGCGCTTTGGTATTTTGAATGGTGATAAATGTTAGTTGTCTCATATGCTTGACTAGCGTATTCATATGCCGGTTTTGTGTGCAATATTCTACGGACATCGCATTCTTTTCGACAAACATCGAGTAAACGTAACGAATCGTAACAGAGCTGCTGTAACTGAACAGCGTTTCAATATACTCCACTTAGTTTGTAAGCCACAGAAAGCTGCTATGAGAAAAAACACTTTAATCAATGCTACGTTAGCGACTGCTCTGACTGCAGTATCTACTTTTAGTTTTGCTGCACCTACCGTTGTTCCTAATGCTCCGGAGCTTAGCTCACGCGGTTACGTTTTAATGGATTACCACACCGGAACTGTATTGGTAGAAAGAGACGCAGATAAGCGTCTTAACCCCGCAAGTTTGACCAAACTGATGACCGCCTATGTTGCTGGTCAGGAGGTTAAATCAGGCAACATCAGTCTGGATGACGACGTGGTGATCAGCCGAAATGCATGGGCAAAAAACTTCCCAGACTCTTCAAAAATGTTCATTGAAGTGGGTACCTCTGTTTCTTTGTCTGATCTATATCGTGGTTTGATTGTTCAATCGGGTAACGATGCCAGTGTGGCTATCGCAGAACACGTTGCAGGCAGTGAAGCTGGGTTTGTTGGATTGATGAACAGTTGGGCGAATCAGCTTGGTTTATCAAACTCTGCATTTACCAACCCACACGGATTGGACAGTGATGGTTTGTATTCGACACCTCGTGATATTGCGACTCTCGGCCGTGCCATCATTCGTGATTTACCAGATATCTACCCGTTGTACAGCGAGACTTCGTTTACTTACAACGGCATTACCCAATACAACCGGAATGGCTTGCTACGCGATCGCAGCATGAGTGTGGATGGCATGAAAACCGGTTACACCAGTGGCGCAGGTTACAGCCTTGCGACGTCGGCAACTAATGGTGACATGCGTTTGGTCGCGGTTGTAATGGGCGCAAAAAGCCCAAGTGTACGTGAGTCAGAAAGCAAACAACTACTGAGTTATGGCTTCCGTTTCTTTGATACGGTTGTACCAACTGAAGCTGGTAAAGAAGTATCAACAGCGCGCGTTTGGATGGGCAATCAAGATGAATTGAAAGTCGGCGTCGATCGCGATATTTATCTAACGCTACCAAAAGGCGATGTAAATAAGCTGCAAGCGGAAGTTGAATACAACGGCGATTTAATTGCCCCGATTCAAAAAGACCAAGTGGTTGGCAAGGTTTTGTATAAGGTCGACGGTGACGTCGTGAAAGAAGCTGAGCTAGTGGCGTTAGAGCCCGTTGATGAAGGCAGTATCTTCAAACGTCTAATGGATTGGTTTAAGCGCTTGGTCGCGAGCTGGTTCTAAATCTCGATTACACGCAAATTGATTTACTAAGGCGGCCGAAATGGTCGCCTTTTTGTTTTGAGCACTCATTAAGAGAAACATTCAGAACAAAAAAACGGAGTTACGTGTGCGCAAGATTTTATCTTTGGCCTTGGCTTTTTCCCTTACTGGCTGTGTGCTGCCGCAGCATCAACCAGTCGATTCTGAGCAATGTGTTGGTGTTATGTCATCGCAAGATGCTTATGGATACCTCAACCCAAATCACTACACGATGCAGGTACTGGCACTCAAAAAAGAAAAGGATGTCAAAGAGTACATTCGCTACATCGATCCGAAACATCCGGTTTGGGTGAACTGGAAAAATAGCCGTGGTACACGATGGTATACCGTGACGGTTGGGGATTTCAAAACCAAGCAAGACGCTTATAACGCACTGTCTTCGTTGCCAAGCCGCGTTAAGCAATCTTCCCCGTTTGTGCTGACGTTTGGTGAAATGCAACGCAAGCAAGAGACTAGTGTGGTGCGAATGCGTTAATACCTAGGCTTTGATTCGATTAGGGGGTTGCACACAATTCAGAGTCTTTCGATACATCGGTAAGGCTCTTTCTATTTTTCAGAACGCCACTTCTTCAATGTACGCGCAAGATCACTGATCTGACGTGCTTTTCACTTTACTTCATATCGAGTATTTTCTAGTCTTCGCGTCCCACTTTTTCGTTGGAGTCACCATGAAGCAAGAAATGTACACCACCTACGCAAAGCAATACGATTTAGCCGCGCAAGATAATCTGTACAACGCGCATTTTGAGCGTCCAAACACCCTTGAACTAGTCGGTGATGTGGCAGGCAAAAAGGTGCTGGATTTAGGTTGTGGTTCTGGTATTTACGCGCAGCTTCTTCTTGAGCTGGGCGCAAGCTCAGTAACCGGCATCGACGCTGCACAAGAGATGATAGATATCGTAAAAGAAAAGTTAGGTAGCTCGGTCACCGCTTACGCGCAAAACTTGGCGCTCGGTTTACCTGAAGAGACGGACGGGCAGTACGATTTAGTCATTTGCCCGCTGATGGTTCATTACATTGAAGATCTTCGTCCCTTGTTTAACGATATTCAACGAGTACTAAAAGCCGGTGGTCAGTTTGTCTTCTCAACCCATCATCCATTTGCGGATTTCGAATGTTCGGCTTCTGGTAATTACTACGATAAAGAGCTGGTTGAAGATATGTGGAATACGGTAGGAGAACCGGTTCCTGTGGCATTCTACCGCCGCTCATTACAAGACATTACCGATGCTATTACGGGCAGTAACATGGCGATGCTGGCGATTTCAGAAGGTAAGGTGAATGAAAAGATTCGTGAAATCTCTCAGGAGCATTATCAACGTTTGGCGACGTTCCCGAACTTCATCTTCATTAAATGTGTAGCGCTGAGCTAGTAAAATCAGTGAGTTCAGATAGAAAAAACGGAAGCGCAGAGGCTTCCGTTTTGTGATCTTAGCGTTGAGCTTAAAGTGCAGCGAGAATGGTTTCTGCTTTGCTCGCTTCGAATGTTTTTGGCTCTTCAATATTCAGCGTGGTTACTACGCCATTTTCAATGATCATTGCGTAACGCTGTGAACGAACACCGCCAAAGCCGCCCGTGTCCATTTCTAGACCAATTGCTTTAGTGAAGCTTGCATCACCGTCACCCAACATGAGTAGCTCAGAAGCATTTTGCGCTTCGCCCCAAGCTTGCATGACAAAGGCATCGTTGACCGATACACAAGCAATAAGATCAACACCTTTCGCTTTCAGTTGGTCTGCTAATACAACGTAGCCAGGTAAGTGAGCTTCAGAGCATGTTGGCGTAAATGCACCTGGTACCGCAAACAACACGACTTTCTTGTTGGCAAACAGTTCGGTTAGTTCGTGATTTACCATGCCATCCGCAGTCAGTTCGCTAAGCGTTGCGGCAGGTAGTACTTGGCCTTGTTGAATCATCATTTTCTTCCTTATTTGGGTAGCTTTATATAGCTCACTCAGTCTAGCGCCAAAAGTGTTTGCTAACCACAGACGAATTGTAGGGGCATCATTGACTTCATAAAAACAAACCGCCTCTGTGGGCGGTTTGTTTATTCTCTACATCGCGTTCAAGTAAGACTTATAAGAGTGAAGGCGAACCGTTGCTGCGCCAATTACATCAATGAAGCCAAACAGGCTGTGTGGTTTATTTGCGGCAATCCACGCTGAGCCAGTTGCACCGATTGGGATGGATTTGCCTTCTGGTTCGAAGATTTCCAAAATCACAGTACGACCATGGCTACTGGTGTTTGCTCCCACGTGCTGACGAACACTTTGCGGCCCTTGCAGAGGAGAGACAGAAGATTCTCCGGTACCCGCCGTGATACTGTGCACGCGCGCACGGAACACTTCACCAGGGTATGCGTCGACGTAAAACTCAGCAAACTGCCCCGCTTCAACGTAACGATAAGTTTGGTCAGGGATGCGCATTTCTAAAAACTTACGTGAGGTGTCGTATATGTGCATGTTACCCACACGGCTGCCGTCAGCGACGTTAACAACGGCTACTTGGCCATCATAAGGCGCTCGTACCGTTTTACGCTCTTGCTCAAAGACAGTCTTCTCAAGGTCAGCATGGAGTGATTTTAATGACGCTTTGGCGACGCGTAATTGTGATTCGTAGTATTCCAGATCGCGGCCTTTGAAGATTTCTGGTGAAGTTTCACCACGCACGATGTCACGCTTCAACTGAGCGATGGTCTCTTCTTGCTGCACAATCCCAGCCTTAATCTTCTCGACGTCGGCTTGCGAAGTGGTATCCACTAAGGTGTAAATCACATCGCCTTTCTTGACTCGTTGGTTGTGCTGCACATTGATGTGGTCGATTTGCTCACGAAATAGGGGAGACAACACTGAGTGTGGTGCTTTGACTGTGGATGAGTAAGTGAGATCAACCGGAGCCCACAAACGGGATAGAATCCCCAGCACTACAAGAATGAACGCGCCGCCAGAAATAATCCAAAACGCGCTTTTAAGTGTCCATTTGATCGCGCCAGTAGAGACCAAAATCCACATGATCAAAATGTACGGAATCATTACCTCTTTCATCGGTTATTCCTCCGTTGCTTTTGCTGGCGTTTGGGGTTGTGTTGACAGGCGGCTATTGCGAATAATGCTGCTAAGTGATTGACCAATGTGTTCCCAGTTAGCGAACGCAATGATAAGTGCCAATACCCACCATGCTTTATGGATGAATAAACCACATAAAGACAAAGCAAAAACCAATTGAATGTGAGAACTTTTCTTTTCTTCCGCTCGGTGCACTGCAACTTCATGGATCTGCCATAGCAAATAGATAACAAAAAGGACAAGGGCTATGGTGACAGAGAACAGATACCCGCTGAAGTATTCAGAGTTAAAGATCACCATCATGGTGTCGTTGGGCGTGTTGGTAAATAAACTCATATCAATGTCTTTTGAATTGATTGTACCTATAGGTGCAAGCAAATAAGCACCGCAAAGCATCAGAGCCATGAAGATCGAGAACTTTAATAGCACCATAAAAATCGCAAATATCACGCGACCCATGGCTTTTATGACGTTCATAGTTATACCTTTTGTCGATGTTTGGAGGGTAGAACGTTGAGCGAGTGATGGTTGTTTTATTTGTTTCATCACGTGCGCGCAATTGTATGAAAAAACGCCATAAGTTGAGTTATATGTGATATAAGTTATAGCTATATCACTAGGTAAATTGGCGAGAATACATAAATTATGAAGCACTCAGATTACAGCCTTATGCCGACCTTCGTGGCGATTGTCGAAGAGAAAAGTTACACCAAGGCGGCGCAACGATTGGGCATTAGCCAATCAGCGGTCAGCCAAGCGGTAGTCAGGCTTCGTGAGATGTTTAACGACGCACTGTTTATACGTGAAAGCCACGGTGTGTCACCGACGGCGTATGCTCTGGATATTTACCCAACGCTCGCCAGTGCAGTTGAAAGTATTGCGTATATGTTGCCTGAACATTCTCGATTTGACCCTGCCCAATGTGATAAGCGTTTTGTGATCTCGTCTTTGAGTGTGTTCGGTTTTACCTTGTTACCAGAGTTGTCTGCAATGATTAGTCATACTGCGCCAAAAGCGATGACACGGATTGAGCCACTCTATAGCATGGACTTAACCAACCTTTTGCGAACTCAGCAATGTGATCTTGTGATTGAGGCACACACTAACTTGCATCCTCATTTACGTTCTCAAGTGTTGATGTCTGATAAGTTGACGGTAACGTGCCGGGCTGACCATCCACGCTTACTAGGCAATACCATTAGCGTGGATGAATATTTAGCAGAAAAGCACGTTACTTTATCTCAACTTGATCAACAAGGAGGGTATTTGACTGGACGTGGGATTAAAGACGAAAAGATATTAGCTCAGCGTGACGTTGCTTGGCAGAGCAGCAGTATTGTAGAAATATTGCCGGTGATACAACGTTGCGACTATATCGCCCTTATGCCTCAAATATTGTTAGAGCAGTACAAAGAGTTGTATCAATTGAAAGCGTTAGAGATCGACTTTCTAAAAGAGCCTATCGATGTTGCCATGTATTGGCATTCATCTCGTACCAACGATCCAAGTCATAAATGGTTGAGAGAACAATGTGTATTGGCAGCGAAGAAGTTTTCAATAAACTATTAAATTTCGACCGTTTTTCATACTAAACCACATAGCAGACTCTTTACTAACAAACTAGACTATATGCATATCCTCACATTTAATAAGGACATCTGTGTATATCGCGGGGTTTGCTTTCCGAAGTGTAAGAACCAAGTTTGTCGTGACGTATTCCGTAATGACGATTTGTTTCGTCCTGATTCTTTTCGCTGTGTTGTACTTTAAAGAGCGGCAACGGATCTTTAGTGTCGCCTTAGAAAACTCCATTCAACTTTCTAACCTCCATTCGGACGTCATCAGCCAAGAGTTGCAACGACATGTGGCGTCATTGCAAACCATTAGTGGTCACCAACGTGTTCAAGAAGGGGATATCGACTTTATTGTCGAAGAGCTTAAGTGGCTCAAAAGCATGTCTAAGAAGTCTGTGATCAATACGCTTTTCGTCGATGAGTATTGGAACCTTATTGATTACAAGGGTAGAGCCATAAAAATCGAGTGGCCGGAATTTGTTGGAGATGCTCGATGGAAGCACGGAGGTTATCACATCACAGCGCCGCACGTTGGCTTACTGGTCAAAACGCCCGTTGTTGCCCTTGGTGTACCTGTGTATGACGAAGCGGATAACTGGAAAGGGATTGTTGGTGTTTCTATTTCCGTAGACTACCTTGCGCAGCGTTTGTCGAAAGTGAAGTTAGGCAACAGCAGCTATGCTTGGATCTCTGATAGCACCGGGACAGTGGTTTCTCATCCCGACAGCTCTCTGATTTTGCACGCCAATATTTTTGAAGGTGAACGAGTTGGTTTTGAAGGCTTTGCTGACATTGCGGTGCAAACCAATTGGGAGAATGTTGGACACGGCCACTACTACGACAGAAAGGTCAATGAAGCCAAGATCGTGACTTTCGCTAAAATCGACACTTTGCCCAATTGGACGCTCTTTGTGACCACGGAAGAGTCTGATATTTTCCTCGATATCAATGAGCTACTGGAAGATGTTGCGATTACTTCATCGGTGGTGATTGTTGTTTTCATGCCTATCGTGTTTTATCTCACCAATTCCATCACAAGGCCGATTTTGGATCTGACGTACGATGTCGAAAACGCAGTGAACAATCATTACACCGCGTTTTCTGGCTACGATTCGAAAGATGAAATAGGTCAGCTTTCCAATGCTTTTAAAAACACCTTTGATGAAATCCATCAGCACAATAGAAAGCTAGAGGAAGTGGTCGCACTCAGAACACAAGAGCTCAATACTGCGAACCAAGAGTTGGCGTACTCGGTCAATTTGCTCAATGCAAATAACCACAAGCTCACTTGGTTGGCCATGCATGATCCACTCACCAACTTATTTAACCGTCGTGCACTGATCACCAAAGTCAACGAGCAGCTTCAAAAGGCACGAGCGCACAGCTGGTCTGTCTCATTGATTTTGCTCGACCTTGACCACTTTAAAGAGGTTAACGACACATTTGGGCATGATGTTGGGGATGACGTACTAAAGCATATTGCTGATTTTCTGGCCCAAACCCCTTTAGAGGAAGGTATGTTGGCACGATGGGGCGGGGAGGAGTTTGTCATCGTCGCTTCCGAGGTATCTTTAGAAAAGGCACTGCAATGGGCACAAAACCGTTTAGAGGCGCTTAAGGATGAAGATTTCAGCCCTGTTTCGAAAGTGACGTTCAGTGCGGGCATTGCCACATTAGGGTTAGAGGACAGTTTTGATGAACTGGTCGCCAGAGCAGACAAGGCGCTCTATGTTGCAAAAAATGCGGGGAGAAACTGTATTAAAACCGAACGAGATACATCGTGAGGTACGTAGTAAAGGTGTATTTCAAACAACAAAATAAGGGCTAGATAGCTAGCCCTGGTTTGTATTTATAATCAGTGATTCGCTAAATAATCAGCGACTTGAGCTCGGTATTTGGCTTTCAGCGCTTCGCTGATGAAGCTCGCATTAATCGCATTGATGGTGAACTGAGCTAGCTCTGGCTTCGTCATCGGGTGTGCATTGCTGACCGCCAAAAAGTTATCCGTCATGTAACCGCCAAAGTAAGCCGGATCATCCGAGTTAATGGTTACCACGACACCTTTACGTAGCAAATCAACAATGTTGTGCTGCTCCATTTCATCAAACACGCAAAGCTTAATGTTCGACAACGGGCACACCGTGAGAGGCATTTTGCTTTCGATAAGCGCTTCGACCAACGATGCATCTTCAACGCAGCGAACACCATGGTCTACTCGACTGACACTTAGCATCTCTAGTGCGTCAACAATATTCTGCGCTGGACCTTCTTCGCCAGCATGAGCAACCGTCAGCAAGCCCGCTTCTTTTGCCTGTTGAAATGCACGCTTAAACTTCTCTGGCGGATGACCAAGCTCGGAAGAATCCAAGCCAACACCAATGATTTTATCTTTATGTTCTAAGATCGATTGCAGCGTTTCGATCGCGCTCTCTTCCGATAGGTGACGTAAGAAGCACGCAATGATTTGAGAGGTGATACCGAGCTTCTCTTGTCCGTCTTGCATGGCGCGAAAAATACCATGAATGACAATATCAAATGCAATACCGCGGTCGGTGTGCGTTTGCGGGTCGAAAAATATCTCAGTATGGATAACGTTGTCGGCTTTGCAGCGTTCTAGATATGCCCAAGTCAAATCATAGAAGTCTTGCTCTGTACGCAGCGCATTTGCCCCTTGGTAATAGATATCGAGAAAAGATTGTAAATCTTCGAACTCGTAGGCTTTACGTAGTGCTTGAGGTGATTCGAATGGGATGTCGATTTGGTTGCGCTTTGCTAGCTCAAACAACAATTCTGGCTCTAGCGAACCTTCTATATGTAAATGTAACTCTACCTTTGGAAGACCTTGAATAAATGCGTTCATAATAAACTCCCACTTTTTCTTATGGTTGTTGTGGGTGCAGTTACTCTAAGAATAGGTATAGATTGGAAAAAATCGAACGCTAT
Organism: Vibrio sp. ED002; assembly: GCF_023277445.1. Lineage (NCBI taxonomy): Bacteria > Pseudomonadati > Pseudomonadota > Gammaproteobacteria > Vibrionales > Vibrionaceae > Vibrio > Vibrio sp. ED002. The sequence goes on along the minus strand of NZ_CP080239.1, from coordinate 1,258,767 downwards.
TACAAAGAGTAAGATCCACAGTGATCTCAACTCTTCGTAATCAGCACTTTAAGGGAGCTGGTAGAGACCCCCAAACCATATCATTGGGGTTATACGAAGCAAACGGTTGCGATTATACGCAAAAAATCGGGGTTGGCTAGCGTTGTTAGAAAGCAGATGGGTGATAGTAAAATGGAGAAGAAGGTTAGTTTTTCGGGTGTTGTAGAGGTTATTTCATCGCGGGGTGTTTCGGTTCCAGCACACACCGAGCTGTGAATCGAGTATTCAGAGGCTAATTCTGAATGACACCTTGCGAGAAATTTGGTGTTTAATATCGGGTTTCTGTGCGTTGCTCATTGTGAACTGAGAAGGGGTGGCGATACCTTGCACATCGATATTTTTAATAGGTAAGAGTAATGAAAAGAGTATGGAGGGATTTCATTCATTCATTCGTTTAAACATTAAAGATCAAACAATTTATCAAATTCTCTTTGCTCCATAATGTCCTCAATACGTCGGCGTGTTTGTTGTTTTACTGCAGCGGCGTTTTGTTCAGACTCTTTCTTTTCTTGTTCTATTTGTTTTTTACTTTTTCTGGCCATTTGAATACCTTCCTAGTTATTCGCATTACTAATTAATGCATCAAAATAGACTTATTTGATACTAAAACTTCCTAACTTTGAACCTGAGTCACACAGTATTTCACCTGAGTAGCTCTTCTCACAGTATTTAAAATCAATGAGATAACAAGTTGATTGAAGCTTTGGCAGTATATGGCGCCTTAAAATGTCACCGTTAAGTTGATGTATTTTGGCGTTCCAAGAAATGTCGGGTTGTTTTAAACGGAATTCAATTTCTAACATCTACTCTCCTGTTTCTTTGTGATTTTTTCTTTATTTGATAATTGATACCAGTGTCGTTGACGACCAGTTCTTCTAGACATAATTTTTCCTAATTTTAAGTAAGTGATATACCAACGATTACAATAGTGTTCTAACGATAGATACAGTGTGCTAGTGATGGATATCATGTCCGCAACCCATTTATTTTAGGCAGCAGAAGACCGAGCAAAATTTTATCGAATATTGCTGAGTGTTAAGTGTGAGGAATTTTTGAAGGGGGAGGAGAGTTTGGTGCAGCAAGGAGATGCTGCACCAAGAAAAGCTATCTTATAGAGGAGTAACTTCAGTCGCTTGAGGACCTTTTTTACCGTCTTCTACATTGAAGCTTACTTTCTGACCTTCAGTCAAAGTTTTGAAACCGTCAGAAACGATAGCGTTGAAGTGTACGAATACATCTTGGCCGCCGTTGTCTTGAGATAGGAAACCAAAACCTTTAGTTTCGTTAAACCATTTTACTGAACCAGTTACTTTAGACATAAAAACCTCTGAATTTAAACAATAATATACGAGTTTTAGTGGATCTTTTTTAAGCTATTGAATGTGCAATCAAGAGGAAGTTTTACGCAGGTGTCTGAATTAAGGGATTCAAGAATTTACTGAGAGGGAACTTAAACTAAATGTAGCATTAACAGCTCTCTTCTAAGAGCCAGCCATCACTATACAGCGTGTTTAAAAAATAGCTACCATTATTTTTAATTTATTTTTGTTCGAAAAAATCGATGGAGTAGAACAACTCCATCCACTCATGATTTTCTCCCGCCCTTTCTACAATGGAACCATACCAATAAGGGAGGCAAGATTATGAGTACATTGAGAGAGATTCGTCAGGTTATTCGTTCACACGCAACCGCGGATGGTGATGGTGTAAAGATTCGTCGAGTTGCCGGATTCAACAATGCCAGCTTTTCTCCTTTTTTGATGGTGGATGAACTGAAGTCTGATCAGCAAGCGGATTATGTTGGTGGCTTTCCACCACATCCTCACCGCGGCATAGAAACGCTAACGTACATGATGAAGGGCCATTTCCAGCATCGCGACCATATGAACAATGTTGGTGAACTTCGATCCGGTGGAGCCCAATGGATGGCCGCAGGGCGTGGCGTTATTCATAGTGAAATGCCAATCATGCAAGATGGCGCTTTGCATGGATTTCAGATTTGGATTAACCAGCCAGCGCGCAACAAAATGACGCCAGCGCAATACCATGATTTTCAACCTGAAACGATCACTGAGTATCACCAAGAAACACAAGGTTTGGTGAGAGTGTTGTCCGGCGATCTGAATATAAATGGTGAAGTGATTCGAGGTCCACTGGATAAAACCGGTGTGCCCGTTACGGTTGCTGATTGGCGTTCTGCCGCCGGGGACTGTTTAAATCTTATAACGCCCTCGCATCACAACATGATGGTGTATGCCTACAAAGGCAACGTAAGTCTTAGTGACCGTGTTGTTAAGCAGGGGGAAATGGCCTTGTTGTCTCAAGGTGATACGGCTGAGTTAAACGCGAATGAGGCTAGCGGTGCGCTTATCTTCATCGGTGAGCCGATTGATGAACCAGTTGTACACTATGGTCCTTTTGTAATGAACAGCATCGAAGAAATCGAACAAGCGATTCAAGATTACAACGCAGGTTTATTCGAGACTTATTAAACCGTAAGGAAAACATGCTGTTTGGCCGCTCAGCAAGATGGAAAAAGCGCACAATGATTTGGAACTCCCTTATTGAGTTCAACTGCAAGCAAAGACGATATCCACTGCCATCGAATTTGCAACAGCCACGCCTAGTCGGTGTGGCTTTTTTTATCTGTTTAGTTTTTGATTCATGCTACCTAGTTCCTAATTTTGTTCCAGCGCTCAATGGCGTGTTGACCAAATTCAATGCCAAGCTCATAAGCTTTACGTAGTGGCTCTGGAGAGCGGCTTAAGCGCTTAAGTTTAAAACCTTCCGGAGGGCAAATCTGGATGATCTCAACACCTGCTGGTGGATTCTCTATTAATTCCAAAGACTGGTTATAACGAACGTGGCGAGTGAGCATTGGCTCGACCAACGCAGGGTGATCTTTCAATAGACGCGCGGTGAGTTTTTCAAACTTTGGTTTGGATTTTCGATAACTTACAGGTCTGCTCCGTAAGACCATGATTTTGGTCGCCCCGCGCTTGATGGCTTCTGCGACAGGAATAGCGTCGGCGACCCCACCATCGACATATTTTATCCCTTTCAACGCGACACCGTTGCGATACAAAATAGGTAATGCGCTGCTTGCCTTCATTGTTTCCGCGAGCATATCAATTGTTGGGGTTAAGTACTCTGCTTGTCCGTTGTCTTGGCGAGTGACACCTAAAAAGAAAGGGCGAGCATCAGCAGACAGTACCGCTCTATCTATATCGAGTTCTCTGAGCGTGATGTCCCACATCCAATCTAAATCCATCATGTCTCCGCCACGCACAAGCTGCGTTGGAGAGATAAATTCATTACGTAGGCTGTAATCGAGATAAATTTTAAGGTTTCGCCCCGGCATATTTGCAAGGTAAGCCGCTAGATTGCTTGCTCCCGCAGATACCCCCCAAAAGCTATCAAAGGGTGAGAAGTTATTAGCCATGAAGTGATCGAGTATGCCGCAGGAAAATACGCCGCGCATTGCGCCGCCTTCTACGATGAGAGCGCGAGAGCCAACTTGTTCCATCCTTGCCATCCGTTTTGATTGTTATGATTTGGGATATCAGGCTTCTAGAGTAACGGATCTAATTCATATACCCAAATCGCCCTTAGGCCAAGCGTTGTTGGTTCGTGGACCTCTGCCTTATCTTGGATACTTCTGTGTTAGCTTGATGAACTTTTAATTTATGTTATAACATAACAATTATTATAAAATATATTGGGTGGCATAAATGTTTTGTGAGGTGGGTAATGGGCGATATCGACGCGGTTATTAAGCATGTAGAGAAAATCTGTAAAGCTCGAGGCAAGCAACTGACATCAAAAAGGAAGCTCGTCTTAAAAGCACTGGTTCATTCTAACAAAGCGTTGTCAGCGTATGAGTTGATGGACTATTGCAAAACGCATTTTGATCAAAATATTCAGGCCATGTCGGTTTATCGTATTTTGGATTTCCTTGAAAGTGAACATTTGGCGCACAAGCTAAAGGTCTCTAATAAGTACATTGTCTGTTCTCATATCCTGTGCGACCACGAACATGGTATCCCTCAATTTCTGATTTGCTCTAAATGCGACAAAATCAGCGAGCAAACCATCGATCCTGCCATGATTACTGGCCTTCAATCGAATGCGCGACAAGAAGGTTTTACGGTTATCAGCCCTCAATTGGAAATCAGTTGTGTCTGCGACGATTGTGTCAAATAGAGGTGTGAGCTCACTCTACCTACCATGAGCGCACAAAACTCACTTTGTGCGTCATTCATTTTTTCATCCCTAACAAAAAGGAACCGGCGAAACGTCATGCCTGCAACGCTGATTAAGAATGCCCGTGTGGTAAATGAAGGAACGATTACAGAAACAGATTTGCGGATTGTCGATCAGCAAATTGAAACCATAGGAAAGGATATTATGGTTCGTCCAGGTGATGCAGTTATTGATGCGAGAGGCTGTTATTTGATCCCAGGAATGATTGATGACCAAGTGCATTTTCGTGAGCCAGGCTTAACCCATAAAGGCTCGATAGCGACAGAATCTCGTGCAGCGGTCGCGGGTGGTATTACCAGTTACATGGAAATGCCGAACGTAAACCCAGCGACAACCACAATTGATGCATTAGAGCGGAAGTTTGCAATTGCCGAGAACAACTCACTTGCAAATTACTCGTTTTACCTCGGTGCGACAGAAGACAATCTGGACCAAATTAAGTTGCTCGACCCAAGTAAGCATTGTGGTGTAAAAGTCTTTATGGGTGCTTCAACAGGGGATTTATTAGTTGAAGCGCCGCAAGCTTTGGACGCGATTTTCCGTGATTCGCCTGTGTTAATTGTCACCCATTGTGAAAGCGGGCCTAACATTGCTCAAAACAAGCAAAGGTTGCTGCAAAAAAAGTCGGAACTCACAATAGAAGATCACCCAGTGTTACGTGATGACGAAGCTTGCTATGCCTCCTCTTCTTACGCGGTTGAGTTAGCGAGAAAACACCATAGCCAACTGCATGTTTTACACATTACCACCGCAAAAGAACTTGCCTTGTTTGAGGCTGGCTCCATTCAAAATAAGAACATCACAGCAGAAGCTTGTGTTCACCATCTCTGGTTTAGCAATGAGGATTATGCGGAGCGTGGGAACCAAATTAAATGTAACCCAGCAGTGAAATACCCAAGCGATCGTGAAGCGCTTCTAAAGGCATTAAGCACAGGCCAGATTGATATTATCGCGACGGACCATGCACCACACACTTGGGAAGAAAAGCAAGTCCCTTACGACCAAGCACCTGCTGGCTTACCTTTGGTACAGCACGCACTACTGACGCTGTTTGATCAAGTGAGTCGTGGCCACATGACGATGGAGCAAGTCGTAGAGAAAACCGCTCACAACCCAGCGATTCGTTATGGTGTTCAACAGCGCGGTTTTATTCGTGAAGGCTACTTTGCTGATTTGGTTCTTGTTGATGCAGCAGTACCAACGCCGGTGACGAACGAGAACAGCTTGTATCACTGCGGATGGTCACCGTTTGCTGGGCATACATTCTCATCACAAATCAAAACAACGTGGGTGAACGGCGGTGTGGTTTATGCTAACCAACGAGTGATTGAACCAAAGGAATATGGCATGCGACTGTCATTTGAACGTCGGTGCTAGGTTTATCTCTGGGCTGATTTTTGACCTTCATTTTTGAAAGCTTATTTGTACTCCCTGTTTTTTAAACCTGATTTGTAGAAGCTGTAATGCTTGAAGTTAGACGTTGTAGTTTGAGTGTTTAATAAGACGCCGAATAAAGAGAAATCAATATGTTAAGAAGAAATCCAACAGGTCACATGCCGGAAGTGTCGGAAAATGCATTCATCGATCCGACTGCTATTATCTGTGGCAAAGTGATCATTGAAGATAACGTTTTTATTGGTCCTTATGCGGTGATTCGGGCTGATGAAGTCAATGAACAAGGCGATATGGAAGCCATCGTGATTAAGCGTGATACCAATATTCAAGACGGTGTGGTTATTCACTCGAAAGCTGGCGCTGCCGTGACCATTGGCGAGCGTTCTTCTATTGCGCACCGTTCCATTATTCATGGGCCTTGTGAAGTGAGTGACGATGTTTTTATCGGCTTCAACTCGGTCGTCTTTAACGCCGTGATTGGCGCAGGTTGCGTGATTCGTCATAACTGTGTGGTGGATGGTCTAGACTTGCCAGAGCATTTCCATGTACCACCGATGACCAATATCGGCGCTGATTTTGACTTGAATAGCATCTCGAAAGTGCCACCAGAATATTCGGCGTTTTCGGAGTCTGTTGTATCTGCCAACCATGAGTTGGTTCAAGGTTATAGGAGAATCGCCAATGAGCTCTGATAATCAACCTATTTTAGGGGTACCAACCAACATTATTACTGGTTTTCTCGGAGTGGGAAAAACTTCGGCGATTCTGAATTTAATGGCGAATAAGCCAGCGAATGAACGCTGGGCGGTGTTGGTCAATGAGTTTGGTGAAATTGGTGTGGATGGCAGCTTGGTTCAAGGCCAGCACAGTGGGCAGCAACAAGTTTTCATCCGTGAAGTCCCAGGTGGTTGCATGTGCTGCGCTGCCGGTTTGCCAATGCAAATCGCGCTAAACCAACTGCTTAATGAAGCGAAGCCAGACCGCCTGCTGATTGAGCCAACTGGGCTTGGTCATCCAAAAGAAGTATTGCAAGTACTGTCGACGCAGCATTACCGAACCATATTATCATTGCAAAAGAACATTACGTTGGTGGATGCGCGTAAGCTTTCTGATGCTCGTTACACCGACCATGAGACCTTTAACCAACAAATTGCCATTGCCGATACCGTGGTGGGTAACAAACTCGATCTGTATCAAGAGGGCGATTCGGAAAAACTAAAGGCGTATGTTGAAAATGTTAGTCGTCCGAACACGAAGGTGATTTTTGCGCAGCATGGTGTGATTCCATTTGCCGAGTTCGAAGGGAATACCACTATTCATGAGAATCCTCCTCATCATCACCATCATCATGCGAATGAAAAGCCATTGGTTTCTGAGATGCCCATGCCAGAGAGTGGCTTGCTGAAAGCGATGAATGAAGGTGAAGGCTTTCAAAGCGTTGGTTGGCGATTCTCTCCTGAGAAAGTGTTTGATCGCCAGCAGCTCATCGTATTATTGGTTGATCTACAAGTAGAACGTATGAAAGCGGTCTTCATCACCAATAGCGGCATTTTTGGTTACAACCTTACTCCTGATGGTTTAACGGAAGTGGAACTGGATGACTGTGCAGAAAGCCGAATCGAATTGATTGCCGATAGGATTGATGAGCAATTTGAAGACAAGCTTCTCGCCTGCGAAATGCGATAGAATCACATAACTTGGGCGTTAAACCTGATAAGGTTCAACGCTCTTCTTTGTTTTTCCTCTCTTCTTCCTTTTTCTCTTTTTCTGACGATCTATCCTGACTTTTCAAAAATGCCTTTCTCTGCAATTCATGCGGCTCATCGGGCAATGTGCTTTTAACATCATTTATTTTCCGCATTGACATTGTTTGATTGTCAAACTAAATTAAAGTCAAATAATTTGATAATCAAACTAAAATTGGAAGGTAAGTGTCGCAATGGCTGTATCGCAACATTCACATGATTTCGTTTCTCACAACCAAAAGGGTGAAAAACGCACGCTCTACGTATTGATTCTAACCGTGACCACTATGGTGGTGGAGATTGCTGCCGGAACCATGTTTGGTTCAATGGCATTGCTGGCAGATGGTTGGCACATGGGCACACACGCAGCGGCATTTTGTATTACTCTCTTTGCTTACCGCTACGCGAAACAAAATGCGCACAATGACCGCTTCTCATTTGGTACGGGTAAAGTCAGTGTACTTGGCGGTTTTACCAGTGCGATTGCGTTGGGGATTGTGGCACTGATGATGATGGTCGAATCGATTCATCGTCTCTTTAATCCAGAGAGTATCCAATTTAACGAGGCGATCATGGTCGCGGTGATTGGTTTAGTGGTGAACCTTGCAAGCATGCTACTTTTGCAAGATCACCATCATCATGGGCATGACCATCACGATCACGAACATCATCACGACCACAACTTAACCGCTGCGTATTTCCACGTGCTAGCGGATACATTGACGTCTTTGTTGGCGATTGTGGCGCTGATTGTCGGTAAGTTTTACGGCTGGGTGTGGTTAGATGCCATGATGGGCATTGTTGGTGCTGTTGTGATTGGTAAATGGACGTTGGGCTTGATGAAGCAAACCGCGCCAGTACTTTTGGATGAGAGTATCGATAAGAACTATCGTAAAGAGATAAGAAAGTCTTTAGATCCGTATGCGGAGGTTGTCGACTTACATATCTGGAAAGTCAGTGGTCATCATTATTCTGCGGCGATTGCATTGAAGAACAAGAGTGATAAAACACTGGATGAATTTAAGCAAATACTGGCTAAGTTTGATAAGATTCATCATCTTACTTTGGAAGTTCAAACGACTGAGTGATGCGCGAATTAGAAAAGCTGAATCAAACGCTTACCGAGTTTTATGACAAAATGTCTTCTTGGGAGCAATCTGTAGTGAAAGGCACTGGTTATTCACTGGCTCAAATCCACACGATTGAAGTGTTGGGTGGGCATGGTGCACTGCGTATGAAAGAACTGGCGGAGAAGCTGGGGATTACGACCGGTACATTGACGGTTCAAATTGAAAAACTAGTGAAGGCGGGGTTGATTGAACGTTGTCCTCATCCAGAAGACCGCCGTGCTATTGTCGTGAAGTTAACACCGAGTGGCGAAGAAATTCACCACCACCACAATCAGCTGCATCTAGATTTGGTTCAGGACTTAACGCGTAATATCGACCCCGAGCATCAAGCCATTCTGTTTGCGTGCTTGCAGAAAATGAACAGAGAGTTTTGATTAGGCTTTTCGTTTCCTAACACAAACCCTGAACACCAAATTACAAAAAGTAGAGCACCGAAGTGCTCTACTTTTTTATAAGCTCGATAGAATTTGTTCGATTGGCAGTTGTGTAAATGCGTACGTCACGCCAACACAGAATGCAGAACCGGTAATACCGATTCCAACAGTTGTTGCGAGTAAGAGAAGCGTAATTTTAGGCATTAGAGGCTAAACTCCTTTTTGAAGGTAGGGTACATCACCCCATTTGCTTCTTGATAAGTTTTAAAACCATAACCGAATGCTAGTGCTGCCATAACAATGGCAAATGCTGCAATATTTCTTCCTTTCATCCCTAAACTCTCAACTGTTGGAGGCAAAGTGACAACCACTCTGCCCATTGCGTTTCTATCGTTTATTGATCTTGGATGCTCAATTATTGGTTAAAGCACACGAACAGAACCCACGCTGTTGCCAGCACAAGTAGTGGTGTAAATACTTTTTGAATTGATGCACCATCGGTCAAATCGTAAATCACGATCGACTCTTTATAGAATGCGCGTTTGAATGAACTAAAGCTGATTTCATTTTTTACATCAGATTGCTCGTAGCGTTGACGCGCAGAGTCTGCCATTTGAGATTCAAGATCTTGCATCTCATATTCTTTGTTAAAAAATGCATCCCACGCCGAAATGCGAGCAATAGCTTTTGGTGAGCGATTGCCCTTTAGTTTTTCTAGACGCTTAGCGTATGCAGCTTGATATTTATCCACGATAAATTCCTACATGAATAGACTGTTATGCAGAACACAGCTTGAGATGTTCTGCTCAGTGGTTGTAAAAGCAAAAAATGGGAAATTAAAGGTGTACTTTCACATATAAAGATTGGGATTAATCGGTATGCAGCATCTGATTGTTAAAGAGCGAAAGGAATGTCATCCCTTGTGTTGCGGATAATATGGGCTGCTCTTGGATGCGACAAACAAAAATAATTAGTGAGAACCACAAGCAATTTTTGTTGCGGACTTTTCCATTCTGAGCATCGCGGAGCATTTAATATGGATAAATGCTAAGTCTACCAAGGGCTTGAGGTGCGTTTCTTCGTGGGTGTTTTTTAAGCACTTGTGGTGAAGAAAGTTCATAACTGCTAATTATAAATACATCAAAAAGCGATATTATTTTTCTCGTTGGAGTAGTTATATAAGATTGGGAATTTTGATTTTCTCATGCAATCCGCCGCAGTCTTTACTCCTTCTTTCACTCAATCCGTGGTATTTCCCCCCTCCATGGATGATATCCGGATTGAGTGTCTTTTTTGGAAAACGATAAGAAAAGAGTTATGGAACAACAGCAGTTTAGAACCTTGAAGCGCCACCTAAATAACTTAACGTTATCGCAATTAAATGAAATTGATAGGCTGATTAAAAATGCAAATAGATAGGAAGGAGCGGTAGAACTTAGCGAAGAAGAGCGCCAATTTATCCATGGTTTGTTTACCAAAGAGACATCAACGCCTTCTTATTCATAGTACGACACCACAAGCGGTTTATTCGTTAGTGTTGCTGCCATTTTTTGCTTGTACAATCAGGCTCGCGAGTTGTGCAAAACCAAACCCACCGTATTCAGAAGTAAGATATTTCGGCTGATGCGTTAAGCTATCTAATAACGGGCGAATATTCTTTACGCCGAAAGTCACGGGTAACCATTCAAACATCCCTTCATCATTTAATGAATCTCCTACGTACGTCACTCGATTCAAATTGGGTAACGTCCCCTGATTAAATTGCTTAATGTAGGCTTCGCTGCTGCTTCGTTTGCTGTGGCTTCCTATCCAAGCATTGATATGAATGGAGCTTAGGGTCGCGTTGACTGGGTTAGATTCTACGTTAAGATGCAAAATACGGTTGAGGATCTCCATCGTAATTGAAGCCGCGACAGGGGAACGATCTTGGGCAATGTTGACCGCTACATCGCAGAACCGAAAGCTCTGATCTTGGCTTAACTCAACTTCAGAATACTCCGTCAAAATGCCCTTTATAGTTTCTTGCAATGTGCGTTGCTCTTTGCGCATCACTTCCGCTGGGCGCGCAAAGGTAGTTCTGAATCCTGCGGCGTCTTTTCTCATCCAAAAAGCGCCGTTTTCACCTATGATCCCATGCAGCGGCCACATCTTTGCCATTTGGTCACACCAACCAGCGCATGCGCCTGTTACAGCGACCACTTTTACACCCACGCGCTCTAGCTCTGCGAGCGCAATTAAAGTGTCTGGCGGCAGCTTTCCTTGCCAAGTTAATGTGTCGTCTACGTCGGTCAACAACCATTCAATGTTTCTCAGATACTCTGTATTGAGCTCTGATAGTGGACTAGGCATTCACCACTCCTCGTTGTGTCTGTTTGTCATCTATCGTACTTTTAACTGGCGTTGATAATGCCGCTTTGAGTGAGCAATCAATGCGCTTTTCGGTATTGGCATTAAATAAGTGAAGGTGCTTGGGTTTGATATCTAAACCGAGTTTGTCCCCGATTTGAATCGGCGTATGTCCCTCAACTCGAACAACCAGCTTTTGTGAATCACCGCCTTCTGTGCGGCAGTAGAGCAACAAGTCAGCACCGAGCGATTCAATCAATTCGACCTCTACCTGCAACCATGGGTTATCTTGGCTGATTTGTAAATGCTCCGGGCGAAGCCCCAGTTTTACTTCACCTAGATTTAAGTTTGTTGTGGATGCAGGGAGCAGTGCGTTACCGATAGTAATGCCGTCGACACTAACATTGCCATCCAAGATGTTCATGGATGGTGAACCAATAAAGGTCGCGACAAACAGAGAAGCAGGGTTGTCGTATATCTCTAGCGGTGTACCCACTTGTTCTACATTGCCTTTGTTGAGCACCACGAGTTTGTCCGCGAGAGTCATGGCTTCTACTTGGTCGTGGGTAACGTAGACCGATGTAGTTCCGAGGCGACGTTGCAGCTTCTTAATTTCCAAACGCATTTGAACACGCAATTTGGCGTCTAAGTTAGATAGAGGCTCATCAAACAAGAACACCTTTGGTTCACGTACAATTGCACGCCCCATCGCGACACGCTGACGTTGCCCGCCAGATAATTGCCCCGGTTTTCGGTCGAGTAGATGATCCAACTCCAGCATCTTTGCTGCTTCGTGAACTAATCGCTCGATTTCCGCTTTTGGTGTTTTGCGGTTGCGCAGACCATAAGCCATGTTGTTGTACACCGTCATGTGTGGGTACAAGGCGTAGTTCTGGAATACCATAGCAATGTCGCGTTCACCCGGTTCGAGATCGTTGACGACTGTGGTGTCGATCTTGAGCTCACCAGAGCTGATTTCTTCTAGACCCGCAATCATGCGAAGTAAGGTGGATTTACCACAGCCACTTGGGCCAACCAATACGACCATTTCACCGTCGCAGATATCAAGATTGAGTTTTTGGATCGCCTGATAGCCGTTCGGATAACATTTAGCGATATTAGAAAGAGTTAACGTGGACATTTATTTCTCCGAATCTACCAGACCTTTAACAAAGGCTTTTTGCATTGCAATTACCACAATCACGGGTGGCAACATGGCGATAATGGTGGTGGCCATAATTTTGTTCCATTCCACAACACCATCAACTACTCCAAGCATCTGTTTAATGCCCATCACGATGGTGTAGTACTGCACGTCAGTGGTGATCAGCAGTGGCCATAGATATTGGTTCCAGCCGTAAATGAAAGTGATGACGAACAGTGCGGCGATGTTGGTACGCGACAGAGGCAACAAGATATCGAAGAAGAACTTGATTGGTCCTGCGCCATCAATGCGTGCTGCTTCCACTAACTCATTCGGTACCGTTAAAAAGAACTGACGGAACAAGAAAGTAGCGGTCGCACTGGCAATCAGCGGAATGGTTAAGCCGTAAAATGAGTTGAGCATGTTGAGGTTCGTAATCACCTCAAACGTCGGCATGATGCGAACTTCTACGGGTAACATCAGCGTGAAGAAAATCATCCAGAACGCCAGCATTCGCCCCGGAAAACGGAAGAACACCACTGCATACGCTGACATGATGGAAATGCTCAACTTACCGATGGTAATGCACATCGCCATAATGAAAGAGTTCAGCAGCATGCTGCCAATCGGCAAAGTATTGTTGTTGTACTGAGTGTCGTTACTCAACAAGTCAGTAAATACACTAAAACCCAAATCTCCAAACCAAAGTGGAGTGCCAGTAGCGAATGCGCTGTTTTCATGGGTAGCGGCTACGATTGCAATCCAAACCGGAAGCGCAATCGAAATGATGCCAAGAATCAAAATGACATGGCAAAACAGATTAAAAAACGGTCTTCTTTCTACCATCAGTACGCCACCTTCTTCTCAACATACTTAAATTGAATCACAGTCAGGGACGCAACCAAGATCATCAGGAGCACGGACTGTGCGGCCGATGAACCTAAATCCAGCCCGATAAAGCCATCGTTATAGACTTTGTAAACCAAGGTCGATGTGCTGTTGCTCGGGCCGCCTTGTGTCATCGCGTGGATGATGGCAAACGTATCAAAGAACGCATAAACAAAATTCACGACCAACAAGAAAAAGCTGGTTGGTGAAATCAGCGGGAAGCTAATGGTGATAAAGCGTTTGATCGGACCGCTACCATCAATGGCCGCGGCTTCGTGCAAAGACTTCGGCACGGATTGAAGTGCTGCTAAGAAGAACAGGAAGTTGTAGCTGATTTGCTTCCACGTCGAGGTGATGATCACCATCCACATCGCATGAGTGCCATTGAGCGTTGGATTCCAGTCTACGCCAAACAGGTTCAACAATTCGGTCATCACACCGATGGTTGGATCGAATAAAAATAGCCATAGTGAACCCGCAACAACCGGAGCGACCGCATAAGGCCAAATCAAGAAGGTGCGATACATGGTTGCGCCACGGATGATCTGTTCGGCGAAAGCGGAAAGAACGAGTGCGCTGACCAACGCGAGCACCGCAACGCTGATGCTAAATTGCAGCGTGGTCATTAACGAATCTAGGTAAAGGGGATCATGGATGAGCTTTTCAAAGTTCTCCAAGCCCACAAACTCACGGCTCATGCCGAAAGCATCTTCAAGTTGAGAAGATTGGAAAATGGCTTGTCCTGCCGGCCAGATGAAGAACACCAAGGTGATCACCAACTGAGGTGCGATCAGCGCAACCGGAAGCCATTTGTGTTTAAAAACAACAGGTGAGGACATACAAATACCAAAGTAAAACAGGCAAGGTGTGTGAACGAATTCCCCACCCAAGATGGGCGGGGAGAGTGCGTATCTGAGCGGTTATTCGAATAAGACTCAGCGCATCATTGTTCGTTATAAATGTTCGTTACTTCTGTGTGCGCTCAAAGCGACGTAGCTGCTCGTCACCACGACGAACTGCATTGTTTAGCGCAGCTTGTGCCGTTGCTTTGCCTGCCCACACTGCTTCTAGCTCTTCATTGATGATGTCGCGTGTTTGCAGGAAGTTACCAAAGCGAATGCCTTTCGAGTTTTCTGTCGGCTCGGTTGACGTCATTTGTAGAACCGCTGTATCAGTGCCAGGGTTCTTAGCGTAGAAGCCTTGTTCTTTCGTTAGCTCGTAAGCCGCTTTAGTGATTGGTAGGTAACCTGTGAACTGGTGCCAATCTGCTTGGACTTCTGCACTAGAAAGGTAAGAGAAGAACTTCGCCACGCCTTTGTATTCCTCGCTTGAATGACCACGAAGTACCCAAAGTGATGCACCGCCGATGATGGTGTTTTGTGGCTTCGCGACGATCTCTGAATCATAAGGCAGTTGCGCTACGCCGATATCAACGTCTTTCATGTTCTCTTTAATGCCAGCCAGACCTGCTGACGAGCCCATAGTCATCGCACACTCTTGGGTGTAGAACAGTGGCATACCATCAGATTGGCGACCGCCATATTTGAAGATGCCTTCTTTCGACCATTTGCCCATTTGGTTAATGTGACGAACAAACGCCGAATCATTGAACTTAAACTCGGTGTCTAAGCCAGCAAAGCCGTTGTTGTTATTGGCAACAGGAACATTGTTACGCGCACCAAAGTTTTCGATTTGCGTCCATGATTGCCACGTTGTGCTGAAACCACACTTCGCACCGGATGCCAGCAGCTTACGAGAAACTTCTTCCATCTCTTTCCATGTCTTTGGTGGGTTTGCTACGCCTGCTTTTGCGAACATGTCTTTGTTGTAGTAAAGCACTGGCGTAGAGCTATTAAATGGCAGGGAAAGCATGTTGCCTTCGTTTGTGGTGTAGTAACCCGTTACGGCTGCAAGGTAATCATCAGAGTTGAACGACTCTTTGGTGTCTTCCATCAATTGATAAACAGGATAAATCGCTTTGTCTGCGCCCATCATGGTCGCCGTACCCACTTCGAATACTTGTACAATCGCTGGCTGTTCTTTTGCTCGGAACGCCGCGATAGCACTGGTCATGGTTTCTGCGTAGCTGCCTTTGTAAACCGGTTTGATCTCGTATTCTGATTGGCTTGCGTTAAAGTCTGCCGCAATTTCATTAACCTTGTTACCTAGTGCGCCGCCCATCGCGTGCCACCACTCAACCTCTGTTTTTGCTTGTGCTTGCGTGCTAATGAATGCCGCTGCAACTGCAAGTCCGGCGAGGTGTTTAATAGCCATAATGATTCCTTTTCATTGGATGATTTGAACAGGTGTTTCCTTGCGAATGTTCATTTTGATTATGAATCCGCTCCAAAAAATTCAAATGAACATTAAATGACCCAAATGACGTTCTAGTTACAAAAAAATGAACTTATTTGAACATTGTTTTCATCACCATTTTGTAATCAAAGCGTCATTGAGGGTTGAGATAGTTCATTTGAAAACAAATGAAAAAGACGGAATAAAAAATGAAAATAACAGCACACCGCGGCTTATCCAGTTTGGCTCCAGAAAACACGTTATCGGCAATACAACGCGCCATTGAGTTTGGTTGCGAATGGATTGAAATCGACGTACAGCTTAGTGCGGACAACATTCCTGTTGTCATCCATGACAAAACGGTCAACCGCTGCACGAATGGTCGAGGCAAAGTCAAAGATCTGACTTGGGACGAGCTGAGATCGCTCGACGCAGGCTTATGGTTCGGTGATGACTTCGCAGGCGAACCTATCCCGAGCTTAGAAGAAACGCTTGATCTCACTTCAAGAGCGGGTGTGAAGCTTAATATTGAATTGAAGGTCTACTCCGGTGACGAAATCGACCTGTTGTGTGAAAAGGTTGCGCAGGTGATCGAGCACTTGGGTGTAGAAGCAGACGCGATTCTGTTCTCTAGTTTTAACACAGAAGCTTTAATGGCGATGAAAAACTACCTGCCAGAAGTAAGAAGAGGGCAGCTATGGCAAGAGATTCCAGATGATTCCGCTGTCGTGCTACAACACATCGATGCATACAGTATGCATTGTGATTACCGCTTCCTGACCGAATTGCAAGCTCATAAGATCAAGCAGTATGGTTATCAACTCTTCTGTTATACACCAAACTTTCCTCAATTAGTTGAAGCACATTGGCATTGGGGCGTGGATATGATGATTACAGATACGCCTCAACGTTATAAAGTAAAAGTGCCTTCAGCCATACGAGAACTCGCACTGAATGAATAATTTAAACGTCCGTCAACAAAGCATCATTGAACTGGTTCATCAGCAAGAATATTGCTCGATAGAAGAACTTGCCCAACGTTTCGAAGTCACAACACAAACCATTCGTCGCGACATCAATGAACTTTGTCGACTCGGACTCACCCGACGCCATCATGGTGGTGTCGGATTGCCCGCCACTTTGAGCAATCGCAGTTATGCCTCCCGCCAAGTCACCAATCAACAGGAAAAGCAGATAATCGCCGATGAAGTAGTCAAAGCTATCCCAAACGGAACGACACTGTTTCTAGGTATTGGTACTACGATTACTTTGGTTGCCGAACGTCTAGCTAATCACAGTGAGTTACGTGTGGTGACCAATAACTTCGAAGCGGCGCATATTCTTTCTCACTTTGAGAACATCGAAACTTGGATTCCGGGTGGTCGTATTCGTACTAACGATCGCGACGTGGTGGATGGTTCGGCAGAGCAGTTTTACGGCCAGTTTTCCGCAGACATCGGAATTATTGGCTGTGCAGGTATCACCGAAATCGCGCAGCCTCATTCAGAGATGGTCAATTTTGGTCGCACAGAAGTTGATACTCAGTTGTTTGCGATGGAACATGAATTGAGAGAAGCCAAGGTTAGCCAAGCAATTTTAGCCAACTCCGAACAAAAGTGGCTAGTGGTGAACAAGAGTAAATGGCAGCGAAGAGCCAATACTAAGGTGGCGCCACTCAATTATTTCGACCGCGTTTTCAGTAACTAAGCTTTTACTTACCATCCTTGTCTAACTCGTAGGAAAATCCGTTATTGATTCGACCAGCGTGATGCTTTTTCATCGCGATTCGCTATGCTTAGATGATTGAAAATAAAGAGGTCCTGTCATGTTTGAATCGGATAAAACCAAAGTAAGAAACTTGCTTGTTGCGACACGTTTTGGCGGAGCTATGCTGATTTCTGGTGTATGGAAGAGAAAGGAAGTTGCGGTGTAATCTGTTGATGCAGTTCTCCCCAGAACGATTAACAGAAAGGTACACCGCATGACTGATAATACTGTTGTTTCACTGAATACACCACAAGACCCACTTACTGAACTGATACGTCAAGGGGCTAGAGATTTGATTGCACAAGCTGTTGAAGCTGAGCTTCAACAGTTACTTGCACAACACCAGAATGTTATGGTTGACGGCAAGCAAGCTATCGTTCGCAACGGTTTCTTACCTGAGCGAACCTTGCAAACCGGTGTCGGTGATGTCGAAGTGCAAATTCCTAAGGTAAGAGATCGCTCAGGGCATGGCGTCAAATTTAATAGCAACTTGATACCACCGTATCTCAAGCGAACAAAGAGCGTTGCAACACTGCTCCCGTTACTCTATCTCAAGGGAATATCTACGGGCGATATGCTGCCTGCTCTGGAGTCTCTGCTTGGTAAGGATGCGAAAGGCCTGTCAGCCAACAGCATCTGTCGCCTCAAAGAGCGCTGGTATGCGGAGTACGAACAGTGGCGTAAGCGTGACCTCGGTAGGCGCCGCTATGTTTACATTTGGGCTGACGGTGTTTACTGTCACGTTAGGATGGACGATAAGCTCTGCTTACTCGTCATCATTGGTGTCGATGACACTGGACGCAAAGAAGTCCTTGGCGTTCTGGATGGTCATAGAGAGTCAGAAGCAAGTTGGACGGAACTCATTGAGCAGCTACGAGCGCAGGGATTACAGTTAGCACCGAAGCTCGCCATCGGAGATGGCGCGCTTGGCTTCTGGAAAGCGGTTGCTAAGTGCTGGCCTCAAACGACTCAGCAACGATGCTGGGTACATAAGACGGCGAATGTGCTTAACAAGGTGCCCAAAAGCGTACAACCACGAATGAAGGAAGCACTGCAAGATATCTGGATGGCAGAGACTAGAGATGATGCTTATCACGCCTTCTCAACCTTCCAGAAGCGCTTCGAAGCCAAGTATCCAAAGGCAACCGACTGCTTGGTGAAAGATAAAGCTGAAATGCTGGCGTTCTACGATTACCCAGCAGAGCACTGGGTTCATATCAGGACAACCAACCCAATAGAATCGATGTTCGCCACAGTACGTTTACGCACGAACAAGACGAAGAACTGTGGAAACAGAAAGACTACGTTGATGATGGCCTACAAGTTAATGCGCAGTGCAGAGACGAAGTGGCGTCGTCTACGAGGTTTTGCACTCCTAGCGGATGTTGTGAAAGATGTTCGCTTCATCAATGGAGTGAAAGAAATGGAGACTCATCAACAAGCTACTGCATGATCTTCCATACACCACATTTGACAATAGCTCGTTTTGGCGTCTCTACCTCTGAAATGCCAACCATTATTGGGGTGAAGCAAGAGAAAGCGCTCAAGCTGAATAATGAGCTGAAGCAAGAAGGGGAAGACATTCACTCGTTAGGGGAAGGGAACAACCTAGAAGAGTTGGTGCTGTATTCGATTGGTGAAATAGAGCCTTAATTGAGCCAACAAGAAACACAAAAAAGCCGCCCATCGTTGGCGGCTTTTTAGATCCTTCATTCAAACTAGTCGTGAATCGGCACAACCAGAATATCTACCGGAGACTTGTTGATCAGATGTCTTGAGTAAGAAATGATCTTGCTCCAGAAGTCTTGATGGTGGCCACAAATAAGCAGATCAACTTCTTGCTCTTTGATGGTCACTTCCAGTTTATCCGCCAAGTCACCCGTGCCAACGAAGAAGTGCTTCAATGGCTGCTCCATGTAATCGCTAAAGGACTTCAAGCACTCCATTGAATGTTCATTCAACGGTCTTTGGTCTGGGTTTGCTTTGATATCGACAAGCTCACGATAAATTTCGCCATGAGTACCATCGATATGAATAAAAGAAATCTCGGCACCGAGATAACTCGCCATAGATACCGCTCGGTCAATCAACACAGTACTCTCATCAGACAGTTCCAGTGCGACTAGGATATGTTTGTATTTCATAACCACGCCCTCTTGTGGAATACACTACCAATAGCATAGTACGCCTTTAACAAAAAATGTGTTGATAAGATCCCGAAATCGCTCAAAGTTTTGGCAAATTATCACTAGCCTAAGAGCTAGAAGAAGCAGAGGGGAGGACGAAAAAGAGCCGGTACTAATACCAGCTCAATTCAATCTCTAATGGCATGTCACAGCGTATTCTTTCTCCACACATCTCATCGGATGCGTTGAGGTGAACCAGTTTTGCAGAGGAGTATCCTTCTCCTCGAAAGTGGTCTCTTGCCTCGCAAAGGCTGGCAAATTTGAGCGGACTTTTGTGCTCGTTCAATATCAGTGATTTTGTATGGTTTTCCACATTGTAAGCGAGGTAGATACCACCCTCGACCGATTCAATCAAAAGATTCATAGCCGTTTCCCATTGGTGTTTTCACTCTTTGGCTATTACGGCGAGCGATGAATTTTAGTTCACTTCTGATGCTCGATTGCTGCCAACAAAAACTCAGTCACTTCTTGCACGTGCTCCGTTAACTCTGCTTGCGTTGGTTTTTCCATTCCCATTAAAACGCCAGAGCGAATCGACAGCAGCATGCCTGTCCAGAGGCGAATCTGTGTTTCCGGCTCCTTGATATCGAAACGATCTTGGAAGAACTGAGTGAGCTTGGCATCGGTATCGTCCGGACCGACTTCGCGGAAGATCGTCGTGATCTCAGGCGCTTTGGCGCTTTCTGCAATCAACAAGCGGAAGGTCGCCAAGTGCTCATCAGAAAGGTGGAAAGAAACAAAGTGTTCACCAAATGAGTTCAGCGCTTCTCGCAGATCATTCTTTTGTAGGTGAGTAATGAAGCCACCATCCATGTTTTCACCTATCTGGCGCAATGTTGCTTCAAATAGCACTGCTTTAGATGGGAAGTAGCGATACACGGTTTGCTTTGTCATGCCTGCTTGGGCGGAAATTTTATCCATGTTTGCTAACACATATCCCTCGGACAAAAAGTTCTCTTTCGCGGCTTCCAAAATAGCTCGGCGTTTCTTCTCTCGGTTTTGCTCGATCTTGCTCATGCTCAGATTCTCTTGATTTGATAATCATACTATATGGTATGATTTTTGTTGACACAACTCCGAAATTAGAAAATCATACTTATGAGTATGATTTGTTTCTTGAGGAGAAAGACGATGACGACGGCATTAATGAATAACCTAAACGCCAAAGGCGCACGCTTTGCCGGGGTGATGATCACCTTGGTTGGTGCACTGCTGATGAGCCTAGACCCAATTTTTATTCGCTTCTCGGGCGTGAGTGGTGTGGATACCGCATTTCTATTTGGCTTGTTTACCGCGATTTCGATGCCAATATTTATCCAACTTCGCGATGAGCGCGGTCTGGTTCGAGCGGTGAAAGAGAGCGGCTGGTATTTATTGTTGTCTGGCTTATTGATGCTCGGCAGTGCTGCTGGTTTGGTGATGAGCATTAAGCTCACCACGGTTGCGAATACCT
Organism: Vibrio sp. ED002; assembly: GCF_023277445.1. NCBI lineage: Bacteria > Pseudomonadati > Pseudomonadota > Gammaproteobacteria > Vibrionales > Vibrionaceae > Vibrio > Vibrio sp. ED002. The sequence goes on along the minus strand of NZ_CP080239.1, from coordinate 1,237,742 downwards.
TTGTGATTCTGAGCGCAGCACCAGCTTTGGCAGCATTGTTCAGCTGGTGGTTTTTGGGTGAAGTGACCCAGCGTTCGACGTGGGTTGCGATTGTTGCTGTGATGGTAGGTATTGCGATTGTGGTCTCTGGCTCTTTTAAATCGGGTAACTGGATTGGCGATGGTTTAGCAGTGTTTGCCGTGGTGTGTTTGTCGCTCAACCAGGTGCAACTGCGTAAGCATCAACACGTAAGCCGCATGGCAAGTGTTGGTTTTGGTGGACTGTTTTTAGCGATGGCAATGCTGTTTTGGGCAACGCCTTCAACTTACAGCGCGAATACTTGGCTGATTATGGGCTTGATGGGGCTATTTACTGCGCCGTTTGGGCGTGTGCTTTCACAAGTTGCGACTCGTTACATCACGGCACCTGAAGTTGGCATGATTCTGATGATTGAAACCGTGCTAGCACCACTTTGGGCATTACTCTTCTTTGATGAAATCCCTGCAATGGCAAGCATTCTTGGTGGCTCAATCATCTTGGTCACCATTTCCATTTACGCTTTTTCAGCGATGAAGTCAGAACAAAAATAGAGGTTGATATGAACACAATTCAAACCCCACAACTTGAGTTTATTGGGCAAATTCGCACGCCATATACTGATGTTTCTCAGTGCCCAAATAACATTCAGCCACAAGATGGACCTGTGTGTGAAATTCAACTTAAATCTCGGTATTACCAAGGGCTCGTAGGGCTTGAAGTCGAGCAGAAAATACTGGTTCTGTATTGGCTTGCTGGTGCGAACCGCCAACCTGAAATGCTGCAAGGGAAGAAGGGCACATTTGCGTTACGTTCTCCGCACAGACCAAACCCTATTGGCGCGGCGGTAATACCGATTGAGTCTATCGACGAGGGAGTAATTAAAGTGCGTGGGTTGGACTGCTTAGATGGCACGCCTTTGGTTGATATCAAACCTGCAATTTACTTTGAAGCATAGTCCTAGGTTTGTGCCCTTGTAAGCTAGGGCACCCAAACGAGCTCTCGGTCTGAAAGCGGCTTGTGACAGAAGTCGCTTGCTTTTTATACAACAAAACCTTTAGACTTTGCTCATCACTTCTCTAGGAGATTACGCCAACATGAGCAACTAAACCTGTCATCCAACTCTCATTTTATTTTTTTGGATTTACAGGGTTAGTAGGCGTAGCTCACTTTCCGATATTTCTTTGCAGTTACCATTTTTCTGTTTGAAGCGCTTCTATGGGCGCGTGTATTTGCATCGATCTCATCTCTAGATTTATCTCAAGCTACGGCTGTTGTCCCTGTTATACAGGAGGCAAATTATGCCAGTCTTACAGGCTTACAATATCAGTCATCAATTTGGTAACGGCGAAACGCTTTTTCAGCAAATCTCATGTTCAATGACCAAACGTCGTGTTGGGTTAGTCGGACGTAACGGTGTCGGAAAATCGGTGTTTGCATCGATACTCAGCGGTGAGCAAACCTCAACTAGCGGTACAGTAACCTTACCAAGGTCCTTTGCGGTGTATCGCCAGCAACCATCTTACTTGTTGGGGGGAGAGCTTTCGATTGCCCAATTTTTAGGAAAGGACAAAGTGCTAAGCGCACTCAAGCAGATCGAGATGGGCGATTGTTCTGAGGAGCTGTTTGAGGTGGTGGGTGAACAATGGGATTTGCCCATCCAACTTGCTAAGCAGTTAGAAACCATGGGTTTGCCGCCACAGCCAGACTTTCCTTGTTCGCAATTGAGTGGCGGGCAGTTAGCGCGTTTGCAACTGTGGCAATTGTTCGACAGCGAAGTGGAATTGCTGATCCTTGATGAACCGTCAAACCATCTTGATACGCATGCCAAGCAGTGGTTGATTGATTCGATGCGCAGTTTCTCAGGCGCGATTCTGCTCATCAGTCATGACAGAGAGTTACTGCGCGAAATGGAGGAAATCTGGGAGCTATCCGGTTTAGGTTTGCAAGTGTTTGGCGGTAATTACGACGTGTATGCTGAGCAAAAGCGCACCGAGCTGCAAGCGGTGGAACGCCAATTAGCTGCTGTCGATAAACAAAAAAAGCAATTGGAAGAGCAAGCTCAGCGCAATCGGGAGAAAGCAGAACAAAGAGCGGCTCAAGGTAACAAGCTGAGAAAGGATGGCAGTCAGCCGAAAATCTTACTGGATGGTATGAAAGACAAAGCCACAGCCCGAGCCGCCAGTCGTAATAAAAATGAGCAACTTCGCCAAGCGCACCTGCAAGAGAAAGAGCAAAGCTTGCGAGTGCGCAAAGAGCAAATCAAAGGGCAAAAACTGTATTTGGCAGACAGTCAAAGTCGCTCGCGAAAAGTCGTGTCGCTTTTAGAAGGTGTGTTGCCATTTGGGTCGGCTCAACCCATCACTGCGCAAGTTCATGCGGATGATAAATTGCATTTGTTGGGCAAAAACGGATGCGGTAAATCGACCTTACTGAAAACACTCTTGGGCGAGTTCTCATTGCAAAGTGGTGAGCTTCAAATCAATACGCCGCTTTATTATCTCGACCAACACTTTGGTGCGATACAGCCTGAACTCTCCATGTTGGAAAACCTGATGCAACATTGTGAGGGGATGAAAGAGAGCGATGCCAGAACATTACTAGCAGGCATCGGCTTTCGCCGAGACAGTGTATTTCGTTTGGGCAGCGTATTGAGTGGCGGCGAGAAAATGAAGCTCGCGATGCTGATCGTCAGTCATCAACCAACGCAGCCTTTGCTGCTCTTGGATGAGCCAGATAATCACCTCGATTTGGATTCGAAAATCATGCTTGCTCAGGCACTAAGCGCGTATCGAGGCGGCTTTATTCTTATCAGTCACGACCAAGATTTTGCCGCGGAGTCGGGCGTGTCTCGAAGCATTGAACTGAGCTAACAAGTTCTTGTCTATAACTCCACATTGCGGGGGATCACCGAAGCCAAGCAACTAGTTTGGCTTTGGTGACTTTAAAACCTTCACCAAGCAATTTTCTCAAAGCAATTAGAGTCCTTACTTCGATATGGGTAAGATGCTTGATGCATTACACAAAACAAAAACAGAAAAGGAAGTCTATGAAAAAGAAAACTTTAGCACTGGTGACCGCGTTTGCGATGACGGGCGTATTACCAGGAGCTTATGCCGAAGACTCAACAAAGGAATTGGTTGAACACGTACACAAAATGGCGGTGAAGTACCCAACGACAAAGAAAGTTGATGTGGTGGATGAGTATTTTGGTACCAAAGTTAGTGACCCATACCGCTGGTTAGAAGACGACCGCAGTAAAGAAACCGCAGATTGGGTGAAAGCGCAGAACCAAGTCACGTTCGATTACTTGGCGCAAATTCCTTATCGTCACCAGATCGAAGAACGCTTAACTCAGTTGATGGATTACGAGAAGTTAGGGCGACCATTCAAAGAAGGTGAATACACCTATTTCTATAAGAACGACGGTTTGCAAAACCAAGATGTGCTTTATCGCCAACTTGATGATGGCAAGCCAGAAGTCTTCCTCGATCCAAATACCTTTAGCGAAGATGGCACGACCTCGCTAGCGAATGTGAGCTTCACCAAAGATGGTTCTTTAGTCGCTTACAGCATTTCAGAGGGCGGTAGCGACTGGCGCAAAGTGATTGTACTTGATGCCGAAACCAAAAAGCCTGTCGGTGAGACGCTAGTGGATATTAAGTTCAGCGGCGTAAACTGGTTAGGCAACAAAGGTTTCTACTACTCAAGTTACGATAAGCCAGAAGGCAGCGAGCTTTCGGCAAAAACCGACCAACACAAGCTTTACTACCACGAGCTAGGCACTAAGCAGAGTGAAGATAAGCTTATCTTCGGTGGTACGGAGGCAGAGATGCACCGATACGTTCGTAGTTACACTTCCGACGACCAACGTTACCTGTTTATTTCGGCAAGCACTTCAACGTCTGGCAATAAGCTGTTCTTCAAAGATTTGACCAAGCCAGACAGTCCGCTGCAAACCATTTTGGATGACACCAATTCTGATACTTGGGTGATTGATAGCAAAGGCACCAAGCTGTATTTGGTCACTAACTTAGATGCACCAAACAAACGTGTAGTGACGGTGGATGCGAGCAACCCTGAGCCGAAGAATTGGAAAGATTTAATTCCTGAAACTGACAATGTGCTTAGCCCATCAACTGCAGGCGGTTACCTGTTCGCAAGCTACATTGTTGACGCACTTTCGATGGTCAAACAATACGATATGGACGGCAAGTTCATTCGTGAAATCAAGCTACCAGACATCGGCAGTGCTTACGGCTTTTGGGGTAAGAAAGAAGACGCTGAAGTCTACTACTCTTTCACCAACTACAAGACGCCAAGCACGACCTATCGCCTAGACATCAAAGACGGTGACAGCGAGGTTTACCACAAATCGAACGCACCATTCGATCCGGCAAAATTTGAATCTCGTCAGGTGTTCTACAAGTCGAAAGATGGCACCAAGATTCCAATGATCATTACCTACAAAAAAGGCACGCCGATGGACGGCAGTGCGCCAACGATCTTGTATGGTTATGGTGGTTTCAATATCAGCCTGACGCCTTACTTTAGTCCGAGTCGAGCAGCATGGTTGGAAATGGGCGGTATCTACGCTGTCGCGAACATCCGTGGCGGTGGTGAGTACGGCAAAGACTGGCACAATGCTGGCACCAAATTAGAGAAGCAAAACTCGTTTGATGACTTTATTGCTGGAGCTGAGTTCCTTATCGATAAAGACTACACCTCATCAGACAAGCTTGCGATTAACGGTGGCTCGAACGGCGGCTTGCTTGTTGGTGCAGTGATGACGCAGCGCCCTGAGCTGTTCAAAGTGGCACTGCCAGCAGTGGGTGTATTGGATATGCTTCGCTACCACACTTTTACGGCAGGAGCGGGCTGGGCTTATGACTATGGTACAGCAGAACAAAGTAAAGAGATGTTCAATTACCTCAAAGGTTACTCGCCAGTACACAACGTCAAAGCCGGCGTTAAGTACCCAGCAACTATGGTAACAACGGGTGACCACGATGACCGCGTGGTGCCAGCGCACTCGTACAAATTTGCGGCTGAACTACAGTCGAAACAAGCGGGTACAAACCCAACTTTGATTCGAATCGAAACCAACGCAGGTCACGGTGCAGGCACACCGACCAGCAAGGTTATTGAGAAAACTGCTGATGTTTACAGCTTTACTTTGTTCAATATGGGCGTTGAAAAGCTGTAAGCGAGAGGGCGGATTAACCGAAGAGCTTAAGCTCACTCACATTGGAATTAAAACGCAGTCTTCGGGCTGCGTTTTTTTGTTTAAGGTAGAACAGAAAAATATGCGATGCCAACGTAGTTCACATAAATGATATTGAAGAATTACCAAGAAGTGGAAGTATCGAACGCCAAGGTGAAATAACATTTTATTAATGAAAATACTTTACAGTTGTAGAATATATGTTTAATCCAACATGATTTATTTATTGGTGAAATTGCTGTGAAAGTATATAGCTAAACGCCTAGGTTGTTTCATTTCCCAATTGGTCGTTTATTTTCTCTTTGATTTTATTTCACATGTTCAATCTATATTAACTAATTATTCATTGTTTGTTGTGATATCTACTATTTAGATAATTGTTAATCTAAATTTCATTTCAAATCTAAACCAAAATTTAGGTTATAACTCATATAACCATAGGTGATTGAACTTACCGTTATCCTCTATTTAATTTAAATGCAGCGTTAAACAACCTGTTATTTGTAAATTCGCGTTGGAAATCGAACTTTCCGAGGCTCGATTCAGTTCGTCCGCGATTTATGCAGGTTTGTTGACGCGTGCGTTTAATTGAATAAAAGATGGATAAAATCCTATGAATATCGTGAAACCGTCTGTTGTCGTGATGGCAGCAGCAATCCAGTTTGCGTCCCCCGTTTTTGCTGAGACAGATACAGATAAAGAACTACAAGATATGTCCGATCCTCTTGCGGTTTATACCCAAGCTGGCTTTGGCATTACGGACAAAGGGGCAAACATCAAGATAGGCCAAACTTATAAAGCGTCTCAATCGGGCACGATGGCGATGAACGTTATCGAAGTCAAAGGTATTGGTGGCGAACTGTTTGGCATTCGAGATGAAGATGACCCGTTGTACAGCAAATTGGATGACAGTATTGATTCCTTCCGCCTGCGTAATTTCCAAGTTGAAGTTGCGAAAGGATTGGGACGTCAGCTTGATGTGAACTACGACGTGGATGCTGACAAGTTGGATGCGTCGTACAGCTTCATCAAGGCCTTACCGAAGCTTGGTGTTGTCCAGCTATACCCATTAGCTGGTGCAGGTGTGACGATTGCCAATGACTTCAGTGGTGAAGACAACGGCTACGAGATTCCAGGTACATATACTGTGGTTGGTATGTACTCGAAAATCGATATTACCGACAAAATTTGGATCAACTACAACCCGATGTATATGCACACCTTGTCGGGCTCAAGTGATTATAAAGACACGTATTATGCGGGTGAGGATAATATCTTAACGCATGAATTTGCGATTTCTTACCAAATAACACCGCGTTCAAATATTCGTTACTTCGCTAACTGGAATGAACAAGTAGACTTTGGCGATGGTGACCACCGTATCGAATACAACTACCAATTCTAATACGACTCATAAGATAAAAATAATTTACGCATTTTTGCTGTGTGATGTTTGGTCACACATTAAGTGGAAATAACAAGGCGCATCAAATTTTAAGCGCGTTCGTCGTTGGTTTTATTTCAGGCGACAAGATGAAAACAAAAATAGAAGAAAGACTAATCGCTTAGTCGGTTTTATTTCTCATTCAATCCACAAATTGCCTGTGCTGTGTGTGATGGTCAGTCCTTTCACTGATATACAACCAACGCCGCAGTACGGGTTTTCTCCTAACATACTTATAGGTTTTAGTATGAAAAATCTTACCAAAATAGTTGCTGTGGGGTCCCTCATCTCGTGTGCAGCAGCGCAAGCAGGAGGTCTATATTTGTATGAGACTTCCACCACAGACATTGGTTTAGCGTCTGCGGGTATGGCGGCAAGAGCGCAGGATGCCTCGGTCATGGCGGCGAACCCTGCGGGTTTGTCTAATGTGGCGGGTCAGTCATTTTCAGGTCACTTGATCAGCTTGTATGGCGACACAACACTGGACACACTTGGTGGCGGTGACGCAGGTAACATCATTGGTTACGTGCCACTTGGTTCTGCGTTTTATAGCCAACAAGTGAACGATAAGTGGACGCTTGGTATTGGTATGTACGGCAACTACGGCTTGGGTCTGGAATACGACAAGCTGTTCAGCCGTATTGATATTCCTAATGCAATTACTCAGGCCGTGACGGTTCAACCTTCTGCTTCATACCGTATTAATGATCAATGGTCTGTAGGTGCTGCATTGGGCATCCATTACGGCATTTTAGATATGGATGTCAAAGTTGATGGTACGGCAATCGCTGGTGGCATTGAAGATACTGAAACTCAAGTCAATGGCCGCGTTGGTGTGCTGTATGAGTTGAATTCAGGTACTCGCTTAGGTCTGTCTTACTCGAATGAAACTGAGTTCGAATTCGATGATAAAGACTTCTCGACCAGTGCCGTTGCGCCTCAGCAGTTGGTATTCAGTGCTTACCATGAGCTCAATGACAAACTGGCGGTGATGGGTAACTTGAACTGGCAAGATTGGAGTGCTTACCAAACACTGATGGATGTAGAAACACAAGACACCTACCAGATTGCTTTGGGTACACAGTACAAGGTTAATAGCAAAGTGATGTGGAATGCAGGTTTCGCCTTTGACTCAAGCATGTACACAGACCAATCCAACGGTGATCTGACTATCCCAACTGGCAACGCTTACCGTCTGGGTACGGGCATTGATTACAAGATTGATGAAGCAAGCACGGTTTCAGTTGCCTTTGAAGCGACCTTGATTGAATCGTCTGAAGTGAAAGGTCGAGCGGGTAACACGATTGCAAGCTTTGATGATCCAGCGTTGTACTTCTTGAGCATTGGCTACAGCTGGAAAAACCAATAATCCGGCGTTAACGCAATCACTAGATTAGCGATACAACGAAAAGCAGCGGTAAGCACGTCCTAGGCTTACCGCCGTTTTTGTTTGTAGCGGGACGGTATCAATTAAACTGAACAAAAAGCACAAAGTAAAAAGACGAAAACGAATTCGTCGAGGAAATTTGAAATGAACAACACGTTTTGGCTGGCATGTGCAGCGTTAGTTTTAAGCTCGTCGGCTCTGGCTAGCGAACGCGTTCCCAAAGAGAACAAAAACAAATTAGCCGATGACCCTACTAAGGTTATCACTAAGTTTGGGGCATCTTATTCCAACAACTATGATTTTGATGACCAGAACATCTCATTCTCTGGCTCGCTGGCATTAGATGAAGCGCGTAAAATTAACGTTCGCATCAATGATGATGCCAGTGAATGGCGTGTGGGCGGTTCGTGGTTGTTCCCCGTTGGTATTGTGAACTTCAACTTTGGTAAGAATGAATACACCAATGGCGCAGACCAAACCAATTACAGTGTTGGAACCTTTGTACCTTTGAGCTATTTTGGCATCGAGCCAGCAGGCTTTCAGATCTTCCCAATGGCAGGCTACACCTATAACGATGGCGATGTGCCAGTTTGTGATGGCGCAGAGGGCAGTGCATGTTCAGCCCCTGGTTTTACTGGCACACCTAGCCCAGAGAATGGGTTCAACATGATGAACTCTTCAGGCAGTAGCGGTTATTTGGGAGCATTCACATTGAAACCCCTAACAGAGCAACTAACGTTGATGGGGTTTGCTGGTGGATCTTACGGTTCGGAAAACAGTGAAGGGGATAATTACCAAGGCGTTTTTGGTGGAGTAGGCATGAGCTATCTGGTGCAGAAACGTCACTCCTTTAATGTGATGACGTTTGCCATGGACAACAACACTTATCTCGATGACCCTGACAAGCGTATCATCTTCTCATACCAATATCAGTTTGAATAATCGAGCATGTGTCATACCACTCGCTACTTCACGAGTGGTATGTCCAATCTCGTTCACCCAACCGTGTGAAAGGGATTTGCGCTTATTGGTCAATTTCAAATTTTGTACGAAATTGATTTTGCAAAATGTACATACGTTTCACATCTCTATAGCTGCCATTAATGAAGAACTCTTGCACTAAATGACCTTCCTCAATAAAGCCACATTTCTCATAGAGATGAATCGCCTTTTCGTTGTCGAGTGCCACCAATAGATAAATTTTGTGCAAGTTTAAGATTGAAAACGAATAATCAAGTGCACGATTAATGACCTCTTCCGCGTAACCTCTACCTTGATGATCAGGGGCGATAATAATTTGGAACTCGGCACTACGGTGAATATAGTTAATTTCAATTAGCTCTACTAGGCCAATAAGTACGCCTTGCTCATCCTCTACTACAAAGCGACGTTCTGCATCATCATGAATGTGCTTTCTGTACAATTCTTCTAATTCATCATGCGACTCATACGGTTCCTCAAACCAATACGTCATGATGTTGCGGTTATTGTTGAGATCGTGAATAAAACGCAAATCAGAACGTTCTAAAGCGCGAATTGTGAGTCCATTTCTCATTGTCTTTCTCCCAATAGGATTCGATATCCAAGTTGCCTCAAGAAACTAAGTTTTAGCGAGAATGACTTGGTTTGGTTAACCTCATCATAGCGTAATAGGGGGAAATCTCCCCTTTACTTATGCGAAGCTGAATGCGTAAAAGCGATCTCTATCAAACCTTAACAAAGCCTTGAAAAACAAGGCGTATAACAATAATAAATGTTAATCATAACGACAAAAAACCTGATTAGGCTAAGGGGGCGATTTCAGCTTAAATACCGCCAACGACTTAAGGTCATAATCTACATAAACAGGGTATTAAATATGTTTTCAATCGGTGACGTAGTAGTAGCTACTAAAGGTATCGATCTTGGTGAAATGGTTGTTACAGGTCTAAGCAGCGGCGGTTTTTACGTACGCGTTAAAGCTGGCGAAGCAACGCTAACTTACCCAGCTAAAGACGTTAAGAAAGCATAATTTAATTTGCTGACTTGCAAAAAAGGTAGCTTACGAGCTGCCTTTTTTTGTGCCTATATTATTTTCCTTTACCCCTTCCACCATTCTTACTTTATTTCGTTCTGAATTATTTTTAATCGAATTTAATATGTTTGGTTAATATATTGGAGCTCCCGTCATTTTTGACTCATATCAATAAAAGTTCTAGTTTTAAGTTGTTGTTTTTATGTTGTATTTTTTACGTTCGTCGGCAAGTGTCTGTTTTAAAAACTATTAGATGTTAAATCCGCTTCTCATCTAAATATTCGATTAATATCTATTCCTTTTTCCCATTTTTAAAAATATCGGTATTTCAATAACTTTCGCCGCAACGGATTAGGGGAAAGTTATGAATAAAAAGAAAATTACGCTAGGGATCGTTGGAGCAGGCTTAGTGGCTTACTTAGGTACTGTCTACATGGTGAAGCAAGACGATCAAAAAGTGGCTCAACAACAGTTAGTGCAGTTCAGTTCTCTGGATAAATCGACGCTAGATTATCAAGCAATGAAGGTGCTCTCAGACAAAGGCTGTGGTTATTGTCATACGCCAAACAGCGAAATGCCTTTCTACTCAGAAATGCCAGTAGCAAAACAAATCATGGAAGCTGATGTTCGTGTTGCCATGCGTCACTTTGATATGACCAATCTGTTTGACGACGTGAAGCAGAATGATCCTGTCTCTGAAGTCGCATTAGCTCGTTTAGAAAAGGTGTTGTACGACGATTCAATGCCGCCGCCTATCTATCTCACGATGCACTGGTCAGCGAGCATGTCCAAAGACGAAAAGCACACCTTGTTGAAGTGGATTCGTGAGAAGCGCGCTGACCGTCATGCCCAGTCTCCGGTATCTGAAGAACGTAAAACCAAAGTTCTACAACCAATTTACACCACGTTCGAAACCGATGCAGACAAGGCTGAATTAGGTAAGGTGCTTTATCACGACACGCGACTATCAGGAGACAATAGTGTCTCATGTGCGTCATGCCATAGCCTTGATACAGGCGGCGTGGACCGACTCGTAACATCTGTTGGTATTCATGGCCAAGTGGGTGGCATCAACGCGCCAACCGTGTTTAATGCTGTGTACAACAAACTGCAATTCTGGGATGGCCGTGCTGCGGATCTGCAAGACCAAGCGGGTGGTCCTCCGTTTAACCCTATTGAAATGGGTTCTGTGGATTGGGATGAAATCGTCGACAAGTTAAGCCAAGACCCAGAAATGGTTGCGATGTTCAAAAAGGTTTACTCAGGTGAGATTAATGGCAACAACATTACGGATGCGATTGCCGAATTTGAGAAAACCCTAACCACACCAAATAGCCGCTTCGACCAATACATGATGGGTGATACTCAAGCGCTGGACTCGCACGAGAAATACGGTTTAATGTTGTTCAAGAAGTACGATTGTCAAACCTGTCACGCAGGTGAAGCGATGGGTGGTGAAACGTTTGAAACCATGGGCATGAAAGCGGATTACTTTGCTGAGCGTGGTACTGACATGACGGATGCAGACCTTGGTCGTTACAACTTCACTGGCAACAAAGAAGATAAGCACAAGTTCAAAGTGCCAACCTTGCGTAACATTGAACTGACACCGCCATACTTCCACGATGGACATGCCGATACGCTAGAAAAAGCCATCTACGACATGGGTAAATACCAAGTCGGAGTGGAAATGTCGGATGAAGAAGTTGATGCCATCAAAGCGTTCTTAAAAACACTGACGGGCGATTACGAAGGCCGTCCTTTAAGTTAAGCTAGGGCATAACCAACAAGTTTGTTACCGATAAAACGATAGACTTCGCAATCGAGACCACCTTTGATTAAGGTGGTCTTTTTTATGGAACAAATTCAATCAAGTAGGGATAGATATGATTGATCATTTTGAAATTAAAGTTGTGGATTTTGACGCCTGTGTCGCTTTTTACTCCAAGGTGCTTATCACTTTGGGCATCGAACTAAAATGGTCGGACGAAGCAGCGGCAGGCTTTGGATTAGTTGGTGAGTCCAATACGCGTTTCCTGATAGAAAAGAGTGACCAAAGTGCCCCTTGCCACATTGCGTTTAAAGCGAATGACAAGGCTTCCGTCGAGGCTTTTCATAGAACAGGTATCGAAGCTGGGTTTACTTGTCATGGAGAGCCAGGTTTACGTGAACACTATGCGCCCAATTACTACGCAGCGTTTTTTTATGATCCCGATGGTAACAACATCGAAGCGGTGGTTTATTTATATGGTGTTAACTATAGGATGAGTCAGTGGGTATTTACTGATCGAACGATCGCTAGGTCATTGGTTTTACGATCAAGATAGAAGATAATCGAGCTCCTATTTCATCCCTATAAAAAGAACGAAAAATACTATGAAAGTTGTCGTCACAAAGGCACAAAAACAGCACGCTCAAGGCATTACCGAAGTTCTCAATCCCATCATAGAAGAGGGCTTATACACAATCCTTGATACCACCTTCACCCCAGAAGAGGAAGAAGGCTTCATTGAAAGCTTTCCTGAAACGGGTGTGTTCAATGTGGCATTGAATGTAAAAGAAGCGGATGAGGATGAGAGCGCCGTACTGGGTTTCCAAAACGTAGAGCCTTTCGCCAGTTATACCAAGGCATTCGCTCACGTTGGCATTATTGGTACGTTCGTCGATGCCAAGTGCCGTCGACAAGGTGTCGCTTCAGCGCTGTTTACCGCCACCTTTACCGATGCTAAATCCAAAGGTTATGAAAAGTTGTTTGCTTATGTTCGAGAGGACAACCCCAACGCGCTCGCAACGTATCTAAAACATGGCTTTGAAGTGGTCGGCACTGCAAAGAAGCACGCCAAAGTTAACGGCCAGTACATCAATGAAGTTATGATCGAGAAGTTTCTCTAACGCCTAGAAGGAAAGCAAGATGCACAAGTCAGCAGGTATCATCATTAAAGACGGCGCGTTGTTAGTGCTGCGCTCAAAAGGCAAAGACACCTTCTATGCGCCGGGTGGAAAACTGGATAGTGGCGAAACGCCAGAGCAAGCGTTATGTCGCGAACTTCAAGAAGAAGTGAGCATTGCCGTGAAGGAAGGTGCCTTGACGCTGTTTGGTCGCTTTGAGGCGCCTGCACACGATAAAGACGGCATTACTTTGGTCATGGATGTGTTCTTCGTAAATGATTATTCGGGCGAGGTGGTTGCCAGTAACGAAATCGAAGAGTACCAATGGGTAGACTCTTCAAACGTGGATGATATCGCGATAAGCACGATTTTCCGCAATGAGGTCTTCCCGAGCTTGGTTGAGCAAGGACGAGTAAAATAACGCTAAATCTCGGCCAGAATAAAAACGCCCACAATGCGAACGTATTGTGGGCGTTTTACTTCTTGAATCTTTTTCTACAATTCATGTTGACCTGTCTATAACTCTACAGTTTAAGATGCTTTCATCAGCGCTGAGGAAAATTACATGTATCGGATATCGGAACTGGCAGAAATGCTGGGTTTGTCTCGCACCACATTGCTCTATTACGAGAAGATTGAGCTCATCAAAGGGCAACGGTTAAGCAACGGCTATCGCGCTTACAGCGATGCGGATCTACAACGCTTGCGTTTGATCCAGCAATTGCAGAGTGGCGGACTGACGCTCAAGGAGTGTAAAGCTTGTTTGGAAGCCAAAGTAGATCGCCAGTTGATGTTGGAAAGACTCAAACAGCTCGATGAAGAGATTGAGCAAAAGCAGAAATCGCGACAGCTCTTGGCAGCGCTGCTTGGTGAAACACCGTTAACCGATTGGCATGAATCGTTGGATGAAGTCGCGCCGGATGCGCACTTGAAATGGCTAATGACGCAAGGTTTTAGCGAGAAAGAAGCCCTTCACTTACGTTGGTTATCAAAAGATATGAATACTCACGACGACTACATGGCGGACTTCTTCCGCGTATTTGAAGCCTTGGAGTTTTGGGGGCCAGGTTCAGAGCAAGATACGTTGAAAGCATTGGGCCTATTACCAACTCAGCCTGATGAAATATTGGAAATCGGGTGCGGGCAGGGCATTGCGACTCGTACTTTGGCAAAACATGCACACATCACAGCGGTCGATAATGACGAGCCGTCTTTGCAACGCTTGCAAGGCAAAGCACAAGCTCTTGGTCTAAATGACAATATCACCACGGTGTGTGCGAGCATGACAGAACTGCCATTTGCAGAAGGCTCGGCCGATGTCATTTGGGCGGAAGGCAGTGCTTACATCATGGGTGTGGAGAATGCATTCAAAGCATGGCGCCCATTGCTTAAGGACGGCGGTATCTTAGTGGTGAGCGATTTGGTTTGGAACACGGATACACCAAGTGAAGATACGGTGGCGTTTTGGCAAAAAGAATACCCAGATGTGGGCAGTGTCGAGAAGCGTATTGAGCAGGCGAAAGCAGCAGGCTACCGAGTGTTAGAGACGTTCCCAATTAGCCAACAGGCATGGGATAACTACTACGTTCCTTTAGATGAGCGTGTGCAAAGTTTGAAAGCTGAGATGCCAGCATCACAAGCATTAAAAGACATACAAGTTGAATTAGATATCGTTAAACGCCGTGGAAATGAAGTGGCGTATCAGATGTATATCTTACAAAAAGATTGATAGAAAAATGAACGAAACAACAAATCAAAATACTCAAAAATCTAACTACACACTTTCTCAGTATGAGAGAGGTATGAGCAGCGAGATGATCGCTTTGTTTACTCAAACCTTTTCTGATTCTGAAGGCGAAGCAGAAGGCAAAACCATTGGCGCATTAGTCGGCGATTTGTTAACTACAACGTCAGATCAAGAATTGAAAGGCTTTGTTGCGAAACAAGGTGAACGCTTGATCGCAGGCGTGTTGTTTACACCGCTACGCTTTGAGAATGGTGAAGTGGGTTACTTATTGTCGCCAATGGCAACACTAACAGAGTGCCAAGGCAAAGGCGTAGGACAAGCCCTTATCAACTTTGGCCTTGAATACTTGAAACAGCAAGGTATCGAGTTGGTGTTTACCTACGGCGATCCTAACTTCTATTCGCGCGTTGGTTTCCAACAAGTGACGGAAGCGCAGTTCAAAGCGCCTCATACTTTGAGCTTCCCACATGGTTGGTTGGCACAATCACTTGCAGGTGAATTGACGCCAATCCAAGGCACATCCTCTTGTGTGCAAGGTTTGGATAGCCCTGCTTACTGGTAACTCATGAAGCTCCGGCAATTGGTTGGCCTGACCTGAACGAAAATGTATGGTCCGCCCCGTTATTGCAACTACAATTTAGTAATAACGGAGTTGGTTTGCGCTAATGTATTCGGAGTCCACGTTGGGAACATTAACTTCCCCGCTCCACGATGATATCCGCGCCAGATTATCCTTAAAAGCCCCAAAGCAACTAGGTGCTATTTTTTGTATCAGGTTACTAATCTGGCCGTTCGACCGTTTTTGTCATCACGTTCATTGGCGTTGCAAACTTGGTTATGGCTATACAGCCTTAAAAGCTTGGCGGTGGTACAACACCGCCCAAGCTATTCTTGCTAGCTTATTGGCAAGTGCGACTACCACTACATTAAACGGCTTTGTTGCTCGTAAATTGACTAACCAATCTCCAAACACTTTTCCTGTTGTTTCTATCCTAGATAGCACGGACCTCGCTCCATGTATAAATAGAGCGCGAAGGTGTTTGTTCCCTCGTTTACTCATGCCTAATAGCTTTGATTTACCACCCGTTGAATACTGCCTAGGAACGAGTCCTAGCCATGCAGCCATCTCGCGACCTCCACCAAAGTTTGAAGGAGAACTGATATTGGCCACACACAACGTTGCTGTTAAATCACCAATACCAGGAATACTCTTCAAAAGTTCGGCATTTTCATTATTTTCAGTAATCGCTTTCAGTTTTCTATCTTGAGTAGATACTTGCTCATTTAGGTATTTATAGTGCTCATGAATCGAGAGCAACTCAGCGACCAGACTCGGTGGTAGCTTTATATCTTGCTCGGCCAACCACTGAAATAGCGCTTTCATCTTGGCATGGCCTTTAGGAAAACTCAGCCCAAACTCAAGTAGTATTGCTCCAATTCGGCTCATACAAGCCGTTCGTTCTTTTATATAACCATCCCTGACTCGATGGATAGCTGCGATTACCTGAGCTTCCTCCGATTTGGCAGAGACAAATCTCATGTTCGGTCGACTCGCTGCTTCTGCTATCGCAGCAGCATCAATAAAGTCGTTCTTATTACCTTTGACGTAAGGTTTTACATATTGAGGCGGGATAAGTCGAACTCGATGCCCATAGGCTTCACAATTTCTCGCAAGCCAGTGAGCACCACCACAGGCTTCAAAAGCGATGATGGTAGGTTCAAGTACAGATAAGAAACGGAGTAGTTGGCTTCGACTAAACTTACGGCGAATAACGTCTTTGCCAGTGTGATTGTTGCCAACCGCATGAAAGCAGTGCTTGCCTAAATCGATACCTAAGATGTGAATGGTAGACATATGGTTCACCTCGTTCTGAGAGCCTACTCTAAGCGTAGGGCTTGAGAGTGAGGCGGACCATATAATTAGCCCCTCTGCGATGAACTTGCAGAGGGGCTTTTTAATGCGTTCTACCAGGTCTTCACGGTAAGGACCATCTTGCCCACGTGTCCCTTCTCTTGGAATGCCGCTTGCGCTTGGTTGATTTCTTCCAGTGGGAATGTCTGTGCGACTAATGGTTTGATGTTGCCTTGTTCAATATGATGAACCAAGTTTCCAAACACTTCAGGCTCAAGGACGGTACAACCAAAGAAGCTGAGATCTTTGAGGTACAGAGTGCGCACGTCTAACTCAACCATCGCGCCGCCAATGGCACCTGATACCGCGTAACGACCTTTCGGGCGCAAGACTTCAAGGAACTGTGGCCACTGGTCGCCAGCAACCAAATCAATCACCACATCGACGCTGTTACTGCCAAGCGCTTCAACAAGATTTGTATTACGTGGCACGACTTCATCTGCGCCCAACTCCAGCACTTGTTCATTTTTGCTTGGGCTTGTGATGGCAATAACGGTGGCACCACGCGCTTTGGCAAGTTGAATCGCCGCAGAGCCGACCCCGCCAGAAGCACCAGAAATCAGGACACGATCTCCTTTGGCAACACGAGAGCGCGTGAGCATGTTTTCTGCCGTTGAATACGAACATGGGAAAGAAGCAAGTTCAACGTCAGTCAAATCCGTCTTTAGCTGGTAGGCGTGCTTAGCTGAGACCACGGTGTATTCTGCAAAACCACCGTCGCATTCTGAGCCAAAGTACCAAGGTGGATTAATGGTTTCGCCATTTACATCGCTCAAGCAAGGTTCAATCAGCACGCGTTCACCTATGCGGCCTTCATCCACCATACTACCCACGGCAACGATCTCGCCACAGACGTCAGCGCCTTGAATACGTGGGAGAACCAGTGCATTGCCGCTCCAACTTGCATCCTCGCTGTCATTGTCACCTTTTGAATACCAGCCAATACGCGTATTGATATCGGTATTGTTCACGCCTGCAGCGGATACACGAATCAGCACTTCATTCTCTTTTGGTGTTGGGACAGGAATATCTTGGCGGTATTCCAACATTTCTGGTCCGCCGTGACCGGTCAATAGAACACCTTTCATTGTGGTTGGTAGCGTTGTCATGATTAATCTTCCTTTAGCAATCTTAAAACAGCTTGTTGCGCAGAGTTCAGAGCCTCGTTACCCAGTACTGGCCAAGCGCTGGACACGCCTTCGTGCAATAAGAACAGCTGCGTGGCGAGGTCTTGGCGAAGGCTCTGTTTACCCAAAAATTGTCGAACGTCTTCTTTGTGTGCTTTCACGGTTTGGTTGATGATGTCGTGCTCGGGAAATGCCGCAATCGCGTTCATCGACATGCAACCATGCGGTGCGTAGTCTTCCATCCATTGTTTGAGCTTGTTGAATACGTGCTGAGTCGCTTCTAGCCCGGCTTGTGGCGAGTTATCCAGCAGGAAGTTTAAGTAGCGCTGGTGGCGGTGTTCTAACGCGGCCACGATCATGTCTTCCTTAGATGGGTAATGCTTGTACAAGGTGCGTAGGCTAACGCCACAGGCAGTCTTGAGCTGTGCCACACTAGGCTCGGCAAATCCAAGCTCGCTAAAAGCTTGCTCTAAACTGGCAGCGATCTGTTCTTTCAACATAGCGTCTTCTCATGAGTAGAATGATTGTTCTACTTTTAGGGTAGAGCGATCGTTCTACTTGTGTCAATGTAAATCGAGAAATAAAAAAAACGGAGCGCAAAGGCTCCGTTTAAAATCATTGAGTTAGATCTAATAAGTTTGGTATTGGTCGACAATCAATTGACTGATCTGAGCAATCACTTGGTTTCTTGCTTGCAATGACAAGTCTGTCTCTGTGATATAGATGCTGACATAAATCGGCTTATGATTCTCTTTCCAAATCATCGCTGTCACGCCCCTAGAGCCAAAACCGCCAGCGCCAGAGCGGTCGGCAATCGACCAACCTTTCGGTAGGACTGAACGAATAAGTGGATCCGAAACCTTATTATCCTGCATCCAAATTTTAAGTTGGATGCGAGATTCGTAAGATAGCGCATCGCCTTCTAGCAGAGTGTGCAGAGTGTTTACCATGGCGTTAGGTGTTGTGGTGTCTTGCTTATCGCCTGGTTTGGCTTCATTCAGTCTTGGCTCAAAACGGTCCAACCTCGTCGCTTTGTCGCCAAGAGAGCGTAAAAAGAGCGTGACCCCTCGTGGACCACCAATGCTGCGTAATACGATATTTGCTGCGGTGTTGTCACTCATGAGCATCGCTGCTTCACACGCGTGTTCGATGCGGGTGGTTTGACCTGCCATACGATCCATTACAGGTGACCATACCACCATGTTACGTTCTTCGACTTTCGCAGTGGCGTTTTTATCTAGCTTTCCGGTGTCCATTTGATTCAGCATTGTGGCACAGGCAAGAGTTTTGAAGGTACTCATCATCGGGAAGCGTTCATCGCCTCGGTAATCCCAATGCTCGTTACTTTGTGTATCCCAAATCGCCACACCGATTCGACCCGCGATGTGTTGTTCGATGGCAGAGATGTCTTCGTTCAGTTTGGCGGCGTATGTTGCACTCGAACAGACTAACAATCCGAGTAGCAGAAATAGCTTTTTCATTATTGATTTTCTTAGTGTTATTTATTCCAGTTCGCACCTTGGCGAATTTAGCCGGAACTATAACGAGTGAATACTCTAATGACTGTTAGATTATTGTCTTTTTTCTGTAGGAATCCTTGCATATGTCGAGCTTTACCCGCTTTTACTCTTATTGACGTTGCTTTACATGTGAAGCGCTAAAGTAAAGTTGTCGATTAACCGAGTAACCAATCATGAAAACATTCCGCAACCTCATCTGGGCAATGATCGCCGCGATGTCCGTAGTATGGTTTGCGATGGAACCGCAGCTTTTCTCTTCTACCAATGTCTTTGAATGGCGATCTGCCATGATCCAATATTCAGGCATTCTGTCTTTGATGCTGATGTCGATCACCATGGTGTTGGCAATGCGTCTTCCTGTGGTTGAAAACTGGCTACACGGCATGGACAAAGCGTATCGAGCCCACAAATGGCTCGGTATCGGTGGCGTTGCATTAGGTCTGGCGCACTGGCTTTGGTATCAAGTGCCGAAGTGGCTAGTCATGTCTGGTGTATTAGCAAGACCAGAGAAACACACAGGTGCTGGGCCTGAGGGTAACCTCTCTGGAATCGAAGCTTGGGTTCATGGTCTGCGCGACCTTGCTCAAGGCATGGGTGAGTGGGGCTTCTACATGCTGTTGGTTTTGCTGGTGGTTTCTCTATGGGGAGCAGTGAAATACAAACCCTTTAAACTATCGCACCGCTTTATGTCGGTGGCGTATTTGCTGATCGCGATTCACTCCGTACTGCTGCTCAAACGCGCGTATTGGGGCGAGCCTGTTTACTATCTTACTGTTGGTTTTGCAGTCGTCGGTTCGGTTGCCGCACTTTACAGTTTGTTTGGCTTCGTTGGTCGCCGTAATAAACATTCTGCGGTTGTGGCGTCGACACGTTATTTCCCTCTAGCTGAAGTGATGGAATTGGTCGTGAAACCAAATGCGTCTTGGCAAGGTCACAAGGCGGGGCAATTTGCTTACTTACGCTTTGGTGATGAAGATGCCCATCCGTTTACTATCGTATCTGGCAGTGAAAGCAATGAATTACGCTTCCTAATCAAAGAGCTAGGCGATTTTACTACCGGCTTGTATGAGCGCGTAAAAGCGGGCGATGCTGTAATGGTCGAGGGGCCTTACGGACGTTTGGAATTTGATTTAGAGAAACCTCAAATCTGGATTGCTGGTGGGGTAGGGATTGCTTCTTTCTTTGCCGCTTTGGAAGCATTGAAAGTGCAAGCGCAAACTAGTGACGTTCATTTGTTTTACTGCAGTCGCGGTATCGACGGCCAGTTGGTTGATGAACTTTGGCACTTAGCGCACCAAGCAAGCGTCAAACTGCATGTGATAGATACCATGACATCGCCACGTTTGAATGCTGAACGTATTGCTGCTCAGTGTGGTGATTTGAACCAGTATGAAATGTATTTCTGTGGACCAGAAGCGTTCTCAAAAACACTGAAAAAAGAGCTGGATGCGCATCAATTTAATATTGAGCAGAGTTATCACGAAGAGCTATTTATTATGCGCTAAGTGTCAAGATTGTTAGTCATAAGTTAGCTCAGTGGTGAGCTTTTTAAGCCTCAATTTCGATATTCAGAAATGGGTAGGGTAATAAGCAAATCCAAACCGAGAGAGTAAAGATGACTATCACATCAAAACGCATTCTAGCGCTAACAACATTGGCAACTGTGACCGCTTCAGGCCACGCATTGGCAGAAGGACGTAATAATTCGATTGAAGCGGGTGCGACCTTTGTTGGCGACCACGAAATGTATACCTTGGGTTACAGCCGTGATGTGGGCAACAACATCGTCACTGGTGGTGGTATTTTCGTTGGTTCTGACGCAATTGATATGCCCGTAAAGAACGATCAGGACGCTTGGGGTATGTACGCGAACATTGGTTACCGCTTTGAAATTGCTGAGTTCGATATCATTCCTAAGCTTGGTATCAACTACTTTAATGCGGACGTTGATATCAATAGTGGCACTCACTCTGGCCAGAGCATGAACATTGATAGTGTTTACGCTTCTGTTGGCGGTACGGTTAACTGGCGCATGGTTGGCCTAACGGTTGATTACGGTAAGATCAACGACTCAGCGGTTAACCCGATCAATGGTAAAGAATTTGAAGAAGATGTGGTTCGCGCTACGTTGAGCTTCAACTTCTAACGTTTTTCATCGACCTTTATATTTTTGTCGTTTTATTTTTACTGCACACACTGCTTGTTTGCCGCCTGTACCGGGCGGCTTTTTTGTATGTCCAGTATGCCAGTAATGACCATTGAAGTTACAAATCGTTGAGAATATCGGATAGGTGCTTTTCTAATTTCACTATCGTTGGGTGTTGATAATAGCCACGGTGAAATTGCAAACCAATATCGAAATACATCTGTTGATTGTTTTGAATCAACGGAATCTTTTTGATGTTTTGTGGTAACACTGAGTCAGGCAAAGTAAAGCAAATCATCACGTAATCGGTTTTAGTTAGCCAGTCTAACGCTGCATGAACAGAGGGGACGGTGAGGCGTTTGGTTAGCGCGAAACCCAACTGACGTTTCACTCTCTCATAGTAAATTGCATCATCGAGCGCGCCCATGGATACTCGTACTAACTTTTCACTTTGTAAGCGCAGAATATCAATTTGTTCTGCTTGCCAGAGTGGATTGCTCTTTGAGGTATAGAGATACAGGCCAAGTTCGCCAATTTTTCTTTCTACCACACGCTCATTCATCACCGAAGGGTAACCTGAAATCCCAACTGCAAGTGACCCTGCTTTGGGAAACTCAATGCCGTCTAAATTCCAGTCAACCATAGAAAAATCGTCAACATTTTCATGTTGCTCAAGCAACTCTAGTAAAGGAGTGGTTAGAAGAGCACTAAGAGGATTAGGGACGAAGAAACGAAATTGCGTTGGTTGAGAGGCGGCTTCAAGTACATTGATTTGAGTCTGTACTGACTCTAGCTGTTCAAGCGGTTCTTCAATAAGACTCATCAGTTGGCTGCAAAACAACGTAGGTTGGTAAAGCCCCTTATTGGCGATAAACAACTCATTTCCAAACAACACTCGGCACTCGGCTAATTGGCGATTAAATGTTGCTCGACTGATATCGAGTGTATGACACACTTTAGGCATCGATTTTTGTTCAAAAATCAGGTTTAAAAAGCGATACAGGTTGAGGTCTATGGAGTGTTTCACAAAGCGCCTTAAGCATAAATTTACGTCGTTGGTTACGACATTGTGTGGTGTTCAAAGGTTCAAATTTGAGCTTCTTAACCGTCAAAAATGCGCACGTAATCCACGTATTCTGAGAGTGGTAAATCGACGTATTCATTGCTCGGAGGTGTCATGCTTAAAGATCTGGTTGGCTTATTCATTTTGGTGCATTTGCTTAGCGCTCCAGTGTTTGCAGAAGAGAGAGAACCCTTTATCGCGGGTGGCGTGACTTTTTTGGATAAGCATGAGGTCTTGAGTGTAGAGATGGGTGCAGAAGTGTTACCCAATATCAATTGGTCACTCGGCTTCAATGCACCGATAGATAGCGGTGAGCGAGAGCATTTCGGCACGCATTGGGCAGAGAAGCAAGTTTGGGGATTACATACTGCGTTGGGCTACGAAATTCGCGTAAACGATGTGTTGGCGATAACGCCGCGTATCGGGTTGAATTACAACAATGTCGAGATTGAGTATTTTGAAGAAGAGACGGGTGAGTATGTCGACACAGACAGCCAAAACAACTTTGAACCAACCTTAGGCGTCAAAGTCGATATTGCTAGCGTTGGTCTTATTGTTGAAGGCTACAAAATTGACGAGGACATCAGCTTATCGGAGGAAGATGAGATGGCGGTTCGAGTCATGGCAGCCTATAACTTCTGAGCCGATGCTAATACGTAAGCATGGATTCAGAGAGAAAAAAGGAGCTGAAATGTCAGCTCCTTTTTGGTTTGCAAGTACGATTTACAGCGTAATGTTCTTCGTCATGCCCGCTTCTGCATGGCCCGGAATGTTGCACGCGAACTCAACGTTGTTGTCACCGTGGAAATGCCACAACAACTGCTTCGCTTTACCCGGTTCTACCGTCACAGAGTTGCCCGAGTCGTGCATGTGATCACCGCTCATTGTCTTCATCATTTCGCGATGTTCTAGCTGTTCTTTGGCAGAACCGATTGTGAACTCATGGTTGATCTTACCTGTGTTCATCACCACAAACTGCACCACATCGTTTGGCTCAATTTTAACGTCTTTCTTGAACTTGATGGTCATGTCATCACCCAAGATAACGTGTACCACTTTGTCTGGCTTTGTCCCTTTTGCTGGCATACCAACTGCCGACATGCCCGGCATATCCATCATGTTTGAATGGTCCATTTTACTGTGGTCCATCTTCATGCTGTCGTGGTCCATGTTTGAATGATCCATTTGGGCAAACGCAGTCGTTGTTGTTAGGGCTAGAGCAAGAGTGATTAGTGTCTTTTTCATTTTTATATCCTTGTTTTAATTCATTAATAACTTGGTTGCTTCCCCTCAAAACGGCATGTTTGAGGGGAAGGTAGGGATTAAGCCTTGTTACCAGTGCGATCTGTGCTGTCGGCGTTTTCGATTTGGTTGCCAGCTTGCGTGTTTGTTTGACTAGGAGTTGAGTTGCCTGAGCGCAACTCGCGTTGTTTCCACAGCTTGAAGATGGCTGGAAGCACCAACAACGTCAGCAGCAGTGCCGATGCCATACCACCAATCATTGGTGCGGCGATACGTTGCATCACTTCTGACCCTGTCCCTTCGCCGTACATGATCGGAATAAGGCCAATAATGACCGTCAGTACCGTCATCATTACTGGGCGAACACGCAGGCCTGCACCTTCACGAATGGCATCGGTTAAGTCTTTTGCCTCAAGCTTCTGTTTGCTCTCTTCTGCATCGAGTTTTTTGTAGTGCCATGCTTGGTTGAGGTAGACGAGCATAATGACCCCAATTTCAACCGCGACACCTGCTAGGGCAATAAAGCCGACCCCAACGGCAATCGAGAAGTTGTAGTTGAGGATATGCATGAGCCATAAACCACCGACCATTGCGAGCGGAAGGGTAAGCATGATGATCATCACTTCTCCGACACTACGGAAGCTGAAGTAAAGCAGCAGCATAATGATGGCGATGGTGATTGGTACCACGACGCTCAAGCGGTCTTTTGCACGCTCCATGTATTCGTATTGACCAGACCAAGCCAGCGAGTAACCCGCAGGAAGCTCAAGTTGATCGGCCACGACTTGCTGCGCTTCCACGACGTAAGAGCCAAGGTCACGGCCATCGATATCGACAAATACCCAGCCATTCGGACGCGCGTTTTCCGTCTTGATCATTGGAGGGCCGTCTTCGTAACGAATGTCCGCTACGTCAGCCAGTGCAATACGAGCGCCATTGGGTGTCACTAACGGTAGGTTTTGCAGTTTTACCACTGAATCACGGTAGTCTTGTGGGTAACGAACGTTGATTGGGTAACGCTCCAAGCCTTCGATGGTTTCACCCACATTCATGCCGCCCACCGCGGTGGAGATCACCTGCTGAACGTCTTTGATGCTCAAGCCATAACGCGCTGCGGCACGGCGCTTAATGTCGATCGTGACATAACGACCACCTGCTACACGTTCTGCGTAAACCGATGCTGTGCCTTGTACGCCATTAAGAATTGGCTCCAACTGAGAACCGATCTTTTCAATCACTTTCAGATCGGGTCCGGCGATCTTAATGCCGATAGGGGTTTTGATGCCTGTTGCCAGCATGTCGATACGCGTTTTGATAGGCATTACCCAAGCGTTAGTAAGACCAGGGAACTGAACCAGCTTGTCGAACTCTTTGCGCAGTGACTCGGTTGTTACCCCTTCACGCCATTGATCGCGTGGCTTCAACTGAATCACGGTTTCAATCATGGTGAGTGGCGCTGGATCGGTTGCGGTCTCAGCTCGGCCAATCTTGCCCCATACGGTTTTCACTTCAGGAACGGTTTTGATCAGCTTGTTGGTTTGTTGTAGAAGCTCACGCGCTTTACCAATCGAGATACCCGGATAGGTCGTTGGCATGTACATCAAGTCGCCTTCATCCAGCGGCGGGATGAACTCGCTACCCAGTTTACTGGTTGGGTAGTAAGCCGACGCCATTAGACCTAATGCAATAACAATCATGGTCTTAGGGTATTTTAAGCTGGTGTTCAACAGCGGACGGTACAACGCGACCAAGCCACGGTTAACTGGGTTTTTGTGTTCCGGTAACACCTTACCGCGAATGAAATAACCCATAAGTACAGGGACGAGCGTGATTGCTAAACCTGCTGCCGCGGCCATAGCGTACGTCTTAGTGAACGCAAGTGGCGAGAACATCTTGCCTTCTTGACCTTCTAAGGCGAACACAGGCACGAAGCTCAGAGTAATGATCAGCAATGAGAAGAACAGCGGTGCGCCGACCTCTTCTGCGGCTTTGCCAATCACTTGCCAGCGGTTTTTGTCGGTCAGTGGCGTTCGTTCAATGTGCTTGTGAACGTTCTCGATCATAACAATCGCACCATCCACCATGGCACCGATGGCTATCGCAATACCACCCAAGGACATGATGTTGGCGTTGATGCCTTGCCAATGCATCACGATAAACGCAGTGAGAATGCCGACCGGTAGGCTCAGAGCGATAACCAACGAAGAACGAATGTGGAATAAGAACAACGCGCACACAATCGCAACGACGATGAACTCTTCTGCAAGCTTCTTCCATAGGTTTTCTACCGCGGAATCGATAAGAGTAGAGCGGTCGTAGGTTGCAACAATTTCCACGCCTTCTGGTAGGCTGCGTTGTAGGTCTGCGAGTTTGTCTTTGACTTTTGCAATCACTTCACTGGCGTTTTCACCAAAGCGCATCACGATAACGCCGCCGACCGCTTCACCTTCGCCATTCAGCTCTGAGATACCACGGCGCATTTGTGGACCAAGGTTAATGTCAGCGATGTCGCCTAGTAGCAACGGCGTGCCTTTCTCAGTGACTTTTAGAGGCAGTGATTTGATGTCTTCAATGCTGGTTAGGTAACCCGTGGTACGAACCATGTGTTCAGCTTCCGCAACTTCGATAACGGACGCGCCGGTTTCTTGGTTACCGTTTTGGATTGCCATGTTCACTTGTTGCAGAGTGAGGTTGTAAGCACGCAGCTTGGCAGGGTCAATCTGCACTTGATACTGCTTCACCATACCGCCCACGGTAGCGACTTCAGAGACACCATCAACGGTTTGCAATTCGTACTTCAAGAACCAGTCTTGCAGGCTGCGAAGATCCGCCAAATCATGCTTGCCGGTTTTGTCTTGTAATACGTAGCTGTAAACCCAGCCCACGCCCGTTGCATCAGGACCTAGGGTTGGTTTTGCGTTCGGTGGTAGCTTTGGTGCTACTTGGCTTAAGTACTCCAATACGCGTGAACGTGCCCAGTACATGTCGGTATCATCGTTGAAAATGATATAAACGTAAGAGTCACCAAAGAAGGAGTAGCCACGAACCGTCTCAGCACCCGGCACGGCAAGCATGGCGGTGGTGAGTGGGTAAGTAACTTGATCCTCGACGACTTGAGGAGCTTGACCCGGATAGCTTGTCTTGATGATCACTTGCACATCAGAAAGATCCGGAATCGCATCAACAGGCGTATTCTTTACACTGTAAAGTCCGCCTAATACAAGGGCTAAGGTCGCGACCAACACTAGGAATCGGTTGCTCAGTGACCAACGAATAATAGCATTGATCATAATTAACCCTCGACGGCTGCTGTTGCAGGAACTAGCTGTTTAAGAACGTAGTCAGATCCTTGTTTTTCAACTAGAAATCGAACTTTCTGTCCTTCTTCAAAACCCGATAGATCAACATCTTCACCCACAGAGAAGTTCATCTCGCCAGCATTCCAGTTCCATTCTGCAACCGGTAGGTGGTTTAAGGTGATCATGCCGAAATCAGCCATCAGCATCGTGATGTCACCAGTTAGCCAAACTTCTGCTGCAATGACGCTGTTGTCTGCCTTAAAGTCAACGATTTGGTACTGACCGGACTCTGTCTTTTGCATTTCAAATTCGATAGCCTGACCTTTTTTCAAGTCACCCATTTCAACGCCATCTGCGAAAGTGAAGTTCATTACCATGCCCGGCCAATCCCACTCTGGTACCGGCTGGTGGTTGATGGTCAGCATGCGGTGATCTTTCATTACGTCTGTGATCTCACCTTTGGCCCATGCTGTTTCCGCCGCTGCTTCTACACCATTGATGCGAGACAGATCCGCCGACTGGCTTGATTCAGAGTCGAGCATGAAGTGAGATGAAGTAACGATCTTATCGCCTTGTTTAAGTCCTTGTAATACTTCAATTTGTTCGCCAGCTTCACGGCCAACTTCAATTCGAGCAGAACGGTATTTGCCGTCGCCTTCAGCCAGAACAACGCGAGTCATACCGCCAGAGCGGATAACTGATGATTTAGGAATCGTTAATACTGCGTCGTCAGTAACAGGCTGCAAGGCAATATTGGCGAACATGTTTGGCTTCAATGCGCCATCTGGATTAGGGAATTTAAGACGCACACGCAACGTACGTGTTTTCGGATCGAGGATTGGGTACACGTAATCTACGACACCTTGCCATTCATTGCCCGGAATCGCGTCAAGGTTCATCGTGGCTTGAGAACCCGCTTTCATCCAGTGCGCTTGACGCTCAAAGACTTCTGCATCAACCCAAACATTGTCCAAAGGACCTGCACTGATCACCGCTTGAGCAGGGGACAAATAGCCACCTTCACGCACGTTTAAGCTCGCGATAACGCCATCAGCAGGAGCTTTGATTTCAATGGTTTGCGATGCTTTACCACTACGAGTAATGGATTTGATTTGAGCACGGTCAACCCCAAGCGTTACCAAGCGTTCGGTCGCCCCTTTTACAAGACCTTTGCGGCCAGTGCGGTACGCATTCAGCAACTCTTCTTGTGCTTTAACCAGTTCTGGAGAGTAGAGCGTGAACAGCACATCGCCTTTCTTCACTTTCTCACCCACGGCATTGATGTAGAGTTTTTCTACCCAACCCGCCACACGAACGTTGGTTTGCCATAACAGACTTTCATCAAAGGCAATATAACCAACGGTTTCGATGCGTGGTGACAACTGCTGTAGTGTCGCGTTTGCGGTTTTAACCCCGAGGTTATTTTCTACTGAAGGGTCAATAGTCACTGTACCTGGTGCATCTTGTTCACCGGATAGGTCTTCTGCGTAAACCGGAATCAAATCCATGCCCATTGGGGATTTACCCGGTTTGTCGCGTTTGTAATTCGGATCCATTGGGGCAACCCAGTAAAGCGGATCATTAGAGCTTGCAGCAGATTCGCCACCCATCGCACTCATGTCGTGAGCCGAGCCCGTAAGAAAATGATTAGCACCAAACCCTAAAGCACCACCAACAATCAGCGCGATGGTTGCAATCTTAAATGTTTTCATTGTTTTACCTTATTTTCCCCTTCACATTTGACGCTACAGCGTTGTTGCCTGCTCTCGTTCACCCAAATCACATAGAAGATCCCTTAGTTTGTTAGGGAAAGTGCTCATGGGATTCTCTCGTTTGCCGCCTAGCTGTAGCCCTAACTGTCTTGGGGAATCACAAATTAATATGTCGAGATAGAGCGAGCTTCTGGTGAAGCGACTTGATAGTCGAAACCACCGAGTAGGGTGGCTAAATTGCTGTTTGCGATATTGAGATCGGTCAGCAGGCGTTGCTGCTCCAATTGCAGAGCCAACTCATCAGTCGTGGCAGAAATCACATCGTTAAACTGCGCTGTGTTGTTTTGATAACCCCGCTCAACGGCTTGAATGCGCGCTTTCGCTTGAGGCAATAAGGTGGATTGGTAACGTTCTAAACGCTGGGTTAAGTTGCCGCGATCAACCAGCAAAGTGTTCACCTTGGCGTTCATCTGCGTTAGTAAGGTGTCTTTTTGCGATTGTGCCGCGCCAACTTGGTATTGAGCGGCAGCAAGATTGCGATCTTGGCGGTCACCCGTGAACAGTGGAATGTCCATGGTTAGGTAAGCGCTGACCAAATCGGAAGCGGGTTCTCCCATCATGTTGTCGGCTTGGCGGTAGGCGTACATTACTTCGACGCCAAATTGTGGGTTGTAGGCTTGCTCTGCAATTTCCACCTGAGTTTTATTGGCAGAAATACTGACGTCGGCCATCTTAACCATCGGGTGTTGGCTGAGTTGTTGATAATGCTTGGTGGAACCCTGACTGGCAGCAAGTTTGCTGTTCAGTGTGTCCCAATTAAGTTGATTGCTCGCATGCAGGGCCTGTTCATTCGCCAACCAATCTGACCCCAACCATTCGGAGAGTTGAGAGATAAGACGACGTTGCATTTGTGCATTGGCTTGCAGTTTCTCATCCAACTTGCTGACTTGAAGTTGGGCATTGAGCAGATCTTGCGCTTCACTCTTACCAATCGAATAGTTGGTTTGAATAAAGCTTTCCATCTCCTTCATCAACTTGCGGTTCTCAAGCATGATTTGCTCAGCGCGTTGCTGGTAACCAAGTTCTAACCAAAGTTGAGTCATGCTGTTGGCTACCTCAAGCTCACGAGCATGGACTTGAAGCCCAAGGCCGTCGGCTTGTTGATTGGCTTTCTTCTGTTGCAAATCAAGCGTAGAGCCACGCTCAAACTGTTGCATTAAACCAACGGAGATGTTGGTCATGGGGTCTTCATCGAATTTGAAGCTGTCGACAGGCAAGCCACCAAAACCAACTTTCAGTTTTGGGTCCATCAAGGTCGCGCTCGCGATGCCCGTTTCACGCATAGCAGCAGATTGCGCTGAGTATTGCTTACGATTGCCATCGTGACTCAAAGCGACGTTGATCAGTTGGGCAAGCTTGGTCGTTGAAGCTTGCTCACTTGATGCGGAATTTTGCGCTGCGTGCGTCTCTTTACCTGCGGCGTTAACCAAGGTTGGTGCAGCGACCAGAGCCACCATAAAAATAGGTGCAGCTAAGCGGTATGGTTTGATATCCATAATCTAAATCCAGTGTTAGCCGGATCGATGGAGGTGCGGATTTTATTGCGGGAACAGTAAAGCCTTGTTACCTCATCGTTCAGGCGCATTAAAACAACCTGCGATATACGCGCAGGGTCGAATGCTAGGACGGATTTAGGCTATAGGAGGTCGGTATAGGTCGCGGCTGACGTGTACGACAGGGGAAGCAACTTCAGGAGTAATAGTTGCGCGATAGACAACGGGCATTGGGCTATTGATAGGATTCGGTAGGGGGACGAAAACTATCGTACACGCGGCAGTACAGCAGGTATGAACCATGCCGGAGCCTCCACCACAGTTCATGCTGGTTTCTCTTGCATCGCCATCTTCGGACATAGAACCGTCAGTCATGGAGACGTCCATCATGCCAGGCATACCGCAGTGTTCGCTGTCACTCATCATAGAAGGATGGTGAGCCATGCCAGTAGACATCATTTGAATATTCATCAACGGCTCACTGTTCGCCACACTAGATACCAATAGTACTAGCGTCGTGAAGAGAGTTAACCAGATTGTATGCAGCGATTTTAAGTGCATACCCTTTCCCATGTGTTTGATGAAAATGATGAAAATGATGAAAATGATGAAAACCCTTCAATTCTAAAGGTTAACCTAAGGGTAAGGTCAATCATTTATTACTCTTATTATCAAAATAGTCCAACCCTTCAGTTTTCGCACTTTCGAGGGAGTAAAACGTTTGTTAAACACCGAGTGTTGAAAGTTAGCGAAAGAAGCCCTCGCTTTTTATGACACGTGAAAAATGTGGTTTATAAGTTTTACATCACACTAACTTGTCTTACAAATGATTATCCTTATAGAATGCATGGTTTTACTTGTGCAGATTTGGATTTGCTTTGCTGCGGGGGTTGCATGATAGAAATTGTCATCGATGGAAAATATAGAATTGTAGAAGAGGGTCTAACCCTTTTAGAAGCAGCAAAAGTGTGTGGGGTCGAGATCCCATCGCTGTGCGGAATGAACAAAAGTAATGAAAAAGTACCGTGTGATTTGTGTGTGGTTGAAGTCGAAAGCGGCGGTACTAAGCGTGCGTGTGAACTCGAAGTTTACCGCGGCCTTAATGTGGTCACGCAATCAGAACAATTAAGCGAGCACCGCAGAAAAGCACTCAACCGCATCATGACGGACCATTACGCCGATTGTGAAGCGCCATGTAAAACCGCGTGTCCTGCGGGCGTGGATATCCAATCGTACCTTTATCACATCGCACAGAACGATCATCAAAAAGCGATTGAAGTGATTAAACGTACGCTTCCTATGCCGCTATCGATTGGCCGTGTGTGCCCGGCATTTTGTGAGAGCGAATGTCGCCGCTCGTTAGTCGATGAGCCTATTGCAATTCGTCAGCTAAAACGTCATGCCGCGGATGCAGATCTGTCTGCGCATGAAGCCTATGTGCCAGAAAAGAAACCAAGTAAAGGGTTGAACATTGCCGTCGTCGGCAGTGGTCCTGGTGGTCTAACGGCTGGCTACTACCTATCGAACGAAGGCTATGACGTTACGGTCTTTGAATCCATGCCAAAAGCGGGCGGTTGGTTGCGTTACGGTATTCCTGAATACCGTTTGCCAAAAGACATTCTCGATAAAGAAATCGAACTGATGTGCCGTAATGGCATGCAAGTTCACACTAATCAAAAGCTGGGTGTGGATTTCACGCTTTCTCAATTGAGCGAAGAATACGATGCGGTGTGTTTAGCTGTCGGCGCGTCTCAAGCGGTTGAAATGCATTACACAGGCAGTGACCTTGAAGGTTGCTACTTAGGCGTTGATTACCTTAAAGATTACGTCACTGAGCAAAACTATGTAACGGGCCAGAAAGTCGCGGTGATCGGTGGTGGTAACACAGCAATTGACTGTGCTCGCACTGCGCGTCGAGCTGGTGCAGACACCACGTTGATTTATCGTCGTACTCGTGACGAAATGCCGGCAGAAGACTACGAGATTGTCGAAGCGGAACACGAAGGGGTGAAGTTCCACTTCTTGACCAACCCTGCAGAAAACCTTGCCGATGAAACCGGACGCGTGAATGCGATTCGCCTAGAACGCATGGCGTTGGGTGAGCCGGATGCATCTGGTCGTCGAAGCCCTAAACCAACCGGCGAGTTCTTCACCGAAGAGTTCGACACCGTAATTGCGGCAGTATCGCAAAAGCCAGACCTGAGCTTCCTAGAAGGTGAAGACTTATCTATTCCGCTAACGCGCTGGAACACCTCTGATGCAGATGAAAAGACCATGCACACCGGCACGGGCAACATCTTCAGTATTGGTGATTTCCGCCGTGGTCCTGCAACGGCAGTTGAAGCCGTGGGAGATGGCCGCGTTGCGGCAAAAGCCATTGATCTGTTTTTGAATGGCGATATGGCAGATATGCCAAAGGCGGCGTTTAACTCGCGTAAAGAGAAGAAGCTCTCTCAAGTCGACCCGCTTCACTTCGAGAACATCCAGAAAGTCGCTCGCTCTATCATGCCTGAGCTGACTCCAGCACAACGCGAGCAAAGCTTCGCTGAAGTGGAGTTGGGTTTTGATAACGAAGAAGCAATGAAAGAAGCAGCGCGCTGTCTAGAATGTGGCTGTCAGGCAAATACCGATTGTGCGCTGCGTGATTACTCCACCGAATATGAAGCTGAGCAAAGCTTTGACTTCTCCTTACAGATTAAATCGCATCAAGATTGGTTAGATCTTCGTGCGAAAGACTTGCGTCATAAGTACGAAGTTGACCGTAGCTCTGAGTTTATTGAGTTTGATGCCAACCGCTGTATTAGCTGTGGTCAGTGCATCCAAGCGTGTCGTGACAAAGCCGTGCACGGCGTACTGAACTTTGTGTGCGACAAACAAGGTCGTCCTGCATTACGTCCTGACGACCGTCCACACTTCGGAAGTAACAAGAATGGTTTAACCCTAATGGGCGATTCGAACTGCGTGCAATGTGGCGCGTGTGTTCAAGTGTGTCCAACGGGTGCGATGGTCGATAGTCGTGACCGTTCGCAAGGCCGTACTGAAGATCTGAAAGCGGTCGACACCATCTGTACGTACTGTGGTGTGGGTTGTAAGTTGACTATGTTCGTGGACGAAGCAACCAATACGATTCGTTACGTGAAAGGCGGTGACTCGCCGGTGAACCAAGGCATGTTGTGTGTGAAAGGGCGCTTTGGTTTTGATTTCATTGGCAGTGAAGAGCGTCTTACCACGCCATTGATCCGTAAAGACGGTTGGCTGCAACCTGCAAGCTGGGAAGAGGCGATTCAACTGATTGCGGGCAAGTTCTCTGGCATTAAGCAAGATTTTGGCAGCAACGCATTGGCAGGCTTCTCTTCAGCGAAAACCACCAACGAAGATAACTACGCGTTCCAAAAATTTGTCCGTCGTGAACTGGGCACTAACAACGTCGACCACTGTGCGCGTTTGTGTCACGCATCGAGTGTAACCGGTCTTGAGGCGTCACTGGGTAGTGGTGCAATGACCAACGACATTCCAAGCATTAAACACTCGGATGTGATCTTTATTATTGGTTCGGATACCACATCGGCGCACCCGATTATCGCTTCACATATCAAACAAGCAATTCGTCACCACGGTGCTCGTTTGATTGTAGCTGACCCGAAACGTGTTGATATGGCAGAGCATGCTGAGCTGTATATGGCGCACCGTCCGGGTACAGATGTGATGCTTTTAAATGGCGTCATGCAGCAGATCATCAAGAACGGTTGGTACGATCAAGAGTACATCGAAGAACGTGTCGACGGCTTTGATACCTTGTTGCAAGAAGTGATGTCGCCAGCTTACAACCTCGATAAAGTGGAGTTGGTTACGGGCGTAAAAGCCGAAGACATTCAAGCAATGGCGCGTATGATCGGTACGGCAGATCGTACGGCTGTTTACTACTCGATGGGTATTACTCAGCACACCACAGGTCATGACAACGTGCGTTCTATCGCTAACCTGCAATTACTGTGTGGCAACATCGGTATTGAAGGTGGTGGTATCAACCCATTGCGTGGTCAATCAAACGTGCAAGGTGCGTGTGATATGGGCGCGTTGCCAAACAGCTTCCCGGGCTATCAAAAGGTATACAACCCGATTGTGCGTCAGAAGTTTGCGATTGAATGGAATGCGCCAAATCTGCCTTCTGAGCAAGGTCTAACCCTGACAGAAATCATTGATGCGGCTTGCCATCGTGACGTTCGTGGTATGTACATCATGGGTGAGAACCCAGTGTTGAGTGACCCGAATCAAGCGCATGTGATTGAAGGTTTAGAAACACTTGACTTCTTGGTTGTTCAAGACATCTTCCTAACGGAGACTGCGCAATACGCGGATGTGGTTCTGCCTTCTTGCTCGTTTGCAGAGAAAGCGGGTCACTTCACCAATACAGAACGTCGTGTACAGCGCGTGAATCCGGTTGTCACGGCACCGGGTGAAGCGAAAGAAGATTGGTGGATTATTCAAGAAATTGCCAATGCCATGGGCAGTGATTGGGATTACCACTGCGTGTCTGATATCACCAATGAAATCGCACGCGTAACACCTCAATACGCGGGTCTTCGTTGGGATGCGATTACGCCAAACGGTGTGCAATGGCCAAGCAACAAGAACAACCCGGCGGGTACTCGCATCATGCACCAAACTCAGTTTACTCGTGGTAAAGGGCAAATGGTGGGCGTACCGTTCCGTTATGCGGCTGAGCTGCCAGATGAAGAGTACCCACTTGTGTTAACGACGGGTCGCGTACTTGAGCAGTTCCACACTGGTACCATGACGCGTAAGACCAAAGGGTTGGATAACCTTGCTGGCCCTCGCGCGATGGTGAGCGTGGAAGACGCAGAAGCGCTAGGCATCAGTAATGGTCAGCGTCTGACGGTGTCTACACGTCGCGGCAGCATTGAGATTGATGCCTTTGTGACTAAGCGTATTCAAAAAGGAGTGGTGTTCATTCCATTCCACTTTGTTGAGTCGCCAGTCAACCGCCTAACGACAACGGCGACTGACCCGCATGCGAAGATCCCTGAGTTCAAGGTCGCTGCGGTTAAAGTGGAAGTGAGCGAAAAAGTGCAACACGTAGAGCCTGCAACGGAAGCGGCTCATTCCATTTAGGCCAATCTGTTTAGATACAGGTTAGCAGCGCACTGGCGAGTTGGGCGATTACATATAAGCTTATGATATGTAATCGCTAAATGAGCCGTGCGTGTGCTAAGAGTCATTAAATGGATTGTGTTGTTTTTACCCGCTTCAATTTGGCTGGTGGCAAGGCAATACCATGATATTTGGTGGGCGGAGAATCTAACCTCGATTCCCGCTCTCCTTTTATTCGTCTACCTAGGCTTTGCTCTGGTACTTTTGGTTTGTCGTCACTGGGCGAAAGCCATTGCTGCTACCTTGATTGGTTTGGCTTCTATTGCGTTTCTCTTACCCACTCAAATCACAAACAACCAAACCTGCGAAAATCCGCTGACGATAGTCCAATTCAACCTGTTCTACGAAAATCCGGACATCAATCAGTTCATCAATTACTTGCTCAAACAGCCTGCAGATTTGGTGGTGATGCAAGAGCTCTCGCCTCAAGTGGGGGAGAAACTTCATCTTCTCGACGATATTTATCCTTTCTATTACGGCGGCCAGCGCGGCGT
This sequence comes from Vibrio sp. ED002, assembly GCF_023277445.1. NCBI lineage: Bacteria > Pseudomonadati > Pseudomonadota > Gammaproteobacteria > Vibrionales > Vibrionaceae > Vibrio > Vibrio sp. ED002. The sequence goes on along the minus strand of NZ_CP080239.1, from coordinate 1,201,782 downwards.
TGGTTATCCGTCAAATCAGATGATTTTGAGCAGCTATCCTTTGGAGTCTGTTTCGATTTATCACACCCCAGATGGTCAAGAGGTGATTCGAGCAACATGGCAAGTGGACAACCCTATTACTTTAATGACGGCGCATCCTCCCTCGCCAAGAACAGAGCCGTTATGGCAACGCCGCAATGCCCTGATTCGAACCATAGAAACCCTTACTGATTTGTATCCAACACCGGAAATGATCGTGATAGGGGATTTCAATCTTTCTGCTGCAAGCCCGAGGTTTAATGGGCTGTTTTCTCGTTTCCACACTCAACCTGTTGTCAGTTGGCCAACATCAGTAAAGGGCTTGCTGGTTCCTGTTTTCGCCATGATAGGGATTGATCATCTCTGGCTTAAATCGGAAAGCGTAGAGAGGACCATTTGCTCTCGCAAGTCGGCAAGCCATCCAAATGGTTCTGATCATCGCTTGGTCACCACGGTGATAGGTAACGTTATGAATTAATTCCTGTTTCATTCTCAAGATTGTGAGCGAAATCGGTTCACCCCTGACAAAAGCGGTCTTTACTTTATACACCATGCTCCTCTTTCTTTTTTGGAACGGGATTCCATAACTAAAGCAGTAAATAAACTGGTGATATAAGGGTTAGAAATGAAACCATTCAAACGAACGTTAGTGGCAGGTGTCATCCTAGGGTTAATTGGTACCGTGGCAGGATGCAGCCCAGCAGAAGAAGCGAAACAACCACAACAAAAGCCAAAACCTGAGGCTCAGGTAGAAGAGCAAGCTCAAGCAACTGCGCCTGTGGAAAGCGGTGAAACGATCTATCTGGCTGATACCATAATCACAATGGATGAAGACCAACCTCGTGTAGAGGCAGTTGTAGCGGACGATGACGGCAAGATTGTCTTTGTTGGACAAGAAGCGCAGGCGCTGAAGCAGTTCCCAAATGCGGATAAAGTCGACTTAGAGGACAAGGTGATCATGCCTGGCTTTATTGAGCAGCACCTTCATCCGTTCCTTGGTGCACTTACGCTGAGCATGCCGGTCATTGCTCCTGAAGAGTGGCAATTACCAAGTCGTACTTGGCCAGCGGTGAATGGACATGAAGAGTATCTGGCCGCGTTGACTGCCGTTGAAAAAGAGATGAAGGATCAAAATGAAGTATTGTGGACATGGGGCTACAACAACTTCTTCCATGGTGAATTGACGCGCGCTGATCTTGATAAGATCTCGAAAACACGTCCAATCGGTGTATGGCATCGTTCGGCACATGAGTTCTACGTCAACTCTGCCTTTATTGAAAAGTTTGGTCTTAACCAAGCAGATATTGATAAGCAAGGTAAAGAGGTAGCAGCTCAGTCAGATCTGGAAAATGGGCATTTCTGGGAAGGTGGTGCACTGATTTACTTGTTACCGCGTATCTACAAAGATCTTGGTAGTGAAGCAAGATTCCGTGCCGGACTAGAGCAAATGGTAGAAATGCTGCACGAGAAAGGGGTAACAGCTTACAACGAACCTGGCGCGTTCATATCAGAGGATATGGTGGGTCTGTATAAAGAGATCTTGGGGGCTGATGAAACGCCAATGTACTCCTTCTTTACACCAGAGAGTAAGTCACCGTACTTCTTGAAGGGCAAAGAGGATGTGGTTCAAGCGGTTGAAGAAATCACCAAAACCTTCCCTGATGAAGGCAAAGTTCGCTTCTTTAAAAACCAAGTTAAGCTACTGTTCGATGGTGCGATCATCTCTCAGTTAATGATGATGAAAGACGGTTATCTGGATGGCCATCATGGCGAGTGGATTCAAAGTCCTCAAGAAGTTGAAGACATCACCAAGCTGTTCTGGGAGAAGGATTACCAAATACTCGTTCATGTAAACGGTGATGAAGGCGTTGAAAAGCTGATTGAAATTTTGAAACGTCGTCAAGCTGAATACCCACGTGATAACCACCGTTTTACGATTGTTCATTTTGCCAATTCGACCGACGAGCAAGTCAAGGAACTGAAAGAACTCGGAGCTATCATCAGTGTGAATCCATATTACGTCACTGGCTTTGGTGACCGTTTTGGTGAAGTCGGTTTAGGTGAAGAGCGTGCTCATGCCATGGTGCGTCTGGCGACCATAGAGAAAGAGCAGATCCCAGTCTCATTGCATTCAGATATGCCAATGGCCCCGGCGGATCCTCTATTACTTGCTTGGAGCGCCGCTACCCGTCAAACCAACAATGGCAATGTATTACGCAAAGACTTGGCCCTATCTCGTGAAGCCGCATTAAAAGGCATCACTATAGAAGCCGCGTACTCTTGGGGAATGGAAGACACCCTCGGCAGTATCGAGGTAGGTAAGGTTGCCAACTTTACGGTACTCGAAGAGGACCCTTATAAAATCGACATCAACAAGCTAAAAGACGTACCAATTTATGCCACTGTCTTTGAGAACAAGCTATTCCCTATTGATAAGTAAAAGTAACTTTTAGCACTAAAGAGCTGCAAGGTGTCTAGTTATTTAGAATTAGGTTAAATCAGGCGACGGCTTGTCATGGAATTGACCGACTCTGACCGTCGCCTGTTATTTGGGTGAATTCTTTAACCTAAACTTCATCCGCTTCCTATACTGAAATTATAGAGAAAAGCAGAAATTCATAACGATAAGAGGCAACTTGCATGACAAGAACTACCTCAGCAGTGTTAATTATTATTTTGATGAGCGCCTATTTTGCCTATAACCGTTTCTACGTTTATCCGCAAAAGCTGGAAACACAGGCGGAATCAATGCTGATCCAAATGGCCAATCGAGAAGAGTGGCTTGATGTTCCACAGATGATGGAACGTGTCGATGCACACAAAGCACACTTAGAGCTGGATGCCGACATCACTTCAACCAGTGGCAAACGTGCTTATGGTGAAGGCTATATTACTTACAGTGACCACAGTAGGAACGTATGCAAACAAGTGGTTTTTAATTTTAAAATCAACTCGTTGAGAAACTACATTATTTCCGATTTGCACGATTGTTCACTCGGTGAGTACTATTGATGTTCTACTCGCTTTGATCAATAACGCCTCCGAATGTGGAGGCGTTATTGTTTCTTGTATCACAAGTGTTAATCGAGAGATTTCTTAAAGCGCAATGAGGCGATGACCAATCCGACGACCGTGAAGCCAAGCAACCAAACCGTATCCCGCCATAGCTCCATCAAATCTGCCCCACGCAGCACCACACCGCGAATGATGCGCATAAAGTGAGTCGCTGGGAGCGCTTCGGATATCCATTGTGCTGCAACGGGCATCCCCTCATAGGGGAACATAAATCCGGACAGAAGAATCGATGGCAAAAGAATAAACACCGTCATCTGCATGGCCTGAAGCTGTGTCGTCGCAATGGTGGATATCACCAAACCTAAGGTTAAACTCGCGGCGATAAACAACAGCGTGCCAAACAGTATCTGACTAATGGCGCCGTTTATAGGCACACCAAATATCCAGTGCCCTAAGCCTAAAATGATAAACACCTGTACCAGACCAACAAAGATGTAGGGAATGATCTTCGCCACCATGAGTTCGATGGAGTGGATTGGCGTAGTAATCAATAACTCCAAATTGCCTCGTTCCCGTTCTCGAACAATGGCTGCACTGGTGAACAAGATCATCGTCATGGTCAGAATTACGCCCAATAAACCAGGGACAATGTTTACCGCCGAGCGTCGACTCGGATTGTAATACAGCGCAACTTCAAAGGTTTTGGTTGGGGCAGGGCGTATCTCAAAATCAAAATCCGTTAACGGCATGGTTTGTAGTGAGAGAATCGCAGAACTGATCATGGTGTCTGAACCATCCACAATCCACTGTCCAAGCTCTCTACCTTGCACCATACGTTGGGTTAAGTCGCTAGGCAGAATTAAAGCCGCTCGCACCAAACCGTCTTGAATGGCTTGCTCGGCTTCTGATGCGGTAGCGAAGGTTTCGACCACATCGACCACTTGCGTGACTTTGACGGACTCGGTAATCACGCGTCCGGCAGTACTGCCACTTTGATCGACGACGCCAACGGGAATGTTGCGAATATCGGTATTAATGGCAAAACCGAACAGCAGAAGCTGAATCAGGGGGATCATTACGACCATGCCAAAGGTGATTCGGTCACGTGAAAGCTGACGGATCTCTTTGATCATCACCGCTTTCATACGGGCAATAGATTTCATCATTGGCGACCTTCTCCCGTAACACTGACAAACACATCTTCCAAGCTCGGGCGAGCAATGTTCATCTCGCAGCCCTCAAGCTCAGGAAAGGTTTGAGTTAACCATTCGATCGGTTGTTCGATGTGCTGGTGGATCAAAATGCGTAAGCGAATGCCGAGCTGTGCGGCTGAGCGTACCTCTTCACGCAGAATGACTTTCTCCTTGAGCTTGCGTAGGTTGTCCGCTTTGACTTCGACGATGTTAACGCCCATTTGCGCCATGAGTTCTTCTGGCTCACCATCGGCGCGAATTTCGCCCGCTTCCATAATAGCCAGACGATGACAGCGCTCTGCTTCATCCATGTAGTGCGTTGTGACCAAAATCGTGGTGCCTTGGTCAGAGAGATCAAACAATTGCTCCCAGAAATCACGTCGGTTCTCTGGGTCAACCGCAGACGTGGGTTCATCGAGAAACAACAGTTCTGGTTTGTGCATAGTGGCTGCGGCGAGAGACAAGCGCTGCTTCTGACCGCCACTCATTCCGCCGACGCGCTGTTTGCGTAGTTGGTCGAGACCGTAGGTGGCTAGTTGTTCTTCGATGCGAGCTTTTAGGGCCTTGGTTTCCATTCCAAAGATTTGTCCAATAAACTCAAGATTCTCTTGAACCGTCAGGTCATCATAGAGGGAAAACTTTTGTGTCATGTAGCCAATCTTGAGGCGCAGAAGCTCAGATTGTTTTGGGATCTCTAGCCCGAGTACATCGACATTGCCCTCGCTTGGGCTAAGCAAGCCAGTTAACACACGAATGGTTGTCGATTTACCGCAGCCGTTCGGGCCAAGAAAACCATAAATACTGCCTTTGGGCACATTAAGCGTGATGTTGTTGATTGCGGTGAAGTTACCAAACTTTTTCACTACATTTTCAGCTTGAATCGCGTATTCGGTCATTGGCTTACTCCACCAAATCCACTTGTGCTGGGATACCTGAAGGCAAGGATTGTGCTGAGTCTTGAAGGTCGACTTCTGCTAAGTACATCAACCGCGAGCGTTCTTCCTCGGTGAGCGCGAAATAAGGCGTAAATGAAGGCTCAGTCGCAACCCAGCGAACGGTGCCCGCATATGGCTGCTCAACGCCATCTACATGCACGTTAACCGTTTTACCCGGCACAAATTCGACTCGATAGTTAGCAGGAACATAAACGCGAGCGTATGGGACGCGGCTGGCTTGTATTACAGCAACCACGCCATTCACAGGAACGCGTTCGCCAAGGTTAAACGGTAGGTTGTCGAGTAAGCCGTCACGCGTGGCAGTGATGGTCAGTTCTGCCAGTTTTTGTTCTTGCAGTGCCACATCGGCTTTTGCTGCCATGAGTGCGGCTTTCGCTTGTTCAATATCTTCAGGGCGAGAGCCAGCCGTCAGTTTACCGAACTCTTCTTGTGAGGAGTCTAGCTCTGCACGGGCAGAATCTCTGGCTGCTAAAGCGGTGTCTTTTTCTGATTGGCTGATGAGTTTCTTGCGAACTAACTCCGCTTTACGTTGGTAGTTCTTTTGCGCTTCAACCAATTGAGCTTCCGCTCTGGCAACGCGTGCTTGCGCTGCGGCAATGTCTTCTGGTCGTTCACCATTGGCCAATTTCAAAAGGTAAGCGTCCGCTTTGGCTTGCTCGGCGACTGCATGAGCTAAAACGGCTTCTTGGTTCTTTGTATCGAGCTGAACCAGTACTTCACCCTCAGTCACTTGGCTACCTTCCTTGATGGGTAAGGCACGAATTATCTCGCTAGAGGTTGCAGTAAAGGTTACACGGTCACGCTCTAGTGTGCCAAGGGCTTGCTGCCCGTCATCTTTGGAACAGGCAGTTAAAAGAGTCAGGGCTAGGGTGCCAAGAATGATTCGCTTCATCATGCGACGCTTCCTCTAAGAAGGTGAGCTCGAAATCGTATCAAGCTATAGAAGAGTGTGGGACTGCATTCAGTGTAACGTGAGTCAGTTTTGTCCGGCTAGGAAGTTAATTCCTTCAATATTCATCAATTGATTAATTATTGAAACTGGCCTCACTCTTGAATGCGTCTCTAAGAATATTCTCATTCAAATATAGTGGGTTACCGTGATGTTGGTGGGATTAGGAAAGATAAATTAAAGAATCGAGACAAGGATCAGGTTTACCGTGCACGCGTAAAGAAACGGCTAGATAAAGCAAAGCCCGATGGTTGAGCATCGGGCTTTACAGAGCGCGCTAGGACAAAGTTAACGCAACCTTTAATGGCTGTTTAAGCCGTTTTAAATTGACTGACGATTTCTTGTAGACCAACTGCCAGTTCACTTAAGTCTCGGCACGCTATCGCGGTTTGACGAGAGCCTGTTGCGACTTCGCTAGAGAACTGGTTGATGTGTTCAACATTGCGATGCAGCTCTTCAGTCACAGAGCTCTGCTCACTGCACGCACTCGCGATTTGGATGCTCTTTTCAGCGATGTTGTCAGCGCTTTGTTCTATGTGACCAATCGTCGTACCTGCTCGCTGAGCTTGTTCAACGCACACTTGAATCAAATCGCTGCTGTTGTTTGTTGCCGATACAGCGGTTTTCGAGCAATTCTGAAGTTTACTGATAATGGCAACGATCTCTTCTGTCGATGCTTGTGTGCGACTCGCTAGCGTACGAACTTCATCAGCGACAACGGCAAATCCACGGCCTTGTTCACCCGCTCGGGCAGCTTCAATTGCAGCATTGAGAGCAAGCAGGTTAGTTTGCTCTGCGATGTCTTGAATTACGTCAACCACCACGCTGATGTTCGATGCGTCTTGCTCTAGCTCGCTTACCATGGTGCCAACAGATTGAATCGCGACCGAGGCTTCGTTGATCTGTTCAATACACTCTTGAACCACTTCTAAGCCTTCTTTGGCTTCTTGAGAGGCGCTGTTTGCAGTTTCTGAAGCGGCTTCCGTGTTGCTTGCTACATCATGCACCGTTGCTTGCATTTCGTTCATGGCGGTGGCAATCAGGTTAAGTTGTTGCTGCTGCTCATCCATGCCAGAAGAGGTTTGTTCTGAAATAGCGCTCACTTCCTCGGTGGCGGTGCTCACCTGAGCGGTAGTGGAAGAGATGCTGTCGACCAGACTCAGTAGCTTGGCTTGCATATCTTCACAGGCATCTGCTAATAATCCGAGCTCGTCGTTACCAATTTTATTGCGCGGAAGTTTGTAGGTAAGGTCGCCGGAAGCAATCTTAGAGGCCATTTCAACCACGTATTGCAGTGGAGAGCAGATTTGTTTTGTGAGGAATAGGCCGAGTACAAAGCTCAATGCCAATAAAGCAACAATCGCGATAATGCTATAAGTGATGGCGTCTGCTACCACATCGTGAGTGCTGTTGATGTCTTCTTTGATGAAGGTTTGGTTTAACTCAACCAGATCTTTAATCGAGTTAGAAAGTGCTTGGAACGTTGAAAAACCATCCAGCAGCATGGCGTTGGCTTCGTCAATACGTTTCGTGGTTAATAGCTCTGAATATTTGTCGTTGAAGCTACGGTATTTTGACCATGCATTCGATACTTCATTATAAGCATCACGGTCGCGCTGATCCCAAAGTGATTTACCGTATTGTTCAATATAGTTGTCGATTTTATTTTCTGATTCATCCAAACCTTTAAGCCAAGTGTTAAATTCAGCATGGTTTACATTAGTCAACAAAGAGAATTCGTCTTTTCTTAAGGTGCCAATTTCGATTTCAATATTTTTTACCAATAAAATACTTGGCACTGTAGTGTCAGAAAATTCTGTCATCTTGCTATCAATCAGTTTTATTTGAGAGGTAAAGAAGAAAGATAACGCAATGACGGCAGCGGAGATAACAAGTATCAACGCACTGATTTTACTTTTAATACTCAGGTTAGAAAGTTTCATAGACTCACTGCAAATTGGGGGCTTGAAAGGCTCGGAGTCTATTCCTGAGATTTGAAATTTAGTGTGATGAAAGTCTCAAATAGTTTTATCGGAAACGAAAATAAAATGGAAACTTAATGTTCATATTTCGTTTGAAAATAAGTTAATAGTTAATCAATATTGATGGGGAAAATAATTAATTAACTTATAAATTATTTCGAGTACGAATTGGTATTAATCTTGATAATCTTACATTCAATCAGAATTTTCTTATTGATGAATTTCGTTATTTATGTGTTAGCAATTTTTTCCTAAATATTAAAACAAGACATCGTACCGAATTGAAAGTCTTATCTCGGTAAAATAAAAGCCCGATGCTGAACATCGGGCTTCATTGTTTGAGTTTTATGAGCGAGATTTTAGGTATCTAGACCACGTTGGTTTAATCACCAAGAGGCTGTCTTTCCAAACCGCCACGGTAAGAGTCAAGGGCAACTTTGAGTCGACGAAGTTTATCGCGTGAGCGTCGCTTATGATTAACGGCTAATGCCATCGAAAGTACATCAACCAAAGCCAACATCGCGTAGCGAGAAGCGGATGGCTTGTAGATGAAATCCGTCTCTTGGTGTTCAATAGGCAGAACCAAATCGGCTTGCTCAGTCAAAGGTGTGTCTTTCGGAGTAATCACAATGACTTTCACGCCGTACTGCTTGGCTAATTGCGCGGTTTCTATGATGGCAGGGGTATAGCCAGTGGCTGAGATCATGACCAACACATCGTTCGCATCTGCCGTCGCCGCAATCATGCGCGATAACAAGCCATCGTTGTAAGCCACAACAGGGTAACCCAGACGGAATAAGCGATGCTGCATCTCCTGTGCTGCAATGGTTGATCCGCCCCCCATACCAATACAGATTACTTGTCTTGCGTTGTGCAGCCAGTTCACAGCAGTGTCGATATCTTCTTCAACTATCAAACTGCGGTTTACATCAAGGGATTGCTTGATCGACTCATAAATGCCTTGGTAGCCACTTTGGTCAGGCGGCTCAAGGATGAATCGTTGTCCAACCGTTAAGGTTTGTGCCAGTTTGATCTTCATATCACGCACGTTTTTGCAGCCAACAGCTTTAGCAAAACGGGTGATGGTGGCTTCACTCACTTCTGCGCTTTCTGCCAGTTCAGTAATGCTGGCATTGGCGGCAGTTTGAATGTCGTCCATGATCAACTTCGCGACCTTCTTTTCGGCATCGCGCAGCGCACTGAAACGTTCAGTGATTTGAGAGATAATATCGACTTCTAAACTCAAGCTGTGTTCCTATCTTTTACATGGAGGCGATTGTGCCGCCTCCACTGGTTTGGCATGAAGTATAACGAAAAGCCTCACTAAGCTCATCATCAGAAACGGGTTTTCACCCAATGAGTGACTTGATACTCATCATCACAAACCGCCACGGCACGCCACTTATCAAACGTTAAACATGGATGAGAGGTTGAGAAGGCTATCATATCACCCACTTGAAGGTCGCTGTTTGCGTCTACTTCGATGAACGCGTGCTGATCCATCACAGCAGTCGTTACCGCACTTTCAATAGAGATTGACTCACCTTCGCGGTATGCGCGCTCAGGGATTGGCAATCCAGCATCAAACGCCACGTCACGTTTGCCAAAGCCGGCAACTAGCTTGTTTGGCTCGGGGCGAGAAATGACATAAGCCCAAAGCTCTAGTGCTGATTCCAGATCACCACCTAAGTCACACGCGGCACCTTGGTTGTTTTCAGCGCGCTGCATGACTTTGTTTTGTGCGTCTAGGTAAATGCCTGTGTCATGAATTGCGTAGCAACCTGGGCGAATGATGGCGTCAAAATCTTCTAGGTTGGCAAAGCATTCAGAAACTACGTCATACCAAGCAGAGCCTGCGCCAGTGACCAGAGGTTTGGACTCAATCAACTTGTCGTTTTGTAGTTGAGCTGCGATTTCCAATGTGGTGTTGAGGAAGTCACGGATGTCCTGCTCAGCATTGTCACCATGAATGACACCTTCGTAAACCTCGATACCTTTGAGTGTAAGGTGAGGTTGCTGGTGGATGAGTGTGGCGAGCTCAACCACATCTTGTTGATTTCGGCATCCACAGCGACCGCCTTCGACACCAAACTCAATCAGTACATTAAGCGGCAATTGATGCTCAGCGAAGGCACGTTCGAGCGCTTTGACGTTTCGGCTTGAGTCCACACAGCAATAGAAGTTGATTCCATGGGTTTCAATCAAGTTGGCGATGATGGTCATGTTTGCGCGCCCAACTAGTTGGTTCGCCATGATGATGTTTTTCGCTCCGCCTAGCGCCGCAATCTCTGCCTGAGCCGGTGTTGCGACGGTAATGCCCCAAGCGCCGTTTTCTAATTGCTGCTGAAAGAAAGCGGGAGTCATGGTGGTTTTACCGTGCGGTGACAACTTCACTTTGTGCTGATTGGCAAAACGCTGCATCCAATCGAGGTTGTTCTTCAATGAAGAAGATTTGATCACCGCTGCGGGCAGGGTGATCTCTTCATGGATCAGGCTGTGTAACCCGTCCGAATTGCACGCAACAGGTTGAGCCTTTTCTCCGTAACCTGGCGTGGTAACACACTCATTATGATAGTTTTTATCACACTTTTGGCGATTGTCTTTCATGGCGCACCTACTTCTAACATGGTCTAAGTGGTTGATATTTATTGTTTGTTGCTAACTACCATAAATAATATGTTAGAAAGTATCAAACAAATCTGAGTTTTTTGTGTGTTTCTTCACTGTTTAAATTTCAAGAATTATTAAGATGGAATCATGTTAACGACGGACGAAGAGAGTGAAGTATGTTGTTCGATACCATTATCAAAAGCGTAGAGGTATTTGACGGTACGGGTGCAGCACCATTCATTGCTGATGTTGCGATTCGTCAAGATCGTATTGAGCAAGTAGGGCAGCTAGACGAGCTTTCTGCAAAGAAGGTTATCAACGGTCAGGGTCTTGCGTTGGCTCCGGGATTTATTGATGTACACACGCACGATGACACCAATGTGATTCGTTACCCTGACTGCTTGCCAAAGATCAGCCAAGGCGTGACGACGGTAATCGTAGGCAATTGCGGAATTAGCGCAAGTCCTGCGGTACTCAGTGATACTCCGCCAGACCCAATGAACCTATTGGGCAAGCAGGAAGACTTCAAATACCCAACTTTTGCGGAGTATGCGAAGGCTGTACAAGCGGCGAACCCTGCGGTCAACGTTGCAGCGTTAGTCGGTCACACAACTTTACGTAACAACGTAATGGACGACTTACTGCGCACGGCTACCGATGAAGAAATCGAGCAAATGCGCCAAACACTGGCACAAGCGATGGAAGAGGGCGCATTGGGTTTGAGCTCGGGTCTTGCTTATGCGAGTGCCAAGCAAGCGAACGCGGATGAAGTCATGCGCCTAGCGGAAATTCTCGGTCATCACGGTGGTATCTACACCACGCACATGCGCACCGAGTTTGAAGAAATCATCAGCGCAATGGAAGAAGCCTTTGAAACTGGGCAGTACGCCAAAGTGCCAGTGGTGATTTCTCATCTTAAGTGTGCAGGTGCAGGCAACTGGGGACGCACGGTAGAAGTGCTGGATTTGATGGATAAGGTTTCTGAGCATCAAGACGTGTCTTGCGATTGCTACCCATATTCTGCCAGTTCTTCAACGCTGGATTTAAAACAGGTGACGGATGAAATCGACATCTTCATCACTTGGTCTGAAAGCAAACCTGAACACGCTGGCAAGATGCTGAAAGACATTGCTGACGAGATGCAACTGCCTCTTATGGAAGCAGCAAAAACGTTGCAACCTGCGGGTGCGGTTTATCACTGCATGGATGAAAACGACGTCAAACGTGTCCTTAAGTATAAGTTGACCATGGTGGGCTCGGACGGATTGCCAAATGACCCGCACCCACATCCACGTTTGTGGGGCACATTCCCGAAAGTCTTGGGACATTACTGTCGTGAAGAACAGCTTTTCCCATTGGCAGAAGCGATTCACAAGATGACGGGGATGTCAGCAACACGCTACCAATTGAAAGATCGTGGGGAAATAAAAACAGGCGCTTACGCAGACTTGGTTTTATTTAACCCAAATACAATTAAAGATACTGCAACGTTCGAAAATCCAATTTCCGTCGCGCAAGGTATTGAATCTGTATTTGTAAATGGCGAACTATCTTATTTAAAAGATAAAGTCACCGAAAATAGAAATGGCGTATTTATTTATAGAAATAATACCCATCAATAACTTATTAAATTAATTAATTTTATAGATTAAGCATTATCACTGGAGAATATTATGTCAATTAAACGTTATGGTGTAGAAGGCGGCGTAGGTACTGGCGGTCAACATTTACCATTTGCACGTGCAACAGAAGCGGGCGGCTTCTTATACGTATCGGGTCAAACACCAATGACTGACGGCGAAGTGGTAGAAGGCGGTATCGTTGACCAGTCTCGCCTAGCGATTCAAAACTGTGTCGACATCATGGAAGAAGCAGGCTACACACTAGCTGACGTGGTACACGTAAAAGTGGTACTAACGGATTCTCGTTACTTCCAATCGTTCAATAAAGTGTTCAGAGAGTTCTTTGGTGACCACCCACCTGCACGTATTTGCATGGTGTGTGACCTCGTGGTGGACGTGAAAGTTGAAGTCGATGTGACTTGCTACCGCGAAGATCGCCGATAGAAATCACACTTTACCTAATTAAATAAAATAGAGTGCCGGAAATAATTACTTTCCTGTTATTATCTTTTTGGCACTCTCACTCCCTACATAAATATAATTTCATAAAGCAGTAGTGCCTAATATATTTAGCAAATGCTATAAAAATAAAATTAGATAATTTCTGGAATAAAATCTAATACTTGCTGCTGGAATTATATCAATCTGAAAGATGGATTTTGATATGAGAGGTGTTCAATGAACAGTACACTTTTTCTTACCGGCTTCGGTGTGTATGTCTTATTTTTAATTTGGTTGGGATGGTTTGTCTCTCGCAATCAAAAATCAGGTGAAGACTTTCTACTCGGTGGTCGAGGCTTACCTCTGTTCCTCGTATTAGGTACCACGGTAGCAACTATGGTTGGCACGGGCTCTAGTATGGGCGCGGTTGGCTTTGGTTATTCAAACGGTTGGGCTGGTGCGCTTTACGGCATTGGCGGCGCAATTGGTATCTTGTTATTGGCACTGTGGTTTGCGCCAGTCCGTAAACTCAACTTTATGACCATGAGTGAAGAGCTCGCATACTACGTAGGTGCAAACCGCATCGTGAAGAACGTGGTTGGTCTGCTTATCTTTATCGCTTCTATTGGCTGGTTGGGCGCACACATCCTTGGTGGTGGTATGTACCTAGCGTGGATTGCCGATATTGAGCTGAGCACTGCGAAGATGATCATCGCAGCTGCGTTTACCATTTACGTCGTTATTGGCGGCTACACTGCGGTGGTTTGGACAGACACCATTCAAGCTATCATCTTATTCGTTGGCTTCATCCTGATGGCGGTACTGTCAGTGCAGCACATTGGCGGCTTGGATAACCTGTACTCAGCCATGGACCCAGAAGCGGTGAGTTTCCTTGCGATTGATAAGCTTGGTCTAATCCCAGCGGTTTCTCTTGCTGTTGTGATTGGTGTGGGTGTACTTGCAACGCCTTCATTCCGCCAACGCATCTACTCAGGTAAAGACGTATCAACCATCCGCCGTTCATTTGTGGCGTCTGGTGTGCTGTACTTGTTCTTCTCTATCATTCCAGCAGTCATTGGTATGGCGGCGCATGCGATTGACCCTGAGTTGAACAATGCAAACTTTGCTTTCCCATACATCGCGGCAACGGTATTGCCAGTAGGTGTTGGTCTTATCGTTCTGATTGCTGGTCTATCAGCAACTATGTCGAGTGCGAGTTCGGATGCGATTGCGGGCGTGTCTATCTTATTGCGTGATGTGTACGTTATGTTCACCGGTCGCGTGCCAAACAAAGAATCCATGTTGAATTACTCTCGCTTGGCTTTGGTTGTGGTGATCGGTTGTGCATTGCTGTTCGCTCTAACTTCGAACGACATCATCGGCTACATCACTAAGATGATCTCGACAGTCATGTCTGGCATGTTCGTGTGCGGTATGTTGGGTCGCTTCTGGAAGCGTTACAACTGGCAAGGTGCGTTGGCAACATTGGCAGGTGCGTCTATTGCTTCATTTGCAGTAATGCTGAGCCCTGACCTGACCGCTTTCTGGGGCAACCCAGTGATTCCATCTTGCTTGTTTGCTCTAACTGCTGGTGTGGCAATGAGCCTAGTGACTCCAGCTAACCAAGTATCACCAGAAATGGCACGAGCAATCCTTGATGATGAGCGTGCTCTAATGGAAATGGAACTGTCTGACAAAGGTGTTCTGGAAGAAGACGCTTCTCTACAAAATCGCGCAACGGCGGCAAATCAAAACGCTTAACAGCAGAGAGTTTCCGGCTCGAACAGAAACTCGCTCATAAGCTCCTGACAAACTGGTGGCTCCCCCGAGCCACCATTCTAAATCTATCCAAAGTAGGTGAACGATGACCGATTCATCCCAGACTAAAATTGCTTTCTTTGGCGAATGCATGATTGAACTGAGCGGCGACCCAATTCGCAAAGGCTTTGGTGGCGACACGCTCAATACCGCACTTTACCTCTCTCGACTAACGGCTCAGCAGCCTGTCCAAGTGTCTTATGCGACCGGTCTTGGGGAGGACGTACTTTCTCAAGAGCTTCTGGAAAACTGGCAACAAGAAGGCATTGCGACTGATCTTGTCGAGATATTCCCAGCTCAGCTTCCGGGTTTGTACATGGTGCAGACCGACCAAGAAGGCGAACGCAGCTTTCTATACTGGCGTGACAGCGCAGCCGTTAAAAGTTACTTCTCTACCTCTTCGCTCAACAAATTAGAAGCCGCGATTGCGAACCGAGAGCTGGACTACCTCTACCTAAGTGGCATCAGCATTGCGATTCTAAATGACGACAGCAAGGCAAGGCTTAAAAAGGCATTAAATCAGTTCTCACAAGATGGAGGCAAGGTTGTCTTCGATAATAACTTCCGTCCTCAACTTTGGTCTGTACAAGAGGCGAAACATTGGTACGGCCAAATTCTGCCTTTAGTCGACATTGCGCTTATCACTGAAGACGATGATGTCTTGGTGTGGGGTGAAGAGGAAAGTGCCGAGCAGCACTGCCTTCGCTTTGGTTGCCAAGAAATCGTGATTAAACGTGGTTGCGAGCCTTGCAAACTGGTTTGGTCGCATGGTGATGACAAGCAAAGCGCTTACGTAGGCGCCGAGAATGTCGTCAAAGTGATCGACACCTGTGCCGCCGGCGATTCATTTGCTGCTGGTTACCTTGCAGGACGATTGACCGGACAAAGCTGTGAGCAGTCTGCCCAACTCGGTCACGCACTAGCAGCAACCGTTATTCAATATCCTGGCGCGATCATTCCAAATGACGCCATGACTCATCTAATTCGATAATTTCCGAGAACGTATTATGTCCCAAGCAATGATTAAGCAACTTCAGCAATTCAAAGTTATTCCAGTTATTCAAATCAACAAGGTTGAGCACGCGATCCCACTGGCGAAAGTGTTAGTAGAAAACAGTCTGCCAGTCGCAGAAGTGACGTTTCGAACAGAAGCCGCTGCCGATGCGATTAAAGCCATGCGCGATGCCTACCCGCAAATGTGCATCGGTGCTGGCACGGTACTGACGCCAGAGCAGATTACCCAAGCGAAAGACGCGGGTGCAGAGTTTATTGTCGCGCCGGGTTTGAACCCCAATACCGTGCGTCGCTGTCAAGAAATCAACATGCCAATCGTACCGGGTGTGAATAACCCAAGCCAGGTTGAACAAGCACTTGAGCTGGGTTTGAACTTCCTCAAATTCTTCCCGGCAGAAGCGAGCGGCGGTATCGCGATGGTGAAGTCACTACTTGCACCTTATGTTGATGTGAGTCTGATGCCGACAGGCGGTATCGGTAAAAGCAACGTCAATGATTACCTAGCTATCGACCGTGTGGTTTGTTGCGGTGGTACTTGGATGGTGGCACCGAGCTTAATTGAAAACGAACAGTGGGACGAAATTGGTAAGCTGGTTCGTGAAGCAGTAGAGCTGGTTGCGTAACTCAAACAGAGCTCTTTTACCCAAGTCACCAGACCCCATGAAATAGCGTGAC
This sequence comes from Vibrio sp. ED002, assembly GCF_023277445.1. NCBI lineage: Bacteria > Pseudomonadati > Pseudomonadota > Gammaproteobacteria > Vibrionales > Vibrionaceae > Vibrio > Vibrio sp. ED002. The sequence goes on along the minus strand of NZ_CP080239.1, from coordinate 1,185,489 downwards.
TTGGGTTGAATAATTATAGGGTCTGTTGAACTTTCGAGCTGATTTTTGCAGCGAATTGTTGGATATTTATACAAGGCAGAGACTTTGCTATGTAGCTAGCCTACATGAGAAGTCGATAACGCAGTAGAAATGACCAACAAACGCTGCCCAAAGGGTTCGGCTAAAATCGTTTTATGCTTTGTTAAGGAGTATTTGCTTAGAATGACTAGGCGGCACACTCCTTGCCGCGCCTAAAACGATTTTATCTCGAACAAAATTTAACCGCGAAAGATCAACAGACCCTAGTAACAATAGGATGGCGCGGATGAACAAAGGTACATTAGCACTACTCATTTCAGGCTTAAGCACAATTCCAACGGCAGCGATGGCGATGACTCCCAACACCGATCTTAACCTAATGCCTTACCCACAAAATGTAGAGTTGGGGCAGGGTAAAATCACACTGGATAAATCCTTCAGCATTTACATCAAAGGCTACGATTCCCCGCGCGTGCAGTTCAATGCTAAGCGCACCATGGATCGTCTATATCGCCAAACCGGCTTACCAATGTTGAACTGGCATGCTGAGTCGGAAAAAGACGCGACCTTGGTGATTGATATTCGTAATGCGCCCAAGTCCGAGGTGCAAGACATTAACAGTGATGAATCATACCAACTTGAATCGCGTAATGGTCAGATCATCATTCGCTCCGAACGCCCTTACGGTGCTTTCCATGGTTTAGAAACATTCTTGCAGTTGGTGACTACGGACGCGACTGGCTACTTTGTGCCTGCGGTGTCGATTCAAGATGAGCCACGTTTTCCTTGGCGCGGTGTTTCTTACGATACATCCCGTCATTTTATCGAACTCGCTGTGATTCTTCGTCAACTCGATGCGATGGCATCAGCAAAAATGAACGTCTTCCATTGGCATATTTGGGATGACCAAGCGATTCGTATCCAGCTCAATAACTACCAAAAGCTTTGGCAAGACACCGCAGATGGTGATTACTACACCAAAGATGAAATCCGCCATGTGGTGAATTACGCGCGCAACCTTGGCATTCGAGTTATCCCTGAAATTTCTTTGCCGGGACATGCTTCGGCAGTGGCGCACGCTTACCCTGAATTAATGTCTGGTATGGGTGAGCAATCTTATCCGCACCAACGTGGCTGGGGTGTGTTTGAGCCGTTAATGGACCCGACCAATCCTGAACTCTACAAGATGCTGGCGAGCGTGTTTGACGAAGTGGTTGAGCTCTTCCCAGATGAGTACTTCCATATCGGCGGGGATGAACCAAATTACCAACAGTGGAAAGACAACCCGAAGATTCAGCAATTCATCAAAGACAACAATCTGGATGGAGAGCGTGGTCTGCAATCGTATCTGAACACCAAGGTTGAACAGATGCTGGAAGCACGTGGCAAGAAGATGACAGGTTGGGATGAAATCTGGCACAAAGACCTTCCAACCTCGATTGTGATTCAAAGTTGGCAAGGGCACGACAGTATCGGTAGAGCAGCAAAAGAGGGCTACCAAGGTATTCTCTCAACAGGCTATTACCTAGACCAGCCACAACCAACCAGTTACCACTACCGCAATGATCCAATGCCGAAAGGAATCACGGTTGATGATCAACTTCATCAAGGTGAGAAATTCGCGACTTATGACTGGGTGAAACCACGCAACAAAGGTGGTCCACGTACAGGTAATCTAACCATTATAGAAGCGACAGATGGCAGCTACCGTGCGTTTACCGATTACAACGGTAAGTCCCGCGAAGAGGTGTTCATCATCGAGTACGTGCCAGGTGTGAAGTTTAAAGGGCATTTCGATAACTTTATGTCTTACACCGAATTCAACTATGACTTTGCAGACGGCAAGTTGAAAGACACCAGTTACCAATTGATTGGCAATGTTCGTTGGCCTGCGACTGGAGAATTGGTCGCGAGCAGCGACATGGCAGGGAGTGTCATTCCTAAGCCGAATGGCGGCTATCCGGCTGAACTGACCGAGAAAGAACAACAGTTAATTTTAGGTGGAGAAATCACCATCTGGGGTGAGAACCTCGATTCAATGACCATCGAGCAACGCTTATGGCCTAGAAGCTACGCGATTGCTGAGCGTCTATGGTCGAGTCAGGAGCTGACCGATGAGCACAGCATGTACAAACGCATGAAGGTGATGGATACATGGTCTGAGATTTCGCTTGGTCTACGCCATCACGCCGATGCCAATATGATGCTAAAACGTCTTGCTAATGGTGCGGACGAAACTCCGCTACAAACATTTGCGCAGTACATCGAACCAGCTCAATACTACGCTCGTCATTGGGAGAAATGGGTCTCTACGCCAATTGAAGGTGATTTATACAATCAGTATGAGCGATTAAACCGCTTTGCGGATGCACTGCCAGTAGAAAGCCTAGCAGTGTATGAGATGCAAGATTTGGTCGCGGCTTATGCTCAAGGTGATACAGCAGCATTGGATGCGTTGGCGATGCATTATCAAAGCGTTAAGTTAGCGGCGCAGCAAGCCAAACCTATTTTCGCGGCCAACGTGGCGTCAGTAGAAACGGTGCCAGTTGCAGAATCCGCAATCAAAGTTGCCGATTTAGGTTTAACCTTGATTGAGCTCGCCAAGCAGGGCAGTGACATTAGCCAATCTGACGCTGAAGCGCATCAACGCATCATCAATGAAAATGCGATTATTTTTGATGAAACGATTGTCGCCATCGTAGTACCAACCGAGCAGTTGCTTCACACTTTAACCGATTGATAACTAAAAGGGATTGCCGTCTGGTAACGCAGGCGGCATCTTATCGGTTAAGCACTCTTTTATCTCCTAAAGGTTTCCCATGATAGTAAATGGTCACTTACATTTTTATGTAGGCACCTATACCGATTCACCAAGCCAAAGTCAGGGCATTGTGTGTGTTTCTCTCGATACTGCTACTGGCGCATTAACGCTCACCAATGAACATGTTCCAGAAGCGGTGAAAACGGTTCGTAACCCTTCTTACCTTGCGCTCAAAGGAGAGGGTTTATATACCTTTAATGAAGTCAATCGCTTGGAAGGTGCAGAGCTGATATTTGCTGAAAAAACAGACAGGTATGGATTGCCAATTGAAGGTGATTACCCTTGTCAAATCGACATTAAAGAACCGTTACTCGCTGTTGCAAACTACGGTTCCGGCAATGTAAGTGTTTACCAACTTGATGAGCAAGGCAAGCCTTTGAAATCCATTGCAGAATTGTATGTAGAAGGCAATGGGCCGAATATTGATCGTCAAACTTCACCTCATGCGCATCAAGTCACTTTTCTAAAACACTCCGCTCAATTGGCTGTGGTCGATTTAGGCACAGACTGTGTTCATTTCTATGACTACGACAATGATGGTGAAACAGTTAAGTTTTCACTTTCTCAAAGCGTCGCTATGCCTGCTGGCTCTGGGCCTCGTCATTTGGTCTTCAATCGTGATGAATCTGTCGCGTACGTTGTTTGCGAATTGTCTGAAACGCTGGTGGTACTTCGCAAGCAAAGTGGGCAGTGGAATCTGACTGAGCAAGTTAAGCTACTAGCCGATGAAGAGAACAAAGAAGCGGCGTCTGCTATTCGTCTCTCTGCGGATGAGCGTTTTGTCTATGTCTCATGCCGTGCGCAAAATCTGATCAGCACATTTGATATAACGAGTAATACTCCGGTTCAAATTGCGGCGTCCGATTGTGGCGGCGCGTTTCCAAGAGATTTTGTTTTATCCCGTGACGGGCAGTGGATGCTCGTTGCTAATCAACATTCACATAATGTCGCTAGCTTTCACAGGAATCCGGAAACTGGCGCTATCACTCCAACCGGATATTCGTGCGACATCGGTGCGCCTGTGTGTTTGGTTGAGAATTCGTAATTAAGAGAAATAACATGACAATTCATCGTATTAATCCATGCAAGCGTTGGTCTGATGTAACGGTGTTCAACGGTATTGCCAACTTTGTTGAGGTGGCAGAAGCAGATACAACTGCGGATATGAAAGGGCAAGTGCAGCAGATTTTCGACCAAGCCGAGCAAATGCTAGCCAGTGTTGATAGCGATAGGTCGCGCATCTTATCTGTGACGATTTACGTGACGGATTTTGCTAACTTCGATGCCCTCAACGAAGTATGGGATGCGTGGTTCCCTGAGGGCTGCGCACCAAGCCGTGCTTGCGTCAAAGTTGAATTGGCGAATCCTGAACTGTTGGTAGAAATGGCTTTTGCTGCTGCTGCGGGTGAGAAGTTCCAGTAGTTCGACATCACTCTACCTAAACCATCAAGCCCAGCGTTATCCTCAAGCCCGGCGTTATATAGCTCAATAACGCCGGGCTTTGTTCTATTGGCTAATGCTAAAGACAAGCTAAAGGGCTATACAAAAATCTTACCTTTCATGTAAAGCACGCCGTCGCCAGATACTCTTACTTGTTTGCCAGTAACTTCACAATGCAAAATACCTCCGCGCTGAGAAGCTTGATATGCAACCAGTGATGTTTTGCCTAATTCTTCTGCCCAGAACGGTGCTAATCCAGCGTGAATCGAGCCGGTTACGGGGTCTTCGTCGCCACCATTTGCAGGCCAAAAGTAACGCGATACAAAGTCTTGTTGATCGCCTTTCGCAGTAACGACCACATCGTAAGGAGCGAGAGTCTTGAGATGTTCTGAACGGTATTGAACCTCAAGTACCTCCTGTTGGCTGTCGACTACCACGAAGTACGCTTGGGGGCTAAGCAGTACGCGTTCCACATCGCAACTTAAGCCTTCAATTAATGCCGAGGGAATATCAGAAACGGCTTTTGGAGGACGAGCAGGGAACGTCATTTCAATCTTACCTTGCGCATTCTTTTCTACGGTGAGCGTTCCTACTTCCAGAGTATGAAATTCAATCGTGCCACTAATGCCAAGCTCATCAAACAGCACTAACGACGAGGCTAGCGTTGCGTGCCCACAAAAGTCGATTTCAGTAATCGGAGAGAACCAACGAATCTCATATTGGTTTGCGCCAATGGATTTTAGAAAGGCCGTTTCCGATAAGTTGTTTTCTGTCGCGATATTTTGCATCAACTCTGGGGCTAGCCATTCCTCTAACGGCACCACCGCTGCAGAGTTGCCTTTGAATTGCGTATCGGTGAAGGCGTCCACCACGTAGATATCCAGTTTCATTTACGCTTCCTTGTTTGCTTTGGGCTAATGAGCATATACCCAAGTAACCTCGAGATGCTAGGTTCAGCGAGAATGACTTGGTTTGTAGACGCGGCGGCGATTTAAAGGTCTAGTGGATCTAAATCAAGAATCGACAACAAAGTATACAAGCCAAATCCCTTACTATTTACAAAGAGGTCCCTTTGGGAGCGTGTCATTGCCCCGATTGCTGCGTCAAACAACTTTGAAAGAGCTGGCTATTACGCTGCGTTGTTTTCCTTGAACTCGAGTCAATGACAGCGCTCTGAATCCTGCATCTTGAAGTCACTTGGGCAGACACCAAATAGGTCGCCAGTAAGCACGAATTTGAAAATATTACGAAAAGTATCACTAATTGGCCTAAAATGAACTCTATTGATACTTAATGATGGGTTTTTGTTTCTTTTGGGGCTTACACTGATGCCGAACTTAAGAAATAGGAGCATCATCATGAAAGTAATCACGACATCAGTACTAGCAATGAGCTTATTGGCGGTTGGTTCAGCACAAGCATTTGAGTTAACCAGTAAAGATATCCAAGAAGGTCATCCTATGGCGAAGACCTTCGAATACAACAGCTGGGGCTGTAATGGTGGCAACCAATCTCCACAATTGATGTGGAAGGATGCGCCAGCAGGAACAAAGAGCTTTGCAATCACGGCTTATGACCCTGATGCGCCTACTGGCAGTGGTTTCTGGCACTGGGTTGCGTTTAACATTCCAGCTTCAGTAAGCGAACTGCCACGCGCAGTGAACATTGAAAAATTGGACGGTAAAGAGTCGCGTATTGACTACGGAACAGTTGGTTTTGGTGGCGTTTGCCCACCAGAAGCAGACGGCATGCACCGCTACCAATTTACGGTTTGGGCATTGCCAACAGAGAAACTAAACCTAGATGAAAACACACCAGCTGCTGTGGTTGGTTTTACGCTTAACAGCATGGCACTAGACAAAGCAAAACTGACGGCGACGTACACACGTTAAGCCGTAATAGATAGATGATAAAAAACGAGGGGAATAGATGATCCATCAATATCGAGTCACGTTGTTTCGTGCCGAGCAGTTACAGAAGCTGCGTAATGTGAAGATCCATTCCCCAAGTATTATTCAGATCATCACAGGCAGTAAGCGTCTTTTCTGGAAAGAATCGGCGCTGGATCTTTCCAATTCTGAGCTGCTGCTTTGTAAGGCTTCTGCATCGCTGAGTTTTGAGAACTTACCGCAAAAAGGTAAGTTTCTCTCTAGAATGTTTAGCTTCCATTGTTTGCCGTCAGAATCAATGCTTGAACTTAGCGCGAGCATTGATAGTGGTGAGGAAAAGCCAACATTAGAATCCGATAAAGCCTTAGAAGATACGCTCAATGCTCTGTTCTCGTTTGACCAACAAACCCTGAGTAAAGAGACCCAAACCTTCTGGGTAATGGGGTTGTATCAGCAACTTGCTGAGCGTGGTGTGTTGCATCGTTTGTTTGCGAGTGCGAATACAACATTCAGCCAGAAGCTGAGCCGTTATTTGTCGTATTCCCCGGGAGAGGAACACACTTTAGAGTTGGTGGCTGAGCGTTTTGCCATGAGCCGTGCGACCATGATTCGTAAGCTCAAGCAAGAGGGTACTCAGTATCGGGAAGTGCTGGCGGAAGTGCGCTTAAATCATGCCTTGTATTTGATGCAGAATGGCCATTACAACGTCGCGCTGTTGGCTCAGTCTTGCGGCTATCAATCCGAGGGGCGTTTTAGCCAGCGTTTTAAAGGTAAATTCGGCCTAACACCGAGTGATTACATCAAAACGGTGGTCGTCAATTAATGTGTCCTGAATAAAACTAAGCGCGTTTTACTGAGCTTAATGTGCTCGAAGACTTAGAATCCGCAATCGCAAGATCGGACAAGAGTTGTTGCAGTAGTTCTGCTGCATGAACGTTCGCGCGCACTTTGTCGACATCGGTCAAAGTTGTGCTGTCTTCCTCTTCTAGACACTTAATCGTCTGTTGTGAAAGCTTGAGAACAGCATGCCACTTCAGTTTTTTATATTCTAAATTCATTACTCAAACTCCTATATGAATTTCTAATTTAAAACATTGTTCAAAACTTTGGGTTAGCAAATTGGATTTTGTTGATCTCATCATGCCTAGCATGGAAAACAAAAAGCGCCCGTCGCTTTAACGACGGGCGCTTTCAAGTCACTATAACCTTTGGTTATTTGTAGTATTTCTTTTTCATTTTGAGCGCGACGTTCACCAAAGCAATCAATACAGGCACTTCGATCAGTGGACCAATGACACCAGCAAAAGCTTGGTCTGAATTTAGGCCAAACACCGCGATAGAAACCGCAATTGCCAATTCAAAGTTGTTGCCTGTTGCCGTGAAAGCAATCGATGCGTTTTTGTCGTAGTCGATGCCCATTTTCTTACCAACGAAGAAGCTGACAAAGAACATCAACACAAAGTAGATAGCCAGTGGAATTGCTACACGGAATACATCCATTGGCAGTTCAAGAATCATCTCACCTTTCAAGCTGAACATCAGTACGATGGTCGCAAGCAGGGCGATAAGCGTAATTGGTGAAATGCGTGGGATGAACACGTCGTTGTACCATTGCTCACCTTTCGCAGCAACCAGCCATTTGCGGCTCAGGAAGCCCGCTAGGAATGGAATACCAAGGTAAATAAGAACGCTTTCCGCGATGTCCATCATCGAGATATCAACCACGAAACCTTCGTAACCAAAGACTGGTGGCAATACAGTGATGAACAACCATGCCATCACACTGTAAGTCACGATTTGGAAAGCGCTGTTTAGTGCAACTAGGGCTGCGCCGTATTCTTTGTTACCGCCACCGATATCGTTCCATACCAATACCATCGCAATACAACGAGCAAGACCGATCAGAATGATACCAACCATGTAACCCGGATGATCACCTAGGAAAGTCAATGCAAGGATGAACATCAAAATAGGGCCGACAATCCAGTTCATGACCAAAGACAGCGTGATCGCTTTTCTGTCTTTAGTGACGGTACCTAATAGGTTGTAATTTACTTTTGCCAGAGGCGGGTACATCATTAAAATCAAACCAATCGCTAGTGGGATGTTTGTGCTGCCCACTGACATTGATTCATTCCATTCAGCAACCTGCGGAAAAGCAGCGCCAATACCTACACCGATTGCCATTGCAACAAAAATCCACACCGTTAGGTAACGGTCCAAGAAGCTCATTTTGTCGCTGGCACTATTTAAAACTTGAGTAGTCATAGTGGTCTCTTTATTCGTTTATCGTCGAAAGGCGATAGTTAAAGGTATAGTTTATCTCTGCACGCCTGACCAGCGTGCAAAGGGAATTAATCAAATAACTTGGAAAATCCTAGATTGAACTGATCAAACGCGTCGCGTTGAATGCGGTAACACACCTTAGGTGGGTTTGGCTCGGCGCTGATAAAGCCAGCTTGCTTTAGAATACGCAAGTGCTCGGAAACAGTAGATTGCGCAAGACCCAGTTCAGAAACCAAATCACTGTTCAAACAACCGCCCATGGTATCGAGCGTGTGCAGGATATGCAGAATGCGCAAACGTGCTGGATGTGACAAAGCTTTTGCTTGTGCTGCTAGAGTTTGTTCTTTCTCGAGCTGTTGTTGTGTTGTCTGAAAAACAACTTCGCACGTGTCGTTGCACTTATCACTCATTCGCTGGCCTTAATAGTTAATCGTCGAATTGCGATAAATTTTACGCCTGAAGAGCTAAGGATGCAACTACAGAATCGAAACTAAGTAAAAACGCAAGGCAAGTATGAATAATTTGCGGGGTTTAATTGCAAAGCTAGGTCATTGGCTTGAGGAAAAAGAAAAGCAGAACTTAAAGATACAACGAAGTGGGGGTGTAGTATCAGGAGCTAAGTTCTGCTTAAGGTTCGTTTACCAGTTGAAGAAATCGTTCATTGTTACCAGAGCCATTACCTCAAGCTTGTTGTCTGAATGCGCAACGCGCTCTCGGAAATAGGTTGCCATTGTAGGCATGTCTTTTGCTGATCGAATTTGGAATCGCATAGTGTTTCCTCCTTGTTGCTGACAGGGTCAGTATGCGAAGAAAAGAGGAGCTGAAAAAGAGAGTAGATTTCTGTGGTTTATTCCTAGTTAGCCCCAGAAGGTGCGCTAACTCACCGATTTTTGCATTAGTGAGGGTAAAAAGGGGAACAAAGTGTTTGGAAGTTTTCTTATTTTCTCTCGAATAAGTTGAGTAAAATAAACCTATATCCACTTTTTGAGGGCGCGCGGTGTCTGATCTCAACTTGTTCCGCTACTACCAACGACTCACACCATTTGGCGTGGGAAGTGAAGCCAAAACCACATTGCAGGAAGTCGCTGACTTGCTGTTCACTTCTCCTCGCCATGCACGCAGCTTACTGTCGCAAATGCAGGAGCAAGCATGGTTGAGTTGGCTACCAAAGGCGGGACGAAATCAACGTTCAACGTTATTGCTGAACATCGAGTTGAGTGCATTAAAAGAAAGCCTCGCACTGGAGCGAATCAAGCTGGGTAAATACGAAAAAGCGTTGGCGATTCTCGATGAAGATGAAGCGGCATTTGGACGTTTGCTCAAAACGACTTCGGGGGCATCTGTTCAAGAAGGTCGACTCAACATTCAGCTTACCTACAAACGTGTGTTTGAGCGTATTGTTCCTCATCAACTGCATCGCAGCAGTGAGCGCTTCTTCTTGCGTCAAATCTACTGTTGTTTGGTATCGAGTGACTACAACGGAGTGGTGAAGCCAGAGCTTGCTCATCATTGGCGTTATGACGAGAAAAGCTACGAATGGACCTTTTACCTGCGCCCGGGCTTAACCTTTCACAATGGTGCACCGATTGATGCCGATACCGTTGTTAGCCTGTTTGCCAAACTCAGTTCTCTTGAGTTGTATGAGAAAGAGTTAGCTCATGTCGATAACATTACCGCGCCAAATCCACTCAAGGTTGTGTTTACCCTCAGCAAGCCAGATTTGGGTTTTGCTGGGCTTATTTCTGGCGTGAAGTACGGCATCCAACCCGTTAGCCAAGTGAACGTCGCCAATAACAATTTGGTCGTTGGCAGTGGTCCTTTCTCTGTGATTGAACACAGTGCTCATCGATTAAAACTGCAAGCTTTTGATGGCTATTACGCCTGTCGAGTACTGACCGACATGGTGACAATCTGGATCGTCAATGATGAGAAAATGGAGAACCCATCCCTAGCCGCAAATATACCGCCGAAACAGATCGAGAAAGCGGACGACGAGCTTGCCGACAGCATGTGCGGGCACTACATGTCGACACAAGATGCCGAGCCTGCCCCGGCGAGTCAGCACAGTCGCACCGAGGACGGCTGCTTGTTCGCCTTGTTTAATCAACATGCCAAGTATCCTCTGTCTCAAGCGCAGCGTCGTTATATCGCCGAGTTGATTCAACCGGAGCGACTTGCCGATGTGATGCGCAAAGAAAAGATCGTGTTTGGCAGCGTACCTGCTTACAACATGTTGCCAACGTGGAAGCCCGTACTAAGACCGTTTGGTGAAGAAAGCAAACTGCCTAAACATATCACCATCGCGGGGTACAACTACACGGCATTGAGACGATGTGCGCGTGCAATTGCTAACCTACTTGAAGGGACAGGAAGCAAAGTCGGCATTGTGATGTATTCCTACCGAGAGCTAAGCGAAAAAGCCAAAAACGGCACGCTAGATGAAACCTTGGTGGTGACGAACATCAACTTGGATGACAACCGCCATGCATCGGCGTTTACCAACTTTTTTAGCAATACCGTGTTGCACCACACCTTGGGTGAAGAGAATGCGACTTGGTTGGATGAGCAACTAGAGAAAGTGCGCGCGTATACCTCGCTAGAAGGTTACCTCAGAGCGCTTGAACCTATTGCTTCCACACTCGTCAGCGAATACTGGATTGCACCTATGTTCCACCATACGCAAACTTTGCGCTTCCAAGGTGTGTTAGAAGACGTGGCTTTAACCAACTGGGGTTGGCCAGATATTCGCTCGGTGTGGTCAGCGGATTAACTGCCTTAGTTATTTAGCAAAGTGCTGCTTCACGAATTCAATGAAGGCTTTGGTTTTCGCCGATTGATAGATGAGTTGCGGATACACCAAGTAAACCGCGTTGTGCTGGTGGTCAGTTTCTTCAGATAGAACCTGCACTAGTCGGCCATTTTCAACGTCTTGCTCGACAAAGTAACTTGCTAATCGAGCGATGCCATTGCCAGACAGAGCTGATTCTTTGAGTAAGCGGTTTTCATTGCTAGAAAGCCAACCTTGGGTTTGAACCGTTCCCGTTCTTAAAGGCCATTCTTTTTGATGCAATGTGGTTAAGCATTGATGCTGTTTTAAATCCGCTAACGTCTCCGGCGTGCCTTTTTCTCGCAGATACTCAGGAGAAGTAACCAGCCAGTGGTAGTAGTCCAAAAGGTGATGCGCAATCATATTCTCGGGCGGGGTTCTTGTCGCTCGAAACGCAAAGTCGACGCTGGTTTCCGTCAGATTAAACGCTTGATAGCTAGAAAGGATCTCGAACTCTACGTTTGGATGTAGAGCGCGAAACGCCACACATAAATCATGCAGTACCGCTTCAGCAAACATCTTGGGAGCGGTAAGCCGAATCAGGCCGTCTATTTGCTCAGATTGCTGACTTAGACTCTTTTCCATTTCCATTACGCGGCGTTTGAGATCTTCTGCTTGTGCAAAGATCGACTCACCCTCTGCCGTCAATCTCACGCTGCGTGTGGTTCGAACAATCAAAGGCGTGGCGAGTTCCGATTCCAATCGCTTGATTTGTTCTGACAGGTAACTTTTAGAAATGCCAAGTTGCTCCGCTGCCCTAGAAAAGTTGAGTGTTTGAGCCACTTCGGCAAACAGCATCAGTTTTTCAATTCTTTTGTAATCTGTCATCTCGATTGTTCGCTAACGAGGATAATGAATTCGATTTTACGGTATTAAACTAATTTTTACGAACGGTAAGATGGTTCGAGTTAATTTCAGAAATTGAAAATGCAGAAATCGGAAAAGTGAGAACAACGATGAACAATCCAACACTACCGCTCGCCAAAACCTTACCTAACGTTAGCCGCTTGGTCTTCGGCTGCATGGGGCTTGGAGGGGAGTGGAATCGCAACCCATTAACCGCCCAAGATGAAAACCAAGCTTATGCCGCTGTAGAGGCAGCATTAGAGGTAGGCATTAATCTCTTTGATCATGCGGATATCTACAAATTCGGTAAGGCAGAAGAAGTATTTGGGCGCATCTTAGCCAATGACTCAACGTTACGAGAACGAATTTATCTGCAATCCAAGTGCGGCATCCGTCTAGGAGATGAGCAAGGTGTTAAGCAGTATGACTTCTCTGCTAAATGGGTGACGGCTTCTGTTGAGGGCATTCTTGAGCGCCTTGGCGTGGAGAATCTTGATGTTTTGATGCTGCATCGTCCTGATCCTTTGGTTGAGTTTGAAGAACTTGGCACAGCGTTACAAGCCCTGAAACAAGCTGGCAAAGTTAACCACTTCGGTGTCTCTAATATGAACAGTGCTCAAATTGATCTTCTCCAACAAGCAACGGGCGAAGTTATTGTGGCAAACCAGTTAGAAATGAGTCTGGCTAAGTCTGACTTCATCAAGCAAGGCATGGGGCTTCCTTCGTCGGCATCTGATTACGTTGCAGGAACACTGGAACATGCCCGTAAGCACAATATCCAACTGCAAGCGTGGGGCAGTATGGCGCAGGGAAGATTCTCAGAGCGTGGCTTACATTCTGATGATCACAACACCAGACAGACGGCGGAGATGGTGATGGCGCTAGCAGCTGAATATGGCGTGTCGTCCGAGGCGATTGTTTTAGCCTTCTTGACGCGTCATCCAAATCAAATACAGCCTGTTATTGGTACCGCAAACCCACAGCGTATTCGCGCTTGTGCTCAAGTAGAGAACGTCACGCTATCACGCAGCCATTGGTATGGATTGTTCGAGAAAACCCTTGGCCATGAGATTCCTTAGGAGAGAAAAATGAAATACGTACAAGTTCAAACTCTGATTCAAACGGCATTGGAAATTGCTGCTGCTCGTAAGCAAAACATTGCGGTTGCCGTGGTTGATACGCATGGCGAATTGCTCGGTTTTGCCCGAATGGATGATGTGAGCGTGCAAGCAGGTTTGTTGGCACAAAACAAAGCCTACACCTCGGCTAGAGACCGTCAGCATAGTGGCAATTTGGGCGCTTGGGCTCGTGAAACAGGTAAGCAGTTGAGTTATTGGACTGACCCAAAGATCACGGGCTTTATGGGCGGAGTACCAGTAGAACAAGAAGGGAAAGTCGTCGGTGCAATTGGTATCAGTGGTTTAGCAGAGCAAGACGATGAAGCGCTTGCGATGGAAGTATTAAAAGCGCTGTAAACAAAAAATCCCACCAATGCTCTTCGCTAGACATTGGTGGGGATGGTCAAAATGATGGAGTTGACCACGAATATCAACGGTAAATGCCTGCTCGCCTTCGAAAAGCGTCATCGAAGTGGAGCGTGACAAGGTGGTTATTGCTGACCACTGACAAAATCAGCGCAAACCTAGGTTAGGAGCGTGCTTACTGGATAACAGAAAGCCGCTATCCAATAAGCTGTCAGTTCATTTTGCCAATCAGTTAAAGGCGCGAGCAAAGGTTCCGTGACCTTGGCAAACGTACTTTACTGAGTTGCTGCAGACGAATACCGATTCACCCGCTTTCAAAGTGATGTGATCGTCTTGGCTAGAAACCGAGATTTCCCCTTCGGTACAAAACAAAATCTCTGCGCTGCGCACGAATTGAGTGGTTGCTGTACCTTCAACGACCATCACTTCAAAACCGAAATCATCCACCGGAATAGGGTAACTAAGCTTGCCTTGTTTATGTACTGGCGCGAGCTTTATCTGCTCTGGGTCAATTGCATTGAAGATGGTGTTGTCGATAAGCTCAGGAACGTCGATGTACTTAGGTGTTAAGCCAGCGCGCAACACGTTGTCTGAGTTCGCCATGATCTCCAAACCTGTCCCTTGAACGTATGCGTGTGGCGTTTCAGCATGGAGGAACATCGCTTCGCCCGGAGCCAGTTCAATCGTGTTCAACATCAATGGCGAAAACAGACCAATATCGTCCGCGTAATGCTGACGGAAGTCTTGAATATAGCCATAAGCTTCTCGTGCCATAGTGGTTTTTGCAGGGCGCTCTAGGCTTGCGTAAAGCTCATTCAAAGCCTGCTGTTTGCGCTCGTCTTCTAACGACATAATTGCAGAGAAGAACACTTTAAGACCTTCACTGTTTGGTGTGGCTTTCAGTGCGTTGATTTCTGTCTCTAGAGTAGAGATGTTCGCTTGCTCAAACAGAGATAAGATCTGTTCAATTGGGCGGAAGCCGTTCATCGCTTTGTAAAATGTCAGCGCGTAAACCAGCTCCGGTTTATGGTTTGGATCTTTGTAGTTACGGTTTGCAGCATTAAGCGGGATACCTTGTTCGTTTTCACGAGCAAAGCCAATTTCCGCTTTGTGCTTACTAGGGTGTACTTGGATAGACAGCGGTGTTTCAGCGGCAAGTACTTTAAATAGGAACGGCAGCTCACCAAAACGTGCAGCAGTGTAATCACCCAGCGATTGCGTTTTGTTTTGGTTGATGACTTCTGACAGCAGTTGTTTGGTGTCAGCAAGTTTTGAACAGCCGTTTGGATGAGCTCCCATCCAGATTTCTGCTTGTGGTTCGTTCGCTGGATTGTCGATGCCGAATAAATCATGGATCGAGGTGTGGCTGCCCCAAGCGTAGTTTTGAATCACATTGTCCAGTTTGAATAGAGCGTGTTGCATGGCGATATTCTCTTGATTGGAACGAAAGAAGAGGAGAGGCTTGCTCCACAATTAGAGCAAGCCTGAGTCGGTTTGGACGGGTTATCTAGTTGATGACCTTATCCTGATAACCGGATTAGAACTTCACTTGGAAAGACTTAACCTGACACGGTTTCAGCGTGCCGAACGATGCTGCGTCTACCTCATTTGGTAGCACTTTCTCGTCTAGCTGTGTTTCTTTCCATGACGTTACTTCTGAAGCAAACGTCACTGTGTCGTTAATCACTTCGCTCTCTGATGGGTTGTAGACGCGCAGGATGAGTGCATCCTCGTCTTCCGCCTTCTTCAGTACGCTCAGTACCGCGCCTTCAAGCGATTTGTTTAGCAAGCTGTGCGTTAACGGTAGGTTTTGCTCGCCTACGTTCAGCTTCATCGCGTTGTAAGGGATCTTGTTGTAGCACTGGATTGGAGTCACGTTGTCACGCGCCGCTGCCATTACGTTTGCTTCGATGTGGTTGCCCGCGAAACCGAATAGTGCGAACTCACAAACGATCTTGCCGCGTACTTGTGAATCTGGCGTCGGGATCTTGATACCAGATGGACGACCCGGACGAAGCAACAACTCTTCTTTACCCAATACGCCGATACCACGCAGAAGGGTTAGGGCGAATGTGTCACGCTCTTCATTGCCTTGGCTTGAAATCACTTCAAACTCACGCAGACCGTTGCTCATTAGCGCCATACCACCTTGTGCGTTCTCAACCGCAGCAAAGTTCATTAGCTGGTAAACCGGCACTGGTGCTTCTTTCCAGCCGTCTGCTTCCCAGTTCGCCATTTCTGGATCGTTCGTTGGACGAGTGATCAAACCGAACTGGTTGTCTGCTACTACGGTTTCAGACACAAACGGCGTTGGTACTAATACGCGAACGCGGTGGTCGTCTGCTTGGTTGTCCAGCTCCATGCGAACTTCAATACGGCGTGTACCTTGCTTTAGAACCACTTGGCAGTTCACGTCTAGGTAACCGTTTTGACCTGTGCGCTCTTCACGTTGTTGTAGGTTCTCTGGC
The DNA here is from genome assembly GCF_023277445.1 of Vibrio sp. ED002. NCBI lineage: Bacteria > Pseudomonadati > Pseudomonadota > Gammaproteobacteria > Vibrionales > Vibrionaceae > Vibrio > Vibrio sp. ED002. The sequence goes on along the minus strand of NZ_CP080239.1, from coordinate 1,169,410 downwards.
AAGTTCATGCGCAGCTTGATGGTTGCCACAGATTGGAAACCTTCGTACTTCACATTCACTTCTGCGTCGAATTCGTCTGAGTACAGCAGCCACTCTTTACGAGAAGGTGAGTAGTCGTATTCGTCGCCATCGTCAGAGCCATCTTCAATGCGCAGCGCTTGCTCGTAAAGGTGCTCTGTCTCTTTGTCGAAGATGTTCAGAGTGCCGTTTGCGTTGACGTTGATGCGGTAGAATTCGTTCTCTAGCAGGCTATTTTCATATGAGAAAGCTTTCTGCTCTGCCACTTTTTGTGTGCGTTTCTCATTCGCTTGAATGTGTAGGGTAGTGAAGCCCATCGCTGGCACAGTATGCTTGATTTGAATGTCGTATTCGATGAACGGGTCGTAGTTACCGTAGTGAACGATTTGACGGTCAATCTTACCTGGGTCGATCACGCGTTGATCTTGGATGAAGTACTCAACTGGCGTGCCGTTTTCATCAAACAGGTTGAACTGTTCTGCACGGATAGTGATGGTGGTGTTTACCACTTCTTCACGAGCATATGGCGATAGGTTGAATAGTGCTAGCTTGTCACAACCTTCGCGCGCTGGCATGTGGTCAACAATCTTACGTTTGTAGAAGTTGATCAGGTTGGTCGCCATATCGTCCGCAAGGATGTAACGGTTCAAGATCTCTGCGTGTACCTTGTCTGAACAGCAGCAGCCAATCGAGTCGTGAGCGTGGTTCTTCATGCTCTCTTTCCACATCTTCTCGATTAGACCGTGGTGGTATTCAAAGCCCAGTGTCCATGCGATAGACGCTAATGGCTCAAGAATGTTTACGATCTTGTTTTCTACTTCGGCGTGGATAAGTTTGATGTCCATACGCGTTGAAGAAATAGTACGGTGAACACGCATGTATTTACCGTCGTTGAACTCGCCTTTGATGGTATCAAGCTGAACGCGCTCGGCTTCAATACGCTCGAACACTTCTTCAAAGCGGCTCATTTTGAATTCTTTGTCTGGGTAGATTTCACGTAGCTTATCCATCACCTCGAAGATGTCTTTTTGGATAGGCATTTGGTCGTGACCGTTTGGTAGCAGGATGTCTTTGGTTACCGACGGTTTTTCTAGCACTGGGAAGTACTTATCTAGACGTGCGCGCAGACCTTCTTCGTCTTGCGGTAGGTATTTACCAATCGCGTAGCCCAGTGGCAGTACTTGCGCAGAGACTTCACTGCCATCGTTTGATTGCCACAAGAATTCGGTTTTATCTGTGCCGTGACGCTCTGAACAACCGCGCCAGAACATGGCGCGATTGATGCCAAAACCGTTGTAGATAGCTGGCAGCTGAGAGCTCATAGAGAATGAATCTGGTAGGTAACCAATCTTCATTGGCTCGCCTAGCGCTAGACAGTCGCGCAATCCGTAAAGCATGTTACGTACGATAGATTCGCCAGATACTTGCATCGTATCCGTTTGAGAGTACCAAGGACCAACAATCAGTTTGCCAGCTTGTACTAGCTCACGTACGCGCTCTTTATTTTCTGGCTTGATTGCGAAGTAATCTTCCAGAACTGCGGTTTGACCGTCTAGAACGTAGTATTTGTAGTCTGGATCGTTTTCCAGACGAGTCATGATTTCTTCCATGTTGTTCACTAGCAGAATGCGAGACTCTTCTGTAGTGAAGTACCATTCACGATCCCAGTGCATGTGAGGAGTAATATGAACGCGAGATGTAGTCATAACTTTTACCGTCTTAGGCAATAATTGCCGTTAATTTGTTTTAAATTTGATTGTTTTCTATTCGTTTTTGCGGCGTTTATGCTTGCCGACGAATATTTAGGGCGCAGAAATCCCACGCCCAAAGTTTGTGTTGAGCGAATCTATGAGTGATTCGGGTTATGGCTGAGCAGCAGCCTCAGTGACAAATTTGCCCTTTTTTACTGCGTGTGCTCGCCACATGATGAGAGTGATGGTCGAGATAGTTGCACCAATCAGCGCAGCGCCAAACCAGATTGCCGCAGCAGTGAATGCGCCCAGACCTGCATCGTGTAGTAGGAAGATTGAGAAGATACCAGCCCCCGGAGTCGATAGACCTACGCCAGCAGCACCCACCATTGCGCCTGTTACGACAGAGCCAAGTAGGAATGAGCCAATAACTCGGATTGGGTCTTCGATAGCCATTGGAATCGCACCTTCAGTGATGCCCGCTAGACCAAGTAACCAAGTCGATTTACCCGTCTCGATTTCAAAATCTTTAAACAGGCGAGGTGCAAGCATGGTTGAAGCCGTTACCGTGAAAGCTGAGACCATTTTCACCGAACCGAAGATAGCGTATGGACCGTATACACCGTTTGCCATTGCGCCCAGACAGAATGCGTAAGCGGCTTTGTTAACTGGACCACCAAGGTCGAACGATACGAATAAACCAATTACTGCACCTAGAAGTAGGGCATTGGTGCCAGACATGCCGTTTAGCCAGTCAGTCAAACCTTGGTTTAGCCAAGCAACAGGTTTACCGATAACGAACAGCATCAATGAGCCAGCAACCAAAGTACCGATAACCGGGTATAGGTAGAAGGTTAGGAAGCCGTTGAACGCAGGGTTTAAACGTACGTTTTCTTTTACCCAACGCATGACGTAACCAGCAATCAAACCACCGACAACACCACCAAGGAAGCCAGAGCCGATAAGGTTCGCTGCAATACCTGCGGCAAAGCCTGGACCAAGCGCTGGTTTATCTGCCAATGAGTAAGCGGTGTATGCCGCCAGTACAGGAACCATCAATGTACCCAGTAGACCACCACCTAGCTTGCGGTACATCCACAACCAAGAGCCTTCTTCTGCATACAAATCTTGTAGGTTGAACATTTGTGCCAATAGCACGGCAACAGCAAGTACGGTACCGCCAGCAACGATAAGAGGAACTGCGTAGGAGATACCTGATAGCAGTGCTTGTTTTAGTTCAGTTTTAAGTGGTAGCTTCTTCGGTTTGTCGTTGGTTGCAACTGCAGCGTCTGCGCTTCTACCTGCTTTGCCTGCTTCAACTGCTTCGTTAAGAATGCGCTCAGAGTGTTTGATCGGCTCAGCAACTGGCACTTCTACACGAGGAATACCGTCAAAACGCTCTAACTCTTTGATTGCCACTTCAGCTGCGAAAACGACCGCTGTTGCACTGTTGAGCTGTTCAGCAGTCAGGCGATCTTCAATACCGTTTGCGCCTTGCTTTTCAACATGCACGTTGTAACCCAGCTTCTTACCTGTCTTCTCTAGGTATTCTGCTGCCATGTAAGTGTGCGCAATACCCGCAGGGCAAGCCGTCACACAAACGATGGTTGGTGCATTTGTATCTAATTGGTCTTGTTTTTCTTCTTGCTCTGCTTGACCATCAAGCAAAGCGAAAATTTGTTCTACATTTGTAGCATTTAACACTGCTTCACGAACATCGTCATCCACTAGCGTTGTGGTCAGTTCGGTCAGCAGGTGCATGTGTGTTGAACCTGCTTCCGCATTTGGAATTGCGATTAGGAAGATCAGGTTTACGTCTTCGTCTTCATCCAGACCTTGCCACTTTAAGTCTTGTTTTAGTGTGGCTACGGCAAATGCCGCCTCTTTTACTGCATCTGTCTTACCGTGCGGTACTGCCAAGCCTTCGCCTAGCGCCGTCGGGCCTTGCTCTTCACGAGCAAACACTGCTTGTAGGTATTCTTCCTTGTTATGCAGTTTGCCTTGCTGGTCTAGCTGGTCGGCAAGTGCACGAATCGCTGCGTCACGACTTTCGAACGTCGTTTGTAGGTTTATCAGCGATGGGTTTGTAAGAGAGGTTAATTTCATAACTTTTGTCCCATTGTCACATTCGACATTGTTGTGCATTCAACAATGATGTGAATAATACCTTTTAAATACAAATGATCCGTGATCAGGATCGCAGTTGAATTAAAATATGTATTACTGTTGTATTGTTTTGGCTTGTTTTTGTATGCCGATATGCGAACAAGTGCTTGTCATGTTGACCTGAATTCGTATTATAGAGCCCATAAACCAAGTCTTTCTTGCAATGATAGTTCACTCCAGTGTGCTCGGTTCTTGAGTTGTCTCAAACAAGTTCACTTGAATGGTCATTTGTATTGTTTTTATAGAGGTAAACATGGCAAGACTGCCAATGTATCGCCAGATTGCGGATGCGATTCGCGAGAAGATCAGCGATGGCGAATACAAAGTAGGAACCGCTCTTCCTACCGAAGCTCAGTTACGCGAAGAATTTTCTTGTAGCCGAGTCACGGTTCGCCAAGCGTTAAAATTGCTGATTGAAAATGGTGAACTGGAGAGTGTGCAAGGTAGTGGTACCTATGTGAAAGAGAACAAGGTTAACTACGATATTTACCAGCAGACCAGCTTTGCAGAGAAGTGGGCGCACCTAAATGCAGTGACGCACAGTGATGTGGTCGCGTTCGAGATTACCAAAGCATCGCTCACGATGGCTGATGCGCTGAACATTAATGAAGATGACAAAGTCTTTTACGTGAAACGTGTTCGTTACCTTGATGACAACCCAATCACGGTAGAAGAAACTTGGCTGCCGACAGACATGTTCCCAGACCTCACCTACCAAGTGATGCAAGGTTCTAAGTACCACTTTATCGAGAAAGAGAAGGGCATGGTGATTGATCGCAGTGAGCAAGAAATCATCCCGGTATTGCCACCGCAAGACATTGCAGAGTTGCTAGATATTGATCCGGCCGAGCCGATCATTGAAAAGCGCACGCGTGGTTTCTTACAAGGAGATGTGGTGTTTGAATATAGCCGCAACTACTTTAAATCGACTGACTACAAGTTTACGCTGGTGGCAAAACGTCATAAGTCGTAAGCGCGATACTACGCATTTCATTTTAAACCCGCCACTCGGCGGGTTTTTTGTGTCTTTACTCTTCCGGCCTTCTGTTCGCTCTATGCTGAAACTAAGCAACGTTTCGATTTCTTTTAACAAACAAGTGTGATGATTATCCCTGTTTGAAACTCACTAGCGCCGAATTAGTGGAAAATGAAGTTTGAATTTAATCACGATAAATGGCGAGTCAAGAGTCGTAATGTGATCAAGATATATTATTGCGAATTTCTAGAAATGTTTGGATAGGTGCGGAGGTTCAAATTATGCCTATTGACATGTTGCTGAAAGAAAATTTGTTGCTAACTTTCTTCATCTATTTTTGAGCTACGTTCATTAAAACAAATTGACAGCCATTTAATTGTGATTTGTTGCACAAAAGAGGCGTGCTTGCGCGGTTCTACGACTCTTATTGATAATTAACCCATCGATACCGAACTGTTGATAGGGTTTAAAAATGCTGTATGAATTAATCGACCACGAACTAGTAGATGTTATTAATGACCGCGCTTACCAATGGCAAGACGCAGTTAAAAAGACAACGCAATACCTAGAAGACAAAGGTTACGTTTCTCAGCAATACGCGGATGCCATCATCCAATCGACCGAAGAAAATGGTCCTTACTATGTGTTGTGTCCTGGACTGGCGATGCCACATGCTCGCCCAGAAACCGGTGTCCTAAAAACGGGCTTGGGCATTCATATTTTCCCTTCACCAGTTGATTTTGGTTCGGACCTTGGTCCTGCCAACATTCTTATTACCCTAGCTGCAAAAGACTCTGATACCCACATTGAGGTGATTCAAGCGCTGAGCGAGATGTTTGTGGACGAAGAGAACATTGCAAAACTGGCACAAGCTTCATCTAAGGAACAAGTGCTAGACATAATAAAAGCATACTAAAAGGAACATAACGTGAAAGCAAACATGCGAGCCAATGTGCAAGCCTTCGGGGGTCATTTGACCGCTATGGTGCTGCCAAATATCGGAGCCTTCATCGCTTGGGGCTTTATTACTGCACTCTTTATCCCAACAGGTTGGATGCCAAACGAAGCGTTTGGGGAACTTGTTGGTCCAATGATCACTTACTTATTACCACTGTTGATCGGTTATACCGGCGGTCAGATTGTTGGTGATAAACGCGGCGCGGTAGCCGGTGCCATCGGTACCATGGGTGTTATCGTTGGTGCGGACATCCCAATGTTTGTTGGCGCGATGATCATGGGCCCACTCAGTGCTTGGGTTGTGGTGCAAATGGATAAGCGAATCCAACACCGCATTCCTTCTGGTTTTGAGATGGTGGTGAACAACTTCTCACTAGGTATTGTGGGCATGATCCTGTGCCTGTTCGCCTACGAGATTGTTGGCCCAGCAGTAACAGCGGCAAACTTGTTTGTGAAATCAGGCATCGAAGCCTTGGTGGCGACGGGATTCCTTCCTTTGCTTGCGATCATCAACGAGCCAGCGAAAGTGCTGTTCCTAAACAACGCTATCGACCAAGGTATTTATTACCCACTAGGTCTGCAAGCGGCCGCTGAAACAGGTAAATCAATCTTCTTTATGGTGGCATCTAACCCAGGTCCGGGTCTTGGTATGCTGCTGGCTTACGCGAAGTTTGGTCAGGGTCTGTCCAAACGTTCTGCGCCAAGTGCCATCATCATTCACTTCTTCGGTGGTATTCATGAGCTGTACTTCCCGTACGTGTTAATGAAGCCAATCATGATCTTGGCAATGATTGCGGGTGCAGCGACAGGTATCGCAACCTTTAACTTACTTGATGCAGGTTTGGTTGCAGGTCCAAGTCCAGGTTCAATCTTCTCTTACCTAGCACTGACTCCGAAAGGCAGCTTCCTAGCGACCATCGCAGGCGTCACAACTGCAACGATTGTTTCGTTCCTTGTCGCAAGTGCGATTCTGAAGATGAGCAAAGCAGAAGACAAAGAAGACGAGTTTGAACAGTCTGTCTCTGATATGAAAGACATGAAAGCGGAAGGCACAATCAAACCAGTTGCTGCTGCAACACAAGAAGTAAACAAACCAATTGCATTTGTCGCATTCGCTTGTGATGCGGGTATGGGCTCAAGTGCGATGGGTGCTTCAACCTTCAAACGCAAGTTAGTTCAAGCCGGGATTGATATTGAAGTGAAGAACTTCGCCATCGAAAAAGTCCCAAGTGAAGCCGACATTGTCGTGACACACGAAAGCTTAGAAAGTCGAGCCATTAAAGCAACAGGCTTGCCGGTGGTAACGATTAAGAACTTCCTCAATGACCCAGCGCTCAATGAGCTGATGGATACGATTAAGCAACAAGCGGTCGCGACTGAGCAACCAGCCTAACAATGCAGTATGGGGTGGCACCTACCGCCCCATTTAGGAGAGAAATCATGGTACAAACAACGGCAGCGGTTATCTGTGGCGAGAAAGACGTTCAACTAAGAACCTTTGATTTGCCAAGCATTTCAGCCGATGAACTTCTGGTTAAAAACATTTCAAACAGCATTTGCCTGTCCACTTACAAAGCGGCATTGTTAGGTAGTAAACACAAACGCGTACCTGAGAACATCGATGAAGTGCCAGTGATGACGGGTCATGAATACGCAGGTGTGATTGTTGAAGTCGGTGAGAACCTAAAAGACCAATACAAAGCAGGCGATTACTTTGTTCTACAACCAGCAATGGGTTTGCCTACTGGTTACTCGGCGGGTTACAGCTACGAAACCTTTGGCGGCAACGCAACGTATTCCATCATTCCTAAAATTGCTATCGACTTAGGCTGTGTACTGCCTTACCACGGTGACTACTTTGCAGATGCGTCTTTGGCTGAGCCAATGTCATGCATCATCGGTGCTTACCATGCGAGTTACCACACTACGCAATACGTGTACGAGCACGATATGGGCATCAAAGAGGGCGGAGCATTAGCGCTACTTGCGTGTGCTGGCCCAATGGGCATTGGCGCGATTGACTACGCGATTAACGGACCTGTGAAGCCAAAACTGATTGTGGTGACAGACATCGACGCTGCGCGCTTAGACCGAGCAGAGTGCTTAATCCCGGTTGAAAAAGCAAAAGAACAAGGCGTCGAACTGCATTACGTCAATACAGCTCAAGTCGATGATCCTGTGACTTATCTGAAAGCGCTGAACGATGGCAAAGGCTACGACGACGTGATGGTGTATGCAGCGGTATCGCAGGTGCTAGAACAAGCCGATGAGCTGTTGGGCAACGATGGCTGCTTGAACTTCTTCGCAGGCCCTACCGATAAAAAATTCAAAGTACCGTTTAACTTCTACAACGTGCATTACGAATCAACGCACATTGTTGGCACATCTGGTGGCTCGACCGGTGATATGGTGGAATCTATCGACTTGTCTTCACAAGGTAAGATCAATCCATCGTTCATGATCACCCATGTTGGTGGTCTGCAAGCTGCGCCACATACGATTCTGAATCAGCTCGATATCCCGGGTGGTAAGAAGTTGATTTACCCACACATTGACCTGCCGTTGACCGCGATTGATGATTTCTTATCGTTGGCAGACCAAGACCCGTTCTTCGCCGAATTAGACGCAATTTTGAACGCGAATAACTATGTGTGGAACGCACATGCAGAAAAAGCGTTACTTGAGTTTTATGACGTGAGCTTAACGGTTTAGTTGCAACGAATTTGTGTGGTAGCCTTTGCGCTGCCACATAATGGAGAGGTCATAATACGTTGTCACGTGAAGACGAATTACTGGAGAAACTGGACGAGTGCGAAAATGCGACTGCGTTTCTTCAGGTTTCTAACAAAATAATTAACCTCAAGTTAAAAGCATTACTTCCGAGTGTGTTCGTCCAAGACGACCTTGTGAAGGAGTATGCTGTGGAACCTTTATTGAAAGAAGATGGTCCGTTGGTGACGACCGATGTGGTATCGAAGCTGATGTTTGCGATGGGCAAAATCTCTTTGGAAACTTACGCCGATATCGGATTGTACGATCAGGTCTTGGAGTACGTGGTTAGCCAACCGGAGAAAGTCGAATTCGCGGATGACGTGATTTACGACTTCATCAAAAACCAAGCGGTACTCTCTTCTCAGCAAGACAGCTTTTATCTTGAGTCGATCAATCAGCTTAAGTTCTCTTCGTTTGAGTCCTTTTCGCAAATGAGATACGAATCTCTCATCAAAACAGTGTTGAAGCTGTCGTGTGAAATGTTGATAGAAAGAATCGAAGGGGAGATCAATCAATAAGGGTTCACCATGAAAGTGAATTTAAACGTCAGCGGTTTTGAAACCGAAGCTACCTTTCCCGATGCCGACGTAAAGCGAATCCATCAACCTCTTATCGAAAAGTTTACCCGTCTATATCATGAGAAACAGGAACGCATTGTCGTGTTCTTGTGTGCCCCTCCAGGCAGCGGTAAGTCGACCCTTGCTGCGTTCTGGGAACACCTCTCTGAGCAAGATGAAAGCCAAGAGCCACTTCAGGTTCTACCTTTTGATGGTTTTCACTACCCGAATGAAATCCTCGACAGCAACACCATTGAACGTAATGGCGACATTGTTCCTCTGCGCAGCATTAAAGGCTCTTACGAGACGTTCAATCTCACCGAGCTTATCGATAAGCTGAAACAGCTTAAAGTGAAAGACAGCAAATGGCCTTACTACGACCGCAACCTGCATGATCCGGTTGATGATGCCATTCAGGTTAACCGCAATATTGTTGTCGTCGAGGGCAACTGGCTGCTGCTTGATGAACCAGTATGGAAAGAACTACATCGCTTGGCTGATTTTACGGTGTTTATTGATACTCAAGCGGAGTTTCTACAAGAGCGTTTAGTCAATCGTAAGATTCGTGGCGGCACAGACCCAGAAGCCGCCTTGGAGTTCTACTTGCGTTCAGATGCGGTCAACGTTGATAAAGTGTTGAATCATTCGATTCCTGCTGACTTATCGCTGTTTCTCAATCAAAACGGTTCGTTCGAAATTCGATAGTTCGTCCACAATCCCAGGAGGTCACCATGGATATCGTGATTGATAGCCACACCCATACTATTGCCAGTGGACATGCTTACAGCACCATTTTAGAGAACGCATTGTCTGCTAAGAATAAGGGGCTAAAACTTCTTTGTACCACCGATCATGCTCCCGAGATGCCAGGAGCCCCTCACTACTGGTATTTCAACAATCAAAGAATTTTGCCCCGCTTTTTACACGATGTAGGTATTCTCCGTGGCGTAGAAGCCAACACGCTGAATGTGAAAGGGGAGATAGACTTACCACCGTCCTCTGACCAACATCTTGATTGGGTGATTGCGAGTTTTCATGAACCCGTATTCAAGCCCGCAACCGAAGCTGAGCATACCACCGCTCTGATAAATGCGATTAAAAGCGGCAGAGTGGATGTTCTTGGTCACCTAGGTAACCCAAATTACCCATTCGATATGGAGCAGGTGCTGCGCTGTGCTAAAGAGTACAATGTTGCAATTGAAGTTAACAATACATCTCTGACAGGCAAAAGCCGCAAGGGCAGTGATTCCCGTTGTGATCGCATTGTCGAGCTGGGTAAAGAAATTGGCGTTTACTTCAGTACAGGGTCGGATGCTCACTTCTGTGAAGAGATCTCCAAGTTAGACTTAGCAATTGCTTTGCTGGAAAAACATGGTGTGGAAGAAGAGAAGATACTCACTACATCGACGAGCCGATTCTTGAACTTCTTATTGCTGAGAGGTAAGGCGAGGATTCCAGAGTTCGAAGCGCTCTATTGAAAAGCGAGCGACTCAAACTGCTATCTACAAAGAAACATAAACCCGCGGTGTGCGGGTTTAATTCGCTTAGGGGTACACATAAAGCACTACAACGGTGATTCTACGACAACAAACTTACGTTCGGCTCTGAGTGGCGCAAACCAAGTATTTTTGTATTTGAAATAGCTCTGTCCGTCGACGACGACCGTTTCTTTCGTGTGAGGCAGTGAATCTACGATCTCTCCGAGTTTGTATGGGCTAGGCTCAGGTTTTGTCGCCGGAACAACGTGCGTGACTCGCGGCGTATTCGAACTTGGCGAAGAAGACACAATTTGCCCTGACGATGACGCATAGTTTGACGACGTTGAAGAAGACGTCGTGATGGTGTTTCCATTCACAATCGTGTAGTTGCCACTTGGCGGGTAACGGACGTAATCATAGCGGTCTCCATTCCTGCGGTAATACGAGTCTTGAACGATTGCATAGGTGATGCCGGCAAAGATGGCGAAGGTCGCTATGCCAACGAGATCGCTATGATAATAGTAATAACGTCCGCGATAGGGTGGATACCAATACCCCGGTCTCACATAGATAAACGACGAATGATAGCGCGGTGGCTTAACGACGTAAGGTGGTCGGTGGTAATAGGGTGGCCTGTAGTAGGGCGGACGGTAATAAGGTGGCCGATTATAGTGGGGTGGCTTGATGGGCCTATGAGGGCGATTAACTGGTCGCAAATCGTGTTTATTGCCCGGCTGCGTGATCGGCTTTACCGCGGGTTTCACTTGCGGTTGTGCAGACAGACTTGTTGCTCCCAGCAAGCAGAGAATGGCGGTGATCATGACCCAGATGCTTCTCATAATGCTTTCCCCCATGGTTGGAGTACCGAAGCTCTAATCTTTAAGTTTAGTTCACCTTAGCTTTGTTAAGGGCCTGAGTCTAGAGCACTACTTTTTGTTATCGTTTTTCTGTTGCTCTAGCACTAAAAAAATTAGCTTGGTCAGTAAAGATTGTGCTTCTGGAGACAGTAACCTTGCTGCAGAGGCAACATCTTCTGATGAGATATTACTGACACCTCTTGCATCCAGAGCGATATCCAGATCCGTTAAGTTGAGAGTTCGTAAAATCGAACGGTATTGGGATAGTTTCAAATCCGACTCGCCTCTCTCTATTCTCTGATAGGTTTTTTCGCTCATCCCCGCAACTTTTGCCATTTGTTCACGCGACATCCCTTTCTCTTTTCGTCGAGTAATCAGCACTTCAATCAGTGGGTCTACATGCATAAGAGCTCCTTAAAGGACAGTTTTGTCCTGAAGCACGCAATAAACGGACCAGTTTAACCACCCCGTATTTACCCAAATTGATATAGCGATAAGAATGACGTTCCACAAAAAATTTACGTAATTTCAGTTAGTTTCAGAAAATGGAAAAACATCAGATTTATAAATCAATTTCTGGCAAGGTAGGCATTCGCAAAATGCAATGCGTTTTAGAACAACTGCTTGCTGAGATTCGTAATCGCAGCTGCGATATTCGATTGGACGTAACCTGGCTCACACGTGAATCGCAGAAACGACTAATGAAGTACAAAGAGCTCTTCTTGCATCGAGGTTATATTGAGCAAGCAGAATTGGAGCAAACCTATGAGAACCTGAGTCCGATGGAGCGTTCAGTGGCGGATATGGGCATTGCAGCCATGACATACATTATTGATGCGTTGGATAACGAACTCTGATTCTTAGGCGACATAGTAGGTAAGCGGATATGTGCGCAAAATCATCAATTGTGCTTAGGGGACATAAAGGAATCTAATAGAAAGGATATAAATGCTGGGGAACCACTCCCAGCATTCAGAACACTCATTTACCAAAAGCTTCGAACCGTAAATCAGTGTTTAGAGGTATGTGAACCGAATCGTGTCGGTACGTAGCGAATAATAACGATATTGCTGAATCTAGGCTATGTTCTGCGATTCTAATGCCTTCCAACAAAGTGTACATTTTCATGTACACCTCAAAAATGAGCTTGAACGCTCAAGTTCCATTCGCCAAGACAACAAAAGGCTAAATAACAAGCTACTTTGCAACATATCCGTTGCAATTACCGATAGTTGTTAAAATATATGGCTATAAGATGGAGCTTTTGCTTTTCAATCGTCCTATTTATGCCTTACAATCCTCTCGAACCAAATCCATTTAGCAGAGAATGGGATTGACGAAAAAGGATGTGCTGATTTTGCTTCGAACCCAAAATAAGACGTTCCGTGAATCAAAACTCTGCTCGGAAATGATTCCCCTTACACACAAATGCGCTTGCAGAGTCGAACCTGCGTGTGTTGTTTTTTGTGATCTGAATTTCAGTGACGTAAGGCGGGGACATTTCTGTTGATCGCGTTTCTAACCAAAACCGCGATAAGTGATAACTAAAACGGATTAAATTTAGAGGTATTAACCGTGAACCTAAAACTTGTCGGCAGCTCCCTGATCGTTGCAGGTACTGCTCTTGGCGCTGGTATGCTTGCTATACCAATGGTGCTTGCTCAATTCGGCCTCCTTTGGGGCACTCTTCTTATGCTGTTCATCTGGGCGGGTACAACTTACGCTGCACTTCTTCTGTTGGAAGCAAGCTGTAAAGTAGGTGGTGGCGTTAGCATGAACGCGATTGCTCGTGAAACCCTTGGTAAAGGCGGTCAGTTTGTAACGAATGGTCTTCTTTACGCCTTACTTGTGTGTTTGTTAATGGCTTACATCATTGGTGCTGGCGATCTTGTACAGAAAGTCACTGCATCAATGGGCATTCCTGTTTCTACTATTTCGAGCCAAGTTGGCTTTACTGTTCTTGTCGGTCTTATTGTATCAGCAGGTACAGGTGTCGTTGATAAACTCAACCGTGGCTTGTTTATCGGTATGATTGTCGCTCTGATTCTGACGCTTTTCTCCCTTGCTCCAAACGTATCGTTTGAAGGTCTAAGTGAAGTAGTGAACGCCGACAAAATGGCACTGATCAAGCAAAGCTCAGTTCTTTTCACAAGCTTTGGCTTCATGGTCGTGATTCCTTCTTTGGTGACTTACAACAAAGAAGCGAGTAAAAACCAACTGCGCAACATGATCATTGTGGGCTCGACGATCCCTCTTGTGTGTTACCTACTGTGGTTGTTTGCAGTCGTGGGTAACTTGCCACCACACGAACTTATCCAGTTCTCAAACGTGTCTGAGTTGATCTCTGTTCTTGGTCAGCAGTACACAGGTCTTGAGTTCATTCTTTCTATGTTTACTGGTTTGGCACTGCTGACGTCTTTCTTGGGTGTGGCAATGGCGCTTTACGACCAAAATGCAGACCTTCTAAAAGCAAGTAAGCCAGTGGTATTCGTGACTACGTTTATTCTGCCGTTGCTTGGCGCGGTATTTGCTCCAGAGCACTTCTTAGCGATCCTCAGCTACGCAGGCATCATCCTTGTATTCCTAGCGGTGTTTGTTCCGCTATCGATGACCATGAAAGTGCGTCGTGTACCTGTAGAAGACAACAGTGTGTACGAAGCTGGTGGCGGTGCGATGGGTATGAGCATGATCTTCCTATTCGGTTGTTTCTTGCTGTTCGCTCAAGCGGTATAAATCGACTCTACGAACAAACAGCAATTGAATTTAGAAAGCCGCTTGTCCATCACTGGGCAAGCGGCTTTTTTGTGCGGAATTGTTAGTGCTGCATCAGCTGCGTGTATGGCCTGACCGTTGCCTGATAAATCGTGATGATATTTGACCTTGAGGTGAAACTGTCTCGCCACAGGCTGACATGGCTTGCAACCACGCTCTTTATGATGACTAACAAGTTATAAAGTAAAGGGGAACCGAGTGTCGAAGCGATTTTCTTTCACAGTCGTTGGAATGATGCTTTCTTTGGGGATGTTCAGTGCTGAAGCAATCGCACACCCTAAACATCACCACAAACACGGACATCATCACGGGCATCACCACCATCATCATAAGCACAAACATAAGCATAAACACAAAAAGGTTGTGGTGGTGAAGCACAAGCGACCGAAGCATCACTACTACCATTACAAACACATTCCACCACGTAGCACCTATATTCAGATTGGCAATTTTACCTACCTAAAAGTGGATGACTTTTTTTACAAGCGCTCGAAAGATCGCTATATACATGTGGTCTTGTAAGCAAGCAAAAAAACAGCGAGCACTTTGGCTCGCTGTTTTGCTATTGCTTGGTGAAGATTGTGGTTCGTTAAGAGGAGAGGCTATACCGTGAATCGGTTTAAAATCTCATCTTGCTTACGAACGTCGTCATGCTGTGCTTGCATGGCTTCATTAGTGCGGTTTGCTGAGTCAGCAACTTGAGTCGATAAATCTTTTATGTTGACTGTGTTGTTGTTGATTTCTTCGGCAACCAAGCTTTGTTCTTCGGCAGCGGAGGCGATTTGCAGGTTCATGTCTGAGATGCGTTGGATTGCATCACGAATACGTTGTAATGCGCCATTCGCAAATTCAGCTTTCTCGACGGCCTCTACGGCACTAGATTTGCTTTGATGCATTGCGCTTGCAACAGAAGATGCACCCGATTGAAGCTGTTCAATCATGCTGCGAATTTCTGTAGTAGATTCTTGCGTGCGCTGTGCCAGTGTTCGAACTTCATCCGCAACAACGGCAAAGCCACGACCAGACTCTCCCGCACGTGCAGCTTCAATCGCTGCGTTTAGTGCCAGTAGGTTAGTTTGGTCTGCGATGTCGTTAATCACTTTAAGAATCGTCTCGATGTTTGCTGTCGCCGACTCAAGACCTTGCACCTCTTCGACCGCTTGGTCGATGCTGTCTGAAAGCAGGTTGATCGTTTCAGTCGATTCATTTACAACGGAAGATCCTTGCACGGTCGCATCGTCCGCTTCTTTAGCCGCACTTGCTGCACCCTGCGCATTGTTAGCGACTTCTGTCGCCGTCACTGACATCTCGTGCATTGCTGTTGCGAGTTGCTCAAGTTCTTGCAGCTGAGTCTGAATCGCTACGGCGGAATCTTTCGCTCCTTCTGCGGTGATTTGCGTACCACTTAAGATCTGATCAGAAATGCTTTTCGATTCGATGATTTGATGCTGCAAGTTCTCCATAAAGGTATTGAAGCCTTTTGCGAGCTCAGAGAATTCTTGGTCAGTATTGGTGTCCAAACGTTGAGTCAAATCGCCTTTGCCTGAGGCAACCGCTTGGATGGCACTGTTCAGCTCATCAAGAGGGCGCATTAAGGTGCGGATAAGAAGAGTAAGCGCGATAATTGATGCAATTACGGCAATCAAAGAGTAAATAATGGCGCTGTTACGTAGAGTATCGATTGCTGAGTAAGCAATGCTTTCATCAACAACCGCGCCCACATACCAGTTCTCACTCGGAATGTGAGTTAGGCTGAGCATATACTTGTCGCCGTTCATCTCGATATGTTGAGCACCTGACGTTAGCTCGACTTGTGGGAGGTAGCTAGATAGCTTTTCACCGTTGTACTTTGCTTCTGGGTGGGCAATTGTTGTGCCGTCAGCGGTCACAAGGAATAAGTAACCCGCATCGAATAGGTTTACTTGGTTGACTAAGTCAGAAAGGGTTGTTAGCTCCAAATCATAGAACATGGCTGCTAAAAACTGGCCAGCTTCGCGAACTGGGGTACCGATAGAGATGATCACTTTCTTAGAAGAAACATCCACGTAGGGATCGGTGACGACAAGCTTACCTTGTGCTTTTGCTGAGACAAACCAAGGACGAACTCGAGGATCGTAATCAGGTGTCGCTTCCCAGTTGTCATCGTTCTCAATCACGAAACCGTTATTGTCGTACGCGTAACCGATTGCCAAGAAGCTTGATTTTGGCATTGGCTTTTCAAGCACTTCTTTCACGTAGTCGTGATCAGTTGGATTAATTTCTAGAATCTCGGTCATGGATTGAGCGAGTTCTTTCTTTGCACTTATTTCAGATTCTACCGTGTTCCCCACACTAGATAGGATCTCACTCACGCTCGTGTCGATGTTTTCTTCGATCTGCGAACGAATGGTCATAACTTGTTGTGTCGACAGCAATGCCACAGTCACAAGCAATAAAATTGAGGAGGCGGTGACAACTTTATGTCTGAATTTCATACTTTCCCTCTCGAGTCTCCCGGCTGGTTTACTCTGCTTGTACCTCTTATTTATTGGGTACATTCGGCAGAAGTGAACACATTATTGTGTTTGTAATTTTGTTATCGACAGATATGTCAGAAACCTGAAGGCGATTTGTTTAATTTCTTAACAATTGCCAGATCGTGTTCAAAAGTTGTGAGATTGATCTTCTTTGTAAGACTTCGTCATTAAACTGTTAAAAACATAAGAATAGTATCATTGAGCCTTATATAAACAAGTCTGACGAGATTGTTTTTCTCATTTAAATTAATGAATTTAAAGTGATATTTATAACTTTGTGTTGAAAGTTAGATATCTTTATATTGATTCTTGTCAGGAAGGGGGAGCGAAGTTGGAACGGAAATAACAAAGGTGAACGACAAATACAAAAAAGGCCCCGACAATGCGGAGCCTTTGTTAAAAAATGCGATTTTAGAAAATCAGATGAGCAACACCGGCAATAACAGGAAGCGTAATCAACGTACGTAGAATGAAGATAACGAACAGCTCCACGATGTTTACCGGAATCTTACTGCCTAGAAGCAGTGCACCTACTTCTGACATGTAGATAAGCTGAGTTACTGACATCGCTGCAATCACGAAGCGCGTCATTTCATTATCAATTGAAGCCGCTAGGATCGCTGGAATAAACATGTCTGCAAAACCCACTACAATCGTTTGAGACGCAGCCGCTGCTTCCGGAATGTGCAGTAGTTCTAGGTAAGGGATAAATGGCTGGCCTAGGATTTCGAATACCGATGTGTATTCAGCAATAATCAATGCCATTGTACCTAGACCCATAACGACAGGAAGTACGCCAAAGACCATGTCGATTGCGTTATGTACGCCTTCTTTAAATACCGACTGTACAGAAGTCACTTGGCCAGCGCGTTTTAGCGCAAGGTCCATACCCCAAGAGAAAGTTGTGTGACCTGCAGGTACTGCGTCTGCGTCTTTCTTAGGCTCGCTGCCATCCATGTAGCGGTCTTTCTTTAGACTCAATGGCGGTAGGCGAGGAATGATGATAGCCGCGATAACACCTGCTAAACAGATTGCGCCGTAGAAAGGCAGGAATAGATGTTCTAATTGAACCTGAGCAAGAACAACCAAACTGAACGTGATAGATACTGCAGAGAAAGTTGTACCTACAACTGCGGCTTCACGCTGGGTGTAGAAGTTGTTTTCGTACTGTTTGCTTGTCAGTAGGATACCCACACTGCCGTCGCCTAACCAAGAAGCCATACAGTCGATTGCACTGCGACCTGGAAGGTTAAATACCGGACGCATCACTTTACTTAGTAGCGCACCGAATAGCTCAAGCAGACCAAAGTTGAGCAGTAGAGGAAGCAGTAGACCTGCAAAAATGAATACTGCAAACAGTGTTGGTAGAAGACCAGTCAGAACTAAACCGCCAGTATTCTCTTCCCAGATCGCTTCAGGACCCACTTGGAAGAACGTCATCAGAACCGCTGCACCACCAAATAGTCGAACGATTAACCAAAGTGGGGAAGGGTTAAATAGACCGTTTAAGAAACCATTACGTAGGATTGCTGCTGGCTTAAAAATTTTGCAAAGAACAGAAGCTAGAGCCATGAAAGCGACAATTGCCGTTACGATAGCAATTAAGGTATCGCCAAGAACTGCAGGAATGACTTTTGCCATTACCGCGACAGGAATTGTCAGGCCACCATCGTAAGAAATTGGTGCCATGAAAAGTAGAAGACCGATTAGGGATGGGATGAAGAACATCCAAAAGTTGCCCTTAGGTGCTTCAGCAGCATTGGTGTTGTTATGCATGTTTTGTCTCGTGTTACTACTAGTCAATACTCGCCATATTCCATGACATAAATATTCACTAAACATCCGTATTTAATCACAGTGTGCGGAGGTTACCCGCAAACTGCATCCATTGCAATACTATTCATTAAATACATCTAGTTATTCAGCCGTTTTTATGGTCAAACTGTACTTAACTAGAATCTTGTATATGAATTTGTTGCCTGTGTTAGAAAATTGTAGCACGTGAGCCGCTGTTAACAGACTATGATGAAGCACAGTGTGACTCGAGCAATAAAAAGCCTAGCAAATGTGATTAGGATCTCAAGGCGATCACGATGTTTTCTGTTAGTAGTACTACTCAATTTATGGATTTGAAGGATAAAACACTGGTTACGATCAGCCAGTGGCGTCTTTCAAGTAAAAGATAAATATGAAGAAAAGAATAAGAGGAGACGGTTTAAGGCAAATGCTTAAACCGCCACAATCGCATTAAGCAGTTTGTTTACGACTAATAAGGAAAAGATAACTCCAGTAAGCGATAGCAATGATGAAAGCTAAAATCGCTGGGAACGCTAATGCATAAAGCTCAAACGAATTAAACAGCATTGCTCCGGCAGTGCCACCTAACAAAAAGCCGAAGAAGATAAAGATAAACAGCTTGGCTTTACGACGGTCAAATTGGCGACCACGCAAGCTTTCACCAATCATAATGCCGAGATCGGTAATAATTCCGGTCATGTGTGTTGTTCGAACCACTGCTCCACTGAAGGTGGTGATCATAGCGTTCTGCAAGCCGCACGCAGCAGAAGCAAGATACTGACCATAAACATTGCCTTGAACTAGGAAGCCTAAGCTGAGAAGTAACAGGCTGCCTTCAATACAGAGTGCAACGCCGTAGCGACGACCGAGTTTAAGTGCACTGCTTTCGATAAAGAACCCACTAAACGCTGAACCAATCAAAAAGCTAAATACGATGAAGAGCAGGTGAATAGTGCTGTCCGCATCGGTTAATAAGCTGTTCCCTAGCTGAGTTACGGTTCCGGAAAGATGTGTTATCGCTTGATGTTGAAAGCCTAGGAGACCCACGGCATTGACGCAGCCTGCGAGAAGAGCAAGCAAAAACGCGCCATATTCCACCCAACGAGGAAGTCTGGAAATCACAATAAAACCTCACCAAATGTTAGGGGCAGATTATAGCGCTCATAGCGCGGAACGAAAGTACTTCTGCGAAAACTCGGTTGATCATTCTCAATAAAATCTCAACTTTTGTTGAATGCTTTTCTTGAATTTAGATTGTTTAGTGCCATGTTTGTTGAAAGAGATGCTTAGCTAATGTGTTCCATAGTGCAATCAAAGCTCACCCAGCCGTGCTTTCGTTGCTCATAAATAGAGACAGTAGGCTCTGGAAACTCCTTATCGTTAAATAACCCCATAGGAATCACGGCGTACTCGGGAGCATCTGATAGCTTCAAACGCATTGTCGTGCCGCATGCTGGACAGAATTCGTATTGAACTTGATGACCTGAGTCAGCAACACGAGTATAGCTAGTGACATCACCATCGAGGATGACTTGGTCTCTGTTGAAGCGGGCTTGAACGCCGAATACACTTCCCGTGCGTTTTTGGCACTCAAAGCAATGACAGACGGAAGTACGAATAGGTTCTGCGGTGCAGCGCAGTTGAACTAGACCACAGGCGCATTCACAAGAGTGGGTGATTTTTGTCATCGTTGTCCCCAATTGGTTGCTCATCAAACAGTTTAGTTTAATTTTGAAACACTTGAGTCAAATCGAACGAGTAGGCGTTGAGGTCTTCATGGGTGAATTGGTATATACTTCGAGCATAATTAAGAGAACAAAAACACAAGGAAGTCTTCATGGCTCGTAAAAGAATCTTACCCATTCCTCTCATTCTTCTTATCCCGATTGTTTTGCTTGCTGTTGTGATCATCGCTGGTATATATCGCTTCAGTCTCTCAGATGATGAGATCATGGCGAAATTCCCCCAAGTGCAGACTCAATCCAACCCAATCGTTGAAGAGGTATTGGGCATTCAGTCACGAAACCCATGGACTGTCCAAGTCCCAGAGCAAGGGGCGGTCACTTTCTTGCAAGAGTGGGACAAAGAGCATAGCTACTTAAAAGGGGATTATGATGCTGGTGCGACGAAAGGCTCTGTGCTTGTACCGACTGATTTTATTGCTAAGCGAGAGATTGGTAAGACTACATGGGTTGCCGCACCAGTGATTGTGACGACACAAGGTTCAGGGGCATTTTATTACCTGGGCTTGTTTAAGTTCGACCCCGTACCAAGTCGTGTTGTACTGATCAATAGTGTGTTTGTTGGTGATCGAATTCAAATGTCGAAACTCGAATGGAAAGACGACAAACACATATCATTGTCTTACTTAGAACACGGTGAAGATCAAGCGATGGCAGAACAACCAGAACAATTGATATCGAAGACACTCAAGCGTGTAGGTAATGACCTACATATGCAACAGTAATGATTTTTTTTGTCTTCTGTAAAAAATAAGTGTTTTCTGCGCTAGATCTCGTAATTACCTAGTGATTTCTTATGCGGGAATGCATAAGCTATGAGCCTTGTTATAAAGGAGATAGTAATTCCCGTGTCTACAAATGAAATTACAACAAGACGGTTGCCGAATCTGACAAGTCGTAAAGCGCTACTGTTGTACTCCTTGCCAGTATTAGTTGCGATTGGTGTTTCCAACTCTCTCAAAGAGTCTTCCCTTACCAAAACCATCGCTTTAAACCTGCCAGAGTCGCAGGTTGTTGAAAAAATTCTTGATGCGAAGACAGCTGTTGTTGTCACGCCACCCAATTTTGAATATCAAATCCAAGCAGGTGATAACCTGAGTACCATCTTCAGTCAATTAGGCCTCGGCTACAGTTCGCTGATGAAAGTGATGGAAACGGATTTAAACTTCCTTGCCCTTGATACGTTAAAACCTGGTAACACACTGCGTTTTTGGCGTGATGAATCGACGGGTGAACTCGATAAAATGGAGCTGCAATTCTCTATTGCAGACAAAGTGGTTTATCAACGCAATAGCGATGGTAGCTACGACTTCTCTGATATTTCCATTCCAGGTGTATGGCACCAAGAGCCTCTTGTTGGTGTTATTCAAGGTAGCTTCTCTTCTTCTGCAAATCGTTTGGGTTTAAGCTCAGCTGAAATCAGCCAAGTGGTTAACCTGCTAAAAGAGCAAGTGAACTTCGGTAAAGATTTGCGTGCAGGCGATCGTTTTGAAGTTGTGCGTCGCTCTCAAAGTATTGATGGCGTATCGACGGGTAAAAACGAAATTGAAGCGATTAAGATCTACAACCGTGGCCGTGAAGTGACGGCTTACCTTCATACTGATGGACAGTTCTACAATGCGAAAGGTGAAAGCCTACAGCGTGCCTTCCAACGATACCCTGTTAGCCGCAGCTGGCGTATTAGTTCTGGCTTTAACCCGAACCGCCTACACCCAGTAACCGGCCGCGTTGCTCCTCACAATGGTACCGACTGGGCTGTGCCTATTGGTACTCCTGTAGAAGCGACAGGTGATGGTACGGTGATCATGACACGTAAACACCCTTATGCGGGTAACTATGTGGTGATTGAGCATGGCAGTAAATATAAAACGCGCTATCTGCACTTGAGCAAAATTCTGGTTAAGAAAGGCCAGAAAGTCTCACGTGGACAGCGTATCGGTCTATCCGGTAAAACGGGTCGTGTGACTGGTCCGCACCTTCATTACGAATTGATTGAATATGGTCGTCCGGTGAACGCAATGCGCGCTAATATCCCGATGGCAAGTTCGGTTCCGAAGAAAGAGATGGCAACGTTTGTAGCGAATCGGAATGAAATGGATAAGCTACTTAAAGACAAAGAGAAAGCCGTTCTCTAATTGAATAAAAAAGACCAAACATTGTTTGGTCTTTTTTATGCGCTTTTTACTTGTTTGTCATTGATGATCGAAACCAGTTCTTCGACGCTGTGTGGTCGGGAATAGAAGTATCCTTGAATATGATGACAGCCCATCTCAATCAGCTTCTGCAATGCTCGATCGTCTTCGACCCCTTCTGCAATCAAGTCGACGTCGAGTAATTGTGCCAATTGTGCAATCAGTAAAACCACTTGCTCTGATGTGGTATTAGCGAGCATGTTGCGAACAAACGTTGCATCGATTTTAATGCTATCAATCGGGTAGTTATGGATGTAGTTTAAACTCGAATAACCCGTGCCAAAATCGTCGAGTGCGACTTTGAATCCAAGGTATCTAAGTGAGTTTAAAACCATCTGTTCTCTGCCACTTTGTGATAACAGAACCGTCTCCGTGAGCTCTATAACAAAGTCTGAAGCTTGATGATTGTATTTCTCCAATACTCTAGTTAAGTAGTTTATATAGCGATTGGAATCGACCAGCTCATAAGCAGAACAATTAACCGACAGCTTTACGGTGTAACCCAACTCTCTTTCGAGCTTTTGTTTTGCTCGGCAGGCTAGCTCAACGATGCGTTCGCCTAGTTCAATGATCAAACCGGATTGTTCAGCAGCCTCGATAAATTCGACTGGGGAGACGCTGCCATAAGTACTGCTTTTCCAACGCGCCAATATTTCAAAGTAGTCCCAACGGTCACTGGTGATATCGACAATAGGTTGAACCACAACATAGAGTTCTTCGTTTTCATCGATGCTCAAGCGTAATTGGTCTCGCAATGCTTCTATCAATTGTGTTTGACGGTGGTACAACGCGCTTAAATGCGTGTCATAGTGCTGAATTCGCGTATCACGATGCTTTTTACAGTCTTTTAGCGCCAAACTCGCGTTAAGTATCAAGTCATCGCTATTGAGCATGTGGACAGGGGCACGAGCTATACCAATGCTAACTGTGAAAGATATGCGATTGGATTTGTCGACATAGCCTGATTCTATCTTGTCCAAAATTTCCTGACATACCGCAACGGGATCTTCATCGTAAGTAATGAAGGCAAACTCATCACCTGCAACACGAAAAGCATTATTCGGAGAGGTGAGACTTTGTTGTATGGCATTGGCTGTAAACTTGATGATCTGGTCACCGATGTAATTGCCGTTAATGTCATTGATGGATTTAAAGTTATCGATGTCTAGGTAGGCAAGACTAAAAGGACGGCTAGCGAGTTGCGTTAAGGTTTCAAGTGTATCCGCTAGGCAACTTCGGTTGAGTAGGCCGGTTAAGTTGTCGTGTGAAACCTCATAACTCAGCTGGTTTAGAAGTTTGTCTGACCGTTCACTTATCCATTTTTCACGTAGGCTATGGATAATGACGTTAGAAAAAAAGCGGTGATGCTCAATGATGTTTTTTGCTTCTGATTCTCCAACCGCTCGGGTAAAGGTTGAGAGCAAAATCCCTAGCACCTCTCCAGCATGGGTTTTTAAGGGCAGTCCAATATAAGCTTGGATACCAGCATCTTGAAACATTTGGTCTTCAGGAAAGAGGCGGTAGACCTCTTCTTGATAGAAGATGATTTCACCAATGTCTTGTGCCACTTTTTCACAAGGTGTACCGGCGAGCCCGTAACTGATGTTATCAGTAATGGTTCCGTCACTCGAATGAGAAAGCGTAACCGCGCAATGCTGGAGATGCGCTATCTCAACCACACATGTACAGTGGCTTTGAAATTGCTGATGAAGATCCAGCGTTACTCTATTGAGCAGAGCGCTGCCGTTCAAATTCAGAATTTCATCAATTACTTGGATACTAATTTGTTCATGATCCATTGAAGGCTTCACCCGACGTTGTCATTAACCGTATCGTGTTTCTTTTGGTTTTGTTACACGATCATTTCTCATTTAATCGATATGCATCACGTTAACTATTGTTTACTTCGTGTGATTTTTCAAATTCTGATGGCTCAAGAAAGGTATTTTTCAACTATTGGGTTAGGAGGAATTGAATCAAGCTCTCACAAAAGTGGTAGTCTTTTTGGTTGCGATTGCGTTTCTGCATTATATGACGAGTCTGAATGCAGAGTGATTTTTGAAGGAACACTCATTTTTGAAGGAACACTCATCTCGAATGAATACAGAGATTCAATATCGAGATTAGCCTGCAGAGTTAGATCGAGTGCGTTTGTCTACAGGCATTTTGATTTTTCAGTAGATTAGCTCAATAAACTGAGCTATTCGCAGACGACCGCTACCTTCTCACTTGCGGCAGTGTTGGCTGGAACCGGGTGGTCGATCAGTCGAATCGGGGACTCATACAGTGCAGACAGTGCTTGTTCATCGAGTAACTTATCGGCGCTGCCTTCAAATGCTATCTGACCTTTCTTCAGAGCAACGATGTGTGTCGCGTAACGTAGAGCAAGGTTTAAGTCGTGCAGAATCACGACCACGCCAACGTTTTCTTTTTTATTCAGCTCTGACAGTAAACCCATCAGTTGGAATTGGTGATGAACATCCAGTGCTGATGTTGGCTCATCGAGGATCAATACGGGAGACTGCTGCGCAAGCAACATCGATACCCAAGCACGCTGGCGTTCACCGCCGGATAAATCGTCTGCTAATGCCTGTGAAAACTCGGCGACGCCCGTTCTCTCCATTGCTTGTTGGATGATGGATTGGTCTTCAGAGTTCCAACGACCTAACGCTCCCCGCCAAGGAAAGCGCCCTAAACGAACCAGCTCCGCTACCGTTAAGCCCGCAGAAGCAGGGAGCTTTTGCGGCAAATAAGCAATCTTCTTGGCTAGGTCTTTGCTTTTGAAGGCAGAAAGAGAGGTATCGTCTAACTTCACTGTGCCGTGGTCTGGGGCCATTTGCCCTGAGATCAAGTTAACCAGCGTAGATTTACCAGAACCATTGTGACCAAGAACTACGGTGAGCTCATTCGTCGGAATAGAAAGTTCGTCGATTGCGAGAATGGTTCGCTCATCACGAACGATTTTGATATTTGAAAGCTGAAACATGTCAGTCCTGTCTCCGACCAATAAAGCCGCTGATAAAAGCAAATGCTCTCTGCTGCTCTTTAATAATAGATGGTGATATTAAGCGATTTTTTTGTTTTCTGGGAGCCTTGGGCAATCGTCGCAATACTTTCCAGAGTCGCATTTGTAAACTAGACAACAGCTGACTCTTATCAGCCTAAGCATCCCTGAATTAGCATCGACCTTGAGGCTGTCTAAATGACTGTCCGGTAATTGGCATGCTTCTAACCAAAGCTTGGCTTGCTCGGTGATGTAATCATTGGTTAAGCTTGGCTCATGCTGCTGCAATTTGATCAAACTGCTTAGCAGTAGATCCGCTAACAAATGGTTGGTGAACCCTGGTCGGATACGTGTCCATTCATTTATCTGACTGCGGTAAAACTCGGTGAGTGCAAGTATGGCTGCACCAGCCTGAGGTATCAGTTCCTCGGGTGAACCGTGTTGATGGTCACCGTTAAAGAAGCGATAACCTGTGACGAACTCTTTGTACCTAAATTGACCAATATTCTTGATATCAGGTAGAGAGTGGAGGCCGTAAATAGAAACGAAAGTGACATAGATGGGCTGCCAACACACTAGATCCCAAGTTCGAGTTAACCAATAAGCTTTACCAGCTTCAGAGTGATTTTCCGCTAGACCATCGTAAACGCGTTTGATTTCGATATGACTCTTATCATTGGTCATCGCGATACTTCTGCTGCTCAGAGAACCATAGCTTCCACTTAGATAAGGTGTGACCTGCTTAGAGTAAGCGAAGATTTTCTGGTGTAGAGAAGGGGCTCTCCGACGAGTAATAATATTGTGCAACTGGGAAAGCATCTTAAACCAATGAATGAGAATTAGTTGCGTTATCATAGCTAACCTTATCGAGGATAACCATACAATATGGAGCATCTCCTCGGAGTTCTTGCACGCTAAGGGAGCTATCAATTGATTATGCATTACTCATTTTTAAGTGATAAAAGGCTCTTTAAATGATAAAAAGTATTTCTGTATCTACTATATTGTTGCCACTACCGAGATTATTAACGCGTGACTATGAACACACCTGCATTTGATCGTATCAGCCGTGTCTTGGCTTATATTCATGCGAACCTAAGCTCGGCACTATCGCTAGAAGATATTGCGAAACAGAGCTGTTGGTCTCGCTGGCAGCTGCAAAGAGTGTTTCAAGCCGAGACTGGGCTTACCGTCGCAAACTACGTCAGAGAGCTTAAGTTAAGCCAAGCGGCAGAAGAACTGTTGGATAGCAAGAAGCGAGTCATTGATATCGCTCTTGCTCTCGGGTTTAATTCAGAAATTAGCTTTAGCCGCTCGTTCAAGCAGATGTTTGGCTTAAGTCCTAGTCAATATAGAAAAGCGGGCAAAAGAACTGGGCTTCGTAAACCAATACAAGTATCGGATATGATGAGCGCAGCTGATAATGGCCCACTCAGTTTTGTCGAGGTACGCATTGATGAAAGAGAGTCATTCCTTGTTAAAGGCATCACTTCTGAAATCAGTGGTTTGTTTTCGTTGACCCAAGATTTTGCACAGAAAGTTCCTCAATTGTGGTCACGTTTAGAAGGGGAAGTAACGCTTCCAGACGCGGGTGCCTTTCAATTTATTGGCGTTGTCGATCTCACCCAGTCTTGCTTTGATGGTACCAACATTTACTACTGGGCTGGCATTGAGCTCCACGACGAGATTTCGATTCCGCAATTGCCGAGCATTATCTCTGATAAATTAGAGGTATTAACTATTCCAAAGCAAACCTACGCTGTAGTGAAACATTGCGGTCCTATTGAGAATCTTCGACATACTCTAAGCTGGTTTGTTCTTAACTGGTTGCCAAGTTCTGGTTATCGAGCCATCGATGGCTATGAGCTTGAAGTGTATCCCTTGGGTTATCGAGCTCATTCGACTGATGCGGTAATGGAATACTGGGTTCCTATTATTAAATCGTAGTCATATCCCACCTAACGCACTCTCTACAGAGCCTCTCGTTTAATAGGGCTAATTGTGCTTTTAATGAGCAACTGTTTTAGTTTTACTCAAAATAGGCCAAGTTCTTTTTGAACTTGCACCAAATTGTTAATTATCCCTTTTATAGATACATACAATGCAAATGAGATTTATTACTATTTAAGTTAAGCATTGGTACCGAGGGAATCATGACCACTCACGTTCGTTTTAAGTATTCATCATTGGCAGTCGCTTTGTTGACTGCATTTTCAGCGCAAGCTTTGGCGGAAGAAGCCGTTTCAGCGACAGATTCGAATATCGAAACTATCACTGTTTTAGGAAAAGCTTACCGTAATACCGCAACTAAGTCGGCTCTTGAGCCAGAGGAAACGCCTCAAGGTATTACCGTTATTGATGAAGAACAGTTAGAGCAACGAGGTGTTCAATCTTTGAATCAAGCCCTTCGTTATGCACCGGGTGTTGTAACCGAACAGAAGGGCGCATCAGTAACCATGTACGATACGTTCTCTATTCGTGGTTTTAGTAACAACCAAAGCTATTATGATGGTTTGGTGCTTCCATTCCTAACCGGTTGGAATCTACAACCTCAGATAGATCCTATTGCGATTCAGCAAGTTGAAGTATTTAAGGGGCCTACATCTGTGTTGTATGGAGCGATGCCACCAGGTGGTATGGTCAACATGATTGCGAAGACACCGCAAGAAGATGGGTCGACGAAAGTTGGTGTATCTACAGGTTCAAGGAACCTTATGGAAGCGTCAATTGATACTACAGGTCAATTAGGTGACAGTGACTTTTCTTATCGCTTGTTAGCACTTGCCCGTAAACAAGACAGCCAAGTAGATCACGCAGAAGAAGAGCGCTATGTGATTGCTCCTTCACTAGATTGGCAGTTGTCTGATAGAACACTTATCAACTTCAACCTTTACTATCAGAACGATCCATCGATGGGTACTAACTCTGCTATGCCATTAGAAGTGCTGAAGGCGAGTGATCCATCTGTGTCCATGGGTGACAAGAATTGGAGTACCTTTGAACGTGAAGTCTTGATGCTAGGCTATAAGATCAATCACCAAATTAACGATGATTGGACTTTCCTTCAGAATGCTCGCTATACCGATGCGTCTCTGTACCAAGAGAATACTTACCACACCGCTACTAACTTCAATCCTGCGACGGGCAGTTTAATCCGAAATGTTTACAGTACAGATGAGGATTCACAGAGCTTTGTTATCGATAACCAAGTTTCAGGTCGTGTCGAAATTGGTGGTTTAGAACACAATTTATTATTCGGTGTCGACTACCTAAAGCTAACAGGTGATTCTCTGTACAAAGAATTTACTGCGAATGCGAGTTTCTATGGGTTTGATGCTTATAATCCGAACAATGACCTTTTGGATAGAAGTCAGCTTCAAGAAAACTACCGTGAATCTCATGATATTACGACCGAACAGTTAGGTTTGTACTTCCAAGATCAAGTTCGTTATGACGCGTTGGTTTTATTAGCTGGTGGACGTTATGACATGTTTAAGGCAAGCGATGACAAAATTAGTTCTTACCCAACTTATGATGGAAAAGATGAAGCTGATCACAACCAGTTCTCGTACCGTGTAGGTGCTTTGTATGAGCTAGATAATGGTATTTCTCCTTTTGTAAGTTACGCGACGAGCTTTGAGCCAGCTGCTGGTACTGATATTAACGGCAACTCTTTAAAACCTCAGCTAGGTGAACAGATCGAGTTGGGTATTAAATACTTGTCTCCAGATATGTCACAGCAGGTTACTGCTTCTTACTTCCATATCACTAAGAAAGACTCAATTGCTGCTGATCCATCAGATCCTACATACCGTTCTAAGATTCAGCTAGGTGAGGTGCGCTCGCAAGGTATGGAGCTTGAAGGCAGATGGTTTGTTACTGAAGATTGGGATGTTAATGCGAGCTACACGTATATCGACATGGAAGTTACGGAAGATGCGAATCCAGATCTAGAAGGCACTACACCAATCTATGTACCGACACATGCCGCTAACCTATGGAGCAATTACTATGTCTATGGTGGTGCTTTATCAGGAACCCGCTTCAGTGTAGGTGCTCGTTACATGGGTGAAATGGAGATGGATGCAACGAATACTCAAGGCAAAGTGCCTTCTTACACGGTCGTCGATCTTTCAGTAGGCTATGACTTAGGTGAGGCAAGCGACACACTATCTGGTGCAACAGCTAACTTGCTAGTGAACAACTTATTCAATGAAGAGTACTACACCTGTTATGACCAATCGAACTGCTGGTTTGGTGCCGAGCAGTCAGTTGAGTTAAGCGTAAACTATGAATTCTAACTAAGTTAGCGTTCCCAATTTTAAAGCAGCCTTTTCTGGGCTGCTTTTGTCGTTTGTAGAAATCTCGAATTTAGATGAAGTAGGCAAATATATGAGCTTAAAATCAATCGCTTCCCATTTTTCTAAAGTAAAAAATTTGAATACAAAACTCGTTCTAACGATGTTAGCGAGTGCTTTATCGTTTAATGCGATGGCGGATTTCAAAGTAGAAGACAGTGAGGGGATTAAAACACTTGAAGCTCAACCTGTCAGAGTAGCAGCGCTTAACTGGGATGTCGCTGAGCAAGTGATTGAACTCGGTGTAACACCAGTAGCAGTACCTGATATTGCAGGGTATAGCGATTGGGTTGTTCAACCTGCGATTCCAGAAGGCGTGGCGGACATTGGCACTAGAACTGAGCCTAACTTTTCTGCTTTGAAGAAGCTAAACCCAGATGTAATTCTTATCGCTTCACCTCAGAAAGATCTTCAGGAGCGACTTTCAGAAATCGCGCCAGTACTTTACTACCAAACGTACAGTGAAGAGCACAGTAATGCGGCGGCGGCTATCGATAACTTCAAGAAGATAGGCCAATTGCTTGGTAAAGAAGAGCAAGCGAACAAGAAACTGGCTGCGATGGAGCAGCGTCTTGAGGTTCTTAAGGCTGAATTAGATAAAGCTTACCCGGGAGACAAGCCAAAAGTCACTTCTTTCCGTTTTGCGAGCACCACGTCAGTTTACATTTACGGTGATAACTCGATTCCGCAATACGCGCTTGAGCAGCTAGGTTTTGAAAATGCGTTGGATCTTCCGGCTAGTCAGTGGGGGATCAGTCAAAAGCGTATGACTGAACTTAAGAAGGTGAAGAACGGCATTGCACTTTACTTTGAACCTTTCCCGTATCAAGACAAGTTAGAGCGTTCTCCGGTTTGGAAGAGCATGCCTTTCGTTCGCAATGGTCAATTTAGCCCAGTAGCAGCGAGTTGGAGCTACGGCGGTGCTATGTCTATTTTGTATAACGCTGAAGCCATGGCGCAATCGTTGTTGATGCTAGCGGAGCAGTAATGAGATCCAGTGGTTTCATGATGGGGGCGGTGCTATTGCTCACCGCTCTTGTTCATTTATGGTTAGGCCAGTCAGAATTTGGTCCTGTTGGAGAGTTGTTCCAACAAGTCTCACAGATCAGTGACATCGCTACATTCAATAAAATGGTCGATGATTCATTTGAGTTGATGGCGTTAGTCTATGTTAACTTGCCTCGTTTGGTGATGGCGATTTTGGTTGGTGGAACACTCGGTACCATAGGTAGCTTGTTTCAACAATTAACGCAAAATCACATGATGTCTCCGCTTACCTTAGGTACATCGTCAGGTGCATGGCTTGGTCTGGTCATTCTAAATGTGGCCGCGCCGATGTTGGTGGCTCAGTATTCAGTTTGGTTTGCGCTGATAGGCGCGCTGCTTGCAATGGGTCTGATTGTTTCCATAGTTGGCATCAAAAACATGAGCGGCTTGCCAATTGTTTTGGCAGGTATGGCGGTAAACTTACTGCTAGGCGCATTTGCAACTGCAATTATTTTGCTCAACGACCAATATGCTCAGAACTTGTTCGTATGGGGAGCGGGTGATCTCGGGCAAAATGGTTGGGAGCAAGTGCTTTGGTTGATGCCTAAGTTACTGCCAATCTTTGCTATTTTCCTGTTGGCTCCGAGGGTTTTGACTCTTCTTTCGATTGGTACAGAAGGGGCTGCTGCGCGTGGTCTCAACATCGGTACGACTTTCTTTGTCCTAATGGTGATTGGCGTTTGGCTGGTTTCCGTGTCGATTACCTCGGTGGGTGTAATCAGCTTTATTGGTTTGATTGCTCCAAACATCGCGAGACATTTGGGCTTTTTAAAGGCGAAATCTGAGCTCATCGCTAGCTGCGTATTAGGTGCGCTATTGCTTTGTATGACCGACAGCTTGGCGATTTTCTTAGCGCAATGGTCTTTGGATATGATTCCTACAGGAACAGCAACCGCGGTGATTGGCGCTCCAGCTTTGATCATTATTGCTCGCAAGCAGATGTCGGCCCAAGATCAGCTATTTTTCTCAATGCCTAAAGGGCCAAAGTTTATTTCACCTTTGGCTTATTTCTTGTTGGGTGCAATGATTTCCGGTTTACTGGCGTTAAGTACATTGTCACAACCTTCTTCAGATATGAGTTATTTCATTATCCCAGATGCGTTTGAGTGGTCTATTCGCTGGCCTAGAATGTTAACCGCAATATTTGCTGGTGGCGGTTTGGCAGTGGCAGGTGTGATTTTACAAAGGCTCGTTTACAACCCACTTGCGAGCCCAGACATTCTTGGCGTATCGGCAGGTGCGGTGTTAGCGCTGATTTTCAGTAGCCTGTTTATGGGATACTCGATTCACTCGCTAAGCCCTTGGGTTGCGTTTTTGGGCAGTGCGATTGCACTTTGTTTGTTGCTGTTCCTTGGTAAGAAGCATCAGTTCGCTCCGTCTATCCTAATTCTGACCGGTATCTCGCTGACCGCGGTGTTAGAGGCTCTAGTGCAATTCTCTTTAACACGAGTGGGTGAGGGGAAATACACCTTATTGGCTTGGTTGGCAGGCTCTACGTATCGTGTTGAACCTGATGCAGCAATGATCATGGCTATCGTGATCACCGTTTGTATTGGCGTAGCTTTACTGTTGAGTCGTTGGGTGACATTAATTGCTACTGGTCGTCAGTTTGCAAGTGCAAGAGGGCTGAACATCAACATCGCCTATGTGGCTCTATTGTGTATCGTCGCGATTTTATGTTCGATGGTCACAACCACCATGGGGCCGGTCGCTTTTGTTGGCCTACTGGCTCCACATATTGCAGCTATGGTTGGTGCTCGCTTGGTTCGAGAGCAGATCTTATTGTCTTTCTTAATCGGTGCAGCCCTAATGTTGTTTGCTGATTGGCTAGGGCAAGTCGTGGTGTTCCCCGCTCAACTTGCTGCAGGTACGTTAGTTTCGATTATCGGAGGCAGCTACTTTATCTTTCTTTTGTTGAAATCTCGGAGTGCTTAGGATTGTATATTAGCAGATGGTTTTTGCATGATTAGACGTTGTGATTTGTTTTTAATAAGCAACGTTATAACGTCTTATCATATCACTCAAAACATTCACGACAGACCAACGCGCCCCTTGTGACTCTCCAATATCTTTGTTCTCAAAGAGTGAGTAGATTAGGCGCGCTTTTCTTCATCTAAGCGTGATTTAAGGTAGTCGAGAAACAGCTGAGTTCGGGTGTGTTGATAATCCAGTTTTGGATAGTAAGCGTAGACCGTCGCCTCATCAGCAGTGACATCGGGAAGTATCGGTATTAATGCTCCGGACTTAAGCTCTTCTTTGATCATCACATTATTGGACAGTAAAATTCCCATTCCGCGTTTAGCGCCATGGAAAAGAGCTTCAGGGTTCGTGGTCGCGAAATTTCCTGAAAGGCTAATACGCTTTCCACGGTTGGTTTTGAGCTCTCTTGTTGGCTTTTCACCCCAAATCAACATGTTATGTTGTGATAGTTCTTCAACCGTTTGTGGGGTTCCGTGTTTTTCAAGGTAACTAGGCGCTGCATAAAACTGGGCTTTGTGTTCGAACAATGGCGTTGCTTTAAAACTTAAAGAATTGAGATGTTCCAACTCCCTGCTGATGAATAAATCTAAGCTCAGTTCGGGGATTTGACCTGGTAGCGTTGTGATAAGTTGAAGTTTAATGTAGGGGTATTTTTCAAGAAAATCGTCCAGATAATGAACAAGGAACTTAGAGCCAACGGCCAGCGTTGCTCCAATCTTAAGTAAGCCTGCTGGAGATTGATTCACTGAGCGTGTTTCGTCTAGCACAGATTGCCAAGAGTCTAGCTGTACTTTGGCTCGTTCGTAGAATAGGGCGCCAGCTTCTGTTTGGCTGATGGAGCGTGTTGTTCGCTTGAGCAGTTGTACACCAATCTTATCTTCTAGCCACTGGATACGCTTACTAATGGCTGAGCTGGTGGTATTGAGCTTTCTGGCTGCCGCATTGAAGCTTCCTTCTTCTACTACACGAATATAGCTATTGACACTTTGAATCCAATCCATTTTATTCTATCCCCATAGGAAATAATTCTTTTCCATTTTGGTTTATTATCATCTTAGAGTAACAAATATACACTGTCTGTCGTGAAACTGTCATGATGTAAGGAGGGTATATTGCGTAAAACACCATTATTATTGGCGATGATGATCATCGCGACCGGTCAAGTTGGCGTCAGCATTTATCTTCCATCTTTGCCAATGATCGGACATGACCTTGAGCTTCCGCAGCATGCGATTCAAAACCTTGTCACGTTATTCCTTGTTGGCTTTGGTGTCTCTCAGCTTTTTTATGGCCCGCTATCCGACTCAATAGGGCGTAGGCCAGTATTCATTCTTGGTCAAAGCGTTTATCTCGTAGGTACGGTCATATGTATTGCGTTTGCAGACCATATTGTCGCTTTGGAAGCTGGAAGGCTATTACAAGGTTTAGGTGCGGGAAGCGCCTCTGTTCTTGGGCGCTCAGTATTACGAGACAGTTACGATGGCTCACAATTGACCAAGGCCCTTTCCTATATTTCGGTCACAGCATCAGTGATGCCGATAGTTGCGCCTTTGTTTGGTGGTTGGATCGCTTATCATTTAAGTTGGCATGCGGTGTTTGTCTTCGTATTGTTTTACTTAATCGCGATTTTTACGCTGGGCTTAATCGTTCTTCCAGAAACATTGCCTTATCCCAAGCGCCGTTTTGAACCTAAACGAGTCATATTGAATTACTTAACGCTGTTGACTAATAAACAAGTGATTGGCAGTGCGAGCTACAACTGGCTCAGTTATCTTTCTGCTCTGGTGACGTTGTCCTTATATCCATTTTTGATGCAGCAAGAGCTTGGATTAACTGCTGCAGACTATGGCTCGTTGATGATTGTCCCTTCAGCAGGGTTGTTAATGGGTAGTTTGGTGCTTAACTTAGTCAATTCGCGCTACAAAGAGCAGCAGATCCTATTGATGAGTTTTGTTGTCGTTGCTGCATCAGGAGTGATGCTACTGATTTTACCATTTACGGTTACGTCACTATTAGTTGCCTTCACTTGCTTGAGTTTTGCGCAAGGAATGTCGTTCCCGGTTTCAATCAGTTTGTTGTTATCCCCACACAAACAACAAGCAGGCGCGGTTTCTGCATTATCTGGGTCTATACAAATGTGTCTCGCAGGTTTGTTTGGCGGATATTTGGTGGAGTATTGGGTAACGAGCCAATATCAATTAGGTGTCTTCTATGTGTTGATTGCAGGGTTAAGCTGTGTTGTTTTGGCACTGAGTCAAATTCAGACGCCTACCAGTGGTTTGGCTCAACCAGAAAGCTCGCGTTGAATCTGCTTGCAAGCTTACGTGCTCCTTTCTAAAATGCGCAGCAAATTAGGCTCGCAGATGCTGACTCAAAAGCGTTGTGCGAGGAAAACGCCCGTTAATCGTTAGGTGAACCCATGCAACAAAACGAATTTGAAGCGCTATTAAAAGAAATTGGCGAAAAAGAGAACTTGCCTCAGGCTCTTGAACTACTAAAAGCATCTGAAGAAGAAGAGGTCGCTCAAGCAGCGGAATCACTAAGTGGTCAATTTGGCCTTGCGGAGGTCGATGGTGAAAAACGTATTTACCATATTACCTTCCAAGCTGACGAGTCTGGTGAAGAGAAAGAATTTGTTGAGCATGTCATGAATGAAGGCGATCACCTGATCAAATTTGCGGCTTGGTTCTTTGAAACTTTCTTTGAAATTAAACAAAAAGATACTTACAAAGCAGCAGGCAAAACGTACCAACAGCCCAAGCGTTAATCACTTTTTTGATTCGCTAGGATTAAATTTCTTGTAATTAAATTACAATTATTTTGTGATCTTTATCTTGTTTTTGGTGGTTTGTGGTGTAAAATTACAACATAAACCAGTCAATTACTTCTTAGGAGAAGGTCATGGGTTACGAACTTGGTGGCGTTTACATTGGTCAAATGATCGCAAAAGACGCGATGCACAAAGCGCTTTACGGTAAAACAAAGAAGAAGAAACCTTCAATGTTTGCTCGAGTAATGAAAAAGCTAGCGAATTAATAGGAAAAGCCCTGATTTGATATCAGGGCTTTTTGCTTTGTTAGAGATGTCGTGTTTCTGCTAGGTGATAATTATGCGCTTTGACTTGGGATCTCAACAACGTTGTTAGGCACTTTATCTAATCCCTTTTCCGCTAACCACTTTTCCAAGTTGTCTGCGCCTCCTATGTACTCTCCATCTAACCAAATTTGCGGCACCGTTACAGGTGTTTTCTCGCCAATGATGGCTTTCACTTCAGGTATCATTCGGTAAAGGGCTGCACTGTCTTTGACGACGTCATAGTATGTGTATTCTATACCCGTCTCATCCAGCAACTTTTTGGCTTTAACGCAGTAAGGACACGTCGCTTTGCCGTAGACAATATTGCCTTTAAGTTGATCGCGTTTAGTCCACTCAGCAATAACTGATTGAACAAGCACGCCTCGGTTTAGCGCTTCCCCTTGGCTGACGACTTTTCCTTCAACAACTAGGATAGGGGCGTGCCAAGCACCAAGTTTTAGTGGTTCCCACCAATGGGACAACCAATCTTTAACTTCTAGCTCTACGGAGACACCCGCTAATTCGTTTTCAAAAGTATCGGCAAGAATGTCTTTAGTTAGGGTGCATTCGCCACATGGAATATTAACCTTGAATGGTCCCCAGCTGCCTGCCCAACGATAAAGTGTCATTTTGATTGGCTGTGTCATACGATAATCCTCATTTCCTTTCCTGAAAATATAGAACTCAAAACCAAAGAAATTCTTTCAATTTACTTTCTTTTTTTTGCTTCCCAATGAGTGATGAAAGCAATTGAGCCAACGATAATCGCGGCACCCAACCATAATCGACCTGGTGGAACCCAGCTGAACACTAACCAACCGGCAAAGACATTAAGTGGTAATTTCGCGTGGTCAAAAGGTTGAACGAAAGACGCATCTGCTACGGCATAAGCTTTTACGACCGCCCATTGCGCTAAGGCGGTTAACACGCCAGCCGCAATGAGAATACCCCAAACATCCCACCCTTCTGGCATCACGAATGTTGGCACCGCAAGTATGATATTAAATGGTGTGATCAATAACAGTAGATAAACCACCATTGTTGACGGTGGATCATTGACTGATAATTTTTTCACCATCAGAGAGTAAGAAGCCCAGAAAAAAGCAGCGCCAACTGGCAACAGTGTCGCCCAGGTAAAAGAGTCAGACCAAGGCTCAAGGATGATCATTGCGCCAATAAAGCCAGTTAAGGTAGCGATCCAACGCGCTACCCCAACTTTCTCTTTAAGTATCAGACCTGAGCCTATAGTAGCAAACAAAGGCGAGGTCATTAACAACGCAATACCTTGCCAAATTGGCACTGGATACGCGAGTGCCCACAGCCATAGTTGGATCCCGATAACGGCAAGGAAAATACGTAGAGCGTGCCAACCAAAGTGGTTTGTGCGCAGTGATTGACGAATGCCTAGGGTGCGTAAATAAGGCAATATCGCAAAAAAGGCGATCGCGTATTGGAATAACGCAAAGGTCGTGGACGACACTCCAAAGTGTATACTCGCAACTTGAGCAAAACTATTAACGACGGCGAATGCTAAACCCGCGGTGAGCATCCAAGATGCACCTTGGACAGGATGATGATTCAATTGGATATTTCCGTTTTTAAAGAATGGCCAGAATCATACGTTCTATTCATAGGGTAGCCAATAAAAAAATGCCTCCCAGAGGGAGGCGACATTACCAATTTAAAGGACGTGCCTACCGAAGTAGGTACAAAGAACGAGAAGCACAAACGCTGCCATGCATTTGCTCGATTTAGTTATTGCAGCTAGTGTGCCAACTTTTAATTGGTTGATTTTAAAGGCCTAGATGAACATAGCTTGAGAAAGCCTAGAGGGAATGCACTAACTTCGGGATTAGGTGCATTAAAAGAAGGCAGGTTAGTGAGTACGATCAAAAAAGCCGACACAAGAGTGCCGGCCAAAAGACTCGCTATTAGGACAAGTTTTTATTAGAAGTCGTAACGTACGCCTAGACGTAGTGTGTCTTCACCTTCAGTTACCTTGCCTTCTCCATTCTTTTCTTCATCCAGCTGGTTCATGTAGTAAGAAAGGTAAGTACGGAAGTTGCTGTTAAGTTTGTAGTAACCAACCAGCTCAAAACCATCAACCGCGTCATATTTTGCTGCGCCATTTGGATCGTTCTCTTGGAAAGTGTATAGGCCAGCAACAGTAAACTTACTTGCTAATTTGTAGCTTGCTACAAGCTCGTAAGCGGTAAAGTCTTCAGAGTCATCAATGGCACCTTGAGAGTAAGTTCCTGCAAGGTATAAGTTTTCAAGAGAGTAGGCGATACCACCAAGAATTTGGTCTTCTGAGTTATCTTTATCTACATCGCCACCAGAGTAAGCAAGACCTAGGTCTAGGCCCATTGGTAGAGAATAAAGGCCAGAGATGCCGTATTTGTCTTGGCTGTCACCAGAGTTGGCTTGGTAAGTTGCTTGAACTTGTAGAGCATCAAATTCGCCACGGTAAGCGAATACGCTGTCTTGCTTATCAGAGGATGAATCAATAACTTGTTGAACACCTGAGAACTCAGTGATATCCGTCATATCAGAGATGATAACAGCAGCCATGTCTTGGCGACCTACCGAAAAATCACCTGCATCAGCACTTACACCAGCGTACATGTAACGGTTTTTAAACTCGCTTTTACCTGTTTTTTGTTCAGCTTCGTAAACACCAAAAGCAGATAGGCCATTACCGATATCTGTTTTACCTTTTAGATTTAGACGTGCACGAGATGCATCTTCCATAGTACCGTCAACTTCTGCACCGTCAGAACCGATGAAGTCGCCACGAAACTCCACGCGACCGCCAACTTTCAATTCAGTCCCGTCGTCTTTATACACGGTTGCTGCAAATGATGGTGCTGATACCAATGCTGTTAGAATCGCGGTAGTTAGTGCTGCCTTTTTCATTTTCTTATTACCCTAGTTGTAATCGATGAGCTTTCTTGCTCGATTTGTGTCGATGACGCTTAAGGTAAACCGCGAAAATGAAAGATAGATTTCTGTTACGTGATGATTCTATTGCATTTTTATTTCAAATGAGTGACAGGGGAGATATTGATGAAACCTTATAGAAAACAGGTTTTAGGTTTTTTTATGTTTCTGCTCCTTTAAGTGGACAGCCTAATTTTAAAAAAGTTCCTAATCATAATTTTCTTTTTGAAATGTAACAAAAATCCTCGTTAAACTCTGCGTTAATCACACAATTACAATAGCTTAGATAGTGATTTAGGCTTAAATGTAACAAAGTGTTTCTATTTTTGGGTGTTGTTTTCTTAAATTGTTGTCTGCTTATGGGTAAACGTTTGCCATTTTTCTTTTTTATTACATCTTTTCACTCTGCTCTTGGGAACTTCTGAAATACAGTGAGCAACAGTTGTTAAGCAAAAGTGACGCGACATTGGTGGAAGAGATGCCCCGGTCCACTTTTGTATAAGACTGACTTATAAACTAATGAATAAATACATGGATTTTATAATGAACAAAAAATTCCTAGCAGCAGCGATTGTTGCAGCAACATTCGGTACACAAGCAGTAGCAGTGGAACTTTACAACAACGACGGCACTACTTTCGCTATCGGTGGTCACGTATCTGTTAACCTAAACGGTTCAGAGCAAGGCGACACAGATGTAGGTACTAACTCTCCACGTATCAACTTCACAGCAACTCAAGACCTAGGCAACGGCTTCACAGCTGACGCTCGCGGTGAGTGGGCTCTTAACTACCTAGATGGCGGTGAAGAGTCATTCACTACTCGTCTTGGCTACCTAGGTCTAACTCACGACGTATACGGCCGTGCAGTTGGTGGTACTCAATGGGCACCTTACTACGATGTAGCTGGCGTTGCTGATATGCCAATCGCATTTGCGAACGACTTTATCTACGATGACCACGGTGCTCTAGGTACTGGTCGTGCGGACAAGATGCTTTCTTACCGCAACGCAATCGAGCTAGGTGAAGCTGGTGCAATCAACTTCGGTCTAGGTTGGCAAGGTGCTAAGACTGACGGTGCAGAATACGATGACCGTATGCAAGTTGCACTTTCTTACGCAATCATGGGCGCGAAAATTGGTTACACTTACAACGGTGGTGATATCCAACAAGCTAACTTTGTAGGCAAGCAATCTGCTGAATCTCACCTAGTATCTGCATCTTACGGTTCATACGGTCAAGGCCTATACGTAGCAGCAGTATACGGTTCAAACGAGAACATGAACTTCGGCACAAACGGCGCTCGCCTTGTAGACAGTGATGCGTACGAAGCGCTACTAGCATACGCTCTACCAAGCAGTCTAAACCTAAGCATCAACTACGAAATGGTTGAAGGTAAAGAGTTTAACCGCAGCAAAACTGAAACTGCACGTGAAGAGATGGCTGTTCAAGCAGAATACAACTTCACTTCTAAGTTTGTTGGTTACGCTGGTTACCAGTTCGACCTAAACGATGCTAACGATCGTAAAACAGACGACAAATGGGCACTTGGTGCTCGTTACTACCTATAATAGTAACCTGTCCTAGTTACTATAAAAGCCAGCCTCGTGCTGGCTTTTTTCATCTCTAATGTTTGATAAATGAGAGAGTTTCGCCTTGAAGGCGAGAGAGCAAAACGGGCTGAATGTCTTGTTTTTAACATTCAAGAGTGGGAACTAGTGTGGGCAACTCAATCAGTTAGATTATCATGTGCGTTTTGTTTTGCAGGGAAGAGCAATGAGCGTCATTCAGGTTGAAGAGAAGAAAGTCAAAGTTGGTAAAGTTCTGTGTGTTGGGCGTAACTATGTTGAGCATATTCAAGAGCTCAATAATGCCATGCCAGAACAAATGGTCGTGTTTAATAAACCGGCGACTTCCGTTTCAACCAAACTCACCTCATTTCATCAAGAGCCTTTGCATTACGAAGCAGAAATCTGTTTTCTGATCAAAAATGGTCAATACAATGCGGTTGGGCTTGGCCTAGATCTGACCAAACGCGGCTTACAATCGACCCTCAAAGAAAAAGGATTACCTTGGGAACGTGCTAAAGCGTTTGACGGTTCAGCAGTATTCAGTCGATTCCACTCTCTTAACGGTGTCGATATAGACGATCTCAACTTAGAGCTTTTGATTAACTGTGTTCATGTTCAAAAAGGGCACGTTAAACAGATGCTTTACCCACCAGTTAGTATTCTCGATGAGCTGAAGAGCTATACAACTCTAGAAGATGGCGATGTCGTGATGACAGGCACACCAAAGGGCGTGGGAGAAGTGCATCAAGGCGATGTCTTCCTTGGGCGTTTGAAGTGTGGAGACTTCACCTTGTTAGAGATTGAGTGGGTAGCTACTTAGTCGTGAGCTTACAACCAAATTCGAAGCAATAAGAACGCGACCATACTTACTATGGTGGTGAGCAAGACATTCTTGGTGAGGTACGCAATCGCAGCGGCTAATAGAGCAGCCAATAGAAATGGATTTTGCCATGTGACGCTCAGTTCACCCTCTGGCATAAATACAATTGGAGCCCAAATTGCGGTGAGTACTGCAGGGCTTGCGTAGCTCAACACTTTCTGAGTTCTTACGCCTAACCTAAGCGGTAACTTAGGTTCTAAGAACAGATAACGGCTGGTGAACACCAAGGCTGTCATGGCTAAGATAGACAAAAAGATCATTGGCGTTCCTCCTGTGTACTCTCAAGGTTTGGTGCTTTCGTCGTAAATTGTTCCACAAAATAGCCCGTCAACATGGCGAGAATGCTCGCGAACATCAAGCTTCCTTCTACTTGGTAGTAGTTCAGCGCCACTGAGCTAACTAATGCCACCAAGACACTGCATAACACGGGAATGCTTTTTATCGTTGGCACCACAATCGCGATAAAAGTGGCAGCAACGGCAAATTCCAATCCGAGCTCATTCAATTCAGGTATCAAACTGCCGGCAACGATGCCGGCAAGCGTTGCGAAGTTCCAGAAGAGATAAAAGCTTAACCCAGCGCCAAGGGCGTACCATCGATCAAATTGTTTATCGGATTGGTGCCCGACGATGGCAAATAGCTCGTCAGTGAGTAAGAAGCCAAGTGAAAGACGCCACTTTGCTGGCAAAGGCGAAATCTTACTGCGCATTGAAACGCTATAGAGAAAATGGCGAGAGGTAATGAAAAAAGTAGTCAGCAGCATCGTAGTCAAGCCAGCGCCTGCTTTAATCATCCCCATGGCTACAAGTTGGGCGGAGCCTGCAAACAGAATAGCGGAAAGCGCCTGACCTTCCAGAGGGTGTAAGCCAGTATCAATGGCAAATGAGCCGGCTAATAACCCCCAGGGCAACACAGCGATGCTCAATGGCATCATAGCGATGGTGCCTTGTAAAAAGAGCGAGGATTTTGAATTTTGATGAGTTGGCAAAGTAGTATCCATAACTTCAACTTAAATAGAAAAACATGCTGTTAAGGTAGACTGACCTCAGCACGCTGCCTTGTACAAAATTGCTAACAATGCTTGATGTACTGCCCAGGCGTTACGCCCATGGCTTTTTTAAAGTGACGATGCAAATGGCTTTGATCGTGAAAGCCACACTCTTGAGCAACATCAGAAGTCTTTTGTCCTAACTTGAGCAGTTTTTTCGCCATTCGGAGTCTCTGCTGAATTTGAAACGCGTGCGGCGGAAAGCCGAATTGTTTTTGAAACTCGCGCAACAAATGAAAAGGGCTTAATCCCGCCAATTTCGCAAGTTCTTCTAAAGAGACATCGGCTTGAGGGAAGTCTTCAAGAAACTCTTTGACCAGATGTACTTGCTTTTGCGCTTTGGTCGCATCTTGAAGAGAGGCTCGATGTGTACTGTGCTTGCTGGCAAGTTTGACCAACGTACCGTAGACAAGTGTCTCTCTTAGTAAGCGGTTATCGGATTTCTCTAGCGTATCGAATACCAACCGCAGTTGATTAGCGAGTTCTGGATCATAAACAACGGGTTGGGGGAAGTAGGGCTGTGCGACATTGGGTGCGCCGAGTTCTTCCCCGAGCGTTTGAAACTGCTCAGGTACGGGATACATGGCTTTGTATTCCCAACCGCCTTCTGACGCTGAGTGACCGTTATGCACCTCGTCGGCGTTGACAAGAATGATGCTGTCTTGCGG
The DNA here is from genome assembly GCF_023277445.1 of Vibrio sp. ED002. Classification (NCBI taxonomy): domain Bacteria; kingdom Pseudomonadati; phylum Pseudomonadota; class Gammaproteobacteria; order Vibrionales; family Vibrionaceae; genus Vibrio; species Vibrio sp. ED002. The sequence continues at coordinate 1,126,350 of NZ_CP080239.1, read as the reverse complement.
TGCAATATGATTTCCGCCAGTACGAAAGAACTGTTGCGCACCTTTTTCAATCACGCCAATGGTGTAGCCTTCATGGCTATGGCGAGAGAAATTTTGTTTTTCGTACTTTGCGTCGAGCAGCTCCAAGCCGCCCAGTTCTTGAGCAATCTTAAAAGTCGCGATTTCCTTATTCTTTTCTTTCATTTTCGTTCTGAATTGCTCAAGCGTAAATGGAGGGACAACGTCAACAGGAGTCTACCGGAACCATCCTGAGTATTTTTGTACAAAATTGCTATCAGTATTAAAAATAAATTCCAAAAAGGTTAATTGTTTTTAAAGTGAGCATTAAACCTTCTTTATTTTCTGATTTTAATATTCAATGGAGGTATTTGGTCTGGTCGTTGTTCAATCATTGGTATAAGATTCGCCGCCTGTTTTAAAAATCTAGTCCCAATCATGATCGATTTATCTGTACTCCCCGTTTATCTCACTGCTGTTGTTGCTCTCCTTTTATTACCCGGCCCAGACATGCTGCTGATTGCCAGTTCTAGTATGAGCTATGGCAAAAAAGTTGGTCTGTTTGCGAGCTTAGGCAACGCGACGTCCGGCGTGATCTTAACGCTGTTAGCGGCAATGGGCGTGTCGACCTTGATTGCAATGAGTCCAATCGCATTAAAAGTGCTCCATCTACTGGGGGGCGCGTACTTGCTCAAAATGGGCTGGGATTGTCTACGAGCGGACGTATCTGCTGCACCGGAGCTTGACCAGAAAAACAAAATGGCATCGACTTACTATCAGCGTGCCTTAATGAGCAATTTACTGAACCCCAAGGCGTTGGTGTTTTTCGTGATGTTTTTGCCACAGTTTGTATCTAGTAATATCACGGCATCTTCTGGTGAACAGATGTTGGCGCTAGGCTTAGTGCTGAATGTATTAGGCCTATTATTCAACATTTTACTGGTTGCTCTTGCTGGAACATTGGGGAAAGGTTTGGTTGAAAACGCTAAGTTCCGTATGTACCAAGGCAAGCTGATGGGATTAGTGTTTATTATTTTGGCAGTTTGGATGCTTAGTAGCTTCGCGATGTAAGAACAATCAGATTTTTATACAAAAGCCAGCACTCGCTGGCTTTTTGTTTTAGTATCACTCTGATTTCCAAGGAGTGGCAGTATGAAACTTGAATTTAAACTCAACCCAGAACAAAGCGATCTCGATTTTATCCGTGATGGCATCCGAGCGTATAACCGCATGCATTTACCGGATGGTGATGTAAATGCCATTGGCTGTTTTGCCCGTAATGACGAGGGTAAAGTGATTGGTGGACTCACGGGAGAGATATTCAATAACAACGTGTTCGTTGAATATCTTTGGGTAGATGCAGAGGCACGCACTTCGGGATTGGGAAGCAAACTGATTTCTCTACTGGAAGAACAAGCGAAATCACATGGGGTGACGCACTTGTATCTCGATACTTATAGCTTTCAAGCACTCGATTTTTACTTGAAATTGGGTTTTGAAAAAGTAGGGCAGTATTCAGGTTACCCAGCAGCAGGCATTGATAAACATTTCCTGCAAAAACAGATTGCTTGATTTGGTTTGAATTGAACAAAAAAAGAGGCGCTCGATGCGCCTCTTTTACTATTTACTATTTGCTGTTGTCACAGAGTCAATGTTTCAAACCTGAATTACAAGCTTTGTTGATGTGCTTCGATCAATGCGTTCATCTTCGCTTCCGCTGCTTGGTTAGCTTGCGCGTAATTCATCTCTGCTGGGAAGTCGCTGATCACTTCGTAATAACACTTCAACTTCGGTTCAGTACCTGAAGGGCGAACAATCACGCGTGATTTGTCTTCTAGGTGGTAAACCAATACGTCACTTGCAGGCAAGTCAATCGCTTCTGTTGGACAATCGGTCACAAATCGAAGTGATGACTTCAGATCTTCAATGACTTCAATGCGTTTACCCGCGATCTCTTTCGGTGGGTTCGCGCGAAGTTTGTCACCGATTGGTGGTGATTTAGGGTCAAGCGCAATGCTGCGTTGCGCGTTGAAGTAGAAACCGTGTTGGCGGTATAACTCTTCTAACTTATCCCACAGCGTTTTGCCTTGTGCTTTCAACTTACCTGTTAATTGAGAGAAAGCGACCAGTGCTGACAAGCCATCTTTATCCCAAACCTTGTTGCCTACCGTGTAGCCTAGTGCTTCTTCGTAAGCGAATAGGAACGGATTTGCATCTGTCTCTTGTGTCATTGCTACGTTGGTTAGCCATTTAAAGCCAGTTAACGTTTGGTAGTATTCTGCGCCATGTGCTTTCGCAATACTGCTCAATAGACGAGAAGACACAATGGTATTCCCAACAAGCGCGTTTGGTTGATCTTGCAGTAAGTAGTCACCAAACAATGAACCCACTTGGTCACCCGTTAGCATTTGGTATTCGCCATCTGGGCGTTTTACTGCCACGGCAAAGCGGTCTGCGTCAGGATCGTTCGCGCAAGCTATGTCGGCATTAACAGATTTACCCAGTGCCATCACCATGTCCATTGCACCTGCTTCTTCAGGGTTTGGGAAGTTTACGGTAGGGAACGTGCCGTCCGGTTCGCGCTGCTCTGGAACACTTGCCACTTTTTTAAAGCCAGCGTCTGCGAGCAACGTTTCTGCCATGTCCGCACCGACACCGTGCATTGCCGTGTAAACAATCGAGATGTCTGTGTTGCTGTTTGGTGTAAGCAGCGCGTTGTCGTTCATTGTCTTACGGTACGTTTGGTAGTACTCGTCTTCAAGCCAAACTAATAGACCTTTTTGCTTCGCGTCGTCGAGTGACATTAGAGGAAGCGGTTTTGTTGTCGCATCATCAATCTTGGCTGCAATACCAGAATCGTGTGGTGGAATGATTTGCGCGCCATTTTCCCAGTAGACTTTAAATCCATTGTACTCAGGTGGGTTATGGCTTGCGGTAACGACGACAGCCGCTGCTGCATTCAATTCACGCACACCAAAAGCAACAATTGGTGTTGCCGCTACTTTATAGGTTAGATAAACCTTGATACCTAAAGCAGTAAGAACGGAGGCTGTATCGTGTGCGAACTGCTTGGAATCTGGACGACCATCATAGCCAATCACGACTCCGCGAGAAGCGGCGTCTTTTACTTGTTCAATCAGGTAGTGACCGAGACCAGTTGCCGTTTCTTGAATCACTAAGCGGTTCATGCGGTTTGGACCAGCACCAACTTTACCGCGCAGACCTGCCGTACCAAATGCTAAGCGTGAGCCAAATCGATCTGTCAGTTCTTGTTCATTATTTGTATCGACTAGGTGCTGGAGCTCTTCGCGGGTTTTAGGGTCAGGGTCTCGTGCTAGCCACTGAGTAATTTGTGTTGTCATATTCATCTTTCCTTAGCAGGGGGAACCTACTTGTTTAGACACTTTAATTCGGAAAGTGTCCCAATGTTTTCTTTTTACTAATGTAAATGGTTCTCAATTACATTTCAAAGAGGGCAATCGATAAACCGAATTTATTTTTCTCTCTACACGAAATTTATTCACGGTTAATTTCTTGAAGAACTATTGAACTATAACTAGCCTTTTAACATAAATATAACAAAGAGTGCTGAAATCGTAGTTTTTATGATTTTTTGTAAATTTGTTCGATATTTGCATCGGGAAGCAAGGAAGCTCGCGCAAGCGCAGCGGCTGAGCAGAGGAGAGATCTTTTGAAAAGATTAGCAACTACTCTAGCCTTATTAGCGAATGTGATTTTTATCACATTTTCTTCGTCCAGTTGGTCAGAGCAAAATGATTACAACATGACACGGGGTGTTACGGGGATCAGTGAGCAAGTGTATGAATTACATATGCTGATCTTCTACATTTGCTGTGCCATCGCCTTCGTTGTGTTTGGCGTAATGTTCTACTCCATCTTCCGGCACCGAAAGTCAAAAGGAGCAGTTGCGGCAAATTTCCATGAAAGCACCAAAGTGGAGATTATCTGGACCATCATCCCCGTCATCATACTCATTGCGATGGCAATTCCGGCGACCAAAACGCTGGTGGCCATGGAAGACACCAGCCAATCTGACCTCACGATTAAGATAACCGGCTCACAATGGAAATGGCACTACAGCTACTTCGGCGAGGACGTCGAATTCTTCAGCCTTCTTGCTACCAGTCAGAAAGAAATTGATGGCATCGAAGCGAAAGGTGCACACTACTTACTCGAAGTGGATAACCCGCTCGTTTTACCAATCAACCGTAAAGTTCGTTTCTTAATGACGTCTGATGACGTAATCCACTCCTGGTGGGTGCCTGATTTCGCAGTTAAGAAAGATACGATTCCAGGCTTTATCAATGAAGCGTGGACCAAGATTGATGAGCCGGGTGTTTATCGTGGTCAGTGCGCAGAACTTTGTGGCCGAGCACATGGGTTTATGCCAGTTGTCGTACACGCGATGGCGGAAGATGATTTCGAACAGTGGATGACAGACAAGAAACAAGAAATTGCTCTGCAGAAAGCTGTTGCACAAGAGGCATTGACGCAAGACCTTTCAATAGAAGATTTGATGGGACAAGGTGAGTCGATTTACACCGCGCGCTGTGCCGTATGTCATCAAGCTAACGGTGAAGGTATTCCGGGGGCGTTCCCTGCGATTAAAGGCAGCGAGATCGCCAAAGGTCCGGTCATTGCTCACATCGACGTACTGGTAAATGGTCGCGCAGGGACAGCGATGCAAGCTTTTGCTAACCAACTTAGCGACCAAGAAATTGCTGCTGTTATTACCTATCAACGGAATGCTTGGGGAAATGATACCGGCGATACCGTTCAAGCATCCGATGTTAACGCCTTTAAGGCACAAGAAAGTGCCAAGGAGGAAATATGAGTAAGCCAATTGAAAAAGCGGTGAAGTCTGCTCCTGCAGAAGCGCAAACTACTGCAAACACCACCATTGCGATTGAAGACGACCACGATCATCATCACGCACCAAAAGGGCTAGCGCGTTGGCTTTATTCCACCAGTCATAAAGACATCGGTACGCTTTATTTATGGTTTAGTTTTGCCATGTTCCTCACTGGCGGTGCGATGGCGATGGTCATTCGCGCTGAGTTGTTCCAACCGGGTTTGCAATTGGTTGACCCTCAGTTCTTTAACCAAATGACGACGGTGCATGGTTTGGTGATGGTATTTGGTGCCGTCATGCCTGCGTTTACCGGCTTAGCTAACTGGATGATCCCAATGATGATTGGCGCTCCAGATATGGCGTTACCGCGAATGAACAACTTGAGCTTTTGGATCTTACCTTTTGCTTTCCTCATTTTGATCGGCTCTTTGTTCTTACCGGGTGGTGGTCCTGATTTCGGGTGGACTTTCTACGCGCCACTTTCTACAACCTACGGCCCTGACAGTACGGCGTTGTTTGTTTTCTCAGTCCATATCATGGGTATCAGTTCCATCATGGGTGCCATCAACGTCATCGTGACCATTGTAAATATGCGAGCACCGGGCATGACATGGTTCAAGTTGCCAATGTTCGTCTGGACTTGGCTGATCACGGCGTTCTTGTTGATCGCGGTGATGCCCGTACTAGCCGGTGCGGTGACCATGGTACTGACCGACAAATACTTCGGTACCAGCTTCTTTGATGCCGCTGGTGGCGGTGACCCAGTGATGTTCCAGCACATCTTTTGGTTCTTCGGTCACCCAGAGGTGTACATCATGATCTTGCCTTCGTTTGGTATTGTTTCGGCAATCATCCCTGCGTTTAGTGGCAAGAAGTTGTTCGGTTACCATTCGATGGTTTACGCAACTTGTAGTATCGCGCTGCTTTCATTCCTAGTGTGGGCGCATCATATGTTTACCACAGGGATGCCAGTATTCGCCGAACTTTTCTTCATGTACTGCACCATGTTAATAGCCGTGCCAACCGGGGTGAAAGTGTTTAACTGGGTAGCGACCATGTGGAGAGGTGCAATGACGTTCGAGACACCGATGTTATTTGCCATCGCCTTTATTGTTCTTTTCACAATAGGTGGTTTCTCAGGCTTGATGCTGGCAATTGTGCCTGCGGACTTCCAATACCACGATACGTACTTTGTCGTAGCACACTTCCACTATGTATTGGTGTCAGGTGCGGTGTTCTCGATTATGGCGGCAGCGTATTACTGGCTACCGAAGTGGACGGGCAATATGTATGACCACAAGCTGAGTCTGTGGCATTTCTGGTGCTCAATTATCTCGGTTAACGTACTGTTCTTCCCAATGCATTTCTTGGGCTTAGCTGGGATGCCACGACGTATTCCCGATTACGCCATCCAGTTTGCTGACATAAACCAAATCGTGTCGATAGGTGGCTTTGCCTTTGGTCTTTCCCAACTGATCTTCCTCTGGCTAGTGATTAAATGCATCCGTGGCGGTGAAAAAGCGCCAGCCAAGCCATGGGAGAGGGCGGAAGGTCTAGAGTGGACAGTACCAAGTCCAGCGCCACACCACACGTTCACAACGCCGCCAAACGTCGATTAAGAAAAGAGTGAGGTGAGCGAGATGCAAGCTAATTCATCCAATAAGAAACTCACTATCAAGTTGCTGTTAGCGACAGCAATGATGTTCGGCTTCGGTTTTGCCCTCGTACCGCTCTACGACATTATGTGCGATGCATTGGGTATTAACGGTAAAACCAGTGAGGTCGCAGCGATTCAACCCACAGGAATGCAAGCGGATATCAGTAGAACGATTCGTGTGGAATTTATGGCGCACGTCAGTCCAGACATGCCTTGGGAGTTCAAACCAAAAGTTGTATCCATGGATGTTCATCCTGGTGAAGTGATTCAAACTGAATATCTTGCTTTTAATCAAAGCGGTGAAGATTTAGTAGGACAAGCTGTGCCCTCCGTATCGCCGGGTACTGGTGCGGCTTACTTCAATAAGATCGAGTGTTTTTGCTTTAATCAACAACCATTGGAAGGTAAGCAACAAGCGAGTATGCCTTTGATTTTCTACATCGAGCCGGACGTGCCGGATTCAATTCATACATTGACCTTGTCTTACACACTCTACAAATTTCCTCCTCAATCGGGCGAGTCTTCGACAGCTAGCCTCTCAGGGAGTGAGAAACAGACCTTAACGCCTCAAACCAAAGCGCGTCTGTAAGGAGAGAACTCATGAGTAACAAGCCTGATACCTATTATGTTCCCGCACAAAGCAGTTGGCCTATTGTAGGTGCATTTGCGTTATTCCTTGTCGCTGTCGGTGCTGGAATGACCGTTCAAGGCACTCAAAGTGACGGTGCGGTTGGGACGCTAGGCGGCATTATTCTTGCGGTTGGTATGCTGTTTTTGCTTTACATGTTGGCCGGGTGGTTCAGTAACGTCATCACCGAATCCCTTACCGGAAAGTACAGCGCGCAAATTACACGTTCATTTCGACAAGGGATGAGCTGGTTCATCTTTTCAGAAATCATGTTCTTTGGTGCGTTCTTTGGTGCTCTGTTCTACGCAAGAATGATTTCCGTGCCTTGGTTAGGTGGCGCAGATAACAATGCCATGACTCATGAAGTGCTGTGGCCAGCTTTCGAGGCGATATGGCCGCTCACTACCACGCCGGGTGGTGATACGACTCAAGCAATGCCGTGGCAAGGCATTCCATTAACCAATACGATTTTGCTGCTATTGTCTTCGATTACGTTACATATGGCACACATCAGCTTAGAACAAGATAAGCGAACGGCGCTGATTGTCTGGTTGGAGATCACCATCGTCTTAGCGGGTTTCTTCCTCTATTACCAAGCGGTCGAGTATGCCCACGCCTATCAAGATATTGGTCTGACACTGCAATCGGGCGTTTATGGCAATACCTTCTTTATGCTCACGGGCTTCCATGGTTTGCACGTGTGCCTCGGTACCATTTTCCTCATCGTATTGCTGTTTCGCATCGCCAAGGACCACTTTTCACCTAAAAACCATTTTGCGTTCCAAGCGGGCAGCTGGTATTGGCACTTTGTAGATGTGGTTTGGCTGTGTTTATTTGTTTTTGTTTATGTCCTGTAAAACTAGTAAGGACGAGGGTTAGGGGCGATCCAGCCTGCCCCTAGAGCAATCAGAAGGAGTATCACGACTAACGCAGAAAACATGACACGACGACCGAGATAATGGCTCATTGGTTTGCCTTTTTTCGATGAATCCTCTGGGTCTTCGCGAACCATTTCGATAAGCGCTTTTGCGAGGTTAAAGATGATGAAAAGCAGCAAAAGGACAAGCGTTAATTTGAACAGAAATACGGTGGACATGGCACCTCCGGTTTCGTTTTTGATGTTATCGAAATGGGTTTGGATTGCTGTTTGTTTAACTGTGGTCGTGTTTTCTCTATTGGTCAAACTGGGCTTCTGGCAGCTCGAACGTGGTAACGAAAAGCAGCTTTTAGAGCAAGCTATTTTGGCAAGAGCGAATGCACCTTATCAGGATATGCGCACTGTACTGGAGAACAATGATTGGCGTGAGGAGAGTGTGATTGGCATTAAGGTGAAAGCCAATGTGACTCCGGAGGCACTTCCGGTCATCCTTTTAGATAACCAGACGTATGAAGGGGCAGTGGGGTATTTAGCGTTTCAAGTCGTTTCCTTGACCCAAGACCCAACCACATTGACCCTCCTAGAGTTAGGGTTTGTCAAAGGGGAAGCTTCACGCTCTGTGCTACCTAAAGTGGAAACTTTACAAGCCCCTTACGAGGTTACTGGACGTTTATATCGCAAATCGATGAACCCTTTGAGTTCCGACTTAATGGCAGAAGTTGGCGATACGATACGCGTCCAAAATCTCAACATCAATCAACTGAGCCAGTTGCTCAATGTCGAATTAATGCCAACCGTCGTACAGCCAAACAATTTAGTCCGATGGTCGTATTCTTTCCCATGGAATCCTTTGCCATTAACCAGTGCTAAGCATTTTGGTTACTCCTTTCAATGGTTTGTTATGGCGGGTGTATTTCTGCTTATCACTGTAATGATCTTCATTCGATGGTTCAAAAGTTCACGCTCACAAGGAGGTGAGGTATGACATCAGCGGTCACGAGAGGAAGAATTGTACTGTTGTCGCTAATTGTCCTTTTTGCTCTCCCGGCAATTATTGCCAAAGTAGTGCTTAGTCAAGGCTGGTATGAAACGGGTGTGACTAATAGAGGTGAGCTGGTGGAGCCCTATACCACATTTGAACAATTGGGGCAGACATCGCCTCTGAGTGAAAAAGGGTGGCAATTGGCTTATGTGTTGCCTTCTGATTGCCAAGAACAGTGTCAGCAACAACTTCACCTCATGCAGCAGAGTCATATTGCGTTGGGCAAGTACCAAGAGCGAGTCGTCCCAGTTATCTGGACATCAAAGCAGTCAGCAAGTGCGAGCGAAACGATGATAGTGATGCAAATGAATGATTCGTTGTCGGAAAAAGTCCAAGCAGGGCAAATGTTGATCGTTGATCCATTAGGGCAACTTGTGATGGCTTATACACCTGAGGCCAATGAGGATTTGGTGCGGTTAAGTAAGGACGTCTTGGCGGACTTACGAAAACTATTGAAGTTGTCACGTGTAGGCTAGGGAGGGGCAATATGACGTTAAATGGTTTGGTTAGGTTCAGCCTGTGTCTTACTCTTGTGGTCATCATGTTAGGCGCATATACGCGACTGGCTGATGCAGGTTTGGGGTGCCCAGATTGGCCGGGATGTTACGGTCAACTACTCGTTCCTCAAACCGATGCTGAAGTTTCTCGAGCGAATGCGTTATTTCCAGAACGTGCAGTGGAGCACGGAAAGGCTTGGCTGGAGATGATTCATCGTTATTTTGCGGGCACCTTAGGGCTCGTAATTTTGATGATGGCGATTGTTGCCGTTAGGGCTGAACGTGTTGATGCGACGATTCCGATTCTACTCTGCGTCTTAGTTATTGGTCAGGCAGCATTGGGAATGTGGACCGTAACTTTAAAACTCATGCCAGTGATTGTTATGTTGCACCTACTGGGCGGATTTACATTGCTTGCTCTCCAAGCGGTGTTCTATTGTCAGATTAAATCTCAGAACAGCCTCTACTTTTCGCCATCTTCAAAAAACGTGAGAACCTTTTCCTTGATCGCTTTTGGCGTAGTGTTAACACAGGTCCTGCTTGGTGGTTGGACATCATCCAACTACGCTGCTCTTATGTGCACCGCTTTACCGATTTGTGAGGGGAACTGGACCAGTTACTTATCTTGGAAAGAGGCGTTTTCTTTCTGGCAAACAGGGTTTGATAACTATGAGTTTGGTGTTCTAGATTACCCAGCACGAATGACAATTCATGTCAGCCATCGTATTGGTGCCATCATTACCGCATGTGTTGTGCTGATTTACTGCGTATTACTATTAAAACAAGACTCACACCATTCTCAACGCTTGGGTGTATGGATTGGCTTAGCTTTGTTTTGCCAAATCCTATTGGGCGTAAGCAATGTTGTGTTCCAACTTCCTATCTATGTGGCAGTAGCACACAACCTAGGAGCGGCTATTATGCTAACGCTTATTTGTGTCAGTCAGTTCTATCTATGGCAAGGGAAATCTCGTTGGAGTCATCAAGCGAAAGGAGTTCGCTATGAGTAAAGAAATCACATTACCTCTTGAAAGCGGTAAGAAGATTGGTTCAACCTACCTAAAGCTTACTAAACCTAAGGTTGTCGCACTAATGTTAATCACTGCGATAGTCGGAATGATCCTCGCGCCAGTGGTTAACTTCCCATGGATGCAAGCGATGGTTGGGTTGATAGGAATTGGTTTGATGGCAGGTTCTGCAGCGGCGTTTAATCACCTCATTGATCGACGTATCGATGCTCGTATGGCGAGAACACATAAGCGTCCATTGCCCTCTGGTGACACGAATCCTTTGTCCGTTGCCATGTTTGCTAGCGCTTTAGGTTTGATTGGGTTTGTTCTTTTATATGCGTTAATTAATCCGCTCACTGCTTGGATGACGTTTTTAAGTTTGTTGGGTTATGCGGTGGTTTACACCATGTATCTCAAACGCGCTACTCCACAGAACATAGTGATTGCGGGGATTGCGGGCGCAATGCCGCCTTTGTTAGGGTGGACAGCGGTTACTGGCGAATTACATGCCAACGCGTGGCTGCTTGTGATGATCATTTTTATATGGACTCCACCCCATTTTTGGGCATTGGCAATACATCGGGTAGAAGATTATCGAAAAGTGGATATCCCGATGTTGCCTGTCACTCATGGTATTGAATACACCAAAACTTCGATCCTTCTGTATACTGTGTTGTTGACGTTAGTTTGTATATTACCGGTCCTAGTCGGCATGGCCGGCTTTGTCTATCTATTCTCCTCTTTATTACTCAATGCGGGCTTTGTGTACCACGCGTGGAAGCTGAAGTTTTCTCCACAGCCTAATAGTGCGATGGAAACGTTCAAATTCTCTATCTACCATTTGCTTGCTCTGTTCGTTGCACTATTAGCTGACCATTACTTAGGCTCATTGTTCTCTGTGTAAAACTCTTCTTCTAACGACTGACTGACCGCACCAATCTTCGGTGCGGCGGTACTTCTACTACGTTGTTGACTTCTTATGTAGGCCAGCTACATAAGAAGTCTCTGTCTTGTATAAACAGCAAACCATTCTCTGCAAAAAATTAGCTCGAAAGGTCAATAGAACCTAAAAAAAGAATATCGAAAAGAGAGCTCTAGGCCATCTTGACAGTATAAGTTCGTTTGGAATCGAGGTGAGAGATAAAGAGTGTTGAGGGTTGTTTAAGTCTTGAGTTGTTCAGACGACAAAGCTGTTCAAGAAGAAGGTTTTAAAATGGTTTGAGTGTGTCGATTGGATAAGATCTAAGCGTTAAGTTGTGGAAATGGTTAAGGCTAGAGAGCTATGTGGTGCCTGATTAGCGTCGTTAACATGAGACGCATAAAGCGAGGAATTGAAGCAAGTAAAAAGGGATGCCGAAGCATCCCTTAGACTAAATCAGAGTAGGAACTCTTATTCAGGTTGAGACAGTTCTTCGTATTGGAACTCAGGTACATGTACCACAACACGACGGTTCTGTTCGCGACCTTCATGAGTACTGTTGTCAGCTACTGGATCTTCTTCACCCATACCAGTTACTGTGAAGCGATCTGCATCGATACCTGCTGCGATTAGGTAATCAGCAACCGCTTGAGCACGACGCTCAGACAGTTTTTGGTTGTAAGCTGCTGGACCAGAGCTATCTGTGTAACCAGTAATTTCAACTTGAGCTTGTGGGTATTCGTTCAAGAAATTAACGAAGTTATCTAGACGCTCAGACACTGAATCAGTCAGTGTTGCACTGTCGAATTCAAACGTACCTGTACCGTACTCTTCTTGGTGCGTCTTCGTCATCATTACTGGTTCTTCTTCCATCACCTCTTCTGTTACTACTGCCGCTACAACTGGTGCTGCTGCGAATTTGTAGTTAACACCGATGCCGAAGAAGTTAGCATCCATATCATCTAGAACGTCGTCTGAGATGTCTTGGTAGCGTTGGTATTCCGCACGAACGCTCCAGTTACGGTCAATGGTGTATTCCGCACCAAGTGAACCTGTAGGCACGATGTCTTTTTCGTCACCAGAAATCATGTAAGCACCACCAACTTTCGCGAATAGGTTCCACGTGTCGTTTAGATGCCAGTTGAATTTAGGTGCAAGTGTTAGTGCCCATAGATCGCCGTCGATAGTATCTACAGCATTAGCCCCTGACTTGAAGTTAGCTTTGTAGTCACCCAAGTAATCAACGCCATACTCAAGTGCAATGATATCGGTGAAATCGTAACCGATGTGCATTCCGGCGCCGAAAGCATCATCATCACAAGGGCTGTTTAGATAACAAGCATCATCTAAAGTAGTCATGCCTACTTTGCCCCCGATATACATCTCAGCATGAGCAGAGCTCATTAAACCACCAGCTACCACTGCTGCTACTGCAATTGCTACTTTGTTCATAATGTTTCCTTGTATTGATTGCATATTAACTTCTACTTTGTTTTAACAATTTGAGTAAAACTAGGTAGTTATAAGAAATTAGTTTAATAGTCATTTAATTTAACATCAAGCAACAATATCTTAGATCTTGCTACACTTTTAGTCGCGAACTCCCTCACAAACTTCTGATATTTCTTACATTGTAGACAAGATTTTTAAATTTTTAAGAAAATAACTAATTTTATTGAACTTTTTTCGTAAACTTAAATGTACGCTGTGTTTTGAAATGAACGTTAGGTGTTAATTTGCATTTTTTTAGAAAAAGTGATTGCAAGTCTACTGTGAAGTCGATAAGTTACTTCCATCGACACAATTAAATGAGCCTACAGCCCTTGTTATTGCTTGCTTTGTGAACAATGTTGCACTGAGTAAAGTTGGGTCAAAATAGTGGGTCAGGGATAGTAACTAGGAAGTAGAAGTAATGTTTCAAACTGATGATGTAAGAATTAATAAAGTAAAAGAGCTATTGCCACCCGTTGCAGTATTAGAAAAATTTCCGGCAACTGAAACTGCTTCTTCGACTACTTTTGAATGCCGAAATGCCATTCACAACATTCTGGAAGGCAAAGACGACCGTTTACTTGTCATTGTTGGCCCTTGTTCAATTCATGACCCAGAAGCGGCGGTAGAGTACGGTAAAAAGTTAAAAGTGTTGCGTGATGAACTCGGCGACCAACTAGAAATCGTGATGCGTGTTTACTTTGAGAAACCACGTACAACGGTAGGTTGGAAAGGACTTATTAACGACCCGTACTTAGACGACACATTTAAGTTAAATGACGGATTACGCATTGGCCGTAAGCTTCTTCTTGATCTGACCGATATGGGCTTACCGACCGCGAGCGAATTCCTTGATATGATCACGCCACAATACGTTGCGGATCTTATCAGCTGGGGTGCGATTGGTGCGCGAACGACAGAGTCTCAGGTTCACCGCGAACTTGCTTCTGGCCTGTCTTGCCCTGTTGGCTTTAAGAATGGTACAGATGGCAACATTAAGATCGCGAGCGATGCGATTCGCTCAGCAAGCGCTTCTCACCACTTCTTATCTGTTACTAAATACGGCCATTCTGCAATCGTAGAAACAGCAGGTAACCCAGACTGTCATATCATCCTCCGTGGTGGTAAAGAGCCGAATTATAGCGCGGCGCACGTTGCTCAAATTAAGGATGAACTGGATGCTGCGGGTCTACCTAAGAAAGTGATGATTGATTTTAGCCACGCCAACAGCTCTAAGCAGTTCAAACGTCAGATGTTGGTTTCTGATGATGTATCAGAACAGATCGCTGGTGGTGAAGACGCGATCTTCGGTGTGATGATTGAATCGCATCTTGTTGAAGGTCGTCAGGATCTTGTGGATGGTAAGGTCGCAAATTATGGCCAATCGCTTACCGATGCTTGTATTGGTTGGGAAGATACTGAGACGGTTCTACGCCAGCTATCAGACTCTATTAAAGCTCGTCGAGCAAAATAAGCCAATAAGCTTGAAATGAATGAAAGCCAGCACAGCGCTGGCTTTTTTCATTTCTGAGCGCTTTGGAGTTATTGGTTGTCATAATTGCGCGTTCATTGTACTTAACCGTATGCAACTATCTCATGTATTTATGGACCAAATCCGCTAATGTATTTGCATAGATTAGAATTACTCAAGGAATGAGATGAACAGAAACGTCTGGTTGCTGTCACTTTGCCAAGCTTTGCTCATGACAGGAAACATCTTACTGATTTCAGTTATTGCCCTGATCGGTAAACAAATTGCCCCGTCATCAAGCATGATTACTCTACCTGTCGCGTTGCAATTTTTAGGGTTAATGTCAGCAACGATTCCCGCTTCTTTAATTATGGGGAAACTGGGACGACGACTGGGCTTTAGCCTCGGTAACGTCATTGGTATTCTTGGTGCTTCGTTGGCGACTTACGCATTGTCACAACAAAACTTCACTCTTTTTTGTACTGCTACCTTTTTGTTGGGTATTGGCATCGGTTTTGGCACTTTATATCGGTTCGCTGCCATTGAAGTATGTGATGAATCTGCAAGGCATAGAGCAATTTCTATATCTATGGCTGGTGGCGTATTGGCGGCTGTATTAGGACCAAACTTAGCGGTTTATTCACAACAATGGTCGGATGGCGGGCTCTATATCAGTGCTTTTGCTGTTTTGATTGTGCTCTATGTTACGGCCTTAATATTGCTACAAACTATTCAGTTCCCTCCGGCTCACGCACAGTCAATTGATACTAAGCCAGATTCGATTACTGCGATCATTAGAAAGCCAAACTTCATGATTGCCGTGATGGCAGCCATGGTGGCTTATGCAGTAATGAACATTCTTATGACCGCGACACCACTTGCGATGATTGGTTGTGGTTTCGATTTCACGAGAGCGGCAGGTGTTATTGAATGGCACGTATTAGGCATGTTTGTGCCGGCTTTCTTCACCGGAAGTTTGATTGAGAAGTTTGGGGCTAAGAAGTTGATATTAGCTGGTGGCGTTTTGTTTATTGCGTGTATTGCGATCAACATGCATGGCCTTTCAATCTGGCACTTCAGCACGGCGTTGATTTTACTTGGGGTTGGCTGGAATTTTATGTTTATCGCCGCAACAAGCTTATTTAGCCAAAGTTATGAGGCTAAGAACAAAAGCAAAGCTCAGGCATTCAATGAGTTCTTTGTATTCAGTTGCGTGACGATTACTGCATTGCTCTCTGGTTGGTTGGAGTCGACGGTGGGATGGCAAAATCTAAACCTATATGTACTTCCGTTTGTTATTTTCGTGATGGTGGTGTTCGTGCTTAAAGCGAATAACGATACTCAGTCTCAAGCTGCGTAACCGTTAATAGAAATTTATAAGACCCGGTCATTATAACCGGGTCTTTTTTGTCTAGAAGTTCACATTGTTTAGATTTGCTGGTTAATTATTGTTATCTAAGTAAGTTTTTTAGGCTTGAAATGTCGCATCGGTAAGATTTTTTCTCTAGCATTTTGTAATAAAAACAACATTCGTGTATACAACCTGTCGCAATTAATAATAATTATAGAAGTCTATCTATGTCAGCCCAATCTTCTCTCAAAGCTCAAGAAACGCTCTTCTCAGAAACCGATGAATTGGTTTCTACCACAAACTTAAAAGGTGTGATCACTTATTGCAACGATGCGTTTTGCCGAATTGCTGAATACACCTCTGAAGAATTACTCGGTCAAAACCATAACATTGTACGCCATAGTGATATGCCTAAAGCGGCATTCGGCGATATGTGGACACGTTTGAAACAAGGAAAAGCTTGGCGAGGTATTGTGAAAAACAAAACTAAGTCAGGCGGTTATTATTGGGTGGATGCCTATGTAACGCCAATCTATGAAGGACACGAAGTTGTAGGTTACCAATCGGTTCGAGTGAAACCTAAGCGAGAATGGGTAGATATTGCGGCTAAAGCGTATCAGGGACTGTTGAAAGCAGAGAAGTCTGGCAGAACTTGGTCGTTAAAGCTCAATGAAACATTGCGTTATGGCATTCTTTTAGGTGCACTTGTTGCGCCAATGACGAGCTTCGCTTTAGCTCTAGATGGTCCTCTAGCTTGGCTGGCGTCATTACTGCCTGCAGGGGTTCTGGCATTGCTTTTCCGTCAAGAACTCATTGATACGCCACAACAGTTTAAGAAACTTCAGTTGCAATATGACAGTGTAAGTCGTTTAGTGTATTCAGGTAATAAGCCGTTTTCTATCGCTGATTTTCATATCAAAATGCTGTCGGCTCGTATTCGTACGGTACTTGGTCGAATGACCGATTCAGCAATGCCATTACAAAATTGCGCAGAAGAGCTTAGTCATACTACGGCAGAAGTACTCACAGCATTGACACAGCAAAATAAAGACATTCATGAAGTTCGCGATGCGGCGGATTCGATGGAAGCGTCTGCCAATTCAGTGTCATCGAGCACCCATGACGCGCATCTATTGATCGATGACACACTGAAGTCTTGTCTAATGGCGAAAGAAACCATCGATCAAACTCATATCAATTTGTCACAGTTGAGCTTACAAGCAGAAAAAGCCACGGAGACCACTTATCAGTTGAGTGACCAAGCTCAGAAGGTAAGCCAATTGATGGAAGAGATTGGCGGGATTGCTGACCAAACTAACTTACTTGCGTTGAATGCTGCCATTGAAGCAGCAAGAGCGGGTGAGCAAGGACGTGGATTTGCCGTCGTTGCTGACGAGGTGAGAGCCCTTTCCGGACGGACTTCCAATGCGACGGATCAAATTCAAGCTTCCATTGAAGCGATGCTGGCAACGATTCAAAGCTGGCAAAAAGACATTATCGCCAATAAAGATCAAACGGACACGTGCTCACAGGTCGCTGAACAGAGCGCATTACGCCTGTCTGAAGTTGAGCAAATGATGCAGAGCATGAGCGGATTAATGGTCAACGTTGCTGATTCCGCGAATAAGCAGCTCCAGTTATCTAGCGATGTGAATCAGCACATTCATTCGATTGCTTCTACCGCAGAGCAGAACTTAGCAGCGACGCACTCCGTTGAGCAAAACAGCCAACAATTGAAAGAGCAAGTACAAGACTTCTATCGAATTGCGATTCAGTTTGAAGAGAAGTAACTTGGATTAGATGCTTTAGGATTCGTTATCGATAGATAATCGATAGATAAAATAAAGCCCCGCTGCAGAGAGCGGGGCTTTTCAGTTTTCACATTCGCAATAGAGAAAACTGATAATACTAAGCGATTAAGCTAGCAGTTCTTTTGCTGTGTTTACTGCGTTTTCTACAGTAAAGCCAAACATTTCGAACAGCTGGTCAGCTGGTGCAGATTCACCGAAGCTTGTCATACCGATGATACGACCATCGAAGCCAACGTACTTGTACCAGAAGTCAGCAATGCCCGCTTCAATAGCGATACGTGCTGTTACGTCTGATGGCAATACTGATTCACGGTAAGCCGCGTCTTGCTTGTCGAAGGTGTCTGTCGCAGGCATTGATACAACACGTACTTTCTTACCTTCAGCCGTTAGTTGCTCAGCTGCTTTCACTGCTAGTTCAACTTCAGAACCTGTCGCAATAAGAATCAGCTCAGGTTTGCCATCGCTGTCTTTCAGGATGTAACCACCTTTCGCGATATCTGCAACTTGCTCAGCTGTACGTTCTTGTTGCGCTAGGTTTTGACGAGAGAAAATAAGAGCCGACGGACCATCTTTACGTTCAATCGCAAGTTTCCAAGCTACCGCAGACTCAACTTGGTCACATGGACGCCATGTGCTCATGTTTGGCGTTAGGCGTAGAGATGCAATTTGTTCAACTGGTTGGTGAGTTGGACCATCTTCGCCAAGACCGATAGAGTCGTGCGTGTAAACTTGGATGTTCTGAATTTTCATCAGAGCAGCCATACGCATTGCGTTACGAGCGTATTCCATAAACATTAGGAACGTTGCGCCGTAAGGAACAAAACCGCCGTGTAGTGCGATACCGTTCATGATCGCTGTCATACCGAATTCACGTACACCGTAGTGAATGTAGTTACCAGAGAAGTCGCTTGCTTCTAGAGATTTAGAACCTGACCACATGGTTAGGTTAGAAGGCGCTAGGTCAGCTGAGCCACCCATGAATTCTGGAAGCATTTGACCAAACGCTTCTAGTGCGTTTTGAGATGCTTTACGTGATGCGATGTTCGCTGGGTTAGCTTGAAGATCAGCAATGATTGCGTTTGCTTTCTCTTCCCATTCCGCTGGTAGGTCGCCGTTTACTCGTCTCTTAAACTCAGCCGCCAACTCGGGGTATGCTGCTTCATAAGCAGAAAGTTTCTCGTTCCACGCTGCTTCCTTAGCTGCGCCTGCTTCTTTCGCATCCCACTCTGCGTAGACTTCCGACGGAATTTCAAAAGGACCGTGCTCCCAACCAAGTTGTTTACGTGTCGCTGCAATTTCTTCAGCGCCTAGTGGTGCACCATGACAGTCGTGCGAACCAGATTTATTTGGTGAACCAAAACCGATGATGGTTTTAGTACAGATCAGCGTAGGGCGTGGGTCCGCTTTAGCAGCTTCAATAGAAGCATTGATTGCTTCAGCATCGTGACCATCTACTGCTGGGATAACGTGCCAGCCGTAAGATTCAAAACGCTTAGGCGTGTCGTCAGAGAACCAACCTTCAACGTGACCGTCGATAGAGATGCCGTTGTCATCCCAGAATGCGATCAGTTTACCTAGGCCTAGCGTACCAGCAAGAGAACATGCCTCATGCGAGATACCTTCCATTAGACAGCCGTCGCCCATGAACACGTAAGTGAAGTGATCAACGATGTCGTGGCCTTCTTTATTAAACTGTGCCGCTAGCGCTTTCTCAGCCATCGCCATACCAACTGCGTTAGTGATGCCTTGACCTAGAGGACCAGTTGTTGTCTCGATACCTGGTGCGTAGCCGTACTCTGGGTGACCAGGAGTTTTAGAGTGAAGCTGACGGAAGTTCTTAAGATCATCGATAGACAACTCGTAGCCTGCGAGGTGCAGTAGAGAGTAGATCAGCATAGAGCCGTGACCGTTAGATAGCACGAAACGGTCACGATCAGCCCACTCTGGGTTCGATGGGTTGTGGTTCAGGTGAGAGCGCCAAAGTACTTCAGCGATGTCAGCCATACCCATAGGTGCGCCTGGGTGGCCAGAGTTTGCTTGTTGTACACCATCCATGCTTAGTGCACGAATAGCATTAGCTAGATTTTTACGGTCCATAATAACTACCAGTCTTTCAATATTGGAATTGGAAATTGAAAGGGGAACGCAAACGTTCCCCTTTTTTAATTCTGTGTGATTACAGCTTAGCTGCGATCATGTCTTCTAGTTTGCCTTGGTCAACGGCGAAGTTGCGGATACCTTCTGCTACTTTCTCAACTGCCATAGCGTCTAGGTTGTGCTCCCATAGGAACTCGGCATGAGTCATTGGCGCTGGGCGCTCTTTCGAGCCCTTAGAGTCAACCAACTTCTCAACTACTTCACCTTCAGCCGCTTCTAGTTCAGCTAGAAGAGCAGGAGCGATAGTTAGACGGTCACAACCAGCAAGTTCTAGGATCTCGCCGATGTTACGGAAACTTGCGCCCATAACAACCGTGTTGTAGCCGTGCTCTTTGTAGTAGTTGTAGATGTCAGTTACTGAAATTACGCCTGGATCTTCAGATGCTTCGAAGTCACGACCTTCTTTCGCTTTGTACCAGTCCATGATACGACCAACGAATGGAGAGATTAGGAATACGCCAGCTTCAGCACATGCGCGAGCTTGTGCGAATGAGAATAGAAGTGTTAGGTTACAGTTGATGCCTTCTTTCTCTAGGATTTCAGCAGCACGGATACCTTCCCAAGTAGAAGCTAGTTTGATTAGGATGCGATCGTTAGTGATGCCAGCATCGTTGTACATTTTCACAAGCTGGCGAGCTTTAGCCACGCTGCCTTCTGTATCGTAAGAAAGACGAGCGTCTACTTCTGTTGAGATTCGACCTGGAATCGTTGTCAGAATTTCTTTACCGATGTTTACAGCAAGCATGTCACAAGTGTCTTGAACTTGTTGTGCTTTATCATTGCTTTGCGCTTTTGCGTACTCGATAGAAGCATCGATCAGAGGCGCGTACTCTTCGATTTGAGCCGCTTTTAGGATAAGAGATGGGTTAGTTGTCGCATCTTCTGGTTGGTACTTTTTGATTGCGTCAATTTCACCAGTGTCCGCTACTACAGTCGTTAGTTTACGAAGTTGCTCTAACTTGTTGCTCATAATCGATCATCCTATATAAATGGGCTTAAGTGTGGTTATCTGAACCACAGCTTGTGCATTTGCAAGCGAGTCGGCCAATCGTCTCATCATAATTAACGAGACATCTGCTCAACCAACTACGGAAAATTTCGGTACCGAACATTTGCCCTGAACATATGATCGGTAGCTGAGTAAATGATGTGTCCATATTTATCCTATCCATGCCGAAAGTCAATTGGGGAAGCTGACTTATAGTGAACTTCATCAACGTTTTTTTCTTGGATGTTTAGTCGTTGAACGAATTAAACGTTTGCCCTTATTGTTCAAGGCTTGAACAGTCATCTAAAAGTGATAAATCGCCACTGAGAAAATGTTATTGCAGTGAGCAAATGTAACGTTAAAATTGCTAGGTAACATATGATAAGTCAATGAGCAGATGCTCACTACCGCATACAATGTCGATCCTCTAAAAGGGCGAGAAAAACCATGAGCAGTTCTAACCAAGATATTTCTATTGAAAGCACAGACTTGTTGACGGAGATCTCCGTTGCTTATTATCAGGATGGTGCGACGCAAGAAGAAATATCAAAAAAATTCGCGATTTCACGTGCCAAAGTTGGCCGAATGCTAAAACAGGCACGTGATGAAGGCATTGTCGAAATTACCGTAAAGTATCACCCAGTATTTAGCGCCAAAATTGAACAACGTCTAATTGAACGATTTGGTGTTAAGCGAGCATTGGTTGCGCTCGACCAGCCGAATGAAGAAGCACAGCGGTTGCAGGTTTCGGGCTTGGTTTCTAACTATTTAACCAGCACGCTCAAAAATGGCATGGTGGTGTCTGTAGGGCAGGGGCGAAACGTATCTTCTGTCGCACATCACGTTGGTGTAATTACCCCGCGAGATTGTAAATTCGTGTGTGGCATCGGTGGTATTCACCCGCGTGGTGGTATGTTTAACGCCGACCATATTTGCCGACAGTTTGCGAAGAAATACGGTGGCACTTCTGAAACCTTGTACGCCCCAGCTTATGCAGAAAACCGAGAGCAAAAAGTTGCATTTATGCAAAACGCGACGGTCAAACAAACGCTAGATCTTGCACGTAAAGCTGATGTCGCTTTGGTAGGCATCGGCGATATGAGTGAAAACAGTTACATGGTTGACCTTGGTTGGTTTACTCCAGATGAAGTCGTGCAATCACGATTGATGCAAGGTGTTGTCGGAGACTTTGCTGGATATGATTTCTTTGATATTCATGGGAACGTAGCAAACACTGTCATGAGCGATCGAGTGATAGGTTTAGGGATTGATGAATTCCGCCCCATTGCTGAAGTCATCGCCATTGCCGCAGAAAACAGTAAACCTCTTGCGCTACTAGGAGCATTGAGAACTGGAGTTATTGATGTTATCGCGACGAGTGTGAGTAACGCACTTACCGTTTTGAACTTAGATGAGCAAATGCACGATAGCGAAGCATCAGAGGTTTAGCACAAATAATATGCAACTTATGTAATCAGGCTGCGAGGATTTATAGATCACTCGCAGCCTGATTTCGTTTGCAAGTTAAAAATATTCCTCAGGAGTAATTTGGAATTGATTACTCTGGAGGAAACCATGAAAAAAACACTTCTCGCAGCTGCACTATTTACGGGGTTAACTGGGGTTGCTCAAGCTGAGCAAAAGGTCGTTGCAGGCTACTTCGCTGATTGGCAATACGCGAATGCTGAAAACCCATACACAGTGAAAGACATCCCAGCGGACAACCTTACCCATATTATTTACGCATTTTTAAGCATGTGTGGTCCTCATACTGGTGCGTCGGAAACGGTTCAAAAGCTCGTTGCCAAACAATGCGAAGGCAAAGAACCTTACACCGCGATTCTTGTTGATACCGAAGCCGCGCTTGAGAAAGATTTTGGCCCAGTTTCTGTCAAAGTGCCTTACAAGGGGCATTTTGCTCAACTCGCCGAGCTTAAGAAGCAATATCCTGATTTAACAATTCTGCCTTCTTTTGGTGGCTGGACCATGTCTGAACCGTTTCACGCAATGGCGAAGAACAAGCAAGCGATGGATCAGTTCTCAAAAACGGCCGTCGAGTTAATTGCTCAATACGATTTCTTCGATGGGATCGATCTTGACTGGGAATACCCAGGTGGCGGCGGTTTAACCACATCGCCTTGGAACCCTGATACCAAACTGACCGATGAGCAGAAAGCGTTAGAACGTGATGCATTCACTTATCTTGTAAAAACCATGCGTGGTGACTTAGATGCATTAGCGAAACAAACAAAACGCGAATATGAGCTTTCTACGGCAGTGGGCGTTGGTTCAAAAGCGGCAGGCATTGATTGGAAAGCGGCACAACCTTACCTAACGAATATGTTCGCAATGACTTACGACTTCCTAGGTGGTTGGGGTCAGCAAACTGGACATACGACTAACTTGCACGCTACCGAACGCAGCTGGTGGGGCATGGGCGCAGATGTTTTCATTAACCAGATGATTGAACTGGGTATCCCTAGTGAGAAGTTGGTGATTGGCGCTGCTTTCTATGGACGCGGCTGGCAAGGGACTAAAGACTTCTCAGGTGATTTGCCGACACAGGATTTGGTTTCAGAACAAGGTGCGCAGTTTGGTACTGGTGAGAATGGCTATTTCATGTTCTGGGATTTGATGAAGAACTACAGTGCTAAGCAAGGTTACGAATACAAATATGACGAGCAATCACAAGCTCCTTATTTGTGGAATCCAGATAAGAAAGTTTTTATTTCGTTTGAAGATCAGCGTTCAATTAAAGCCAAAGCAGATTGGGCTAAACAAGCAAAACTCGGCGGTATTTTTACTTGGGAGCTGTCTGGCGATCCGAAAGGTGAGCTCGTCGAAGTGATGTATAAAGAAATGCAGAAGTAAGCATTCGAAGGCATCTTTTTCGCTGGTTTACGATGACACTAGGGGAATAATGAAAACAAGCCGTTGTTATTCTGCGACGGCTTTTTCATTGCTGCTTTGTTGTGCAAATTCTATCAACGCCTCAAAAAGCAGTGGTTTGGAATAGAAGTAGCCTTGGATTAGGTCGCAACCACAAACAGCAAGCTGATCACGTTGTTGCTTTGTTTCTACACCTTCCGCTAAGACCTTCATACCAAAATTCTTACCAATGGCGATGATGTTTTGCACCATGTTGAGGGCTTTTTCATCCTCTTCGATGTTATCGACAAAGCTTTTATCAATCTTTACCTCATCAATTGGAAGGGCTTTCAGCATACTCAAAGAAGAGTAACCTGTACCGAAGTCATCCAGTGAAATTTTAAAGCCTAATTGGTGTAAGCGTTCGCAAATCGGTGCGAACTTGTCTAAATCCTCAATGAACAAGTTTTCGGTTATCTCCAACGTAATTCGA
Source organism: Vibrio sp. ED002 (assembly GCF_023277445.1). Taxonomy (NCBI): domain Bacteria; kingdom Pseudomonadati; phylum Pseudomonadota; class Gammaproteobacteria; order Vibrionales; family Vibrionaceae; genus Vibrio; species Vibrio sp. ED002. The sequence goes on along the minus strand of NZ_CP080239.1, from coordinate 1,102,220 downwards.
TTTTGGTCAACACCATGTTTTTCAATCGATGCAAGGAGATTGTCGACGAAGTTCACCTGAATAAATTGCTTGACCGATATGTTGATCGACATTTGAATCGGTTGGTGTGAAGTTGCCATCAACCTTGCCATATCAATAAGGCTTTTTTCTATTATCAACTCTCCCAGACGAACCATTAAACCAGAGCTTTCGGCCAAAGGAATAAATTCATTGGGTGGTACAAAACCAAGCTCTTCGTCTTGCCAGCGAATCAACGCTTCCACGCCATAAACCTGCCCATTTACGTTCAGTTGAGGCTGATAAACCATAAACAGGCTTTGTCTCTCGATGGCTAGCCTTAAACGCTGTTCGATGCGCATTTTGTGCAAGTGCTTTACATGCATCTGTTGGTCAAACAAGCTGTAGGTGTTTCGCTCTTTTTTCGCTTGGTACATCGCAATATCGGCTGAGCGAAGCAGTGCATCTAGGTTGTTGCCATGGGATGGGTAAAGTGCAATACCAATGCTGCAACTGAGTAAGAATTGGTTGTCTTTAACAATGTAAGGTTCGGATAAATAAGCGATGAGATCGCTAGCAAGCGTATTGATGCTGGCTTTATCTACGAGATTGACAAGAAGGATGAACTCATCACTGGCTTCTCGGATAATCAATCGTCCTTCCGCTTCAAACGTTTTTAGGCGCTGAGCGATTTGTTTTAACACTTCGTCGCCAAATTCATGGCCGTGTGTGTCGTTGACCGATTTAAAGTTATCGACATCAATAAACATCAGAGTAAAAGGGTTGGAAGCCCCTCCTAGCCAGCGACCGATGTGGGTTCGCAAATATTCACGATTGGGCAGGAGAGTGAGGTGGTCATGGTGCGCTTGATATAAGAGTTTCTCTCGCGTCGCCAATTCGTTGTTCGCAATGGAGCGGACGAGCGCATAAAAACCAGCTTGAATGAAAATGAATACGATGGAATAAAGAGCGAATTGCTCAAAGAATCCACTTTGGATATATCTGAGATCAGTAGATGAAGAAGCCCAAAGTTTATAGTCAGGCAAATACTTTAACGTCACGAGTTGATTGATTCTAGGGTCATCTGCAACAATATTTACCGCGCTCGCTAGTGACTTGACAGTATCTCGGCTCCAGCCATATTTTTTGTCTACTTGCTCAAAAACGATTGATTTTTTATGGCCATCAGCAGGATGGTTATAACTGTAAACCGTCGCCTGCTCTGCGGATGTAAACGTTAAGTAGCCATCTTCACGTACTAGGGAAACGCGATTGTGCTCGTTGGCATGAATATCATTTCTAAAGACCAAGGAAGAATTCATTTTGAAGCCTGCCGTCATTACAGCAGTGACTCGTCCCTGTTTATCACGAATTGCTTTTCTAATTGGGATCACCAATGAATCGAGAGCAGGCATAAAATACGTGCGTCCAACGACCATATGATTAGATTCAAGTGCGGCAATGAATGTGTCTTTGGTTTGCGGATTTTGATTGAGGTTCTTTAGTTTTTGCAAATCTAAGTTGGAGCTTATTGCAAGATAATCTCCTTGAGGGTTTGTTAAACCAAATGCAGCGATTGCTGGGTGGATACTCATAAGATTGTCTAGCAGCGGACGCATCTGAAGAGAGGCGGTGCGCGTGAAGTCATTTTGCTCAATAAGCTGATGACCGACAACTTCAAGAAGGGTTTCTTGTGCTTTAAAGAGTGAATCGACCGATGAAGCAAACAGCTCCAATTGTAAGAGCTGCTTGTCTTTGTATTTATCGAGGGTGGATTCGTAGTGATAATGACCAAATAAAGAAAACAAACCGACGCTAATTGCGAAAAGCGTTATGTACAGCGTCCAAATGTTCTTCTTTAATCCGATCATATTATTTTGATAGCTCCTAAATTAGCACTCGATAGGTAGGGATTGGTCTGCGCCCCATTCTGTCCATGACCCGTCATAAACCGATAGTTTTTGCATGCCTAGTTGATACGCTGCTAGTAACAAAATGCACGCAGTGACACCAGAACCACAACTGAAAATGATTGATTTATCATTATTTATTGTTAGTTCGCTAAATATCTGTTGCAACTCTGAATTTGGCTTAATGTGACCGTCCGTTAATAGTTCTTGAAACGGCAAGCAAACCGCATGCGGAATGTGCCCACTGCGTAGACCTTCTCGAGGTTCTGGCACTTCACCTAAAAAACGAGCCTTGGAACGAGCATCAATAATATTTGCACTTTGGTGATTTGAGTGGCCAAGAACCGCTTGGGCATCCAAAAATGCCTTTTCATCCAATTTGCCAGAAAAATCACCTAGCTCTTTGGGTTGTACAAGTGTGTCTACGACGGGGAAACCCGCGTCAATCCAAGCGGGTAAACCGCCATTCAAAACACGAACATTGTTATGCCCCATTGCTTTTAACATCCACCATGCTCTTGGTGCTGCTAGCGTACCTGAGTTGTCATAGATCACGATGAGATCATCGTTATTCAGCCCCAACTGTTGTGCGCGGTTATTGAAGTCAGCTTCCGTTGGCATCATGTGGGGAAGGGGGGAATTCGGTAAACAAAAGTTATTGTCATAATCAAAACGCTGCGTACCAGAAATCCATTGGTTCTGAATTTTCTTTGTTTCGGATGGAATTTGAAAAGCAATGCTCGCATCTAAGAGCTTAAGGTTTGGTTTACCTAAGAGTGGTTGTAATTCATTGACAGTAATCAGTGCTTGCATGTTTTGTGCTTCCTTACCATGGCATGAAGCCGTTGTATAAATGAGCAGAATAGGCTTATTCGCATTTCAAAAATGTGAGCGGCTGCTCGAAGAGAGAACCTGTGGTTTGGTTGAATGTCACCGTTGAACCTACTGGGCAATTTACCGTTACAGGGACCGAGATAGGTGCTTGACCTTGTTCAGGTAAATCGATGGTTAAGTATCGGCGTTGTCCGTCAAGCGATTGAGTTAATGTATTACTTATCACCGTTGTAGTGACGGTTTGGTTTTTCTCTGATGATGTTAACCAAAGCGCAAAAACTAACAGCAGTATGGTACCTGAAAAGACAAAAATGTAGGTTTTGGGGTTGTCCAACGTGTTTTCCCGCATCTTCAGTAATCCTTCTGTTTTACAATAAAAAAATCGCATGTTCAAAAGAACGATGCGATTTTTAAGTTAAAGTATGGACAATTTTGCGGTAAAGCTTGTTGTTCGTACCGTTATTACCTTTCGGTTTGGTCAGAGACTACAACGTTAAGCTCGTATCACTGGTGGAAATAACTCGTCGAATTGGGTCAGTGCCATCGTAAAACCAAATCTCGACCAGTAAATCACCTTGGCTGTCAGAGATATTGAAATCAAAATCTGCTTGGCCATTGCTCAAGGGTATAGAAGCCACTTTGCTGGGGTAATTGGCTTTGTAGTTACCTGCGCCGTCTTCTTGGAAGTCCTTATACAAGCTTAAATGCGCACGTTGAGAAGAGAAACCACTGATATCGACACTAAGTGTGCCTTCTTTCACTGGGTTGTAGTTGAAGCCTTCTGGTACCACTAAATCCTGCATGGTGGTCTCTTCTTCCGGAACCGTCACTGTTGTTGGAGGTGGTGCTGGTGGTGGTGTTGAACTATCATCGTCGCTGCTACTGCCGCCTCCACCACCGCCGCCACCGCCACATGCCGTTAGTGCTAATCCCATAATGATTGTGGTTAAGTATTTCATAATATTATCTCCCTATGGACGGTTGTAGCACTTGTCGGCTGTTGGTGATTGGTGCCAGGTTTCGCTCTCTGTACCTCCAGACTCAGCCCAAGTTTGGAATGCAGGGTAGGCTTCAACCATGTCAATTCGTTCTAAAGGCCACTCCCAGTCTTCTACAATAAGTAGAGCCCAAGGAAGGTAAGTGGCTGTTTTGAAGTAGTTGTTTGAGCCATTCAAACTTGCATCGACACCTCGGCCATATAAGGATGTATCGAATTGCTCAGTTGGTGCTTGTCCGGGTAAGTGCACTTCCCATTTACGACCTGGTTGGAAAGTGATGCCGTCGCCATGGTAAGTATTTGGTGTTGCAAAGATGAACGGGTCGTATGGCATATCGGTTATCGCAGAGCGATCAGAACCTTCTGTAAAGTAGATGTTGAGGGTAAAATCCAACAGTGCAGTATTGGTATCACAGTCAGATTCGGTTCTAAAGAAAGTACATCCACCGCTGCTGGCGGCGTGAACACTCATGTCTTCACCAATGATAAATATTGCTTCATCAGAGATGCTTTCCAGTCCGTTTGACGCTTGCTCAACACCATCAAATGTCAGTGTTGTCAATGAGGTTTCGATACTGCTTCGTGATACACCAGGTAATCGAATAGCAAAGCCATTTTTATAGGTGGCACCGTAAGCGACCAATTTGCCCGAGATTTTGATGTTTTCGACATGACCAGCCAACGTGGTTTCTGTGATTTGTAGGTCAACAACGACATCATTCATGTCATAGTCCGCTGTATATGGCCAGTTGTCTTCATAAGCAACGGATGCGTAATCGTCTACTGCTGGGAAGTGCTCCACAGCGTAACCATTAGCCGTTATTGTGATTGGGTGATCTTCCACCTCGCCTGATGTTGAACCACCATCATAGTTAAGGTCAGTTTGTTGACTAAAACGGAAACGACTCCAGCTTGAACCGGCGGTCGCAGCGGTAGAAACAACAAATGGAAGGGAGTTGCTACCCGCAGCGAGAAGCTCATTGGTGAAGACTTGCTCGCCATCATCATCAAAGTCACCATCGCGGTTCCAGTCAAACCAAGCGGATAGATAGCCTGTTGTTGATGCAGTTACTTCGACAACGGAGCTCAAACCAGGATCGAGTGCAGCAACAAAACCAACGCCATCTTCATCGGCAGCACCAACTGCGTTGTCGTCTGCTTGCCCATCAGAATCACCGTCTGGACCAACAGACCCCAGCCAAGTAACGTCATCGACTTCGTGACGCGGACCATTTGAAGCAAGCGTTGTGCTGTAAGTGTCCGGTGCGTCACCAAAATCGATCGGATCGTCTTCGTCAATCACAGGCGCATTGGCACATCGAGCACCGTCATTTTGGCTTGAACTTGGGCCGTTAGAAACAAACTCGACCGCAGGAACAATGCCCGCTGCGATATTGGCTGCGTTGCCTTCCGAAAGGTCAACACGATAGATTTTGCCATCTTGGTTACGTGACACGTAGTAGTTGCCGTTTACATCAAAGTAGCCAGCACCAAATGTGCCTAACTCGCCTGTATCACCTATCGCAGTCGTATTACCATTCGATGGGTTGAACTGGTACAGCACTCCAGAATTATTGTCGATGCCGTAAAGGGAACCGTCGCTTGGATGGAATGCAAAGTCGGTTAGGTTCACCGTCGCTGTTGAACTAATTTTCACGATGCTCAATGTCGCATTTGGATCAGAATCGAGTGGAGAAAGGTCAATGGAGAAAAGTCCTTTGCCTTTGCGGTACAAGTAGTAGACGTGGTTGTAAACGTCACCTACGTAAAACGTGTGGTCGGCAGGAAGACCAGAAACATCAAGCGTCTCTGCTTGGAAGTCTTGACCAAGACGAACAATCTCTTTATTTGTGGTGTCGTAGCCGTAGATATAACGGTCAGTGAAGTTAAAGCCTACGCCGTTAATGCCCGAAGCCAAACCTGTGTCGTCCTCTAAAAGAGTCGTAGAACCTGTAACCAAATTGACGCCATAGATTTGAACCGGGGTTGATTGGAATAGGTACGCTTTGCTTGGGCATGTGTCAAATGGCGCCGCTTGTGCATAAGCGCTCGCTATTAGAGACCCAAGTAGTAGTGATGTCCTTTTCATAATTCGCCCTCTCATTGGTTCGTGATATATGCAATGAAAGGAATGTGCCAACTTTTAAGTTGTTGATACATAAGAATTAAGTTTTCCTCTTTCTGCAATTTCTAATCTGAAAGTCAAAATGAAAATTTAATTGATGTCGATTTCTGAAAATTTAAAACCACTCTAGGGCAATCGTTAAATGTAGCGATGCTTAAGTTTAGGTTTTAATGCGGGGCGGGGTAATTTTGAACAAACTTACCACCTAAACCCCCTTTTTAATACATGGTCTTTGTGGTGTATATGGTGTGACTAATTTTATAGATTATGCATTGTTTTGCATATTTTCCATATGTGCTTTTGTTTAAGCGCCTGAGCTAACTTGGCTTAGATTGCCTTACAAGAAAAGGTTCTAATTAAAGTATGTTGTATTTATGCATAAGTTAATGGTTATCACTATCAAACATTTGATGAGTCTAACAATAGAAATAACTGAAATTTATAACCTATTTAAATGTTATGAATAACTATAATCAATATAAACTATAATGCCATCAGTTTATATAAAACCTAATTAGTTTGATTGATGTAATATTATTTGTATTTTGACATGAAATTTCTTTCAATCTCAAATTCTAAGAACTAATGTTTTTCCAAATTAGAAGGAGAGCTTTTGATATGGAAAAACACTTGCCATTGATTATAAATGGTCAAATAGTTTCTACTGAAGGAAAAGGTTATGAGATCACTTTTGAAGAAAAAAAAGTAAAGATAGATTCTCTGAACCATGAAATTTTGTCACAAATACTTCATTATGACTTTTTGAGTGATCTAAATGTAAATAATATTATCAATTTTCTTTATACAGTAGGTCAACGTTGGAAGAATGAAGAATATTCAAGAAGAAGGGCATATATTAGGACTCTAATTACTTATTTAGGTTACTCACCACAAATGGCGAAGTTAGAGGCAAATTGGATCGCGATGATTCTCTGCTCTAAAAGTGCCTTGTACGACATTATTAATACAGAACTTGGGTCTGCTCATATTCAGGATGAATGGTTGCCTCAAGGAGAGTGCTATGTAAAAGCCTTTCCGAAAGGACGAGTCATGCATTTGCTTGCGGGTAATGTCCCTCTCTCTGGTGTGACATCGATATTGCGCGGCATCTTGACCAAGAATCAATGTATCGTTCGAATGTCGGCTTCTGATCCGTTTACTGCCCATGCGCTAGCAATGAGCTTCATTGATGTGAACCCAGAACACCCGATTTCCAAGTCACTCTCCGTCGTCTATTGGCCCCATAAGGCAGATACGACAATTGCGGAAGAGCTAATTAGTCATATGGATGCAGTTGTTGCTTGGGGCGGGCAGGATGCAATTGATTGGGCCGTTAAGCATTCGCCTTCACACATTGATGTTTTGAAGTTTGGTCCTAAAAAAAGTTTTACCATTTTAGATGAGCCGACCAACTTAGATGAGGCCGCTTCCGGCGTCGCTCATGATATTTGCTTTTATGACCAAAATGCTTGCTTCTCTACTCAAAATATATATTTTTGTGGGAATAACTACGAAGCTTTTAAAGATAAGTTAGTAGAAAAACTATGTCTTTATGAAAATATACTCCCTAAGTCCAAGCAAAGCTTTGATGAAGAGGCTTTATTTTCCTTTACTCGGCTAGAGTGTCAATTCTCAGGTCTCAATGTTATATCAGAACCAGATAATAAGTGGATGATTATAGAATCAGAAGCTGGTGTTGAATATAACCATCCTTTAAGTCGTTGTGTTTATATTCACAAAATAAACAAGGTTGAAGATGTTGTTGATTATATCGCTAAGCATAAAACTCAAACAATTTCTTTTTACCCTTGGGATGCATCAATTAAATACCGAGATATATTTGCTCAAAAAGGTGTTGAGCGAATAGTTGAATCCGGAATGAACAATATATTTAGAGCAGGCGGCGCACATGATGCGATGCGACCACTACAACGTTTAGTTCGATTTGTGTCTCATGAAAGGCCATATAGTTTCACCACCAAGGATGTATCTGTAGAAATAGAGCAAACCCGATTTCTTGAAGAAGATAAGTTCTTGGTTTTCGTCCCTTAAATAAGGAAATTTATAATGAAAAACCAATGCAAGACTATTTCTCACGGGCTTTGTTGCGTAATTCGATGGAACTAAATCAAGAAGCTACGATCTGATCGGCTACACCAATCAAACGTCGTAGCCTCATGCCAAAGCCCCGTTACAAAACAACTAACTGGAAGCAGTACAATAAAGCCTTAATCAACCGTGGTTCTCTGACCTTTTGGGTTGATGAGGAAGCGATAGCCGAATGGAAGCAAAACAAACAAGGCAAGCGTGGTAGACCTCGCCGATTCAGTGACTTAGCCATTACTACCGCACTGATGGTGAAACGTGTTTTTTCTATGCCATTGAGAGCGCTGCAAGGTTTTCTAGACTCAGTATTTAGGCTGGCTAACATCCCGCTTGTTTGTCCGCACTACACCTGTATAAGCCGCCGAGCCAAGGAAGTTGAGGTTTCATTTAAAACCAAAACCAGAGGTGCAATACAACATCTGGCCATTGATGCCATTGGCCTCAAGGTTTATGGCGAAGGTGAATGGAAGGTCAAGAAGCATGGTACTGATGGGAAGCGCAGAGTCTGGCGTAAGCTACATATCGCAGTAGATACAAGCACCCACGAAATAGTCGCAGCAGAGTTGAGTTTATCTAACGTAACCGATGCCGAAGTGTTCCCCAACTTACTCAAGCAGACACGCCGTAAAATCATTGAGATATCAGGTGATGGCGCTTATGACACAAGGAATTGCCATGATGCTATACGGAGCAAGCGAGCGGTTCCGCTAATCCCGCCACGAGAAGGTGCTGCCTTCTGGGAGCGAGAACACCCTCGCAATTTAGCAGTAGGTTGTCAGAAGCTCTACGGCTCGAACAAGAAATGGAAAAAGCGGTATGGCTATCATAAGCGCTCGCTATCAGAGACAGCAATGTATCGGGTGAAACAGTTGTTAGGTGGAAGTTTAAGCCTGAGAAACTACAACGCTCAGGTTGGCGAGACTTACGCCATGATCAAAGCACTGAACAAACTTACAGGGCTTGGTATGCCTGAAACTCAGTATGTTGTATAAAAGTCGCTCAACTTTAGGAGGTTTGGTTTCTCGTCTGAATTACGCAACAAAGCCTTTCTCACGTGCTGAGCGTGAATTGTGGTCAGGAAATTCATGTCTGGGAAACACTACCGAATGAAAGTGTGCCCCAAAAAAATAATACCATTCTTATTGCTTCTGGGTTTGCCAGAAGAATGGATCATTTCGCAGGTCTCGCTGAATACTTGTCTGAAAATGGGTTCCATGTTTTCCGTTATGACTCACTTCACCATGTCGGTTTGAGTTCAGGTACCATCGATGAGTTTACGATGACCACCGGAAAAAACAGTTTATGCACGGTCTATCACTGGCTGCAACAAAAGGGCATGTCGAACATCGGCCTCATTGCGGCAAGTTTGTCAGCTCGTGTGGCGTATGAGGTCATTGCTGATCTTGAACTGTCTTTCCTCATTACTGCTGTTGGTGTCGTTAATCTGCGTGACACGCTGGAAAAAGCACTTGGGTTTGATTATCTCAGCTTACCTATCGATGAGCTGCCAAACGATCTTGATTTCGAAGGGCACAAACTTGGCTCTGAAGTGTTTGTTCGAGATTGTTTTGAACATCACTGGGATACATTGGAATCTACGCTTGCCAAGGTGGCCAATACGTCCGTTCCGTTAATTGCTTTTACTGCCAACAACGATGATTGGGTAGAGCAAGAGGAAGTGTACGGTATGCTCGGAAAGATCAGTAGTGGCAATTGCAAACTGTACTCCCTGCTTGGGAGCTCCCACGACTTAGGTGAGAACTTAGTCGTCCTCCGCAACTTTTATCAATCCGTGACGAAAGCCGCGATCGCGATGGATGGCGGTCGTTTAGAAATCGATGTTGATTTTGTCGAGCCTGACTTCGAGCAGCTCACCATCGCGACGGTCAATGAGCGCCGTCTAAAAGCAGAAATCGAAAGTCGCTCGCCAGAAATGGCTTAACGCTTACCCGTAACACCAATAAATAAGGAAACGTTATGAAATTTGGAAATTTCCTTCTCACTTACCAACCACCTGAGTTAGATCAGACAGAAGTGATGAAGCGATTGGTTAATCTTGGCAAAGCCTCTGAAGGTTGTGGTTTCGATACCGTTTGGCTACTAGAGCATCATTTTACCGAGTTCGGGTTATTAGGTAACCCATATGTGGCTGCCGCGCACTTACTTGGTGCGACTCAAAACCTTAATGTTGGTACCGCTGCGATTGTATTACCAACGGCACATCCTGTTCGACAAGCTGAAGACGTGAACTTGCTTGATCAAATGTCGAAAGGGCGATTCCGCTTTGGTATTTGTCGCGGGTTGTACGATAAAGACTTTCGTGTATTTGGTACTGACATGGATAACAGCCGTGCGTTGATGGATTGTTGGTATGACTTGATGAAGGAAGGTTTTAACGAAGGCTACATGGCGGCAGACAACGAGCATATCAAGTTTCCCAGAGTCCAACTGAATCCAGCAGCACATACTAAAGGCGGAGCTCCAGTTTATGTGGTAGCAGAGTCAGCATCGACAACGGAATGGGCAGCACAACGCGGTCTACCGATGATTTTAAGTTGGATCATCAACACGCATGAAAAGAAAGCCCAGCTCGATCTTTACAATGAAATCGCGGCGGAGCATGGCTACGATGTTACCCAAATTGACCACTGCCTGTCTTACATTACTTCGGTTGATCATGACTCAGAGAAAGCCAAAGACATTTGCCGAAACTTCCTTGGCCATTGGTATGACTCTTATGTGAATGCCACCACCATTTTTGACGACTCCAATCAGACCAAAGGGTACGACTTTAACAAAGGCCAATGGCGCGATTTTGTTTTGAAAGGTCATAAAGACACGAATCGTCGTATTGATTACAGCTACGAAATCAATCCAGTAGGCACACCTGAAGAATGCATCGCAATTATCCAGCAGGATATTGATGCTACGGGCATCAACAACATTTGCTGCGGCTTTGAAGCTAACGGTTCAGAAGAAGAAATCATCGCATCTATGAAGCTCTTTCAATCTGATGTGATGCCATACCTCAAAGAGAAACAGTAATAATTATTTTCGATAAGGAAAGGGACATGAAATTTGGATTATTCTTCCTCAATTTTTTGAACTCAAAACGCTCTTCAGACCAAGTCATTGAAGAGATGTTAGATACCGCTCATTACGCCGACCAACTTAGCTTTGATACTGTTGCTGTGTATGAAAATCATTTTTCGAACTATGGAGCCGTTGGGGCACCGTTGACGGTTGCGGGTTTTTTACTTGGTATGACTCAACATCTCAAAGTCGCTTCTTTGAATCATGTCATCACCACTCATCATCCTGTTCGCGTTGCCGAAGAGGCTTGCTTGCTTGATCAAATGAGTGAAGGGCGCTTTGTTTTTGGATTTAGTGATTGCGAAAAAAGTACTGATATGCGTTTCTTCAATCGTCCGACCGATGCGCAATTTAAGGTGTTTGAAGCATGTTATGAAATCATCAATGATGCTTTTTCAACGGGTTATTGCCACCCAGACAACGATTTTTTCAGTTTTCCAAAAATTTCTGTAAATCCGCATGCTTATACCGAAGGCGGTCCCGCTCAGTTTGTGAATGCCACAAGTAAAGAAGTGGTTGAATGGGCAGCGAAGCGAGGTCTCGCCCTTGTGTTTAAGTGGGATGACTCCAATGCACTACGCCAAGAATACGCGATGCTTTACAACGATATTGCAAACGAACACGGTGTAGATATTGCGAGCGTACGTCATAAGCTGACTCTTTTAGTCAACCAGAATCCTGATGGTGACAAAGCAAGAGCAGAAACGCATGAGTACTTAGCAGAGTATGTTCGCGAATCTTACCCAAATAGTGACTTCTCCACAAAAATGTCCGAATTGTTGTCTGAAAATGCAATTGGTACTTATGAAGAAAGTACACAAGCAGCACGTATCGCAATCGAATGCTGTGGTGCTTCTGATGTATTGATGTCATTTGAGTCAATCGCAGATAAGACGCAGCAAAGAGCGGTCATCGATGTTGTGAATGCCAATATAGTGAAATACCACGCTTAAGATCATACCAACGCATAAAGGGGCTACATTGACGCCCCTTTCTCCATCTCTATGCGCAATCGCGCTTATTTATATAGGCATTTATATGGACGTACTTTTAGCGGTCAAGCAGGAAAATATCGCGGCAAGCACAGAAATCGATGACTTGATTTTTATGGGTACACCGCAGCAGTGGTCTTTGCAGCAACAAAAGCAATTGACTTCTCGCCTCGTCACAGAGGCGTACCGACATCATTACCAGAATAACGAGGAATATCGCCATTTTTGTCAATCATTAGGCGTGACAAGCGATATCTCTGACCTTAATGATATTCCCGTTTTCCCAACTTCAATTTTTAAACTAAGAACGTTGCTTACGATTGATGACACTGACGTTGAAAATCGATTCACAAGCAGTGGTACCAGTGGAATAAAAAGTGTGGTTGCTAGAGACCGACTGAGCATAGAGCGCCTGCTTGGTTCGGTCAATTTCGGTATGAACTATGTCGGTGACTGGTTCGATCATCAAATGGAACTGGTCAACTTAGGCCCTGACCGTTTTAACGCCAATAATATTTGGTTTAAATACGTGATGAGCTTGGTGGAGCTGCTCTATCCGACGGCTTTTACGATGAGCGAAGATGAAATCGATTTCGAAGCCACGTTAGCAAATATGGCGCGGATTAAAGAAAAGGGTAAGACAATCTGTCTTATTGGTCCTCCTTATTTTATCTACTTGCTTTGCCACTTCATGCGTGAACAAGGGCAGGATTTCAATGGTGGCAGTGAGCTCTATATTATTACCGGTGGGGGCTGGAAGAAGCACCAAGACCAATCACTCGACCGAGAGGCCTTTAATCAGCTTCTGCTAGACACTTTTGGCTTAGATAGCGCGCAGCAGATCCGAGATACCTTCAACCAAGTGGAGCTAAATACCTGCTTTTTTGAAGACAACGAACATAAAAAGAGAGTGCCTCCTTGGGTGTTCGCTAGAGCGTTGAACCCTATTACGCTCAAACCCGTGCCTAATGGAGAGCCGGGCCTAATGAGTTATATGGATGCATCAGCGGTGAGCTACCCTTGTTTTTTGGTCACTGATGATATCGGAATTGTGAGAGAAGAGCAGGGTGACAGGCCTGGCACAACGGTTGAGATCGTCAGACGAGTTAATACGAGAGGGCTAAAGGGATGCGCACTTAGCCTGTCTCAAGCCATTACAGTGAAGGACGGGAAGGAATAAATGTCATGTTATGTACGATAGAAAAGATAGAACCACTGACTAGCTGTATCTTCCGTGTGGTTTTAAAACCAGACCAACCTTTTGATTTTAAAGCAGGCCAATACATTAACGTCAGCTTAAGCTTCGGCAGCCTACCGTTTTCTATCGCCTCTTGCCCGTCTGAAGGTGGGTTTCTGGAACTTCATATTGGAGGCTCAGAACTGCGCAATAAAAATATTCTCGTGATGGAAGAGCTGACTAATGCTTGGTTCAGCGGTAAAAAGTTAGAAGTGAGTGAAGCAAGAGGCGAAGCTTGGCTGCGAAGCCAAAGTGTAAAACCACTGTTACTTGTGGCTGGTGGGACGGGCATGTCATACACGCTGAGCATTTTAAGAAACAGTCTGCAGCGCGGGTTTACCCAACCGATCTATGTCTATTGGGGAGCAAAGGACATGGACAATCTCTACGTGCATGATGAGCTCGTTGATATTGCGCTAGAAAACAAAAATGTCAGCTATGTCCCTATTACTGAAGTTTCAAATTCACCTCAATATGCAAAGCATGGACAAGTGCTCGATTGCGTGATGAATGATTTTCGCAATCTATCTGAGTTCGATATCTACTTATGTGGTCCTGGGAAGATGGTGGAAGTCGCTCGAAATTGGTTTTGTAAGGAAAGAGGCGCGGAACTCGACCAACTTTACGCTGACGCATTCGCTTACTTATAACAAGTTTCAAGGAGAAGAAATCATGAGTTCTACATCACTTTTAGAAGAGTTTGGTAATCCGCTGCAAAGAGTCGAAAGGGCGATTGAGGCATTGAAAAATGGAAACGGTGTTTTGTTAATGGATGATGAGAACCGAGAAAACGAAGGTGACCTGATTTTTTCAGCGCAGCACCTTACTGATCAACAAATGGCGTTAATGATAAGAGAGTGCAGTGGTATTGTGTGTCTATGCTTAACTCAAGAACGAGCGAACTGGCTGGAATTGCCTCCTATGGTCGAAGATAACCGAAGTAAAAACCAAACAGCTTTTACGGTGTCTATTGAGGCGAAACAAGGTGTGACAACCGGTGTATCAGCAAAAGACCGTGTGACAACGGTAAAAACAGCGATCTACTTTGACGCTCAACCAGATGATCTTGCAAGGCCAGGGCACGTGTTTCCTTTGGTTGCCAAAACCAATGGTGTATTGACTCGTCGAGGCCATACTGAAGGGACGATTGACTTAATGTATCTTGCTAACCTTGTTCCATCCGGTGTGCTATGCGAACTGACCAACTCAGACGGCACTATGGCAAAGCTTCCTGAAACCATTGCTTTTGCAAAACGTCATGAGATGCCAGTTTTGACAATAGAAGACATTGTTGAATATCGGACTGGGATAGACCTACGAAATGAATATGAAAGCAGCCCAATGAATGAGGTGAGCTTAACGTAGTCAAATTTAATCCTTAACGCTCCTTTTGTTCAGTGCCTACGCTGACTTTTCCGCCCTTCCTCGGGCGGCTTTTTCGTTTTAGGGCGATAAAAATTAACCCGCAATGAGCGGGCTAATCAATGTTGTATTGAATGGTTTAGCTACATACAGGGCAGCTCGGCATTTTCATCAGATTCATTTCTCGCCAAGACATGCTGAGCGCGTCCAAAATCAGAATTTTGCCTTTCTTTGGTTGGCCGTAATCAGCAATCACTTTGAGCGCCTCCATCGCTTGTACTGCGCCAACAATACCAACAACAGGAGCCATGACTCCGGCTTCGACACAACTTAACGCACCGCTGCCGAAGAGGGCACTTAAGCACTGGTAACATGGTTGTGCTGGATCATCGTAAGTAAACACACTCACTTGGCCTTCCATACGAATGGCCGCGCCTGAAATTAGCGGTGTTTTGGTAGCAAAACATAGGCGATTAAGTTGATTACGCGTCTCGACGTTATCTGATGCATCGACAACAATAGTGTGCTGCTTAATCCGGCTCTTTAACGCTTTATCATCAAGACGTTTTGCAATGGTATCTACGATAATGTGCGGGTTAAGCTCACGTAGTGCATCGGCCGCTGAGTCTACCTTCTTACGACCAATATCCGAATCGTGGTGCAGAACTTGGCGCTGAAGGTTAGACAGCTCGACGATGTCATCATCAATCAGCGTGATTTTACCGACACCAGCAGTCGCCAAATATTGGCTTGATGCGCAACCTAAACCCCCAGCACCAAGCATCAGTACCGATGCTTGTTTGAGTGCTTCTTGTCCATCAAAGTCAAACTGACGAAGAATGATTTGGCGGTTGTAACGTAGCATTTCCTGATCGGAAAGAATATCCACAACGACTTCCTAGTAAAGGGTTGAGTTGAATAGTTGAATCTGAACCGTTTCGCCCACTTCAACTCGGCCGCGTTCACGTTCCAACACAACAAAACAGTTGGCTAGGCTCATTGAGCGGAATGCGCCAGAGCTTTGGTTGCCCGTTGTTTCAACCACAAACTTGCCATCTTCCAGCGTGTAGATACCGCGTTGGTAATCGGTGCGACCAGGCGCTTTCTTAAAGGCGGTTTTGGTTGTTGCCGGAATAGACTCGGGTGCTTTCCATTCTGTATGGCCTGCAAGTTTTGCCAGCATTGGTTGAACAAGCACATACATGGTGAGTACGGCAGAAACCGGGTTGCCCGGCAGACCACAGAACCAAGCTGTACTTAGCTTACCAAATGCGAAAGGTTTACCCGGCTTGATTGCTAGCTTCCAGAAACCAATTTCCCCAAGTTCTTCAAGAATGTCTTTGGTGTAATCCGCTTCGCCCACACTTACACCGCCTGAGGTCACGACCACATCTGCCAATGTTTGCGCTTGTTCAAAGGTCGCTTTTAGAGTCTCTGGGCAGTCTGGAATGATACCAAGATCAACGGCTTCACAACCGAAGTTCTCGATAAGCGGTTTAATACCGTAGCGGTTGCTGTCGTAGATTTGACCTTCGTCTAGCGGTTCGCCCAGTGGTTTAAGTTCATCACCAGTAGAGAAGAAAGCAACTTTTGGCTTACGTACTACTGTTATATGGCTAACACCAAGAGACGCAATCATCGGAATATCGCGAGGTGTTAAACGCGCACCTTTTGCCAATACGATGTCGCCTTGCTTGATGTCGTCACCTGTTGGGCGGATGTTGTTTTGTGGCTTCACGTCAGTTTGGTTGAACTGAATGCCTGCATCCGTTATTTCTGTGTTTTCTTGCATGATAACGGCATCACAACCCTGTGGGATTTTTGCGCCAGTCATGATGCGAACACAGGTACCTTGAGGCCATTCACCTTCAAAAGGTTGTCCTGCAAATGATTTACCTGCCAGAGGCAATACGGAAGACGACTCAAGATCTTGAATGCGAATAGCGTAGCCATCCATTGCTGAGTTATCGAATGGCGGTACGTGAATAGGTGACAAGATGTCTTCTGCCAGTACAAAACCGAGTGCTTCAGCAAGTGGAAGAGAAAGCGTTGTTTGGATAGGTTTGATTCGCGATAGCATTTTGTCCATCGCGTCTTCAATTGGCATCAAGCCAGGTGCGTCGCAGCAGCCCATTGAGAAAATCCTGTGTTCTTTTGTTTTGTGGCAACTTTACCATAAAAAGGGGACTGAGTAAGAATGTCCACCTATAAAATATGGGTGTAATTATTCAAAAATCCGAGTATCCTTGTCAGCCATCCAAAAGGGGTAAAATCCTTGTGGAGGTCAATAAAATCAGCTCAGTAACTTCATTTGATGTGCCTTAGTGTAAAGACACGAACTGAGCAGCTCAAAGCGAAAAATATGAATGCAATTTTGATTGGGTTTGTATGAAAGCGGAAGTAACAAAAGAGGAAGTGGAATGTCAGGTCTTAGCGAGTCAGCGAAGTTAGTAAAAGAAGCGCTAGAGCAACGCGGTTTGGAAACGCCAATGCGTCCAAACAACGTAAGTCGTGAAGAGAAGAAAGAGAAGATCGAACACCACATGCGTGAGATCTTAGGTCTGCTTCAACTTGACCTTACCGACGATAGCCTAGAAGAAACCCCACACCGCATTGCTAAGATGTACGTTGACGAAATCTTCTCCGGTCTGGATTACTCCAACTTTCCTAAAATCACGGTGATTGAGAACAAGATGAACGTGAGCGAGATGGTTCGCGTGAAGGACATCACAGTGACCAGTACTTGTGAACACCACCTTGTGACCATTGATGGCAAGGCTGCAGTGGCTTACATTCCACGTGGCAAGATCATTGGCCTATCAAAGATCAACCGTATCGTTCGCTTCTTTGCGCAGCGTCCACAAGTACAAGAGCGTATGACACAGCAGATTCTTGTTGCACTTCAAACGTTGCTTGAGTCTGATGATGTGGCAGTGACGATTGACGCAACACACTACTGTGTGAAATCTCGCGGTGTGATGGATGCAACCAGCGAAACGACGACAACAGCATTGGGTGGCATCTTCAAAAGCAACCCAGCAACGCGTGCCGAGTTTCTGCACGGTTTACGCTAAGTAACTAAGCACTATTCTAAGAGGATGGCAAACGCCATCCTTTTTTGTATCTGTCTGAAATGAATAATGATTTGAGAATGAAAACGACAAAAATCATTTATCGATTTCTGTGTTGACAGTCACATGCGATAGACTTAATATCCGCGCCCAGCAAACGGTTGCGAAGGCTTCACTTCTCTTTTCGTTCTGCCCAATTTGATTCTTCAAGCTCAGCTGATCTCGGTCAGTTGTCTTTCTGTTTTCTAATAATAGAAAGGCAACAAAATTGAGATTTGGCATGACCACACAAACCACCATCAACTCGACTGCTCCAGCTTCTATTCAAGCATCGGAGAACAGTTGGCAAAAGAAAGCAATTCTTAGTGTCGCGTTTTTAATGGCGACCACGTCTGTTGGACCTGGCTTTTTAACCCAAACAGCGGTCTTCACCAATATCTACAAAATCGACATGGCATTCCCTGTGTTTGCATCCATGTTTATCACTTTTGGTATTGTGATGAACCTGTGGCGTATCGTAGGTGTGTCTGGTATGCGCATTCAAGATATTGCCAACAAAGTCGCACCGGGGATGGGCTACGTGGTGGGTATTCTGCTGGCACTTGGTGCGGTTGCATTTAACTTCGGTAACGTAAGTGGTTCTGCGCTCGGTATTAATGTACTAACGGGTGTAGATACGACTTGGGGCGCTCTCTTTACAGGTGTAGTAGGTTGTTTGCTGTTTGTGGTGCACAACGCGTCTAAACGCATGGATCAAATGGCACGCTATCTCGGCTTGTTTATGATCATTTTAATTGCGTATGTTGCGATGACCAGTTTGCCTCCAAGGGGGGAGACCTTGAGCGCAGCAGTAATGCCTACTGATATTGGCAGCCTGCTATTACCGACGCTGACTATCGTTGGTGGCGCAGTAGGTGGCTATTACACAGGCGCACAGCGATTGGTTGATATCGGCTTACAAGGTAAAGAGAACGTCCCCGCTATTAAAACAGCAGCTTGGGCAGGTATTTCCATTGCTGTGGTGATTCGCATCCTGTTGTTTATGGCAGTGTTCGGTGTGATTGCAACAGGCGCGACTTTGGATTCTGCAAACCCAGCCGCAGACGCGTTCCGTCAAGGTGCAGGTGAGGTAGGTTATTTTATCTTTGGTTTGGTGCTGTTTGTTGCTTCGATTACCTCGGTTGTGGGTAACTCCTACATGGCGATTTCCCTTATCAAAACGCTGTTCCCAGTTGTGGCTCGCAACGAGAAAGCATGGTGTGTTGGTTTTATTATTATCACATCGCTTGGCACTGTGACGATGAACATGCCGATTCTGCTGCTAATGCTGGCTGGCCTTGTTAACAGTATTATTCTGCCAATCGTATTGGGTATGGTGCTGGTGGCGACACGTAGAAAAGACATCGTAGGTGACTACAAACACCCAGCCTATTTAACGCTGACGGGCGTTGCAATTGTCGTGGTTATGGCGGCATCAAGCATGACCAATATCAGCAACTTTATGGCCAAGTTTATCGGCTAACTCAATGCATCGGCCAATGTGAATTGAGTAATGTTTATCGAGCATGAGCTTGCAAAGAACAAAAGAAAACGACCTCGCAATGAGGTCGTTTTTTTATGTCTGTTTTGAGGGTGTTCTTACCAGTTCTGGCCAGTACATTTTTACATAACCAGCAGAAACCCAAACGACAAGTACCGTGGCAATGCTTAACTCTAGGAATCCAAAATCGTGCAGCCAATGCCAATGGGGGTGAGACTCTGCAAAAAAAGTGGTGAGGCGATGCATCGCAATAGCACTAATAACGGAAGGGAAGGTCACGGCCGCAATAGATGGCTGGAATTTAAGACGCAATAAACGGAAGTAACACAGATAAATCAGCAAGGTCATGGTGATCGCGATGCCTGCCAATGCGCCTGTGAGAATCGGGTCTGGCTCGCCAAAGTTGACCAAATACGCCGCTAAAGACAAGTTCACCGGAGCTGCCATGATCGCAAGGGTTGGACGTGCTCTACGGGGGAGAGAGCCAAAGAAAACGAGGCGATACAACACTAATGGCAGCATAAAGAAGTAAATGCCAATGCACATCATTGCCAAGGTTTCAGAAAAGACATTGTGACCAAACTGAGACCCAGCAAGTGAAGAACTGATCAACCCCACCGGATATAAGAACCAACTCGGGACGATATTCGACATTTTGAAGTTCATTATCTGAAAACCGAAGAACATTACCATCATGGTAAAATGCAACGCAACGGCCATGAACCACAGTGGGTAAGCAATAATCGGTTCGACGGCAGCGAGATAGTCGCACAGCATCAATAATGCCATGCTCATTGGCGCCATCAAACTGCCGCTAAGAGGATGCTTGATGTCTGCCATAAACAAACGTGGGCTGGTTGCGTATTTCAATAGAACCGGAGTGAGAAGAAGCGCGCCTAGTGCAGCGAGGAAAGGGCGTATAGGTTCACCTATATCTGGTACATAGAGCGCCCAAGCTTGGCCAAGTCCGATCATGCCCAGTGCTAATGCCGCTTGTGAGGGCGGAACACTGTAAAACTGCACAAGTCTTTTCCAGTTCAAATCTACTCCGAATTGATATTGTATGAATCCAGTGAATGGATGTTGCCCTAGGACTATCCGATATTTGGATGAATTGCTCTATTTCTGTTCGAAGATAGTATCAAGTTTCACGCATCGATACCCTTAAATGTGCTGGGTAAATATCAACGAATGGGAGTTTTGTGAGTTTGGTAGCGAAATGAGTTCGAGAGTTGCAAAAACGCAAAATTACTGACTCCAAATGAATCTTCTATATGAAAGATTATTTGGAGCCTTTATACCCAAGCACCTTGCCGTCAATTGGGGGATGTAACGTTAGCCCTGATTTTCAGGTAGGTCCTGTTGGCGTAACTTGTCATTTTTAAGCGTACGATGTAGTAACTGGCTGTAAATTGGTTGTCCGCCAAGTAATTGAGCCACAATTACGGCACCTAAACTTGTAATAATGAGAGGTAGGATCAAATAGTAGTTATTAGTCATCTCGATAACGAGCAAGATACCAGTGATTGGCGCACGTACAGTTGCTGCAAACAACGCACCCATACCAGCAATAGCAAACACCCCCGGCTCGATAGTGAGAGACGGCAACAACATATCTGCACTTGCCCCAAACGCATAGCCGAATAAAGTACCCAACGCCAACATCGGTGCGAAGATACCACCAGGCGCGCCAGAACCAAAACAAAGTAGGGTGGTGATGACACGGCCAACAAACAACATCACTAAAATAGAGATAGAGTAGTTGCCATTCGTGATATCAGGGATTAACCCAATACCGCCGCCGGTTAATTGAGGTACGTAAAGCAGTAATAAGCCAAATACGCCGCCGAGGATGGTCCCCGTGATTAAGTAGCGTTTACGGTCATTCTTGTGAAGTGCAACAAAGCTGTCTTGTGCAATGGTGATCAGTTTATTGAAGACCACTCCGAACACGCCAAAGAGCGAACCCAGTAATAAGAACAACCATAATGATTGCAGCTCTGGTGATTGATACTGCGGCATGGTAATCACCGCTTCTTGGCCATTAATCGCCCGGAAGACAATGTTCGCCATGATCGCAGAGATGATCACTGCGCGAATAGAAATTAATGAGTAGCGAAATTGAGGACGCATTTCCTCAACCACAAACATAATACCAGCCAACGGTGCGTTGAACGCTGCGGCCAAGCCGCCTGCCGCTCCGGATGCTAAAAGCGAGTGTCGAGTATCGTCATCCTTAATTCTGAAAATGTCAGTGACCATACGGCCAACCGCACCGCCCATCTGCACGGTAGGACCTTCGCGGCCTAATACCATACCTGAGCCTAAAGCACCCATGCCGCCAAAGAATTTTACGGGAATGACTCGCCACCAACGCACGGGGCGAATATTGTCCATCGCGCCTTCGATCTCAGGGATGCCTGAGCCGGAGGCTTCTGGGGCAAAGCGGTGTACAAGGTAGTAACCAATGAAGGCGAGCGTTGCACTGATCAAAATAGCGGCAAGCCAAAGCGGTAACACGCTGCCAATTTCACTTTTAAGCCACTCGGTACGAGTCTCTGATACAAAGTGAACGGCGATTTCAAAATAAGTACCAACAAGGCCGGCTAACGTGCCAACGACTGCAGCCATAACGAGAACGGAGAATGATGTTGGCGTTGACCCTCGAGAGACAAACTGGTTAATCGCATCTTTCGGTACGTGCGCTAACACAGATTTAACAATTCTCTCGCGTTTGGTCATTAACAGATTCTCCTGAAAATAAAGTTGGAAGGGACGAAAGAAATTATACGCTGACGAGAGTCTAGACCTAATCAATAAAGATGCAATTTAGCTTTCCACTATTGAGCGGTTCAAGTCTCCTTTGTCCAAATATTGATAAATATTGTGCTATTGATCCCATATATGACGACATTTTTTTATTGGGTCGCCTTGTTTTCTGAGCAAAATGAACCATGCTTTAAGTGTAAAGCAACATGACTGCTTCAGAAGGAGGGATGTGAGGTTTTACACACAATTTGGATGGATTCAAACCCTACAGAAATTCCTCGTTATTTGTTCGGGATGCATCAATAGACTTCCCGATTCGCATACTCACGATTGAGTCACGAGGCAGAGGCGCACGCAAAAGTGCGCCTTTTTAATGCCTGCGACTAAATTTCTGTATTGTCTAAAATACAGTATGGGGTGTTGATTAATGTGAAAGGTGTGATATCTTGTATTTTGTAATGGTTCTCAGCGTGAGGGATTACGCTATTCAGGCTTTATACAAGATTGATGCGGGCTAGAAGGTCCGCTTTTTTGTTGCCAAACTTCGACCTCTGACCTTGTCATTTTTCTTTCAAACCGTAATGATCTTCGAGTCTCAACCTCACTGAAGAACAGAAAACTCAATCATGTCGCGTCTTTCCTTATCTGCTGTCACTTGCTTTTCACTCATTGTTTTTTTCCACACTCATGTTTCATTTGCGAACGGCTTTTGGTGGCAGGCATTGTTGTCCGATAAGCCGTTGACAGAGGTAAGAGAAGTGATAAAGCAAGGTGGTGAATGGTATGAATGTGATGCCTTCAATCAAATGACGGTCATGTGTTTAGATGAGTTTTATTATTACAATATAGCGCTTTATGGTGAGCTAACCTTAAGAAATCAGAGCATGACTTTATCGTTTTTAGCGGCATATGACGCGCAAACGTTGAGTGATCTTATTCTGAATTTGAGAAAAGACGGTTTTGTGGTAAGTGCGCTTGGTATAGGGGACGAGCATTATGATGTACGTGAAGCACTGCAACAGCAATCGCCTGAATCGGTAGATAGGGACGTCGTATTGCTTATGAATCAATATCCTCAAGACGCACCTAGAACACTCGATTGGCTACGGGCTCAAGAATTTGAAGCATCGTTGCCAAAAGTTAAGGCTAATTTAACGAGTGATGGTGAGATGCTAGAGTTAACCATCACTCGCCTTTAGATTCATTATGTAGGGCAAGAAACGTCGCCATCGCGGATTCATCCAAAAATCCATCTGACTTTTTGTGTGCGCGTAGGTACTGATAACCCGCTACCAGCTTGCGGTGCTTGGCTTCTTCCTCTTCTGATATCGTTCCATTCATCACGTGCTGGAAGGCCAGTTTATAGGCCCCCATGTCCACGACTTCCGCTTGACGGTAAAAATAGCCGCAACCAGTGGCTAACCATTCCAATGAACAGTTGGCTCGCATGGCGATTTGATTCGCTTTGGCTAAGCTGGGTTCGCTGCCTTTGAGGTATTTGCGAATCAAAGCTTCAGAAACGTCCACGCGTCGCGCAAAACCACTGATGCTTTCTTCGCCAATTAATGTCGCGAGTCGTTGGGCAAAAGACATATTTCGTACTCCAGTTCGAATTGCGAAAGTTTACCCGTTGAGCGAGCGGTAAAACAAGACTAGGATGAAAGCAGATTAAGAAAAGGAGATAAACCCATGGTTGCAAAAGTAGTGACTGCACCAAACGGTCCAGAGTTTTCTGAACTGGTACAAGGTTATTGGCGTGCGGTAGATTGGGGCATGACAGCGCAAGAGCGTTTGTCGTTCCTAAAGCAACATATTGAGTTAGGCATTACCACCGTCGATCACGCTGATATCTACGGTAACTACGAATGTGAAGCGCTGTTTGGTGAAGCACTCGCACTGGACAAAAGCGTTCGTGAGCAAATTCAGATCGTGACGAAGTGCGACATCAATTTGTGTGGTGATAAAACGCCAGAACGTAAGATCAACCACTACGACACCAGCGCTGCACACATCTATCAATCCGTGAACAACTCGCTTGAGCGACTAAAAGTCGATGAGATTGATGTTCTTCTTATCCATCGTCCAGACGTGTTAATGGATGCTGACGAGGTAGCAGAAGCGTTCTCTGAGCTACATAAAGTGGGTAAAGTTAAGCACTTTGGTGTTTCTAACTTCACGCCTCGTCAATTCGAGCTTCTTCAATCTCGTTTAAGCAAACCTCTTGTGACTAACCAAGTGGAAATCAACCCTCTGAACTTTGAAGTGGCACACGATGGTACGCTAGATCTACTCCAAACGCATCGTGTTCGTCCAATGGCATGGTCATGTTTAGGTGGCGGTTCAATTTTCACTGGGGATACGGAGCAAGCGGTTCGTGTTCGTAACGAGCTAGAAGCTATCCGAGAAGAAGTGGGTGCAAACAGCATCGACGAAGTGATTTACGCTTGGGTACGTCGCTTGCCTTCTAAGCCGATGCCAATTATTGGTTCTGGTAAAATCGAGCGTGTGCATAGTGCAGTTAACGCGCTAAGCATTGAGCTAACTCGTGAGCAATGGTACCGAGTTTGGGTTGCATCAAAAGGTCACGGTGTGCCATAGAAAGCGATCAGTGAGCAAAAGACTGAGGCACTCCAAAGAGGGTGCCTTTTTTATTTCTGTTTATCTTAAATGGCAGCAACTTTATAAACGCAACCCCTTGCGTATCAAGCCTTGTAGAACTTTTAATCATTCCTGACTGATGTCACTAAATGTACAGGGAATCGAACTTTTTCTTAGTTCATTGGTTCACTCAACTATTCATATTGCGTATGCTTACCCAGTAAACAAAAAACGAAGACTCTTAGTCTGTGTAGCAGTAACAATCTGGTAGAATCCCGCGCAGATTGTTGAATATTTAAAGGTGGTAGCATGTCTTTTCCTGTACTCATCTGTGATGATTCTGCGTTAGCACGCAAACAGATGGCAAGATCACTGCCAGCAACATTGAATGCAGACGTGACATTTGCCATCCATGGTAAAAATGCGCTTGAAGAGTTAGCGCAAAAAGAATTTAAACTGATGTTTCTCGACCTCACCATGCCAGAGATGGACGGTTTTGAAACATTAGAAAACATGAAACGCTTGGGCATTCAAACGCCCGTCGTGGTTGTGTCTGGCGATATTCAGCCAAAAGCAAAAGAGCGCGTGTTTGCTCTCGGTGCGAAAGCATTTATTCAAAAGCCGATTGGTAAGGACGAGCTTAAAGCGACGTTAAAAGAGCTTGTCGAACCTGATCAACGCCCTCAGGTGATCACTCCTATCACGCTTGAGCTGCCGATTTTACGTCGCCGCGATATTTATATGGAAGTGGCGAACGTTTCTATTGGCCGGGCAGCGGATGCCCTAGCACGTCATTTCGATGTGTTTGTTCAACTTCCATTACCGAACGTAAACATCTTCGAAGTCAGCGAGCTTCACATGGCTTTACGTGATTTGGCATCACAAGACAACGTCTCTGGTGTGTGCCAAGGTTTTTGTGGTGAAGGGATCGCGGGTGAAGCTCTCGTACTCTTGAGTGACTCCAGTGTTTCTGATCTTAAGAAACTGATGAAGGTGCCAGCAGACAGTGAAGAGTTAGAAGAGCTCGAGCTGTTGATGGATATCTCCAACATTCTGGTTGGTTCTTTCTTGAATGGTTTAGGCGAGCAATCTGAAGTCCGATTTTTCCAAAGTCCTCCAGTTTTGCTCGGCCAGCATATCTCGATTGACTCTATTATCGAATCAACCACGGGCGCGTTCAGTCGTACCATGACCTTTGAAGTGAGCTACAACATCGAAGGCACTTCAATTCGTTGTGATCTTCTGTTTATGTTCGTGGATGAGTCATTACCGTTGCTGGATAACAAACTGTCGTACTTGATGGAGGACTTCTAATGCTGAATCTACCTGCAGAATTTGAACAATTCCATTGGATGGTCGACATGGTGCAGAATGTCGATATGGGCTTGGTCGTTATAGATAAAGAATATAACGTGCAAGTGTGGAACGGGTTTATGACTCATCACAGTGGTTTACAATCACATGAGGCGATTGGCCGCTCTATCTTCGATATTTTCCCTGAAATCCCACAAGAGTGGTTTAAGCTTAAGACGAAACCTGTCTACGATTTGGGTTGTCGCAGTTTTATTACTTGGCGTCAGCGTCCGTATTTGTTCCGATGTCGCAACGTTCGTCCTGTCACTCAACAGGCCGAGTTTATGTACCAAAACGTGACGCTAAATCCAATGCGTACCCCAACAGGGAAAATCAATTCGTTGTTCCTGTCGATTCAAGATGCGACCGCAGAAGCCTTGATGGTGAAAGACCAAAAGTAAGCTTGAAAAAATAAGCATGGTAAAAGCCGAGGTTCGCTTCGGCTTTTTTGTATACTTAAATCGTGTTCCCCCAATACGTAGAAGATCAAAATGGACTTTAATCTCGCTCTTAAACTCTACACTGCAGAACAAGTCAGAAAAGGAGAGGTCATCGCAGCTCAAATGGTGGGCGTCTCTATGTATAGCCTGATGCAACGCGCAGGTATGGCAGTATATGAACGATTTCTTCATTTGTACCCCAGAGCAAGAACAGTCTTGGTTGTTTGTGGTAAAGGCAACAACGGGGGCGATGGCTATGTCTTTGCTACATTGGCAAAACAAGCACAGCTCAAAGTACGAGTATTTCAATTCGATAATGTTACAGCCTTAAAAGGCGATGCCTTAAGAGCGTTTGAAGACTGGCAGACGGTTGATGGTGAAATCAGCAGTTGGGATGATTGGCACACCGCGTTATTGGAAGCCGATGTGATTATAGACGCCATGTTAGGAACGGGGTTAAATGGAGAAGTGAGACACGAATATCGTCGTTATATCGATCAGATAAACCAAATCCACTGTCCAGTCATCTCCATCGATATTCCTTCTGGTTTAAGTGCGGACACCGGTGCTGTGCTCGGAGATGCCATACAAGCGGATCATACGGTGACCTTTATTGGTGTGAAGCAAGGTTTATGCTCCGGGCAGGCAAGAGACTACGTCGGTGAGCTGCATTTTTCTGGCTTGGGTGTAAACGTTGAGTTTGAGTCGATTGAAGAAGAAAGTGCGTTGGGCATTGACCATCAAATCATCAAAAGGCTATTACCAAAAAGAAAAGCCACAGCCCACAAAGGGAATAATGGCAAGCTCTTATGTATAGGCGGCAATCAAGGGATGTCCGGTGCTATTCGTTTATGTGCCTCCGCCGCGGTAAGAATAGGGGCTGGGTTAACCGCCTCTGTCACACATCCAAGCTCATTGTTGCCACTGCAAGTTGGTGTGCCAGAAGTCATGAGTCAGGCTATTACTTTTGATGAGTTAAAAGAGGCAGATAACGAACTGATTAAACGGACACGTTGGGCGGATGTCTTGGCTTTCGGTCCTGGTTTCGGTGAGGATGAATGGGCGCATCAAGCCTATCAATACTTATCTCAGCAGCACAAACTGAAAGTCGTTGATGCAGACGGACTCAATATTCTCGCGATGCTGAATCAGCGTAACGACGTAGTGGTTTTACGAGATGAGCAACGCGTTATGACGCCACACCCCGGAGAGGCAGCACGTTTACTTAATGTCTCTACAAAGGGCATAGAGCAAGACCGTTTTGCCGCCGCAAGACAACTTCATGAACGTTATGGTGGTGTTGTTGTTCTTAAAGGGGCGGGTACGCTTATCTATGATGGTGTGAGAATGTACATTTGTCTTGCCGGAAATCCGGGAATGGCCAGTGGCGGTATGGGGGATGTGTTATCCGGTGTAATTGCCGCACTGCTTGCCAAAGGGTTACCTATTGCTGTTGCTGCACGTTTGGGAGTGATACTCCATAGTTACGCTGCGGACATTAATGTTCAACAAAAAGGCGAAATTGGGTTATTAGCAAGTGATGTTATTGAATCACTTCGATGCGCTATAAACGTCACAGAGAGCTAGTGCGTGCGTGATACACTCAAAAAAGTGGCAGAAAAGTGATGTGAAACGTGAAAAAAATCAGAAAATTATTCTTGTACGAACCGACTAATAAGTATCGTTTGGTGTAATTTTGACCGTTTATGAGAGGTTGAACGGTAAAATTCCCGTTGTTTAACGCAAAGGTTTGCGCAAAGGATTAAATGAAGGGTGGTTTTAACTGTTTGATATTGTTAACAAAGTTATGATTTTGGAGTGTGGTGGGGTGTTTTTGATATGCGATTTCCAAAATGGTATCACAAAAAAAATTCAAATATCAGACTTGTAGGAAATAAATCACGACCTATAATGCTGAAAACCGGAGCGTCTGCCAACGCTCCGGTTTTTTTGTGTCCGAAGAACAGTGAACTCGTCTGCCAACGACTTCACTACGCACTCTGAGATGACACATATACTTATGAATCAAGGAATTACACAATGCGTATCGAACAAGAACTTAAGTTAGGTTTCAAAGATGTACTGTTTCGCCCGAAACGTTCAACCCTTAAGAGCCGTTCTCAAGTAAATTTAACCCGCGATTTTACATTCAAGCACAGTGGCCGTCAATGGTCTGGTGTACCTGTAATTGCGGCGAACATGGATTCGGTTGGTAGCTTCGCAATGGCGAAAGCGCTAGCAGAGCATGGTGTAATGACTGCTGTTCACAAACACTACACAGTAGAAGACTGGGCTGAGTTTGCGAAAACAGCAGATAAAGCAACACTAAACAACGTTATGGTTTCTACGGGTACGTCTGAAGCTGACTTCCAAAAAACCAAAGACATCATGGCGATCTCTGATGAGTTTATCTTCATCTGTATCGATATCGCGAACGGTTACTCGGAGCACCTAGTCGAGTACGTACAACGTGTACGTGCTGCATTCCCAGACAAAGTTATCTCTGCAGGTAACGTAGTGACTGGCGACATGTGTGAAGAGCTAATCCTAGCGGGCGCAGACATCGTTAAAGTGGGTATCGGCCCAGGTTCAGTATGTACTACTCGTGTTAAAACAGGTGTTGGTTACCCTCAACTTTCTGCAATCATCGAATGTGGTGACGCTGCACACGGCCTTGGTGGCATGATCATCGGTGACGGTGGTTGTTCATGTGCGGGTGACGTTGCAAAAGCATTCGGCGGCGGCGCTGA
The DNA here is from genome assembly GCF_023277445.1 of Vibrio sp. ED002. Taxonomy (NCBI): domain Bacteria; kingdom Pseudomonadati; phylum Pseudomonadota; class Gammaproteobacteria; order Vibrionales; family Vibrionaceae; genus Vibrio; species Vibrio sp. ED002. The sequence goes on along the minus strand of NZ_CP080239.1, from coordinate 1,073,046 downwards.
CTTCGTCATGCTAGGCGGTATGCTAGCAGGTCACGAAGAGTCAGGCGGCGAGGTGATCGAGCAAGACGGCAAGCAGTTCATGAAATTCTATGGAATGTCGTCGAAGAGCGCGATGGACAAACACTCTGGTGGTGTTGCAGGCTACCGAGCAGCTGAAGGTAAAACCGTACTTCTACCATTCCGTGGCAGCGTTCACGGTACTATCCAAGACATCCTTGGCGGTGTTCGCTCAACATGTACTTACGTAGGTGCAGCTAAGCTTAAAGAGTTAACCAAGCGTACTACGTTCATCCGCGTACAAGAGCAAGAAAACAACGTATTCGGTAAAGAATAAGTTTTTGCTTAAATAGAAATAGATAGATTAAGAGCCGCAGTTTGCGGCTCTTTTTTTTGCTCTAGAAAACGAAATACCTAATACGTGTACTGATACGGTGAATAGTCGTTAATTAAGTAAAGGTTGGAAAATGCACTGATGATATTCAGCACAATTATCGGAATATCTCACAAAGCGCTCTCTTTATAATGAATTATGTTATTACTGTGAGGTATTTATTGGGCTAGGGAATGCATTTTTACTGATTTAGTCAATTTAAAGCCTCTATTAGTGAAACTGACAAAAGTGCTTTTTATATGATCGAGATTCATTTTATAAGACACGGATATCTTAATCATGAAGTTACGTTCGATTATTTCCGCCTGCGCGCTACTAAGTTGTAGCCAAACCTTTGCCAGTGAACCAGAAACGGTGACTTGCGAATCAAACAAACCAGGAACCGTGATGGTTCAAGAAGACGAATTGTTTGTGGTCGTAAATGACACGCTAATCCGCAATTCAGACTACTGGCAAAACTTTCTGGATGGCAACATCCTACTCTGCACCAGCCATGTGACGGACATGAGCGACCTGTTCGCTAAAGACCAATACTTCAATCAAGACATCAGCCGCTGGGATACTTCCCATGTTACCAACATGGATCGCATGTTCTCCGGCGCCAAGCGCTTTGACCAAGACTTAACCTACTGGAACGTCAAGCGCGTCTCTCGTCATAACGACTTCGCTAAAGGCAGTGGCCTGTCTGAAGATAACCTTCCAACCTTTACGCAATAACGTCTATTCAACCCTAGGAAAATACAATGAAAAGAACCATTACTTCTCTTCTAGTAGGCGCAGCTGCGCTTGCCAGCCAAACTGCATTTGCTGCAGATATCTCAGTAAAATGCCCAGACCAAGCCGTTAACTCCGTGATGATTGAAAACGGACAAGTCTATGTAGTTGTGGACAATGCTCTAATCAAAGACAAGACGATGCTAGATACACTAGAGCAAGGGAAAATTCGATTTTGTACCACGCAAGTGACTGACATGAATAAAGTATTTTATCTGCGAAAATCGTTTAATGCAGACATCAGTGATTGGGATACATCGAATGTAACTAATATGAGAGACATGTTTTTCCTTGCAAATATATTTAATCAAGACATAGGACATTGGAATACATCAAAAGTGACGGATATGAACGGTATGTTCGCTGGCCAAAAGAGTTACAATATATTTAACCAAGATATTAGTAACTGGGATACTTCGAATGTAACGGATATGGCTTACATGTTCTATTTTACAGACGCATTTAACCAAGATATAGGTAATTGGGATACATCGAATGTGACGGATATGACACACATGTTCTATCATGCAGATGCATTTAACCAAGATATAGGTGGTTGGGATGTATCCAAGGTGAGAAATATGAGAGATATGTTCTCATATTCAAAGGTATTTAACCAGGATATAGGTAGTTGGGATACATCAAATGTGACGAATATGATGGAGATGTTTAATTCTGCAAAAGCATTTGATCAAGATATAAGTCATTGGAATGTATCTAATGTGACGAGTATGTCGGGCATGTTTTCCAGTGCAATAGTATTCAATCAAAATATAAGCCGTTGGGATGTATCTAATGTCATGAATATGAATCAGATGTTTGCCGGTACAAAATTGTTTAACCAAGATATAAGTCGTTGGGATACATCTACTGTGACGAATATGGGTGGGATGTTTAATGGCGCAGAAGTATTTAACCAAGATATAAGTCGTTGGGACACATCTAATGTGACACAGATGGGACTCATGTTCCATAGCGCAGAATTATTTAACCAAAATATAGGTTATTGGGATACATCTAATGTTGTATATATGAATAAAATGTTTAAAGAGGCAGCTGCGTTTAATCAAGATATAAGTTATTGGAATACATCGAATGTAACGGATATGACCGAGATGTTTTCAGGCGCTTATTCGTTTAATCAAGATATTAGCTATTGGGATACGTCGAACGTAATAACTATGTGGCGGATGTTTTATGCTGCCGTTAAAATGAGCCGTGATTTAACCAGCTGGAATGTAAGCAATGTAACTGAGCATACTGACTTTGCGAAAGCCAGTGGTCTGACTGAAGAACAACTGCCGTATTTTGTAGACTAGTTTTCTCATCGGTTTAGCTAAACAAAGGCCAGTGTTGATTGATTCAACGCTGGCTTTTTTGTTTAGAAGTGACGCTAGCGAGAGGATACCGGTTAGTTCAACCCAGAGCACATAAAGTCGAATAAAAAACGGCGGAAGGCTATAGCTAGCAAAAATTGTCATGCTTTAAACTATCTCTCCAAGTAATTAAGTCATACCTTACTTACGGATATCTGTGACTATTTCTATAAATGTATCTTTTTAATTGTTGTTTAATAGCAACAGTGAATTGATTTGAGTGCTATATATCAACACTTATGGTTTTCATAACATATATCTGTTGCAGCGGGGAACGTTGCAAACCTCAGAAATCTATGGAGTAAGATATGAAAACTACTAAATTAATCCCCCTTTCGTTAGTTGCTAGTGCCGTTTTAGGAACAACATCTGTTGCTGCGGAAACCTTCTTGGGTGCTGACTATCACGATGGCAAAAATAAAGTTGCTTTTCTTAGTGAGAATGTTCGTATTGCTGGCAATGTGTTCTTGCCACCCAATTATGACGAAAGCAAAAACTATCCAGCGCTTGTAGTGATTACGCCAGCCAGTGGTGTTAAAGAGCAAACCGCAGGTATTTACGCCGAGAAAATGGCAAAAAAAGGCTATATTACCCTAGCTTTTGACCATCGTACTTACGGTGAAAGTGGTGGTTATCCTCGCGGTATGGAAAATGCGCCAATGAAGGTTGAAGATATTAAGAATGCCATTACATTCTTGAGTCATTTTCCAGGCGTTGACCCTCAGCGCATCGGTGAGCTAGGCATTTGCTCTGGTGCTGGTTACAGCTTACAAGTTGCAATGCAGGATACCCGTTTAGACTCTGTAGCAACAGTCAGTGGCTTTGTTGACTTTACTGACTATGGTATGGGTGGGGCAACTCAGTATATGGACCAACTTACGGGCGATCCGGTTGAGCAATATCGTCAGCAGATCCAAATGGCGAGCGAGGCACGTCAAAAGTATTACGAAACAGGTGAGGTCGTGCTTGTTGATGGCATTCCATCTGCAGAAAAAGCCAAATCCATGAATGAGTTTTGGGTTCGCGCTGCTGATTACTATCGTAACCCTGAGCGTGGTGGCGGTGCCGAAAACTATTCACCAATGCGCGCTGCTATGTCTCTAGATACACGCTACGCTTATAACCCATCAGAAAACATGGCGTTACTTGGCGACACTCCTTTCTTGGCTGTCGTTGGGACTGAAGCGCTATCGGCGTATTTTAGCGAAGTGGCGGTAAAACGTGGTAAAGATGCTGGTATTGACGCTGAGTTGTTTGAGATTAAAGGGGCGCAACACTTCGACCTCTACGATCAAAACAAGTATGTTGATCAAGCCGTAACTAAACTTGATAAGTTCTTCTCAGCAACGTTGTTATAGCTTTTGGAGAGGGGTGGATAAGCACTGAGTCGTGTCAAACGTACTTCGCTCATCCGTGTGCAATAACAAGAAAGCAACGTCTTTGGTAAAGAATTAGTTTTTGCCTGAATACTAAATAAACTAAGAGCCGCAGTTTGCGGCTCTTTTTTATTCGAAAGAGAGTTTCGTTAAAAGCTCAACGGAGCGTTATTGTGTCAGGTCTGCAACGAACGTTTGTTGGTTTCTTAAGCTACTTTGCAACTCCCCTTTGATCCACTGATTAAACAAACTAAAGTCAGAATGTAGCGGCCAGAAAAGGGAGGCAATGACTCTTTTGCCAAAAAAATCGGGGTGGTCGTTAATCAGCTTTAGCTTATTTTCTTTTATGTTCCCCTCTATAAGAAACTCCGGCAAAAATGCGATGCCTTTTTGGGCTTTACATAGGTCTAGGATGGTCCCTAAATCATCAAGCCTCCACAAATTATAGGCGGCGATGTTTGATAAATTGAGTAACTCTTCGCACCCATCCATTAAAAGAACGCGTTGTGATGGACTACCACCAATGTGCGTTAAGTCTTCGTGAGCTACCCACCAACAATTGACGTGAAACAATTCATCAATGTTAAAGTCGTTTCCCGTTTTGTGGTACGGGTTTCCTAAGGCAAGATCTATTTTTCCTTCGTTAATGTAATTTCCTAATACAAAACTTGGTTTAGTGACAACCAGCAGATCCACATTAGGAAATGCTTCTGAGAAATCCAACAGTGTTTTTTTTACTTCCTGATTGAATACCAATGGATCTATTCCAACGCGGTAAACAATTTGTTCCGAGATATTCATTTGTTGAGCTGTTGTCATCAATTCGCGGTACTTTGAAACAACAGGGGCTGATAAATGAAATAGGCGTTTCCCTTTTTCATTCAACCAGACTTTAGAATACTGCCTATTAAATAAATTGAAGCCTAAGTCTGATTCAAGATTTTGAACAGCAGTACTAACGGTAGATTGGGATTTACCAAGCTTACGAGCAGCAGAACTAAATGAACCCTCTTCAACTACAGCTACAAACGAAACAATATTTTCGAAATGCAGTTTCATGATTCGACCAACCTTTTAAAAGCAAGCAAATTTTAGTTTTTTGAATTGTAATTTGTATATTTGCAACACAATAGCGTGATGATGCTCGTATTTCAACACGTTTTATAAAGCATAGTTATTTAAGAGTGCAGCTTTCATTCTTGCCATATTACTATCTTGCATAAGGATTCATTACAAAAATCTATCATTTTGATAGAATCAATTATCATGTAGATAGTTTATTACTCTATAAATGATCTACCTCTCATCATTTGCATTGTTTTAATTTAAGTGATTTTTGTTATTCTTCTCAGCTTTACTAAGGTAACTATTTGTAAAATATGGTTTTGTGTGTTTTTTGTTCGGCTTCTTTTGCTTTTTGTTTGGTTGTTTTTTCGATTGCCTATCGATTTTATCAATAAGGGCTATTTTCTGTTGAATGGAAGTATTAATTAATATGGGGCTGCATTTGTAAATTCACTTCATAGGAACAAAACATGATTACTAAATTGTACGTGAAAACAGGCCTGTTTTTGTCGCAATTCAAAAACGATGAGCGTGGTGTAACGGCGATTGAATATGGTCTAATTGGTGTTGCAATGGCAGTGCTAGTTAGCGTAGCGGTAGGTGATAACGGCTTCATTAAGGAGTTGGGTAATGCGTTTGATACGATTGCTGATACGATCAAAACTGCTGGTACTAAACCAACGCCATAATTAAACATATTACCCTTTGGTTTTATGTAGATAATATCGATAGATATTTATGCCAGACCTATGGTTTTCATTGGTCTGGCATCGTTAATTCAGATTATCTAATAAATGTTTTTTGAAAATAAACCAGAAAAGTTAACCTGAGAGTCTTATTTTTGAGTCATGAATGGTATTTGTTAGTATTGGCAATTGCGTGTGTTTATGTTTCATTTGTCGATTTTATTTGTCGAAGAATACATAATTACACCTTGCTCATACTCCTCTTGTTGCAAAGTTTTTTTTCACCATTAGATATTCAAATAACAACCTTTTTGCTGGTGTTAGGGGTAGGGTTAATACTTTACGCTCTGATTTCGATTGGAGCGGGTGATATTAAGTATGCCGCTGTCTTATCTCTTTCAATCCCTTTACATGATTTGCCGTGGGCCTATATTTTGACGGCTTTTGCTGGTGGTTTTTTAGCTGTTATTTATTTGATAGGTCAAAAGCTAATAAGCAACACGTCGAATAATAAAGAGGGAATCCCATATGGAATAGCAATTAGCGTTGGATTTTACTTAGTAATTTTAACTCAAAATACGCCACATATATAAACCTCCAAAAATAGGCACGTTATGAGATCTCGACTGGTATTACTTGTTGCTATTGTTGCTTTGATAGTTGGCGCGCTAGGCGTTGTCGATTTGTTCAAAAGCGAACCTCAGTCAGCAACTACCGCTGAATTGGCAGATAACAAAGAAGAAGAGCATGTTGCTGTCTGGACGACCACAGAAGCGTATGAAAAAGGGCATGCGATCAGTGCTCAAGGCGTCATAAAACGACAGCTCCCACTAAGCGAAGCATTGACGCTTGGTGTGAGAGAAGACGCTGAAATCAGTTTTTCCCCTTCCGTTTTATTGAATCGAGATTTGAATCCTGGCGAAGTTGTGTTGCCAGAATACCAAGTCGCGTCTGGTCAGCCTGGGTATATCGATCTTCTCGTCACGGAGGGAATGACGTTGTATCCACTCGAAGTGAGCAACAAGAATCTAATCAATGATTATATCCGACCAGGTTCATACATTGATGTCCTTACGGTGAGCTCTCCAAATGATAACTTAGCGGGAAATATTGATAAGCCAAAGCGCTTCAAAGGCGTAAAAGCATCAATGTTCCTCAAGCATATTAAAGTGCTCAACATCGGTGATGGAGAAGGGGAAAACAGTTCTGTTACTGCACGAGCCCCGAGTAAAGAAGACGGTTTAACGACTGTTGTCATTGAAGTTAGACCTGATGACCTAGCCAAACTTGCGTTAGCCCAAAGAACTATGCACATCGAAATATACCGAAGCCAAACCTACAAGCAGCCTGAGTACGCAGAAGTGCGCAATATTATTGATAATTACACTGGTATTGACGAGTTGCGCGGTAACGTCAACAACCCAAGAGAGGCTCTGTAATGACAATACAACCTCAAATGAAGCAATCAGTTTACCGTTCTATTGTGCTCTTTTTTATGGGCTTACTGTGCGTAACGAATGTTTATGCGGCGAATCGCTCCATTACGCTCAATGATGGACAACATATTCAGCTTAAGACACCAATTAGAAAGGTCTTCATCAGTAATCCTGATATTGCGGATTATAAAATCATTAATGACAACACATTGGTGGTATTCGCTAATGGAATAGGGCAGTCACGATTGATTGTGTACGGGATTGATGATGATGTGCTGCTCTCTGATCGCATTATTGTTGATTTGGACTTAAGCGAAGTCAGACGCCAGCTTAAATTCCATTTTCCAGACGCTAAGGTCAAGGTTCAGTCTGTTGGTGAGCAAGTTGCCGTCAGTGGTGTTGTTGATTCCGAAGCAACGCGTGATGACATCTATCGATTGGTTGCAACACTACTTGGCCGAGAAAAGACAGAGCGATGGGACAAAGCCGAGAAGTTGGAGTTCAGCTCTGAAAGTGCCGACTATGAAGAGCCGGAGGGGATGGTTTTCGCGCGAAATATGACATGGGAAGGGATCGTCGAACGCATTGAAGTCGCGACGACTCAACAAGTGAACGTCAAAATTTCCGTTGCTCAAGTCACCGAATCATTTGGAAAAACAGTAGGCGTTGACTGGAGCTCTGTGGGTTCTAGTGTCGGTGAGTTTGTTTTTGATCAGTTTGACGCCGCAAATTTAAGCACGTTGATTACAGCATTAGGTAATGACCAAATTGCTGAAGTTTTAGCTGAACCTAATTTAACTGTACTCTCCGGCGAATCGGCAAGTTTCCTCGTTGGTGGAGAGGTGCCGGTCATCGTATCGACGGACAGCAATGTCAATATCACTTTTAAAGAGTTCGGCATTAAGTTGGACCTTACTGCGAAGGTACTTAGCCAAGATAAGATCCGAATGCAATTAGCCCCAGAAGTCAGTGAAGTAGAAAGCTATGTAGAGGCGGCTGGTATAAAAGTGCCACAGCTGGCTTCGCGTCGAGCGTTAACGACGGTCGAGTTAGCAGACGGAGATAGCTTCATTCTAGGTGGGCTAATGAGCAGCACCGATTTAGAAAAAATGCAGAAGATTCCTTTTGTCGGCGATATCCCTGTACTTGGCGCGGCATTCCGTAAGGCAACGACAGACAGAAAACGCACTGAGTTGATCATCGTGGCGACGGTAAATCTGGTTGAGCCAATGAAGCCAAAAGACATTCAACTCCCATATATCAAAAAAACATCAACATTGGCGCGTTGGTTGAATATTGAATCCGAGGGTAATTCCCCAGTGACATCGGATGCAACGATTCGCTTATTGTCTGAAGGAGGTTTCATTCAATGAAGAAACTCGTACTCATTACTTTATTGACTTCATCCCTCTTTGGTTGCGCTTCAGAGCGTTATTTTGGTGGTAACGGTGCTGAAGCTTTGGTGTACAAAGAACACCACAATTTCGAATTTGCGATCAAAAAACAAGCGGAAACCACCAAGCAGATTAAGCAACTGATTCACGATATTGAGTCGATGGATAAAGAAGCGACTTACGTGGTGGATTACAGATCAACGCGTAGCAAGACGATGTTAGAGCAGATATTTAGCCAATATCCGTCACACATTGTCGCGACGCAAAGAGTGACGTTCCGCAATGCACCTCATTTACCGAATGATCTCAGCATTCAAGTAACGTTAACGCGCATGAAGACTCAGCAATGTGCGCCTGCACAAATTCACGTCCAACTAGGTCAACCTGACTGCTTTGTAGAGTCGATGCGTCTAAAACAAGTGTCCTACAAGTCTAGATTGGTGGGAGAGTAACATGTTTGATCTGACCAAAGCGTTAAGCACTAAGGCTAAGCCCACTCAGTCCACCGCGACTGGCGTTGCTGGTTGTACTTTGTTTTATCAATCACAAGAGTGTTTGAACCTAGTTCAGGAAGTGTTTCGATTTGAAGGTTGGAATGACCCTGAATGTGTCAAAGCCAATGCTGGATTAACTAAGTTAACGGAACAGCAGAGTAGTCACATTGTTATCCTTGAGCTTAATGAATCCAATAACGTTGTTGAAGACGCCAAATCTTTTGCCAGCAAATTGCCTACGCATAAAGGCGTGGTCGTAATTGGCAAAGAGGATGCTATTTCGACGCTGCGTTCGCTGAAAGATATGGGCTTCTATTATGTTTTTTGGCCAGTGAACAAACAGGAATTTGCTGACTTCTTAAATCATGTTAGCAAGAACCTAAAGACGTTTTCGGGTGTCAGCCAAAAACGCAAAGCAAAACGTGTTGCAGTTGTGGGAGCAAAAGGTGGTGTTGGTGCCTCATTTATCACAACAGAGTTGAGTTCACTACTGTCTACTCAGGGCACGGATACCATCCTTGTTGATCACCAATACACTGATACCAATATTGATGTCTTATTGGGCTTAAAAGACTTTAAACCCCGCGGTATCGATGAGTTTACCGCGCCATTGCATGAAATGGATGAAGAAGGTGCATTGAGCTATCTGTTTAATGCACGAAAAAACCTTCGTTTGTTAGCGATTGATGGGGATATGAGTCAGACCGATATCCTTAACTATAACCAAACGCTTTGTGACCTTTTGGCAAGAAATACCAATTTCATTATCGAAGATTTCTCTGGTGGCGTGGATTTCAAAGTTGAACCTCAACTCTTGGTAGAAAACTTCGACGTGGTTGTTTTGGTATTAGACGCATCGGTGTCTTCGGTAAGAAGCGCAAAGCGGTTATTTGAAAAAATGTCGAATTTGCAGCTCACACTCGCATCTCGCACTCGTGTTATTACGGTCGTGAACTACCATCGACCAGAAAATGCTTATGTATTGCAGAAGCCTGACTTAACCAAATACTTAGGGGCGGATGTTGACTTAGAAGTGGCTTACTGCAAATCGCTTTCACACATCATCATTGATGGTAAGCGAGGCCATAAACATGATCGCCACGTCAGTCGCTCTATGGAGTTACTGGTGAAGCTGATCAATGGCCAACCTGTTGATCAAAAAGGCATGGGATCGTGGTTAAAGAAGGTGCGTGCTAAATGAGTTCTAACAAAGACTTATATCTCGCTTTTCGTGGCCAAATATTTGAAGCGTTAGATGCTGAAGCGGTTCAGAAAATGAGCCGTCGAGATCTTGAGGCCCAGATACAAGCTGCGGTAGACCTCCTTGCGAACAGCTACCAACGACCGATCACTTCCATGATGAAGTCTGGGTTGGTGAAAAGCTTAATTGATGAGCTTTTTGGCTTAGGGCCTTTGCAACCTTTGGTCGAAGACCAGTCTATCTCCGATATTATGGTGAATGGACCAAACCATATTTTCTTTGAGCGACACGGGAAAGTTCAAAAGTCAGAAGTCACATTTGTAAATGAAGAACAACTCTTAGCCATTGCGAAGCGTATTGCTTCACGTGTTGGTCGCCGTGTTGATGAGCTGTCTCCAACGGTTGATGCCCGACTCGATGACGGTAGCCGTGTCAACATTGTTATCCCACCTATTGCGTTGGATGGGACGTCAATCTCGATACGTAAATTCAGGGAGCAGAACATTGGTTTCGAAGACTTGATTGGCTTTGGAACCATGTCACCAGATATGGCAAGAGTGCTCATGATTGCGTCTCGCTGTCGAATGAATGTGCTAATTTCAGGTGGTACAGGCTCAGGCAAGACTACGCTGCTCAATGCATTGTCTCAATACATTGCAGAAGATGAACGCATCGTCACGATTGAAGACGCTGCGGAACTACGTTTGCAACAGCCGAACTTGGTCCGATTAGAAACTCGAACGTCCAGCGTGGAACAAACCGGTGCGGTAACGCAACGAGATTTGGTGATCAACGCACTTCGTATGCGCCCAGACCGAATCATATTGGGTGAGTGTCGTGGGTCTGAAGCCTTTGAAATGTTGCAAGCAATGAATACTGGCCATGATGGTTCGATGTCTACGTTGCACGCTAACACTCCGAGAGATGCGATTGCTCGTGTTGAATCCATGGTGATGATGGCGAATTTGAACCAACCTCTTGACGCGATTCGAAGAACAATCGTCAGTGCCGTTCAAATGGTCGTTCAAGTTAATAGGTTACGTGATGGCTCCCGTAAAATTACCAGTATCTCTGAAATTGTTGGCCTAGAAGGCGATAGCGTTGTGATGGAAGAGATCTATCGTTTCCGTTACGACGATGCGCATTTCGGGGAAACGGTGAAAGGCGACTTTGTGACCAGTGGTATCATGCAACGATCTGAGCTTGTGAAAAAATCCCAATTCTTCGGCTTATATGACGAGCTGATGGCTGCATTTAAGGGGATATAGCATGCTCTGGATCTCGCTCATCCTCTTTGCGGTTGTACTGCTTTTGATCAGGGATTCGAAGGTCAAAAAGGTTAACCAGTTTTTCAATATTGAAGAAGCTGAAGCGGAAAACTTCAATGCTATCAACGTTAAATCATTGGTACGAAAGCAAAGCTGGCAAAAGTTCAAAGAGTCCATTTCACCAACATTAACTGTATTGGGGCCGAGATCTTCGCTGTACATAGCGCTGTATATCACGGGCAGTCTGATTGCATCTTGGTACGTCGTCGTTAAGTTATTGTTGATGACGAATACAGTGTTGGTTTTCGGTTTATCTTTGTTGCTTACCATTTTTGGTTATCGCTACCTAGTCACAAGAAGACGTCGAGATTTTGAAAACACATTCCCGGATGCGCTGAATATTCTGATGAGCGCGGTAACGGCTGGCGACAGTCTAATGCAAGCCATTAGTTACGTCGGCGAGGTGATGGACAACTCAATTGGCCGTGAATTCAAGTTAATGGGTGACCGGTTGAAGTTAGGTGAATCTCCTGAAGTGGTACTTCAACGTTCTTGCAAGAACTACCCGTATCCGGAGTTTCTCTTTTTTACCGTAACGCTTAGAGCAAACATTGCGCGTGGTGGTCAGCTTAAAGGGGTGTTAGCAAGACTAATTCGAGTCTTGGTGGATGCTAGGACGTTAGAGAAAAAGAAAATGGCGATGACCTCTGAAGCGAGGATTTCGGCCAAGATTGTGGCAGCAATCCCTCTGATTTTTATGGTTATTCTTAACTATGTAAACCCTGGCAATGTGGATTATGTCCTGTATGACCCTTCTGGCCGAATCGTGCTCTTTTATGTACTTGGCAGTGAGTTGTTCGGGTTATTCATTGTTTGGCTGTTAGTCAAAGGAGTGCGCGCATGATGTTATTGGTTTCTCTTGTTGTGCTGTTTGTTTCGTTACTCTTTTTAATCGTTGATTCACTACGTACTGAGCAGCGACGCAAGAAAGTGGCATTTTACATCGGGGGAGATGCAGTGCGTGCCCCCTCTCGCGTTAACCGTTTTTTTGTCCGTTTCGGTAAAGAGTATCGACACGAATTAGAACAAAAAATGATTAAAGCTGGGTATTACAACACAGAGTGGGCCAAGTTCTATTTTCCTGCCAAGTTGTTGGTACTTGCTTTGGTTGCTGGTGGGGTTTTACTGTCGGATATGACAACGACCAGTCAGCTTATTGTGGTCATTTTTGCTCTTATTGGCGTGATAGTTGTACCTGATACCTTGCTGCAGCTTCGACGTAAAGTTTTGATTAGTAAGACGTCATCTCAGTTACCGTATTTATTAGACATGATGTCGGTGTGTGTTCAAACCGGTATGACCATAGAAGCGGCTTTGGTGTACTTAGGGAAGGAGTTGGCAGAGTTTGATTCAGACCTTTGCTATCAAATTAAACGCACTTCCGATTCAGCCAAAATACACGGTGTAGAAAAGGCGCTTAATGATCTCAGTGACCGGATACCAACACCAGCAGTTCGAAGCTTTGTCCTGACTATTATTCAAAATTTGCAATACGGAACCTCCGTCGCTCAAGTATTAAGTGATCTCGCAGAGGACATGCGAAAAGTTCAAATTCTTACGGTCGAGGAAAAGGTTGGCAAACTCTCGGCGAAGATGAGTGTGCCTTTGATCTTATTCATTATGTTTCCGATCGTCATTCTGATACTCGCTCCGAGTGTCATGCAAATGTCGATCAATATTGGGGGTAACTAATGGTTGCAAAACGTATTTCTGTCGTTTTGTTCGCGTTAAGCGTATTAGCAGGCTGTCAATCGACACCTTCACATCAGAGCCAGCAACTAGATGATGTCACTAGCATGGAAAAAGTGAAGAATTACGACGGCTTAATCACGCATTATAAATCCAAGCTGGAGCAAGGTTCGCAAGATCCTGCGGTAAAAGAAAACCTCGCGTGGGCTTACTTCCATAAAGGGGATCTTGAATCAGCTAACTTCTACGTTCAACACCTCAGAAAAGAGGGTATTGAGAATCCTAGTCTGTATCAACTAGAAGGGCAGGTGTTTGATGCAAAAAACGACACTGAAAATGCCATTGCCGCTTATCTATCTTCAGTCAGTGCTGGTAATCAGGCAGGGCAAATTCATGTCTTGCTCGGCGTATCCTACACCAAAGCGGGTAAGTATGAAGATGCTTATCAAGAGCTGAATAACGCCCGCTTACGTGGATACGACGATGTCGTGATCAAGAACAATATTGCGATGATACATATGGCAAACGGTGAGTACCATCAGGCAATTGAGACGCTCACTCCCGTGTTAAAAGACAATCCAGCAAATAAAGTGGTCAAAGCGAACCTTGCTATTGCACTTATGAAAGCACAACAAATGGGCGCAGCGAAGAAATTGCTTAAAGGTGATTTTTCAGCTCAAGAGATCCACAGTATCGCGATTGAATTGACTCAGGCTAGGAGTTAGTGATGAGAAGTCTTTGCAAGCAGAAGGGGGTGACGGCGATAGAGTTTGCTTTGGGTGCGCTCGTTTTGTTCTTTGCCACTTTTGCTATTTTCGAGTCCAGCTATCAAATCTATGTCGTAAACATGACGGAGTACTCTCTCAGAGAAACCATAAGAAACACAAAGATCTATGAGGGAAAAGGTATTAACCAACAGTATGAAGATAAATTTCGAACGTTGATAGAAGCCGATAATAACCTGTGGCATTTCTTAATTGATAGTACCCGATTCTCTATTCAAGGTCGGTACTACAAAACCTATGACGATTTTATTGCTAATAGAGGGCATTCTGATCAAGGTCTGAACTTCAATTATGACCTAGCCGAAATCACGGTTACGTATCACTACTCTCCAATGATAAAGCTAACTGGTGCTGCTGATAAAGACATTGCTCGAACCATGGTTTTGAACTTAGAGCATGAAGGGTGGAAAGATGACACTCCGTAACCGATTTTTACCTTCTACCAAGCACCAAAAAGGCGCATTTACTATTGAGCTTGTGTTTGTTCTTGTCGCATTGTGGGGTGTTTACCTTTTTGCGGCGGATCTCAGTTATCAGCTACTTGTGCGCGCAAAGCTCGATCGTTCCAGCTTTGCCTTGGTCAATGTGATCAAAGAACGTACTCGTTACTTTGATGCTGATGTGTTGGCAGGGAAAAACTTATCCGTCACCAATACAGATTTAGAAGACCTGACTCAAGTGGCGAGCCGGATGTTAGATACAACGCCAGATAATGTGGCGATTAAAATCGAGTCGTTGACGAATAAGGCGAATGTGGCTGCTTTTACCAGTAGCAAATTCAATAAATTAGGTTGCGAAACGGACTCAATTCTTGCTCATGCAGATTTGGCTCCGGTTGAAAAAGGCATCGTATACCCACTGTATCGAGTCAGTGTATGCGAAGAGCAAAGCTCTTGGTTCAAACCTTTTTTCAATGGCGGCATAGGGACAACGGTCAAGATTGGCTCTTCTTCAATCATGCCAGGGAGATAATGAAATGAAAATGCAGCGATACCAGCATCAAAGTCTCCAACAACAAAAAGGCGTCGCCGCGATATGGATGGGTTTATTGCTTGTTCCTATCATGGGGTTCACTTTTTGGGCTGTTGAGGGAACACGTTATGTTCAAGAGTCCAGCCGATTAAGAGACTCAGCAGAGGCTGCTGCGATGGCGGTGACCATTGAAGACCAGCCCGATGCAGCTCGTGAACTGGCAACGAAATATGTCGAAAACTATGTGCGAGATATTAAATCAGCCAGCCTTTCTGCCCAGCGATTTCATCAGGCGGAAGATGAAGGGGCAGGGGTGCTCGAATACATTCAATATACGGTGAACGCAAGGACGACACACGACTCATGGTTTGCGAGTAGTTTTGTTCCTTCTTTTAATGAGCAACAGGATTTAGCGGGCCGTTCGTTAGCCAGAAAATACCCCGTTTACCTAGGAGATAACAACATCGATATTGTCTTCGTATCTGATTTTTCAGGCTCGATGGACGAAAGGTGGGGATCAAGTCGACATAAAAAAATTGATGATTTGAAAACCGCAATCGATCAAATATCAAACAAGATTCTTTGTACATCTACTCGTAAAGAGTATGTCGATGGAGAGTGGAAAGATGTTTGTGACGAGCCGGGAGAAGATACAACCGGAGACAAGCTGCTTAATCGAGTAGGTTTTGTTCCATTTAACGTTCGAACCAGAGAAATTGTCGGGGGCAATCAAGCTCGCGCGACTAGCCAATTAAGTTACAGAGATGATTATAACGCTTATCTATCGCCGTATACCTATAACGATGTTAATTGGGATTATTGGCGTACGTATTCGCAAAGTCAGGTACTCAACTGTGCGAGCAGGCAATCAAGATGTTCAAACCCCAAATCGGATAATCAAAAGTATGCGAAGCGTATTCGTGATGTCATCAATTTGGACCGTTATGCCGTTGCGGATGTTTACAACTATGTGGATTTTCCGGCGTCAGTTTCAACCATGTTTACTGATAAATCGGGATTAAAGCCCAATTTCTATAGTGTGAGTGGAACACGTCTATTTAACGCACATGGTTCCTCCAATTCATCGCAGTTTTACAACATTCGATTATCGAACAAGCTTTCCGATTTGCACGCAATTAAGTCGATGTGGGCAGATGGTGGTACTGCTGCGTTTCAAGGCATATTAAGAGGATCTCAGGTTCTTCATGATGGAGACCCAAACAGTACAGATGATGAAGAGCAGCAAGCGTACAACAAGAAAATCAAGATGCTGCTGATTTTGAGTGATGGGCAGGAAAGTCCTAACAACGGCATTCTGAAAGGGCTAGTAGACAACGGTATGTGCGACAAAGCCAGAGCAGAGATTCCGGGCTTATACATCGGTGTTATTGGTATCGATTTTCGTGCTTCTCAACAAAGTGGTTTTCAAGACTGTGTTGTCAATCCAAGTGAAGACATCATCGATGTATCTGACTTAGATGAATTGATTGAAAAGATAGAAGAACTCATCCGCAAAGGCTCAAAAACAAGCGGAATAACTAAGTTGTACTAGAGGAAAATATGAAAAAGTTAGTGATTGGCGCAATCGCGTTATCAATGATGCCGTTAAGCTTTACAGTAAAGGCTGGAGAAGGGCTTAGTGTTTATTGCGACAATACCTTCAGCGAGTACCAACATAGTGTCACTGTGGATGATGTTATCGGAATTGGTCAACATCGACAGGGCTTTTTGCAGATAGAGCAGAAATCCGACAGTCACGAGCTAAAACAAGTGTTGGCGGGTAAATCAAAGTTGGGGTTGGAACAATCTAGATGTTCGACTTGGATTGGCAATCAAAACAACTATCTACAAGGCAAGGGCTTAGTTGCGCGTCTGCATTTTGGCTTTGACCAATCCAACTTAACTCCGATGGGCAGTAAGGCTCTGAATCAACTCGCAGGTTCGCTTAAAAATAGCGATAGTGCTATTGCGGTAGATGGTCACACCGACAGCAAGGGTTCTGAAGGCTACAACCAATCGTTGGGCTTGCAGCGTGCGTTGACAACGTCTAACGGTTTGATTGCGCAAGGCGTGGATAAAAGCCGTATCGTCGTTCGTTCATTTGGTGAAACTCAGCCGATTGCGTCGAATTCAACCGCTGAGGGACGATCACAAAACAGACGCTCAGAAATATGGGCTTCTAAGAATGATCAGGCAAAACCAGATCAAATAAAACCAGACGAAGTAAAGCCAACGGAATAGGTTTTAATCGCAGAGTGTTCACCTTGCCTAAAACGCAAGGTGAAGCATTAACAACAATGGTGTCGTGGTGGGTCAATTTGGAGTGGCAGTGGGTAAATCTAAAACAGTATTAGTCATATGGGTGGGTCTAGCATGGAGTGGTGTTACTGCTGCCTCAGAGCTAATTAACTTTAATGAGCAAGATAAGCTAAACAACATCAAGTCGGCTTATCAGCAAGAATATAGCGCGCTCAATATTGATGAAAATATTGCGCATTACAATAAATTGAATGCTGAAATTGAGTCCACCAAGATCAAGTTGGTCAACAACGTTGAGATGATCAAATCTGATTCAAACCGTTTAACAGACAAGTTGGTCGATGGCGTCTACGATGAATCCTTGATGCTCACCTTACGTAACATGTCATCCAAAGTGAACTCAATGAAGAAAGAGATTGAGACCGCCGGCAAGTTGCTTGCAGAAACAAAACAGCAGCTGTCGCAAGACCAACGAGAAGCCAGTCAGATTGAGCGAAAAAAAAACGATGCGTTGCTGGCTTTGTATGAGAAGATCAAAGCTCGACATTTGGACGATTCGAAACGCGTTATTAACGATACTTATCAAGGCCAATTACAGTGTAATGTATCGGAAAGCTTATCAACGTGCGTGAACCGCAATCTTCCTTCTATCAAAAATGCATTTGTGTTGAGTAAAGGTGGCTTGTCGCGCATTCAACTTACGCGTTTTAGAGTGGTAGATGCAAACCAAAGACTAAATGGCGATCTCTCCTTTACCGCGGAAGCGAGTTACAAACATGCCTACAGTGCAAATACAGAAGTGGAGCTTAGACAGGCGTTAAACCTAGATAGAGTGCGGTTTGTGTTCCGTTCGAACTCAGAAAATACGGTGTTCTACATCAACGATCAAGAAGTCGGGTCGGGTGATAGAGTAGATGTGACGGGTAATTACGTGGGGGTTTACAGTGTTCGCGCCGTAAATAGCAATCAGACACAATCGCTTAAATTGAATCTCAAAAATGACGGTGATTACTTCTTTCCATTTCCAAATAAGGCCAACGCAACCGACCTCCATTCAACTCGTTCAGTAATGGAAGAGGCGAGTAAGGTTGATGATGAAGCAACTAGAGACAAGCATTCTGGCAAATTCTCTGAGAGCCTTTTACCAAAAAACGCCGTTGCCGGAATGGAGCCTGCTGTGAAGCAAGATGTGAAACGCTATACCAATAAAGTGCTGTATAAAGACGATGCGTTTACTTACCTTTTGCCCCAGTTTAAAGGCAACCAAAAGTCTCACGATATCTTCCTGAATAGAGATCAGGCTACCCAGTATTGTGAACGTCTATCCTCCCGTTTACCTAGCACTACTGCCTATCAATACCTTGAAAAGTACGCCAACCTTTCTTCTGGAGATTATTGGACTAATAAAGGCAGCGTCTATTCATCAGATAAGCATAAAGAGCTTGATAAAGCGTTTGATACGAACAAGTTTATTTGCATGGTGAGTATGAGCTAACAACGACAACGATGCTATTCTGCCTCGCAAAAAACTTCTATAAGAGCCGTATTTACGGCTCTTTTTTTGTCTTCTTTTGGTGAATATTAGTTTGCTTAAAGGGGGATAGCTTAGACAGTTGCCTTGCTGTGTTTAAATCCTTTCTCAATGCTATCCCATTATAGTTATTACCTCATAACATGTTCTTTTTAAAAATAAAACGTGAGTGGGCATATGGCGAACAGAATGTATTTAGAGTTGGCAAAGCAAGCTTGTCAGAGTGAAAGAGAATACGAATGGGGGTTGGCGTGCGAGCTTTGGTCGGAAGCTGCCACAAAAGCACCTGAGGGCAGCACGAATAAGTATTGGGCATTACTTCGGTCTGATTTTTGCCGATGTCGTGGTAGAGAGCATGGCATGTGTTTTCTAACAGAGACGGCCTATCAGCGAGAGGAAACGAGAGAGGCAGTACGAGGGTTGAATCGACTTAACTATCTGAAAGGTAAATAAATACCACTTCAATGCTTCTTTTTTATGCAATAAGCGATATTGAGGACCCGATATTCGATTGAGCCTTCAGAGGTTCTCTATGTCACGTCAGAAAAATCTGATACTCACCTGCATGTATTTCTAATTTAGGTAAATTTAAATAATCTCAAGTTATGGTTGGCAGCGTTATTTGATAGAGAATACCTATAGAAGTATTCAAAGATTTAAATGCGATATCTAACTGATACCCGAGTAACTTCAAGATACCGGTTTCTGGGGTATGAATGTCCATTTTTTACAATGGGCATTTTGAGTTTTACAGGGAGGGGAGTTATATGACTTATTGTTTTAAAGATGAGTTGAGTCGGTGGGTCGATACTCGAGATATTTCTCGAAAGGACCTTATCGCGCTGTTACAAAATAACTACTATGAGGAGTTTAAAGGCCTTGATTCTATTACCTTAAGCCGATGGTTTACCGGTAAAAGTATCCCGCCAATATATAAACAGTTCTATATTGCCAAGTGTTTGGATATAGATTTAATAGAGGTTCTGTTACGAATGGATCTGTCTAAGGTTCGTTACTCGAACAAACATGATCTTGTCATCAGCACCTTAGTTCGAGCTCTAGATTTTTCGATTTCTAACCTTTCTTATCGCAAGGTGTCTGGGCCTCCTAAAAGCGAAATAAAAAGTCTGACGATCAATGAATACTCTGACATGTTCAAAGAGTTTAACCATAACATTTCACCTCTCAAAAGGTTCTATCAGGACCTTCAAGAGAAAGCGAGTGATGTGAAGTATCAATGCGTTTTAATTAAAAATGACCAAGAGGCAACGGTAGGCCATTGGTACGGCATGGTGAACATTGAAGGTATTAATGGGCTACCTTCATTTATTACGCTCCCACAGGAAGAAGCTGAGCGTAGCTGTTTGATTGGTGTGGGGTACTTTACAAGTTCGGCGCACTATTTTGAATTGATTGTTCAAGCTCTTTGCTATTACTTGATTAGATATTCCAGTAAGAAAGATTACGCGTACTTTTTCATCGTCGATTTTCAACCATTAATTGCATTCAGCAAGCTGGTCTTTAACGCAGAAGAAGTAAAGTACTATCCGCCAAAAGAGAAGGGTAGCATGGGTGTTTACCTATTCAGACACAATATAATCAAATCGATTTCTAACCCCGTTCTATTGAAGAAGGTGAAAGAAAAGCTCGAATGTCTGGTGGATTGCGATCCAAGTTGTAACTTGTGTAATCTGCCTGATTTTAGAAAAGATGAAATGATAATAGGTAATGGTATTCCTTTTTTAGACGTGACTGAATCTAGAACTCATGTTTGACACTGTTGTAAGACAGAGCCGCGTATGGCGGCTCTTCGATCACTCGCTTGTGAGTGATTCCAACTCTTCATCGTTGAGATAACGGTGGCCTTGCCCAAGCCCCGATATCTTTTTGAACATCAATTCGCATCGTTCTGTTGCATGGGTATCATTTTCGTTGACGCAGATACCATTTAAGAATGCATAACGTCCCTCACAGCCTATATCGTGGTTTGGGTTGATCATTGGAGTGGATAGCTGAGCTGTCACTCCATCGATTACGCAAGCGACTTTACCTTTTACGACACCGATTACACGTTTTACCCGATGTGCTTTATCTCCGCATTTCCATGCTTGGCGTGTTC
Source organism: Vibrio sp. ED002 (assembly GCF_023277445.1). Lineage (NCBI taxonomy): Bacteria > Pseudomonadati > Pseudomonadota > Gammaproteobacteria > Vibrionales > Vibrionaceae > Vibrio > Vibrio sp. ED002. The sequence continues at coordinate 1,052,170 of NZ_CP080239.1, read as the reverse complement.
CCCATTCATAACCATGTTTTTCTTTGCCTTTCTGAATATGCACAATGAGGTTCAAGTTCTTTTCCGTTGCATCAATAGGAGCTTGTACTATTTTTTGTGGCGGCGTAGTTCTGACAACAGATAAAGGCACATTACAGTTTAGGTATTTAATCGGGTTTGCAGCGCCTTGTGGGAAATGCGAAGAAATGGCCTTGTAACGAAGCTGTTCTCGAACGGTTTCATTGGCTAATTCTCCAATAAAGCCCCAACGTTCTTTTCCATCAATATCGACTGGATACCAAGATTTGATCTTGTAAACTTCGCGAGTTAACCCACGATAGGTTGTTACTGCGTAAGTTGCTCTATCTCGTTTGCTGCCAATGACCCAAGCTTCTCTTGTTGCATCGTAAAGCTCTTCTTGCGTAATTTCGCGATAGTACTTTTTATTGATGTTAATTAGTACGATGGGTAATGAGGTCTCGAGCGCTTCGGCACTATACATAGCGATAATCTCATCAGTCGTTTTAATGCCAAAATCGCTGGAGTAATGACCCCCTTGTAAATTAGACAGGTTGGTTAGTCCTATAAAATCGATGAGCGCTGCTTCAACCTCAAATGCCGTTACTTCGTCTAATCCATGCCTCAATACATAGTGTTCTACTTTGAATCCCGCATTTAAAATACTTCGAATTGTGTCAAGTTTGTCGCTAGAGCTATCACTTTCCAATACACATTCTGCATGATTAAAGATTCGATTGCCTCTGCCTTTTCCAACATAGAAGACGATGCCGTTGCGTGGGTCTCGTAGGAAGTAAACGTAATATTTAAGTTGTTCGATGACTGATTGAGAAAACATAACGTGGATTGTCCGCGCGATAGTTAATGAGGGTGGTAGTGCATATTTAAATGGCGACGGAATCTATCACGAAACCTAACTTAAGTCTTGAATGTTTTGCTTGTCGCGAAATGGCAATTCTATTTCCGGTCCACTCGATATGATGCATCTGTATTGAGACAACTGACTCGGAGATAGAAACCATGAGTATCGTAATTAAAAATGCAAACGTGTTTAACGGTGTAGATGAGCAACTTCTGAAGAACGTGGACCTTCTGATTGAAAATAACTTAATCACACAAATCGGGAAAGTGGATGACTCGAATGCTGAGCAAATCATCGATGCAGAAGGCAAAACGGTGATGCCAGGTTTAATTGATGCACACGTACACATTACGCTTTCAGCGGGCTTCAATGAGCTGGATGGCATGACTCGAGAAGAGATCGCGATTCGCTCAGCGAGAATCTCTGAAGAGATGTTGATGCGTGGCTTTACGACCATTCGTGATGTTGCAGGCAACACATTAGGTCTGAAGAACAGTATCGATAAAGGTTATGCGAAAGGTCCAAGAATTTTGCCTTGTATGGCCGCGATTTCGCAAACTTGTGGTCACTCAGACTACCGTCAAAACCAAGCACAAGAACGCCTAGCGAACGGTCATGAAGACTCACCACTAATGAAGTCGGGCGCATTTAAAGTCGCGGATGGTCGTGCAGAAGTATTGAAAGCGGTTCGAGAGCAGTTGTTTATGGGCGCTTCTCAAATCAAAGTGATGGCAGGTGGTGGTGCATCCTCTACGTTTGATCCTCTGGATACGTTGCAATACACGTTAGATGAAATGAAAGCGGCGGTGGAAGCGGCAAGCGATTATGGTACCTATGTAGCGGCTCATATTCACACTGCACCAGCGATGAAACGTGCCGCAGAGGCAGGTGTCATGTCCTTTGAGCACGCCACTATTATGGACGATGAAATCGCTCAAATTGTAAAAGAGAAAGGCATTTGGCTTGTTCCGTCATACTTCACGTCATCATTGATTGCAGAACGTAAGATCCCGTTGCCAAACGAAGAGACTTACCGCAAGACAGAACGCGTTGGTAAAGCAATGTTTAAGTCTGCTGAGCTTATCAAGAAATACGATATTCAAAACCTAGCGTTTGGTACTGACTGTGTTGGTAAAGCAAACGTTCATGAAAGTCAGATGCAAGAGCTGGGCGCTATTGAAACCACATTCGATACGATTACAGCACTTCGCATGGCTACCTCAAACTGTGGGCGTCTATTTGAATTGTCGACTTACAAACATCCGTATCAAGAAGGTAAGTTAGGTCAAATTGTGGAAGGTGCTTATGCAGACTTGCTTATCGTCGATGGCAATCCACTAGAAGGTGTAGATTGCGTGGTACAAGATGAAACTAAGAAAGTCATCATGAAAGACGGTGTTGTGTATAAGAACACACTATAGGCTAAATACCTCCTTACCAAAGGCGCTCACTGAGCGCCTTTTTTGCGTTTGGGGAAAGATTGGACGCCATTTAGTGAAAGCTTTCTGGGTTAATCCTATGACCCGTTCTAGCCCTTTACACCTTCCTACCAGTATCATCTTTCATTGAAACTAACGTCTCCTTTTAGGCTAATTTGTATTGTCCAGCGAGAGCGCCTCGATGCTCCCCTCGCGTTGAGTTTGGTTATGTTCTAGTACCCTATGCGTAAGGGGTAAGACCTTAAACATAGAGGCATAAGAGCGATGAATAGACACAATTTCACTTCTTATTTTTAGCCGTCAATGGCCTTGTCTTAGGTACTAAAGTTTAGAAAGAGAGAAGGGGCACAAGGTGATGATAGGGACGTGAATTCAGGGATATGACATACAAAAAACCGCACCTCAAAAAGGTGCGGTTTAGATAAAGGTAAAGTGACAGAATCTGATCGAGCTTACTTCATCACATAGCGGTAAGTTTTGATTGCCAACCAAGTAAAGGCTTTGAATAAAATTTTTACGGTCTTAAAGGCAACTTTACCTATGGACAGCATCAGTTCGCCGGCAACGGTTAGACAAGTGTGTAAATCAGTTTGTTTGAACTCTGCGTAAGTCATGTTGGTCTCTCATTTTTTAAGTAGGGACTCCTGTCGCTCAATGCATACCCTGTAGCGATATAGTAGAAATAAGCAGGGATGGGGACTTACCATTTGGCGCCACTTCGCACGTAAAGATAAAAAAGTAATATTGATTGTGGTGGTTATAAATAGCCGTGGTGAATTTTTGATAGGTGGATTACAGGTGCAAAAAAGCCACCACTAAAGAGTGATGGCTTCAACAAAGGGGCTGGTGTGATTAGTATTTTACAAACAACATTTTTCTGAGGCTGTTACAGCGAGACTTATCTAGTGGGTCACCAAGGTATTCGCCATCTTCTGCCGCTTTCTTCATGACCAATGCTCTTGCCCGGTCACCACTGTCTAGGTCTTGATATTCTTCTAAGGTTTTCAGCTTCAATAAACGGTATTTCGATTTGTCTTTGCCAGAGGCGACACGATCGTAGCAGTAACTCATCGCGCCTGCATTTGCGCCAATCTTGCTGGCGTCGGTAATCGCATAAGCGTTAAAACCAATAGTGCTTGTAAGTAAAATCAAAAGGGCATTACGTGCTTTCATTTCTTTTTCCTAATTCAATCAAGTTGATGAATAAGATAAAGGGCGACGACGTTTAAAAATTGCCATTAAGCGACATTTACGAAGAAACGAATAGCGATGACGGTTTGTCAGCGGCATGTCAGTGATCAAGTTGTAGCGCAAAGTGGTAAATCTTAACAAACTGAATTTAATAACCTTTGCTCATCGAATCATTCGGAGCACGCATTATGAATGCGAGAAAATTTACTAACGATACCAAGCGCGAGTTACTTCCGTTTGTTTATCTATTGACGCTGACTGGCTGGGGGATTTACACGCTCACACATGATTACAGTTGGCAGGCATTGTTATTGTTTGTCATCGGGTTACTGATGGTATTGCGTAACTACCACTTAGAAAGCGAACGCATTGACGAAAAGATCGCGAGTATTGCCGCGCACTCAGTGATTGGTGTCGTCATCCTCAATCAAAATTTACGAGTCGACTTTGCGAACAAAAGCTTTTCCAAGTTAACAGGACATACGGCCAAACAATTGAATGGAGAAGATTTGAAGAAGTATGGTTTCAGTTGTTTGAACGACGCGATTGCGAAGTTAGGAGCAAAAGCAAACTGGAAAGGTGAAATCAAAGTGACGAACCGTTTTGGTGACCACTTAACGTTAGATACTCACATCACGCATTATGAAATGGGGATGGGAATGAGTGATCGATATGTACTTAGCTTCCGAGATATCAGCCATCGAGTTCGGTTGGAGAATAAGCTCAAGAATCTTGCAGAAAAAGACCCACTAACGGGCTGTTGGAATCGTCGTCGTTTTGACAAGGAGATAGCACGTCACGCCAGTATTGCTGACCGTTATGCGGTGTCGAATACCACACTGGCTATTATCGATATTGATCACTTTAAGCAGATCAATGACAAACATGGTCATGATGTGGGTGATGAGGTGATTAAAGAACTTGGGGAGTTGATGCGAGCGCAGTGTCGAGAGACAGACATTGTCGCTCGTGTTGGCGGAGAGGAGTTTGCGATTATCATGCCAGAGACTAATAAGCGTAGCGCGTTTGAAGCGATTTACCGTCTCAAAGAAATCATTCAATCAAAAAGCGTACTGGGCATCACGATAAGTGGTGGAATTACGACGATCAATCGTTCTGTTGAGCAGAGCTATCGCCGAGCAGACAAGGCTTTGTATCGTGCGAAAACACTGGGGCGAAATCGAGTGTGTAGCTCTGATGGATATTCTGAACACATAGTTCATACGAAAAGAGCAAAAGCGTTCATGTAAATGACGCAAACAGTAACAAGATAATCAGAAAGCGGTTTACATTTTATAACAACTTGACGAAGCAATGGTGTTTCTTTGTCCAATTGATAGTCATGAAATTAAAATGAGTCGTAATTATTTGATGTCGATGTATTTTTGTTTGTTTATGTTTTTGAGGTGTAAGTGCTCAACATGAAGTGTTTGCTCGTTAAATTCCAGTTTTCTTTTCTTAATGCCTGAAATTTAATGGTTTATTTCTTGTGCGTTAAGGTGTCAATCTCGATTTAAACTTCATTTTACAGATGTTTAATTAATGATTGTTGTCGAAATGATTCGCTTGTACCTACCATTTTTTCTAGATAATTAGTTTGAGTTCGAACTAAATTTAAGGCATTTTATATTTAACTAACCGTTCAATTAAAAATAACAAGGATGCAAAATGCCCAAGGTTGGGATGCCTGAAATCAGAAAACCGCAGCTAGTCAAAGCGACGATGTCGGTCATTGACAGAGTTGGTTTACACGCCGCGAGTATCTCGTTGATCAGCAAAGAAGCAGGGGTATCAACGGGGATCATTAATCACTATTTCGGTGGAAAGCACGGCCTGTTAGAAGAGACCATGCGTGAAATCCTGCGCCAGCTTTCTGCCACCATCAAAGAGAACCTAAGCCAGCTGCCGGCTGATGCGCATCATCAACGTATTAATGCCATCATCGACGGCAACTTTGTGGGTTTCCAAGCCGAGAACCAAGTGGCAAAAACTTGGTTGGCATTCTGGTCGTACTCCATGCATGACGCCCAGCTCAAACGTCTGCAACGAGTGAATGAACGACGCCTCCTTTCTCACCTAAAAAAAGAATTAAAAGCTTTGCTGGATAATGACCAAGCAGAGCTAGTAGCGCATGGTATTGCGTCACTGATTGATGGCATTTGGCTACGCGGAACGCTCAATCCGCAAGGTATCGATGCAGAGAAAGCGCGCGTCATCATCAACGACTATCTCGACAAACAACTCACGTTCTACTCAAAACAAAAATAAAGAGTCAAACCTTCAAATGGATATGAAAGCACACTACATCGATGGTGCCATGCACCTAGGATGCTCAGAAGAACACTTCACCACATACAATCCAGCCAATGGTGAGCCGCTTGCGAATGTGAAGCAGGCTAACCAGCAAGATATGCAAGCGGCAATTGAATCTGCCAAGCGCGGCTTTGCGATTTGGTCTGCCATGACGGCGACAGAACGCAGTCGTATTTTGCTTAAAGCGGTGGCGCTACTTCGTGAAAGAAACGACGAACTGGCAGCATTAGAAGTCGCGGATACGGGCAAACCAATCCAAGAAGCGAATTGCGTAGACATTGCAACGGGGGCGGATGTGATCGAGTACTACGCAGGTCTTGCGCCTAGCATGCATGGTGAACAACAACCGCTTAATGAATCCCAGTTTTTCTACACTCGCCGCGAGCCTCTAGGGATTTGTGCGGGCATTGGGGCGTGGAACTACCCAATTCAAATCGCGATGTGGAAATCTGCCCCTGCGCTTGCTGCGGGTAATGCGATGATCTTTAAACCATCAGAAGAAACCCCGTTAACCGTACTCAAACTGGCAGAAATCTACAGCGAAGCGGGATTGCCAGATGGCGTGTTCAACGTTATTCAAGGTGATTACCGAGTAGGGCAGATGCTCACCGCACATCCGGACATCGCTAAAGTCTCTTTCACTGGCGAATCCGGTACGGGCAAAGTGGTGATGGGTGACAGTGCCAATACGCTAAAGCAAGTCACAATGGAGCTTGGCGGTAAGTCTCCAATGATCATTTTTGATGATGCCAAGCTAGACGATGCGGTTTCTGCTGCAATGGTCGCGAACTTCTACACCCAAGGTGAGGTTTGTACGCACGGTACTCGCGTGTTCGTTCATGAAGGTATTTATGATGAGTTTGTCGCTCAACTTAAGAAGCGTACTGAACTGCTGGTGGTTGGCGATCCGCTTGATGAGCAGACTCAAATTGGCGCACTAATTTCCAAAGAACACGAATCAAAAGTCCTTTCCGCAATTGAACAAGCGAAAGCAAGCAAAGCAACGTTGCTGACTGGTGGCTATAAAGTCACAGAAAACGGTTTGGCGAGCGGTAATTTTGTTGTGCCAACGGTTTTCATTGATTGCGAAGACGACATGCCGCATGTGCAGCAAGAGATCTTTGGTCCCGTAATGTCAGTGCTTAAGTTCAGTGACGAAGACGAAGTGATTCCTCGCGCCAACAACACGGATTACGGACTTGCAGCTGGCGTGTTCACGCAAAACCTCTCTCGTGCACACCGCGTTATTCATCAAATCCAAGCTGGCATTTGTTGGATTAACACCTGGGGTGACTCTCCAGCTGAAATGCCCGTTGGCGGTTACAAACTGTCTGGCATTGGGCGTGAAAATGGTGTCGAGACCCTTAAGCATTACACCCAAACCAAGAGCGTGTTAGTGCATTTGGGTGATTTCGACAGCCCTTACGCGTAATCAGTCTGGAGGATTTGTAATGCAACAACACTACGATTACATCATCGTCGGTGCTGGCTCGGCAGGCTGTGTTTTGGCGGATCGCCTGAGTGAAAGCGGTCAGCACCAAGTCTTGCTGTTGGAAGCGGGTGGCTCAGACAAGAGCATCTTCATTCAAATGCCAACGGCGCTGTCTTACCCAATGAACACTGAAAAGTACGCATGGCAGTTTGAAACTGTAGCGGAAGAGGGGTTAGACGGACGCCAACTGCATTGTCCACGCGGCAAAGTGTTAGGCGGAAGCTCTTCGATCAACGGCATGGTTTACGTTCGTGGTCATGCATGTGACTTTGACGAATGGGAAGCAGAAGGCGCGAAAGGCTGGAACTACCAAGCGTGTTTGCCGTACTTCCGTAAAGCGGAAACGTGGACAGGCGGCGCAGACGAATACCGTGGCGACAGTGGTCCTGTTGGGACGTGTAACGGCAACGACATGAAGCTGAATCCACTTTACCAAGCGTTTATTGAAGCAGGCAAAGATGCGGGCTACCCAGAAACGCAAGATTACAACGGTTATCAGCAAGAGGGCTTCGGTCCGATGCATATGACGGTAGACAAAGGCGTGCGTGCCTCTACCTCTAACGCTTATTTAAGTCGTGCAAAAAAGCGCCATAATTTCAGTTTGCTGAAAGGCGTAACTGCTCATCGCGTTTTGCTTGAAGGCAAGAAAGCGGTCGGCATTGAGTTCGAACAATCCGGCAAGATCAAACAGTGCTTTGCTAACAAAGAAGTGGTGTCGAGTGCGGGTTCTATCGGCTCAGTACAACTGCTGCAACTCTCGGGTATTGGTCCTAAGACTGTGCTTGAAAAAGCGGGCATTGAAGTGAAACACGCACTAGAAGGCGTGGGTAAGAATTTGCAAGACCACCTTGAAGTCTACTTCCAGTATCACTGCAAACAGCCGATCACGCTTAACAGCAAGCTAGGTTTGATCAGCAAAGGTTTGATTGGTACCCAGTGGATTCTGACGCGCAAAGGTTTGGGCGCAACCAACCACTTTGAATCGTGCGCGTTCATCCGTTCTCGTGAAGGGTTGAAATCGCCAAATATTCAATATCACTTTCTACCAGCGGCAATGCGCTATGACGGACGCGCGGCATTTGATGGTCACGGCTTCCAAGTGCATGTTGGTCCAAACAAGCCAGAGAGTCGCGGCAGTGTCGAAGTGGTTTCTGCCAACCCAAATGACAAGCCAAAAATCGAGTTCAACTACATCTCGACGGAACAAGATAAGCAGGATTGGCGAGACTGTATTCGTTTAACGCGTGAAATCCTCAATCAACCTGCAATGGATGCGTTCCGTGGTGAAGAGATCCAACCGGGTCTTAACATCACCAGCGATGAAGCGATTGATGAATGGGTGAAGCAAAACGTGGAAAGTGCTTACCACCCATCGTGTAGCTGCAAAATGGGCGCAGACGATGACCCAATGGCAGTTCTTAATGAAGCTTGCCAAGTGCGCGGGATTGAAGGCTTGCGCGTGGTGGATTCATCCATCTTCCCCACCATTCCGAATGGCAACTTAAACGCCCCAACCATCATGGTTGCAGAGCGTGCCGCGGACATGATCTTGGGTAATCCCCTCGAACAATCGAATAACACACCGGTTTGGATTGCTCCGAACTGGCAAGAGACGCAAAGAATGCGTCCGCCGAAAAGAGACTTAAGCTCGATCTCTTCTATCGCTTAATAACTCAAAGAAAAGTCAGTAATCATTACAAGGAATTTAAACATGTCTACGATGACAAAAATCTTTTCATCTATCGCGCTGAGTGTAGTGGCGACAGGTGCTTACGCTAACCAATGTGAAACCGTTCGATTTGCCGATGTAGGCTGGACGGACATCACTGCGACCACAGCTGTTACTTCTGAACTGCTCAAAGGCTTGGGCTATAAAACCAAGACCGATCTGCTGTCTGTACCTGTAACGTACTCTTCAATGGCAAACGGCGACATTGACGTATTCCTAGGCAACTGGATGCCAACCATGGAAGGCGATATCGCCAAGTACCGTGAAGCTGGCACAGTGGAAACCGTTCGTGCAAACCTAGAAGGCGCAAAATACACCCTAGCCGTGCCAAAGTATGTATATGACGCAGGCGTGAAAAGCTTTGCTGACTTGGCAAAACATGCCGACAAATTCAAAGACCGCATCTACGGTATTGAGCCGGGTAACGATGGCAACCGCCTTATCCAAGATATGATCGACAGCGATGCATTCGGCTTGAAAGACTTCAGCCTAGTGGAATCAAGCGAAGCGGGCATGGTGTCTCAAGTGTCTCGTGCCGTGCGTCGTAACCAATGGATCGTTTACCTAGGTTGGGCTCCACACCCAATGAACAGCAATGTTGAGATGGAATATCTATCTGGCGGTGATGACTTCTTTGGCCCTAACTACGGCGGTGCAAATGTTTACACCAACGTGCGCCAAGACTACCTATCTGAGTGTCAAAACGTGGGTCAACTGCTTAAGAATCTAGAGTTCAGCCTAGAGATGGAAAACCAGTTGATGGAAGCGATTCTAAACCAAAAGCAGAAGCCAGCGAAAGCAGCACAAGAATGGTTGAATGCCAACCCACAACAATTTGAAGCATGGCTAGAAGGCGTGAAGACGCTAGACGGCAAAGATGCAAAACAAGCGATTACTTCTTACCTAAAAACAAACGCTTAATCATTCCTCTCTTTAGGAAAAGGTGGGTAGAGATGCCCGCCTTTTAACACAAAGGTTTTATTGTGAATTTTATTACGGACAACAAACTTCCGTTGGGTGAATGGATGGAAACAGGCGTGGATTGGTTAACCATGAACGCGTCGGGTTTATTTGATGCTATCTCTATTTTTCTCGAAACCATCATTCTATTCGTGGTGGATATTTTCAAATGGATGCCACCGGCAGCACCTATCATCATGACTGCAGCGATTGCGTGGTTCCTACACCGCAGCATTCCTTTAGTTGTGTTTATCGTGCTGGCGCTGCTGACCATCCTCAACCTCGGCTACTGGCAAGAAATGCTGGAAACCTTTGTTCTCGTCTTCGCTGCGACAACGATTTCCGTATTAATTGGCGTGCCGCTTGGCATCATGGCGGCGCATCGCCCGTGGTTGTATACCTTATTGCGCCCGATACTCGATTTAATGCAGACCGTACCAACGTTTGTGTACCTAATCCCAACATTGGTTCTGTTTGGTTTAGGCATCGTTCCGGGGCTGATTTCTACCATTATCTTTGCCATCGCCGCGCCGATTCGTCTGACTTACCTTGGTATCACCAAAGTGCCAGAAGAGCTGATTGAAGCGGGTAAAGCGTTTGGTGCAAGCCGCATGAAATTGCTATTTAAGGTTGAGCTACCAGCAGCTTTGCCAAGCATTATGGCAGGTGTTACCCAGTGCATTATGTTGTCACTTTCTATGGTGGTGATTGCGGCGCTAGTCGGTGCGGATGGTTTGGGTAAACCAGTCGTACGAGCATTGAACACTGTGAACATTTCCCAAGGCTTTGAAGCCGGTTTAGCGATTGTTTTGGTCGCGATTATTCTCGACCGCCTGTGCAAAGCACCAAACCAAAAGGAGGCATAACATGGACGCAATTACGATTGAAAACCTCGACGTTGTGTTTGGTCAGCAGCAAGAGCAAGCATTGGCGCTTTTAGACCAAGGCAAGTCTCGCCAAGAGATCATTGATGAAACCGGACAAGTAGTTGGCGTCGATAAGGTTTCAATGAGCGTCAAGCAAGGTGAGATCTGTGTATTGATGGGGCTTTCCGGTTCGGGTAAATCTAGTCTGCTTCGTGCCGTTAATGGTTTGAATGAGATCTCTCGTGGCTCACTCAAAATCAAAGATGGCGACGACATGGTAGAGCTTGCTAACTGTGACGAGCAGACTCTGCGTAACTTGCGTACTCACCGCGTTTCTATGGTGTTCCAAAAGTTTGCGCTGATGCCGTGGTTAACCGTATTGGATAACGTGGCGTTTGGTCTTGAGATGCAGGGTATTGGCAAAGCGGAACGCCGTAAAAAAGCACGCGAGCAACTAGAAATGGTTGGGCTAATCGAGTGGGAGAGTAAGTTCCCGCATGAGCTTTCAGGTGGTATGCAGCAGCGTGTAGGTTTGGCTCGCGCCTTTGCTATGGATACCGATATCTTACTAATGGATGAACCGTTCTCCGCGCTCGATCCTCTGATTCGTGCTCAGCTTCAAGATGAATTGATTCAACTGCAAGAGAAGCTCAATAAGACGATTTTGTTTGTGAGCCATGACCTAGATGAAGCGCTGAAAATCGGTAACAACATTGCCATTATGGAGTCAGGAAAACTGATTCAACACGGCAAGCCTGAGCAAATCATCCTTGCGCCAGAAAACGACTATGTAGCAGATTTTGTGGCTCACACTAATCCGCTCAATGTTTTGAAAGGTCGTTCATTGATGCAAGCCAGTACCGAGCTTAAGCAGCAGAATGACCGCGTATTGGTGTGTGCAGATAAGCAGATTTGGGTCGAGCAAGAGCCGAAAGGTGTCACGCTGGTGGATTCCGATAAGTCATTGGTGAATTGGGAAAGTGGTTCAACTACACTAGACGACATTGGTGAAAGCACGGTTGTTCAAGCTAACCCAGACATCAGCATGCGTGAGGCGATTGAACTGAAGCAACGCAGTAACCAACCTATCTTGCTAGTAGAAGAGAACAAGTTAGTGGGCGTATTGAGTGATAACGAGTTGTACGATGCGCTGCTTGGTAACTTTAGGTCCAAGCAAGTGGCGTAGTTGTCTCTTATATCAAAACGTTTGTAGATTCCCCCTTTGCAAAATAAAAAAGAGCCGTACTCTTAGACTGGAAACTAAGAAGTACGGCTCTTTCAATTTGAACAATGATTTAGATAGCTAGGTTCTAGGCTAGGAACCAAGGACCTAGGAGACGATACTCATTAAAGAGTAGTAATTACGTCATCCATGTGTAGACGTGCTTTTGGTAGACCGTGGTTGTAGTCTTCGCCGTCTTTGTGGTAACCGATTGCTAGTGCAACTTCACATACGTGACCGTCTAGTTCTGCTTTAAACTCTTCGCCGATCAGTGTTGGGTCAACACCTTCCATTGGAGTAGAGTCGATACCTAGACGCGCTAGTGTGTGCAGTAAGTTACCAAGTGCGATGTAAACTTGCGCTTTCGTCCAGCCGCCGTTGTAGCCGTTCTCATCTGTGTTTGCTTCAGCAAATGCGTAAGCACCCATGAACATGTCGTACATGTCTGCTGGTAGGTGACCAGAAGTTACTTCAGCATCAACACGCTTCGCAAATTTCTCTTTAGTGAATTTTGGATCGTACGCTAGCAGAATAGTGTGAGACGCTGCTTTAGCGTGCGGTTGGTTGAATTGGTGCATGTTAGCAAACGTGTCGTGGAAACGCTGTTTCGCTTCGTCGCTCTCAATTACGATGAATTTCCAAGGCTGAGAGTTGATAGAAGACGCAGATAGGCGGATTGCTTCTTTGATGATTGCCATATCTTCTTGAGAGATGCGTTTCTCTTCGTCGTATTTTTTAGCTGTGTAACGGTTGTTTAGGTCTGTAATGATTTGATGAGACACGTTTATATCCTCTTAATATTATTAGACAAATGAGGATGCGCTTAGCATCGACAACCATGCGTACCTCGAAAGTGAGTCCATAATATCGACTTTTATCGAATTGATAATACGTGTTTCGTTTAAATCACTTTCTATTTTTTATTGAAAATCGAATTTGAACGGCTATCAGGCAGGTTAGCATTCTCCGCACGCCGACGTTCAGAAACCGCAGAACCCACCAATGAGCTTGGTAGTATTATTAAATTACATTCATAATGAAAATAGATAAGTTGGTTGGAGGCTAGGGGATGAACGTAATCGAAGTTTTTAACGACAGCTATGAACGCTGTGTTACCCATGAGGACTTCTTTGATTTGTTCTACGAGAACTTTTGGTCGAAAGGCGAAAACTTCAGACAGAAGTTCGATGGGGTGGACATGAAGAAGCAAATCCGGATGCTTAAAGGGTCTATCGTGTTTGTGATGATGGCAGACACCTCTACAGACGCTCGTGACATGATGCGGAAATACGGGCACAAGCACGGGCATAATAATATTGGCGTCGCCCCTGAAGATATCGATGTCTGGTTTGAAAGCCTGTTAGAAACCGTCGCCCAATGTGATCCTGACTTTGATGAAAGGGTGGAGCACGCTTGGCGTCACTGCTTTGAAACAGGATTGGCAATTATGAAGAAAGAATGCACCGATGCTTAAGTTCAATCAATGTTGAATTCGTAAAGGGAGTAGAACACAGCTACTCCCTTTTTCCTTTTTCTACTTGCCTCTATAGAGGCTACTAGGCTTACTCTTTCCCCTCTTCCGATTCTCCCTGATTCTTCTTCACCGCCTTGGCGATATCGGAGACCGCTTCGACGAGATTAATCGGCATCGGGAAGATAATGGTCGATGTTTTGTCTGTGGTGATTTCAGTGAGCGTCTGCATGTAACGAAGCTGTAATGCGTTCGGTGCTTTATTTAGCATCTCTGCTGCTTCTCTGAGCTTGTTAGAGGCTTCTAATTCACCTGTCGCGTGTATGATCTTCGCGCGACGGTTACGTTCTGCCTCGGCTTGACGGGCGAGGGCGCGCACCATGCTGTCGTTCAGATCAACGTGTTTCACCTCAACCGTTGCTATCTTGATACCCCAATCGTCAGTTTGCTGGTCGAGGATGGATTGCAGGTCTTTGTTGAGGCGCTCACGTTCAGAAAGCAACTCATCCAGTTCATGCTGACCAAGCACCGAACGCAGCGTTGTCTGTGCTAACTGGCTGGTGGCATCGCTGTAGCTTTCAATGTTGTTGATCGCCATTTGTGGGTCGACAACTCGAAAGTAAACCACGGCGTTGACTCTGACTGATACGTTGTCACGGGTGATCAAATCTTGAGTCGGAACATCTAATACGATGGTACGTAAGTCGACACGAACCATTTGTTGAATGAAAGGGATTAAGATGATCAAGCCCGGTCCTTTTACTTCTTGGAAGCGACCGAGGAAGAACACCACGCCGCGCTCGTACTCACGCAGCACCTTGAACATTTGCGTTGCCAGTGCAACCAATAAAACAATGATAACGGCAACAGTGTAGAGCATCATAAGCGCCTCCTATTCCTTAGGGCGGTCACTGGGTTTCACGGTTAGGGTCAACCCTTTTATGGTTACCACGGTGACGTGGTCTCCTTGTTTGAGCTGTGCATCAGCTTTGGCTTGCCACAAAGCACCATCCAGTTGGACAAACCCAGTTCCATCAACAAAATCATCGCTCACAACAGCGAGTTTGCCCGGGTAGGTTTCGAGTCCAGTGGTGGCTTTTTTACTGCGAATTCTGAGCAACAAGCCAACGGTAATCACAATTAATCCGGCAGAGAAAACAGCGATACCAATGATTAGTGGCAGAGCGATTTGGAAACCAGGGATGTCGCTGTCCATTAGGAAGATGGAGCCGAGAACAAATGCAACGACGCCACCTAAGCCGAGTATGCCAAAGCTCGGGTTAAAGGCTTCAGTAATCATCAGAGCAATACCGAGCAGCAGTAACCCTAAACCAACGTAATTCACTGGCATCATTTGTAGAGCATACATAGCGAGTAATAGGCATATTCCACCGAGCACACCAGGCAAGCCAATGCCGGGGTTGTAAAACTCTAGAAGCAAGCCATAAATACCAATTAGCATCAGGATATAAGCCACGTTGGGGTTGGTGATCACCGCCAACATTTCTGCACGCCAGTCCGGGACGCGCTCCACCCAAGTTGGGTTATCTAACGCCAGCTTAAACGGTTTGCCGTTGAGTTTGACTTCGGTGCCATCAATCGTTGAAACCAAGTCTTCCGGTGAGTTGGCTATGAAGTCGATGACGTTGAGTTCTAATGCTTCGGTGGCATCCAAACTAGCCGCCATGCTGACCGCTTTTTCTGCCCACTCGGCATTTCTATCGTGCAATCGCGCTAAGCCTTTGATGTACGCTTTGGCATCATTAATGACTTTCTTTTCCATTGCGGTTTTGGCAGGGACTTCGTCCGAGGCTTTTTCTGTGGATTCCGGTTGTGAATCTGTTGAATCTTTACCTTCGTCTGAAGACGGCTGTTGTGGTGCGCCACCCAAGGCAACGGGAGTCGCGGCTCCTAAGTTAGTGGCTTCTGCCATCGCAGCGACATGACTGGCGAGCAGAATGTACGTGCCTGCGCTGGCTGCCCGAGAGCCTGACGGACCAACCCAAGTTGCAATGGGGACGGAAGAGGTGGTGATGGCGTGAATGATGTCCCTCATTGAGCTATCAAGTCCGCCCGGTGTGTCCATTTTTAGGATGACGAGGTCAACGCCGTTTTGTTGAGCTTCTTCAATCTCTCGCGACAGATAATCGCTCAGGGCAGGACCAATCGCACCTTTTACAGGCAATACCCAAACGGTGTTCGCTAGCGCTTGGCTGGCAAACAAGAGTAGGGGAAGAAGCCACAATCGTATCTGTTTCATACAGCCCTCCTTGTGTTACCACTGGGACTTATTGAAAACACCATTTAAAGTATAGATACGAGTGGATGAGAGGATGGATTTATCCTTTGCACCCAAATGTATAAGCAAATGTACAAAGGTGGGACGTTCGCTGTGTTACACACTTTCTCACGTAATCTGGGTTTCCATGCGTTGTGGTTCGTAATAAAACCAGTAAACTGCGAAGAATCAACGACACTCAGACAAGAAGATAAGTTGGAAATTATGATGTTAATTGCGATTCGATTGGTGAAGCTTGCCGTTATCTGTGCAGTGTTCTTCACTATCTACGATTTGATTGCGTTCGGTGAGGTGACTTGGATTAACCGTTTCTTCAATCTGTAATCCGAAATGAAAGGGGCATCGCGCCCCTTTTTGCTGTCTAATTTGTCAGTTCTGTCTGTGAAGGTGGTGTGTTCACCACGGACATCTGCTGACATCGATCTTGAGCTAGGAAAAGAAACTTGTCGTAACCGCTTCTTTCTAGTTCTTCGCTAGAGACAAGTTGTTTAACGATGTTATCGCACTTCTTGATTAGGATCTCGACTTGCAGTGCGTTCTTATTGGTTGGCCATGCACGAGTCAGCACCTTGATGATGTTGATACACACAGTACGCAGTAAAGGGCAGTGTGCTTGTAACTCAATCAAGGCATC
Organism: Vibrio sp. ED002; assembly: GCF_023277445.1. Classification (NCBI taxonomy): domain Bacteria; kingdom Pseudomonadati; phylum Pseudomonadota; class Gammaproteobacteria; order Vibrionales; family Vibrionaceae; genus Vibrio; species Vibrio sp. ED002. Next base: position 1,035,695 of record NZ_CP080239.1, on the reverse strand, counting down.
AATGAGAGATTGATAATCTTGTTCTGCCGCGCGGATCTTTTTGTATTGTTCCTGCATCCACGCCTGTCGCTCAACATTGTCCGTTTCCAATGAGCGGCCAAGCGTAATTTTACTCGACAAAATGGTATCACTAGAATCGGTTTGTAAGTTCTCAAAACACCATGTGATTGCATGAGTAAACTCGGATTCAAAGTTCATTTCATGTAATAGCCACGCGAGATGAAACTGTGCGTAAAAATGCGCGAATGGTTTGCGGTGATATAAATCACTGAGCACTTTAAACGCTGCTACATATTGGTTCTCTTCAATCGCGATATGTGCCGCAATCAAATCCAATTCATTTTTTAATGCTTTATTTTTCGGCCCAGACATGACGGATTTGAACAAGTTCTTTGCTTGAGCCAATAAGTCTTCTCTTCCCTCGAGTTTGCGTGCGCAATAAAGAAGGATTCGAATCAGGTTTAACTTTGCGTAGGTATTGTTTCTGTAAGTATCTTTGTTGATTTCCATGTATACATGGTAATGCATTAGAGCAGAATGATAGTCATGCTCAGCTAAGCATAAATTTACGATGACAAGTTCGCGTTCCGAGTTTCCCTCAACCAAACTGCTTGCAAGCTCCAAATGTTTGATCGCAGTTGGCACCTCACGGTTAAGCATTGTGTAGTTTGCTGCACATTCGCGGACTTCAACGTTGTTCGGAGACTCCTCTAACAAAGCGAGTACTATTCTTTTTGCCTCGTCTGCTTCACCCAGCGCAACCATGGTATTTGCCAAACCAATCTTTGCCCAATTCACGTCTTTACGCTCAATCACTCGTTCGTAAACGTGTTTGGCTTCTTGGTGTAGTTTGAGGCGTGTTAGAAAGTCAGCACGAAACTTCTCAATAATGAAGAAATATTCGGGATTAAATGGTGTTAACTCATCGCAGGCCTCTAACCCTGAGCGAGCATCGTTTTTGAGTTCAGCCTCATAGAGTGCGCGCAAAGTGACTTTACGCTTTATTGCGGCTGAAATACGTTCTCTAAGCGTTATGGAATTAAAAGGTTTGAGCAGGTATTCGTCGGGTTTAAGCTCAATGATGGCACGCACGATAGTGGCAGAGCTCTCACCAGTAACAAGGATAAACACCGTGTCATGGTTCAGCAATTTGAGGTGTTTTAGCTCTTCGAAAAGCTGCTTGCCATTCATACCCCGACCGAAGTTGTAATCACAAATAATGAGATCGATGTGCTCTTTGTGCGCAATCGAAATTGCCCCTCTTGCTACGCGTGCTGTAAAGATACGTTTATCCGAAAAGCCAAGTTTAGTCAGCATGTTACGAAGAGTAAGGACGACAATAGGCGCATCGTCAACGATCAGGATATTGTATTCAGAGAAAGATTTACTGCTCATTTCTTTATGTAATCGTCTAATGGTTTAAACAAAGCTGCTGGTTCGTCAGCAGCAATGAACAAAGGCGTTATACAAGCTTCTTTAAGGCTTCAAGTGGTATCGCTTTAGAAGCGACAAATCCCTGATACAAGTCCACTCCTAATTGATTCAAGTAGTGCAAGGTATCTTCGTCTTCGACCCCTTCTGCAACCGATTTTAAGCCCAATGACTTCGCCAGTTGCAGGCTTGAAATGGTTAATTGTTGGCTCTTGAAATTGGACAAAGAATTGCTGATAAATTGTCGATCAATTTTGAGCTCGGTGTACGGTAAGACCGCCAACTGACTTAATGATGAATAACCCGTCCCAAAATCATCAATAGCTAAACCAACGCCACGTAAACGTAAATTAGCGAGGTTGGCCAACGAGATCACACCTGAGTCGTAAACTTCATCTTCCGTCAGTTCCAAGGTGATGCGTTCAGGGGCAACGCCATAGTCAGTACATAAAGCAAAAAAGCGTTCACTCATAGGTTCCCTGAGTGATTTCTGGTTCATGTTGACCGATAAATGAATCGCTTTACCCAAATGTGCGATATCACGTAGTGCTTCTTGAAGCACGAGCCAAAATAGACGATCGAGTTCGTTGCGTTGGTTTATTTGATCCAAAAATGCAACAGGGGCAAGCAAGCCATGCACCGGATGATGGCAGCGAACCAAGGCTTCTACACCAACCAGCGTGTTGTCGTCTGTGGTGTATTGAGGTTGGTAATAGTTTTCAAACCAACCGTTATTAAAAGCCTGCTCAATCTCTTCATTATTGAGTTGAATCTGAGGTCGCTTTACTTCCGATTGCTGCATCTGTTTTTGAAATGCAGTTACAATCTCGTGTAACTGTTCAAAAGAGATGGGTTTGGTCATGGCACGCACAAATACGTAATTGGCGGATAAACACATGTTGTAAGTGATCTCGACAATGTCTTTGCTCATCGCACTTAATATCACCACACCCTTTGGTTTGATTTCCTCAGACAATGTTGAGAGTAAGTTGATACCATTTAAGTCGGGCAGGTCAATATCGCAAATCATTAGGTCAATGTTTCCGCCAGCACACACTTCTGACACTTTTGAACCGCTATGGACTAGGCTCACTTGTCCGTCAACTAAGCGGTTTGCCAAAATCTTTAAATTTGTTGCTTGTAAAATGTCGTCTTCAACAATCAACACGTTCATTTATTGCTCTCACAAAGCGTTAGCCATTGTTTAGTGATGGCTACAATCGAATTCATTTCTTGCAGAAGGGCATGTTTCGCCTGTACCTCCTGCGGTGTGCCAATTAACGTTTCACACTGTTTGGCCAAGTTTTGTAGCGGGTTGAGATTTAATGCTGCCGCCGAGCCTTTAATACGATGCGCTACTGATTTTAAGCTTTCTTTGCCTGATTCAATCAGCTCGATGTCGCTAGATAGTGCATCACAAACCACTTGAGCCATTTCGATACTCTCTTCTTGGTTATAAGCACTTAGCCACGCGCTTCTTGCTTCTTCTGTGATTTCCAATGCCAAATATTGTTCACACAAGTCACGTAGGTCATCCAAGCTATAAGGTTTGAATAATACTTCTTCTATACCAAACTCTCTTGCTCGTTCCACGACATTCCTTGAGTTTTCCGCGGTACAAGCGATGACAGGGATATGTTTCAGCGAGTTGTTTTGTTTGAGTGTTTGAGTTAACTGATAGCCGTCCATTTCTGGCATATGGCAATCAGTGATGATCAAACTGACTGGCGTTTGTTGTGTATCATCGTGAATGGCACAAAGCTGTCGTAACGCTTCTGTACCGCTTTTCGCTACATCACAGGCAATCCCAAGTCGTTCAAACTGTCTTTTGAAAAGTAATCGGTTGATCACATCATCATCAACGACAAAAACTCGTCCCTTCCAGTCTTGTCCTGGCCGCTCTTCAAGGGCGTCGTAAACCATCGAACTCGTGTCCAGCTTTTGGTGAATCAAGTCGGGGTAGATGCTGCTGTAGTTTGAATCAGCTTTGATCTCGTGATGTCGCATTTCAAATTCATCCAAGGTGACTTGCCAACACTCTAGCCATTTCTGAATGTACGCATTTTCAGTGTAAACAGGGCCAAGTCCGGTTAATTCAAGTGCCTCGCTTTTCAGTGGTAGTTGGATATATACCGTTGTTCCAATTTCGGGTTGGCTCTCTACTTCGATATGTCCGGCCATTATCTTGACTAAGCTGTATACGATAGACATACCAAGCCCTGTTCCACCGAAGCGACGACTGACACTTTTGTCTCCTTGAACAAAAGGTTGGAAAAGAGAAGCCAACTGACTGTCATTCATTCCGCAGCCACTGTCGGAAACCGACAACTTCAACGCGTCTTGTTCAATATTTAAACTGACCGTGATGTGGCCCTGTTCAGTGAATTTGACTGCATTGCTTAGCAAGTTGTTCATAATTTGATTGACGCGCAACCAATCAAGCTCAACAAAAGCATACGGGCTTGGCGTCCATTTCACATGGAATGCTAGGTCTTTTTGTTCTACGACTTTTTCAAAGCTGCGCAACATTGGCCCAAGTTCTTGGTAACTGTTTCCGACTTGAATGTCTAACTGCAACTGGTCTGCATCGATTTTTGAAAAGTCCAAAATATCGTTCACATGCAACTTTAAACGCTCAGCCGATAGCATGGCGTTCCTAAGCAATTCTTTGCTTTCTCGTCGTTTTAACTCGGGTTCTAGGAGCTCCATTAAGCCCAACATTGCTGCAATTGGCGTTCTTAGCTCATGGCTTACGACGGCGAGGAAATGATCTCGTGCTTCAATCGCTTGCATTGCTTTGATGTTTGATTCTTTAAGCGCGCACTGTTTTTGTTTTAACTCAGTAATATCGTCAAATACCGTCATTTGATATTGCACCCCATCATACGGATGAATTAGGTGTTGGCGACGAACCCTGAAGTGCTGTTTCCCCAATTGAAAAACAGGCGTGCCTGACGCATCTGACAATGGGTATTCCTTGTCTTTTAACTGCTTCAAAAAGTAAGCGCGTTCAGGCTCCGCAATGCTGATGTCTGAATTACAACGATTAAGCATATTAAGGAACGGCTTATTCGCCAGTACCTGTTTATGGTCGTCGTCAGAAATCAAAATCATATTTGGGATATGGTCCAGAACCGAAGACAGCCATTGGTTTTGACGTTGTCGGATTTGGGTCTCATATTCCTTGCGGCGAATCTTTCGCGTGAGTTCGCCAGTTCTGACGATGTAAATGATCGCGGCAAGCAGCAAAACACATGTGCCAACCAGCGCCCAAATCGCTACGATTTCTTTGTCAAAACCGTAATTCACTGTCACCTTGTTATGGCGATCTTTCAATTGCTCCAACTCTGCGTCTGTGGTGATCTTTAAGACGGTATTTAAGACTCGACGCAGAAATTCTGAGTCTTTTCGTAACTCCATGCCTAGTTTTATCTTTAGTTGAATATCGATGGGCGGCGTTGCAGCTTTGAACTTGACCCCTTGTCCTTCATAAAAATGATTGTCGATTAAGTTTTGATTGACGAAGGCGTGCGAAACCTCACCATTTTCGAAGGCTTCCATTAGGTAATCGAAATCACGATACACAGATGAATACTCATAAGAGGAGTAATCTAAAAAGTGCGGATAAAAATTACCTGAGCGGTCCAAAATCGCAACAGCATCACGTGCGTACGAATTGAGTGACTCAATATAGCCGTATTGTAGAAAGCCCAAGGATCTTGTTGTGATAAAGCGCTTCTTGTCGGTTAACGCAATATTACGAGCAGGGAGTAAATCGACGATACGTTCCTCCAACATCAAATCCACATCACGACCGTTAGGTGGAACATACTCAAATTTAATCATGCTCTTTTGCTCCATTAACTTTAGCAAATCATGAACATAGCCTTTAATTTGACCTGTTTCCGGATCTAGATAAGAAAGGGGATAGACATTATCTTGGATCGTGTAACGAACCGTCTGATGACCTTGCTGCTGTTCTAGAATATCGAGCATTAATTCGTTGTGTAGAATATTGATATTGGCTTCGATATGAACCCGGCTGTGTTTAGACTCTTTGGAGTGTGAAATATACTTGGAAACGATCGACATCAACTGTTTAGACTGTTTCGCCGTAAAGATCGTAACTTGTCCGGGCGCCAAAGCGCTATCGTAAACCACTTTTCCGATCAGTTCGCCTTTAGGGTTTTTAAATCCATAAGAGTTTAAGGTCGATAAACCAACCACTGCAGCATCGGCTGCGCCAGTATTCAAAGATGTAGTCATCATCATGGTATTACGAACCGTATGAACGTGTTCGAATCCCAAAGCTTCGATTTGGTCGCAAGCGCTGGAGTCTTTTACACATACCCACTTTAATTCGTGTAGAGGTTTACTCTCTAGTTCGATGTCTCTGAGCCAAACCAAGCGAAGGGTTTGGAAAATCGGGGCAGAATACAAAAAGCGCTCGGCACGTTTTTTAGTTGCGACAAAGCCAACAGTGAGATCGATATCTCCTGCTTCTAGCGCATCGAACAAAGCATTAAGGGTTCGGTAGGGAACGTACTCGGCTTCCACATTCAAATCATGCGTCATGGTTTCTGCATATTCGATGTTGATGCCTTCTTTTGAATCAAGATCGCCCCAATAAGGCAGCCAATCGCCTTCTAAAACGCCGACTTTTATTCGTTGTTGAGTTTCGAGAAACTTCCTGTCTTCCAGAGTAAGGAAATCACTGCCTAATGCACTGAACGATAGGGTAAAAAGTAACATTGCAATCGATGCGATTTTTTTCACTATTTTTGTGTGTCCGATCACGAAATTCAAACCGAAAGGGGAACGGATAGTATAGGTTTTCACCAAATCCATCCAATCAAGGTTGTTTATCTTGTCGACAACGCACGCTTGATACTGCCTAACAGGTAAGTAAAGGTATTGGGGGTACAAACAATCAATGGGTTATGAGGGCAGGCTCAATATCCCTATCTCTAGTAATGGAAAAAAACGGAAAAGCAACTAAGTTCATATTAAGGGGCTGGGTAAGGATACTCTTAATATGTATAAAAGGCTTACCACTAAAGGGGTGTGTGGATGTTTATTAGCATTAATCAGCGCTTCATTTTATGCGGGCGGGACGTTAGCTAAACAAGACTTACAATTGGTGAAGCCGATTGAGGGAGAGCCGAGTATCGATATGGATTTTGCTCGTGTTGGTTGGCAGCTTTTTCGTGATCCAAAGCTCTCTTCTAATGGTCAAATCAGTTGTGAAACTTGTCATGATTTACAAACGAATGGCGCGGAACCTAGTGCGGTTTCAACTGGTGTAAACGGTTTAGGTATTCGCAATTCTATTACTGTATTTAATGCGTCTCTTAATTATCGCTTTTTATGGGACGGTACCGCTAATTCACTCATGGCGCAAATCGATGGGCCGGTATTAAACCCGCTAGAAATGGACTCGAATTGGAAGGACATTGAGCAATACGTGAAAAGTGATTCAACCTACAACGCATTGTTTAAACGGGCGGATGGGCGAGAGATTACCATACGAAACATCAAAGGAGCGATTGTTGAGTTCCTGAAAGCTTTACAAACTCCTAGCTCGCCTTTTGATTCTTATCTACTAGGTTATTCCCATGCCCTTGATGAGCAGGAGATTCGAGGATGGCAAACTTTCCAAGAAGTAGGATGTGTGCAATGCCACCAAGGTAAAAACGTCGGTGGTGCGATGATTCAACGGTTTACTTACTTCCAAACGCCAGATGTTGATTTAGACACAGGACGTCGTTTAAGGACGACAGATGGAGAAGACAAGTTCTATTTCCGTGTTGCGAGCTTGCGAAACGTCGGCCAAACCAGCCCTTATTTCCACAATGGCAAAGTCGACAAACTCTCCGATGCTATTCAGATTATGTCTCAAACTCAGTTAGGCGTGACCATGAGTGATGAAAAGGTGGCAGACATCGAAGCGTTTCTCATTGCATTAACCGCCCCAAGGCCTTCGATTTTGGAGGTGTTTGAAAATGAGTAAGTTCAGAATACTTAACGTACTACTTTTTGTGATCATTGCCGTCATGATGGTATTAGCGTACATGACTCATGTGAACTCCAAAAATACTCAAGTTCTACATGCTTCTTTGTCTGAGATTGGTCATCACTTAATTGAAGAGCGGGACACGGTCGTTAATCGTTACCAGACCAGCTCAAGGAAGGACTACGAGATTACGCAAAATCTCGTCGAGTTGGAACTTGCCGCGGAGCAATTGGGTGAAGATTTTGAACAATCTATTTGGTTTAATTTCACCTCAACAAAGAACAGAGTCAAAAATATCCTTGTTCAGTTTGATGGAAAAGTGCGTGAGGCCACCCAGACACTGGATATGTTGATAGGGGTTCAGGTCGCCAATCAATATGAACTGCTGGCGCTACACAACATTTATAAGGATCAATTCGGGGCGGATACTCAGGACGTTTGGCTTGAAGAACACTACTTTGACTTTCTTACTAATGCTGCGTTGCAAGGGGACAACCCAGAAAGTCAGAACATATCGTTATTTTTGAATCGTCTACGTCAAAGTGAACGTAAGATTGAGTTGCTGACCAACAAAATATTAGAAGGTCACTATTTTGAATTTGTTGAGTATTCCGAGCATCAACTGTTGGAATTTGTTCAGCGTGAAGCACGTTTGACGTGGTTTCTTGTCTTGCTCTCTATCGTCTTACTCGTGGCGGTGTTTGTGCTGCAAACTCAACACCGTGTGAATAAGCTCAAACATCTCAATGATGATTTAACGGAAGCGACAGATAAAGCGGAACGTGCAGCAAAAGCTAAATCACAATTCTTGGCAACCATGAGTCATGAGTTGAGAACGCCGATGAATGGTGTTTTAGGAATATCTCAGATCATCGCGAGCGAGACTCAAGAGCCTAAGACCAAAGAGCACGTTCAGGTCATTCTTGACTCTGGCCAGCACTTAATGACCATTCTGAATGATATTTTGGACTTTTCCAAAGTAGAAGAGAATAAGCTGGATTTGGAAGAGGCTCCTTTTAATCTGTCGCAAGTTTTAACACCAGTATGCAGTGCAATCCAGCCTCTAATTGAAGAAAAGAACATACAGCTGTTTATTGAAAATGAAGTGCCCGATCAGGTCGAATTTCAAGGTGACTGTGCCCGTATTCGCCAAATCTTATTTAATTTGGCGGGTAATGCGGTGAAGTTTACTCATGACGGACACGTATTGATTCGTTCAGAGCTGGATCAAGAAAGAAGGCGTCTGGTGCTCTCTGTGAACGATACGGGCATAGGTATTCCCGCAGACAAGCAAGATCGCATCTTCAACTCCTTCGAGCAAGCCGATACGTCTACCACTCGTAAGTTTGGTGGTACAGGCCTTGGTTTAGCGATTGTGAAAAAAATCACCGAACTTATGGGCGGTGAAGTCAAAATCAAGAGCGTTGAGGGAATAGGCACCCAATTCCTTGTTGATATTCCCATTCCCTGGGAAGAAAAGTCGGAATTCCAACCAGAGCAAGCGAAGGAGGAGTCGAAGGGAGAGAGCAAAAGCAACCTTCGTATATTGTTGGCGGAAGACAATCGGGTTAATGCGATTGTCGCAAAAGGCTTTTGTGAGAAGTTAGGGCATACGGTAGAAATCGCTGAAAACGGTTTAATAGCCACGAAGAAAGCACAAGAAAACCAGTATGACCTGATCTTGATGGACAATCATATGCCAGAAATGAATGGTATCGAAGCCACGCGTTTCATCCGAGAAAATCTAGGGGTGAGGACTTTACTGTTTGCTTACACCGCCGATGTATTTAGAGAGGCTCATGATAACTTTATTGAAGCCGGTGCTGACCATGTATTAACCAAGCCGTTGCAACGTGAGAGCTTTACGGATGCGTTGAAGCAGTTTTCTTCACGTTTACCTGTTCAAACAATTGGGGAGGCTGAACAATCCGAGAATGTCGTTCAACTGCATCGCGAGCCAATCGAAAAGCTGCGCTTAACAGAGGAAGAGCTTACCCACTCAGATACGATTGAGATCTTGAGAGAGGAGCCTGAAGCGCTGATGGATTTGTTGAAAAGCATCGTTTGCGATTTTGAAGCCGCCGTTGATGAGCTAATTGAGTTCTTTATGGTCGAAGATTTAGATTCACTTCATAGTACCTTACATACAACGAAAGGCATGGCATTGAACCTAGGGCTTGATACCTTGGCAAATCAAGCATTAGAAATTGAAACGCAGGTAAAGAATCGACAAACCCCTGAGATTGAACAGTTGCAAAAACTGATTAACCGGCTGCAGGTCAATGTTCATCAAGGTCAACGTTTGATTGAAAAATCGAGATCGCAAATCAATGATTCCAACCAGGTGATATGAATACTTTATGCACCCCTCATTTAGGTTGTGACTGAATCTATGAGTATGTTTTACTGAGGACTCTTGATTACAAGGAGCCGTTATGAGCCAGCACACCGCACGAATTAAATGGCAGCGCAATGTTGATGAAATCTTCAGTGACAACCAGTACAGCCGTGCCCATATATGGGAGTTTGATGGAGGATTACAAGTACCCGCGTCTCCCTCTCCTCATGTTGTCCCTTTACCGTTTTCGGTAGAAGAGAATGTTGATCCAGAAGAAGCTTTCATTGCCGCACTTTCGAGTTGCCACATGCTGGTCTTTCTTTCTGTAGCGGCAAAGCGTCGTTATGTGGTGGATGCTTATATCGATGAAGCGATGGGTGAGCTTGCTGTTGGCGAAAATGGCAAGGAATGGGTTTCCAAAGTGGTGCTTAAACCAAAAGTCGTATTTTTAGGTGAGAAACAACCAACACGCGAGCAGCTAGAAAAAATGCATCATATGGCACACGAGCATTGTTTTATTGCGAACTCGGTGAAAACGGAAGTGACGACTGAAATCATTTAAAACACTCAATGCCGCGATACTCTCTCGTCATTTCAGTTCAAAATGAAAGAGTGCCGAAATAGCTTTGCTTTTCGTCGCTTTTGATTTAGCTGAAAGCTCTAATAAACGGTATTTTATGCTCGATATGAGTGACTGGTTTCACATTTTAGCTCATTTGAAGCCGAGAACTGAACCAATGTTGTGCAGTGGCGCAAACTGTTTATTGTTAAATTAATGTTAATATTGAATGGTGTGTCATTGATTAATAGCGAGCATGGATGTGCAAACGCCTTTGAATCCCTTTATTCAAGCGAATGGATTACCTCAATTTGGTCATTTAGCATCGATTCCCGAATCACTTCAGTTGGGTTCGTTTCAATATCTTAATGAGATGGACCAGCCTGCATCGAATTGGCGAAAGCGATTCGACTATAAACAGTTCCAGTTCGTCTCGATCGTGACAGAGAAATACATCATTGGTGTGGCGATTGCCGATATTCGCTATTTGGCATCTGGCTTTTGCTATGTGTTTAACGCAGAAACCCATGAACTGGTGGAGCAGCAGTGGCTAAAGCCGCTCAACATGGGCTATCAAACACAGCCTTCAAGTTGGAACAGTCAAGCCTATCTCGCTAATGATGCCATTCAATTCAAGATTGAAAATGGACTCTGGCACATACAGCTTTCAACAGACCTTATTCAAGCTGACTTGAGGTTAAAACCTGAGTCAGAAAGCTTGCCTTTGATGCTCTGCACACCAACCGCGTATTCAGGTTGGACCTACACCCAAAAACACAACGTGCTCGCTGTCCAAGGTGAAATGAGTGTGAAAGGGCAACCACAAGATCTAACCAACGCAGTCGCTGGGTATGACTTCTCTGCTGGGTATATGCGGCGGGAAACCAGTTGGCGATGGGCGAGCATTAATCATCACAGTGAAGACAAACGGATAGGGCTGAACTTTGCTGCTGGAGTTAACGAAACCGGGTATTGTGAAAACGTGATTTGGATTGATGGTGAACGGCATTTGATGCCACCTGTACAATTCGATTTTTTTCGCATGCATCAAGAAGCGTCATGGCGAATTACGTCACAAGACCAGCGCGTCGACTTGATCTTCAAACCTAAAAATCAGCGCTCAGAGAAAAAGAATTTCTGGTTTTTGAAGAGTAACTTTCGTCAGTTTGTCGGCTACTTTTCTGGCTATTTGATTGATGGCAATGGCATTAAACACGAACTTGATGAGGTGATGGGACTCACCGAAGATCACTACGCGAAGTGGTAGGAAGAGACGATGGAATGGTCACGAATTACTGAACACCCTGATTTATTATTGATGCTGCTCGCACCGATCTTTCTCCTTTGCATTGCCGCAGAGTATTGGATTGGGCAGCGAGGGGGTAAGTTACATGAAAGCGCACGCTACTATTTGCCTGAAGTTGTATGTAACTTTGTCCTTGCAAGTCTGCACCAAGCTACTGATATTCTGACTGGGTTGCTGATCGCTAAGCTCTATCTTTGGTGGTTTGGTTGGCGGTTATTTGATATCGAAATGACGGTATCGACGTTTTTACTTTTAATGGTCTTGCAAGACTTTTTCTATTACTGGTTCCACCGAGCAAGTCATCGTATCCGTTGGATGTGGGCGGCACACGTGGTGCACCACAGTTCAGAGCGCATGAACTTCAGTACCGCATTTCGTCAAAGCCTGATGTACCCATTGGCCGGCATGTGGTTGTTTTGGGTGCCACTGGTCATTATTGGTTTTGATCCTAAGTGGGTAGTGTTTGTTGTTCTGCTTAATCTCGGTCTGCAATTCTTTGTTCATACCCAGTCGATTCGTTCTCTTGGTCCTTTAGAATGGGTCTTCAATACGCCATCTCATCACCGTGTTCATCATGGTGTGAATCGTCAATATATCGATAAAAATTACGCTGGCGTGCTGATCATCTGGGATCGCATGTTTGGTACATTCGAGCCAGAAGTTGAAACGGTTCGTTATGGCATCTCAAAACCTGTTAACAGCTTTAATCCTATTACCGTGACGTTTGCGGAATGGAAAGACATGTTCAAAGAAGTGACTCGTCCTAATTTATCTTGGCGTCAGCGTTGGCGGTGTTTGTTTGCGCCTCCGTCTGACACCCTGGAATAGCCGTTTCTTATGATTAACTAAACGCCATACTATTTATTCTTGACAGTGTTCGGTAATGTTGTTTTAATGCGTACGGTGTTTTGTAAGTTTTAAGGAACGGACGGTGACATTTAATCGAGTTTTCTCAATTGTAACGATGACCGCCGCTATGCTCGGCTCTGGGTACACATACGCAGCAACTGCTTTTAGTGCCGAACAGCTGTGTAAAGCAGGGTTAGCACTGGCGATAGATAAGCAGCCCCGCGGGATTAAAACGGCGGGAACGTCAGGTCATCGTATTTTGCTGGCTTTGAAAAATGGTAAAAATGATTGGGATTACCGCTGCACGGTAAATCGTCAAAATCGTACGTTAAAGATTGACGCTAAAGACTTGAAGCGAAATGACGAATACCTCGCTCAAGCAATACGTTATCGCGTCAATGAAGGGAAGCGATCGGTCGAAGTCACCATGAAGAAACGCGCTGGTGGCGGGCTGAAAAACGACACGTTCACGACACTTCAGTTGGATTAACCCCAAAGATATGGGGAACATTATAACGAAGACACGCCCCTGTATTTTGCAGGGGCTTTTTTATGCCTGCAGTTTTAGGTAGCAAATACAAGAGATCGATTACAGCCGCAGCATGATAGCAGTGAAGTACGAATTTAAAGGATAGTTTTGGAAATTTGAGAAAAAGACTAGCTTAAGGGAAAGCTTGGAGCGGGCAGCGGGAATCGAACCCGCATCATCAGCTTGGAAGGCTGAGGTAATAGCCATTATACGATGCCCGCGCATCGATAGGACAGTTCCAATATGCCACATTAACGACAAAAGAAAAGTCTTTTTTGATCAATTGGTTGCTCAATGCGTAAATAACTCTCAAATTGCCTATAAAGCGTTCGATTTGTTGCTTTTACAGTCGTGGCGGAGCGCTCTTCTTAAACTCAATCGGGCAGAATTTTCGTCTGTTCTCGCTTTCTATTGTTTCTCGAATTTGAACACTTGGCAATCATGGTCAAGACTAAATGTTGAAATGATTCAATTTTTTCCCAGTTGCAATAAATGAAGGCCGATAAATACGGCAAAATAGAGAGGAGAATGAGTATGTGGAAAGGTTTATTGGCGGCGTCTTTCGTGTTTATGATAACGGCCTGTACAACCGTGACGACCGACGTCGATAAACAAGCGGATTTTTCATCCTACAAAACGTTTGATTTTGGAGAACAATCAGAGGCTCCAACAAGCCTAGATGCTCGTCGTATTGAGCAAGGTCTTGCTTCTCAATTGGAAGCGAAAGGGCTATCACAAGTAAAAAATGGTGGTGACCTTTATGTGCACCACGACATCATCAAAGAATCGGAGCTCGTTTCTTCTGGTTCCTCTTTCAGTGTGGGTTACGGCTGGAACAGTTTTGGCGTTGTAACCTCAAGTCCTGAGCGTTACAAAGAAAAGAAGTATGGCAAGTTAGTGGTGGAGTTAGTCGATACCAAAGCGAATCAAGTGGTATGGAAAGGGGTATCAAGCCGTAAACTTACGGAGTCGATGAGCACTGAAAAACGTGAAGAATTGATTTCGGAAGAAGTGACAAAAATGTTTGAAAATTACCCGTATGGTAAAGATTAAGCGACTATTAAATAAAGGTTAAATGGACATCAAATTGCCCTAGCAAAGGTTTGCAAAACTCTCTTTTTATTATCGATTGAGAATTTAGATTGCAAATTGGCACGCATGGAGTTAAAACAGCGTATCGTTGTGGTTTAGGTGAATTCTGTGCGTGCTTATCTAGTCTGTGTGTTAGGGCTTTTTGTTGCGCTGATGGCTTTTGAATTGAGTCAGGAACAACCGTCACCAAAACTTTCCCATGCGATTGCTTTTACTTCTTCTCTTACCAAAGGCGAAGCCCATCTTGAGGAAGTCCCTTTCTCTCCAAGGCGCAAAGTCACGGCAAGTTTACTCAGCCGCAATGCATTGCGAGTTAATCATTCTAATTCGACCACAGATAATGATGAGCTCGATGTATTGCCCGCGCGTTGGTTAACGGTATCGACAGAGTCTACGAATCGTTTTCTTTCGGCCTTTGTTTCCCCAATCCTACGAACTATTTATCCTCGTTCAAAGTATCGAATTGGAGGTCGGCAAGAATCGAACCTGATTTACCGCTTCATGCATGCGAGGTAGTGCCTAATCGTCTGTTTTCGCAAATTCGTTATGATGTTTAGGAGTATTTATGTTTGATTCAATTGTTCAGGTGTTACTTGCGCTTTGGCACCAAGATTTCACGGCTTTAATGGCCCCAGGCAGTGCAGGGCTGATTTACTTTGTTGTTGCAGCACTTATTTTCTTAGAAAGTGGCTTTATTCCAGCCGCTCCATTTCCATGTGATAGCGTGGTGGTTTTGTCCGGCACGTTAGCTGCGGTAGGTGTGTTAGATCCTGTCGTCATTATGCTAGTGATTGTTGTGAGTGCGGCAATGGGCAGTTGGGCGGCCTACCTGCAAGGAAAGTGGTTAAATCGCTTGCCGAAAGTACAGGGGTGGGTGAATGCTGTGCCAGCGAAACGTTTGGAACAAGTTGACGTGCTCTTAGGCAAACACGGATTGATTGCACTGTTTTGTGCACGTTTTATTCCTGTAGTTCGCTCTTTACTTCCATTGATGATGGGGCTTCGCGTGAATCGCGTGAGTAAATTCCATTACTTTGCATGGCTGAGTGCCATCTTGTGGACGTTGTTACTATGTGGTTTGGGGTTGCTGTTGCCATTACTACCAGAAAAGCTCAACAAGATTGTGACGATGGGATTAATGGCTGCTCCTGTGATTACATTGACCATCGCTATCATGAGTTTTGTGTTGGTAAAAGTTCGCAAGGCTTGGAGCAAATCAAAAACAACTCCACAACTGCCATAATTGTTCTGGTAAGAAATTTGAAAAGCAAAAAAGGCGCTGTGATAGCGCCTTTTTCTGTATATACATTGCTTGCAACGAGCGCGAATCAGTAACCGATATTGTAAAGGTATTCGCCTGCTTCCTTACACTCGGTTTTGTAGAACTGTTCCATCTTCGTTTCATCCATGCCTTGTGCTTTGAACTCAGTCTCCGCAGAAGAAAGTTGGCTGAATGTATAGCCGCGCTCAGCCATGAGATAGTGTCTAAACATCGCTCTATGCTCTGGCACGGCATTACGAGCATTCGAAGCGTTCGCACATTCTAGAAGCGCTTCATTAGTCATTTGTTCTGGTTTTGATGTCTCACTTGCTGATGTTGTGAATGAAGCAAGTGCTAAAGCCATAGCGGCGGTGATTGCGAATCTTTTCATTGTAAGGATCTCGAGTTAATTCAATGGATAGATGAGATCATCCTTGGCTAACACTGACGCATTCCTTCTTTAAGTCAGTGAAGTCAAACGGCGAGCATAGATTCGCGGCCGTGTTTGAAAACGTACAACAAGTTTGCTTGTTTCCACCCTGATAGGTGAAAAGGAAGTTTGCCGTCTAAAGCATTGTCATCTGGGAGAGGCGTTGCTTTTAATGCGATAGCCAACAACGGCGGAGACAAAAACGCGACGAGTAAGTGGTAGTCAGGTTTGATGTTTAATGGCAACTCACCGTCATCGCCCGAATTTCTTCGACAAGGCAATAGCCCAAGAAAGTCACGTTTTAAAAAGCGAAAGTAACCGTCTTTCCCCCAGGAACTATCGCTATGCTTTTCAAGAAAAGGAGCTTTTAGCGATGCGTAATCTTGCTGACTGAGTTTAGCGAGTTTTTGTGATGTATTGAAATTCTGAGTCGAAACATCATGTGCGTGTGCGGCAACCATTTGCCCTGAGAATAGAGCAAGTGACAATAACAGCATAAGACGAAATAGATGACGCAAAACGAACCCTACAACCTCACCAAAACGAAACCTAATGGACCTAGTGCTACTGGTAAAGAGGACCGCACGAGGTCAATGATTGCGTATACTAACCAGATGCTGAGAAGATGAACAGTTTTTTATGACCAATAAAAAAGGGAGCGAATCCGCTCCCTTTCTTGAAGATAGATAAACAACGACTAAGCACTTGCGTAAATGACGCTGCCGCCTTTAATGGTATCGATGATTTTGCGTGAGAGTTTCTGTGGTAGGGCTGGACATCCCCAACTGCGGCCAAGGTACCCATTCTTTTGGATAAAAGAAGGGTTCGCATAGTCTGCGCCATGAACCACAATGTAGCGCTCACGTGCTTTATCGTTCACGCCTGATGTCAATCCGTCAAGACGAAGTGAGTAACCGTTAGAGCCATAATAAGTCGTGTCAGTTAAGAATGTACCCAAAGACGTCTTACGAGAGTTTACGACGTTCGAAAACTTGGTTGCTGTTTTCTTACCGCTGTTCACTCCATGAGAGACATAGGTGTTGAAGATCAGCTTCATTTTATCTAAGTCGACCACATAAAAGCGCTTTTCAGTAGATGGTTTACTGTAGTCGATAATAGTAAGAAGCGATTTCTTACGATCTGGGGTTTTCTTGTAAGCCAAAAATGCATCATTGAATAATTTGTAATCAATGACTCCGCTTAGATTGGCCTGCTTATAGGCTTTTTCAACCAGTTGTTGAGTGGCTTTGGTTTCTGTTTTTGTGCCAGAGTGATGAGCAAAGGCAAATGGCGAAACAGAGAGCGATGTCCATATCAATAATAAAAATAGCTTTTTCATTTGTACTAAATAAAACTCTTGGTGTAGCAAATTCAGCGATTGCGTCTTGCAATCGTTAATACAGCATGCACATCAATTTAATTCTATTCTCAACGTTTCCTATTATGCGTAGTGACACGTATTACCGAACCATTTTTGGTATTTGGTAGAGTTCCGCCAACTAACTCGCTGATATTAATCAACATTGAGAGGTTAATCGATGACTTTAAAAATCTTCAAGACAAATACTAGCCGATTTAGGTAATTAATAAAACTGTGTTTACCGTGATTTACTAAGCAGTGGTGCTAATAAAACGTCGTTTAATTATAAATGAAATAAAAATACCGTTTGAATTCAATGTATTTATTTCATACTTAGCATTGTGCAAAAATTTTTTAGACTGTGATCCTAGTCGTAACAAATCATTACCCAACTACAGACAATTGATAGATTAAGCGAATACTTAACTCCGCATATTCAACTATACGTGCAGCTAGGTTGTTGTATGTGGTCAATTTATTGAGTATTGCTGTTCACATCATCGGAATGATTTATGTTAGTTTGCTAAAAAACGGTTATCAAAGGACGATGAAGATGGAAGTTCATGAGTGTGTCTCATTTATCTTAGTTAAGGGCAAACAAGTGTTGCTGGAAACTAGAGCAAAGGATAAGGAATCTGACCCTGGGGCAATAGCGATACCCGGTGGCCATATGGAGTTAAACGAAACCCAACAACAAACATTGTTTAGAGAATTGCAAGAAGAACTCAACATCAAGCCACTTCAATTTGGTTATTTATGTTCTTTATATCACCCAACTACAGAACTGCAATTGATTCACTATTATGTGGTGACCAATTGGCAAGGTGATATTCAGAGCTTAGAAGCGGAATCTGTTAACTGGTATCCAATAATAAATGCACCAGTCTCGACGGAAGTCGATCGCGTCGCATTAAGTGAATATCTTCGATTAAATACAGAGCTAAGAACTGTGTTTAATAAATGAAGTTCCATAAATAATATTTGTGACGAGTAATAATGTTTTTGATTGAATTGTAAATATCGAAAATATTCGAATTATCTTGTGAACAAAATATAGTGGATAAATATTTTGCGAAAAATTGGTCAAAAATAAACTTTGCTTTCAGTTGGTTATGCTACCTTCTGCAAAGGTAAGTTGAAAAAGGGAAGTGTATGTCGAAGTGGTTAGATTGGGCAAAGCAGCTCCAGGCGATTGCTCAAGCAGGGGAAGCATACAGTAAAGATGCTTACGATCTAGAACGATTCAAAATGGTCGAAGACATCGCTCATCAGATGTTTGCTGACATCAGCGATAAGTCCGTTGCCGATATTCAAAACTTATTTATCCCTGAAGCGGGCTATCCAACACCCAAAGTCGACCTACGTGCTGGGGTGATAAAAGATGGCAAGATACTTCTCGTAAAAGAGCGCGAAGACGGAGGGTGGACATTACCTGGTGGTTGGGCTGATGTTTGTGAAACTCCAAGTAGTGGGGTGGTGCGCGAAGTGTTGGAGGAGTCTGGTTTTGTGGTTGCGAACCCGAAACTGATTGCGATTCGAGACAGAGCGATGCATGACTATCAGCCGCCTTATCCATTCCACATCTATAAGATGTTCTTTTTGTGTGAATACGTTTCTGGTGAACCTAAAGAGAACATTGAAGTTTCGGAAATCGATTTCTTCGCGCAGCATAAGATTCCACCACTTTCACAAAGCCGAGTTTTACCAAGAGATATTGAAATGGTCTTTGATGCTTTTTACAGTGAAGATTTTCAAGTACACGTCGATTGAGGAAGAAAATGAAAACGATAGGCCTAATTGGTGGTATGTCATGGGAGTCTACCGCGAACTATTACCAAATCATTAACCGTGAAGTGAAAGCGTGTCTAGGTGGGTTACATTCAGGAAAAGTCTGTTTGTACAGTGTCGATTTCGCCGAAATTGAGACACTTCAACATCAAGGTCGATGGGACGACACGGCTACGATTCTCTCGCAAGCAGCAAAATCGGTGGAAGCAGGCGGTGCGGACTTCATTCTGATTTGTACTAATACCATGCATAAAGTCGCGGACCAAATTCAGCAAGCTGTCAATGTACCGCTTGTTCATATTGCAGATGCGACCGCTGAGAATCTGGTGGCGGATGGCATTAAGAAGGTTGGTTTGCTTGGTACGCGTTTTACCATGGAGCAAGACTTTTATAAGCAGCGACTCATCGATAAATTTGGTGTTGATGTTGTCGTTCCAAGTTCAGATGACCAAACGATTGTTCATGAGGTTATCTATAACGAGCTGTGCAAAGGAGAAGTGCGTGAGGATTCTCGTCAACAGTATCTCACTATTATAGATAAGTTAGTTGAAGAGGGCGCTGAAGCGGTCATTCTTGGTTGTACTGAGATTGCGATGTTAGTTGAACCTCAACACACAGACGTTAAGCTTTACGATACAACAGAGATTCACGCTAAGGCCGCGGTAGAAGCTGCGCTGAATGAAGCGTAATTTTCTACAGAATTGATCGACAGGATTAAATTGCTCAGGGAAGAGTTATGAATTATCGATGCGGACAATGTCGCCAGTTTACGAGACAGAAGAACAGTGCTGATATTTGCGGTGCTTGGGGTCATCCAACGGATGCGAACTGTGCAGCTTGCGATTATTTTATGCCGACGATTCGGGTTAAAGATCGAGTTGTTTCTCCTTTAAAAAGTAAAAATGGCTAAGTCGTTCTCATTAATTGAGAATTTCTTAATCAATCAGTATTAGTTGATTGATGCAAACGATTGCCACCTTGGGAATGTATTGTATAATTTGCGTCGCGTCACATTTTGGTGGCGCGTATTACATTTCAGGATTCCCATGTTGAAGAAATCTCTTGCTCTAATGCT
Source organism: Vibrio sp. ED002 (assembly GCF_023277445.1). Classification (NCBI taxonomy): domain Bacteria; kingdom Pseudomonadati; phylum Pseudomonadota; class Gammaproteobacteria; order Vibrionales; family Vibrionaceae; genus Vibrio; species Vibrio sp. ED002. Next base: position 1,015,664 of record NZ_CP080239.1, on the reverse strand, counting down.
TGCTGCGTACTCACTTCCTTCCGTTGCAGGTTCGACCATCGGTATTGTCGGTGCGATGGATGTCGAAGTTGAAGCGCTATTGCCAAAAATCCAAAACCAACAAGTAAAGAAAATTGGTAGCCATCGCTTTTACACGGGAGAGTTAGAGGGCAAAACCGTTGTTGTGACGAAATCTGGCGTAGGTAAGGTCAATGCAGCAATGACTACCACACTTCTGATTGAGTCTTTCGGCGTTGACCAACTGATCTTCACGGGCATTGCTGGTGCTAGCGACCCTAAATTGGACCCGTTAGATGTCGTGGTCTCTACGCGTTTGGTTCAGCATGATGTCGATCTAACCGCATTCAATATGCCGAAAGGTCTACTGCCTGATTACGAAGAGCGTTACTTTTACGCAGATAAAACACTGCAAAAATACGCATTTGATGCAGCCGTTGATACGCTTGGCAAAGAGAGTGTTTACCGTGGCGTTATCGCATCTGGTGACCAGTTCATTGCAAGCAAAGTGAAAGTGACGGGTATCTACCAAGAATACAACGCCATGGCTGTGGAAATGGAAGGAGCAGCGTTAGGCCAAGTAGCAGATGCGTTCAAAGTACCTTACGTCGTTATCCGTACGATTTCAGACAAAGCGGATGGTTCGGCAGATGTTGTCTACTCGGATCTTAAAAAGGCAACTGCGGATAATTCTGCCAACATTACGCTAAACATGCTTAAGCGAATGTAGTGTTCTACTTCTTATCTAAAAACTAAAAAAGCAGCACTTGATGTGCTGCTTTTTTGTTGAGTTTTGCACGTCGTCATGTTGGCTTATGGAGTACTCATTCGACTAAGCGATATCTGATTGAGAAAATGGCTGGTCATTGGCGGATTTCCACCAGAGATTTAACTGCTCTTTATCCATTGGTTTACCGAACAGGTAGCCTTGCATAAAGTCGCACCGATAAGATGAAAGCCATTCGTGCATGACGTTGTGTTCGATGCCTTCTGCGGTGACTTTTTTATTCTGTGCATGGCAGAGCTCAATGATTGGCTTGATGACATGTCCATTATCGGTGTTCATTAATGTTAAAAGAAACTCTCGGTCAAACTTGATCTTTTGCACTGGGTATTGCACCAATTGTGTCAGTGATGTGTAGCCCGAACCGAAGTCGTCGATCGCGAGTTTGTATCCCAGTTGTGCCAACTCGTCGAGTAGGGCAGTACCTTGTTGGTCCGCAGCGAAGGTTTCGGTAATTTCCAACTCAATGCAATGTGCTGGCACGCCATTTAGTTTCGCTTTATCGTGAATAAACTCTGCCATAGAGAGCGAATTAAGTTCGGCAGACGACAAGTTGATGGATAGAATGATGTCTTTACCAAAAATGCTCTTAAGCTGGTGGTATTCTTCCATCGCGTTTGCGAAGACCCAACGGTCAATTTTCTCAAATAATCCGGTCTGTTCTGCTATCGGAATAAACTCTTTTGGCGGTATTGAACCAATGCCTTCCGCCTCCCAACGTAGTAAAACTTCTAAGCCTTCAATTTCGTTAGCATTGCTGTTCATGTAAGGTTGGAAGACTAAATGGAACTCGTCTTCAACGTTGTTTTTACGCAGTGCACGCTCAATTTGGCTGCGACGCTGCGCTTCAATATTCAGAGCGGCAGAATAGTACGCATACTGATTTTTACCTGCGCGCTTTGCTTGGTACATCGCGGCATCTGCACTAGAAAGCAATTTAGCGACATCGGCACCATCTCTTGGGTATTGGGCGATACCAACACTTGAGGTGACAGGAAATGAGTTTGTGGATGAGTGACTCAAATTGTGGATGGGTTTGAGTAGTTCGGTTGCAAACAAATCTGGGATGTTACTGTCTTTGTGGTTTGCACTAAGGAGAATCGCAAATTCGTCCCCAGACAAGCGAGCTCCAAAGCATGGGCTATTGTACTGTTGAGTGAACTTTTGACAGACTTTCTTGATGTGTTTGGAAAATACTTGTAGCAGTTTATCGCCTAACTCATGGCCGTATTTGTCATTTACGTATTTGAAGTTATCAAGGTCGATATAAATCACCCACAATTGTTCTGATGGTTCCGCCAGTTCGCGGGTCGCTAATTCGTGAAAACGGTGACGGTTTGCTAACTGAGTCAGGTGATCGGTTTCTGCTAATCGTTTTGTTTTGTGATAGATATTGTTTAGCTCTTCATACATATCGAAGAAGCGGGATGACAAACGTCCTATTTCGTCATCTGTATTCAGCTTCTCAATATTTTTGCGTTTGTTTGACTCAATTTCGCGTAACTGTCTATCGAGTCGAGAAACAGGACTTAGGACGTATCGGTAGAGAATCAGTACAATCAGAGTGATTGTACAGAAAGACGCAATGCCAAATGATAGCGCCAGTTCTAGCCATACTTTATCGACTTTGTTCCACATTAAGTACTCTGCAGGAGAGAGCACCGCATAAAAATGGGGTAGCAATTCGATGGTTTGTGCGAGTGGGATATCCAGAATAATCGGTTTGTTAGAAAAGGTGATGACGCTATGGGTATCGAACTCAATCTCGTGCTTGATGTTATTGAATGCTTCTAGAGAGACTGAAACCACAACGAAGAAAGCATTTTGTGGGTCAAAGCTTGGTGGGTGTTCGCCCGTTCGTTGATCAAACAGTTCGTATTGAAGCAGAATGCTCTGGCCGCTGGAGTTATAGATAAAGCCAGTGTGGCTAACCTCGCCATGCTGTGCGTAACTCGTTTCTACGTATTCAAGGATCTTGGGGTCGAAGCGACCACTGGATTCATAGAATTGGTTCTCAGTGTAATAAAGCAGTTCTTGATTGCCATCGAGGATCGCCATATTCGCATCGCCACTGTAGCCATGGCTTAATACATCAACGGTTTCATCGAGACGGTTGAATAGCTGTCGCTCACGATACGGATTGTCATGATTGACGAAGTAGTCTTGTAAAACTTCGCTTTTGCTTAATGTGTAGGCGTAGCTATTGAGGAATATGTTGGCCTGACGAAATTGCCCCGCGAGCTTTTCCATTTGCAGCTGAATGTAGCTGTCTTCTCGCTTAATCAGTGTGACTTTTTGAATGCTATATATGATGTAACTCGACACCAACGCGCTAATAAGAATGACTGGCGCGACAAGCAAAACAACTCTATTGCTTAGTTTCATTATGGTTCTTCAACTTCCGTTTGTGTCCCTACAAACGTTCCCTACTTAAAGGTTCCGAACGGATGACGATAGTATTTCTGTGTTTTTCAAATTGTAAGTGGGTGGTTTTCTAAAGTCAGACGACCTTCGTATATTTGTGATGCTGTGTGCGCTTTTTTACGAGATTGACCAGAATAAGTCTCAAACTTTAGACATATTTTCGTTATTTCAAACTGACTCAACACATTTTTGTTGTGAATGAGTTTGCTCTCGGAATTAACAGTTCAATGACTTTTCTCATATTTTTATAAGTCATCGAAACGTTTCGATAGGGAAGTGTGACCGCAATATCTTTTTCTTAATCAGTTAGCACTCAATTACGGATCATTCTCACACCTTATCGATCTGTGACTGGTCAATTCTTCTTGGCGTTTTATTATTGCATCGAAACGTTTCGATGAGTGTTTTGTCAATATGGAATTTAGTCCAAGAGAGACACTCACAGTTGTATGAACGTGTAACCGAAAGGTCGATGAGATGAAAAAAAGTACCCTAATTAACTCAGAAATTTCTTACTTGGTGGCGACGCTGGGTCATACCGACGAAATCACCATTTGTGACGCGGGCTTGCCAATTCCTGATCATGTACAGCGCATTGATTTAGCGTTGACGCACGGAGTCCCTGGCTTTCTAGATACCGTCCGAGTGATCTTATCTGAGTCCCAAATTGAGGGGGTCATCATTGCTGAAGAATTCGCAAAAGTTAGCCCAGTTCACCATGATGCACTTGTTACTGAGCTAACCAAAGAAAGTGAGCAAACAGGCAAACAAATTGCGATTAACTACGTGTCGCATGAAGATTTTAAAGCTCGCACGGAACAAAGCCGCGCTGTTGTGAGAACAGGCGAGTGCACACCTTACGCGAACGTGATTTTCCAAGCCGGCGTGGTGTTTTAAGCCACAACCAATTGAGGACAAATTATGACTCAAGCCATTCTACAACTGAGCGACATCGAGAAAGCCTTCCCGGGCGTTAAGGCGTTGGATAAAGCCAGCCTTAATGTATACCCGGGTCGAGTGATGGCGTTGATGGGCGAGAACGGGGCTGGCAAGTCAACTTTGATGAAAGTACTCACCGGTATTTACCATATGGATGCAGGAAGCATTCAATATCAAAGTAAGCCAGCGGCGTTTAAAGGTCCAAGAGACTCGCAAGAAGCCGGCATCAGTATCATTCACCAAGAATTGAACTTGATCCCGGAGCTAACGATTGCCGAAAACATCTATCTGGGGCGTGAATTTACCGGTTCTATGGGGCGTATTCAGTGGGGAAAGATGTATGAAGAAGCAGACAAGTTGCTTCAACGCCTTAACGTAATACACTCTTCAAAAACGCTGCTTGGTGATTTGAGCCTTGGTGAACAACAAATGGTGGAGATTGCGAAAGCGCTGTCTTTCGAATCCAAAGTCATCATCATGGATGAGCCAACGGATGCGTTAACCGACAAAGAGACGGAATCGCTGTTTAAAGTGATTAACGAACTTCGCGACCAAGGTTGCGGCATCGTTTACATCTCACACCGTCTTAAAGAAATTTTTGAAATTTGTGATGACATTACTGTGTTACGTGACGGTAAGTTCATCGGCGAATGCCAAGTTAAAGACACCAACGAAGATGGACTCATCGAAATGATGGTTGGTCGTAAGTTGGAAGAACAATATCCACGTATCGATGTGACGCATGGTGACGTTTGTCTTGAAGTGATTGGTTTGACGGGCTCGGGCGTTCACGACATTAGCTTCACTCTTCAACGTGGTGAAATCCTTGGCGTATCAGGCTTGATGGGTGCGGGGCGTACTGAACTGATGAAGGTGATTTACGGCGCGTTACCGAGTGAGCGTGGCGTTATCAACTTAGACAACAAGACTATTAACCCAGTAAGCCCACAAGATGGCTTGGCGAATGGCATTGCTTACATCTCTGAAGATCGTAAAGGCGATGGCTTGGTGCTGGGCTTATCCGTGAAGGAGAACATGTCTCTGTGTGCACTGGATAAACTCACCAAAGGTTTCCAAATCCAACATGGCGAAGAAGTGTTGGCGGTTGAAGACTTCATTAAGTTGTTCAATATCAAAACCCCAACACGAGACCAAATCATTGGTAACCTTTCTGGTGGTAATCAGCAGAAAGTGGCAATCGCAAAAGGGTTAATGACCAAACCTAAAGTTCTGATTCTGGATGAGCCAACTCGTGGTGTCGACGTGGGTGCGAAGAAAGAAATCTATCAGCTAATCAACAAATTTAAAGCCGAAGGCATGAGCATCATCTTGGTTTCTTCTGAGATGCCTGAAGTGCTGGGCATGAGTGACCGCATCATGGTGATGCACGAAGGTCGTATTACTGGCGAGTTCGATGCGAAAGACGCCGACCAAGAAACACTACTCGCTTGTGCCGTAGGCAGAAAGATCAATGAGGAAGCAGCATGAGTACTAAGACCATGAGCAAACCAACCGAAGCGAACAGCAAAAAGTTGTTCACCAAAGAATGGCTGATTGAGCAAAAGTCACTGATTGCACTGATTTTCTTGATTGTTGTTGTGTCATTCTTGAACCCGAACTTTTTTACGGTAGACAACATTCTTAATATTCTTCGTCAAACCTCAGTCAATGCGATCATCGCGGTAGGTATGACGTTGGTTATTCTGACCGCAGGCATAGACTTAAGTGTTGGTTCTGTACTCGCGCTGTGTGGTGCGTTTGCCGCGAGCATGATTGCGTTAGAAGTGCCGGTGCTTATTGCGGTTCCGACAGCGCTGTTTGCTGGTGCGGCACTGGGTGCGATCAGCGGTATCATCATTGCCAAGGGTAAGGTTCAAGCCTTTATCGCAACACTGGTTACTATGACGTTACTACGCGGTGTAACCATGGTTTACACAGACGGTCGTCCTATCTCAACGGGCTTTACCGACACAGCAGATGCATTTGCATGGTTTGGTACAGGCTACGCACTTGGTATCCCAGTTCCTGTTTGGTTGATGGTGATTGTCTTTGCTGCGGCTTGGTACCTATTGAACCACACTCGCTTTGGTCGCTACGTGTACGCACTTGGTGGCAACGAATCAGCTACACGCCTTTCTGGTATCAACGTTGACCGTGTGAAAATTGGTGTATACGCCATCTGCGGTATGTTGGCAGCGCTTGCTGGCATCATCGTGACGTCTCGCTTGTCTTCGGCGCAGCCAACAGCAGGTATGGGTTATGAGCTAGATGCAATCGCAGCGGTTGTTCTTGGCGGCACCAGCTTGATGGGCGGTAAAGGTCGCATCATGGGAACTTTGATTGGTGCTCTGATCATCGGCTTCCTAAACAACGCGCTGAACCTACTCGATGTTTCTTCTTACTACCAAATGATTGCGAAAGCAGTGGTTATCTTGCTAGCAGTACTGGTAGACAACAAAAACAAGTAATTGATATTTAAAATAAAGAGCTCCACTAAATCCTGAATACAAATCGAGCCAGAGGACGTGTGCTGGCTCACCCTACACAAAGGACTAGAACGATGAAAAAACTCGCAACTCTTATCTCTGCTGCACTTCTTTCTTCAACCGTATCGGTAGCGGCGCACGCTCAAGATACAATGGCGATTGTAGTTTCTACACTGAATAACCCGTTCTTCGTAACGATGAAAGACGGTGCAGAAGCGAAAGCGAAAGAACTGGGATATGACTTGATTGTACTGGACTCGCAAAATGACCCGAGTAAAGAACTGTCAAACATCGAAGACCTGACGATTCGCGGCGTAAAAGCAATTCTGATTAACCCAACAGATTCAGACGCTGTGTCAAACGCGATTCGTATGGCGAACCGTTCTAAGATCCCTGTGTTGACACTAGACCGTGGAGCAAGCCGTGGTGACGTAGTGAGCCACATCGCTTCTGACAACGTAGTTGGCGGCGAAATGGCTGGTCACTACATCATGGAAAAAGTAGGTGAGAAAGCGAAAGTTATCCAACTAGAGGGTATTGCAGGTACGTCTGCGGCGCGTGAGCGTGGTGAAGGCTTCATGACAGCAGTGAAGGGCAGCAACATGGAGCTACTAGCAAGCCAACCTGCTGATTTTGACCGTACTAAAGGTCTGAACGTAATGGAAAACTTGCTTGCAGCGAATCCAGATGTTCAAGCAGTATTTGCTCAGAACGATGAGATGGCACTGGGTGCGCTTCGCGCAGTTCAGGCATCAGGTAAAGACGTAATGATCGTTGGCTTCGACGGTACTGATGATGGTATCGCTGCTGTAAACCGTGGCAAGCTAGCTGCGACGATCGCACAACAACCAGATCTTATTGGTGCGTTGGGTGTAGAAACTGCAGCGAAAGTATTGAAAGGCGAGAAGGTTGAGGAGTACATTCCTGTTCCGCTTAAAGTCGTGACTAAGTAAGTTTAGCTCCCGACTCAGTGATTCTTCTTTGTTGAAGATAACGGAATGACCCAATGAGTGTGTTGGGTCATTCCAAACAACGAAAGCGGTACGTTAGAAAATCAAATCTAGTTGAATCGTAATACGCTTACGTTTTTTCAAAGAGCGTAAACCTATTACTCCTGTTCAAATATAAAGGGTTCAATCAGAACCGAGGATAACCGTATGAATAAGTTAGTGGTGTTAGGTAGTGTAAACGCTGACCATGTTCTTCAAGTGCCTTCTTTCCCTCGCCCAGGCGAGACGCTACATGGTCGCAACTATCAAGTTATCCCAGGTGGCAAAGGTGCCAACCAAGCTGTTGCGGCAGCTCGATTAAACGCAGACATCGGTTTTATTGCGTGTGTGGGTGATGATTCGTTCGGCATCAACATTCGTGAGAACTTCAAAATGGATGGCATCGACATCACTGGTGTGAAGATGCAGCCAAACTGTCCAACGGGCATTGCCATGATTCAAGTGGCGGACAGTGGCGAGAACAGCATTTGTATCTCAGCAGAAGCCAACGCAAAGCTGACTGCAGAGGCGATTGAGCCCGATCTAGAGCGCATTCGTCAGGCTGATTACTTGTTGATGCAACTAGAAACGCCAATGTGCGGCATCGAGAAAGCAGCGCGAATCGCGAAAGATGCCAAGACCAACGTGATTCTTAACCCTGCACCAGCTCGCGAGCTGTCAGATGAATTACTGTCTTGCATTGATGTGATTACACCAAACGAAACGGAAGCGGAAGTGCTAACAGGCGTGACGGTAGCAGACGATGACAGTGCACAAGAAGCGGCGAACATCCTGCATTCGAAAGGCATTGAAATCGTCATGATCACGCTGGGTGCGAAAGGGGTGTGGTTGAGTCAAAACGGTCGTGGTGAAATCATTCCTGGCTTCCGCGTAGAAGTAACAGATACCACTGCGGCGGGCGATACGTTTAATGGGGCATTAGTCACTGGTTTATTGGAAGACTTACCTTTAGAATCAGCGATTAAGTTTGCCCACGCAGCAGCCGCGATCTCAGTAACTCGCTTTGGCGCGCAAACCTCCATTCCAACCCGTGAAGAGGTTGAGGAGTTTCTGGCTCAACACCAATAATCAAGGAGTAGTAACATGGCAACGATGAAAGACATCGCAAAACTGGCAGGGGTTTCCACTTCAACTGTGAGCCATGTTATTAACAAAACTCGTTTTGTCAGTGAAGAAATCTCGGAACGAGTCAACAACGCTGCCAAAGAGCTCAATTACTACGCGCCGTCTGCTTTGGCGCGTAGCCTCAAAGTGAACCGTACCAAAACCATTGGTATGCTAGTGACCACCTCAACCAACCCATTTTTCGGTGAAGTCGTAAAAGGTGTTGAGCGCAGTTGCTACCATAAAGGCTATAGCCTGATCCTGTGTAACACAGAAGGTGATAACGAGCGCATGCGTGAATCTATCAATACGTTATTGCAAAAGCGTGTTGATGGTTTGATTTTGATGTGTTCATCGTTAGAAGGGGAGCGCATTGACGTATTCGAGCGTTACCCGGATATTCCGGTTGTAGTGATGGACTGGGGCCCTATGCTGTTCACCAGCGATAAGATCCAAGACAACTCACTTCGTGGTGGTTATCTTGCAGCTAAATACCTTATCGACTGCGGCCACCAAGAGATTGGTTGTATTACAGGTCCACTAATCAAGCATCAAGCGCAAATGCGTTATGAAGGCTATAAGCGAGCAATGATTGAAGCTGAGCTTGAGTTCAATGCAAACTGGATTGTTGAATCTGACTTTGAATGTGAAGGTGGTTATCAAGCCTTCAAGAAAATGGCGGAACGTGGTCCGTTACCAAGCTCGATTTTTGTCTCCAACGACATGATGGCAATGGGCGCAATTAACGCGGCTAACGAGCTAGGCATTAAAATTCCAGAGCAGTTATCCATTATTGGCTACGATGACATCCATATCGCCAAATTCATGTCTCCATCTTTGACAACAATTCACCAACCGAAATACCGTCTAGGGCAAGCTGCAGTCGAAACCTTATTGCGAAAACTGGATGATAAATCTGATGAAGCTCAGGTTGTACAGCTTGAACCTACATTGGTTGAGCGTAACAGTGTGAAGTGTCTCTCCGAATAAAGAAGTTATTCGTACTCAATTAGTTATTTATCTAAACTTATAATGGTTAGCTTTCTGAATGGATTTAGAAAGTAAATGCCTTCTTTTTACATAATAAGCCCATCAAAGTGTGATTTTTTGCGCGTAAAGTGAAAGACATCGTGTAGAAATTCACAGGAAAGCTTATTATTAGAAGAGTCTATAAATAGATTTATAAATTATTGTGGTGAATGGAATTTTTTTATGTTTGTTAAGAGATACGCACAGTATTCAACTAAGAGACCTTGGTTTCATCGTATCAATGTAATGTTGGTATTGTTCGTATTTGTAGTCAGTGTTTATGAACTGCTCGCAAACGAAGAATTCGTCTATTTGTCGGGCATCGCTTTTACGTTCATTGCAACTGCATTTTTTGCCTCTGCGTCCTCTTTCAAAAAGCGCTATTTAGGGCATGAGTCGTAAACGCTTTAAGGTGACAAGTGCCATCAAAGCACTTTAAAACAATTATTGATCTGATTTATGATCGGATACATCAAAGGGAGGACAAATGTCCTCCTTTTTGTTTGCTGCGAGGCAATAAGATGAGCGCATCCCAAGCACAATAATAAAGGACACCTTCATGGACCTATTTGCCCTGTTAGACATCAACAACACCCTTGTTAATATTCCCATTGGTGGTGGCTATGCAATGAGCTGGATCGAAGCGTTTGGTACGGTTTTCGGTCTGCTTTGTATTTGGTTTGCGAGCCAAGAAAAAACCATTAACTACTTGTTCGGTCTGCTGAACGTAACACTTTTTGCCGTTATCTTTTTCCAGATTCAGCTTTACGGATTGCTTCTGCTTCAACTTTTCTTCTTCTGCGCCAACATCTATGGCTGGTATGCATGGACAAGACCAAATGCACAAGGTGAGACACTTGAGGTTCGTTGGTTAAGCAAACAGAAGCTGATCGCGACAGGTTCAGTAAGCATTGTTGCGATTGCGATGTTAACGATTTACATCGACCCATTCTTCTTTGCGTTGGCTAACATTGCCGTTGATACGCTAAATGTGTTCGGTGCAGGTTTGTCTGAGCCTGTCTTAGAGCCAGATGCTTTCCCATTCTGGGATGCAACCATGACCGTGCTTTCTATCGTGGCGCAAATCTTGATGACACGTAAGTACGTTGAGAACTGGATTCTTTGGGTCGTAATCAACATCATCAGCGTTGGTATTTACGCGACACAAGGTGTGTACGCAATGTCGGTTCAATACGCAATTCTCATGTTCATCGCAGCAAACGGTACAAGAGAGTGGGCACGTAGCGCAAAACGCAACGGTGAGAAGACCCTAACTCAAGCGACAGCTCAAGGTTAAGCCAATGATGAAACAACCTCATATTGGCGTAGACAGCACTCAAATAGCACCTCGAGTGATCGTGTGTGGTGAGCCAGATCGAGCAAACCGTATTGCCGCGTTATTTGATAACGCAGAACTGGTCTCTGAAAACCGTGAGTATCGAGTGTTTACGGGGACATACCGAGGTCAGCGCGTATCAGTGTGTAGTACGGGTATCGGCGCTCCATCGATGATCATTGCGGTGGAAGAGCTAAAACAGTGTGGTGTGACAGATGTGATTCGAGTGGGATCGGCTGGCGCGATGCAATCTGGCATTCAACTTGGTGGGTTGATTGTGGCTGAAGGCGCAGTGAGAGACGAAGGTGGCTCGAAAGCGTACGTTCGCTCTTCTTATCCGGCTTACGCAAGCTTTTCGTTACTGAAAGCGCTGGACAGCTATTTAGCCGAAAATGAGGCGTGCTATCATTTAGGCGTGGTTCGTTCTCATGACAGCTTCTATACCGACGACGAAGAAACGATCTGCGAGTACTGGAACAAGAAAGGCATTCTCGGTGCGGATATGGAAACCTCAGCTCTGTTTACCGTCGGTAGGCTGCGTGGTTTGAATGTAGCCTCCATTCTGAACAATGTGGTTTTGTATCAGCAGGATGTGAAAGAAGGTGTAGGGCAGTACGTAGATGAAGCGCAAGTGATGATGGAAGGGGAGCGTTTAGCGTCTTACGCTGCTCTTGAAGCCTTAATTGCACAGGGTTAACCAGATCACAGCTTAGTTAATTTATTAAGCGGCACCTTGGTGTCGCTTTTTTATTGGCTGTCATCAAACGATTCTAGCGAGTACAATCTATTTGAGATTGTTGTCATTAAAGAGAAACTCACGTGAAAATAAGCCCTTATCCGACTGGACGTTTCAAAAGCTATCTAGAACAGAAAAGTGCCGAGTTTCGTGACTTAATCTATCAATGCCAAATCGGCAGTCGATACTTTGACTCTGGTGAAGAGATCCTTCGCCAAGGTGAACAACTTCAATATCTCTATGTTGTGCCAGTCGGTCGAGTTTCGATGAGCATCATTGCAGCTAATGGACGTCGTTTCCAACTGGGTGAAGCCAATTGCGATTATCATATCTATGGTGAAATGGAGTACTTCACACAAACGCCTTGCCAATGGAATGTGGTAGCTGATGAACACATGCAGGTGGATATCATCTGTATCCAAAAACTGACTGAGGCGCTGCATCAGCAACCTGACATGATGTTCTTCTTTGCCTCTGCTTTGGCGGAGGACTATCAGGATTCAATGGACATCTATACCAATCGCTTGTTACACCCAATTACTTACAACATCGCTTATGATTTGTTAGTACAAAAACAGACTAATACATTGTTGGGTGGATTTGGCAAAGTAAACCAAGAAGCCGAAAGATTTGGCACTTCCGGGCGTGTTTATCGCCGAGCGGTGAAAGATTTAATGGACAAGGGTTTGATCAGAAAGGGCGAACAGGGGCTAGAGATTGTTGATGAACTTGCACTAAAAGCGTTTCTTGATGCCTATGAATAGCCCGCAACGATTCCATTCTAAAAATAAAAGCTGCGGGCTATCTGGTTTATCTGTCATTCAATCAGAACAATGTGTGTTTACTCTGATTTAAAAACACAATTTTTAGCAAAATCAGACGCTTCGTTAGCAGTCCATTCGCCTTTTGGCTTTTCTTTCATGTCGTTACACCACGCTTCACTGCCCACCTCTGTACAAGCCATCAGTTGCGCTGCGACAAAAACCATTAATGCTAACTTCTTCATTTTCTAATCCTTTTTGATAAGACTTGTTTTGAAGTATAAGCACTCGATCACGAGATAAACATGAAAATTATTATTTTGAGCTTACCGTCTCAAATCCGATATAGATACACTTTAATTTGTTGATTTATTAAGCCAATTTAGAAGTGTAACGAATGTAAAGTTATTAAATAATCGGTTGAATGCCTATGTGAGTAACGATATATTGCGAATGCGCATGATAACGGATCTCATTTAAGGTTTAAAATAATGGAAAAACTCGTCAGTGCGGCTCTTGTTTCGCTGCTCACAATCTCACCTGCTTTTGCTGCAACCGTCAACATCGATCACTACATGGGAACGACAGAAGTCGAACAATCACCAAAGCGTGTGGTTGTGATTGGCTTTGGCCCTCTTGATATGCTCGATAGCTTTAATATCGATCCTGTTGCAGTCTCGAATGCCTCGCATCTTCCTAAATACTTATCGAAATACAATAAAGACAATTACACCTCTGCTGGTAGTTTGTTTGAACCAGATTTCGAAACGATCTATATGCAAAAACCAGATTTGATTTTGGTTGGTCCTCGTGGTTCATCGAAATACGATGATTTAAGTGAAATTGCCCCAACAGTCGTTTTTGCATCAGGAGAGAAAGAAGATTACTGGCAGGGCACAAAAGCACAATGGCGTAATCTTGGTAAGATCTTCAACATAGAGGATAAGGTTGAGCAAAAAATCGAAAACTTGGATGCACAGTTCAAGGCGATTCGCGAATACAACCAAACCAATAATAATGATGCGCTCACGATTTTGAGTATCGGAGACAACATCAGTGCATTCGGTGCGAAGTCTCGTTTTGGCGCGATTTACACAGATTTTGGCTTTACTGAAACAGTGAAGAACCTCAAAACAGGAACGCACGGTGACGTCATTTCTTACGAGTTTATCCGCGAAGCTAACCCGAAAAATATTCTAGTCATTGATAGAAACTCACTTCATGCAAAGTCTGACAATGACCTCGCTAAAGCGTTGGATAACGATTTGGTTAAAGCAACTTCGGCTTACAAGAACAAGAAAATAACCTTCCTAGATGTTGATGCATGGTACTTAGCAATGTCTGGCGTAACAGCAACGGAAAAGATGGTGAGTGAAATCAAACACACGATCGATCTGTAAAAAAGCTAGCTGAGGTTAACTTTGAAAAAGTTGTTGCTTGTTCTTATTGTTCTAAGCGTCGCATCGTTGTTTGTTGGGGTGGCAAATATGACACCCCAACAGTTGTTTTCGGGCGATGCAAAAGCAATAGAACTCTTCTTTACTAGCCGAATTCCGCGTCTATTTGCCATTCTTCTTGCCGGAGCAGGGCTGAGCATCGCTGGATTAGTGATGCAGCAAATTAGCCAAAACCGATTCGCCGCGCCTTCAACAACGGGCACGATTGAGTGTGCCATGCTCGGTTACGTAATGAGTGTGGTGTTTTTTGGTAATGGCGAACAGCTTTGGCTTGTCTTTGCTGTCTCTATTCTGGGGACCTTGATGTTCGTCCAGTTCATTCAACGCATCCAATTCAAAAGTGTCGTGTTTGTACCGCTCGTCGGCATCATCTTTGGTAACGTTGTTGACGCCGTTACTACTTTCATTGCCTACAAATACGATGCACTACAAAGTCTTTCAGCGTGGAGCGTAGCGAATTTTGCCAACATTTTGCGTGGTGATTTTGAGCTGCTTTACATTGCCGTGCCTGTGGCGCTTTTAAGCTACCTGTTTGCCGCGCGTATCTCTGCTGTTGGCATTGGTAAAGACTTTGCAGTAAACCTTGGTCTTAACTACCAACAAGTGGTGACGTTAGGTGTACTTTTGGTATCGGTAATGTCTGCCAGTGTTGTGATGATCGTTGGTCAACTGCCGTTTCTTGGGCTTATCGTTCCAAACTTAGTCAGTTACTTCTATGGCGACAATCTTAAACGCAATATCCCGCTTACTGCCATGTATGGGGCAATACTCGTTTTGGCGTGTGACTTGGTTAGCCGATTGATCATCTTCCCTCATGAAATGCCGATTTCAATCGTGATCAGTATCTTGGGTGGAGTGGTGTTTATCGCGATGTTGTTGCGAGGTAAGCAAAGTGCGTGATTCCAAGAAACTGTTCTTATTGGCAGCCGTCGCGCTGCTTTTTGCGTTTCTGTTTATTGGTATTGGCTTAACAGCAGATAACTACCAATACTTTTTGTCGCGACGTGTGCCTAAAGTATTAGCCATGGTATTAGCGGGTATTGCGATTGCTCAATCTTCATTGGTGTTCCAAACCATTACCCACAACCGGATTCTTACTCCAAGTATCATGGGATTTGATGCGTTGTATGTGTTGACGCAAGTGCTGATTGTTTTGTTGTTTGGTGGTTTAAGCGCACTCGTTCTGAATGTTTACATCAACTTTTCGATTGCTGTATTGGTGATGGTAGGCTTTTCGATGTTGCTGTTTGGGTTTTATTTTTCAAAAGGTGGGCGCAATCTCATCACTTTGTTGTTGGTGGGGCTGATCTTTGGGCAGTTGTTTAGCAATATTGCAGTGTTCTTCTCCCTTCTGATGGACCCAAATACGTTTGCGTTTGTGCAATCTAAACTGTACGCCAGCTTCAACAATGTGAAGGTGAACTTGGTGTATCTCAGCTCGCCAATATTACTCATCGCTTGCTGGTTGCTGTATCGCATGCATCGCACTTTAGATGTTTTTTGGCTAGACCAAGACAACGCTAAGAGTCTAGGGGTTGAAGTCCCTAAAGTGACGCGCAATGTCTTTATTCTCTCTGCGGTTCTCATTGCCATTTCGACGGCTTTAGTCGGGCCAATCATGTTCTTTGGTTTATTGGTGACGAACTTGAGCCGTGAAATGTTCCACTCTTACCAGCATCGTACCTTGTTAGTCGGTTGTTCATTGATGGCAATTTGTGCCTTGTTGTCGGGGCAGTGGATTATAGAAAACCTATTTTCATTTGAAACGACGCTGAGCGTGGTGATTAACTTTATTGGTGGTATCTACTTCTTGTATCTACTGCTGAAAAACAAAGTCGTATAAACATGATAGTTATAGATAAATTAACCAAAGCATTTGGTTCTAACAAAGTGGTTGATGGTGCGGATACCCAATTTGAGAAAGGGAAGGTGACATCGATTATTGGTCCAAACGGAGCAGGAAAGAGTACCTTGCTGTCCATGGCGTCACGATTGACCGAGCGAGATGGCGGTAGTGTCATGATTGACTGCAAAGAGATTGCGGAATGGGACACCAAAGAGCTCGCAAAAAAGCTGGCGGTGTTACGCCAAGCAAACACGATTACGATGCGCTTTACCGTAAAAGAATTGGTCTCGTTTGGGCGATTCCCTTATTCAAAAGGCAACTTGTCCAAAGATGACCATGCGATCATCGACCAAGCAATTGACTACTTAGACCTAAAAGAAATTCAAGATAAGTTCTTAGATGAATTGAGTGGTGGTCAACGACAGTTGGCGTTTATTGCGATGGTGATAGCACAAGATACGGATTACGTTTTCCTTGATGAGCCATTGAATAATCTTGATATCAAGCACTCGCTACAGATCATGAAAGTCGTTCAGCGCCTTGCTCACGATATGAATAAAGCCATGGTTGTGGTGATTCATGATATTAACTTTGCGGCTTGTTACTCCGACGAGATCCTTGCGTTGAAGAAGGGCAAAGTGGTTGCCACTGGCAAAGTGGAGGAGGTGATTCAGGCATCCACGTTGGAAGATATCTACGAGACACCTTTTAATATCATTGAGCTTAATGGCAAGCGTATGTGCACTTACCATTAAAGCTATATCCATTAAATTAAAACGAAATAGAAAGGTTGGCGAGCTTACTTGGTGAGCTCGTCAATGATTGGACATCGGCTCTCGGCATCGCCTGGGCAAGATGAAACCCAACCTTCTAATTGCTTTTTAATCTCCAACAAGTGAGCGATCTTTTGCTCAACTTCATGAAGCTTATCCATCGTACGCGCTTTCACTTCGCTGCTCTTGCGATTTGGGTTGTGCGCCAGTTGAACGAACTCTTTGCATTCTTGCAGTGAGAATCCTGCGTTTTTCGCTCGAGAAACAAGGTTGAGCTCTTGGATGTGTTTGTCAGAATATTCGCGATAGCCTGAATCGCTGCGAGCCGGTGACGAGATGATGCCTTTGTCTTCGTACATACGAATCGACTTAGAAGACAACCCTGTTAATTTCGCAACTGCACCAATATTCATGATGACCTCTGTATTTCAGAAAACCTTTCTCGCGAGTATAACGCCAAGTGTTTATCTTCCCAAAGGGCTTTGAGAGCAAACCTATTTTGTGGCGTTTATACCCAAGTAACCTCGAGATGCTAGGTTCAGCGAGAATGACTTGGTTTGTAGACGCGGCGGCGATTTAAAGATCTAGTCATTCTAAATCAAGAATCGGCAACAAAGTATACAAGCCAAGGCAGCTCGCCCTTTGGGAGCGTGTCATTGACCCGATTGCTGCGTCAAACAACTTGGAAAGAGCTAGCTATTACACTGCGTTGTTTTCCTTACTCTCGAATCAATGACAACGCTCTGAATCCTGCATCTTGAAGTCACTTGGGTATATATGGATACCATTAATGGCTGTTTACGACCTCGTGTGGCGGAACACCAAACACTTTCTTGAAGGCATTGGTAAAGTTTGATGGGTGGTGGTAACCCGCCTCGTATGCCGCTTCTGTGATAGTCACTAATCCGCGCTCCAAATGCTGGCGAGCGATCTCTAAGCGGCGGTGACGGATGTAACCGTTGATGGTCATATTAAAAGATTGTTTAAAGCGACGCTGCAGATTAGAAACGCTCATCGAGAACTGTTCTGCTAAGCGCTCTAAGGTTAAATCTTCTTCGAGGTGCGTCTCGATATAACTGACTACATCCTCGATTCGAGCATCGCCAGAACGCTTTTTCTCTTCGCACTCTGCGCAGTAGTCGTCTGGCATTTGCCCAATCGAGTGGGAGAGCACTTGGTAGATCAAACTCTCTACCCCGATACGATCTTTCATGTTTGTCGGAGATTCATGTTGAGTGAGAGCTCGTGTCAAATCAATTAACGTCTCATTAAGCTCCAGCGTGTAAAAGGCTTGGTGAGTTTCAATAAAGCGCTTGTGACCGCAATGTCCCGCCATTCTCGATTCCAACCAAGGTGGCTTAATAAGAATATTAATCTTATTCATTCGGTTGTTTTGAATCAGCGAGCGGCGGAAGTTTGCAGGCTTAGCTAGGTTAACAACCACGCCTTGTGGGCCTTTGCTTGCGTCAAAGTCAAATTGGAGGTCATCGTAACCAAAAGAGAGTTTTCCCTCCAAAAGAATGGTAATCAGTAGTGCAGAATGTGCGGTTGAAACGATATTCGAATCGACTAATTCAATGCAACGTCCGCCATGAACAAAGATTTGGTCGTTGTATTGGTAGGAGAGGAATTGACCTTCCGCGAGTTGGGTTTGATTACTTTGACCTTGGGTTACAATGATCTGTTTTTCAGTCTGATCAAGCTTTTTGGTTAGAGCCACTTTGGCAATTTTAGTTCTTTTTTTGGTCTCTTCCGCCATTTGACGTTTCCTCATAACACCTATGCGATTTCGCATAAGTGATTCGTCTTTGTATTTATCAATAGCGACCCTATCATACGTGAGAATTATTATCATTTATATTTAGGAAGACGTTTATGGAAAGCCCAGTTAGCTCATCAATTAAGCTTTCAAGCCTATGCCTAGCTGTCGGGGTGGCGCTTGCTCATCCCGCTTTAGCCCAAGATCAAGATTCTCACTTCGAAGAGGTAGTGGTATGGGGTACGAAGGTATCCAGTAACACCGAATCAATGTTTGCCGACGACATGTCGCTCAAACAAGCTGACCACATGTCTGATTTGCTTCGTGATATTCCCGGCGTCGACGTGGGTGGTACACATTCTGTCAATCAACGTATCACCATTCGTGGTCTTGGTGAAACCGATCTTGATATCCGTTTAGACGGCGCCTCTCAGCATGCCAACATGTTCCACCATATTGGGAACCTTACACTCAACCCAGACATTCTAAAGTCAGCAGATATCCAAGTGGGTAATAACTCAGTTACTCAAAGCGGTCTTGGTGGTTCAGTGTACTTTGAGACTAAAGATGCTCGTGATCTGCTGCGTTACGATGAAAACTTTGGTGCTCGCGTTTACGGCGGTTATGCGTCTAACGACAACCAACAAGGTTCCCTAACACTTTATGGATTACTGTCTGAAAACGTGGACGCGATGGTCTATGGTCACTACGTAACACGTGATGACTTTAAAGATGGTGATGGCAATAAAACCTTTGGTGCGGAAGGAGATGTTTACAACATCTTAGGTAAGCTCGGCTATGAGTTTGGTGATATCCACCGACTAGAAATCTCATACGATATGTATCGTGACAGTGGTGATTACAACCCACGCCCTGATATGTCTGGTAACGCTAATAATGGCTTGTCTAGTGAGCTTCTGATTCCAACCGATTATGATCGTGACACGGTCACATTAAATTATGAGCTTCGTGGTGAGCAACACCAAGGGGACGTCACGTTATATAACACTGAAACCGAAATCGTCCGTGATGAATCTGTCATGGCGCCGCGTTGGCCAGCAAACCGTTTATCGAAAAATACCGCGAAAAACCAGAACTTTGGCTTAAGTGCAAAATTCCAATCGTTGCTCACTATGGGGAACTTTGATCATCGCGCGACTTACGGCCTTGATTACATGGATAAAACTTCTGAAAGTTACTATGGCAGTAGCAAGTTCATGGATGAATCTGCGGTTTCTACAGCTTTGTTCGTCGAAGACCAATTCTTTATCTCGGATGCGCTTTCGATCACGGCCGGCCTACGATTTGACGACTACCAACGCAAAGCAGAAACAGCTAACAACGATTACGACAAAGTGACATGGGCACTAGCGGCAGAGTGGGCAGTAACACAAGACTGGACACTGTTTGCAAGTTCTCGTTCGCTCTTTAAAGGTCCAGAACTGATGGAAACCTTTATTGCTTACCAAGATGTGGCTTACCTACAAGATGGTTTGAAACCAGAAACGGGACTCAATACCCAAGGTGGTGTTCGTTTCAATAAGACGGTAAATGAACACACATTTGGCGCAAACCTAACCGTGTTCCAAACCGATATTGATGACTACATTGCAGAAGCGTATCAAGGAGCGACTCAAACATACCTTATTTACAATGAAGGTGATGTCGAGATCAAAGGTTTTGAAGCAAGCGCTTTCTACGGTTACGAAAGCTTCGGCAGCAAACTGTCTTACTCTAAGTCGGATACAAAGAACAAAGATACGGGCGGCCCAGTAGCGGGAGGCAATGGCCGTAGTATTGACATGGGGGACAGCATCGCTTTAACGCTAGATTACCAATCTGATTCGTTAGAAACCATCTTTGGTTGGAACTCAATGTTTGTGCTTGAGGAAGACAATGTGTTTGACGGCCAACCGAAGAAAGACAGTTACGATGTTCACAACTTGTACGCACAATGGGTGCCTTCTAACGTTGACGGGCTATCGGTCACCTTTGGTATTGATAACGTATTTGATGAGCTTTACACGTCTCACGCCTCTCGCTCGGGCACAGCAAGGGGGATTACGTTAGACGATTACGAACCAGGGCGTAACTACAAGTTGTCTGCCGCTTATCAATTCTAACTCTAAGGGCAATAACAACAACCTTAGATGTTTGGCTCTCGTACGAGAGCCTTTTTTATGAAAGGGACGAGGGACTGAAATTGATCAAAGAAACCACTGTAATTGAAAGCGAGCATGCGGCGAAATATCTCGTGACTTTGTGTCGCCACTTCGCACGTAAAGTGCCGGCGACTTGGAATGATGAAAAAGGTTTGGTGACATTTCCTGTTGGAAATACGGAGTTCAAGTTAGAGGGGGAGCGTTTACTGATAACTTGTGAGGCGGACTCTGAAGAGTCATTAGAAAAAGTGAAGGGCGTTGTGTCGGTTCATGTAGAAATGTTTTCGCGTCGTGAAACTCTAGAGTTGAACTGGATACGATAACGAAAGTGCACGAGCGGATCAAAAGAAACAAACGAAAAAGCCCGTAAGCGTAACACTTACGGGCTTTCTAAAATCATTTCTACTAGGCTTCTTCAGGCGCTAGGCTTTTTTTTTCCTGCTGCATTTTAGCAAGGAAGTACACGTTAACACATGCAATAAAACCATTTGTTAGCACAACAGGCCACGCATCAATCATTAGACCGTATGCAGTGAACAGTGCACAGCCGATGAAGTTTAGGATACGTAGTTTAACGATGTCTTTCATAGTCAGCGAAATAGCAACCATGATTGATGCCGCGTAACCTAAAATCTCAACCATATTCATCTCCATTATTTGACCCTCTTAAATCTGCCGAATGTTTTCGGTACCTATTCTTCTCATCTTGAGATTAGCGAGGAAGCTCCATGCCTCGAATGGTCTTGTTTGTTCTGATGGGTGAACTATAGCAATGGAAAAATCGTGATGAAAGCCTCAAATCAAGGTTAAGAGAAGGTTAGCGATTACGCAAACGTTTAGGAAAGAAATTGTTGATAATTTTACTTATTATGTTGATTGATAATAACGATTCAAATGATAGACAAAACAAAGTTGAAGCAATGACAACAATGACATAATATTGAAAATGAGAATCATTATTAATTAAAGAATTGAGTTATGCCTGTTGCTATTAGTTTTCTGTATTCGCTTGCTTTGATGATGCGTACCAAACCTCATTCGTGGGGCGTGGTTATTCATATTATGACGCACGTTGTCATGTTGCTTGTGATTCCTTCTGACTATGCAATCCAATACTTGATGGTCATGTTCTTCTCTTCTCCCTTACTGATCAGGCTCGCCAAGCGTTCTTCTAGTTTTGACATTTTGTTCGCTTTTCTACCGCTTTTGATTGGCACCGGCGGCCTTGTTCTCAGTCATTAAGCTGATTCAATTTCTAGTTTTCATGCAAACTAACTAAACTTTGATTAATAAGCTATTATTTTCATATGCTTGGTTGGGGTTTTACCTTAGTTAAGGTGTCACATAATTGTGACTATATCCTGATTTCGTTTCGACTGATTAACGAAAGTGCAAAATATGATTGTTTATTGACTCAATAGTTAGTTAAATCAGCGTATGAGAAAATGTGAATCACATTCCGATAAACTAAAATAATTTATAAAGGTCTAACGTAAAGACGTTAACCATTTAGCGGGGGTCAGATGAGTACACAAGCTGTGCCGCAAGCCGTCATTGTAGACGCTGTCGAAGGGGATGTTTACGCTTTAGACCTTGAGGGGAAGGTCAGAGCGGTTAACGTTGGAGATACACTGGTTCCGGGTGATGTCATTATCACTGAAAACGGCGCTTCGATTGAAGTGTTAGCGGAAGGTTCTCTCTATTTAGTGGACGAAAATTGTGTGGCGTGCATTCCAGCGCCGACACCTGAAGCCGTACCGACGGAAGCGGTCGTTCAAGCGCCTGTTGACGGACAAGTCAATGTTGACCCAACGGCAGCGGCAAACGCTGAGTTTGGTGCAGAAGACGTGGCTGCGATTCAACAAGCCATTTTGGAAGGTGCCGACCCTACCGCCATTTTAGAAGCAACCGCTGCAGGCCCTGGCGGAGGTGGTGGTTCCGGTTCTGCGAATGCGGGCTTTGTTACCATTGAGTACAACAATCCTGAAGTACTCGCATCAACATTCTTCGAGACATCGGCTCCAAGCGGTGATACCGAAACCGACGATGATATTGATGGCCTCGACATCACCATTTTTGCTGACGGCGGTCAGTCTCTTTCTTCTCAAGTAACAGAAGGCTCAATTTCTCTATCAAGCTACCCGCAAACCATTTCGTCTAGTGTGCTGGTTGAAGCAGGGGATCTCGCACTTGATACTACTTCATTTGTACCCGAAACGTCTTCTTTAGAGTCTTTGTTAAGTGAGCTTAACAGTGATATTACCTCTGGTGGTCAGCCAGTGGCGTTCGTTTATGACGAAGCGCAAAATGCCATTGTCGGTACTCAAGAAGGTAACGAAGTGCTTCGTATCGAGATCGAAGCGACATCTTTAGGCCGTGATTTAGAGTTAGAGGTCGTTACCACGATTAGCCAGGGTATTGACCATGTCGCGTCTGTTGCTGATGGCCAAGTATCGATCTCCGGTGATCAAATCAATATCGCTTTTGATATTACTGGCGCAGATATTGGTGGCAACAGCATTCAAGCGCCTATCGATTTTACGACAACCGTTATTGATGGCGATGATCCTGCGCCGCAAAACGTTACTTTTGAAAACGTTGAATCTTCTTCTACACCAATCACTGGCACCTTTGTTGATATAGGTAGTGATCAATTGGCAACGGTCACGTTTAATCAAGAAGGACTTAGTCAATTCGATGGCCTATTGAGTGATAATCAGGCGACAGAAGCGGTACTCTCTGAAGATGGCAGTACTATAACCCTGTCCATTGCGGGCTCGAATGAAACCGTCTTAACCATCAGTTTGAATACTGATGGTACCTACCAATTTGAGCAATTTAAGCCGTTAGAACAAACAAACGGTGAAGATACGATTGAGCTCTCTTTGCCAACCACAATCGTCGACTTTGACCAAGATACGGCAAGCAACACCTTTACGATGACCATCCTTGATGGCGATAATCCAGTGATTGAAAACGTGACGGGATTGTCTTTAGACGAGGCGGGGGTTGACCAAGGTTCACAGGAAGGCGCGGTAGTAATAAGTGGTACTGGGTCGATCACGACAGCGGTCGGAAGTGACATCATTGATCACTATGAGTTGGAACCTACAGAGTTTAATGTTAGTGGAGAACTCCAATCTCAAGGGCAGGTTGTTCAACTGGAACTTGCGTCCGAGAGTAACGGCGTGTGCACTTACGAAGGCTTCATTGAGCTGGATGGCGTGCGTATCACCGTATTTGATGTGGCGATTGATGCGCCTACATTGGGCGAATACCAATTCAACTTGTATGAACAACTCGATCATACGGGTGCTAACGATGACTCGCTTACTTTCTCACTGCCAGTTTACGCGGTAGATGCAGATGGCGACCGTTCCTCGATTACCGAAGGTTCGAACACACCAGAAGCGGCGCAAATTGTCATTCAAGTTCAAGATGACGTTCCTACGATTGATGGCGTTGAGGCACTAGCCGTCGATGAAGATGATCTATCAAGCATCGGCTCCGATCAAAGCGATTCTGTGCTCGCGCAAGGCAGCTTCACGACGACTCAGGGCTCAGACCGTGTTGTAAGTTATCAATTAGAGAGCAGCACTGATCCACTCAATGGGTTGGAATCACAGGGTCGATCTATCTCTCTGACGGAAACAACCAACTCAGATGGCAGCTTTACCTATTCTGCAACGGCAGAAGGGGACGCTATCTTCACCTTACAAGTGAACCCTGACGGTTCTTATTCATTTACCCTTGAAGGTTCAATCGATCATGCTGTGGGTAGCGATAGCTTAACGCTAGACTTCACTATTGTCGCAACGGACTTTGACGGTGACACCAGTTCACTTGTTCTACCGGTAACCATTACTGATGATGTGCCAACCATTAACGACGTTGTTGCTCTTACCGTAGATGAAGATGACTTAAGTTCGGTAGGCTCTGACCAATCACAGCCAACGTTGGTTGAAGGTCAGTTCACGACAACTCAGGGTTCTGATGGTGTCGTACAGTATCAGTTGGATGTGAACGCTGATCCTTTAAATGGCCTGCAATCTCAAGGGCAAACCGTCTCCATTGCCGAAACGCAAAATGCAGACGGCAGCTATACCTACAGCGCAACGGCAAATGGCAGCGCAGTCTTCACGTTAATTTTGAATACCGACGGCTCGTACAGTTTTGAGCTGCAAGGTCCAATCGACCATGCGGCAAATAGCGACAGCTTAACCCTTGATTTTAGCGTTATTGCTACCGATTTCGATGGTGACACAAGCCAAATCGTACTGCCCGTTACCATCGTGGATGATAAGCCGACCATTACCGATGTCGATGCGATTACCGTTGATGAAGATGATTTAGGCACGATTGGCTCAGATCAGACTGACCCGATTTCAATCGATGGCAACTTCACCACCACACAAGGCTCTGATCGAGTGGTGAGCTATCAGCTCGATGCTTCCGCAACACCAGTGGCTGGACTCACATCACAAGGCGTGGCAGTCACGCTGACTGAAACCGCAAATGGTGATGGCAGCTTTACTTACGAGGCAACAGCGGGCTCTGAAGCGGTCTTTACGCTGACAGTGAACACTGATGGCTCTTATAACTTCACGCTTGAAGGTCCAATAGATCACGCAGTAGATAGCGATGAGTTGACACTCACCTTCCCAATCATCGCGACCGACTTTGATGGCGACACCACAAATGCCACGATCCCTGTGACGATTGTGGACGATAAGCCAGTGATTACTGACGTAGATGCCATTACGGTTGACGAAGATGATCTAGCTTCAATTGGCTCAGACCAAAGTAATCCAATTTCTATTGATGGTAACTTTACTACCACACAAGGCTCTGACCGAGTAGTGAGCTACCAACTTAATGCTTCTGCAACACCGGTTGACGGTTTAATGTCGCAAGGCGTGGCTGTCACACTGACAGAAAACGCAAATGGTGATGGTAGTTTCACTTATGAAGCTACTGCGGGTGGCAACCCAGTATTTACTCTGACAGTAGATACTGATGGCTCTTACAACTTCACGCTTGAAGGGCCAATTGATCACGCGGTTGATAGTGACGAGCTGACACTCAACTTCCCAATTATCGCGACAGACTTTGATGGCGACACTGTCATTGAAACTATTCCAGTCACGATTGTTGATGATGTACCGACCATCACAGCGGTGGATGCGTTAAGTGTCGATGAAGATGACCTTACCGGCGTGGGTTCAGACCCAGGCGGTGCTTTGTTCGTTGAAGGTGCGTTTACCACTACCCAAGGCTCTGACCGAGTGGTGAGCTATCAACTAGATTCAACCGTTGATCCTGTCGCGGGGCTGACCTCTCAGGGTGAGGCGATTACCTTGGTGGAAACCGCCAATGGTGACGGCAGCTTTACCTATGTGGCCACCGCAGACGGCAATCCTGTTTTCACGTTAAACGTAGCAACAGATGGTACGTACGACTTTACGCTGCAAGGCCCGATTGACCATGCCGCCAACAGCGATAGCCTGACGATTGATTTCCCAATTATTGCCACCGATTTTGATGGTGATACGACTTCGGCAACCATTCCAGTCACCATTACGGATGATGCACCAATCATCGATAATGTTGTGCCTCTGGCTGTAGACGAAGATGATTTATCAGGTATCGGCTCAGACCAAACTAACGCTGTTTATGTTGAAGGCGCGTTCACGACCACTCAAGGTTCAGACCGTGTGGTGAGCTACCAACTTGATTCAACGGCTGATCCTGTTTCGGGGCTAACCTCCCAAGGCGAGCCAGTTACTCTGGTAGAGACTGCGAATGCCGATGGCAGCTTCACTTACGTGGCTACCGCGGATGGCAATCCTGTCTTCACCATGAATGTGAATGCTGACGGTACATACAACTTCCGTCTAGAAGGCCCAGTTGATCACGCGTTAAACAGCGATGAGCTAGTACTGAACTTCCCAATCATTGCTACAGACTTTGATGGCGATACGACAACCGCGACCATTCCAGTTACGATTACTGATGACGTTCCAACCATCGACAACGTTGTCCCACTGACAGTAGACGAAGATGATCTCGCCTCAATAGGTTCAGACCAAAACGATGATGCGTTTATGTCGGGTTCTTTCACCACAACTGAAGGCTCAGACAGCGTTGTTAAATACCAGCTTGATGCAACGGCAGATCCAGTAGCAGGGTTGACCTCTCACGGTGAGCCTGTCGTGCTTGCTGAAGCTGCTAACGGCGATGGCAGCTTTACTTACACTGCCACAGCAGATGGCAATGCCGTGTTTGAATTGGTGGTGAAGCCAGACGGCAGCTACACCTTTACTCTGCAGGGCCCACTAGACCATGCGGTGAACAGCGACAGCCTACAAATCGACTTCCCGATTATCGCGACAGATTTTGATGGCGATACCTCAACAGAAACATTGCCTGTCACCATCGTTGACGATAAACCAACCATCACTGACGTAGACACAATCCGTGTGGATGAAGATGACTTAGCGACGATTGGCTCTGACGGCTCAGAACCAATTTCAATCGATGGCAACTTTACTACAACGCAAGGCTCTGATGGGGTAGTGAGCTACCAATTAGATGCTGCTGCAACGCCAGTTAATGGTCTAACATCACAAGGTGTGGCCGTGACGCTGACGGAAACTGCAAACGGCGACGGTAGCTACACTTATGAGGCGACAGCAGGAACTGAAGCCGTATTTACACTGACCGTTAATACGGATGGCTCAT
This sequence comes from Vibrio sp. ED002, assembly GCF_023277445.1. Taxonomy (NCBI): domain Bacteria; kingdom Pseudomonadati; phylum Pseudomonadota; class Gammaproteobacteria; order Vibrionales; family Vibrionaceae; genus Vibrio; species Vibrio sp. ED002. The sequence continues at coordinate 988,320 of NZ_CP080239.1, read as the reverse complement.
ACAACTTCACGCTTCAAGGGCCAATCGACCATGCGACAGACAGTGATGAGTTGACACTGAACTTCCCAATCATCGCGACGGATTTTGATGGTGATACCACCACAGAAACGATCCCAGTCACCATCGTGGATGATAAGCCGACCATTACTGATGTCGATGCGATTACCGTTGATGAAGATGACTTAAGCACGATTGGCTCAGATCAGACTGACCCGATTTCAATCGATGGCAACTTCACCACCACACAAGGCTCTGATCGAGTGGTGAGCTATCAGCTCGATGCTTCCGCAACACCAGTGGCTGGACTCACATCACAAGGCGTGGCAGTCACGCTGACTGAAACCGCAAATGGTGATGGCAGCTTTACTTACGAGGCAACAGCGGGCTCTGAAGCGGTCTTTATGCTGACAGTGAACACTGATGGCTCTTATAACTTCACGCTTGAAGGGCCAATCGACCACGCAGTAGATAGCGATGAGTTGACACTCAACTTCCCAATCATCGCGACCGACTTTGATGGCGACACCACAAATGCCACTATCCCTGTGACGATCGTGGACGATAAGCCAGTGATTACTGACGTCGACGCCATTACGGTTGATGAAGATGACCTAGCGTCAATTGGCTCAGACCAAAGCAATCCAATTTCTATTGATGGTAACTTCACCACCACACAAGGTTCAGACCGAGTGGTGAGCTACCAACTCGATGGCACATCAACACCGGTTGACGGTTTAACATCGCAGGGTGTAGCGGTAACGCTAACAGAAACCGCAAACGGTGATGGCAGCTTTACCTACGAAGCAACAGCGGGGTCTGAAGCGGTCTTTACGCTGACTGTAAATACTGATGGTTCTTACAACTTCACGCTTGAAGGGCCAATTGATCACGCGGTTGATAGTGACGAGCTGACACTCAACTTCCCAATTATCGCAACCGACTTTGATGGCGACACTGTCACTGAAACTATTCCAGTCACGATTGTTGATGATGTACCGACCATCACAGCGGTGGATGCGTTGAGTGTCGATGAAGATGACCTTGCCGGTGTGGGTTCAGACCCAGGCGGCGACCTGTTCGTTGAAGGCGCGTTTACCACCACTCAAGGCTCTGACCGAGTGGTGAGCTATCAACTGGACTCAACGGCTGATCCTGTTGCGGGGCTGACCTCTCAAGGTGAGGCTATTACCCTCGTGGAAACCGCGAATGGCGACGGCAGCTTTACTTATGTTGCGACCGCAGACGGCAATCCCGTCTTCACGTTGAATGTAGCAACAGATGGTACGTACGACTTTACGCTGCAAGGCCCAATTGACCATGCCGCCAACAGCGATAGCCTGACGATTGATTTCCCAATTATTGCCACCGATTTTGATGGTGATACGACTTCGGCAACCATTCCAGTCACCATTACGGATGATGCACCAATCATCGATAATGTTGTGCCTATGGCTGTAGACGAAGATGATTTATCAGGTATTGGCTCAGACCAAGCTGACGCTGTTTATGTTGAAGGCGCGTTCACCACTACTCAAGGTTCAGACCGTGTGGTGAGCTACCAACTTGATTCAACTGCTGATCCTGTTTCGGGGCTAACCTCCCAAGGCGAGCCAGTTACTCTGGTAGAGACTGCGAATGCTGATGGCAGCTTTACTTACGTGGCTACCGCGGATGGCAATCCTGTCTTCACCATGAATGTGAATGCAGACGGCACATACAACTTCCGTCTAGAAGGTCCGGTTGATCATGCGTTAAACAGCGATGAATTAGTTCTGAACTTCCCAATCATTGCAACCGACTTTGATGGCGACACGACAACCGCGACCATTCCAGTCACGATTACTGATGACGTTCCAACCATTGACAACGTTGTTCCACTCACGGTGGACGAAGATGACCTCGGCTCAATTGGATCAGACCAAAACGATGATGCGTTCATGTCGGGTTCTTTCAGCACAACTGAAGGCTCGGACAGCGTTGTTAAATACCAGCTTGATGCAACGGCAGACCCAGTAGCAGGATTAACCTCTCACGGTGAGCCTGTCGTGCTTGCTGGGACAGCGAATGTTGATGGCAGTTTTACTTACACTGCCACAGCAGATGGCAATGCCGTATTTGAATTGGTGGTGAAGCCAGACGGTAGTTACACCTTTACTCTGCAGGGCCCACTAGACCATGCGGTGAATAGCGACAGCCTACAAATCGACTTCCCGATTATCGCAACAGATTTTGATGGCGATACCTCAACAGAAACATTGCCTGTCACCATCGTTGACGATAAACCAACCATCACCGACGTAGACGCGATCCGTGTGGATGAAGATGACTTAGCGACGATTGGCTCTGACGGCTCAGATCCAATTTCAATCGATGGCAACTTTACTACAACGCAAGGCTCTGATGGGGTAGTAAGCTACCAATTAGATACTGCTGCAACGCCAGTTGACGGTCTAACATCACAAGGTGTGGCCGTCACGCTGACTGAAACCGAAAACGGCGACGGTAGCTACACTTATGAAGCGACAGCAGGAACTGAAGCCGTATTTACACTGACCGTTAATACGGATGGCTCATACAACTTCACGCTTCAAGGGCCAATCGACCATGCGACAGACAGTGATGAGTTGACACTGAACTTCCCAATCATCGCGACGGATTTTGATGGTGATACCACCACAGAAACGATCCCAGTCACCATCGTGGATGATAAGCCGACCATTACTGACGTCGACGCCATTACCGTTGATGAAGATGACTTAAGCACGATTGGCTCAGATCAGACTGACCCGATTTCAATCGATGGCAACTTCACCACCACACAAGGCTCTGACCGAGTAGTGAGCTATCAGCTCGATGCTTCTGCAACACCAGTGGCTGGACTCACATCACAAGGCGTGGCAGTCACGCTGATTGAAACCGCAAACGCTGATGGCAGCTTTACTTACGAGGCGACAGCGGGTACTGAAGCGATCTTTACGCTAACAGTGAATACCGATGGCTCTTACAACTTCACGCTAGAAGGGCCAATTGATCATGCTGTTGATAGTGATGAGTTAACGCTTAACTTCCCAATCATTGCAACAGACTTTGATGGCGATACCTCTGCTGAGACAATTCCTGTCAAGATCGTTGATGACAAGCCGACACTTGGTGGCATCGAAGCCACAAGTGTGCAAACGGTTGATGAGGACGATATCCCAACAATCGGATCTGATGGTACGCAGTCGAACAGCATTGCGGGTAACTTCATCGCGACTGATGGCTCTGATGGTATTGTGGAGTACAGCGTTTCTGACCTAACGACGCCAGTACAAGGCCTGACCTCTGGCGGTCAATCACTGGTTATGGTTGAAGTATCAAACGCAGGTGGCGTCTCAGTCTACGAAGCTCGTATTGATGGCACTACGACACCAGTATTCCGTGTGACCCTTGATGCCTCCGATGATAGCTACACGTTCGATTTGCTTGCTCCTCTCGATCATCCAAATGCAGATGGCCAAAATGAACTAATCATCACTTTGCCGATAAACGCGACTGATTTTGATGGAGACGTGTCGAACAACATCACCTTACCAATTACGGTTGTGGATGATGTTCCGACCATTGATGGTTTACTAGCAGGCAGCGAACAAGCCGTTGATGAAGATGACCTACCAGCAGGTACAGATGCTGCAAGTGCAGAAGATACTGTTATTTCAGGTACTTTTGATATCACCGAAGGTGCTGACCAAGTTGCTTCTATTCAGCTGAGTGACCTGACCACGCCTGTTGCGTCACTGACTTCAGATGGTGACGCTATCACCTTAGTTCTGTCTTCTAGCTCAAACGGCGTGAACGTATACCAAGGTGTCGCTGGCAATCCTGCTGAAGTGGTGTTCGAACTAACGTTGGATGCAACGAACAACACCTACGAGTTCGATTTACAGAAGCCGCTTGATCATCCAGATGGTAATCAGCAAAACGAGATTGTTATTAACCTCCCTGTGACGGCGACAGATAATGATGGTGATACTTCACCAGCCTTCACATTGCCAATTACCGTTGTGGACGATGTTCCAGTTGTTACCAATATTGAAAGTCTGCGTGTCGACGAAGATGACTTACCTCTTGGTTCTGATGGTACGAAAGAGCCATTAACGGTATCAGGTGAATTCGAAGTCACTAGCGCAGATGGTATTGATGCTTTCGAATTGGATCTAAGCTCAAATCCTATCCCGAATCTGAAATCGGGTGGAGAAGAGGTAACGCTTTCTCAAGACGCTAGTGCCTCAACTGCTGACGCACTTGTTTACGTGGGGCAAACTCCGGGCGGAGTGACGGTCTTCACGTTGACACTTCATCAAGATGGTAAATACGACTTTGAGTTATCTGGTCAGTTAGATCACGCGGTTAACTCTGATGAGATTTTGTTGAATCTACCTGTGAAGATTACAGATGGCGACAACGATACCATCACTGCGACCTTGCCAGTGACGATCGTAGATGACAAACCAACCATTGATGCTATTAGCTCTGGTAGTACCTTGTCTGTGGATGAGGATGATATTCCAAGCCAAGGTTCGGACGACACGCCAGAATCCAATATCATTGGCGGCAACTTTGACGTTACTGATGGTGCCGACTCTATCGTTAGCTTCCAGTTGGATAGCTTAACGTCGCCTGTTTCTGGACTTACCTCAGGTGGTCAACCGCTTGAGTTGGTTGAGTTTTCAAATTCAAATGGTGTGATTGAGTACCGAGCTTATGTACAAGGTACGACGGACACCGTCTTTAAACTGACGCTAAATGGTTCAGCAGACAGTTATGAATTTGAACTGTTGGGTGCACTTGATCATCCTGCGGGTAACGATGAAAACTCGTTAGTCATCAACTTCCCTGTCAACGCGACCGATTTTGACGGCGATGTGTCCAATAACATCACCTTGCCGATCACCGTGGTGGACGATGTTCCAGCGATTGTGAAAGTGACAGACTCTAGCCAACAAACCGTTGATGAAGATGACCTTGCTGGTGGCTCAGACACGACAAGTAGCGATTCAACGGTATTGACTGGTGGATTTGAAGTCGTTGATGGTGCAGATGAGATTGTCAGCTACCAAGTTTCTGACCTCAATGCCGTTGTGTCTGGCTTAACTTCGAACGGCAACAGCATCGAGTTGAATGTGGTGAGCTCGGTTGGTGGTGTAACCAGTTACGAAGCGGTCATTACTGGCACATCAACTAAGATCTTCACGTTGTCTCTTGATGCGAATAACGACAGTTACCAATTTGAACTATTGGGACCAATCGACCATGACGCTGTTCAAGGTGAAAACAACCTTGTCATTGATATTCCAATTACAGTGACAGATTTTGATGGTGATACGTCATCATCACTGAACCTTCCAATCACCATTGTTGATGACATTCCTGAAATTACATCAGCAGATGCGTTGGCTGTTGACGAGGATGATCTCGCTAATGGCTCTCAGGCAACCAACAAAGACAGCCTAGAAGCAACAGGTAATTTCGATACGGTGGAAGGGGCAGATACTGTTGTCTCTTACCAGTTGGATCTTACTTCTAACCCGATCCCAGGAGTCACTTCAGGTGGTCTCGCGGTGACGTTAGTTCAAACCGCGGTAAGCAACAACAACTTTACTTATCAAGGTCAAACACCGGATGGTAACTCAGTGTTCACGCTAGTTTTGAACGCTGACGGCTCTTACAAGTTTACGCTTGAGGGTGCACTAGACCACTCAACCCAAGGCGAAGATACACTCATACTCGATCTTCCAGTCTTCGCGACCGATGTCGATGGCGATACGGCCGGTATTAACTTACCAGTGACGATTACCGATGATGTTCCAACCCTGCACGATGCGTCTATTTCACGTATTGAGGGACAAGGAAACCGTACGGTTCGCTTATTCCGAGACCCTGTAGAAGGTGATGATGATCTTGGTGCTGACGGTGCACAAGTGACTTCATTCTCGGCTGATGATTCAGGCATTTACTTCAAGCAAAACGGTGTTGACTCGGACTCTGTTGATTTGAACGGCAGCAACCAAGTTGTGTTCGTTCACAAGGTTCTTGACGGAGTGGATACCGAAATCGGTCGTTTGATTGTACGAACTGACGGCCGCGTGTCTTTCCGTCCGAATGACGATCTTGATCATACAGAAACTGACTCTATTGATTTCACCATCAACGTTGTTGCAACCGATGGTGACGGTGATACTAGTGATGCAGATGTTGATATCTCAATCACCGACCGTAACGCGCAGATTAATACGTCAACCATCACCGCGTTCGAGGACCAAGGTCGTGGTGGTGTTGTCGCAGGTGTGGATTCTGCAAATACCCAAGATAACCTATCAACCTTGGATGTGACGCCAGCGAAAGTCGATTTGGTTATCGATTTGCATGATATCGATCGTAACGAGAGCCTAGGTGACATCACTATTCGAGATGCCAATACTCACAACGGTACGTTCTACTATCGAGACGGTAGCGGCAACTACATTGAATTAACGCCTGTCGGCAATACGGTTGTTCTTGATGCATCAAATGTCGAACAATCATTCAATGGTGAGCTTGTCTCGCTAGATAACTTGTACTTTGTACCAGATCGCCATTCCTCAACTGATGCTTCTGGTATCGATCCTCGTATCCGTGTGGAAATTCTTAACAATGGTACGCCAGATCACACGATTAATGGTCGCTTGGATATTGAAGTTGATGCGGTTGCAGATATTGCAACGTGGAACGCGAGCAGCACCTTCGATTATACCGTTGATGAAGATGGCAACAATGTTGAGTTAGACATTGAGGCGAACACGCAAGATATCAGCAACCCAGAGTCCATCGTATACGAACTTGTCTTTACCGAGGGTGGAGACAATGCGACGTTGGTTTACTCAGATGGTACACCTATTCCAGAAGCGGGTGGCAAATACCTTGTTGACGCAAGCCGTATCAATGAGGTTGAAGTCGATCCTTCAGAGCACTTCTCGGGTCAAATCAAGCTCGATGTCACTGCCATCACAACCGAAGGAACGAATCCGTTAACCGGTAAAGAAACAGCGCGTTCTGATACAGAAGAAATTGTTATAGACGTGAATCCTATTGCGGATGAAGGTAGCTTCACGGTTCACCGAATTAATATCTTCGAGGACAATGCTCGCACTCAAGACACCGTAGATCCAGTGACTGATCATGACCCACTGCAACTGAGCGAAGTGATTAAGATGACACCTTCTGCGGATATAGATGGGTCAGAAGAGCTGTTTGTACGCATAGACAATTTCTCCATTGATGGTGTGACGTTAGTTTGGCTTGATACCGCAAATCCAAGCCAAATCAATACAGTTACAGACAGTGGCGGTAATGTTCTTTACTACGAAATTCCAGAATCAAGCCTTGCTAATGTTGAAGTGCTTCCTCCGTTACACAGTAACGAAGACTTCACGTTTGACGTAGAGGGTATTGTGAAAGACAACGCCTCTCTATCAACGGGCACCGCTCAAGATATTCGTTCTTTGGGTACGCAATCGGTGATTGTCGCGGTGAAAGGTGTTGCTGATATTCCAGATGTCATACTAATAAATCAAAGTAATAGTTGGTCCATATTTGATGATGGTACGACGTCAGGCATTGAGACGACGATTCCTGAAGATGGCGCCGCATTACTGAACTTCTCTGTTGTGTCAGGTGAAGTGAAGGACAGACCTTTCGATACTTCCGAATCTCTTACCGTTGTACTTTCAAATATTCCCGATGGTGTTCAGCTTGTTGATTCTGATGGTGGTAACGTTGATCTAACCTTTGTTGGCTATGATGGCAACGGCGAACCAATTTATGAAGCTAACATTACTGGTTTGAACTTCAACTCAGGGATCCAAATTATCCCTGAAAGTTCGTCAACTGAGAATATCCACATCACCGGTACAATCATCGTCACGGAAAATGATGGCCATACTCGTCTTGTCGAGCGAGAGATTCGTGTAAAAGTTGAACCTATTATTGATGCACAAGATAACTATGCTGTGAGCTCAGAGGGTGATGAAGATACCCGTATCAATATTGATTGGGAGCCAACGCTAATTCAAAGTCCTGATGCTGATGAGTTTTACGCGGAGCTGACTATAAGTGGCTTCCCTGTAGGAAGTACTGTCTACGTAGGTGGTGTTGCTCAAACGATAACAGGCGGCAGTATCACGTTGACCCCTGCGGCTAGCGAGTCAGAGCAAGACTTCTCAGCGCGAGTGACTCAAGATGGTTACATCCAAGTTCAACTCGAGCAAGATTCGAGCACTGATTTTAGCTTGAGTACCCAAGTGACAGTGAAAGAAATTGACGCTGAATATGTCGATGTGAGTAATCCGGGTGAGGGTATTGCTTCAGCTGTTATTAACGGTACGGTAAATGTGACTGTTAACCCAATTGTTGAAGCAGAAGATTTAACAGGGCCGATTGTCGATCAAACTCGTCTTCTCGTTGAAGATGCCGGAGGTACAACGACCGATGTCGTGAGCTCGGATGCGCTAGGTCATATAGACTTTACTATTAATACATCCGCAGGTGGCCAAGCGGGCGCCAATATCATCAAATATCAAGAATTTGATAATTCGTCAGATGAAGTTGTAACGCAGCTAGTTGTGCAGTTCAGCAATACCGACCCTGAAATTCTTGATCAATTAATCATTGTTGGTGCCTCTAATGAAGGTGATGGCCGTTGGACGATCACCGACGAGGAAAACTTTTCTATTATCGCACCTGCGGGGTTAGACCTAACGCCAAATGATGATTCTGATGATGCGGACAATGGTGGTATCTCATCGATTGGTTTGACGATTTATGCTGAAGTCAATGACTTAGGTGAAGATGCGGTAGAGAAAGACGCGACCGTTATTCGTCAAACCGATATCACTTTAGAGTTCCCAACTGATATCGCACCACAAATGAGTGTGGCGGCTGAGATTGATTTAGACAATACCGTCCAGATTGATGCTAATGAAGACAATCTGATTGATTTTGGCTCGCAGCTTGCGTCGAAACTTACCACGATTAACAGCGATGGTGTTGAAGACGTTCTTACGGTTGTGATTGACCCTTCTGTCCCTGGGGCTCCTCCGGGCCTAGTGGTTGTGGGTACAGACGTTGACTTTGTCGATGGTAAATACGTTTTCCAAGCGAGTATTGATGCTAGTGGCAATATTACGGGCTTAGACAGTCTCACCTTACGTGTTGGTGAAGACTGGGCAGGCGACTTTGAGCTACCTGTTATCTTTGTGACTACCGATACATTGTCAGGTGATGAGAAGAGCACACTTGAATCTATCCCGGTACAAGTATTGCCGATTGCGGACGTGCCGAGTTCTTCTGGTGATCAACCGCTTGATACTGATGTGACGCCAGATATCACATTGGATATAACTGGCACGCTTGGCCTAGACGCAGATAAACAGCCAGTAAATGACCTGAGTGTTGATGTCCCTACCAATGATGGCGTCGGCTATGAAGATGGTCTGATTCAACTGAACTTGAATATCGACTTTGCGGACGATCGCAATGGCATATTGGCAGGGAGAGAAACGCTTACCAATGTGAAATTGACGCTGGATGATACGACTCTAGGCGAATTTGTAGATTCGAGTGGTAACTCATTAGGCACAAGTGTTGAGTTCAGTGCTGCTGAGATTGCGGCGGGTGCTTTGGATGAAGTTTTATTCAAACCGAAAGAGAACTACCCAGTTGGTGGTGGACAAAATACGGTTCAAATTAACATTGAAGGAGAGATCACCGATACTGCTCTTATCGATCAAACGACGCTTGCGAATCCTGGAGATAACGTGGATGTGCGTACATTCACCGATAGTGTGTCGTTTGAAATTACGCCTGTTGTGGATGACATTACGATCAGCGGCGCCGATCCTACACAGCCAATTGAGATATCGGGTGATGAAGATACGCTCATATCACTCAGTCAGTCGGGCACTGGTCTCACCATTAGCCTAAATGATAATGATGGCTCTGAAGAATTTGTATCCTTGAAACTCACGGGGCTACCAACAGATTTTCTCGTGGATTCAAACTCGTCTGATTACACGGTCAAAAATAATGGCGGAGGTGAATGGAGTATTCAACTTGCCAACCCAGGTCAGACATCTATTGACCTAAGTGACATTGAAATTCAACCACCGAAAAACTTCAGTGGTGAGGTGGATATCGGTATCACGGTATTTACTCAAGAAGAGCTGTTGAAAGTACCGACTGAGCATACGGGTACTTTCAAGGTCACCATCGATCCAATTGGTGATGATGTTGATGTAAACCCAGATTCCTTGGTGTCAGGTAACGAAGGCGAGGACATTGATATCAACATCAATGCGCTGGTAGTTGATAACAAAGAATCGATTGGTGATGGTGCGAACTATCAAGAAAACGATCCAGAAACGCTACGTGTCGAGATTACAAATGTGCCAGATGGTGCAAGTATTGAACTTGCAGACGGCACGGCGTTTGTTGACCAAGGTGGCGGTGTGTTCGTTCTAGAGATTGATGCTCAAGATCTGGATAAAGTGGTCTTTAACTCTGGCGATCGCAACGACAATTCTTGGAATGGCACATTAGAGTTTAAAGTGCAGGCCGTTGATACTGGCTTAGATGGAAGCCAAAGCCTAGGCACACCAAAAGAGTTCGATGTTAATGTCGAGGTAGAAGCTGTTAACGATCGCCCAGAGTTCGTGAATACAGTGGATGTTGAAACGCAAGAGGATACTCCGTTACTGCTTGATGGCTTCAGCATTACAGACGTTGATGCGGTGCTAGATGATCCGAACGCTGAGTACGTGCTCAATGTTAATGTAGATAGCGGTATCTTGGAGTTCAACCCAACGCTCATCACTACTTACAACCTAACCGTGAGCGGTGATGGTACGGACTCTGTTGAGCTGAAAGGCACTGTGGCCGATCTAAACAATGCCATTGCAAACGGTTTGATTGAATTTAATCCGGACCTGAACTTCTTTGGTGACGTTCAGGTGGACGTGACAATCGATGACCAAGGCAATGAAGGTATCGTGATTGGTGGGGTAGATGACACCCTAAATACCAACAGCAGCAGCTTCAATATTGAAGTGACAGCGGTGAACGATACCCCAGAAACTACGCCAGTGACGCTACCGGATATTGAAGAAGACAGTGGTGTGTTCTCTATCTCTGAAGCGGATCTTATTGCGAATGCGACAGACGTAGAAAACGACAACCTCACTGTTAGCAATGTTCAGTTAACCGATCCAAGTTCGGGCAGCATTACTTTCAACAGCGGCACTGGCGAGTGGGAGTTTACTCCAGCACCAGATTACAACGGTCCAGTTGAAATCACGTACACCATTACAGATGATGGCACGACAGATGGTGCATCCGATCCTAAATCGGTTAATGGCAGCGCGTCGTTCAATGTAACGGAAGTAAACGATGCACCAACAACGTCTGAAGTGACACTTTCTGATGTAGCGGAAGACAGTGCGGCGGTGGAGATTACCCAAGCTGATTTATTAGCGAATGCGTCTGATATTGAGAACGACACGTTGACGGTGAGTAGTGTTCAATTGGCCGACCCAAGTAGCGGTACATTGGATTTCGATAACGTCTCAGGTACATGGTCATTTACACCTGCGCCGGGCTATAACGGCACGGTGAATCTGACTTACACCATTACTGATGACGGTACGACGAACGGCGCTTCTGATCCTCAGACAGTGTCAGGAACGGCAACCTTTGAAGTCACCGAGGTGAACGATTCTCCGGTAACATCTGAGGTAACGCTAAGCAGTACGGAAGAAGATGGCGGCGCGGTGACGATTACTGCGACAGAGCTTCTGAGTAATGCGAGCGACCCTGAATCGGACAACTTGACCATTAGTAATGTTGCTCTGGCGGATCCTTCGGCGGGTACGTTAACGCAAGTCAATGCGACAGAATGGACGTTTGAACCAGCTGCAGACTTCTTTGGTGACGTTAATTTCACTTATGAAATCACAGATGACGGAACCACTAACGGTGCGCCAGACCCAATCACAATTGCTGGCACAGCAGTGTTGAATGTTGAAGCGACCAATGACGCACCTGAAATCACAGCTACGTCGGTAACGGATACGATAAACGAAGCCGATGGTCAGAAAATTACGGGTATTAGTGTAAGCGACATCGACTTCACTGGTGCACAGGCGAATGAAATCATGACGGTGACTCTAGCAGTGACTGAAGGTGACGTTCGTGTTGAGCCGCCGGCAGGTAGTGGTGTCACTGTAGGGGCGGGTATGTTTGGTGAAATTATCCTAATGGGTACACCAGATAACATTAACTCCGTTCTTGGCGCGACAGATGCTTCTGAGGGCGTTTTTGTGGATGCAGGAGACGTGGATGCTGCTTCAATCACCTTATCGGTTAAAGTCGAAGACAACGGTGTGTACTTTGAAAATGCATCGGGTACAGCATTGGAGGCGAATCAAGATTTCACTATCAATGTGACCCCAGTGGCTGATGCGCCAACGTTAGGTATCGACCCTCAGTTTAACTACGTTCGTCAAATTGCTGCTAGCCAAACCGCGAGCAGCCAAGGTCTTGCAATTGTGGGTATTATGGCTGCATTGACGGACATTGACGAGGTGCTTTCACTGGAACTAACGGGTGTACCTGCTAGTGCAGAGGTGACAAGTGGTGTTTCTCCATCAGGCATTAGTTTCGATGGCACCACTTGGACAGTACCAAGCGATGAAATTGATACGCTAGAGATTGTGGCGACGGACACCAACAGTGGTATTGATATCGGTTCTTACGATATTTCTGTTACCGCGATATCAACAGAATCTAATGGTGATGAAGCCCAGTCTGCACCTGTCCAAATTAGCTTGGATGTGAGCGGTGATAACGACGATATTGATCAGTCAAGTGCAACAGACGACAGCTACCTAGTTGGTGGAGACACAGGCATTAACTTAATCGGTGGGGAAGGTGACGACCTTATCGTGGGTGGCGATGGTGATGATGTGCTTATCGGTGGTCTAGGCTCAGATATCCTAACTGGTGGTGACGGCAGCGATACCTTCAAGTGGACAGTGGATTCGGTTGATGAAGGGGCAGTGGATACCATCACTGACTTTACGGTGAACGAAGACATGATTGATTTACGTGAAGTGATCTCTGACCTGAACAGCCCAATGATCGATATGGATGATCTGTTAGGACATATCTCAGCGGATTATGACGCATCGACAGAAGCGGTATCGTTGAACATTACCACCGATACGAATGTGCATCAGACCATTGTAGTTGAGCACTTAGGTGACGCGATTGACTTCAATGGGCTCAGCTCGAATGAGATCGTTGAATCTCTACTCAATAATAACATTCTGTCTAACGGTTAAACGGACATAAAGCCAAAGCGCGGTAGCTCAATGAGTTATCGCGCTTTTTTGTATCTGAAAGGTGATGTTTTTGAAAGCAAGTGGATACAAACAAATTAACCCAAATACTTGTGCATCAGATGGAGCTAATACTGGAAATTTGGATGCTTAAACGTGTATATCGAGAAGGCTACCAATCACTTCATTACTTTTATCAACGACAGAAGCGCCGATTCGGTTGTAGCTTGCGGCTTGAGTCAAATTAACCAAAGGTTCGACGGCATTTGAAGAGGGAGTAAAGTTAGGAGCGTTAAATGAGAGTTCGGAATCTTTGACTAGTTCGACCTTATTGAAGTCTAGGTCGTTTTCTTTCACAAAGTCTTTTTGGATGTCATGGGCAGCGTCTTCAGCCATCTTTTGCGATAGCTGAATCATTTGATATCCGGATTGAATTCCTGATATTGGCATGCTGCTTCTCTCACTTGTTATGCTTTTGTTAGCATAGGAAGTGTTGTAAATTCGTGCAAGTGCTTTTGTTAATCTGTTTGATTAAGCAAACAGTTTTGAAAGCATTTCACGTTCTTCACTCGACAGGAGCGGGCTTTCCTTTTTATTCAGAGAGTGATTAATATCGCCTTGAAGCGACTTTAATTGGCTCGCTGTCAGGTCATTAATCTTTTTTCTTAATTCATTAAATTGCTGAGTAGTCATCTCGATCTCCTCACATTTCTTGGGCTTCTCCTTCATCCACCCACCTCAGCGACCTTCATGGTCACAATTAAAGAATGTTCTAATATTCTTAGATTAGTTTTTGAATGGTGTTTTTTTGTCCGAGTAATGTCAGTAAGCGTCAAGTGCCTTGTAAGACTTTTCTTATGAATAAGCACGCTAATCATAAAGGGGTAGAATCATAGTCTACCCCTTTAATATGGTTACTTAGTTCAATATTCTTAGTTCGTTCTAGGTTGGGTTAGTTCACGCGAACGGCAAACTTAGAAGCGAGTGAATGCAGCTCAGGCAACATACGGTAAATCAGATGCAGTTGCTGTAGCACCATGCGGGCTGAATGGTCGTCTTCATCACGCCATTCATTCAGTCTTTGCTCTAGATCTGCATCATTGATTGATGATAGGTCGCATTCTTCACAATGATGATGAAGTTGGCGATGCAGCACATCCAAATGCTGGTGAATGCAGCGATGTGCATCGAGCACAAGTTGATGAATAGATTCATCTTCAATTCTCGTGCGGTGGGCGCCTAACGCTGAGATGTAACTCAGCATCGCGTGGTTAAGCGTTAAGAAACGGAAACTTTCGTCTACCGCAGTGCGATACTTACCTGGTTCCGCCAACATTGTACTGATGGCAGAAGAAAGGTTTGCATCATTGTTGTGTGCTTGGCGGCGAGCAATACGATAGCTGAGGTTGTCTTTCTTACCAATACGGTATTGACCGATGATCTGCCCGAGATACTGCTTGTTGGCATCAATCGCATCGGACATCACTTTGTGTAAACGTTTTGATTGCCAATCTGGCAGAATCACCATGACGGCGCCTACTGCTAAAACACAACCAATCAACGTGTCCGCCAAACGTGGCAGTACTACGGCGTAGCCTTCGCCTAACTGATTGAACAAGAACAAAACCAACAAGGTAATAAACCCCGTCGCATAGCCGTAGTTGTTAATACGAAATGCAAAGAACATCACCCCCGAGAAAACAATGAATACTAACTGGCTTTCTTGGGAGGGGAAGAAGGTAAGTAGCGGGACACCAATTAACAAGCCCGCTAATGTGCCGATCACACGAGCAGTCAGCTTTTGTCTTGTTGCGCTGTAATTCGGCTGACAAACAAATAGGGTGGTTAATAGAATCCAGTAACCACGGTCGATATCAAATGCTTGAATGATGCCGTAACCGGCTGTCAAAGCAATTGACATACGCAGCGCATGACGGAACAACATCGAATCTTTATGTAGATTCGCCGCAATACGTTGCCACATTGCTTTAAACGTGTGTGGGTTGGTGTCATCGAGCACGTCTTCTTCTAGGCGTTCAGCATCTGGGTTATTGATGTTGCTCAGTTGCTTCTCAACAGTCGCTAAGTTATTGAACAAGTAGGTCAACTGAGCTAATAGGCGTTTCCAGTGACTTTGGTCTTGCTCTTCTAAATAGCCTAGTGAGTTTTGCAGTTCTGCTAAAGCCAAAATAGATTGGTCTGTGTGAGTATACTCGTTACCCAAGCGGATAGCATGGGCGATGTCGCGACACGCTTGTGCTTGTGATTCAAGCAGGTATTTGAAGCGAAACAGAACATCAGAACGCTCAAATTCTGTCGCAAGATCTTGATAACGATAGTGGCTTGAACTGACGCGTTCATGGATATCTTGTGCGATAAAATAGATGTTCAAGAAGCGGTCACTTGGACCATCGATATGGCCGCGCTTAGAACGGCTAAGCAACGTCGCTTTACAAGCATTCAGTGCATTCACAGTCGCAGCGTTGAGTTTTGCTGCTTCTATACGCATGGGTTGTGGTGTGAGGTTGGTGACTGGATGAAACAGCTTTGCCTTGGCATCTAGGTAGTTTGCAATTTGAAGAAAGACAGTCGCGAGGCTTTGTTGAACGGGTTGAAGCGGCCAGAACATCTGCCAGATCATCGACATAAAGTAGTACCACGCAGCGCCTGTCAACAACAGAAGCGGTTGGAACCAAATATTCGTGCTTTCGTGCGCCCCTAGCATGGTGTAGATCGCAATCAACAAAGAGCCAAAGGCAATACTAGCGTATTTAGGTCCAATGGCACCGAGCATGATAAAGCCGAAGGTAGAGACAAACAGGCCGATAGCAAACGCCCACGGTGTATCAAACAATATCTCGATAGAGAAGGCAGCAACGGCAAAACAAATGAAAGTGAGGAATAACGCCTTCACCCTACCTGTAAAACTGTCATCGCTTTCTGCCAGAGCTGCGGCAATGACACCTAAGATAAGCGGAGTGATCAAGGTGTTTTGGCCGAAATACCAAGTAGGTATCACCACACCAAGCAAGGTGATCAAAATGAGAATGCTATAGTTGATGGTTTTGTTTGCCCAATAGAGCCGAAGTTTTAAAGCTGCTTGCACGATGCGCCTTTCGTTGCCGGTGGAAAACGAGAGAATTTTAACAAACTCACTATAGCGTGTTTATGACCTAATTTAATAAAAATCATCAGTTGCTCAGGAAATCAACAGAATTGTCATTGGCTTACTGAAGGAGGCTTGTGATGGAAGCGTGTCTCTTGTTCACAAATTCAACAGTAATGTGAATTTTAATTAAGAATACTGACAGAACGCGATTTGTGCTTCATCCATCGCTACAATTTAACCGTCTAAAATGATATAAAACGAGAACTTCTATATCAAAAGGCGCACCTTTCATGCAGCTTACTGCCTCTAATAAAGCACAGTTTTTTATTCAAAATGAGTATTACCAAGTCGAAATAAAAGAAAACAGTGTTTTATTATGTTCAGTGGGTAGTGAAGAACACATCCCGTTTACGATTTGGAATGGCAAAGTGTCGGTCAAAAGAGGTCTTTTATGGAGCTCTTTGCAATTCTTTGCTCAT
This sequence comes from Vibrio sp. ED002, assembly GCF_023277445.1. NCBI lineage: Bacteria > Pseudomonadati > Pseudomonadota > Gammaproteobacteria > Vibrionales > Vibrionaceae > Vibrio > Vibrio sp. ED002. The sequence continues at coordinate 971,323 of NZ_CP080239.1, read as the reverse complement.
GAGCAAGATGGCAAACAACAAAGCTGGTTAGTTCAAGGTCTACCTTGGCCACAATGTCGCAAGTTTGCTGTAGAAGCGGTGCGTCAATATCAGGATTGGCATAATACTCAATGCCGTAAGCTTGCCGAATTTCTGCCTAAGTGGGAAGACGAGTTATATCAGCTTAAAAACTTGCCTGCTTACTTACCGCATTCTCAAGTACAAAATTGGGTCGATAAACTCAACAACGAATTGGTTGAGATTAAAACCAGTCTCCTTGAAGCGAAAATGCGCATGCCAAAGCGCATGGCTGAAATCGAACCTTGGATTTCTGAAACGTCGAAAACTTTGAGCCAACGTAACCATGATTGGCTAGAAAATGAACGTCCGAATTGGGAAGTGTTGTTTAACCGTATTGAGTCGTCACCTCTGAACCTCTCCCAACAGCATGCCGTCTTACTCAATGATGATCATAACCTTGTGTTAGCGGGTGCTGGGTCTGGTAAAACGAGTGTATTGACGGCACGCGTGGCATATTTACTACAAAGTCACCAAGCGCAAGCAGAAGAATTGTTGATGTTAGCGTTTGGCCGTGATGCGGCTAAAGAGATGAAGGAGCGTTTGGTTGATAAGGTTGGCCTCGCGGCAGAAAACGTGCGCGTGAACACCTTCCACCAGCTTGGATTACGTATTCTTAATCAAGTCGAGCCTCAGCCGGTCGAAATTAGTCCGCTGGCTTTAGACGATAATCAACGCTCGGCTTGGTGTATTGACTGGCTTAAGAAACATTGGATGACACCAACCAACTTTAAACGTTGGCAGAAGCACTTGGATAAATGGCCGATTGCTTATTTGAAAGGTGACGATGAGCTAGGTAGCCATTCAGAAAACCCTAAGTTGATTGCTTGGTTAGACAGTCAGCTTTCGCAACTTGCTGCGGTCGGCTTGACCAAAAAGCAAGTGCAAGAGAAGCTAGTGAATCATCAAGACTACACGCGCTTGAATAGCGAACTGGCTTTGTGTTGGCCATGTTTTAGTGTATGGCAAAAAATGCTCAAAGAAACCAACCAGGTCGATTTTCCTACCATGATCAGTCGTGCGACGGATTATGTGACCAAAGGTAAGTTCATTTCACCTTGGCGTTTTGTGATGGTAGATGAGTATCAAGATATCTCTCCAGACCGCTTGGCTTTGATTGAAGCTCTGTGTGAATCGACAGAGAAGCAAACCGGCGCGACTTTGTTTGCTGTGGGGGATGATTGGCAAGCGATTTATCAATTTGCTGGAGCGGATGTGGATTTAACAACTGGGTTCCAAGATCGCTTTGTTCACTCAACGGTTCATCACCTTGATACGACCTACCGTTTTAACAATCAAATTGGTGACGTTGCGAACACGTTCATCCAAGAAAACCCATCGCAATTGCCGAAAACACTCAATAGTCATAAGCAACGTAAACAAAAGAGCGTACATACTGCACCAAGCAATCAAGTTGAGAAGATCCTAGATCAACTTAACCAGCAAGCGAAGAAAACGAAATCGGTACTGCTGTTAGGGCGAAACCATTATCACAAACCCGATCTATATGACGATTGGTTGAAGCGTTTTCCGAACCTTGAGATTCGCTTTATGACGTGTCATGCAAGTAAGGGTAGGGAAGCTGATTTTGTTATTATCTTGTCTGTTGACGAAGGGCAGTTCCCTGCTAAGAAGAAGCAAGCCCACATTGATGGCGCATTGACGGAGTCAAAAGACAAATTCTCTTATGCGGAAGAGCGTCGTTTGTTCTATGTTGCGCTGACTCGTGCTAAAGAGAAAGTATGGATCACGCACACCGGTGCAGGCTCTGGGTTTGTTCAAGAATTGGTGAACGGCGATTATCCAATTGTCACTTCTCGTTAGAAAAAGACTTCACGTTAGAAGCGTTTCTCTTCGGTTAGAAACAACAAAGGCGATACTCAGTATCGCCTTTGTTTTATGTGTGATTTAACGTTCAGAGCTTAGGTACGTTCTGCTAGGTAAGCGTCGTAGTCTGGCACTTCAATGTCCACTTCTTGGTCAATCAGTGGGGAATTGAATAGGAACTTAGCTGTAGCGCGGTTTGTCGCGACCGGAATGTTCCACACGCTTGCAATACGCAACAGCGCTTTGACATCTGGGTCGTGCGGTACGGCGTTCAGTGGGTCCCAGAAGAAGACGAGTACATCGATGTTGCCTTCAGAGATGAGAGCACCAAGTTGTTGGTCACCGCCCATTGGGCCACTGATCATGCTCTTGATTGCTAGACCGGTTTCCTTGCTTAGCATGTGGCCAGTCGTGCCTGTAGCGTACAAGAAGTGGCTTTGCAGTTTCTCTTTATTCTCTTTAACCCAACGAAGTAGCTCAGGCTTGCAGTTGTCGTGGGCAACCAATGCCACATGTTTGTGCGCTGGCATGGTACGAGTCTTTTTTTGCATCAAGTTATTTCCATTTTTATGATTTTAAATTCGTTGCTGTCCAATAAAACACGTTTTTTATCTATCAATCAACTGCATTAACGCTGAATGTCGGCCTATATTCTGACGGAGATAACGATTCTTCAATTGTGTCGTCATGAAGAGTCTTCGGAGTTAGCGCTTTAATGGTTGGTGACGCATGTTTCTCATACGGTTGCTGACGTAAATAATGCACGGCTTGCATCACTGATAAACGGCCTTGTTGGACCATTTTATCGGTAGGTGCAAATAGGACTTTGTGACGCAACAAACCTCGGTAAACACCATGGCTCAGGTAAACCGAAACTAAACCAATGTCATCGGTTTTACCCGCGCTGCGTAATTCACTGATTGCGGCCTCAATCGCAACGGCGCTGCCAACAATGTAATCAATGTTGCCCATATCAATCACACGTTGGACTAGATTGCGTTGCAGTTCTTTGTCGTTATCTGCCCAGTAGGAATCGACGATGTTAATGTCGCTGTCTTTGATCGCTTCATAAAACCCCGTGGTTACCGGTTTTGTTCCGCCACGTGTTCTTGGTCCAAGCAATAAAGCGATGTTGGTTTTGCCTGACCCTTTCGGATGTTTGTCTGCGAGGAACTTACCTGCTTCGTAACCCATCCAATACCAATCAACACCAACTTCACCTTGAAGTAGCTGTTTTTGTTCTTGATCGAGTTCAAGTTGGTTTACGGTCGCAAACACGGGCGTATTGCCTATCCAGTTTTTCAGGTTGTGTTCGTAAGCTTGTGGATCGACTGTTCCAAGAATAATGGCATCTGCACCCCATTGGGTACACAAAGCCAGTTGTTGCTCTTGGCGAGTTTTGTTTGGGTAACCACCAGCCTCTAAAACACGAAGGTTGATACCAAGTTTTTCCGCTTCGGAAACCATTCCATAGTTTACTGATAACCAGTATGAGTCCTTTAAATGAGGGTAAATAGCACAGACTTTCTCTGTCGCAAAAGCTGGCACTGAAGCGAAAAGTGACATTGCGAGAGCTGAATGCTTGAAAATTGTGCGAAATGAGCGCTGATTTATAACCATGAAATGAAGTTCGTTGGCATAGATTAAGTAAACACTGCAAAATATAACGTAATATGTCGCCGAACACGAATATTAAGGTCAGGAAAATATGTTGCTAGCTACCGCAAGCATCGGTCGCAAACTGTTATTGTCTTTCATTGCGATGGCAATGCTGGTCATGCTGTCTGCGCTAATCGGTGTATCAGGGTTTTCTCTGGTGGCAAAAACAGAAAGGAACGTGGTGGACGCTGCCATTCCGGCAATGATTGAAGCTCGACAAGTTTCGGAGCTCAGCACTCGCATTATTTCATCGGTGCAAATGTTGTCGAATGCGCAAAATGAACAAGAGCGTAAAGAGGCGGGACGAGTGCTGTTTGATCAGCTTGAATCGCTGCTTACTCACATCAAAGAACTGGGTGGCGAGTCGTTTGACGCTGATTTACTCGAAACCTTAGAAAATCACGTTCAAAACGTCATCAATAATCTAGCTGAATTGGGTGTGACGGTAGAAAGAAAGCTGTGGCTCGCCAAAGAGATCGATACGCGCGTAGAAGAAATGCGCTTATTGAGTGAAGAGCTTGAGCAACTGACTCGCACCCAAGTTCAAAACACCAGTACGATCGCGGTTGCTAACGTCACCCATATTTATGACCTTCTTGAAACCAACAAAAAAGCTCAAGTTTACCAAGCTTTGGATGCGCTCGTAGAAGTCGATCTCGATCTGACTGAGCGACTGCATGAATTGCACTTATTGGCGTTTAAGATGCTCAACCAGATTGAAGAAGCTCGCACCCTCACCAATGTGGATCGTATTCAACAAATCCAAACTGAGTTTGAAGACAATCTAAAAATCATGAAGCGACGTGTATTGGCGGTAGAAGACCCGACTCGCTCAGAGCAGATGGGGCAACTACTGAAAGAGCTGGGTAAACGACAAGTTGTGTTTACTATCCTGCTTCAACAATACGAAAACAACGAGCAGTCTCAAGAGTTAATGCAGGGGACGTTACAGCTCTTCTCTGAGCTAAATGGTACCGTCAACAAGCTGGTGGATGACTCAAACCAAACGACACGTGTGGCTGTCGATGAGCTTACGAATACCTTGAAGTTCGCACAGTGGTCCCTGACGGTGATTTCTATCATTGGTTTGATCATCGTTGTCTTGATCTTGTGGCGTGTCGTGTATGTTTCGGTGGTTAAGCGTCTGGGGGAATACTCGGCAGCGCTATTGTCGGTTGCACAAGGTAATTTGGCGGTTGAGTTAGAAGTAAAAGGCAAAGACGAACTTGCACATATGGGGCAGGCGATCATTACGGCACGTAACACTGCGCAAGCGCTTAAAGTCGTGGCCGAAGGCGAAGCGCAAGCTAAGCGAGAATTAGAAGAACACAAAGAGCACCTAGAAGAGTTGATCGAGCAACGTACCTCTCAGTTGAAACAAGCAAACCGTCGCTTAAATGAAGAGGTGCTTAACCACGCGAAAGCGCGGAAACAAGCCGAACAAGCTAGCCGTGCGAAGTCTGCTTTCTTGGCAACAATGAGTCATGAAATTCGGACACCGATGAATGGAGTGCTTGGAACCGCTCGCCTGTTAATAGACTCAGGGCTAAACCCAATTCAAAAGCGTTATGCAGAGATCATCAACCGCAGTGGTAAAACTCTATTGGCGATCTTAAATGACGTTTTAGATTACTCCAAAATCGAAGCCGGGCACTTAGAGATACGAAGTTTAGGTTTCGACTTGCATCAGATCGTTGAAGACACTTTCCAGCTAATGAACGGTAAGGCACAAGAGAAGAAGTTGCTCTTTTCTTACCATATTGAAAGCGATGTAGGTCGTTATTGGAAAGGTGACGTGACACGTATCAACCAAGTGTTGAATAACTTAGTTGGTAACGCGATTAAGTTTACTGAGGAGGGGGAGATTGATATCTACGTCAGCCTGAATCCAGAAGACGAATCACAAGTTTTATTTGAAGTCTCAGATACCGGAATTGGCATTGCGAAAAAAGACCAGAAGACGTTGTTTGATGCCTTCACCCAAGCGGAAGGTGGTTTAAATCAAACTGGTGGTACAGGTTTAGGTTTAGCCATTAGCCGTCGTATTATTCAAGCCATGGGTGGACGTCTGGACGTTGACTCTGATGAAGGTCATGGTAGCCGTTTCTGGTTCTCGATTCCTTTGGAGGAAAGTGAACCAGTTGAAACCGTTTCTATTGCGAGTGCACGGTGCAAGATCAAAGCGAAGGTGTTCATTGTCGAAGATAATCCGGTAAATCGGGTGGTTGCGGAAGGTTTCTTAGAAAGCATGGGGCATGAAGTCGTCATGGCGGAAGATGGTGCGCAAGCGGAACGAATCATGCAAAAACAGGACTTCGATATCGCATTAGTCGATATTAATTTACCTGACTGTAATGGCACTGACTTGATTCATCGACTGAAACAAATAGAAAGTAACAAACCAGCAGAGAAAGCACTTGCACCAACACCAATGGTTGCGGTTTCTGCTCACGTATTTGCTGAAGAAGTAGAAAGCTACTTAGCAGCGGGTTTCGATGGCTACTTACCGAAACCAATGGAAAAAGAAGCACTTGCTACGCTTATTCAAGACATGTTAGATGGCAAACAGCTTTTGCTGCCCCAAATGAGCAAGTGTGACCCTCAGGATGAGACGATAACAATCACTGATATTAACGAGACACCGGTCATCAATGAGCCGACAGCAGAGGAGCCAGCAATGGTTATCATCAATCCGAATGTGATTCAGTCAGACATGAAGATCTTGGGCAGAGAGAAAATGCTGCACATCATCGACTTGTTTAGACAAACCAGTACTGACGTACTGGGTCAGATGGAAACATCTGCGGATAATGGCGATAGCCGAGCAGTAAAAGATCTTGCTCACAAGTTGAAAGGCAGTGCAGGCAGCTTAGGTTTGACGGCATTGATGGATACCTGCCAAAGCATTGAAATTGCATCAGAACCATTAGAAGTATACTCAAGCGAGCAAGACATTATTAAGAAGCAAGTGACCGATTCGGTCGTTGCACTTGACCGTTTGATGGCAGAATAAAAGGCGTGTGATGCGCCTTGCGTCTTGCGGTTAGCTCGTGGGCTAAAAACAAAAACCTCCGGTTTGCGCCGGAGGTTTTTTCTATTCGGTCAGATCATCTTCCCACTCGAACCGAGTGTCTAGAGCATAAGGATCATCTTCGAACGGATGTTCCATTCTGCCACGCAAGTATTCGAGTTGGTGCTCAAGCATGTTGACCGTGTCGTAATCCCCCTCTGAGCAGGCAACGTATATCTGTTGCTCGAGAGCGGCGATGTTGTCTCGGATACTCATGAGAACCCCCTTAAATCATCATCGATTCTCAAAACGATTATAGTCAAGTAAACCAAATTCGATCGGTTGTTTTGTACGATACCAATCGTGGATACGATCGCTAAATGGCCAGAACTTTTCTGAGCTTCGGCGAATAGCAAAATTATCCAGTAACTTAACGTAATCATCCTCGGATTTAAGGGTGCTAAATTGATCGACAAATTCTTTTACTTGATCTTCTTCGATTGAGAAAAACGCCGCTGGATAGCTGCCAACCACGCCTCGAACAATGGTCATGTCATCGTTCGAAAAATCTCGATTGCTCTCTTCATCAAACAAGCTAGAAATGTTGATGTGAGCGTTATTATGAATAAGAGTGAAAAGCTCGTCCTCACCAGATTTGCTTCGCACCATCAGCATTGTGATTTGCGGTACCGTTTTTAGCCCTTCACCACGAACTTGGTTGATGCTCGCCAACTGCTGCTCATTCTCTACGGTCAGCGCGGTATCGACGATGTCGTATCGTGGCAACAAGATAGGTGATACTTGCTTGCGCAGAATATCCAATAGCTCCGATTTAGGATCGTCGGTGTGATATACAACACTGGTCGGTTGGCTAAATGGTGCCACGTTGCGTTGTAAGAAGTCGCTTAGTTGACGCGGTTGGTCCTGATACCAGCTTGAATGTTCTTGGTGGCGCATATCAGCAGGAAGTAGGGCAATAAAGTTACTTTCCCCTTCAAGGCGTAAGAAGTCCATGAACATTCGGGTAATCAGCTGGTGGCCAAAGTTACCGTACACATCGAAGCCTGCAACAAGTAGGTAGTGGATACGTTCAAGCAGGGCATAGTCCAAAACCCAAGCCGTTTTCGGTTGTTCACCCACTAAACCTTGCACCACTGACGCGCTGTCAAAGTGACGGAAGACTGTAAGAGCTGCATTTGGATTTGTACCGTTGCCGTCCCAAATTACGTCGGTCGATAGGTGCTCACCGTTCTTAAACCACTTGTTGATGAAGTCAGATTTGGCTTCTAGGTAGCGTGCTTGCTGACGCGAGTATTTCACCCAGTTGGTTACCGGCACAGTATTGCTTTCAAGTTCGCCGGGAAGTTTTAGGTTAGCTGCTTGTGAGCGATAGAACTCGTTCACTTCAGGAATGTCGGCCTTGTCTGGGTCTAGGAAGAATACCCAGAAGCGATCATTAATTACATTTAATGCCAGCTGACCACGACATACCGGACCTTTGATGTAAGCCATGATGGTGTTCTGAGCGTTGTCCAACATGAACTTAAAGCGCGACTTCACAGGCAAATCGATGAATGCGGTCATTGGGTTTGCGGCGATTTCAGGCTCGTAGCTTGGTAATTTTGCTACTTCATAATCGCCATCGATGAACCATTTTTTCCAGTTCTCGATACGTTGTTTGTTCAGCGCAAACGGCATGTGCGTCTTATCTACAATAGTGCCTTGCTCAGGAATGATTCGGTAGTACACACGTTCAACCCCCGGATCATCATACGGACGACGCGTTGTGATGCGTTTTACTGGCTCTCCCGGTGGCGTCGAAGATCGCACGAGAGTAAAGAAGCGAAGTTGCTCACCGTCCAGCTCCGAAAAGAACAGGTGCGATAAGAAAAGATGTTCGTAAATATAACGAGCGGCGAGCTGGTTTTTGCGAGAACTCTTGTTCAGCAGCGTCTCGTATTTCTGAACCTCAGCTTTTTGTTGCTCGGTAAGCGGGATATGCGCATTCATGATGCCGCCATTTTCCAGCCAAAGCATGAGCGTTTGATATTCTATCGCCGTTAAGTTCGGCATCCCGAAAGGCATTCCCCATGTCGGGTTGTCTTGTTCGTATTTTGCGTACTCTTCTATCGTCGGACACGTTTGTTCACGGTCGATAGAAAAATCGAAGCCTTCTAATTGAACTTGATCAGGGAGTGGATGACGTTCCTTTTGTTGCAACATACGAGCAATCAAACCTGCATCCATATTAGCCGCCATGCTCTGCTCACGCTCGTTGAGCACAGGATGGAAGCCAGCATCACGCCATTCTTGCGTAGTTTGCGCGTCTTCAAATAAGCGAGTTGGGGCTGCTGCGGTCAAGCGTGTGCCTTCGTAAACCAAAGCTTTGCTTGCACCACGGTCGATGCCTTCTACGGAAGAGAGTTTTAACTGACAAGGAGCATCGTAGCAGGCGTGACAAACCACACATCGATTATCGACGATAGGTTTTACTTCATGTTGAAAGAAGTCCGCTTGGGGCGTTTCAATAGCAACAGTACGCTCACGCACTTCTTCAGGGCCAAACAGTTTGTCGTAGTTTAGGCCCGCATAGGTCGCACAACCTGCAAACAGAGTGGCGATACACAGTGTAAAAATTAAACGTAAATTCATTGAGTTATTTTGAGTAAATTGAATTTGCGTTAATTAAAGCAAAATAAGCCGCCAAATACCAAAAATCGGAGCAAATTGCTCCGATTTCCGGGTTGTTATTGTTAGCTCAATGCCAAAGTAAGAGACAAACCTAGAACGCGTAAGTCACGTTAAAGCGGAAGTCTCGCCCCGGGCTTGCATAGCCTTGGGCGACAGGGCTGCCGATGTATTCCATGTACGACGCATGGTCAAAGTAGTATTTGTCGAATACGTTCTTAACAGACAGGGTTAGAGATAACTCTTCGTCTGCGAGTGGCATCCAATATGCGTAAACATCGTGTACGCCGTAGCCTGGCTTTTCTGGATGAACGGTTGGATCTGCCACGTCGGTTAGACGTTCAACAAATCGAGCATTCCAGCCAAACTCCAGTGTTTCCATCGGCTGATAGATCAGATCAAGCACCCAAGTGTCACCGATAGATGTGCCTAGAGTCGAGTCTTCATCCGAAAGTGGAATGCCATTGAGTTCTGGACGTGATTGGTTGTAGCTCAAGCGAGCTGACACATCTGAAATCGCATAACCTAGGTAAGCGGTGATGCCTTGATTATCTAAATCGCCAACATTGGTGTACACGGCCCCTTGATTGGTGACGACATCTTTGATGGTACTGTCAAAGAAGGTTAAGCCAGCAAAGAATTCGTCATATTGGTAGTTTGCACCCAGCTCTAGGTTGCGCGCTTCCTCTGGCTTACGGTTTGGATCATTTTCGCGGTAGTCGATGACAAATAACTCTTTGATTTGTTGCCCACGAAAGGCTTCCGCATAGCTCGCGAAGAGGTTCAAACCTTCAAAGGCGTTGTAATTGATACCAACGTTAGGGCTAAAACCACTTGAGTCAAAGTCTTGGCCCATGTTGTCGGTCAGTTCATACCAATCATAACGAGCACCAGCGGTGAGAATAAGAGCGTCTGTCAGCATCCAGTCGTCTTGAACAAACAAACCGTAGACAGTGCCTTTCTCTTCATCATCCTTTTTACCATCGTAATTGGTCTCAAATTCTGATTTGTCTTTCTTGTAATCTAGGCCGTAAACCAAAGTATGGCCGGTGAGTTTGCTAGTGTTGAAGATCTTCACGCCAGAAGTTTGAATTGAGCCATCGCTCGTTCCCCAACGTGGGTGATCTTTGTGGGCAAGACGACTGTCCGTGTAGTAGAAGGTCGTATCGAGATTGAATAGGTCACTCGCGCTGTATTTGTGGTTTAAGGTGAATGTCGAGCGGTCCGTCTCTTGGTCTAAAGGTTCGTTTTTGAAACTTGGTTGGAAGTGCGGGCGATTCAAGCGTCGTCCATCGTCATTACGATAGTCGTAGCTTACTGAGAGGTAGTGTTCGTCATTGAGTTGACCAGATAGCTTAAGGAGAGCAACTTGCTGTTCTAGCGCTGTATAAGGCTGCTCTTCACCTTTGCCATCTTGAATGTTGTCACCATCGATGTAACCGAATGATGCCAACAAACCAAGTTGATCGGCGACTTCACCATAAAGACTTGCCGATACTTTGTAGCCTTCATTGTTGGTGTAGTAGCCACCTTTCAACATTGCACCGTAGGTTTGGTCTGCAGCGAGTAGATCGTGTGCATCTTTTGTGGTGAATTTAATTGCGCCGCCAAGTGCACCAGGGCCGTCTGTCGCTCGTCCGGCGCCGGCACTCACATCGACTTGCTTAAGCAGCTCTGGCTCGATCGATAATCGGCCTTGGTGGTGAAATAGGTTACCGGATTGTTCTGCACCATCGATAGAGACATTCAGCATCGTATCTTCTAGACCTCGGACGTAGATCTTTTGAGAAATACCTGATGAGCCACCGACACTGACTTCGGCATCCTTTCTGAAAATATCATTAAGATCTTGAGCTTGGGATTTTGCTAGTTGGTCAGAGTCTATCGAGATATCGACACCTTCCGGTGTGTGACCAGTCACCTCGATAACTTCCATATCATCCTTGGCGTAAGTCGCTTGTGACGCCACTAAAAGCGCGATGGTAAGTGGGCTTAGCTTAAATACGGTTGAAGCAGACACCGTAACCTCCATTGTTAATGAGAATTATTATCGAGTGAGATTTTGGTGATTCTTCCACGCTGAGTAAACGACTTTTACAACTGTTACAATCCTTGTTATAGGTGAGGCTTAACGTCGTTTGGGCAAGGTAATATCCATCACTAAACCTCGCTCTGGTGCATTGTAGGCAACGATCTTGCCGCCAACGGCTTCAATGTGCCTCTTCGCTAACGCTAGCCCAACACCAAAGCCCTTACGTGATGCGACTTGATTATTGGCTTTAAAGAAAGGTTTGAAAATTTGTTGATACAAACTTGGGTCGATACCAGGCCCAGAATCGGCAATGACGATTTGATAATGCTCGCTACTGTTTCGCACCTCAATTTTTAGCGCTTCATTAGGTTGGGTGTAACGTAAACCGTTGCGAATGACGTTTTCTAACGATTGGCTGAGTGCCATTTGGTTGGAGTCATTGATAGGTAGTGGTTCGTCTTGCTGCAGGAACACGTGCCTATCGGGGTATTCAAATCGTGCATCTTCAACGATGATTTCAACCAGTTCCGCTAAGTCAAATGCTTCCGTTCTGAGGTTTGGTTGTTCGTTTTCAATCCATGCAAGGGTGAGGGTGTCTTCTGCTGTACTACGCATCTTATGAGTGTCGCTCTTAATGCGTTGCAACATTTGCTCGCGCTCAATGTTTTTATCGACGCAGTCTATGGCCATTTCTATACGAGCGAGTGGGGTACGTATCTCATGTGACATGTCGGCGATTAAGTTTCTGTTGTGTTGAATCACATCTGAGGTTCGTTCCGCCATTTTGTCGAAAGTTCGCGCGACTTGGCTTATTTCATCGTTGCCTAACTTCATGGTCTGTCCAATTCGCGCCGAATAATCCCCTTGGCTGAAAGCTTGGCTTGCTCGGTGGAACTGCTGTAATGGACGCATGACGTAACGGTACAAATACATCGTAAGTGCCAGTAAAGAGAGAAATGGAATCACAAAACGAAACAACCAAAACGCATGGGACATGTAAGTACCAGGGCGCATTCGGTCGGGCAGTAGAATCAGAAAATGATACCCAAAAGGAGAAAGCGGCACTTCCATGATGGGATTATCTGGAAAATCGAGGTGGATTTTCCACTCAACACTTCGACCAATGCCGTAGCCTTCCCAAAAGCGCTCATTGAGCGGATTGCCGCCTTTTACGTCTAGATGTGATTGCAGAACCGTTGCCCAAGTAGACTCATTCGCAGCGAGTTCTTCTAACCAAGTGTCCAAACCTTGCCAATCTTGCTGGTCGATATATGTTTGTGCTGTAGAGCCCCAATCGAGGATCTGCTGACGATGGGACTTCTTAAGGTAGCTCATCTTTTCATTAGAAAGAATGGCAGCGCTATGAATCAAAGAAAAGAAGATCACCACACCGAGAGATAAGACGACAAACAGTCGCCAGAACAACATTTTCTTCATTTGAAAATATACCCTTTGCCATGCACGGTCTGGATACGGTCGTTCGACATACCTTCTGCAATGAGACGTTTGCGCACACGGCTCAAGTGCATGTCTAGGGCACGGTCATATTGGCTAAATTGACGCTCTAGTACGGTCTGATAAAGAAAGGGTTTACTCAGCACTTCTTCGCGGTGCTCGATTAACGTCCACAGCAGTTTAAATTGAATAGGTGTCAGTTGAATGGGGTTCATCTCAGGACGATGATGGAGCGTTACCGTGTGAGTTTGTTTATCGAGGAGTAACTCTCTCTCACTGAGTTGCGTCGCGGAATTGGGCTGCTTGATGAGTTGGGTGCGACGTAAAATTGCTTCTATACGTAAACTCACTTCGGTGAAGTTACAGGGTTTGGTGATGTAATCATCCGCTCCGCATTTAAGGCCCTGAATTCGATATTCTTCTGCGCCAAATGCAGTCAGCATAACTACGGGTGTTTGTGACTGAGAACGAATGACATTAAGCACTTCGAAACCATCGAGGTTAGGGAGGTTGACATCGAGTATGACCAAATCAAAGTCTTGCTGCTGAAAAGCCTTAACGGCTTCATCCCCGCAAAACATCGAGATGACTTGATAGCGTTGCTCTTTAAGTAGTCGGGTGAGTTGAAGGTTTAGATCTGGGTCATCTTCGACCAATAAGATTGAAGGAGCAGGAACAGGTGAACTCGATGACCAGTTTGGCTTTGGCTGAACGGGGACTGACGTTGGGCTAAACATGTTGATATATCACTTATTATCGATAATGCGAACTATTATCAATGATGACTTGGTTAAAATCAACGTGATGAATGAGAAAGCTATCAGTTATTTATAAAGAGCCTTCAAAGTGCGACATGTCTAGAAGTTTTGCTTGAGCGGGGAAGGTCGCGACAAAAAGAAAGCCCACCTGAATCGATGGGCTTTTTCGGTAGTTGCAAAAGAAACTAGTTCATTTTTTTAACTTCTTGCTGAAGTTGCTCTAGCTGCTTCATCTTGCCTTGTAGGCCAAGAGATTGGTAGCTAATCGACGCTGGGTTCATCATCTGACCTTGCTGCATTGGGTAATCTGGCAGCGTCTTGAAGAACTCACCAAGAACGTCTTGGATTGGTACGAACAACCACATGTTGTCTGCCATCCAGCGTAGGTACATACCAGATTCGTGCGGTGCTTTCTCGAATGGGTCAGCACGTAAATGGATGATCTTCGGCCAGTTTGGAGAGAAACGAACTGCATCGGTAATGTTACCTTCTAGGGTTGCGAAGTGCAGTTTCCAGTCGTTCCAACGAACTGCGTTTAGCTCACCATTAGCAGTGAAGTAAAGCAGTGACTCACGAGGACCTTTCTCTTCTTTACCTTGGAAGTAAGGCATGAAGTTGTAACCATCAATGTGTACGCGCCAGTCTTTACCGTTCGCTTTGTAGCCTTTCGCTAGCTTCTCTTTCACGTCAGGAACGCCGGCTGCAGCCATTAGAGTTGGTAGCCAGTCTTGGTGCGCCATCATTTCGTTGATCTTAGTACCTGGTTCGATTACGCCAGGCCAACGAACAAGTTGAGGTACGCGCATACCGCCTTCCCATGTCGTGCCTTTTTCACCATGGAATGGTGTTGCACCGCCGTCAGGCCACGATACAGTTTCTGCACCGTTATCGGTTGAGTAGATAACGATGGTGTTGTCTGCGACACCTAGCTCATCCAGTTTATCCAGTAGAATACCCACTTGATCATCATGCTCTAACATGCCGTCGGCGTAGATACTGATGCCAGATTTACCTTGGTATTTTTCCTGAAGGCGAGTCCAAACGTGCATACGAGTGGTGTTGTGCCAGATAAAGAATGGCTTGTCTGCTTTCACGGCTTTTTCCATGAACGCCAGTGACGTTTCTAGGAATTCTTCATCCGCGTGCTCCATACGCTTACGCGTCATTGGGCCTGTATCTTCAATCTTACCGTCAGCAAAAGACTTGATTACACCACGAGGGCCGTAGTTTTTACGGAACTCAGGATCTTTCGGGTAGTAGTAAGTTTCTGGTTCTTCTTCAGCATTGAGGTGATAAAGGTTACCGAAGAACTCGTCGAAACCGTGGTTAGTTGGCAAGTGTTGGTCTTGGTCACCTAAGTGGTTTTTACCAAACTGAGCCGTCATGTAACCTTGACCTTTAAGTAGGTCTGCAATGGTCGGTGCCCAATCAGGGATACCGTGAGTAGAGCCTGGCATACCGATTGTAAGCAAGCCAGTACGGAACGGTTCTTGGCCTGTGATAAATGCTGCACGGCCTGCAGTACAAGATTGCTGACCGTAGTGATCAGTAAATAGTGCCCCCTCGTTTGCAATACGGTCGATATTCGGGGTTTCGTAACCCATCATACCTTGGTTGTATGCACTGATGTTCCAGTAACCGACATCATCACCAAAGATCGCTAGGATGTTTGGTTTGTCTGCCGCCACTGCTGCGCTTGAGGTTGCCAGTACGCCGAGACCGACAGCCAGCTTGCTCATTTGGTTAGCCATAAAAACTCCAAATTGGTTGTAAGTTGGAAAAGAAGCCTAGGTACCGCCCATGCTTCGTTGGCTATTAAGTTAATGATGCAATTGAAGAATGTCGCTTTATAGTGTTTATAACCATAAGTTATGTAGAGAAATAACTTGTTGTTTTATCAGTTGATTGTTTCGACCTTAGGATTTGTAGGGAAAACTGAAGCGAGACTCAGGTCACGTTAATCCGCTTTCTAAATAGGGATATAAGACCTTAGTTTTAACCAAAGTGTAATTATGCTATTTGATTCGCATTCGTCTGTTTTGTGAGCTATACGTTTGTGTGCAGGATGCACTTTTCTATTACATACAGAGGTTTATATGACAGCGAATTATGGCGTGAAACGCCGATTAGCGATTCTTGCCGCTGCTTTTATCGGCGCGACAGGTAGCAGTATCGCAGCAGAGAAACCGAATATTCTGGTCATTTGGGGCGATGATATCGGTCAATCTAATATCAGTGCTTACACATTTGGCTTAATGGGATACAAAACACCGAACATCGATAGCATTGCGAAAGAAGGCATGATGTTCACCGACTATTACGGCGAGCAATCTTGTACTGCAGGCCGTTCTACCTTCATTACCGGACAAACGGTATTGAGAACTGGCTTAAGTAAAGTTGGCCTTCCGGGTGCAGATTTAGGTCTTCAGGCGGAAGATGCAACGATTGCAGAAATGCTTAAACCACTTGGCTACATGACAGGTCAGTTTGGTAAAAACCACCTTGGCGACAAAGACGAACACCTTCCAACCAATCACGGCTTCGACGAATTTTTTGGCAACCTTTACCATTTGAACGCCGAGGAAGAGCCTGAGAATGTGGACTACCCGAAAGATCCAGAATTCCGTAAGAAATTCGGTCCTCGTGGGGTTATTAAGTCCTTTGCTGACGGCAAAATCGAAGATACCGGCCCTCTAACGCGTAAGCGTATGGAAACGGTGGATGGAGAAACGTTAGATGCGGCGCTTGATTTTATGGATCGAGCAGTGAAGGCTGACAAGCCTTTCTTTGTCTGGTGGAACGCAACACGCATGCACTTCCGCACACACGTGAAAGAAGAAAACTTGGGCAAAACTGGTATCAGTTTTTATGCCGACGGTATGGTAGAACACGATAACCAAGTAGGCGAGCTGCTGAAAAAAGTGGATGACTTGGGCATCAAAGACAACACCATCGTATTTTACTCAACCGATAACGGCCCGCACATGAACTCTTGGCCAGATGCGGGTACAACCCCATTCCGTGGTGAGAAGAACACCAACTGGGAAGGTGCGTTCCGTGTTCCTGCAATGGTACGTTGGCCAGGTAAGATTGAAGCGGGCAGCGTTTCTAACGAAATTATGCACCACATGGACTGGATGCCAACCTTGGTGGCGGCGGCTGGTGATGACCAAATCAAAGAGAAGCTGCTGAAAGGCTACACGGCGGGTGATAAGACATTTAAGAATCATCTCGATGGTTACAACTTCTTGCCTTACCTAACTGGTAAAGAAGAGAAAGGCCCACGTGAAGAGATCTTCTACTTCACTGATGATGGTGATTTGAGTTCACTTCGCTTCCGCAACTGGAAGATCGTATTCCTAGAGCAGCGCGCAAAAGGCACACTACGTATCTGGGCTGAACCGTTTACGCCATTACGTGTGCCTAAGATCTTCAACCTACGCATGGACCCATACGAAGTGGCGGACATTACGTCTAACACTTATTACGACTGGCTGATTGACCACGCATACATGCTGGTTCCAGCACAGGCTTATGTAGGTAAATTCTTGGCAACGTTCGAAGAATTTCCACCGCGACAAAAAGCAGCAAGCTTCTCACTTGATCAAGTGATGGAGAAGTTGCAGGAAAGTCACAACAAATAAATTGATTGCAACCAAATGTGGGGCTCTTCGGAGCCTCTTTTTTTTGCACTGTGTTTAATTTTTTCTTAAAACGCATGTAATTGCTTGTCTAAAAAGGAAAAACACTTCTATCTTTGATTGGAGAATAAAAAGAATCACACACAAGGACAGTTATGACTCAGTGGGCAAGTTGGAAGCAGGCTTTGATCGGCCTAGCAGCGCTCGTCAGTTTTTCTCTGTTTGCACAGGAAACAGTATCTAAACGGTCAGCTTCTGCACAAGAAACCGTGTCGGTCGTACCACAATCAATCAATTCTTCAACGCAAACTTACGTAGGCAGCGAAGCGTGTATTGATTGCCACAAGAAAGAAACCGAAGCGTGGCAAGGTTCTCATCACGATATGGCGATGCGTCATGCCGATGCGGAATCCGTTCTCGGTGATTTTGATGACCACACATTCACTTTTGAAGGTAAGCCAAATCGCTTCTATCGAAAAGGGAGTGAATATTGGGTCAATATCCAAGGGCCTGATGGTGAGTGGCATGATTACAAAATCAGCTACACCTTTGCGTGGGAGCCGCTCCAACAATACATGGTGGAATTTGAAGACGGGCGTGTGCAGTTAATTCCTTTCGCTTGGGATTCGAGAGCCAAGCAAGAAGGCGGACAGCGCTGGTTCCATCTTTATCCCGACACCACTCCCAAAGATGAGTTTTACTGGACGAACACGGGTCAGAATTGGAACTTCATGTGTGCTGATTGCCATTCAACCAATCTAGAAAAAAACTACGATGCAACTGCCAATACGTATTCAACAACATGGTCAGAAATCAATGTCGGTTGCGAAGCATGTCATGGCCCAGCCAGTGAACACGTAGAACTTGCCAAACAAGCGGAAAAATCTGGGAATACCATCACCTCAGCGAACCATTATGGCTTTGATCGAGATTTAGGTATGGCAGTAAAAGAGTGGGTCTACGAAGAAGGGCACAGCACGCTCCAACCAAAAGAAATCGCGATGACTCATCAAGTTCAAACCTGTGCGCAGTGTCATAGCCGTCGTACACAGTTAAATGAAAGTGCGGACCATGTTAAAGGCTCCTTCTTGGATAAATATCGTCTAAGCCTAATTACACCGGAGCTCTATTATCACGATGGTCAGATTTACGATGAAGATTACGTTTATGGCTCATTTTTGCAGTCTGCCATGGCAGAGAAAGGGGTAACTTGTACCAACTGCCACGATCCTCATACCGCAGAGTTAAAAATCCCTGAAGAAGCGGTTTGTGCTCAGTGCCATATTGCGTCTGACTACATGCCGGAGAATCACACCTTCCATGAGGCAAATACCGAGGCATCCCAATGCACCACTTGCCACATGCCGGAAACGACCTACATGCAAGTTGACCCGCGTCGTGACCACAGTTGGCATGTGCCACGTCCAGATCTGAGCCAGCACATCAATACGCCAAACGTCTGTACATCATGTCATGAAGACGAAACCAATCAGTGGGCGGATCAGAAAATAGGTGAGTGGTTCCCGAATTCGAAATACCGCAATCAAAAACACTTTGCCGTGGCATTCTACGCCGATTCTATTGGTCATCGTGGTGCGCCTGATGCGTTAGCGTATTCTGCTCAAGACTCATCGTTGAGTGATATTATTCGTGCATCAACTTTGGAGAGAATGGGCGGCAATACTGGGCAAAACACCTTAGTGTCATTGGCAAGAGCGGTGAAGCATGAAAGCGACATGATTCGTCTTGGGGCTGTTGCTGGGTCTTCTGGTTATGAGTTCAGTGACCGGTGGCAAATCCTCGAATCATTACTGAGTGATCCTGTCTTATCGGTGCGTGCTGAAACTGCGGGTGCGTTGGTCCGTCATTATCCAGAGATGAACCCGCTGCAACGCGATAAGATTCGTCAGCCGTTGGAAGATTACATGGAAATCCAGCGTTTCAATGCGGATCGAGGCTTTGGACGAACTAATCTGGCGAACGTCTATCGAGACCTTGGCGAAACAGACAAAGCCATTGCGTCTTACCAAAAGGCGATTGAAATAGAACCTTACTTCGAGAACAGCTATGCAAACTTAGCCGATTTGTATCGTGCACAGGGCAATGACAAAAAAGCATTAGAAACCTTGATGGCCGGGATTGAAGCTCAGCCGAAATCGAGTGCTTTGCCTTACAGCGCGGGTTTGGCATGGCTTCGTGTTGGAGATAGCGCTAAGGCAAACCAATATTTGAAACAAGCGGCTGAAACGGCAGAACACAACCCGCAGTATTGGTATGTTTATGGGCTCGCTCTGGAGAACTCAGACGTGCTTGCGGCCAGTAAAGCGTTGAACACCGCTTACAAAGTGGGAGGCAACCCACAGCACTTGTTTGCGGAATGTGAGGTGCTGGCTAGAAACTACAAAGATGGCTCTGTTGCATTTGCTTTTGAGCAGTGTTTGAAGCAACTAGGAGAGTTTGCGACAGCTGATGTGATTCAGCGTTTAAGAGCCTCTATAAATCAATAGGAGCGGCATGGGCAAACTCAAGTTGTTGCTTGACCTGTTCCCTTAAGCGCTGATGAGCGGGATTGTGCTCATCACGCTTATGATAGACGAATTTATAGGGGATACGGTCGATTTCAATCGGGCATTCAAGGATCTGTAACTTGAGTGCCTTACTCCATTTCATCGCAAACGATCGAGAAACAACGCCTAGACAATCTCGTTGTGCAACATACATTGCCATCCCCGCCAAAGATGACGTTACGATCTCTACATTTCGCTCCTGAATCGGCTCTTTTGCCAGTTGCTCGAAGCCAGAAGTGTTGTTCCACTTGCCTGAAAATATACAGTGAGTTTCACGATAAAAATCTTCTCGGCTCAGTGTCCCTTGGATTCTTGGATGACTTTGACGACAGATGATCATTGCGGGTTCATCGTAGGCGTTTTCTATCACGAAAGAGGAGTCTTTGGTGATAATGGTATCAATCACTAAATCCATTTTTTGCTGTCGAATTTGTTCAAACAACAAGTACTTTTCCGGTGGAGACTCGTGGAAAACAACGTTTTCAATCGGATTTAAACTGTGGAGTAAGGTTTCTGAGCAGCAGACTTGAAAAGTGGTTCTTTCTGAAATGGCGTTGTCTACGATGCTCACTGCCTGACGAAACTGCGGCATGAGTTGATACGCGGTTGAAGTGGGTGCGATCCCTCGTCCTTGTTTGACGAAAAGCTGTTTTCCTACCACTTGTTCGAGCCGTTTAATCGAAGCGCTCACCGCAGGTTGCGTAAGGCCTAAATAGTCGGCCGCTTTGGTGTAGGACTGATACTCAGCGACCACCAAAAAAGTTTGAATCAAGTTTAAGTCCATCTTGTTACCCATAAACTAAATTTATATATCAACGTATCTGAACTCTATTTATCCGTCAAATAACAAGTTTTATCTTAATCAAATCTTGGTATCTGATTTCTACCAAGATTCGCAGCAACGGATTTATGGAGCCCTTTTATGGCAAACCACGATAAAAAACGCGTCAAGAAGTTGGTATTAAACGCTTGTACGCTTGCGATCGGAGCGGCATCAGCGACCGCGACCGCTTACTCGGCAGAACAGCCTAACATTCTCGTTATCTTTGGTGACGATGTCGGTTACTGGAACTTGAGTGCTTACAACGGTGGTATGCTGGCTTACAGCACACCAAATATTGATAGCATTGCAAGAGACGGTGCTAAGTTTACCAACTTCTACGCTCAGCAAAGCTCAACGGCAGGTCGCTCTGCGTTCATCACGGGACAAATGCCAAAACGTACCGGCTTGTCTAAGGTTGGTTTGCCAGGAGCGAAAGAAGGGATTTCTGAGAAAGATCCAACTATTGCGACACTGCTACGTGACCTTGGTTACGCAACGGGTCAATTTGGTAAAAACCACCTTGGTGACCGCGATGAACACTTGCCGACCAACCACGGTTTCGACGAGTTCTTTGGCAACCTCTACCACTTAAATGCGGAAGAAGAGCCGGAGAACGTTGACTACCCACAAGATCCTGAATTTAAGAAGAAGTTCGGTCCTCGTGGTGTGATCCACTCTTATGCGGATGGCAAGATTGAAGATACCGGCCCATTGACGCGCAAACGCATGGAAACGGTTGATGACGAGTTCCTAGATGAAGCGGAGAAGTTTATCGAGAAACAAGTCAAAGCCGACAAGCCTTTCTTTACGTGGTTTAACACCACGCGCATGCACAACTTCACGCACGTTCCAGACGACTACAAAGGTAAAACAGGTGCAGGTTTTTACGCCGATGGTGTGAAGCAACACGATGATCAAATTGGTCACTTGCTCAATAAGATTAAAGAGCTTGGCGTTGATGACAACACCATCATTGTTTACACCACAGATAACGGCCCAATGATCAACTTGTGGCCAGACGCGGGTATGACGCCATTCCGTAGTGAGAAAAACACCGGTTGGGAAGGTGGCTTCCGTGTTCCTGCAGTGATTAAGTGGCCGGGCCATATCCAAGCGGGCACGACGTTTAACGGCATTGTGTCTCTGGAAGACTTCTTACCAACATTGGTCGCTGCGGCGGGCAACAGCAACGTCAAACAAGAACTGTTGAAAGGCAAGAAAGTGGGCGATATGAACTACAACGTTCACTTAGACGGTTACAACCAACTGCCTTACCTAACGGGTAAAACGGACAAGTCTGCTCGTAACGAATTTGTTTACTGGAGTGATGACGGCGATTTACTGGCTTTACGTTACGGCAAATACAAATATCACTTCTTGATTCAAGAAAACGAAACCGGTTTAGATATCTGGAAGAAACCATTTACTAAACTCCGTGTACCACAAATCTATGATTTGAGTATCGACCCATTTGAGCGTGGCGATACTGGTATGGGTTACGACCGTTGGATGTACGAACGTTCATTCTTGATGATGCCTGCGGTTGAAAAAGTAAAAGAGGTCATGGAAACCTTCAAAGAGTACCCGCCGCGTATGGCTCCGGGCTCGTTTGTTCCGAAATAACGTTTTGTCCATAGGTCTATAGACCCTAGTTATTGTCCTTAAATACAGCGCCCAACTTGGGCGCTGACTTTCTTCTGCTTTCGAGATCGTTCTTTATGAAAAAACAAACTCACATTCATACTACTCAAATGGCATTAACTCCCCTCAAAACGGCGTTTGTATCTAATAGTGATAAAGTCGAACGACGTTTTCACGTGATGGCGAAACCGGGCGGGGCAAAATGCAATATCGATTGTCAGTACTGTTTTTATCTGCACAAAGATGAATTACTCAATCAAGGCACTCAACCAAAAATGGACGATGCAACACTTGAGGCATTCATAAAGAGCTATATCGAAAGCCAAGATGGTGAGGAGGTTGTGTTTTCTTGGCAGGGTGGTGAACCAACACTGTTGGGGTTGGATTACTTCAAGAAGGTTGTCGAACTGCAAAACAAATACGCTAAACAAGGCGTTCGCATCGAAAACGACCTTCAAACCAATGGCCTGTTATTAAACGAGGCTTGGTGTCAGTTTCTGCATGACCACGGGTTTCTGGTTGGTTTATCGATAGATGGTCCTGAATTTATCCACGATAAATACCGCAAAACCCGAAGTGGAAAACCGACCTTTCAACGCGTCATGCAAGCCGTTGACCTGATGAAGCGTTATAATGTGTCATTCAATGCGTTGGTGACAGTAAACCGCTTTAACGCCAAATATCCGCTCGAAGTGTATCGCTTCCTCACTCAAGAACTCGGCGTCACTTATATCCAATTCACACCTTGTGTTGAACCTCGGTCTTTCACTCAAACCGCTCCCCATTTCTGGAAAGAAAACATGTCTCCAAAACTTGGCAGCGAATTAGCAAAGCCGGGACATTTGATGTCAGTGGTTACGGACTGGTCGGTCGATGCAGAAGAGTGGGGCGAGTTTCTGATTGCTGTATTTGAAGAATGGGTGAACAACGATCTTGGCAGAGTCTTGGTCAACCTTTTCGAAACCGCTGTCGTGCAAGTGATGGGGATGCCTTCGCAGTTGTGTGTTAGCGCAGAGTTCTGCGGCAAAGGCCTAGCGATTGAACACAATGGGGATGTGTTTAGCTGTGATCACTACGTTTATCCGGAATACCAACTGGCTAACATTCATGACCGATCTCTGAATGAAATTGCAATCTCAACTCGTCAATACAGCTTTGGCATGGCGAAAAAGTCTTCTTTGCCGCAATACTGCCTTGATTGCCCGTATTTGAAGTATTGCTGGGGAGAATGCCCAAAAAATCGGTTACTTACCGCGCCGAATGGTGAGGCTGGTCTAAACTACTTGTGTCCGGGAATAAAAATGTTCTTTGACCATTCGCTGCCAATCCTGGTTGGCATATCAAGGTTAATAAAGTCTTACAACTCAGGTGAATATAGCGAATATAACCTTTAGTTATTACTTTCAGTCTTATACTCAACTTTTAACGCTCAGGCTCCCGTAAACTCAATAGGCACACTATGAACCACGCACAACAAGCCATTAATGAATTAATCGAACAAACTGAAAAAAGCGTCATTGGACAAAGCCATGTGGTTCAGGCTTTGGTGATAGGGTTATTGACCAATGGTCACGTACTTTTAGAGGGCTTACCGGGAACGGCAAAAACCCGCTCGGTGAAGTCGCTTGCGAACCTACTTAACACCAGTTTTGGTCGTATTCAGTTTACACCCGACTTATTACCTTCAGACGTAACAGGTACCGAAGTGTACCAAGAGTTGGATGGTAAGCCTCAACTCCACTTCCAACCGGGACCAATTTTCAACAGCATTGTGTTAGCGGATGAGGTGAACCGTGCGCCAGCAAAAGTACAAGCCGCACTGCTAGAAGCAATGGCAGAAGGTACGATCACAGTGGGTGATAAGACACACGTCTTGCCTGAGTTGTTTATGGTGCTTGCAACGCAAAACCCTGTGGAGCAAGAGGGGACGTATCCATTGCCAGAAGCGCAGATGGACCGTTTTATCATGAAAGTGACTGTTGATTACCCAGAAGATGAAGCCGAGCGCGATATCATTCGTCTGGTACGCAGTGAAGAGTTGGGTTCAGAAACCAGTAATGAGCTAGTGACGCCAAAACACATCGAGCCTGAATTAGTGATTGAAGCGCGTCGCCAACTTCCTTCTATAGCCGTGTCTGAATTAGTCGAAAGCTACATCGTAGCGTTGGTAATGGCGACACGTAAACCAGAGCGTTACGCCGATTCCCAGCTACAAAAATGGATCGAAATCGGTGCGAGTCCTCGTGCATCTATCTCGTTAGACAAATGTGCTCGAGCTTATGCGTGGCTACAAGGGCGTGACCATGTAACGCCTGATGACGTACGTGCAATGGTGCCTTCGGTGCTGGGACATCGCTTCTCACTATCTTACGATGCGCTTGCCGATGGTGTTGATCATCAACGTGTAGTGCAAGAGTTGCTTGATTGTGTAGAAATCGGATAAGCAGGAGGGACTATGGCAAAGCCAACGCTTGCTCCTCAATCCCAAGGGCTCGACCCTCGCTTGTATTGCGATTACTCACGCTTGGTGCGTTTACAAGCGCAAGCCGAATCTTTCAGCCTGCTGCCTCATTTAAAAGCGGGCAGTGTGCTTTCTGGTCGTCATAACTCATTGTTCCGCGGACGTGGTTTGAACTTTGAAGAACTGCGCCATTACCAACTAGGGGACGACATCCGAAACCTAGATTGGAAAGTCACCATGCGCACAGGCAAGCCTCATGTGCGCAGTTACACCGAAGAAAAAGATCGTAATGTGATTGTCTGTGTAGATCAGCGCAGTGCGATGTTTTTCGCCTCGACCGAGGTCATGAAATCTGTGGTCGCTGCTGAAGTGGCGGCTATGTGTGGTTGGCGAGTATTGAAAGACGGTGACCGAGTTGGGTTTGTTATCGCCTCTGATTCTGCTCTATACCACAGCAAAGCTCAGCGTTCCCAAAACGATTTGCTCGCTCAACTGAAACGACTCTCTCAAGCCAACCAGC
This sequence comes from Vibrio sp. ED002, assembly GCF_023277445.1. NCBI lineage: Bacteria > Pseudomonadati > Pseudomonadota > Gammaproteobacteria > Vibrionales > Vibrionaceae > Vibrio > Vibrio sp. ED002. Next base: position 946,184 of record NZ_CP080239.1, on the reverse strand, counting down.
GCTTAAATGTGGACTCGTTAGATTCAGACAAAGTGACGTTCAGTAAATGGATTGAGCTCATCAAACGGATGAAGCTAAAACAATCTACGCTGATTTTCATCAGTGATTGGCGCGATTGCGAAGAGCACCACCTTGATCACCTTAAGCAGCTTCAACAGCATAATGACGTGTTAGCGGTGATGGTAAGCGATCCTCTAGAGCAGTCGCTTCCTCAAAATTTGGCGAAAGTGAAATGGGTGATTGGTGATGGTCGTTACCAGCTCAACTTAGACAGCAAAGCCAAAGTCGATGCCGCCAGTGCCAGTTTGGTTGAGAAAGCTCAGTTACAACGTCAATCACTAGCACAACTCATGGCAATCAAAAAGCTGCCTCATATCGAAATCGATACAACAGGTGACCACATTACTCAATTCCAAAAACTCGTTGGAGGCCGGTAAATGACAGACTTACACACGCCTCCAAGCACGTATATTCTGCGTGAACTGCATGATGTCGCGGTGCCAGAAAGCGTCAGCTGGGTGCCACAAACCATTGGTTGGAAGATCCTTGCAATTGTGGGTGCGATTGTACTCATGTATGTCGGCTACCGACTGGCACACCACTGGTGGGATAACCGTTACCGTAAAGAAGCTATTGAAGCGATTTCTCGTTTAACACCAGATGACGTCAGCATGCCGAAAGCGCTGTTCTCGATTCTGAAAATCGTCTTAATCCATCTTGATAGCTCTCATGCTCGCTTGTTTGATACCGCGTTCCTGCGCAAGTTAGATGAGCTTAACCCCAAGCACAAATTGTTTGATGATGAAATATCTAAGCGATGGCTGCAAAGTATCGTTGACCCAAGTGTCGAACTGGAAAAAACAGAGCGTTTACAACTTTTTGAACGTGCAACTGAGTGGGTGAAAGAGCACGATGAGAACGCTCACAACATTGAAAAGCGCACGCTTGCCTACAAAGCGCGTGCATTAAAAGGAGGTCGCCATGGGTGATCTTCTTGCTTCATGGCTTGGCATGAGCAGTTTTGAGTTTGAGCATCCGCTTTGGCTCATCATCTTGCCGCTGCCTTTGGTAGTGTATTTCCTCGTCCCAGCTTACCGCACCAAACAAATGGCCATCAAAGTGCCGTTCTTTAGTCAGCTTGTGGATGCGATTGGTGAAACGCCGTCAGAAGGCGCAAGCCAACTCACTCCGAGCTGGTGGCAGCGCGCAACGCTCATCATCTCTTGGCTTTTGGTCGTGACCGCAATGGCAAAGCCGACAGTACTTGGCGAGCCACAGGTGCGTGAAAGCTTAGGCCGCGATGTTATGGTCGTCGTCGATTTGTCTGGCTCAATGGCAGAGCAAGACTTCACATCCAAAACCGGTGAAAAGATCTCTCGTCTCGATGCAGCCAAAGAAGTATTGAGTGACTTTGCCAAAACGCGCAAAGGCGACCGCTTAGGGTTAATCTTGTTTGGCGATGCGGCATTTGTTCAAACCCCTTTCACGCCCGATCAAAAAGTGTGGTTAGAGTTGCTTAACCAAACGGATGTGGCGATGGCTGGGCAAAGTACTCACTTAGGTGATGCAATTGGCTTGGCGATTAAGGTGTTTGAGCAAAGTGAAAAGTCGCGTACCGACGTAGAAGAGAACAAAGAGAAAGTCGCCATTGTTCTGACAGATGGTAATGATACCGGAAGCTTCGTTGAGCCGATTGATGCGGCGAAAGTCGCGAAAGCCAAAGATGTACGTATCCACGTGATTGCCATGGGTGATCCACAAACCGTGGGTGAAACTGCACTAGATATGAATACGATCAAACGTATTGCCAAAGAATCCGGTGGTGAGGCGTTTGAAGCGCTCAACCGTGACGAACTTGCTAAAGCCTATGATGAGATTGGTAAGTTAGAGCCACAGCTTTATGAAAGTACCACTTACCGTCCCAAGCAAAGCTTGCATCATTACTTAATGGCTTTGGTGGTTGCGATGTATTTAACCGCGTTCTCGTTGGCAACATTTAAGCGTCGTCGACTATCAGTGACCAGTGAAGCTTCTGCACAAGCAGACAACGTAAAAGGAGAGCGCCATGTTTGATTCTCCTTTCACTAGTATGGGGCTAGAACAGTTCTTCACACAGTTCCATTTCATTCGTCCAATGTGGCTATTGGCGTTCATCCCTATGTTTCTTTTGCTTTGGTTAAGGTGGCGAGAAGAATCCAAACCAAGCTGGAAAGACATTCTTCCTGAGCATTTACGTAAAGCACTAACGATTGGCGACTATGGTTGGCGAAAACAACTGCCACTCAAGCTGCTTATGGTGATAGTAGCGATTGCGATCATCATCTGTGCCGGACCTTCTTGGGAGCGCCAAGCTTCTCCATTTGGCGAGGATAAAGCCTCCATGCTGGTGGTATTAGACAACAACGATTCAATGTTGCAAAAAGACCTTCCTCCAAGCCGTTTGGAACGCTCAAAGCAAAAGATCCGTGACCTATTGGCAGCAAGAAAAGGTGGCAGCACTGGGTTGGTTGTGTATGCGGGTTCTGCTCATGTCGCGATGCCTGTGACGCAAGACAGCAAAGTATTCGAACCGTTTCTAGCGGCGATAACACCAGAAATCATGCCAGTTGAAGGTAAACTTGCTGAGACGGCGTTGCCTTTGATTGACCAACAATTACAAGGCCAACCGGGTTCTACGGTTCTGTTGGTTACGGATGGTGTCAACCCGGCAACCATTACCGCTTACAAAAACTACTTTGCCGACAAGCCTTATCAATTGCTTATCTTGGCAGCGGGTAACTCGGACATTGTTTCTAACAACCCTGTCGACTTGGACTCGTTAAATAATCTTGCCGGCGCGACTGGTGGACGCCTTGTTGAAGTGACGGTATCCAACAGCGATATAGACAAGCTGAACCGTTTTGTTGAGCGAAACATGCAACTCAATGGCGAATCATCCATGCCTTGGAAAGACATGGGCTATCAACTGCTGTTCCCAATTGCGCTCATTATGATGCTTTGGTTCCGCAAAGGCTGGCTAGTGCAATGGTGTGTGGTGGCGATGGTATCAACGTCCCTATTTATGACGCCAAAAGCAATGGCGGAAACCGTCTCGCTCAAAGCGGATAAGCCTGGAGTGGTGCAAGAGGTAACTGTCTGGGATAAAGCGTCTCAATGGTGGTGGGATTTATGGCTCACGCCAAATCAACAAGGACAGCGTTTGTTCAACAAAAACGAATACCTTGAGGCAGCAAAGCACTTTACGGATCCGTTGCGTAAAGGGACAGCTTATTATTACGCAGGCGAATACAAACTGGCTCATACCGCTTTCTTGGAGATGCAAAACGACCCATCAGATGCGGTAAAAGACTATGGCTTATACAACGCTGCGAGTGCGTTGGCGCGTCAACGTGAGTATTTGGCCGCACTTAATTTGTTGCAAACACTGGCAGACAAAGACACCTTGAGTGAGCAATTACGACCAGACGTCGAGCACAACCTAAAAGTCATTGGTGGCATTGTCGAAGAGATTAACCGTACCAGTGAAAGCCAAGCGGGGACAACAGACGGACCCGAAGAGTCGTTTGAACTGGGTGACAACCCGCAAACGGCAGATGGGGCAGACGAAAAAACCGCGGCTGAATTAATGCTGAAAGAGAAACTCAATGCGAACGAAATCCTTGGCAGCCAAGAACTGGCGGATAAGTGGTTAAAACGCGTAGAGGCCGATCCTAAGTACTTCTTGCGCGCTAAATTCCAAATTCAACTGCGTGAACCCTTGAAAACGGAGCCGAAGCCAGAACCGCAACAAGAAGAGGAGCAAGCACAATGATGAATGCATTCAAACTTGGCGCTGACTCCGTGGTTGGGCGTCTAAGCACTATCTTGATGATGTTTACCTTGTTTTTTACTGGCTTGGCGAACGCGCAAGACATTCAAGACTTGCAGCGCAGCAATGATGTTGAATTGTTAGCATGGGTTGGTAAGCAGGGAGCAGGGGCCGATACGAAGGAAGCACCTAAGTTCAGCGTGAATGAGCAGGTGATCTTGTACATCGAAGTAGCAACCCCTCGCTGGTTCAGCGGTGGTACACGCATTGGCAGCGTAGAAATCCCTAACGTGATTGCGAAGCAGCGTAACCAATTAGCAACTAACTATACCGAGCGTAAAGGGGGGCAAACGTGGTCTCGTCAGCGTTGGGAAATAACCTTGTATCCGCAAGCCTCGGGACAATTTGTGATTCCACCGGTCGCCGTTGGTGTGCAAGTCTCTGCGCCTGATGGTTCGAAAGTGGCTGGTACGCTTTATACGCAGCCAATTAAGTTCGAAGCGTCTATGCCTTCTGGTTTGCTCAGTGATGAGTCTGCATGGTTTACCGCGACTAAGGTGAGTGTGGATCAGAAATGGACAACGTCTAACGATGAATTGAAAGTCGGTGATGCAATCACTCGCACTATTACGATTAATGCACAAGACAGTTTGTCAGTGTTGCTTCCAGACTTGTTATCCAATGATTCTACTGCCAGTTATCAAGCATACCCTCAACCAAACCGCTTAGACGATGAGCAAACGCGTGGCGATTACCAATCGAGTCGAATAGAAGAAAGCGTGTATGTGATCCAACAGGGCGGTGAGTTCACTTTGCCTGAACACAAGTTCCAATGGTGGAATAGTAAGAGTAAAGAGCTGGAAACGGTGGTGATTGAGGGCAAGACCTTCAAAGCCAAGCATACATTCAAATCGTTTGTTAGAGCTTATTCGGGCTGGTTGATTGGCAGCGCAGTGACGCTATTTGTTCTCGCTATCGCCGCCTTGAGCATTCACCGTTATTATCGTTCTCGTCCTACGCCTCCATGGTTAGTGTTCAGACGAATGGTGAAAGCGAATCGATGGGGCGCTGCTCGAGCAAGCTTGTATAAGCAGCTGAGAAGCAACACGGGTGGTCTTGAAATGAGTAAAGCCAATGACTCTGACGTTTGGCAGAAGCGTTCACAGCGCCTACATGAGGGGCAAGAGGACGCAAGCTTGATGAATGCGCTTTGGAAAGGGATACAAGCACTGAAGCCAAAACGCCAGAAGTGGGCAATACCCAAAGCCTTGCCGCAACTCGATAAGCAGGCAAGTAATAAGAAATAAAACGAAAAAGGACGCTGAATCAGCGTCCTTTTTTTGTTCTTTTTAATCGCAATAAGTACATGAGATGTCTATTTTAACGTGCTACAGATGACGCAAAGAAATAATATATTTCACATATATTTAATTCTTATCTTTTAAGTTTCTATTTAAAAGCTATTTCATTGCAATATTAAACAGGTTTATTAGTAGGCTATATATTAATGTCGGTATATTTTAAAATTATATAACCTATAAATCACTTTAACTCCTTTCGTGATGGAGTGTCACTTCCATGTGACAAGCTTTTCGTCTTAACCCTGATAAAGACGGCTTAACCAATGTATATTTCATTTTTGGAATGTTCAAATAAAATAACACTTCAAAAATGGAATGATAATTTGCAAGTTTTTCGATTCAGATTATTAAAATTATCGGTGTATATTTCCTGGGAAACGGAAATACGGAGTGGTTCCGTTTTGATTTATTAATATGTGAACAATAATTATCAGGTTAAATTAATTCTGTGAGTAGGTTTTATCAGAATATAATTTGTCGTCACTTGGCTGATGTATTTTGTGAAGTTTAATTATCAGAAGTTTAATTCGAAATTATTTTAAAGGGTGATTTATGGAAGCTAATATTCACGACGATCCAATATTGGTAGCTGGTAAAAGGATTCTTATTGCTCAAGCAACTTTGGGTCTGGTATTCATCGCTTATGAATACATGCGAAGTGGATCTCTAAGTGCTGAGTCAGCGATTACTGGGGTGCTCATCGCGATTCTACCATCTCTGTTCGGCATGGTATTCGCGTCCATTAAATCTAGGGTGAAACCAGAAGAGAGTTTGCGTGACCTCATGCATCTGAGTCGAAATATCAAAGTCATCTACACCATTGTAATGTTTGTTTTGACGTTTCGATTTATGGCTCTTCGCAACATCGTGGTCCTGATAGGCTTTTGTGTGACGATGTTTGGTCACTTCTTAACGCCGCTGTTCAGAGACCGCTTCGAAAGGAAGGCATAAATGGATACTGTCCAGTCCGCTCATGAGTATATTGAGCACCACCTGACCTTTCTCACCACCGGAAACGGATGGTTTGGAATTAACCTTGATTCCATGATCATGGTTTGGTTGACGGGACTTGTTTTCATCCTTTCATTCCGCTTTGCGGTGACGAAAGGAACGAAAGGAGTTCCGGGACGATTCCAGTGTTTGATCGAGATGGTATTTGAGTTCGTCGATAATATCGTAAAAGAAATATTTCTAGCTAAAGACAAGATTATAGGCCCTTTAGCTCTGACAATATTTGTTTGGGTGTTATTAATGAATGCCGTTGATTTGTTGCCGGTTGATTTGATTCCAGCGCTGACTCGTTCAGTAGGTGTCGAGCACTTCCGTGACTTACCTTCAGCCGACGTCAATATTACGATGTCGATGGCATTAGGCGTATTTATTTTGGTTTTAGGTTATACGTTTAAAAACAAAGGTGTGAAAGGGTTTATTAAAGAGTTAACTACTCAACCATTTTCTCATCCTCTGTTATACCCAGTGAACTTAGTTCTTGAATTGGTAACATTAATTTCTAAACCAATATCTTTAGGTCTTCGATTATTTGGCAATATGTACGCAGGTGAAATGATATTCATACTAATTGCGTTAATGCCATGGTGGATGCAATGGGCACTTAGTGTTCCTTGGGCACTATTCCACATACTAATTGTTGTGCTTCAAGCATTTATTTTTATGGTTCTGACCGTGGTTTACCTCGGAATGGCTGTTGAAGAGCACTAAATCAAAAAATTTATTTCTTAATTAAAAAATTCAATTCTAGGAGTTGTTATGGATATCGTTAGCGCAGTTCTTTACGTGGCGGGTGCATTGCTGATTGGTCTTGGTGCAGCGGGTGCCGCATCGGGTATCGGTAACCTTGCAGGTAAATACCTTGAAGGGGTCGCTCGTCAACCTGATTTAACCCCAATGCTTCGTACTCAGTTCTTCATCATGATGGGTCTTGTGGACGCGGTGCCAATGATTGGTGTGGGTATCGGTTTGTACATCATCTTCGCTGTAGCGTAATTCGAATTAATCAATTTCATAACGTTATAGAAGAGAGGGTGCTATGAACTTAAATGCCTCAATGTTTGGTCAGGCGATCTCCTTCGTGATTTTCGTTTGGCTTTGCATGAAATATGTCTGGCCACCACTTGTAAAACTGATTGATGAGCGTCGTGCTGAAATTGCTCAAGGTCTTGAACAAACTGAAAAAGCAGCAAAAGAGTTGGAACTGGCAAAAGCGAATGGTGAAGCGCTACTGACAGAAGCTCGCTCTAAAGCTCAGGCCATCATCAACCAAGGTAAACAACGTCAAGATCAAATGGTTGCAGACGCCGTTGAACTGGCAAAGCAAGAGAAAGCGCGCATTGTCGCAGAAGGCAAAGCAGAAGTGGAAAGCGAGCGCAGCAAAGTTCGCCAAGAGCTGAAAGATGAAATGGCGGATCTGGTGATTGAGAGTGCCAGTAAGCTGATAAATCGCAATCTGGATAGCTCGGCTAACCGCGACTTGGTGAACCGCTTCATCAACGAAATGTAGGAGGGCACATGTCCGATTTGACAATAGTGGCTCAACCCTACGCGAAAGCGGCGTTTGATTACGCTCGTGACGCAGAGTGCTTGGATGACTGGCAACAGATGTTTGCCATTACTCAAGTCATCATGGAACAACCAAACACACTTCTGATTCTGGATGATCTCAGTGAAGAAGGCTCGGAACAGCCATTACTGGATTTGATTCTTCACGCTGGTGGCGAATGGCTAAATCAAAGTTTCGAGAACTTTCTTCGCATTATGGAAGAGAGCAAGCGTTTAATAGCGCTGGGAGAAGTGGCGGTTCAGTTCTTTGAAATGAAAGCCGAATACGAGCGAACCATGACAGTAACAGTGCGTGCTTCAGAACCTCTGGATGAGGAACAAATGGCAAGGCTTAAACAAGCATTAACCGAAAAATACGGTAAAGCCATTACGTTAGAAACACAACTGGATCCATCCCTTGTAGGTGGTGTGGTAATCACAGCAGGACAGACCGTGTATGACGGCAGTGTTCTTACCAATCTCAGTCGATTGGCGACCAACCTACATGTGTAACGGGGTATAGAAATGCAATTAAATTCAAATGAAATTAGTGAATTAATCAGAGACCGAATTGATAACTTCAACCTCGAAAGTGAAGCGAGAAATGAAGGCACTATCGTCTCTGTGAGTGACGGCATCATCACAATTCACGGTCTTGCAGATGTTATGCAAGGCGAGATGCTAGAACTGCCAGATAACCGCTTTGCGTTGGCACTGAACTTAGAGCGTCATTCCGTCGGTGCCGTTGTGATGGGCCCATATGCGGACTTGTCAGAAGGGATGAAGGTAAAAGGCACGGATCGTATTCTTGAAGTGCCAGTCGGTAACGGACTTCTCGGTCGTGTGGTGAACACGCTAGGTCAGCCAATCGATGGTAAAGGCGCAGTGTCATTCGACCGTATGGACCCAGTTGAGGTGATTGCCCCTGGTGTTATCGACCGTAAGTCTGTCGACCAACCAATCCAAACCGGTTACAAAGCAGTAGACTCCATGGTGCCAATCGGCCGTGGTCAACGTGAGTTGATCATCGGTGACCGTCAGACAGGTAAAACCGCGATGGCGATTGATGCCATCATCAACCAAAAAGAACTGGGCGTTAAATGTATTTACGTCGCAATTGGTCAAAAAGCATCGACCATTGCCAACGTGGTTCGCAAGCTAGAAGAGCACGGCGCACTAGAAAACACCATCGTTGTGGTTGCGTCAGCATCAGAAGCGGCAGCGCTGCAATACCTAGCGCCATACGCAGGTTGTACCATGGGCGAATACTTCCGCGACCGTGGTGAAGATGCGCTGATTGTCTACGATGATCTATCAAAACAGGCGGTGGCTTACCGTCAAATCTCACTACTTCTAAAACGTCCACCAGGTCGTGAAGCCTTCCCGGGTGATGTTTTCTACCTCCACTCACGCCTATTAGAACGTGCAGCACGTGTTAACGAAGAATACGTTGAGCGATTCACTAACGGTGAAGTAAAAGGCAAAACAGGTTCTCTAACCGCACTGCCAATCATCGAAACCCAAGCGGGTGACGTATCGGCGTTCGTACCCACCAACGTAATTTCGATTACCGATGGTCAAATCTTCCTCCAAACTCAGCTATTCAACTCAGGCTTACGTCCAGCGGTTGACCCAGGTATTTCGGTATCTCGTGTAGGTGGTGCAGCGCAAACCAAAGTGATCAAGAAGCTGTCGGGTGGTATTCGTACCGCGTTGGCGCAATACCGTGAATTGGCCGCATTTGCTCAGTTCTCTTCTGACCTAGATGAAGCGACACGTCGTCAGCTTGACCACGGTGAGAAAGTCACTGAACTCATGAAGCAAAAACAATACGCACCAATGACGGTCGCAGAGCAAGCGTTGGCGATTTTTGCTGCTGAGAAAGGTTTCCTCAATGATGTGGCACTAAATCAAGTGTCTCGTTATGAAGAAGAGCTGATGGCATTTGGTCGAACTAACGCACAACCACTACTCGATAAAATCAACCAAACTGGTGATTACAACGATGAGATTGAGAGTGAATTGAACAGCTTGCTGACAGAGTTCACTGCGCTGCAATCGTAGGACCACTAACAGGAGTCCGTTATGGCAAATACCAAAGAGATTCGCACCAAAATTGCTAGCGTGAGTAGCACGCAAAAAATTACGAGTGCAATGCAAATGGTCGCCGCCAGCAAGATGCGCAAAGTGCAGGAGAACATGCAGGCGTCCCGTCCTTACGCGGAGAACATGCGTAAGGTTATCGGTCACGTCTCGTCCGGTACGCTGGAGTACAGCCATCCTTTCCTTCAAGAACGCGAAGTGAAGCGAGTGGCTTACATCATCATCTCATCCGATCGGGGTTTGTGTGGTGGCCTGAACAGTAACTTGTTCAAAAAAGTATTGGCAGAAATGCAAGGCTGGCAAGAGAAGGGCGTTGAGGTAGATACGACGCTCATCGGTTCGAAAGCAATCAGCTTTTTCCAGTCCCTCGGGAAAGTAATGGCGCAAACTTCTGGCCTTGGTGATGCACCAAAACTAGAAGACATGTTGGGCGCGGTTAACGCCATGATGGAGCACTACTCCGAAGGCAAAATCGACCGCTTGTTCCTCGTTTACAACCAGTTTGTAAACACCATGGTGCAAAAGCCAACGGTACTGCAAATGCTGCCGTTCCCGAAAGAAGACATTTCACGTGATAAAGAAGCTCGTTGGGATTACCTCTACGAGCAGTCTCCTCAAGACATTCTCGACCACTTGATTCAACGTTATGTCGAATCGCTGGTTTATCAGGGTGTGGTTGAGAGCATCGCTTGTGAGCAAGCCGCGCGGATGATGGCAATGTCAGCCGCGACTGATAACGCAGCGCAACTTATTGAAGACCTACAACTGGTTTACAACAAAGCGCGCCAAGCGGCAATTACTCAAGAGTTGAGTGAAATTGTATCCGGCGCGCAAGCGGTTTAGAGAGAGAATTTGAGGTTTAGATTATGAGTATTGGCAAAATCGTCAAAGTCATCGGTGCGGTGGTAGATGTCGAGTTCGAACAAGGTGAAGGCCCAAAAGTCTACGATGCACTGAAAGTAAACGATGGCAGCGATGGCTCACTGATGCTGGAAGTGCAGCAACAGTTGGGCGGCGGTGTGGTTCGCTGTATCGCAATGGGGTCTTCTGACGGCCTTAAACGTGGGCTGGAAGTCGAATCAACAGGCCATCCGATCACGGTTCCTGTTGGTGAAGAAACCCTAGGTCGTATCATGAACGTGTTGGGTCATCCAATCGATGAGTGTGGTCCTATTGGCGAGCAAGTGTCTTACGAGATTCACCGTGAAGCACCGAGCTATGAAGAACAATCAAGTAGCACTGAGTTGCTCGAAACGGGTGTTAAAGTTATCGATTTGATTTGCCCGTTCGCGAAAGGCGGTAAAATCGGTCTGTTTGGTGGTGCAGGTGTTGGTAAGACTGTAAACATGATGGAGCTTATCAATAACATTGCAAAAGCTCATTCAGGTTTGTCGGTTTTTACCGGGGTTGGTGAGCGAACTCGTGAGGGTAATGACTTCTACTATGAAATGAAGGAAGCGGGTGTTCTGGACAAAGTAGCCATGGTTTACGGTCAGATGAACGAGCCACCGGGTAACCGTCTACGCGTTGCGCTAACAGGCTTGACCATCGCAGAGCGTTTTCGTGATGAAGGCCGTGACGTACTGTTGTTCGTGGATAATATTTACCGTTATACGTTGGCTGGTACAGAAGTTTCTGCATTGCTTGGTCGTATGCCATCTGCGGTAGGTTATCAACCGACACTCGCAGAAGAAATGGGTGTGCTTCAAGAGCGCATTACCTCAACCAAGAATGGGTCTATCACCTCTATCCAAGCGGTTTATGTGCCTGCGGATGACTTGACTGACCCGTCTCCTGCAACCACATTTGCGCACTTGGATGCGACGGTGGTACTTAACCGAAACATCGCGGCAATGGGCTTGTACCCAGCGATTGACCCGTTAGATTCGACGTCTCGTCAATTGGACCCATTAGTAGTAGGTCAAGAGCATTACGACATCGCTCGTGGTGTGCAGCAGACATTACAACGCTACAAAGAATTGAAAGACATCATCGCCATTTTAGGCATGGATGAACTGTCTGAAGACGACAAACAAGTGGTATCACGTGCTCGTAAGATTGAACGTTTCCTTACTCAGCCATACCACGTAGCAGAGGTATTTACTGGCGACCCAGGTGTTTACGTTTCTCTTGCCGATACAATTCGCGGCTTTAAGGGGTTGTTAGCGGGTGAATACGACGATATACCTGAGCAAGCGTTTATGTATTGCGGCAGCATTGATGAAGTGCTTGAAAAAGCGAACAAACTGTAAAGCGCGGGAGGCACTATGGCCATTGCGGTTACCCAAAGTACGTTTCAACTGAATGTGGTGAGTGCAGAAGGTACTCTCTACTCTGGTCCGGCCCATGCACTTGCCGTCGCTGGTGCGGATGGTGAACTCGGTATTCGTCCGGGCCATTCTCCATTGATCAGTAAAATCAAGCCAGGCGTTGCTCGCATTTCGGGGGATTTATCGAAACCAGAAGAGATCTTATACGTTTCTGGTGGGCTAGTTGAAGTTCAACCGGATGTCGTTACGCTGCTTGCTGACACCGCGTTACACGGTAAGGATATTGATAAAGCTAGGGCGGAAGAAGCCCGCAGGGCGGCGGAAGAAAATATTCGTGCGCACATGGACGACATTAGCTTTGCACAGGCACACATGGAGTTGAACAAGGCATTGGCACAACTTCGTGCAGTTGAACTGACGATGAGAATTCGTTAGTCAACACTTCGGAATGCGGTCTGAAGAGTGGTAATCAACGGGGCAACTTCGGTTCGCCCCGTTTTATTTTTTGTGAAAATCATAAAGGGATTGATTTGTTTGGAGAGGCCAAACGTAAGAGCTTTGCAAACACTTTTATATAGCGAGGAAAGCATGCTGGCGTTAGAATCCATCACCCAAATTTTGAATAACGAGTATCAGATCCAAATGAGCCAACAATTTATGCTTCGTGCGTTGGAAGTGTCACGCAACGCGCTGCCTGCTTGTCAACCAAACCCACCTGTTGGTTGCGTGCTGGTCAAAGACGGCGAAATCGTATCAGAGGGGCATACACAGGCTATTGGCGGCAATCATGCAGAAGTTGAAGCTCTCAAGGCTTACAATGGCGATTTAAGTGACGTGACCGCGTACGTAACACTAGAGCCGTGTTCGTTTGTTGGACGTACACCTGCTTGCGCGAAAACCTTAGTGACTTGCGGCATCAAAAAAGTGGTGGTTGCCATGTTAGATCCTGACCCTCGAAATGCTGGTCGTGGTATCGACATCCTAAAAGAAGGCGGCGTAGAAGTAGAAATTGGTTTATGTGGAGAAGAGGTGAGTGCCTTTTTAACCCCTTACCTAGGAAAATCTTGAGCGATTTTCAGAATATTCTTCGTCAATGCGAGGTTAAAACTCGCGAAAACATGCATAGACGCTCAAATCCGGTGTTCTGAGTCGTTAACTATCATACTGTTAGCTAAAATAAGACCATGTCCTGTTTTATGTTTGCAAAATGAAGAGCACCGATTTAAACCTTATCCCAATTTTTGTGGCGATTTACGAAGAGCAGAACCTGTCTAAGGCCGCTGCTCGTCTTGATATCAGCCAACCTGCGGTGAGCAAAGCACTGGCTCGTCTGCGTGATATCTACGATGAACCACTTTTCCACAGAAGTACTTCTGGCGTCGAGCCAACCAGCTTTGCGATGGATATCTATCCCGCAATGGTTGCTGCGTTAAAAAACTTCACCTCTACGCTTTCCGCTTCTAGCAGTTTCGATCCTAAAGTTTCTAACCGCATTTTTTCGATCGCCTGTGTATCCGTAGCGAGCTATGAGTTGATGCCACAACTGATGCGTCAGATCCGTGAGCAAGCCCCTAATATCGGGTTAGAAGTGCATCCGCTGTTTACCGAAGATTACGAAAGCGACTTACGTTTACAGAGATACGATTTGATCATTGATTTGCCGCCGCGTGGGCGAACGGTATTAAAAATGGACCCAATCTTTTCTGAGCGTTTGATGGTGGTATGCAGCTCTAAGCACCCGCGCATTGAAGATTCTTGTTCAGTTGAGCAATTCTTGGCGGAAGAACACGTTGTTGTATCTCGTTGGCACGCTCGCAATAGTTTGTTAACGGGTGAAGACATTGAAGATTTGGCGAGTCGCAACATTGTGTATCGCGCGGCCGGTGCAATGGAAATGTTGCCAGTGATCAACGGCAGTGAATACATTGGAATGTTGCCACAGTCGACCATCGAACACTTCTCAAAAACCTATGACATCAAAGCCGTGCCGTTGCCTTTCAATGACAGTGTGCATGACCTTTGTGCAATTTGGCACTCTAGCCGCAGTAATGAAAGCGCGCATCAATGGCTAAGAGCTCAGTTAAAACAAGCGGGTAAAACGATTCGATAACGAGGAGCGAGCATGAAGACAATACGTGCCATTCTAAACGGTAAGAAAGCCGGAACCCCTGAACTTCGCAACGAGATCATGCGAATGCGAGAGCAGGGTGTAGATTTGCAAGTTCGTGTGACTTGGGAGTCTGCGGACATGAAGCGCTTAGTTAAAGAAGCGGTCAATGAAGGCATTAGACGTATTGTTGTTGCGGGTGGTGACGGGACTGTCAACGAAGCGGTCACAGCGCTCAACCAGATTGACGCGAATGCTCGGCCTGAATTGGCCATTATCCCAATGGGGACGGCGAATGATTTTGCGACGGCAACAAAAATCCCAACCACGATTCGAGAATCCATTGATCTCGCAGTCAATGGTGACGCCGTTGCGGTAGATAGCGTTCAAGCCAACGACCGTTATTTTATGAACATTGCAGCAGCAGGCTTTGGCGCAGAAATTACCGCAGAGACGCCCGTAGAGCTGAAGAACTTTTTAGGTGGTGGCGCTTACACATTAACAGGACTAGTAAAAGCGTTAGGCTTTAAACCTTATGATGGCTCGTTGACGATAGAACAGGGTAGTTATCAGGGAGAAATTCTCGTTGGCGCGTTTTGCAATAGTCGTTTAGCTGGCGGTGGACAAGAGCTCGCGCCAAATGCACTTATTGATGATGGTTTAATGGACATTACTTTGGTGCATCCATTCTTGCCCCATGAGCTACCTCAAGTAATTGATGAAATTCAAAATCCAACCGAACTAGGGCAATTCGTTAAACACACTCAGGCAAGTTGGTTGGAAATCGATTTTCCTAAGTTGTTGCCGCTCAACTTAGATGGTGAGCCTTACCGCTCGAGTAAAATTCGTTTTGATGTTCAAGCTAGAAGCATCAACTTGGTACTTCCACCGAATTGCCCTTGCTTATGTGTCGATTCATAATAAATTTAAACTTATACACAAAAGCCACCTAAGTGAGGTGGCTTTGTCGTTATTAGCGCGGAGAGCTTAGATTTTTTGGATAGTATCAACGTCGATTTGCATTGTTGTCCACTCTGAATCAACTTCACCACGAATCGCGACCTTATCTTGTGGTGATACGTCTTGGCCCATCCAATCTTCGTTGTCGATTTCAACTTGGATTTCGCCCGTCTCATCCTTAAACAAGTAAGTCTCGTCACCTAAGGCTTGGACAATGTTCCCCGTTAACAGAACAAAACTATCGTCAGCGGCATTCTGCGCTTCTTTGACGGTATTAATGGCAGATGTCGTTGGGCCAGTAAAAGCGGCCAACGCAGAGCCTGATAAAAGAGCGAGTGCGGTAGCTAAGATCAGTTTCTTCATGCTAGAGGCTTCCTATATTAAAAGTAGTAGGTTGAACCTACGTTAATCGATGCTGTGTTTGCGTAGCTATCAAGTTGGTACTTCGCGTTTGCGCCGATGGTCAATTGAGGGAAGATTTTGTATTCCGCACCAACAGAGAAGACGGCACCCAACTCGTTATTCTTTTCTGTGCTGTGGAAAAGTGTTTTGCTCATTTCCACATCGTCATTTGAAACCAGTTCGTGCTCTTCGTACTTACCGGCTTTCGATTCGTATTGTGTGTAGCTCAGACCCGCTTTTACTTTGGTGGTCCATTTATCGTTTAATGCATAGCTAAACACAGGAGCAAGCGTGATTTGTTTTGCCTTGATGGATGAATCCCATTCCATTTCGCGGTGGTAGTCTTTTCCATCAATATTCTGGATGCCTAGGTTCTTTGAGCGGCTATCTTCTAGTTCAAATTGGTTGTAACCCAGTTCTACTGCCCAAGAGTCGTTGATAGAGTAGCCAACAAAGCCACCAAAAATACCGTCTTCCAATTCAGGGTTTAGATTCACACCGTCAGCGTCAAAAGATGTCTCAAAATCGTGGTCAGTCGTGCCGAATCCATATTCCAAACCTACATAGGGCGCTGCTGCAACAGAGAAAGAGCTTGCCGCTAGGATTGTCAGGAGTGTTCTTGTCATTTTTGTTTTACCTCTTCGTTTTGATGAGAGGCATTATGTGTGAAGAGTCGTGAAGTGATCGTGAAGAAAAGCCTAACGTTTGAAAATAAATAAAAAACTCCCCATGAAGGGGAGTCTCTCATCTACAAAGGCGTATTTAGTAAACCGTACACCACTCATTTTTCATGTCGATCAGGTGCCAGTTATCACGTTGGTTGGCCTCATCCATCGCTTTGTCTAAGTGCCCCACACTCGATTTACGGTCGTACTTCCACTCGCGATCTTCATCAGTGTGATGAACGATCATTGCCATAGAGTTTGGTTGGCTTGTTGCCCATTGCATCATTGCGTGGTCACCATCTGAGTTACCAATAGCGAGTACTGGTTTCTTACCAATGATTTGTTGAATATTTTCAACTTTGCCCGCTTTGTCATCAATGGTCAGGATCTCATCTAGCTTAGTGACGGTTGGCTTACCGTCGTTGTAGTCGTACTTGTATTTCAGTGCACTACCAATGATTTGTTGTTCTGGAATGCCGTAAACCTCTGGTGCCCAAACACGCATAAAGTCCACGCCACCGCCGGAGACAATGTAAGTTTTAAAGCCGTGTTCTTGCAGGTAGGTCACCATTTCACGCATCGGCTTATAAGTCAGCTCTGTGTAAGCTTTGCCGAAACGCGGATCTTTTGCGGCTTTCAACCACTCAGAAACTTTCTGTTGGTATTCTTCTACTGTCATGCCACTGTGGGTGACTTTTACGATCTCAAGTAGCGCTTTTTCACCACCCTTAAAGACGCTTTCGATGTCATCATTCAATACGGATTTGAACGGCTCTTTTGTCTTCCATTCTGGGTGGTCTTTTGCCATGAGTTTCACTTCGTCTAGCGCATAAGCCAGTTGGAAGTAGAATGGCTTCTCTGACCATAACGTACCGTCGTTATCGAACACGGCAATACGGTCTTGCTCAGGGATGAATGTCGATTTCGTTGTATCCAAAGATTGGTCAATGTAGTTTACGATGGCGGTCTTACTTGCTCCATCTTTCCAAGAAGGCAGCAAGCTTGGGTCGCAATCTAAAGCCATCGCTGAGAACGATAAACCAGATAAGACTGCAAGGGCACAGATGTGTTTCTTCATATTATTATTTACCTAAGTTTGAATGTATTGCTTGTATACATTTGAGGTGAAACGTAAATGAGAACAACGTGGATTTAGCCTCTTTCCCTAACCATTTCCCTAACCAAGAGACGTGTTAATTGGTAAGAATGCGCAAAGGGGCAGTAACTTCGCTTCTCATGCGTAATCGTGCTTAATCAGCATCTTTAGCAAGGCGAAGTCCCATGTCCGACATAATTATAGACTGGCTAGCGAAATCACGACGGAAATTCTCTGATTCATCAGAATCATAAGCAAAGCTGCCGCCTCGCACGGACTTGTGTGCTAGGCCGGCTTTTTCATCTTTAGCGTTGTTTGGATTCTCGGTTGGGCCATAGCGGTAGAAAGTATCGTCATACGCGTCGATCACGAACTCACCAACGTTACCTGTCATGTCATACAGACCAAGTTCATTAGGTTGTTTTTGACCAACGGGATGAGCTTGGTTTTTGGAGTTGTCGGCATACCACGCCACATCAGCAATGTTGTTTGAACCTGCGTAAGTGAAACCTTGGCTCTTGTTACCCCCTTTTGCGGCAAACTCCCATTCCGCTTCTGTCGGCAAGCGGTAGGTTTCACCGGTCAGCTCGTTCAACTTCTCGATGAAGTAATTCGCCTGCTGCCAGCTCAAGTTGTTAACCGGGACGTCTGCACCTTGGAAGTAACTCATTGAAGAACCCATGACAGATTCAAACAATTCTTGAGTGACCTCGAATTTGGAAATATAGAAGCCATCTACGCTCACTTCGCGTGCAGGGGTTTCTGCCTTCTTGGCGGAGTCGCTGTCCGATCCCATGACAAATGAACCGCCTTCAACCAACACCATATCTTGATCAATGTTGAGCGCGATAGGGTGCGGTGATTGAGTCGCACAACCACTCATTAATACGCTGAATGATAGAATGGAAAGTGCGGTTAACGATTTGCTTTTAAATGATTTCATCAATAGTTTCTCGCCAAAAAAGTCATGATGAAGATTAGCAATAAACGCTATGAAAAAAGGTTATAAACGGTATAACAAGCCTCTTGTATTAATGAGATTTATGATTAGGTCATCAAGGTGAAAATGGCGTTGTTATGGTCGTATCATCTTAACTTTCATTACGCTAAAGGTGACTCATGCATATTACTCAAGGTCCTCAGTTCAATGGTAAAGCGTCTAAGCGTTTACATGTGATGGCAAAGCCAATTGGTGCGGCATGTAACATAGACTGTACGTACTGTTACTATCTCAGCAAGCAGGACTTACTTGAGTATAAAAAAGGCTGCACGCCAGTAATGGATGAAGCAACACTTGAAACTTACATTCGCCAATACATTGAAGGGCAAAACACACCAGAAATCATCTTCTCTTGGCAGGGTGGTGAACCAACGATGTTGGGTTTGGATTACTTCAAGAAAATTGTTGAGTTTCAAGCGAAGTACAAGCCTGAAGGTGTGATAATTTCCAACGATTTGCAAACCAACGGTACGTTGCTGAACGATGACTGGTGTGCATTTCTAAAAGCGAATAATTTTTTGGTCGGCTTGAGTATCGATGGACCAGAGATGTTACACAATGCTTACCGTACCAACCGAGCAGGGCGAGGCACGTTCAAGCAAGTGATGAACGCTGTGGAGCTTTTGCACGCTCATGAAGTAAAGTTCGCGACACTGACTTGTGTGAATAACCTAACGAGCCGTAACCCAATTGAAGTGTACCGATTCCTACGTGATGAAGTTCGCTCTCCTCAAATGCAGTTTATTCCCATCGTGGAACAAAAAACGTTCCGTACTACCGCACCTCAAACATGGGAGCCGCAAGAGCAGTTGAAACAAGGCGACAAGCGTCTTATTCCTGGTCACAAAGACTCGGTCGTTGAATCTTGGTGTGTCGCGGACGAGGCTTGGGGTAACTTCCTTATCGCTATTTTCGATGAGTGGGTACAAAACGACATTGGTAAAGTCTTCGTTCAATACTTTGAAGCGAGTGTCGAGGCGTGGATGGGTCGCAGAAACCCGCTTTGTACACTCGGTGAAATCTGCGGTAAAGGCTTGGCAATGGAACCAAACGGCGATGTTTTTGCTTGTGACCATTACGTTTACCCAGAATACAAGATTGGCAACATCCACCACGAAAAATTAGACACGTTGGCGTATGGTCCTGAGCAGCAAAAGTTTGGCTTTGCCAAGACTCGCTCGTTAACCAAGCAGTGCCAACAGTGTGATTACCAATTCGCTTGCTACGGCGAGTGTCCGAAAAACCGTTTCATTCGCACCAAAGACGGTGAACCTGGGTTGAACTACCTGTGTGCAGGTTGGAAAAAGTTCTTCTCTCATGCTGATAAGGCAATGGCATACATTCTTCGTGCAACGGGTAACCCTGTGGCACATGGCAAATACAGTGATGCAGTGTTACGCCAACAAGCGGCGAAGCGTCCTGTATTCGAAACCAAATTTTAAGGGGATTGATATGACATTCTCAAAAACGTTATTAGCCATCGCTCTAGGCGTCACCGTAAGCCAATCTGTTGCAGCGCAGGATGAAACCTTGCTAGCACCGGACCAAGTTTCTTCTGCGAGCGTAACAAGTGCTGAGGAAACCCATTCAGCACAGATGTCGCCACAGCAAGTGGTTGCGAAGTGGTCTTATCAAGCTCAAGACGTGAAACAACCAGTAGAAAAGCGCATTGAAGCGTTGCATGAGTTGGCGAAATACCCAAGTCAAAACGCGCTGGTGGCAGTTGCACGCAGCCTTCAAGACCAAGACCCCGCGGTTCGTGAAGCCGCGATTGTCGGAGCAGAACCTTACACGATTGAACATCGCTGGCGCATGATTGAGCCACTGTTGAGTGACCCAGAGGCTATGGTCCGTATTACTGCTGCGACCAACTTAGTGCGTGACTTTGCTAACGTGAGCAGCGAGCAACAGCAAACGCTTGAAGCTCCGGTTGCTGAACTGATCAGCTACTTAGAGCACAAGAAAGACGACGGCTCCAAACTGTTATTAGCGGATGTGTATCGTTGGCATCATGAATGGGATAAAGCAGATAAAATCTATCAAGCTTTAGTGACCAATCAACCGGAGAATCCACAAATCTGGTTGAGTCTGGCCGATAACTTCCGTGCGCAGCAACGCGATGCCGATGCGGTCAAGACGTTGGATTCTGCGATCAAACTTCATCCTGATAATGCGTCTTTGCATTACTCGAAAGCGCTGACGCTGGTGCGTTTGGATGAGAAGAAGAATGCAGCGACAGAAATCGAAAAAGCGGCCAACATGGCGAAAGATAACAGCTACTACTGGTATCTCAATGGCGTACTGCAAGAAGACTACAACCTAGACAAATCGGTGAAGTCTTTTGAGCAAGCGTATTTGATCTCTGGTGCGCCGGAACAGCTTTATGCGGTTTGCGACATTTATGTTCGTTACGACAACCCGAAAACAGATGAGTGCTTGGGCGAACTAGAGAAAGTCGCACCAAGCTACGTGATTGATCAATTGAAAGAGAAGAAAGGGCAGAAGAACGCCAAAGTAAGTAGCTAAGACCATTCTGGCTCTTTTCTAAGCTTGTGCTGTTATACCCAAGTAACCTCGAGATGCAAGGTTCAGCGAGAATGACTTGGTTTGTAGACGCGGCGGCGATTTAAAGATCTAGTCACTCTAAATCAAGAATCGACAACAAAGTATACAAGCCAAGACAGCTCGCCCTTCGGGAGCGTGTCATTGCCCCGATCTCTGCGTCAAACAACTTGGAAAGAGCTGGCTATTACGCGGCGTCGTTTTCCTTGACCTCGAATCAATGACAACGCTCTGAATCCTGCATCTTGAAGTCACTTGGGTATACATAACAGACTGAGAACGGCACATTGAGGCGATTGAACTCCTTGATCCAACGCCATTGGTTATCTTGGAGTTTATCGCCCGGACCTTTCACTTCTATCCATTCAAACTTCCCATCTTTAAATGCAATCAAATCCGGCATACCGTTTCGATAGAGTTTTAGGTCGCTTAACTGCACGTTAAACAGTTCGACCAACAGGGCATTAGGGATGTGTTCAAGAGCAAGGGATAACAACTCTTCGTTCACATATGCCCAACTGACGAAGGGATTACTGATACCAATTTTATCTCGGTATGTATCAAACAAAGACTGTGTATTCCCTTGTTGAACTTGCTCAAGCGCATTGTCGATAAGCTGCTTTCTTTTATCGGCAAAATCGGCGTGATACAAATCCAATGGTCGATGTTGATAAGCGTTAATGAATGCGCCTTCTATCGGTGCAAAAATCGCATCCCACAGGGTTAATCCTAACAAGCTGTTGAGTAGGGAATTCTCGGAATAGAAGACGGCCCAACCTAAACTTTCGAAATGCGCTTTGGTTGCCAGCTCCACCCGTTGCTGAGATAGATCCAATTCGATGTGGTATTCGCTGCATTTTGGCTTAGTGGCTCTCGGGACTTTCAAGCCTTGTTTACGTTTAACGCGTTGTTCGAGCTTCTGTGCTACCTCAAACTCAGAGACATCAATAGGCTGAGTGAGCATTTCCGTGACAATGTCACCAAATAAATCGTTTTGTTCTAGCTTGTCGTAGATGCGAGCACGACGTTCTCGGCTTGGCGCGAGTGTGGTCGTCTCAAACAGCGCAATTGCCATCTCAAGTTCGTTTATGCGTTCGTAATCACGTGCAATGTCGTTAATCATGTGCTCACGTTTACGGTCGACGTAGCGATGTTCAACTCGTTCTGGCATTGCTTCGATAAGAACATCGAGGTTTGCTTTTTGTTTTCTATCGCTTTGCCAATAAAGGTTGGAGATTTGACTGAGTTCGATCAGGCGATCTATTTGTTCTCTATTTTCAAAGAATCGTCGAGCGTCACTAAGTTGGTACGTTTCAAATTGATTCAAACCTAAATCATCAAGGACAAACTGACTTAAGTCCTGATGAGTATTCGCGAAGAATAGGGCTAGCAGTACATCAATCATATGCGCGGAGTTCAGCTTAATCACCGTGAAATCCAGAGCCTCAAATAGCTCGAAACGCTCTGCACTTAGGCATGCCACTAATGCTTCTTTCTTGAGGGATTTAGGATGCTCAGGATAGAGCGTGACGATCTCTGGTTTGGTCAGTAGATTCGCTGCTAACTCTTGCGTTGTTAGGTCAGGGGAGAGCGAGACAAAATCATGACCAGCCAATTCACCCAAAGCCGACTCGATATTCTCGATTTCTTGATAGTTGAGTTTGTCGCTACGAAACCAACAGCCTTTGCGACTGTACAAGCGTACGAGAAGACATTGAGCGGGTTTGGATAAGCTTTCAAAAACTGATAACCACAGATGCTCTTCTGAAGTGAGCAAATCACAGTACCACTCGGTGGCGTGCTGCGTGAGTTTAAAGAAGTTATTGAGATAGTAATCTGGGGCGAGTTCGACCGTGTTTTCCATAACCAACTAACAATAAAAAAGGCTTAACCCATAGGTTAAGCCTTTTTCGAATCAATTTCTGCAGATCTATTAGATAAATAGAGCTGGACTGGCGATTAAGCGTTTTTCAGTTGTGCTACTTTTGCTTCAGTCAGTGGCTTAGTGATGAACGCTAGTACGATACATACCGCCATCATTGCTGCTGATACTGTGTAAGCCAGTGTGTAGCCTTCGCCATTTGTCATCGAGAAGCCAACAACAGCAGCACCGATTGCACCACCGATACCCCATGCTGTGTATAGCACGCCGTAGTTAGTACCGTAGTTCTTCAGACCGTAGAATTCAGCCGTTAGAGTAGGGAATACTGCTAGAAGCGTACCGTAACCTACTGCCGCGATTGCTGTACCGATGATCAGCGTGAACTCAGTCTTGAACGTTGCGAACAGAACCATGTTGATGCCCTGTAGAACGAACGCTAGAAGAAGAGTGCGTACGCCGCCGATCTTGTCTGCAAGCATACCTGCTGCTACACGACCGCCTGAGTTAAATACCGCAAGGATAGACGCTAGGTAAACTGCGTTTGGTAGGTTCGCTTGAACACTTGCGATAGTCGTGATGTTACCGATGATCATTAGACCAACAGAAGCTGCGAACGCGTACATGATCCATAGAGAGTAGAACTGTGGCGTTTTAAGCATTGCTTTCCACGTTAGGTCGTCAGACTTCTTAACAACCTTAGGTGCTTGACCTTCTTTTACTTTAGGCTCTGCTGGCGTGTAATCCGCTGGTGGGTTGTTGATTGTTGCTGCTAGAGGAACAGCGATAGCAAGGATACCAACACCAAGAACTAGGAAGCTTGTTTGAATGCCCATGCTGTCGATCAGCGCAGAAGTCACAGGAGCTAGGTAGATAGCTGCTAGACCGAAACCTGCTGCGATGATGCCGTTAACCATACCTTTCTTAGATGCGTGGAACCACTTCATTGCTGAAGGAGAAAGACACGCGTAACCAAAACCGATACCTGCACCAGTGATCACACCGAAAGTGATGTTCAGCATTAGAGGCGAGTTAACAAAACCAGACGCAATCATGCCTAGACCTGTAAGCACAGTACCTAGGATAAGGATCAAACGTGGGCCCATACGGTCTTGAAGAATACCTGCAACAAGAAGACAGATAGAGAAAGTAATAGTTGCAGTCGCGTAAGGTGCAGATGCTTCTGCTGCGCTCCAGCCTGACTCTGTCACTAGTGCTTTGTTGAATACACTCCAAGCATACAGGATGCCAAGACAAAGGTTGATACAGAATCCTGCTAACAGGATGCGCATAGCTTTATCAATCTTGCTCATTTTTGTTCTCAGTAATACCCCTAGGCAAATAGCAAAGAGGGGTCGGTTTAAAGATAAGGTTTGCTCAAAATAAGTTTGCGTTTTTCAACACATAACGTAATGAGCGCGGATTATAACCAATAAATGTGTGATTGGAATCTCTTTTTACCCCTGTCACTAAAAATAATTTGAAGCATTAAAAATGTTTGTAATGGGATGGTTTTATATATGAAGAAAATGTTGATCTAACGTAAAGAATCGCTGGTTTGGTAGTGAGATCCTAAGTGAAACAAGGTGGATAGCGTGAAGCTGAGTGTTTGGTTCACAGTTTAAGCAAAAAGTTTCAAAATATTTTAGTGTTAATGTTCTGTAACAAAAGTGGGCAAAATAGAGACTGTTTTCTGTAAGTGCAGGAACTAAAGGGTTTATAAATTAGAGAATGTTAACTGCTTGTAATAACTTAATTCGGAAGGATGGAGTGAACATAAATTGAACAAAAATTGTGCTTGTAATTGCTAAATAGATAAGCAAAATAGGGCGCAAAATGAGTTTTCATTAATGAAAGGATGCTTTTCTCTACTTGTAGTGAGGTGACTTATGAAATTGTTCCTATTACTTATGGCTTCTGTTTCTGCAGGTGTTGCATCAGCAGATCACATCCATTCATTCATGCTAGGTTTGTCTATTGCAACACTTGCCGTTGGCAGTTGCTACTTCTTCGCATTCCGTAGCTCCCGCTTCCCACAGCTTGCTTTGTTCTTATTGATCTGTGGCATGTTGTCTAAGCTGACGATTACCGTAGTTGGTGTAATGTGGGGGATGTCAGCTGAGTTGATTACTTCTCCAATCGTGTTTGCTTTGTCTTACTTGTTCTTCTCGTTAGCGGTAACCTACTTGTGGTTCAGCTACCGTCAAAGCATTACTAAGATTCCAGAGCGCTTTAGAGTCGCGACAGCGTAAAACCGTTTACGAATATAAAACGCCAGCATTCATTGCTGGCGTTTTACTTTGTGCAGTTAAAGCGTCACAGTCAGTGGCGGTTCTGGCACTTCTAAGAAGCATGCTATCACTCGATACAATTCGCCTTCTGCGACGGTAATCTTGCCGTCAGACTCAATAGCCAAACGACACGCCTTAACAAACTGGCGTCGTTGAAGTGGCTTAAGTTGCAGCAACAACTCCAGTGCTGCGCGACTTAAGCGCCAGTCGTTATTTGGTTCTACTAGCGTGGTTTCTGCAAACCCTAGCGATTTGAGCGAAGCGTTGAATGCTCGCTGCGCGCCTTCGTGCTCTGAATGGGTGACCCATGCCAATTCACGTAGTAACCAGTGAACGCTTTCTTTGAGCTGCTTAAAGGTTTTGTTCTGGCGAGTAGAACCAAATGGCGCAATAAGCTGCTTTTCTAACAAGTTAATGACGCACCATTCACCTAGTGAGTATTGATTATCGGTTTGAGACAATTCACGCAACACTTGGCAAAGTCTACTTTTCTGACCTTCACTTATCGATTTAAGCGCAGGGAGAGCGAGCTCTAGTAGAGGAAGCCTCAAATGTAGGGGCAAATCGTAATCCAGCCACGGTAACAGCTTTGCGTGCGAGACCAGTGGAATATGACCTTTAATCATCTCACGTTGCACATCACTACCATCAAAGATCAGAAGCAATGCAATAAAGCGCGAACTGTAGGGTTCACGCGCAATGTCTACCAAGCCTTGGGGCAATTGGCTGATAAGCAGTTTACCCGTTTCACTTAGCTCTGAAGTTTTTGTTTCAACTTGAGTTTCAAGGTGCGTAGAACCAAAGTCGGCATCGGACGAAAACCCACTGACTTGTTCATTTCCAAACGCTGAAGCGTGGTTCTGACTTCTGTGTAAAAAGCTGCCGTCCCAGTTAGGTTCGATGCGACGGATTCGCTCTTCCAGAGGTGGGTGAGTAGCGAAGAAGCCGGTGAAGCCAGACAAACTGCTTTGCCCAAACATCATGTGGCTCATTTGGCTGCTCGCTTGTGCATTTAAGCTAGATCCAGATGCGTGACCGCCAATCTTCTTTAGAGCACCTGAAATGCCTTGGTCATTACGAGTAAATTGAACCGCACTCGCGTCCGCTAAGAACTCACGTTGTCGTGAGATAGCTGCTTTGATCATTGATCCAAATAAAGTACCAACCCAACCAAGCACTAAACATACAATCGCGACCAACATGATGACAGCAAAGCCTTTATCAGAATCGGAGGAGCTTCTTGATGAGCGGCTAGTGTGGTGTGTATTGTCGAGAACCAAGTGACCCAAATGCGCAATACAAGTAATGCCGAACAAGACGCCTATCAAGCGTGTATTCAATCGCATATCGCCATTTAACACATGGCTGAATTCGTGAGCAATAACGCCTTGCAGCTCATCTCGGGAAAAGCTGTCAAGCGCGCCTTGTGTAACACCAATGACGGCATCATCAATACTCATGCCTGCGGCAAATGCGTTGATACCTCGCTCTTCCTGCATTACATAAACAGGAGGGACGGGAATACCAGATGCAATTGCCATCTCCTCAACCACATTAAGTAATTGACGGTGTTTTGTGTCAGTTGTATTCGAGGAAATGAGCTTCCCCCCAATACTTTCGGCAACGCCGCGTCCGCCATTAGAAGAAAGCTCAGATAAGCGGAACATCGAACTGATTGCGACAATTAAGGCTACACCCCCAAAGCACAGCAAGGTGTAGGTGATAGCGGTTCGTTGATCAAACGGCTCACCAGTGACCCCGTAATAAATGGCAATCGACAGTACGCTGACCAAACCAGTGATGATTAATACTGCTAAGGAAAACAGAAACACCAAAAGCCCGGTACGTTGACGTGCGGTATCTTGATGGTCAAAGAAATCCATTAGAACTCAACCTTTGGCGCTTCTTGGATTGCTTCGCTGTCTGCAAACTCCAGCAGCTTACCGTCTTGGAAGCCAAACATATTGGCAAACAGAACGGGTGGAAAAGTTTGCTTGTAGGTGTTGTAGCTGGTCACTGCATCGTTAAAAGCTTGGCGAGCAAAAGCGACTTTATTCTCTGTGCTGGTCAGCTCTTCTTGCAGTTGGCTCATGGTTTCGTTGGCTTTCAGTTCTGGGTACGCTTCTACAACCACATTTAACTTGCCTAGTGCATTTTGTAACATGCCTTCTGCTTGTGCTAATTGGCTAATGGCTGCGTCGCTGTCTGGTGCGTTGCTGGCTGCTTTCAAACCGGATATTGCTTGGTTTCGAGCTTGAATCACTCGCTCAAACGTTTCTTTCTCATGCTCCATGTAGCCCTTTGCTGTACTAACAAGGTTTGGGATCAGGTCGTAGCGACGTTTTAACTGAACCTCAATTTGAGCAAAGCTGTTTTTAAAGCGGTTACGTAGCGTCACTAGCTTGTTGTAAATGCTGACCGCAAACACCGCGATAAGCAAAATGATGACGATAAAAACAATAAGTGAAGTCATAGTAAGTTCCATTTTTTGAATGTATTGGAACGTTATATAAGTAGCTGAGATATTAAGCAAATTAGTCTGGCTTATAATGTGCTGTGTTTTGTAAATAAGAGACACATTGCGTATTCAATACGGAGTATCAGAGGGAGGAAAAGTGTTGACGAGGTGTGTTGAATCGATGCAAAAAGGCTCGACATAGAAGCCGAGCCTTTGTTAATCGCTGTTATACAGTCGGTGCTTATGCCGTCATTGGTACAAGAACCATCGTACCGATGATAACCGTAAGCAGACCAGCTAGAACTGGTACTGATGTACGTTTCACAACTTCGAATGGGCTGATGTTTGCCATACCAGAAGTCGCAACGATTACACCAGATACTGGCGAGATAGTACGACCTAAGTTAGATGCTTGTAGCATTGGAATGATTAGGAACGCAGGGTTAAGACCCATCTTCGCAGCCAGTGAAGGAGCAAGCTCTACGAACGCGTAGAATGGAGCGTTACCAGAACCCGTCGCAATCGCAGCGGCAACAGTTAAACCCGTTAGGATAAGCATGAGCGCAATGCCGCCCGCACCCGCGTTGTCTGCAAGGTGTAGTAGGTTATCGATAGCGCCAATAGACATTAGACCTTGTGCGAATACGCCCGCCGCAACCAACAGCATGACTACACCTTTGAACGCGTCTGCCATACCGGCATAGCATGAATCGAGATCTTCAAGTGACTTCTCACCGTCGAACTTGTTCACCACATAGTGAATCACTGCACCTAAGAAGATAGAACCTACCACGATAGTGTAGATGTCTAGAGTCAGTCCAGGAATCGTACGACCGTTGAATAGGAATACACCGATGATTGGAAGGAAAGGAAGAACTGCGTAGAACGCTGGCGCATCAGCTTTGATTTCTGATACGTCAATCTTTTCCATTGGTGTGTTGTCTTTCTTATCTAGGTATTTATTCCAGAAGAAAGCTGCTGCAGCCATTACGATGATTGCACAAATAGACACAGGCAGTACGGTTTGAACCGCGAACACGTCAAGCGCTAGGCCTGATTTTTCCGCAGCGATGACCACGTCCCCAGATGTTGGTGAAAGAATGATTGCCGCAGGTGAAGCACATACTGCAACCGCTGCTGGGCGAGAGATACCCATAGCCGTCATCATCGGGAACAGAGTTGCCATCAACAAAACGCCTAGGCCAGTTGCTGAACTCACTGCAAGAGACATCAAACATGCCACGATGTAAGCCGCTACCAAAAGGACGTAAGGAGACTTGATAACAGAAAGCGGTTTAGAGAACTGTTTTACTACAACATTGTTTGCGCCGATGTGTGTCATGTAAGACGCAAAACCACAAAGTAGCATGATTTGCATACCAAGGCCGCCGCCACGGTATTGAAGCATGTATTTTACGTACTCTAGTGAGTCCGTCACCATATTACCCGTTGAGGTTATTTTTGATGGCAGAACGTCATGGCCAAGCAGACCTGTCATAAGAAGCAAACTGATACCTGCGGTTAATAACACGCCAGCGGCTTTGTAGCCTTTGACAATGAAATAACCCACAGCAATGGTCACTGCTAAGCCAATTAAGAGCTCTAACATAGGGTTGTCTCCAGATATTATGAAAAAAAGAAAGAAACTGTTTCAGTTTATGACAAGGAATTTACAGAATTCTTTCTTGTGGCACGAGACTAAATTAGAGCTAGCATGATCTAAAACAAATAATAGATTAATAAATAATTGCGCTGGATTATATTGTTTAAATTACGTTTTGTAGGTGTTATGCACTGGTTTTATTGATTTTAAAGAACGGAAAATATGAACGATTTGTCGAATAAAAATCGTACGAAATGATTAAAAAGTAGGAAAAGCGATAGTTCGAGCTAGATCACGTTAAAGGGGCTTGATTGAACAAAAAAGCTCCGAATGAACGGAGCTTTTGTTTTGACGTCTTTATATTGAAGCGCGAGTTACACGTTATGCGTAGCGTCGCACTAAGAGGTTCCAACTGCGTTGTTGACGTTCAAATTCTTCCTTAATTTGTTCGTATTTCAGCTTTGATACGGAACGTTCGTACTTTTTCACTACCGTTGCTGTTTTCTCACCAAGCACTTCTTTTCGCGCTTCATAATATTCTTGCATGTGGTGTACAAGTGCATCGAATTCCTGCTGAAGTTGGTCTCGAATCGATTGGCTATTCGGTTTCGTTTCTAACTTTTCTTTTGCCTTTTTCAGCAACTGAGTTGCGCGCGCTTTTTCGATTCGGAAAGTCGATGTCGTACGAAGTTTGGTTGTTAACCCCAGCCAAGAGCATGATTTTATCAACCATTTCGTTGGGTCGTAATGCCACCAGTACACACCATTTCGGTAATCGTTCTCAAAGATATGGTGGAAATTATGGTATCCCTCACCAAAGGTAAAGAAAGCCAAAATACCGTTATCACGAGCCGTGTTTTTGTCTGTGAAGGTTTGCTTACCCCAAACGTGCGCCAATGAGTTAATAAAGAAGGTAGTGTGATGGCTTAGGAAGAGGCGAGCTGCTCCAACGATTAAAAACATTCCCAATACATCGCCGTATATCAAACCCAATGCGAGAGGAAAGCCAATATTGGTCAGAATTGCGAGTGGAACATAATATTTATGCTGCCACACGACGACCTTATCGCGTTTCAAATCACGACAGTTGGTGTACTCGTTTTCTTTCGATTTATTATAGTCGCGTAACATCCAACCAATATGCGAATACCAAAATCCGCGTTTCGCTGAATACGGGTCTTTGTCATTGTCATCTACATGTTTGTGGTGAACACGATGATCAGAAGACCAATGCATTGCACTGTTTTGAAGAGAGAAAGCACCACCGATGGCAAAGATGAATCGTAAAACTGGGTGAGCTTCATAGGTTTTGTGGCTCCAGAGACGGTGATAACCCGCGGTAATGGAGAGATTGGTAAAACTAAAAGCGATGATACCCCAGATCAGATGTTCCCAACCTAATCCGTAGTGGTATGCATACCAAGGCAATACAACAAAAGTCAGAATAAAACTGGCAGAAAATATCAATAGATTCAACCAGATAATGGGCGGTTTATTATGCGTCACGATGTGTCCCTAACTTTGAGCTAACAACTGTTCGCTAGAATATCAGCGTACACGTGTAAGTCAAACTAAAGTTTGACGACTTTGTATCGAGTTGTGACTGCTCTATCGCTGCACAATGTTTATGATTTATCGCGCTTATTGGTGGGATATTTTGCTTTTAAACGAATAATGAGTAGTATTAATCAATGAGCTATGGCGTTAGATTTGTAAAATCTGCCAATAATAAGACCGGAATGAGGTGGAAAATGCCAAAGCTCGATAGAGAAGCAAAGAAATGTAAGAAAATAGGAATACGTAATGGAATTACGATTAGCGGAATATAAGGATTATGAACGCATCGCGCAGTTACACGTGGACAGTTGGAAGCGACATTACCGTGGCATTCTGAGTGACGGCTATTTGGATAGCGAAGCGAGTGACGACAAATTACTGATTTGGCAAACGCGTCTGACAAACCCTCCATTTAACCAACACATCGTATTAGCAGAAGAGGGTGGTCTTCTTCTTGGTTTTGTTTGTGTGTTCGGTAATCATGACTTTGAACGTGGCAGCTTCATTGAAGCGCTACATGTTGATGGTGGTTATCAAGGGCGTGGGATCGGCAAACAGCTTTTACTTGCGGTTGCGGAGTGGCACCAACAATATTTCAAAGACAGTGGTTTATATCTTGAGGTAGTTTCACAAAATGAACCCGCGGTAGAATTTTATCAGCATATCGGTGGGCAAGAGTGTCAAGAGCGCAGTTGGAAAGCGCCTAGTGGAAATGAGGTCATGGAAAAAGTATTCCGTTGGTCCAGTGCTCAATCCTTAGTGAGCGGGATTGAAGAAAACGTAATTTATTCTTAGACATTACTCACGTATCAAACATGAACGAGCAGCGAATTCGCTGCTCTTTTTTATGGCTCACAGGAAAGCAGAAGATTAGAATATTAATCCAAGCTGTTTCAAGGCAGTTTCGCATTGTTGAGCATTTTCAAATTGAATTGCAGCCATACCAACCGCTTTTGCCCCCTCTACGTTATAAGGCATATCATCAAGAAACACCGTTTCTGAAGCAACAAGTTGGTGAGCCTCAAGAAGGTTCTGATAGATTTCTGGTTGAGGTTTCAATAACCCCAATTCGGCAGAAACCGTCGTGCCATCGAACAGCGGCCAGAATTGATACGTTGATTTGAGATACTCAACAATTTCAACCACGTTGTCGGTTAACGCATAGACGCCATAACCCGCAGCTTTTAAACGTTTCAGTAAATCGACACTGCCGTAAATCAGCAATTGTGTCTGTTTTACATAATAAAAGAGTCGTTCACAATCTGCTGCTGAAAGTTGCTTCTCTTGTTGATAACGCTGTTTGGCTTGCGACTCGCTAATCAGGCCTTTATTTAAGTCCATCCAAATTGAGCTTGTGAACAGATCTTTGACGAACCATTCCACATCGGCATCATTGCCAAAAGTGAGTCTAACAATTTCGATTGGCGACCATCTAACGAGTACATTTCCAACATCGAATACGACATTTTTGATTGCTATTGGTTGCATAGGCTTCCTTGTTTGATAAGTTGAGCCGGTGAGAGCGTGTTCTTTCTAGAAATTGATGTTGCACGGCTTTCCTGCATGAGATATTGCGCGAGTTCGCGTTTTTGTTTATTTAATATTCGAATTTGCTTAATTATTAATTTTGTGAATATAACGAGCTGAATTTAAAGTAGAGCGTCGCGAAATATTTGATTGAAGTCTCACTGCTTATGCTCCTTAAGTAATATATAATTGAAGGGCAAATAGAATGAAAACAAAGCAAACCATAAAATTAGTCAACAACGTTAAGGCTTAGTTAATAAAGTATTCAATATGGACGCGATTCGCAAAGTTTATCAGTACGCAGAACCAAACCTAACGCTAGTAGGATGGATGGGCTTTGTTGGATTCCCAATCTATTACGTGGTGTGGGAGTTTATGTTCCCGCAACCCTATGAAAATCTACCGCTACGTTTACTGTGTTCCGTTTTGTTCTTCGGCATCATTGCTCGTAATCGTATGCCTTTTCAATGGCGCCGATATTTACCTGCTTACTACCAAGTTGCGGTCACACTTTGTTTACCTTGCTTCTTTTTCTACATGTTGTTGATGAATAATTGGTCCAACGTGTGGGTCATGTCCTTTATGTCGGCGATATTTCTGCATATTTTGTTGGTACATATTACGCGAGTAATGTTTGCTCAAACATTTGCCGGGATTGGACTAGCGACGTTTTTTGCTTGGGTTGCTCAAGGTTTCCATTTAGAACTCACGATGGATTGGACTCACGTGCCAATCTTTTTGTTTATTTACCTGTTTGGCAACTTGTTTTACTTCCGTAATCAGGTCGAGCACGAAGCAAAGGTTTCTTTGGCTAAGTCTTTTGGGGCTGGTATCGCCCATGAAATGCGCAATCCTCTTAGCGGCTTACTAACGTCGATTGATGTTATTCAATCCGTGCTGCCCAACCCTAAACAGGGGAGGAAAGAGCAATATGTTTTAAGTGATGAAGATGTGACACTGTTACGGGAAGTGAGCGATGACGCAATGAACATCATTCACTCTGGAAACGAGACGATTGATTTGTTGCTTACCTCCATTGATGAAAATCGTGTCTCTCGCTCAACATTCAAGAAACACTCGGCACAAACTGTCGTGGAGAGTGCTATCGAGAGCTTCAGCTATAAACGTTCGACAGACCGTTTTGCTATCTCTTTGGATGTAAGAAGTGAATTTGATTTCTTAGGTAGTGATACGTTGTTGAAGTATGTGATGTACAACCTATTCAAGAATGCCTTTCATCATCGCAGTTCCGAAGATTTTCATATTCACGTCACCATGTACAGTGATGAAGTCGTGAACCAAATTGTTGTCACGGATAACGGTTCAGGTATTCCGAGCGAGGTGATTCGCAGCATCTTCAGAGATTTTTACACGACCGGTAAATCAGGTAATTATGGATTAGGATTGCCATTTTGTAAGAAAGTGATGCGTTCATTCGGCGGCGACATCAAGTGCCAATCAGAAGTTGGTGAATGGTCTCAGTTCACCATGACGTTTCCACTGATTACCTCAAGCTCGGTTAAAGAAATTAAAAATGAGCTGACCAAACTGAAGACCATTTTAATGGTTACGGAGCAAAACATATTGGTTGCAAAAGTTACTGATATTGCGCGCTTTATGGGGTTTGAATTGACCGTTTTGGATATTGCATCAGCCCTCAAGAAGAAAGAATATGAGTTCGAGTTTGACCTTATTTTTGTTGATATGGAAAACTTGGATTCTAGAGGAAGTCATCTGGATAAAATTGAGTCTTTGCTATCGTTCACAGAAGCTCGTATCGTCTATTTGTTTGAGCACCATCCAATAGAACGAGTTCGTAATGTGAGTTTTGACGCGATTTGGGTCGAAACCCAAGCGTGGCTCTTGAACACCAAAGCCACTATTGACCGTTTGCTCTATGATGCGAGCTATGTTGTCACAGCACTGCCAGTGCGCCCTTTAGACGCGACAAATAAGCGCACGATAATGGTAGTTGATGACAATGAATCTTTACGAAAATTCACCGCAATGTTGTTAGAAAAGCAAGGTTTTGATGTTATTCAAAAAGAAGATGGACAACAGGCTTTAGATGCGTTGGATACCGATAGTATCGACCTTATCTTGATGGACATTGAGATGCCAGTAATGGATGGCGTAGAGGCGTCACGACGTATTCGTGGGGCAAATAAAGCGTATTCGGCTGTACCTATTATTGCACATACTGGTGATAGTTCTCCGGTAACATTAGATAAGATTGGTTCTTCCGGGATGTCTGATTTTATTGTTAAGCCCGCAGATAAGAACCGACTCTTCGATAAGATTGCAAACTGGATCTAACTGAAATCAATAACGAGTAGAGCTCAGCAACATGCTGAGCTCTTTTATTTTAGCGGCAATACACAAGCTTCCATTCAAAAGGGCCGTTGTCTTTTCTTATTATACGAACTCTAATTCTGGATGGTTAAACGCCTCCTGGCATACCGTAAGCACGTGGTCGATGTCTCGTGGTGTCATATCGGCGTTGATCGAGAAACGTATGATGTTTTTGTTCTTTCCTGTTGCAGGGCGACAGAATACTGCGCCAAAAACATCACGGTCTTCGAGAAAGTCACGCACACGTTCAGTATTTCGTTCGCTACCGCACTCTAAGGCAACAATTTGAGATTCGCTCCGAATATTAAACCCAATCTGTTTTAATCCAGTTCTGAGCTCTTTGGCGCGCTGAAAAAGGTCTTTACGTTTATGATCGGACCCTTTAATGACGTCCAACGTTTTCTCCAAGCGAATCACTTCTTGAGGCAATACCGTCGAGCTAAAAATCGCTGGATAAGCAACAAAAGGAAGTGTTTTCGCGAGTTTTTCTGGGCCGAGAATCGCTCCTGCTCGATAAGCAAAGGTTTTTGCCAGACTGACAGTAATGAAATCGACTTTATCAGTGAGTTCCAGCGCTTTTACCAAGCCAGAGCCGTTAGGCCCGTGTGTTCCTAATGAGTGGGATTCATCCACCACTAAAGCACAATCAAACTCACTCGCCATTTCGTAGATGTCGTGGAGTGGGGCGATCGTACCAATCGTGCTATAGACCGAATCTACCACGATGACGCCTGAGCCATGACGCTGGATCTGCTTACGCAAGTGGCTCATGTTGTTGTGCATGAATGGATGCGCTTGCGCTCCTGCTGCCCGAATACCTTCCCACAATGACATATGCGCAAAGAAGTCGATATAGACCGGTGTTTCAGGCGGACAAATGGTCTGCAGCAAACCAATGTTAGCAGCCCATCCCGATTGGGAAAGTAAACAACTGCCCATACCAACATAGTCGGCTAACAATGCTTCGAAAGCAGGCTTGGAGGAATCGTCTTGTAAGAAGATTGCTGACATCACCACGTTATCGTCGTGTTCAACGATCGCATCCCGATGTGCTTTCTGGATTTGTTCGTTATGAGACAACGCTAGGTAGTCATTACTTTGCATGATTACCGCGTTGCTTTTTGGACGTTTACCAAGAACCAAGTGCTTTTGGTTCTCGTTTTGTTCAATCAAATCTTGAAGGTAAAAATCCAGGCGTTCCTCAACAAAAGAAGGAAGTGGTTTCGTTTTCGATTTATCACTCATAATAAGTTCTCTTCGTAATACAGAAAAACGCCAGCGCTGACAGCTATATAGTTTGACGAATATGAATGAACTGTCATTAGTCAAGTTGCATAACTTTGCGTGTCCTTGCAAACTCGGCATTTAAGGGTTGGGTGAGGTTTGTAACTCCTTACCATTCGGGGGTCTAACTAAGATCGTGCTTGAAAAATAACCGTTAATTTACGTAATAAAAATTAATGATTTTGTTTGATATTTCCTACAAAACTTAACGACGAAAGCAAATTACAAAGAGAGAAAGGGGGGGCTTTTAGAGGTCTTAGTTCCACAAAATGTGAGAACGAATGTCTGACTTTTACGAAAAGAAGAATATATTTTTGATGCAAAAAAGGCGCGATAAATACGCGCCTTCAAAACGATGAGTATTGAACAAGTGTTGGTTAGCGTTTGTTACGAAGGTAACGCTTGCGACGCTCTTCTTTACGCTTGGCTTTTTCTTCTTCTTTACGCGCGGTTTCGATTTCTACTTCGATTAGCTCT
Organism: Vibrio sp. ED002; assembly: GCF_023277445.1. Classification (NCBI taxonomy): domain Bacteria; kingdom Pseudomonadati; phylum Pseudomonadota; class Gammaproteobacteria; order Vibrionales; family Vibrionaceae; genus Vibrio; species Vibrio sp. ED002. The sequence goes on along the minus strand of NZ_CP080239.1, from coordinate 909,866 downwards.
TGAGTGATCATTTCTGGAAGCTCTAGAGTGATTTGACCTAGAGTGCCTTGACGCAGCTCGTGAAGAAGGATTTCAGATACTTTGTGAAGGTCTACACGTCCACCCGCACGTAAAGCACCGCGACGACGCCCGATCTCTTCCATTATTTCGATATCAGATTCAGGAAGCTCTTCAATTTGGTAGCGCTCTTTTAGTCGTTCAGGGTAATGAGCGGCTAAGTATTCAACGGTATAGAAGGCGACTTCATCATATTCCATTGCCGTGTCTTTTACTGCGCCAGTTGCTGCCAAACGGAAACCACTGTGTGGGTTTTCTACTTTTGGCCACAGGATCCCCGGAGTGTCAGAAAGAACGATACCATTTTGAAGGTTAATACGTTGCTGACGACGTGTAACCGCCGGTTGGTTGCCTGTTACTGCGATAGTTCGACCCGCCAAAGCATTGATAATGGTCGACTTCCCAACGTTGGGGATACCCATGATCATGGTGCGGATGTTTTTGCCGATTTCTTCGCGATGTGGAGCAAGCTTACGTACTAACTCCATAATTTTTTGGACTTCGGGCTGTTGAGAGGTAGTAATGGCAATCGCTTTTACGTTGTGTTCTTTCTCGAAATGGTCAATCCAAACTTGGGTTAACTCTGGATCCGCGAGATCACGTTTGTTCAGTACTTTTACTACTGGCTTATCTCCCTTGAGCTCCGCGATCATAGGGTTTTCACTACTAAAAGGGATACGAGCATCAAGCACTTCAATAATGACATCTATTTGAGGGATTGCTTCTGCAATCTCTTTTTGGGCTTTATGCATGTGGCCCGGAAACCACTGGATAGAGTTGTTAACCATCTGAAAAATCGCCTTATTGTTTCATGGTTATGCTGGTGGGTTATTCGTCTTATTTACATCACTTATGAGGATGTTAAGGGAGTGGGGCTAATGATCACCACTCGTTACCACTACAGCGAGCATGTGATGATCTTAACACTTTATTGGTGGAGCGGAAATGTTAGAGCAAGAGTGACAGGAAGATATTTAACGACTTAAGCACTGCTGGCGCTCCGATTTGGTCACTTTCGAATCGAAGCTCACAGACAGTGACGAGATTTTAGGTATTCACTAGCCAAGTTCTGTGTTCCGATGAACTGAAAAAAAGAAACCAAAACGATATTAAGAGGCGTATTTATGTAACTCTTTAATGAGCTCTACACGCTCTTTTCTTGCCGCCAACATCATTTGCATGTTTACGGGGGGAGCAGGGTTGGTTCTGATTCGACGTGCATAATCAACAGGAACACCATCAACGATCAGCTCTAAATGCAGGTGTGGACCGGTTGTTCTTCCCGTATTACCTGTTCGGCCAATGGTTTGTCCTTTAGTGACATTGTCACCCACACGAACGTCGCTTCTAGATAGATGTAGATAACGAGACATTGAGCCGTTGGTGTGACGAATATTAATGTAGTTGCCCGCAAAGCGGTTATACCGTGATTTAACAACAACACCGTCCGCAATACTCTGTATCGGTGTACCAATTGGGACTGCGTAATCGGTGCCCAAGTGTGGGGCAATCAATCCAGTGACTGGGTGTTTTCGTTTTAAATTGAAACCAGAGCTAACTTTGTGCTTTTTTGCTAGTGGAAATGAGTAATATGGCTTGCGAATTAGCTTATTGCCATATTCATCGTATGCGTTGTTGTTGCCATCACTAATAACGAAAAAGTTTCTTTTACTACCGGAATAGTAAAAAGAACTAATGTATTTTTCGTTATACCTATTAGTTCGGGTTTTTATTGAGAATTTATCGCCTTTTCGAACGGAGCCAATAATGTCAAATTCGTTTTCAATTAATTTCAGTAGTGATTTTATTTCTTTTTTAGATAATCCAGCGTTTATCAGAGATGTTACAAACGAGTAATCAATGCGGCCCGTTTTAATGGTCGTGCGACGAAAGTTAGTTTTGTATATTTGGCGAATGTTGCTGTGATTTACTACTTTAGGAACAATAGCTTGAATCTCATTCCTGGGGGAGAGTAATTGATGGGTAACTGACACACCCGTAACGATCGCGAGCGCAATGATAATAAGGGGTAGAGCAAAGTTTTGCGCATGTTGTCTTAATATTAAACTTGTCATTGAAATAAAACTGTGCTTAGAGCCGAAAAATTGAGGGGAGTATAATATTTAAAATAAAATCTTACACGCCGTTATAGCTAATTCCTGTGTTTTTACTAATTAAATAACGATAGATGTGAAGTAGCGCCGCTAAAGAGGCTTAAAACTACCTATTTTCTTAGCGTTTATGTTTGATTTTATGGTTATTTTGTCACGTTGAGAAAATTCCAGACAATAATATAATCTCGGCAAAATAGACTCTGCCAAATTACTATGTTCACTAAAAATACACTAAAACCAACGTTAGGTCTCATGGCTGCTTCACTTTTATTGAGTGCATGTGGTGGTGGGGATGGTGGTGATAACACCCCGCCAGCTAGGAATACAGGAAGCATCTCAGGTAACGTTTTTGACGCTCCAGTCAACGGTGCCAAGATCGAGGTGTTTGAATACAAGGATGGAAAAGTCGGCAGATTGCTTGCGGGTACGACTTCTGATGCCTTTGGTGATTACAAGCTTGAATTCGAATCCTCTTCGATGCCTTTGTATGTCGTCGCGCAGCAAGGTAGCTACACCGATCCTCTCACAAAAGAAATTGTGTCATCGAGCGCGGGTAAGACTTTGCGCTTAGAAGGGGTAGTGAATTTTAGTGAAGGTAGTGATCAGAAATTAATGCTCACACCACTGACTAATATCGTTTCTGGTTTAGCTAAGTATAAGATTTCTGGTGGGGAATCTGGCTCGGATGCAGTCTCTGAAGCCTTAGATAGTATCAATGGGATGTACGGGTTCAATGTCAATGAAACCACTCCGATTGATATAACGAAAGGAGGCCAAAGTAGCTTTGCTACACCTGGTCACCAGTACGGAGCTTTGTTAACAGCATACTCTTCATATTCTTATGACCTGATTCAAAGATACGGCCAGTCTGAGGACAACGTCTATACTTCAATGCATTTTGCTGATATTCAATTTCGTGATGTCATCGCTGATGGTCTTCTAGACGGCTTAGAAATCAGTGACTCGACAGGTGCAGTGACGCCGCTTACGTTTGGTCAGCAGAGAATTACTAGCGACGTTTACACTCAAGACCTTTCTCAACACGTTTTGATTGTAGTGAACGACCCAGAGCTTAATATCTCAGGGACGGATGCTGATGATTACGTTGCTTTTAGTCAAAAAATTAATGACTTGGGAAGTCATGGTACGACCGATGGTGTTATTCCACCACGCGATGAAACCGAAATCGATACAACACCACCAACCGTAACTCGCACCGATAGTGATGTATTAGCAAGAACAGATAGCGTAGATATCAGACTTAATGACGATATCGGTGTTCAATCTGTTTCTGCTTATGTGGAATATCAATTACATGGTGCTTGGTCAGGCGAATTCAAATGTAACGATCAACAGACTTCTGGCAGTGAGTTTTGTTCGGTTGATGCAAGCGGATTTGAAGTCGGGGTTCGAGAAACAAACATCAAAGTAAGTGTCGATACAAAAGCCATTGATGCAGTTGATGTCAACCCAGATACCGGCCTTTCTAATGTAACTGCAGCGCGTTTGGTGTTTTACACGGCGGACGTTTTAGGCAATGAACTTGTTTCTGGTAGCAATTCAGGTCATTACGTTAATTTTGAGTGGGATAATGATGCACCTGTCATTTCTGTTACTTCGGCAAGCGCTATTAACAACGTAGTTAAAGAGTACGTATTAAAAGGTATAGTAAAAGAAGCGTCTCAAGACATTAAATCTGTCAGCGTATCTTTTAAGAGTGGGCTACCGAAAGATGTGTCTTGTTCTCCTGTGACCGCAGAGTCGGGCAGCGCTTGTGAGTTTAACGAACCGTATTCGACAGACGATTTCTTATCTACGACTACGTTCGATATCAAGGCGACCGATACCAAAGAAAACGTCGGTGAGTACCAGCATGCAGTAAGCCGTGACGATCAAGCGCCTGCTCAGATCATTACATACCCTGAAGGGGCATCGATGAACTACGTCAATGTGACCGTCGATGGAGAAAGGTCTACGTACGAAGGGGTTTACACGCAAGATACTTATACATCAGACAATGTTCAGTCGAGTAGAGACTACTTGAAGATCGATTATGTCTATGCTGCTTCTGGCTTGAAATCAATTGATGGCGTTGATTTCGCCGATTTTCACGTCAACGTATTGAAAGAGAATAAGATCCCTTACGTACGAGTTCGAGTTTCTGATGTGAACTCCGATACGGTTTTAGGCTCAAGTGCTGACAAACTTAAACTAGTCGTGAAGTACTACCTAAGCCAAAACAATGACAACAACTACGCATTTCAAAACACAACACAAACCGTGGCCTCGACGGACACTATCACCGCGAGTATCCCTCACGAAACTATTTTAGATAGCGAAGGCAGAGTCGATGAGGTTATTTACTACGTTCCTTTCGTAAAAGAGGTACTTGGTGATGGTTTTAAAAACGTTTCAGAAAACGCTAGCCAAAAACTGGTAATTCAAACCATCGACGAGTCCGACAATGAAAGTGCGACGCAAGAAGTTTACTTCCGGAGCAGTTTTGACCTACCTACGATGACGGTTGTGACCCCTTTCATTGGGGCACGTGTGCAATTAGAAGGTTTGAACCCAAATGGTGAATTCACTTCTCTAGCAAGTTGTACCACTATTCAGCAGCCAGAAAGTGATCAAACTACCGCGCTTGATGTTGCTTCGTGTGAAGCCACGACGGACGTTGTCAATTATGAATTCATGCGAGTACGTTTAATTGGTGTAGAAGGGACGGACCCTCACTACTACCAATGGAAAGATGATGCAGGTGCCAAAGCGAGCGTTAATCTAAACAATGCCAATATCGGCGCATATTTTGAACTTGATGGTTCGAATACGTATTACGTGACCGAGCTTGCCACTTACCAGACAGGTTTGTTCGATTATCGTTGGAATCAGGTAGAAGCCGGTGACAAAACATCAGAACGCGCCTCGCAAATTCTCACGGATGTGAAATACGCGCTAGCTGGCGGTAACGAATCGTTCTTTGGATTCGATCCAACCATTACGGCGTACGCTACAAATGAGATGCTTGAAGAGACAATTCCTAGCGATCTCTCTAACGACTACCTGCATCGTTTCCTTGTTGAAGCAATTGATAAATTAGCGGAAAAGACGCCACGCAACAATTCTTCTGATTTAGCTTCCGCTATTTATGACGATCTTAGCTACGATGGTAAAGCAAACGGAATTGGTGCTGGTGGGAATCAAATCAAATTGGATGATTACGAATTCGACTCTGATACCTACCGCAAAGACCTTGCTCAGTCTTACTACGATATCATGACTGAAAAATACGGCATCCCAGATAATATTGCTCAGCTTTATGCCGATGATATTTCTACGGCTAATCCTAAACTTGGCGAAGACAATATCTTTGATAGTGGTGGCGGTAGTATTGATATTTATCCTCCGAAACAAACACTAACAATAGAGACTGGCCGCGAAACAATGGTTGGCGACAAGCTTTATGTCGCGGGTGAAGTGGTATCTAGAGTAGTGTTAGAAGATCCATCTGGGGTTGTAGAGGAAGGTGACCAAGCCCCGAAATTCCAAAGTATGTGGTATGCCATGGGTGACCCTAATACTGCTATTCCATTGGAACTTCAACCACAAGAATCTGGCGATAGCGATAAATTTAGAAAAGAGTACTTCTTTACCTTAAATACAGAGTCAGCAGATCTCACCGATATCATCGAGTTTGCGTTGGAGACAACGGCATTCGATACCAAAGGTAATGGATTTACTGAGGCCGACCCTCTTGTAGAGCGTTTGTATGTAGATAATGACTATCCGGAGGCGAGTTACATCCCTCCTATAGGTCCAGATAAAAACCCTATAGGGGAAGATGTTTATCTGAGTATTAAAAATAACATCCACGATCTAACTTTTGAGTTGAAAGATGTGGTTGATGACAAACTCGAGAAACGTAGCTTACTTTTCTATAAGACATCTGGCGAAAGATACCCAGTTTCATATGAGCAGTTTTATACTAACCAAAGCGATCGGTTTGTCGTACGCCTATGCGGTCAGGAAGATTGCTCGACTCAAGGAACAACAATTAACCCAGGAGATGGTGACTGGTTAGCGGTAGTTAGTGCCGAAGATAACTTGGGGAACGCGGTATCAGATGCCGACAATGGGGCCCCAAGGTTTCGTATTTATATCGACTCTGAGTCACCGGTTGTTAATGATGCGGAAATTACAGAGCGATTGGGTGGCAACGATGTTTGGACTCCGGTGATCGATTGGGGTGATCTTAGTCAAGGTAGCAATGTAAAAGTCGAACTAAGGAGAGGCTCAGGTCAATCCCAAACGTTAGAAGCTTGCGATCCTGAAACAAGCGTTTGTGATCAACCATACCTCATTGGCGAGCAGCCGGATGTTAAAGTTCAATTGGTTGCTGAAGCCTTTAATTACGATTCCAAAAATGAATTTTATGTAACGGCAACGGATAAAGCCTATCCAGCAAACGAGAGTAGGAAGGGGACGTTCAGCTTTCAAGTTGATAATAAGGGACCAGTAATTCTACTTTCTACCCCTTGGATTGAAGACGCTTTGAATAAAGAAAACACCGTAGTAGGACGTAAGTTCAATGTGCTTTTTGAATCAGTGACAGATGATTCTGGTATTGAAGAAGTATCCTTGTTCCAGGTAGATAACCCTACAGTGTTAAAAACGTTTAAGCCTGAGAACCCAAGTCAAAAGTTCGAAATGCCACTTTTGGAAGATGAGACTAAGAATATTGACCTGAATGAAGGAAATCGCATCCGTCTCTATGTTAAAGCAAAAGATGTTCATGGTTTTGAAAGTCAATCGAATACAAATAGCGTAGTTTTTGATAATCAAGGCCCAGAATTTAGCTTGATGGGGCACGATGTTAATAGTTATTACAATAGTGATTATGTCTTTGAGCTGAGAGCTACAGATTTAGGCCCGAATGGCAACGTTTCTACTGAGGGGGTAGATCGAGAAAACTTAGAGTACTGGATATTTGAAGATGTTGAACCAACTCCGGGTACTCCGGGAACCAAAATAGTTAATGCTGACGCTCTTAAAATCCCTTTAGGTGGGCAAAGTGATGGTGAGCATACAATTAGAGTTAAAGGTTCAGATACTCGTGGCAACTCATCGACAAGTGACTTTTTGGTTAACGTGAGCAGTAAGCTTCCCCAATTGGACCTTACGATTGCTTACGCAGATAGTGGTGAATCAATTGACCGAGTTGTATATAACGAAGGTGACATTAAGCTAACTTTAAAAGTAACCGATGTGAGTGGTGTTAAAGAAATTAAATCTACTTATAAATACTCGGGTGAAAGTAAAGCGACAGACTTTCAGTTTTATAAAGTCGACGGTTCAGAGGACACTTGGGAAGCGACGTTAACCCAGCTGCAACTAGGAACTGATGGGAACTATGAGCTGAGTATTAGTGTTGAAAATAATGTCCAACATAACGGTACTCCACTAGTTAGCAACATTAACCGTACGTTAAGCGTCCAGCGTAATGGTGTAGCTATTGATATTGATGAGCCTATAGATTTTCAGAACTATGTGTCTGACGGGGTGTTAGACGTCAAATTCGTAACTAAAAGTGAAGTAAAAGCAAAAAGCATAGAGTGTTGGGTTCGTCGGGAACACAATGGTGACGATGCCCCCCCTAGTGGAGAAAAGCCTACTTCTGGCGTGAAGAATATTTCTTTGGGGCAAGAGCCTAGTTGTAGCGTTGACTCGGAAAATGTTTCGTATTCACCTGCTGTTTTGATCGTCCAAACTACGGGCACGAATGGGGCCGTAGCAGTGCGGAAGTTTGACTTTAAAATGATGGATGCAGAGGCTCCAAAGACAGTTTCACCTGAAACGGATCAATACGTATTTCAGGGCTATGAGGTGACCTATGACTTAGATGATCCAACTAAGTACCTTGCATTTGACCTTATATTTAAAGATGAGTTGTCAGGAGTAAATATTACCGACAACGCGGATTTCCCTAAGTTAATTAGAATGGCTGGAGGTATTCCGTTTAGTGCTGAGAGTTGTGTTTTGAATGCCAATGGTGAAGCTGTTTGCCGTTACAAAGAAAAGTATGCCGATATTATTCAAAAGACGGCGGTTACGCATGCCTACAAAATTTCCAACATTACTGATAATGCAGGCAACTTAGCAGCAGAGCATGAGTTTGAATTCATATTACCAACTGAAAAGCCGGTAGTTGAAATTACAAGCCCTGAAGGTAGTGATGTATTAAATGGTAAAATCCTCAATGTAGACTTTAGAGTTAAGCTTGCCGAATACTCGGACATAGAAAATGTCAGTGTTACCTTTGGTGGTGAGTCTTACGACTTAAAAAATAACGCTGATAACTTCAGAAACTTCACCACTTGTAGTGATGATGACACGTATCGCTGTTCAAGCTTTCATAGTGATGAGTTGGATGCGGGATTAGAAAATAAAGCGTTAACAATCGAGGTTCTGGTCACTGACGTTTGGGAAAACCGTGGGTTAGATTTAGTTGAAGATATTCGATTTGATAATACTGCTCCTGTCATTGGAGATTTGATCACGGTTACTGAGCAACCAGGTGACAAAGTTAGGTTCACTTTTGTCGAGATGAAAGATGACGTCAGTGGTTTAGCTAAGGTTAAGTACACGGTGCGAGCGCTTGACTTTGAAGAAGAAAAAACGAACAAGGAAAACGATAAGGAATACATAACTTATTTCGAGCTATCCAAAGGTGAGCTTTCAGGTCTTGATAAAATTACGGTTGAGGTAATCGCGAAAGATGCGGTGGATAACCAGAGTAGTGAAGACAAGACTATCGATCTGACTGTGCCGACTATTACTCTCTCATTTAATGACATGACTAGCTTGCTGGGAGGCAAGCTAGCATTCACTAAAGAAAGTCAATCGTTCACGATTACGTCTACAGAGGGGGAGCATGTCAAGGCAACTCATTATTCCATTGATATGGTTCCAACTACCGGAGACCCGCTTAACTTCAACGGCAATATTGTGTCGTCAAGCGCGACTGGTACCATGGATTTTGCAATTGATGACCAAGCTGAATACATATACAAAGTGACAGTCACTGACTCAATGGGACGTGCTGTTACAGACTTTAAGCTTTTTAATAAGATCTATGATGCCAAAGGTATCGAATCAGTTGTTGATTTTGAAGTTCCTGAAGTGTCGATCAGCAATATCACGCAGGATGACAAAGCAACAGATGACGGCAAATATCAGTCGGATGTAACTGCTCAGGTAACAGATAAAAACTTAAGTTCAGTAACATCAACAGCTGACAACGGTTCAGGTCTAGCAGTAGGGCCACAGTCAATCACGGAACCTACTAACGATGGCGACCCTTATGTGTTCCACTACTTGTTATCGCCAGGAGATTACACGATAAAAGTAATCGCGACTGATGCAGTCAGCAATCAAACGGAAAAAACGACAACATACAAAGTGGAAGCAGCGACAGTCCCTGAGTTAACAATATCGACGAATGCAAGCACACCTTTGGCTGGTGGCGCCGAAGTCCCGCTTACATTTACTTTTACTGAAGAAGTCACAGATTTCGATATTTCAGACGTAAAGTTAGATGAGAATAATGGCGGTGAGTTGAAACCTTTATCTTGGAGTACCACTGACAACATAACTTGGACAGTCACATACATAACACCAGAAAGAGAAAATAAAGACATAACCATACGGGTCGATGATGGAAGCTATAAGAGCATCAACAATATCCCCGGAAAAGGGGATAGTTTGATTCTGGGGGTAGAAGGTGTATTGCCAACACTGACTAAAGTAACGTTTGATCCTCTGCATCAAGAAATCGGAAAGGCAGTAGACGTTAAGCTAGAGTTTGACAAAGAGTTGCAAGAGGCCACGGCAACATTGGGAACGAACAATGTTACTTCGCTAACGTCTGATCCTGCTGATAAGAAAGTTTGGACCGGTACCGTTAATGTCCCAGACGTACCAGAACTCGGTGTTGGCCTAGTGGTGAGTCAATATAAAGACCTAGTAGGTAATGTGGGTGAGGACAATACGTCGTATGAATTGCCAATCACGCCAACCTTAACCGTTGAAAATATCGGTGATGTTAACGAAACGGGTGCTGCAAGCGTTGCCGTCAGTGGCGATAGCACACGCTTTGAAACTTCTGACGAACTGACCATCAAAGCGGTCGATACGGACAATAAAGAAGTCACGCAAACCACGACAGCGGCTGCATTGGGTAAATGGAACACGACGCTAGACGTTTCGGGTCTTAAAGACGGCACCATTACGGTGACGGTGAACGGTACTAACGATTTGGGCGCACCAGCAAAAGAAGTGGGGACGACATTTACGTTGACGCAAACCAAGCCGACGGTGGACGACGGTCAAACGTCGATTAACCCAGAGCATGCAGCGGCGGGTGAGAGCGTGACCGTTACCGCCACGTTCGACAAAGGCGTCACCACGCCGACGGGTTCAACGCTGGGGACCGCGTCGATCAACTGGACAGCAAAATCGGGTACTCAGACCCAATGGGTGGGTACTGCAGAAGTCGCGTCGGTTGCGGATTCGGTGAAGAGTGTGGCGTTAACGCTGCAAGGCTTTGAGGATGCAACGGGCAATACCGGTGAGTCATTCACATCAGCTAAAGCGTTGGCGATGATCCCAACCTTAACCGTTGAAAATATCAATGATGTTAACGAAACGGGCGCTGCAAGCGTTGTCGTCAGTGGCGATAGCACACGCTTTGAAACTTCTGACGAACTGACCATCAAAGCGGTCGATACGGACAATAAAGAAGTCACGCAAACCACGACAGCGGCTGCATTGGGTAAATGGAACACGACGCTAGACGTTTCGGGTCTTAAAGACGGCACCATTACGGTGACGGTGAACGGTACTAACGATTTGGGCGCACCAGCAAAAGAAGTGGGGACGACATTTACGTTGACGCAAACCAAGCCGACGGTGGACGACGGTCAAACGTCGATTAACCCAGAGCATGCAGCGGCGGGTGAGAGCGTGACCGTTACCGCCACGTTCGACAAAGGCGTCACCACGCCGACGGGGTCAACGCTGTGATCGCGTCGATCAACTGGACAGCAAAATCGGGTACTCAGACCCAATGGGTGGGTACTGCAGAAGTCGCGTCGGTTGCGGATTCGGTGAAGAGTGTGGCGTTAACGCTGCAAGGCTTTGAGGATGCAACGGGCAATACCGGTGAGTCATTCACATCAGCTAAAGCGTTGGCGATGATCCCAACCTTAACCGTTGAAAATATCAATGATGTTAACGAAACGGGCGCTGCAAGCGTTGTCGTCAGTGGTAATAGCACACGCTTCGAAACCACCGATACATTGACCATCAAAGCGGTCGATACGGACAATAAAGAAGTCACGCAAACCACGACAGCGGCTGCATTGGGTAAATGGAATACGACGTTAGACGTTTCGGGTCTTAAAGACGGCACCATTACGGTGACGGTGAACGGTACTAACGATTTGGGCGCACCAGCAAAAGAAGTGGGGACGACATTTACGTTGACGCAAACCAAGCCGACGGTGGACGACGGTCAAACGTCGATTAACCCAACGTACGCAGCGGCGGGTGAGAGCGTGACCGTTACCGCCACGTTCGACAAAGGCGTCACCACGCCGACGGGTTCAACGCTGGGGACCGCGTCGATCAACTGGACAGCAAAATCGGGTACTCAGACCCAATGGGTGGGTACTGCAGAAGTCGCGTCGGTTGCGGATTCGGTGAAGAGTGTGGCGTTAACGCTGCAAGGCTTTGAGGATGCAACGGGCAATACCGGTGAGTCATTCACATCAGCTAAAGCGTTGGCGATGATCCCAACCTTAACCGTTGAAAATATCAATGATGTTAACGAAACGGGCGCTGCAAGCGTTGTCGTCAGTGGTAATAGCACACGCTTCGAAACCACAGATACATTGACCATCAAAGCGGTCGATACGGACAATAAAGAAGTCACGCAAACCACGACAGCGGCTGCATTGGGTAAATGGAATACGACGTTAGACGTCTCTGGTCTTAAAGACGGCACCATTACGGTGACGGTGAACGGTACTAACGATTTGGGCGCACCAGCAAAAGAAGTGGGGACGACATTTACGTTGACGCAAACCAAGCCGACGGTGGACGACGGTCAAACGTCGATTAACCCAGAGCATGCAGCGGCGGGTGAGAGCGTGACCGTTACCGCCACGTTCGACAAAGGCGTCACCACGCCGACGGGGTCAACGCTGGGGACCGCGTCGATCAACTGGACAGCAAAATCGGGTACTCAGACCCAATGGGTGGGTACTGCAGAAGTCGCGTCGGTTGCGGATTCGGTGAAGAGTGTGGCGTTAACGCTGCAAGGCTTTGAGGATGCAACGGGCAATACCGGTGAGTCATTCACATCAGCTAAAGCGTTGGCGATGATCCCAACCTTAACCGTTGAAAATATCAATGATGTTAACGAAACGGGCGCTGCAAGCGTTGGCGTCAGTGGTAATAGCACACGCTTCGAAACCACAGACACATTGACCATCAAAGCGGTCGATACGGACAATAAAGAAGTCACGCAAACCACGACAGCGGCTGCATTGGGTAAATGGAACACGACGCTCGATGTCTCGGGTCTTAAAGACGGCACCATTACGGTGACGGTGAACGGTACTAACGACTTGGAGGCGCCGGCAAAAGAAGCGACGACGACATTTACGTTGACGCAAACCAAGCCGACGGTGGACGACGGTCAAACGTCGATTAACCCAACGTACGCAGCGACGGGTGAGAGCGTGACCGTTACCGCCACGTTCGACAAAGGCGTTACCACACCGACGGGTTCGACGCTGGGTACCGCGGCGATCAACTGGACCGCGCAAGCAGGTACTCAGACCCAATGGGTGGGTACAGCAGAAGTCGCGTCGGTTGCGGATTCGGTGAAGAGTGTGGCGTTAACGTTGCAAGGCTTTAGTGATGCAACGGGCAATGCCGGTGAGGCATTCACTTCTAGCAAAGTGCTAGCGATGACCCCAACCTTAACCGTTGAAAATATCGGTGATGTTAACGAAGCGGGCGCTGCAAGCGTTGCCGTCAGTGGCGATAGCACACGCTTCGAAACCTCCGATACATTGACCATCAAAGCGGTCGATACGGACAATAAAGAAGTCACGAAAACCACGACAGTGGCTGCATTGGGTAAATGGAACACGACGCTTGATGTCTCGGGTCTTAAAGACGGCACCATTACGGTGACGGTGAACGGGACTAACGACTTGGGCGCACCAGCAAAAGAAGTGGGGACGACATTTACGTTGACGCAAACCAAGCCAACGGTGGACGACGGTCAAACGTCGATTAATCCAACGTACGCAGCGGCGGGTGAGAGCGTGACCGTTACCGCCACGTTCGACAAAGGCGTCACCACACCGACGGGGTCAACGCTGGGTACCGCGGCGATCAACTGGACAGCACAATCGGGTACTCAAACCCAATGGGTGGGTACAGCAGAAGTCGCGTCGGTTGCGGATTCGGTGAAGAGTGTGGCGTTAACGTTGCAAGGCTTTAGTGATGCAACGGGCAATGCCGGTGAGGCATTCACTTCTAGCAAAGTGCTAGCGATGACTCCTACTATCGCTTTTGAAACAGTAAACGATGTCACAGGCCTAACAACAGTAACCGTCAATGGTAGCAGTACTCGTTTCGAGACGGGGGACACAATAGCACTCAAAGCGGTTGATACTGATAGCTTGGAGGTTCTAGGCAGTGCAACAGTGCTAGCCGATGGTACATGGACCGTTGATCTTGATTTGTCTACTTTGAAAGAAGGAGAAATAACCGTTTATGCAAATGGTACCAATTCACTCTCTGCGACCGCTGATGAGGTGAATACGACATTCAATTACTCTAGTACTACAGCGCTTGTTGTTCCAGATTATTGGGAAAGATATTCCGCGGAGTTTCCCTCCCAGAAAGCAGCCTAAAAGAAAGCGAGCATTAAGCTCGCTTTCTTTTTACTTGGTATTAAGTGATCTAAGTCAAACGATTGGCTTTTTCTAATAATTGCGACAAATGACTTAGCGGGCTTTATACAAGGTGAAACATCTAGAATGCCTATGCCAATTTTGTTTTTGGGAGCGGTTAGTGTGATTGTGATGGTTATTTGAAAGATGCTGTGGTGAATATGCCACGTTGAGAATATGTCTTAATATTATATAGTTACACGCAATGCTATACCCCAAGTATAGAGTTCTGCATTAGGTAGTGTGAACTACCTGACGTTTTGTGACTGTGATGAAGCGACACCAGCCTAGCATTGCTTCAAAGTAGTTGCGCTTTTTTGTGAGTGTGACACGCGCTCACCTTTTTATTCATACTTCCTCAGTAGCAATTCATTATCAGTTGTTGCTGAGGAAGGTCATTCCTTCAGAGCCTCTCTCAGAGGTGTCATTTGCCCAATAGAAACTGTTAACTTCTGCCCAAAAATAAAAAAAATCCTTTTATTTGAATCCTTCTTTTTGATTTAAATATCTAGTTATTTTGTCTTTGTTTGTAGTTTAAATGACTTATTTTCTAGCGAATATGTCTTTTGGGTGGCTCTCAGCTTATTTGTTGATTTTTCTATGTGATTGAATGTTATAAATTAAATTAGTAGCATTAGCGCACCAAATCGTACTTGTAAGCCTTATCAGCTTAAATGTCACCGCAACCATATTTACGATGTTGGTTGTGGAGAATTCAAATGCATTTAGTTTGCAAATTTATACCTAGCTCGAAGCTTTCCTCCAGCGAGCTACCTTATGTTCTTACACCAGACGAGTGTATAGGACAGCTTTCGCGTTTGCGAAATTCAGATGACATCCTTAGAAACCTCCCTAAAGAGTTTGCGCAAAAGATTTCTCTTTCTTCTAAAAAAACGACCAGCGGATTGCTAGCAGCGATCAGAGCCGAACTTGGGAAAGGCAGTTGGGTCTCATTATCTTCCTTTGCTCGTAGGTCGCCATTAACGGACTCTCAGTTACAAAGCTTCCCTAGACTTAAATCGCTTGTTGACTCTGTATCAGCTTCGAATGAAAGCAAAGTTTTTAAAGCGGGTTACAAGCAGGTTACTGACGATGTTGCTCTAGTTCGTAGTTACACGCATGTACCTTCTGAGCCGAGCCCAGATCAAAAAATCGTTGTTGAGTTTGCAGGGCAGTGGTCCAGCAATGCAGCATGTTTGATGTTGGGTAAAACGGACGCTCAAAAAGAAAAAGTTACAGTGGGCAAGGCCGATACAGAAAATAAACACCGCAGCCTAGCGACCTTTAAAGATCTCGAATCTGAGGGCAAAACACTCTATATCAAAATCCCTTGTTCCGACCAGCCTCAGCCGATCTTGCTTAAACTCGCCGGTGACCTGCAACCCGTTGATAAAGAGACGCAGATGGATGAGTGGGATAACGTGTTGGTGCCGGTAGTTCCAGTTCATAAGAGTGATTCAGGGTATGTATCTATCGATCGCGGTTATATTTATGTCGTTTGGCAATCAGAAGTTTGGCGAGAAATCCAAGTTCAAAACGACGGACGCTTTTCTGATGTCGATCTATCACTCTACCAAAGCACTAAGTCCTCGCCTCAAAGATCGGTCGATATCAGCTTATATGATGAAGACTCCGAAGCATTTCTGTCAGGGGAAGCGTTTCAGCTGTACCAAGACGGTAAAAAAGTCTATGAGGGTGTGTTGGACGAATACGCTTGTGCCCGTGTTTTTGGTCTTACTGGAGAAGAAGTTGAGGTAGTGGTCGCTGATTGGCCTAACGAAGGCGAAACATACACAGAATTACTTCAAACCGAATTGAGTCCATTTAAGGCTGGAAGTAAAACAAAGAGAGAGCCACTTGGTGTTCCTTTGCCTCATATTTGGCTTCCATACAAAATAAACGGTAGCGTACAAAGTGATGTTGCTTTTTATTATTCTCGGACTCAACTCAATACTCAGCAACTCAATGAATTAAAGAGCGGGAATAATGAAAAAGCGGTTAAAGTAGATCTGAGTGATTATTCTTCTGCTCACAACTTTGATGCGAGCTCCGAACCTGTGATTTCGCTGCCGAATCTCGATACTCAAGTGCCAAGCAAATCAGATTACAATATTGTCAGTCAAAAAGAGCAGGGTGTTGCCGCCGCTGTTGTTAACTCCTCAAGCGAAGGCATCGTAATTACTTATAAAAGTAACCCCCAATGCGATCAACCGGATGATTATTTCCAACTGACGTGTGTTGATGAAACATGGAGCCAAAAGATTTTTTTGCGCGAGGCTGAGTTTGTGGATCAGTATTGCAAAGAAGTCGTGTTTAGTGGTTGGTTACCAGAAGTTAAAAGGGTCAATCTAACTCGTCATTGCCGATCTCATAACTCAGGTAAAACGGTCTTAATGTCAGTAATTTATCAAGACATTGAACTCACGGAACTATTATAAAATGAAACGAACAACGTTAAGTATCACGCTTCTTTCGACAGTTATGTTATTAACAGGCTGTGGTGAAGAAAGTAATCAAACTTCGAATACTGCAACAACACAATCCGTAGAAAAAGAACCCGCTCAAAAGGCTTGTTACAATGTTGGTGAAACAACGTCATTCGAACGCAAAGATGTGACAGGACCACGCTGCCAATGGCAAAGTGAGCACAACTTTATTGTCTACTCTGAAGATCTATCTAAGCCTGAATACCCAGGTACACTTCCTGTCAAACCAGGTTATGCCGTTCGCAGAGCAAAAGAGTGGCCCCGTGAAGATTTGTCTGACGTGAGCTCTTATGACAAACCTCGAATTCAGTTTTGGTGGAATAATGTCAGCTCTCGAGACCCTCTCGTAAACGATTATGAAAATGGCTATAAAATCTGGAGCATGAAAATTGATGGAACAGATTTACGCTTAGTCACGGATGATATGCCAAGCACCGCGTCACCACAGAATTTTACGATGAGTCGTTCACCTAACAATCGTTATGTGGCTTATGCATACAGTTATGGAGAGCCTCTGATTAAAGCCATTTTTGACTTAAAAACGCAACAGACTATTCAGCTAGGGAGCGCGCGGACTAAGCCATATTTGGTCTGGGCGGACGACTCTAGTTACATCTATTTCTCAGATGGTTTTAAGCGTTTTAAATACACATTAGCTACGGGAACCAAGGAGGAGGTAGATGTCGATATTTCAGAATCTACTGTCATTGTTGACGGTAAGCTCATTTACGTCGGCGATTTGGGTGTGGTTGTGTTTGATGCCAAGACTTTAAAAATGCTTTATAAAATCTTCCCCGAGGACGAATTTAAACCAGAAAAAACGATTAAGGAGCGTGTCTATGTTCAAACGGCTATCAGTCCTAATGGTAAGTACGTATGGGCGGTAAACTCATACCGTAAAGTTTTGATCAATGTTGAGGAAAAAACGTGGCTTGCGTTCTCTGACGAAGGAGAGGAAAAGAAAGCTTACGATAAGGTGGTTAACATTAGTAATGATGGCCGAGAAACCCAGGCAGGAGCAGCAATAATAACCATAAAACGCTATGGATCTGATTATCGCTATGAGTTGACTGGAAAAGGTCGACAGTCATGGAAGGTGATTCATTCTGGAAGAGTAGCTAAAACCCCAGTTCTTTATAATGCCGATGCTAACGGTGGGCGTTTTCTGGAGGTAGATAACGATGAATAATGATTTTAAATATTTACCGACAGACATCTATTTATTTGGCGTTGAGTATCCTACCGTTGATGGTAAAAAAGGTTCCGCCTATGCCGATGTGAATTCAGCTGATAACTTGGAAGTGATTGAGGCATTAAGCAATATTCGCCCTATGTCACGGCTTCCCATTGCCAAAAACTTAGGTGAGGAAAGCGCAGCCCTTTGGGCGACAGACGACTTAGGTCGTTTACATGTACTGGGCGATTCTATTCAGAAAAACCAAAAAACCAACATCAATCAGGTTTTGGCACTGCGCTCGCCAGTACATGAACTAGCACAGAAGACGTACAAGCTGTCTTTTCCTGAATGGTCAATGCTTACAGAGTTGGCGATTGGTGCACAGAGTGATGCTCGGCCAATGAAAAAGGCGTGTGCAGACCTTGTCTCTATCTTAGAAAAGCTAAAGGGGTATGACGGTGATCAAGCACTGAACTCGCTAGAAAAAAAAGTGGAATACGCTGTTACAGAAGTAAAGCGCTCACAACTCGCGCCTAAATATGAAGCAGGCACTCAAGCACTAACGGATGAGCAAGCTACATATAACAAATGGTATGACTCTGTTCCTGAAGATAAGCCCATTCGTGGCTTTATTGTACCCACGTTCTCATTTCTCGCCGTAGCATTTTCAACACAAGAGTATGCTGATGCAATTGTTAAAGTTACTCGTTTTGATGAGGAGAGCGGACAGCACCTAAACCTGCAGGGTAAAAATACCATAACGCAAGCACTGCTTGATCAAAACAGCGGTTCGCATCGCCCAATAGCTTTGTTTCCGTTGGCGTCGGAAGTTTTTATTGATGGTATGTACACCATTGAAGTGGCTTTTGACACCGAACTCATTGATGAGATCCCTGAGTTTGCATTAAATGCCACTAATGTAACTAAAGAATATGATGAGGTTGGACTTATCTCCAAAGTCAGCTACGAGCTACGAGAATACATCACGCTCAGCCAAACGACACCGTTTGGTAAGATTGCGGTTGTTGCTGGCGACATGATCTCACTTGAAGAGTCTTTGATATACCAATTTCCTACGCAGTTTAAAGCTCTACAAGCCTTCCGAATGGGGGAGCTTGAAAACCTAGAGAATAGTGGAACGACTGCCAGTATGAGTGCTGCGCTGTGGGAGGTTGGCACAAAAGTGACACCAAGTTTGGTTAATGCTGGCATTAATATTCATCAAAACCCGTCAAGTAAACACGATGTGATTGGAAGTTTAGCAAACACGTTTTGGGGGCAAGTAGACAAGGGCGCTTTACCCCCAGCCATGATTTCGGCATTGGAGTTTTCATTTGGGGTATCGGCGACTGCAGCAGCTTACCAAACTCTTCAAGATTTACGCCAAGCAGCATCGGAATCTGAGCGTGCAGCTCAAGTGGGCTTAAAAACGCTTCTCAAAGAGAAAGGGTTTGATAAAAGTAAGTTCTTTACCAAGGTTATTGAACCTGCGAGAAATGGTAATGCCCACGTTGTGGCGGGGAGTGCTGCTAGAACGTGGTTGACAGGTAACGGCAGTGTCAAAAGCTTTTTGTCGCCCTTTGCTGGTGCCGGGCTCAATGCAATTAACACCTTCTATGAGATAAAAGAGATCACTGACAAAAGCGAGCAATTACGCTTAGCAGAAGAGAAAGCTAAACTCAGGAAAAGTTATTTTGAGCAGGTATCACGTGATTATCTGAACTGGGTACCAGTCTGGAAAGAAAGTCTGAAGAGCGGGGAATTACTACTTAAGCAAATCATAGATAAGTTAGGCGACAATGTAACGTTTACTGACAGCATTCCGAATGACGTTGCTGAAGACAGTGCAATGTTTGTTAAAGACCATAAAGGTGCTGGTTTACGCTTGGTTTTTCCTTTTGATAACAATCAGGTTCAAGCCCCTCACTTGTCATATTTGGCTGCTGTTGATAAAGAGCTATCGAAGATTCCCAATGCCGTTGTTGAAATCGAAGGGCATGCCTGTCAAAACGGTGATTCAGAATATAACCAAAACCTTTCACAACAGCGAGCGCAGCATGTTGCTGAGTTCTTTTCTTCAGTCAGTGATATTCGATTTTTTGGCGAACGTCGACCAATAGTCGAGGTGCCAAACAACGAAATCAAACGCGAAAACGCGCAACTTAATATAAACCGACGCGTTGAAGTTCGAATCTACCTACAAGAGTTTGCGGCGAGAATTCCACCGAGTCGACTCGGCTTTAAGGCTATGGAGCAAGCGCGTCTAGCTCAGTTAAATGCGAACTTGGGAGAAGAAGCAATTGCAAAAGAGCTCAAGCTAGCTATCTTCGAGATGATCGTTGGTATGGCTTGCTATGTTCCGATAATAGGACAGGCAGCAAGAGGCTTTTTCGTTGTCAAAGAAGGCGGGAAAATGCTGATGAGTGGCGCCCAGTTGTTAGACTCTGCGCTTTTCGATTATTACTTGTCCTCCTACAACGAAGTTAGAAAAAGCATATCTGCAATTGAACAACTTAGCCATGAAACCACAGAAATTATTGATTCATTGGCTGAGATTGATACCCAATTGACTGAGATGTATTTTACGTCTTCAGATGCGTTAGTTGAGCACTTAGGAGAAGCTACGGGTGCAAAGGAGCTGATTAAGCGCTATCAACGCCGTGCACTTGCTATTAATGGTTTGGTGCTTTTGATTCAAAGAGCTTGTTCTGGGGGCGAACAAGAATTCACAGAACAGTGGCGAACACTAGCCATCGATGAATACATTCAGCGATATATCGAAACCGATGGCTGGGTATTAAACACAGAGTTAAAAGAAAATTTGTGTAACTTGTGGCTCCAAGAACTCATGCGTCGTGAGGGACGCAAGCAATTAATTGAAAGTTACGGTGAAGAAATCGCTGAACAAGTCATCACTCGTAACAAAGCCAACTATATTGCTCCAAAAAGGAAAGATGTTTCTGGGGCGTTTAATGTCGCGTTTCCAGTGCAAGACAAGCTCTATAATCGCGATCAACAACGAGGCTTAGTGGAGTTTGCGACACAGTTTAATGTTGAGTCTAAAAGATTATCAGAAGAGGACCTAGGATTCGTTCGGTTATTAGTTTCTGAGCCTCAAGGAAACGCTAAATGGGTCACGTTTGATGAGTGGGAGAAGGCGCGATTAAAAGCAAATAAAAAGGTGCGACTATCGCCTTTCCACCGTTTGAAGTGGCAAATGTTGTTAGGCAAACAAAGTCTGAAACAGATGACGTCAAATGTGTTTCAGTGTGAGATGTCCTATCAGCGTACTGATGGTTTACTTAATACCAGTGGGCCTAAGTTTAATTTGATGTTCAAACCGATGAAACACGAGGAGTTTAGTGTAGACCCCAAAGGTGAGTTGGCAGAATTTTTTGAGGCGGAAAAAGTAGACGGCAAAGTCCTTATTGGCTGTGAGTTTGAGCCGTATTTTTACTTTGGTGATGATGTCTTCTCAGGAGTGAAGCCTTTGATCGCCAAGCATGATTTAGTTGATTATAGTGGCTATTTATCTAAAGTTGCTCTCGGTCCGATTTTTGGGCAGGTGATAAAAATTGACTCCCAACAAGATGTACTCAAAGAATATGTAAACAGCGGTGGCTTTAAAAATATGACTTATGAGTTCACTCTATCTGGAAGCAACTATAAGTTACCAGTGCGAGTGGACAAGACAGTCGGACGATTTATCACGTCACCTAGGCAGATTCCTGTAGGGGTCGATACAAACCATAACTACACACTCTCTGCTAAATCGGGTTTTATAGCGAACGGAAATAGTGTGTCAGAGAAAGACTTGTTAACGTTAGATTTTGTCTTACATAATAAAGTTCATAAAGGCCCGACAAAGCCTGTTATCGATGACATTAAGCACAGTGCGATTGCGGTCAACTACGGAAATAAACGACAGTTTATGAACGAAGACAGTATGCTCACTACTGCTGATGAGCTCAAAGGCTTTGATTGGACTTCGAACAAGTCATTCGCTACGGAAGTTATGCTTATTGGTGGCAAGCACAGAAAAGAGTCGTATGAGGGACAAAACCTCGAATGGCAGAGTGTTCCAGTTTCACTAAAGCTATCTACCACTTTTGATAATGAAGCCGTATTCGGATCTGAAACTACCGCTGGTCCTGAGTATCTAAGTAACCTTACTTATATTGGAATACTAAAGAAAGACGGTTCTAAATGGACGCTAGATGACAGCGATGTGGTTAACAAAAATATAGATGCAGATTTTGTCTCTGAGGCTCTATCCAACATAGACATGGATGAAGATTTCGATGGTAAGGTGGTCTACGCGTCTCGTTTCGAGTTCGCATTTAAAGCGCTGAACGGGCAAGAAATCAAGGGGCTTCGACCATTTGGACCCGTTGTTTCGACATCTGGTCGATTCCAAGAAGCAGTTCTAAAGGTGTCCTCTCTAGTACAACGTAATACAGCGGAAAAAACGCCGTTTAAACTTGGAAGCTTTGAGATGTCGTTGGGCAGACAGTACAAAAATGTAGATGAGTTATCTTATTTTTCTGATTGTGAGGATCCAAGCTATAAAGTTGATAAAGATATGTACATCAACTGGGCAAAACTGAAACCAGAAGAGCGTAAAGAACGTTTAGTAACTTGGATTAGAGACCCATACTTAGCAACCATCATTGAAGCGTCGATTCTCAATAAATAAAAAAACCGCCTTCGGGCGGTTTTTCTTTTCTTATCAATGGAAGCTGAATTTCTCGCTTCTCGCTTAACCCGCAGCGGAAATATCGTATTTCTTCATCTTATGGTTGAGGGTACTCATTGGAAGTGCCAATTGCTCGGCGGCTTTCTTGGTGTGCCAATTACAGGCATTTAAGCAATCGATGATCACTGTGCGCTCGTATTGGCTGACAACGTCCTTAAGGCCTATTGAAGCGTCCTCTAAATCCGCTTGTGCTGGCTCGTAAGCGGGTTGTTCTGGGGTAGGTGGTGCTGCTTTTACTTCAACACTTGGCGTATCTTCTGGGATTTGTTCACCAAACTCAATGTGAGTGATGGTTTCAAAATCGGACAGTAGTACTGAGCGCTCGATGATGTTTTTCAGCTCACGTACGTTACCCGGATAAGAGTACGCAAGAAGCTGTTTACGCACGTTGGCACTTAACCCCGGCGCTTGCGGTAAGCCCAAGGTCTTGGTCGTGTGCTGCACGAAATGTTCTGCGAGAGGAATAATATCTGATTCACGTTCTCTCAAGGGAGGCAGCGTAATCGGGAATACATTCAAGCGATAGAACAAGTCAGCACGGAACCCGCCATCTTTGATCTGCTGCATAAGATTACAGTGGGTTGCGGCGATTACGCGCACGTCGACTTCAATCTCTTTACTGGCACCGACAGGGCGAACCTTACGTTCTTGCAGCACACGCAGCAATTTTGCCTGCAGTAGCATTGGCATATCACCAATCTCATCTAGGAAAAGCGTGCCGCCGTTGGCTGCTTCAAACAGGCCCACTTTATCTTTGTCTGCGCCCGTGAATGAGCCTTTCTTATGCCCAAAAAGTTCCGATTCCAATAATTGCTCTGGAATAGCTGCACAGTTTTGAACGATCAAAGGCTGGTCTGCTCGGTTGGAGTTCTCGTGAATGTATTTCGCGATCACTTCTTTACCTGCACCAGTTTCACCACGCAACAGAACGTCGACAGGAAGAGATAGCACCTTATCAAGACGATTCAAGACATTGAGCATTTCTTCGCTCTCTGCAATCGGACCTTGGTAGGTTTTCTTGGTTCGCTTTTTAAGCTGAGTGTTCTCGCGCACTAGAGCTTGATTGTCGGCACTCAGGCTTTTGATCACTTGCCCATATTGCTCTAACCATACCGCTTGGCGAATATTGCTCGCGGCCATGCGACAGAACTCAGTGAGTGCGGCTTCGTTGTCGATAACGCTTAAATCGAGCAATACTAATAGGCCGATGGTTTTACTTTCGTTGTCGATAAGTGGCCAAGCCAATAAGTTTTCACTCTTTAGTCCAAGTATTTGCTCACTTTGATAAATGCTGTCGCAGTCATAGCCGTTGTACTTATACAACTCGTTGATCAACACCACTTCACCATTGCGAATCGCAAAGTTAAATGGGTCGTTCTCACTGGCGGAATCGATCTGCAATGCTTCCCAAGGGTGAGAAACAATCGTTTTATCGTTATGGTGAGCGGTACTTGGAATCAACGCTTGACCAGTCTGGTCCAAAACATAAATGATGCCGTGTTTTGCGAGGGTCATTTGTCTCGCAGCGGTCAACACAGCATCCAAGGTTTGGGTAAGCTGGCTGCGATCAGCCAAAGACTGGCTGATCGCAAGTAGGGCGTTGCTAAGTTCGCTATGGTTAGCTGAACGCATAGGTTAGTGTTCCTTGCTCATCGACAGACACTTCGATTTGCGTATGTGAATCATCCTTGTCATGCACCAATAGCTGTGTCGATAGCTGAGGCAGTAACTGACGGTTGATAACTGCGTCGATGTTACGCGCGCCCGTTTCAGCAAGGCGACAGTTACCTAGTACGAACTCGACCAAGCTTTCTTCGTAGCTCAGAGATAACTTGTGATGGCTCTGTAGACGCTGAGAGACTTTGTTCAGCTTATGGTGAATAATTTCTGTCATTGCTTCATCAGACAGCGGAACAAACGGAAGCACAGACATACGCGCCAACAGCGCCGGTTTGAAGTGTTGGTTCAAAGTCGGGCGGATAGCTTCTGCGATGATGTTTGCATCGATGTCTTTGGATTGATGAACCAAAGATTCAATCTCGTGCGTCGCAAGGTTACTGGTCATGATGATCAGCGTGTTCTTGAAGTCGATGGTGCGACCTTCGCCGTCGTTCAGCGTACCTTTGTCGAACACTTGGTAGAACAGGTTCAACACTTCTGGATCGGCTTTTTCTACTTCATCAAGCAGGACAACAGAATATGGACGCTGACGTACCGCTTCTGTCAGCATGCCGCCTTCACCGTAACCTACGTAACCCGGAGGCGAACCGATTAGGCGAGATACCGTGTGCTTCTCTTGGAACTCAGACATGTTGATGGTCGTCATAAAGCGCTCACCACCAAACATTTGATCAGCGATCGCACGAGCAGTTTCGGTTTTACCCACACCACTTGGGCCAACCAGTAGGAATACGCCTGTCGGTGCGTCTGGGTTGCCTAGGCCTGCTTTTGCGGTTTGAATGCCTTCAGACAGTGCATCGATAGCGTATTCTTGGCCTTTGATGCTCTGTGTTAGGCTTTCTTTCAGTTTTAGCGTGGTTTCTGCTTCGTCTTGAAGCATCTTACCCATTGGAATACCAGTCCAGTCCGAGATCACGTGGCTAACTTCATCTGGACCCACTTCAAAGTGAACCAGTGGGTTGCCATTGCGGATTGCGTCTAGCTGTTCTTGGCAGGCTGAAATTGCAATGCGAACTGCTTCTTCATCCATTTCTGCATATGGAGAAACGTCTTGCTCTTGTTCTGAATCTTCGTCTGCAACAAGCTCTTCTTCATTTGTTTCGCCAAAGACCAGTTCATGCAAGCGAGAGCGTAGAGCAATCATCTCTTGGATCTGCTCTTTTTCTTTATGCCATTGGGCTTCTTGCTCTGCCAGCTCTTCTTTCGTTGTTTCCATTGCCAGTTTTAGGTCTGGAATATTAGCAAGGCTGTGCTTGTCGCCAGTTTGCTGCAGAGCATCACGCTCAAGTGCTTCAAGCTCGCGCTGTTGAGCTGCAAGCTCTTGCTGAAGGGTCTCAACAGAAGCAGGAATAGCATTCAGGCTGATGTTCACACGTGCACACGCCGTATCTAGCACATCAATCGCTTTGTCTGGCAGTTGACGGCCAGAGATATAACGCGCAGAAAGTGCTGCCGCAGCAGTGATGGCGTCATCACGCACGTAAACATTGTGTGACTTCTCGTATGCAGGGCGAAGACCACGAATGATCAATGCTGCTTGTTCAGGAGACGGTTCGTCGAGTTTTACCAATTGGAAACGACGCGCGAGGGCAGGATCTTTTTCGAAGTACTTCTTGTATTCCGACCAGGTTGTCGCTGCGATGGTTTTCACTTCACCACGTGCTAGGGCAGGTTTTAACAAGTTTGCAGCGTCGCTGCCGCCCGCTTGGTTACCACCACCAACAAGGGTGTGTGCTTCATCGATGAAAAGAATGATAGGGGTTGGCGAGTTTTTCACTTCATCCAATACCGCGTTTAGGCGTTTTTCGAATTCACCTTTTACGCTTGCACCAGCTTGTAGAAGACCCATGTCTAGGCCGTAAAGCTCAACACCTTTGAGGTTGTCAGGTACGTCACCTTGTACAATCTTAAGGGCCAAGCCTTCTACTACTGCGGTTTTACCAACGCCGGGCTCACCAACAGCAATAGGGTTGTTTTTACGTCGACGAGCAAGAATGTCTACGATTTGGCGGATTTCTTGGTCACGGCAGAAGACAGGATCGATTTCGCCTTTGCGTGCTTTACCCGTAAAGTCGGTCGTGAACTTGCTCAGCGCTGAACCATCTTCACGAGCTTGCGTTTTCTCGGAAGTCGCGACTTGCGCCTCAATAGAGTGGCTTGTTAGCTCTGCAAAATTACGCTTAAGGCTGTCAGGGTTTACGGCTTCAAGGATAGAGGCGTAACCGTGTTGGCCGTAACGTAGAGGATTGCTAACAAGAGTAAGGAGTAGGGCGCCAGAGCGGATTTGTGTTTCGGATAGATCTAAAGAAGAAACCAGCCAACTTTCTTGTAACCATTCGATTAATAAAGCAGAAAAAACAGGTTTGCTGCCATTTCCCTTGGCGTTGGTGTCGATGGTGGATCGAATCGATTGTCTTAGTAAGTTCTCAGAACAATCAAAATGACTTAATAAGACGTCAAAATCACTATTTGGCCTTTCTAATAGACTCAGTAAATAATGCTCGATTTGAACTTCGGTTGCTTTTTCAGAAACTGCAAGTGCAGCTGCGTCTTCTAACGCCACTTTTGCAATAGGGTGGAGACGCTGAATTAATGAAGAAAGGTTTATATTTATCATAGCCATTTTATTCTTTAGAGGAAAAGAGGTAGCGGCTATTATACTAAAAGTGATAACACTCTTTTTTTATCAAGATATTTTGCCTAGCGTTTGTTGGTGATTTTAATGACAAAATTAGTGGGAATATTTACGGTTGATTATCTTGGTTTGTCATACTGAATTAATTCTTAGTTAATATGACTAAATAGATAGTTTTATTAACTTTATTCTGTTCTTGATATATGGTTATTTTCACTTTTTATTATTGAAACAATTTATTATTATCGATTTCCAACTTTTTGGTTTTTTATCCAATAAATTGTACTTAATAAATTGATAAATAAAGCCCATTTTTAGCTAAGTGTTTGTATTGTAAGGTTTATAAAAGTTGGCATGGAGTTTGATTATACTAAGTAGTCGCGGTGATAAGCGATTTGGTGATTTAAACAAAACAGATTTTAGAAAAGGAAATAACGATGCCAACTCCAGCATATATGTCTATCAAAGGTGAAACTCAAGGTCACATCACTAAAGATACTTACTCTGCAGATTCTGTAGGTAACACATGGCAAGAAGCTCACGTTGATGAGTTCCTAGTACAAGAACTTGATCACGTACTAACAGTGCCACGTGACCCACAAAGCGGTCAGCCAACTGGTCAACGTGTACACCGCCCAGTTGTTGTAACTAAAGTTCAAGACCGTTCTTCTCCGCTACTATTCAACGCACTAGTTTCTGGCGAAAAACTTCCTGAGTGTGTGATTCGTTTCTACCGTACTTCAGTTCAAGGTAAGCAAGAGCACTACTACTCAATCAAACTGATTGATGCGCTACTTGTAGATATCCAAACTCGTATGAACCACTGTCAAGACGCTGCAACAGCAGACCGCGTGACAGAAGAAGTTCTTAAGCTGACTTACCGTGCAATCGAAGTAACTCACGAAAACTGTGGTACAGCTGGTAACGACGACTGGCGTGCTCCACGCGAAGCATAATTGCTTTTTGCGTAAAGATTCAGGGCCAACAATTGTTGGCCCTAATTCGATTATTTGTATCAGGTAAAAGATATGGTGAATGACGTAGAATTTAAATTTGAAGTGCCAGGGTGTGGGCACGACTTTCGAGTAGAAAGCTTTCAAGTGAATGAAGAGCTTTCGAAGCCTTTTCACATCAGTCTCTCATTACTTTCACTTGATCCAGATATTTCTTTTGATGCCTTGATTCGTAAAGCTGGCACGTTAACTCTTTATGGACAGGGTGTAGGTGCTGCACGCGTATTCAACGGGGTAGTAAACGAAGTTCGTTACCTAGGTACGGGTCGTCGCTTCTCTCGTTATCAATTGGTTCTGGTTCCTCAAGCTTGGTTCTTATCTCAGCGTCAAGACTGTCGCATCTTCCAGCAGAAATCTGCGAAAGACATCATCACGGAAGTGCTTGATGATGGCGCAGTTACCGACTATCGATTTGAAGTCTCGGGTACTTATCCTCCGAAAGAATACGTACTGCAATATCGTGAATCTGACCTTCAGTTCGTTCAACGAATGATGGCAGAACACGGTATGTGGTATTACTTTGATCACACTGATGCTAACCACACCATGGTGATTGTGGATAGCAACGATGCTATTGCGCCTTTGGTGAGCTCTCCTATCAACGCTTCTTATATTGGACCGATTGTTTATCACGCTGATGGCGGCGGTGTTGCTGACCGCGAGCACATCTCTGACCTAGAGCTTGTTAACCGCGTGCGAACGGGTCAGGTTACGTACACGGACTACAACTACGAGCAGCCAAAGATCCCGCAAGAGATGACGCATGCAGGTGATCTCGACCAAGATCTCAAGCAGTTTGATTATCCGGGTCGTTATGTTGATCCTGCAATGGGGCAGGTGAGAACGACTGAGTGGATGTCTGAGCACATTGTTGATAATCAACAAGTTGAAGCAAGCAGTGATGTGATGCGTTTGGCATCCGGCTACAGCTTCAACATCAGTGATCACCCTCGTTCGGCGATCAACCGGGATTACATCATGTTATCAGTGATGCACACAGGACAAGACCCACAAGTGCATGAGGACGAAACAAGTGGTATGCCAACTACGTACTACAACCAGTTCTCTTGCATCCCTCGCGACGTGGTATTCAAAGCTCCTAAACTGGCGGCTCCGCTTGTAGACGGCCCTCAAACGGCGGTAGTGGTTGGGCCAGCAGGCGAGGAGATCTACACCGATAAACTAGGACGAATAAAAGTTCAGTTCCACTGGGATCGTTACGGCGATAACGATGAGCACGCAAGCTGCTGGATTCGCGTAAGCCAATCTATGGCTGCTCCAACGTGGGGTGCGGTTTATTTGCCACGTATTGGCCATGAAGTTGTCGTTACCTTCCTTGAGGGAGACCCAGACCGACCGCTTGTAACAGGCGCGGTGTACAATGGCCTGCATTTCCCTCCGTACTCGTTGCCAGAAAACAAAACGCGTACTACGTTCCGTACTCAAACGCACAAAGGCACTGGTTACAACGAGCTGAGCTTTGAAGACGAAGCGAACCAAGAAGAAGTCTACATTCACGCTCAAAAAGACATGTCGACGAAGGTACTCAACAACCGTTACCGAGACATCGGTCAGGATGAGTTCTTAAAGGTCGCGCGTCACCAAACTAATGAAGTGCATGGTGACCATAAAGAAACTATTGATGGCCACAAGACAACACAAGTAAACAGCACGTTTACTGAGACGGTAGAACAAGACGTCACTGTGACTTACAACGCTAACGAAACTCAGTATGTGAAAAACAATTCTGATTTGGAAATTGGTGATAACCGTACAACCAAGATCGGCAAGAATGACGACTTGGATGTGGGTGAAAACAGCAACCTGACTGTCGGCGCTTCTAAGAGCTCTGATGTTGGTGCTGACGATAATCAAACGGTAGGTGGTAACTTAACCGTATCGGTGAAAGGTAACACGTCTTACAAAGCCGATGGTGCGACGCAAATCA
Organism: Vibrio sp. ED002; assembly: GCF_023277445.1. NCBI lineage: Bacteria > Pseudomonadati > Pseudomonadota > Gammaproteobacteria > Vibrionales > Vibrionaceae > Vibrio > Vibrio sp. ED002. The sequence goes on along the minus strand of NZ_CP080239.1, from coordinate 879,971 downwards.
TCAGTGGTGACAAGATTGTATTGAAAACCGGTGGTTCTTCATTAGTGATGAACAGTGACGGTTCAATCAAGCTTTCTGGTTCTTCAATCACCATTGAAGGCAGCGATAAAGTCGTCGTGAAAGGTGGTAACGTAGCGATTAACTAATGATGGAAAAACAACCTCTTATTGCAGAAACCATCACGAAACAGCAAGCCGAATCACCGGCTTGCTTTTCGCGTTTTGGAACCATAGTCGCCATTAACGAGTCAACGGGCAATGTCCGTGTCGATTTTGATGGTAATCCATTCAATCAACCGCTCACTGCAAGGTTAGGGCGCGGCTTTCGTCGCAGTGAATTACAAATGGCAATAGATAATAAACTGAGTTGCCGTATCGAATTTATGAACGACGACTTAAGCTTGCCTCTCGTGACGGACATTTTTTTCTCTATTCTGAATGACTCTGACGAGTTCGTGTTGAGAGCGAAAAAGATGGTGATAGAAACCGAGCAAGAACTGATCGTCAAAAGTGGTGAGACAGAAACGCGCTACAGTGGGCGTGATGGCCGAATTACGACGAAAGCGAAATACGTCACCTCACAAGCAGAAAAAGCTCAAAAGATTCAAGGCGGAACGATCGCAATTAACTAGTTACCTCGAGTTAGCTACTTACTGTGAGTTAACTAATTGTTTCGAGTTAACTAACTGTTTCGTGTTAACTAATTGTAATCGCGTTATCGCACGCTAATAACGGATAAGTAGATGCGACAAAGAATCGGTGTTGAACACCTAAATGCCCCCATAACTAACCAGCTCGTTGAAAGCGCTTTAGCAAAAGCAGAGAAGGCGACCAACGAGCTTTCCCAATTGCCGGCATCTTGGCTGGGTTTCTGTAATGAAAAGTTATCGATAGCATCCGAGAGTCTCGGTTTTTTACTCAAACAACGTGTCCAAATCCACAAACGTGGTTACCCAAGCCGAGAGATTGAGTATCTCAAATTGATAGAACGTCAGATTGAAGAGCTCAAACAGGTTTATCTCTCGTTCTATCGACTTACCCCAGGGCTGTTCCATCAACTAAAAAACCAAGAACCAGAAATTTATGTTTGGCTCGCGCTGCAGAATGAACTTGGTTCAGATATTGATAATCTATTAGTTGGCTTATCGGTACTTGAAGAGTTAGATAGCAACACTGCGATGGTGTTTGTGACTCAATCGCCCGTTGAACACCTCGACAGTGTGATGTCAGAACTGATTGAAGGTAACTCGAAAACAAGCGCGTTTTATTTTGAATGCTTACGTGTAAGGCAAGCATTAAGCGTTGCTCTGATCAAGCGCTGGCATAAAGCGGAAATCATTCGTTCCAATGTCGCATTACCCCTGTTGGCATTACAAGATGTAGAAGAGGGCATTGAGTGGATTAATGAGCATGCGAATGGTGAGCAGTATCTGTTCGAACGCTTGATCACCAAACGTGATAGAAGCACTTGGTTCCGCCAGTGTTTTGGTATTGAACCGAGTGGATTGCCTTCGGCACAAGTGCTGACTTTCGCCAAACTTTTGGAGCTCAAAGAGTTTGAATCCTTTGATATATCTTCATCGCTGGCGCCTGTTGATTTTGCACTAACGGGTGATTGGAAATTGGTGCCTGAGATCATCGAGCAGTTAGAACGACTAGAAGAAGATGAAGGCGAGGTTTGGATTCAAGCCCTGTATGTCGTCTACGGAAAGCTCCTTCCTCTTACTCCTCAAGAAGTGGGTGTTGATTATGAGTGGGAAGAGATTGTCGATTTACTCAATGAGTGGCTTGAAGACGACAAGTACGTTCAAAACTTACCAAGTCGTTTGGGGTATTCACTGAGTTTCGAATCTACTTTGGCAGCAATGCAAGATGCCAATATAGACGTGATGTTTCGTGATTGGCTATGGCGACAACTCTGTATTCAATCTAGGGCTTATGTGCCTTGGGATATGGCGATGCCAATTCACCAACAAGATTGGAACTTCAACAACTTAAAAGCAGCACCTTCTGCGAGCGAACGATTCAACTTAAGGAATAGCAATGCAGTTATGGGACATTGAAGCGCACCCCGAGCTATCGCTTAAAGGGCGCTTTCAGCGTGATGAAAACGGCGATGAAGTGTGGGTTGTTGTCGCGAAGCGTACTTGGCAGTTTGATGGTGCAGTATGGCATGAGTTGGGCGAAAGCGAGATTTTTGATGATCCTCAATATTTAGGAGAAGAAGGCTTCTCGGCAATGAAAATGGACCATGAATTCGCCTATACCAAAACTAATACTGACGTGCTGGTCTACGGAAAGGCGCGCAGCTATGCGAAGAAACCGGTGACTTACCAAGAGTGCCGCGTGTTGATTGATGGCCATATCGACAAGACACTTGCTATTCACGGTGAACGTGTATGGGTAGAGCATGGTGGCAGTATTACGCTCAGCAAACCGATTCCTTTCATCGAAAAAGACATTGACTATACCTGTGCCATTGGCGGTGACTTACGGAACCGTATTGGCGGCGGTGTTGCTGATTCCAGTAAAGAATTAGTTGAGCAAAAGGTGCCTTCGGTGTTTTATCCAAAAGAAGATTGGAGTGCGACAGGGAAAAAACTGCGTGTGGCCGGTTTTGGGCCGATGCCTCCGTTCTTTGAATCTCGTCAAAAGTTGGCGGGTACGTTTGATGACGATTGGATTGAAAACCGCAAACCAATGTTACCGGTCGACTTCGATAGACGCTTTTTCCAAAGCGCACCTGTTGACCAACAATGTAAAGGTTTCCTTCACGGTGGTGAACGTTTGATGATGAGTGGTTTTTGTCATGACGATACGATTTCATTTCGTATCCCTAAAGAAAAATACCGTGCGCTTGCTACGTTCAAACAAGATACTTATCAAGCCGATATGTCGATGTATACTCTATTTGTCGATGCTGAAAAGAAAACGATTTCAATCAGTTATACCTCCGCATTCCCTTGTCAGGGGAAAGAACACCTGTTGGTATCAACGTCCATCACGAAACTGGCAGAGGTGAGTGAGCATGCATAATTCGACAGGCCGCTATGTCTTAGGAATGGAAGTGATGACGCCGATGGGCATGAACCTCGATATCTCAAGCAGTGTCGCTCATGCTGATTTAGCCAGATTTGAACAAATCGTTGGAGAAGACGGGATTGAGCGTTTTACCTACGCGAAAATCGAATACACCAAAGACACTGAGTTGTTTGAAAAAACTTGTGAGATAACGAGTTATCTACTCGATTCTTTATTGATGCAGTTACCGCGTTCTTTGAAACCGATTCCATTATTGATCGCCGTGCCAAGCTCTGTCTCTCTAGTAAAGGTGCAGGAATGGCTTGGTGAAAGTGACTATTCTGACTTTCTTTCTGTGGTCCAAGCAGTGCATGCAAGCGGGCCTAGCTTTGTGCTACAAGCCATGAAATCACTCGATAAATACGACGCCATGATGTGTGTGAGTGTCGATTCGTTAGTGAGCTCTCTTGACTCGTTAATAAATGAAGCAATGGTTATGAGCACCAATAATCCATGGGGCGTTATTCCAAGTGAAGGTGGTGCGGGGTTGATTCTGTGTCGAAGAAATACAGTAGAAACATTAAAACTCAACCCCCAAGCGCAATTAGGCTATATCGATACGGAATTAAATTCGTCAGATAGAAGAGGGATGTTTCGGTTGGTTCAACGTTCAAGTAAAAAACTGGCATCCTTTGGTGAGGTTTTTTCGGATATGTCAAACTTACGTGCTCACACTGAAGATTATGGTTTCGCTTTGGGTGCAAAGGCGGAACGCTTTACTTATCCAGAACAACCTCAACTTATCAATGAGTTATGGGGAACGATGGGAAGCTCATCTTCGCTTGCTTTGGTCGCTTATGCTGTTAAAAACCACCACTTTAACCAACCTACATCATTGCTGATGTTTGACTTTAATGGTGATAAAGGGCTACTCCAATTATTAGCCTGTTAATTGGATCACACACTTATAAATAGTGAAATAGGCAAAGTTTTTATGATCGGTATTTAAGATGCCAAAACAAGGGAACTAATGTAGTGAAAGCGTAAGTCAAAGCGACTTATAAATTAGTAATTATCACTAAAGTAATAGACTTACTGTTCGTTTTAAATACCAGCCTTGAAACAAGGATGTTTCAGCAAATATTATTTCTCTCTAATAATATTTGTTCGATGAAAGAGTGCAGAGTGTCTGATAAGCAGGGAGCAGCCAAAGGATATATTGATCAATTGGTTGTTAAAGCCATTGAGAAAAAGAAACAGAACGAGCAAAGATTGGCGCAAAAAAATAAGCCAAAGCTTGAGTACGTTCTTTTTTCGCAATTTGATGTACTAGACACGCTGCCTTCAAAAAATGGTAGAACTACGGTTTACCATCTCGCCAAGAAAGGCCAGCCAGAAAAACAAATCTGCTGCAAAGTCGTCAATGAAGAGGCGCCAGAAGTTGCCAGCAAAATGTTGGTTAATGAAGCCAGTCGACTAGAGATTTCCCAGCATCCAAGTGTTGCTGAGTTTATTAAAGTCGGCAACGAGTTCGAACGTCCGTATTTGATGTATGAGTGGATTCAAGGCGAATCTCTCGCAGAAAAAATGGAACGTCACTCGACTAAGGGCTTTCGTCACGATCACATTGCTTGGCTCGTGTATCAACTGGCTGGTGCGCTTGAGTTTATGCACACCAGAGGCATCTGCCATCTCGATATCAAACCATCCAATGTGCTTGTCAGTGAGGGCGATTACGTCAAGCTGATTGATTTTGGTGCGGCTCGTTATATTGGTGAGACTGAGACACATGCCGAAGCCAGTCTGAGTTACGCCTCGCCGCTTTATCTAGAGACAGGCACAACCGAGCCACAAGACGACGTATATTCTCTAGCTTTACTAACCGGACATCTATTTATCGGTGCTATTTTTGGTGATGCTTGGCATAAACAGTTAAAAGATCGCAAGCGACCTGCACTCATTCCCAACCACATTTGGAAGCTACTGAAGCAAGTCATCAATAATCCGAGAGGGCATGGCTATACAGCCATCTCATTTGCCCAACAGCTCGCACGTATTGATACGCAGTCGATTGATTCACAATCAAACGCGCCAATTTTCAGCAGCTTACGCAATGCAGATTTATTGCTGACGCATTGCAAACCGCAAGATAAGTCTGGCTATGGACGTTTCAAAATTTTAGAGGCGAGTTTGGTGCTCAGCGTGATTGCGATTACTGGCAGCTACTTGTACCAACAAAACCAGCCAGAATGGAAAACCATTGTTAAGTCTGAGCCATCGATTTCACAGACTGAAACACCTTTGGTTAGTACGATCAAGCCAGCACAGACGGCCTCTTTCTTAGCGCAGCCACCCTGGGATATTGAATTCGCTCTTAATGATATGGAAAAGAACGTGGTGACTACTGCGCCATATCGTGAAGCTTTCCAAGTGCAACAGATGAAACTGTCCAAGTTGTACAAGAAGAACCAAAGCCAGTTGACCGCTTATCAAGACTTAGCGGATGACTTACCAAAAACCTTAGTCGATATTCGCAAAGAGTTGGTTACGTTGCGTGAGAAGCTTGTCGATGATGGAGCGCTGTTTCCTTATGCTGATAAAACCCTGACCAAAGTGATGGCAGGTTTGAACGTTGCTGCGGTTGATTCAATGAAATTGTCTGCCGTTGCGGGCAGCAAAGATGAGCAAATCGCTAATTTGATTTTATCGGGTGAAGCGAAGCAAGCAGATGATGAAATGAAAGCGGCTTGGTTACTCAATCAGTCAGAAGCTTATTTCTACAGCCAGATACTGCCGAAACGAGTCTTAGAAAGCATTAATGAATCCATTGAGCAACATGCGAAGGACCATTACTACACTAAAGCGATTGACGAAGCAAAAGCCGCAAAAGCTTACTTTGGTAATACGCCAGAACTCAGTAAAAAAGTGAAAGATCTGATTGTCGCAAGAAGTGAATTCATCTTGTTTAGCACAGTGACAGAACAGTCCATTTTTGATCAGCAAAAACTGCATGACTCACTGGCGGATCTAGAGCGTAACGCACCCAAAAAATTCAGCGAGATTACCGAGCTCCTTAACGGTATGGCATCAGATTCCATCGACAAAAGTCATCAACTGTCTAAACCAGCACGTGGTGCGATCGCTGTGGAAAGAGCTATTAAAGATTATCTTTTATCTGAAGGGCGAGGTTAGTGATGTCAGTGATTGATATTGAACGCTTGCTTACGCCAATTTCAGACGCAAATCCAGTCGGTGAAGACGCGCGTTACGAGTTTTGCTACGAAATGATGGAAGCCGAAGTGAAGAAGTTTGGCTCTTTGTTTGGGGAAACTGTGGAATGGGGTGTCGTCAAAACGCACGCTACCGAGGTTCTTGAACATCACAGCAAAGATCTTAAGGCGATTTGTTATCTCATTCGTGCACTTACAGAAGAGTCAGACTTGCAAGGTTTTGAACAGGGCTTGCAGCTGCTTAATGGGGCGTTAACGAAGTTTGGTGTGAATCTTTACCCGACCAGAAAGCGAGGTAGAGATGGCGCCGTTGAGTGGTTAAACCATCAGTTTAAGCTGGTAAGTGGTAAGTTAGCGGAAAGTACACAACCTTGGGAGCTTGTCTCTCGTTGTATCAGTACGATTGAAGACGTACAGCGCCAATTTGATGATGTTTTCCAAGATTCAGAGGCGGATTTCTTTGAGATTCGTACCCAGCTGAATATCTTATCGCAACAAGCTGGAGCGGACTCTCACGAGGCGGGTACGACATCTGCAGCGGAACAAAGTGCGCCCGCTCAATCTGTGCAAGCGGAAAACGCAGAAGAAGCCCCTAGGCCAGTAGCGGAGCAACCATCAAGCAGTCAAAGCGTATCGGCTGTAGCTAAACCGAAAGTGGCCAAAAAAGCCGCGGCGCCGGAGGTTGATGTTGATACGGATTTCTCCTCACCAACTGCTTCTAAACGCACCTTGAAGAAGGTTGCGGAGGTCATGCTTTATTCCAACGCGAGCGATCCACTTGCCTATCGAATTTATCGTCATCTGACTTGGGATGACATTGATGACTTACCCGATCATCAAAACAACGAAACACCGCTCAGTTTAGCGGTCTCTTCCGATCAACAAGCGGAGTATCGTGACAAGGCCAACCAAGAAAGTGATATCGATACGATTAAGCGTTTAGAGCGCACACTAACCGATGCGCCTTTTTGGCTGACGGGCCACTTCTATGTCTATTCAATGCTCACCAATCTGGGCTTTGACGATTCCGCAACGGCGGTGAAGCAAGAGGTGAGACGTTTCGTTGAATCACTGGAAGGCATTGAACACCTTTCATTTAAGAATTCTATACCATTTGCGGACGAAGCAACTTTGGCTTGGTTATCGACTCAAGTTGCAGGTTCATCGGGCTCGCCAGCGGTCATTCAGACCGTGGTGATTACCGAGGACGATTCGTCGCTAATGGAGGATATCACCCTAGAAAACCTAGGGGAGCGTGCTGCAGAACTTGCTCGCAAACTCGAACTGGATAGCTCGGGACGTGGGCAATTTTTGCTGTATTTACAATTGATAACAGCTTACCAGTCTGTTGGATTATACCCGTTGTGCTTGCCGTATCTTGAGAAGGGTTGGGATGTACATCAGGAATTTAATCTTGAGAGCTGGGAACCACACTTATCTTTGCAACTAAAAGACCTAATTCGAAAAACACTCCATCCGTTATTCCGAACCAAGGATCTTTTACCTGCCAAGTATGAACAGTGGAAAGCAATTTATGACTGATTACAGAGTTAGATAAGGAACTAATTATGTCACGTGACGGCTCGGTGGCTCCTAAAGAGCGAATTAATATCCGTTATGTTCCAGCAACTGGTGATACGCAAGACGACGTTGAACTGCCGCTGAGCATGATGGTGGTTGGTGACTTTACTGCACGTGCAGATGAGACGCCAATCGAAGAACGTACGCCAATCAATATCGACAAAGACAACTTTAACGAAGTGCTAGAAGGCATGTCTCCAAACGTTAGAGTAAACGTTGAAAACCGCCTTTCTGATGAAGAAGGTGCGCAAATCGGTGTTGATCTAACGTTTGAAAACATGAAGGACTTCTCTCCTGAAGCGATCGCGAAAAGCGTACCAGAGCTAAATAGTCTGCTCGAGCTTCGCGAAGCCTTGGTTGCATTGAAAGGTCCTCTAGGTAACGTTCCTGCGTTCCGTAAGAAGATCGCATCGGTTCTTCAAGATGAAGAAGCGAGAAAGAAACTGTTGGATGAACTAAGCATTGGCAACGACCAAGAAGCGAAAGAAGAGTAAGGGATATCATGTCTGCAGAAGCACAAGCGCCAGAACAAGAAGCAGCCTTAGTTGAATCAGGGTCACTTCTGGATAGCATTCTTAACGAAACTCGTTTAAAGCCAAGTGATGAAGGTTTTGATGTTGCAAAACGCGGCGTAGAAGCATTCATCAGTGAGCTACTAAGCAGTTCGACCACAGAGAAAGTCGATCAATCTTTGGTTGACCTGATGATCTCTGAAATCGACCAAAAATTGTCAAAGCAAGTTGATGCCATTCTTCACAACGAAGAAGTGCAAGCCATCGAATCGACGTGGCGTGGTCTTAAGTACCTAGTTGACCATACTGACTTCCGTGAGAACATTCAGATTGAACTGATCTCTGCGAAGAAAGATGAAGTACTAGACGATTTCGAAGACGCACCGGAAGTGGTGAAGTCTGGTCTATACAAACAGATCTACACTCGTGAATACGGTCAATTTGGTGGTAAACCTGTTGGCGCGGTAATCTGTGACTACGACCTGTCTGCATCATCTCCAGACATCAAACTGATGGAATACATGGCGAACGTGGGTGCGATGTCTCACGCACCGTTCATCACGTCTGCATCTTCTAAGTTCTTCGGCCTAGACAGCTACGAAGAGCTACCAAACCTAAAAGACCTTAAGTCTGTATTTGAAGGCCCACAATACACGAAATGGCGTGGCCTGCGCGAGCACGAAGACGCACGTTACCTAGGTCTGTGTACGTCTCGCTTCATGCTTCGTACGCCTTACTCGGTAGAAGATAACCCAATCAAAGCGTTTGATTACGACGAGCAAGTAACAGACAGCCACGACAACTACCTATGGGGTAACTCAGCGTACGCTATGGCGTCTAAGATCAGCGAATCTTTCGCTAAATACCGCTGGTGTCCAAACATCATTGGTCCTCAAAGTGGTGGTGCGGTTCAAGATCTACCGGTTTACAACTTTGAAGCGATGGGTCAAATCGAAACGAAGATCCCAACTGAGATTCTTGTTTCTGACCGTCGTGAATATGAACTGGCAGAAGAGGGCTTTATTGCGCTAACGATGCGTAAAGGTTCTGACAACGCGGCATTCTTCTCGGCGAACTCTATTCAAAAACCAAAAGTGTTTGCGAATACGCCAGAAGGTAAGCAAGCAGAGATGAACTACAAGTTGGGTACACAGTTGCCTTACATGTTCATCATCAACCGTCTAGCACACTACATCAAAGTGCTACAGCGTGAGCAAATCGGTTCTTGGAAAGAGCGTTCTGATCTAGAAATCGAATTGAACAAGTGGATTCGTCAGTACGTATCTGATCAGGAAAACCCGCCAGCAGAAGTACGTGGTCGTCGTCCACTACGTGCTGCGAAGGTTGAGGTATCAGACGTAGAAGGCGATCCAGGTTGGTACAAAGTATCAATGTCTGTACGTCCTCACTTTAAGTACATGGGCGCAAGCTTTGACTTGTCACTAGTTGGCAAGCTAGACCAATAACCCATTGCTGATAATATCAAGCAGCCAGTGAAGACTGGCTGCTTTTTTCGTAGGACCGGATATGGAAAAAGGTTATCGTCTTTTAGAGCGCATCGAGCTTGGTGAGCCCAAAAACTGCTACGAGAAAGTCGTTTCTCATCGTCATTTAATTGAATCCATTCACTCGCATTTGGCGGATTTGCTCAACACGCATTCGGGCAATGCGATGATAGATAGTGAATACGGCTTACCTGACTTTAACGACGTACTCTCCAACAATACGAACCTCGTTCGCCACATTCAAAACAACATCACTTCAACCATAGAACGCTTTGAACCGCGATTGCTGAATGTCGAGGTTCATTACCGAGAAGACCACCACAATCCTTTACAGCTTGGGTTTGGTATTCGAGGTGAGGTTTCCCATAACGGCGGTAAAGTCCCAATGTCTATTGACGTCTACATGGGAACTGACGGCCAATTTAACGTTTAGTAGGTGCCACTTGAGTAACAGTAAATACTTCCAAGATGAACTCACGTATTTGCGCGAATCGGGTAGTGAGTTTGCCAAATATCACCCCAAGTTAACGCACTTCCTCTCAGAAGGCACTTTCGATCCAGACGTTGAGCGGCTACTGGAAGGTTTTGCTTTTTTAACGGGGCGAATTCGCGAAAAGATTGATGATGAGTTGCCAGAGCTGACGCAATCTCTTATGACGTTGCTGTGGCCGCACTATATGCGTTCTATTCCTTCTCTGTGCATCAGTGAACTCAAACCTCACACTGGTAGTGTCACTGAGAAAACCGTGGTAAAACGTGGCGCAGAAATGGCGAGCGAGCAGGTAGAAGGAACGCAGTGTTTATTCCGTACATGTTATGACGTCAACCTTTACCCGATTACGCTGACCAATATTGAACAAACCAACAGCCGCACGAGCTCTTCGATTGATGTAACGTTATCAACAGAGCATGGTTTGGAACTATCGCGCATTGGTTTAGATACGTTACGTCTTCACCTTCATGGTGAAATTCATATTACGCGCACCGTTTTTCTTTGGTTATTCCGCTATTTAGATTACGTTGAGCTGGATGTTGGTGGTGGCTACAAACATCGCCTTGGCCCTGAATATGTCGTGCCAGTTGGACATGAAGAAGATGAAGCGCTGTTGCCTTACAGCAAAAACTCGTTTGCCGGTTATCGCTTACTGCAAGAATTCTTCTCTCTTCCAGACAAGTTCATGTTTTTTGACATCAAAGGTCTAGAATGGCTAAAAGGAATTCCACAGCGCAGTACAGTCAAGGTGAAGTTCCATTTTAAGCGTGCTTTACCTTCTGAAGTGGTTTTGAAAGATAAGCACTTAAGATTGCATTGTACGCCAGCCGTTAACTTGTTCGAGAAAGATGGTGATCCGATTCGTTTAGAGCATCGCCGAAATGAATACAAAGTTCGTCCTCAAAGCAACAGCCAAGAACACTACGAGGTGTATGCTATTGAACAGGTAGAAAGCTGGAGCAAGGATGAACGTCGTCGTAAACCATTAATTGAATTCGAATCGTTTGAGCACCAAATCAACCAGCGAGACAAGCGTGAGTTCTACAAATCTAAAGTAGGCGAACGAGTGAGCGGTCGTGGCCTCGAGCGTTATATCTCATTCCATACTCACAATGGCGACATTGCCGATTTGGGAACCGAAACGGTCCTGATGAAGCTGCAATGCAGCAATGCAGACTTAGCTGAGCGCCTGTCTGTTGGGGACATTACCTATGCCACCCATAAATCGCCGACGTATGCGACGTTTAAAAATATTACTAAACCAACACAGTCAGTCAGTCCGCAAGTGAACGGTGAGCTTCAATGGCAACTTATCGCTAATATGTCACTGAACTATTTGTCGTTGGCAAATATCGATGTACTTAAAGTGCTTTTGTCTACGTATGATTTCCACTCTCGTGTTGACCGACAAGCACACCGAGCGTCGATTCACCGACTCGACGGCATTATCTCCTCTGAAATGAAACCGATTGATCGTGTGTTCCGCGGCGTATCAGTAAGAGGCAATCAGTTTAAGCTCGTAACGAATTCGAAGTTCTTTGTGAACGAAGGGGATATGTTCTTAATGGCGAACGTATTGAACGAATTCATCCGACTGTATTCCAGTGTGAACTCGTTTACAGAGCTGGAAGTTTTTGATGAAGCCAGCGGTGAAGTCTATAACTGGACGAGCCTAATTGGACAGCAGACGATTCTATGATTAATACACTCTCTGATAAGTCGAATGAGTTTAGCTTCTACCAAGCGGTTTTGTTGTTGGAGAAGCATTACCAACTGCAACCAGAAACTGACTTTGTCGCCGTGGGTGAAAACAAGTATTTTCATCAAGAGCGCATTGAGTTTAGTGTTTCACCAAACTTGTCATTCCCCAAGAGCGATATGGACTTTATCGCTCATATGGAAAGAAATGGACAGCAATACTCGCGCGTAGAGACGAATTTTCTCGGTTTACATGGTTCAAGTTCGCCACTGCCTGCGTCTTATACTGAAAAACTTGCAGGCCGCGACCCAGAAGACAACCCAGTTAAAGACTTTTTCGACTTCTTCCACAACCGCTACACGAGCTTGCTGTACCGCGTCTGGAAGAAATACCGGTATCACGTCCAGTACCAGAGCGGTGCAAGTGATGCGTTCTCAGGACGTATTCTACATTTAGCTGGTTTGTCTGGTGTCATGCAAGATTGCGATGTTGCGGAGTTGGATAGAGCGAAAATTCTCTCTTACGTCAACCAACTCTCAACACGTACGCGCTCGCCTAAGCTTATCTCCGGTATTGTTGCCCACTACTTTTCTTTACCTAATGTCCGTATCGAGGAGTGGGTTCATCGCCGAGTAGAGATTGCAGAATGCCAACGTAATAAACTAAACCGAGCAAACTGTGTACTAGGTCATAGTTTACACTTAGGGCAAAGCATTTCGGATTTGAATGGTAAGTTTAACCTTTGTATCGATAACATTGATTTTGAGACGTTTAGAAAGTTCTCTTATGATGGCGAGTTGCACAATACACTGGTAGGACTGATGCGGTTTATTTTGCGAGATCCAATGTCTTGGGACCTCAAGCTAACGGTTAACTTAGACTCAATACCAGAAAACAATCTCGGTCAAGGTGAAGGGAACAGCCTGGGACAAACCTTTTGGCTTGGTAACCCTAGTGATAAAGACGCCAAGATTCGCGTGATTGGAAGCATATAAGAAAGCCGCTCAATTGAGCGGCTTTTTCGTTTGAGAGCTATTTTACTTATTAAGCAAATAACTCAGCCTAGCGACTGATTGGCTGGTGCAGAACCACCGTTGTATCAAGTTTTTGAATCCCACTGAATGATTCAATCTCGTTACACAAGTGGTGGATTGATTGAAGGTCTGGCGCTTCGATAAGAGCAATAATGTCGAAGCTACCACCAACAACACTGGTTAAACGAACTTCAGGAATCTCTTTTAAGGCACTTGTTACTTCATTTTTTTTGCCTTTTTCGCAAGAGATGAGCAGGTAACTTGCCGCCTTTCGACCTTCGTTCTCTACTCGGATCTGAGCGGTATAGCCCTTGATGATCCCCGTCTTTTCTAACCTGTTAATTCTTTCTGCAACAGCAGTACGTGACAAACCGATGTTTCTAGATAGGTTCGCAATTGATTCGCGTCCGTTTGATAACAGACTGGAAAGGATTTTGCGATCCAACTTATCTAAGCCTTGTAAAGTCATGTTAGAAATCATGTGTTCTGCCTATTCTGGTTTTTATATTGTTATTAAATCGACTCTGGAAGTGTAAAGTTATACAGCTCAGCCAGAGTGAATGGGTTTTTCTGTGTCAATGGGGTGATACGTAGGCTCAAATCCCTTCCTGACACTTTTATGTCACTGACGAAGCTACCGTTATGAGTGTTTGTCAGGGTCGAATCACCTAGCAATCTGTATATCGCCCACTGACCACTCTTATTTAGAACGTGCTGCTTACCCTCGTCGGTTACATCTTGTATCGTGATACTTATATTGAAGTCACCATTCTGCGGTGGCCACTCCATCTCACGAATTCGGCTCGGACCGTGATAGTAGTTAATGTCAGTGTCAGCGATTTTCAAGCTGGCTCTGATCGCACTAGAATCAAGGTCTAATACTTTGGCGCTAAACGGAATATAAACTCGGTTTGTGCTCTTATTAATCAATGTATCTCGGATCACATTGTAATTACGCAATTGCACCAGCAGGGCAGGTGACAGTGGCATGGTTTCGCCATCTACCTGCTTTGGTGTCCATAAGTTTGTGTCGTAAAACGGCGCAAAGTTTTTCTGAATAAAGGTGTCTAACAAACCACCTGATGCAAACAGCAATTCGAAATCTTCGATTGAAATTTCTTCTGTTGCGGTAAGATCAAATGGATATTTACCAAGCCCTAGCTCCTTAAACTTGGTGTAAATCTCGCTATACCATTGGGTTTGAATGCCTTTTGAAGATTCTGCAATCATCACTGACCAACTTTGTTGGACAACATCCAACAACCAACTGCGTACAGGCTCTGGTGATTTTTGAGCAATCTGCTTAAGTTTGATAAGCGGATCGGCTTCTGTGCTGTTCATGCGGTGTTGAGCCGCTGCTAGTGCGGCCATTTGTGGGTCTGGCGCGTCAGCAATGTCTTTCATGTAAGTACGAACGCGGCTCAATGCGGCAATGGTCTCATCCCATGGAGTAGGGGAGTTCGGTGTTTCACTGACTTGCAATTGGTTGAGTAAGTGGAACGCTTGTTCTACACGCTTCATAAGCAAGTAATCTGGTTTCACTGCTTCTTCAACCGCTTCCGAAGCAGAATCAGCAACTTCTAACAACTTAGGGTTAACTTGTGCAATCAGTGCGTTTTTCTCTCCAACTGGTGAGAACTGTGTGTTGGCATACACTTGTTTCAACACGGTTGTCATCGGTGATGAAGGGCCTGAAATAAGGTCAATCGCGTTTGTCAGCTCCCCAACGTTGTTGTAATGCTGAACCTTGAGCTCACTCAGTGCATTTCGCCAGTAGTTGATGTAATCGTCTGTGTATTTCTTACGTACTTGCGTCTTGAAATCATCTTGCTCTGTCTTCGTTGGGATAACATGGTTTGAAAGGCCAAGTACCCAGTTGTCAGTGATGACTTGCTGCGACATTAGATCTACACGAGGACGGTAGAAGGTGCTAAAACCAGTAGACGTGTAGATTTTGTCGATGATAAGACGGTTGTCGGCTAATGGCTCGTTGAACACATTGTTAAACTCAAAGCCTACCGCTCGTTGAAGATCAAGCGTACCGAGGTCGATAGCATCCGCTTGATTCAAAATGCCAGCGTAAACCAAGTCTACGTTTGAGTTTGCAAGTAAAGAGCGTCGAGTTGCGCGAACGATGTCCATGCTGATGTCGACAGGAGCAAACTGAGTACGGAAGTAGGCATCTAGATAGCGCATCGCCTGGTTTACTACATCAGGTTGACTGCTTAGCTCATTCATCATGGCCAATGTTTGATGACGCAAGAATTGAATGTCGCGTTTAGACGGGTCATTTAGCATCAAGTAGCCTTTTAGCAAAGGCAGTGAGCGGCTAAAGTCATCTTGGTTATGAGTCAGTTGTAGGCGGTAACCTTTTTCTACAACGGGCATCAGTTGTTGAGCCACTTCTTTTAGTAGTGCCTCGTAAGCAATCTTGGTGCTTTTATCTAAACGGCTGATGTTCAGTGGTAGAACTTCGTTATCTAGCTCTTTTGAGCCTTCTAACCAAGCACTGTAAGACGGCTGAATCGCACGAGTCGCATTGACTAACAGTTGATTAAAACTTGCTTCTTGCTCTGCTTGCGCGGTGTCATCGATACCAAGCAACTGGTTAATCACTCGTAAGTTACTGTCGAGTGTTTTAACGAAGAAATAGCCACCGCCAGCAAGAATGACAACAGACACAAACATCGCAAGATGACTTTGTCGTTGAATCAAACGTAGGTAGGTTTTGTTCTCACCCGCAAAATCGCTCTCTGGAAGGATCTGAGAATCGATCAGGAACCTTGAGAAGTAAGGAGTTTCTGTTAACTGAGTATGCTCAGAGGCAATGATCGGTAAGTTGAAGTAGTTGCTGCAACTCTTCGCCAGCAGGTTGTATTTACGTCCGCCTTGTAAGCTTGAGCAGAAAAAGATTTCGCGGATGTCTAACGAGTAAACACCACTGTTCGATTCACAGAGGCGCTCTAAGATGTAGCTAACCTCAGACTGAGCCAGTTCAAACTGTTTAGGAAAAGAAAGGATTGCCTGTTTTTCGTCGATCTCAGTTGAGTTTGCAGAAGAATCCAGAGCGTTACTTTCCAGCACTTTAACAAGGTTACGGTAACCGTCTTTGTAGTACTCAGTGATCACACCTTTTGCTTCTTTCAACGGTATAGAAAGGAACTCAACACGCGTTTTTAGTGAACTGAAATGAACGTACTCTTTAAAGCCATCCAGTTTATCCAGTTTAGACATCATCAAATACACAGGCAGTGCAGAGGATGTTTTCTCACTGATTGATGTCATACGTTGGAGTAATGCTGTCATGGTGTAATCTTTTTGCTCTGGCTCTGAAACAATCAGGAACTCAAAGTCGATAAAGAACAGACAACCAGCAAAAGGTTTTCTAGGGCGATGACGAATCACTTCGTTAGTGAACGTATTCCACAGTGAAGCATCGCTACTCGACACTTCTTGGAAAACTAAACGTTGATCAGGTTTGATGTACACCGCACCGTCAGACTCATACCATTCGAAGAAGTCATTTTTGGCCGTGCGTGTTCTGTCCATTGGTTTAATTGCACTGGAATTAAACAAAAATTGACGTCGTCCAGACCCTTTATTACCAATCATTAGATAGATTGGTTTTTTACCCGCGTTAGAAAGGAGAGGGCGAATCACCATGGAAAGCGCTTCTTCCTCTGTTTCTAGGCGCTGAGCCTTAGCGTTATTCTTTTTCTTAAACCACAAAGTGAATTGAAAAATAAGGTAGAAAGTGGCAATAACACCAAGACCAACCCAAAGATAAAGTTTGTCTGCGTCTTCAAGCCAGAATAAATACACCCCAGCCAGTATTGCGGCAAATAACAGTGCCACAAAGGTCGAAACCACGATCGGGTTTCTGAGTATTTTTTGTTTGAACATAAGCCTGTAACTTCTTTTACTTGTATTGTTATTTGTTGTCGGTTTCCGCAGTTTGTAACTGGTTTATCTTATATAGGTAGGTGTTCAGTAAAAGGAGTGAGCGATCAATTTCCTTTTGCTGGGTGTTCTTTTCTGCGTATTCAATTCGACCAAGAAGCGGAAAAAGTGAATTACTGTACTCATACGCTTTCTTTGAATCTTTATCTGAGTTCTGCTTTGCGACATTGGCAAATACGGTCCTAGCATAGGCAAACCGTTTGTATATGACATCGAATTCAGCCTCGAAACGAGAACGTTGCTCTAAAAAATTCTCTCGAAGTTGCTGTGCAGATGACGAATCTGGATAAAGTATCGTTAACTCACTGGTGAGCTTATCTATCGTATTTACCTTACTAACTTTGACTGGATCAATCGTCCAATCTGTCATTAGAACGTCGAGACGATCGACCGTCGGCGACCTTAAAGAAGTAAGATATTCCTTGTTTTTAACGCTTAGTGAATCAACCAAGGTGGTGAGTTCGCTCAAAGAGGCATGTTCAATCTGGCCTTTAAGTGTTTGGTACTGGTGCTGCTTGTAAATGAAGTGCGACGCAAAAGCCGTCACCATTAAACCGATTATCGAGTAAACCATCACCTTGCTTGACTTAGAGCTCTCAACGTCTTTCTCTTCGCCCTTTTGGGATTGAGTTTTGGTTACTGATGGTTTTGCTGGTGGTGCGATTTCAACCTTTATGCCTGTACTGTCGGGTTTCGCCTGTTTTGCTTCTATCGTTTTGGTTTCTTTTGCTTTTTGTTCTTTAAGCTCTTCAATCCATTGATTCAAAATACGACGAATACGACCAAACGAAGGCGCTTTAATGCCATAGTGAAGGCGAAGCTCTTCTTCAATCCTTAAACAAAGCTGATGAGCAGCCTCAATTAGAGGTAACTCTTCTTGCCTTACTTTATGTTTGTTGATGCGTCTTTCGGTGTTTTCAACCATCCATTCGATAGCGCCCATGCGAGCGTTAGCTTTCGAATGCTCTGGATAAGCGGTATACCAATACACCACGCACAAATCGAGTAGAGAGTTTAACCCTTCAACAAGCCCTTTTAGACCCTCATTATGCGTTGCTGCGACAGTAAAGTAGCAACTACAGCGAAAGTCTTTTCCTTGTGTACTTAAAATCTTCTTTGAGAGCGTTTGAACCGTCTTCCATGAAACACGTCCAGTGACCTTATTTAGATTATTTATTTGACGCTTTATTTCGTCAAAATCATCTAAGCCATTAGGGTTTGAGCCGCTGGGATTACTTTCATCGATCGGCCTTCTAGTGAAGTCGCTGAAAAACATAATGTCTAATTCCAACTGAATGTATAAGAAATTTAGCCTTCTACAATTAAAAGTATAAAAGTAGTGCTATGATCTATTTTTTGCTGGGATTTTATAGGCAAAAGTGAGAAATAGAATAATAAATAATATTTAAAAACGGATAAATTAACTATGTGTGATCTTCGTTCACATATTCTGTTGGTTGTGCTGAGTTGTAACGTATTAGCAACAGTGATGTGCGTCGCAATAGTAACCTTTATTGGGGAATATTTTAAGCATGACCCATATTTTTTTCTGATTGGATTGAGTAAGAATCGGAATCAATATGACATTATCTAATTTAAAATCACCTTTATTAGAGGTGACTTTAATAGAGTTTACTTATGATTTGGTGAAAGAATGTTTTGTGCTGGTTATCATTTTATTAACAATTCTAGCCTCACTTTTCGGTGTTTAATATTTGGTCTGTATTTTTAATTTTAAATGTTTATAAGTAAATTTAGCCGTCTAGCACTTTGCAATTATTGGTAGTCATTGTGTTCTAATTGATAGGCTTTTTACCTTATTTGATGGCGCTATTTTTTACCTTATTGAAAAAGAAAAGAGAGTTGATATCTTTCGCCTCTAAGTATTATTACAAGGCTTACCTAGAGGGACGAAATGCTAAAACCAAGTCAAGTGGGGCTGATTTCAGCCATGTGTCTGTTTTCTACTTTTGCAATAGCGAAAGGGGAACGATATGGTGGATCAGTAAACATGCTTATGATGGAAAGCCACGACTACGACGAAGGTTCTAGCGGCGATCAAGAGGCTTTACGTTATGGCTTGGTGCATACGCGCCCAATCGACGAAAATAACAACCGTTGGCGTTGGTGGCTAGGCCTAAATTATCTCGCAGAAGACATTGATGCTCCGGCAAATGGCGTCTACGAAGAAGTCACTAATTACGAGCTTCGCGTTGTGCCTCAATATGCACTGAGCTCTTGGAGTATTTTTACCCCTTATATTGGTGCCGGCCTGTCTTTGGGGTATTCCCAGTATTCAAATCGTTGGAAAGTCGATCAGGATGGTTTCCGTTATGAAGCCATCGAAGACATTGACCAATTTGAACTTGGCGCTGTCGTTACGTTAGGTACCGCAATCAAACTTGGTAGCAACCCTGACGCCCACATTCAAATCATTCCGCAAGCTTCCTACATTCTTCCTGTTGTAAATGATGGATTGGGTGGCGTTGAACTCTCTGTTTCACTGCTATTTTAAGGTTTAGCAATGCGCTTACATCAGCTAGTCCTATTCATTTCGAAATGCCCAGAGGAATACACGGGTGCGAAGCATATTGAAATGCCGGAAGGTGGCGGCTCAGTAGGGCGAGCATCCAGTTGTACTTTGCCTTTGGCGGATCACAATCGCTTTATTTCAGGAACGCACTGTCTGATCAGTGTTTACGGTGATACGTATTACATCAGCGATGTCAGTACAAATGGAACCATGGTCAATGGCAACAAGATACTGAAAAACCAGCCAGTATCGATTGTCGACGGTGACATTGTTTCTCTGGGTCAATACGAAATTGGCGTGTCGCTAGAGCACGTTACTGCTTCACAAGACATTGCTGCCGATATTGCTCCTGAGCGTGTTTCTAACGACCCGCTTGTTAACTTAGGGGAGGCGGTAGTCGAAGAGGAAGAAAAAGTAGGCGCATTAGAAGACTTGTTCATGGAAACAAAACAAGATGATGTTGATAGCCACGACCCTATTGCACACCTCAAGTTTTCCATGCAACGCGATGATGACCACTTAATCAGAAACGAAGAAAAAGATCAGGAACCACAACCTAGTTCTATCGAAAACACGCGTCAAATCGTAGACGACAGTTTCAGTATTCATTCCGAATTGGATTTGCCTAACCTGATCCCTGAAGATTGGTTGGGTGCAGACACCAAAAGTAACGAATCAACGCCTGTTCAAACCAAGAGTGATTCACAGCCCCAAGCAAACACGCAGCGAGTTCCAGACGATTTTTACCGTAAAGAGACTTCGTCTAATGCTGAAGAGTCATTGATGAGTGACCGTTCGCCAAGTCATCAGGTGAACGGTGATGCTTCCTATCAACAGAGTGCGCCTAAAAGCGAACCGGTTGGACAAAAATGGGAAGAGGTGACGCAAGCGTTTATCCCTTCTTCACAAATCACGGATAAAACTCAGCAGCCAGCGTCAGAAACAAAAGTCGGCTTTGTATCGAATACGTCTTTCGATGAGGCTGGAAGTGAAACTCATAATGATATTAGCCAAGCATTCTACGAAGGGTTAGGTATCACCAACCCCGACTTGATAAGTAATGAAGCCTTGTTGTTTAAGCAAATGGGTACGTGCTTACGCTTGTGTATCGATAACTTGCAAAAAGACCTTCACGAAGTGGAATCTTTGAAAGAAGAGGAAGGGCTTAGCCAAGCAGAGTCGAATCTTGCCGAGCTCATGTTGACGTTAAATAGCCAGAATTTACTCGCGCCAAACGAACTAGTCGAACAGATGCTTGATGAACTTAATGATCATCAAATTATTTTTAATAAAGCGCTCAATGAGTTGTTGATTGAACAATCAGAAACGAATGACCCTGTCACGTTTGCAAATGATGTAGCAAGCAAATCGATGTTTGCAACTAAATCTAAGCTCTGGGGCGAGTATTTGGAGTTTTACGCGAAGAACCGTCGTCAGTTCAACGAAACATCGTTGAAAGGTCTTATTAAAAAGAACTACAACAAAGCGATTAAGGGAAGCCATGCGTAGTATCGCTGTATTACTCGGATTTGCATTGCTATCCGGATGTTCCATGTGGGATCAGTTAAAAGAATCAACAGGCATCACGCCAGAAAC
The DNA here is from genome assembly GCF_023277445.1 of Vibrio sp. ED002. NCBI lineage: Bacteria > Pseudomonadati > Pseudomonadota > Gammaproteobacteria > Vibrionales > Vibrionaceae > Vibrio > Vibrio sp. ED002. The sequence goes on along the minus strand of NZ_CP080239.1, from coordinate 858,808 downwards.
TTCTTCTATTGAGTTAGTGATAGAGGCGTCGTCGGTTTTAAACGTACGAGAGGGAGGCCAATCATCGCCAGTTATCCTTCGCGTTCATGAGCTAAGCTCGCCAGTACTTTTCCGTAGCCTAGACTTTTTTGCATTGTTTGAGAACGATAAAGCGTCATTGGGTGACGAATACATCAAGCGTTACGAATACCAAATCCAGCCAGGCGACAAAATCCATGAGATGTTAACGCTTGATCCAGCTACACGCGCTGTCGGCTTCTCGGTCGCTTTCCGTGATATTGATGGATCGTCATGGCGAAAAGTGGAAGTCATTGAAGAGAAGAGCGAGTACTACCTGAAGCTCAAGTTAGAAGGCAGTGAGTTGATTTCTGATAATACTCGCGGCATTGAACAAGTTTACTTTTAAGGAATAAAAGCATGTCTTTATACAATCCAGTTGTTTGGCAAGATGGAATGTTCATGAAGCCGCAGCACTTTCAGCAACTCGATCGTTCACAAAGTAAACTTTCTAGTATGTTGAGTTCAAACGCCTCGCCCCTGCATTGGGGCATTAAGCGTTTAGAAATTAACTCGCAGTTACTTGCGCTGGGTAAGATTGGCATCACTCGGGCAGAAGGTATTTTGCAAGACAGAACGCCTTTTGATTTGCCACTGTTGGCAGAATTGCCAGAAGTGAAAGACGTTGACCCTTCGATTGCCGACAAAGTGGTTTATCTCTGTTGCCCATTACCGTCAGAACGTTCTGAACTGTTCGGAACGAAGAAAGACGGCGCGCGTTACACGATGGAATCTCAAGAAGCGGTTGACGCTTGTTATGATTCAGAAGACATGGCAAACATCGTAGTTGGTAAGCTTAACTTCTGTTTGATGTATGACCATGAAGACAAGAGCGCATACACATCGATTCCGATCCTAAAAATTTCAGAAGTAAAGCCAGATGGCAGTGTTATCTTAGATGAGAGCTTTATTCCGACTTGTATTGATATTCATGCTTCAACCGTACTGAACAAGTTCGCGACTGAATTTGCTTCTATGTTGAAACACCGCGCAGAGTCTATCGTTCAGCGTTTAGGTGTTGTCGACCAGCAAGGCGTATCCTCAGTTTCTGATTTTATGCTGCTCCAAGCGCTTAACCGATACGAGCCGTTATTTTGGCACTTTGCGAGTGCAGAAGGGGTCCACCCAGAATCTCTGTATCGAATTCTCCTTCAAGCGGAAGGTGAGCTTTCAACGCTTTGTTCAGCAACGCGTCGACCAATTGAGTTTACTAAATACAATCATGGTGACTTAACCAGTTGTCTATCACGTGCACTTGATAGTGCGAAGATGACGTTAAGTGTGATGTCTGAGCAACGAGCAATGCCACTGACACTGAAAGATCAGAATTACGGCATTCGAACAGCAGCAATCCCAGACAGCAAGATCATCGATACTACGACCTTTATTCTTGCCGTTAAAGCCGATGTTACACTGGATATCTTACATACCCAGTTTGTTAGCCAAACGAAGATCGGTTCTATCGATAATATTCGTGATCTGATTAACCTGCAGTTACCAGGTATCGAGATCAAACCAATGCCAGTTGTACCTCGTGCGCTGCCTTACCATGCGGGTTACACCTATTTCGAACTCGATAAGACGGGCGAAGAGTGGTCAGCACTGAAAAACACAGCGGCGATTGCGATTCATGTCGCGGGTGATTTCGCTAACTTGTCATTGCAACTTTGGGCAGTACGTCTATGAGTTATGCAGAAACCGATGTAACCGTCGTTCTATTTCAACCAGAGCCTGGCAAACCGATGGAGGTGATGCCGGCGCCTGATTTGTCGCGCAATATCGCCGTTCAAGACCTCAACATCGAGAGTATGGGTATCAACCCGTTAGTTGATCAATTCTCTTGGTTGATCGCGAGTCTGTCTTGTATGTCATCGATTCCATGGCTAGATGACCCAATGCCGTTTCGTGAACAGGTGGCTCGTGAGATTAGAAAGGGCGAGCGTAAGCTCAACGAAATGGAATTGGATCGCGCATCTATTTTGGTTATCCGCTACTGCTTGTGCGCAGCAATAGATGAGTCTGTCTGTCGTCAGGAGTGGGGAGCAAACAGTCATTGGAGCCAGAACAGTTTGTTGTCAGAGTTCCATAATGAGACCTCTGGTGGTGACAAGTTCTTCGTGATTTTGGAGCGCTTAAAAGCAGACCCTCGCAAGTACCGACACGTCATCGAGTTTCTCTATTTACTGCTTCAACTTGGCTTCCAAGGTAAGTACGGACGCGAAGAGCGAGGCAACGAAAAACTCGCGGAAATCGGCAGCACTATCTATCGACTCGTGCGTGATGAACGTTTAGCCGAGCAAGAGAAAGTATCTTTAGTCAACCTTAAAGCTAAATACCTTAAGAAGCCGTTAAAAAGGGTGATTTCACCCAAGCTGATTTTAGGGGTGAGCGCGATTACCTTTGTGGTCATGTATGTCGCGACCTACATGGTGATCGACCTTAAGTTTCAAAAGTTGTTGGAAATGTATCAATAACCAGAAGATCTCAAATTGAGATCTTCTGCCAGTTTTAAACTTTATCGTGAATATCACTGGCGATTTAGTGGAATTCACTAGTCATTTAGAGAGATTGCAATATGCGATCTCTTTTATTATTCAATCAACAAAATTCAAATGGATTGGTTATGGGCGTAACAGTTGGTGCAAATGGACTTTCAATAGTTCATAAAGGCTCAGGTGGTGAAGCGAATGCAACGCTCCCAGATGTTTGTTTAACGAAGGTCGGCAAGCCGATCGTTCCTATCCCTTATGGCAACAATGCTAAATCAGTAGACCTTGCTGGTGGCACTACGACTATCTCTATGGATGGCGGCAACAGTGTCGCAATCAAAGGCAGTACATTCTCAAAAAGTACCGGTGATGCGGGCGGCGATAAAAAAGGCGTCGCATCCGGCACGATAGAAGCCGAAGCAAAATTCATTTCAGCCTCACCAACGGTTAAGTTTGAAGGCAAGGGCGTATGTCGCCTGTCCGATCAAATGACCATGAACAAAGCCAATACCATGTGTCTTGGCGGCGCACAAAACCCCTCGGTTTCTGTTACGGAAGAGCAGGAAGGGACGTATACGGTTGATTTGTACCTCTCTTACTCAGACGGTGAACCAGTTCAAGGTGCAACTTACACTCTCACAGATCAATCTGGCGCCGTATTTGAAGGAACATTAGACAACAACGGTAAGGCTTCGGTCGGTGGCATTGCTCCGGGTGAGTTTGCCATTGAGTACGGCGAGGACAGCCGAGATTTTATGCCGAATGTGCCAACTAAGACCAATCCGAACTTTAATCCGAGTGCGAACGCTCAACTGATCATTGAAGAAACAAAGAAAGGTGAAGTTGGCTTCTGGGAAAACGCTTGGACGCGAATGTCTGGTGCCGCTAGTTGGATTTGGGGCGTGATTCTTGGTGATTTCAACGATGATGCTTCCGTTGAGCAGATCATCGCCAATACTGCTTTGACCATGATCCCTGTTGTCGACCAAGCTGCTGACGTACGCGATTTATCTGCGAACATTATGACTTTGCTGAGTGAAGAAGAGCGCGATAAGCCTGAAAACTGGTTAGCGCTTTCACTTACCCTTGTCGGCTGCGTTCCTACATTTGGAAGTGCGGTTAAGGGAACGTGTAAAGTTGCGCTAAAAGGCGGGAAAGGAACTTCAAAGGATACTTTGCTGGCCGTTTTAAGAGGCATGGGTAAAGGCGATCCAGAAAAATTCTTGCGTACGTTAGATTGGATGGATTATGCGAAACAAACCAGCCAGATTGTTAGTGATGTTCTAAAACCTTGTATTGAAGTAGCAACTGAGTTGGCTTCATACGCAAACAGAATGGGTGCAGATGAGCTTGGTGCGTATTTCTTGAAGTTAGCGGATGAGGTAAAAATCATCGATAAGATGGTACCGGACAAGCTTAAAGAAGCGATGGGCGAGTTTGATAAGCTTTTTGCTCGCATCTTAGGGAAGGGCGAGAAAACGTACCCAGCAAAAGTAAAACATAATACCGGTGAGTCTGCTCAGTCAGGAAAGAACTCTGCAAAGGCGAATGAAGATAAAGATAAGAAACCTGTAAGGTGTAAGATTTGTCGCCGTATTGCTGGTCACAAAAACGGTCAGTGTTCAGAAGCACTGAAAGTGAAGTAGTAAGGGATTAATATGGGCATTAGAGAAAATGAAGGGCGTTATGTTCGTTCACGTAGTTTACGGGATACTGCGGTTAAAAAGAAGCACCCATTGAACTTTATGGACAGAGCCGTCGCCTCTCATCATATCATTTCTTGCGAAGCTACACGTAGACTATCTAGTTACCGCCGTAAGCAAATAACTTATAAAGGCTATGATGTAAACCACACGTGGAATTTAGTCATTTTGCCAATGCAAGATAGAATTGCGTGTCAATATAAATTGCCGTTGCATAGCTCTAGCCACAAAGATAGTGGAATCGTAACTCACTATGAAAAATCTATGGGAGTTTCTGTCTCTGGATTACAGAGCGAGTTAAAGAGCGAAGTATTGAATGAGAGCGACCAGCTAAAGAAGAAGATCTTCGAAGACGATGTCGCAGTAATTGATGTGCTCAGCGGGTACCATAAAGTCGTTGGTGTGAAGTTGGCTCGTACTCTTAAGGGGTTAAACTGCAAAACTAATAAAGAGCGATTTACTGCAAAGTTGGACGACTTATCTATTGATATTCTTGGTGAAATTAGCCGAAACAAATTGTTACTAATACAGAGAGGTGCTAACTTTTTACCCGGAAAAAGTGGATGCAAAACATGTAGTGAACCAAATGCAAAAACTAATCGAGTGCATTTTAATAGTCAAGATAATGCTCCCAGTACTATAGAAGTAAAAGCATTTTGCTATAGTGGTCGTCGATTAAAAACAATCAAAGAACAAAAATAAAGTAGGGTATATATGTATTTTTCATTGATCTCCGAAAACTACTTCTCTTCAAGTGTTAACTTTGTTTCTGTAGATAACAGAGAGTCGTTGTACAGTACAAACCATTATCATCCAACTTCATCGATAAACCCTGTTGTGTGGGTGGATAGTGAAGGAGGAAGTATAAAAAACGTTGGACCGATAGTTGATTGTGGTGATTTATCGGTAAGTCGTCTATTTGCTGAAATCTTAATGAGTTTCGACCCTTTTGGTATTGAGTATTATCCTTCTCAGCTGAAGTTGGAGGATGGAGAAGTACAGAATCGATACATTTTAGCTATCAATAATATTATAGATGTACTAGATGAAGAGCGTTCAGATATTGAAATCTCTCCAAGAAGCGGTGAACTGATAGTCCACGAATTATTTATTTCTGAAGAAAAGCTAAAGCAAGTCCCGTTATCTAATAGAGTAGCATTTCGAGTAAAAGGTGCTGAAACGGCGATGTTTTTTTGTGAAGAATTGTTTGATGTGATTGATTTTATGGCAGAATTTTACTCTTTGAGAAAAGCTAAGATTAGCACAGATGACCTTGCTCCAAAGTTTTGAGGCTTAAGATGAAAGAACAATATCATATACTAACTAAACAAGACCTAGGTAACTTCCCATTCCAACAAAGCCCCAAGCCAATAGTGCCAGTGGAACCTGATCTACTTTTGGAAATGACCTTTTCTCCAAAGCTATTTATCATCAGTGATATTGCGTCAAAAGTGGAGAAACTGGTTGTACACGGAGTAGAGTGGTTAGACGCTCGCGTGGATTGTTCTCCAAGCCAGCCGTCTGATGATGAAATTAAAGTTTACGAAGATTATCGTATGCCTTACATCCATCAAACTTATAAATTGACGGATAAAGAAAAGCAATACGGGAAGTTAAACTGGCTAGACATTGAATCAACAGAGTTTGATTTCTCTAAATTAGAAAATATCCCCTTAGAAGAACGATTAATATTTAAACTAGAAGAAGATTTTGGCTTAGTTTTCATTCACCAAAGTGTGATTGACCTTCTTAAAAAAGACGTCAAAGACGTTTGGGTAAGAGATGTATAATAAGCGCCGAAAGGCGCTTTTTCTTTTATTCAATCGGATACAACTCTAACAAATAAAAGATGTGAACGTGGCTAATGAATCCATATTGGTTAGGAAATAATGAATAGAACAACGAAATTAACTTTGCTGTTGGCGGTGGCAACATCGGTCGTCGGCTGTCAAACGATGCCGAATCAAACACTGACTTCTACGGCAACTCAAGAAACTATTGAATATGCGAAAGCCGAACTTGATGGGCAGCGTTTCTACAAACTTAATGAATATGACCAAGCGATTGAGGTTTCTGACGACGGGGTCATTGTATTCAAGTCTTACTTACCTCGTAGCGGCGGTTACGAATGGGTACCTGTAGTTATTCAGAACAGCAGTTTTCATGTGTCATGCGACTATTTCCGAGAGTTTGTGGATGCAGGAATGGTAGTGCAGGCACAGTTTGTCGGTAAAGGTGGGCGTATTGAATACTATGATAAAAAACGCTGTGAAGAGTACGGCGAGCCCGTTTGGAATTAAAACGTTTCTATTAAAGCGCCATTCGGCGCTTTTTTACTCTCTACAACCAACACCCACTATCTAGCACATCAATTAATCGTCTCGACAAAAATAACTCAGCGTAATTGGCGTTGGTTTAAAATGAACCACACTAGGGCAAATGGTACACTGTACTCATATAGATACACTGTAAATTAGCGTTTGAACCTCTTCCCCATAACATTGATATTTAGCGTTCAAACGTTGAGAAAACCCATATGCGTTTGTCGTTAAACCTCGTGATTGCATCCACTTTTGTAGCTGTTGCTCCAGCTGATGCTAACTATGATCTTGATTCTCTGCTAGAGATGCCACTGTGCTCGTTAGCAGACACTAAAGTTGTTTCGGCAACTCGTACCTCTCAATCCCTTGCGGACACGCCAGCTTCGGTTTATGTGATTACAGCCAAAGAGATCCAACGCTCTGGTGCTCGTTCTGTGGCTGATGCATTATCTTTGGCTCCCGGTCTTCATGTCGCCAAGTTCTCTAATTACGATTGGGGGGTCAGTGTGCGTGGCAATAATGAAACACTTAACAACAAGATGTTGGTCATGGTAGATGGCCGCAGTGTGTTCAATCCAATGTCATCCGGTGTTAATTGGGATTTAATTCCCGTCGGCATGGACAACATTGCCCAAATAGAAATCGTTCTGGGCCCGGTAGGGACAGTGTGGGGTGGTAATGCCGTGACAGGAGTCATCAACGTCATCACTAAAGAAGCAGAAGGCTCGGCAAAAGGGAAGGTGTCAGCAAGCTTTGGTAATTATGGCTACAGTGAATATCAATTGCATCATGCAGGATCAATTGGTGAGTACACCAACTACAGTGTCTATGGTGAGTTTGTTGATCACATGCCTTGGACAAGTGATGAAGCTCGCGTGGCTCCGCTGCAACATTTTAACGTATACACTGAACGCTTTGGTGGCCGATTAGATTATCAAAAGCATGAACACACGTTGAGTGTACAAGCTGGTGGTATTCGCTCTCGCGAAGACTACAACTGGGGTAATTATCAGCCTCACTTTGTCATGCCCGGAGCAGAACCGGTCAACTTTTATGAAACCGAAATGACCATGCAAGAGTACTTCGTTGGGGGGCATCATATTTTTGATCGTCCTAGCGGAGACCGATGGGAAAATGAAGTTTGGTTAACCTACAGCTCTAACGACATTTCACACGATAATGCGCGATTTTTCCGAACAGATCTAGACTCCCATTATACCTTTTCAAATCTATGGGGAACCGAGTTTACTGTTGGTGCCAATATTCGGCTTATTGATGAACAGTTTGGAACTTTCGATAAACACGATGAAATGACGATGCCTTATTTGCGCTTATCGGACAGTCCAGATTTTCTCAACCAATCGTATGGTCTGTATGCCAACTGGAGTATTCCGTTGGACGAGAGAACCAAACTGACATTAGGTAATCGCTGGCAATACAACAACCTTACTCATCATGTCGATCCACAACCACAGGTGCGTTTGAGTTATGAGCTCGCGAATAACCAACGATTGTGGGCGGGTTGGGGTCAAGCAATAGTGACGCCGTCACGCTTGGAACTGAACACGTATATGCGTGAAAACCATTATATGGAAAACGTACAGTTCAGCGACGGTAATTACTATGACTACTATTACAGTTACCTATTAAAAGGGAATGAAGACCTAGATGTAGAATCAGTCTCGACCTACGAGCTTGGATACCGTTTGTGGGATGAGAACAAACTGCAATTCAATATTGGTGGCTTTTATACTCGTCATGAAAATATTCGTGTTTATAAAACGGATTCTGCGACACAAGCGATTGTTACTGGTGGCTCATCACCGGGCACGGTTGGTACTGTTGTAGAGCAATACACATCCAGCTTAGTTGATCCGATCTGGAGTGAAAGTTTTGGTGGAGAGGTTTCTGTGAAGTGGCAACCTCGTCAAGACATTCAAATAAACGCCAATTACAGTTACAAGCGTATTGTTGGCCATTGTGAGGGCGCCATTTGCTCTAACAACAAGGCCGTGAAACGTATGATTGAAAATGAGCCAAACCACTTTGTGAATGCACAAGTAATGTGGGACATCACGCCACAATGGTGGCTCAGCGTGACTGGTCAGTATGTTTCTGAATCTAAGTTACACGATGATTACGAGTCGGCTTTGAATCCGGTTAACGTGGCGAATAAAGACTATAACTGGCCGGAAGTGGTTTCCTTTGATGCATCGGTAAGTTGGCAATACAACGATTGTTTGCCACAAATTACAGCGTCGGTAGAAAATCTAGGTGCAGACCAAAGCAAAGAGTTTCCCAACAACTACAACCCTTTCGCTAATGGAACGCAATACTGGCTAACGCTCGATTGGAACTACGCTCAATGGTAAAACGGTTTGAGCGAAGCTCAGCAGTGAAATGGGTAATAACGATTTGGGCACTGCTCAGCGCGACGTTTGCCTTTGCTCAATACGATGATGCGGATCTGAAAGCCGTTTATTTATATCGTTTTGCTTTGCTCGCCGATTGGATGGCGACGGGGGAATCCATCGCCCCAGTTGAGTATTGTGTGTCTGAAAGTGACTCTGTTGGCGAGCACCTTAAAAACATCGTTGCGCGCAAGCCGCAGTTGTCTCGTTACTATGATTTATCAAATCCGGTGACGCCGAATACCTGCCACATCTTGTACATACCGCAAGCAAAGAAGTCCCAAATCTTATTGTTGCGCGATCAATACCCTCATTCGTTGTTGATCAGTAATGGCGAAGAGTTCGTGAGAATAGGGGGGATGGTCGCCTTTGTTAAGGTAAACAATCGTATTCGTCCTATGGTATCTCGTAGTCACGTCGCGCCAACACAGATACAACTGCGTGCCCAACTATTGAGTATCTCCTTATTGGTTGAAGATGAGGTCGCGCCATGATTCGCTCTCGTCTCGCTCGTTTGCCTTTAAGGCATAAGATGATGTTGCCTACATGGCTAATGATTACCCTTATTGTCATTGGTCTTGGTACGCTCGCGATTCAATACGTGGTAGTTGCACAAGAAAAGGCGTTAGAGCGTCGTATTGATATTCTTGGCCAAGGGGTGGCAAACACGTTACAAGCGGCATTGATGTTTGATGATGCATACACGGCAAAAGAGCAACTGACCAACCTGAGTTTCGACCCTGACATTATTTCCGCGGTCGTGATCAATCAGCATGACAAAACAATTGCGTCGATAGAAGATCTGCCAGCAGGTTGCCACTGGCAAGAGCGTCAGGTGATTTGTTCACATCTCAACGTTGTGATGCGTCATAACGATGTCTTATTAGGCGATGAGAAGTTGGGCGCACTCGAAATATGGGTTTCTTTAGAGAACCTATTAATAAACGAACGGAAAATGTGGTTATCGCTTGGCGTGATCGTTTTCTTACTTTCGTTGTGTGCGTGGGCGTTGGCAAAGTTACTACACTCATTAATTTCATTGCCATTGCTGTCGTTGCATCGTTCTGTTGAGCATATGAGTCGTGTCGGGGTCCTCCGAAAAACATTGCCAGTTTATCATCAAGATGAAGTTGGTAAGCTAACAGAATGCTTTAATGAAATGACCATGAGTTTGGCTGAACGTGAATCACAAGTGGCTCAAGTGTTAAAGCGTGTTGAAGATAAAAACCGTTATATCCATAGTGCACTCGACGCAATGCAACGTTGCGTACTCGTAGTTTCGTCAAATCACCAGGTGACGTACTTCAACCCTATAGCGGCAAAAGAGTTAAAAGGGATGGAATCAAATTCGGACGCGAGAAGCCTCTTGATGAGTCACTTCGAGCCTATGTTGAAAGTAGAGCGTATCCTGTTTGCAATCGATACGCATACTACAGTGAAAGGGTTAGAAGTTCGTAGTGTTGACAAGACTAAGCGCTATTTGATCTCTTGTAACCCGATGGACACAGAAAAGAGCAGCTTGATTCAGCTTCAAGACATTACGGAGCAAACGCTATCGGAGCAAAGACGTAAGCTACTCGATTTAATGTTTGATCAAAACCAAGACGCCATATTGGTATTGAATCGAGCTTTAAGCGTTCAAACTCAAAATCAATCTGCGACACAGTGGTTTGGTGAGGTTAATGCATTAAAAGGTCTAGAATTGTTTTCACCTTTTGAAGTGACGAAAGCGATTAAATTAAGGTTATTGAAAACGGGTCACTACAAAACGCACGTTGATGTAAAAAACCAACAAGGGCGTGTGATGCCGTGTGAGCTGAAGGTTCGCGCTTTGAAGAGTGAAAATGGACGTGCAGAAGCGTTTGTGGTCTCATTTACGGACTTGACGATTGACATCGAGTTAAAACGTTTAAATTATCAAGCAAACCATGACCCATTAACCGGCTTAGCCAACCGCTCAAAAGCGTTACGTCGACTCCAGGAAAAGCATGATGTGGGTGCCTCACAGCATATTTTATTCTTAGACCTAGATGGATTTAAAGCAGTTAATGACCAATACGGTCATGCGGTTGGCGATCAATTATTGAAAGCCGTTGCTCAACGTTTGGTCAACTGTGTGGCGAGAAGGGATCTTGTGTCTCGTCTTGCTGGCGATGAATTTTTGATTGGGGTTCGTCAGGCTTCGAGTTGTGAGCCGATCGCGAATCGCATCATAGAAAGCCTAGCGAAGCCCTTTTACTTTGGCGATATCACTTGCTATATCTCTGCAAGTATCGGTATGAGTTATTGGGCGCGAGAAGATAACTCGACGTTGGATGACCAAATTAACGCTGCGGATATGGCTATGTATCTTGCGAAAAAGGGCGGTAAGAATCAGTACCAAGCCTGTTTAGAGCCTGCTTGTATTTTGGATTAACTTAATAGCCACACACTATGCGATCAAGCGTCAAGTACGAGCAAATAGAGGTGTGGCTTTTAAATGTACGTCATTGTCCATTTTATCTTTTCAGAATATAGAGCATGTTATTCTGTTTGATTTTTGAGCGAAAGGCGTTCTGTTGATGATGAGATGGTGAACGCAATTTCGTTGTAGTCCAAGGTGGATAATGTTGTAAGAATGTCCTTACTAATTATTAAAAATTATCATATTATCAATAAGATAAAATTAATTCGCTAAGTTTCGAAATTTGACATTTAAGCTGTGCAAATTAGTCTGAGCTCCCAAGTCGTGGAAGCCAGTTATGCTTAGCATTTTTAGAAAAAACATCGTATTCATTTTCGCATTCATTGCTATTGCGTCTTCAACCGTTTCGTTTGCCGCGGATGAGCCAAAAGAAACGGTTGTTATTGGCGTTATTGCTCAGCATTCAGAAAATCCCCAAATAGGGGATGAAATCGGTGCTTTCTACGGGATCAACCTTGAGTATCTGACTAACATCGCCAAGGTCCTCGAACTGAAATTGGAGCTTCGTTCCTATAGCACGATTCCTGCCCTGTTAACTGACATCGAAAATGGTACGGTTGATGGCGCGGTAGGTTTTAGCAAAACACCAGAAAGAATTAGCCACTTCTTATTTTCAGAACCCTTTTTCTCCAGCACGATTGCGGTCTGGTACCGCGATAGCAACTATAATCAACGTGACCCTCGAGAGCTTCAGTGGGTTTGTGTCGAGGGAAGCGTCTATTGTGACTACATTAGAGAGGCGGGTGCAACCAAAGTACGCGAAGTAAGAACGCGACTAAAAGCATTTGAAGCAGTACGTAGTGGTCGTGCAAATGCACTTATCTCAACGTATGTCGCCATTAATCAATATTTAGACCAAAACGATATTGTAAAAGGGGCAGTAGACATTCCGAGTTGGCTCAACGAGGAAGAAGTTAGTTTTATCACTTCAAAATCAAACCAAGATTTGGTTGACCGAATCAATAAGATCTTGAGCTGGGAACGTCGTGGAAAGAATATTCGCTCGGTAGCGTCGAAGAACCCATATCATGTTAACGACAAACTATTAGTCGAGTACCGTCGTGATCTCGATAGTAATAAAGTCATCACCTACAGCAGCAGCGAAGAAGCGTTTCCGTTTCTTTATCGCAATCCACACACGGCTCGCCTAGACGGTTTCCTGCCTGATTTCATCGACCTAATTCGTTCAAGAACAGGCCTAAAATTTGAATACATAGAGCCCACGAACAGCTTAGATAGTGGATTGACTGCGTTTTCCTCTGACCTTGTTCCTGTCGCTTATGTTGATCATGTTCGGTCGTCTGATTGGCTAATTACTAAGCCTTTTATGCACAATAACTTTGTCGCGATTGAAGCGCTAGATGTGGAGAATCATCCTCCTCACGATGCGACGTCAGGCATTTTGATGAGTTTAAAAAAACAGGGACTGGTTAACTTAGACTCATGGAAGGAAGAGCGCTTTACTCGTTATGACGACTTGAAGCTACTTCTTAATGATCTAAAGAACGGCGAAATTGATGTGGCTTACGTACCTGACGATATAGTTCACAGCATGATTGCGCAAGATAACATTGATGGACTGTTGATCAGCGAAAAGGATGTCCTGACGTTGTCGATTGCCTTTGCCGTTGCCAACCACAATACCAAGTTGAAGAAAATCTTGGATAGCATCATCGATACGATTGATGCCAAAGAGATCGACAAGTTGAACCGGACTTACCGCAATTTCAACCTTGTCTATGGCTATGATGAAGAAGAGATTACCACCATTGTACTGTTTGTCGCGGTCATTTTTGCGGTGCTTCTCGCCGTCGTCTACTTCGTATTGGCGCACCTCAAGCTGAAAGTGAACCTTGCTGAGCTCAATGCCACTAATGAAGAGAAAGAAAAACAGTGGTTGATGGGGATCATTCAAGAGATAAACAGCATTGTATTCATCCATGGTGAAGACAACCAGATTCAAATGAGTAACTGCTCTTTGTTCCTCAATCGGCGATGCAATGGTTGCACCATTCTCGACCGAAAAACCGCAAAACCGTTGGTCGATAATGCCCTTGAACTGCGTGAAGTCATCGAGGGTAAACGCATTACCGATACTAGCGCGTCCACCGGTTGCAAAGGTGGTATTCAGCACGTGTACCGCGAGCGAAAAACCATCCTTTCACCAAGCAGCAAGAAAAAATTTGTCCTAACGGTTCTTCAAGATATTACCGAACAAAAAGAACGTGAGTTTGCCTTGATTGATGCTCAGGAGAAAGCTCAAACGGCAGTGCGTGCACGTGAAAACTTCTTAGCGACCATGAGCCACGAACTAAGAACGCCACTGTCTGCGGCGCATGGGTTACTCGACTTATTAGAGCGTCAAACTCGAAGCGACACCAACAAAGAACTCATCACGCAAGCCATGCGTTCTCTTAATCACCTTAACGTGCTGGTGGATGAGGTCCTGGATTATTCAAAGCTTGAAGCAGGACAATTAAAAGTGACACCAGTAAAAACCAACGTCATTACAACCTTATGCGATGTTGTGCGTAGTTTTGAACCCAAAGCGCAGAGTAAGGGGTTGGATTACCGAGTGACTGTTAAACCCTTTACCAACCCTTGGTTAAAAGTAGACGCGGTTCGACTCGTACAAATTACGACGAACATCTTATCAAATGCGGTCAAGTTTACTTCTGATGGTGAGATACGGATTAGCATTGCGCTCAATCAAGAACAACTGATTCTCAAAATCGCCGACACCGGCATCGGTATGACGGAAGCGCAGTTGGATGGGATTCTTCAACCATTTGTTCAAGCGGACGATACGATCACTCGTAAATTTGGGGGTACAGGCCTAGGGCTAAGCATTGTTGATGGCCTTGTGGAATGCATGGGCGGAGACCTTCAGATTAACTCTGAATCGGGACTGGGGACGACCATCGTGGTTAAACTGCCTGTTAAGCTCTGCAAACCCATAGCGCAACCTTCTATTGTATATAGCTACTCGCCGACATTGCCTGCCAATATTCGCGATTGGTGTGAAGTATGGGGAATGGAAGCAACCGATATTTCCCCAAGCCTTGCTGGAACATTTTCTGAGGAAGGGAAGTATCAAGGGCTTAATTTGAACTGCGGTTGTGACGCCATATGTTCACTAACCGCAGTAGAAGCAAAATATCCAGATACGTTGTTAAGTCTGTTGAGCCAAGGTTGTACACCGACAGTTGAGCCGATTAAGCAAGTAGATAAGGTCTCTTGGAAGCACGGTACGGTCTTGGTCGCAGAGGACAACCCAATAAACCAAAGTGTCATAACCATGCAGCTACGAGAACTCGGCATAGAACCCGTAATTGTGAGCAATGGTTTAGAAGCATGGCAATACGTAAATCAGGACGAATTCGTTACCTTGGTATTAACCGATTTCCATATGCCGGAGATGGATGGTTTTGAATTGGTGAACAAGCTCAAAGCAAATGAGGAGCTGTCTAAAATTCCAGTTATTGGTGTGACCGCAGAGGATTCCCGTCTAGCAAACGAACGAGCGAAAACCATAGGGATCGACGACATTCTCTTTAAGCCATACGACCTTGAGCAGCTTAAGGTGAAATTGCTGCCTTACTTGAGTGAACAAAAAAACAATCTTTGGCCTGAATGGCTAGAGAAGTTTAGAGCGCAGGATGCAAAAGAGATCGCTAATGTCTTTAAAAGCTCGATGACGCAAGACGTAACCAATTTAAAAGCGGCAGAAAGTAAACAAGAGAAGAAACGAATTATTCACGGTATTAAAGGGGCGTTAGGGGCGATAGGCGTCACTATCTTAGCTGAGTTATGTGTTGAAGCCGAACAGGCAAGTGACGCGGATTTCGATTCGCACGTCACAGGACTTATTGACCGGATAGAACACGAAGTTAACCTCGCAGGACACTGGATTAAAGCTCATGAATAAACCACTGAACACGATGGTGATCGATGACCATCCTCTACAGATTACGTTGTTAAGGCAGATGTTATTACGTAACGGTGTTGATGTTGCTGCTTATGATAAGGTCGACGATGCGATAGCACATGCGAAACATAACAATTTAGATGTCATCTTTTGTGATTTACAGATGCCAGAGAAAGATGGCATAGACATGATGGAGATGCTCAATCAAATTGGCTACAAAGGCAAAGTTGTTCTAGTCAGTGCGATGGAGCTGACGATCGTGACAGCCGTGCGTGCTATGTGTGAAAGCTTTAGTTTTGAAGTGCTTGGAAAGCTATTGAAACCATACGAAGAGCAGCAAGTCATCGATATGCTGACTCAAGTGAACCTAGAACCAGTCAAAAGCACCAAATTTAACCAATGCGTAGACGTTCAAGACCAAGAGTTTTTGTTTGCGCTTGGCGAGGGACGCATCAAAAACTACTACCAACCGCTGGCGGACGCGAACAGTGGTGACATTATCGGATTTGAAGCTCTGGCTCGTTGGTTTCATCCCATCTATGGTGTTTTACCACCACATTGTTTTTTGCCGATTGTTGAACGTTGTCATTTGTCCGCCGAGTTGTTTGATGCCGTGTTTAGTAACGCGTTATACGACATTAAGCATCGTGGACTCACTCAAAAAGTCTCAATCAACGTTGACCACGATAATCTTGAAGATTGCGAGTTCGCAAGCCAGTTTATTCAGCGATGTTACGAAAACGGCATCAGCCCAGACCAATTTACAATAGAAATTACCGAGCGTGATACTTTTCAGACCAGCGCCGCACTCTACAAAAACTTACTCAAATTCAGAATGAATGGCGTGACGGTGAGTATCGATGATTTTGGTACTGGCTCGTCATCGCTAGAAAAACTCGCTCAATTGCCTTTTAACGAACTGAAAATAGACCGCTCGTTTATACAGGGGTTAGTGAATGACCCGAAAAAGAAAAACATCGTGCTCGCAATATGTGCACTAGCAAAAAGTCTCAACATTAGCGTCGTCGCAGAGGGGGTGGAAGACGAGATTACGCTGCAAGCCATGCGCCAATACACGATCGATGTTTGCCAAGGCTATTACATCGATAAACCAATGCCTTTAGAAGCCATAACAATACTGAATTAAAAGAATGATGAACAAAATAAACTGCCTGATCTTTGATGATCACCCACTTGTCTGTATCGCCATTAAATCGCTTGTTGAAAGCCTAGGTATCGCCAATGAAGTGATGACGGCAACAAGCTCAAAAGACGCTTTAAAAATGCTTAAAGAAGGCGATATTGGGCTGCTTATCTTAGACGTGAACCTTGCTGATTGTGATGGTTACGACTTTTATAAACGTATTAAATCCCATGGTTTTAGCGGAAAAGTGATTTTCTTTTCTGCTGAGACTAGCCATATGTATAGCCAAATGGCATTCCGTTCAGGGGCCGATGGTTATGTCTGTAAATCCGAAAATCACGAGATCTTAAAAGACGCTATAGAGGCGGTTGCGAAAGGGTATTCATTCTTCAAGTTCAAACAAACAGTGGAAGAGCATCGAAATGTCCCAACGTTATCAAGCCGAGAAAGCGCGGTGATGAAGTTACTTCTACAAGGAAAAAGTAACCGAGATATTGCCGATGTTCTGTCGATCAGTGACAAAACCGTTAGTACATACAAGCGCAGAGTCATGGATAAGTTCAACGTGAAGAACATCGTGGAGCTTTCAAAAGTCGTTGATACTTAAAGGGTAAGGGATGAACCTGAAAAATATTTATTTGTCTTTTTTCTTTAGTGCGCTTTTGTTTACCACTTCAATGACCATGATCGGTGCGATGTTGATCTCCCATGAAGTGAAGCAGTTTAAGATTTACACTCAGGGGATATCCAAGACCAAGCAAAAAGTCACCTTACTTGGTCTATTGATGGAATCTGAATTGGCACGTTATGAAGGTTCCACAGCTCATGAGATTAATCAACTGACGGAATTCAGTTTTCAAGATGCGATCTACGCGTTAGAGCCGGGCAGCGAACTGGACTATGTCGAAACGATTGCGCGGAAAGTACTGCACGAGGCTGAAGGGTATTTAGCAAACGTTTATGAACGAATTGATGTCGTGCTTTACTTTCGTTCATATACGGCGAGCAAATTGATTCTCGAGAATCCGATTAAAGAGCTTGAGAACTTGTCTGAACCTTTTGATATTGATTGGTGTAAACAAACGTACTCTTGCGTACTCGCGGCATGGAAGGATCAGCTAACCGATCGCATTCTCATTTCTAAACCTTTTAAAACGACGTATTCGGAGAGTAGGGCATTTAGTGTGATTAGCCCTGTTTACTACCAAGGTGAGATTGTTGGTGAATTTGGAGAGCAAATTTTTCTCGATTCACTCAAGGTCGAAGGGAAAGCCCTAAAAGTGGATATCAACAACGGCAACAAACACATCGTTGTTTACTACCCACATTACCCGTGGTCAGACTTCGCATATACACAAAGCTACGTTGCGGATAACAACAACTTAATCGTTTATCAATTTCCATTCAGTAAAATACTGATTGATTTCGGATTCCTGTTCCTAATCATGTTTGTATCTATTTATGGATACTATTCAAAGGCGCAAGAGTCCAAAGAAAGCAAAATTCAATTAGCCAATGCAATCAGTGATGCAACCAAAGATGAATTGACTGGTTTGTTCAATCGTAAGGTGTTCAAGGAACAAGCGTTCAAGAATAAGATAAAAATGACTCCGTTTACTGTGGTTGCTATTGATGGCGATAGAGTGAAACGCATCAATGATAAATATGGTCATCATGTTGGTGACGAGGTGATCGTGATTATTGCGGATGCGATGAAGAAAGTGTTTAGAGTGTCTGACTACTTGATTCGCACGGGAGGGGATGAGTTTATTGCGATTCTACCAGGATGCAGCGAGAGTAAATCTCTGATGTTGGCCAAAAAGCTGCAAAATGCCGTGACAGAGAACCGTTTAAAAAGCTTAGATATTAATGTAAGCGTCAGTACCGGACTTGCCATGAGCAACGAACACGAGACGTTAAATGATGTGATCATGCGCGCGGATGAGGACCTTTATGAAACAAAACGGCATCGTAGTTACTCTGAAACTGTGTCTTAAACGGGAAAATCAGTGTAAATGACTATATTGTTATTAATTGAAAAGATAAGAGTTTGATAAACTTGACCAAAACGTGACTTTGGTCTTCTATAGTAAAGCAGCTCATTCAAAGGCTGCTTTCTTTGTATTTGGCCGAAACTAATTATAAAAAACACAACTTTAATCTTTGATTCTACTTGGTAACCACACTGTGAATAAAGATCTCGACCTAAATCTCCTCAAAATACTGGTGCTGTTAGAGCGTCATCGTCAACTTAAACCTGTTGCTAAGGCATTGGGTAAAAGTGAAGCCTCGATCAGTAAATACCTCACTCGTTTGCGAACACAATTAGAGGATGAGTTGTTTATCCGTCATGCACATCATTTTGAACCGACGGATTATTTAAAGCGTAAACTTCCTGAAATTACAGGGGCGCTTGATCAACTTGAATCGTGCTTAGTTCGACGTGAGTTTGACCCGCTTTCATACGAAAAGAGCATTACGATTTGTTTGCCTCAATCCGCTCAGTACTCATTTGGACACCTTTTGCTTGGGGATTTGATGTCTTTGTTCCCTAATGCTTACATCACTGTATCAAGCAGTACCGACCACACGATTGAAGATATCTTGGAAGATAAAGTAGACATGCAATTGCACTACTTCAACGAAGAGTATCCTAAGTCAATCCATCAGCAATTTATTGGTTATGCGCCAGCTGTTGTTGTTGTTCCGGAAGAGCTCGGTATTAGCGATTTAGAGAAAGCGTGTGATCTTCCTTTCATTTTATTAGAAATGAATGGTTGGAAGGATCGAGAACAAGTGACGAAGCGCGCGTTGGAGAAAAGCGGAATAAACATTAACCGTGTGGCAACGATGGGAAATATCACAAGCTTATTGCAGGCGATTAAACACCAAGGTGCAGCGACAATTTTGCTTGAATACCAAAGACCCATTAACGGTTTCAATTTTATCTCTGTACCAGAGAGCTTTTACCCAGATGGTCGCCCTAAAGTGGTGGTACAGATGAAACAAACTCATCGCTACAATTCAATGCATCAGCTACTGACGGATGCCATCTCGAAGTATGTCAATGTCTAACAACATAAGCTGCCGCACTCTTCTTGAGGAAGGGTGTTGAGCAGTTCAACAACGGATTCTGCGTGGTACTTTTTCAGAATGCGTGTTTTGTAAGTACTGATGGTTTTCGCACTTAATGACAGTTGCTCAGAAATCTTTTTATTTGAGTAACCTTGCGCTAAATAATGGAAAACCATCGCTTCTCGATTCGATAAAGTGACGTTACCTGAGGACTGGTTGTGCGTCGCTTTAAACATCGAATATCCGCGTGTTACGCTGAGAACCGCATCCATGATGGTTGCTTTCGCCTCATTCTTATTCAAAAAACCGTGTGCACCCATCTCAAAGGCCGCTTTAGATAAACTTGAATAATCACGGGATGAAATAAACAGGATCTTTCCTTGATAGCCAGTTGCAAGAATATTCTTAGCTAAACGCATACCATCTCTATCACCTAGCACAACATCCAGAATAACCAAGTCAATTGGTTGGTTACGAATCAACTCCATTACCTCTGCGCTGTCTGTTGATTCAACGACATTCACGGATTTAAATGCGCTTTGAACGAGAGAAGCCAGAGCCTCACTATATAACGGTTGGTCGTCGATAATAAGAACGCTATTCATATTTATGCCTCACCTTATATTTCAATTTACTGGCCGCATCCCTTCAGCAGTCATTTAATGTGGAAGAATTGTAGGAAAAATCCGTGGCGAGCGGGTGAAAATGACAATTTCACTATTTGAAACTTGTTGTCTCAATTGTGAGATGGTGTCGCAGTAAAAATAATGAAATCAATTAGATGCAGGATGAAAGATTCGCAGTGTTGCATTGACGTCCGTCTCTTTCTTTGGGGTCGGAAAAAGCTTACAAAAACTTAAAATCCTATAAAATACAATGGCATACCGTTTCTTAATGAAAGGTGTTAATTTGCGGTAAAGAAACGTGTTTTTTACTATTTCTTCCTTGCTGTTCTTATGGAGTAGGCGGAATGCTAAATAGGATTAAAAAAATAAAACACAAATTTTACCTGATTTTAAGTACCGTTATTTTGGTGCTTTTTGCGATAACCGCAGTCGGTGTACTTACTACCAACCAAATCAATACAAACTTTATTCACTTTCAATCGATTAATAGCAGTGCATTTGAAGCAACTGAAATCGAAGCGAATCTTCTAACTGCAAGAATTAATGCATTAACCTATCGAACAAACCGAGATCGCCTATTTTTCAATCAAGCAATGGAGGCGTTAAATCTGGCTAAAGACGAGGCGCAAAAGCAAGCATTAAGTTCGGAGGATGATGAACGTAAGTTGCGCTTTGAAAAGGTTTCGTTTCAGCTTGAACAGTATATGGTGCACTTGGGAGAAGTTTCTCAATTAATGGCGAAAAGAAATACCGATGTGAATGCTTTAGTTTCTTATCAAAAAGAGATAGAAAACAAACTCATGCGCCGTTTGAACAAACACACAACTGAGCGAGGTTTGATAGCAGATGCGACTTTGGTGTTTAAGGCGCTTACGCAAGAAGCAACGGAATACTTGTTAACCAACAGCGAGCAAGACTATGAGCAATTTGAAGCGAAGCTGGATCACTGGAAGAGATTCATGATACAGCTTCATTTTGTTGATCAAGACAAACTCAACGAATTAACTGGACACCTTTCAACTGCGTTATCCAGTGTTGCAGAAACCATTCGAGCAAGGAATCAACGTTGGGATGCACTTAAAGATATTGGTTTTGAAATTGCCGACCAAATCAACGCAATAAAATTGGATGCAGTTAATGACCAGAATGTTTTAAAGGAAGAAATTCAACAAACGACAGAACAAGCGACGATGAATGTAGCCTTGGCATTGTTGATTGGTTTACCTGCAGTGACGTTTTTGTGTCTATTTATCTCTAAAGACATCACGAACAATGTCATCTTTGCAAAGCAAGTAGCGGAGAAATTGAGCCGAGGTGAAATTAGTGTAGAGCAGCAGCATGCAAAAGGCAGTGATGAGGTTTCTGAAATGCTTGTTGCGTTACACAACATGGAAGAGCAGTTGTATAAAACCGTTTCTGAAGTTATCTCTTGTAGCGACCTTCTTGCTTCGGCATCAGAGCAACTTTCTGCAGTAAATTCCGAAATCTTGAGCAATGCGCAGTCACAGCAATTGGAAACTGACCAAGTAGCGACAGCGGTGAATGAAATGACGGTGGCGATTGCAGAGGTAGCACAAAGCGCAAACGGAGCGTCACGGGAAGCAGAAATTGCATCGGAGGTATCCGACAGAGGGCAGAGTGTTATGAACAGTGCGATGCAACAAGTTGGTGGACTTGCTGAACAGATGGGAAGCATAAGTCAAGAAGTTGGTACGCTTTCTAATGGTACTGCGGAAGTGGCAGACATTACCGAAGTTATCCAAACCATAGCTGAACAAACGAACTTGTTGGCGTTAAACGCTGCGATTGAAGCTGCACGAGCGGGCGATCAAGGTCGGGGCTTTGCCGTTGTTGCTGATGAGGTTCGTCAATTAGCGCAGGAAACACAAAAAGCGGTCGAAAAGATTGGGAATCGTATTACTACGCTGCAACAAAATACCTCTCAAGTGGTTGAATCTATCGATGCAGGCCAGCACATGTTGGAACAAACTGTGCAGCAATCGGCTTCTGCCAATGATGCGTTTTTAAGTATTTCATCAAATATTGATCAAACGAATGCATTGAACATACAGATTGCAGCCGCGACAGAAGAGCAATCTGCGACCGCAGAAATGATCAACCAAAGTGTTGTCTCTGTTCGCGATCAACTTGACCAGACGGTAAATATGATTCAAAACAGCAACCAAGCCGCCGATGAATTGGCGAAGATGTCGATAAACCTCTCTGATCAGATTCGCTTTTTTAAACTGCAATAAAATAAGAAGGGCAGACGCGATTTTGTGTCTGCCTTTGTATTTGCGCTTGCAGGAGGAAGATGATTACGTAAAGATCCCTTTTTTGTTCTATTTTGAGTCTGTTATGAGCCAACCTTCTTTTGAATCCATTGTTCACTCCCGTCGTTCTGTACGTAAGTACGATGCCAGTGCTGAATTTAACCACAGTGATGTCGCGGATGCCCTTGAGCTGACAACGTTAAGCCCAAACAGCAGCAACATGCAGATGTGGGAATTTCATCGTGTTATTTCATCTGAAAAACGCGAACAACTTGCAGAATTTTGTATGGGGCAAAATGCAGCGAAAACGTCAAATGAACTGGTTGTGTTTGTTGCTACGACTCATAACTGGCAAGAGCGCGCCAAGCGCAACGCAGAGACTGTGCGTCAAGCTTTTGAAAACCGTGACGACGCTGCGGCTAAGCGCGCTCTTAAGTATTACGAAAAACTGATTCCAATGGTTTACAACAATGATGCATTTGGCCTTCGTGGCGTTGTACGCAAGTTATACAGTTGGTGGTTGGGGCGCAATAAGCCAATGGTTCGCGAAGTCAGTAAGTCGGATATTCGTGTTTGTTTGCACAAGAGTGTTTCTTTAGCCGCGATGACGTTTATGTATGCGATGCGTGAAAAGGGGTACGACACGTGCCCAATGGAAGGCTTTGATTCAAAAAGAGTAAAGCAGCTTCTTGGATTACGCGGTAGTGACCAGATCACCATGATCATCAGCTGCGGTGTAAGAAGTGAAGAAGGCGTGTATGGAGAGCGTCATCGCGTTGCCAACGACAGCGTGATTAAATCACATTAATTAACACTAAACTTTTCTGTCGCTATGCCGTTAACAGTAGTGAGTAAACTGCGATATTGAGTCGTTGAATGTGTTTTGTTCAAAAATGAGACAAAATTTCAGCATTTGATAGAGAAGTGTGCAGTTCGCATCCTTTTGATTATTTACAAATTCTGTCTCAACGACTACAAAAGGACTCTTGGATTTTTCGCCTGTGAAGTGATTCTCTGTGGCATTGCATCAAGCCTCTTTTTCTTGATGCGTATTTTGGATAATTGGGTTTATGAGTAACGTAACCAGCACCATTTTGACTGAAAGTGGCACCAATGAACTTGAAATCATTGAGTTCCA
This sequence comes from Vibrio sp. ED002, assembly GCF_023277445.1. Lineage (NCBI taxonomy): Bacteria > Pseudomonadati > Pseudomonadota > Gammaproteobacteria > Vibrionales > Vibrionaceae > Vibrio > Vibrio sp. ED002. The sequence goes on along the minus strand of NZ_CP080239.1, from coordinate 835,179 downwards.
TCTAGAAAAACAAATGCCAGATGGCAGCACAAAAACATGTTTTTACGGCATTAACGTCGCTAAGGTTCGTGAAGTGATTCGCGTCCCAGAGACGACTGATTATCCGAACGCCCAACCGCACATGATTGGTGTCTTTTCTTCTCGTGAAGTGCTTACGCCTCTTGTTGATCTTGCTGGTTGGTTAGGTGTCCCGACACGCCGTGATTTAGAACGTAAGTTTGTTATCGTTACTGACTTTAACAAGATGACTAATGGCTTCTTGATCGACAGTATTTCTCGTATTCATCGTATTTCTTGGAATGATGTTGAATCTCCAAGCCAGTTTCTAGAAGCTGGGGAGCAAGATTGTGTCGTTGCCGTTGTGCGTAAAGATGGCAACTTAATCATGATTCTCGATTTCGAAAAAATCATTGCTGACATCAACCCAGAACTGAGCATGGAAAAATACGATGTGACGGGCGATAAATCGGTTGATTTGAACCAGCGAATGGTTGGCAAACGTAATGCTAAAACTATTATGGTTGTGGATGACTCTGCATTTATTCGTTCTCTGATTCAAGATACCTTGGCTTCTGCGGGTTATAACGTGATCACTTGTAAAGATGGTGGTGAAGCGTATGAAAAGCTAATGAGCTTGATTGAAGTGGCGAAAGAAGAAAACTTACCAGTGCGTGAGTTGCTTGATGCTGTCGTCACTGACGTTGAGATGCCTCGTATGGACGGCATGCACTTAGTGAAACGACTGCGTGATACAGAAGCGTACAACCAAACTCCAATTGTGATGTTCTCTTCTTTGATGAGTGAAGACAACCGCGCGAAGGCATTATCTCTTGGTGCGAATGACACCATCACCAAGCCTGAGATAGGCCGTATGGTGAATATGATGGATAAACACGTGTTTAATTTTGCGTAGTCTATCCGACAGTGAACAAAAAGGCTGCCAATTTGGCAGCCTTTTGTTTTATTAAGGACAAGGAAGAATCTCTAGCGTGTAGCTCTCATTCTCTGATTCTGGCGGTCCATATAAAATGCCACATTGAGTAAGGCTAGCGCGGGGTTCATCTGCTGCAGCAATAACCATTTCACGTGTACTTGAACCCGATGGATGTCGGATAATCTTCCAATCTGAGTCCGAACCATCAATTCCCTGAACTAATAATGGAAGGCTATCATTGTCCGCATCTGGGTAGCCGTAAAGAAATACACAGTACTTCGAGCCATTTAGCTCACAACCATCGAAAGGCAGTGCTTGCATTGGTGTTTTGCCGTGTGTGTTTTTGTTTGAAACATAGGCAAGGTGCTCTTGCCCTGTAGTTGCTAGTTTTGCATACCCGACGCCTAGGCCAGAAGCTATCGCACCTTTCATCCCTTCCAAGCGAGCTTCACGAGCATCGTCTTGAATGTTTAAAAAGCGCGGAGCAGCGGTGACAGCCAAAATACCAAGGATAACGATAACAACAACAAGCTCAATTAAAGTAAAACCTGATTTTCTTTTCATAAATCATCTTTTAATTAGGTTGATACGATAGTCTAATGTTTTTAATTTATATGGTGCTATAGACTATTAATTTCCATAAATGGTGAATTTATATGGTACATCCACTCTAAAATGGAGTGTGATTATAGTTCCGTTTATTTGTGCTGGATAGTGTGGAAATCGTAAATCTAGCGTTGCAAATCTGTATGAATTGTAAAGTCGTAGAAACTGAGACTAAGAAGTTCAAATGTTGACACATTTTGATTGTGTTTTAGTGCGCTTTGATGAATCCTACGCAGGGCGAGAGTGGGGGAATTATTACTATCTGATATTCATTCTGCTTTCTAATCATAAAATCAAATATAAGAATGACATCGATGGAATTCGATTCTACAAACTTGCTTGCTATGGGGCTGATCTTCTTAGGCTCTTACGTTCAAACCGCGATTGGATTTGGCCTTGCTATTGTCGCCGCGCCACTACTCATTCTCTGGGCTCCAGAGTATGTGCCTGCACCTATCTGTTTGGTCGCATTGTTTATCTCGTTAATGAATGCGATGAAGCACAGAAGCAGCGTCGAAATTGGCGGTTTAAAGATGGCACTGATTGGACGTGTTCCCGGATCAATTGCTGGTGGTGTCTTACTGTTTTTCGTTTCGACAGAAGCATTAACTTTATGGATTGGCTTTTTGGTTCTGTTTGCCGTTTCCGTCAGCGTGTTGCCATTTCGTATTGAACCTACGCCAGGTCGTATGACTTTTGCTGGATTCTTTTCTGGTTTATTTGGTACGAGTTCTGCTATTGGTGGACCACCAATGGCGCTTTTATTGCAACATCAAGAAGCAAATCAGTTACGTGGTAACCTGTCAGCGTTTTTTGTGTTCAGTTCTATTATCTCTTTGATTGTTCAGATCCCTGTGGGTTTCTTTAACTTACATCATCTGGTGATTACTTTGCCCTTGCTACCAGCGGCCGCACTTGGTTACTGGTTAGCGGTAAAAACAACGCAGTCTTTACCAAAAGAAAAGATTCGATTTGGCGCTCTCACACTGTGCTTTGTTAGTGGTATTACTGCGGTGATCCAAGGTCTCTCTTTGTAGTTATCCGAGAAGGTCAAATTCGCTTTACAAAACGCGTTCTCACTATAGAATCGCGTCACTTTTCTTTGTCGAGTTAGTTATGAACAACAGTCGTTACGGCAATTTCATGGCAGCGTTGTCCTTTGTAATCTGGGGATTACTGCCTATTTACTATCGTTTTTTACCTAATGCTTCAATGGATGAACTATTGGCACTGCGCATTATTGGTTCAGTTCCGGTTGGTTTTATTATGGTTTTGGCGATCACCCGCCATTGGCCTAAATGGACGGCAATTTGGCAAGATAAAAAATCACTATGGTATACGTTTGTTGCCAGTAGTTTGATGTGTATATCCTGGGTGGCGTTTACGTGGGCGTTAACGAATAACCGTGTTATTGATGCTAGCTTAGGCTTTTTTATAGGCCCGCTTGTCTCAGTGGCCCTTGGGGTGTTTGTCTTAGGAGATAAGCTTTCAAAAGGGCAGTTTATTGCGATATTACTGGCATCAATTGGTGTTATCTACCAGGTGATTCAATATGGTCAGTTACCTTTAGTTGCGTTGACGATGGGGTTGTTCTTTTCACTCTATGGCTTATTCAAGAAAAAGATCAATTATGATTGGAGTACAACGCTTTTTGTCGAAGCCATTGTGTTAACACCGTTTGCCTTAACGTATTTATTTATTAAACAGTGGAGCTTTGGTCAACTAGCATCAACGGTTGATGTAACAACATTTATGCTCTATTTGGGGAGTGCTCCGGTTACGCTATTACCGTTAATTTTCTACTCCATTGCTATTCGTATTACTAACTTATCAACGGTTGGTTTGATGCAATACATCGAGCCGAGTTTACAGTTTGTTTTAGCCGTTGTATTTTTTGGAGAAGTATTCGATAGCGTAAAAGCCGTGACATTTGCATTTATTTGGGTAGGGCTGCTATTTACTATCTTTGAAGGGATCGCCAAACTTGCCAAGCGCAAAAAGCTTGCCAACCACTCACTTTAATTGATTCCTTCTTTAGATTCATAGGGCTAGCTTATATTTAATATATAGTTAACCCATAATGAACTCTAAAGAAGGAATTGTCATGATTACCGCTCTCTACGCTTCTGTCCTCACATTACTGCTCATCTGGCTTGCTTTTCAAGTCATCAAACAAAGACGAAGTAACAAAATTGCTTATGCTGACGGGGGCGTTGAAGCGCTTCAAATTGCTCGCAGTGCGCAAAGTAATGCAAGCGAATATATTCCCATCACCCTCATTCTCATGGCATTACTTGAATACAATGGCGCCCCAGTCTGGTGGATACACCTTGCTGGTATCACGTTCGTCATTGGCCGCGTCATTCATGCAAAAGGGATACTTGGAGAAGAGCTGAAAGGTCGTGTTACCGGGATGAAGTTAACCTTCTTGACTATGATTGGTTTAGTTGCACTTAACTTAATCTACTTGCCCTACGATCACTTATGGTAAAAAAATCAACGTATTTACCCCCAGCTTGGCTGCTTGTTCTGGTTGGCTTAGTACTGAACATAGCAGCAATTATCTTAACCAGTGTGGTGTTGGATAAACTTGGAAAAGAGACAAGCCTTCTTGCTGATCAAAAAGCTGATAATCTTTATTCGATTCAACTTGCTTGGAACAGGGTTGAAACGCTAGAGCGAAAACGGGAAGTGCTGTTATTGCATTTACATTTAGCTCAAAGCCAGAGTGTCTCCGAAGAAATGAACAACGTACTCAGAGCGCATTTGTCTGCTTGGACTGGTGAAAAGGTCAGTCCAATCGAAATCACTCAACTTCCAACTCTGATGGCAGAAATTAATCACGCTCAAGGTAACGATCGAAATAGAATTGATGGCTATTACCTTGAAAACTTGGAGATCAGTGAAGTGATGTCAGAGTTGGAGGAAAACATGGCTTGGTATAAAAGTATTGGCTTGTTTCTTCAAGTGTTTGGCTTGGCGTTAATTTTAGCGAGAGATTTGGCTCGTAACCCCTGAATTTTTCCTTATTGGTTGCTATTTGCGAAAATACGTTCGCATATTGCATTCTCAGTAATGCTCAATGGATTATTATTCATGGTGATTAATTGATATTAGTTGAATATCAATTGGTTAAGTTGTAACTGAAAATTGGCACATCTAATGCTTGAGTTAGAGTGACCCTTTAAGCCGAGGGTCACCTAGCCAACTGACGTTGTTAGTGAACTAGATTGTTCACAAGTATATATAGCCAATCACATCTTTTGTGGTTGGCTTTTTTTTTCACAATCAATTCACGGATGAATTGTTACAGTTTCGGGTCGAAGAGTCGCGATAGCTGTGATAGTTTTCGCCCGAGTTGAATCATAATTGGTTGTATTAATGAAGAAAATTGTACGTTTGGTTGGTGTGGCCTCCATAATGGGGTCTCAGTCTGTGTATGCAATGAGTGAAAAAGATTGGGATATTCTGACTGACATTGGTGCGTATGGCCTGGTTGCTACCGCAGCGGCCGTCCCTGCTTACAAAGGGGATTGGGAAGGCTTTTGGCAAGCGGGGTTCAGCATTGGTGCTGCTTCAGGCATCGGTTTGATCGGTAAAACCACTATAGATGCAGAACGTCCGGATAAAAGTGGTAACGACAGTTTCCCATCCAACCATACGGCTAACGCTTTTGCTTCGGCAACAAACCTTTATTTGCGTTATGGTTGGGAAGCTGGTTTACCTGCATATGGTGTTGCAGCACTGGTGGGTGTAGGGCGTGTGGAGGCCAAAAAACATTATTGGCGTGATGTTCTTGCTGGTGCAGCTTTAGGTACGTTGAGCGCGTATGTCTTCACTGATGCTTATGATGAAAATGTGCAGCTTGTCCCATGGGTGACGAGTGAAGACGTTGGTGTATCGCTGACTTATCATTGGTAATTTTGTACGAGCACGATCAAAAGAGCCTCGGCATACCCGAGGCTCCTGTATTATGACTTTTCGTTTCTAAGTGCAGTTTTTAGAACTGGGCCTTAATCCAAATCATACGGTGGTCTGAAGAGACATCTTTGCCATTGCCGTACTTACCGATACGGTCGTCGTTAAACAGCTTGCGACCTTCTTCATATGATGCTGCCCAGTAAACACCAGAATCAGCCACATTTAGGTTCGCTGATGGCATCGCATAGTCAACACCAAGACCGAATGTAGACGTAATGCGGTTTGGAATTGGGTGTGTTGAGTTTTTGTCTACCGCGTGCTCGGCTGCACCATAGCTTGTTGGGTAAAGCTCGCCATTCATCACATCTTGGTTTACCAACGGATCATTGTGGAAGTCTTGCATGATTTCACTAAAGCCATCGCCATCCAATGGGTCAAGGTTTTGGTCACCCATCATCACAAACTTCGCACCTTCAGCTAAGCCACCTTTGTTGCCTGCATCATCGTAGAAGTATTCTTTACCTTGTACATAGTGATGCCAGAACTCAACTTCTGCACCGTTTTGAACTTTGTTTTTACCTGGATCGAATACCGGTGGAGTAGGGTGAGACATCAAAAGATGTACAACTTCGTCGCCTTTTTCTGTTGGGATAATAATCGGTGCATCTACGTGGTTTTTAGAGGACAGACGAACAACATCCCACTCTTCTGCTGTGTACCAATCGTCACCACAGGCCATGCCATCAGGGATCGTTTGTGAACCGTCACAGATAGTGATGGTTGGGATTTCTGCCCCTTCCATGTCTTTCCACTTGAACTCTTGGAAAGTTCGTGTGTTTTCTGTGTCAATTTTGTATTTAGACATCAGTGCAAATGCGTATTGACCATGATAGAAACCAAAGCCCCATGCATCGCCAGGAAGTTGGCCTGCAGTGCCATTGTTATCTAGGTCAAGGCCACTGTTTAAGCCTGTGTTGGTTGAGTAAGATTCCGCATAAGGATACTCAATAGGCTCAAGGTTAGCTTCGCCACCGGCGCCTTCAAGGCTTTGTGCGATAGATAGGTAGTTTTTCTGGAAACCTTCCAGTGCGACTTTATCTTCTCCAGTTCCATCATTATTGAATTCCGCCATCATCAGAACATCAGGTCGGTTTTTTTGAATGATGGCTGCGACGTTACGAATTTGAATGACTTTCTCAGCCATTGTTTTATCTTCGTCGGCGATTGTGCCGTCAAGGTAAGCCGTTACCAGCTCAGTTTGCTTTGCTGGTTCAACTTGCATTTCTGCAACGAGGTCTTCAAAAGTACTACGATCAAAAGAGAGGTTATAAGTGGCGATCTTTACTTCTTTAGGTTGAACATCTACGTATTCAGTGTCGTCGTTGCAGCCAGTAAGTAACGCAGCGCCGATTAGGAGAGCTAAAGGGGTTTTGATGTATTTCATTAGTATGCAATACCTTATAATTGGGTTCGCGCAAATACTAAAGTTATCAGTAGCTTTTGTAAGCGATCTTTGTCACACAAACGATTGCGTAGTTGCACTAATGATCAGGTTTTGTGTGATTAATGCAATAAGTGCATCATTTTCAACAGTAGAAGGTTATATACAATCTGTTAAATAACGATGTCTATTTTATTTAATTGGAATGGATTTATAGCGTTAATTGATTGAATGAAGTGGATTTTGTGCGCATACAAACTGAGTTTAGGTGAGAGACGTTTTTCTTTATACTACGCACGTACCAGAAGTGAGGACGACCTCACCGCTCTCATCACTATCGGGGACGGCCCCATTTGTTAGGGATCTCTCAATGGCTTGGGCAATTCTTTTTCTTGCGGGTCTATGCGAAGTCGCATGGGCTGTTGGGCTTAAATATTCTGAAGGCTTCTGCAAACTTGGCGCATCAGTATTCACCATCGGTTTTATGGCGTTAAGCTTTTGGTTGCTTGGTATTGCGCTTAGAACGTTACCACTTGGTGTTGCTTATGGTGTTTGGGTGGGCATTGGTGCGATAGGAACGGCGATTGCCAGTATCTATTTATTTAATGAGCCAGCGACATTGGTCAAGCTCATAAGCTTACTGTTGATTATTGCTGGTATTGCAGGCTTAAAGTTTGCGGCTTAAGTTCTCAATCATTGATAAGTAAAAGCCAGAGTCAGACTCTGGCTTTTCGCATTTTAAAGCAGGTTCTTGCCTTGTTAGCGTTTCATAAATGGCAACTTTAAGTGTTGTCCAAATACGTTGATAAGCGCGCCCGTAACAATCAGTGCTCCTCCTAAGTAAGTCCAAGCGGACGGTAACTCACCAAAGAACACGATCCCCAGCAGTACTGAGAATATGATTTGGACATAAGAGTAGGCGGAGGCTTTACCGGCTTCCTGAGTTTGCATGGCTTTGGTTAAACCAAGTTGGCCAATTTGGGTAAATACACCAACGAGAACGAGCATCAAGGTCAAGTGCAAATCCGGCATCACGAACTGATCTCCGATGAGCAGGATAGATGCTGGAAGTGCAACCAATGGAAAATAGAAAATAATAACGGAGCTGTCTTCTGTCTGACTGAGTTTCCGAACAATCACGTACGCAATCGAACTACCAAATGCACCTAATATCGCGATCATAACACTAAACATCGGAAGGGCATGTTCAGCATTAGGGCCCGTTTCCGAACTGACCATGACATAGACACCCAATAAACACAGCACAATACAAATTAGAGTCGAAAACTGAATGCGCTCCTTAAGGAAGAAGACCGCGAGCAGTGCAGTAAATACAGGATGTATGTACTGAAAAATGGTCGCTTCTGCTAAGGGTAGCGTCGTAACGGAATAGTACACACACATGAGCGCCATCGTGCCAACCGCGCCTCGCGCAAACAACAAGGGTTTGTTATTGCCCCAAACTGATATGCCTTTGCGTTTTACATCTAGGTAACTGATCACGAGTGAAACTAAAGCCCTCGCTGCGACAATTTCAAATACAGGTATGCCATGTAAGCTGACATGCTTAACAGTGGCTGACATGAGAGCGAAACCAAAGGCAGAGAGCACCATAAAGCGCACACCAATGGGAATCATCGAATTGATTGAATTAGGCATCTTACGGCTCGTTTATTGAGGGAGATCGCACTTTAGCATACTAGACTGACAAAAAGATCAGCACCTTGTGATTAAGGCTCCGGATCTTATTGAAGCAAGGTAGACTGTCTCGTTCAGATATAGAAATAATAAATACATAAGGAGAAAGGGATGATTCCTATTCAAGCAACGCATGTATCTGGTGTTGTGATTTCCGAATTCGACGGCATAAAGAAAATGTTGTTATTAGAGCGAGTCAAAGGTGGTTATTGGTGTCATGTAGCTGGTGGGATCGAAGAAGAGGAAACTGGTTGGCAAACGATCGTTCGAGAGCTCAAGGAAGAAACACAAATTGAAGACGTCGAGCTTCACAGTGCGGATTTTCTTGAGCAGTTTTATGAAGCCCACAAGAACCGAATCATGGTCATCCCTTGCTTTGTTATGTTTTGTAAACCCAACCAAGAAGTGGTATTGAACCACGAACATACCGATTATCGTTGGTGTTCGTTAGAAGAGGCAAAGCAACTTGCTCCTTTTGCTAACCAGCATCAACTCTATGATCATGTGTGGCAAAATTATGTAGATAAAGCACCAACACCATTTACTCTTATTAAACAGAGCTAGATTCAAACAGGAAAAACGATGTACGAAGGGTATGAAACGAGCCAACCGCTGCAAATTTCTGAACGTATTACGATAGAGCCATTAATGACCAAGCACGCCAATACGTTACTTGAAGTTGTCAATAAAAGTCGCGACAGCCTGTCTCGTTATCTGCCATGGACAGAGTTCGTAAAGAATCGACGCGAAGCCGTGCGTTACATTTCTCAACGTATCAACAGTCGTGTAAGCGAAGCACACTGGTTTGCGCTTTTACTGGATAATCAATTTGTCGGCGTTCTCGGTATTAAAGGTGTGAACGAAGAGACACGCGTAACCGAGGTGGGGTATTGGCTTGCAGAAAGTGGGCGTGGTCATCGTGTCGTCAATCAAGTGCTCTCTGTCATCATTCCGTTAGTGAAGGGAAGAGGGCACGCGAGCTTGATTCAGTTTCACTGTATGGAAGATAACATCGCGAGTATTAAAGTAGCGGAACGAGCGGGAGCCTCTTTGAAAGAATACGTTGATCATGATTTTGAAACGTTGGATCCGTCTCAACGATTAGGCATTTATGAACTGAAACTAGCTGAAATTAATGCTTGATAAACATAGCCTAAAAGTAAATGTGGCGATATAAAAGAAAGAACAAATAGCAAAGGAATAGAGCGATGGAAATAAGCATTCGTCCCATTACTTGGCAAGAAGCAATGCCTATTCGCCATAAGGTATTGTGGCCCCAGAAGGCTATCGAGCATTGCATAGTAGAAGGTGATGAAGACGCTGAACACTTTGGGGCGTTTGTGAATGATGTTTTGGTTGGGATTGCCTCAATCTATCTTGATGACAACAAAGCAAGACTGCGCAAATTTGCGGTGTTACCGGAGTTTCAAAGATTAAGCATTGGCTCTTCCCTGATTCGATATATTTTAGCGAATTTACAGTTGTCACCCGTTGAATATTTTTGGTGTGATGCGAGGGAATCTGCGCTGGTTTTCTATGGAAAGTTTGGGATGCAAGTTGAGGGTGAACGCTTCTACAAATCTGAAATTCCTTACTACAAAATGAAGCTTGCGCTTTAAGCAAAATAATCTGAGTTTGAACTCTAACTTCCTTATTGCGTTAATAGTCAGAATGTTGCCCTTGTGTTAACGTTGAGCTGTACATAAGTGCGACATTGCCCGTTATCGGGTGCACAAGGAGATAAACATGAACGCGATCGTCGACGTCGAAGTGGGTCAATTACTACAGCAGAAGTTGGATAAAGTCAGAGCGGCGTATAACGCAGAACCATTCCCGAGCTTAGACGCCAGAAAGCAAAAGCTTAATCTTCTCAAGCAGACTATCTTGGATAACCAACAAGATTTAGTTGAAGCGTTGAGTGAAGATTTTGGCTACCGCTCTGAGTTTGATACGGCAATGACAGATGTACTACCGACCGTTGCTCAAATCAACTACACCCTAAAGCGCCTCAACAAATGGTGTAAACCAAGCCGTCGTCATGCTGGTTTATTGCTTGCTCCCTCAAAAGTTACGGTGGAGTACCAACCTGTTGGTGTTGTTGGCATTATTTCTCCTTGGAATTTCCCGGTCATTCTTAGCTTGTCCCCTTTGGTAACGGCTCTTGCAGCCGGAAACCGAGTCATGATTAAGCTGAGTGAATTTACGCCACTGACAAATAAAGTGATCACTGAGATATGTCGAGCATTGCCCGATGATGTCATTGTTGTCGAAGGGGAAGCAGAGGTTGCTCAAGCATTCAGCAAGTTACCGTTTGATCACTTGCTGTTTACTGGATCAACTAATGTTGGTCGTGCAGTGGCTCGTGCCGCCGCAGAGAACTTAACACCAATTACATTGGAGCTTGGCGGAAAGTCTCCGGTTATCGTGGCGGAAGACGCCAACTTAAATAAAGCGGTCGATGCTATTTTGTTCGGTAAGTGTATTAATGCGGGGCAAATTTGTGTTGCTCCAGATTATGCTTTTGTACCGGAGGGAAGAGTCAATGAGTTTGTTGCGCTCTTCTTGCAACGTTTTGATGCGCTTTACTTAAAAGGTCAAAACGACCAAGGCTTTACTCATATCATCAATCAACGCCAGTACGACCGTTTAAAGGCTGTGTTGGAAGATGCTAAAGCCAAGGGTGCAGAAGTACATACCGTGCCCGAGACGAGTTCAGAAGGCCGACGATTATACCCGCATCTGGTCACCAACGTTTCAGAAGAGATGACTATTATGCAGGAGGAGATTTTTGGTCCCCTTATGCCAATTAAGCCTTACCGTGATATGCAAGATGTCATCAGCTATATCAACCAGAATCAACGCCCACTTGCGCTCTACATCATGTCGGATGACAAACGCACGATTGAACATATTACCCGTAATACCCACAGTGGTGGTGTCGGGGTGAATGACACCATCTTGCACGTTGGCGCAGAAGACGCGCCATTTGGTGGTATTGGTGAATCTGGTATCGGTCACTACCATGGCGAGGAAGGCTTTAGAACTTTTAGTCATGCCAAAACGATCTTAACTACGCCAACTTGGCTTCCTCGTGTCGCTATGCTGATGGAGCGACGCGCTACGGCAATCAAAGCACTACAAAAGTTCTTTATGCGTTAACGTTGTTGATGTTTGAACGCTTAGGAATAAGAAAACCGCCTCGTGAGGCGGTTTTTGTTTGGGGCTAGAATATACGGTCGTGCAGCTTAAACTATGTAACTTAATGGCCACCTAAACATTCGGTAGCCTTTGATAGCTCTACTCTACACAGCTCCAGCCTGTGGTATCAATCGAGTTAATCCAATCGGCAATCAACTGAACTCCTTCATCATGGACAACGTGTCTACCTAGCTCTGGCATCATGTTTCCGTTGTCGACATTGATACGGTAGTGCAATACGGAGTTTTCTGGGTCGCCCGGCACAATTACATATGGCGATGGGCCTTTATGGAAGGTGATGCCGCGAGCACAAATGCCCATCTCACCAATACCTTCACGCCAGTATTCAAACTTGAATGGGTTGCTTGCAGCTTTACCTTCGGTACGGTGGCAGTGCGCACAGTTCACATCTAAGTATGCTTTGGCATAATCCAGTAGTTCTGTATTCGTCAGGTTACTTGCACCAGTCTCCGTATTAAAAACAGGGGTCTTAGGTAAGTTCTCAGGTGTATCTGGCAAGGCTTCTGTGAATAGTCCTAATGTCTCCCAATGTACTAACTGGTTAACTGGGGAGCTATCAGAAACGTCCTGTACGCTGTTGAGGTTACGAGCCTTCGGACCAATTGGAGAGAACCCCTTAGGTTGCGTATTGCCAGTGGGGTCGGACACGTCGGCTTCAACCTTGTGACACAGGGTACACTCGTTTCGGCTTGGCACTTCATAAGTGAAATTAAGCGTTTCACCGTTATGCTCCACACTTCGTTCAAACGGAACAGAGACTGCCGTCAGGTAAGCATCTGTTTTGTCTTCATTCCATACGTAAGGTAGGGCAATCCAACCACTGTCACGACGAATCAACAGGCGAGTCTCGATCATCTCCTCGTTTTCACCACGCGCATTATCGGTGCTTGAAGGAAGAGCAAAGGTTTTGATCAATACTGTGCCAACTGGGAAGTCGAATACCTCTTGCTCACGATAGCTTGCGGAGACTTCGTTTGGCATCACAACAAAACGGTATTTGCGTGCATAGTCGGTAAAGAGCTCAACGTTCATCTCATACAGCGTACCTTTGGCTGATGCAGCCAAGTTCAGGTTTTGCGTTGGATCTTTGGCATCTTCAAACAGATTGTATTGAGAAAGACTCACACAGTTTTCACCGTAGGTCGCGCTTTCTCGCGTAATGGCATCCCAGTTTATGCCAGACACATTTTCTACAGTACAACTCACGTTGCCTACGATACCGTTTGGTGTATCTGGATTATCAGGGTCAGTAGCCCCGTCTTCTGTTTGATTGTAACCATAAATAACACCATTAATCGTGACGGTATTGATGTCTAATGGCGTTTTAGAATCACAGCCAGCGGTTAGTAGCGTCGATTGCTCATTCTCGTACAAGAAATCGGCATTCGCTGGATCTTCGGCGTAGCGAGCAATGGCAGTAGGGTCCATATTATCAACCAATACACCTACGCTCGCTCCATTGTTGACTAAGCAATTACTTTCTGCGTCATTAAACTCCGTGAGGTAGTTCCAGTTTGTTGTTCCTGTCATGCCGTTTAAAGCATCGCGTAAAGGGGCAAACATTTGGGAGCGAATTAGTGATTCACCCGCGCCATCGTAGAACAACGCAGGGAAGGCTTGATGATTTAAGGTATAAGCTAAAATCATATCTTCAATGAGCGAGCCGTTAGGGTTTGCGCCTGTATTAGTAATGGTGTTGTCGTGGAAATACAGATTGGTCGGAACCGGATTCCAACCCTGCATTACCGCATTACCCTCGGATGTGCCATTCAGCGGACTGTAGGCATTAGGGTCACCATTGACCAATAGATAGCTGGTCATGGCCAGCGCCATCGAATCATGGTTGGAGATGGTATTATTATAAAACTCACTGTTACGGCCAGATAGGATCACAACGCCAGTACCTGGCGGGACAATACCAACTACGCCACATCCACCAAGTCCGCTTTGACAAGTGGTATCAACGTAGTTCTCTAGATTGTTGTCACGAATCACGTTATCGAAGATACGAACATCATCAATTAAACGACCGATCGTAGTTGCTCCCGGTAAGTCAAACAGCAAGACACCGCCCGTATTGCCTAAAGCGAGGTTGTCATAGACATCAACGTTCGAACTATTTTCAATTTCGATACCTGCGATGTTCTTTTCCGCTACGTTGTCACGTATTACTGCACCAATGGTTTGACCCACATAGATACCAGCATCGGCACTACCGTAACTCCAAGTGTCTTCAATCAATACGTTTTGGGATTTTACTGGGTAGATACCATAAGTACCACGTAGGTTACCATCTTCATCACGGGCACGTGGCACCTCGAGCCAGACCGCGGCAACATCGCGAATAATGATACCTTCAACACCATCGGCTTTTATGCCATTTTTTGACGCTTCTGATACTTGCAAATCAGAGACAGTGATATTAGAACCGCCACTGATTGCGATGCCGTCTTTACCATCAACATTACTAAAGTCGAGGTAAGTTTGATCAATACCTGCACCGCGTAAAATGAGGTTGTTTTTTGAATCGACCGTTAACTGGTTATTCATTTTAAAACAGCCAGCAGGTAAGGTCACAACACTGTTGTCCTCGGCCAGTTCAACAAGGTTTTCAATCGCAGTGACTTCTGCTGCGCTTGCCCATTCTTGTCCATTTCCACACAACTCAGGTGTGCCGTATTCAGACAGTTCATACCCGCTTGAGGATTGCGGTTCGTCATAATCATCACTGTTACAACCAATTAAAAGCGTGGAGCTTATTAGCGTAGCGACAACCGTTTTGTTTATTCCATGCATGATTTGCTTCCCTGTAATTAGTTTTATTGACTCAGTCAGGAATAATTAGAAAGAGTGGTTGTATTGGATGCCGTAGATGTAGGCATCGCCCTCTGAACGATAGGCAATATCAACACCCGGCAGAGCGTGTGGTTCAAGTGGCTCGGTAAACGTGACTTCTTCAGCATCGATAAAGGTAAAGCCAAAGTCGATTCGGCTGTTTTGATTGAAAGCGTAGGTTGCACCAAAGCTATAATTGATTCGGTCGGAATCTGGTAAGCTGATGCTCTTATCGTTCACGTTAGGTGTCTCGTCGTAGGCAATACCTGCGCGAAGAGTGAAAGAAGGGTTGAGCTGATAAGTTGCCCCTAACGCATACTTGAAGGCGTTTTCAAAGTTCTCATCTTTTTGCAGAACTTCTTGTCCATCGACGGTTGCGCGAATTTCCTCAAATACATTCCAACCCGTCATCATCACACTGTAGTGAATAGCAAGTGGCTCTGTAATCTGATGGAAACCAGAGAACTCAGTGATGCTTGGTAAATTTAAGGTTAAGTCACCAGTCACTGTTTGACCTGGCATCGAAATCGAGCTTGGAATATCTGAGTAATAATCACCTTCAAAATCTACATCAACTTTGGAGCGGTAACTTAAGCCAAAGCGATGTTTTTCGTTTATCTCCCACAGCGCGCCTAAATTAAAGCCATAACCCCAACCATCACCATCAAGTGATTTCGCGACGTCGCTGCGAGTAAAATTAGCGCCGGTATCGGCATTGATGGCATCAGCAAGGATTCCAAGGGTGCGAGTAAGCTTGGCTTTACCATAGACAAGGCTTGCTCCAGCACCAACACTGAATTCATCGTTGATGCGGTAGGCGATAGTTGGATTAAAATTGACGGTTTCTAAACTGGTTTCTCCGCCAATTGGGCCCGCTAGATAATCATCAGGATATTCAGTGGCAAGGCCAAAGTCGGTAAACATACCAAGTCCCCAAGACCATGAATCGTTGATAGGGGCGGCAATATAAAACGATGGAACGATCACATTATCAACAACGTCATTGTTGGTTAGCTGATTATTAAAAGCGTCTGACGCACCATTACCGGTGACTCGAACCTCTGGCATGATGTAAGCGGCGCCGATAGAAAGCTCGTATGAGTCAAACATCGTAATCGCAGCAGGGTTGTGGGCGACAACTGATGCGCCATCGGCAATGGCTGCCTCTCCTGCATTGGCTCGTCCTAGACCCGCAGCAGAATGCTCAGATAACTGAAACCCCGCAGCGTATAACTTAGGGGAGCTGAGCGCTATCGCTATAGCAAGCGCGAGTTTTGCATTCCTTGTATTCATATCACTCTGAAACTCCATGTGTTTTTAGGATGCGTTTTAAATAAAAGTGCTTATGTACCCATAAAGAGGGTGAGTAGGTTATTCACGAAACACTCATCTCAAGCATAAAAACAATTAACATAATTGTAACATTGAATTTCAAGATCTGTTATTTCCATCTCATATAACCAACGGGTTATGAATGTGCTTATAACTATCTGTAAATGTTATAGTTAAGTTCAATTTGTATCGTAGAGAAGCTTCACGAAAGCACTTGATTGCGTTTGATGTCCACGTTAAAAGTGTGGCTTAAGTATCAGCAAATAGCGGGTTGTAACAAATCATTTTTTAGTACGATCGTTTTAAACGGTTGTTTAATTGATATTTAAGGCTTAAAAGTTGAATTTGCGGAAATGATGCAATTTATCACTGAATCGGATGCTAAACTTTATGAACGATTAGAGCTTTTACTTAAGGAATAGAAAGCAATATGGTGCTGAATTGTTAGGAGCGTCTTCGGGTGTACCTACTAAATCACACTTTGTTTCTGCGATCTCTTTGCCGAAGAGAGGGAAAAAGGGTGGTTGCTTGTCGATGTATCAATCGAGCAAAGGGCGCACGATCTTGCCCACTGTAGAGTGGAACGGGATGGAAAAGTGATCGAGATACAGCGTAATTCAAATCTATACGAGTAAGCCTACTTTGAACGCATTTTATACGATTGCTAAGTTGGCTCATTTGGACCATAATAATAAGACCATTTGGTCTGTAGGAGTTCAAGATGGCAACAGCAACATTAAAAAGCTTTAAACCTAAGCTGCCATCTAAGGCAAATTTTTGGTTTATGCTGGGCATTGAAGATGCCGAAACCGGTCGTACAGATGCGGTTCATAAAGGTTTTGAGCCAAAGGTTTATCGTAATATCGTTGAGCGCGTAAAGCTCTCTCAAAGCGAATTTCAGCACGTGACGCTTATCCCTGTCAGCACAATCAAACGACGTTTAAAAAATGAAGAACGTTTTAATACGCAAGAGAGCGATGCAATCTACCGTTTAGCAATGCTGCTCAAACTTGCAACGGAGTTGTTTGATGATGAAGAGCGCGCTTTGGGCTGGATGCGAGAAAACGTCTATGGTTTAGGAGGAAAACGCCCACTCGACATGGTCTCTACCACGGTCGATTTCGAGATAGTTAAAGACTTGATAGGGCGATTAGAGCACGGGGTATTCTCGTAGTATGAAGCTCTATCGATTGACGCAAAAGAAGTTTTCCGAATCTCCATTTAGTCCGATTGGCGCAAAGCTTTACGGAGGGCGATGGAACTCAAAAGGAACCGAGGCCCTCTATTTTTCGGAGTCTGAGTCACTTTGTTCTTTAGAAGTATTTGTCCATGTTAATAACGATCCTGCTATTACGAGACTTTACGATTTGTATCGTATCGAGATGCCCGAATATCTGATTGCTGCTTTGGATGAAGAAGACTTGCCGGTAGCTTGGCGATCTATACCCGCCAGTGAATCCACTCAGTACATTGGTGACCAATTTCTAAATGATCCGCATCCAGAGTTCGCGGCATTACAAGTACCCTCAACCATTTCCCCCCGCGATAACAACTATGTTGTGAATCCAAACCATCCCAAGATGAAAGAGATCATCAGGAAAGCAGAAAAGCTCGAATTTGCTTTTGATCCACGAATATTTAAATAAGATGCTCAACGCTTAATAGGGTAAACGTTGAGCTTTCGTTTTTTATTGGTCTTTACCCCGAATTTGAGTGAGCGGCGTATGCGTTAGTTTTTGGCGGCCAGCTGTTGACTATCGCTCGTGTCGTTTTGGTAGCTGCTTAATACCACTTCAGCTCCTTTATAGGACAAATGACTTGCGTCGGTATACATCGCGTTATTCGCGTCGATCTTCATGACACAATTGCCTCTCTGGCATATGTAATCAGTTAGGTCGACAAACTCAACGTGTTCGAACTGCTCAAAGTACTGAGCAAGAATCGCAATATTCTTCGGATGGGTTTGTTTTGGGGCAAAGTCGCACTCTGTGCCTTTTTCACCGCCGAATAAGCGGATTTTCCATAAGCACTCGCCAATAGCAAAAGGCGCAGAAGGTGTTGGCCCAAATACCACTATCTCTTTGTCTTCTAATCCCTTCAATAATTGCGTTAGCGAAGCTTGATAGTTTTTACTGGAAAGCTCTTTTCCGAAGTTAGAGGAAATGACGACCTGTCGAATAGAAGGCGTGTTTTGAATGGTTTTGACTGCGTTGGTGAAGAAATCGTGACAAGATTGCCCGCTAACGCCAGGAATCACGTCGATATAGCCAATCGCACAAGAATCTTGAGTAAGTTGGACCACTCCTGCAGGCGTTTCACGTGCTAGTTGTTGAACAAATACCATACTATGACTATTTCCTAAAACCGCGACTGTCGGCTGCGATGAAGAAGAGCAGGCGTCGTTTACATTTGTATTACCGTTGCACGCTAATCCGTAGCCATTATTGACACGCATGGCCTCAAAAAATGCATTTCGGTCAGGGAAACCACCGCTTGTATGCCCAATAAAGCCAAATGTAAGCAGGGGTACCGTCATCAATACAAGTGAAGCGGTGAGTGTTTTCATGCCGATTTTTCTTCGGCTGCGAAATGGTTTCTCGACAAATCGCCAAGTCATGTACGACATTATTGATAGCATGCCGACATAAAGAAGGAAGCTGAATTCTTGTCCGGCCGTTAGTACATAACGATAAAATACCAACAGTGGGACATGCCATAGATATAGGCTGTAACTGATTAAACCGATAAAGACGATCCATTTTAAGCTAAGTACCTTACCGCACGTATTTTGGTTAGCTGAAAACAGAATGATCAGCGATGTACCAATGACAGGAATTATTAACATAAGGCCCGCACCATCTTTGGACTTATCGAATAACAAGGCTGAAGCCATGACTAAAACCACACCGATGACTGCGAGCGTATTGTTTGGTGTTACGTTGGTTTTTCTCATGATGAGGGCAATCATTGATCCTGCGGCCAGTTCCCATGCTCGCGAAAAAATCATATAGAACGCGAAATCGGGATCGCCACTCGCATACCAAATCGTCATTAAACTCAATAAAAAGACACCAATAAAGAAGGCAAGGTATGACATGATTTTATTTCGGGCGAGCAACATCAGTAGTAATGGAATGACGATGTAATATTGCTCTTCAACGCCTAGACTCCAAGTGTGGAAGAGTGGGTTGGCCTGCTCCTCTAAACCAAAGTAATTGTGACCCTTCAAATAAAGTAAAACATTAGAAGCGGACAAAATGGATGAAACAGAAAATTCACTGATTTCTTTGTGCGCTTGAGGGAGAAATAACCACCAAGACAATACATAACTCACTGCGATAACCAGTAACAACAGCGGTAAGATACGGCGGATACGTCGCTCATAAAAATCGGCAAGGCTGAATTGATTTTTGTCTAAATCATTGATGACTATGGTAGTAATGAGATAACCACTGATCACGAAAAAAACATCAACACCAACAAAACCACCAGCAAAAGCTTCGATGTCTGCGTGGAATAAGATAACGAGTATGACCGCTAGTGCTCTCAATCCATCTATTTCTGCTCGGTAAGTCATGATCTTCTCCATTTATGTAGCCAACGTTTGTTGTTCATCCTTGGGTGGGATGACTTGATCTTAATTAGGTTGTTCTATCCATTGGGATAGCCTTTGAGCTTGTCGATAAGCATTAAAGTATTTGAGGACTCGTTGTCGTCCGCGTTTGCCCATTTCTTTACGCTTCTCCAGAGATAGCTCCGCAAACTCATTAATGCACTGAGTGATGTCGTCAACACTGTGTTGTTTTACAAAAAATCCAGTCTCATCGGTGACGATTTCTTTGCATCCCATGACGTTTGAGGTGATCACTGGTGTGCCAACTGCCATTGCCTCTTTGAGTACAAGAGGCCCGGTATCGACGCAGCCAGTACGCGAGTAGCAAAAAGGAGCCACGAGACAATCGTATTTTGGTAAATTGTCCTTTACCCAGCTGTGTGGTTTTGCGCCCAAAAAGGAGACGCAATGAGTCAAACCAAGTTCACTAGTCATCGAAACGAACTCTTTTTTCATAGGGCCAGTGCCTATGACATCAAGATGGACATTGAGCTTATTGGCGATAGGGACCAACGCCTCAAGTAAATATTGCAGACCTTTTTGCTCAACGAATCGCCCTAAAAAAACCAATCGTAATTGTTCTGAGTCTGTCTTTTTTTCGGGGGTGAATTGCTCAGGTTTTACACCACAGTGGAGCAATTTTACGTTTCCGTTGGTCATATTTTGAAAGTCGTTATACATGTCATCGCAAACAGCGACTGCGAAGTCGCTGGCGTTGATCTTCTCTTTTACATCAAACGGAGACTCATAAACGTCATGCCCGTGAGCAACAAAAGAACAAGAAATATTGAGCAGTTTAGCGGCGACAATGGCATGTGCTGCTGTGTGCTGACAAAAGTGAGCATGAACGTGACCAATGCCTTGCTCAGCGAGTTGGAATGCTAATTTAAGCCCTGTACCCATTAACGACTTCTTCGGAATACCAGATTGTTTGAATGCAAAGTGACATGCTTTGAACAGCCCCTGAACGCGAAGGTGCTGTAGGCCCTCTGTCTTAATATTCTTACCAATTTCGATAACATCGTAAGTAAAAAAAGATTCGCAAGGTTCGATTTCAAACGTAAAAACTGTCACGTCGTGGCCACATGCCTGAATGGCGTCCACTTCAGTTTGAATGAAGGTTTCACTCAAAACTGGGTAGCTAGGTGTAATAAACGCGATTTTTTTCATTTTATGGCTCGCTTCTTTTCGTTCACGGTCGAGAAGGGAATTGCAAAAAACAAACCAAACAATCATCGACATAAAATCAATAAATTAGGGATAAATTTCTATTTTGAGAATAAAAATGACGGTGAAGTTTAAGGCGTTCTCAATTTGAAGTCTTTAATTGAGAAAAACCGTTCATGCTTGGGTATAACCGTTCTTTTATGAGGATTTAATCCGAAGTTAGAATGGTCTAGATATTGCTACTTTTAATCGGTCAGAATTGTTCTGACAGGTGAAGAGGCATCATGGCATGGATAAAGTCAGCGTGATTATTCCAACCTATCAATGTTTGGAATATCTCCCCAAAGCGCTTGGAAGCGTGTTCAATCAAACGCACCGTAATTTTGAGGTTATCGTGATTAATGATGGCGGTGATCTTCGAACTCAGCGTTATCTTGAGTCGCTGCTTGATCACAGGCTTAGGTTCCTTAACACCGATGGGGTTGGCGTGGCTGAGGCGAGAAACTTGGGAGTAAAAGAAGCATCGGGTGAGTACATTGCCTTTCTCGACGCTGATGATTTTTGGCTACCTAACAAGTTAGAAATGCAGGTCGCCTTACATCAAAGCAATCCTGAATTAGCTCTGAGTTTTAGTAACTATGTTCATGTCTCGGAGCGTTATGAACCCTTTAGTGATTGTTTTGGGTTTTGGAACCAGCTCCAAGACGAGACTGATGACGTACTACTGCTTAGCAAACCATTGGATATGATCATTGCCAATAATATTATCGGTACGTCCACCGTTATGCTGGATGCAAAGATGGTGGAGGCATTTCCTCTGTTCAAAGCAGAATTGCCTTACGCCGAGGACTGGGAGTTGTGGCTAAGAATTTGTGAAAAATACCAAGTGGGAGTGGTGAATTCAATTCAAGCTGGCTATCTGGTTCGCCAAGGTTCCATCACGAATACCAAAAATCGTAAATTACAGCAACTGGCTTGTGTGAATGGCATTCTAGAAACGTATCGAGAAAGTGCGTCATTCTATGATATTTCTCCTTTAGCCTTTAAAAAAGCGAACGCTAGAATCTTAGAAGGATATGCCGATTATTATCGAGAAGCTAAGTCTTACTCTAAGGCGATAGCACTTAATGTGCGCTCCTTGATTCAAGACCCTCAGTCTCGACGTTTGCGACGCATAATGGCGGATGGGCGAGAATTGGTACTATCAAATGTAAAGTCTACCTCTCAGCAATAATACAGCCTATTAAGCAGCAGAGATAAGGGTAGACATTGTATGAAATCAAAGATTGAAATTGAAAAGCGCACTACACTCAGTGTTCAGTTATTAGCAAAAGATTTAGAATTAATAAGTCAATGAGTGAAAGCGATATTCAGACAAAAATTGCTAGCTTTACCTGTATAGAAGAAGCGCTAGAGTACTTTGATATTGGTTTTGATAGTCGCTTCATAGACAAACACCGTATCGAACTTGTAAAGCGGTCTAATGGTTATTTAATTATGAGCAAGCCGGACGATTGGTTTTCTGCCCGTCGTGCGTTTAAAAATGCTTACTGCAAAGTACAGCGCAGTGTATTAGATAAAACGACACGCTCAGCATGTCGTGGTTGTACGACATGCCAAAGAAGATAAACAATGTGGCAGTCTTAGCTTCTTTTTCGACGTCACGCTGATCCGACTTACAAAAGAACCCCGTCTAAAGAGCGGGGTTCTTTTATTTTTATGAACGGAAACGCTAACTTGCTTGATATTCTGGGTAGTCAAGTAAGCCTTTCTCGGCTCCACCAAACAAGGTTGCAGGATCGTGTGCAGCTAACGGGTAGTCGCATTTAATTCGGTTCGGTAAGTCAGGGTTTGCGATGAATGGACGGCCGAACCCCACCATATCTGCAAGACCACTTTTTAGTGCTGCTGCCGCTTTTTCAGTGTTGTAACGACCAGCGTAAATAATGGTGCCTTTGTAAGCTTCACGAACTGCAGTTTTAAATTCAGCAGGTGTATCTGGCGCGTCGTCCCAGTCTACTTCTGCAATGTGGATGTACACAACGTTAAGCGCATTAAGTAAGGCAGCGGCAGCGGTGTACGTTTGTACAGGGGTTTTATCTACCGTACCGTTGAGTGAAGTAAATGGAGCAAGTCGAACGCCCACACGTTCAGCGCCGATAGCTTGTATCATCGCTTCGACAACGTCACCAAGGAAACGAAGACGATTTTCAATGGAACCACCATATTCGTCTGTGCGGTTATTGGCTTCTGAATCGATGAACTGGTTAACAAGGTAACCATTAGCAGCGTGCAGTTCTATGCCATCAAAACCTGCTTCAATCGCATTAAGCGCAGCTTGACGATATTCTTCTACAACGGCTTTGATATCTGCTTTGGTCATTTCACGTGGCTCGACAACATCTACAAAACCTGGTTCGTCGCTACCATTGTCGATGAATACTTTCACATTTTCTGCTTTCAATGCGGAAGAAGAAATTGGTTGTTCACCACCGATGTTGTCAGGGTGGGTTACGCGACCAACGTGCCAAAGTTGGGCAAAGATAGCGCCGCCTTTTGCGTGAACGGCATTCGTTACTTTTTTCCAACCAG
Organism: Vibrio sp. ED002; assembly: GCF_023277445.1. Lineage (NCBI taxonomy): Bacteria > Pseudomonadati > Pseudomonadota > Gammaproteobacteria > Vibrionales > Vibrionaceae > Vibrio > Vibrio sp. ED002. The sequence goes on along the minus strand of NZ_CP080239.1, from coordinate 811,821 downwards.
CAATTTGTTCTTGGCTATAAATACCAGGAGTCCAAGCGTAACCTTGACCCATTGGTGAGATTTGAGTGCCCTCCGCGACAATCAAACCAGCAGATGCGCGCTGAGCGTAATACTCTGCCATGATCTCATTTGCAGCATTACCCGGTTGACTAGCACGTGAACGCGTCATTGGCGGCATAACGATGCGGTTTTGAAGGGTTAGAGCACCAAGTTGAAGAGGTTGGAACAGTACATCTTTCATAATAAGCCTCGTTATTTGCTCGTTTGAATCAATTCGATTTGGTAACCATCTGGATCTTTGATGAAAGCGATATGCGTTTCGCCGCCTTTCATCGGACCTGGCTCACGTGTGATATTGCCGCCAAGTGCTTTGATTTTGTCGCATGCCGAATAGATATCTTCACAACCTAAAGCCATATGACCAAACGCGTTTCCGAGATCATAGCTGTCTGTATCCCAGTTGTAAGTCAGTTCGATCGTTGCACCGTCTGGTTGGTTTGCGTTACCCACAAAAACTAATGTGTAACGGTATTCAGTGTTCTCGAAGCGGTTCAGTTCAGCCATACCAAGCACTTTGGTATAGAACTCAATGGATTTATCAAGATCAGCAACACGGATCATAGTGTGAAGAAATTTCATATATAGCCTTCTTTTGTTTTCGCTTGGCGCTTAACTTTTCTGTTATTGCTAAGTACCTAATGGCGACGTTATGAGCCTAAATATATAAGGTTGCCTTTGAAACATAAAATTATCATTGATTATTGTTTTTATAATTTATTTTTATTGAACTGCTTTTTAACGTAAATGATTTATTGATTGCATTTTATCTATGTATTTAACTGATAGGTTTGGCTTTTCTTTTCAAATCAGATTACTTAGAGTGCTAATAGCTTCGTACAGACGTATTGGGAATAGATTTTAGGAGGGAAAATGAATCAATCCGTGTTAAAGGCCATGACGTGGCTAAAAGGGATATTAGATTCTAACCAGATTACTTATCAAATCGTCGGCGGTTTTGCTGCCCATTTGCACGGTGGATCACGACCTATTGCGGATATCGATCTGTACATCCAGAAACAAGATTTTGAAAAATTGCTTCCCCATATTGCGCCTTATATCAGTAAGCCACTTAAGCACTATCAGGAAGAAGGCTGGGATCTTGAGTACTTACAGCTTATTTATGGCCAACAAAAAATTGAAATCGGCCTTAGCCCAGGAACGCGAATATTTAGCTCAAAAAACAAAGAGTGGGCGACGCTGGAAATTGACTACGCAGCAAATGTTATTTGTGATTTTAATGGAATGAAGCTTTCAGTGATCGATATTACAAGGTTAATCGATTACAAGCGTGTTCTCTCAAGAGAAGTGGATCTCATCGACATTCGAGAGCTTGAACGAATTCAACAGCAAACTCAATAGGGGAGAGATAATGGACAAATTTACCGCCTTGTTTGAGATTGCTCAGCGTAAGTCAAACTACGATGAAAACAATACTTGGTATCAGGGCTCCGTCACTTACTTCGAAGCGATATACTCGGAGTTGGAAGAAGTGAGAGATGAGGAAGTCAAAGGGAGAACATGCTTTTTAGAGGACGAACTGGGAGACGTGTTGTGGAATTATCTTAATCTTCTGATGGCCTTAGAAAAAGAACAGGGCATTGACGCTCGGTCTGTGATTGAACGCGCCGTTGAAAAATACCAAGCACGTGTGACTGCCATTGAAAATGGGAAGAGTTGGGCAGAAGTAAAGGCTGAACAAAAGTCAAAATTGAAGAATGAATTCGACTCGAAACGAGGCAACAACAATGAAACTGACTAAATACTTATTTTACTGCTAAAAGCGCTTAGTCAAGAATTCAAAAGTACAAAAACTATGGTGTCCCTTTTGAACAACTGGATGATCTTTACATCAAATCATAAAAGGTGAACCACCGGGAATGGGTTATTTGGATTGGTTAGGCTACATGTAAGAAATATCCAAATTGCTCAAATGTCGCACTAGTAAAGGATCAGGGAAGGTGTTTGATGGAGGTATCTCTACGCGAGATAACAAAGGAAAACTATGAGTCCGTCAGTGAACTCGATGTTACTAAAGAGCAAGAGTCTTATGTCGCTTGTAACATGTGGTCGCTGGTGGAATCATTCTATAATGATACGCACGTAACTCGTGCCATTTACCAAGATGAACAAGTTGTCGGCTTTTTTATGTGGGTTCGGGAAACAAAAGAAAAAATCTCTATTTGGCGTTTTATGATTGATGCCAAATATCAAGCGAAAGGCATAGGGCGTATAGCTCTTCATAAGGCGCTAGAGGAAATCAAACAGACTGAAAGCCTCCGTCAGATTGAAATTTGTTACAACCCAAACAACCCCATAGCAAAAACGTTTTACTCTCAGTTTGGTTTTATGGAAGTTGGTATGGACGAAGATGGCGAAGATATGCTCGCTATTATCAGCCTTGAACCAATATGACAAGGCATGTGAAAAGGGCAAGCATCGTAGTTGGTGCTTGCCCTTTAGCGTTTTACTCTGTCGATAGTTTAGCGATGAAAATCAGACTCTCATTCATTGGTCTGTTGATGTGCAAATCTTACTATCTCACTAACTTAATCGCATTTATTTAGTATTTGTCGTTGGCATAGGAGCAAGTAGCGCTTCCAGTTCCTCAGGAGTGAGTAGATCTTTCTTTTGTAAAATATCACTCTGTTCCAAAGATAACCGTGCCTTACTTATCAAGTATTTTTTTTGAGTTGGTGTGAGATCCTTTAAGGAGTCAATCAAATCTTTGAAGTGGTTTGTGTTCATAGCCTAGCTTTTCCCCGTTGACGTTTTATAATTTTCTAATGGTCTTAGTCCATATTGACTAAATAATCGTTAATTTGTTTATTAATGGTGACAAGCTCTTTATTAATTATAGCGATATCTGCGTTATCGGGAGCGATATTGTCACGTGTGTGTTCTTCAACTTTACCAAGAGCGGAGACTGCCGCTTCTTCTCCAAAGCTTGAAAGTATGCCTTTCAAACTATGAGAAAGAAGGAATAGTTCCGACCAGTTTTGTTCTGCATTGAGTTTATTAATTCTGTCTAAACCATCTTCGTAGTCTTCCATGTAGGTTGAGAAAACAGCAAAGATAATATCGACATCGTTATCCATGTAGGTGTTAAGTACTTCGAAGTTAATCATCTCTCATCTCCACTGTGGTATGTGTAAGTTAAAAGGCAAAGGTAATTGAGTTGAGTAGGAGCCGGAAAGGTAATCCTTCAACCAGTTCGACCAGTTTGGGGGGAGTGGTCGTTGCGATAGAAATTCGATACTTTCATCCAAGATGATATTAGGTGCTGATATGTTGTTGTCGGAAAGGTCTTTTAGTCTCAGCTCAGCTGAAAAGGGATACTTTTGTCGAAACTTTGGTTCTTTCGAATTGTGCTGGGGGTGGCCTTTTAAAGGAATGCCAGACTTAGCCGCCACCAAGGTAAGTAAGCTCTGCTTTATTGCAAATTCACCAAAAAAGTCCATCAATGGTATCGCTTGCTTTAACAGCAATAAGGGGGTTTTACTTGGCACAGAGTAGTAATAGCTCAGAGATTGCATCAATTTTTTGTGCGCGTGTTCTGGTCGTGATTCCAGCAAAAGTAACTTACATTGCATCATTTGTTTGAATGCGGCGAGATCAATCTGCTGGTTTCGATTCAATTGCTTTTCGGCCAGCAAGCAAAAATCATTAAGTTTCAAAAGAACACGTTTCTTCTCATTCGGCGAGCGGAGTGTTTTAAAGTGCTCGCTGATGATGTCGACATAGGCGTTCATCGCTGATAGCCATTGTGAATCTGTAGAAGAAACATTTGAAGCGTACATATAACCTACATCGTACAGCCGATCAATTTGGCCTAGTTTGGCAAGGATTCTCGATACGGTTACTAATCTGATACTACTACTTGGTGTGAGCTCAAAAGCGCGATTAGCCAATATAGACGCATTATTTTGTTGGCCGAGACTTTCATAAAGGCCCACGAGGTTATCTATGGCACGCAAGCAAAGTGGGTTTCGTGTGACATAATCAGCAAGGATAGTGACTGCTTCACGAATATTTCCTTTCTTATGCTGTACGAAAGCTTCTGCACAGATACGACTTGCGTGTTCCTTTTCTGTACAAAAAGGTAGAAAGTTTTCGAGTACATCAAATTGCTTCGTTTCTATGAGTGTATCGATAAGTAAAGACTCCACGCACACGCTTTGTGTATGCTTTTTATGCAGTAGAGCGATATCTGCGAGGGTAGGTCTTTCAATCTTACTTAGTTGATTTCCCACGTCTGCCAGTTGATGTTGTTCTTGCAGCGCTGCTAGCATTTTGTTCTTTAACGCTTTGGTTTGCAGTGGCTTGGTGAGTAAGTGACGAACTCGGCCAGACAAAGCCGTCAAAACAGTCTCTTGAGTAGCGTCGCCAGATATCATCAATACCGCTGTCGTCTCTGAAATGAGTTTTGCGCGGCTCATTAAATTGATCAGATCTAAGCCAGTCAGTTTCGTCGATAGGTGGTAATCCATCACAATGAAAGAATAGAAGCGAGTTTTGACCGCGGCGAGTGCTTCTTGTGCGCTGTTTACACAAGTGATGTTGGCGATTTTTGCGCCAAGCGCAACAAGTTGATGTCTGATCAACGTCGATGAGGTTGAGCAGTCATCTATCACCAAAATACCAATGTTCTCGACTTCAATCTTCCCTGCGGTCAAACTTCTTCCTATTTTACAGATTAGTACACTCTAAAATAAAATTAGTCATCGGATTGCATAAAGGCAAGCTGTTTCTAAGATTAAAAAAGGGGCAACATGCCCCCCATCAACATTTGCGTGAATTAACTCTGCACAGAGTCCGTTTCTATTCTTCTTAGCAGCTCGTTCGCTTTTTTCATCGCTCTTCTTGCACTTGTCGACTTCCGTTTGTTCAAGAGGATGTCTGAGAATTGCAGGTACTTATCCGCTGTTTGAAATCTTAAGTCGTTAATATCTTGAAATCCCGTCGGAAAGTTTTCAGAAAATAGGTCAATATCTTTAACCAATTTGTCGAGATTGACGGTTGTTCTCGCTTGCTTCAAACGGTAGTAGAGCCCTTCAAATTCTTCTTGATAGAGTAAGCGAGCAGCATCGGCCGGGAATGGCAATGGATTTTGACTGTCTTTTGCTGTCTCAAAGAGTTTCATTTCTAAAACTGCATCTTTCATCGCATTACTGATTGCGATGTTTTGTCGGTGCTCATCAGAATCGGCAAAAAAGGTATTTCCAACTTTGATTAAAGTAACAAGTGCGGCTGCATCTCTTAGCTGTAACGCTTCATTTAAGTGCTGGCCAAAGACCTCGCTTGCAAGTGAACTTGGTACAAACGGGTACTCTTGATGAATTTGATGTAATTCTTGTTTGAGGTCATAAATTGACTTGGAGCCTTCAATTTGGGTGTAGCTTGATTTCTCTAACTGGCTGTTAATTTGCCTCGCGATAGAAAGTAACGTTGAATGCTTACTCGATTGAATATCCAGTGCAAGCACTTCAATTTTATGGGAGTCAGGATAGTAGACTTTAGCTTGTTGAAGAATTTCCTCAATCTGGTCGTAATTGGGATAAGTACTAACATCAGAGTTAAGTACATCATCAATCTTTGATTCGTAAGCACCAAGTAGGTAGGGCTTATACAGCCTTAAAAAGCCCGCTTTGATCACCGGATGCAGATCATGTTGTGAATCGATAAGAGATTTCGTGTTTTCTGGCGCGGTATCGAGTAGTGCTTGTGCTGAACTAATATGCTTTGTTTGCTGGTTTAATGCAGCCTCAAGTTGAGTGAGCTGGTCTTGTTGATCTTGATATACCAACCCTAAAAGCGTTGCGACGACAAGCGATGCTGCGACACTTGTATAAACTGGCCATCTCGTTTTGTTTATGTGCTGTTTAAGGAGTTCTGCACTAAGGTCCGCTGGTGCGAGTCCTTTATTTAGCACTTTCGAGAATAAAGACCATTTCGTGAATGGGAAATGAGCGGGCTTAGTGACGCGAACATTTTTCTTTAGTGCTTCGTCAACCGGTGTGCGTGCGTAAGGGTGTTTACAACTCAATAATTCATAGGTAATGCAACAAAGAGCAAAAATATCATCTCTAAACTGAGGATCGTTTCCTGAGAGAATATCAAGTGAAGCGTAGTTTGGCGTAAACCCCAGAGTATCACTTTCTTGGGTTTTACGTTTAGCGGCATATTGGTCGTGCTTTAACTGTTGAGTTTTGGATACACCAAAGTCTAGAAGTTTAACTTTTCCTTCTGAGGTAAGAATGATGTTCGCAGGCTTAAGATCGGCATGAACCACGCCTAGAGAGTGGGCATACGCGAGAGCATCCAGAGTCTCATTTAAAATAGACAGCGCGGCCTTAAATTTAAGACCATCAGGGCGAGAGCGCTGAATCAGAGTTTCTAAAGTTTCACCATCCACATACTCCATGACGAGAAAATACACGTCGCCATCAACGCCAAAGTCGTAAACACGAATTATGTTAGGATGGCTGAGTTTTTGAGTTTGCTGTGCTTCTCGAATCAACATTCGTGCGGTTTCAGGTTGGGAAGAGAACTCCTCCTGAAGAATTTTTAATGCGACGTAAGGTTTATCAGTCCCTGATGACTCAAGGATTTTATCTTTTGCCAAGTAAACATCGCACAACCCGCCGTGCCCAATAAGCGATTCAATTTCATAGCGACTCTTGATGGTTTCACCAACTAAAGACTGCGATGTTGAAGGTTCTCTTTGATTGCATGAAGTATTGTCTATTTTATTATCTAGAGAATAAGTGTTTTGATTTTGAGACATTTTTGTATTTGTCTCATTATTTAATTGGGCGGAGCCTTCATAATTTGAGTCAACAATCTTATCAACTGTATTTTCTCTTTTTTGAGTCTTTACAATTTTTGTTTTATCACCGCTCGTATCTTTATTTATAGAATTGTTTTTACTTTGGTCTTCCATCACAGAGGCTCCGTATAAATGATGGTGAAAATATATAGTCTAATAACTCATGAAAAATGATGACTTTTTGATTTCTCGGTCAAGCTAACATCGGTTTTTTGACGCGTGTAAATTGAAGTGTCAAAAATTTGAACCTCGTTGTATATTTTGTTCTGAGTAAAAATACCTGATTGCTTTGCTAGAAAATTAATTCATTATTCCGTTCTTGAAATATAAATATTATTTTATGGGTCGATAATAACTTAATTGTTAATAAATAAACGATCTAAACATAAAGAATGAAACACAAATATTAAGCAGTCCCTTTGGCGAGGTTTACATGACGTTGGTTTTAACCATAACGAGTTTTCATAAGTTCACTCCTGAGATAGAAGGCGAGTTCATCTTTGACGCAAGCGGCGAACACGAAAAAATTTCCTTTGGCCGCTCTGAACAATGTGACTGGACACTTCCCGATCCAGAAAGAGTCATTTCAGGTAAGCATGGTGAAATTATCAAGTTTGGTGACAAGTATTTGATCAAAGACTTATCGACCAACGGTACATTCGTGAACAACTCAGTCAGTCCAATCGGACAGGGCAATGAAATCGCTCTAGCTCATGATGATGTGGTGACCCTCGGCGATTATCAAATTCAGGTTAGCGTTCAGGAGAAGTGTTTAGAACAGGTGCCAGTTCAAAGTGTTGAATCAAATGAATCCTTTAACGAAGGCGCTAGCAGTAATTTCAATCATAGTGACTTTGGCATAAGCGCTTCTGAACTCTTAGAGGACAGTGTTTCCAATGAGTATCAGTTAGATATTGGCTTAATGGATGACTTTATTGAGCCCTCGATTCCTCCTCAGCAAGAACAAGATATATCACGTCTCGTCACAGAAGAACCGAACAAAACTCCCCAAAAACTGAGTGCCAGTAATGAGGCTGACGCGTTCATTCGCGGATTGGGTATTAGTCCGAATATGGTACCTGACGAGCAGAGAGAGATGTGGTTTCAGCAGCTAGGAGAGTCTTTTTCTTTAATGCTTACAGGATTAATGGAGACTTTACACAATCGAGCTGAATTCAAACAGACTAATCGCTTAAATCATACCGCATTTAGAAAATCTGAGAATAATCCACTCAAATTCTCGGCCAATTTAGAAGACGCTATGCATAATCTTTATAACCGGAAAACAGCGAGTTTTATGCCGCCTGATTCGGCAATAAAAGAGGCATTTAAGGATATTGAAAACCATGAACAAGCATTAATGCAAGGTGTGAATGGTACGGTAATAAGTGTTATGTCATTAGTTGATCCATCTTTAATATATTCTGAGTCACTTTCTAGTGATAGTTTGTTTAATAAAGTGATTCCGACAAGAAAGTATTATAAAAGTTGGAAAAGGTTCGAGGTCATTTATAACCAACTAACCAACGACGTTGTTAATAAAGAGAACCTTTTTTATTTAGATGACTTTGCCAAGCATTATGAAAACGCTCTAAGACGTGATAGTTAAGGTCTAATTATGAAATTAGTTAAAAGAATAGTATTACTGATATTAACAGTGACTCTCATTGGGTGTTCAGCGGCAAACTTAGTGGTTGACCCTTATGCGGATTTAGAAATAACGGCGAGCCATAATATCAATCCAGATTCTAATGGGAGGCCGTCACCAGTTGTTATATATATTTTCGAACTTACATCACCAACGGTATTTGAAAGTCAGGACTTTTTCTCAATATACGAAAGCTATGACAAAGTTCTGGGCCCCGATTTAGTCAACAAATTTGAGATATCCCTAACGCCAGGTCAAAAGGAGGTTTACCAAGCCAGTATGTCTCCCCAGACAGAGTATCTCGGCTTAGTGGCTGCGTTTCGAGACATCGAAAACTCGAATTGGAGGCAAGTGATCGAAGTTGAAAAGACAGGTTACAACACCTATCAAATCCACTTAGAAGACCTGTCTTTGTTCGTGAAATAATCTTGGTGACTATTCAATGACACACTTTTCCCATACCGCTTGGTGTGAGGGGATGTTTTTGCGTCCTCAACATTTCCAGCAAAGTGAACGAGCAACTGCTCACGAATACAAAGGGCTAGTTCACTTACAGCACGCATACAATTGGGGCGTATCATCGAGCCTAATCAATTCTACCGCTTTAAAAGAAGGGGTTATTGAGATAGAAAAGATCGATGCGATCCTGCCAGACATGACTCTCGTTCAATGGAAAAAAGGTGATGCGAGCATAACGCCGTTATTCGTAAAAAAAGGCACCCATCAAACGTTGGTCAAAATCGTTGTTCCGGCGTTTAGCTTAAAACAACGATTGGTCTCTGATAAAAGTGAGGAATTGGTTTCACGTTATCTTCTAAAAGATTTGGATGTTGTCGATGTTTTAACTGGGGAAGATGAAGAGTGCATTCAAGTAACCGCGATTAATCTAGAGCTAGCAGCAAGTAATGAGCAGCAGTCTGGCTTTATTGAATTGCCGATTTTCAAAATCAAAGAAGTATCCGATGAAGGGGCAGTCATTCTTGATGAAGAATACATCCCACCACACATAAATATTCTGAATAGTGCTGTTATAACCACATGTTTACGTAACGTACTTGCAATGACAAAGATCCGTGCAGACGTTGTGTCTCAGCGTTTGGTTCAGGGTAAGGCGGCTTCCGCTTCTGCGGTCGATTTTATTATGCTGCAGATGTTGAACCGCTATGAAGTGACTTTACGTCACTTTTCCGAACTAGAACAGGTACACCCTTTAGATTTAGTAGCACTACTGCATGGTTATATCGGTGAGTTATCGACGTTTTCGAGTAAGAACAAACGTGTTCCGGAACTAAGAAAATACGATCACTTCGATCTTTCCAGTGTGTTTCATGAGATTAATCAGATACTCAGCCAGTACTTAAGTGTCGTTTTAGACCAAACGGCGAATAAGTTACCACTTGAAATACGTCAATATGGCATCCAAGTGACACCTCTGCCAGATAAACGCTTACTGGAGTCTTGCCAGTTTGTACTCGCGGTTAAGGCTGATACAACCACCGATGAAATACGACGCTTAGTGCCTGCTCAGCTTAAGTTAGGGCCTGCAGAGCAAATACGCGATCTCATTAACAATCAAATCAACGGTATCAGTGTTGCGCCTTTGAGTGTTGTTCCAAGACAAATACCTTATCAAACGGGCTATGTGTACTTCGAGGTTGTGAAAAAGGGACCGTTCTGGATGAGGCTGCGAGAAAGTGGCGGCATCGCGCTACAACTTTCTGGTCACTTCCCGAATGCTGACATTGAACTTTGGAGCATTAGCCAATAACAGGCTTCGTCATTATGGAACAAACGATAATCAAACCCACACCGGGTGGGCGACCAAATTTAAAACAACCAGACGTAAAGCCAGTAGATAGCACGGTTGTGATCTCTAAAAGCCCTGAGATCGTTAATAACGACTCAGTCGTTGCTTTTGGACTCAACCCAATTTTGGCTGAAGCCAACGGTATCTTATCAATGGTAGGGCAAATTCGATCAACGGCCTCACATTCGGATGTGTTGTTTCTCAAGGAAACACTCGCACAGAAACTGAGAGACTACGAAAACCGACTGCGCCAACATAACGTTGAATTAGAAACCATTGATACAGCACGGTACTGTTTATGTTGCTCAATTGATGAGGCGGTATTGAATACCCATTGGGGAAGCCAATCTACATGGAGTCATGATTCTTTATTGAGTTCATTTTATTCGAGCAGTCAGGGTGGAGAAGCCTTTTTCAAACATCTTGATAATGCACTGTCTCAGCCAGAGTCGCAGCTCGATTTGTTAGAGTTGATGTATGTTTGCTTGTCGCTTGGTTTTGTCGGGCAATACCGTTTAGAGAAAAATGGCTTAGAAAATCATCGACGTCTTAGAAAGCAAATCATGAGCATTCTTAAGTCCTATGGGCGTGGTACTGCAAAAGAAATGAGTGCCAATATTGATAAGCGCACGCTTACAGGTTCCCAAATGTCAGAACGAGCACCATTGTGGGTTGTATGCTCGGTTACCTCGGCAATTTTGGTGTGCGTTTTTATGTACCTTAGCTATGACTTGAATAGTGCTTCCAATCGAACGTTTTCGAATTTGGTTAATTTGATCCAGCCGGATAGGCAAGTCTCGTCAGCGGAGCTTGAGTCGAAGGTTCAACCTGTGGCGGATCGTATCTCTATGTATCTTGCGACGGAAATGAATAAAGGATTGGTTACGGTAGAAGCGTTACCCGACCGCGTAAGAATATCGTTGAAAGCGCAAGACTTATTTGAGTCAGGAAGTGCAGATGTTGTTGCTTACATACAACCCGTTGTTTCCAAAATAGCACGTACTCTTGAAGCGACAGAAGGCAAAATTCTTGTTACCGGCCATACGGATGATAACCCTATCTTCACCAGTAAATATCCTTCTAATTGGCATCTATCTTTGGCAAGAGCCACTGCCATGTCAGACCAGTTGATTGCAAATAGTGGGCTGGAAGGAAGAGTGCTACCTGAAGGGTTAGGTGATGCGAGACCTTTGGTGGAAAACACCAGTTCTGACAATAGAGCGTTGAACCGTCGTATCGAAATTGACTTGATTGTCGCAAACTAGGAAAAGTGAGAGATATGAGTATCCGAGAAGTAGGCAGAGTCTTCACTCAGCGCTGGTTTATCGGCCTTATTGGCGTTGCGGCGTGTTCCATTTTTATTTGGGCGGTCGGTCCTTTAATTATTGTCGCTGGCTATGAGCCACTAAAGACAGATTTCCAACGCTTAGTCACAATTCTTATCTTGGTGTTTGTTTGGGGAGTATTCAACCTGACCAAGCAGCATAAACAGAAAGTGAAAGAGGATGAAAGTATCCAGACTTTGCTTGAACTTGATAGTCAATCAGACAAAGAAGCTGCCACCGAAGTTGATTTAATGCGTGATCGTATAGAGCAAGCGATCAAGATTGTCACTAAAACCCATAAAGGTAAACGTAGCCTATATGACTTACCGTGGTATGTACTAATCGGTCCTCCGGGTACTGGAAAAACCACGATTTTGAAGCAGTCTGGGCTGGAATTCCCGTTAGCTAACTCTACAGGGTCAGATTCGGTCGCGGGTGTGGGGGGAACACGACATTGTGATTGGTGGTTTGCGAACAAAGCCGTATTGATTGATACCGCTGGTCGTTACACTACTCAAGATAGCCAAGAGAAAGTGGACTCAAAAGCATGGCATGGCTTTCTGGGGTTATTGAAAAAATACCGTACACAAAGACCAATCAACGGCGCAATTGTCACGGTCAGTTTAGCAAGTGTCATGTCTCAAACTCGTACTGAACGAAGTCTTCATGCCAGAGCCATTAAATCTCGTTTACAAGAGCTTAAAAACCAACTTGGTATGCAATTCCCAATTTATGTCTTGTTGACGAAAATGGATCTCGTTGCTGGCTTTAATGAGTATTTCTCGGATTTGAGTAAAGAAGAACGTGACGATTTGTTTGGTTTTATGTTCCCTCAAGAATGCGATGATGAACGCGGAGTGATTTCTCTGTTTAACCGAGAGTTCCATCATATGTTGGAACGTCTAGATGCACGGATGTTACGCATTCTCGAAACAGAAGACGATCTCGATAAGCGAGCGCTAATATTTGAGTTTCCGAAACAGTTACGAGTATTACAGGCCAACTTAGACGAATTTCTAGCCGAGATCTTTTCACAAAACAGCTTTGAGGAACCTGCCTTAATTCGAGGTGTTTTCATGGTTAGCTCGGTTCAAGAGGGGGCGCCTATGAATCGATTGATGAGTGAATCTACAAATGGGCTGGGATTGGGCAATTTGCCATTAACCTCACACAGTACCGGCTCACATAGTTTTTTTGTTAAGAGTCTATTTGACCGTGTGATTTTCAAAGAACAATTGTTAGGGACGGTGAATCGTCATTACCAAAGAAAGTCCGGTTGGCTCCATAAAGGGGTATACATCGGCTGTACGATTACGCTCGTGGGAGCCACTGTTGCTTGGGCCACAAGTTATCAATGGAATAAAGAACTTATTAGAGAGACTAATCGTCAGACTGGCCATGTTAACGCCATGATTGGTGCCGACAGTCTGGATTTCGAATCAGATATTATCAGTGCTGTGGAAACGCTAGATCGTATTATGACATTACCTCTTGGAAAGCAGAGCCAGTACGGAGAGAGCGACACCATTAAAAAATTTGGTCTTTATCAGGGGGACAAAGTTTCTCAAGCCGCGAATAGCGCTTACATTGCAGCCTTGGCCCAACATTTTTCCCCAATGGTGACTCGCAGCTTAGTCAATGAGATGGAGAGCAACCAGGCACATCGACAATATCTCTATGAAACTCTAAAAACTTACCTAATGCTGTTTAACCCTGATAAATATCAGCAAGAAGAAGTGCTAGCGTGGTTTCGTTTTTATTTTGAACACCAATATCCAGGAGTGCTTAATGAGGCGTTAAGAGGGCGCCTTATGGTTCATACACAACATCTGCTGGAGAGTAATGAACGCGGTCTTGTTTTTCAAGATGATGTTGTTGCTAGTGCAAGGGACATATTAACTGAGATGTCATTGCCAGAACGTGCATACCAAAGAATGAAAATTCAGTTTTCAAAGAGCCATGTACCGTCATTTCGTTTAACTGATGTCCTCGGTCCGAAGGGACTGGAGCAATTCGAGCGTATCAGCGGAAAACCTTTGTCTCAGGGTATTTCAGGCTTTTATACCTACAACGGCTTTCATAGTATTTTTCAAATTCAAATCAACCGAACGGTGAAAGGGTTGATGGAAGAAAATTGGGTCTATGGTGATGACTTACAAGCTCACGAGATAGATCATGCGAGCGCTATTGAAGGTGTACAAAACAGGTATTACCAAGATTATGTCAATGAATGGAAGGATTTGATTCAAGACATTCAATTAAAGCAAGCGCCCAACTTAGAGTTTGCCTCTGAACAAGCAAGAGTCTTAGCTGGCGTAGAAAGGCCTATTGAATCTTTATTGCGTGCGATTCAGAAGGAAGTTGGACTGACGAAGGTTGTATTGTCTGACAATCAAAAAGCCGCTTCTGAGGTCGCTGGTAAAGTAGCAAAAGTTAAGTTCTCTAATACCGCAGATAAGCTAGATATGTATTTACCTGAAGAAAACACCTTTAATGTCGCTTTACCGGGTAAACAAGTAGAACAGCATTTTACAGCTGTGCTCCGTTTGGGTGAGCAGGATTATGCTGATATTCAGCAGGCCATGATTAATTTAAGGTCGTACTTGTCAGATTTATCGAGCTCTGGAAACAATCAAAAAATAGCGTACAAGAGCATTTTGGATGGCACAGTAACACAGGATGTGGCGTCGTCATTTGAACGAGCACAAGAGTTATTGCCTAAACCGTTTAATCAATGGCTAGGAGAATTGTCTCAGGAATCGGTTAAGTTTGCAGAAAGCGGATCTAAGGATCACCTTAATCAATTGTGGTTAACGCAAGTCATTAAACCTTATCGTAGTTCAATCGCTGGTCGTTATCCATTTGTTCCAAATGCGGCAAAAGAAGTGAGGTTAAAAGACTTTAAGCGTTTCTTTGGGTATGGCGGGACACTGGACTCATTCTTCAACGAGTATTTAGAACCTTTCGTTGATACTTCCTCAAGACGTTGGACATTTGAGAAAGAGATTGGCGTTCGACAGGAAACATTGGTGGTATTTCAACGGGCTAAGCGAATCAGGCAAACGTTTTTTGAATCCGATAATTCATTACGTGTCGATTTTGGAATGAAGCCAGTCTATCTCGACCAGCATATTACGCGTTTTGTGCTGGAGTTAGGAACTCAAGATCTCGTCTATAAACACGGGCCAGCAAGAGCGAAAGCGCTAAGTTGGCCAGCAGGTCAAGATCAAACTCGAATCGTGTTTACACCTCCTGAATCCAATCGCGAAATTGCGCATACCTATGAAGGTGAATGGGGAATCTTTAAGCTTTTAGATCAGTCGCTTAAAGCAAGGCCTGAATCAAGAAAAGACAATATCGTGATGATTGACCTAAAAGGGAACAAGGTACAGTTAGAGCTTATCCCGACAAGTGCTATTAATCCGTTTTGGTCGAATGAGATGGAGAGATTCCGATGTCCGCAAACCTTATAAGTCCAAGCTGGGGTTATGTTGGCAAAATGCCAGTGAAAGGTGATTTTGTTAAGCATGGATTGCCACAATCTTTTACCAATCGTTGGCATGATTGGCAGCAAGCGATTATTGCGGTTAGTCGAGAGCAGCTTGGTGAACAGTGGGACGAGTGTTTTCTTACGTCACCAGTGTGGAACTTTGCTCTAGATGTCAGCTATATGGAAGAGGCGACTTACATCGGTAGCATGATACCAAGTGTTGATGCTTCTGGACGCTACTTCTTTTTTACTGTTGCTCGCGCGGTAAAAGGAGATGCGACACAGTATTGGTCGAACAATGGTTGGGGGAGAGATAGTCAAGATCTAGCACTCGCTGTTCTTGACGACGCTTTCGTTTTTGATGCATGGACACAAAATTTGAATCAGCCTAGCGACACGCTTTCTAAAATTGACATTGAAGTCTCACCGATATCCGAAATGTATCGAAGTGAGCTCTCAACGGTGTTTTCCCAAAACGAAGCTTTGACATCAACTGCATTGCTTAGTGCGTTAATAAAACAGCAAAACAAAGCGCCTTGCTTTTGGTGGACAGAGGGATCGTCCAAGGTTGAACCGTGTATGTTTGTAAGTTCAGGGCTCCCTTCTATAGGGCAGTTCTCGGCAATGTTAGACGGCCAATGGCACAAGTGGAATTGGTAGGAATAATAATGGATTGGAACTATTTTACCTTTGCCAAAACACATCCTGGAAAGGTGAGGCCGCACAACGAAGACGCTTTGCTTGATATGTCTGATCATGGTGTTTGGGTCGTCGCTGACGGGATGGGGGGGCACAGTGCTGGCGATATCGCAAGTCAGATGCTGGTCGATCGTATCGCGCGTTATGTAAAAGATTCAGACTCGTTTGGAATCGATGAACTAAGATATGTGGTCCAGCAAGCAAACCGAGAAATTTACCATTATGCACAAGCCCAGTTAGAAGGGAAAACAATGGGAACCACACTCGTTTTGCTGTTAGTGCAAGACGGTTATTACCATTGTTTATGGGTTGGTGATAGTCGTATTTATCAATTAAGAGCGAGTACTTTCTCACAAAGAACACGTGATCACAGCCAAGTGATGGATTTGGTTGAGCAGGGGCTACTCGCATTTGAAGACGCAGAGTCTCATCCGCTTGCAAATGTGATAACTCGTGCGGTGGGAGTAGATGAAGAAGTGACCATAGATCAAATCTCTGGACAGCTCGCGGACGGTGACCAGTTCCTGCTATGTAGTGATGGCTTATCTAAAGAACTGACCAACGAAGAAATGCACAAAACCTTGTATGCAGATTCTGTCAATCAAGCTGGATTAGCCCTCATGCATTCAGCCTTAGTGCGTGGCGCGAGTGACAATGTCACGTGTGCGTTGGTGAAAGTGTGTAAAGCAGAGAATGAAATTGAATTGCCACGACACGAAGACGCGACGATTCCAGTCTTCTTAAGAGGAAGGTCGCATGAGTGATATGTTTGATTGGTACGATGTAGCTCTTGAGCCTATCTCTGAGGAAAATCCAACTGGAATCGATCCTCGCGAAGATGTCTCCCCCCAGTCGGCTTACTATCGTTTAAAAGATCATAGAATGGCGGCACGTAATGCAGAGCGAAATGCCATCATCGAAGAGGAAAGCATCCTTACTCATACCAACTTATGGCGTGTATTTGTTGATGAGGTTCCTGACATTCTCGCTTCACAATCTAAAGACTTGGAATTCGTAGCTTGGCTTATTGAAGCATTAACTCGAATTCATGGCTTTCGTGGATTAGGCCTTGGATACCAATTGGCAACGACTTACATCGAAAAGTACTGGGATCAATTGTACCCAATGCCGGATGAAGATGGCATGGAAACCCGAACTTCCTCGATCATCGGACTAAATGGCATTGATAATGAAGGTACATTGATTTTTCCAATTGCCTCGGTGCCGCTAACAGATGTGGGTATAGAACAAGCATATGCATTCTGGGAGTACCAGCAAGCTGTTGAGCTAGAACGGTTAGATGAAGACAAGCGTCGTTCAAAAGTTGACCAAGGTGCAGTGGAGATGTCGAAAATTGCAGAAACCGTAAAAGCCACGTCGGATGAATTTTACCAGCAACTGATTGGTGATTTGGAATTTGCAATGATTGCTTTCAGTCAGTTCAGCGAAAAACTTGATGAAGCGGTTGGTGACGTCACCCCAAGTTCTTACATATCAAAAAAATTAGATTCAATACACTCGGCGCTTAAGCATTTGTTAGGTAGCCGATTTAAGACGCCTAAAGTAGTTGCAGAACTAAATGAATATGACGGTGAAATCGAAGTGCAAGAACAGTCTTCACCTCTCCAACCACAAGCACTACTAACAACTAATATGCAGTCTCGTGAGCAAGCCATTGAACAATTGCAACAGGTTGCTGACTTCTTTAGAGAGAGTGAGCCACATTCACCAGTTTCTTACTCCATCGAACAGATTATTCGTTGGTGTGGAATGCCTCTGCCTGAATTATTGGCGGAATTGATATCCGACGGGGATGCAAAGAAAAGTTATTTCCGTTTAGTTGGCATAGCAGAACAAAATGAAAATTAAGAAAGGGAGAACGGTATGACGAGTATCCACTCGAAACTGTCACGAGTGAGGAAGCCTCGTGTTCACATTACTTATGATGTTGAAACCGAAGGGACAACGCTAAAAAAAGAGCTTCCTTTTGTTGTCGGTGTAATGGGTGATTTTGCAGGCCAAAATACAGAAGCTTTGAAACCACTTAAAGACCGTCGTTTTATTCAGATCGATCGTGACAACTTTGATGATGTGCTTAAAAAGATGAGCCCATCAGTAAAGTTTAAAGTCGCGAACAAATTAGCAAACGATGATTCTCAATTCGAGGTCGATTTAAGTTTCAAATCGATGCAAGATTTTGAACCTGCGGCGATTGTGAATCAAGTGGATCCGTTGCGTCAGTTAATGGAAACGCGTAACAAACTCCGTGATTTAATGACGAAAGTCGACCGTTCTGAGGAGCTAGAAAACATTCTAGAGGATGTTCTGAACAACACTGAGAACCTTACTAAACTAGCGGGTGAGCTCAAACTTAGTGAGCCTGTTCCTTCAGATAATCCAGAAGGAGCTCAGTAATGACTACACAAGTTGAAAAGCAACTAGATCCAACAGTTAGCCAGCAAGCGTCTTCATTTTTGGAACAAGCGATCGGAGCGACGAAGCAGACAGAATCCTCTCGAGCGCAAGAGCTGATAAAAACGCTGGCAGAAGAAGCGATGAAAGGCACTGTAACTTGGAATAAGAACTTAACAGTGACATTCCGTGAAGCCATTAATTTGCTAGACCAGCAAATCTCAGAGCAATTGTCTGAAGTTATGCATCACCCTGAGTTACAAAAACTAGAGGGCTCTTGGCGTGGTCTCAATTACTTAGTGATGAACTCTGATACGAGCTCTACCTTAAAGGTTCGTATGATCAGTATTACTAAGAAAGAGCTTCATAAAGACTTGAGTAAAGCTGTAGAGTTCGACCAAAGCCAAATCTTTAAGAAGGTCTATGAGTCTGAGTTCGGTAGTGCCGGCGGTGAACCATACGGCGCTTTGATTGGTGACTATGAATTTACTAACCATCCAGAAGACATTGAATCACTTCGTTTAATGTCGAATGTGGCCGCTTCAGGTTTCTCTCCATTCTTGTCCGCCGCTTCACCAGCTTTGTTTGGTTTTGATGAGTGGACAGAGCTTTCGAAGCCACGTGATTTAGATAAAGTTTTTGAATCTCTTGAATACGCACAATGGCGTTCATTCCGAGAGAGTGCGGACTCACGCTTTGTAAGCTTAACCATGCCCAAAGTATTAGCTCGTTTACCTTATGGTCAAGCGACTTCTCCGGTGGAAGAGTTTGGTTTCGAGGAGTTTGAAGTCGACTCAGTTTCAGGTATCGCGACTAATGCTGAGCATAATGATTACTGTTGGATGAACTCTTCTTACGTGTTGGGGGCAAAGCTTACAGACGCGTTTTCTAAATATGGTTTCTGTACTGCCATTCGTGGTGCTGAAGGGGGAGGTCGAGTGGATAACTTACCGACACACTTCTTCATGAGTGATGATGGCGATCCTGATATGAAATGCCCAACTGAAATTGGCATTACAGACCGACGTGAAGCGGAACTAGGTAAACTTGGTTTCCTACCATTGTGTCACTACAAAAACACCAATTATGCGGTGTTCTTCGGTGCTCAAACTTGCCAAAAAGCAGCCAACCATGATTCGCCGGATGCCACTGCTAATGCGGCTATTTCTGCTCGCCTACCTTATATGATGGCAACTTCCCGTTTCGCGCATTATTTGAAAGTCATGGCCCGTGACAAAATTGGCAGCTTCATGGAGGCTGAGGACGTGGAATCGTGGCTAAACCGCTGGATCCTAAGTTACGTCAATGCTTCTGAGGGTGGTGGTCAAGAGATCAGAGCAAAATATCCGTTGGCAGATGCTCGTGTTCAAGTCAAAGAGATTCCTGGTGCACCAGGTTCATACAATGCTGTGGCTTGGTTGAAACCTTGGTTACAAATGGAAGAGCTCACCACATCACTTCGTTTGGTGGCAAAAATCCCGCAATCGGGTGGTTAAGCACGTTGTGGTTGGCTGTCTTGGCCAACCACACTTTCTAGCGGAATAGGCTACATGCGCAAACATACGTCATTAAATTTCTTAGACCCAAGTGAATTGAAGCACGAATTTAGTCCCCTTGGGTGTGCGGAACTTGATAGCCATTGGATGAATAAATTTATCGATTCAATGGATTCACTACATTCGGCAAAAGTATGGTTGGAAGGTACTAAAAGTTCAAACATGGAGAGTTTTCGACATAGCCTGATGAGTGCTATAGATGAGATCGATGAGCTACTCGAAAAACAACTCAATGAGATAATCCATCATTGTGCTTTCCAGAAGCTAGAGCGCAGTTGGATCGGCCTTCGCTATTTATGTGCTCAGGTCGATGGGCAATCATCAGAAGAAGTTAAGGTGAAGCTCCTTTCAGTAACATGGGACGAAATCAGTAAAGACGCATTAAAAGCGATCGAATTTGATCAGTCTGCATTGTTTAAACTTCTGTATCAAAACGAATATGGAACACCTGGTGGAGAGCCTTTTGGGTTAGTCATTGGTGATTACGAGCTTCGTCACGACCCTGTTACTAACCATTTTGATCGTGATTTATCTGTATTGAGTAAGGTATCTCAATCAGCGGCTGCAGCATTTAGCCCTTTTATATTGTCAGCGACACCGGGTGTTTTTGGGGTGAATCGTTTTTCTGAGCTTTCAGCGATTGGTGATATTTCGACTCAATTTGAACAAGTGGAATATGGGAAGTGGCGAAGGCTACGAGAATCAGAAGAGTCGAAATTTATCGGCATCACTGCACCAAATGTCTTGTTTCGCCAGCCGCATGGCAGCGATGGAACACGAGCGGAAAGTTTTCAGTTTGAAGAGAGAATTGACGACTCAGAAACACAACTTTTATGGGGAAGCGCAGCATATAGCTTCGGTGCCATTGCAATAAGAACGTATCAGGAACACGGTTGGTTTACTCACATGAGAGGAATAAAAAAAGGCGACTATACTCAAGGCCTTGTCCTCGCTCCAACGCGTAGTCAGATTCAGTTTAATGTGAAAAATTCACGTGATAGAAGCCCTTTAAACGTAAAGCTTTCTGAGTCACGAGAGCAGGTTTTAGCAGATAACGGTTTCATGTCACTTACCCCTGTACCGGAAACAGACATGATTGGGATGACATCGAATGTTTCTCTACATGAACCACAGCGCTACCAAGAAGCGCACATCAGCGTAAACGCGAAATTATCATCGATGTTGCAGTATACCCTCTGTGTATCTCGAATTGCTCATTACATCAAAGTGATGGGACGGGACAAGATTGGTAGTTACCAAGATTCGTCTGCAATACAACGAGATTTTCAGCATTGGTTACACCAATACACGACTGCTTCTGATGAAGCGTCCGATGAGCTTAGGGCTAAGTACCCCCTGAACGAGGCAAGTATCGCGGTGAAAGAAAAGCGTGATGCGCCGGGGCATTATTATTCGGTGATTCATTTACGTCCTCATTTTCAACTCGATCAAATGGTATCGGCGATCAAATTAATAACGGAGTTATCACCAGAAAAGGTGGTGTAAGGAATCAAAATGACAAAATGGAAAAGCGCGTTAGCAGAAGGCAAGTTAACAGAAGCACTAGAAGTACTCATCGAGAATATAAAAGCTTCTCCTAAAGATGCAACTCTTCGTAGTTCTTTCATCGAGCTTCTTTGTATTGACGGTAATTTTGAACGGGCGGACGAACAGTTGATGCAAGCGATTAAACTGTTCCCAGAATATCTTTCTGGAGCCAGTCAACTACGTCACCTCGTTAAAGCAGCTCAAGCCCGTAAGGATTTTTTTCATGGAGCAGCAACGGCTCAGTTTGTCAGTGACCATGAAGGGCTGAATAGGTTATTGATTGAATTCAACTTAGCACTAAAAAATAATGACCAACGTAATGCCTACAACTTAGCGTCTGAGATAGAGCAACAACGCGTCAAAAAATCATTTAGTCAGGGCGGTAATATTTATGATGACGTTCGAGACATAGATGATCAATTGGGTGGATACATAGAGCTCTTTTCGACTGCAGGCAATTACTTCCTTGTGCCTATCGCCAATGTGAAACAGCTTGAACTAAAAACACCATCTTCACTATTAGAGACGATTTGGCGTCCCGTTGAATTCGATATAGAAGGTCTAGGTGAAGGCGAGGGTCATACGCCTTTGACTTACATTGGTTCTCAAACCGATGCCCAAAAACTAGGTAGAGAAACGGATTGGCAACAAGTTGCAGAGCAAGAGTTATTCGTTGGGTTGGGTCAAAAGTGCTGGTTAGTGGGTGAAACTGCACTTCCTCTCTTTGATTTGAAATTACTTGAAGAAACCGTATTAAAAGCTTAGAGGTCGCGATGGCTTTAGAGGCGTCATTACTGGACAAACTAATCGACTCAGATCCGAATGTTCGTGAAGAGAAAGACTTTCCAGCAAGTTCTCAGTCCTTACTTAATAACTTATTAAGGGATGTTGAAGCCATGCTGAATAGTCGAATTGGTTGGCGTGAACTTCCTGATGATCTTTTAGAAGTTCGAGACTCCATTTTAAACTACGGTCTGCCAGACTTTTCTTCAATGCCATACAGCAGCCAAGAAGGGCAAAATCAGCTTTGTGAAATTGTCTGCGATGCAATAAAGGAGTTTGAACCGCGTCTAGAGTCTCCTTTGGTGAGTATTTTAGGTGAGAAAAGCGCCACAGATCGAACGCTGAGGTTAAAAATCACCGCAACCTGCCTAATTGGAAGCAATACCCACGAAGTCACATTTAACTCAGAAGTTGAACCGGTGAGCCTTGGTATGAAATTGAGTAGAACAAAATGAGTGAAGAGTTTCTAAAGTACTACAATCGCGAGTTGGCTTACTTACGCCATAAAGGACAGGAGTTCGGTGAGCAGTACCCTAAGATCGCGTCTCGTTTGAGAATAAGTGAAGAACAAGTCGAGGATCCTCATGTAGAGCGACTTCTTGAGGGGTGCGCATTTTTAACTGCGAGAATTCGCCAAAGTTTAGACAACAGCTACCCTCAATTCACAGAATCACTGCTGGGGCAACTCTACCCAGATTTTCACGCGCCAATTCCTTCCATGTCGATTGTGAAAATGACGTGCTCGGAATCCACCAATGCCTATTTTGATGTTGTCTCTGGTGAACGTGTTGTCATCGGCGCTCCAAGATTTAAAGAATGTGAATTTAGAACATGCTATGAAACGCGAATGTACCCATTACGCGTAAATGATTGCTCATTTGAAAATGCGCCTGTGAAACCTATGGGGTCTCGATGGGAGCAAGTGGCAAACTCGATGCTTAACGTTCAACTTCATGCCAATGATAGTGAAAGTGCAATTAACCTAATGGGCATCGACACCTTGAGGTTTTACCTCAATGGCCAACCTCAACTTACACAGAAGTTGTATCAAATGTTATTCCAAAATCTTGTTGGATTGTCGGTATCCGTTCAAGGGAAAGAAGTCGCATCGTATACGAAAAGGCATCTGAAATCTGTGGGGTTCTCGGATTCGGATAAAGTTGTGCCCTATGGCAAAAGAAGCTTCTCAGCGTCAAGAATGTTGGTTGAATACTTACACTTCCCAGAAAAATTTATGTTCTTTGACCTGATTGATTTAGAACTCAATAAACTTGATTTAGGCGAATCGATAAGCCTCTGTTTTTTCTTTGACTCCACAGACGACTGGTTACCGAAACAAGTCGACAACGAAAGCCTAATGCTCGGCTGTACTCCAGTCATTAACCTCTTTCAAAGTACCATGGAACCTAAACGTTTACTGCCATCTGAGTACGATTACCATTTGTCGCCTCAATACCAAGAAGCAGAGAGTAATGAAGTTGTTTCGATTACCAATGTGACGTTGAGAAACTGGAATAAGACTTATGAAAATTTGCCTTGCTATTATGCCGGTGAACATACGCACTACATGGGTAATAGTGACATTTATTGGTTAATGAGGCGAGAGGACAAAAACTGGGCTGGTGGATACGACGAACCCGGGCGAGAAACGTATCTGTCTTTTGTGGATAAAAAACATCAACTCTTTACTCCAGAGAACCGTGAAAATTGGCTTATGTACGTACAAGCGGAGTGTTGCAATCGGAACCTGCCGCAAAAACTTCCGTTTGGTGGTGGTTTACCAGAAGTATCATTACCTGACGTTAACGATAACTTTGAGTCAGTACGTTGTTTGGTGTCTTTATCTGAAACAGTGAGGCCTGAAATGGATGAAAGTACGCGGTGGCAACTGACCAAGCTACTCACACTGAATCATTTCACACAAGACGATGGACTGGCAGTGCTCAAACAGACCCTGAACCTATATGCTTTTTCTGGTACGGCAGAAACAAAGGCTCTGATTGATGCGCTTGTGAAACTCGAGTTTGAAAAAGTGGCCGGGAGAGTGAGCGAGCAAGGGAAAATGGGGTTTGCCCATGGTGTTAAATTGATTCTTACTGTATCAGACCAAATCCTCCTTAAAGAGCAAATATTCTTTTTAGGCTGTGTGTTATCAGTCTATCTCTCTCAGTACGCTGAAGTGAATATTTTTACTCAACTAGAAGTTAAGTTGAAGTCGACAGGTAAACGCTTTTATCAATGGCCATCGCTTACCGGCGATAAGGTTCTGCTATGAAGACTGAAGACTTTTATCGTCAATTGAAACAGCGTTCGTTGTTTGAAGCGTTACACTTGATTGAACAAGAAGTACTTCGAGTTGAGGCACAGTTAGGTTCCGATGCGCTACCTAGAGACGAAAAGATATCGATTAAGGTCAATCCTGCGTTAGGTTATGAGAATTCTCAGTTGTGTGCTGTGAAAGCGCTCAGCCAGAGCAAATTAAGGTTAGAGACAAACTTAATCGGATTAACGGGTGAGCAAGGTGTTTTGCCACAGCATTACAGCGAACTTGCATTGAATCGTCAAAAAGAAGGAGACAACGCAATGGTCGATTTCTATGACATTTTTAATCATCGGTTACTGTCTCTTTACTACCGTAGTTGGCAACTGACTCAACTTACTTCACAGGTTACTGCTCATTCGGTAGGACGACGATCGCCTCTTTGTAGCATGTTAGAGTCGGTGACAGGGCAAACCCAGCATCTTGCTAATCATTTTGCAGGGGTGTTTGCTTCATCGAATCGTAGTAAAAGTGCACTTAAAGGAATGCTCGAAAGCCTCTCAGGATGTGATGTCCGCTTACATGAATTTCAGGGGCAATGGTTGCACCTCACGGGAGAAGACCAAACTCGACTGGTTTCTCAAAGCATGCCGGAAGGTCAATTCGCTCAATTAGGCAGTGGTGCTTCAGTAGGATCTAAAGCTTGGAACATCAATGCGGGCGTGACAATTGAATTCTTCCCAAACACGACGAAACAAGTGAAGCAACTCTTACCTAATACACCTTGTGTGCATACGATGAAATCTATAACACACGATTTTCTTGGTAAGCATAAGCGCGTTAAATGGAAGTTAACGACTCAACATAAATACCTTCCTCAGGTTTGTATCTCAAAACAAGTCGGTCAATTGGGCATTGGTTCTGTATTGACGAAGCATAAGCGTACAAAAGACCGCAGAATAACAATTACCATTTAAAGGATTCACAATGGCTTTATTATCACTATCAGCGTTGGTTGAGAGGCTATCTCCGCATGCAAGAGAAACGTTAGAGCATGCTGCCGCAATGGCCAGCTCTCGTACTCATCATAGTATTGAAATGACGCACTGGTTAATTAGTATTATCCAACATCCGTCTGGGATATACGCGGACGCCTTTCGTAGCCAAAATATCGATGCTAGCCGAGTGGAGTCACAGTTGCTCGAACAGTTAGAAAAGTATCGAACAGGCTGCGATTCGGTCCCTGGGTTGTCTGAACATACCGTTACCATCATGCAAAATGCAATGATGATTACGACGATTGAATTTAATCAAGAGCAATTGAGTTGTATCCATTTATTAAGAGCTTACTTAACGGATGATACTTTGGTTGCAATGTTGAATCAGCCTAGCTCAGAATTAATGAAAATTGATGTAAACACATTGTTGGATGTTAATGAATCTGAATCAAAGCATCTCGCCTCTAACGAAGGGATTAGTAAGAGCAAAAACGCTGCACTTCACCAATTTACTGTTGACCTTACAGAGCAAGCAAAATTAGGGAAAATCGATCCCGTTGTCGGTCGAGATGACGAAATCCGTTTAATGATCGATATTTTGCTACGCCGCAGACAAAATAATCCAATCTTGACAGGTGAAGCTGGCGTCGGAAAAACTGCCGTTGTCGAAGGATTGGCGCAAAAAATTATCGATGGTGATGTTCCCTCTGCATTAATGAACGTTTCAATAAAATCGTTAGATATGGCACTACTGCAAGCAGGCGCGGGCATGAAAGGTGAATTTGAAAACCGATTAAAGAATGTGATTAAAGAAGTTAATCAATCGGAAACACCTATCATACTTTTCATTGATGAAGCCCATGGTTTGATTGGTGGTGGAGCGCAAGCAGGTCAAGGCGACGCGGCAAATATTTTGAAACCGGCGTTGGCCCGTGGCGAGCTTAGGACAATAGCGGCGACAACATGGGCGGAATATAAAAAGTATTTCGAGAAAGATGCAGCACTAACTCGACGTTTTCAAGTCGTTAAGATCGATGAACCTATGCCAGAAATTGCAATTGCAATGTTGCGAGGGTTGTTGGACGTGATGTCGAAACACCATGACGTGTATATCACAAATAAAGCTTTGGAAGCTGCTGTTCAACTTTCTGCACGATACATAAATGGTCGTCAATTGCCTGACAAGGCAGTTTCTGTTCTTGATACCGCATGCTCTCGTGTTGCTCTAAGCCAATCATCCACGCCAGGAACATTGGATAGTAAACGAAAAGATCTTCAAATAAGAGAGTTGGAACTTGACCAACTGTACAAAGAGTCTCAATTCGGTTCGGCGAATGACCATAAAATTTCTGATATTAAAGAAAAAATTAATGTTCTACATGGTGAGATTCTTGAATTAGAAGAAATTTGGCAAAAAGAAAAACAATGGGTCGATGAAGCAAAACTAATACGGCATAAGATTCAACTTCAGGAAGGTGAAGCTAATGAAGAAGACAAGAATCGTTTAGTAAGTATTGAGAAAGACTTAAGCTCAAACTCTCAACCTCTTGTCTTTTCACACGTTAGCGAAGCCTTAATTGCCGAGGTGATCTCAGATTGGACTGGTATCCCTTTAGGAAAACTGCAAGATGATGACATCAAAGCGGTTCTTACACTAAAAGAGACACTAAGTCATAGAGTGGTAGGGCAAGATCACGCACTCGAAGTCATGTCAGAGGTTATCAAAACTGCGAGCGCGCAACTCACTGATGAATCGAAACCTAATGGCGTTTTTCTGCTTACAGGCCCAAGTGGAGTCGGTAAGACAGAATCTGCGCTGGCGATAGCGGAAAAAGTGTATGGTAGCGAAGATAATGTTACGACAATCAATATGTCTGAGTTTAAAGAAGAACATAAAGTCTCTCTATTGTTAGGTTCACCTCCTGGTTATGTCGGTTATGGTGAGGGCGGGGTTCTCACAGAAGCGGTAAGACGTAGACCTTATAGTGTTATTTTATTGGATGAGATGGAAAAAGCGCACGCGGGTGTGCAAGACATTTTCTATCAGGTTTTCGATAAGGGCATGATCAAAGATGGTGAAGGAAGAGATATCGATTTTAAAAACACCATTATCATTATGACTGCCAATACAGGAACGGAGACGACAATGTCTCTATTTGAAGACCCTGAGTTAGCCCCAGAACCAACAGCTTTAAAAGAGGCGCTACGGGAGGATCTTCTGGGTGATTTTAAACCTGCGTTTTTAGGGCGAGTCAACGTACTTCCATATCTGCCGTTAAATAAAGAAGTATTAAGTAATATTGCTTCTTTAAAATTACAGAAAATATCCGACAGAATTCAAAGAAACTACAATGCCAAATTAACGTTTAGTGATTCATTAATAAATGATATAGTTAATAATAGCAATGAGTCAGGGAGTGGTGCTAGGGTAATACAAACTACGATTGAAAATACGCTGTTACCAAAAATTTCCCATGAGATATTGAGTTCTATTCTTAATGGTAAGACATTTGAGGAAATTAACGTTAATGGAGAAATTAAATCACTTAACGTCTCACTTATTTAACAGCGGTTTCAATGTAAAAATAAATTGAGACTCGCTTCATATTAACTTTATTTTTTGGAAAATAGTGCTTAATTAAATTCAAATTAAACGATATAAAAGAGCGTATTTAAAATAAAGTTTTTGATACATAAGTCATTAATTATCAATACCGATTTGATGATTAAATAACTACGCAATATGTCAATTATTAATGCTATAGGAGATTAGCATGCAGTCTAACACGTATCTTAAATATGCAGATATTAAAGGTGAAGCAACTGCTGAGCAGTACAAGGATCTAATTACACTACTATCTGTAGATTGGAGTGTTGGTCGTGAAATTTCATCATTCACAGGTACCGCAATGGACCGTGAAGCTAGCGCGACTCGCTTGTACGATTTAACTATCACCAAATTGCAAGATCGTTCATCACCAGATCTATTTAAAGAAGCAACGATTGGTAAAGGTAAACCTGCGGTATTCCATATTACTAAGCAGGGTGAAAAAGTAGAAGAAATCATGAAAATCGAACTTACTGATGCAATGATTTCTAATTACTCTGTTTCAATTCAAGATGATCGCCCGATTGAAACAATCACTATTTCATACACTGAAATGATGATGACAGTGACACCTACTGATGATAAGAACAATACATCAGCACCATTAGTATACGGTTACAGCGGTGTTAAAGGTCAACAAATGTAATTAATTTGCGGGGATCCTTTCCCCGCATTTTTTAAGAAGTGTACAATGAAAAAAGCAACTCAAGACAATAACTTCATTAGAATTTTTACACCATTTGGTGAGGATGCAATAATTCTGAATTCCTTCGAGTATAAAGAGGCTGCTTCAGAGCTTTTTTCATTGCATGCTTACGCTTATTTTAATGGGCAACAAGCTGAGTTAAATCAGATTATAGGCAAAGAAGTGACGATCAGTATGGATAATCATTCATTGGTATCGTTACAACCTAGATATTTTCATGGCGTAGTTTCTAGGGCTAAACTGTCTGGGACTCGAGTTTCGACTGTTGATAGGGGTGAGCAATATAAAAATATAGAGTTGATAATCGAACCAAAGTTATGCTTCTCAAATTATCGGACAAATTGCAGAATATTTCAGTATAGAGATGTGAAAGAGATCGTATCAGAAATTCTTGCTGAGCATGAAATTACCTTCAGTTTTAGGCTTACTAAAGCTTACACCAAATACACATATAAAGTGCAATACGAAGAATCTGATTTGGCCTTTGTAAGGCGAATTTTGGCGGAGGAAGGTATCGCGTTCTGTTTTTTACATTCCGATTCAGATCATGTCATAGAATTTTTTGACGATATCAGTTACTACACCCCTTCGGCAGAATTTATTGTAGAGCACTCAACTGGTAGCGCAGCATCTAGCCATATCTTCTCATGGAATGAAACTCAGTCCCTCACGACAAAAAGCAGTCATTTGTCCGGTTTCAATATGTTGAAGCCAAGCTCTTATCCGAAGCACTCTGCTAACGGGTCAACCAACTTCTTCACCGTTCCAGTCAGTGAGCATTACGAGTATTTGGCGGAGACTGAAACCAATGACCAATTCGCATTAAGAAACATGCATAACATCGAGTCATTGCAACAAAATGTTTATCAATGCATGGGGGAAACGAGTTGTCGATCATTTGCGGTTGGAACGTGTTTTAAGTTCAAAAAACATGAAGATAAAAGTCGAATTGGTAAAGAGTATGTGCTGTCTTCTGTCTCCGTTTCAGCTTCGGTATTCAATCAGACAGGTCAGGGTGGTACCGCCAACCAAGGCGTGAGAGTTGCTTTTTATTGTGTTGATTCAAAAACGATATTGCGTCCATTAGCTAGGCTTGGAAAACCACAAGTTCGAGGCCTTCAAACGGCCATAGTGACAGGAAACAAAGAAGGTGAAATCTACATAGATAAGCATGGGCGAATCAAAGTTCAGTTCCACTGGGATCGTCAAGGAGAGTATGACGCAAACAGTTCATGTTGGATACGTGTTGCTCAGACAGTAGCAGGAAATGGTTGGGGGAGTGCTTTTCATCCTAGAGTAGGACAAGAGGTTATTGTTGACTTCGTTAACGGTGATCCAGACCAACCTATCGTCACGGGTTCTTTGTATAACGGTAACCAAGGAACACCGTTTAGCTTGCCGGATCAAGCATCCCAAAGTGGTTACAAATCTCGATCAGTGCAGAAAGGTGGCAGCAATTTTAACGAATTACGTTTTGACGACAAACCTGGTGAAGAGCACGTCTATTTACACGCCGAAAAATTATTTCAAATGTTGGTAGAAGATTGCGCGGAAATTACCGTTGAAAATAACAAAACGGAAACCGTGACCAACAATGTAACGCAGGACATCGGCCAAAACTCGACGCTTAACGTTGGAAAAAATCATAAAACTGACGTTGGTGAGGCCTTGTCGGTTTGCGCTGGGAAGAGTATCGAAATTAAAGTTGGCGGAGCGTCGATACAAATGTCTAGCTCTGGGGACATCAATATTAAAGGAAATAAGATCTCGATCAACGGCTCCACTATCGGTCTGAAAGCTGGCCAAATATCTTTGAACTAGGGAGAAAGCAAATGGGAAAACCCGCTGCTGTCTTAGGAAGTCATCACGTCTGTCCAGCTAAAACCGGAAAAGTACCTCATCAGGGCGGCCCTGTAGCGATAGGTTCTGCAAACGTAAAAATTTCAGGTATTCCAGCTGCGAGGCAAGGCGATAAGCTAGTATGCGTTGGACCTCCTGATAGTGTTTCTTCGGGCTCCTCCAGCGTTAAGATCAATGGAAAACCGGCAGCCAGACTAGGAGACTCTACCGCCCATGGTGGAAAAATTGTCGCTGGCGTCACTACGGTTTTAATTGGGGGATAAATGCCGATCATATTTGACCCTGTTTTTTGTGTTCTAAACGGAAGAGAATTCTCTATTGAACAATATGCTAACAACACACTTAACGTGTCTGATGATGCTATACGTGTAAAGAGTCATGCCAATAATTTGGAAGATAGGGTTCAATCGTTACTCGAGAATCTTAGTCATCACATTCATGGTTTTGACATTCAAGCGCCGGTGTGTGTGTTACTTCCTCGGGTATCATGCAAGTCAGTGCTGAAGCGTATTTCCTCCGTTATTTTGTCGTTGTTTAATCTTGAAGCTAATCCACTTATTCGTTTCTATCCGTATGGTGAAGCGTCGCTCTTAATGGCATTGAGTCAATTGGAAGAGCTTAGTCATCAAAACACAGTTCCATGGATTATTGCGATCAACCTTGCACAGGGTTCAAGCAGCAAGTTTGATGTATATGATTCATTAGTTGTGGCGCGTTGCATTGCGGTTAAAGAGGGGCTTAACGTTCGGACTCAATCAATAGATCTCGAACTTACGCCATTAAATACGGCGACAGATAATATCGTTCGGCAGTTAGGCAACGCTTCTGAACAAAGCTTTGATGAACTCTTATTGTCTATAGGAATTGAAGAAGAGCCACAATGGCTCAACTCGATTCACTTTTTGTCTTCATGGATTAGTGCGGAGACTCGATACATCTTTTCCGATTCCCGAACAGGCCCTTTAGGGGCGTGTGGTGGTCTTCTAAAAGCACTCTCTCTCTGTCATCGACAACGCGTTAAACATGTCGAGAACTTTCAAGTCTTACAAGTGGATATAGAGACTCAAGGCTATGCCATTGGCACGATTTTCAATTGGTGTAGTGAGTAAAGATTTAAAATGAACGCACAAAGGATTGTTAAGCTCACAACGCTGGACGGCGAAGCCTATTTGTTTTCTTCGCATCAACCCCCATTTGGTAAACAGGAACGATTCACGTCTGTCAGAGCGGCTGAAATCTTTGTCGAACGTTTTTATTACTCTGCGTTTGATGAACTCAGAGAAATTGCGTCTTGGTCTACTGCGACCACGTATTTCTCCGCAGAGATGAAAGAGCTCACTGACGAGGACCTTTATAAGCGTATTGCTGAGAGTTTATTTGAGCAATCGTTGTTCGCCTTTCAGACACCTCAACAAGCGCCTAGTACCTATTACCCCCCAACAGAGATACCTACTGATCTAATTGCCAAGACGAACGATAAAAAAGCAAAGTCGACAGATGACAGTCCTCATAAAAGCGAGAGTAAAAGTAGTGATACTCCCCAAAATGAGAGCAGTAAAAAACATGCAAAAGCAGGTGATCCTGTCTCTTTGGTAACGGGCGAAGAAAACTTAACACTAACTGATGTGCGACTACCTTTCGGCTTAGTGTGGCAGCGGACTTACCGATCTTCGCTTTCTGATAAAAATACAGGACTTGGTTTTGGTTGGCGACATATCTTCCAGTATGAACTGAAGGATGTACTGGATGAGAAAGAACAGATTATTGGCTGGCTCTTTGTAGATGAAATGGGAGACTCCATCTTATTTCCCCCTGTTTCTAAAGGAGGGGTGAGTTACCAAACTTATACCGATTCGACTTGCCAATATCATCCAAATGGTTATCGATTGGTTACGATAAATGGCAGTGTACAAGTCAAGTTTGTTCAAGTAGAGGAGCTCTGGTTAGCTAGTGAGATTCGACTTGGGCTCATGAAAACGGTAAATCTAGAATATTCACGTAATCACCGTATCACCCAAGTAAACGTCAATCGACAAGCAAAACTTGAATTACAATATAACAAGCAAGGATTACTTGTTGAAATACGCCATCCTACAACCCTAGCTACTCTAGCTGAGTATCAATATGACCGTACCTTTTGTTTAACCAGGGCCACGGATGAACATCGGCAAGCAGAATCTTATCAATATAGTGATACCTGTTTACTAACTAGACGAACACGTGCAACAGGATTTTCGCATTATTTTGACTGGATAGGTCGAGGCGTGAGTGCTAAGTGCGTAAGTAATTGGGCGGATGATGGCGCGTATCGATATACTTTTGAGTTCCAACCGACTCAATCGACTGTTGTCGATCCGAGAGGTCATGCATGGCGATACAAACACAATGAACAAGGAAAGTTGCTTGAGCGTGAAAGCCCTGAATCAAGACGCTGGGTATATGAATATGATTCGAAAGGGCACTTGGTAAATGAAGTATCACCGGATGGCTGCTACGTCACTTACGCCTATAATCAATTTGGGCAACTAAAAAACAAACGGCATTCTTCAGGTGCAACGGAACATTTTGACTATGATGAATTCGGTTGTAGTACGAGACATCAGTTGCCTGACGGTGAAACCATTGAAAACCAATTTAACGCGCTCGGCCAACTGGTTTGGCAACAAAGTAAAGAAGGTAAACAAGAGCGATACCGATACGATAAACATGGCCGCTTAGTTGAAAAGGTTATTGACGCTGGCGCATGTGTTCAATGGTGGTGGGATGATGAGCATCAACTTAGAGCGAAGAAAACCAATAAAAGTCTCTTTCGCTACAGTTATGATGAACATGACCTTGTAAATGGAATCGCTTATCCGGAAGGTCTTGTCTCCGGCTTTGAGCGCAATCAAAATCGTCTACTTACCCGTCTGTATTTTCAGAATTCGAAAGATGAAATTTTACGCGAACATCGATACGAATATGACGACTACGGCCGTGTCAAACTTATCAGTACACCGAGAGGGGAAGTAGAGATCAATTGGAGCAGCCTTGCTCAACCTGTAGAGGTTTTTAAACAAAATAAAAGCGTCATGTCGTTCTCTTATGACGAAGAAAGGAACCTTAAAACTATCGAGCGTTCCGATGGTTGTAAGTACGAATTTGCATATACACCTGATGGACAAATTCAGTCGACGATAAACTTCGACCAAATACATACAAGTTATACCTACGATAAGGCTGAGCGACTAAGCAAGATTAGGCGCCGGACTAACCAAGTTAGCTTTCGTTATGATGACCTTGGGCGAGTCGTCAATATTCGAGCAATTGGAAGCGGAAAGGGAGTAGAAAACCATTTCCAATATAGCTTAGGCGGTAAACTAATCCACGTGCATAATCGCTTCTCGATGTCTTCTTATACCTATAAAGATACAAAATTGGTAAGTGAACAGCAGGGACGCTATTCCTTCCACAACAGATATCTTAATAACGGTTTACTCCAGTCCCAATGTTATAGTGACGGTACTGAAATCTCCTACCAATACGACGAGTACGGTGTGGTGTGTTCCATTTCTATTCAAGGGGGGGCGCACACCACAATACAGTTTAAATACGATGACTTACAGCGAATAACTCGTATTAAGTATGGCACTAAAGGGGAAACAAAAGAGTTTGATGGATTAGGAAGACTAAAGCGTCAAATATGGGAGAGTTTGGAGCGAAAGTATCATTACAACGCACAGCATCTTTTATCTCTTATCGTCGACAGTGAGAAGGGGCCCCAACATTATCAATATGATGACCTCGGCCATTTAGAAAGGGTAAAGACGCAAACCTCTGAGGAGTCATACATCTATGACAGTTTTGGCAACTTTAATGATGAAGGTGCACAGCTAGAATATGACCGCCTTGTTGAATACCATGGCGTCAGGTACGACTACGACGAACTAGGTAACAGAACCAGTAGTCAAGGTAATGGATTAGAGCAGCGCTGTACTTACGATGCTAAAGGCCAGCTAATTTTTGTCGAGAGCGAAGGGCGTTTATGTCAATTCGAATACGACGCACTAGGCCGAAGAATCAAGAAAATCAGTGAAAATGGCACCACTGAATTTATTTGGCAAGGAAGTCATTTAGTCGGCGAGTATTCTCGTTCGGGTTATCGGTGGTATCTATATCAACCAAACAGTTTTGTTCCGCTTGCTCTTATTGAAAACGGTGAGTGTTATTTTTACCAATGTAATCAAATCGGAACCCCAGAACGTTTGGTGGACTCGAAAGGGCAGGTAGTTTGGCAAGCAGCATACGATACCTTTGGATTTGCTCACGTTGCAATCGAGACGGTTAAAAACAACCTTCGCTTACAGGGGCAGTACTTCGATATTGAGACTGGTCTGCACTACAACTTAGCACGCTACTACGACCCTCAAATAGGTCGATTTATCCAACCCGACCCCCTAGGGCTGCTTGGTGGAACCAACCACTATCAATTCGCACCAAACCCTGTCTCGTGGGTTGATCCTCTGGGTTTATGTGCAAAAGAGGATGCGCATACAGTTCTAGCAGGGCATAACGATAATGCTCCGGAGAGGATGGTCTACGAAAAAGCAGCGGTTAATATTTCTGGGCCAACGATTGAGGAACTTATCGCAGATCCGACTTTACAGGGTATTAACGCTGTAAATATCGATCCAATATCGATGATGGTCGAAGGGATTGAAGATATGATAAATGCAGGGAACGCATTTATCGATAATCCTTCATTCTCTACTGCAACGAGTATGGCTATCACCGCAATACCAGGCAGATATGCGGAAAAAGTTGTCGATGAACTGCCGCTGAAAAAACTCGATAACGCCATGGTGAAGTCTTTGAGCACCATGAAGCGATTTAAAGTGCCTTGTTTTGAACCTGGGGCAACGATTAAAGGTAAGTTCAAAG
The DNA here is from genome assembly GCF_023277445.1 of Vibrio sp. ED002. NCBI lineage: Bacteria > Pseudomonadati > Pseudomonadota > Gammaproteobacteria > Vibrionales > Vibrionaceae > Vibrio > Vibrio sp. ED002. The sequence goes on along the minus strand of NZ_CP080239.1, from coordinate 776,315 downwards.
GCAAAGAGCGTGAATTGGAAAGTCATTTTGCTCGCCAACTAAGGCATCAAGAAGCGGGTCTTAATGACTTGACCGTGGGGGAATACATCGAAAATCGCAATCGTTACAAAGAAATGAAACGAGCGGGAACGGGTATGGCTCAGGAGGATTTCAGAAAGCAGTTTTCTCGTCAATTGAATAGTTCGCTAGCTGAAAGCTTTAAGTTGAAAATGAGCCCTATGGACGCCAAAAAAGCGGCGAAACAAAGAACATCTGAGATTATGGATAACCTTGCGGCTTTGCATGATCCAGATATGATTGCAGGCGGGGCTGACAAGGTGAATAGGATGGGGAATAAAGGGGTTAACTCCTCAATTGGCTCTCAGTGGCGCACAAAGTCGCGCTTAACTCAGATGGATGAGCAAGCACAACGTGCATTTGAAAACCTAGGACCAGATGCCAAAATGAATGTTTCGCTGGAGCGCTGCCCATTACGTGGAATTAAATAAGATGAATGACGAATATTTTGAAATGTTTATAGAAGAGTTTGGCGAGCCGACCGAACATATTCAGGCAACTGACCAACAAGTTGAAGCATATCGAGGCATACTTCCAGATCAGCTACTTAAATACTGGCAAATGGTCGGTTTCTCTGGCTTTAACGATGGTCTATTCTGGATCACCAATCCCGCAGAATTTGAAGATGTGCTTGAATCTTTTCTTGACGATACAGAGTTCGCACACTTTGACAATTACCATGTGATCGCTCGAAGCGCCTATGGTCAACTCTATTTGTGGGGAGAGCGAACAGGTGCGTCACTCGATATAGCGACACACTTAAATTGGATAATGACAAATCAAGGACACGCAAAAGACATTTCTAAAGGCGATGCTAATATTGCAATTCAAAGCTTTTTCGGTTTTCAAGATAAAGAATATATAGACGTAGAAGTTAGTTCAAAACCTCTCTTTCCGTCTGCGATTAAAAAACATGGTCCAGTGGGTAAAGAAGAAGTGATGGTGTTTACCCCTTACCTATTTATGGGGGGCAAGAAGTCCGCAGATGCTATGACCAAAGAAGATCTACATGTATTTTTACAGGTTATGGCGGATTTAGGGGGAGCCGAAATTATCGATATGGCGTCAATGGTCGGCAATGTCCTTAAAAGTCACAGAGAGTAACCCGTCCTGCATAGCAAAACTCAAGCTCACGCTTTGTGGGCTCTTTTGTTAGATAGATATCTTTTAAACAATCAGTTTGGCTGAATAGTGATCACACACAAGGCAAGAGTTCTTAGCTTAAACTCAGATATTGAAGAAGAAGTTACGCTTGAAGTTAATGGTGTCGAATTAACCTGTTTTGCCGGGGTGTGCCCCTATGAATTGTATATTGGGCAAGAATATCCCGTTACATTTGAAATGTTGGATTTTGGATTAACAGAGCAGGAAAGTGCAGACGAAACTAGTATGACAAGGGTCGATAGTACCTATGCTTATAAGCTATTAGGTAGACTAAACGGTGGGACCATAGACGCTGGACTTAAGATTTGTGATGATTTTTTAGAGTCTGATTATGCATATTTGGATGGTCAGTTTATTTGTCTCTGTGTCGAGCGGTTGGACGTAGAATTTTTAGATAGGTAAACCGAGTGCTTAGGGCATGTTCTTTGCTCCCAAATAATGATCGGGTTTGTGCAAATAAATTAGGCAAAGGATATAAACGCAAATGAATAATGAAAACTCTACACTAGTTCGCTTTGTTATGAATGTTGATAAATTGAAAAAAGTACCTCATCAATCCTATAGCCTAGATGGACTGAAAAATGGTGAGTGTTTGTGTGTGGTCAATCAAGATGATTCTTGGCAAGTTGTATACAACAGTCAAGGAAGAATTACGTCTGTAACTGAATGTCAAAATGAAGAAGATGCGTATGAGGAACTATATCGCCAAATCTCAGATGCTTATAGTTGGTAGATTTTAAGTGCGCACAATTAGCTCGTTTTTACTTTAACTCCAGCATACGCCACAAACCACATGAAAAGCTTACGAACTCACGATATCCTAGGGGGATAATAAGATAGCGCCATGTAGATGGCAGAAAGTGAATTCGAATGAAGTTTATCCATACCTCAGATTGGCACCTTGGCCGACAGTTTCATAACGTCTCTTTGCTTGACGATCAGCAAGCAGTTCTTGACCAGTTAATCCAATACATTGAAAACAACCCTGTTGATGCGGTGGTTGTTGCCGGTGATATTTATGACCGTTCTGTCCCACCAACTATCGCGATTGAACTACTTAACAAAGTGGTGAAGCGAATCTGTGGTGAGCTAAACACGCCGATGATTTTGATTTCTGGCAACCATGATGGTGCAGAGCGCTTGGGTTTTGGTTCTGAGCAGATGAAAAATGCGGGTCTTCACATTATCAGTAACTTCGAAGACATGCTTACCCCTGTTGTTATTGAAACCGAAAGCGCAGGGCAAGTGGCTTTTTATGGCATGCCTTATAACGATCCTGAGCAAGTCCGTTTTGCCTACCAAGAACCCGTTTCGACCCACGATCAAGCGCACAAGCTACTTGCCGAGAAAATCACTGAGCAGTTCCAACCAGAGCAACGCAACGTGTTAGTCAGCCACTGCTTTGTCGATGGTGCCATTGAGTCTGAATCTGAGCGTCCACTTTCGATTGGTGGTTCTGACCGCGTCAGTCACGAACATTTCCTCAACTTTGACTATGTAGCGTTGGGGCATTTGCATCAGCCACAGAAAAAAGGCGAAGAATACATTCGTTATTCTGGTTCACTGATGAAATACAGCTTTGGTGAACAAAACCAGAAGAAAGGTTTCACGCTGGTGGAAATCGACCAAAACGGGTTTGTCTCGGCCGAGCATCTTGACCTTGCTGCACCTCATGAGATGCGAATCGTTGAAGGTGAGCTTGAACAAGTGATAGAGCAGGGCAAAACCGATCCGAAAAACGAAGACTACTTGTTGGTACGTTTGATGGATAAGCACGCAATCTTAAACCCAATGGAAAAGCTACGTACTGTTTACCCAAATGTTTTGCACCTAGAAAAACCGGGAATGTTAATTGGTGTCGAGCAGGAAATGGCGCAAGCAAAGTTGGCGAGAAGTGAGATAGACATGTTCCGAGACTTCTTTTCGGAAGCGCAAGACAGCCAACTATCGCAAGAACAAGATCAAGCGATAAGTGACATCATCAAACAACTTTCTCAGCAGGCTTAGTAAGGACCAAACATGAAACCCATTAAACTGACAATGCAGGCTTTTGGTCCGTTTGCTCAAACAGAAACGATTGAGTTCGACAAACTGGGAACTAACCCTTTGTTTCTCATCAACGGTCCTACTGGTTCGGGTAAAACCTCGATTCTCGATGCGATTTGTTTTGCACTTTATGGTGAAACGACGGGTAACGAGCGCCAAGGTATTCAAATGCGTTGCGATATGGCAGCGCCAACGTTATTGACCGAAGTGACGTTAGAATTCTCTTTACACGGCAAGTCTTATCGAGTGATTCGCTCACCAGAACAAGAAGCACCAAAGGCGCGTGGTGAGGGTATGACGGTGCGTAAGCATACCGCAGCTTTGTATGAGATTACGGACGAAGAAAAGCTCATCACTAGCAAAACAACGCAAGTAAAGACAGAAGTGACCAACATTATTGGCTTGAACGAAACTCAGTTCCGCCAAGTTATGGTGTTGCCACAAGGTAAGTTTCGAGAGTTGTTACTTGCGACGTCCAAAGAGCGGGAAGAGATCTTTGGTCAGCTATTCCAAACGGATATCTACAAGAAGATTGAATACGCACTGAAAGACAAAGCGAGTGCCATTAGCAAAGCCAAAGACGAGTTTGATAACCAAATTCGAGGTGCACTGCAGGTAGCTGGTGTTTCTTCCGAAGCGGAGTTAACAGAGCAGCGTGAAGCCTTATCTGCTCAATTGGAAACCGTGCAAAAGCAAGAGCAAGAATCTCTGGCGCAATTAAATGCGGTAAAAACGGAACTGCAAAAAGCAGAAGCGCTGAGCAATGAGTTTAAAAAGCGTGAGCAAGCCGAAATTGCATTGAAGCAACATTTGGAACAGAGCGATGCTGTCTCATCACGTCAATTGCAGTTAGACAATGCGAAGAAGGCAAGCAAGGTTGAGTTGCCTTATGTCACGTTACAAAATGCCTCAAAGCAAACGCAAGAACTTGAGCAAAAGGTGGCTAAGCTTTCTCAAGATCTTACTGTGGCAAATGACGCTGTAAAATCCAAAGAAGGCGCATTGCAAACCGCGAAAGAACAAGCGGCACAATTGCCAAGACTGACAGAGCAACAATACCAACTTGAAAGCATGAAAGGAAAGCTGGTTGAAAAGTCAGAGCTAGAGAAAGCCATTAACGCAGGTTTGACGCAAAAGTCGGAGTTTGAGGTAACGCTTAAGAAATATATCGCTCTGAAAGAGAAGTTAACGCTAGAGGCGCAACAAGGTCAGAAGTCACTGGATCAAGCTCGAGTCGATGTTGCAAGTATTGGCAGTGTAGAGGCTGAGATAAAACAGCAACAACGTTTGATGCAAGACCTACAGAAGCTAACTGGCTTAAACCAAGAGCTGGCGAAATTGGATGCATTGACGCCTAGCAAACAAGCTTCGGTTGACCAAGCAAAAGCGCGATACGTAGAACTTCAACGCTCAGCAGATACACTTGAATTGAGCTGGCACAATGCTCAAGCTGCTGTATTGGCTCAGCGCTTACAAGCCGGTGAAATGTGTCCGGTGTGCGGTAGTGTAGAACACCCTCAACCCGCTCAATTTGTTGGTGAAGAGGTAACAAAAGAGCAAGTTCAGTGTGCTCGAAACACGGAGCGAGAAGGGCAAGTTGTACTTAACCAATTGAGCAATCAGTTGGAGCAGCACAATATCGCAGTCGGACAATACAAGCAGCAGATTGAGCAACTATCCGTTGAACTTGGCCAAAACGCATCAATGGATTTAAGCGCGTTACAAGCGTCCATGCAGCAGCTCAATGAACGTTTACAGCAATTGTCATCGATTAACTTGGTTCAGCTGGAACAAAGCGTCAATGAGTTAAATCAGCGTTGTGTTACTGGGGAAGGTAAGATCAATGATCTACAAAACCAGATGGCAGCGAATGAATCGACGATAAAAGTGAACCAAGAGCAACTGGCTAAACTGTCTGCTTCGTTAGATGCCAAGTACTCATCTCTTGAAGTTCTTGAGCAAGACATTGTTGCGATTCAAAAACAGATTAAGGAGTTAAACACCGCATTCGAGACTGCACAAAATCATTTGCAACAAGCGGTGCTCGCTAAGACCAATATTGAAAGCCAACTGACAACCAATCAACAGTGGTTGAATGAGGCACTAGAGCGTTTGAACACAGCCAAAACTGATTGGGCGCAAGCGTTGCAGGCGAGCGCATTCGAGGATGAAGCGCAATTCCTAACAAGTAAAGTTGATGAAGCCGCGATGCAGATTTGGCAGCAAGAAATTGATGCGTTCAAACAGACTCAAATCAAGCTAGAACAAACATTGGCAGATTTGAGTTCAACATTGAAAGACTTGGCATTGCCTGATTTAGATGACCTTAACGTTAAGTTAAACAGTATTCAGCAAAGTTACGTTGAAGCGCGTAATCAGCTTGATAGCACGCGCTCTCTGTTTGAACGTCTAGAGAAAGTCCGTAATGACATCGCGACGTTACATGACAAGAACACTAAGTTAGAAGACGAATACAAAGTGTTTGGCACCTTGTATGACGTTGCAAGCGGTAAAACGGGTAGCCGTATCAGTCTGCACCGATTTGTCCTTGGTGTGTTATTAGACGATGTATTGATTCAAGCCTCACAGCGTTTAAGTCTGATGAGTAAAGGTCGTTATATCTTGGCTCGTAAAACTGAAGGCTTTAAAGGTGCTGCAGGACGAGGCTTGGATTTGGTGGTTGAGGATAGCTACACAGGTAAAACGCGCGATGTCGCGACGTTATCAGGTGGTGAATCTTTCATGGCAGCGTTGGCATTAGCGCTCGGTCTATCTGATGTTGTGCAGTCTTACAGTGGCGGTATTCGCTTGGATACGCTGTTTATTGATGAAGGTTTTGGCAGCTTAGATCCGGAATCTTTAGATCTTGCGATTCAAACCTTGGTCGACTTACAACAAACGGGTCGCATGATTGGCGTGATTTCTCATGTATCCGAGCTGAAAGAGCAAATGGCGCAGCGCATTGATGTTGAACCGTCGCGACTTGGTTCTACAGTTTCTGTGAAATCTCAGATGGTATTTGATTCTTAATCAATACCTGCAAACGTACATAAACAAAATGTATGGTCCGCCCCGTTATTGCAACTACAATTAAGTAATAACGGAGTTGGTTTGCGCTAATGTATTCGGAGTCCACGTTGGGAACATTAACTTCCCCGCTCCACGATGATATCCGCGCCAGATTATCCTTAAAAGCCCCAAAGCAACTAGGTGCTATTTTTTGTATCAGGTTACTAATCTGGCCGATAGACCGTTTTTGTCATCACGTTCATTGGCGTTGCAAACTTGGTTATGGCTATACAGCCTTAAAAGCTTGGCGGTGGTACAACACCGCCCAAGCTATTCTTGCTAGCTTATTGGCAAGTGCGACTACCACTACATTAAACGGCTTTGTTGCTCGTAAATTGACTAACCAATCTCCAAACACTTTTCCTGTTGTTTCTATCCTAGATAGCACGGACCTCGCTCCATGTATAAATAGAGTGCGAAGGTGTTTGTTCCCTCGTTTACTCATGCCTAATAACTTTGATTTGCCACCCGTTGAATACTGCCTTGGAACGAGTCCTAGCCATGCAGCCATCTCGCGACCTCCACCAAAGTTTGAAGGAGAACTGATATTGGCCACACACAACGTTGCTGTTAAATCACCAATACCAGGAATACTCTTCAAAAGTTCGGCATTTTCATTATTTTCAGTAATCGCTTTCAGTTTTCTATCTTGAGTAGATACTTGCTCATTTAGGTATTTATAGTGCTCATGAATCGAGAGCAACTCAGCGACCAGGCTCGGTGGTAACTTTATATCTTGCTCGGCCAACCACTGAAATAGCGCTTTCATCTTGGCATGGCCTTTAGGAAAACTCAGCCCAAACTCAAGTAGTATTGCTCCAATTCGGCTCATACAAGCCGTTCGTTCTTTGATATAACCATCCCTCACTCGGTGGATAGCTGCGATTACCTGAGCTTCCTCTGACTTGGCAGAGACAAATCTCATGCTTGGTCGACTCGCTGCTTCTGCTATCGCAGCCGCATCAATAAAGTCGTTCTTATTACCTTTGACGTAAGGTTTTACATATTGAGGCGGGATAAGTCGAACGCGATGCCCATAGGCTTCACACTTTCTCGCAAGCCAGTGAGCACCACCACAGGCTTCAAAAGCGATGATGGTAGGTTCAAGTACAGATAAGAAACGGAGTAGTTGGCTTCGACTAAACTTACGGCGAATAACGTCTTTGCCAGTGTGATTGTTGCCAACCGCATGAAAGCAGTGCTTGCCTAAATCGATACCTAAGATGTGAATGGTAGACATATGGTTCACCTCGTTCTGAGAGCCTACTCTAAGCGTAGGGCTTGAGAGTGAGGCGGACCATATAATTAGCCCCGCTAGATTACGGTGTAAAATAGCGGGGCTTTTGGGTTTTCAGTTTCGAAGCATTTATTGTTCGCAGAAACGACCTTCTTTCGGTGATTGCGTAATCGCATATTCACCATCAAGATTGCGGTAAACAACCGCGTTCCAAACCGAACCGTCATTCAATTCAAACTCTATCGCGTAGTTCACACCACTCACAATTTGTGCATGAACGGACAAGATCTGTTTAAACGAAGAGAGAGTTTCCATTTTATTTAGGACAAAGGCCATTGCCTTTTGAGCGTCTGGGGTAGCATCAAATTCGTTCCACCCACCTGGCATATTTCCTTGTGTATTACATACATCTGCCGAGGTTGTTGGTTGTGCCGCTTCATCTTGAGTATTTTGCTGACATCCAGCAAGAAGAATCAAGATTGCGCAAGCTGACACGGTTTTTAATTTCATAAAATTAACCTCTGTTTGCAAGCACGCATTATAAAGCTCGGTGTTAAAGCACAATGTCTACGTTGTGCAAACTTTTGATATGCAGAGGGTTAAATCCTAATGAAATCGTTGCGAGCGAGCTCCAAAAAAAGAAGATTGGTTAAGTTTTTGTGGGATTTTGATAGAACGTCACGCTTAATTGCGAGCGCAGCTTTACGGTTCATTTCGCGTCGTGAATTAAGGTCACAATTATAAAATAGACATTAAAAACATAACTTTGTAACTGTATCTGTTTTCTTAGCTCAGCCATATAATCCAAACGAAATTCATTAAGTGCCAATACAAAGTACTGAATGATTGTTGTGATGAAACAAAATGGATGAGAGGTAACACGATGAAGCAAAAAGCGCTATATCTAGCAGTAGCAATGGGTTTGAGTGGTCTTGCGAACGTCGCATCCGCTAATGAGATGGTGAATCCAGATGGTGGTGTCGTAGTCGGTTATTGGCATAACTGGTGCGATGGGGCGGGCTACAAGGGCGGTAATGCACCGTGTGTGACACTGGATGAAGTTGATCCTATGTACAATGTGGTTAACGTCTCCTTTATGAAGGTGTTCAATACCAGTGAAGGCCGTATTCCAACCTTCAAGCTCGATCCAAATATTGGTCTTTCAGAACAACAATTTATTGATCAAATTGGCGCACTAAATCAACAAGGACGCGCCGTTCTTATTGCGCTTGGTGGTGCAGATGCACACGTTGAGCTGAAAACTGGCGATGAGCAAGCATTCGCTCAAGAGATCATCCGCCTTACTGATAAGTTCGGCTTTGATGGTCTGGATATCGACTTAGAGCAATCCGCAGTAACCGCGTCAGACAACCAAACTGTAATCCCGGCTGCACTTCGTCTTGTAAAAGAACACTACCAGCAGCAGGGGAAAAACTTCCTAATTACGATGGCGCCTGAGTTCCCATACTTAACAGAAGGTGGCAAATACGTTCCTTATATTACTGGATTAGAAGGGTACTATGACTGGATCAACCCTCAGTTTTACAACCAAGGTGGCGACGGTATTTGGGTTGAAGGCGTGGGTTGGATTGCACAAAACAATGATGCGCTAAAACAAGAATTCATTTACTACATTTCAGACTCTCTATCGAACGGTACACGCGGTTTCCACAAAATTCCGCATGACAAATTGGTGTTTGGTATTCCATCTAACATTGATGCAGCGGCAACGGGCTTTGTGCAAGACCCTCAAGATCTTTACGACGCGTTTGATCAACTTAAAGCGCAAGGGCAGGCACTTCGTGGCGTAATGACATGGTCGGTGAACTGGGATATGGGTACCGACAAGAATGGTCAGGCGTACGGTGAAAAGTTCGTGAAGGATTACGGTCCGTTTATCCATGGTCAGACTCCACCCCCGCCAATTGAAGGCGAACCGGTGTTTAGCGGTATCAGTGATATTCGCGTGCATCACGGTAGTTCATTTGATCCGTATGCAGGTGTTACCGCGTCTGACAAAGAAGATGGAGACCTAACTAACAGCATTACTGTTGAAGGTTCAGTTGATGTGAACACCGTTGGCACATATGTTTTGGTTTACAGTGTAAAAGACAGCGACAACAATGAAACCAAGCAAAGCAGAACCGTTGTTGTTTACAACCTAGTGCCTGAGTTTGAAGGTGTAACGGATACGACCATACAGCTTGGTGACGCATTTGACCCAATGGCAGGCGTAAAAGCGACGGATGCAGAAGACGGTGATTTGACTGATCAAGTTCGTGTAGAGGGCAGCGTAGATGTTAACGTGCTAGGTGTCTACGACTTGGTTTACCGAGTTACGGATAGTGCAAATCAGACTACGACAGCTCAACGCACTGTGATTGTTTCTGATGGCAGCAGTTACCCTCCGTATGAATCTGGAAAAACGTATGAAGCAGGTGACATTGTCACAGGCTCAGATGGCAACTTGTATCAATGTAAACCGTGGCCATACACGGGCTGGTGTTCAAACCCTTCTTATGCGCCTGGTGAAACCGTTTATTGGTCAGACGCATGGGATAAGTTGTAATTAGTTCATTAGTTTAGGTATACCCAAGTCAACTCGCCCTCAGGGAGTGTGTCATTGACCCGATTACTGCGTCAAACAACTTGGAAAGAGCTGGTTATTCCGCTTCGTTGTTTTCCTTGTTTACTTTCGGTAAACAGGGAATCAATGGCAAAGCTCTGAATCAGCACCTTGAAGTCACTTGGGTATAGACCTCCTTCACTGGAGGCTTTTTTATACGCGTGACTTCACATCTCATTGAATCAACGCTAGAACTTTAAAGCGTAATCATTAGTATCCCGCCTCCGCATTTTCCAGACTTTCCTATAGTTGGAATGCGTCGCTCTTTGTCAATTTGGTACGGTCACCTAGGAGGATTTAATGAAAAGGATCAATGTAGTAGGCAGCAGCGGAAGCGGTAAATCGACGTTTTCAAAGCAGCTCGCAATGAAATTAGGTGTCACGTACATAGAAATGGACAGGTTGTTCTGGCTTCCCGATTGGAAAGAACTCGATGATGAGACGTTCTTTGATAAAGTCGTGGACGTGACACAGCAAGACGCTTGGGTACTCGACGGGAACTACAGCCGAACACAACCATACAAATGGCAAAGAGTCGATACCATCATCTGGCTCGATTATTCACGTTTTATCACCACTTATCGCTCCTTCACCCGTGCTATCAAAAGGGCATGGACTCAAGAAGAGTTCTGGGAAGGAACTGGAAATAGAGAAAGTTTTAGAAAGGCGTTTTTGAGCAAGAATTCGATTATTTGGTGGTCGGTTAAGAATTACCGAAAGAATCGGAAGCGTTATCTAAAACTGAAAGAGGACTTAAAAGGTTCGCCTATCGAGTTCATCCACATCACTTCGCCCAAAATGGCACAAGATTTTCTTGGCTCTCAAAATTTTATAAATAGATAAGTAACTTATTTAAGTGACTTTTTGGCAACGGCTCGCAGCTGTGTAAATCCTGACATTCCGCCTCCGTTAGATGATGAATACTAACCACGTTCCCGTAGTTTTCATTGTGGAGGTATTATGATCGGCTACGAAGAAATGGCGATATCCGGCTACCTAGGTTGGTTACTCGCTGTTTTGTTGATTTACCCCTTTGCCTATGTTGGTATTCATATCGGTGTATTCGATATAAAAATCCGTACCAAAGTCAGCCGTTATTTCAATCGCTTTATATTAGCTTTGATTGCATTTCTACTGATTATGCATCTACAAACCGAAGTGGTTTACGGCAAGTATTTTCTTGGTATTTGGGAAGCACAACAGTAACTCTGATCGCATTAATTCCCATCGCCTTGTGCTAAGTTGTCGAAATTGAGATAAAAATCGACAACTTAGCATGAAGCCATACGACCTATATTTTCTTCATACTTCACCCGTACACATTCCACCTTTCTCCAAACTGATGACAAAGCTCGCACCTGATTTAAAAGTCGCACACTTTGCCGATGCTGACTTGTTGGAGCGTTTGGTTGATGGAGAGGACGTATCTAAGGTGAAGCAATCAGTACAAGACAAAGTACGAGAGCTTTCTGAACAAGCAAACTTGGTGGTTTGTACTTGCTCCTCAATTGGTCGCTTTTCTGAGTCGCTTACAGAGGAGGGTGTTAACGTTCAGCGTATCGACCGAGCGATGGGTGACCAAGCTGTCACTCATGAGCGAGTGTTGTTACTCGCGGCACTATCGACAACCATTGAACCTAGCTTGGCGTTACTTGAGACAAGTGAGGGCAACTGTATCCGTCAGTTAGATACGTTTGTGGTTGAAGGTGCTTGGGAACGCTTTCTTGACCAAGATAACCAAGGCTATTACGACAAGATCAAAGCGGTAATAAAGCAAAAGGCTCGTGATTATGACGTAATCGTACTGGCACAAGCTTCGATGTTAGGTGCTGCATCATTAGTTGATGTCGACATTCCAGTATTAAGCAGCCCACGTTTAGGCGTAAAAAGGGCAATTGAAACCTTAAGGATATTCCATGCAAATAACTAGTTGGATTCAGCTTTGCTTGCGCGAGCTTGAAGGGACGCCCATAAAAGAACATTCCGATATCGAAGCATCTTTTGCTGAGTCGGAACGTTTCTCAAAATGGAAGGCAAGCAAAAGAGAAATACGCCTCGAAGAAGTCAGTGATCGTTGCTGGATCAAGAGCTGCACGGGTGGCTACATCACAGAGGTACATTTGCATGCAGATGGTTCACTTGATGAATACACCTTGTTTGGACGCCTTCACACCAAAGGGCATTGGGAGCTAGAAGTTGGCGTACTTCATATCACGATCTACAAAGGTGAAAACACTTACGAACTTTCTGTTGTGGGAAACCGTGAACCTTCCATCCACTCTGCGATTGAATACAAAAATGGAGAAGTGCACTCCTATCTCAAACTGACTCCAATTTCTCAATAGCAATTTAACAAGGACGATCACCACAATATGGACATTGTATTTGTAAGGCATGGCGTGCCAGATTTTACGTTATCGGATGAGCGGCAGATGACTCAACTTGAGAAGGATTATGCGCCGCTCTGTCGAGAGCATTTGCCCGAGCTGCAAGAAAAACTCAATCATGCAGTATTTGACGATGCTGATATCATCATCAGCTCTCCTTATACAAGAGCCCTTCAAACTGCAGAAATTCTCAATCGTCATCGCGATTTGCCTTTGTTTGTTGAGCATGACTTGAGAGAGTGGCGTGCGGACAAAGAAGGTGGCTACATTACATTGAATGAAAGAGACCGACGCTGGCACGAATACCGAGAGCTGTTAAAAGCGGGTATTCCAATGACCGATAATCACTACGAACATGTTGATGAGCTAAAAGCACGGGCAGAGTTGGTGCTGGATCGTTACCGCCAATATCAAAAGGTTGTTGTCGTGAGCCACTTTAATGTGTTTGAAGCACTACAAGGTTTCCAAGACGTAGGACTGTCCTGTGGAGAATTTCGATACATTAATTTTTGATCGAATTTTTATCTTCTATAGTAAAATCAGACACTAATTTAATTTCAGGTTGCTGTATGAAATCTCTTAAAACACTTTTACTTTTGTCTCTTGCAACGTTGTTTGGCTGTACGTCTAAACCGGACGGCGTGGAGCCAGTCAACAACTTTGAACTTCAACCATATCTAGGCAAATGGTATGAAATTGCGCGTCTTGATCACTCTTTTGAGCGCGGTTTATCGAATGTGACGGCTGAATACGAGTTACGTGAGGATGGTGGCGTAACGGTTATCAACCGAGGCTATTCAGAAGAAGATAAAGAATGGACGCAAGCTGACGGCAAAGCGTATTTCGTCGATGGTGAAAACACAGGGCATCTTAAAGTGTCTTTCTTCGGGCCGTTTTATTCGTCTTACATCGTATTTGAGCTAGGTGAAAACTACGACTACGCGTTTGTCTCTGGTTTCAATCACGACTACCTATGGTTACTGTCACGCACACCAACTGTCGATAAAGCAACGGTCGAGCGTTTCAAACAAGTAGCAAAAGAGAAAGGCTTTGCGTCGGACGAATTAATTCTCGTAGAGCAAACAAAGTAATACTTACAGCGACAAATGAAACATGCCCCACAAAAAGTGGGGCATGTATTTAACTGAGTTCTGTATTACTTAATTAATCGAACAACTAATGAACCTGGTGCTCGGATCGATTCAATGTTGTGGCTCAGCACTGTACCTTCAGTCGGCGCTGTGTAACGCTGAATCTCATCACCAAAGCTGTCGTATTGAATTGCAACCAATTGACCTTGTTCTACCTTATCCATCATCTTCACTTGTGGTAATACAAAACCACCTAATTCAGCGCGAATGCTGATGATGTCTTTGCCTTCTAGGCAGGGCGTGATCTCTGCAACTTCACCGGTCACTACGTCATGACGAGCAAAGATATTGAAGATGCCAGTCACGGTACGGTCGATCTGCTCTTGTTCTGTGTAACGACCCATGCCCACCTCGATGGTGATGCTTGGAATGCCGCTGTTGTTCCAGACGGTTTCAAGTACTCCAGCGTCACCCGGATCGTTAAGAATCGCATCTGGGTTAATGAGGCGAGCCATTTCCAGAGATTGCTCAAGACGGAAGTCAGCAAACACGTACAGCGGGTAAGCAGCACCAGTGGTTTGAGTGTGCAAATCAATCGCCAGTTCTGCGTTCGGTTTAAGAAGGTTATTCCACAAAGCAAATAGGAAGCGGTTTGCTTCGTTGCCATTTGCATCGCCAGGGAAGAAACGGTTTAAGTTTGCAGGAGATGCATCTGGATCCGCAGAGAAGAAGTCACGGCTGTGGTTCAGCATACCAGTCAGGTTGATGGTCGGAACGACAGTTACAGTACCCGCGATGTCTTTGCCAATCAGTTCACGAGCGGTCTTTTGCGCCGCTAAAACACCATTGTATTCGTCACCATGAACACCAGCTGTGATCATGATTTTCTTACCCGGTTTTTCGCCCTTGAAGACTAACACAGGCAAATGTTGCCATTGAGATAGGGCGTTGGTTGCAATACGGAACCAAAACTTATGCTCGCCTGCAGGTAAGTCTGTTACGTCAAGAGATTGAATGACTTGATGACCTTGAATTACGTCATCCAGAAATTGTGTTGCCATTAAAGTTGTCACTCCAAAACATCTTACTTTGATGCTTGTTTGCCATACGGCTTGAATTAAAAAAGGCGAGAACTTTGTCTCGCCTTATTCTTTATACCAAAGCTACGTTTTCACGTTTAAGTGCTTAGGGATATTGGTAATCAGTTTACGCAAAACCCATCACGTGAGCTGCGACGACGACAATGCTCGATAGGGTAAAGAGTAATAGCATAAAGCGCCAGCAGAATTTCGCCCAGTCACCCCAGTCGATACGACATACACCCAGTGTTGCCATTAGCGACGCTGAAGTTGGAACGATAACGTTAGTGAAACCGTCACCAAGTTGGAATGCTAGAACCGCAACCTGACGAGTAACGCCAGCGATGTCTGCAAGAGGAGACAATAGAGGCATTGTCAGTGCTGCTTGACCAGAACCTGAAGTCACGAAGAAGTTGAAGATAGATTGGAAAACATACATCAACCAAGCCGCAGCAACGTCAGGAAGACCGCTGATTACGCCACCAGCGCTGTTCAGGATCGAGTTCAGTACGCTTGCTTCGTCAGTAGTACCGCCACCTAGGATAAGCAATACACCTTTCGCACAACCAACCAATAGAGCAGGAGCAAGCATGATTGCTGCACCTTCTTTAAATGCGTCAGCCGCACAGTTTAGCGTCATGCCGTTCAGACGGAAGATCGTACCGATAATCGCAACGACAAAACCCATAGTGAAGAATTGAGACGCGATTTCTGGGATGTACCATGCGTTAGCCACTACGCCCCAAACAACCCATACCGTCGTTGCGATAACCGTAAGGATTACTAGGGTATCACCTAGGTTCCAACGAGAATCGTGGTCACCTAGCTCTTGCTGACGGAAGTATTTGTCAGTGCGACGGCTGTAAGAAAGCTCAGGGTTTGCTTTGATACGCGCTGCGTAAATCATAGTGAAAGCAATACCAATCACGGTGAAAGCCGCCCAAAGACCCATACGTACAGTCATACCGGACAGAACAGGAATGCCGGCAATACCTTGTGCAATTGCTACCGAGAATGGGTTCATCCAAGACGTTGCAAAACCAATCTGAGTCGCAACGTAGGTCACCATTACTGTAGTAATACCATCGTAGCCAAGACGAACCATAAGCGGTGCGATAATAATCGCAAATGCAACGGCTTCTTCACCCATACCAAATACTGCGCCGCCCAAAGAGAACAGCAAGAACAGAACGGGAATGAATAGCGCTTCGTTGCCTTTGGTCTTATCGATAAGGCGAAGGATACCGTTGTCGATTGTGCCTGTGCGCATTACCACACCAAATGCACCACCGATAACCAGCATGAACATGATAACGCCAATCGCGCTGCCCCATTTAGAGCCTGAAACCAGACCTTCGAATGGAAAGTTCATTAGACCAATGCCACCGCCTGAAGCGAACAGTCCAACCTTGTTGTAAACCAATTCACCGTTTTCGTCGGTTGCATAAGAGAAAGAAGAGGGGTCGATAACTGTGCGAGTTTTTTCTGCACCGTCGACCATGTAGGTCACCTGTTGGCTATCGAAATGACCAGCAGGGATTAAGTAGGTAAGAATCGCAGCAAGAATACCAACAATGAAGATCAAAATGAGGGTATCAGGCATCTGCCATGATTTAGGGGTTGCCGCCGATTCCGATGGCTGAGCGTGTGTGTGAGACATAACCTATTTCACGTCGAATTATAGAAAGCATGAAATATCGATAAAATAGAATAAAAAGTCAATATTAACTGAGTTTATGAACTATAAATTCATCAATAATTTGATCTGAAGAGGGTTGAGTCGCTTATCAATGATTTAATGGTTAATTGTTTTGGTTAGATGTTGTGCGAATGAAAACAGAGTTAGGACTTGTGGCGATTCACAAGTCCCATAATTATTCACTTTTCTGCATGAGGAGTTTGTTCTGAATAAAACGCGGCAACATCGCGCAAATCTTCATCATTTAGCATGCGTAATTGGGCTGCCATCATCTCAGCCAAAGGACCTAAGCGAAGCCCATCTTGATAGGCTTTCATAGAATCATACAGGTACTGAGCATTCTGACCGGCTAGGTTAGGGTAAGCGTCGTTTGTCGTCATGTCGTTCGAACCATGACAGTAAACACAGCTTGGCGATTTAAGTTTGCCTTTATCAACGTTACCAAAAGGTTTCGCCACAACAGAGGAAGAGAGAAGAAGAGATGTCAGAAGCACGTATCTAAGCATTGAATGCACTCATTGTAGTTCTTGAAAGCGCATAGAATAAAGCTTCCCCTTAGGGGAAGCTCAATGATCAAAATCAAGTTAAAGCAGAGATTTAAGGCTAGATAGGAAGGTATCGATGTCTTGTGCTGAAATATCTTTGTGCGTCACGAAGCGGATTGGGTTTCCTGGGGTAATCGTGATGCCTTGCTCCTTCATCTTTTCTGCGATACCGGCGATATCCACTTGTGGATCAAGCTTGGCAAAAACGATGTTGGTTTGAACAAACTCTGGATTAACAGAGAAACCAGGCAATTCCGCTAAACCCTCCGCCAACGTTTTCGCATTGATATGGTCTTGTTTTAGCTGTTCTACTTGCTCGGTAAGGGCTAGTTTACCGGCTGCAGCAAGAATACCCGCTTGGCGCATACCAC
The DNA here is from genome assembly GCF_023277445.1 of Vibrio sp. ED002. Classification (NCBI taxonomy): domain Bacteria; kingdom Pseudomonadati; phylum Pseudomonadota; class Gammaproteobacteria; order Vibrionales; family Vibrionaceae; genus Vibrio; species Vibrio sp. ED002. The sequence continues at coordinate 758,944 of NZ_CP080239.1, read as the reverse complement.
CGCCAACCATTTTTCTTAGGCGGCGTGCTTTTGCGATGTACTCTTTGCTACCAAGTAGTAGCGAACCAACAGGGGCAGCCAAACCTTTAGATAAACAGATAGTCATTGAATCAAAGTACTGACCAATCTCTTTCACTGGAACATCAAGTGCAACAGCTGCGTTGAATACGCGAGCGCCATCTAGGTGCATCTGCAAGTTATGTTTGTTCACAAACTCACGAGCCTCTGCAAGGTAGGAAAGAGGAATCACTTTACCGTTGATGGTGTTCTCTAAGCTAAGTAGGCGAGTGCGTGCAAAGTGCGCGTCATCTGGCTTGATAGCGGCTTCTAGCTTATCGAATGGCAAAGTACCGTCTGGGTTGTTTTCAATCGGTTGAGGTTGGATAGAGCCCAGTACTGCCGCACCGCCAGCTTCGTACTTGTAGTTATGCGCTTGCTGCCCACATAGGTATTCGTCACCGCGCTCACAGTGTGCCATTAGGCCAAGTAAGTTTGCTTGTGTGCCTGAGGTTGTGAACATTGCCGCTTCAAAGCCCGCAAGCTCAGCAGCAAATTGCTCTAATTCGTTAACGGTTGGGTCATCACCGTACACATCATCGCCGACAGGAGCGGTAAACATTGCTTCACGCATTGCTTGGGTAGGTTGCGTAACGGTATCTGATCGAAAGTCCATAATTCTCTCCTCGGTCGAAAAGACCTAAATATAACCGCAAAGACGAGCTTTGCTTAGGCAAGCGATAGTTTTGGCATCCGTAATAATGCCTTGAATAATTTGTTGTTCGAGTTCTTCTCGTGACAATGTCACCACTTCAATCACTTCATCGTCGTCACACTCGTATCGATTGGTCCTGTTCAGTTGCTCAGCAACAAACAAGTACTGGATTTCATCACAGAAACCAGCAAGAGGGGTAACTTGACCAAGCGATGTAAACTTTTCGGCGCTGTATCCTGTTTCTTCTTCCAACTCTCTTTGAGCACAATGCAATGGATCTTCATCGCCTTCACGTGTGCCAGCAGGCAATTCAAGCAGCCATTTGTTAAGAGAGGGACGGAATTGATTAACAAGAACGATGTTGCCATCTGAAGTAATAGGTAAGATAACGGCAGCACCGGGGTGTTGGATAGTGGTATGTTTGATCATCCGACCAGTTGGTAGCTTGATTTCCTCTTCGACCAGAGAAATCTGCTTCCATGTATGAATTGTATTGCTCATGCAGTTGTGGATCCTAGCGGTAACCGCGTGTTGACGTGTCTTGCACATTAACCACAAACCGCGTGAAACAAAAGTAGAAAATGGTTTCATACTCTTATGAAATCAGCACATTCAGTGAGTTATGTCTCATAAATGAAAACTATGGTTACCCGCGCACGCGCGCGAAGAGCATCTGGTATAACCGAGGTTCACTAAAAAATACACTTGTAACAAAGTGATAACAAATGTATAAAATTAAATATACAGCCTCAGTTCAACAGCCGGAGCTTTTATGATTCAACCATCTTTCGCATCAAATGCAGAAAAGGCGCTTCTTTCAGAGCGTATCAACAAGCTGGCTAAAGCACTGACCGACGGCGTTTACGAACGCGAACACACCATCAAACTTTGTCTTCTTGCCGCTCTAGCGGGTGAGAGCGTCTTCCTTCTTGGTCCTCCGGGTATTGCAAAAAGCTTAATCGCCAAACGTCTTATCCAAGCATTTGATAACAGTAGTTACTTTGAGTACTTAATGACTCGCTTCTCAACACCAGAGGAAGTGTTTGGTCCATTGAGCATTCAAGAGCTAAAAGACAACGGTCGTTATGTCCGTCTTACTCAAGGCTACTTACCAACGGCACAGGTGGTTTTCCTTGATGAGATTTGGAAAGCAGGTCCTGCGATTCTGAATACGCTTTTGACTGTTGTGAACGAAAAGACGTTCAAAAACGGCAGTGAAATTGAACGTGTACCGATGCGCCTTTTGGTTTCTGCATCAAACGAACTACCAGACGAAGATAGTGGTTTAGACGCACTTTACGACCGCATGTTGGTGCGCGTGTTTGTAAACCGCATTCAGGATAAGCAAAACTTCAAATCCATGCTGACAGTGGGTACGTCTCAAGAAGCGCAGGTTCCAGAGGGTTTGGCGATCACAGACGAAGAATACCACCGCTGGCAGCAACAGCTCGATAAGCTGACTCTCACCGACAATACATTCGAAAAGCTATACCAACTTAAGTCTATGTTGGAAACCAAAGTCGAATCTGAGTTTGGCGACGCATCATTAACAGATATGTACGTTTCTGACCGCCGTTGGAAAAAAGCGGTCAAATTGCTTAAAGCGAGCGCGTTTTTCAATGGTCGTGATGAAATCAACCCACTTGATCTTCTGCTACTGCAAGATTGTTTATGGAATAGCCCTGAGTCACGCGATGTCGTTCGCAGTGTGATTCAAGAGTTCGCACTAAAACATGCCTTTGATCAGCAAGAAGCAGAGCAAGAGATCGAATACTGTCGTGAAACTTTGGTTGATGTGCAGCATGAACTTGAAGACAAATATCGCATGACGCTAAACGCTGAAGCGGCAACGGGACTGCTTCGCAAAGAAACCATGAGCTTCGATACATCCAAAGCGAAAACTTACAAAGTAGGCGCGGCGGTGAATCTGGTTAAGCTGGTTATTCTGCAAAGCAACATGTCGGTATCTGAATCAGAGAAGGGTGACAGCCGCTGGGTATACGTACCAAAAGACGAGCTTGACCGAGTGATCAAAGAAGGTCATGGCGATGTGTATGGCTATGTGAACCAAAACACCAATATGTGTCGTCTGCGGTTTGATGTCGATGCGGCAAACAACCTTGTGATCCGTGACATTGCAAACCGTGGTGTGTTGGTGAGCTTGGTTACTCAACAAGGTTTAGACGTTGAGCTTTACCAAAAATGGTTGGCAGAAAGCGAAAAAGCAGTCAGCCAATTGAGTGAAGCTGAACATCATATGCGTAAGGTTAAAGCCAACTTTCATGGCGCATTACCTCACAGTTTCGTGGATCCAGGGTTACCACGTCTAATGGAGTCGAGTCTGCAACAGGTGAGCCAGAGACTTGAGTCTATCCAAGGTGAAAGCGAGAAGATCATTCAACGCTTTAAAAACTTACATCAGTTTTTCTCTTAAGGAGACGACATGTTAGGTGCAGATGGACTCAGCTTAGCACTTATGGTGGCAGATTCAGGCATCATTGATAGTGCGGTTAACGATTTAATGGCGCGCTCACAAGTCATGATGATGGCAGAAAATCGAGGTATGAAATCCTCGGTGAAAAACCATCTACTTAAATGGCGTGGCAACGTGAAAAAGCGCATGACGAAAGTCTGTGAGACAGAACGTTTTCAACAGGAACTCGCACTCTATCAAGAAGTGATTTATTGGGATGAAGACGAGTTTTTCGAACGAATTGATGACGTGATCAAAAAGCTTGAATGGCACTCGGCGTTTTACATGCAAGCGCGTCGCATGATGGAGAAGAACAAGGGGGTGAACAACCCAATGTTCCCTCATTACTTCTGTGACCAGTGGTATCAAAGCCTTGCAGAAGCAATCAAACAAGCGCAAGTCTCTGAGCTTGAAGAGAACAAAGAAAAAGTCCTCAACGATCTTTATCAACGTATGGAAACTATGCGTAACATGGATAAAGTGACGGAGTCTGGTGATGAAGAAAGCGTTGGGCGTTTGTGGGATATGGCGTCCGCTAAGTTGAGTAAAACTGATTTAACCGTGATGAAGCGCCACGCAGAGTTCCTTAAAAAGCACAAAGGTTTGCAAGAGATCGCAGAGCAACTTGGTCGCATGGCGGGGCAAGTGAATGATCCTGACCTCAACCGCGCACCAGCAGAAGAGCTGCAAATGGTTGAGGAAAAGAGTGACGAAGCGACAGACGATATCGTCGGTATTCATGAAAGTGACGACCTCAACAAACTGCTACCTAACGAAACCATGTTTTTAGCGTATCCAGAGCTGGAAGTCGTGTTCTACAAGCATTTGGTTGATAAACGCTTGATGAACTACCGCACGCAAGGTAAGTCTCGCACACTACGTAAAGTGAAAGCGCATAAACCCGATCATAAAGCGGTGGACGTTGAAAAAGGCCCATTTATCGTTTGTGTTGACGCGTCAGGTTCGATGAGTGGATTCCCGGAGCAATGTGCCAAAGCCATGGCTTACGCACTTATGCAAATCGCTCTGGCTGAACAACGAGATTGCTATGTGATCATCTTCTCCACTGAACACATTACTTACGAGCTAACGCGTCAGGATGGTTTACGTGAAGCCGCTGACTTTTTAACTTACAGCTTCCATGGTGGGACGGATTTGGAGCCAACGTTAATTAAATCTATTGATCTAATGAACAGCGACAAATACAAAAATGCCGACATGGTTGTTATCTCAGACTTCATTGCACCAAAACAGCAAGATGAGTTGCTTGCAAAAGTCGATGCGTTAAAAGCGAAAAAGAACCGCTTTCATGCCATTAGCTTATCGAAGTATGGCAACCCAGCGTTAATGTCGATGTTTGACCACACTTGGTCTTACCATCCAAACGTAGTGGGGCGCTTATTTAAACGCGTCGCAAACGGCTAACACCATCGAACAGTATAAAAGTGACAAGCAAAAGCGGCTTAAGCGGTCGCTTTTGTCGTTTTTTGTTCGGTGATATGCAATAAAGCCATTAGTAATAAGGCACCGATTAGATCGAATTATCGACTGTTTGGTTTAAAACAAAGCAAACGAAGCGGAAATAAAAGATTTTTGTTTGACTATATTTCCTGAATCCGTAAAGTAGCACCCAACGCAACGGGGCAGAGCCTTTAAGCGTAAACAATTTGGCGCCTTGGCAGAGTGGCTATGCAGCGGATTGCAAATCCGTGGACCTCGGTTCGACTCCGGGAGGCGCCTCCAAATTCATAAAAAGAGACGTCCTAGGGCGTCTTTTTTTGTATCTAAAATTCCTGTTCCATCAATTCCTTTTGCCGCCGTCAATCACTACTTTGTTTTTCTTTACTGTTTCACATGTGTCCTGCTTTGCGACTTAGTAGAGCTTCACTTCTGAGTTCTCTCGGTTTCGTGGTAACGCTATTACTTTGCTACTTCGTGAACTTAAGATGCGAGAAGAATTAATAACGCCACATAGTGTGAATATGCTTCAAACTTATGCAATTTGGCACTAATTTAAATTGTTGAATATGGAACATCTATCACTAATACGTTTTTTCAAGATTTGAAATCAAATCACATTTCTATGAATCTGCGAAATACCATGCATATCATACAAAAGTGCAACAAGCCTTACTCCTTCTCGTTTAACGAACAATCAAACTGTTAACGATATCTTTATTTGTTTCATGAACTAATGCGTGTATCCAATCAGCATATTTCTGTGACTAACACAGAATTATTTATCATTTATTTCAGTAGTCTAAATAAAACCCCTGTAGTGAAAAATTAGTGGTGACTAGCACGTCTCTGGCGTGTGGTCCCGTTGGATAACAAAATATTTCAGGAGCAATAACGTGCTACGAACAAAGAAAACAATCGTCAGTATTCTCGTTTCAATGGCGATGATCTCAGGCTGCAATGATTCAGACAGTGACACCATTTCAACCAGTCCTATTCCTTACTTTGCGGAATGGAAGGATGTCGACAGTGCTATTAAAAAAGATGATGCGATGGAAGCAGAAATCCAACGTATCCTTGCATTAATGACGTTAGAAGAAAAAGTCGGTCAGATGGTACAACCGGACCTTCGTGAGGTCACTCCACAAGAGGCGAAAACCTATAAGCTTGGCTCAATCCTAAACGGTGGTGGCGGTTTTCCAAACAATGATAAATACGCGACCGCACAAGATTGGGCGGACGAAGCTGATAAATACTGGTTAGCGTTGGAAGACGCTTATGCTGACCGAGGATTCCGAATTCCCTTTATGTGGGCGACAGATGCAGTACATGGCCACAACAACGTTTTCATGGCGACGGTATTTCCTCATAACATTGGCTTAGGTGCAGCTCGCAATCCAGATTTAATTGAAGAGATCGGTAAAGCAACAGCAAAAGAGGTCGTTGCGACAGGTCTTGATTGGACATTCGCACCGACCGTTGCGACACCACGCGATTATCGTTGGGGACGTGTATATGAAGGCTACTCGGAAGATCCAGAAATCGTGTATGAATATGCGAAGCGCATGGTGGAAGGCATTCAAGGTGGTGAAGAAGGCTTAAAAGGGGACACTAACGTAATCTCTAACGTGAAGCACTGGGTCGGTGACGGTGGTACGTTGGGTGGTGTTGACCATGGTGAGAACCGTTACACAGAAGAGTACCTACGCAATATTCATGCAATGGGCTACATCGGTGGCTTGAATGCAGGCGCACAAGTGGTGATGTCGTCGTTCAACTCTTGGTGGAATGATGCCAACTACGATCCTATGGTTGGTATCGACGGTGCTGAGGATGGTGGCGATTACATGCAAAACCAGAAAATCCACGGCTCACAATACCTGATTACTGATGTCTTGAAGGGCAAATTGGGCTTTGACGGCTTAGTCGTTACCGATTGGAATGGACAAGGCGAGATCAACGGCTGTAGCGCAGCTGATTGTCCTCAAGCTGTAATCGCTGGTAATGATGTCTTTATGGTGACTTCACGCAACGATTGGCAAGCGTTCTATCAGAATGTGATTGACCAAGTAAACGAAGGCATCATTCCAATATCGCGTATCGATGACGCCGTGACGCGTATTTTGCGTGTGAAAATGCGTGCAAACCTTTGGGAAAAACCACAGCCTTCAGAACGTTCACTGGCAGGCGAACAATCCGTATTGAGCGCGCCAGAACACGTTGCTATTGCACGCCAAGCGGTATCTGAATCCTTAGTATTGCTTAAAAACCAAGACCAAATCCTACCTTTGAAATCCGATTCGAAATTCTTGGTAACAGGTTCGGCTGCCAACGACATCACCAAACAAACAGGTGGTTGGTCGCTTACTTGGCAGGGTGATGGCAATACCATTGAGAAAGACTTCCCGAATGCACAAACGGTGCTTATGGCAATGCAGAAAGAAGTTGGTGAAGAAAACGTTTTTACCGATGCTTCAGCAACAACACCAGAAGAAGCTACTGCGCTTGTGGTTATCGGTGAAGATCCTTATGCAGAAATGTTCGGTGACATCAGCAAAGCACAAACGCTTGAATTTTCGAAGATAAAAGCCTCTTATCAAGCGGATCTTGATACGATAAAAGCGCTAAAAGAGCAGGGATACAAAGTGGTCACGGTATTCTTCTCTGGTCGTCCACTTTATGTCAATGAAGAGCTCAACAACTCAGATGCGTTCGTTGCAGCTTGGTTGCCGGGTACGGAAGGTCTAGGTATTACTGATGTGTTGTTCGCAAAAGATGATGCGGATTTCAAAGGTAAGCTCTCTTATTCGTGGGGCGCTAAGAAGTGTTCGACCACAATCAACCGCAAGGCACTCAATATCCCTAACTACACGACACCAATTGATGGCATAAATGGTGAGTTGATTGAGCAAGATATCGAAGGCGAACACAAGCCGTTGTTCCCATATGGATATGGTTTGAACTATGCAAATCAGACCGAAGTTCCTGCTCTATATGAAGACTTGAACGATATCCCGCTTGATCCTCGTGATTATGGCTGTGGAATGGACGAGCCAGATAACGGCATCGCTGAGTTCCCATTAGAGATCTTCGGTAAAGATGCAAAAGGAGAGTTTGTTGCACGTATGTCAGGCAGTGCGAATGGTTGGTCTGGACTGGAAATCAGCAAAGACACCACCACAATCGGCTCAGTAACAACGAAAGGCATCAACTACGATGGCATGCAGCAGTCAGCAATCAATGTGAAGTTCTCGGGAGAGACTGGTGATTTTGTTGGCAATTCAGCCGCTCAAATTTACATGCAAACGCCAGATGAAAAGGGTGTTGATTACAACAGCTACATGAATGCTGATTCGACTTTGGAGTTTGATATTCGCATGGTAACTGCAGCGCCAGAGAGCTTAGTGCTATCGACTCACTGTGAGTATCCTTGTCGCGGTGAGGTTAACATTAACAAAGTCTTACCAGAACCGTCAGAAAGCACTTGGACGACGATCAAAGTGCCGCTTCAATGCTTGAAAGATACTGGCATGAGTTTCCAAATGTTGAACACGTCTTTCTTGATGTACGCAACGGAGGCGGTGGAGTTTGATTTGGGTAAGATCCGTTACGTTCCAAACCCTGAAGGATTACCTTCTGATGCGGTAAGTTGTGAAGACATGCTAGAAGATGCGTTGCCACCACTAACGGGTGACAATTATAACCTATTCGCTGACTTCAATGCGCAGATAAATGCTTCAGACCAATATACCACTGAAGGTTGGGGGCCAATTCCTGATGGGGAAACACACATGACAGTAACCCCGGTAACAGATGGGGCAACAGTCACGTATAACAGTGCTAGTCCAGAGGCTTACAAAGGATTATTGCACTTCAACTTTGATGCACAAAACTTGGAAAACTTTGCGGAAGCGGGTTCACTAGTCTTCACAGTGAATGTCACTACCTTTGGCTCACAAAAGCCTGATAATGATCAAACAGGCTTAGTGCTGAAACTTGCTAATGCGGATGGCGATACGGGAGATGTTTTTGTACCGGAACTTTCCGCTGCGAATCTTGCACTAAACTCTGATGTTACCGTTACGGTTCCAATGTCCACATTTGGAGATAAGTTCGATAACAAGTATTGGGCGCAAACTGTTAAGACGTTCACTATCTTCCCCGCATGGGCAAATACCCAAGCTGGCGTAGAGTTTGAAATCAGTGATATTCACTTCACGAAGTAAACAGACCATCTAGGAAAGTTACTCAATTTAGTAGAAACAAGGCGAGCCTCAATAGCTCGCCTTTCTCGTTGACGAAGCCTTTAAAAGCCAAGTGTGAACTTTCTTGCGGCAATCTATGTGAAATCTCTTTAGAATGTCTTCCTCGACAAGGAAGCAGTGAAGACACATGAGAAATACCGACGACTACATTATTTTCTATCATTTGGTTGAGCAAGGTTCATTCAGTGCCGCTGCAAGACAAATGGAACTCACTAAGTCGGTCGTCAGTAAGCGCATTGCCAAATTAGAGCAGGAGATAGGTGTTCAACTGCTTTATCGAACTACACGCACGCTTAAACTGACAGAAGCAGGGCAGTCCTTCTTCGAACATGCTCGCAGCGTTTACCAAGCCGTCGCAACCGCAGAAGAATCCATTGTTGGTTTAGGTAAGAGCCTATCCGGCAATATCAAGATTACCGTTCCGACCATCTCTGGTGAACTTATCCTTCCTACCGTTATTTCTGAATTCAACCAAGCTTATCCAGATATCAACATTGATATGGAACTGGATAATCGATTCGCTGACATCGTCAACGAAGGTTTTGACCTTGCCATTCGTACTGGGGTTTTACCAGACTCAAGCCTAATTGCACGTAAGCTTGTTGATGCAAACTGGATTGTGTGTGCATCGCCTAAGTACGTCGCCAAGCATGGCAAACCAAAAACGCCGGACGATCTCACTAAGCACAACTGCTTGGTTTACGCCTATCAAGAGACAGGAGCTCGTGAGTGGGCTTTCAAGCGTGATAATGAGGTGTATCAGGTTAAGGTGGATGGGAATCTATGTACCAATAACTCATCTGCGCTACGTAACGTCGCTTTGCTGGGGCAAGGTATCATTTATGTGCCTCGGGTACTGGTTTATGAAGACTTGCAGCAAGGGAAGCTGATTCAGTTGTTTAAAGACGAAACGGCTAAGTGCTTGGGTATTTATGCCGTGTACCCATACACCCGCCAGCAACCAGAAAAGATTAAGATCTTTATCGAGCATCTATATCAGTGTTTTCAGCGTCGTAGCCATCAATTCTAGTGGCTCAATTTTTCACAAAGGAGTGATTCTCCTTTGTTCGAAGGAATTCGCTCTAAATTTTAAACTCTCCAATCTATCGACTTTCTTCATTAACCGACAATGTCACAGTCATATAACGCTGCTATAACGTCATGGTGTTCACATGTTGTGGTTTTGTTTTAACTGAATACTCGCTCGAGGTCTGATATATATAGCCTTGTTGACTCTTTCGACTTTCTTTTTCTTCGATATTGTGCACATTTGTTAACAATGCACTTTGCTATTGTTTCTTTTTGGAAACGATAAGTTTCTTTGTTGATTTTACAGTTCTAAGAATTTTAACTGATTGAATGTATGGGTAATTAGTGTGGTTAACTTTATCTGGGCGTCGTTATCGGACTTTGGTGGCATGGACGTACAGATTCGGACTATTTATATTGGCTGGACATAATAACTAGAGATACGGATATGAAACAGAAGCAGCTCATCGACGCGTTTGTCACCATTGTCGGGGAAGAAAATGTCCTTACCGATCAAATCAAAACCAAGTATTACCGCAGCGGTTTTCGCTCAGGAAGCGGCACGGCGTTGGCGGTGGTTTTTCCTAAGACTCTGCTAGAACAGTGGAAGGTCATCCAACAATGTGTGAACAATAATTGCATCATCATCATGCAAGCAGCCAAGACGGGTCTGACCGAAGGCTCTGCGCCAAGTGGTAGTGATTACGACCGCGATGTGGTGGTGATCAATATTACCAAGATGAAGCAAATCTATCTGTTAGACGGCGGTAAGCAAGCGGTTTGCCTTCCGGGGGCAAGTTTACATTCACTAGAAAAAGAGTTGCGAGCAGTTAATCGCGCGCCGCATTCGGTGATTGGTTCTTCTTCTCTGGGCGCAACCGTTGTGGGCGGTATTGCAAACAACTCTGGTGGCGCTTTGGTTAAACGTGGTCCTGCTTATACAGAGCTTGCCATATTCGCTCAGGTCGACAAGGACGGTAAGCTCAATCTTGTAAACCACCTTGGTATTGAAGGATTAGGCTCGACGCCTGAAGAGATCTTACAGAACATCCAGGATGGTAACTTCGACCCAGATAAAGTGATTCATGATGAACGCATGGCGTCGGACAAAGAATACGACGAACGTGTTCGTGATGTGGCTTCTGATATCCCATCGCGCTTTAATGCGGATGAGCGTCGTCTGTACGAGGCGAGTGGTTGTGCAGGTAAACTGGGCGTGTTCGCTGTTCGAGTCGATAGCTATCCTATTCCTGAGAAAGAGCAGGTGTTCTATTTAGGTACTAACGATCCAGATAAACTTACCAAGCTAAGAAAAGACTTCCTTACTCAGTTTGAAAACTTGCCAGAAATGGGCGAGTACCTTCATCGTGACATCTTCAACATGGCAGAGAAATACGGTAAAGATGTCTTCCTTTCTATCGATCTATTGGGTACAGACAATCTACCTAAGATGTTCTCGCTTAAAGCTAAGGTCGAAAACTTCCTAGAGCGAGTTCCGTTAGTCAGTAAATACCTGCCAGATACTATTCTCTATTACGCAAGCAAGTTGTTCCCGCAGCATCTTCCTAAGCGGATGTTGGAATACCGTGATAAGTACGAGCACCATCTTGTGCTTAAAATGAGTGACGGCGGTATTGCCGAAGCACAAAAATATTTTAAAGAAGTTTGGGGTGCTGAGCACGATAGTGACTTCTTCGAATGTACACCAGAAGAGGGCAAGAAAGCATATCTACACCGTTTTGCTGCGGCAGGTGCAGCCATTCGTTACGAAACCATTCACCGCAAGGAAGTGGAAGATATCGTTGCTCTTGATATCGCGTTACGACGTAACGATGAGGAGTGGTTAGAAACATTACCTGAGGAAGTGAGTAAGAACCTAGTTAAGTCCCTCTATTATGGGCACTTTATGTGCTATGTTTTCCACCAAGACTATGTATTCAAAAAGGGCACCGACACCAAGCTGATGAAGAAGCTAATGTTGGAACACCTGAACAGTCGTGGTGCAAAATACCCAGCTGAACACAACGTAGGGCATCTGTACGAAGCGGAAAACTCGCTGCAAACGTTCTACCATCAACTTGATCCGACCAACACCTTTAACCCAGGCATAGGTAAAATGGACCGCTACAAGCGCAACTGTAACTGTTGTGCATAGCGTTTTCATTGAGAGAGCTGATAGGGAGTCGCTAATATAGCGGCTCTATTTTTATGGGCGAGGTCGTTAAGATTGCGTGTGAGTTTTAATCGAATCGCTCAACTCCCATACATTAAGTAGTGTTTTTAACCATCTGAATCAAAAAGAATAAATTTATTGTTGACCTAGAAATATAATCCGTTAAAGTACACCTCGTTCTCACGGCTAAGGTCGTTAGAGCAGGTGGTGTTGCCATCGCATTGATTGCGTTGCCCTGGTGGTGGAATTGGTAGACACAAGGGATTTAAAATCCCTCGACGTTCGCGTTGTGCCGGTTCAAGTCCGGCCCGGGGCACCATCCGCAAATTGAGTGTGTGGATTTTATATCCCACCGTCGAGTTGACCGACCGAGTGTCGGACCATCAATTCCGGTCGGAGAACCATCTCTCATAAAGTGAGATTAAATAATCTCAGAGAATAACAATTCGGTAAGGCGCCTTGGCAGAGTGGCTATGCAGCGGATTGCAAATCCGTGGACCTCGGTTCGACTCCGGGAGGCGCCTCCATTCTTTTCGAAAGCTCGTCATTATGACGGGCTTTCTTCGTTTTAGCGCAATAGAATTGACGCGCCTCACTTCCTCTTTCTCCTGTTTATTAATTATCTCCTCCCTCGTTATTTGATCGGGATTCAATAATTGTGTTCAATTAGTCATTGATTTTATAAATGTTACGCAACTCAATAATTGTAGAGGTTGATTGGTGATAATTTCTCCATGATTGTAGTCCGAACTTTTTGTTGTACAACCGACGGTTAGTTGGATCTCTTCTACCTGTCATGTTAGCTCTCTAAGTTCGAACTTCGTTCTAAAACGTGAGAGAAAAATAATGAAAACATTCAACCTTAAACCCACACTTTTACCTTTAACTTTGCTGCTCAGTTCGCCGGTTATGGCGGCACAAAATGGAACCATGATGCAGTATTTCCATTGGTATGTGCCAAATGACGGCACACTCTGGACACAAGTTGAAAACAACGCACCAGCGTTATCTGACAACGGCTTTACCGCGTTATGGCTGCCGCCTGCCTACAAAGGTGCCGGTGGTAGCAATGACGTAGGTTATGGTGTTTACGATATGTATGACTTAGGCGAGTTTGATCAAAAAGGATCGGTACGAACCAAGTACGGCAGCAAAGACCAATACCTCGATGCTATTAACGCGGCACACGCAAACAACATTCAAATTTATGGTGATGTGGTGTTTAACCACCGTGGCGGTGCGGATGGTAAATCGTGGGTCGACACCAAGCGAGTCGATTGGAACAACCGAAACATTGAACTCGGCGACAAATGGATTGAAGCTTGGGTCGAATTTAGCTTCCCAGGACGTAACGATAAATACTCAGACTTTCATTGGACGTGGTATCACTTTGACGGGGTCGACTGGGATGACTCGGGTAAAGAAAAAGCGATCTTCAAATTCAAAGGTGACGGCAAAGCATGGGATTGGGAAGTCAGTTCTGAAAAAGGCAACTACGACTACCTCATGTACGCAGACCTAGACATGGATCACCCACAAGTCAAGCAAGAGCTGAAAGACTGGGGCGAGTGGTACTTAGACATGACGGGTGTGGATGGCTTTCGAATGGACGCGGTTAAACACATCAAATATCAGTACCTACAAGAGTGGATCGATTACTTACGTTGGAAGACAGGCAAAGAGCTGTTTACTGTGGGTGAGTACTGGAACTACGACGTGAACAACCTGCATAACTTTATCACTAAGACTTCTGGCAGCATGTCATTGTTTGATGCACCGCTACACATGAACTTCTATAACGCTTCACGCTCGGGCGGCAACTTCGATATGCGCCAAATCATGGATGGCACCTTGATGAAGGACAACCCAGTGAAAGCGGTAACATTGGTCGAGAACCATGATACGCAACCACTGCAAGCGCTGGAGTCTCCGGTGGATTGGTGGTTCAAGCCTCTTGCGTACGCGTTCATTTTGCTTCGTGAAGAAGGTTATCCGTCAGTGTTCTACGCGGATTACTACGGCGCACAATACAGTGATAAAGGACACGACATCAACATGGTGAAAGTGCTGTATATTGAGCAGTTGGTGAAAGCACGTAAAGATTATGCTTATGGCAAGCAGCACTCCTACCTTGATCATTGGGATGTGATTGGTTGGACACGAGAAGGGGATGCGGAACACCCGAAATCAATGGCGGTTATCATGAGTGATGGTCCTGGCGGAACAAAATGGATGTACACCGGTTCGCCGAGCACACGTTATGTCGACAAGTTAGGTATTCGCACCGAAGAAGTCTGGACTAACGCTAGTGGATGGGCGGAGTTCCCAGTAAACGGAGGTTCGGTATCTGTTTGGGTTGGCGTTAAATAATCTTGATTGCAGAATCGCAGGTGTGACCGATTTCGAAAATAGTGCGCATTTAATTAATGTCTCGTTTGATATTCATGAAACATATGCGTAACTTTATACCTGAGCATTATCAGTAGGCAGATTAAGGAAAGGAATCTATGGCTGACGTTTTGATTGTTGCGATTGTATTCAGTGCAATATTTGGTGGTGGTATCGTTAAGCTGGTTCTTAACCATCGTAAGGAAGTAAAAGCGTTAGAGATCTCTGAACGCAATCAGATGAGTGAAGAAGAGCGAAATGGTTTGAACAAGCAAGTCGCAGAGCTCAAACAGCGCGTTGAAGTATTAGAGCGCATCGTTACCGACAACAAATACCAACTTGATAAAGAAATTGCGTCCTTGTAATTCTGAACCAAGACGAAAGAGCCAGTTTAATACTGGCTCTTTTTGTATCCGTCCTTTAATCCCTAGAAAGCGAAGCAATGGATTACCGTTCATCAAAGAAGTCTTTATTTCGAATGTACTTACTCATCAAGTGATAAGAAAAAGGGCGTATCAACCAACTCACCAAAGAGCGTCCAAGCCGCATCAACGTTGGTGTGTTCTCGTAAATCCTACCGTTATAAAGCCAAAGCATTTTGCCCACATGCCAGTAGAGAAAAGGCACCGGAGGCATAAAGGTCACAATATCGATGTCGCAACAGATTCGATAGGTTTTGTGGCTTAAACGATAGCGTTTCTTGAATGTCCAATCACCAATCGCTGGTTGACCAAATGTCACGACACGTTTGATGCTTTTCGGGTACTTTCTTTCGATATAATCGGCAAACACGCTACCAATTGCGCCGCCCGATGAATGCCCAGTAATGGTGATGCGCTTGCCTTGTAGAATTAGAGGTACAATAGTGGCTTCTAATCGTTCAATTACACTCAAACCAAGACGATCTTCATTTCGAGAAGGTTGACTTTCTTGAAATAACAAATGGTAGAAGCCGGCATGGATTCGATAGTTTAGCCCCAAGCGCTTGCAGCTGCGTGTCCACATCGCGAAGTTCAACAACCAATCGGTCATGCTATGCGAACCTTTAATTACCACGACGACTTCCGTACGCTTCTTGCTCCATAAAACACGGACCATGGTTTTGCCAAACTCGTTTTTAATGATGCGCTGCCCATTAGGATCAAACCCATAGCGGGTCTGTTTAAAGACTCTGGGGTAGGCGAGATTACAAAGGACGGCGTAGCGTTCGTACTGATATCGTTTTAAAGGCTTCACATTATTTTTCTGTCTCTTGGTCAACGTAAACTCTAGATGTGAAATATGAAAAATAGATGAAGATGAGAAATGAACAGAGGTTGGCGAAGCGTTTTTACTCAAGGGCTTGTGAAAGCAGAGTACTGCGTCAGTATTCATTCAATGTAGGAGGGTTTTGAAGTTTTTTGTTTGTACAAGCAAGACCGGGATTAGGGAAGATGCCATTCGCTGTGTATATGAATTGCGCAAAATGATCGTAGATTGTGCATGTGAGTCGCCTTTTTAACCATATGAATGAAAAAGACAAAATATCTGTTGATCTAAAATCTGAATCCGTTAAAGTACGCCTCGTTCTCGCGGCACAGGTCGCTAGAGCAGGTGGTGTTGCCATCGCATGATTGCGTTGCCCTGGTGGTGGAATTGGTAGACACAAGGGATTTAAAATCCCTCGACGTTCGCGTTGTGCCGGTTCAAGTCCGGCCCGGGGCACCATCCGCAAATTGAGTGCGTGGATTTAACATCCCGCCGTCGAGTTGACCGACCGAGTGTCGGACCATCAATTCCGGCTCGGGGCACTATCTCTCGTAGATTGAGATTTTTAAAGTCTCAGAGAACAAAAATCGGTAAGGCGCCTTGGCAGAGTGGCTATGCAGCGGATTGCAAATCCGTGGACCTCGGTTCGACTCCGGGAGGCGCCTCCATTCGATTGAGTACCATCGCATCTCATTATCGAACGTACGATTTAGGTTAGTGTGTTTATTTAAATTATTTGAGGCTGATTTAGCTTCTAGAAAATTTGAATAGAATCTGTCGCATTGACCATCGAAAGGGTTAACCCTAACGAAAACCTCAATGTTTCTTCGTAGAAACGACAAAATGGCGCCTTGGCAGAGTGGCTATGCAGCGGATTGCAAATCCGTGGACCTCGGTTCGACTCCGGGAGGCGCCTCCATCTTCTCTTTAATACATAATCACTTCTCTTTAATACATAATCACTTCACTTAAGACCTCTGACCATTCACTCAATAAGTCAAAATTTAAGACGTTTGTTCATAAATTTACTCATCAGTAACCGATATTTATTGCGTCAAATTCGACGTAATCCTCATTTTCGACTTAACACCACAATTTTATGTTCCAGTTTTGCACATTCAACTCTATTAACAGAACGTTGTTAATTATAAACTTGGTGCATTACTAAAGGCTAATTGATAACATCATATATAACGTATTGTTAATATATGACATTGTTAGATTTTGGCTCAGGACGAGCCCATTGTTGTTTTAGGGAGAAAAACACGTGTTTAGTCGTAAAAGCAGGCGAATGCTAGCCTTGGTGTTAAGTGCTGCGTCTTGTTCAACTTTCGCTGCTTCAATGGCCAGTTACCCAGAAGAGTGGCTCGATTGGCCTGTTGTAAAAGAGTCACAAAACCTACCAGCAGACACGGTTCTACCTCCAGATACCTCTCTTTTTATACAAGAATCTGTTCGAGCTTATAGCTGGATCAATAATGGTCAGGGTTCGCCACTGACGATCCGAGTTAATCCAGCAAAACTAGAACAATATAAAACCCACGGACCATATATCGATGGTCCAACAGCCGTTGCCATTTCTGAAGTCGATGGCATCGTTTGGGTCACAGAGCACATTGGCGGTATGGCGATATACGGAAGTTATGATCGTCAAGGAAAAGACATCAGTCATACTCATCCATCTCTCGAACCTTCTTTTTGTCAAAGCTGTCACACGACCTATCAAGATATCTGTATCAACGGAACGTGTGCAGAGCCTGTCTTAGGTGTGTACAAAGACAAGTAGTAGCAAAAATGAGCACGCGAGTTTTTGGTTGGCTTACGATTAACCAGATGTTGTTTGTTTCGCATCTGGTGTTAGTGATGTCGATTATCTTTGGTTTGTCATTGACTCGGTTCCAGAGCGAATGGGATATGCGCATTGAACATGCTGCGACCATGGCAAAAACTCACCTTTCTTCTCAAATGACCTTTTTATCTGGATCGATCGCAGGGCGGAATTACGCAAACTTAATGATGCCATCTACTAAGGCAAATTTGAGTGCTATCGATGATTTGCTTTTCGTCGAAGTGTCTGGCGTATCGGATTACAAAACTCAAGAGGTAGCTGTGCGTTACCTCGCTCAAACCAACCAAGTATGGCGGATTGATGTCAGTGATTACGAAGTAGGTAGCTTAAAGGGACAAAAAGATAATCTACTTCGTATGCTTTCAATGACGCCTGATGAAGATGAGATAAAACGGAATAAGCTCCAATATCTGGTAAACAAAACGAGCATCGACCTCGATGCGTTGCAAGATAGCCAGCGTTTAAATAGGGAGACAGAATTACCTTGGAATAAGGATGTGCTACGTCAAACTGACTTCTATTACGATTCTACCTTGTCAGTGCTGCATGTTTGCCTACCACTTCGTAACAATAACGGTGGCTACATCTGGGCAGTGTTGGATGCAAGCCAGCTCGACCATATCAAGTTAAACCTCATCAAAGAGCTAAGTCGTGAAGCGCTCATTGCCATCTTGATTTCAATGATACTTATCTATGTCGTTACGATGTGGATCGTTAGCCCATTAAAGCGTTTGTCTACTTCGATGAAGAAAGACATTGAGAAAATAGATCAATCCCATATTCCGGAAATCCGACGTTCTGATGAAATTGGCGAGTTGGCACGCTCATATTCTAGCTTGATCACCAAGATCAAAAATCAACTTCGTGTGCTTCGTCAACAAACAGATACTGATACGCTGACAGGGGTTGGTTCTCGGTTTTTGTATAAACGTAGCGCGCCGTTCTTTGTTCGAGATTCACTCAAGACTATGGAGTACGTCTGCTTTGTTCTGTGTGATATCGATAACTTTAAAAAGTTTAACGACACCTATGGCCATACCGAAGGGGATAACGCACTTTGTGACGTGGCGGAAGTATTCCGTTCACAGCTTGGGGCAGACCAGCCGTCTTATCGTTTGGGTGGGGAGGAGTTTGCTCTGCTCGTTTATGGTAACAATCCTGACGTCCTGAATTCTAAAGTCGAACGTTTAAGGCAGGCTGTAGAAACACTCTCTATACCACATATGAAGAATCAACCATCTGGTGTAGTTACTATCTCTGTTGGCGCTGTTCCAATAACACTCTCAGCACAAGAACCAACCTTTGAATCCTGTCAGGCAGCACTAGAGCGTGCTTTTGAAATTGCAGATAAAAACCTATACACCGCCAAAGACACTGGCCGAAATACGGTGATCATGGCGAAGCCTATCCAAATTTAACTGGTATTTGTCCAGTTTTTCACCGGCCCACGCTGGCCAAACTAAATTCAAAAAATAGCAAAGAGAAAGGAGTCTCCATGCATCATCTTGGGGAAGATAAACAGTTTTGCGGCTCACAAACACGTTTATGGGTGGATACTGATATCACCATTGGTCACAAGAGTGGTTTAAAGCCATGTGATGTCGATGACGGGTATGCACTGGGCTTGTTACTTCGAAGCCAAGAAGTGGATATTGTTGGAGTAAGCTCTACATTGGGTAACTGCGACGATATTGAAGTGACGACTGAAATCGCACAGTCTTTTATCCAAAAGTTTGGTCCGACATATCTGAGTGTTTCAAAGGGAAGTGCAAGCTTCTTTGACTCTGCTGTGGGGGTTCCAAAAGCCGTTACCGATCTTGCTGATCAACTAAAACAAGAGCCTCTGACTATTTTGGCAATTGGTGCGTTAACCAATATTGCACTGCTGATTAAACATTACTCTGATGTGCTTCACAACATCGAAAAGATTGTTTGTGTTGCAGGCCGCCGCAGTACCGACCAGCATTTTGTCGCGAGCAAACATCAAACGCGTCCATTTCGCGATCTCAACTTTGAGGTCGACGAAGCGGCTTTCGAAGTACTTTTAAGTAGCGATGTACCTTTAACATTGGTTCCTTTTGAGGTGTGTGCGGATGTCTGGGTGAACTTTTCTGAACTAAGAGCCATGAGCCACGCCAGCAGTTTAAGTCACTTTCTGGAACAACACTCAATGATTTGGTGGACAGAGTGGAAGCTGATCTTTGGTGCAAAAGAAGGGTTCATTCCTTTCGACATGGTTGCTGCAGCTTATGTGGTAAATCCAGAATGGTTTGTATCTCATTCTTGGGAGGCCAAGCTGGAGATCGCGGCAAGTGATACGGACAAACACAAAGAGAAAGCCTATCTGGTTTGCAATGAATCGATAGAGCAGGGACGAGAGGTCGACTATGTAGTTGAAGTATCGCCAGATGCTGAACCGGAAATGCTCAAGCGTTTAGCGGAGCGCGACATTGGTGCATTTGTACTTGGGTTATCTCATATCAATGTCATTGTCGATGATGTTGATGCTGCGGCTGATTACTACCAGCGAGTACTCGGCTTTGAACGCGCACTTGATGCTCAGCGGCAAAAAATGGATTACCGCGGTGTGAGTATGGCCGAGTTTAACCAAGATGCAGGTTTAGCTGGACAAGATGTTGTCGTTGACGTGCTGTTTGTGAAGCATCCTTATGCGTCGGTCTATCTTGAATTGATGAAATATCACACACCAATCGGGACAAAAGACATCCCCCCTCAACCAAAAACTTATGACTTAGGCGGCCCTCGTCATGTCGCGCTAGAAGTTTCAAACTGTGGTGAAGTCTTCCGTTACTTAAAACAACAAGAAGGGGTAACCATGATCAATACGTCGGATGAATATCATCCTGAAAAGCTCGACGGATTCCCTATTTCCTTCTTCTACTGGATAGACAAATACGGCATTCAATGGGAAATGGAAGAAGGGCGGAGGGTAGGTACGTCTCGAGGCATTGTCTAATTGACTGAATTTAAATAATTTTTTGAACAGAGAAGGCAAGCATTTTGGTGCTTGCTTTTTGTTTGTTATTAAGAAATATGACAAAAAGGGTGATCTTATTTTATTCGGGTTACATTAATTTTGTTTAAGTTACGAAAGCAAAGGTTTAAATACGGGTTAAAAAGTGCTCCTACCCCTTTAGGGTAGTTTAATTCCGTAATTGATTTACATCATGTATTAATTTTCTTTCACAATTAACAATGCAGACAGTTAAGAACCTAACCCTTAGGAAGTACAATGAGCAAGTTGAAGCTAGTAGTCGTCGGTAACGGTATGGTAGGCCACCGTTACATCGAAGACTTAGTCGAGAAAACCGATGTCTCTAATATGGATATCACGGTTTTTTGTGAAGAACCTCGAGTCGCATACGACCGTGTGCACCTTTCCTCTTACTTTTCTCACCATACTGCAGATGAACTTTCTTTAGTAAAAGAAGGCTTCTACGAGAAACACGGCATCAATATGTTGATCGGCGAGCGCGCGATTAACATCAACCGTGAAAACCGTATTGTTTATTCAAGCACAGGTCGTGAAATTAAATATGACAAGCTGATTCTTGCTACTGGCTCATTCCCATTTGTACCGCCTATCAAAGGTCATGAAAGCAAAGACTGTTTTGTTTACCGCACTATCGAAGATCTAAAAGCGATCGAAGCGTGTGCGAAGAAAAGCAAATCTGGTGTGGTTATCGGTGGTGGTCTTCTAGGCCTTGAAGCTGCAGGCGCGTTAAAAGCTCTGGGTGTGGAAACTCACGTGGTTGAGTTCGCACCAAAACTGATGGCTGAGCAGCTTGACCTTGCTGGTGGTAATCAGCTTCGTCAAAAAATCGAGCGTATGGGCGTGAACGTTCACACCAGCAAAAACACGCTTGAGATTGCAGCAGAAGGGGAAAGCGCACGCAACGTTATGCGTTTCGCTGACGGCACTGAACTAGAAACAGACTTCATTGTATTTTCGGCAGGTATCCGACCTCAAGACAAACTGGCTCGTCAGATGGACCTAGACGTTGCGCCACGTGGTGGTATTGCCATTAACGACTACTGCCAAACGTCTGATGAAAACATCTACGCTATCGGTGAGTGCGCATCTTGGAACGAAATGTTCTACGGTCTTGTGGCTCCTGGCTACAAGATGGCGACGGTTGCAGTGGATCACCTACTTGGAAACACGGAAAGCAAGTTCGAAGGCGCTGACATGTCTGCGAAGCTAAAACTGCTTGGTGTGAAAGTTGGTTCTATCGGTGATGCGAACGGTCGCACTGAAGGCTGTAAGAGTTACGTTTACCAAAACGAAGAACAAGAAGTTTACAAACGTCTTATCGTATCGGAAGACAACAAGAAACTGCTAGGTGCAGTAATGGTTGGCGATACGTCTGACTATGGTGATCTTCTACAGCTTATGCTGAACGAAATCGACCTACCAGAACACCCAGATGCGTTGATCCTACCAGCACACGCAGGGGCTGAAAAACCTTCTTTGGGTGCAGACGCATTGCCGGAGAGCGCGGTTATTTGTTCATGTTTCGACGTGACAAAAGGCAAGATCGCACAAGCAGTTGCTGATGGTCACCACACATTGGGCGACATCAAAGCAGTAACAGGCGCAGGTACAGGCTGTGGTGGTTGTATTCCTCTAGTGACCTCTGTTCTAAATGCTGAGCTTGCTAAATCTGGTATCGAAGTGAAGAACGACGTGTGTGAGCACTTTGCATACTCACGCCAAGAGTTGTTCCACCTAATCCGCATTGAAGAGATCAAAACGTTTGATGAGCTTCTAGAGAAATACGGTAAAGGTTACGGCTGTGAAGTTTGTAAACCACTGGCTGGTTCTATCTTGGCTTCTTGCTGGGGTGAGCACATTCTTAAGCCACAACTGGTTAAGCTGCACGACACGAACGATAACTTCCTAGGTAACATCCAAAAAGACGGTACTTACTCTGTTATCCCACGTATGGCGGGTGGTGAAGTAACACCTCAAGCATTGGGTGCGCTAGCGAACGTTGCTGCAGAATACAACCTATACACCAAAGTAACCGGTGCTCAACGTATTGGTCTGTTCGGTGCTCAAAAAGACGATCTTCCAGAGATCTGGCGCAAGCTTATCGACGCTGGTTTCGAAACAGGTCAAGCGTACGCAAAAGCACTTCGTATGGCGAAGACATGTGTTGGCTCTACTTGGTGTCGTTACGGTGTTCAAGATTCTGTTGGCCTAGGTTCTTACATCGAGAATCGTTACAAAGGCATTCGTACACCTCATAAGATGAAGTTCGGTGTTTCTGGCTGTACTCGTGAGTGTGCGGAAGCACAAGGTAAAGACCTTGGCATTATCGCGACTGACGCCGGCTGGAACATGTACGTATGTGGTAACGGCGGTATGAAACCTCGTCATGCAGACCTACTAGCGAGCGACTTAGACAAAGAGACTCTGATCAAGTACATCGACCGTTTCATGATGTTCTACATCCGTACTGCTGCGCCACTACAACGTACATCAGTTTGGATGGAAAACATGGAAGGTGGCGTTGACTACCTACGCGAAGTGATTGTTAACGACAAACTTGGCATTAATGCTCAGCTAGAAACTGATGTTGCGAAACTAGTCGATGAGTACGAGTGTGAGTGGACTGCAACCATCAATGATGAATCACAGCTGACTCGTTTTGCACACTTCGTTAACTCAGACAAACGCGATGACAATGTTGTGTTTGTACAAGAACGCGAACAGCACCGCCCAGCAACCTTCACGGAGAAGCACCCTGAAGCGAAAGGCGACATCCTACACGTAGCGATTACAGAAGCATAAGGGAAGGTTGATTATGTCATTTGAAAAGATTTGCCAAATCAGCGACATCGTACCGGGCACAGGTGTTTGTGCACTGGTTGATGGTCAACAAGTAGCGGTATTCCGTCCAACTGAAGCGGAAGAAGTGCTAGCGATTAGCAACACAGACCCTTTTTTCCAATCAAACGTGCTCTCTCGCGGTTTGATCTGTGAGCACCAAGGCGAGCTTTGGGTGGCAAGCCCACTTAAGAAACAACGCTTTAACCTGAAAACAGGTGCGTGCATGGAAGACGAACACTTTAACGTGAAAGCGTACAAAACGCGTGTAACAAAAGGCAAAGTCGAAATCTCAGCATAAGAGCTTGGTTAAATTCCCTTCTCTTCGGGGGAGGGAATGAACCGAAATCTAGATTTAATAGGTAAAGGCTTTTCGATGTTCACCTGCGGGGGACAAGGAAGCAAGGTGTTACTGAGTTAACGGGAAGCCTTTCTCTATTCAATCTTTAATTTTTAACTTTCAACTTTTGAATAAGGACACATTCATGTCTACAGACTTTAAACCTGCTGAATTCGTACAAACCATGATTAATGTGGGTGAAGCGAAAACAAACACCAGCACTCGCGATTTGCTACTTCGCGGCACAATGGCAGGTATTATCCTGTCACTTGCGGTCGTTGTTGCGATTACGACTATCGTTCAAACTGGCGTTGGTATTGTAGGTGCACTTGTCTTCCCTGTTGGTTTCGTGATTCTAAGTGTGATGGGTTACGACCTCGTTACTGGCGTATTCGGTCTTGCTCCTTTAGCTAAGTTTGCAAACCGTCCAGGCATCACTTGGGGCCGCATCTTCCGTTGTTGGGGTCTTGTCGGTTTGGGTAACCTTATCGGTTCTCTAATTGTTGCTTACCTAGTTGCTATCTCTCTAACAGGTAACTTCTCTCTAGAATTGAACGCAGTAGCGAAGAAATTTGTCGCTGTTTCTACCGCGCGTAGCCTTGGTTTTGAAAACATGGGGATGGACGGATGGATCACGTGTTTTGTACGCGGCATCTTCTGTAACCTAATGGTGTGTCTGGGCGTTATTGGCAACATGACTGCCCGTTCAGTATCTGGTCGTGTGGCAATGATGTGGTTCCCAATCTTCATCTTCTTCGCATTAGTATTTGAGCACACAGTAGTAAACATGTTCCTATTCCCACTAGGTATGATCCTAGGTGCTGATTTTGGTATCGCGACTTGGTTGAACTTCAACCTTATCCCAACCATCCTAGGTAACATTGTTGGTGGTCTAGTGATGACTTGTATTCCACTGTACCTAACTCACGCAAAAACTGCGCCTTCTATCAATGCTGAAGAAGAAGTAAAAGCACAACCTGCAATGGCTAAATAACCATTAACGGGTAACTCGCTTAATATGGTCCCGCTTCTGGATGGGCGGGACCATTCACCAACCTGGATTTCAATTTTTAACTTTCGCTTTCGCGACATATTTATTGGTTTAGCTATAAAAAGTAATAACTCCTTAGAGTGGTTTTAACCCTAAGTGCATAACGCGAGTGTTACTCTTTATATCTAAATTTTTCGATAGGCGTTGATATGACTACTGTTAACTCATCTTTAAACAGCGGCTTTGTTTCTCTTGTTGGTGCCGGTCCTGGTGACCCAGATCTGCTTACCGTAAAAGGCTTAAAAGCCATTCAAGCGGCTGAAGTTGTGGTTTACGACCGATTGGTGTCGAAAGACATTCTGGAATTGGCTCACGCATCAGCAGAGATGATCTATGTTGGCAAGAAGTTGGACTTTCACTGCGTACCTCAAGATCAAATCAACCAAATCTTGGTGCAGAAAGCGCAAGAAGGTAAACGCGTTGTGCGTCTAAAGGGCGGTGATTCATTTATCTTTGGCCGTGGTGGTGAAGAGCTAGAAGAGCTGGCAGAATTTGGCATCAAATACGAAGTGGTGCCGGGTATTACGGCGGCGGCGGGTGCAACGGCTTATGCCGGAATTCCATTAACGCACCGTGACCATGCACAAAGCGTACAGTTCATCACGGGTCATGTACAAAAAGATGGGCGCGAAATTGAATGGCGTTCTCTAGCACAATCCAATAACACACTTGTGTTCTACATGGGTTTGAAGCAAAGCGGCCACATTATGGATAAGCTGATCACTCACGGGCTAGATCCTGAGATGTCATGCGCCATTATTGAAAACGGTACGCGACCAGAGCAGCGCGTGTTCCAAGGAAAGTTGAACGAGCTATCGAGCATGGCAGAGCAAGCCGTGAGCCCGGCATTGATTGTGGTGGGTAGCGTTACTCAGCTGCACAACAAATTGGATTGGTTCGGCAAGTAATCAAAGACGTAATCTTAAGCACTAGATCGCGCAAGGACTGCGTTTCTGCTGCATCTCCCTTTTACGCATTGGCATTTCATCGATCAGATTGTTGATGAATTGCCAATCGGTTTTCGCTCCCCAGCGGTGTTTCTCTTCACCATCTTTACCTAATAGAATCGCCGTGTGTTGGCCTTGTTTCACTTCGTAAAGTTTGGCTAGCATCTTAAGGTCAAACTCTTCTTTCAACCAAGACGGTTCTGTATACCCATCTTCAGCAATGACGAGCGTTATCACGTCTCTGTCTTCAAGTTCACACTCATTCATTAAAGCCTCTAGCA
The DNA here is from genome assembly GCF_023277445.1 of Vibrio sp. ED002. Lineage (NCBI taxonomy): Bacteria > Pseudomonadati > Pseudomonadota > Gammaproteobacteria > Vibrionales > Vibrionaceae > Vibrio > Vibrio sp. ED002. The sequence continues at coordinate 732,876 of NZ_CP080239.1, read as the reverse complement.
AAAACTGTTTCACATGATTGTCGTTTTCTGGCGCAAAATATAAGACGCTGCGGTGTGGCCAATATTGAGAGTGGGCAGGGTAACCAAACGCGGCACTTGATATGAGGCATGAAAGCAACAGGGCTATAGTAGGCTTGTTCATGGTTTCCCTCCTTGAAACGCGAAACTCCGATTATCAGGTTATACGATAAGTTTAGTGGAATTAGTTCATTGTGCTTTGGCGCAAGTTCGCTTAGGGTATGGCACAAACAAATAAGGCATAGAACTTGATGAATTCGGAAAGCAAACAAAAGATCGCCATCTTGGTTGATGTGCAGAATGTGTATTACACCTGCCGCGAAGCGTACCGCAGCAATTTTGATTACAACCAGTTTTGGTATGTTGCGACACAAGGGAAAGAAGTGGCGAGTGCAAAAGCTTATGCGATTGCGAGTAATGACCCGAAGCAGCGTCAATTTCATCATATCCTGCGTGGTGTCGGCTTCGAAGTCATGCTTAAACCGTTTATTCAGCGACGTGACGGTAGTGCAAAAGGCGATTGGGATGTGGGTATTACACTTGATGCCATCGAAGTAGCACAAGACGTAGATGAAGTCGTATTGGTCTCTGGTGATGGTGACTTTTGCTTGCTGGTTGAGCGAATTCAGCAGCGCTTCAATAAGAGAGTCACAGTGTATGGTGTACCTAGGCTTACGTCTCAAACCTTGATCGATTGTGCCGATAACTTCGTCGCTATCGATGAAGACTTTCTTCTCTGTTCTCGCCTAGCTGTATAGCTTCGAGAATCAAAGAAAGGGCGAGTCACTTCAGGCTGTACGCAAACGTACAATGACTCGCCCCTTATTTCTGATTCAGATGATTTACGAAGGAATGATCATTTGTCCTAGTAAGTAACCCAAACAACACGCACCAATCACGCCGATTAAACCCACAGACATGAATGAGTGGTTGAAGTACCACTTACCAATCTTAGTTGTACCTGAGGTATCGAAGTTCACAGTTGCGATATCCGAAGGGTAGTTTGGAATAAAGAAGTAGCCGTAAACCGCTGGCATCAAGCCGATAAGCAGTGCTGGCTCCAAACCTAGACCTAAACCGACTGGCAACATCATACGCGCTGTCGCTGCTTGAGAGTTCACCACAACCGATACGATGAATAGTGCAAGAGCGAAGGTCCAAGGGTAGCTAGTTACCATCTCTACGATGCCGGATTTAAATTGAGGCATTGCGTATTGGAAGTAGGTGTCTGACATCCATGCGATACCGAAGATCGCAATCGCCGCCACCATACCGGATTTGAAGACCACGCCGTTTGGAACATCACGTGGATCGGTTTTTGTCGCAAGCAGAATGATACCGCCGAAGCAGAGCATCATCATTTGGATAACCACCGCCATACTGATTGGTTTGCCGCCGTCGACAATAGTTCGAACTTCCGGCCACATAGCAATCACTACAATCACGAGAATCGATAGAATGAATAGCAATACTGAATTACGTGCGCTTACGGGCAATATTTCATCGAGCGAAGTTGCGGTTGTATTCAGGATCTTGTCTCTCCAAACCGGATCTTTTAGACGTTCTTGGTATTCTTCATCGTCTTCAAGTTCTTTACCGCGTTTTAAGCTGTAAAGGGACATCAGCAAAGTACCGAACAATGTGGCAGGCACAGTAACGAGTAAAATAGAAAGTAGGGTGATCTCGTGTTGGATATCAGACAATTGTGCAAGGTAGTAAACCACTGCTGCTGAAATCGGTGACGCAGTAATGGCGATTTGAGAAGCAACCGATGCTGCTGCCATAGGGCGCTCAGGACGAATGCCGTTTTTAAGCGCAACGTCGCCAATGATTGGCATGATAGAGTAAACCGCGTGACCAGTACCAAGTAGGAAAGTCATAAAGTAAGTCACGAACGGCGCAATAAGAGTGACGCGTTTAGGGTTCTTACGTAATACGCGCTCTGCCACCTGCAACATGTATTTTAAGCCACCTGCGGCTTCAAGAATGGAGGCACAAGTGACCACCGCGAGGATGATCAGCATTACCGTCACTGGCGGAGACGTTGGAGGCATCTTGAAGATGAAAACCTCAATGAACAAACCAATACCAGAAACGACACCAAGACCAATGCCGCCATACCGTGAGCCGATATACAGCATCACGAGCAAAAATAGAAACTCAAGATACAACATGTTTAATTTCCTTATTAGAAACAGGGACTTCTATTGTTTCGGTATTCAAGGAAAAAATACTTAGCTTTGTTCACATTCTGTTTTATAGGAAACAGCAATGTCCAATAATTGGGAATAACTCACGCTGAGCCGTGTCAGTGTTAATGGTGCATTGAAAGGGTGTTGTTGGAATGTTTGAATCGTCCGTGTCTAAGGTTAAACCTGACCATTTTGGTGCAAGGATTTTCAGTCGTTCTGAGCGCTTTTTAGTCTAGGTGATAATTTAAACGATAGGCGTTAGATTTTCAGGTGATGTAATGCCAAGTTAACCTTTGTTAAAATAAGAAAAGCCGCGTTATGCGGCTTTTCTTATTTAAGCTTCATCAGTGGTTTGCGTTTCAACCACATTTTCAGACGTTTGTTCTGCCGTCTGGTTTTGCTCTTCGGCTTCCATCTTCGCACGCTCTGCTTTTGAGATGTAGCGAGGCTTGTTGCTCTTATGAAGCTTTGCATTTTGTTTTTTCAACTTCGCTTTTAAGATCGAGTTGATTTTCTTCTTGCGGTTCATGGTGTTGGTCCTTTAATTTAGCGGGGCAGGATAGTGATTTTTCCACCAAGTTACAAGCCTAATGGATTCCTTATGAAAACACTTATTACAGAACGCCTGACACTTCGCCTTGTTAGTGTAGAAGATGCGTCTTTTATTTTAGAACTCTACAATCAACCTGACTTTTATCGTTTCGTCGGTGACAAGCAGATTCGCACCTTAGAAGAAGCAAAACGCTACATTCAAGACAACATGTTAAGGATGCAAGAACTCAAGGGCGTCAGTTTGCTGGTGGTAGAAACCAATCATGATAGACAACCTATAGGCATTTGTGGTTTGGTCAAACGCGACACATTAACGGCGTTTGATATTGGTTACGGTTATCTACCTAGCGCTTATGGCAAAGGTTACGCAAAAGAAGCGGCAAGTGTCATGGTTGATTTTGCTCGGGGCGAGATGAAAATAGAAAACTTGGTCGCCATCACCAATAATGACAATAATCGTAGTATAAGTTTGCTAGAAAAGTTGGGCTTTCAGTTTGAACGTATTGAGCAGACTTACGATAATGGCCGAACTTTACAACTCTACACCATGACGCTGTAATCAAAGGGTGAACAATGAGCGACATTTTACTGGGCAAACTCGCCACTGAATTTAAAACCGTTAAAGCTATGGTTGAGGTCTATTGCAAAGATCACCATGGTACGAAAGGTGAGTTGTGTACAGAATGTCGTGAATTATTAGAATATGCAGAAGTGCGCCTTGATCGTTGTCCTTACGGAGAAGACAAGCCGACTTGCAACAAATGTCCGATTCACTGTTACAAGCCAGAGCCTAAAGAACAAATGCGTTTAGTGATGCGTTATTCAGGGCCGAGAATGTTGCTTAAACACCCAATCTTGGCAATTCGACACTTGATGCATGAGAAACGCGAGGTGCCTGAAAAACCTGCTGCCAATGCGTCGAATCGCCACAAACGGATGAGTGCAGAGCGCGAGGGTAAGAAATCCTAGCCAACATAAGAATTAAGAAGTTGTCACTACCGTTAAATTCTTAATCCAATACTTTTGCGTGTATCTGCGATAACACAATGCTAGTTTCACCACTTCTTCGGCGATCATGAGCGCATAAACGTATTTGAATTCCCAACCTAATACAAACGCAGCAACCGCACACAAAGGTAAGCCTGTCATCCACATCGCGATAAAGTCCATACGCAAACAAAATACATTGTCTCCGCCAGCACGGATAATACCGTTGATGATAATCATGTTAAGCATGCGTAGCCAAATCGCGCTGCATAAAATCACCACCGCAGGTGCTGCAAGTGGGTAGAGCTCAGGGTTGTCTAAGTTCAAAGCAGCAATGATTAATTCTCGGTTTAGTAGCAGTAACGCACCAATCGAAATACCAAACACAAAAACCGCTTTAATGAAGAAGCTTGCCATGTACTGAGCTTGTTCAAAAGCATCACGCCCTAACGACTGGCCAATCATCACAGAGCACGCGACCGATATACCAAAGAAGATGGAATAACATAGCGACTCAAACGGGCCTAACATGCTGAATACCGCAAGTTCTGTTGTGCCCATATGCCCAAAGATCATTTGATACACCATAGTGCCAATTGCCCAAAGCAATGCACCTAACGTCATTGGAAGCGCCAAACGGCGATAAGAGAGCCACAAAGAAGGGCGCTCAGAACCTTCTTTCACTTCTAGCAGCCAATGTTTGCGCCAACGCATGTAGCCTAACATCGCAATCACTTGGAATAATCGAGAGATCGTCGTTGCTAACGCCGCACCTGCAACGCCCATTGCTGGTACACCGAAACCACCTTTGATGAGCCAGAAGTTAAGTGCGATATTCAGAACAATCGTCACCGCCCCCAAAAGCAAAGGAGTGACGGCGTCACCAGAAGAGCGCATGCTCGCTTCTAAAACAATGATGATATGAGTGAGTAACAGAACAGGAAATGCATACCAAAGGTAAGTGGAGCCGAGTTCGATGACTTGCGTATCGTTGGTTTGTAGACGCATGATAAGTTCGCTACCGACTGTGATTATCAGGGTAACAGGAATCAAGACTTTTAAACCAAATCGAATCGCTATACCAGTAACGGTTTTGGCGCTTACCGCGTCTTCACGTCCCCAATATTGAGCAACGAGTGTGCCGTTTGCCGATGCTAAGCCAGCCATAATCATGATTGCAACAAAGTGCCATTTTGAGGCAATTCCCACAGCTGCGGTTGCTTCTTTACCAAAGTCACTAACCATGAGAACATCAGCCAAGGCGAGAATAGCCACCAACGCACTCTGGATCGCGACAGGGAAACCCAAGCGGACGATCTGCTTAAGTAGCCCGCTAGATAAAGAGTTGTCGCTGTTTTTGATGCCAATATTGTTCGTCATAGTTGCTCCTCGAAATTTGTGAGGAATATAAAGCCAATAGGGACAGAAATACATGTGCGAAAAACCACAAAACCTGTGCAAATCCGTCATCGAACAATTTTCCATCAAAACAGAGTGGCACGACGATGTGCATTTAGCACCCGCATGTAAAGAACGATTCCTGACTCTAACTGAAATCCCCGAATGGAAACGAGCTGATATCTTTATGGCGGGGCTTGCTGAACTGCGCGATGGTTACCATGTCGAGCGAGACAAAGTGGGCGTTCATACCTTGCTGTTTACCATTGAAGGTGGCGGTGTTTTGATTACACCGGGTTTCGTTAAAGAAATTGAGCCTTATACGCTGACTATTTTGCCTGTAGATACGTGTTTTCGATTTGAAATGAATCCAAGCAAAGGGCTCTGGAAGATGGTTTGGCTTCTGCCACAAAATACCGAGGCTTGGCAGCATCTCTCTGACTTGGGGCAAACCGTGTTGCCGTTTAGGGGCTCTGAGCAGGTATGGTCACTGATGACCTTACTCTACAACGAAATAGGGGGACGAGCGGGGTTTCGTCAGTTGTTGATCAGTGAAGTGCAACGATTGGTAAAAAGTGTTGAAACCCCAATCAGTACATCGCTATCGCGCGTTCAAACACTCTTTAACGAAGTTGAAGGTCAGTTACACTTGCCGTGGACCATTGCCGAAATGGCCAAGCAGTGTTTTATCAGTGAAGAACAGTTCAACCGTTTATCTAAACAGCTTTTCAATATGAGTCCGAGAAGCAAGTTAATTGAGCTTCGTATGCACAAGGCCGCAGACTTATTGCAGTATCCAGCTTGGTCAGTCGCTATGATTGCGAACCGATTGGGTTATCGCGATCCTTACAACTTCACTCATCGATTTAAAAAGTTCTACGGCACTTCGCCAACACGTTATCGCAAGAGACTATTGGAGAATCAAAACCAATGAGTCGTTTTGATTTCTAATGATCACCTAATAATCGATAAAGTAGAGAATTCAGAAACAAAAAAACGAGGGCATTGACCCTCGTTTTTGTTTGTCTTTTTGCAGAGGTTTGAATTACAAACCTGCAGCCATTTGATGCTTTGATTTTGTTGCAGCGATGAGCATGTAGATGCAAGTCGCAAGCAAAGCTGCAAATAGATAGCCCAACAAGCCGTGCATTTGGCCCATGAACTTATCAGCAACCACAGGACCAGCAACTGAGCCGATGCTGTAGCTAAACAACATCACTTGTGTTGCGGATACAATGAAACGCTCTTCTAAACCTTCACAACCCAAGTTGATTGCAATTGGATACAGTGCAAATGTTGCCATTCCCAATAGGAACAGCGCTACTGCTAGAACCACCGCTGAGGTAGAAACAAACGTCAGACCAATAGAGAAAATACCCAAAATACAGAAGAACGCCATCAAGACTGTACGAGCCATGTATTTGTTTAATGTGGTCACCATAGGTTGAACCAACATGCCGCCAAGGATGACAAGTGCCATTAGGGTACCAATATCTTGGTGACTAATTTTACGGTTTGCTAGCTCTACAGGCATTAAACCGTAGATTGCACCCAAGGTTAAGCCAGAAACAATACAACCAATGATTGCAGCATGGCTTAGCTTAGAAATTTGTTTAAACGATAGTGCGGTTGATTCGTGGCTGTTTGGTTGTTCACAATCGATGAACAACAATACTAGCATTGCCATTAGGATCAACGTTGTGATTGCGATAAAAGGTACACCGCCGCTTACACCAAGGATACCAATACCGAACTGACCAAGTGCAGAACCACCGTACAAAGAAAGCATGTACAGGCTTAAACGTTTCGCACGAGACGATTCATCACCAGACATTAGCCATGATTCAACAATCACAAACACGCCAGCGACCGCCATACCTGCGATAAAGCGGGCAACAAGCCATACCATACCGTTTGGAAGAATAGGCATTGCCATAATCGTTAAAGAAAAGGTCGCCAAACATCCAACAAACGCTTTGCGGTGCCCAACGGTTCGCACGACACGCTCAAAGAAAATTGCACCAACCAATAGGCCGCCATAGAACACACTCGCCAACCAACTCGCGTAATCAGCAGAGATGTTGTACTCACCAAGCATGAGGGGAATCAAGCTCATCAAATAGCCTGATGCCACTGCATAAAGAGACAGTGCTACGACCGGAACTGTGACTCGTGGTGATGCTGCGGGAACGACTGTGTTTTCCAATGTTTTGCGCCTATTAGTTAAGTAAATTTAAGGGGTTATTCGGCGCGAATATGAGGCTAATTAATAGGCAAGTAAAACGATATATTTCAGTCGTTTCGATAAAAGATATTTATCGAAATTCTATGAAGAAATGCTGCATAAAAACGCCAGCCTGTAAACGAGGCTGGCGAAGTGGATTATTTACTAAGTGCTTGATTTAACCACTGAACGAATTCAGTTTTCGGTAGTGCTCCGTTGATCATGTCAACGCGCTGGCCATTCTTGAAAACCATAATGGTTGGGATGCTACGAATACCAAATTGAGCGGCAAGCTGCTGTTGCGCTTCGGTATCAATCTTGACAAAACGAGCGTTTCCGGTCTGTTCTTGTGCCACATCCGAGAAAACAGGCGCAAAACCAACACATGGATTGCACCACGGTGCCCAAAAATCCACCACAACTGGCGTGTTACTTTCTAGCAGCGCCGAGAAGTTATCGACAGTACCTTCTATCGGTGCACCATCAAACAGGGCGTTTTTGCATTTACCGCAACTTGCAGCTTCTGCAACTCGCTCATTAGGGACACGATTTAAACCGCCACAAGACGGGCAACGAGTTTTAAACGATGACATGACTTCTTCCTTTATGACAACTTGATGAAAACATGACTTACCAGTCAGCCTCATAATTTGTATACTTATTTTTTAGCCTGCCGAATTATAAGACGGCAAGTCTGTATTTGGACCCGAACAGGTTCTAAGAAATTTCATTAAAATACAACAATAAATAGGTCTGCGATGACAAATTACTACGCTGAAATTACCGGTTGGGGAAAATGTCTTCCACCAGCCACGCTCTCTAACGATGACCTTAGCACTTTCCTTGAAACTTCAGATGAATGGATTCGCACCCGTACTGGTATTGAAAACCGTCGCATCAGCCACGTAAACACGTCTGACATGGCAACGGTAGCCGCGCAACACGCGATGGCTCGTGCAGGTGTAGAAGCGAGTGACATCGACCTGATCATTGTTGCGACATGCTCTCCTGACTCTCTTATTCCAAACATTGCTTCTAAGGTTCAGCAAAACCTTGGTATTCGCTCTGCTGCTGCATTCGATTTAAACGCGGCATGTACTGGGTTCGTATACGGCCTTGAAACAGGCACACGTTTGATTCAATCGGGCAACTACCGAAACGCAGTCATTATTGGTGCTGAGCGTCTTTCTTTTTACATTGACTGGGCAATGCGTGACACTGCTGTGTTGTTCGGCGATGGTGCCGGGGCAGTTGTTCTGACCCGTACAGAGCAAGAAGCCGGTCTACTGCAATCGCAAATTGGTTGTGATGCAAAAGGGCGCGACATCCTTTCCGTGCCTAAGTTTGGTACATGCATGGATCGCTTTGCGGAAGACAACGGTTACTGGGACTTCAACTTTGTAGGTCAAGAGATCTTCAAACGTGCCGTAAAAGGCATGGGTCTAGCGGCGAAAACGGTTTTGAAAGCTTCAGAACTAACCACAGATCAAATCGACGTGGTAATCCCGCACCAAGCAAACATCCGTATCATCCAAACACTGTGTGACCTTTCTGGTATCCCGCAAGAAAAAGCGTTTGTGAACATCCAAAACTACGGCAACACTTCGGCAGCGACGGTGCCAATTGCATTGTGTGAGGCGCTAGAACAAGGCCGTGTTAAGCCAGGCGACAACATGCTATTAGCAGCGTTTGGTGCTGGCCTAACATGGGGTGCTGCGGTGCTGAAGTGGGGTGACCGCGTAACGCCAATTGCAGAAAGCGACGCTGTGTTACCTGAGAGTGACAAGTCTGCACTTGAGTTACTAGAGCGTGCTATTAAGCTTTGTAACGAACGCCCACGTGGTGAAGACGCATAACTAGCGCGCGCGGTTAACTGGTCAAAACAAGCAATAAGCGAAAGGGAGCACAAGGCTCCCTTTTTTGTACCTATTTCTTCGCAGGTGTTAAGACATAAAACCAAGATTTGATGAAGAGAAACTTCGAATGTTTGGGAACACATAATCTAACGCTGCATTGTCACCAATCCCCATCCATTGTGCGAGTGTAGCGCCAACTTGATCCGCTGCTATTTTCGGAATCAAACGACCTTTGGAATAGTCATCTTCGCCCCCTAAGACCAGCTCAGGCCAAGTTCCAATAGGTTGGGAACCTTTTACGGCTCCGCCAATTAATAACTGATGCCCGCCCCAGCCATGGTCGGTACCGTTACCATTATTTGTCATTCTTCGCCCAAAGTCAGACATCGTAAATGTCGTGACATTGTCACTCAATCCCAAGCGTTCGATAGCTCGATACATAGCAAAGAGGTTTGTGGCGAGATCGCCAAGTAATGCAGGGTGCTTAGACAGCTGTGAATCATGGACGTCATAACCGGTGTGCTTAACAAAGAAGACTTGACGTTGTTGATTCAACACTCCTTGACTCGCAATCAATTTATAGACCGTCTGCATTTGTTTCCCCAATGTACTGGAGGTAAACAGAGGGGCGTTATCGACATCATTTAACTGTTGAGATAAAACACCGCTCATGGTCATCGACTCATCTACCATGAGATTGAAATGGCCACTGAATGGATTGTTTGTCGGTGTCGATTGAAGTTGGTCGTAAATCTCTTTGTATAAAGGATTGCCCAAGGCACTTAGCTGTACTGCTCGGTCTTTTTTCAATACCGTTTGACGTTGTTCTAATCCTCGCAGCCAAAGTGAATCACCATGCACGCTATAAAGAGGCGTTATTTCAGAAGAAGGGCTCATTACATCCAACATTCTGCCTGCCCAGCCAAGGTTGGTAAATTCGTCCATGCCTCCGCGCAACCAAGAGTTTGTTTGAGAATTATGTGAGAACAGTTGGTCTGGTAACGGGACATCACCCGATTCGATCGCCTGTTTCGTCATTGGTTGTTCTAGAATTCCGCTATTGAGCACGACGGTGGCGTCACCGTTATCAAACATCTCAGATAGTCGTGCAAGTTTAGGGTGCATTCCTAAAGGGACGTTATTACCTTTGTTGTCTTTTGCATTGAGGCCAATCGGAATGACCGTATTTTTAGCGACAGACAGTTTGCCTCTGACATTCGCATATTGGTCATAATGAAAATCAGACAATGGCAATATGGTGTTAATCGCATCATTACCACCCGCTAAATAAACACAGATTAACGCTCGAAAATCGTTGTTTGGTGAGGCAAGTGTGTAACCTGGTAGCCCAACCGTTGCCAATGCACCAAGAGAAGCGGTTCCTTTGATAAAGTTTCGACGTGAAGTATCCATAATTCGCTCCTAATCTTGAATATAAAATTCATTGCCAGATACCGCAGTGAATATCACCAAGGCAAGTTTGGTTTTGGGTACATAGTTGGTTTGATAGTTGTCGAGGACATCGAGCATTACTTGCTTCAATCCAGTAGACGCTGTGTTAGCAAAGAAACGCGCATCAATCGCGTCTACTAGCGCGGGGTGGTTGTCTAACAAGCTGTAGAGCTCGTCCATATCAAGCGTATAAGTGGCGCCGGATTCTTTGCGTACGCTATAGAGCATAAAATTGACCAGTTCACTGTAGACAGACCAGTCAAACAGTTCATATTCGGGTGAGACCATACCTGTAAAGACGAAATCCGATGAAGGTTGGTAATTGGGAGAATAAAAGTTGAATACAGAAGGAGAACGCAAAGGTCCTTGGTTTGCAATGTTCATTAATGTCACTGCGCCATCGTATCGCGTGGCGGTTAGGGTGAACCCCGCAGCGCGATGAAAGTTAGTAAGTACGAGGATTGGTTCTTTGACTTTCATGGGGCGATGAGCGGTTAAACCTCTGGCTTCGTCATCGAGCAAAACGGCTTTGATCACGGCATTCAAGTCGCCTTTCACTCCTTTACCATTGTTGTTAAACACTGAGGCGACTCTTGCGATGTATTCTGGCGTTGGGTTGGAAGTCACAAATCGTTGAATCAACAACTTAGACACAAATGGCGCAATGTTGTCGTGCGCCATCAAGAGATCAACAACTCGATTTAGTTCTTCCTCTGCTGTCAATCCGGTTGGGATGATGGTGCCCAATACCGTTTTTTCGCCCGTATCGTGACGGCCGTTAATGACGCGCATTGGCTTCACAAACAAAGTATCTGACTTGTTCCAACCTGTAAGGGCACGAGCCAATTCTTGTATGTCTGCTTGCGAATATGTTGCAAGCGGTTGTCCGGTTTCTTGGTCAAATCTAACACTACCATCAAGGTTGAGTTGGTATAACCCAATAGTGAAAAGCTGCATCAATTCGCGAGCAAAGTTTTCATCAGGTAGGGCGCCTGTCACGGTATTTTCTTTTGCACTGCCCATCATTGAGAGATAGTTGCCCATCACTGGATGTTTCGCCGTATGTAAAAGCAAATCTCGATAGTTGCCAAATGCATGCTCAACCAACAAATCGTAATAATTGATTAAACCATCGGGTTTGCTAGAAAGAATTCCTCCATAGCGGGACACGACCAAAATTTGACTAAGTGCGTATGCCATTCGCTGTCTCAACTGATCATCCGCGGTGAGAACGGTTTGATACCACGCATTTTCTCGATTAGCTTGCGCACCTTTGCTAAACGACGTGGAGTAAAGATCATTGTGAAAAGTGGGAGGCAAAAGAATTTGTTCTGTAATCCAATCTTGGTAACTGCTTCGCTTAACCTGTTCGATTAACTGAGGTGTTGGACCAAATGTGGTTTGATAGATAAAGCGGGCATCGGCTAAATCTGGGTCATCTTCATCAGCTGAAACCGGACCAACAAAGAAGAGCAGCATTGCGACAAAGCCAAGCACCCAACAAGAAATTTCGTTTTGTTTCTGACGTCTCATAGTTAACTCGCTTACCCAAAGGAACGACTTAAATCCATTTAACGGGAGTCATGAAGCTCGAAATGAGCTAATTAATAAATTTAGTGAAATCAAGCAGCTGCAAGACGGATTATAGACGGTAAAAATCACTATCAAAGCTATCAATTACAGAAAATAGTCTGGCTAGGTCTTAATTTAAGATAAGAAAAAACGGATAAGTGACTGAATAGTATTGCTACCAATCCGTTGTGATCGAACTCAAATAAAATGTGAAACTTTTTTGAATACGTAGAAATATTGGACGGGGTAACATGTCAGAAATTACGTCTGACTTCATACTGATATAACAGTTAGTTTGATGATTGTGAGCTTTTAAGACAATTGGATCTATAAAAAACATGCCAGAGTGATTACTTTACTGATCGATTTATTAATTAAGTTGCATAAAGCGTGAATAAGCTCACGATTGTACATAAATTACACAAACAAATGCGACCAATAGCTAACATTTACCGGGTCGATTAGTTCGACACAGTTCAATCCGCAGCTAGTAAAGAGGAGAGGTAGTAGCTGCACCATAAATGTTGGATAGGAGAGCACACATGGAAGCTCGCAAAACTATGCTTGCTGTTGTTATTGCATCTACGGTCGCTGCGTGTGGCAGTGATGACAATGATGAGAGCGCCAGTCAAACGTACACACTTAATGGTACCGTCGTGGATGGGTACATCTATAACGCTTTAGTCTGGATGGACGTCGATAGAGATGGTGAGCCAGACGCCGATGAACCTCAGGCAAACACTGGCCTTGATGGTACCTACTCATTTCAAATTTCAGAAGCACAAAAGGACGCCTTAGTGGGTGTACCAATTTTGGCTCAGTTAACGAACGACTCTGTCGATGTGGGAACTGAACCCCCAACCACGATGGAAGAGTTAGAGCAGAAAATCGCTGCCAATGAAGCAGAGAAGGTCTTTGAAGATACTGAAGAAGGGCACGCCATTGTTCTTGGCATGCCCCCTTTAACACAAGCCGACTTTGATGATCTTGAAGATGGCGAACTTGATGGTCAGGTTATTAACCCTTTTACTACCCAAGTTCATGAAGAGCTGACGTCTCGAATAAGCGCCGTTCTGGAAGATCAAAACCTCGATGAGTTGAGTGATGAGAAAATAGCAGCGCTGCTTGTTTCGCTTGGGAGCCTAGTGAACCAAGCAATTGACGATGCAGTCGACGAGTTAAAAGAAGAGCTTGAAGATAGCACCTTGACCGATGAAGAGCTTAAAGCCCGTTTGATGGGGGATTTTATCGCTGAAGGCGACACAGGCGAAATCCTCGAACTAGCTGAAAGTAAAGTCGACGAGCGCGTATCGGATGAACGAGTCGCCGAGGAACTGGAAGATGAAAACCCCGATGGTAAGGTGACCCATTACTCGTATACCGACAGCTACTACGGTGTGCCAGATAACATGGATATCGCTTTAGACTTTACCGTGGAAGGCAGTGAAACGGAAATTGTCGATGAAACCGCGAACACATTGACCTATCAAGCGACTGCTACAGAGTATTATCAACGAGCCGGTGTAAAAACGGTGTTCAGTACATTCACAGAGGAAGCGGTGCAGAACCTTGATGACGGTACTTTCACGGCCAAGATAACGTTTAAAGCAGACTTGAACTTCGATGGCGAGTTTGATTTCACCAGCCATGTATATGATGTCGGTGTTGCAGATGAGGGCGAGACTCGCGGTCAGTGGGAGTTTACTCGTTACATTGATGAGTCTAACCCCGCAGACTCTGGTGGTGACAGCGTCACTACCGATGACCCAGAGCGAGAGTTAAGCTACAGCACGGTTGATTTGTTCGCAGAAGCCATCATGGCTGGTGACATGTCCGGTGTGGACTTGTTGCAAACCATGGTTGAGGTAGAAGAAACAACGGCAGAACATGATTATGAATCTCGTGAATTTAAAGAGTACGACCTAGACGCTGCAGTTCCTCTAGAAGCGGCCACCTATGCGCAAGTTCGTGAACGATGGGACTATGTGGATGGTGGTAACAAAGAAGTCATCATGCACGATTGGGATGCAGACGGTTCAGTTAATGAAACGACAACAAGTATGAATAATGCCGATGGCTCCGAGTCATACACGAAAGCAGGCCCAGTTTGGAACTGGGATGGTTCAGTTAGCTTCGAATACCAAGTCAATTATTGGGAAGAATATACCTATACCAAGGGTGTCAACGACGACAGTCAGAAAATCGAAACGAGTGTCGGTGGCAAATATATTCTCGATGAAGCTAACGCGGTCAAGAAAGTTGATGAAAATGGCGATGGTATGATGTTCAACCGTTGGGACGAAGTGAAAACTTATTGGTCAGAGACAGATATTCGTACTCATGTTGAATGGCAACACTTTGCAATTGAAGGGTATGACTACACCTTTAATGATGGTGGACAAAAATACAGCACTCTAATCAACGACAATTACACCGGTTATCCTGAGTACGTTGGTCCTTATATTGAAGACTTAGACGATCTGGTCGACGGTTGGATCGAAGAAGGACTGTCCGAACAAGCGATATGGTTGCGAGTCATTGGTGAGTCTATTCGTGGCGTGAGTCGCAGTGAGGGTTACGATTACTGCGAGGTCAATGCGACTGGTGCATCAGTCAATGCCGCGTTGTTGGCGACAGAGCTGACAAACTGTGGTGGCCTTCAACCATTAACGGTGGATGACGTTGTCGATTCAAGGCTGACGAGACGCAAAGGAAACGGAGTCGAAGTTCGTTTCTGGGACATCTATGAAGGTGGTATGGCCGATCGCGAGACTTGGAAAGCCGAAGGTAATACTGAAAACCTCGGTTGGGATTGGAGTATCACCTCAGAAGGTTACTTAAGGTTAAGCAAAGGAGACGATTTTGTCCGTTTGATTGCGCCTTACTTCAAAGGTGAATATGGCGCTGCAGTTATTATCTTTGACGAGTACTCAGATACAAGTATGAACGAGATGTGGAGTACGTATTTTGTCGATACTGTGGATTTATACATACCACCGCAACCTGAGTAAAAAAGCCAAGTTGCTTGTAGTATCGATAACGAAATAAGCACAAGAGCTTAAACTAAAAAGCCGCTCACTCATTGCATTAGCACGAGTGCGCGGCTTTTTGTTTTAACGAATTAGACTCAATGGCTTATTTTCTCGCGAGCTTATGATGCGCTCTAGAAAAATGATCGGCACAGAATGCACCAACAATGGAAAGCTCACCAGCCAAGCATAGGCCGGCAGCGACTTCTGCTAACGCTTTTGCTTTGCCATTGCCGTGCAAACCAAGTATATCCAAACACGCTTTCTGAGTTGGTAGGCCAGTACCGCCACCAACGGTGCCAACCATGATGTTTGGTAAAGTGACTGACGTATACAGGTTGCCGTGGGAATCCACATCCATTCTAGTAATACCAACCGCAGATTCTGCAACGCACGCTGCATCTTGTCCGCAGGCGATGTACAGAGCGGTGAGGGCATTGGCGTAGTGCGCGTTAATACCGATAGTGCCGCTTAGTAATCCACCTACAGTATTCATTTTGCCAAACTTCACCATCGCATCTGGTGTGGTGTGCAGGTATTTCTCGACCAAAGCTGCAGGAATCGTCACTTCAGCTGAGACTTTTTTACCGCGAACAGAGCGTAAAGTGTGGGCGTTGGCTTTCTTATCACCAGATAAGTTACCGTCAAGGTAAGCATCAACCGGCGCGACTGGACTGTGTTCAAGAATGTAATGGAAGACTTTGTGTGTCGCGATGGTCACCATGTTCTGACCAGATGCGTCGCCCGTCACGTATTCAAACACCAAGTAAACATGATTGCCTTCGATGTTGACGTTGATGTCTTTAAGCTTACCGTGCGTGGTGGTGGATTCTGCTTCTTTACGGAAGATATCGTATTGAGTCACCACCCAACTGACGAACTGCGCTGCTTCTGCAAGTGATTGGAAACCAAACACCGGAGTACGACTCACGCCTTCGCTGATCAAAAGCGTACTTGCGCCACCAGCTGCGGTAATCAAGTTCGCGCCTCGGTTATAAGAGGCAACGAGAGCGGCTTCTGTTGTTGCGAGTGGTACTAGGTAGTCGTCATTCGCGAACAAGCCGTTAATGCGAAGAGGCCCAGCAACACCGACAGGGACGTTAACGGTACCAATAAAGTGTTCAATGTTGTTGGCGTATTGGTCGTAATGCGATTGTGTGAAAGGATCCAGCAGAAGATCTTTGTCCGTCATCGATTCGAGTACTTTCCAACGGCGTTCAATGTGCTTTTCCGTCAGACCCGCACTGAGGCAAAGTTTCTTTTCTGGCTTGTGGTATTTCGGTTCTAATGCCGATTGTACTTTTTCGCAGGTTTCATTATCAGAGAGTGCAGAGCTATTCCTTGCGCTGTCTAAATTTAATTTCGGCATACAAACGTTTCTTTATTCATTTGGTTTGGAATTGTAGTGATACAAAACGTGATTACAATCCCGCGTATACGTTTTGCAACAAAAGGCTGCTTAACTTCAAACTCACTGAAATCTTACTTGGCGAATAAATAGCCCTTTAAATGCGTGGTATAAAGCGTCTGGTTTTTGCGCCATTTTTCTCTATCTTATTGAAAATAAGAGAAAAATAGGACTGATTTGAAAGGTTGAAATCGAGCAATGAAGAGCTCAAATAGAAATTCCTTCTTTCTGTAAAAATTGTGCAAAGTGGGTGAACTACTCTAATTTGAGACTTCAAATAATGAGATTGGAATGTGGTCGGGTGGCGTAAAATGGTAAATAACTTGGTTTGCGCCACGGCATAATAGCCCCACGTTTTCAATTGAGGGTAACGTATGATTGTTTACTTTCGAGTTCAGGACGTAGAAGTGCTGTGTGATGAAATAGACCTCGCAACACTGATGCAAGCCAAGCTCAAACAATTACCAACTACCAAGCCTCAAATGGACTGAGCAGTATAACGTCACGAAGTGCTGGATGCGTTCAGCGCAATAGACTGTTTATACACTTTAGGAGATAACCCGGACACTCTTTTAAAGGCGCGCGAAAAGTGCGAAATACTGGTGTAGCCAAGTTGATTGGATATATAAGTGAGAGAGTGTCCTTCTTCCATCAATTCGCAAGAAACAGAGAACATCAATGACTCTTTAATATGCCGAAAAGAAGTGCCTTCATTCTTTAACTTTCTTTGAAAGGTTCGGACAGAATAGCTCAGCAACTGAGCCGCTTCTTCTATCGACAAATTACGCTCTCGCACATAAGGGCGCAGGAGTTCAAACACGCTATCGGTAAAACTTGTATGCCACTGGATCAGACTCGGTTCAGCGCCTAACTGTGAGTCCGATATTTGGATTGGTACGTTAAGAATGTCCGCGGGAATGTAAACACTGGTCTTCTCTTGACCCACAAATATCTGGCACTGGCTAGGAACAACACTTTTTACGATATCACTGTTGCTGCCTTGCAGGCGTACCTTGCTTGGATACCAAGCGGTTTTGGTCAAAATGCTAATGAGCTCAATGATGTAAATCACAGCAAATGCTTCAGACCAGTTAGCGATTTGTGTGTCTTTTTGTTCCGAATATCGACAGAACCAGGCATGGCCATGATGGGTTTCAAAAGAAACGTTACTGCCAGGCGAGTCTAAACTGAAGATTTCATCAATGTGCTGCATTGACTCACCGATGGTTTGAAATGGCAAAAACTGATGCAAGACATTGGGTATAACGCGGCGACGAAAGACTAACACCAATAAGTCGGTGAATTTCGTTACGCCAAGTTGGGAAGAAGTAAGATGAATCAAACGTTTTATTGATTCAGACGGAATGTAGTCGCTCTCGGTTTGGAATAAGTCCGCAGGTAAGCCAGCGTCACTAAGGAGCTTATGCTTGTCCAAGCCATAGTCGGCAAAGACTTCGACCAGAATACGAGCATAGTTAGTCTGAATGACAGGTAAATGAAACGTTTGATTTGGCATTGTGGTGATACTCCTTTATCAACGACTAATCTTAGCGCATAACGGACGGTTTTTGATACAGCTCGCTATTTATTATTCAATTAATTGAAGGTTGGGCAGGACGGTATATTATTAAAATGTTCAATCTATTCAATGGCAAGGGGATAACATGTCCGAGAACGAAAAACAAAAACAGCCAACGGAAGTGGCGGAAAACAAAGAGACGAATAAAAAAGACAAAGTAAAGATGGTCACCAACTATTTGCTTTTGTTCATTGTCGTCATGCTCGGGTTCAGCATTGTGTCAGACCGCATCATTCCAGTGACTGACAATGCGCGCGTTAAAGGCTATATCGTGCCGATAAAACCTCAGGTTTCTGGCAACGTTTTAGATATTAAGGTTCGTCCGAACCAACTTGTTGAAGAAGGTGATGAGCTCGCCGTTCTCGACAAGTCAGATTATGAAATTGCAGTGAAGCAAGCCGAAGAGAATCTTGAAATCGCAGGGCAAAACGTTGGAGCGCAAACCGCGTCAATCGCTTCGGCACAAGCAAGGTTAACTTCAGCGATTGTTGAACGCCAAAACACAGAAGCGCAAGCCAACCGTGTTCTTGCCATGGCAGAGAAAGGCGTAGTGTCGAAATCGGATGCAGACAAAGCGAGAGCATCACTGGCAACCGCAAGAGCGAACGTAGTAAATGCGGAAGCGGATCTTGAAAAAGCGAAGCAACAACTGGGTGCCGAAGGCGAAGATAACAGCCAAGTAAAAGCGGCATTGCTGGCACTTGAGCAAGCTCAGTTGAACTTAGAACGTACTGTTATTCGTGCGCCAACTCAAGGCGGTGTTTCGAACTTCAGTTTGACCGAAGGCTTTTACGCTTCTGCAGGTCAGCCAATCATGACGTTTGTGTCGACAGAAGACATCTGGATTGAAGCGTACTTCCGTGAAAACAGTTTAGGCAACGTCAGCATTGGTGATGAAGTAGAAATCGCCCTCGATTTTGTTCCTGGCAAAGTCATCAAAGGCAAAGTCAGCAGCATCGACTGGGGTGTTGATTGGGGACAAAACCAACAAGCGGGCAAGCTCGCGCAAGCCAACCAACAAACAGGCTGGTTACGCCAAACGCAAATGTTACCAATCGCTATCGAGTTTGATCGTGAAGAGGTAACAGGAATGCTACGCGTTGGCGGGCAAGCAGACGTGATTGTCTACAGCGGTGACAACTTCGTGTTTAACACCCTTGGCAGACTTTGGATTCGTCTACTGAGCGTACTGTCTTATGTCCGATAATCTGAGCATTGATAACGCAACTCAACGCCGGATTTTGCGCTTCACCATTGGTGTCGGTCTGGCGGTGTTTCTCGCTGCTTGGATTAATTGGCAACTGGCGTTTGTCGCGCCGGTATTTACCGCGAAGTTCTTGGTCGATAAGCCAAATCTTCACAGAGAGACGATTTACGAGTTGCTGCTGGCATTGATTGCCACTATGGGATTGGGACTGCTTCTTTCAGGAGGCATTACTCAGTACCCAATTGTTCTACTGATTGCCGTCGGTTTGATGATGGCATGGGGTTACTACTTGTTTACTGACCCCAAATGGAATCTGTTCGCGACCATTTTGTTGATTGCGGTATTGATGTTGCCATTTATGGCAATAAATAACCCAGCAATTTCTGTTGTGCTCGCGAGTGGTTTGGCAATTTCTGGTGCGGTATCGGTGGCGATTTTTGCTCTGGTTCATATTTATCTACCAGAGCCAGACAGTGAGTTCGCTGGCTATGCGACTCCGCCAATTGGCAGAGAACAACGTTGGCATGCGTCATTTCGAGCCATGTTGATTTCGTTTCCTGTGGTGTGCTTCTTCTTTATCTTTCAGATTTCAGAAGCGCTACTCACTATGATGTTTGTCGCGTTGCTGTCTTTGATGATTACGTCAGAGAAGTCAGTCAAATTAAGCGCGTTCTTAATCATCAGTAACGGTATCGGCGGGATACTTGCCATCTTGGCTTTCTCGATTCTCGCCATTGTGCCAAGCATATTCTTTTATACCGCCTTTATTGCGTTATTGGCGGTATTGATAGGGAAGAAGATTTACACCGTGCCAGAGAAGGCACCGATATTCGCCACGGCGTTCAGTACCTTGCTTGTCTTAATCGGCAGCACGCTAATGAGCTCTGGCGATATCGACAGCAATACATTTATTCGAATCTTCCAATTGGTGTTGGTCGGGACATACATGATCCTCGCATCACTCTTTTTGGAAACCAGACAATGGAAGTTTTTGCAAACATAACACTTAACAGACAGTGAAAAGGTAACGCTATGAAAGCTTCAAATGATTTCTCTAAACAGGCGATAGACGCCGCTATCAAGATCGGAGCCGTAGCGTTACTGATCTGGTGGTGTTTCTCTATCCTTAGTCCGTTCATTATGTTGGTCGTGTGGGGCGGCATTATTGCCATCGCGCTCTACCCAGTCATGATGTCCCTTCATAATCGCTTAGGTATCTCAAAAGGTAAGGCGAGTGCGCTCATCAGCACTATTGGTGTGCTGTTACTTTTAATCCCACTTATCGCGCTCTCATCTGGTCTTTATACCAGTGGTACCGAGGTCGTCACTGGGTTGCAAGATGGCACTTTAGTTGTGCCTAAGCCACAAGAAAGCTTAAAAGAGATCCCTGTCGTGGGCGACAAGCTGTTCGTTGCGGTTAACTACGCATCGACCAACATGGAAGGCTTCCTAGTTAAGTATGGCGAACAAGTAAAAGGTTTCCTTTCTCAAGCAGCATCTATCGTGGGCTCGGTAAGTGGTGGTTTCATTCAGTTCATCATTTCGACCATGATTGCTGGTGCGTTCATGAGCAATGCTGAAGTTTGCCAGAAAGGTTTTACCAAGCTAGCAGACCGCCTCACTAACAAGAAAGGCGAAGCGTTGATTGATCTTTCTAAGTCGATCGTTCGCAGTGTGGTTCAAGGTGTGATTGGTGTTGCACTGATTCAATCTGTCATGGCGGGTGTTGGTATGGTCGCGGTTGGCGTTCCTGCTGCTGCGCTTTGGATGGTTGCCGTGATTCTGGTTGCGATTATTCAGCTACCACCAATTCTGGCGTTGATTCCTGCGATTATTTACGTGTTTAGCGTCGAATCGACACTGGTTGCTGGCATCTTCCTCGTCTGGTGTATCTTGGTGAGCGCGAGTGATGCGGTACTGAAACCTGTTCTTCTAAGCCGTGGTTCTGACACGCCGATGCTTGTGACACTGTTGGGTGCACTGGGTGGTATGGCAATGTCTGGTATCGTAGGTCTGTTTGTTGGTGCCGTGGTTCTGAGTCTGACTTACCAATTGATGGTGAACTGGTTAGATGAAGATGACGCGGAAACAAACAAAGCACTGAGCATTGAGCAAAAAGCGAAGGAGGAAGACAAAGTAGAGGTGGCATCATGAAACCGATGACCAGGGAAGATAACTTCTACTTTTTGTTTTTCGCACTCATTGCGTTGTTTTTCGGCTGTGCTGTGATGCATCAGTTTTATCCAGATGGGCAGGAATTTGTTCTTGCTCTTTTGGTGGTGACACTAGGCGTTTCGATTGCAGGCATCAACAAGAAAAATAAAACAAACCGAACATGGTATGGCGTGTTACTGATTGTGGCCGTCATCTCCTATGGGATGTCGTTTTTAGAGCATTTAGATCTGTCCATTTTGACGCTAAGTGCACTATTGGTGTTCTTGTTTTCGCACATATACTCGGCGCTAAAGCAGGTAGTATTAACCAAGTCAGTAACGACAAACCACATCATAGGTTCGATTTGTATCTATCTGCTCTTAGGGCTGGCGTGGGCGGTGATCTACTTGTTGGTGTTGGAGTTTTTCCCAAGCTCTTTCACTGGATTAGAAGCAAAACCTTGGCTGTCGAACTTGTTTAACACCTTGTACTTTAGCTTTATCACGTTGACGACGGTGGGCTATGGTGACATTTCACCGACGGTTCCAGTGGCTCAGTTCTTCGTTTTCTTCGAGGCGATAGTTGGGAGCTTTTACTTGGCCATCATGGTGGCAAGTTTGGTGAGTATTCGTTTGGCTCAAGCACAGAGTGAGTAAACAAA
Source organism: Vibrio sp. ED002 (assembly GCF_023277445.1). Lineage (NCBI taxonomy): Bacteria > Pseudomonadati > Pseudomonadota > Gammaproteobacteria > Vibrionales > Vibrionaceae > Vibrio > Vibrio sp. ED002. The sequence goes on along the minus strand of NZ_CP080239.1, from coordinate 710,587 downwards.
TGAATGGTTTGAATGGCGGAGCTGAAAAGTCTCTGCCATTTTTGTTTTAAGAGGAAATGAACTTAGCTATTAAATGCACGAGCGACGCGACCTTCGCAACGGATTGTGTAGTTACCTACATAAGCAGGAATGAAAGCCGATTGCCCTTTGCCAAGCACCAATGTTTCGCCGCTTTCTGCAAGTAGCGTTACGTCCGCATCGATTGGCATCAAGATTTCTGCACTGCTCATCTCAACTTGTTGATCTTTTGGCTCTTGGAAGACAGAGAACTTGAAGTCTTGTACAGGGACAGGGAAGTGATGCTCACAGCCTTTGATTTCTGCTTTGGTTAGCAGCGTATTTATTGGCTTTGGAATAAAGTCGGTACACTTAACCAGTTCTTCCACATCCATGTGTTTTGGTGTTAAACCAGCGCGAAGTACGTTATCTGAGTTCGCCATGATTTCCAGACCAGTACCTTTAATGTATGCATGAGGCGTTCTTGCGCTTAAGAACATAGCTTCACCGGGTTTTAACGTAATAACATTCAGCAGTAATGGGGCAAACAAACCCACGTCATTCGGGTATTGCTTAGCAAGGTCTAAAATCAATTCGCACACAGGGCGTGCTTGGTTGGCTGCTGCGTAACTTAATAAGTGATCCACGGCGTTAATCTTGCGCGCTTCTTCCATAGAAAGAATCTCCACGAAGAACTGACACAAGCCGTCTTGATTTGGATTGCGCTCAAATTGTTCTAGGTAGCCGTTGATTTCAGGAATGTAACACAGGCGGAACTCAGCGATGATTTCATCAAATGGACGAAAGCCGTTCATCGCTTGGTATTCAGTAAGTGCGTAAACCAGTTCTGGCTTATGGTTGGCATCTTTGTAATTACGATTGAATGCGTTCAGCGGGACACCTAACTGTTGTTCTTTTGCATAACCTAGCTCCGCATCTTGCTTGTTTGGGTGCACCTGAATAGACAAGGCTTTATCCGCCGCAAGAATCTTGAAGAGGAAAGGTAGATCACCAAAGGCTTCTGCCGTGCTTTGCGATAGAAACGCTGACGGATCCTGGTTGATCAATTCTGATAATGAAACATTTGTACTCGAAGCAGTAGTGTTTCCTTGTGTAACGATAGAGCAACCATTCGGATGCGTGCCCATCCAAACTTCGGCTTGAGGTTGTTGAACTTCGTTAGCAAAACCAAACAAATCGTGGATAGCAGTGCGACTTCCCCAGTCGTAGTTTTGGATTTTATTGTCCATTTTGAAGAAGCATTTTGATGAAATAGTATTCGAATTCATGAATTTTACCCGTAGAAAACCCTCCGAACTGAATCGGAAGCAAAAAATAGTGGAGATTGGACGGGTGAGCGGTTAACTCACCCTAAGAGGTGTAGAAGTCGCTTCTACAATCAGATGTCTACAACCTAAGCTTGGGAGCGAGCGGCTTTCTCGAAGGTTGAGCCTGCAAGAACGGTAACAACAGCAAGCCAATAACGGCTGCGCATACCGAGATGGTGATAAAGAATCCAGTCCAGCTGTATTCTTCAAGAATCAATGCCAATGGGTAGCCAGAAAGTGCGGCACCCATGTAAGCAAACAAACCAACAAAGCCCGTTGCTGCACCAGCAGAATCTTTGTGTGAACATTCCGCTGCAGCCATGCCAATCAACATTTGTGGACCAAACACAAAGAAACCAATTGAGAATAATCCCGCCGCTTGGAACGCGAAGTTGGTTAACGGCATCAACCACAGTGCGGCGACAGATAGGAATATACCTGCGGCAAACAATAGGTTCATTGGGCCTCGGTTACCACCGAACAATTTATCCGAGCCCCAACCAGCCACTAGAGAACCAACAAAGCCACCGATTTCAAACATCGACAGCGCAGCGTTAGCATTGATTAGGCTGTAGTGATGTTGTTCTGTTAGGTACAAGTTACCCCAGTCATTGATAGCGGTGCGCACGATGTAAACCAGAACATAGCTAAATGCGAGCAACCAAATGTACTTGTTGTTGAACACGTACTGTTTGAGGATTTCTTTATAACTCAGACCTTGTCCGTGATTTTCTTGAGCGAGTTCTAACTTGTCATCTCGCCATTGACCAACCGTTGGTAGCCCTTGAGTGGTCGGTTTATCACGCAAACGCCAACACACAACCACACCAAGAATCACGCCTATTACGCCCGGTACGATAAAGCCTTCTCGCCAGCTGTAATGGAATGTGAGAAACCCAACGAGTAGGGGAATTAACGCGCCACCTACGTTATGAGCCGTGTTCCAAATTGCCCACAAAAAGCCACGTTCTGAGCGCGAATACCAAGTGGTAAGTAACTTAGAGCACGAAGGCCAGCCCCAACCTTGGAACCAAGCGTTCATAACCCACAGGGCTGCGAGTGCAACCAAAGAGCTAGAGAAGCCAAATGCGATATTGATAAGGCCCGTCGCGATTAAACCGACACCCATGAAAAAGCGAGGGTTAGAACGGTCGGAAATGGTGCCCGAAATAAACTTTGATAAACCATAGGTAATGTAGAAAAGCGTACCAATCATACCGATATCGGCTTTATCAAGACCCAGATCAGCGATCATCGCGGGTGCGGCGTAGTTGAAGGTTTTACGAGTGAAGTAAAAGCCCGCATAACCAAGATACATGCCCAGCATGATGTGCAGACGCCAATAACGATAGCGTTCATCCACTTGGTCTTTGCTAAGGGGAGCTTGGTTGTAGCTCGGAGACTGAAATAATCCAAACATACTCGTTACACCTTAGGTAATGTGATGGCGATTTGAGTGCCTTCCACATGATCGTTCAAAGAGTAGATATACATTTTTCCGCCAAGCGCTTGCACGCGCTCTTGCATGCCACGAACGCCCATGCCTTTCATGCAGTCTTCGGTTTTGAAACCAATGCCGTTGTCAGCGATGTTCAACGAAATGTTCTCGTCAATAGACAGCTCGATAACAATAGACGTCGCACTCGCATATTTGGCAGCGTTGTTTAAAGCTTCTTGGCACAAACGGAATAGGGTGACTTTCAGCGTGTCGCCTAAAGACTCATAGTCACCTTGCCAATCAAGCACAACGCGAGTGCCATGATTGTCGAACTCCATTTCACGGGTTAACTGGTGAACGGAGTCTTTCAAATCCAGATCGTCGAGCATTTTCGGACGCAGTTTGCTCAGCAAATGTTTGGTGGTGTCATAAACATTGAGTGATAGGTTTTCGATCATGTCGGCACAGCGTGTGTTCATTTCGGCATTATCAACCCGCTTAATGATGCTCGCTTGGGTACGAATAGCTGTGATGTTCTGACCAATCTCATCGTGCAGCTCCCTTGCCACGTCACGACGTACCGACTCTTCCGCTTGAATGAGTTGTCGGGACAAAGTTTGGTTTCTCGACAATTCGCCACGCAGCTTTTGGTTAAGATCTTTTTGTTTCTGCACCGCTAAACCGAGCATGATGCCAGTTAATGTTTGTGCCGAAAGGGACAACAGCAGGTCAGTGATTTCTAGGTTCGATACACCACTTCGCGCAGCGATCAAGGCAATACTGTTTAACATGGTCGCAAGCAGTGCACCTTGCCAGCCGTAGCGCAGTGCCAAGACGATGATTGGGATCGCCATACAGAAAGGTGCAAATCGAGCCAGTTCATCAGGCAAGCTGGTTTGAACCAAAATGCTGGCAATCAACAGCACGCTATAAAGCAGAATATGACGAACTTTGAATTGAACTTCGTTGGCTAACAAGTTCGAGGTCAGCGGTGACCAAGGGCTTTGGAAGAGATAATTCCAGAGCAAGTAACACATCGGCAGCACCAACAAACCGCCCGCAATGCTCGCTAACCATGCCATATAGGCAGATTGAACATGATAGCCAACCGCAAGTACGTTAATGCAAGACGTCACGAGCAACACGACCGCCATCACCGCTAAATGTTGGTTCTGATCGCCTTTGTAATAACGCTTAGCAAGGTAAACCACTGGAATACTCAACACGCTGGCCACCAACACCATCAACCATTGTGGCTGTTCAAGAAGTAGAGCGAGTGCAACGGTCAGCCCCCATTCGGCAAGGTAAATCGTTGCCCAATACTTTGTGCGCGTGTGCAGTGTTAACCCCAAACGCAACGCGAAGGGGAACAACAAGATCGCAAGCTCGGCATCGTTCACAAAGTAATAGGCGATCACCCACAGACAGAACCACGAGCATCCTGTCATGAATAAACCGCAAATGGAGGTGATGGTGTAGCTACGCATTAAAACGACTCTTGAGAGAACAGTTTGGCGAGCTCAACGTTGTTCTTTACGCCAAGCTTATCCATGGCGTTTGCACGGTGAACGTGAACGGTTTTATGGCTTAAGCCAAGCTCAGTGGCGATAGACTTCACATCCAAACCACGAGCCAGCAATTGGCACACTTCGTTTTCTCGGCGTGTCAGTTGAGTCAGCGTCGCCGCTTTGTCACTTGGTGTGGCGAGCTTCAGCGCAATATCCGGCGTTAGGTAACAACCGCCTGAAGCACTGGTTCTGACTGCTTGAATTAACTCGTCAGGGCTACAACGTTTACTTAGGTAACCTTTTGCGCCGAGTTTAAGTGACTTTTCAACCATTGCCGGAGAGTCATGCACGCTTAGCATGACACAAGCAATGCCTGAAGGGATTTCGGAGAGTAGGGTAAGCCCACTTTCGTCTGCCATCGAGATATCTAGAATAACCACATTTGGCTTGCACGCAGGTAATCCCACTCGAGCTTCTGCTACCGAGCTAAATTCACCTACAACATTCATGTCTGGCTCAAGGCTCAACAACTGAGCAAATCCAGAACGAACAATGACATGGTCATCAACAAGCGCTACGTTAATCATCTTAAATACCAAACTTCAGCAATACACAAACGAAAATGAGCTCTCAAAGAGCCCAACAAAAACCTACTATGATACTAAATTGACCAAGTTTATTTAATGATCTAGCGCGCTTTGACTTGCAAAGCGCGCTGTTTGATTAAGCTTGGTTTTCTGCGAGTTCAAGCTTCTTCTTGTTTTGACGGATCTTTTTCTCTTCCGCGATAGCAACGAAAGCCAGCAAAACAATACAAATCATTGCGGAGGTATCTAGGGCAGCAAACGTGCCTTTCCAACCCGTTAGACCAAAGATTGGCGTGCCGTCTGCAATCATACCCAGACCCAGTTTCGCGAAACTGTCACCAATTAGGTAAGCGAATGTGCCTTTTACGCCATCTGCAACACTGATTGCTTTTTTAGGAACAAAGCCAACCGCAGCAACACCGATAAGCAGTTGAGGACCAAACACTAGGAAGCCTAGAACAAATAGCGACGCTAGGTACATGAACTCGCTCGTTGCGTGTTGGTAGAACTCAAGTGATACGATGATCAAACCCAAAGAAACACAAGCCACTAGCGCACGGCGACCGTTCGCAAGGTCAGACAGGTAACCCCACATCAGAGTCCCCACAAGCGCACCCACTTCGAATAGGGTAAAGCCAGAGATTGCTGTTTCTTTTGATAGACCGAGTTCTTGGTAAGCGTAGACCGTTGACCATTGGTCGATGCCGATACGCACGATGTAAAGGAAGATGTTTGCAAAGCAAAGTAGCCAGATAACTTTGTTTTTCAGTACGTACTCAACAAAGATTTCTTTCTTGGTCATTTGATTTTCTTCAGCCGCTTCGTCTTCTTCGCTGACTGCTTCATCAAATAGCTCTTCAACTTTACCTAGACCATATGCTTCTGGAGAGTCGTTACCAAAGCGCATGCCAATGAAACCAACGATGATCGCAATGATAGAAGGGAACACGAACATGCCGATTACGTGACCGTCGAACAAGTAGTTTGCACCAAACAGAGCTACACCTGCGGCACCCGCACCACCTACGTTGTGAGACATGTTCCAAAGACCTAGATAAGAACCACGCTTGTTACGCGGCGTCCACTTAGTGATGGTCGAGTAACTAGAAGGACCACCAGTACTTTGGAAGAAACCACTCAGTGCATAGAATGCGACCATCATGAACAAGCTCGCGCTACCGCCACCCATGCTGAAGCTGAAACCAAGCATCGCCAGACCAGAAAGGAGAAGCATAAAAGGGAGGAATTGCTTGGTGTTCTTACCATCGGCGTAGTAGGAGACTACGGTCTTACCGATGCCGTAAGTGATCGAGAAACCGAGACCAATCAAGCCTAGGTCTGTCATCGACAAGCCGTAAGTTGAAATCATGTCATTTTGCGCGACGTTGAAGTTTTTACGGATCAGATACATGGTCAAGTAGCCAATAAATACCACTAGGTAAGATTGGATAAATGGCTTAAACCACATTTTTCTACGTGCTTCGACAGGAAGGTCGAGGGTAGGCTTTCGGACTTGTTCAAGGAATCTTAACATCGTGAACTCTCTTGTATTAGTGTGATGCACTTGCGTGCTCGCTTTCTTTTAACTGTCGACGATTGTAGAGAGTCCTCTTTTGAACCACATGAGAGGAGGGCTTAGATCGACTAGGAAAAATTCCTAGAAAACGATTGCTGATTTAGAAAGCGTGAAAATCATCACATTCATAGATATATAAATAGCGTTCAAAAAGCGGATAGAACATATCACGTGGCGTGAATTGGCAAGTATTCGAACAGGCAATGATCTATGTTGAAGACCAATGTGTGTTGGCTCTTCTGCTCAGAGTGAGTCGCCTCTCATTATCAAATTGCACTTGGATTGTGACTAATGACAGCTCGGAAGTTTGTGCATAAACTAGAATAATCCTTGGTATTTTAAGATGATAGCTTGCATGCCCAATACAGATATTCCTTTGGTTCACTCGGAAGAAGTAAAGCTTTTTGCCACTATGCTCAATGAGCTTGATGGTGATATTCACTCATTACTTGAATCCGCCCGAATGCCACAGGATATCTTGTCTAACCAACCCCTTGACGCGTTTGTTCCCGAGAGCGCGCTAAAAGCAGTCTTCCAAACGTTGGGGGAACGTGCATCACCAGAGAAGTTTGCCTTGCTTACTTGGACGCTTTGTCACGACATCTATGTGCCTAGGTTTGCGAATCAAATTACTCAAACTCACTCGCTAAAAGCAGCGCTAGAAGAGGTATCCCAACTGCTTAAACAAATCTCTGATAACGTCAGTATTTCTGTTCAATCGCGCGGCGGGAAATGGTGGCTAGTGAGAGAAAAACAGAACGCAGAAAGGGACTGGTTCCGTTACGCAGAAATGTTTTCCGCGATGTTCATGAATGAGTTGCTCAAAAAGCTTGTTGGCGCCCAATGGCGATTGGCAGAAGTCGGAATTCAAGATGTAGAAGCCGAACCTTTCAATTTTTTGCCGGGTATGAAGAGTGCGCAGTTCTTTACTGGTCGACCGGTTACTGCAATCTCAATTCCTAATGAATGGATTAACCAGCCGATTGCTTTCACACCATCTCAAACGGCGCCAAATACAAGTTTTCGTGGTGAGGATGATAAGTTCAGCGATGCCTTAGCAAGGGCGCTCACGCCTTATCTCTCGATGGGTAAGATCTCTATCCAGTTTGCTGGCGAGTTGATTGACATGAATGCTCGCACCATACAAAGGCGGCTAGCCAATGAGGATACGACGTATAGAGAAGTGATCGAAGGTTTGGTGCTGAAACAAACGCTAGAGCTTTTAGCGGACCGAGACCTGAGTATCACCCATATTGCGCTCAAAACAGGCTACTCCGATTCTGCTCATTTCACCCGTGCATTTAAGCGAATGATGAAAGTCACACCTAAAGCGTACCGTCAATCCTTGTCATAATTATTAGGGTCTGTTTATCTTTCGTAGTTAAATTTTGTTCGGATGGGGACGCCTAGTCAAAAGCGTTTTAATCGCGGCGAGTCGATTGAAGCCTAGTGGTTCTAAGTAAAATTGACTCAACAAAGAGTAAAACGCTTTTAGTCGGGGGCGCCTAGCCGAACCCTTTGGGCAGCGTTTGTAGGTGCTTTCTACTGCGTTATCGGCTTATCAGGTAGAATAACTACATATCAAAGCCTCTTCCTTGCATAAAACACCTACAAACTGCTGCAAAAATCATCACGAAAGGTCAACAGACCCTGACACATAAAACCTCTGAATAATCGGAGGTTTTCGTCTCAACTCACATTCCTATAACAATATCCGCATGTTGTCGTGTAAAGGCAATTAAACCACCTTGAAAGTCGTCATTATGACTTCTATGTTTTTAACGTAAGTCGTCTGTTTCATATGTATTTTTATCTGATCAGTTGTTTTTGGTGAACACTGAAATAGATGCCCTCATAACACCGCTGTTTAAACAGGGAGGTTATAGGAAATGGACCCCAACAATCCAAAAACATAGGTGTAATAATGACAATTTCTAAGAAGAACCTTTCTTTAGTTGCGCTATCTTGTGCGTTCGCCCTCAATGCCAATGCAGCCTCAACGCTGTTTACCAACGTCGATGTTTTCAATGGCACGGATGAAAAGCTACTGCAAAACCAGAACGTATTGGTTGTCGATAACTTAATCAAAGAGATTTCGGCTAAACCGATAAAAACCGACAAGCAAACCACAACGATTAATGGCGAAGGCTTAACCATGATCCCTGGCTTGATCGACATGCACTCACACATGTGTATTCAGGAAGGCATGTTGGTAGGTCGAGATGGTTACGACCAAATGGCGATGGGTGCACGTGCTCACGTTTCCATGATGCAGTACCTCGACCAAGGCTTTACGACGGCTCGTGACGCAGGCTGTAATATTCTTGGTATGGCAAAAGCCATCAACAATGGTTTGCTAGAAGGCCCAAGACTCTTCCCAGCAGGCGGTTTCTTGAGTCAAACAGGCGGCCACGCTGATACCGGCAGCTTCAATGATGTACCAGGACGCATTGACGATCTCGAACGCCACGGCTTTGGCTATATCGTTGATGGTGAAACAGAGGCTCGTCGTGCTGCGCGTCAGAACCTTCGCTCGGGGGCAACTCAAATCAAGATCATGGCTGGCGGCGGTGTCGCAAGTGAGTTTGACCCAATCCATATGACGCAATTCTCCAAAGAAGAAATGGAAGCGATTGTGGGTGTAGCGGAAGATTATGGCACTTATGTCATGGCCCACGCTTATCATGACCGTTCGGTTAATCGTGCCATTGATGCTGGCGTGAAAGTTATCGAACATAACTTCCTTATCTCTGAGGAAACCATCAAGCGAATGAAAGAGAAGGGCGTAGCGCTCTCTGCTCAAGCAGTGATGTCTCTTGAAGCCTTTGCAGAACCAGAAAAGATCACCTTCTTCAGTCCCGATCAAAAAGCCAAAGCGACCAAAGTAAACGAAGGCGCGAAACAGATGTTTGAGTGGGCGCGTAAATACGACTTGTTGATTGTAACGGGCGGCGATATGTTTGGCCCGTCTTACAATACGCGCCAAGCAGACAACATGGTTTGGATGGAGAAAGTCGGATTTACCCCTTATCAAATCATGAAGATGGGCACATCGAACGCAGCAGAAGTGCTTAGTTGGTCGGGTGGTATGAATCCATATAAATACGGAAAGCTCGGAGTTGTAGAGCCGGGGGCTTATGCCGATGTGGTGCTGGTGGATGGAAATCCTTTGCAAGACATCACAGTTCTTAACGATTACCAAGATAAATTCAAAATAATTATGAAAGACGGCAAGATCCACAAGAACACCTTGTAGTAAACTCTTTCGACTATTTGGGGACGAAGGCTGTCCCCAAATTTTCTCTAAAAGACAAAGAACGATTCAAGGGAACGTATGAAGAAGTACCTATTAGCTGGCTTAGTTTTGCTGGCTTCATCAAATGTATCCGCCGACCAACTTAGTTGGCAGCAATTATTGCCAGTCAATGTTCCTCAAATTGAAGACCCATTTGTAAAACTTACCGATCAACAGCTTTTCGAACTTGGTTCTCTTGCAAGATACCGCGATTCTCAAAATCTTAATGAGCAACAGAAGCAAACCATGAAAGAGTTAGAGGACAGTTTAAAAGCTGACGACTTAGACATTGAATGGTTGTTCAAAAAGCGAAACGAAATTACTGAACATCGTCGTATGTTGGCATCAATGCCAAACGCAACACTTACCGAAAATACTTATGAAATTCCAGGCTTTGTAACGCCAGTAGAATTTAACAATGACGTTGTCACAAAATTCTTCCTTGTTCCCACCATGGGCGCATGTATCCATACACCACCACCTCCAGCAAACCAGATTGTGTTGGTTGATTACCCGAAAGGTTTGAAACTGACTTCTCTTTACGAACCAATTTGGGTGAAAGGGGATCTGCACGTGAAAAAGACCAAAGCAGACGTTTCATACTCTGATGGTGCTGCGAACGTAGAAACTATCTACCAAATGGACGAGGTTTCTATCCGACCTTACCAATAAGAGTCTATTATCGAAATGACATAAAGCAGTGAGCTGTCGCTTAATGGCAATTTTCAAAACTCTGAATCATTAAAATCTCTTTCTAGAAATCAATTTAATGAGAACCCAGACATGAAAGTAACTGTTCCCAAGCTTAGTTTTATCGCTCTTTCACTTGTAATGGCGTCATCGGTAAACGCGGCGAACTTTGGTAGCCCTGATACGGTAGACAATACTATTGCAGAAAATGCTCGAGAAAAACGCTCATGGCGTGAGTCATTAGCTGAAGAACACAATGTTACTTTCGGTCTGGATTATCAATTCCTTGGACTAACGGCCTCAACTCCTCAAAGTGGTGGTGAAGATACGGCAAGTGCTGGTGTTGCTCGCTTTTATGGTAGCTGGGATCTGATCGGTCTTGATTCTGGCAATACAGGCGGTCTGGTTTGGAAAGTCGAACATCGCCATGCTTACAACGATTTGTCACCAAAAGAGTTCAGCTTTATCGGAAATGGGCTTGGTTATGCAGGCATGATTGGTCCAGCATACAGCGATCAAGGAGCTCGTCTAACCAACCTATACTGGAAACAAAAACTGAATGATGGCAAAACTTCCTTCATGGTGGGTTTCCTAGATACGACTGACTACGTTGATGCCTATGCATTGGCAAGCCCTTGGACCGGATTTACTAACCTTGCATTCAGTACTGGTGGAGGCTCGATTGGTCTACCGGATGATGGGATTCTCGGCTTAGCCGTGGGACACATGCTGACTGATAACTTCTATATGGTTGCAGGCGTCGCAGATGGTAAAGGGCGTTCAGATGAGCCATTTGATGGCTTCGATACCTTATTCAACGATCATAAATTGTTTACCACGTTCGAGCTAGGTTGGACGGCGTCACAAGACCAAATCTATACCGATAATGTTCACCTAACGGCTTGGCATTTAGATGGCGACACGCAACATAACCTAACGAATAAAGACAGCGGACAGGGTATTAACTTTTCAGCAAGCTACTTTGCTACAGAGCAATTAATGCCATTTGTTCGTGGTGGCTTTTCGGAAGGTGATGTGGCGCTTTATGATCGCTCCCTAACGGTGGGGATTGGTTATTTTGGTTTAGGTAAGCCAACCAACAACCTCGGCTTCGCTGTTAACTGGAGCCATGTTAACGATAACCTAGAGCAAGCCTATGGTGTGGATGACTCTGAACAGTTCACTGCCGAGCTTTACTACAACATGCAGTTAAACGACTACATTCAAATTACCCCTGATATTCAATACATCAAAGACCCAGCATTTTCGAACAAAAGCAGCACTTGGGTATTAGGTCTTCGCGCGAGAATATTCATCTAGATGATTATGTTTATTTGCCTTACTAAGAATAACTGTATATAAATACAGTTATTCTTGTTTTGGGTTAATTTTGCTATTGCGAAAAGAAAGGGAAAGGCAATGAACATCGCGTTAAGAGACAAAATCATTCAGGTGTGTAAGAAGAAAATAGAGCAGAAAGGCGACAATGTTGGTGTGTCCTTTTATGCCTTTTTCGCCAATAAGAATGACAATCCTGAGTTATTGATGGAAGCGGCGACTTGGTGGATTCAAACTCATCAACTCGATCACTTCGAAAAAGCGACCAAGATTATTCAATTAGTCGAATCCGAGATGTAGAAAGGGGCACATTACGTGCCCCTTTTTTATTTTCAGCCCTAAACCTTAGATTTTTAGAATCAGCGATTAAGCTTGTGCGAACTTATAAGTACGGTAACCGCCAAGTAGGTTACGTGCTTTAAACCCTGAGTTGACCAGTTGACGATAAGCGACGTTACCGCGCAAACCGACCTGACAATAAATCACGATCTCTTTGTCTTTCGGCAGTTCACTCATACGTTGGCGAAGCTGGTCGACAGGAATATTGATCGCGCCTTTAATGAAGCCTACAGATTCCAATTCTCCCGGATTACGAACATCAAGCAGCACCTGGTTTTCTGACAGGTTGTCAATCTCATCAAAATGAATCGCTGTTGCGTCACCTTTAATGATGTTGTTCGCAACGAAAGCCGCTTGGTTAATCACATCTTTCGCTGAGCCATAAGGTGGCGCGTAAGTTAGCTCAAGGTGTTGCAGCTGTTCTACCGTCATGCCAGCACGCTGAACAACTGCCATTACGTCAATACGTTTATCAACGCCGTCTTTACCTACTGCTTGCGCACCTAAAATCTTTCCGGTTAATGGATCAAACAGCATTTTGAACGACACAGTTTCTGCGCCAGGGTAGTAACTCGCGTGGCTAGCTGTGTGGACATACACTTTTTCATAAGCGATGTTTTCACGTTTAAGCTGCTTCTCGTTTTTACCAGTAGAAGCAACGGCTAAATCAAAGATCTTACAGATCGCCGTGCCTTGTGTACCTTGATAAGTTTCTTGGCGGCCAAGCATGTTGTCTGCTGCCATACGACCTTGACGGTTTGCCGGACCTGCCAACGGAACAAGTGTTTGTTCGCCAGTGACAAAGTCTTTCTCTTCAACCGCATCACCAACGGCATAAATAGAAGGATCGCTGCTCTGCATATACTCGTTGGTGTAAATACCGCCTAGCGCACCAATTTGAAGACCGGCTTCTTGTGCAAGTTTTGTCTCAGGGCGAACACCGATCGCCATGATTAGGATATCGGTATTAAGTTGGTCACCATTGTTTAGAGACAGTGTCAGCTTTCCTTGAAGGTGTTGGTGCGTGTCATCTTCACCCGCTTCGTTGTTAGCGACAGATTGGTTCGCAATATATTCAACAGAAGATAGAGCAACGCCTAAGCGCAGGTCGATGCCTTTCTCTCGGATTTCAGCATGAGCAAAACCAGCCATTTCTCGGTCAATGGGCGTCATCACTTGATCCGCCATTTCAACCAATGTGGTTTTTACGCCAAGCTGGTGGAAGGCTTCCATCATTTCCAAACCGATAAAACCACCACCAACGACTGTAGCATGTTCCACTTTGTTGGTTTCGATCGTCTTAATGATGCGATCCATATCTGGAATATTGCGCAGCGAGTGCGTTAACGGGTTATCAATACCCGGAATAGGCGGCACTACTGGACCTGCACCAGGGCTGAGTAGAAGAAAGTCGTAGCTCTCTTGGTATTCAGAGCCATCAAGCAGGTTGTTAACCGTAACCGTTTTGTCTTGGCGGTTAATAGAAACCACTTCGTTCATCACACGAACATCAACATTGAAACGCGCTAAAAAGCTTTCAGGCGTTTGAAGAAGCAGTTTGCTGCGTTCTTGAATATCGCCACCAATGTGGTACGGCAAGCCACAGTTTGCAAATGACACAAATGGACCGCGTTCAAACATAATGATTTCTGCGTCTTCACTAAGACGACGAGCGCGAGCTGCTGCAGATGCACCGCCAGCAACACCACCAATAATCACGATTTTGCTCATGGATTTCTCCTACTGAATGATCGAAAACGCCTACACCTTACTTAAATAAATTAGCTGTGTCTAATGTTAATTTAGCTACATTAGCATTGACTTAATAATATTAATTAGTAATATCTAATAAAACTTAACGTATTGATGAAGGGACATAAGAATGGGCGACAGTATGCTACAAAGCGCGACCGAAGCGAGTGAGCTACTTAAAATTATGGCTCATCCAGAGCGCTTAATCGTGATGTGCAAGCTGATTGAAGGCGAAAAAGGAGTCGGTGAACTGTTTGAAGGCTCAACATTAAGCCAATCAGCCTTTTCACAACACCTCACCGTATTGAGAAAACACGACATCATCAAAGCTCGTAAGGTATCTCAGCAGGTATTTTATTCGATTTCTGATGGGAGAGTCGCTCCGCTGATCGAAGCGTTTAACCAAGTTTTCTGTAAGCAATAATTCAGACTTTATATTGGTGGTTGTTATGTTTGAAGTTCCTTGGATGTCGCTTTTAGGCGGCGTCATGGTTGGCGCATCAGCGGTAATATTGATGCTATTCACAGGTAAGACAGCGGGAATCAGCGGGATCTTAAATGGCGCGATTGAGAATGCAGACCGCGTTTGGCGAATTGTCTTCTTAATTGCGATGGCATTGGGCGGTGTGTTTGCTGTTTATGCCCTTGGCGGGCATGTACCAACTGAGTACAGCAGTTCTCTTGTCTTAGTTGTCGTTGCAGGTTTACTTGTTGGGGTCGGTACTCGTATCGGTAATGGTTGTACGAGTGGACATGGCATTTGTGGAATGGGGCGCTTCTCTGTCCGTTCTGTTGTCGCGACGTGTACTTTTATGGCGATAGCCATGCTAACCGTCTTGCTAGTATCGTGAGGAATAGTGTCGTTATGAAAACTGACGTAATGAAAAATGCTAAACAAACTTCCATTGTCGCATTTTCTGGTGTGCTCTTCGGCATTGGTATGGTGATTTCCGGTATGGCTGATCCGGCAAAAGTGATCGGCTTCCTAGATATTACCGGCGCATGGGACCCAAGCTTAGCCTTTGTTATGGGCGGAGCTCTTGCGGTGTTCGTTCCTGCTTACCTTTTATTAATAAAGCCAAGAAGCGAATCTGTGTTTGGTGATAAGATTTTATGTCCAACTTCTAAAACGATAGACAAAAAGCTAGTTGGTGGTGCAGCTCTGTTTGGTATTGGGTGGGGCTTACTGGGTGTGTGTCCTGGCCCTGCGGTTGCCAGCCTTTTTACTGGCAACATACAAGTTCTGCTTTTTATAGCGGCAATGTTGGTTGGGTCATTCACCGCTAAAAGAGTGGTTCGTCATTAAAAAGAGAGCGTCGTAGACACCGGGCAATGGTCACTCAGTTTGTAGTCGAGCACATCTTGTGTTTTGAAAACGGTTTGAACACCAGACGACGCCTTTAAATCACCACTCATAATGATGTGATCGATCACCGAGCGGAATTGGTGGGTTTTATTCGGATTACGATTAGAACGCACTTTGCATTCAGCTTTGGTGTTTTTGGTCACTAACTTAGCATCGGTATTGTCCGATAGCACTTCCCATAACCAATCTCCGCGATACCCCAAATTGTGGTTAAAGTCGCCAAGCACGACATAGTGTTGTTTATTGTCCTCGCGCGCTTTTATCCATTTTGCTAGTGCCTGTCCTTGTTGTTTCACTATCTTACAATCGCGGTTATTGCGATACGCACCACTACAACCCGCTTTTAGATGTACAGAGAGTAAGTGAGTTTCGTTGTCTTGGTTAGGATTCAAAACAAGGTAGCTGGCGAAGCGGAGCTTGCTGTTGCCTCGTGTGATAGAAAAGTCAGGCTTGTCCAATACGTTTACGCCATTGCGTACCGCGAAACCTGTGTACTGGTTGGTATCGTTGAACTGAAGATGTCGATTAGAAGTGCTCGCACGATCAGACAAATAAATAGTGAAGTCTTTACCAACCGTTTTTTGGATTGCAGCTGCACTTTCGACTTCTTGAAAAGCGAGAATATCAACTTGTGTGTTATCCACATAGTGGGCCAGTTTTTCAAAATCTTGTGGTGTTCTCGAAACTTTACCACCACTTATAGATAACCATTCTATATTCCAGCTGGTTAAGTTGACGGAATTTTGAGCAAATGAAAAAGAACTAAAAAGTAATATCGTCGTAACAAAAAGTGATCGCATTTTGGTCTATCGCACTCCTATCTTTCAGTGCATTCCTTTCCATCCTTTATCCTATAAGACCTCTAAAAAAAGCAAGTGGATTTCGCTCCAATTTTGCAATTTTCACAGTTTTCTTCGCAACTGAGATCAACGCCAATAAGATCGATTTGTTCTTGTTCGCTACCCATTTTTTATTGATCAAAATCAATGTTTTCAATTGGTGCTTCTCGTTAAATACGCCACAATATATTGTGTCATCAGAATAAGAAATAACCCCATATAGTGTATTTGTGGATAAGTCTGTGAGTATTTTGGGGTAAGGAGAAAAAGTGAAACCAATCGTAATCAAGCGTGACGGCTCAAGAGCTCCGTTCAACAGGGATCGTATTCAAGCAGCAGTAGAAGCTGCAGCGGAAAACAAAGACAAAGATGTCGCCATTTATGCACTAAATGTTGCTCTGGCAGTTGAGTTACAGCTTCAGGATCACGATGAAGTTCACATTCATGAGATTCAAGACTTAGTCGAAAATGAACTCATGCAAGGTCCTTACAAAGCCCTAGCTCGTTCTTACATTGAATACCGCCACGATCGCGACATCGCTCGTGAGAAGCAAAGTGCACTAACTCGCGAAATCGAAGGTCTAATTGAAGAAAGCAACCTAGATCTAATCAACGAGAACGCGAACAAAGACGGTAAAGTGATTCCGACTCAACGTGACTTGTTGGCTGGTATCGTAGCGAAACACTACGCGAAGACACACATCCTTCCACGCGATGTGGTTCAAGCGCACGAAGTAGGTGATATTCACTACCACGATTTGGATTACGCTCCGTTCTTCCCAATGTTTAACTGTATGCTTATCGATCTTAAAGGCATGCTAACGCACGGCTTTAAAATGGGTAACGCTGAGATTGATACTCCTAAATCAATTTCGACTGCAACAGCAGTAACGGCACAGATCATTGCTCAAGTAGCGAGCCACATTTACGGCGGCACAACCATCAACCGTATTGATGAAGTTCTAGAACCGTACGTAATCACAAGCTACGAGAAACACCTAGAGATCGCAAAAGAGTGGAACATTGCTGAGCCAGAAGAGTTCGCAAAAGCGCGCACAGAGAAAGAGTGTTACGACGCGTTCCAATCTCTAGAATACGAAGTAAACACGCTACACACAGCGAACGGTCAAACACCATTCGTTACGTTCGGTTTTGGTCTTGGTACAAGCTGGGCATCACGCCTTATCCAGAAGTCTATTCTGAAGAACCGTATTGCAGGTCTAGGTAAGAACCGTAAAACAGCGGTATTCCCTAAACTGGTATTCGGCATCAAAGATGGCTTGAACCACAAATCAGAAGATCCAAACTACGACATCAAGCAACTTGCGCTTGAGTGTGCGTCTAAGCGTATGTACCCAGACATTCTTAACTACGACAAAGTAGTGGAAGTAACCGGTTCATTCAAAACACCTATGGGCTGTCGTAGTTTCCTTGGTACTTACGAAGAAAACGGCGAGCTGATTCACGAAGGTCGTAACAACCTAGGCGTAGTAAGCTTGAACCTTCCTCGTATCGCTATCCGTGCAAACGGCAGTGAAGCGAAGTTCTACGAGCTTCTAAACGATCGCCTACGTCTTGCTCGTAAAGCACTAGAAACACGTATCTCTCGTCTAGAAAACGTGAAAGCACGCGTTGCTCCGATCCTTTACATGGAAGGCGCATGTGGTGTTCGTCTGAAAGCGGACGACTCAATCGCAGATATCTTCAAGAACGGTCGTGCGTCAATTTCTCTTGGTTACATAGGTGTACACGAGACAATCAACGCGCTATTCGGTACAGAAGCGCACGTTTACGACGACGCTGTTCTACGCGAAAAAGCAGTAGCTATCATTAAGCACTTGAAAGACACAGTAAACGGCTGGGCAGAAGATACCGGTTACGGTTTCAGCCTATACGCAACGCCAAGTGAAAACCTATGTAGCCGTTTCTGCCGTATCGATGCGAAAGAGTTTGGCGTAATCAAAGGTGTAACAGACAAGGGTTACTACACTAACAGCTTCCACCTAGATGTTGAGAAAACAGTAAACCCATACGACAAGATAGACTTTGAGATGCCTTACCCAGAAATCTCAAGCGGCGGCTTTATCTGTTACGGCGAGTTCCCGAACATGCAACGTAATGTTGAAGCACTAGAAAACGTATGGGATTACAGTTACACCCGCGTACCTTACTACGGTACAAACACACCAATTGATGAGTGTTACGAGTGTGGCTACAACGGTGAGTTTGACTGTACAAGTAAAGGCTTCACTTGCCCAAGCTGTGGCAACCATGACTCAACTAAAGTGTCAGTAACACGTCGTGTTTGTGGCTACTTAGGCAGCCCAGATGCACGTCCGTTTAACTTCGGTAAGCAAGAAGAAGTTAAGCGTCGAGTTAAGCACCTGTAAGGTTCACTTAAGCTCAAACCCAATAATGAAAATCAACCTGTCGTGGGTTGATTTTCTTTTCTAGCCAGCAAAACAAGGCACGATTATGAACTACCACCAATATTATCCAATTGACGTTGTTAACGGACCAGGTACACGCTGCACGCTATTTGTGTCGGGCTGTGTACACCAGTGCCGCGGCTGTTATAACCAGTCGACGCAACGCTTGGGCTCTGGTGTGTTATTCACGCAAGAAGCGGAAGACAAAATCATTGCAGACCTAAACGACACGCGCATCAAACGCCGTGGTTTATCTCTGTCTGGTGGTGATCCTTTGCATCCAGCGAACGTGCCGCACATTCTTAAGCTTGTAAAACGCGTAAGAGAAGAGTGCCCAGGCAAAGATATTTGGGTTTGGACAGGTTACACGCTTGAAGAATTAGACGATGCACAGCGCGAAGTGACTCAGTACATCGACACATTAATCGATGGCAAATACGAGCAAGATAAACGAGACCTCAATCTAGAATGGCGAGGCAGCTCGAATCAAATTATCCATCGATTCACTGAGCTTTAAGCGTGAAACACAAGAAAGCTAAATATGAAAAGGGCACATTCGTATAATTCGAATGTGCCCTTTTGGTGTGAGTCCTTTTAAAGCTTTGCTCGATAGATGAGTCGCGCTGTTGTGATCTTACTATAGCACAACACTTCAGTTACGCTGTCACAGTGGAATCATCATCAACCATGTTATTAATCCATCGCTTAGACTGAATTCGGTGAGTTGTTAGAATGCCTTTTACCAATTCTTCGACCAGTAGAGACATCAGCACCCAATGCAGTGGTAAACCTAACACCATTCCAGTGTAGTAGGTAAGCGGAATACCAATCGCCCATTGACCAAACGTGTCGATGAAAATGCTATAGCGAATATCAGCGCCACTCTTTAATACGCCCCCAATACCAACCATGTTAAACACACGCAGTATCATGCCTAACGCAAGTACTAAACATACATTCAGCGCCATTTGTGTGTCTGTGAGCGGGCTCATTTCCAGTAAATTCAATATTAAAGGCGAGCTAACCCATACAGCAAAAAACAACACAGTTGCGAGCACGGCGCTGGTTAAGACATACCACCAAGCGGTCTTCTCAACACGGTCATATTGCTGAGCGCCAATGTCATTCCCAAGCAACACAGACGCGGCAACAGCGAATCCCATAAAGGTTGAAATCAATACGCCTTCAATCGGCGATAGGAAAGAGATGATCGCCAGTTCGGTTACGCCTAATTGACCGTAAATGATGCTGTAGATAATCAGGCCGCCGGTCCACAACGCATCGTGGATCAGCATTGGCATAGAGACTTTGAAATATTTGTTCCGATACTTCTTTATTGTACCTTCACGCCAATCTGAACGGGTAGGGAGCAGATACGCGTATCGACGACAGAAGAAATAAACCAGAATCGCCGTTTGAAAGAATCGAGAAATCAAAGTCCCCACAGCTGCGCCAAACACGCCCCATTGTGGAAAACCAAGTAAACCGAAGATCAAAACTGCATTGAGGAAGATGTTTACAACAATGGCAGCAATACTGACGTAAGTCGGCATCTTAGCTTCACCGACTGATCTCAACACCGATTCAATGGGAACAACGACAGCTGTGCCAATCAAACTCAATCCAGTTACCACCAAGTATTCCCTCGCGTACCCAACATACTCGGGGTCGTCCGCCATAAAAGAGACAATCTCTTTGTCGTAAACCACATACAACAAGATAAACGGCAAGGTCACGACCAACGAAATAAACCAAGATTGAGCGAGTGTTCGTCTTATTCCCGCAAGGTTCCCCGAACCATAATATTGAGAGGCTAAAACCGTTACAGCCCCACACAAACCAAACACCACAGCAAGGTTAAAGAAAAAGATTCGGTTACCGACACCCACCGCTGCGGTAGCGGACTCACCAAGTTGACTAACCATGAAGATATCCACGGCTCCGAGCAACGAAAACAGCATAGATTGGAGCGAGACAGGAACGCCAATCGCAACCAGTTTTTTCCAAAATGCTTTGTCTATGTATTGACGTGTTAAGAGCATCGCATTTCTCCTCTAAGAATAATGCGAGTAGTTTATCCACATGATTTAGCGGTGTATTTTTCAAAGACATCCAATAGTTTTGCGAAACTATCCAGTCTCTGTGGGAGTTACTCTAACTCCGAGACGAAAGTACCTTAGTGAGTCGATGAATCATGGAAGAAAAACAAGAACGCTACACCATTTCAGATAAAACCTATCAAGAATTCATCGATCATACCCGTGTACTTGCGCTTGAAGAACGCGGTATTGTCCAATGTGGAATCGCTACTTGCCGAGATTTTTTTTCCGTTTATCGCAAAAACCAAAAAAAGCACATGTTGTTATACACCGTCCGTGGAAGAGGTTGGCTAGAGAGCGGGGCATGTCGATATGAGTTAGAACCGGGGTCATTAGTAATTGTTCCAGCTGGAACGGAAAATGGATTTGGGATGGAAGATGAAACATGGCAAATCGCTTGGGTTTTCCTTTCACAAGATAAAGAATGGCCAATGGTTAATGAAGAGATCGAATACCAACTGACCCCTGCACCAGAAGTGCTGTATTCCTGCATTCAAACGCTACTGCGCAGTATCAACTTGCCTATTGACTACGGAGGTGAGGTAGGAGCTCACAGTGTTGCTCAATTAGAGCTTATGCTAAATATGCCACACTCAGATTCCCTTTCGCGTAATCAATTAAAACTACGACGTGTGTTCGATCTAGTGCAACGGCAACTTCATAAAGATTGGACAGTTGAACAACTCGCAGCGTTATATCCTTGTTCTGAGCCGCACCTTCATCGTTTAACTCAGCAACAATTTGGAAGAAGTCCGATAGCACATCTCACACGCATGCGGATGGAATATGCAGCTCGATTGTTGCGTTCGACAGAATGGTCAATTCAACACATTGGTGAAATCGTGGGGTATCCTACTAGTGCGAACTTCAGTACCCGTTTTAAAGCCTGGTCGAGCATGACCCCACGTGAATTTAGAAAGAATGGTAAACTTGACTTAAACTCGGATGAGTGAATCGTTCTTTTTATAACCGATTGAGATCATAAAACGCGTTCGTTCCCAGTATTTTGTCCTCTAATTGATGAAATCCGTTAAAAATCCTTTCGCCATTTTTAACGAAAGTGTTACCGTGAGGTTCGATACTTGAATTTCAAAGGGTTATGACTTTCATGCTTTCTAATCTACCAACTCCTGTATTAGATCCTATTTTATCTCTTTCCGTCGCATACCGCGGCGATGAACGCCCTAACAAGGTTGACCTTGGTATTGGCGTATACAAAAACAGCGCTGGCGAAACACCAATCATGAAAGCCATTCAAATGGCACAAGAAGTGGTCGTTGAGAACCAAAAGACTAAGTCTTATGTTGGTCTTGCAGGCTGTGAAGAATTCAACCAAAGCATGATCGACCTCCTTCTAACGGGAACATCAGCCACAGATCGCGTTGCTGCTATTCAAACGCCTGGAGCAAGTGGTGCATTGCGTATGCTGGGTGACCTAATGAAGGTCGCACAACCAGATACAACGGTTTGGATTTCAAACCCTAGCTACGTAAATCACAAACCAGTGATGGAAGCGGCTGGGCTGAAAGTTAAGTTCTACCATTACTTCTCTTCAGAAACCAAGCAAGTCGATACAGCAAAAATGCTCGAAGACCTTTCTAAAGCTGGTCCTTCTGATGTAGTACTTCTGCATGGTTGTTGCCACAACCCAACGGGTGCAGATATTGATTTTTCAGCGTGGCAGACAATCACTGAGCTTTCTCAAAAAAATGGTTTTACGCCATTCGTAGATATTGCTTACCAAGGTTTTGGTGACGGCTTAGAAGAAGACGCAAAAGGTCTTCGCTTTATGGCTGACAACGTTGAAGAAATGCTGATCACGACTTCTTGTTCTAAAAACTTTGGTTTGTACCGTGAACGTACCGGTGCAGCGATTGTGATCGGCAAGAATGCAAAAGATGTGGCGAATGCGAAAGGTAAACTGCTTACGCTAGCACGTTCAACATACACTATGCCGCCAGATCACGGCGCAGCATTAGTAAAAACTATTCTTCAAGATGCAAGCCTCACTTCCGTTTGGAAACAAGAATTGAACGAAATGCAGCAGCGCTTGTTGAATCTTCGTCAAACTTTGTGTAACGAATTGAGAAACAACCATAATACAGATCAATTTGATTTCATTGAGAGTCACAAAGGCATGTTTACTGTGCTAGGCTTTAGTGAAAACCAAATGGCGCAACTGCGTGAAGATTATGGCATTTATGGTGTCGGTGATGGTCGTATCAACATCGCTGGTTTAACCGAAACTCATATTCCTTACGTTGCTGACGCGATCCAAAAAATATCTCAACGTTAATTGGGAGAGTTAATGAAGAACTGGAAACTGATTCTGCCGCTAATGATGAGCGGCGGTCTTATTGCTTGTACGTCGACACCGACGACCACTGAGCCTGTTGAGCCAGAAAAACCAGTCGTGGAGCAGCCGGTAGAAAAACCGGATGTAAAACCAGAAGTAGACCCAAAACCCGAGGTGAAGCCGGAACAAAAACCGGAAACTAAGCCCGAGAAGAAACCCGATCCTAAACCGGCAAAACCACCGCAGGCAAAGAAAACACCTGATGGCATGTTGATCCTTGGTTCGGAAGAGTGGGTTTATGTACCAGACATTGACCAAACATTTAAAGGTCGCGTCGATACCGGTGCAACCACATCATCAATCAGTGCGACAGAAATAGTGCCGTTTGAACGAGATGGTAAAGACTGGGTTAAGTTCAAAATCGATATTAATGGTAAAGCGAGCAAAGAGTTCAAGTTACCTGTTGAACGTTGGGCAAAAGTTCGTCAATCCTCTTCAGAAGAAGTAGATAAGCGCGCTGTTGTTGTGGCTTACATTCAAGTTGGTGACCTAAAAGAGAAAACGGAATTCACACTGGCTGAGCGAGGCCACATGAATTTCCCAATCCTACTTGGTCGAAGCTTCTTCCGCGACGTTGCTGTTGTAGACGTATCTAAGAAGTATGTTCAAAACAAGCCAAGCGGCAAGTAAATCTTTGCTTCACGTAGCACGCAAAAAAAGCCTCTCACCCGAGAGGCTTTTTTACATAATATCAATACGTTACTGAACTTTAATATCGAACAACTTAGTAGGCAAAGCGTGCTGATAAAACAAGCTGTTGGCCGTAAGTACCGTTATTTTTTAAATCCGCACCCAACGACAGTTGTTGCGTAGAGTGAAAGCGTGCACCTAGGTTATAGATAGTCTTAGAGTCATCGTTGTCAATCAGTTGGCCAATACGACCATGTAGTTCAATGTTCTGCATAAACCAGACTCGAGTGCCGATGTTTACTTCTGTTTTCCACTCATCACCGTCGCCATTGTCTTGTTTGATGTTGTGAACCAACATTTGACCATAAATATCAGCAAATTGGCCTGCAGGACCATTGAAGCCAATACCGCCTGCAACATCCCAATCACCACTGAATTCACTATCAGCACGTCCAATAAAATGCGTATTTTCAGTAAAGTAGGTTGTGACTTCCCCACCAAACGTACCTGGGCTGGTACCCATGCGGAATTCCATTGTGTTGTAGTTGAAATTGTTTGCGTGAGCAGAAAGTGGCAAAACAGCGCACAAACCAAAGGCAGCAACCTTTAGAGCTTTACCTAGCATGGGTGTCTCCGGGCAAGAAAAATAATACGAACGAAAAAAAGGTCTGCAAAATGCAGACCAATATTTACAAAATATCATTTCAGGTGTTTCCCGTCACCTTAAACACTAGGACAGAGTGCTTATGATCATGGTGATGACGCCCAATTAAGCGGCAAGAGAGCAGTGCTTACATCACCACTAAGTGTTCAACTTCGATCTCTGGCTTACTACCGCCTTCAAACTCACCAAATAGACGAACTTTTATAGTCTGGTCAATTGGTGTCGCTAGACGGATGTCGTCGTCCAACTCAACCATGATCTCGCCAGAGCCATCGCTAAAGATAAACTGGTCTGAGCGTGTTTGACGAAGTAGGTTGCCTTCTACAACCACGTCTTTCTCAGTGAACATGCTTGAGTCTTTAATCAATGCATCGACTTTTTCAACCGTTACAGGACCATTAAATTGAATGCTTGATTGACCGTGGTTGTGGTCTTTAGCCATTGCAACAGTAGGAGCGATAGCAAGTGCAGCGATAGTAGCGATAACAGTGTTTTTCATAATTTGGTTTCTCTATTAAAGTGTTCGTTTTGATGGTGCTATTAAAACAAACCTTATTTGAACCATTACTGATTCGAACATTCATATTCGATTCATTTTCTTGAGTCCTATGCTGAGATAACGTTATGATTGTTCACCTTCTTTTTTCTCTTAATAAACGTTCATGAAATCACCAATCCCTTCATTAATGGTTCAAGGCACAACTTCAGATGCCGGAAAAAGCGTCCTTGTGGCAGGTTTATGCCGTGTATTAGCTCGTAGAGGGATAAAAGTTGCCCCGTTCAAGCCGCAGAACATGGCTTTAAACAGTGCAGTAACGAAAGATGGCGGTGAGATTGGACGTGCTCAAGCCGTTCAAGCGCAAGCCTGCAACGTCGAGCCTACGGTTCATATGAACCCTGTGTTGATTAAGCCAAACAGCGATACGGGCGCTCAAATTATCTTACAAGGTAAAGCATTGTCCAATATGGACGCTGTCGGCTTTCACGATTACAAAAAAGTCGCAATGGGCACGGTATTAGACTCTTTCTCTAAACTGACCGAAGAATTCGAATCCGTGATGATTGAAGGCGCTGGCAGTCCAGCAGAAATCAACTTAAGAGAAAATGATATCGCCAACATGGGATTTGCCGAGGAAGCAGACGTTCCCGTCATTATTATTGCAGATATCGACCGCGGTGGCGTGTTTGCCCATCTTTACGGGACGCTAGCGTTGCTATCCGAATCTGAACAAGCGCGCGTTAAAGGTTTCGTAATTAATCGCTTCCGTGGCGACATCAGCTTGCTTGAATCTGGTCTTGATTGGTTAGAAGAGAAAACGGGCAAACCTGTACTCGGAGTATTGCCGTACCTTCACGGGTTAAACCTTGAAGCAGAAGATGCTATTACGGATCAGCAAGAGCTGTCTTCACAAGTGAAACTCAATGTCGTGGTACCAGTTTTAACGCGCATTAGTAACCATACTGATTTTGATGTGTTGCGTCTAAATCCAGACATTAACCTTCGCTACGTTGGCAAAGGTGAGAAGATCGATAAAGCCGATCTCGTTATCTTGCCGGGTACTAAATCAGTCCGAGACGATTTGGATTATCTACGTAGCCAAGGGTGGGACAAAGACATTCAACGCCACATTCGCTTGGGCGGCATAGTCATTGGCATCTGTGGCGGCTACCAAATGCTTGGCAACGTAATTGATGACCCAAATGGTGTAGAGGGCCGGCCTGGTCGTAGTGAAGGCCTTGGTTTGTTAGACATCACAACAACTCTAACCGATAGCAAACAGCTTACAAACACACGAGCAGAGCTTTCTCTTAACGGCAAAAAAGCTAATGTGAAAGGTTATGAAATCCATGTGGGAAGAAGTGAAGTGCAGGGCGCTCAACCTATCAAGTTAAATTCTGGCGAAGCAGAAGGCGCGCTTAGTGAATGTGGCCAAATCATGGGAACCTACCTACACGGCTTCTTCGATGAGGCAGATGTCTTGAGCCTTGTTTCAGAATGGGTAAACGGCACTCAAATCAAACAACAAGACTTTGAACAGCTCAAAGAACAGGGCATTAATCGAATTGCAGATGCGATAGAACAACATATGAATCTTGACTTTCTGTTCAAATAAAACCAGTTTTTAACTGTCTGAAGCATAAATAAAAGTGGAGATTGCTTTCCACTCATTCATCTTCTGCCTGTCTAGCACCGGAGTGTTTTTATGAAAGCATGGAAAATTCATGCTTGCCTAGTGGCAATATTGAGCGTTTCATCAGCAGCAAACGCGGCAACTGACTTAAAAATTTATGCAGCGTCGTCAATGACTAATGCGATTGATGATATTGCTCAAAAATTCGAGCAAAAATACGATGTATCAGTCACACCTGTATACGGTGGTTCATCATCCATTGCTCGCCAAATTCTAAATGGCGCACCAGCCGATGTGTTTATCTCTGCAAACACTAAATGGATGAATTACCTAGTAAAATCAAAATCCGTAAAGAGTGACAACGTCACTACTTTAGTGCAAAATTCCCTCGTTGTCATTGCGCCGCAAAATAGCAGTATTGCAACATTTGATTTCTCTGATGCTGATGCTTGGAATGAGGCACTGGACGGCAACCGCCTTGCTCTAGGCAATCCAGTGTCCGTTCCTGCCGGAATGTATGCAAGAGAGTCTTTAACTAACCTTGGCGTGTGGAAAGTACTAGAACGTCAAATTGCTCCAGCAAAGAACGTTCGTCTTGCACTTGCGCTAGTAGAGCGAGCGGAAGCCCCGTTGGGAGTGGTCTACAAAACGGATGCACAATTGACAACTAAGGTGAAAATAGTTGGAGAATTTGCAAGCGATACCCACGCAGACATCGTTTACCCAGCCGCGATTGTGAAAGACTCAATACAATCAAAACAATTCTTCCAGTACTTGAAGTCGGATGAAGCAAAACAAGTCTTTGCTCATTACGGTTTTCAATAAAAGGGATCAGAGTGTCAGAACTTGAATACCAAGCCTTAATGCTAAGCCTAAAAGTCGGCACCTATGCCGTCGTTTGGTTGATTCCAATAGGCGTAGCTCTCGCTTGGTTACTGTCTAGAAAAGAGTTTATCGGTAAGTCCATATTAGATAGCTTGATTCATCTTCCACTCGTATTACCTCCTGTGGTTATTGGTTATTTGCTACTGATCTCTCTCGGTCGTCAAGGATACTTGGGTGGGTGGCTATATGAACACTTTGGTTTAATATTCAGTTTCAACTGGAAGGGGGCCGTCATCGCCTGTATCGTCGTGGCCTTACCATTAATGGTCCGTTCGGTCCGATTGAGTTTAGATACGGTTGACCCCAAATTAGAACACGCAGCGTCAACCCTCGGAGCGTCGCCGTTAAAAGTCTTTGTCACAATTACGCTTCCGTTAACTATTCCTGGAATCATCACTGGTACCATGCTCTCGTTTGCACGCAGTTTAGGAGAGTTCGGTGCCACTATCAGCTTCGTTTCGAACATACCAGGGGAAACGCAAACCATCCCACTAGCTATGTACAACTTTATAGAAACGCCTGGTGCTGAAATGGAGGCCGCGCGCTTGTGCATCATTTCTATTGCCTTAGCTCTGTCGACGTTAATGATCTCAGAATGGTTAAATCGTAAAGCCGCAGCGCGTCTGGGGGCCAAGCGATGAGTATAGAAATTCAATTTAAACAATCACTTGGTGAAACCAACTTTGACATTAATCTATCGTTACCGCGTAACGGAATAAGTGCGCTATTTGGTCGTTCCGGCGCCGGAAAAACGACTCTAATTAACGTTATTAGTGGATTAGTTACACCACAGCAAGGCAAAGTGGCGATTGGCGAGCACATCCTTTTCGATAGTGATGCGGGTATTAATCTACCGACGCATAAGCGCAAAATTGGTTATGTATTTCAAGATTCTCGCTTGTTTCCGCATTATTCAGTAAAAGGAAACTTGCTCTATGGTGTTGTAGAAAAAGATGAAGAGTATTTCGATAAGGTCACAGAATTACTTGCTATTAAACCACTATTAAAACGCTTCCCAGTTTCTTTGTCGGGCGGTGAAAAGCAACGTGTAGCCATTGCGCGAGCACTACTTTCTAAGCCTAATCTGCTTTTGATGGATGAACCTTTGGCTTCCTTAGATATGCCACGTAAGCGAGAAGTCATGCCATTTTTAGAAGAGTTGTCTGAGCAGGTCAACATTCCGATCGTGTACGTTACGCATAGCTTGCAAGAAATCCTACGCTTGGCCCAACACCTTTCGATTCTCGACAAGGGACGAATCATGACGTCAGGTAAGCTTGAAGAAGTGTGGGCGTCTCATGCGATGCGTCCATGGCAGTCATTTTCCGATCACAGTAGCTTGTTTGAGGGCAAAATTGCGACCCATCATGACAAATACGCGTTAACGTGCGTAAAGCTCGCACCGAAGGCTTGTTTGTGGGTTCAAAAGGTCGATGGTGAGCCAGATACGTCAATTCGCCTGCAAGTGCGTGCCAATGATGTCTCTATAGCTTTGGAAAAACCAGTTGCGACGTCTATTCGTAATGTACTGTCAGCGACCGTTGCATCCATTGAAGAATTCAATGCTGGCGAAGACAAACAAAGTATTACGGTATCGCTGAAGTTAGATACTGACTGCCACTTATGGGCGACCATTACGCCTTGGGCGTTGGATGATTTGAATTTAAAAGTCGGTGACATGGTGTATGCACAAGTAAAAGGGGTCAGTGTAACGCAGAGAGATATCTCGTTGGCGCATCACTAGCACGTAACCAGATTATACGAAATAAAAAAGGCCGCAATTGCGGCCTTTAACTTAACTGAAGTAAATGGGAAGAATTACTTCACAAATACTTCTTTAAATTCACGCTTAAGAAGAGGATCGCGACGCGCTTTCTTAAGTTGCTTAACCATGTCTTTCACACAGTTGTGAAGAACATTGTCAAGAAGTTGAGAACGGTAGTCTTCTTTGTCTTCATCTGTCATATTTTCAGGCAGATTAAGCGTTGGGAATTCTTCCATTACGTTTAGACCAGCGAATGCTTGGCCAACCGTTACTAGAGCGTGGAATTGCTCAAAGTTGTCCAGAATGTTTTGTGCACTTGCAGGCATTTCGTCCCAAGACGCACGAACAGCTTCTTCAGACACTTCATGGATAGAGGTAACCATCTCGAACATTTGCTCTGGAACTTCGTCAAATTCGATAACTTTACGTAGTTCAGGAGAAATGGTTTCTAGATCGATTTTTTTGCTTTCGTTGTTAGTTGCTTCTGACATGGTGTGTCTCTCGTTACAAAAGGCGGGAATATTAATACCAAATGCATCAAATAGCTACCATAAGAAGCATTTGATTCCGTGACCACTCAACAAAAAAATATAGCACTAAATGAGTGGCGTAATGCAACAATCTCGTGAGTATGATATATGTTTAATAAAGACTTACAAAAGAATGGGACGCGCTATGCAACCGACAGGGACATCGATGCGCATTCTACTGGTTGATGACGTTCAGCTGGATCGAATGCAGTTGGCTATCCGTTTGAAACAACAAGGTCATATTGTTAAAGCCGTTGGAAGTGGTCTAGAAGCATTAAATACTTATGAAAGCTTCGACCCAGAACTGGTTCTGCTAGATATCGCTATGCCAGACATGAATGGCTTTGAAGTATCACTTCATATCAGAGAAACGTTCCCGGACTGGATCCCAATCATCTTCCTCAGTAGCCATGAGGAACCAGAAATGATCGCCAAAGCTATTGAGGCCGGCGGGGATGATTACCTCATCAAACCTGTCGACAAGCTTGTTCTTAATTCTAAGTTGATGGCAATGCAACGTATTGCTCACATGAGACGAGAGCTGAAACAGGCGACCGCACAACTAGAAGAGATGAACTCAAGATTACAACAGCAAGCCAATGAAGATGGTCTAACGAAGTTGTATAACCGCCGCTATATCGATCAAAAGTTTGAAACCATGATTGCTTGGCATGGCCGTCATCATATGCCAATGGCCCTCATCTTACTCGACGTTGATTTCTTTAAGCCGTTCAATGACAACTATGGGCACATAGAAGGGGATCGCTGTCTGCAAGCTATTGCGAATCAACTCAAAGCAACGTTCTGTCGTTCTGGAGAGTATGTCGGGCGTTATGGTGGGGAAGAATTTGTCATTCTGCTCAATAGCACGGATGCGAAAACTGCAGAAAGGGAAGCTGAACGCGTGCAAGAGGCCATGTACTTCCTCGACTATCCACATGCATACTCTAGCATTGCAAATAGAGTGACGGTGTCACAAGGGGTCTTTGCCTTTCAACCCACAGGTAAAGACAACATAGCAGAATTGTACGCAACGGCAGATAGAGCGCTTTATTCGTCAAAGTCTCTAGGAAGAAATACATACACTGTGGTAAATGCTAGTTGATTCAGAAGTTTAATTGCAAAACCATCGCTGTGACAATGTCACTTATCTCTAGTTTTTGTCACGCAAATCCCGTACAGCAAACGCTACAAAAAGAGTTTGAGCGCAACTTCGCGATTGGCATTGTGCTCTCTGACAGTGATGTCTTTACCTTAGGCTTTCATGATTTCGACCCCAATAAATATCTTAATATTGATAATGAAGATATTGGTACCCAAGACTCTGTCGACCTGAGAAAACAGGTTGCGCTGTCCACACTTCCTTATCACTTATCTCTTTCTGAAGATAAAACTGCCCCAGTTAAATATAATCTCAAAGGTCGATTATATGCGTTAGGTATCGACCAAGATGTGACCGTCAATGAAGACAAAGTGCCCGATCGAAACAAAGAGCTTATCTTAGGGTCTTACACCGAAATTGAACAACAAAACCAACTCACAGAACATCTATCATTGAGTGGCGCCGCCGGAGCTCACCTGATGTATTACCGCAACGAGTATTCCTACCGTAGTGATGCGCTCGATAACCTTAAGCCATATATAGAGGGAGTTTACCTCAATACCGATGCTTGGGCGTTGGTCGGAGAGGTCAATGCAGAACTCAAGTACCTCGAAAATGAAAATTGGGGGAAATGGTACGTTTGGTCGTCGCCACATTACTTTTATGGAATGGGTTGGGGTGAAGGAAATAATGGCGATATAGGAAACCCAGAAGGCTGGTATTGGGTGAACGGCGTCAAATTGTTTTACGACATCACCAAAGTGGGCAGAACCGTCCAGTCTGTATACACCAGTTTCAATCGAGTTGATGTTGGCGGTGATACGAGTAAACCGATGAATACCTCACACTACTATGAAGCAAGCTTTGGTTGGTTAATGACACCACCGTTTAAAAGCGAATGGATTGATAACATAGGTCTCGGCCTGTCCGTCAATTACGGCAGTGCACTAAAAGGCGGAAGCCTTGTTTTGTTCTTTAATCAGGAGTAATTCCGCAATGGCAAAGAAAACCATTGCATTTCCTCACTCGGCGAGCCAAAATCGCGCCCCATTTTGCTTAATAGGAACATAAGCACATAAACCAAGTCATGGAACGACAATAACAAACCTATAAAAGTTATGCGTAAGTTGGCTTGTTTGGCGATGTGTTTCGCTTCTACTTCATCTTATTCCAGCACCGTTGAAAAGCAGCTGCAAAAAGAGTTCGATTATAACTTCGCCTCCAGCATTGTCCTTTCAGACAGTGATGTGTTCACCTTTGGCTTCTCAAACTTTGACCCTAACGAATACCTCAATCTCGATGATGATTCTTTAGGTGATAACGAATCCGTCGACCTTCGGAAGAAAATCTCCGTATTGTCGTTGCCATTCAGTATTCCGGCGAGCAATTACCGTTATTCCCCATACCAGACAAACGTGAACGGGCGAGGCTACCTGCTTTCTTCTCAACAAAAAGTGTCCGCGTTAAATGCCGACATTCCTGACGACCTTGATGAGCTTGTTTTGGGTGGCTACTTAGAAGTTGAGCAAGAGGCTTATTTGAATCGCAATATCACGTTGGGCGCAGCGGCGGGAACGCACATCATGTACTACCAAAATGATTACGCTTATCGTAGTGATACGTTGGAGGATTATCGTGACCAAATCGATGGTATTTATGTCAATACCAACGCGTTAGCAATGGTCGGCGAGGTCAATGCGACACTAAAATACAGCCCTTATGGTCATTTTGGTCAATGGTACTTTTGGTCTTCACCACATTACTTTAACGGCGTTGGTGTCAATCTCGGAAAAGGTGACAACGTAATTAACCCTGAAGGCTGGTATTGGGTTAATGGCGTAAAGGTCTTTCACCGTCTAGCGATATGGCAAAACATGGTTCAGTCGTTTTATACCAGCTTCAACCGAGTTGACATAGGTGGCGATACCAAGAAACCGTTAAACACGGATCACTACTATGAAGCGAGTATGGGTTGGCTTATGACACCACCGATTAAAATCCCATTTGTGGTGAACATAGGTGTAGGGATGAGTCTCAACTATGGCAGTGCGTTTAAAGGGGGTAGTTTGGTCATGTTCTTCAACCAAGTTTAACGCTTTTCAGATTTCAACGACTCTTGTAAGCAGAAAATAGGACAATTAAGCGTGGCAGAACTTCACACAGTTTCGGCCCGCTTTTTTGGCTTTATACAGGGCGTCATCAGCAAGTTTAATCACGTCAGTTGGGTTTCGTGCACTACGGCTGTCTGCAACCCCAAAACTCGCAGTGACAGATACGGTCTTTTTCTTTGAATCAGCACTTCCGCGCTTTTTGCGGCCTTGTTTGTTGTCATCAGGTCGACTGTCTTGATCGCGTAGAATCATTTCATATTCAGCAATCAATTCGCGAACTTCTTCCACATGAGCTTCGCAGTCTTCGGTGTACTTACCTTTAAAGACAATGGTGAACTCTTCACCACCAAAACGATACACCTTTGCTCCACCTTGTGTCTTCATTAGGCGCGAAGCCACCATCTTTAACACATCATCACCGGTGTCGTGGCCGTAGGTGTCATTAAACTTC
Source organism: Vibrio sp. ED002 (assembly GCF_023277445.1). Classification (NCBI taxonomy): domain Bacteria; kingdom Pseudomonadati; phylum Pseudomonadota; class Gammaproteobacteria; order Vibrionales; family Vibrionaceae; genus Vibrio; species Vibrio sp. ED002. The sequence goes on along the minus strand of NZ_CP080239.1, from coordinate 677,380 downwards.
TTAAAATGATCAACATCCAGCATCGCAATGGTGAACTTACGTCCCATATGCTTAAGGTCCAGATCCAACGCACGACGGCTAGGAATGAGCGTTAAGCTATCAGTAAAAGCCAGTTGATGGCTCGCCGATGTGGAGTAAATGATGATCAATAGGCCCGTTAGTGTAAACATGGTGCTAGAGATATATTGGACGTCGAAGAAGATAAACGTCGCCGAGGCTAACACCATCGCAGAGTAAGTCATCGCATGAATGATCTTATTCTTCTTCAGCACCAAAATGCCAAGGAAGCACACAATACCAACGCAATAGAGCACAAGTACTAGAGGAAGTTTGGAAACCTTGGGAACAATAAACAAGATGCCATTGGTCCACTCATCGAATCCACCTTCTACGTAATAGGTCAGCGTCACATAGGACCAAAAGACAAACATAACCAGCACAAAAATGTAGGCTAACGTGGCTTTGGAATCGAAACCTTCTTTATTGAACAGAAACACCGCTAGGAAAGAGACGGGTAAAAGACTCGCTAAAATGGTGAGCTCTAAAAGCGCAGTTCCCGTTTGAAGCGGAACTTGTAGGCGATGTTGGATTACGAAGTAGGCAAGTAGCATGGCAATGCAAACCATAGACTCGCGACCTTGCTTGAATGAGTAACACATTAACAGCGCACAGCCCAACAAAATATATGGCAAATTCGAAGCAATGCCCCAGTTAGACTGAGTCATCTGAATGATGCTATCCATACCCAAGCTGATCATACCCAACAGTATTATTGGAAATAGAAACCGAAAGCCTGGAGAGGTCATTAAAGATGAAGCCATCTACTACAAATCACCTGCAAATAGTTGAGTATATCTAAAGAGTTACATTAAGCATTCAATTAATACCGTGTGTGGGCAGTATATATTCTGACGCTTTCAAAACTAACAAGAATACGTGTATTTGCGAATTTTCCAAGTGTTTTACAGTCGATGATTACAAAAAGAGAGAGGTTGATTAAATTAAGACCAATCAACAAGTTGCACGATAGTTGTGACTGCTATAATTTCGTAGTGTTGAGCAAAGGAGAAAAATCGATGCAAATCAGTTCAGATGTACACAATTATATGGAGACCCTCGTAGGGCAAGAACTCTCTTCAGAGCGATACGTCGATCAGTTTGATCATGAACAGTTAGCTGACATCGCTTGCTTGGCGCTGATCCAATTAAAACCAGTTTATATCCGCCATGATATCGATTTTCTGTCTGCTCTACCTGAGCGTAAACTGACGCAGTTTAAAGATAGTGTCTATATCGCGGTAGAAAATGCAGCAGCAATGGTGCAAGAAGATCGACGCACGAATCGTAACAATGATGTACCTGTAATTTTCTCGCATACCAGTTATGATGAAGACAAAGAACTGGATTGGTTTGAGAAGCCAATTCTCAACGTCAACATTAAGTAATGAGTGTCTTAATCAGTCTTAAATAGATAAGGCATGCCCAAGGAGGAATTGTGGGATTCTTTTCGCGCTTGTTTGGTGGTGGTGATAAAACTGCCGCAGTTAAAACCGTAGACCCCGTCGAATATAAAGGCTTTTTGATTTACCAAGAGAGTATTTCAGAAGGTGGTCAGTACCGCATTGCAGGACGGATTGAGAAAGAGTTCGATGGAGAAGTGAAAACCCACCGCTTTATTCGTTCCGACTTGATAGGGTCAGAACAAGACGCCAACGAGCTGATGCTGAAAAAAGCGCAGATGTTCATCGACCAAATGGGTGAAAAAATCTTCAATTAAGAACTCACTGCAACTTGATTCGAATCATCTCCAAGAGAGCCATTAGTGTATATGCTGATGGCTCTCTTTCTTTTTATGGCTTAATTACCTGTTAAATTAACCACTTAACATTCATCTGGTTAGACCTCTGTCTAGTGGCGCTAATCGTTGTTATTTTTCAGTGCGAAGTAGAGAATTATTCATTACTTAGCGTTATATGTAATGAAATTTAGTATTTTTATTACAAAATACTTGAAGTCATGATGGACGTTCGTTAAAAACAGAAGAATAACAGGGCTGTTAGTCAAGATTTGACTGTGCAAATGGGTGACCCAAAACACCATCATTCGTTTGCGTTTTCTTGCGTAGTAAACAGATAGAAATAAAAAAGAATTAGAGTAGAGCAACGCTCTGTTTTGGGACTAATTATTGATATGTATACAAGGAGTATGCGTTTTGCAAATCGGTGTACCTAGAGAAATACTCGCGGGTGAATCGCGAGTAGCTGCATCACCTAAATCGGTTGAGCAGTTAATTAAGTTGGGGTTCGATGTCGCAATCGAATCACAAGCGGGGGTGCTAGCCAGTTTCGACAATGCGGCTTATGAAGCAGCAGGGGCGACAATTGTATCTAGCGACGAAGTATGGCAATCAGGCTTAATTCTTAAAGTGAATGCGCCTCATGTTGATGAAGAAAATGGCATCGATGAGATCGCGTTGTTACAAGATGGCGCAACATTGGTTAGCTTTATCTGGCCAGCGCAAAACGCGGAGTTAATGGAACAGCTCTCAAGCAAGAACATCAACGTTCTCGCAATGGACTCCGTTCCTCGTATCTCACGTGCGCAAGCATTAGACGCACTCTCTTCTATGGCTAACATCGCCGGTTACCGAGCAGTGGTTGAAGCTGCTCATGAATTCGGTCGTTTCTTCACTGGCCAAATTACTGCCGCTGGTAAAGTACCACCGGCTAAAGTGTTAGTTGCAGGTGCAGGTGTCGCAGGACTAGCAGCAATCGGTGCGGCTGGTAGCCTTGGTGCAATCGTTCGTTCGTTCGACGTTCGTCCTGAAGTGAAAGAACAAGTCGAATCGATGGGCGCTGAGTTCCTGACGGTAGATTTCAAAGAAGACTCAGGCTCAGGTGACGGTTACGCTAAAGAAATGTCTGATGAGTTCAACAAGAAAGCGGCTGAGCTATACGCTGAGCAAGCGAAAGATGTTGATATCATCATCACTACGGCGCTAATTCCTGGCCGCCCAGCACCGACGTTGATCACCAAAGAAATGGTCGACAGCATGAAAGCGGGCAGCGTGATCGTTGATCTGGCGGCTGCCAATGGCGGTAACTGTGAATATACAGAAAAAGACAAAGTCATCACGACATCCAATGGCGTAAAAATCGTTGGTTACACTGACATGGTAGGCCGTCTGCCAACGCAATCTTCTCAGCTCTACGCAACCAACCTTGTAAACCTTCTAAAACTGTTGTGCAAAGAGAAAGATGGCAACATCGATATCGACTTTGAAGACGTTGTGTTACGTGGTGTGACCGTCGTGAAAGAAGGCGAAATCACTTGGCCGGCACCACCGATTCAAGTTTCTGCTCAACCACAAGCAAAAACCCAAGAACCGGTCAAAAAAGAGCCGAAAGTTGAAGAGCCAACTTCACCAGTTAAGAAATTCGCACCACTGGTTATTGGTTTGGGTGCGTTTGGCTGGGTTGCATCAGTCGCTCCGGCTGCATTCCTATCACACTTCACCGTTTTCGTATTGGCGTGTGTGGTAGGTTACTACGTAGTTTGGAACGTGACTCACGCACTGCATACACCACTTATGTCGGTAACAAACGCGATTTCCGGCATCATCGTAGTGGGTGCGCTACTGCAAATTGGTCAAGGTAATGGTGTAGTTACCTTCCTATCATTCATTGCTGTTCTCATTGCAAGCATAAACATCTTTGGTGGCTTTACCGTGACCAAACGTATGCTTGAAATGTTCCGCAAAGACAAATAATAGGAGTTACCAATGTCTGCAGGATTAGTACAAGCGGCATACATTATTGCTGCGCTATTTTTCATCTTAAGTCTCGCGGGACTTTCTAAACAAGAATCAGCACGAAATGGTAACTACTACGGTATTGCTGGTATGGCAATTGCGCTTATTGCGACAATTTTCAGCCCAAGTGCCGAAGGCTTTGCATGGGTCATCATCGCGATGGTGATCGGTGGTGGTATTGGTATCCACTACGCGAAGAAAGTAGAAATGACAGAAATGCCAGAATTGGTTGCGATTCTACATAGCTTCGTGGGTATGGCCGCGGTACTTGTTGGTTACAACAGTTACCTAGAGCCACCAGCACCAGTATCAACAGATCTTGCTGGTATTCACGCAGAGCACGTTATCCACCTTGTAGAAGTATTCCTTGGTGTGTTCATCGGTGCGGTAACCTTTACTGGTTCTATCGTAGCGTTTGGTAAGCTTCGTGGGATCATTTCTTCTTCACCACTTAACCTACCTCACAAACACAAGATGAACCTCGCTGCGATCGTTGTTTCAACACTGCTTATGATTTACTTCGTAAAAGCAGACGGCAGCATGTTCGCACTGATCTTGATGACACTGATTGCTTTTGCATTCGGTTACCACTTAGTGGCATCAATAGGTGGTGCAGATATGCCGGTTGTTGTTTCAATGCTGAACTCATACTCCGGTTGGGCGGCTGCGGCAGCAGGCTTCATGCTAGCAAACGACCTATTGATCGTGACTGGTGCGCTGGTTGGTTCTTCAGGTGCCATCCTTTCTTACATCATGTGTAAAGCAATGAACCGCTCGTTTGTAAGCGTAATTGCAGGCGGCTTCGGTCAAGAAGTAGTGATTTCAAGTGACGAAGAACAGGGGGAACATCGCGAAACATCAGCTGAAGAAGTTGCTGAAATGCTGAAAAACTCGAAGTCCGTAATCATCACCCCAGGATACGGGATGGCAGTGGCACAAGCTCAATACCCAGTACATGAGATCACAGACAAGCTACGAGCTCAAGGCATTGAAGTTCGCTTTGGTATTCACCCAGTAGCTGGCCGTCTACCTGGTCACATGAACGTTCTATTGGCTGAAGCGAAAGTACCGTATGACATCGTACTAGAAATGGACGAAATCAACGACGACTTCCCAGCAACAGATACGGTTCTGGTCATCGGCGCAAACGACACAGTAAACCCAGCGGCACTAGAAGATCCAAACAGCCCGATTGCTGGTATGCCAGTATTAGAAGTTTGGAATGCGCAAAATGTCATCGTATTCAAGCGTTCAATGAATACAGGTTACGCAGGCGTTCAAAACCCACTGTTCTTTAAAGAGAATACATCGATGTTGTTCGGTGATGCGAAAGAGAGCGTAGAAGCAATCTCTAAAGCACTGTAAGCGTAGGGGACATCAGCATCTGCTTCGAAAGGAAGTATTTGCTTTAAAACTCATCAAGGCCAGCATTCGCTGGCCTTTTTTTGTGGGCTTTCAATGTTATAGTACTGCAAATCCTTAAGCTGCCTAATGTCATTTGTTTTTAGATTGATGTATAGTTCTGGCTAATGTAACAAGTACCGGTAACAGTTTGATTAAACAGTTTTTGCTCCGTTCTGCCTTAATGCTGCCACTTTTCTCGGCAAGCGCATTTGCAGATTCATTACCAGAACGAATAGATACGTTTACAGAGCTATTTAATTATGAAGTGGCTCTTAAATCGTATGATATACGCATACTGCAATCGAACTACCCAACCAAATTGCTTTCACCGGACTCAATGTTGCCACAAACGGCCGATTATCCGCTAAAAGACATTCAACAGCTGTATCGCTTGGCGAACACATGTCGCGGAAAACTGCCGTTAAGTCCTTTAATTACGGAACCTTTGGTGTTTACTCGAGCCTTATGTAAAGGAACGCAACTCACACCACGTTGGTTTTCTCGTAGTGGGTTGATTCACCCAGGAGGCGGCACTTACGCAGCTCGTTACGCTGAGAAATATCCAGAACTGCGCCCTAAGCTTGCACAGTACATGCACATTAAAGAGCGCACTAACGATGATGGCGATGAACTGCTAGAAAGCTTGCAAAGCATGGATGATGATGCAATAAACGCACTCATCGCTGGTGCGAGCATGTTCATTGAAGGGAAGGAGCTTTGGCTACGCCGCGGTGATCACTACTTCGTTTTCTCTAAAAATGTTTGGCAAGAAAACGTTGCGAATGCTGGTCTGTCTTACGGGCTCGCATCAGAAAGCCGAAGCTGCTTTGTGAAACGCGGTAACATTTGTTGGGATGTAGAAGATCACTCGCAAGTGTTGCGGATCAGCATGATCATTCTTGTGATTGCCAACATCTTATTGGTGATCGGCTGGGCAGTGTACCGCTGGAACAGCAAACGAGAAGAAATGCGCAGTCGCATGTTGGTACTGCAAATTCTTACTCACGAACTAAGAACGCCGATTGCGTCTTTGTCTTTAACCGTTGAAGGTTTCCGTCGTGAGTTCGAACATCTTCCAGAAACCGTTTACGACGAATTTCGTCGATTATGCGAAGATACGCGCCGATTACGCCAGTTAGCAGAGGCAAGTAAAGATTATTTGCAATCTGATAACCAAATGCTTGCAACAGACTGGGTTCCTTCTGTTGCAGAATGGCTAGAATATAAGATTGAAGAAGAATTTGATAACGCTGTACTTTTCAAAATAAACGAAGATGTAGCTGCTAAAGTTAACGTGTATTGGCTCGGAACCTGTATCGATAACTTGCTACGAAACGCATTGAAGTACGGTAAAGCACCGGTCGAACTATGTGTAGAAACCAGTGCGGATAAAATCATTATCCAAGTCATAGATGCCGGCAGTTTAACTGCAAAAGATTGGGCAAACCTAAGAAAGCCGTTCGTAAGTAAGAGCGGACTAGGGCTTGGATTAACAATAGTTGAATCAATGGTAGGCCGCATGGGCGGAAAAATGTCCCTAATGGGACCACCTACAACCTTTATATTGGAGATACCTTGTGAAACAGACACTGCTTCTCGTTGAGGACGATAAAAACTTGGCTGACGGCCTGTTAGTAAGCCTGGAACAAGCAGGATATGAGTGTTTACATGTGGAGCGTATTTCAGACGTTGAGCCACAATGGAAAAAGGCTGACTTAGTCATTCTGGACCGCCAACTACCAGACGGCGACTCAGTACAATCTCTTCCTGAATGGAAAAAAATTAAAGATATCCCTGTAATCCTTCTTACTGCACTGGTTACTGTAAAAGATAAAGTTGCGGGTTTAGATTCTGGTGCGAACGATTACTTAACAAAACCATTTGCAGAAGCGGAACTGTTTGCGCGTATCCGAGCACAACTTCGCGCACCAGATTCAGCGGAACAGGGTAATGCAGACAAAGTGATGACCAAAGACCTTGAGATCGACCGCGCAACTCGCGAAGTCGTATTCCAAGGTGAAATGATCACTCTGACTCGTACCGAGTTCGATCTACTGCTGTTCTTGGCATCTAACTTAGGACGCGTATTTACACGTGATGAATTATTAGATCACGTTTGGGGTTACAACCATTTCCCAACAACGCGTACTGTAGATACTCACGTACTTCAGTTACGTCAAAAGCTACCGGGTCTAGAAATAGAAACGCTACGTGGCGTTGGTTACAAGATGAAAGCGTAACGGCAAAGAATGAAAACACTACTTCCTGTAGTTCTCTCATTGCTATTAGTGAAACCAGTCCAAGCTACGGACTGGTTTCAAACTAATACACCACTGACACAAGCTCACCAGCATCTGCTCGAAGATGACCTTGGTGGCATGTTCAATTCCCTTGTCGAACTATGGCAAAGTGAACCAAACAAAGAACTCACACCGCACCTCAATGATTTATTAGCACAATCACTTTCTAGAGACTGCGGCAAATCATTAACAGGTGTCACGCTTCCTGATTGGATAAGCGGCATTAACGTTATTCGACAAACCATCCAAAGCCCAGGCAGAGATACTTATCGACTTGTCGTTAAGCTGCGTGCAACAACGGATATTGAAGACATCTCTTTCCGCCGTTGGGTCGACAGTACGATCTCTGCAGACAGCTCATTCAATTTTGAAGAGCAACCGGAAGGCGCAGAACTGGCAAATGAACGCAGCTTTTTAAAACGCTACAATCTAACAGGCAAGTTGGATGCGGGCTTATATCACTTATCAGTGACGACAAAAGACAAACGTACTTACCGTACATGGGTGATCTTAGGCGATTCAAACTCGACACAATATGTTCGTTGGACTTCAAAAGAGAACTGGAAAGTAGAGAAGAGCGCGTTACGGAACCCACATTGTCCGCTACCACAGCTAGAAGTCGGCCTTTATGATTATGTCGAAGGTCAATATGACCAAGTATGGAAAAAGACATACGAATCTAATTACCCAAATTCTCTCGAATTAGATGGAATCCCTAATGACCGATATGTGTTAGCTGTGAGCATTAACAGTCGACGTTGGCAAGGTGACATTATTGTTGAGCAGGCTCAAACTATTAGCCGAACTTATGATGTTTCTCTCGAAGAATAGCTAAAGAAATTACACTTGTGCCGATATAAGTTCAGGACGAACGAAATCACAAGTGTAGTATGAAGACACAATTCAAAATTTTAACCACGACCATCACAGCAGCGTTATGCTCTAGCGCTGCTTTTGCTGGCACTTACGCAATCGAAGCTCGTAGTGACGCAATGGGTGGAGTCGGCACCGTATCAGCCTCTTACCTAACTGCACCATTCTTTAACCCGGCATTAACGGCAATCTACCGTCGTAATGATGATGCAGGTATGATCGTGCCAAGTTTTGGCGTTAACTATAACGATCAAGACGGTTTAATCGACGAAATCGAACGCATAGGTAAGCTGACCGATCCAACAGAAATCGTAAATTCCTTAGACGCGATTAACGGGCAAAAGATGGATTTTGACCTTGGTGGTGTCGTCGCCGTTGGTATTCCTAATAAATTCTTATCTGCAACAGCTTACGGAAAATTATATACCGAGTCTTTCGTTGAACCGACTATCGACACGGCAAGTGGTGACCCGTTAAATGATAGCTACGTGCGCGGCGTCTCTATTGGTGTGGCAGAAGCGGGGATCTCCCTCGCTAAATACACCAACTTCATGAATCAGCATTTGTCGTTTGGTATTACACCAAAACTACAGCGCATCTACACTTACTCTTACGCAACAAGCTTTGCTGCGTTCGATACCAAAGATTTGCGTGAAAATGAAACTGCAGAAACCATGTTTAACCTTGATGCGGGTGCATTGTGGTTCTTTGGTCCTTACCGTTTAGGTATTTCAGCGAAAAACTTAATCGGTCGCGACGTGAAAACAAAATCTTTCACCTACAACGGCGATACCATTCAATCCTACGAATACAGCATGCGACCAGTCTACACCGTAGGTGCCGGATATGTCGCAGATTACTTCAGCTTCAGCGTTGACTACGATTTGAATGAAGAGAAGAAGTTCTCTACCTTTGATGACAACACGCAAATGGTTCGAGCCGGTTTTGAAATTGACGTACTTCGTCAGCTAGCACTGCGTGGGGGATACATGAAGAACCTTGCACGTTCAGGTGACGAGGGAACGATCACGGCGGGTATTGGTTTGTCACCTTTGAACTTAATCGAACTTGATATTGCAGCGCAATATACCAATGAAAACGCAATGGGTGCTTCGATTAATTTCCTTGCGACCTACTAAGCGAGCCGTTATAGTCAGCTCCTCATATTGAGGAGCTTTTTTATGTTTGACGATTTACCACCTCTGTCTCATCAAGAACAGCAACAAGCTGTAGAACGTATTCAAGAATTAATGCAGAAGGGTACCAGTACCGCAGAAGCGATTAAGATCGTAGCCCAGCAAATTCGAGCAGAATACGCCGCGAAGAAACAAGACTAAGAAATTACAAAGAGCAGGGCACAGACCCTGCTTTTTTACGCCCCTCACATATATCGCTAAATCAAACAACTCCCCTTCTTTTCACCACACTACCTTAAACAAATTCAACGTTACCACGTAACCAAGCAGTTCAAAAGTGGAGTAGAAACACCTGCCATAATAAGTTAGTAAAATTTTACTAGACACCATTAACCATCACTTTGAAATGCAGGTAAAAACACTGCGCAAGCACAGCAAGTTAAACATAATCCTTTAAATACAAACACTTAACTCAGGATAATCATTCAAGCAATAAAACACTCCCACCTCGTTCTGTAATTTAATTACAGTAACGAATTCAATGGCCATATCCAATAGTGAAATATTCTGCAAAAACATAAAAGAGACGCCGTCACTTTGATTGGCAGAAAATTTAGACATATAAAATGGTACTTATGAAAACAGTGAGTACTTGCGGACTAAAACCGAACCAAATCTGAAACCGTACTTAAAACAGAAAAAGAGAATGAGTAAACGGTGTTTTTCAACGTGAGATTTAGATGGAATGAGCGCAACTTTTTTCAAAAAATGATCACTGGCCTACATTGGAGATATAAACGCAATTTTACTTACGTATTACACTGTAACGTTATAAGGTAAAAGTGAGATGCTGAATGGGGTGAACTATTGATGAGTAAAGTTTGCAGTTAATTCTTAAGCCTTTTGCTGCATGGTAGATACTTAGTTCGTTAGTGTTGAGGGCCAAATAAAAACGGCAGGAGAGACGAGTTATGTATAGTGTGTCTAAACAATATGTAAGTAGAATCTAATAAGCGCTTAAACCTTTCGATCTAGTTCAGACCTGCACTAATGATGATTTACACAACGTGCGCTGAACCGATACCTTAGGCACGTCTATTGACCTAGACGGCTTCGAAAATGTTACTACATACGTTTCCATGATCAGTGAGAAGCCAACTAAAAAGCCGAACCCTTGGCGATGGGGTTCGGCTTTTTTAACTCTATGGTATCGAGAACCGAGTAAAACTAGTTACTACGGGCGCAGACAAAACCAGTAACCCAAAAAAGGAAAGTGACAGTGAAGTTTCCCGAAATCGATTATCAATTCTGGTACACGACCTGGTATGAGACCGTAGGAAAAAAGACAACTTATTCCAACGTTAACTCTAGAAAATACATGCATTTCAATGGTGACTTAAATGCCTGTATGGACGAAATTTTTTCCATGATCAGTAAAAAGCAATTCGACAAATCAACGATACTTAGAATCGTTGATCTCATTTATTGCTGGGGTGGTCCATCTGGAAGGTTGTTTTATGTACCAATGAAAGGGAAAGATGCCCCACGACAAGTGCTAGAAGATGATGTAAGAGCATTTGAACAGTACATGCTTGGGGTCCAACTCGCAGTCGATGGCAATATCAAGTGCATAGATGAGTTCTGTAAGCTCGACGGAATTGGCAAATCGTTCGCAACTAAGCATGCTTATTTTTGGAGCCACGACAGTGCGTTCCCTTTAATGATCGTAGATTCCAAGATTTCCGGTGCCCTTGGATTTACAACAACGCAGCAACTCGAAAAAGCATACTCCAATGAGCAGTTAGTGACCGCATTTAGAAAGAAGGCAATGGAAGAGTTCGGAGAGAATACTCCTTCAATGGTAGAACGTGCTCTATTCGCGTTCCATAACAACTATTTCTTGAATGACAATTCGAACTGGAAAAACAAAACTACGCATCGTGATAGTCATGTCGCCACCGGTTTGGCAAAAACATTGTTTGATACTGAAAACAGCTAAACCTTTTTGTTTTTAAGGCAAGTCACTCTGGGATAAATAGCTTATATTGGTAATTCACTATCCGTGGTAAATCGCCAAAACCATATAGAAGTGTAGGGTGCTTGGGTAGAACTAGCCCAAGTTAAAGTCTTATTCACTTGTGATGTTTGCGCTGATGGGGATGAATCTGAAATACCAGATGGTTACTCATCAAAGGACTGCAAGACGTTCGAGAAAGCGTATTGGTTCTAAAAGCTTCGCGTAATGTTGGCGCATAAAGGATTAAACTCGACCCCACACTAATGACGATTTACATAGCGGGCAGGGAGCCAATACATTTGGCAGGTCGATTGACCTCGACAGGCTTCCAATTCGTTTTCATCGACGTCCACCAAAATCAAGAAGCCTACAGAGAAGCCGAACCTTAGCGATGGGGTTCGGCTTTTTAATGCACAACCTGATAAGCACCCTGTTTTATAAACCTAGAACTGTGATGAAAGCTGCAATAATTACATGGATATAAAATTAAAATCTCATTGAAACAAAAATAAGAGGGTTAAATTTTGCGTTTACACAGTATTACTATAAATAACTTCCGTAAGTTGAAAGACTGTACTATTACATTCAAAGATACGACGTTTCTTATCGGTTCTAACAACGCAGGGAAATCGAGTGTTTTTGCAGCACTAAACAGTCTACATGGCGACAAAGCAATGCAAAGAGAGGATTTCTCTAAATCGTATGATGAAGAGCGTGAAGATTATACATACGAAAAAGAAATCTCTATCATTGCGGAGTATCAGGACGTTAGCCCTGAGACTGAGAAAATGCGAGGGTTTAAAGGACGTGTCGTCGATACAGAAGACACTATGGTAGGAGAGACTGGGCGTTCAATCTTTTACAAAAAAGTATGGACACTGGATGCGACTAAACCAAAATTCTATCTAAAAGAATACCCAAGAACGGTAAAAGCGGAATATTCGGCACTAGACAAAGTAAAGGATCTTGTGTGTGATGCAATTCCAGAGGAGCGCCTTTTAGAGGTGTTTACAGCCAAAGAGTTTGATAAAAAGCTTAATGCCGCTGCTATTAGCAAAAAGTTATTTGAACTAGATGAATATTGGGACATTTCTTCCAATGAGGAAGCTAATTGGGTCGAAAATCCGGGTGGTATTGCTGGTAACGTACTAAAAGGATTGCCAAAAGTCGTAATCATTCCAGCTGAATCTTGCGTTACTGAACTAACAACAAAAGGAGGCGCATTACAGACTACACTCGAAGAGCTCTTCACTTCTGTACGTGAAAAGTCTCCGCATTATGCAGAAGCTCAAATCCTATTGAACAAATTGGCAGAAGAACTAAACCCGAACGATATCGAAACTGATTTCGGCAAATTGATGCGTGATTTGAATGAAATGGTTACTACGCTATTTCCAGATTCAGCGGTTCACGTCAGTGCCGATTTAAACCAACCAGATAAAGTAATTAAACCTGAATTTAATGTAGAGTTGGAAAGCAATGTAAGGACAAGTGTGGGCTACCAAGGACACGGTATGATTCGAGCCACAGCTTTCCAGTTATTGCGTTTTGTTCGAGATTTCTTCAATAAGAATGCACAGACTAAAAGGCATACTATTTTTTGTTTCGAAGAGCCTGAACTGTTCTTACATCCAGCTGCAGCGAATCAAATGAGAGATGCATTGTATGATCTAGCTGGAGAACATTGTCAAATCGTTGCTACAACACATTCTCCGTATATGGTTAACCTTGGAACAGATAAAAGTGTAAGCCTGACTAAGTTCAAACTTGAAGATACATTCTCAACAACCAACACATTCAATCTGACAGGAGCATTTGAGGCTTTGCAAGGAGATGAAAAGCAGAACCTCAAAATGCTCTTAAAAGTTGATGATTACATTTCTCGAATGTTCTTTACCAACAAGAGTATTTTTGTTGAAGGAGACACAGAAGAAGTTGTAGTTAGAGAAACCATTAAACGCTTAGAGAAAACAGACAAAGCACAAGTAATCGGTAATTGTGAGTTTCTTCGTGCACGAGGTAAAGCAGTAATGATTTCTTTAGGAAAATACCTTAATGCCTTAGATATCAATTACATATTTATGCACGACCGAGATAAAGGTACAGCTAAAGCTGAGTCCATCAATCAACCTATTCTCGAAGTTACTGGTGAAGAGCGCAGAGTAATGATCAATGAGTGTATCGAGGACTTACTTGGATACCAAGCCCCAAGCTATGAAAAACCATATACCGCATTTAAGTTTATAGACGAGAACTGGGGGGATAAGTTCGACCAATTACCTCAGGATTGGACAAATACCTTTATCAAACTTTGCTCTCCGTACATAGATAACCTTAAACCTTAAACTTAGTTTTACTTGGTATCCACTCGGCGGCTTTCATTCGACGGCCGCCTTTAAAAGGCATCACATTTTCTTTAGCAGGATAGACCTTTGGCTGGTCTATATGCCCAAACTTCTCGACTAACTGACGATGCTCGTCACGCCAGAACACAAAACTTTCCAATTCTTTAGGGCTAAACTCACGGCCAGACGGCGTGATGATGATAGCTCGTTGTTCACAAACACGAAAACCAGACCAACGAATATCATTGGGCAAGTAACCAAGTGATTTGATGAGTAGAAGTTTTTCTGCCATTGGATTAACAGGCATCGTGCCATCAAGCCAACGAACAACGGTTGGCTTGGTTACGTGAAAGTAATCTGCGCCTTGCTTAATAGATTTAAACTCACGCCAAAAGAGTGTGCGGAATGATTCGTGAAACATGATAACGCTCGCATATTGGATAACTGACTAAAAATATTTTTCTTGTTGTTTTCGCCGTAACCGAACGCATCATAATGTGGCGGGCGGGCATTTAGGCGTTTTTAATGGACTGTGTAAAACAATCGTCAGCAATAGTACAAATGACTTAAACGTTTAAAACTAGCAAAATTAAAAATTACGACTTGGTTATCAGACACTTATGAAAGGCTTAATCAAATAGTTAGCCTTTGTTAACAAAACTCGATTTTGTCAATCCCATTTTAAAATGTCCTCTTTTCTCCCAAGTAGAAATGTCCCTTTATGAGCTAAATAGAGTAGGTGAGTTAGGTTTTACTGTTAGAAGCTTTGAAGGTTTCTGGTGTGATGAGAACTGGGTTTATCGCCCTCAGTTGTTCCTGAAGCGCTCTTTGTTGAGCTCTGCGTTTAGGCGCTTTTTTGCTCCTGGTGCGTTTCTGTTGTCGATCGAATTCTTCTTGCTGTTGCTGAGCAAACTTTAGGACTTGGCCTAATCGTTTGTTGTCGACAATTTGGGTTTGCTGAACATGCTCAAGCTTATCGAAAATTTTGAATTCTAACTTTCTGTGGCCATACACAATCGCAATGTCTCCGTTGGGATAGTCTAAGACTTTGACATGCTCGTGAACTAAGCGAGTATTTTCTTCATTTGGTTCAATGAGATAAACCACTTTGTCATATTGAAATGTTAGCGATTTAGAGAGCTTACGTATTTCCTGCCAACTGAAAATATCGTCAAGTTCCTGCGGGGTTTCGCGCACTTTTCGATGCATGTTTTTCGGATACATTGCCGGCTTAGCAAAGCGTCGATTGAAATCAGCAATGAAGTAGGGAAGCCAAGCATTCGCTTCTTCGATGGTGTTGATTCCCTGCAAGCGCATCTCTTTGACGAGTCGGTCTTGAAGCGTCAAGTTTACTCGCTCCACACGACCTTTAGCTTGTGAGCTATTCGCACATATCAGTTCGATGCCTAACTCTTTTAAGGCTCGGGCATATTGAGTTTGACCGACTTGTTTTTGCTTTTCCTGATTCACTCGAAAAATCGAATGCTTATCGCTGTAGAACGCTACAGGTTTGCCGTGTTCATTAAGATATTCTCTCGTTGTTAACATGTAATCAAAGGCCGATTCGGTTTCGCTGAACCTTAAGTTCATCAGGCAGCCAGTCGCATCATCAATGAAGACCAGTAAGCAACATTTGTCAGCGCGTCCTTCAAACCAATCATGGTGAGAGCCATCAATTTGAATGAGTTCGCCTAAACAGTCACGTCGGTAACGGGGTTGGTAAATTCGAGGTTTTCTCTTGGAATGTGGAACCCAAAGAGCATCAGAGATCATCCATTGGCGAAGCGTTTCTAAGGAGATATTAAATCCGTGAACCTCTGTAAGCTTTTCATGTACGAGCGTTGGGCCAAAATCTAGATAGTATTCTGAGATAAGTTTGAGTACGTGGAGCTTGGTGTCATCGCTGATGCGATTACTCGAAGGTTTACCGCGGTTGCCATGAGCTAGGGATTCAACGCCAAGTTCCTTAAAAGCTTTAAGTATGCGAGACAAGTGTCGATAGCTTATTCCAAGAATGGATGTGGCATCTCGGCGCTTTAACTTATTGTTTAATACATCTTGGATAATGGAGAAACGTTGCAACTCATGGTCGTTCATCGTAACTAACATCCTAAATACCTCCAAGCAAACATAGGACAGATTCACTTGGAAATATTAGGACATTATCGCTTTGGGTTTACAGATTTAGTGCGCATTATATCTGTTTATGTTCAATTCAGTTGCATATCTATTATTTATAGAATGTCCCGCTTTTGAGGGACAATTCAATGAAGTATCACGAAATGACAAAAAACTATATTTTTCGTGAGTTTGAATGTGGTTTAACCGTCGAACAAGCTGCTGAACTTTGTTTAAAAACTGTGAGAACAGTCAAAGAATGGGACAAGGGAAAAACCATACCACCAGAGTGCAAACGGTTAATGCGGATGACTAAGGGTAGGGAACTTAGTTCATCGGGACAGTGGGAACACTTTAAGATGCACCATGACAGATTGGAGTTACCAACAGGTCAACTTGTTACAGCTCAACAAGTTTTGACAGGGATTGCTTTATTAGAAATTGGGGCTTTGACTGACCTAGAGGCGGCTGGGCAAGTACTGAAATATGCTAGGGCGCTTAAAGAAATGATGTAAAAAAGGGCTCCATAATGGAGCCTTTAAATCACGCGTAATGGGCATTACATATAGTTAAAAATTCACTTTTAACTTGGTCATAAAAAGGGTTGTTCAAAAATCTGGTTCTTTGCTTAATGGCAGTCTTCACACAAGCAAGGTTGTTTTCATATTCTTCTATTTGTTGCTTGGCTTTCTTACCGACGTTTGCTTGATATATCTTAGAACGCTGGTTTGCAATCATGGATATACATAGTGACACACAAATGTTTGATATGAAGCGGTTTTCTAGATCATGCCCCCTATAGTAAAAGTTTACATTTTTCTCGTCAAAACCTTTACTTTTTATTAAAACTAAGAAATCTTCGTAATCACTGTCAAAAGTAAACAATTTATTAAGCTCATTTAAATGAGCTTCTACTTTAGATTCAAACCTAGATAAAAGTACTGCAAATTTATTTGCATTAAGCTTTCCAGAAAAAATACTCTCCATAGAAACATTTAACTTTTCGAAGTGCTTTTTGTAATCTTGATGCTGTTTTTTGTAGCGAAGGTATATTATTTTTGTGTAGAGTTCAAAAATAGCTCGAGACCATGCTTCTACATATGAAATTATGCAGAAATCAATATGTAATGAAGTGCAAGCAGATGATTCGCATATTTTTTCAAGCTCTGTAGTCGTATAATAGTGATTCTCTGCTGAGTGAGTATAAGTTTGAAACGTAAAGTCGCTGTTATAAAATTTACCTTTCTTACTTTCAGGCTCACAACCAAACAAATGGTCGAAATCGCTATCGACACAAACAATGAGGTTTTTTCCCAGACTCAACCGACCTTCTGAGACCGAGTTAATAAGTGTAGCCTTGCCGTTAGCTTCACTATCAAGAGAAGGGACTTTAAATTCTATCTTGATGTTTTTACTCGCTATTACATCATTGTCAAGGACGTTGCTCCACAGCCTTTGATCGTCATAGGATTCGACATAAGCAACAATAACTTCTCTTTGATCAGAACCAAAACGACGTCTAGCCGCTATATATGCTGAAGGAATTTTCATTCAGCATCCTTATCATTCATTATGGTTACATTGTCTAACCAACCATCCATAATGAGAGCTGGCGAGTGGGTTGCAATCAAAAACTGAGCTTCAGGCGCGATGAAGGTAAGGTCTTTTATTAATCGTTCTTGCCACTCTATATGAATCGCTGTATCTGGTTCGTCAAAGATAAATAAACTAGTTTTATCTTTATATAAAAAGGTTACAAGAAATAAATATATTAAAGTTTTCTCGCCTCTAGAAAGGTTATACCAATGAATTCTTTCATCTGTTCTATTAATTTTTAACTCTAATCTTTCAGAAGAATCTTTACTAATACTTTTCCCTAATGGTTTGAAATAAGAATTTAGTACAGAAAATAGCTGCTTCAAGCTTTTACTTGATTCTTCATGGCGCTTAATTATCTTTAGTATTTCTTTTCTGTTCAGATTATCTTTTGCATTAATAATCTGTTCAGATAACAACTTATTATTTCTCGCTTCATAAACCTGTAATTTATCCAGCACATAAATTAGTTTTTGATCTAGTTCAATACCATATACATTCCAATATTGGCCATCAAAATCAACTGACGAATTAGACATATTATGCATACATCTTCTTTCATCCTGAAATAAAAATGGTGCATCTATAGGGCTTGTTCCATTATAGTCTTCAATAGAAATTATTCCGGTATCTTTACTTTCGTACAGATTATATCTTGCGCTTTCTATCTTACTCTCATAAGCATCTTTAACCGCTTGGATACCTTCATAACTAAATACAGTTCCCTCAACGTATTTATCTAGGTCTTCAGCAATATCGATAGATTGTTGTGTGTGCGGCAAACACGCTTTTGATAAGTAAGAACCATCAGAAAAACGAACAGTACATGCCCAAAACCTGTGTTTGGATGTTGAGTAATATTCCTTGCTTAACGTATCAAAAAGGATATTAAGTACTGTACTTTTACCGCTACCATTGTACCCCAACAGAAAAGTTACATTTTCCTTTAAATCTATGTCTGTTACCTGTCTTTCCCATAGATTATAGATTGTAAAACTTTCAATCTTGTTCACTAGCTTCAACGCCTTATCGTTAGTCGTTTTTAAAAATTCTACACTATTCTAAAATCTTTTAAACGCGAAAAATGCCCATAAGAGAGCTCTTTTCGCAAATTGTCTCCATATGTATGACGAAGTGCCAACAAAAGCATCACTCAATATGTAATAAGTGTTTTAAAAGTAAGTATTGTGGACGAATTTACCCCCGTAATACAGATACGGGGGTTTGGCCTTTACCTCCCGCGCTCGCTGCTTAGTCTGCGCGACTCTCGCGGTCGGAACAGGCCAATTGTGTTAAACAACCTCTAATGATTCAGGCCAGATGAAGTAGGGGCCGAAACGTTTACTGTATTTGAACTCACCACCAGAAGATTTACCCGCATCCGTCAATGAATGTTTTCCTTCATCAAACGATAGATAGCCTTTGGTTACACAAAGCTTAAGGAAGTCATCGGTTTTAAGCTTGTGCTTCTTAGCTAACTTGGACGAAGTGATCTTGCTTTGGTCTTGTTCTGGCTCTGATTCTTCGCTGTTCGCAGTCTCAACGACAGCAGCTTGAACTTTCTCGAGTGAGATTCGAACCTCGTCACTAATACGAATAATGCGTTGAGCCTCTTCGTATGAGTCTTTGTAAATCTCTGCATCTTCGTCACGGTCAATGAAGATACCCATTTCATTGTTGTTTACCTGACTAAACTCATACAGGTTTAAGCTCGTGATGATACATGAGCTTTCGTTCATGTAGCATTTGGCGTGAAGGTTCTTACAGAAACTCGTACGCACGAAAGATAACCCCTTAAGCCAGTTAATTTCATCAGGTTGAAGTTCACTCTTGCCATAGACAATTCTGATATCGATCTTTAAACGATCTTTGTCTTCTAGCAGTTCTTTGATGCGGTCGTTTAGCTTTAGAAAAGGGCTGATTAGAATCAGTCTCTCTGATGCGTTCTTGATGAGTTCTTCGAGGTAGTAGTTTGTAGCACTTGTATTTAAAAACTTAGCCATTTCATATCCTTGACATATAAAACCTAGCGCACAAGAAGCTACGTTTAATTGGAATGGAGATCAAGGACTACGAATGAGAAACGAAGCCTAACTCAAGGTTCGATGGGTTGCTGTAGCAAAACGCACCTCTCTCGTGGTTAGGCTCTGGAAGGTTGGCTTAGCAGGAAGTGGGGAGTGGTCAGCCATTTAGGTAAGGAGGCTAACCGCGCCGATTAGCTATTGATGCAAAAATATGGGTTCCGTGGGCGGCTTGGTGCTTCGCTTGCACTTCGTGCTTTGCTTATCCCTGCGGGGCAACGTCACCAGTGACAGGTGTTATTTAGTGCATTGATACCATGCGACCCGTGTTTATATTCTTGAGTACACCAATTGTTAGGCTTTCATCTTCACACATGGCCGATGCAGCTTGTTTTACATCGGACTCTTTATCAGAAGGCACCCAAATCGTTATCTTCTTAAAACCATTTTCCTTCATGCGTTGTTCGTACCGTTTGTTTCGATTCATACGTTAGCCCTCATTTAAGTTGAAAATATCAACACCACTTTGAACACCCGTTAGCTGCATTTCTTTGTCGGGTTCGTTTGCGTCATAGTTAATGCTTGGTGGACAAGTTAGCAGCGCGTTGATGGTGCTAGATTTCACCATCACTAAGCATTCATCTATCAAGTCAAACTCATAACCAAACTTAACTAACGTCCCTGAGCGTAAGTAATAGGTATCTCGACCTTTATCGATACGAAACAAATAATCATGTTTATTTGCTACTGAGTTGATACCCGTAAGATAGAAAGACTTAGCATCGTTGAACATGGGAAAGGCTTCAAAGAACGGGTTTACACCATGAGGAACAGTCGTATGACTAGCTTGAGTATTAGCATTGCCAGTATCCACCCCAGAAGTGTCCGACCGAGCCAAACCAGTATCGGCTTGAGGTATTGATAGAGTAGTCGAAGTAGGTAAAGAGGACGTTGAAGAAGTTTCAACTTGCGCAGGAACTGTTTGAGCCGAATCCACATCACTATTAGATAATACATACAAATCCCAGAAAAATTTTAGAATGGCCAACACGCCAATGAGCATGGCCAAAAGGAACTTTGGCGACTTTAAGATAGAGATATCTGACTTAGTTTCATTGAATCCACCCGTACCTGTAGATTGATACAGTGCGAACACATCGACCGGAATCTTCTTACTGCTGCAACTGGCGTAGTCAGCTTTGGTCGTCGGGTCTGTCTTGGTGGCTTTAGGGCGATGGTTATAGATGCGAGGCTTGCGCTTACGAAAGAAGGTGTCGGTAGAACGATGCGAATAAGCTTCACCCGCACAGCCTTTTAACCATGTTGGGATAGCGCTGTAATCCGGTGTCAGCATGATCACATCCCATTGGTATTTTCGGTGACGCATGAAAGCACCGTAAAAATCGAACGGGTAGAGCAGACGGTTGTTCTCGTCCAGCTGCGTACGCTCGCAATCGTCTAAGTCACTCTCATCGAGTGAATCAGGGTCAATAGGGAGCCAACGAGAATGGAATAGCTCACTAAAACCCTTTGGTAAGATGTCTTCGAACTCTGAGAACGGACGAGCTAAGAACTTCTCACGTTTAAAACCTGCTTCTGGACAGTATAAGTCCTGGCACTCATCGATAACAACCAATGCTCCCGTTGGCATCCAGTTAAACCAGTTCTGCCAAAGGTGAACGCCCTCACTTGATCGGGTAAAGATCCTTATAAGCTTGGCACTGGCCGGAAAGGTTTCCCCGAGTATTTTCTCGATAGATTCTTTAGGACGTAAGCCTTCAATGTTGGTGACAACCAAGCGGCCTTCACGCAGTGCAGGGAGGATTTCAAACCAAGTCGCATAAGCAGACTTGTAAGAACCATTAGAGCCGTGACGAAAGATTACAGCCATAATCACCACCCCATAATGCGAAGAACAAAGGCGGTAGCCAATCCATCGATAACAATTCGAATGGCATCGACAACACCGAGTTGATAGGCCGCGTGTCTGAGGTCTGGCGCTAGGTTGTTAAACGCTGCGTTAAGAACGGTATAAACTTCGTAGTCCGTCAGTATCATTGAAGCAATTTCGTAGGCCATCTCAACCATAGAGATTTTGATGGCGAGATACAGTTTGATACCCCAGTACCAAGCATAGGTAAAGACTTCCAATATTAAGTCGGGAATAGACATGAAGAAGTCGAAGATAGAGCCAAACACGTTTGCTATGTATTGAAAGGCTTCGTAGATGAAATCCATGTTAACTTCCTTTGCGTCCTGACGATAAGATAATGAAAGCGGCCATCAACATAGCGGCAAAGATGATCACA
The DNA here is from genome assembly GCF_023277445.1 of Vibrio sp. ED002. Taxonomy (NCBI): domain Bacteria; kingdom Pseudomonadati; phylum Pseudomonadota; class Gammaproteobacteria; order Vibrionales; family Vibrionaceae; genus Vibrio; species Vibrio sp. ED002. Next base: position 655,450 of record NZ_CP080239.1, on the reverse strand, counting down.
TTACGAATGGTGCTTGTGTTCGTGCCGAGTGTGTTGAATAGGTTAAAGCGCACATCCACATTCCAAGATGCGCGTGAAAGCGTGAAGGTTTCACCGGAATAATTGCCATCATTGAAGCTCATTTGGCCGAGATTAATAGGGGATTTGGATTGCATGTCCTTGAGATTCGTCTTGAGTTTATCGATGTCATCAATCAGGCCGTCAACCGCCTCACCAATTACCGTACCGTGTGACCAGCCATCGCCCGTTGTTGGAGCATGAAATTGACCACCGTCATTGAGTCCGTTTATCGCATCTTGAATACCATCCAGTGATTGTCCAAGTTGATTGCCGAGTTGTTCCGTGGTGCCTTGAAGTTCGCCAAGTTTGCTAACAACGTCTGAGTTATCCCCACCAGTAGAACCTGAGCCGTCAGCACTTCCAATGGCTTCTTCAATTCGGCTTAGAATGGTATCGAGAGAAGCGGTTTGATCTTCAATGGCAGTCTTAACAGCATCAACGGATTTGGTCGTAGCTTGAACGGCTTTCTTTGTGTTGGTGACTTCTTTCTTAATGTTATTGGTGTTGGTTTTAATGCTGCGAGTATCACTACGAATACCATCACGGAAAATACGAGTGTTCTGGGAACCGCTTGCCATGCGTTGCTCGATGTTCTCTAAGATTGGCGTGACTTGGTATTTGATAGCGCCTGTATTGTCAGCCACCAAATCAAGTTGCTTACGCATGGCATCTAAGAACCAATAGGTGCCGGATGTGTGCTTTTCAATTTCAGATGTGCTGGCAATTAAAGGCGACAAATCTACATTGCTGCTAGAACCACTAGGCGTCTTACGATCAATCGAGTTCATGGTATCGAGTAAGTCTTTTAGCGTTGAGTTGGTTTCATAGAACTCATGCGTAATGCCACGAACGCCTGTTTTGATTTCGTTTCGATAGTTATTGGTGCTGACTTGTTCAGTGCTCAAATGGGAATAGATATCCGTCAGCCTGTTAGTAACCGAGGCATTCATTTCGATAATCTCATTGGTATTGCGGTTTAAAAGGTTGTTAGAAATCACCTGTTTTTCTTGGATTGAGCGCAAGTGGTTTATCGGGTGCGAACTGTCAGGATAGGCGGCACCAGAGTTACCGCCATTACCACCGCCACCATGATCGAGGTCATCACCGCCATTGTTATCACCATCAGCCCCGTCACCTGTTTCACTTCCTGTATCACCACCGGAATCGGTACCAGAATCACCGTCAGAGTTACCATCATCAGGTTCGGTCCAAGGAGTGTCGCCAGTGTACTCACCAATGCTAGAACACGTTGCGCCTGTATATTTAAAGTCGCCTTGCCAGAAAGCCGAACCGTTGACTTGAATGGTTATGCCTGTACGACTCAATTCGCAGCCAACAGAACCAGAGCCTCGACAATAGCCAGTGGGAGAATCACCCCACACAGTGCCATCCCAACGCATACCGCGAGGACTCGTATCTTGAGCCAAGATTTCGCAAGTAGTGCGGCATTGGCCTTGATACATTTGTTCACCGTCAGGGCACTCATCAGCAAAGGCCAGTGGTGAAAGAAGTAATAAGAAGGGAGCTATAAAACGCATGGAATCACCTTATTACTGAGAAGAAAAAAGGGAGCTTAAAGCTCCCCTTAACCAGATATAACGCCTGTATAGACCCCGTATAAAAAGGATAGAGATATTAACGAGGCTAAAGCGATAGAGAGGATCATTATTTACGTAGCCACGCAACAACCATCCCCAAACCGAAGCCAAGAGCAGCGATACCGATAACGCCAGAAGTGGTCAAAGACACCATCTGTTTACCGCCATCGATAGCACCGTTAATGGCTTCAACGTTAGCGTTACCTTCTGCAAAAGCTGGAACAGAAAGCGACATTGCCACACCCGCTTGTGTGTATTTATTAGTGAAGAAGCTCTGTACTTGATTCATGTATTTCATGCTGTTTTCCTATTATTTTCCAAAGTATTTAAGTACGCGGCCTAAGACATGACCGCCGATGAAAGTGACAAGGGACTGGCCTAAAACGTATTCGTACAGTTCCTTGTCAAATTCGAGTAATGACCAATCAAATTGACCATCAACTAACTGCGCAACTTGTTCTTTTGACATCAAAATGAGCTCACAACTGCCATTGGTTGCTTGCTGCAAGACACCATCGATAACCGTTACGCAAATAGACATAGAATCTCTTAGTTAGCCTTCATTGAAGCTTCAAAGTGCTTCTTAATTTCTTGGTCGACAGGGATAAGCGCTGTCACGATGGCACCCGCCAAAGGATCTTCTGGATTGATTTCAAGTTGTAGCTCGTACTCACGACGAGGAACGAGAGCACCGGTGCGCTCAAGGAGCAGGGCGTAACTGTGTTCAATCATCAAAGGTTGATCCCATTGTGGATTCACATCACCAGACTCACCGATGGTGCGACGTTTGAATTTCTCCGAGTTAATTTCACGTAGTGGACGCGAGATATTCAGTTGAGCACTGTCACCACGTGCCGAGTTCCAAGTAATGTCCATGCCAAGAACGAAAACAGATTTAGCCATTTGTTAAGTCTCCAATATGTGAGTCACCAACTTTCCGTAGGTATCGGGGAAGGTGAATTTGGTTCCATCACGGACAAGGGAACCGACAACGGTTTCAATGTCTCCTTCATGGAATTCGATTAAAGAGTTGAGGATTTTCCCGTACTGGCGGCGCATCCAGTGGGCTGAAGCCAATAGATCTAATGCCGCGCGTTTAGTCGGGACAGGTTTGGTATTGAATTTTCTTGCAGTAGAAATCGATGCTGCGAAATCGTTAATGGCCGCAAATGCGCCAGCTGGATTCAACAGAACATCGATGTTCCATTTTTTGAGTTCGACTTCTGAGCGATACCAGACAAGACCCGTGTTCGCGAGTTTCTGCTCAAGTGCCTTGTTATAGACACGCCAATAGATGCGAGAAGTACGAGAGCCAACCGAGTATTGCTCTTTGGTGTAATCAGGGCGGCCATCACGATAGCCCGCAATCGTATGATCAACATGTAGAACTGGATTACGGCCACGTTCGGCAGTGCGGAACGCGTTATCATTCCAAGCTTTGCGCGCGTATTCACAATCAAAGATACCGTCATAGTCATCATAAGCGAGGTCAACACGCGCCAGTGTTTGAACACCGAGAACGTTAGTTAGCCAATCATGCAGTGACCAAGGTTGACGACGAGTAAAGACGTGTTTGCAACCCGTACCATTAATCTGAAAGTGCACCGTGTCATTGTTACCGCCGATGCCAATAAAACCACAGAAGTCTTCGCCGTCTGATGAGGTCAACTTCATGGATTCCGAATAGAACTGAAAACCGAGACCACGAGGTGCAGAAAGCGACAAACCAAGCACCTGATTAGTGAAGATGCGCAAGCAATCTTCCAAGTAGTTGCGGTAGCAGATATCAAAGGCGCTGTTGTACGCTTCAATCTCTTCAGCCGTCTTGGCAATGGTCGGATTAAACTCAGGTGGAGCAGGGAACTTAGGTGCCTTACAGTGACGTTGTAACAATGATTTAGGCGCTAAACCTCTGTATTCTTCATGCTTATGAAGACGTTGAAGCGCGTTATGACAGTGACGTAAGTCCTTGACTGCAAATGTAAAACATAGGTAGTCAATATGAACAGACTGCTCTTCAAATTTCTTGAGGATGTTAGTTGCAGTAGTCATCGAAGACTCCTAAATCTACACGTTCTTGGTAAGTCGTGTTGGTGATCAACACCAACTCATAAGAGACAAATTCAGACGAAGCCCAAGACTCAAGATGAGACATCGACTTAAGCAAATCCCATTCTTCATGGCCTTTGACCAACACAGAAACCGTGTAGTCAGGGAGCAAGTCGTAATAGATGGTTTGAGCTTCGTTCATGGGTTAAGCCTCTGAATTAGGCTTGGTGACGCCGTCACATTTTTGATTGTTTTGGTTTTCAATCTGTGAGTTAACAGCGTGAATCAACCGACGAGTCATTTCGCAATCGGCCAAAGCTCGGTGCGCGGTTAAGTCAGACACATCAACGTGTTGTTGAGCACAGGCGTTGGAAAGTGATTGCCACTTGTAATCTTCATGGTGTTCATTCCAAACACCGAAGAACTCTGCGTACCAAAACATTGCGCACTGAGGAACACAAAATTTGAAAAACAAATCGTGAACGGATTGGACGTAAGCAGCGTTACAGTGATTGTCCAAAGATTGGATGATTAAGCGCGTATCAAAATCTGAGTTGTAGATGATGATTGGACGACCGTTAAGAAGCGGAAGAAAGTGATTTGAAAAGACCAAGTGAAAGTCGGGCGCGTCTTTAACGTCTTCATTGGTGATGCCATGAATAGCTGTTGCGTCAGCAGGAATAGAACAAGTTGGTTTAACCAATTCGTTCACAATAACTTTGCCAGAATCAGCACAGATAGCAGTGAACTCAACAATTTCTGCGTCAGAGCCTAAGCCAGTAGTTTCTGTATCGATGATGATCGCATTTTCAGTAGACAGTTTTTTCATAGCAACACCTTGACTGTTAAGAGTGACCACCAAGGCCAGACGAGAGCGTCAAGGGCAAGCGCCCGAACCAAGGTAGTCATAAACTTTGAGTAACCAAATTTGGTTATTAGGCTAATCACCAATTTTGGTTAGCGCAAGTCACCAAAAATGGTGATTGATAAGCTAAACTGTGTGAAACGGAGGAAACTGCATGTACCAGAATCAACTATTAGATGCCTACAAAAAGGCTCAAAGTTACGTACAAGACAAGCAAATTGCAGCGGATATGAATGTACCGCCGCAAAGAATCAGTGATTTTCGCAAAGGAAAGCGCTATATGACTGATACACAAGCAATTTTTCTAGCAGAACAATCAGGTTTAGATCCTGAAATTGCTTTGTTGGGCTGTCACGCTGATCGCAACGAGAACCCACAGATAAAAGCAGTATGGGAAGGCATAGCAAAAAAGTATAACGGGCTTGGATTAACAGGTATTTCAATGGCTTGTACAGGATTTGCCGTAGCATTTTCAAGCCCAGTGGAATCCTCGATTCAGTGCGCATTATATGTGTTATGTTAAATGAAATGCAGACGTACGCCAAATCTTCTCTACATTGGTCTCCTATCCCTTTCAGATTTCAAATTCAGACATCGTTTGTTAGGTTCATTAAACATAATGGTGATTTACCATAAAATAGCTAATATGGATCTATCAATCTACGATTGCTCGCTCTGCTATTAGCTCGTTTGTCTTTTAGCTTACTAATCACTGCTTGTTCTTTGGTATGTTTCATACGCATTACAACTTTTGCGGACACAAACCACAGATACAAAAAGAGCGTCTGTTTGAGACGCTCTTTAAAATCTTTTGCTTAGTTTAAATTAACCGCCGGCCAACTTAACTGTCATGCCTTTCTTTTCAAGATGAGCTTTGATTTTATCACGAGCATCACCTTGAATTTCAATGGTTCCATCTTTTACTGAACCACCGCAGCCACACACTTTTTTCAGTTCTGCGGCTAACAACTTTAGCGGAGCGTCATCTAAATCCAAACCTGTGACGATACAAACGCCTTTTCCTTTGCGACCTTTAGTTTGTCGTTGAATACGAACAACACCGTCGCCTTTAGGACGTTCGACTTTTTCTTCTTCAGGTTTGATTCGACCAGTTTCTGTTGAATATACGAGAGACATACTCTTATTTCTTTTGCTGTTGTGCTTGCATCGCTTTTTGCTTTGCAACTAAATACGCTTCGATATGACGTTGAATTGCGGCTTTCGCACCTTTAATCAACTTGCCATTGAACATACAGTACCAAGCATTTAGCTCTCCTGTATCGTTCTTTATCGTGTAGCCATTAAATACTTCAGATTGAGGGTTGCCGGTGCTTTGCGTTCGTTGACCTAAAGAAGAAAACTCTTTGGGGTCGATAATAGACGCGGTATCACACCACCAATCAATGCTCTTTTTTACCGCCGTTAAACTGCCTTGTAAAACGTGGTTTTTGATTTTAACCTTCCAAACGCTACCATCGGATCCGCCTGATTGCAGGTTAAAACCTCTATAATTTGAAATTGCCATACCACTGAGCCATCTATCTAATGCTTTGATACAATCATAATTATAACCGAACAATATTCAAACACTAATGCCTTACAAAAGTTCGGTTATTCTTATTTCTACCACAAAACGAATGACGGTAACGTTAGTTAGCTTGCAGTATTAATACAATCAGCTAAAAATTCGTGGAACTGATGACCATTATTTTGCAGCATTTTAGGGAACATCGAGATCGGCGTCATACCTGGGAAAGTATTTACCTCATTCAAATAGATTTCATTGTCTTCCGTTAAGAAGAAATCGATACGCGATAAATGGCGAAGATTCATTTGCTTAAAGACTGTCTGTGAAGCTTCAAGAATCGCATCCACCTGCTCTTCTGTTAAGTTCTTTGCTTCAACTTCTGTCAGCGAATGACTCGCACTGCTGTACTTCTCATCGTAAGAATAGAAGGCACCATCAGGCGCGATTACCTCACCTGGTTTGGTAATGTGCAGTTGGCCACCCATCTCATAAGCTGCGACTTCAAGCTCACGTGGTTTCACTGACTTTTCAATCAACACCTGCTCAGAAAAACCGAAGGCATCGTTGACTGCTTGTCGTAATTTTGACTTTTCAGTGACACTGTAACACCCAACAGAAGAACCTTGACGAGCAGCTTTGACAAACACTTTTCCCCATTTATCAAATGCTTGTTGCGCTTGCTCGTGGGCGTATTCATCATTACGAGTCAGAAATAAGTATGGAGTGTTTGGGATACCAATTGCATCGTACCAAAGCTTAGATGTGATCTTATTGAAGCTGTTGCTGCTCGCCTCAGGACCGCAACCAAGGTATGGAATGCCTGCGATTTCAAACATGGACTGAATATCGCCAGTTTCACCAGGGAAACCATGAATACAAGGAACGATAAAATCGACGGCTAAACTCGAGGTATCTGAACAAAGTTGTTTTGTGTTCAAGTCTAGGTAAACCAACTCATTTTGGTTTGTTACCCAACCTTCATTTTTGATTTCTACGCGCGTTACTTTAACGTTTTCAATCAAATTTAATTGCTGCTCGACGAAGTTTGCAGACAATAATGAGATCTCGTGTTCCGATGAACAACCACCGCATAGAAGAAGAATATTTTTAATCATGAATCAATCTTTCCGTGATTTTAAAAAGATACTATTCAGTATGATAAACTTTTGGTTAGCAACGTACAGTAATTTTACTGTGAAGAATGCTGTTCGAATAGGATTTAACCAAAGAAAGAAGGGAGCAATTTGCTCCCTTCTTTTTGTGTTATTAGTTGAGTTTATTAAGTGTTGGGTATGCCGAGTTTTTAATGGCATCGATACTCTTAACAAACGGCTTCAACTGCTGAAAATGCCCAGGAAGCGTCGATATTGCTTGTTGTGCTTCAGCGCTAGTGGCGTAATCGCCGTAAAGCACTGAGAACCACTTAGTGCCATTGACTACTTTGTAGTTTTCCCAAATAGGTTGGCTGTTCTGTGGAAGCTTGCTCGCGAATTGGTCTACTTTCGCTTGGCTGCCGACGGCAACAACTTGGATGGTGTAACCAAAGCGTTGAATGCTCGCTTGCTTTTTACTTGGTGGAATGATCTTAACTGGCTTCGCTTGATCTTTAGGGGTTAATTTAACCACCTTCTTCTCTTCTGGCTTCGCAGTCATTTTGACAACGGTAGGCTCTACGTCTTTTTCTACCACTGCGTTTTCAGAAGACATAATTGGCTTAGAGACAGCCTGAGATTGGTAGTCTTCTTGGTAACTTTCTGATGTCACGTCAGTGATGTAAGTTTCCGAGGCACAAGCAGAAAGTAGTACTGACAAGCCGATGATTGCGATTTTTTTCATGAAGTAACAAACGCTCTGAACAAATATTACGATAAATCATGCCGATAGCAGGCTATTTTATCAAGCACCAAACACAATAATCTTTGAATTTGATGTGATGAGTGACACAAACTCTACAAGCATGGTTTAGATTTGCACCAATGTCTGGCTTATTCATATTTAAACAGAAAGTTATTCGTTTATGATTGTATAAGGACTAACCACTCGCTTTCGACGTCTATGGCCAAGGAGTAACAATGAACAAACTACAAAAACTCTTCAAACCGAATTCTGTTGCAGTGGTCGGCGCATCACAAAAAGAGCTGCGAGCTGGGCAAATTGTGATGCGTAATTTACTCCAAAGTGGTTTTGGCGGTGCCATAATGCCAGTCACACCAAAATACAAGTCGGTATCTGGTGTCATTGCTTATCCGAACGTAGCTTCCCTACCCTATACACCTGATATCGCGATCCTCTGTACAAACGTTTCTCGTAATAAACAGCTTTTAAAAGACCTTGATGCTCGTGGTACTGCATTCGCTATTGTTATTTCTGACGACGCTGAAAGCATCGATATTTCAGAGCTGAATATTCGTGTTTTAGGTCCAAATAGTCTTGGCATTATTCTGCCTTGGCATAACTTCAATTGCTCTTTTTCTCCCGTTGCTGCACGACCAGGAAAGATAGCTTTTATTTCACAGTCGGCAGCAGTATGTACAACCGTTCTTGATTGGGCCAACGACAAGAACATCGGTTTTTCTTCCTTCATTTCTATTGGACAAGGTCAAGACATCGATTTTGCGGAACTTCTCGACTATTTAAGTATGGATGGAAAAACCGAGGCAATCTTGCTCTACGTTGATTCAATTAAAGATGCTCGACGTTTCATGTCCGCTGCTCGAGCTGCCTCACGTAACCGAAGAATTTTGGTCTTAAAAGCTGGCCGCTCTAAACAAGCTCGCTCTTTAGATGAAGAAAGCATCGATGCGTTAGATATCATTTATGATTCTGCGATACGTAGAACTGGTATGTTGCGCGTTGGCAATACACATGAATTGTTTGCAGCTGTAGAGACGCTCACTCATTCGGTGCCACTTCGCGGAGAGCGCCTCGCCATTGTGACGAATGGTGGCGGGCCCGCAGTGATGGCCGTTGACACGTTACTAGAACTAGGGGGAAAACTCGCCTCTCTTGATGAAGAGTCAATCAACCAATTACAAGCCGCTTTGCCCAGTAATTGGCGAGGAATCAACCCTATCGACTTAGCTGGAGACGCGACGAAAAAGCGTTATGTCGATACGATCAATGCCATCATGAATAATGATTGTACTGATGCAATCTTGATCATGCACAGCCCTTCAGCGGTATCAGATTCATTGGATACCGCGAATGCCGTTATTGAAGCGATTCAAGCACACCCAAGGCACAAGCATTTCAATATCCTGACAAATTGGTCTGGCGAACAAACCTCTAGAGAAGCACGTTTGGCGTTTACTCAGGCCGGTATTCCCACCTACCGTACACCTGAGAGTGCGGTCGTCGCATACATGCACTTAGTCGAGTACAGACGCAACCAAAAACAGCTGATGGAAACACCAACGACGGCAGAACCACTGCACTCAGGCAGCGTCAATCTTGCCCGTGATTGGGTTAATGACCAACTACTGGATAAAAAATCAGTAGTTCTCGATACGCACCAGACAAGTCCATTATTCGAACAGTTTGGCTTTAAGATGCTACCGACTTGGATTGCCTCTGATGTAACAGAAGCGCTTCATATGGCAGAAAATATTGGGTATCCAGTAGCAGTAAAACTGCGTTCTCCCGACATTCCTCATAAATCTGATGTTCATGGCGTTGCGTTGAACCTAAGGAACAGCCAAGAAGTATCAAGTGCAGCACAAGCAATCCTTGATACAGCGAAACTGAGTTATCCATCTGCAAACCTTCAGGGTCTTCTCGTACAAGGCATGGCTAAGCTTGGTAGTGCGGAAGAACTGCGGGTAAGTATTGTAGTAGACAGCGTATTTGGGCCCGTAATTCTGCTTGGTCAAGGCGGTTCAGATTGGAACATCACCCAAGATGCTGTTGCCGCTTTGCCTCCTCTAAATATGAATTTGGCACGCTACTTAATCGTGATAGCACTCAAATCTGGCAAAATACGATTACAAAAACACAAAGATGCCATCGACATTACCGAGTTGTCTAAATTCCTAGTTCGAATCTCACAAATGGCGGTTGAGCTACCTGAAATAGAAAGACTGGATATTCATCCAGTACTTGCATCAGGTAGTGATTTTACCATCATTGATGCCGACTTAACGCTCAGGAAGTACCAAGGGGATGCTCAAGAACGTTTGGCTATCCGCCCTTTCCCTGCAGAGTTTGTGGAAACCGTTACGTTAAGAGATGGGCAACCAATCTTACTTCGCCCAATCTTGCCAGAAGATGAACCCATCCATGCACAGTTTATTAATAGTGTGTCAAAGGAAGACTTGTACAATCGCTTCTTCTCGGACGTTGGCGAGTTTAATCATGAAGCGCTTGCGAATCTAACTCAGATTGATTACGACCGTGAAATGGCGTTTGTTGCTGTTGCTTTTGATGAGAATGGACCTTCTATCATCGGTGTAGCAAGAGCGTTGATTACACCTGACAATAGCGATGCTGAGTTTGCAATATTGGTTCGGTCTGACTTGAAAGGTAAAGGGCTCGGTAAAGTTCTGATGCAGAAAATCATTAGTTATTGTCAAGTCAAAGGGACCAAACAGATGTCAGGAATGACAATGCCGACTAACCGAGGCATGCTTTCTCTAGCACAAAGTTTAGGCTTCGAACTTGATGTTCAGTTTGCTGATGGCACTGCAGATATGGTTTTGCCATTAAATTAGCCTTGCTATGCCGATATGGTTTAAGAGCTCAAAGTTGTCACAGCGGATAGAGTATGTGCACAGCAAACCTCGAATCTGACAGAAAAAACAAGGGACGTTGTGCGCGTCCCTATTGATTTCTATGCGTCTGCGTTATTAGTCATAAGCATGACAATGTCACTTTAATTTCCAGTTTTTCTTCAAATACTGAACGCACCATGACTTCGCTTCTCCCATGGCGTTTCTGCGCCAAGCAAGGATTATCTCGATGGGTTGCTCTTCAGTACCTTCGATACGTTTTAGTAGCCCACTCTCAAGCATACTCTGTGCGACTTGACTAGGAAGCGTCCCTATACCCAGTCCAGAAGCCAATGCTTCTACTTTTGCAGGAAAGTTGGTCACTGTCAGCCTGGGCTGCTTTTGCATAACATTGATAGACAGCGCTGGTTGCTCTCTTGCCGTATCGGCGATTGCTATCACTCGGTACTTTTCTCTCGCCGCATCATCGAAATCGCCATTGCGCTTATGTACGTAATGATCAGCCGCGGCAACCCAAACCATGCTCATTTTGCCGATCTTTTCCGCTTTCACATCATGAGGAAGTGTATCAAGTGCTGGGCACACTAATAGATCAGCTCTGCCTGTATTTAATGATTCCCAACTACCCGCAAGTATCTCTTCTTGCAAGCGCACTCTCGTACTACTCACATTGGCCAAAGCATCCACCATCGGGAAAAAATTGGAAATGGGAATGATGCCATCAAAAGCGACAGTAATGTCCAACTCCCACCCGTTAGCCAGCAAGGTCGCATCATTTACTAACTTTTCACTTGCTTGAAGAATTGCTCTACCACTTTCAAGGATCAGTTTCCCGGCTTCTGTAAAATGTGCTTTGTGCCCTGAACGATCGAAGATGATGATATCAAGGTCTTGTTCAAGCTTTTGGATCTGGTAACTGAGAGAAGAAGGAGCACGTTCCAGCTCGTTCGCAGCGGCAGCAAAACTCCCCCTTCTATCAATCGCATCGAGGATATGAAGTGCTTCTAAAGTGATTGGGCTTTGCACATGAATTTCCTTTTATGTGATTTTAATCACAGTAGTGGCATTTGAAATACCATGTTAAAAAATGACTTTAAACAATATAACAGATTGATAATTAAAGACTACCTTTGGCGTAGCACAAATTACTTTTGACAAAAACAACATTAAACAGCAATGGTAATGATAGTAATTACCATTTAGATAAACTAAGATACCGCACGTTGTTATTGCCTATTATGGATTTAAGGTATTGAAGCCAATGTATAAAAAATCAATTTTGTCAGCCTCTATTCTAGTTGCCCTTTCTCAAGGTGCTTACGCAGATGATACTTCAACATTTAATGAAGTGGTTGTATCCGCTACCCGTACAGAGCAAAACATCAATGATGTTTCAGCTTCTGTTGAATCGGTATCTTCTCAAGATATCGAGCGCTCTCTTTCTAAAGATCTGTATGATGCAGTTCAATACACTCCGGGCGTTGAAGCTACCACTTCAGGTCGCTTTGGCATCTCTGGCTTTAACATTCGAGGCATGGAAGGCGACCGAGTAAAAATCGTCGTTGATGGTGTTCAGCAAGCTACTCCATTCAACCCAGGTGGTGGCGCTGTACAAGCTATTTATCCAAACGCGATTGAGCTTGATACACTCACAAGTATCGAGATCAGCAAAGGCCCATCTTCAACCCTTTACGGTTCAGATGCAATGGGTGGCGTGGTTGTTCTAAAGACGAAAGATCCATCAGACGTTTTGAAAACAGACGGTGATGAAAACCGTTTTGGTATTAAATCAAGCTACTACTCTGTTGATGAGCAATTCAAGAACACATTAACTTGGGCAATGCGCCAAGGTAACCTTGAAACGCTATTAATGGGTACATACGCTACCGGTAGCGAGCGACAAACTTACGGTGACGGTTCTGATATTGATGGTAGTGATCGCGGATTAGAAAACCCTGCAGACAAAGACCTAAACAACATTCTTGCTAAAGCCTACTACACACTAAATGATACGAACAAAATTGGTGTCGTCTTTGAGCGTTACAATTACCAGTACGATGAAAACAATCGCAGTGGTAACTACACACTAAACTTTGGCCCTATGCCTGGTGTCACTTATGCTGATGCAAAAAGCAGTGATGAGACGACACGTACGCGCTACGGCATTAACTACGAGTTAACGAAAGCTAACCCAGCCTTCGACGGAATGAAGCTAGACTTGAACTATCAGGTTACAGAAAGCGAAAACTCTAACTTCTCTAACGTGACTGATCATTTAGGCTACATTGGTTACGAAGGTGACCGAACTCGCCTGCGCCAAGCTGAAGATAAATCGCTCCAGTTTGATGCACAGTTCGATAAAGTGATTACCACGGACAATGCTATTCATGAGCTAACCTACGGTTTGAACTCTGTACACACTGATTTTCAGCTGACTAACGTTGATATCTTCCATGACAATGGCACAACAAAACCTGGTTCAACCACTATCCCAGACGCAACAGTAACTGAATGGGGCGTTTTCCTTCAAAACAACGCATTCTTACTAGAAGATATGCTTGTTCTTAACGCTGGTATTCGTTATGACTCATTTGAAGCAGACCCTTCTTCAGATGAAGGCTTCACAACTGAACGTAAGAAAAACAGCAACGATGCTTGGACGGGTAAACTTGGTGCGGTATATCACATTAACGATAAGCTAAGTACATTTGCTCAAATCAGCCAAGGCTTTAAAGCGCCAACGGTCGAGCAGCTTTACTACGAATACGACACGGGTGCTGAATTCGTTCCAAACCCAGATCTAGAAGCGGAAAAGAGCCTTTCATACGAGATCGGTTTCCGAGGTCAAAACGACTTTGCTCAGTTTGAATTGACCGGCTTTATCACGCAATACAAAGACTTTATTGACGCTGAAGACCTGCCAAGCATCGATCCAAACAAAGATCGTATCACTATCGTAAACCGTGACGAGGTGGATATTTCTGGTGTGGAATTTAGTTCAACTCTACTGCTAGATGAAAGCTTCTCAGCACCTAAAGGTATGTACACTAAGCTGTCTGTGACTTACCTAGACAGCGAAGACAAGTCGACAGGTAAACCTCTTGATTCTGTAGCACCGCTTTCATCAGTCATTGGCTTAGGCTACGACAATGTTGAGCACAACTTTGGTGCACTAGCCTCACTAAAACTTGCGGCGAAGAAAGACGACTGGTCTGATGAAGACCAAATCGATTCATCAGGTTACGGTGTAATGGACATTACCGCTTACTACATGCCAGTGAAAGACCTGACAGTATCGGCTGGTTTGTTCAATGCGTTCGACAAGAAATATTGGACATACCAAGACGTTCGCGGGCTTGATAACACCGACAACACCGATTTTTACAGCCAACCTGGCCGTAACTGGGGTGTATCTGTAGACTACCAATTCTAATTTACTTTTTAGCGATATAATGAAAAGCGCCTGACAGTGTCAGGCGCTTTTTTATTCTATGTAAACTCTTAAAAGCTGTAGGTTTAACGCATTTTTGATGCTTTACAGACTTTTCTAAGTAAAACATTTCTTCCGCACTACAAAAACAAAAAAGCCAGCATTATGCTGACTTTTTACCAGTACTTTCATTTCTAAAATGTTAAGAAAAGAATGAAAAATGAAAGATTATTGTTTTGCCATCTCTTTCTTCACCATAACTGCTGCAGCAACGATGAATGCGATGATTAAACCAAGTTCCATGAACTACCCCGAATAGTTTAAAGAAAATTTACGACCTAAATTAAGAGTCGGGCATAGTTTAGCACTTCTATAATTACGTGCTACCTTTTAACCACAAATTTACGATTTTTTCCGATTTAGATCAAAAAAGGTGCGATAACGCACCTTTTTGTTACTATTTTGTAAAATGGTCACTTTTAGGCGTCTGGGTAACCTTGTGGGTTATTTGACTGCCAACGCCACGTATCACCTGTCATTTCTTCAAGTGTTCGCCCTGCCTTCCAACCCAGCTCATTCGCTGCTTTTGAAGGGTCAGCCCAACACTCAGCAATATCACCAGGACGACGATCTACCAGCTTAAATGGAACCGGTTTACCAGAAGCAGCTTCAAACGCTTTCACCATTTCCAGTACGCTATAACCATTACCTGTACCTAGGTTGTAGATATGAAGGCCTGCTTTGTTACCTACTTTGTCTAATGCCGCAACGTGACCGTCAGACAAGTCCATAACATGGATGTAGTCACGAACACCCGTACCATCTTTTGTTGGGTAATCGCTACCAAATACCGACAAAAATTCACGACGACCTACAGCAACTTGAGAGACGAAAGGCATCAAGTTATTTGGAATGCCTTGTGGGTCTTCACCAAGCTCACCTGTTGGGTGCGAACCTACTGGGTTGAAGTAACGCAGCAACGTGATACTCCAGTCAGGGTTCGCTTTTTGGAAGTCAGTTAGACATTCCTCGACCATCAGCTTACTGCGACCATAAGGGTTAGTTGCACTTGTTGGGAAATCTTCTGTAATTGGCACTGTTGCAGGATCGCCATATACCGTTGCAGATGAACTAAACACGATAGATTTCACACCAGCGTCACGCATGGCATCGACCAATACGAGCGTACCGTTAACATTGTTGTCGTAGTATTCTAATGGTTTCTCTACAGATTCACCCACCGCTTTGAGACCGGCAAAGTGAATCACTGCTTCAATGTTATGCGTCTTCATCGCATCGACTAATGAGGCTTTGTCGCGAATATCCGCTTCAATAAATACAGGAGTCACACCGCAAACTTTCTTTATACGTTCTAGTACTGTCGGTTTGCTGTTGTAAAGGTTATCGAGAATAACTGGCGTCATACCAGCTTCGATCATTTGAATACAAGTGTGGCTGCCAATGTAGCCCATACCACCCGTAACAAGTACTTTCATTTTATCATTCCTTCTGACGCGAATCGGGCTAGTTTAAAGGTTTCTAGCCCGTTTTTAAACAGTCTCTGGGGATTCGCAACCCATTAAAATCGCTTGGCCTTTACCCGCTTTCTTTGCTTGGTACATGGCCGTATCGGCGCTTTTCAATATTCTTGTGGCATCACGTTCATTCACACCGACCAACTTAACACCGATACTGACACCGACTTTCAGTAAGGAGCCTCTGTATTCAATCGGCGCACAAATACTCTCGAGTAAGTGCTCAGCGATGCGTGTCACTGCTTTTTGATTTGCAGGATTCACTAACATCACAAATTCATCACCAGACAATCGCGCAATGAGATCGCTGTGTCGCGTGGTGGACGTCATACGCTCAGCAACTTGCTTAAGCACTTCATCCCCGGCATCATGCCCGTAAGTATCGTTGATGGCTTTAAAACCGTCCAAGTCGAGATAAAGTACCGCAAATTCATCTCGTAAGTAGCCTGATCTTTGTACCAATTCTTCCAGCTCCAAATGAAATTTGGAACGATTAGCAAGGCCGGTAAGTGCGTCATGATGAGCAAGGTATTCAAGCCTTTCCATTTCCTTTGCGCTCGAAAGATCAGTCAAGATGATCACCATATCATACGCATTATTATCTTCACTTTTCACAATGCGATTTACTTTTGCAAACAGAGGAATGAGTTGCCCGTTGTGGTTTTTCTCAATGACTTCCCCCTGCCACATGCCGTAATTTTCGATCGACTCTAAAATGCTTGGCATCATCGCTTGTAACTTGCGCCAACGAATCGATTTGATAAACGGCTTTCCAATCAACTGTTCCATCTCAAGGCCGGTCAGTTTCGTAACGGCGGGGTTTACCATCGTAATAATGCCTAAGTGATTAAGAACCACCAAACCATCCTGACTGCTCTCAAACACACGTCCTGCAACTTTTTGACGATTCATCGCCTCTTCGATGGCGGTTATATCTTGAATCGCAAACAACAAATATCCGTGTTTAGATAGGCGTCGACTCGTAAGGCTCAATTGTTGCTCGTTCAAATCACTTTGTAGATGTATATCATCACACTCTAACCCGCGGCTCAGAATCTGACTAAGTTCGTTGGGGGTTTTGGTTTTAATCAAGTCGCAGATGTTCGCCGTTTCCAAATTATGGAACGTTTCTTTAAATATATGGTGAGTCATCTTGTTGCAATGAATGACCCTTCCTAAGTTATCCGTCACAATGAGCGCGTATTGAATCGAGTCAATCACTTCTTCTGAAAACGACTTACGGCGCTCAAGTATATCTAATGTGTGTTTACGCTGTTTCTCACGTTTTTGTAGCTTATCGACCATGAGGTTAAATGAAGCAACGAGATCCCCCACTTCATCTTTTGCTCGATGATTAATACGTCCGCTCAAATGGTGACCGTTAGCAAAATCCTGTAATGCTCTGTTCACTTCAATCAGTGGACGAAGAACTCGTCGTTCGACACCAAAGTAAAAAGTCACACCACCAGCGAAGAGAATAACCAAGAACAATAAGCCATCTTGTAACAGCGCGTCTCTTACTTGCATCATCGGCAATTGAGATAACGTTACACGAATACTACCGATAACTTGCCCTTCATGAATAATTGGCTCTAATACATAAAGGAAATGAGCCGATAACGCATACCCTAAGGAATGCAAGCGGCTGCGCTCTTTAACTGAGGGGCTCGGTGCAGAAAAGCCATCAAGCGCAAAAACGGCAAACGGCTGATTGTTTTTGTCATACAACTTGACGAGTGATACGTTTGGCTCCATCAAAAAATCAGCCAAAATGGTTTGTGCTTTTTGCTTGTTCTTTGTGGCGAGCGCATCTTTAATGGAATGAGAGACATCATTAATAAGAACTTTCGTCTGCTCAACGAGCTCATGTTTGGCGGACTGGTACGTGATGTATGACGTGTAACTCTGAGATGTAACAAAGATGACCGTGATGAAAGCGAGTATCGGCCATATTAGCTTTGCTCGTATTGACATATATATTCCTGTCGCAAAAGACAACCCAAAAGACACAATGGTTGCTATGCAAGCTATCACACAAAAAGAAGAGTCAAGACTAACACGACAATCGATGAAATGAACCTGTAATTCTCAGATATTAGACTGATAAAACATGATTTTCTTGAAACTTCGGATCATTTCAAATTACTAAACGATCTTTATCGATTATCATCTGCTAGTCTTCTACCTGAAAAATGAAGTTAGTCACTGAACTTAAACGTATTTTCCTGCATTTTACATGCATAGTTCGGATTTATAGAAACGTATGACATTGAATAAACAGCAACTGACACTTAACTGCGACATGGGCGAAAGCTTTGGATCGTGGAAAATGGGCGCCGATGAAACGGTTATGCCACATATTGATATGGCTAACATCGCGTGCGGATTCCACGCCTCCGACCCAAATGTCATGCATGATACGATTACCCTAGCCAACCAGCACGACGTAGAAATTGGAGCTCACCCTGGCTATCCCGACATTCAGGGCTTTGGCCGTCGTAGTTTGGCTATGAACAACGATGACATTACCAACATGGTGATTTATCAAGTTGGCGCGCTGCAGGCACTGTGCAAAGCGCAATACACCGACATTGGTTACATCAAACCTCATGGTGCGTTATACAACGATATGATGGCAAATGACGGTGTTTTCTTGGCCTTAGTCAAAGCGGCCGCATTGTTCAAAGTCCCTTTAATGATCCTTGCTTCACAAGAGAATGAAAAATACCTTGAGATTGCTGATGATTTCGATGTTCCTTTGCTCTTTGAAGCGTTTGCAGATCGACGTTATCAAGACGACGGTTTACTCACTCCTAGAACCCACCCTAACGCGGTATTAAACACAGAACACGCCATTCTTGAGCAAGTTAAAATGCTGGCAGAATCAGGCAGAGTAAAAACGGCTTCAGGCCAATACATTCTCTTAGAGGCCGATACCATTTGCGTACATGGAGACAATGAAGAATCGATCACGTTGATACAAAAAATACGTCAGAGTCTCTACACTGGAGGAAATTAATGAATCAAGGGCAGTTTTCTATCTCACCGATATCAGAGTGCAGTATTCTTATTCGCTTCGAAGAACCTATTACCGTTGAGCACATTGGCGAACTCGCACATCAGATTGTTGACAAGTTAAATATGATCGTCATGAACGTGGTCCCATCTTACCGCACCATCTTGATAGATTATTTGCCCTTTCGAATTCAAGAAGCGTCGATTTTAAATGAGCTTCAACATCTCATCTCTCGTTTCGACGTTCAGTCCATGGACAACAAACAGCCAAATTACATTTCTATCCCAGTCTACTATTCGGAAGAAACCGCTCTTGATCTTAAGCGGTTTGAACTCAAAGGGTTAACGCTGACAGAGCTTATCGAACAGCACACGCAAGTGGTTTATACTGTCTCTGCAATTGGGTTTGCCCCTGGCTTTGCATTCCTTTCTGACGTAGCAGAACGCATTCAAATACCAAGGCATCAAACCCCAAGAACGCACGTTCCTGCTGGAAGTGTCGCAATCGCTGACTCTAAAACAGCGGTGTATCCTTCTGATAGCCCTGGAGGTTGGAACGTCATCGGCAGAACCCCTATTTCCCTCTTTGTGGATACCCCTCCCTTTATCCCTTTCGAAGTAGGAGACAAGGTCACATTTGGTGCAATATCAAAACAAGAATTCCTCAACTTAGGAGGTATTCTATGAGTCGAATAGGATTATATGTAGAAAAACCAGGGGCGCTCTCTCTGATTCAAGATTTTGGACGCTTTGGCTTAGCTCATATCGGAATCACTCAAGGTGGGCCGGTGGATGATTACGCATACAGTTGGTCTAATCATCTACTCAATAACCCTGTCAATTGCTCAGTCATCGAAGTTACTCTCGGTAACGCGAGCTTTATAGCATTATCGGATTGTCACCTAGCAATTTGTGGTGGGGATTTAAATGCTTCTGTTGAAGGTTCACCTATCGCCAATTGGTCTGATTTCACATTAAAAAAAGGTCAAACACTTCGATTTGGTATGGCAAAAAATGGACTGCGCGCTTATCTAGCAGTCAAAGGTGGTTTTAGCGTCAGTACGCATCTTGGTAGCAGTTCAACGGTCGTTCGTGAGGGGCTCGGAGGTTTGCAAGGAAACGGTGAAGCGCTTCAAGTTGGTGATATCGTTGAATGTCACCCTCATTCACTGCCGAATACTAAACCTAAGCAGATGACGTTCCGATTCAAACCTGATTACAACCTACCGATTAAGCTAAGAGTGATCGAAGGCTATCAACACGAAGATTTCTCCCAACAATCTGTCAACGATTTCTATTCCAGTCGTTTTTCGATTTCAACGAATTCAAACCGTATGGGCTATAGATTGGAAGGCAAAACGATCATGCCGCCATATGACGGTATTTTATCTGAGGGCATTGCACTAGGCTCAATTCAAATCCCAAATGATGGTAATCCCATCGTGTTGCTGAATGATCACCAAACAATTGGGGGGTATCCAAAATTTGGCTGCGTTGCGAGAATTGATTTACCTCGCTTAGCACAAGCAAAGCCAGGTCAAGCAGTGAGTTTTGTTAAGGGAGATAGAAAAGGCTTGCAGGATGTTTGGTGTCAGTGGGCTCAGTTTTTCGGGTACTGAGCCCTAACTTCGTTAAACATTATCCATGAGGATATTTGCAGTAAAGTCAAATTTACATGCCGTAGCGCTCAGCTAATGCTTGTGGGTAACCACGTTGTTGAGTGAGCTTGATAGCAAACTGTTCGACTTCTTCTGCGGTCCACTTGACCGCATCAGGATGTTGACTCTCAACATGGCTACTTGGCTCGATATCAAACCAGTATTGCGCCATTTTTTGCGCTGCTAGTAAGGTCGATGAAGCTTTAACCACCTCAACACGTGCATAATGGTTATCTTCAAACGTAACATCAGCAGCACGAAGCACAGGATCAGTGCCCGGTATCTGCTGAGCACCAAATAAAGCTTTACCACCTTTTATCGCGGTATTGTAATCTGGAATAAATTGCGCCATATGCTGAATCGCATTGTCAGTGCGCTCTTCAAGAACCTCTTGCCGCCAACCGTTGCGTATCTTAGAAAGTAAGCGTGTTGGTAACACCGGTTGCGCAGACTCAGCACTACTCTCGACCAAACCATCATCAAACAATGTGATGCCTTTCGTCATACCATGCAATTGAAAGTAGCCGTTACCGTAAGGCGTCAGTTGCGCCATACCTTTGTCTGTTCCCCGAGGGCCATGGAAGATAACTTCTGGCCACTGCTGATGACACGCTTCCCAACGAGTCACATAAGCCGCTTTAAATTCAACAAGTCGATCTCGTTTTACGCCGATGGAATCATCAACTTCACCGGTTTCGAAGCCGCAAGCATTGATGAGATAGTCGCAATACAATTGCTTATCTATTCCGTCTTGTTGGAAGCATAACGACCATGTATCACCATTCCATGCCGCATCTTTCAGCTCAGCTTGAGTATATACCTGAACATTCGGAAGCTGTGCCAGCGTCATGTTGGCAACAGCAGCTAATCGGAAAACACTCCAACCATACTCTTGTACTGCGACCACTGGGTACTTCAACGTGTCTAGATCAGCATGTTGTGCAAATGGAATACACCACTCATCGATCGTTTTAGGGTTCTCTGGTTGAATACCGTCAGCTAAAGCTAATAACGCTTCTTTTGAATAGAGCTTGTAATACGCTTCTGGATCTCCCAAAACTTGATTTCGGGGGTCTTGCTTAACAAGAGACTGATAGGCGCTTTTGATGGTCTCTAAACGAGGGATGAGCGTAGTAGGGTCTCCACCATCGGAGTGAGGTACTGCAATGACGGTTGGTCGAATATTCAATGAGTGAGGATACAAACGAATTGTATCAATAGACTGCGTTAAAAGATCTAGGCACTGTTGCTCAGAAATTTCCCGATATAGGTTACCACCAGCATGTAAATGACAGATGGGTGGGCCATTAACGAGCGAAACACCCTTCTCGATCACTGATACCTGAAAACCTAGCTCTGCAAAATGGATAGCAGCGGTTGCCCCTGCAACGCCACCACCGATTACTGCGATATGTTTATCTTTACGATTTGGAAACTCAGACTTCATTGCTTCACTGAAATTTTTATAAGGAGAAATCTTTACTTAATGTTGATTCTACTCGCCTTTGAGCATGATTAAAATCACAAAAAGTTCATGGGTTTGCATTTGTTAACGGTATACGTCAAAAGTTACTTTTAAGAGCAAAAAATTTCGAAAAAAAATGCTTGACGAGGTTGTTGAGAAAGCGAATTTTTAGGGGCATGTGCATAATAATTTTGCTCCAACACCCATGGTGTAAAGCCTGCGGAAACACCCTACTTTTCGACCACTTCAGTTATCCAAAAAGTTATCCACTGTTTTTGTGGATAACTAAAATAAAACTGTCATAGAGCGCTTCCGCTGTGACTAACTCACGTTGCATTAAGTGTTTACAGGGGTTAACAATCTTTTCAATAAACTCATCACCACTAAGGCTAGAACAGCAAACGTACCCAGAGGCAAAGCTATCCACAATTCTGGGTGGATCTGTGGGTTCAGATCAAAGCCATATTTCATCACAGCAGCGACACAAAGCTCTGCAGCTATGACGGCTACACCACTCGCAACAACGGCCATGATCCCATACTCCGCCCACAACGTGGTGTTGATCCGTTTTTTACTTGTTCCTAAGGTACGATACAAGCGAATTTCTTGCTGTCGTTGAGAGAGGCTCAGCCTTAACAGCGTAAAGATCAGTAATAAACCAGCAACAACACCCAATAGAGCAAGAATAGTAATAGCAGAGACGATTTGTTGTACGAGTTCTTGTATCTTGTCTCCCATCGTACGAATATCAAGAACCGAAACCGTTGGATGAGCGCGAGACATTGAAGTTAGTAACGAATCATCATCTTCACTAATACGATAACTGATCAAATAGGAGCCAGGTAAGCTAGCCATGACATCCGAAGAAAAAATGAAGTAGAAATTGGGCTTCATATCTCGCCATTCTACATGTCGGATACTATCAACCGTTGCATCGAAATTCTGGCTGTTAATCACAAAGCGAAGTGTATCACCCAGCCCTATCCCTAAGTCCTCTGCAACTTTAGCTTCGACTGAGACGCTGTCCTTATTCGTCCACTCACCAGAAAGCACTTCGTTGTATTCAGGTAACACATCGCCCCATGTCAGGTTGAGTTCACGACGAATCGCATCAGACCCTTCGCCTTGATACTCGATTTCCTTAACGTTCTCGCCATTAATTTCGGTCAATCTACCACGAATAATTGGGAACGCTTGTGACCGTGTCACTTGGTTTTTATCTAACGTTTCCAGATAGCTATCTAACTCATAGTCCGCAATATTTAAAGCAAATACATTCGGGGCATCAGCTGGAAGAGTCCTCGCCCAGTCAGCCAGAATATCGCTACGCACCAACCAGATAATAGAAAGCAACATTAGAGATAAAGATAATGCACCAAACTGAAGTCCACTCGTAAGAGGCGTTCTGTTGATACGACTTAAAGCCAGTTTCATTGCAGGGCGTGTTGATAGACGTGCAAATAATTTGGTGAGTCCAACGCTCACCGCCGCCAACACAATAAATAATTTCGCAATACCAGCTAAGACTATCCACACCAACGTGTTATTGGCATAAATAACCAATAGAGGAACCACTGGGACCAAAACTAACAACATACGCTTCCATGAACGTTTTGCAGTCCCTTGCTGGAGCACTTCTAAGGCGGGAGTTTTGATAAGGCCAAGTAGTGGAATCCCAAGTGCAGGCACCGTGATCAATATGGCAGAGGCGACAGACACAAGTATTGGTGTGACGCCGTAACTAGGTAATGGATTTGGCAGCAAGTCTTTCAGTGGGATTCGCAATAGGTACTCTAACCCACTGCCAAGCAAGATGCCGACGACACTTGCACTCACCAACAGAATCGTAACCTGTATTAAAAGCCATTTTTCGATCCAGCGACGACTTGCCCCTAAGCTCTTTAACATCGCAATAGTTTGCGTACGGCTGTTCACGTAACTTTGACACGTTAATACTAATGTAGTTGCCGCCATTATGATGACAATAGCAACGGTAAGAGATAAGTATTGAGTCGTGCGGTCGAATACTTCATTACTGCGACTTGCGGTGTCTTGTGTTCGCCAACGGTCACTGGGTGAAAGCTGGGTGCTGTCTTGCAATTTAGTAAGAGTCGCGTCGTCACCTTTCAGAAACAATCGGTATTGTACTCGACTACCAACTTGTATTGCGCCCGTTTTGACCACGTCTGACGAACTTATGTAGGCGGAAGGCATTTGTTGGAAAGGATTAAAACTCAGCCCCGGTTCCATTAATACAGCGCCTGAAACCGTAAAATCAGCATCGCCTATCGTGACAATGTCACCTTTACTCACTTCTAGCTGGGCCATAATACGTTCATCAAGCCACAGTTGGTTCTGCGTTACATGACCTGACTCATTACTATCCAGTACTAGGTCACCCATAAGTGGGTAGTTTTCATCAACCGCCCTTACGGTAATCAACTGCATCCCATTCTCACTAAAAGCCATGGTCGCAAACCGCGTCATAGTTGAACGTTCTAGCGCTTGTGTGCTCGCTAGAAGCGGTTCTGGGATCGGATTGGCAGAGACAAAAACAGCGTCAGCAGTTAACGCATCCTTACCTTGTTTAATGATCACCTGCTCCATTCGCTCCGCCAGTGCCGATAATGCGAAAATGCTCGCGATCACCAATACCAATGCCACACTGATGGGCCATAAGTTACCTTGACGTATTTCACCTAAACTCCAGCGGATAAGACTCTTATTTGGTGATTGTTTAGGGTTAACGTGCCCTTGGTCGGAACCTTGTTCGCTTGAAGAAATTACGGACATGCCACCTCCTCTATCATTTCACCCGCTTCCATTCGATAAACACGGTCACAACGGCTTGCTAAATGACTGTCGTGGGTGACAAGAATCAAGGTCGTTCCATGTTGCTCGTTGAGGTCGAATAACAGCTCGATGACTTTCTCTGCGGTTTGATGGTCTAGGTTACCAGTTGGTTCGTCAGCAAATAACAACTCCGGCTGGGTCATAAACGCTCTTGCAAGTGCGACGCGTTGTTGCTCACCCCCTGATAGTTGGCTCGGTAAGTGGTCAAGTCGCTTTTCCAAACCAACAGCGGTTAACAATTCAGTCGCTCTTGCATCATTCTCAGCCTCACCACGTAGGAGACAAGGAAGAGTGACATTACGCAACGCGCTGAGACTTGGGATAAGAAGAAAGCTTTGAAATACGAACCCCAACGAATCTGCTCGGATTTTAGCGCGAGCTTCATCGTCCAATTTGGAAAGCTCATGCCCTAATAATGTAATTTCACCCGATGTTGGAGTATCTAGGCCAGCAAGCAGTGTCATCAGCGTCGATTTACCCGCTCCCGACGTACCCACGATGGCGATTTTTTCTCCCTTTCTAATGTCGACGTTTACATTTTTAAGGATTGTTAATTGTTCTTGATTAGTAGAAACTTGTTTAGAAACCAAATTCGCTTGAACAATAGGTGCTTTAAGTACAGGTGTTTGCATGATTCGTATACTTTCCTTAGTTCTCTTTCTTAGTCTTTCCGCGACCGCTATGGCGAGCGAAAAGCTTCTTGTATTGGGCGACAGTCTGAGCGCTGGCTATCAAATGCCGATCGAGGAGAGTTGGCCTAGCTTACTCCCAGACGCGTTATTAGAACATGGCCAAGATGTAAAAGTTGTTAACGGCAGTATCTCTGGTGACACCACGGGAAACGGCTTGGCCCGCTTACCCCAGTTATTGAAGCAACACTCTCCTGACGTTGTACTCATCGAGCTAGGCGCTAATGACGGACTTCGAGGCTTCCCACCTAAGCTTATTACGTCGAACCTATCGAAAATGATTACCATGATCAAAGATTCTGGTGCGAATGTGATCATGATGCAAATCCGTGTACCGCCTAATTATGGTAAACGCTACAGTGACATGTTCTACGATATCTACCCTAAGCTCGCAGAACATCAACAAGTTGAGTTGATGCCTTTCTTCCTAGAGCACGTAATCATCAAACCAGAATGGATGATGTCCGACGGCCTACACCCTAAACCAGAGGCTCAGCCTTTTATTGCCGACTTTGTCGCGGAAGAATTGGTTAAACATCTCTAATTTTACTGGTCTAGCTCAATAAGTTTTACCTAACTTTACGTTACTCTTATCTGAATCTTATTCACCAAGGTCACATAATAAAAATGCAAATAGAACCGTTAATTCAAGGTGTTGTAGCTCGTTCGTCGCATCCATATGGTTGCCGTGCTTCCATCAAAGAGCAAATTGATTTCGTAAAACAAGCGCCACAAATCAAAAAAGGCCCAAAGCGGGTTTTGATCATTGGTGCTTCCTCCGGCTTTGGATTGGCCGCTCGTATCGCCCTAACCTTTGGTGGCGCAGAAGCTGACACGATTGGCGTATCTTTTGAACGCGGCCCGTCAGACAAAGGGGTTGGTAGCGCAGGTTGGTACAACAATATCTTTTTTAAAGAAGAAGCAATACATCATGGCCGTACAGCCATCAACATCGTTGGTGATGCCTTTTCGGATACAGTCCGTAATCAAGTGATTGAAGCGATTGAAACCTACTTTGAAGGTGAAGTTGACTTAGTTATTTACAGCTTGGCTACGGGTGTTCGCCCTATGCCGAATTCAGAAGAGTTTTGGCGCAGTGTCATCAAACCTATCGGCGAGTCAGTCACTGGCGCTTCAATTATGCTAGAGAACGATCAATGGGTTGAATCGTCGCTTGAACCAGCAACCGAAGAAGAAGCGGCAGCGACCATCAAAGTCATGGGCGGTGATGACTGGGAAAGTTGGATTGATGCTTTAATCAACTCAGAATCGGTTGCTGACGGCTGTAAAACCATTGCTTTCTCTTACATGGGCCCAGAAGTAACTCACCCTATCTACCTTGACGGTACGTTGGGCCGAGCAAAGGTAGACTTACACCAAACCAGCCATTCGTTGAATTTGAAAATGGCTAACTTCGGCGGTAGCGCTTACGCGACGGTGTGTAAAGCTTTAGTCACCAAAGCGAGTGTATTCATACCGGCGTTGAGCCCTTATCTACTAGCGCTTTATCGCGTGATGAAAGAGAAAGGCACACACGAACGATGTATTGAGCAAATGCAACGTTTATTCACAACTAAGCTGTATGACCAAGAAAAAGTACCCGTCGATGGTGAACGCTTGATCCGTATTGATGATCTTGAGTTAGATCCACAAGTTCAACAAGAGGTCTCTGCCATCCTTGAACAAATGAACGCAGACAATTTTAAAGAGCTTGGCGATTATGAAGGCTTCAAAGATGAGTTCATGAAGCTGAACGGGTTTAACTTTGAAGGCGTGGATTACTCACAAGACATCTCTTTAAAAACATTAAAAGCACTCAAGCCGTAGCCAACAGCCTGTCTCATAGATGAGATAACGGTAAGTAATTCAAAGTCCTGATATGTTTTCAGGACTTTTTTTTGTTTCGAAATCTCCCCCCCCTATACTTAATCTTAACGAGTGGTTAAATAGCAGCCTCAACACAAGAATAAAAACAAACCTCCATTCACAGGAAGTGAACGTTCGGGAAGGATACCTTATGGGAACATTGCAAACTTTAGATTATAAGATCCCGGAGTCCATGCAGAAAAGTTGGCAAAACATCGTCAACCTTCTCGCACAAATTGCTAATGTTCCGACCACGCTCATCATGCGCATCCACCCTAACCATATCGAAGTCAACACCACCAGCGAGACACAAAATAACCCTTACAAAGTCGGTGATAAAGAAGGACTTGGACACGGCCTCTATTGCGAACATGTCATTGAACACAAAA
Source organism: Vibrio sp. ED002 (assembly GCF_023277445.1). Classification (NCBI taxonomy): domain Bacteria; kingdom Pseudomonadati; phylum Pseudomonadota; class Gammaproteobacteria; order Vibrionales; family Vibrionaceae; genus Vibrio; species Vibrio sp. ED002. The sequence continues at coordinate 627,726 of NZ_CP080239.1, read as the reverse complement.
GGGAGCTCATGGTACCCAACGCTTTGCTCGATGACGAATGGAAAAATAATCCTGATATTAAGCTTGGTATGATTTCTTACTGTGGCTTGCCCCTTTACTGGCCAAATGGGGAAACGTTTGGAACGATCTGCATGCTCGACTCCAAAGAAAATCAATACAACGCAACTTATCGGCAGCTTTTAAATACTTTCAAAGAGTCCATCGAAGCGCAGCTTGCGGTCGTTTTTCAACAACACAAGCTGATGAGACTAAACAGTGAACTTAAAAACCGAGTCGAAACTCGGACCACTGACCTAGCACAACTCAGCTATTCCTTAACCAAAGAAATCGACCGCCGTAAAGCCGCAGAAAAGCAAGTGAGTTACCAAAAAACACACGACCAAGGTACAGGCTTTTTAAACCGTTCCGCATTAGAGAAAGTCCTCGATAGCACGTTAGAAACATTGAATCATGAACACGAAGCGCTTGCCGTGATTAACGTAGGATTCAGCAACGCACGAAGCATACAGACAAAATTTGGCTTTGAAGGTTTTGATGAGGTACTCAAAGAATTTCGCTTTCGCTTGGGCCATAACGAAACCAGTTATTTTGTCACGGGTCGACCAAGCTCCAATGACCTTGTGATTGTCGTATCGGGAGAAGGTGTCGAAAACAAAGTCCAGAAACTGCTAGAAGATATCACACATGTAAGTGTTGGTAATTTCTACATCGAAGATACCGAGGTCCATTTACACTCTTACATTGGGGTTGTTCAAGCGCACAGAAACAGCCATTCCAAACAACTGCTACAAAACGCTTGCTACGCGATGCTGCTCTGTAAAGAGTCAGGTGAACCCTACAGTTACTTCTGCGAAAGCCATACACAAGAACTCAATAACCATAACCAACTAGAAAGCTACCTACTCCAAGCAGTTAGAAACGACGACTTAATGCTTTATTTTCAACCCAAAGTACTGCCCCATACTCACAAGTGGATCGGTGCAGAAGCCCTACTGCGATGGCGTCATCCAGTATTAGGCGATGTTTCGAATGAGGCTCTCATTCATATGGCAGAACAAAATGGTTTGATATTTGAAGTCGGTTCGTTTGTACTACGCACCGCCATCGATAAAGCTAAGCAATGGTCTGAGTTAGTGGATAACTTTAAGATTGCCGTTAACGTATCACCCATCCAATTGCAGAACGTCAACTTTGCGGAACAAATTGAACACCTTCTTGAAACCTTCCATCTGCCCGCTCACTTTCTAGAACTTGAAGTCACCGAAAGCGCTCTCATTGCTGATGAGGTTGTTGCTCGTAATACATTGAATAAACTCCACAACTTAGGCGTGACACTGTCACTTGATGATTTTGGAACAGGATACGCGTCGTTCAGTTACCTAAAGAAATACCCGTTTGATGCGATTAAAATCGATAAAAGCTTTGTTCAGCAAATGGATAAGTCCGATGATGACCGTGCCATTATTTGTTCTATCATACACATCGCTAAAAAGTTGGAGTTACAAGTCGTCATAGAAGGCATTGAGTCCGCCCAGCAAGAACAATTTTTAATTGGCGAGGGCTGCGACATTGGGCAAGGGTTTCTTTATGGCAAGCCTATGCCTTGTAACGAATTTGAGCAAAGTTTGTTTAATCAAAACCTCTTGGGTGGTCAATACACCTATTCTTCCTAAGCATTTGCTTTACTCTGCTTGCGGTGGTTTCTATAATCGCCGCCCGCTTCCAATAAAAAGGCCAATATCTTCATGGATCAGTTGACTGCCACGCTAAAAAAAATCGAAAAGCAGAACTACCGCGCTTACCAGCAAATCAAGGGTCAATACGACTTCGATGATTTCAATCTGTACATTGATCATGTACAAGGCGACCCATACGCTTCTGCTTCTCGCTTGCGTGCAACTCGTGCTTGGTCACTCACTGGCCTTGAATGGCTAAAAGATGAATCTCCAGCTTTCCAACGCGCAGCGCGTGATTTCATTGCACGCAGCTTTGAGCAATTTGCGAAACAAGAGAATACGGTAACTATCTCGCTAAGCGGCCAGACCGTGCTAGACAACACGGCAGTCCTTTTTACTGAAGAAGGTATTGAATTACGTTTCCGCGTGAATCTTCCTGCGGAAGGACGTCAAGTGCTTGGTAAAAAAGCCAATAACATTCTGACTTTCCATCTACCAAAATTCATCCGCCGTGCAACGCTGGAACGTGAGCTAGACAAAGAAGCCTTGTTAGAGCACTGCCAAGTGGTGGAAGATCAAGCGGCGCTGCGTGAACAGTTGGAAGTGAACAATCTCGTAGCTTTCGTTGCTAATGGAAGCATTCTTCCTCGTATAGCAGGTAACTGCGATCTACCAATGAAAGAAGCGGTCGAATTCAAAGCCCCTGAAGACCTTCAAGTTACACTCCACGCCCCTAACAAAGGCTACGTAACAGGCCTAGGTATTCCAAAAGGCATTACATTGATCGTTGGTGGTGGCTTCCATGGTAAATCAACGTTATTGAATGCAATTGAGCGTTCTATTTACGACCACATTCCAGGTGATGGCCGTGAGTACATTGTTACCGATGCAAACGCGATGAAGATTCGTGCAGAAGACGGCCGTTGTGTTCATCACTTGAATTTGTCGAACTACATCAACCACTTACCAATGAGCAAAGATACCGCCGACTTTTCTACTCAAGATGCATCTGGCTCAACCTCTCAAGCCGCTTGGTTGCAAGAGTCAATTGAAGCCGGTGCAAGCTCACTGCTTATTGATGAGGATACGTCAGCGACTAACTTTATGATCCGTGATGAGCGTATGCAGGCATTGGTTGCAAAAGGTGATGAGCCAATTACTCCCCTTGTGGATCGTATTGGCCAATTACGTAATGAGCTGCAGATATCAACCATTATTGTTATGGGGGGATCTGGTGATTACTTAGACGTTGCAGACACCGTCATTCAAATGCACGATTACCAAGCGGTTAACGTGACAGAAAAAGCCAAACAAGTGATAGCTCAGCACCCTACTCAGCGTCATAACGAATCTGAAGAGCCTCTGCAAACGTTCCGTCCGCGTGCACTTAATCGTGTCGCGTTAATGAACATTTTGATGGATGGCAAATTCCGCGTAAATGCAAAAGGCAAAGATTCACTTCGCTTCGGTAAAGAGTTCGCTGATTTAAGTGCTTTGGAGCAACTAGAATCCGCGGATGAAGTGAACACCATTGGCTGGCTGTGGTTCCAGTTAGCGCAACTTCCAGGTTGGTGTAACAACCCTGCGAAAGAGATTGATGACATGCTAGTTGGCGAATGGCACGCAAACTTACCTAAGCAAGGCGATCTAGCTAAGCCACGTACGCTTGACGTAATGGCAGCGTTAAACCGCATGCGTAAATCTCAGTTTAAGCCAACCAACTGATTCTATCGTTCAAGAACCTAAAGAAGAATTAAATAAGGCAGCGTTTCACCGCTGCCTTTTTATGTTCAACTGTTTTCTAGTTAACTATCCGTTTCTTAATACGTTCCACGCATCACACAGCACACGAAAGCGTTCTGCGCTGCCGTTTTCTCTATCTGGATGCCAACGCAACGCTAATTTTCGCCATTGCTTACGGATCTCCACTCTTGTCGCGTCACGCCCTAACTCAAACAGACTCAACGCTTTGGCCCTATCAATACAAGAACTGGATGAGCCACCAATGAAGTGTTGATAGCGATTCCAAAAGTCATTCAGCAATCGGCGTACCTCTCCTTCGTTGGCTTCATAATTACTCCAGTCGAGGTAGTATTCTCGTAACGGATTCGTCGTATCGACAGTATGGCGCGTAGCTTCTAATGAGGACATTAACACGATGTCCATGGCTTCAACTTGCAGCCAACCTTCTGGATATAACGTTTCTTGTAATTGATAGAGCGCATTCATCAACAAGAAGTTACGTTTGAAGAGATCTTTATCTGGAGATGAGTCTAATTGGGCAATGTAACCATGCTCACTCAATTCATGAGCTAGAGTATGCACTTTCCAGCCTGAAGGTTTCTTTTTGAGGATTTCGAGGATCGGCCATAACAATGGGTTTTCCATATCATGATGACCACGTTGGCAAACGTCATGTTGTTCGTCCATGTATCCTCTTTGTTTTCACGGTATATTCTCTAAAGCTAGTCAATTTGTACCATAAACACAAAAAGGCCGACAGCAAGAAACGATCGGCCTTTTGAACGAAGATCTCATTGATTTAAATAACGCCGAGTTCTCGTAGTCGTTCCATCAGGTAACTATGTGCTGTGTAACGTTCCGAAAGCACTGTATCAGGCTTTGGATGGAGGAATAACGGCAAAGAAATGCGGGAGTTCTCTTGACGACCACCCGTTGGGTTGATGACTCGGTGTGTCGTTGATGGGAAGTAACCCCCTGACGCTTCTTGTAGCATGTCACCAATGTTGATGATCATATTACCAAAGTCACAAGGCACATCTAACCAATCACCTTCTTTGCTCTTAACTTGCAAGCCCGGCTCATTTGCCGCAGGCAGCACCGTGAGTAAGTTGATGTCTTCATGAGCCGCAGCGCGAATTGCTCCCGGTTCTTCTTCACCCGTCATTGGTGGGTAATGCAAAACGCGTAGCAATGTTTTGTCGCTATTGTTGATCATTTCAGACAGCGCAATAGAAAACTTCTCTTGAACCTCTTTCGGTGCGTACTCTTCTACCCAGCCAAGTAATTCTTGAGCAAATGCGTTCGCACGTTCGTAATACTCTAAGATTTCTTTTTCTAGCTGCACAGGGATCTGACCCCATGGGTATACATGGAAGTACTCTTTGATGTCTTTTACGCTGTGGCCTTTCGCAACTTCAGAAACGGAAGGTGGAAAATAACCGTCTTGTGTTTCAACATTAAATTGGAAATCGTTTTTTTGCGCTGAGCTGAAAAACTCGTACCAGTTTTTGTAAATTGACTCGACCAGCTCTTGTGGGATTGGGTGGTTTTTTAATACACCGAACCCAGTTTCACGTAGTGAGGTGACGAACTGTTGAGCAGCATCGTCAGCAAGATAATCGACAGTTTCCAGTTTCATGACTTTACTTCTTTTTTATTAGACTGAGTCGTGAATTCTATGGATGGGCATGTTGTAAATCAAACTTTAATGAAATGTTTCCGCGCAAACGTTTTATTGTTGAGCAGTTTGCCAATATATCAACAAAAACAGTAATCATTATTTTGACAAAACAAACAATTGCACAGCGTTCAATTAAGTGTGATCATAACGTCAGTATTTAATTGAAGGATCAATTTCTCTATGAAGAATACTTCTACCTTATTGGGTTTAACCATTTTCTATGCCGTCGTATTTCTGTTTTCAGCGTTAGAGCCGAGCTCTCGAGCGGTGTGGTTTGCCGAAATCGTACCAGCCATTGGTATTCTCATCGCGATTTGGGCACTGTCTATTCGTTACCAATTCAGTAACACCGCTTACGTATTGATGTTCATTTGGCTTTGCTTACATACCATTGGCGCAAAATACACGTTCGCAGAAGTCCCCTTTGACTGGTTTAACAATTTGATTGGATCTGAGCGCAACAACTTCGACCGAGTCGCGCACTTTTCTATTGGCTTATACGCATACCCAATCGCTGAATATCTGATTAATAAAAAGAAAATCAGCGCAAGCTTCGCTTCTTGGTTTGCTTTGTTTGCAATCATGTCGTTAGCGGCTGGCTACGAGATCATTGAATGGTGGTACGCCGCGATTGCAGGTGGAGATGAAGGCATTGCCTTTCTGGGATCACAGGGCGATATTTGGGATGCCCAGAAAGACATGTTGTGCGACACCATGGGTGCGATAGTTTCTTTGTTATTACTGACAACTCAACGTCGATTGGCGAAGCCATTCTAAATACGGATTAAACCCTTCGACAATTGGGACCTGTACGATTTGAGCAACTTCATATTCGTGCAGGTCTTTTATTTTGTCTTCCACTAATGCATACAAATCACGCCGCGTCTTAATCACCATGAGCCATTCGTTATCGCTGCAAATTTCCCCTTTCCACACATAATGACTTTCTATTGGCATAGTTTGAATGCACGCAGCGAGTTTAGCCTCTAGTAGACCTTTGATAATTTCATCTCGGTTTTGTTGTGTACCCGCTGTACTCAGTACCATGCAGTAATCGTGTTGTTCGCTCATAACTGACTCTTATTTCATCGTGACCTTACCGCCAATCATCTTGAAGGCGGGCGTTCCTCTTACCAACGTATCTCGTGCAAACTCTTGCTCGCAACCCGGACAAACACAAGGCACTTTAGTGAAGTCTTCGACAATACGTTCTTTAAAACATTTGACCAAAGCACCCTTTCCTCCTTTACGGTATTTAAACAGCTGAGCTTTGCATTTTGCGCAGTATATTTCGACGGTTTTTGTCGGTTGTTTTTTATTCGGTTTCGCCATTTTTCTCTATTTCTGGTTTTACCCATACATTGCTAAAGTCGAACCAGCCTAGTGCGTTGCATTTGGCGTTTTGTAATGCGCCACTGTGGTCTTTATTTACGCCAAGCCAGCAGTGGAACATCGGGATGACTTGGCAACTTTTCACTAATTGTCGACCAAGCTCTCGTGCAGGAAAATCATTGTGTTGCCCTGCTCGCCACTGATCCACCAGCGTTGCCCATCCAGTAAAGTCGTACCCTGCGCTAAATTTATCGATATCACTGTAGTCTAGTAGCCAACCTGCTAGTGCGTCATTGCGATTTGTGGCAATGCCCATGGCTTTAATCCAAATATCCACTTCTTCTGGGGAAGGCGGCTGAGTATCATAGCGAATGAAATCTACATCGATACCATGCGGCTTTAACAGTGTTTTAATGGCCTTCCCGATGACCGGAAACATTGGGTGTTTTTTCTGATAAGCAACACAAATCGTTTTCTCTTTTTGAGGCGCATCACCTCCCATTGTCGGCTTAAGATCTATCCAACCAGGTTTCAATCCAAATGCTTGAAGCACTCCGAGTTCGATGACCTTATCTTGTGGCACAAGAGAGTAAATTTGATAGCTGTTCAATACCTGACTTAGGAACTCTGCCCAACGTGGATCTTTCGCTACCCCTTTGTTTTTATTGAGTAGTAAAAAGGTACAGCCTGGGTCCAGTTCGACTTCGTCGGTGGAGGCTTGTTTGTCCATTTGTGGTTTTGACAAGCTTGGGTAAACCATCGAAGAGTACGCTTCATCAATCACCCAGACTTCGACTTGGTCAAGTAGCGGACGTAGTCCAAAATAACCGTCAAACGCTGTTAATATTAGTCGTTTGTCATCGTTTACTTTGACTTGAAATGGCCCTGTACCGACGGGTTTTCGATCAAACTCTTCTGAGCGAAGCGTCTTGGGAAGCAGGACTTTCGCCTGAGACTCACTCAACGCGAGGGGCAAATACTTATCAGGACGTACAAGATGGATGTCCACCGTCCACGGTTCTGGTGAAATCACTTTTTCTATATGAGAAAACAGATTCAAGCCACTCAATGCAGAAATGCTTTCAATAACACAGTCCGTCGTGAGCAACTCTCCATTATGGAAACGAACACCTCGGCGCAAATAAAAACGCCAATGGGTATCGGATAGCGCTTCCCAATAGTGCGCCAAATCCGGCTGCAGTTGTTCGTTGTCGTCGAGCTTAGTCAAACCGCTGAATACTTGTCGGGCAATATGTTGCTCAGACCGACGCATCGGTTTCTGAGGATTCAACATGGCTAATGGCCGATAGTAAGGCAAACGGACGACTTGCTCACCCTGACGGTGCTGCAAACCAAGGTAGCCTTGGATTACCTGAGTCAGTTTGGCGGCATCATTGTCTAACGCTTCTAAAGCTTGCCCAATTTTTCCTTCATCAAGATAACGACGAGCCAAGTTTTCACTCACGTCACTGCGATTACGTTTAAAGACAAGTTTAGAGAGTTTTCCTCGACCAGCGGCAGGATGCCACTCAATCCACCCTTCTTCCTCTAATTTATTGAGAACGATTCGGGCATTACGTCGAGTACAAAAGAGCGCTTCGGTAATGTCTTCGAGTTGAACTTCCGTGTCATTACCAGAAAATTTTTCAAACAGTGTTTCGAATTGAACACGTAAACGAGGACTGCTCATAAAGAGGAAATTTTAGTTTTCATTGCGATAAACTAAGTTTCCTCATTTTTTGCAAAAAGTGCAAACCTCGGGAGTGAAATTATTGAATGTCGATACCAATTTCTTGCGCTACTTGGCGTAATTGATCTTCATCGTCGAGTTTGATCGACCATTTTGTTTCTGCGCCATGTGCTAACACCACATTCGCACCACGACCAAGCAATTGAATTGCATCAGTTTGGGCTTGCATCGTAACCATACCCGAACCGGTTAACTTGATGACAATTTCACGTTGGGTTGCGATGATCTTACCCAGAGAAAATTCGATAACCATGCCTTACCTTCGTTGAATTACGCTGTCTTTTCTTTTTGATGTTTGACTGCAATGGTCAAACGACTGGTGCAAACCAAACGTTCTCGTTCGTCGGTAATATTGATCTGCCAAACTTGTGTAGATACGCCTAAATGCACTGGTGTAGCCGTCCCAATAACGTAACCGCTTCTCATCGCACGCACATGGTTGGCATTAATGTCTAAGCCAACGCAGTAACTGCCTTCGCCCACACAGAAATTAGCGGCAAGTGAGCCTAACGTTTCTGCTAACACAACCGATGCACCACCATGAAGCATCCCTAATGGCTGATGAGTAAAGCTGCACACAGGCATGGTCGCGGTAAGCGAGTCGTCAGTGAAGTCGGTATAGACGATTTGCAGATGTTCCATCATGGTGTTCTTAGACGTAGCGTTAAGAACCTCCAAGCTCATTGGCTTTTTCCAAATACTCATGTTTTCGCTCTTATTCTAACCAGTTACAACCACTGGTAATCTCGATTTGAAGTGCCTCTAGGATAGTCCCGATCGTAACATCACTTCAAGACGAAACACATCCTTCAACGTGATCAACATAATGGCTTAAAGTTTCTTTACTAAGCGTTATACTATTGGTACAAAACAGAAAATATTTATATGGACCCCACTATGAGAACATGGATTAAAGCATCAGTGCTTTTCACTATAGCTGGCTTAACAGCGTGCAGTTCTTCCCCTACTGGCCGCAATCAGATTTTAATGTTTTCTGATCAAGAAATGTCTTCACTTGGTGCAAAATCGTTTGATCAAATGAAGAAAGAGATCCCGATCAGCAAAGACAAGAAAACCAATGCATACGTTCAATGTGTTGCAAAACAAATCACTGATACCATTCCACCACAAGCTGGGTTTAAAGATTGGGAAGTGGTTGTCTTTGATAGTGACCAAGTGAACGCCTTTGCGTTACCCGGTGGCAAAATTGGCGTATACACAGGACTGTTGAAAGTCGCTAAAAACCAAGACCAACTCGCAACCGTTATTGGCCACGAGGTTGCTCACGTCCTAGCGGATCACAGTAACGAACGCCTCTCTCAAAGCCAACTCACCAACGCAGGGTTGTCCCTTGCTAATGTTGCAATTGGCGCCTCTGAATACAAGCAATACCAGCAAATGACCATGGCGGCATTAGGTGTTGGTGTTCAGTATGGTGTGATTCTTCCTTATGGTAGAACTCAAGAGTCGGAAGCGGATATTGTTGGCCTTGGCTTTATGGCAAAGGCGGGATTCGACCCGAATCAGAGCGTCGATCTTTGGCAAAATATGGGCAAAGCCGGTGGTGCGCAACCACCTGAGTTCTTCTCAACCCACCCATCGCATAACACTCGTATCAGAGATTTGCAGGCTACCATTAAAACCTTGCCAGCTTCTACCGTGAAAGCTCCAAAGTGCGGGTAATTTAATGTTTTAGGTTGTATTACGTAAAAATACATAATTAATCTAACACCAAAAACACGAAAGCTCCGTTAGGCTAAAACCTACCGGAGCTTTCTTTTTAGTTCTTGCCTTTATGGCCCCTGCTTCAGATGAGATTGGTCAGCTCGAGAGCGAAAATTAGGTGCCCAGAATTTGCAATGGCAAACTGAGTAAGCTATCTCCTAACCCAGCAAAGTACCAAATGATCGCCACAAAACCACCGACGGATACTAAGTACCATGCAAACGAGAACAGTTGGCCATAACGGGTTAACGGCAATAAGTGGCTATGATGTCGCGTTCGCCATTCCATTACCACTTCCAACATGCCCATCATTAATAGAAACCCTAATAACGTTAAACCAAACGTGTAACTGATATAGATTCCAAACAATGCTGCAAGAATACTACCGACAAGCCCGACCCAAGTGTTCATTGAAAAGGTAATACTTTTTAAGACGTGACCACCATCTAAAGGTAGAATCGGCAATAGGTTGAAAAGGTTTAACAGTGCATTAAACACTGCCAACCCTGCGAAGATCATTTCTCCAGTCATCCAGTAAAGAACGGTGAAAATGATACTAAGCACCAAGCCAAAGAACGGCCCCATTATAGAAATAACCACGTCTTGCCATCGAGTATTTATCTTTTCATCACTCAGCGCTAAACCACCAAGAAACGGGATGAGATAAATTCCTTTGGTCTTCATGCCGAAGTACTTCATCGCCTTAATGTGCCCGTATTCGTGAAAAACAAGACACGCCAACAATGCCAAAGCAAACTCAATGGAAAATAACCAGGAGTACGCTGCTAGACTTGCCGATGCAAGTGCGACCTTGATGACTTTCGCACTCTTCAGTGCTTTCATCCCCAGTGACACCATACCAATTAAACTAAAACGCTTTTCGGTTGGCGGCGCTTCAACCGGTATCTGACGCTCAATGTCTTTTTCGTTTCTTGTCCCTTCGGTAACCAAAACATCGTCGATAAACGCTTGATATTTGAAATCAAACGGTTGCCAATTTAGCTCACAGTCGAGTTGGCAAGATAAGATCTCTTCCGCTGAAGAAAGCTTAAATTGATGTGAGGTTTTGCCTGAATCATCCTCACTGGCATCAATTTGCGATACCAAAGTGTTATCCCAAAACAACTGCTGCCATCCAGCCATTGACCCTTCTAATCTCAATGGTCTCCCAAGAAATTCAATGTGTAGTAATTCCACGCTATTCCCAATGCGATAAACACGAAGTGCGGATTATGCCTGTAAAGGAATCGAACGAAAAGCATGTTAACAACTAGTGTTTGACTATCATTTAACCATCAGATTTACAAAAAAACTCTGGTCGTACCATTTGTTATAAAAATATCACCATAATACATGGCCTTACTAAATGCCATTTGACCTATGCATCAAATTTAAAACGTAATATAGGTATGATCTTTGACAAGTTAATAAACATACAATTAACATTATCGTTACATCACAGTTGTAATTCGAACCGACAACAGCTGGTGTAATCGCTACACAACAATTACAAAGACTTCGGTCTAACATAATGACACCCTAGGAGGGTCAAGGATGAACAAGAAGCACTGCTCTCTGCTTACAATTTCAATATTGTTTGCGTGTAATGCCCAATCGGCGGGCTTTCAGGTTGCTGAGCACTCGGCATCTGGTCTTGGTAGAGCATTTTCAGGTGAAGGCGCGGTTGCGGATAATGCAAGCGTATTAGCACGTAACCCAGCTGCGATGACACTTTTTAAAGAAGCTCAATTTTCAGGTGCACTGTCTATTGTCGACCCTGAAGTTAACGTCTACGACACTTACCATAAAGAGCACGCTGACGACGTGGCTCCGCTACAAATCGTTCCAGCGGGTTACTACATCAGCCCAATCAATGATCAATGGGCTTGGGGTATTGGTATGTTCACTACCTATGGTGTTGCGACTGATTACCCAGATGATATCTCTGCCGGTGATATGGCGGGTGATACCTCCCTACTTTCCGTCAACCTAAACCCTAATATCGCTTATCGCATTAACGAGCAATTCAGCGTTGGTGGTGGTATTAACTTGGTATACGCACACGCAGAGTTAACTCGCCACAAAGGTGCACTTGCTCCGCTATTTGGTCCTGACAGCAAGAAATCAGACAACCTCATTGGTATGGAAGGCGACACGTTTGCTTGGGGTTGGAACATTGGCGCTTTATACGAGCTGAATGAAAACAACCGCTTTGGCTTTGGTTACCGCTCTAAAGTGGACCTTGACTTTGATGAAGGTGAATTCAGCAGCTATGACTCTGGTGTCGCCAACGCTGCAAAAGTAGATGGCCGTCTGCAAATTTCTCTTCCGTCTATTATCGAACTTTCTGCATTCCATCAGTTAAACGAAACGTGGGCGATCCACTACGGATGGCAACAAACGGACTGGAGCACATTTAAAGAATTAAAAGCAACCAGTAAAGATTGTGCTGGTGGTGTGTGCTTCTTCAAACCTGAAAAATACGAAGACAACAACCGTTACTCCTTCGGTGGTACATACACTCTGAACAACCAATGGACACTTCGCGCGGGTATCGCCTATGACGAGCAAGCCGGTAAAGCCACATTGAGTATCCCTGATAGCGACCGTTTTTGGTACAGCGCAGGCGTGACTTATGCAATGAAAGAAAACCTAACCTTCGATGCAGGTTTTGCTTTCGTCAAGAGTAAGTCTGGCTCGTTTACTGAAACCAACGCCGCGGATCAAGAGATTACTTTTGATTCAGAAGGTACGGCCTACATCAGTGCTGTACAAATGAACTACACGTTCAAGTAATTAGGATTAACGGAGTAAACCAATGAAACATACGTTTAAACTATCACTGCTTTGTTCTGCAATCCTACTTGCAGGTTGTGGTGACAATACATCGAGCTCTGGTACATCAGATACACCGACGTTTGAGCCTGAAGTACAAGCGCTACTTGACCGCAACACATCGATTAGCTTTACATTGCAAGGTGCAGATGCAGACGTTCCTGCGCCATCTTACTTATTGATGGATAGCACAGACGGAACGCTTGGCCTTCCAACAGGCGGGGACGATGCATTAACTAATCCCCTAGCTGCCATGAACACAATGGATGGTTGGTCAACGTCTATGCCAATCGTTCTTAACTTCAATGGCGATGGTTTTGCTGACGGCCTTGTTACTTCTGGTATCAGTGTTATTAAAATAAACCAACGTCTTACCGATTGGGATGGCGCTTCAAACCCAATCGAAAAAGTACTTACGCTGGGTACTGACTACGTTGTACAAGCGAGCGGCAATTCTCTGTACATTCAGTTTATGAACTCTTTGGACGAATCTGGCGAATACATCTTCGCGGTAACTCAAGCGATTCAAGACGTAAACGGAAATCCAATTGGTACGTCAGGAAGCTATGCGACAGGTAAAACGAAAGAGATCGTTTATGAGACTGGTGACTTAGCTTCAGTACAGGCAGCCACGACAGCAGTAGAGGGTATTTTCGGACTCGCAAGTGTCAACCCTGCTGATATTGTTTACTCATCATGGTTTAGCACACAATCTGTAGGCGATACGCTTGCTGCTGTGAAAGGCGTCACGGCAACCGGTTTTGCTACTGGTGCTAATACGTTAAATACTGTGTACAAAAACGACGCAAACGAAGGTGCTATTGACCTTTCTACCGCATACACTCTGACAATGGGGACGACACAAGACTTTGTTACAGCACTTGACGCTGATGAAGACTTTAACAAGTACGTTAGTGACCTGGATGCAGCTAAAACAGCAATCAAAGGTTTATATGCTGGCGCTAACGTGGCGGTCAATGTGACACAAGGTGTTGCAAAACTGCCTCATTATCTAGAGAAAGGCGCTGACTGGAACATGCAACCAATGGTTTCTGCAATGCCTAGCCTTGCTAAAGTCAGTGCTGCACTAGCGGATGAAGGCGAACAAGCGAATATGGTTCAACAGCTTTCTACAGGTGTATTTGCCGATGATCCTGTAGATGTCACTAAGTTAGCTACGGACCCGACAGAGCAGTTAAAGCTTGTTGGTTCGACTCTGTATCTAACGGACGGAACACAACTGGATAGCGACCGCATTATCACTCGTTATTCACCTGTACCAGTGGTTAAATCAATCGAAGACGTCGAGTTCTTGTTGTTTACACCGCAAACTGGCACACCTACAGATGTCGTAATTTACCAACACGGTATTACATCAGCTAAAGAAAATGCGTACTCTTTTGCGTTTAATATGGTAAAAGCAGGTGTTGCTGTTATTGCAATCGATCTACCGATCCATGGTACTCGTAGTCTAGATGACCAACGCTCAGCCAACGCAGATGTACTGGCTTACCTGAACCTTTCTAACCTAGCAGTGGCGCGTGATAACCTTCGCCAAAGCGTGCTCGATGTGCTGGGTTTACGTGCAAGCTTAGTTGTTTCAGCGCAAGCTGGCCTTCTGGCGAGCAGCCCGCTTCAAGGCTTTAACCCGATGACGGGTTCAAAAGTGAAGATGCTTGGTCACTCATTGGGTGGTATCGTCGGTACTTCTGCAGTAGCAGCGGCGAACAACACATTGGGTAGCCCAACGGCAGACGCGTTGTACACATTCAGCGGCGCATCAATTCAAAACGCAGGTGGCCAAATTGGTAACCTACTGCTTGGTTCGTCTAACTTTGGTCCACAGATCAAACACAACTTGGCTTATGCAGCATCAACTGAGTACGTGAGCTACGCTGATGCATCTTGTGCAGAGCTATCAGATAAAGCGTGTTACGAGGCATTTGAACAAGTAGCAAGCGACGCACAACTAGCGGCACTTAATGCTGGTTTCTCTAGCTTTATCTACGCTGCGCAGACGACGCTAGATACGGTTGATCCATTTACTAACGCGAGTGACCTAATGGCTTCAGGTTCGCTTTCAACACCATTCTTTATGACAGAAGTCGATGGTGACGATACTGTGCCAAACAACGTAGCCAATGCACCGTTTGCGGGTACTGAACCTCTAGCAGCGAAACTAGGACTAACAACGGTGAACAGTTCGAGCACAACCGTGTCTCCTTCTGCGAGCTTTGTACAGTTCAATGCAACTGCGACACACAGTACATTCGCTTCTCCTGGCGGTACGTTAGCGGACCTAGACCATCATGTAGAGATGCAGATGGAAAATGCTGACTTCCTAATGGACGATATGCTAACGGGTGTAACTAACACCGCTGTACTTAAGTAAGCATCGTTACTAAACCAAAGCCCAGTTTCGACTGGGCTTTTTCGTTTCAGTGCTATTCAAACCCACTCATATTTCCTCTGCTATAGTTAAGTCGATGTCTTTGTCTAACTCACTTGTTTAAAAAGGAAAACTCTATGCGCGTATTGACCGTGATTGCCACTGCACTACTTCTTGCCGCTTGCGGTAGCAGCCAATATCTTATGTCAACGAATGAAGGGAAAATCATTACCTCTTACGGCAAGCCAGATCTCAATGAAGATACTGGTATGTACGAATATGAGGACGTAGATGGAAAAGAAATGAGCATTTCTAAAGACCAAGTTGTACAGATCATTGAACGATAAAACACCGTGCCCTCTGGAAAACAGAGGGCACTTCTCATTCACTCTGAATAACTCAACTTGAAACTAATAGCCTTTATCAATGCAACTAATTCATCATTCAAAACAATCAACACCCTTATTTATATTCTCACTATTATTTGGTTAGCGAATATTTTACATCTTCACTCCTTTCAGGTTGGAATATTGTAAAATCTCGCCTTTAATTCTCTAACACCCTTTTATTTCTCAGGATAAAGTGGATAATACCGCCACCAAAAAAAACATTACTAAGGTGAGTCCTTATGTCTATCGAAGCTACTTTGCTTGCTCGCTGCGAGTCAAAATGTGAACTGTGTTCTTCTGAATCTCAACTAACAGCATTTGCTGTTCCACCACACGGTAACGTGACTGTTGATACTGCTATCATGGTTTGTGATAAGTGTCATGGTGAGATCGAAGACCCTAAAGACATTAACCACTGGCGCTGCCTAAACGACAGCATGTGGAGCCAAGTACCTGCGGTACAAGTCACTGCATGGCGCCAACTTACTCGCCTAAACTCTGAAAGCTGGGCTCAAGATGCTCTTGACATGATGTACATGGAAGAAGAGCAAATGAACTGGGCAATGAAAGGTATGTCTGCTGACGACAAAACGGTTGACTGCAACGGCACTGAACTTAAAAAAGGTGACGACGTAACCGTAATCAAAGACCTACCAGTTAAAGGTACAAACCAAGTAATCAAACAAGGTACTGTTATTCGTGGTATCAGCCTTGGTGATGATCCTAAACTTGTTTCAGGTAAGGCAAACGGCGGTCAGTCAATGTACGTGATCGCTGAGTACTGCCGTAAGAAGTAATCTCGATATTACTTTCGAAGTTTAACGGGGTTCCAATTGGGACCCCGTTTTCGTTTCTAACTTCCGCTTTCTTCTACTTATCTATTTTATCGCTGTCATTCCTCGCTTTCGCTCTCAAGCATTTTCGATTATGGTTCGAGAAGGAACAAATTAAGATGGATTGTTGTATGAAGAAGTTAACCATTCTTGATGGTGGTATGGGCCGTGAACTCAAACGCATTGGGGCACCTTTCTCGCAGCCACAATGGAGCGCTCAAGCTCTGATTGAATCTCCCGAGTACGTCTATCAGGCGCACCAAAGCTTTATCAATGCTGGGGCGGAGATCATTATCACCAACAGTTATGCTTGTGTACCGTTTCATCTTGGTGAAACACTCTACGAACAACGTGGTAGTGAGCTTGCTCGTCAAGCGGCTCAGATTGCACAAGAATGCGCAAATCAATCACCAAACGACATTGTCGTCGCAGGCTGTATTCCCCCCGCATTTGGTAGCTATCGCCCTGACCTATTTGAAAAAGAGCAAGGCGAACAGATCTTCGAAACGTTACTGAAAGCACAAGATGACTATGTCGCGATCTGGATTGCGGAAACGATCTGCAGCCTAGAGGAGCTCACTTGTTTGCAAAACGTCTTTAATAGCTGCAATAAACCGGTCGTTTATGCCTTTTCTCTCAACGACGACGTGTCAAGCACCGCACTCCTTCGTTCCGGGGAAACCGTAACGCAAGCCATTGAACAAGTGGTGGCCAATGCTTCGGTTAATACACGTGGTATATACTTCAACTGTTCGGTACCAGAGGTAATGGCAAAAGCGGTCAGCGACACCAACGCTATCTTAAACAAACACAAGAGCAATATTGATATTGGCGTTTATGCAAATAACTTTACTGCAATTAAATCTGATCATGAAGCAAATAGCGCACTTCAGTCCATGCGCGAACTTACTCCTAAAGAATACGTCGAATTTGCGAAAGAATGGTATGTAAAAGGAGCAACCGTCATTGGTGGATGCTGCGGTATCGGCCCAGAACACATCAAAGCGTTGGTGGATTGGAAAAACGCAGTGTAAACATTCTAATCAATTTCTCCTGCAACCGTCTGTACACGGTTAAAGGTACCAGGCTCAGTTACCCAAGCCGCAGCGGCATCAATATTATCTAATGGTTGACTGAGCTTAAACGTCCACTGTCCATTCTCTGTACGACTTTGTTGTTTCTCTAATACCACAAAATTATGCTCAAGGACTTTACCTTTATTCTCACCCCTTTTCACTGGTGTGGTTTCATTGTTTGAGAGAAACACAATCGTCGCATCATACATACCCACCTCTTCAAATCGCAGGGTGAATTGGTTGCCAGATCGCTCTAGAACCAAAGATTTGGCTTTATCATTGTGGTTGCTTGGTAACACACGCTCACGCCAGTTGAAGAAGCCGCGCCATTCTTTACCATCAACGACAAATGCCGGAGTATAAACACTCCCTACCGCGCCATAAGCACGATACAAACGTTGCAGCTGAGAGAATTCAGGCTTTGCAAATTTGTCTTTCCAGCCAAGATAGTCCCAATAGTCAACGTGGTAGGCAACGGGAATGTACTTTCCCCACAAATCAGGGTTGGATTCGAACGTGGAAAGGTATTTGTCTGCAGGTGGACAACTAGAGCAACCTTCTGAAGTAAACAGTTCGATGACTTGGGCAGGCCGCCCCTCATGAGACCATATTTGAGAAGCAGAAAGGCTCGCTAGAATAGACAAAGTTGATATAGCAATCATAGACAGTTCCTTCTTGTAACTACTGACTATGACCGTGCTACCTAAAGATAGCTTTCAATACTGTTTTAGAAGTGTAGATTTCAGATACAAAAATGCCGGCAAATTAAGCCGGCATTTCGAATTCGCTTTATGTTCAGATTAACGATACATACCGATATCTTTCTGAATATGTGCTGACAAATCTTCTGCGTAGTAGCTGCGAGGTGCAGAATTGTCTACAAAAAGAATGTCTAGTAGGTGAGCAATCAATCCTTTGAAGTTAACCGAGTAGGTTTTCTTATCCATAGAGGTTGGTAAAGCTACATTTGTCATTTGCATTGCTTGTGCCATGATTGCCTCTCTTTAAAAGCAGTAATTTGTTTCGTTGGTTGTATATTAGTCATTTTTTCATTCAGCAAAAAATGACAAAATTTGCTCATTCAAATTAGTTTTTCTAATGAAACAAAGTGTTTACAAACACCAAGAATACAAAAGCCACCAAAATGAATAGTTATTCATAAATTGAAATCTTTAGTTGAATAACTTGGATTTACGTAGGTAAACCCAAGTTCAAATGCAACATTTTTTTAACTGAAATCGTTTTCCAGTGTTTTTGAATTTACAAAATCATCAAGAGTTCTGATTAGTAATATTAACGCTAGAATTATCGTTAGATTTGTTCTTATAAATAGATGCAATAACCGCCGCCGTCATGACCGTAACCAAGAACGTTAATGACCAAACCGTCGGGATTTCATATTGAGTTCCGACTAGCAGCATCTTGATACCGATAAAGATCATGATGACCGACAAGGCTGGTTTTAGATAAACAAACTTATCCAACATCGCTTGAAGTACAAAGTACAATGAACGTAAGCCCAGTAGAGCAAATACGTTTGCCGCTAAAACTAGGAACGGTTCACGTGTGACAGCGAAGATCGCAGGGATAGAATCCAGAGCGAACATAACGTCCATCACCGCAATCACACCAACAACGATCAACATTGGCGTTGCAACCCACTTACCTGCTTGTTTTAAGATCAAGTGGTTGCCTTGATACTCGTCTGTCACTGGTAAGAACTTGCGAATGAATTGCTCAGGATAAGGGTTCACCTCTTCTTCTTCGCCTTTATCTCGCGCTAACTTGATACCAGTCCAAATTAGGAATGCCGCGAATAGGTAAAGCACCCAGTGGTATTGAGCCAACAACTGCGCACCAACAGCAATCATGATTGCACGTAGCACTAACGCACCAATGACACCCCACAGTAAAGCACGAGGACGTAAATGTTCTGGCACCTTGTATTGCGCAAAGATAATCGCAAAAACAAACAAGTTGTCGACACTTAACGATTTCTCAAGCAAATAACCCGTTAAGAATGATATGGTCGCCTTTTCGTGAGTATAAACGCTATGAGGCGCGTAATAATCCCAAAAGAAATAGATAGAACCTGCAAAGACAAACGCTAATAAGAACCAGAATACGCTCCAACCAATCGCTTTTTTCATGGTAATCACGCCGCCACGAGTCTGATAGATATCGAGAGCGACTAACACCAAAGTAAATAGGCCGAATACACCGTACATTGTCAGTGATTCTTGCAGTGGAACAGACTGGGATAATTGGGTGGTATTTTCGATAAGAGACATGCTTCCTCCCGTGCGGAAGGACATTATTCGGGCTGACCTTCCGCAAACAATACAAACCAGCAGTCACATTACCCATGTGTCTGCTAATCAATGAATGCGTTGGTCTCGTTGAAGTGACGACTTGATGAATCAAGTATCACCTTTATTTACCGGATAAGCTGATGCTTAACGAGATGACGATAAATAAACTTGCGCTAACTACTCCCCAAACGCCGCCATCATACCCCTGCCTGCAGCGATCTCCAACAAAAATTACTTATCGATAAAAACAAAGTATTTTGTGAAGAACAGTTATCAGCAGCACCTATCAACTGGATGATAAATACAAAAAAAGAGCACTGCTGTGCTCCTTTTTGATGACTTATCGGGTTTACAAACCAGTTAATGGTACAAAATAAACCAGTGTTGACCAAACCGCGACCCACGCAACGACGACCGCTGCATCAGCCCAATCTTTTTTCCACATACTCTCTTCCCTCTTAATCGCATGTGCAACAGAAAGAGAGCAAAAAGGATACCAATAAGCTTTACTGGTTCTTTTGGGAATAAACTTTGTGATTTTCGTTCAAACAGTTTGGTTCATCGGTCAGTAATTCAATGAAATAATCGGCCATAGAAAGGTTACTCACAAACCCTTCACCTTTCATGTTTAACAAGGCTTCATAACCTTCTTTACCTTTCATTGTGTAGGCCGAGGATGCCCCGCGATACCACTCTTCTTCTTGAATCAGTGACCAACGATCCCCATCAAAAATTTCTAACTTTTTAATGCGTTGTCCTTTGGCCGCACCCGCATCGTATTCAAAGCTCAAGTTATGCGTATATGGGTAGCTACCAGAACCAGTGCCTTCAACGCCATTGTTGAGTGCATTATTGATTGCGCCTTCCAATGCTAGACGAATCGCTTTACCTTGCACATCATAACAGCCGATTGGCACGGCAAATGGCAACAATCGTCCGGCAACATCTGCCACGGTGATCTTTCCCGGATTGAGAGAAGTGCGCACCCCACCTGCATTATGAATTGCAAATTGAACCTGATGACCACGTTTGTTCAAACTATAAAGAAAGGAGTGTGCAACGGATGGCGCAAGCTCGCTACCACCGAATTCATCGGGCACTCGAACATGACGCTTTTTCTGCACTACGTTTGCAATGACTTGTGCTTGCAACTTGCGCACTCGCGGAATGTATTTATCACTCAAAATTGCCTGTGTTTCAGGGTGCTTCTTACACACCACCACATTTGGCTGACCATGAATAAAGTCACACGCTTCCTCAAACACACCTTGATCGAGCTGCTCGTTTAACGTTGAGTCCCAAAAGATTCGACGTCCAAGCAACAACTCATTTTGGCCATTTAGCATGGTCGGTTTGCCGCTTTCATCAAACTCAAGCACACAATGTCCCATCGTCAGCGCATGATAACCAGCTTGCACAACGTAAGTGTCATTAACTTTAATGCCATAAGGGTCGTCTTGACCTAGACCAATAGCGGTAAAGTCACCCTGCAACCTATGACTGTGACCACCGACAATAATGCCAATACCTTCTACTTTGGATGCTAATTCAAGATCGCCTTCGTAACCTAAGTGGCTTAAAAGAATGATATTTTTGATACCCGCTTGGTTAATCTGTTCAACCGTATGCTTTGCGGTTTCAATTGCAGATATGAATGGTGTATCCGCATCTGGGTTTGCAATGTCGCTCATCTTATCAATAGACAAACCGAAAATGGCCACTCTCTCGCCATCAAATTCCTTGATCAAATATTGCGCACTTTGAGTTGCAGTATCGAAGCTCAGTACATTGTCACAATCACTCATACGGTGATCTTTGCTCGATAACTCATTCGACAAATCCCAATTGCCCGCAAGCAGTGGAAAGTGAGTACGTTGACAAAACAACGCGACTGGCTCATTCCCCATATCTAATTCATGATTGCCTAAAGCCATGGCATCGATGTTTAGAGCATTCAACAGATCAGCGTTTGCTTTGCCTTTAAATAGGGAAAAATACAACGTGCCTTGAAAACAGTCACCAGCATGAAGGAACAACATGCCCTGACCTTGGCGTTGAGCATCATCGCGAAGCTGTTCTACGCGCGTTGCAATACGCGAAAAACCACCAGCGCTCACGTAAGGCTCCAGTGTACGTTCGTTATCGATATTGAGTTTTAGTTGTAATGACGTTGGTTCAAAGTAGGAATGTGTGTCATTGATGTGCGCCAGTTTGATTCTGACTGGCTTATGATTTTTATTCATTGTCATCTTCTCTCTTTTCATTCCTTTTAATTATTAGAATTGAATCATGACAGAATCATGAATTTTATGAAACAGAGAAATTGTCATTTCATTTTAACGTGATCAAGATTCATCTTGCGTACAATTATGAAAGCGACTTTACGCCTAAACGGTCTGCATTCCTAGGGTGAATGCTCTTAATTTTGTGAACTGAGCTTAACTCGATTAGACCAATTTCATATATGCTTAGGAGAAGCAAAAGAACTCTCTATAATTCAAATAATTGCAAGGAGGAGTGAGATGAGACTAGAACGCATCGAAATCTCTGGGTTTAGAGGCATCAAACGCCTGTCACTCTCTTTTGACGAACTCACCACCTTGATTGGTGAAAATACTTGGGGCAAATCATCATTACTTGATGCACTTTCGCTTGCCCTTCCTGCTGACGGTTCTCTTTATCAGTTTGAGATGACTGATTTCCACGTTGACTACGCCATCGCCCATCCGCAATCGCAGCATTTACAAATTATCCTGTGTTTTAAGGCGCAAGATAAACAAGAAGTGAATGCTGGTCGTTACCGTCGTATAAAGCCGACATGGTGTATCAATGCAGACAATGAGCACGTCATTTATTACCGTATAAGTGCCACGCGAGACGGCCATAACACGACGACAAAGTACGCCTTTCTAGATTGCGACGGCGAACCAAAACAACTGCACCATTCAGAAAAGCTCGCGGTTGAACTCATGACGCTGCATCCAGTGATTCGTTTACGCGACTCACGTCGTTTCCCTGCTCCTCCCACCAATGGAGACAGCAAAAATGCACGTATTGAAAAACGGATTAACAACACTTGTCGTCGTTTAGTTGCCATGCCCGGCCACGTCAACAAAGGTGAGGTACGAAGTAGTCTAGGCTCCATGCAAACTTTGGTCGAACACTACTTTGCTTTCCGAAGTGTTAAAAAAGGCAACCCAAGAAAGCCACGCGACGGATTGTTCTATGCGAGCCCCTCCTCTGAAAAAGGCCTTGCGCAGTTTCTTAAAGAAACCAACAACAAACAAAGTCGATTGCTTTTAATGGGCTTACTAAACGCGTATTTGCAAGCAAAAGGTCCAACCGACTTGAGGCGCTGCGCTCGCCCTATTTTGATCATTGAAGATCCGGAAGGTCGTTTACACCCTACCCACTTATCGCGTGCTTGGAGTTTGTTGCAGCTATTACCAATGCAGAAGATTCTTACCACCAACAGTGCCCGTTTGCTCGGTTCTGTTCCATTGGCCTCTATCCGACGTTTAGTTCGTTTATCAGACAAGACCGTTGCAAAGTCACTCAATACTAACCGATTTAGTGTCGATCAATTGAGACGGATTGGCTTCCACATTCGCTTCCACCGTGCTGGTGCACTCTTTGCGCGCTGTTGGTTATTGGTTGAGGGAGAAACTGAAGTATGGCTATTTAACGAACTCGCCCGTCAATGCGGATATGATTTAGCGGCGGAGGGTGTTCAAATTGTTGAGTTTGCACAGTCTGGTTTGAAGTCACTCATCAAAGTGGCCAAAGAGTTTGGGATTGATTGGCACGTTGTTACCGATGGAGACCCTGCGGGGAAAAAATACGCACATACGGTTCGAACGCACTTAGATAATGATCAGGAACGCCATCGCTTAACCGAATTGCCAGATCGAGACATTGAACACTTCTTGTATAACAACGGGTTCGAATTGTTCTTTAAAGACATTGTTAAGATCCCTCATGACCACCCGATCCCTGCGAAAAAAGTGGTTAATCGTGTTTTGAAGAAACAAGCAAAGCCAGATTTAGCCCTTGCTATCGTTGCCCATTGCGAAGAACGAGGTGTCGAATGCATCCCTGTCTTGCTTCGTTGGACCCTAAAACGAGTAGTAACGATGGCGAACGGCAACACCTGATCGTGCCGGTGACTTATGTTGCTGATAAGCGAAACGGAAATACAAACATAAAAAAAGCACACCAATTTGGTGTGCTCGTATCAAGAATCAATAATTTTGATTAACTGTATTGAGCGGGATAAGTCTCAATACACAGCGGATACAAATAAGATCGGGGGTTCACTACTGTACTTGCTCAGCAAGCGAAGAAGTAGCGGCTGATTTCGCATGTAACCAAAGTCCCGTCGCTTTCATCAGGTAACCAAACACACCACCTAAGATCAGTGATGGAACGACAAGTTGCCAGTTACCATCAGCAGCGAAAGTCGCGCATGATCCAATGAAAGTACCAGGGATGTACGCTAACCAAGCTTGCTTGGCTTGAATACACATGAAAAACGCAACAACAGCAGTAATTACGTAGCCAAGAATCTCTAGCCCTGCGTAAGTAGAACCATAGATGATCACCATTGCCCAAAAAACACCACTCAAGTTGGTAATTAAGCTAATTCCTAAGCCTTTTAAGCCACTTGTCGGGGATGCAAAGTAACTTGTACAGCCAAGAAAGCCAGCCCAAGATAACAGGCCTAGGGAGATCGCGATCCAGCCCCACACGCCAGAGAGAATGCCAGTAGTAATAGAGATTGCTAAAAGTGTTGTCATGGTATTCTTACCCGCTTGCTAGTTCGTACCGAATTGGTTTGAGAACTGCCTTCATACATTGAAATCAGGCAGTCAATACTAGGCATATAGTCCTATCACTTCGGTGATTAAGATCACATTAAACTTCATATCGTTTCATTTTTTACACGTTAAATTTGACGCAACCGATAAATCAACAGATTTCGAAAATAACAAAATCATAATGAATTGATCAAAAATCACAAAAAAGGCCCTGCCTAATGCAGAGCCTTTTGAAAAATTCGGTCAATTTATATCAGATATCGTTTAAAGCACCGAAGGTTTACCTTTCATCATTCGTAGACCTTCACGCTTGATGCAATCAACCAATGGGTTTTCCGCCATATCCGCACGCCAGATAAACGACAACGTTCGATCCATTTTTAGTTCAGGTACGTTTAGTGCCACCAGTTCACCCGCTTCGATGTATCGCTCTACATCAAGGTAAGGTAAACAAGTAAGATATTGACCGTTCGCTACTAAGCTGCGTAGCACTGGGACGTGTTCATATTCACGCCAAACATCGAGATCTTCAATGAGATGGTGAATAGAGCTATCAAAAATCTTGCGAGTACCAGAACCATGCTCACGTAAAACCCATTTTGCATGTTCTAACTGAGCAAGACTAACCGAATCGTTACGAGCAAACGGATGGTGAGACGCTGCGACTACAGTAAGATGATCACGACACCAAATTTCTTGGTGCAAACGGTTATCGTCACAACGCCCTTCAATCACGCCCAAATCGTATTTGTAATCCAACACTCCATCAATAACGGCTTGCGTACTTTGTACTCCAAGTGAGATTCGCATCTCTGGAAAGTCGTTATCAATGATACTGATAAGGTCAGGAACCAAGTGTTCTGCCGGAGTTTGACTGGCACCTAATCGAATGTGCCCACTCAGCAAATGCTGCTCATAAAATCCCATTTCTATTTGCAGCGCGTCTTGTAATAAACGCTTAGCTTTTGGCCTTAACCACATCCCCCAATGCGTTAGGGCCATTTGCTTGCCTTGCCTTTCAAACAAAGGTCTGCCAAGCATTTTTTCTAATTGCGCAAGCGACATACTTGTCGCTGATTGTGTTAAAGCCAGTTTATCTGCGGCCTGGCTTACACTGCCGGTGTCTGCAACTGCGTCAAAAACCGCTAATTGCTTAAGTGAGTAGCGCAAAGTTGTCTCCCTAATTGGCGAGTATTCCTCATACCCTCGCGACCCCAAAATCCATGCGTAAATACGCAATGAGGTTCATTTTACCTACCCTACAGAACTTATCAAATAATTTGATGAGGATTCTAAATATTATCAATTTTACCTGTACGTCCTGAGTGCTTAATCTGGATATGCGGTTCGGGAACACCGCAACAAAACACAATTAACACCTTCATTTTCGAGCGCATTAAATACCTCGATTTCATTAACTAAGGAGTTTCTATGGAACCACAAACTAAGGAGTCAACATGGCGGTGAGCAGCTCTGAAAATCATCAATACTTTTCTCCAAAAGAAATGATGGCTGAAGCTGAGAAGTTTGCGCTAAGTAAGGCAAATAAAACCAGCGGCATGACACTGGGTTTGGCCATCATGGCAGGCGCATTTATCGGATTGGCTTTCCTGTTCTACATCACAGTAACAACAGGCAGTGCTGACGCTGGTTGGGGTCTTAGTCGTCTTGCTGGTGGTTTAGCGTTCAGTATGGGCTTAATTCTCATCGTGATTTGCGGCGGTGAGTTGTTTACCAGTTCTGTGCTTTCGAGCATCTCTTGGGCAAACAGACAAATTTCATTCGGCAAAATGCTTTCGATTTGGGGCAAAGTTTACGTTGGTAACTTTATTGGTGCCATGTTCTTGCTGGCTCTCGTTAGTGCGGCAGGCTTGTACACAATGGACGCGGGTCAGTGGGGCTTAAATGCACTGAACATCGCACAACATAAATTGCACCACACCTTAGTACAAGCATTCGCACTAGGCATTCTTTGTAACTTACTTGTTTGTTTAGCTATTTGGCTGACATTCAGCTCTGCAAATGCAATGACTAAAGCCGCAATGACCATCATGCCAGTTGCCATGTTCGTCAGCAGTGGTTTCGAGCACTGTGTTGCAAACATGTTCATGGTACCGCTGGGGATCGTTATCGCAAACTTCGCACCGGAGTCGTTCTGGACTGCAGTCGGTGTACCAGCTTCTCAATACGCAGATTTAAATGTCGGTCACTTTATTACTGCAAACTTAATTCCAGTGACACTTGGCAACATCGTCGGTGGTGCCGTCTTAGTTGGCTTGGCTAACTGGTGTATTTACCGTCGCCCAGAATTAAAAGCAGCAAAAGTTGCATCAATTACAAACACTACAACACTCACGTCAGTTAAGGAAAGCACTATGAAAAATGCATCTATCGTTAAAGAAATCATGAACCCAACGCCAGTTACGCTAAGCGTAGAAATGCCAGTAGCAACTGCACTTGATACCCTATTGGATAACAATCTAATCAGTGCACCTGTTGTTGATGTTCAAAACCGTCTAGTTGGCTTCCTTTCTGCTCATGATGTGATGGTTGAATTGTGGTGCCAAGACTACATTCCTGCTAACGAACAGAAAGTCGTAGATTTGATGAGTCGTAATGTCGTGGCAATTGATGCCAATGACCGTCTAGTTGATGTCGTTGAATTCCTTTGCATTGACAAAGAACAACTATACCCGACAACAAGTATGGGGATGGCTACACGCTTAACGTCTCTTTCTCTAGAAGAGCGAGCAAAAAGCATTAAAGTAAGCAAACCTCAGGTACTCCCTGTTCTAGAAAATGGGTTGATGGTTGGCGTTGTAACACGTAATGAAGTGCTTAAAGCTCTGCGCCCAGTTTACGGCGAACGCTTAAACCTTGTTGAAGATAACGTTCTAGAAACCGCATAAACAATATAAATACTGACAATATACGGTTGGCACCAATAAAAAAGCGCTCTAATTAAGAGCGCTTTCATCATTTGGAAACTCTGTTGTACTGCAAGAAGGTTACTTTTTGATACCTTCCACGTGCAGTTCCATATCCACGTAGCTAGAAGACCCCATTACTGGGATTTCGAAGTCAGCAAGTTCTAGACGAGTTTGACCAATAAAGCCCGCACGCTCACCACCCCATGGGTCGCTCCCTGCACCAACAAATTCAGCAGTAATCGTAATTGGTTTTGTAACACCATGTAGCGTTAGGTCACCTATTACATCTAACTTACCGTCGCCTTTGTCGACAACTTTGGTGCTCTTAAATGTGGCTTCGCCAAACTTACCGGCATCAATAAAATCACCGCTACGGATGTGTTTGTCGCGCTCTGCATGGTTTGAATCAAGGCTTGTCGTATCAACCACTACATTTACTTTCGAATCTGCGATGTTGTTTTCATCAAAAGAAAAGTCACCAGAAAATGTATTAAAACGACCTTTGATGAAACTGTAACCTAAGTGGCTAACTTTAAAGTTAACTGATGCGTGAGCACCTTTCGTATCGATAACGTAATCTGCAGCGTTAGCACCAAAAGGTAGTGCCATAGCGATTGCTAATCCTGTAGCGAAAAGTGACTTTTTCATTTTGAAGCTCCTAACATTTTTCTTAATGTGTTGTCTTTATCGATAAAGTGATGTTTGAGTGCAGCAGCTGCGTGTAAACCTGCCATTAGGATTACTGCCCAAGCTGCATAGAAGTGAATTTCACCTGCAATATCCGACTGACCGGGAAACAATTCCCCCGCCCCTGGCACCGTAAACCAATTAAATACTTCGATACCGCGACCATCAGATGTTGAGATGAGGTAACCTGAAATAAAGATGGTGATGAGCAATAGATACATCACACCATGTGCGGCTTTCGCTGCTACTACTTCATAAGGTTTCCCTTCCACTTTTGGTGACGCCGTCACATGCTTCCATACGATGCGTACCAAAGTGAGGGTTGCTAATAAAATGCCCACAGAGCGGTGATAATGTGGTGCAGTGCGATACCATTCGCTGTAGTAGCTAAGGTCGACCATCCACAAACCCACAGCAAATAAACCGATGATGCAAAGAGCAGATAGCCAATGCATAAGTCGTGCAGTTAGGTTGTAATTCTTTACCAGTGTATCCATCTCACGTCCTAGATATATTCCTAAGTTGATGTTGAGCAAGAAACACGACATTAACTTATTTACCTTGTATGCAACAGATTATTTACCATCCTTTACATCTAACCAATAACACCTTTTTAAACAAGTTGTTCGAAAAATTAGAAGGAACTTCAGATCATTTAAAAAACTGACACTTAGATATCAACTTCTTGCTCAATTTCATACAACTCATCGGTCATTTCTAGCATGCGTCTTTCAATCACTGACTTCGCATCCTCAATTCCTTTGTTGTAATAAATCGGAGCAAGCTTTTCTGTTACGAAGTCGATTAAAAACTCACTGTCGAATTGGCCGATTTCCACACTCAATTCATCCTGCATATAATCTTGAATTGCGCAAGCTAACGCTTCTTTTTGTGCTCTTTCTAGTTTGATCATGTTCTACCTATACTGTTCCATTCTCAAAATTGATGTTTAGATCAAGAAGTTGCCTCTCCAAATTAGTCTATCCTAAAAGGACTATGCTAACCTTTCGCCGTTCATTTTGTTAACCGTTAAGGGATATTCTTTGCTACTCGACTTAGTCATCCAAAGTGTCAATGATTTTCAGGACGATTGTCTCAAACTCTGTGAGAAGCATTATCCTGCGGTGCATAACCAAGGCATGAGTGAACATCACCTTGGACTCGCGTTTGCAAGACGTATGGAACACACCTTCCGCCATTTTGGCTATAGCAGTGTCATTAAACCAATCGAAGTGCTCGATGCACCAGATTTACCTCATCATTATCGTATTTCTTCTGAAATGGGTACGGTTTGGGTACTAAGCCACCATATGGTGAGCGCAGGAAATTCTTGCCGAGAAAACCTGCTCTCCTCTATTACCGAATGGCAAAGTGAATATGGGTATGCGCTACAACCCAATGATTTGTTGTTTTTGGTCAGTGACCATTGGATTAGCCGCAGTAAAACCAGTCGAGAACTTTTACACTGGTGGATGGGTGAACTTCCTGAGCCAATTAATGAATATACCGAGCAAGGAATCACGCTCTTTACGAGCGAATCGCAGTTGAGCAATTCTTTGGATGGTAGGTTTGGGATTAGCCCTTGCTACATTAAATTTGGCCACCCTTTGCGTCGTTCAAACAAACAACAATTGGTCAGAAAATACCTCCAACTTTATGCGGTATTACAGTGGTAGTATCAAATTGCAACGGGTAGATTATCAGCCTGTTCATCCATTTGTTTGATGCTGGTCGATATTTCTGTTTATCGAGTGCTAACTCTCTTGCCTTGGAGCAAGCCCCCGCTTAGATTCAAACTACTGAAGTAAAACTAGATGCACAACAATCAGTTAAGCATCAGTAAAGAGCATTGGTCTAGGTTACAACAATAATGATGAGTATTTCGCAGCTGCTTGGCTGCATATCGAAGCAACCCGATGGGCAGTACATAGCACAATACAATCAACTCACGTTGCGTAGTGTGTTTCAGCCTATCTATAAACAAGATCTTTCCATCATCGGTCTCGAAGCATTGGTTAGAATTAGTAACCAAGAAGGATTAATGATCAGACCTGATCAGTTCTTCCATTCAAACACTATCCCCGCCCAAGACCAAATCAATGTTGAACGTCTCAGCCGTCTCATTCACATCAGTAACTTTGGTCAATCAAAGTTTTGTAATAAGAAGCTGTTTTTGAATGTTCTGCCTAAAGCCGCGGAAATGTTGGCAAAAGATGTTTCATACAGCAATCTACTCAAACAAGCGATTATTGAAGCTGATTTAAGGCGGGAGCAGATCGTCATGGAATTGGTGGAATTAGACGCCAGTGATGAAGCTTTCTTATATAAAGCCACGAAGGAGTTGAGCAACAATGGTTATCTTCTGGCGATTGATGATTACGGAATTGACGCTTCTACCATTGAGCGAGTTCGATGCGTAAAACCGAATATTATTAAAATTGACCGGTCACTTTTACTCAGATATGAAAATGGGGACTTTTCTTGCTTGATGGAAGCACTCAATCTCGCAAAAGATATTCGTTCAAAAACCGTTATTGAAGGAATTGAAACCGAGCATCAACTTAACTTAATGAAAAAACTCGGTTTCGATATGTATCAAGGTTACTTATTGGCGATGCCTCAACCCCTTGAAGCCTACCAAGAAGCTAAGACGGCGTAATCAGAGTTACTGATAGACGCCATCACCTTTTCTATCGGCGGTTTTTACCACGATTTTTATGAATCGCTAATTTCGCTTTTAGTTTACGTTTTTCTGATGAACGGCTCTTACGTCGGCCACCACCATTATTGTTTTCAGGTTCCACTTCTTCAACTAGACTCGGCTCGAAACCTTCTAACCATTCTTGTGGTAAACGTTGATCGAGCAAATTCTCAATAGCGTGCAACAAATACTCTTCATCTCGGCTCATCAAAGACACAGCTAAACCAGATTTACCAGCTCGGCCAGTACGACCAATTCGGTGAACATAATCTTCAGCTTTGAAAGGCATATCAAAGTTCACTACTTGTTCTAGTTGCTGGATATCCAAGCCACGGGCGGCGACGTCAGTTGCAATCAAAGCGCGAACTTTGCCTGATTTAAACTCATCAAGTGCACGCTGACGAGCACCTTGCGACTTGTCACCATTAATCGACACAGCTTTGATACCATCCAACTTAAGCTCTTTCGCCAGTTCGTCACTACCTTGTTTGGTTTTAGTGAATACCAACACTTGTTGCCAGTTACGAGATCCAATCAAATACGCCAATAGTTCACGCTTGCGCTTCTTATCAACTGGGTACACCATTTGCTTTACCGTTTCGGCAGTCGTATTTGGTGGAGACACTTCGACTTCAACGGGTTCATCCATCAATTTATAAGCAATGGTTTTAATGCGTTTTTCAAATGTCGCAGAGAATAGCATGAACTGTTTGCTCTCAGGTAAGCGACGAAGAATACGTTGCAGATCTGGCCAGAAGCCCATGTCTAGCATACGGTCGGCTTCATCAAGGACAAGTATTCCCGTTTTTGAAATGTTTACATTGCCGTTAAACAAGTGATCAAGTAAGCGTCCAGGAGTCGCGATAAGAATATCAGCTCCTTCTTCAAGCTTATTCTTTTGTACGCCAATGCTTGTGCCACCATAGACACAAACGATGCGGAGCTCAGTGTTGGTAGCGTATTGCGTTAGATTATCGAAAACCTGTTGAGCAAGTTCACGCGTCGGCACCAAAATCAGAGCTTGAGGTGTTCCGTTCAGTTTCTTTTGCTGCACGGCTTGGATAATTGGCAAACCAAATGCGGCGGTTTTACCTGTGCCTGTTTGAGCTGCAGCAAGTAGATCTTTTCCGGCCAAGACATGCGGGATAGATTTTTCCTGCACAGGTGTTGGAGTAACGATATTTAAACCAGTTAACGTCTCCACCAAATGTTGTTCAATGCCAAGATCAGCGAAATTAACGGACATGATAAACCTCATAATTTTTGGAGCGCAGAGTTTACCAGAGCCTTGATAGTCCGACTACCTTTAGACTCTGCCAATCTATGAATTGATCAGTTGTTGGTAGAATTCTCGCGATTCACTCAGAACATCTTGATAAAGCGCAGGAAACTTTGCTTCTAACGTTGAATACTCTTTATCCAATACTTCAAACGTTGTGGTGAGATCCGCCATACGAGGCGTACGTTGAGACATTCGATATAACGCAAACTCTATGTTTTCCAATTGGCGATAAGATTGTAACCACCCACCACTCCACATTCGGTTATGTATCAGTAAAAACCTTGATGGCAATGAATCTGTGATTTGGTTATCGACTTGTTTGAAAGCTTTGTGGACAAACGAATCTAACGATTCAGAAGAAAAACTGTCCCAATGTTTGGCCAAACAATGATCCCAAAACATATCAAGCGCAATAGGCGCAAAACGACGGGCGACACCAGTAAAGTGCGGCTTACATTCTTCTACTATGGGGTGATGATCTGTGATGCGGTCAACAAAGCGATGGAGTTTAATGCCATTGGAAATGTCAGTTTGATACTGCTTGCTTGGATCTCCCTTTACGAAATCTCCAAGCAAGTTTCCCATTAAATGGCTATTACAATGTTGTGCAATATGCAGGTGGGCTAGAAAGTTCATTAGACGCTGTGAGTGGCCTTTTGGCTCGTCTTACATGAACTTATTATAACGTCTGTTGTGACGCGGTGAGAGTACTAATTGTACTTATTCGGCTTCGTCTTCTGAGCCTACGTATTCCGACAAGTTAATACCGATTTCAAGTGCATCTAGCAACTCTAGGCATTCGTCGTTTTGGTATTGGTCGCTCATTGTGACCTCCTTTGTTTTACATCTCCTGAAGCAACCCGCTTCAATCTTCACTGTCATTTCTTTTCTTCATCGATGACAGCAACTCCTTTTTATACACTTTATATGACACATTCATGACAGCGAGAAGTAAAGATTTAGAAAGCTATGACAGGAATCATAAGTAAACGTTTGCATCGATTGTTCTCTTCTATAACCCCCTCCGCCCAACTGACTCCATAAACACAAAGGCTCATTGTCATGGTTAATCAATATTTCTGTCATTAAAAGATACGACAAACCGTTTATTGTGAATTTAGATCTCATATTTTGAAATACATCAACTGACTGTTACATATTTTGCTGATTCCTATCGCATATTTTGTTTCGATAGTCGCATAACTTGTACACCATCCTTTTCATCTCAAATGGAGTAACAAATGAGAGAAGTAGAGTTTAGAACGATAGATAAGCTATTCATTAAAATGTCTATCAACGACAAAATGTGGGCCATTTTCCTCCTGTTTCTGGGAGCTCTAACTTCAGTGGCAGGAAGCCGATATTTCAATGACATACAGGCATTTGAGCAACGCTCGATTGCTTCTGCACAAGCGACAATTTCTGGTGTGGTGCAAGCCCAACCCGAAAATTTGCGTAATATAGGCGGGTTGGTAAACGTCAGCGCTCAAAACAACCCAAAATTCAATAATGGTACGGTAACGGTATACTCTCAACTCGAATCCGGACAAGCGATTCAGTTAACGCAAAACTTATCTAACCAATATAAACAAGCTAAAACAGACGCTTTAACAACTTTCCTTCTTAGCATGTTATGGATTGTCCCATTTGGTTTGTTTTCGTATTGGGTCGCAACCTTTATCGGCGGCGCACTGTGGGTACTGTATACGACGACTGAGAAAATCGGCGATGGCGATCTAACTTCACGTCTTGGTTTTCATCCTGGCCGAGACGAGTTTGGCACAATCGGCTGCGCACTCGATAAATCGATGGATACGTTGACTGACCTAGTCAACAACGTAAAAAACAACGCACACACATTGAGCGAGACTTCAACGGCCTTCGAAAAAGACATGCGTCGGAGTGAGACACAGATTACGCACCAATATCAAACGCTTGATTCTGTTGCGACGGCAATGGAAGAAATGACAGCATCCGCAAAAGAAGTATCGAATATCTCTCAACAAGCGATGATGCAGTCCGATCAAGATACACAACAAA
Organism: Vibrio sp. ED002; assembly: GCF_023277445.1. Taxonomy (NCBI): domain Bacteria; kingdom Pseudomonadati; phylum Pseudomonadota; class Gammaproteobacteria; order Vibrionales; family Vibrionaceae; genus Vibrio; species Vibrio sp. ED002. The sequence continues at coordinate 593,528 of NZ_CP080239.1, read as the reverse complement.
TTGAGACGAGTCGTATCCGTGTTCAGAGTGTCATATCTGAAATTGAGACATTATCAAACTATATTGAGCAGGCGTCTGCTTCAGTTGGAAGCCTCAATGAAAACACCACTCAAATTAACGAAGTGATTACCACAATCAATGCCATTTCTGAACAAACCAACCTACTCGCTTTAAACGCAGCAATTGAAGCTGCCCGTGCTGGTGAACAAGGCCGTGGTTTTGCAGTGGTAGCCGATGAAGTACGTACGCTTGCAAGTCGAACACAACAAGCCACCGTTGAGATTCAATCGATGATTGAAAAACTACAAACGGAAAGCCAAAACATTGCCTCGATCACCAACCGTACCGTTCAACAAGCACAAACAAGCAGTCATTTGATTGATGAGATAGGTGGCGATGTAGCTTCAATTGCGAGTTCGGCCCGCTCATTAATGGACATGAGTATTCAAATATCGACTTCAGCGGAAGAGCAAAGTGCTGTCGCAAATGACATTGCCTCCGAGCTGGCCGATATCCGCTCCCAATCAAACACCATCAGAGAAGTCGCCGAGCAATCAACATCGGGAGTCACCAATCTGACCAAAGCATCAAACTCTTTAGGTGAAATACTAAAGCGTTATCGTACCGCTTAGAGCAAACCGCTTCCTACGACAAGGGCTTCCAATTGGAAGCCCTTTTTCTTGTTTATTACGTTATCTATTCATTATTACCACTAAGTTTCGTCATTTCTTTTTCGTATCAAAAGTGGGAGAACTTAATTAAATTGAGTTTAAAGAAAGCACCGATATAATTTAGTTTGAAGTGAATCGAAATAATCTTCTGTATTTGATGAAAGAATGTTCAAAGGATAGGCGTTCAGCTATTCTAGATCTTGCCAATCAATTTTGCTGCTGGTGAATAATATGAATAATTACAACAAAGCTCACAACGCTGAAGATCTTCAGTGTCCGCTCTGCCAATGCGATGAATATATGATTTCATCAGATGGTGAGAAATTCACATGTGCTTCTTGCGGGTTTCACACTAAAAACTTCTCTTCCATCCAATGCTTACATCAAACACCACTATTACAAACTAAATTCAAGCATATCCACAGTTTGAGTAACGTATGTCACTAAACGGAGCAGCCTAAGAGCTGCTCTTTTAGTTCATCAAGGTGCTGAATACGAATGACTCGCTCATCGTCGACGAGATTTACAGCAGCACCGTTATACAGCTGAACGGTCTTGATACCCGCATTCAATCCGGCTTCAACGCCTTTTGGTGTGTCGTCGATGTACAGGCAATCACTTGGTAAAAATCCCATGCTCATTGCGCTGTACATGATCAAATCAGGTTCTGGCTTCCAACTGTTTGCATCAAAAGCGGAAAAGACTTTCCCCTTAAATGCCCCCAACAACCCTGTGAGCTCTAAGGCGTACTCAATCTTATCTTTCGGGCCATTTGAAGCAACGCAATACTCAATATTGTGCTCATCGAGAAACTGAATCAGTTTTTTAGCGCCATCCATTGGTTGTAGGTGACGAACAAACAGTTTTTGCAACTCAGTACGATATTGTGGCTCTAGCACATCAATCGATACGTTAATATTCATCAGAACCTTAGCATCGCGTAGAATATCGGCCAGTTTACCGCCCTTAAAATGTTCAACACACTCATCAAAAGTCATCTCTGCCCCATACTGGCTAAAAACATTAACCAAGGCTTGGCAACACAGACGCTCACTATCCACGAGCGTGCCATCGCAATCAAAAATGACACACTTAATATTGTTAATAGCCATGACTTCCCCCGACGCTAAATAATAAAAAACACTAATAACCAATTTATTTGATCTTATTGACTTATTTATTGGTACTAAATATGTTTCTTCATGATAGATAAGTTTAAAAATGTTTAAACGACTGAGTTGGCATTTCGTGGAAATGAGAAAGAGGAATTAACGATTTTCTAAGCAAGATCACCGAATGAAGATCCAAATTGAAGAAATATGAAACTTCACTCGGTAGGTATGGCTTGCTTACACCTCGTTATCTGGGAATAAGTAACGAACCTCTATAAAGTCGTCAAGATTATCGAGAACTAACTGACACAACGCGGGGTCAAAATGCTTACCTTGCTCACGTTTAAATAACTCTACCACCTCATCGATTGTCCAAGCGCGCTTGTAACAACGTTCACTCAGCAATGCATCAAACACATCTGCGATAGCAACGATACGTGCAAATAGATGGATGTCCTCACCTTTCAATCCATTTGGGTAGCCAGTACCATCCCACCGTTCATGGTGCTCATAGGCGATGATAGCGGCAAGTTTAGTCAGTTCACCTTCGCGGTTATTTAGCAGCTCATAACCTTTCACAGTATGTCGCTTCATCACCTCCCATTCTTGGGGGGATAATTTGCCCTGTTTATCTAAAATAGATTCAGGCACCGCAATCTTACCCACATCGTGCATTGGGCTTATAATTTCAATCATCTCGACTTCACGATGACTCAAACCGCAGAACTCAGCCAATGTCGCGGATAACCTCGCGACACGTTTAACATGCTGCCCGGTCTCACCCGAGCGGGATTCAATCGCTTCACCAAGCACGTGAATCATTTCTTTTTGAACGCTTAAGGTACGTTTTTGCAACGTCACTATCTTACGATTTTTGCGATCAATTTCTTTACGTTGGCGTATCGTCATAAACTGACTGACAATCACCATAAACAACAAAATAATGAGGGCGCAGGCGAACAGCAATAGCTTTACGTTGACTTGAATTGCTGGTGGTGGCGCGTTAATGATGTGGGCCGTTCTCGGTATATCGAAGCGGCTGATGCCGTATTTTTGAATAGCAACGAAATCGAGCACTGCTTCAGAGATAAGCTCATCATCCACCTTTGTTATCGACAAACCAAGTTTACCTGACATCAATTCTGCGGCTTCATATCCATATTGCTTAGAGCGATTGACAAAGCCACCTAATATTCCGGGTTCTTCCAAGTACATTTCCCACAACACAAATACTGGCGCTCCACTTTTTGAGCCAATAACATGCGCGACTTCTTGATATGAGTGGTAATGTCCGTGCTCAGCTTCGGTATTATAGTGCGTCAATAAAACTGCATCATTTGGGCTTACCTTTGCCAACATGCTTGAAGCTTCAGCGAGTGTTTCATCACGCAGCTCAATCAGATTTATCTGTGGGTACTTCTGCATTTCTTCAACAACACGTTGGTGAATTAATTCAGAGGTCATGCTTCGATCAGCTAAGTAATACAAGTTTTTGATTTGTGGGCGTACTTGATTGATTAACTTAATGTTCTCGACAACACGGTCTTGCTCATAGAGCACACTTCCGGCAGAACTCAAGGTATCTAAGTTTGCCGAAGTATCGTTGATACCGACCGCCACTAAAGGCGTTGAACGTTCAGCGTTAGGTAAATATTTCTTGGCGAATTGCAAGGCAGCGTCATCAGAGATGATGACACCATCAAATTCGTAGTCTTGATATTTCAGCTGTAGGTAGTTGGCCATCCTTTGAAAATAGCCATCGGAGTGAATACGTTTAGCATCAAGATATTCAATAGACAGTTTAACTTCGCTGTTGGTCTGTTCGAAACCTTCTTCGATGCCATTTTGAATATCACTCGTCCATTGATAGGACGGTTCATAAGAATGTAAAACCAGTACTCGTTTGATTTCCCAATCAGTTTCGTCAGCATTGACTGCAGCCGTCCCTAGGCACAATAAAAGAGCCAATAAACGCGTCAAACGCTTAACCATGTGATACCCAGCCGAGAAGAAATGATGTTGCACATACTAAATGTCGAACTCTTAACTGAGCACGACATTGATCAATTTTCTACTATTATTGTTTCATACAACTTTTGATCGTCGTTCAATTTTTTTGCTAAATCCGCGATAAAGTCTGATTTATCTAACTTTTGAGAAACAGCGATATCAGAGATGAGGGTATTTTCCTCATGTTGGCTAACAATCGCCGCTCCCACAGCTTCACCCTCTTTGAAGCCAACATACAGTTCAAAATCCGGGGTCAGAATGATTTGAGTCAGGTACTCAATGATCATTTCTTGGTCGTGCTTATCCGCCCAACGTTGTGACTGAAGAATAGAAAACATCACAGTAAGTCGATGAAAATCAACAAGGAAAATATCGTCTTTGCCTAACGCGTTATCACTATCGAGTAACTCTGATTTACCCATAACTTGGTATTCTTGCGTCTCAAGAGCACGAAAGTAAGTCGCTCGTCCTTCTAAGCTTTCCTTAGTTGGAAACTCGACCTCGACCAAGTCATGTAGCCATGCATTTTTACGTTGAATACTTTCTAACTGTTGTTCGTTCATTTTATTACCTTCAGAGCTACACGCTATACATTGGCAGCGAGTAAAGACGGGACTTTGATTAGAAATATAGGCGTCACCCGTTATGGAACGGTACATTAGCATGAAGCCTCTTACAAACCTAGCTAAACTCCTGAGGTAACGCCAAATTTTGTTTTAACTGCGTACGTCTGATAAATTGATTCGATAAATTTGCCTATTTAAGGGATGAAAAAATGAAAAAGAGCTTGCTTGCTTTGGGTTTGGTGACGGTATTAGCTGGATGTAGCGATAACGAAGTTGGGGATGTTTCACTGGGCATGTTCACAATGAAAGATATCAAGATCGGTCATCTTCAAGATGAGGTCGTTACCGGTGTGACTTGTCATATTGCCTCTATTGAAGCAAACCTAAGCTTGTCTGATCCAAGTGACAGCTCCATCTCATGTCGTCAAACAGGCGATATCACACCAGAGATGATTGCAAAAATTGACAAGAGCAAATCGGGTGAGGTGGTCTTTAAAAAGTCAAAGAGTATCTTCTTCAAAACCATGAAAGTACGTCGTATCTACGATCCAGAAAACCAAACATTGCTTTACTTGTCTTACACGACCAAAGAAACAGAAGGCAGCTTCAAACACAGCCTGTCTACTGTCCCTCTTTATGGAACAAAAGCGTATGTAGAACCGACGGTAAATCCGACAAATTAAGTCTAAATTGTTTGTAAAAACAGCAGCCCGTTGAATTTTTCAGCGGGCAAATTTCTTTGCAATAAAACGGAACGATTTTCAAAATTTTGTGATACAATCCCGCCTCTTTTTTTCTCACTCAAGAACAAGCATGAAGTTTCCTGGTCAGCGAAAATCTAAACACTACTTCCCAACTCACGCTCGAGATCCATTAGTAAACCAAATTCGACAAGCACCTAAATTGTACCGTCCAACGGTTGTCGGTGTTGGTCAAACCATCGTAGATATCGAAGCGCGTGTAGATGATGCGTTTTTAGAAAAATATAACCTAAGTAAAGGTCACTCTCTCGTTCTTGAAGAGAGTAAAGCTGATGCACTGTACGAAGAGCTCGTTGAACAAGGCCTGATTACGCACCAATACCCTGGTGACACAATCGGCAACACGCTTCACAACTACTCGGTACTTGCAGACAGTAAATCCGTACTTCTTGGTGTGATGTCTAAAAACATCCAAGTAGGTTCATTCGCATACCGCTACTTATGCCGTACCTCTTCTCGTATGAACTTGAACCACCTACAAACCGTAGATGGTCCGATTGGTCGCTGTTACACACTGATCACTCAAGATGGTGAACGTACGTTCGCAATCAATGAAGGTCATATGAACAAGCTCTCTCCAGAGAGCATCCCGGAAGAAGTATTTACCAAAGCTTCTGCTCTTGTGGTTTCTTCTTACCTAATGCGTGGTAAAGAAGAAGACCAGATGCCGCAAGCCGTTCAACGCGCTATCGAGTTTGCAAAGAAACACGAAGTCCCTGTGGTACTGACTTTAGGCACTAAATACGTTATCGAAGGTAATGCTAAATGGTGGCAAGAGTACATTCGCGAGAACGTATCAGTTGTCGCAATGAATGAAGAAGAAGGAGCAGCGTTAACAGGTGAGAATGATCCGCTTGCTGCTGCAAACAAAGCTCTGGAATGGGTGGACCTTGTTCTTTGCACTGCTGGTCCAGATGGCCTTTACATGGCTGGCTACACGGATGAAAAAGTGAAGCGTGAAACCACTCACGATATTCTCGAAGGCTCAATTGAAGACTTCAACAGGTTTGAGTTTAGCCGTGCAATGCGTAAAGACGACTGCCAGAATCCAATGAAAGTGTACTCTCACATTGGTCCATACCTTGGCGGCCCGCTTGAGATTAAAAACACGAATGGAGCTGGCGACGCTGCGCTCTCTGCACTGTTGCACGACATGGCAGCTAACTCATTCCACAATAAAGAAGTGCCAAACTCAGAGAAACACGAAGTACGTTGCCTAACCTACTCTTCTCTGTCGCAAATTTGTAAATACGCAAACCGCGTAAGCTACGAAGTACTGACACAACACTCACCTCGTCTATCACGTGCGCTACCAGAACGCGAAGATAGTCTAGAAGAGACCTACTGGGATCGATAAGAACCAAGTACTTAGAGCAATAAATATGCGAAGGTCACCATTTGGTGGCCTTTTTGTTTTGATCTAGCGCAGTAATTAGTGGTTTTTGTTATGATGTAGCACGCTAAGGCGCACGAACTGCTTTACACCTTATTTTTTACCAGTATTATTCTCGCGCAAACGTTTGCGCAACAACAAGGCCGCAGCTCAGATGGCTAATGTTGCTCGCTACGTGTTAGCCATTTTTTTGGAGTATCCATGCAGTCTGATATTGAAATTTGCCGAAACACACCGTTATCTTCCATCGCTACCGTTGCCGCAAACGCAGGCCTTTTACCGCACGAATTTGATACACACGGAAAATATAAAGCCAAAGTTTACCCTCAGTGCCTTCAACGCCTTCATACAAATCAAGACGGTAAATTGGTATTGGTTACTGCAATCACGCCCACCCCTCTTGGTGAAGGTAAAACCGTTACCACTATTGGTTTATCACAAGGCCTTTCCAAGATTAACCAATCGGTCATGGCATGCATTCGCCAACCTTCAATGGGGCCAGTCTTTGGAGTCAAAGGTGGTGCAGCTGGCGGTGGTTACTCTCAAGTCGCCCCTATGGACGAACTAAATCTTCATCTCACAGGCGATATTCATGCTGTTACCGCAGCACACAACCTTGCTTCTGCAGCATTGGATGCACGTCTTTACCATGAACAACGAGAAGGCTATGAGGCATTTGAAGCACGAACGGGTTTAACTGCGCTTAAAATCGACGTTGAGCGTATCACGTGGAAACGTGTTATGGACCATAACGATCGCGCACTGCGTATGGTGAAAATTGGTCTGAACGAAGAAGGTAAAACCATTAACGGCTTTGAGCGTGATGAAGGGTTTGATATCTCTGCCGCTTCAGAGCTGATGGCGATACTCGCGCTTGCAAAAGATTTAAACGACTTACGCCAGCGTATAGGTCGGATTGTTGTCGCTTACAACTTAGAAGGCAAACCGATTACGACGGAAGATCTACAAGTCGCAGGAGCTATGGCTGTCACACTAAAAGACACCATTGCCCCAACACTCATGCAAACGTTGGAAGGTGTACCTACGTTGATTCACGCAGGCCCTTTTGCCAACATAGCCCATGGCAACTCCTCTATCATTGCCGATCAAATTGCATTAAAACTTTCTAGTTACGTTGTCACTGAGGCGGGTTTTGGTTCTGATATGGGTTTCGAGAAAGCGTGCAATATTAAAGCTTCGGCAGCGAATCGAGCCCCGGACTGTGTGGTAATCGTAGCAACACTCCGGGGCCTAAAAGCCAATTCGGGTCATTATGATCTTCGCCCAGGTATGGCGATTCCGGATTCAATCTTTAACCCTGACCAAGCCGCATTAGAAGCAGGATTTGAAAACCTAAAATGGCATATTAACAATGTCCATAAATATGGTATTCCTGCGGTCGTCGCTATTAACCAATTCCCTCAAGATTCGTTAGAAGAACTTAATGAGTTGAAATCATTGGTTAAACGTTTCAATCCGGATGTAAAAGTGGCCGTGAGCACGGCATTTGGCCAAGGGGGTGAAGGCACGATTGAGTTGGCACAACATGTTGTCGAAGCCTGTGAGCAGCCCTCATCATTCCGTCCCCTTTACACGCCAGAGCAGCCTCTAAAAGAAAAATTGATGGCAGTGTGTGAAGCGGGTTATGGGGCGTCAACTATCGACATGAGCGAGCAAGCGAAAAAACAATTAGCACACTTTGAAGCGCTCGGCTTTGATAACCTAGCGGTCTGTATTGCTAAGACACCATTGTCGATCACAACCGACTCTGCCATTAAAGGGGCACCAAATGGCTTTAGCGTACCAATTCGAGAACTGCGTTTGTGCGCAGGCGCTGGCTTTGTTTATGCGCTTTCAGGTAATGTTATGACCATGCCAGGCTTACCAGATAAACCAGCATTTATGAATTTGGACCTTGATGATCAAGGCAATATTATCGGCCTGTCTTAAGGTATGCGAATTTAAAAATAGAATGGGAGTGTTCAACACTCCTATTTTTCCATTTATTCCTCTTAATCCTCTGTTTTTAAATAGCTTTACAGTGTAAACCAACACCAAGGTCCTACTTCCACACCTCCCTTTCACCAATATAGTGCACGGTATATTCCTTAACTCCCTAATGTAGTGCAACCAATCTTCCATTTTGTTCAAAGCGCATTGATTCTATTAGAAAAATTCTGTGGCTCGAATCTTGTAATGCGTTATGTAGCATTACATAACGTCAAATATAAGCACGCAAGCAGTTGGCTAACTCCTCAGGCTTATCGCTGCTTCAGGACACGAAGAACAAGGGAAAGGGAATATTATGCAAGATGCACTCGCCGTAATTTTAGCTGGAGGAATGGGTTCTCGACTCAGTCCATTGACCGATGATAGGGCAAAACCTGCGGTCCCCTTTGGAGGAAAATACCGAATCATCGACTTTACGCTAACTAATTGTCTTCATTCAGGTTTAAGAAAGATATTAGTTCTCACTCAATACAAATCCCATTCATTACAAAAACACTTAAGAGATGGATGGTCCGTTTTTAATCCCGAACTTGGTGAGTACATTACCGCTGTCCCACCCCAAATGCGCAAAGGTGGTGCATGGTACGAAGGCACTGCGGACGCTATTTACCACAACATGTGGCTTCTCGACCGTAATGATGCCAAGTACGTTGTCGTTCTATCCGGTGACCATATCTATCGAATGGACTACGCGGCAATGCTCGAAGAGCATAAATCGAACGGAGCAAAACTAACTGTAGCTTGTATGGATGTTCCTGTAGAAGAAGCAACCGCTTTTGGTGTGATGGGAACAAATGAAAGTGGTTTGGTGCAGTCTTTCATCGAGAAACCAGAGAGCCCACCTACTCTGCCTGATGATCCGACACAGAGTCTCGCATCGATGGGAATTTACATCTTCAATATGGATGCATTGCAAGACGCTCTCGAACAAGACTCGCAACTCGAAGAGTCGAACCACGATTTTGGTAAAGATATCATTCCTAAGCTCATTGATACCGAGTCGGTTTACGCGTACAAATTTTGTGGCAGCAAAGGCCGGGTTGACAAAGACTGCTATTGGCGCGACGTGGGTACGATTGACTCTTTCTATGAAGCAAATATGGATTTGTTAGAACCCGTTCCACCGATGAACTTGTACCAACCCAATTGGGCCATTCGAACCTATGAAGCTCAATTTCCACCAGCACGAACCGTTTCTTCTGCTACTGGCAATGAAGGTATTTTCATTAACTCCATCATTGCAAACGGCGTAATCAACTCAGGCGGTTCAGTTCAGCACTCGGTTATTGCATCGAATGTGCGTATCCATGATAGCGCGACCGTAGTCGACAGTATTATCTTTGACGATGTCGAAGTTGGTGAAGGTTGTCAGCTGGTAAGTTGTATCATCGATAAACATGTTTGCATCCCACCACACACTCAAATCGGTATGAACAAGATCGAGGATGCAAAGCGATTCCACGTATCGGAAAAAGGCATCGTGGTTATCCCTGAGGGGTATGAATTCTAACTGACTCGCCATTGGTAACACTATTTATCTCCCATAATAAAAAGCGCGCGCTTTACATCGCGCGCTTTTCCATAACCGATTAAAACGGATTAGATGTTACATACTGTCGCCCAGCTACCATCGCTACCCGGCTCAGATGCTGTCCACCAATTTGCTTGGTACACCACACCATTGTGAATCACTTTATCACCTTGGTTAGCGTGGCTTGGGTTACCTTGCCAATCTGTTTGTGGAAGATCAGGGTAAGTAACTAGACCCGCAGTGTCACAAGTACCCGGCTCAGTACCACCGCCGCCGCCAGTACCAGAGTTTAGGTCACCAATTGGTAGGTCTGGTTGCTCAAACTTAAACGCAAACTCTTTACCGCCAGAAATCACCGTATAGTTAGCTGGGCCAGAGATTGGTAAGTAGTAAACCATATCAAGCTCGTAAGTGCCGCCCGCAGGTAGGTCTTTCCATGCTGGTAGCGAGAAAGATACGCGGTGCATTACACCATCCAAACCACCAATGTTGTTCGCACGAGTATGGCCAGAAGCAATCACACTTAGACCGCCGCCAGACTGATCTTTCGCGTTATCCGGAGCAGATACAGGAATATCGAATTGGAATTCCGTACCACCAGGGATAGCTTGACCCGTGTTGTTGGTGAACGTGATCTTAGGGTTGATTGGGTAGTTTTGGTCACCAACTTTGAAACCACCAACACTCACTGCAATGTCTACTGCTTCGGTTGGGATTGCACCAGTTGCGATCTTGTTACCGTAAGGCGTTGCAGACTTAAACTTGTCGTAAATCGCTTTAGTCATAGTGTTACCCATGTGGTACTCACCATTGCCCGCCGCACAAGCCTGTTCTGTAGCGTCGATTGCAGTACGGTTGCCATTTGCGTCTAGTACATAACAGTTGTAGTCACCTGCCAGTTCCCAGAACATAATGCCACCGATTTCTTTGTCGATAACGTAGTCCGCTTTCACTTGTACAGACGCTTTATCTTCTGTCGATAGGAAAACGCTCTTCTCAGCATTCCATAGCCATGGTGCAACCGCAACATCATCATAGTGACGAGTGTAAGAACCAACAAACTTGTCCGTTGGATCGTTCACAGGGTCTAGGCCGTAAGCTTGAGCGTAAGAACCCCAAATACCTTTCTCTAGGTTCTTCGCATGCCACATTGGGTTAGAACCTGCACCCATTTCGTTGCCTTTAGGGTCAGTGTCATGCCACATGTTATCGATACCGATAGCGCCGTGACCACAATTGTTCTTCTCACCTTCACCAGTGCCAGGAGCACATTCAGATTGGTTAGGAAGTGCTGCTCGGCCCCATAGGCCATTATCACCACCTGTTACACCTTGCCAACCACGAGTGTAGTAAGGAACACCGATGTTAATTCGACCTGCTGGCATAGAACCACGGAAGTAGTGATACGCCCAGTCAGTATTCAAGTAACCGATACCACCGTATGCCGCCGTGCCGTATACGTTCCACTGTGCCAACTCAGAATCTTTACCAGTGTCGTACAAGGCAGCGTTGTGACCAACGTGATCATTCCAAGCACCGTGCAAGTCGTAGGTCATGATGTTTACGTAATCGAGGTACTTAGTAACGTCGAACGTTTCCATACCGCGCAGTAAGTAACCAGAAGAAGGCGCCGCGATTGTTAGCATGTAGTGGATGCCGTCTTGCGAAGAAGCCGCATCTAGTTTCTCACGTAGAACTTTCATCAGCTCTTGGTAAGATGCCCATAAGTAAGCACGACGTGGTTCCATGAAGTCTTTATCGTAAGGGTTACCAGCACCCGCCATTGACGTTGGGTACTCGTAGTCGATATCTAGACCGTCAAACTTGTAGGTACGCATCATTTCAACGGCAGACGTTGCAAACTTCTCGATACCAGCATGGTTGATAGAGCCATCAGCATTGGTCGTCATGGTGTAGAAACCACCGTCAGCAACACGATTACCATCAGCACCGAAGTGACCGCCGGTTTCAGCCCAACCACCAATTGAAATTAGCGTCTTAACATCGTGTTTTTGCTTATAAGTTGCAAGTGCACCGAAGTGACCTTTAAAGCCCAGTGCTGGGTCAACTTCAACACCTGGCCATGTTTTACCTGTTGCTGGGTTAGTTGGATCTGTTACATCGCCCACATTCACTTTACCGTCTGAGCCAATGCTCACGAACGCGTAATTAATGTGTGTTAGCTGATCCCAAGGAATGTCTTTCACTAAGTATGCAGCTTGCGGGTCATCCCCACTACGCCAGCTTGTGAAGTAACCGATAACACGACGCGGGTGATCTGTACCCATTAATTCACGACCATCTTCATCGTAAATAGTACAGTAAGGAACGTCGACACCTGCCGTTTGATACAGACCATCTGGACGACAGTTTGAAGTAACCGCACCGCCATTAACCACTAACGATACAAGAGAAGAGTCTGTAGTCGCACCAGCATCGTCTGTCGCTTTCGCGTAAATTGAGATGTTGCCTGCCGTTGCTGCAGTAAAGTCAACCGAATAAGGAGCAGCAGTTGCTGTACCAATCAGCGTACCTGCTGCGAAGAATTCCACTTTCGCAACCGCACCGTCAGCATCAGCTGCATTTGCAGTCACCGTTACCGTACCACCAAGATCCACAGTCGTTGCAGAGAGCGCTACGTCAACGGTTGGTGCTTCATTACCAGGCTGACCGGCATTAACAGTGAGGGTTACAGCACTTGCAGCACTCACTGCGTTTTTATCATCGTAAGCTTTCGTTGAGAATTCATGCGCGCCTTCAGTCGCCGTCCATGATGCTGTGAAAGGTGCTGCAGTTGACGTACCCACTAGAGCGCCATCAACAAAGAATTCAACTTTACTGATGGTTCCATCCGTATCTGCCGCATCCGCAGCAAGAGTAACAACATCACCTGCTGTAATTGAAGCCGACGCAGAAGGTGAAGTTAATGAAACTGTCGGAACTTCATTCACTGGTGGGTCAATTGGGCCACCATCACAAGCGCCAAGGTTTTCCCACTCCCCCCATTGACCGGACTGTGCAGGGTTGTTGTTTTGCGTCCAGTAGCGCGCTTTGTATGCGCTGTTTTCGTGTTGAACTTGGTCACCGCCGTTGTAAACCTTTGACGAATCCCAAGCCGCTAACGGCGTACAATCAACGGCTGCATAGCTGTTGAAGGCCATTAGACAAGATGCAGTTAACGTACTGAGTGTAAATACACTCTTTACTGCTTTCCCGTTTCTAAGGTGCATATTGCTCTTCCTTAAGTTATTGTTAGTACAATACAAAATACGCTTTAAATACTGCGCATCATTACTTTTGTTTCGACGTAAAATAACTTAAGTACAAGTACAGAGTTTCACACTAAGAATTTATAGATTTTCAGCAACACCTCTCAAGAATCCACTAAAACCTTGCAACGAATGACATCTTATTTTGCACCGATAACTAATTTTATTACTCAAATAAATATATCGATCGCAAATAATTAAAAAACACAAAAAAAGTCCTAATTTTGAAATATAGATCACTAAGCCTTTGTTGATCTTGGCGTTTCGTTAAAGTGCCGCTTGTACTCACGACTAAACTGAGAAGGACTGCTATAGCCCACTTGTCTCGCGGCGTCATTCACTCTTCTTCCTTCAAGCTGAATCAATTCACGAGCTTTATTCAAACGCACCTTTTTGATGTATTGCAACGGTGACTCCAAAGTCACACTCCTGAACGCTTGGTGAAACGCGGATACACTCATGTTCGCCTCTTCAGCCAACGTTTGTACATTGAGTTGTTCATGGTATTCCTGATGAACGCGGTTTAATGCTTTTGCAACCCTCGCATACGACCCCTCTTGATGTGCGAGCTCAAAAAGAACATGGCCGGATTCACTCACCAAAGTACGGTAGACGATCTCTTCTAGAAGCATGTCGCCAAGCATTGCGACTTCAAGATCGTTGCACAATGCCGTCATTAGACGTTTGCACGCATCCAGCATTAGATCGTTCATACGAACCGATTTCAACCCACAACGAGCAGCGTCCTCACAAGTATTACTAAAGTGTTGCGACTCCAGTTTTTTGACCAACTTTTGAAGCATGGCGGGAGAAATATCAATGGAAATACCCAACAAAGGCTCGTCGTTAACAGAAATTGCTTCGCACTCAAGTGGCATAGGCACCCCTACAACCAAATAATCGTCAGGGCCATAACGTACTGGCGTTTGGCCAATATGAATATTCTTGTAACCTTGCCCTAAAACAATAATCCCTGATTGATAAACAAAAGGTTGACGATTATTGCCTTTGCTACTGCGATAAAACCACACACCATCAATGGCGGTTTCTTTAATGCCTTCTAAATCATCTAAACCATATTTAGTGGCGTACTGCTGCATGATCTCAGCAAGTGTCTTCATCTTGTCACTCCAATAGTTATGCACGCACTATACTTGGAGTTCCGATTACAGTTCCAGCACAAGAACGGTATATTTGTAGAAATAGGCAATAAATTTGCAGAAATCGGTCTACTCAGCGCCATTAACGCATACTAATATGCATGTATTAACCATCCTCACATTGGAAGCAAGAGGTCTAATAATGAACTTTTCATACGTCAACCCTACTAAAATCTTCTTTGGCCAAGGCCAAATTGCCGCAATCAAAGATGCAATCCCTGCAGACCAAAAAGTACTGGTTATCTACGGTGGCGGTTCTATTAAAAAGAACGGCGTGTACGACCAAGTTGCACAAGCACTTGAAGGTCGCGAGTGGCTTGAATTCTCTGGCGTAGAGCCAAACCCAACGAAAGAAACCTTGGATAAAGCGGTAGCGACCGTTAAAGAGCAGAATGTTGATTTTATTCTTGCTGTTGGTGGTGGCTCCGTAATTGATGGTTCTAAATATGTTGCAGCAGCGGCTAAGTACGACGGTGACGGTTGGGACATCATGGTAGGCAAACATCAAGTAACAGAAGCAACGCCGCTTGCTGCGATTCTTACTTTGCCTGCAACAGGTTCTGAGTCAAACATGGGCGCAGTAATCACTAAGAAAGAAACCCAAGACAAATTGGCATTTCTAGCGCCTGCTGTTCAGCCAAAATTTGCTGTGCTTGACCCAGACGTAATGAAAACTCTACCAGAGCGTCAGCTTATCAACGGCCTAGTTGATGCATGGGTACACGTATGTGAGCAATACCTAACGCTGCCAACTGGCGCAATGGTTCAAGACGGTTACGCAGAAGCGCTACTTAAAAACCTAAAAGTATTGGGTGATCAATTCGCAGAACGTGATAACGACCAATGGCGTGCGAACCTAATGTGGACAGCAAACCAAGCATTGAACGGTCTAATCGGTAGCGGCGTTCCTCAAGATTGGGCAACGCATATGATTGGCCACGAGCTGACTGCACTATGGCACGTAGACCACGCTCGTTCACTAGCGATCATTCAACCATCTCTACTTCGTAACCAAATGGAATTCAAACGTCCTAAGCTTGAGCAAATGGGTCGTAACGTATTTGGCTTAGCAGAAGGTGAAGATTTGGCAGAACGCACAATCCAATCGATTGAAGCTTTCTACCACCAGCTAGAAGTCGCGACTCAACTTGAAGGTTACGGTGATGACCGTCAAGCAGCTATCGATGCTGTGATTGATCAACTGAACAAACACGGCATGACGGTTCTTGGCGAAAACCAAGCAATCGACCTAGAAAACAGCCGTAAAATTCTAGAACTTGCCGTTGCATAACGACTCGATCTATTAAATTACTGCCTTTTTTGACGGCATTGTGTCTACACGGACACAATGCCGTTTTTTTATGTTAATTTAGCGCAACATTGACAACTCGATAAATATTGAACTTTTCTGCTAGAAAACTAACAAATAAGCGATGGTTCGATGTTGTTATGTAAGCCGATGACCAAAACAAACCAAGTGCTTACTATTCGAAGTGTCATTTTTTAGCTTGCTCATAAAAAGATGAGCGTTTAGTCGTCTATTCAAGAGTTATTCGTATGTGGCTGATTGTCGTAGCTTGCGCGCTCATACATATCATCAGTATCAAGACTGGCCCTAAGTGGTTATTCTTTTTGACCAAACCGCTACCCATCACAGCAATGATTGGGATGCTAATGCTGTCTCCGGCAAGCCACCTCCCCTACACCCAGTGGATCATTGGCGGTCTCTCATTGTCACTCATGGGTGACCTAATCTTAATGCACCCAAAAGACAAATTTGTTGCGGGCATTAAACTGTTTTGTCTTGCCCAAATTAGTTACGCTTTGGGCTTCATCAATATGGCAGCATGGCACTTCACACCTTGGTTGCCATTTGCCGTATTTGGCGTAGGCGTCTGTGCCTATTTCTTCTTTAAACCCGATTTGGGGAAAGAAAAGTGGTCGGTAGCTAGCTATATCTTTGTTTTGATGACAATGCTATGGATGGCGATGGAGTACTACGCCAGTGGAAAGACCCAATCATCGGCCTTCGCGGTTCTCGGCAGTTTCATCTTCACTATGTCCGGAGTTGTCCTTGCCTTCGAACGATTTGGCAGTACATCGGTATTTTCGCGCCAAGTGGTGATGACAACCTACTACTCTGCACAGTTTCTTATCACGATGTCTGTCTTCGCAATTGTGATCCGTTTTCTCTAAAACTGACTATATTGTTGATTAGTTTTATCACGAGTTATTTGCTCACCAGTTGGACAGTTTATGCTTGATTAACAGGTGCAATACGGTTAATAACTTGTTATTGTAGAAAGAAATTTATTCTAAAAGTTGGCAGCCTTGAAAGAGAAAAATATCGTTGTTGAGTTCAGCGGCGTAAACAAGTGGTATGGTGAATATCACGCCCTCAAAGACATTAATTTTTCAGTACATACCGGTGAAATCGTTGTTGTTTGCGGCCCTTCTGGCTCAGGAAAATCCACGCTAATCCGTTGCATCAACCACTTAGAATCCATCCAAGAAGGTGAGCTCAGCGTCTTCGAACAACCTGCCAATTCTAAAGCACAAAAACCGGGTAAAGTCGGCATGGTATTTCAGCACTTTCACCTGTTTCCACATCTCACGGTGTTAGAAAACCTCACTCTTGCCCCTATCCGCACGCTAAAGCTTTCTAAGCAAGAAGCGGAAAAACGTGCAATTCATTATCTCAAGCGCGTTAACATCGAAGAACAAGCCAACAAATACCCAATTCAACTGTCTGGTGGTCAGCAGCAGCGTGTGGCTATCGCACGCTCGCTCTGTATGGAACCAGATTTACTGCTATTTGACGAGCCGACTTCGGCGCTCGATCCTGAAATGATCAACGAAGTGTTGGACGTGATGGTAGAGTTAGCACAAAGTGGCATGACCATGATTTGTGTAACGCACGAAATGGGATTCGCCAAAAAGGTCGCCAATCGAGTGGTCTTTATGGATGAAGGTGAAATCATCGAGATGAACTCCCCTGTGGCACTTTTTGAGACACCGCAGCACCCTCGGACGCAGGCATTCTTAAATCAGATTCTGAGTTACTAAATACATGGTCTATAGAATCTTCAAACCTGTCCTTCAAGCGTTACTACAAATCACTATCCTTCTCATCGCTATCGCATGGGTATTAGATTCTGGTGCTCAAGCAATGGGGTATCAATGGCAGTGGGAGCGTGTACCTGACTATATCGCCTTCTACGAAGATGGTGAGTGGTGGCCGGCAGAATTAATCGAAGGACTTATCGTCACGCTAAAGATTTCTGCGATTAGTCTATTCTTCACTTTAGTGATTGGATTGGTGACTGCGCTATTAAGGCTTAGCGATTCCAAAGTTGGTAATGCGATTGGAACGACGTATGTCGAACTTATTCGTAATACGCCGCTACTGGTACAGATTTATCTACTCTACTTCGTCTTTGGTCCTGTCATTGGCTTGGATAGATTCAGCACCGCAGTCCTCGCATTGTCTTTATTCCAAGGAGCCTATACCGCCGAGATCTTCCGTGCTGGCTTAAACAGCATTCCAAAAGGTCAGTTTGAAGCTGCGAAGACATTAGGTTTATCGCCTTTCTTCGCCTACAAAGACGTCATACTTCCGCAAGTGTTGCAACGCACCTTGCCACCTTTGACGAATGAAGTGGTTTCTCTTATTAAAAACTCTTCAATTGTCAGCGTCATGGCAATCTTTGACTTAACGACCGAAGCGAGAAACATCGTATCGGAAACGGCCATGCCGTTTGAAATCTGGTTTAGCGTAGCAGCAATCTACCTTGCTCTTACACTATCACTTTCTGGCCTATCCGCTTGGCTAGAACACAAACTAGGAGCCAGTTGGCGCAAATTATAAGGAGATAGCATGAAGTTATTCAAAGCGACCATTACTGCATTATTGGGGCTTGCGATTGCTTTGCCTTCGCTTGCAAAAGAAGAAGCCGCGACCCCAAATGTTGATCAAATCAAAGACCGCGGCACGCTTCGCGTTGGTATGTCGACATTTGTGCCTTGGGCAATGCGTAACAAACAAGGTGAGTTAATTGGTTTTGAAATCGATGTAGCGAAACGCCTAGCCGCAGATTCAGGCTTACAAGTTGAATTCGTACCGACAGCGTGGGACGGCATCATCCCAGCTCTTCTTGCTAAGAAGTTTGATGTAATCATTGGTGGCATGTCGATTACGCCAGAACGTTCAAAGAGCGTATTGTTCACAGAACCGTATTCTCACTCAGGCGTTCAAGTAGCAGCAAGCAAAGAGCTAGCTGCTGGCTTTAGTGAGTTTTCAGACTTTGACTCTCGCCGTATAAAAATTGCCGCTCGTCGTGGCGCGTTCACAGTGCAAGTAGCGCGTGAGACGTTCCCTAAAGCGAAGATCCTGCAATTCGATGACGATGCTCAAGCATTCCAAGAAGTACTAAACGGCAATGCACACGCAGTCATTGCATCAAGCCCGAAACCGGAGCATGAAGCGATCAAACACGCAGATAAGCTGTTTATCCCATTTACTGAGCGCTTATCAAAAGGTAACGAAGCCTTTGCGGTTCGCTTAGGAGAAGAAGACAAAAAAGCCTTCTTTAACAAGTGGATTGAAGCTCGTACCCAAGATGGTTGGTTAGATGAGCGCTACGAATACTGGTTCTCAACGCTAGATTGGCAAGACCAGGTGGCACAAGGTCAATAACCTTAATCATCGCACGAATTAACAACACCGACTCGTACTGCGGGTCGGTTTTCTTCTCTACTATCGGAGTCAAACTTTGAGCGGACAAACCACCACTCGCGTTGCACCAACCAAAGCAAAATCAGGCTTTTTCTTAAGTCGTTTTAACCTACTCGATTGGGTACTGCTTGCCATCTGCGCGTTGGCTGGGGTTTGGCTCTATCATCGTTCTACCGTTGGCGTAAACTACATCTGGCATTGGAAAGAAGCCATTGACCTCTTATTCACCCCAAGAGCAGACGGCGGCTTGCCGTATTTCTTCCAAGGCTTAATCTCAACGCTGCGCTTAAGCCTTTGGGGGATCACCTTTGCTCTCGTATTGGGCACGCTACTTGGTTTAGCTCGTTTCTCAGGCTCAGCTTGGTTGCGCACACCTGCCAACGCTTTTATTCAATTGGTACGAAACATTCCACCTTTGGTATTCGTATTCATCTTCTATTTTTTCATCTCGAACCAGTTAATCCCATTACTTGGGTTAGAAGATCTTCTGCGCAACTATCGCGGAGATACAAATGCACTGCAGAACTTCTTATTTGGTCCACCAAACCTATGGGAAAACTTGGCCTCTGGTGTGCTTTGTGTCGGCTTACTGTCTTCCGCTTATATTGCTGAAGTGGTTCGCGCTGGTTTGCAAAGCGTGGATAAAGGCCAGTGGGAAGCTGCAGATTCACTCGGCTTATCTCGCTGGGTCAAATACCGTTTTGTAATTGCCCCACAAGTACTCAAAGCAATTACACCTGCCCTCGCCGGACAAACCATTTCACTGGTTAAAGACACTTCTATCGTTTCGCTGATCTCGATTCAAGAAATGACCTTTGTCGGCACAGAGATGGCCAATTCATCAGGCTACATTTTCGAAATTTGGTTAATCGTCGGCTTCGTTTACTTTCTGATTTGTTTCGGTCTATCAATGATTTTTAGATACATAGAGAAAAAATCGGAATCTATTTCAAATTAACTTAAAAGCCCTCATATTTAAGACTTTGTAAGCCTTCAAATCGGAACTCCATCCTGTTACAGTCATTGCCATGCTAGTTTTTTGGCGTTTTTCATGGAGTTAAAGCAGCAGTCCGACTACGAGCAGTACATAAGACAGGACAGTCTTGGTGAATACTATGTCGTGCTCAACCAATATACGTTTTACAGTGTTTATCAACCTATCTTCGATAAGCATAGAAACATAATCGGTATGGAAGCCCTACTCCGCATTCGTGGTGTAGACGGCGCTAACATTCGGCCAGACCTATTCTTTGCTGATGCAAGTATTGATACCTACTTTCGTCTATGTATCGAGTTTTTATCTCGTGCTATTCATATTCGTAACTTTGCCAAGCACTTCGCAGGTTCAACAATTAAGTTATTTCTTAATGTCATGCCTCAAACGCTGCTTACCCTAACTAAAGATATGGGTTTCAAAGATAACGGCCTTCTGTACAAACGCTTAGAGGAGCTTGGAATGCACCCCTCTGACGTCGTATTTGAAGTAGTTGAAGAATCTTGTGGTGACACTGAGCTTTTGATAGAAGCCGTCCAATTGATGAGGACGAATGGCTTCTTGTTCGCTATTGACGACTTTGGCTCTCACCATTCAAACATGTCTCGCGTTAAACATCTTTGCCCCGACATCATCAAGATAGACCGTTCTTACCTTCTCGATTATTGTTCAGGTGATACGCTGGCGATTGCAAACGCAGTAGAACTGGCTGAAGAGATGAATGCGAAAGTCGTGATAGAAGGTGTAGAGGAAAACATTCAGCTTTCCGCCATGCAACGATTAGACTTAGATTATTACCAAGGTTTTTACCTCGGCAAGCCTAACGCAATCCACCATTGGACGAATCAGGTTAATAGTAATAAGCTTCTGCATTGAGCTCATACGAGCATCCTCGCCCACTCTACAAATAAAAAGCGCCAACTTAGTCACACTAAGTCGGCGCTTTTTAGTTATTCGAATCTATCGAATCAAACCAACATCAATTAAAAGAAGTCGATTGAGTTACGGCCGCTGTTCGGATCGCGAGTCGCTTTAGGCTTATCTTCTTTTTTGCCTTTCTTAGCCGATTGAGATAAGGCTTCTTTCTGTGCTTTACGCTCTTTGTGCGCGGCTTTACGGCCTGTTGATTTCGGCCCTTTAACGTTCGCTTTGTCGTTCTTTTTCGAACGAGACTTTTCTTTGCGAGCCGCTTGTGCTTCTTTCTTCGCCTTTTTCTCTGCTTTTTCTTCAGCAGATTCAGGTTCAGTTACTGGCGCGTCACAGACAACAACATAATATTCTTGGTTGAACTCGAAAAAATCACCATCGTACATTTTGCGACGCTTGCGCGTTTCTAATTCACCATTTACCGCAACGTAACCTTCTTCGATGATGTGTTTTGCTTCACCACCGCCACTCACCAAGTTTGCGATTTTAAAAAGCTTATACAGTTCAATTGGGTGCGCGTCGACGTCGATGCCAATCGCTTCGATTTCAATTTCTTCGCCTTCTAAATACTCTTCGTTTTCGTAATCTTGGGTCATGTTCGGTACTCATTAATCTTGATGCACGGAGTTTAAACGGAATGCGTACAAATAGAAACGTGATCTTCACTCATCTCTGCTATTTGGGTATATACTCACCCAATAACTCCTTGAACGAGCGTCATTTTGTCTAAAACGAGCCAAATCACCTTCGCCACGGCGAATCTATTTAACTTTATCGCCCCACCCAATGCCTATTATGATTTCGAGAACATCTACTCGACAGAACAATGGCAAGACAAACTCGCTTGGACAAAATCACAAATCGAACAGCTCAATCCTGACATCATCGGCTTGCAAGAAGTGTTCAGCATTGAAGAAACCAAAAACTTCTTTGCTGAGATCGGTTACGAACACTTTGCCTGTGTCGATACGCCACATGTCGAAGGCGATTATATCTACTCGCGTCCTGTTGTCGCCGTCGCTTCGCGTTTTCCGATTGAACATTATGAAGCAGTTACGTTCGACAAAGAAACACTCGCTGCCTTTGGCGACCTCACCGCGCCCCCTTTCAGTCGAAAACCGGTTAGAGCGAGCATTGTGCATCCCGTTATCGGCCACATTACGGTTTATGTGACGCATTTAAAATCTCAACGCCCTGCGGACACAGAAGCCCCCGAACAGGCAAGCAGACCAATAGCCCGTTGGCTCTCAACTCAACAACGTGGCTGGGAAGCGGCAATGTTGCGTGATGCCATGCAAAAGCACTATGCGAGTAGCCCGATGCCAACGGTATTAATGGGCGACATGAACCAACCCATCACTGATGCCAGTGTGAACAAGGCGTTGGTTGAACAATATGGTGACAGCGTCACTGATTTGCGACTCAATGACGGATGGGAATTGCAAGTAACGCCCTCATTGGAGTCACGACCAGCAACGCATTATCACTTTGCGAAAGGAAACGTGTTGGATTACATACTGTTGTCGCAAGAGTTCGATTCTCATGAAGATGTATCAATCGCGGAAGTCACGAGCTACCAAGTGCACGATACGCACCTAATCAACCCGTCTTTTGAGAGAGATAAAAACGCCAGCGACCACGCATTTGTGGCGCTGACGGTAGAAATTAAGCTTTAGGGTCGGTGTGGCGCTTAACAATCTTACGCGGAATCAGCTCTACACCCGCTTTATAGCGTTTAGCTGAGGCATTAAGCGCCAACTCCATTGCGCTGTCGGCGATCAGCTCAAACTGCTGTGGAAGAGAGTTGATTTTGATTGGAAGAAAGTCGAGCAAGCGGTTATCACCAAACGTGGCCAAACGTACTTTGCCCATCAACTCTGGCTTTTCTAGCATCACGTCTAACACGCCTTCTAATAAGGTGTAAGACATGGTCACCACAGCATCCGGCAGCTTGCCCTTTGCGATCCAACCTTCTAACACCTTCTTGCCTTCTTCACGAGAGAAGTGCTGACCATAACCTACTAATGCCTCGTTACCTTTTTGCTGGCATGCAGAACGGAAACCCAGTTCACGCTCTTTAGAGACTTGCAGTTCTTCTAATGCGCCAATCAGGCCGATGGACTCAATCTCAGGCGACAATACTGATTCTGTAAGCTCAAACGCCGCATCAAAATCTTCACTGATCACACAACAAAAGTGTTCATCATCCATAGGACGGTCAAGTGCGATAACGGGCGTACCCGAGTTTTGCAGCTTAAGATAATATTCGCTGGCTGCTGGCATACTGCTCGCCACGAATAGCGCATCAATACGACGACTCACGAGCGCCTCTGCAACCTTTTGCTCCGTCTGCGGATCATCATCAGAACAGCCGATCAAAATTTGATAGCCCGCTTTACGCGAGTTCTGTTCAATCAGTTTTGCTAAACGCGCGTAACTGGTGTTCTCTAAATCTGGAATGATCAAACCGAACGAACGGGAGTTGCCCGCTCTTAAAGAAGATGCGGCGTGATCCGGTTTGTAATTGTACTGCTCAACCACCGCCATGACTTTCTTTTGAGTCTTTTCGCTGATGCGGTATTTCTGCGCTTTTCCGTTAATCACATAGCTTGCTGTGGTCTTCGAAACCCCAGCTAATTTTGCTATTTCATCCAGTGTCATATTCTAAGCCCTGTTCTGTGCGCGGGATCATATTAATACATCAACGATCCTTCGATAAGTTGAATTATATGCTGAACCGATTCAGTATAAAAGCTGAAAGGATTCAGCAAAACTTAAAAATTGACGAGAGTCACCAAAATCACGCAATACAGGCTCCCTTTGCTAGGCTTTAAAAGCATAAAGCCATGAGTGGTTAAGTTTCGATTTTAGAAACAGTTTCGCTGAGTGTTTTAAAAAATTTGACCAAAAGCTGAATCGATTCAGTTTCTTTTGTTAAGCAAAACAGATAAACGACGTTACGCAAACCAATCTCTGCGTAGCCAAGATGAATTAGAAATAGATACCTTAAGGCTGGAGAAGCACCATGCTTAAGCTAAGTAAGAACGACATTACCCTATCTCAATCCGCTACAGATAAGTTTGAAGCGATCAAAAGCATCGCGAAAAGCCTGACAGACAAAGGTCTGGTTGAACAAGGCTATGTAGAAGGCATGCTAAACCGTGAAAACCAGAACTCTACGTTTCTAGGTAACGGTATCGCGATTCCACACGGCACGACTGACACGCGCTCAATGGTGAAAACCACCGGCGTTGCTGTTCACCACTTCCCAGAAGGCGTTGAATGGGGTGATGGCAACACAGTTTACGTTGCTATTGGTATTGCTGCGAAATCAGACGAGCACTTGGGCATTCTTAAGCAGCTAACAAAGGTACTGGGTGCGGATGGCGTTGAAGAGCGTCTGCGTGATGCGAAAAACGAAGACGACATTATTGCCCTGCTTCATGGCGACGTTCAGCTAGAGGCGGATTTCGATGCTTCTCTCATTCAACTGCTATTCCCAGCAAGCGACATGATTCAAATGAGCGCGGTTGCTGGCGGCCTACTTAAAAACACAGGTTGTGCAGGTACAGAGTTCGTTGCAGACCTAGTAACAAAAACACCAACGCACCTTGGTCAAGGTCTATGGCTTGTTGGTAGTGATAGACAAGTAACTCGCACTGGTGTTTCTTTTGTATCAACAGCAAATGATTGTGAATTCGAAGGTGAGAAAGTGCGTGCTCTAGTTGCATTTGCAGCTTGCAACAACGCTCACCAATCTATCCTAAGCACGATTTCAAAGCTTGTGTTTAACAACGAACACAGCAAATTACTTGATGCTTCTGCTGAACAGATCCTTGCACTATTCAAATGCGAAGAAATGGCAACAGAAGCGGCTGAAGATGGCAACACGGCAATCTTTAAGATCAAAAACGCCCACGGCCTACACGCTCGTCCTGGCGCAATGCTAGTTGCTGAAGCGAAGAAGTTCGAATCTACCATTCGTGTGGCAAACCTAGATGGCGACGGCAAAGCAGTGAACGCGAAGAGCCTAATGAAAGTTATCGCGCTGGGTGTGAAACACGGTCACCAGCTTCAATTCTCTGCTGAAGGTCCAGATGCTGCACAAGCACTTGAGTCAATCGGCAAAGCAATCGCATCTGGTCTTGGCGAAGGTTAAGGGGCGAGAGAATGACAGCATTGAAAACAAACAAAGTCGTTACCATCACGCTTAACCCTGCCCTTGACCTAACAGGTTCGCTGGACTCAATTAAAGTGGGTTCTGTCAGCCTAGTTGAAAAGAGCAACCTACACGCCGCTGGTAAAGGCGTAAACGTAGCGAAAGTGCTTAGCGACCTAGGTGCAGACGTTACAGTGACGGGCTTTCTTGGCAAAGACAACCCAGAGCTCTTCCACCAGCTATTCAGCGATATCAAGGTTGAAAACGAATTCGTTGAAGTAGAAGGCGCAACTCGCATCAACGTGAAATTGGTTGAAGCAGATGGCCAAGTGAGCGACATCAACTTCCCTGGTGTTCAAGTCACAGCAGAAGAAATCGCGCGCTTTGAAGAAACCCTATTCCGCCTTGCAGAAACACACGATTACTTTGTATTGGCAGGCAGCCTACCGGGCGGTGTTACTGCAGAGCAATGCGCGGCATGGATTGAGAAGCTGCATCAGCAAGGCAAGAAAGTCTTGTTCGATAGCAGCAAAGCGGCACTACGTGCAGGCATCGACGCTCATCCTTGGTTGATCAAACCAAACGACGAAGAGCTAAGTGACTTTGTCGGCGAGCACCTTTCAACGCCAGAACAATGCCAAGAAGCAGCGCAAACGCTAAGCGATAAAGGCATTGAGAACATCGTAGTTTCTATGGGTGCAGACGGCGTGATGTGGCTTAACCAAGGTGAATGGTTACGTGCTCAACCACCACGAATGAATGTAGTAAGCACTGTTGGCGCTGGCGATACGCTTGTTGCTGGCTTGTGCTGGGGTCACATGCAAGTGATGCCGAAAAACGATTTACTGCGCTTCGCTACTGCGCTTTCTGCCCTAGCAGTGAGCCAAGTTGGCGTTGGCCTAACCAGTCAGGAAGAACTGGAGAACATCAAGCTCCAAACGCAAGTAACCGAGCTTTACCCTAATACGAACTTAGACAAAAACTAAGGAACAGAAGGTTATCAGTATGAATATTGCCATTATTACAGCTTGTCCAAGTGGTGTTGCGAACAGCATCATTGCGGCAGGTCTACTAGAACAAGCAGCGTCGAAGCTGGGTTGGAACGCAAAGATTGAATGCCAATCAAGCGTGGTTGAACCAACACTGCTGACAGACGCTGACATTGAACAAGCAGAAGCGATCGTAATTGCGGCTAACACTCCAGTTGATACTTCTCGTTTCGTAGGTAAAAAAGTCTACCAAGCAGATATCAGCACCGTAGCGAAAGACGCATCCGCTTTCTTACAAACTGCTGTTGAAAGTGCAGCAACGCTAGAGCAAGCAACCACAGTTGCGGCACAAGTAGCAGCACCAGCAGAAAGCGCCTCTGAAACTAAAAAGATTGTTGCTATCACTGCATGTCCAACCGGCGTTGCGCACACCTTCATGGCAGCAGAAGCGCTAGAAGAAGAAGGCAAACGTCGTGGTCACCAAATCAAAGTGGAAACACGTGGCTCAGTAGGTGCGAAAAACCAACTGACTGACCAAGAAATCGCAGACGCAGATTTGGTCATCATCGCAGCCGACATCGAAGTACCTCTTGACCGCTTTAACGGCAAGAAGATGTACCGCACTAAAACCGGTCCAGCGCTGAAGAAAACAGCGGAAGAAATGGACAAAGCGTTTGAACAAGCAAGCGTATACCAACACTCTGGTTCTTCTAGCGCATCATCAGCGACAGAAGAGAAGAAAGGCGCGTACAAACACCTAATGACAGGTGTATCTCACATGCTGCCAGTTGTGGTAGCTGGTGGTTTGATCATCGCCCTATCCTTCGTATTTGGTATAGAAGCGTTTAAAGAAGAAGGTACGCTAGCAGCAGCGCTAATGAACATTGGTGGTGGCTCTGCATTCGCCTTGATGATCCCAGTTCTTGCTGGTTACATCGCCTTCTCTATTGCTGACCGTCCGGGTCTGGCTCCAGGTCTAGTTGGCGGTATGCTTGCTAGTTCAACAGGTGCAGGTTTCCTTGGTGGTATCGCAGCAGGTTTCATCGCAGGTTACGCTGCTAAGTTCCTTGCCGACAAAGTAAGACTGCCACAATCAATGGAAGCGCTTAAACCGATCCTTATCATCCCGTTCGTGGCGACACTGTTCACGGGTCTAGTGATGATTTACATCGTGGGTGGTCCAGTATCTGGCATCATGAACGGCCTAACTGATTTCCTAAACAACATGGGTTCAGACAGTGCAGTTCTACTAGGTATTATCCTTGGCGCAATGATGTGTTTCGACTTAGGTGGTCCAGTAAACAAAGCTGCTTACGCATTCGGTGTAGGTCTATTGGCTTCGCAAACTTACGCACCAATGGCTGCAATCATGGCCGCGGGTATGGTTCCTGCACTAGGTATGGGTCTTGCGACGTTCATTGCTAAGAACAAGTTCGAGCAAAGCGAGCGTGAAGCAGGTAAAGCCTCATTCGTGCTTGGTCTGTGCTTTATCTCTGAAGGTGCAATCCCATTCGCAGCGAAAGATCCAATGCGTGTTATCCCATCATGTATGGCGGGTGGCGCACTAACTGGTGCTCTATCGATGCTGTTCGGTGCAAAACTGATGGCACCGCACGGTGGTCTTTTTGTACTGCTTATCCCTAACGCAATCTCGCCAGTACTAATGTACTTGGTTGCAATCGCAGCAGGTACAGCGGTAACAGGTTTCACTTACGCTTTCCTAAAGAACAAAGCAGAAGCGAAACAAGAAGCAGCTGCTTAATCGTGACTAACTCGCTTAGACGGTTCTAAGCAACGATTAACAATGCCTCCCTCGATTTGGCATTCGACACCTCCCTCTAGCCTCGGCATTGGGAGGTGTTTTTTATTGAGCGATAATCGGAGTCTAACGGGCGCTAAATCCGATAGCAGATAAAGTTACTCTCTTCTGTTTCGCTCTGATTGAAAAAGAACAGTTGTTCGTCCTCTACTTTGTAGATGAAGTCCGTTTTTGTGCCCACATACGAGTTCATGTCTCTTACGAAAACTTCACTCTCCGTTGGCTGTTCATTCCAACTGACTTTCTGATAATCCACCGTCAGCGCATGCCCATCCACTTGATACTTGCCGTTGTAAACCAGTTCATACTCTTTGCTTTCGCCCTTTTTCGTCAGCAGCGACCCTTTCTGGAAAATGTACATATCTCTATCCGAGCTAAACACCACGACGGAACGGTCACTGATGTTTTCATAACGTCGGTAACCTCTAGTAATAAAGTCTTCTTCAAACGTTGCACACGCCCAGCGCGAACCAGTAATTTCATCGGATTGGAAATACTTTTGGTGAACGACCACGCCCACTAGGCCAATTGCCAACGCAATATTGAGTACGAGTAGTTTGTTTATCTGCATATTGCATCCGCCCTGCTCATGCTCTCTAAGACCGTTTCTTTCAAGGTGTCGATATCGAGAGAAAATTTAATGTAGTTGACGTTCTTATTGCTGTTTTTGGCGAAAGCAAATGCACGCAAAATATGCGCTCCTTCTTGATAAGCCGATTCAGACACACGCAAATATACGATGGCCGGACACACCGGAAATACCTCATCGTTGAAGCTCTTTGCCAAAGCCGAAAGATCTAACTCGTCATGATTTTGATCGTAAAAGTAGAAGTCCGTTTCTGACACAGAAAAGTGTTGGTAATCCGAATCATCAAGAAAATCAGGATGTGGCACAAACGGACGAAAATAAAGCACAAAGACAATCGCAAAAAGCAAGAAAGCCGTCATCAGTATTGGGGTTAAGCTAAATGCCTTGTCTCGCGATTCAGCTTCTTGCTTGGGCGCTGCTTTGACTTGATGCTCAACATCATCAATTTCGAGCGTTTGGAGTTCCGGTATCTCAACTTTCTGTTTGATGGGTTTAACATCCGCATCAACTTCCAGTAAATAGCCAATTTTACTTACCGTTTTTATCTGTACACCTTGCGCCTTCAACTGAACAAGTTTCTTTCTTAAACCGGAAATGACATTGGTCAATGCTTGATCGGTAACAACTGAACCATCCCAACAGGTTTCGAACAACTCTTCGCGAGTTACATGTACGCCCTGCTTTTCAAGCATCAAGTTCAGCACTTGGTATGGAAGTGGCCTTAGAGGAACATCATTACCGTGTGAATTGGACAATGTCCTTGTCGTCGGATCGAGGACCAAATTGGCGAAATAGATTCTATGCATACAGGCTCACTGCTTTCTCAACTCCTTGAATTATAGGTCAGGTTTGCTGAACCATTCTAAAAACCAAGTCATCTTCATCACACCACAATGCAGCACTCAGTTTTTAGTAATGAAGGATTCAAACATCAATTTTTAACTCTGCATACCTTCCGAGCACACAAAAAACACACAATTGCCTAAGTCACTAAATCAATAGGAATTATTTGGTTTTTGTTTACTTTTTGTTTAGTTTTTCAGCGCCTCATTTAGATAATGAACACTGTTTTAAACACAACAATACAGACAGTAATACAGAGGTAAATAACAATGAAAAAAGCAGCCACCCTTATCGCCGTACTTGTTAGCATTCAGGCTCATGCAAATAGCTCACAGGATGTATCAGGGTTTTATCTGGGCGGGGGTATGGGTAACACCACATACAGTGATGATAGTCCGTTTACACATTTGGATGCTGATGGCACAACTTTTAAAATTATTGGCGGTTATCAATTCAATCGTATCGTCGGTATAGAAGCTCAATACACTGACTACGGTGATATCAAAGTAAAGAACACGCCTTTTGATCTCAACGTAAATAGTGCGTCTGTTGCTGCAAACATTGGCTACACATTCGACAATGGGTTACGACCATTCGCGACGCTAGGTTTGGGCTACATTTCGGTGGATGTGCCTGAATTTCTCGGTGAAGACGAAAACGAGCTGCTACTTCGCGTAGGGGCCGGTCTTGAATACTCGCCGCATCAGTTTAACAACATCACTTTCCGAGCAGCGTATGAGATGGACCACTTCAATGTCGGCTCGAAAGGCTCGAACTGGGACACCAACATTCAGGTCGGCTCTTTCTATGCGGGTGCAACTTATAAGTTTTAATAAAAAACAAACGCGGACACATAGAAAGTACAAAGGGCGAACGCTTACGATAAGCGTTCGCCCTTTCTTGTATAACGTGCCGATTTATTGCATCGGTTCAGATTCGATATCCACGTCACCGCTGTTCAAGTTCACCATCGCGTTGTAAACATTTTGCGGATCACCATGGTGTTTAAAGGTGAAGTGATACACGTTGGCCGGCGTCCAAATCTCTTTGTCATCGACGGGCATAATATCGTAACCATCTTGCTGGTATAACTCTGTCGCCATCACATACGCTGTCGCTGTCTGAACTTGAGTGCTGTGGTCGATTTTAGGTTCTACTGACGGGTTACTTGGGTAAGATTCACCGTTGTAACTCATCTGACGATAAGCACCATTACTCCACACAACAAAGTCTTGCCAACCGTTGCTGTAGCTGTCTATTAGTGCAATCGGTGTTCTTGTTACCGACATGCGGTTCAGCACTTTACCGTTATTATCGAACATATATGCCGTGCAGCCACCACTTCCGCAGAAGAAACGGTCTTGGAACAACACCAAATGTTCTGCTGTACCATCACTGTTCAAATCAGCAGATCCCGTAACATAACGAATTTTGTCCGTTTCTAAAGAAAGACCCTGTGGCATCAGAATACTTTGGTCAATCCACGTTGCGATGGTCGCTGCATCTGCACTTTTTAGCTCTACAGGAACTTGAGAATCTGTATTATCAGTAGAAATGCCGTCTGTGGAAGAACAGCCAATTAGCGTTAGTGAACCTAAAAGGAAGAGTCCATGTAATCCGCGATTGTTCATTTGCGTTCGCTCTTTTATTGATGATGTTTCTTTAGTATACGCAAGATTTATCAATCTCTTGTAAGAAAATCATAAAAATCAGTAAGGTGTACACCAAACCACCAGCCTTCCTTTTCGCCCTTATCTTTTTCTCCAGCCTCTCTTCTTCTCTCTTTTGCTTCTCACTTCTATTCTCTTTTCCCTCTCGTATCTTGACTCTCCCCGATCAAAAAAGCCCTGAGGAAAGTCCCCAGGGCTAGGCAGGAATCTGACAATAATAAAAGCCAGGAAGTCCCTTATGCAGTGGTTGGTTTGATCTTAAACAGAATTGCAAACATGACTGGTACAACAATCAGAGTCAAAACTGTAGCAAAACCAAGGCCTGCCATAATCGTAATCGCCATTGAGCCGAAGAACGCATCTGATACCAGAGGAATCATTCCCAGAATCGTCGTCAATGCCGCCATACTCACTGGACGAACACGGCTGATCGCACTGTCGACAATCGCTAAGTAAGGATCCTTACCTGATGCTAGCTCTAGGTTAATCTGGTCAAGAAGTACGATACCGTTTTTCAGAATCATACCGCTCAAGCTCAATAAGCCTAGGAACGCAGTAAAGCTAAAAGGCATGTTTGTCGTCAGAAGACCAAATGCCACACCAATGATAGACAGCGGTACAGTGAACCAAATAACCAATGGCTTCTTCAGTGAGTTAAACAGAAGCATCGTAATGATGAACATCAACAAATAACCCATTGGCAATGAGCCAAACAGACCTTCTTGTGCATCTTTCGATGATTCGTATTCGCCGCCCCACGTGATTTCATAGCCTTCAGGAAGGTGCAAAGCCATCACTTTAGGCTCAATGCGAGAGAATAAACTTGCGGGTGTATCGTCACTAAGCACATCATGGTCAGCCAATACCGTTAGAGTACGCTTACGGTCACGACGCTGAATTAACGGCTCATCCCAAGCCAGCTTCACACCATCGATCACTTGATCAACTGGGATATAAGATTGTAACGATGGACTCCAAATATTCACGTTTTGCATTGATTCGAAATCTACACGCTCTTCTTCTGGTAAACGCGTCATGATAGGTAGTGTATCTGTACCATCACGAAGGAAACCAAGCGTGCTACCCCCAAACGCCATTTGTAACGTGCTTGAAAGATCTTCTTTCGAGATGCCCAAGCGACGCGCTTTTGATTCGTTGAATACCGGTACGAGCTCTTTAGTGCGCTCACGCCAGTCGTGACGAATGTTACGAGCACCTGGGTCAGTATGAAGAATGTCTTCTACTTGCACCGCGAGATCACGAAGCACTTGTGGATCTGGGCCAGTAATACGCGCTTCAATCTTAGACGCCGGCGACGGGCCGAATTCCATCAACTTGAACTGGAACGTGGGTTTATCAAACGTCTTCGCTAGGTTGTCATCCAACTTATGCAGCAGTTCAAACATGTTCTCACGATCTGTCGTACGAACTTGGAACTGCGCGTAAGCTTCGTAGCTTTTCTCTGGTTGGTAAGTCAGAGCGAAACGCTGCAAGCCTTGACCAATCGAAGCTGAAACAAAATCGACATCATCTTGTGAACGAATGTAGCTTTCTACTTCTTCCGCTTTCTTGATGGTCTCGCGAATGTCTGTGCCTTCTGGCATCCACATATCAACGTAGAACATCGGCGTGTTTGATGGCGGGAAGAACTGTTGCTTCACACTACCAAACGCAACCACAGCACCAACGAGCAATGCCACCATACCTGCTACCGTTAACCAACGGAAACGCAACGCAAATTTAAGAGATGCACCAAACGCGACAAACAACCAACCTTTGTACGGATCTTCGTCTTCTGCTTGTGTATTTTTGTCTTCTTCTTTTAGCAGAAGGTCTGCAAGGAATGGCGTCAAACTAATCGCAGTTACCCAGCTTAGAAATAGTGAGAAACACAATACCCAGAACAGAGAGCCCATGAACTCACCAGTCGCATCTTGTGACAGACCGATAGGCGCAAACGCGGTAATAGCAATGACTGTCGCACCAAGCAGCGGCCACTGTGTTTGTTTCACAATGTCTGTTGCCGCTTGAACTTTGGTTCGCCCTTTCTTAAGGCCAACCAATATCCCCTCGACCACCACGATGGCATTATCCACCAGCATACCGAGCGCAATGATCAACGCACCAAGTGAGATACGGTGCAGCTCAATGTTGTTGTAGTTCATCAAGATGAAGGTACCGAATACCGTCAGCAACAGCACCAAACCGATGATCACGCCACTGCGTAAGCCCATAGTGAACAGCAGTACGATGATTACGATAGCAACCGCTTCTGCCAAGCTAATAACAAACGCTTTAACTGAATCGTCTACTTCTTGCGATTGGTTGTAGAAGTAGTTCATATCCAAACCAGCCGGCTTGATGGTCTCAAGATTCGCCAGTTCAGCTTCAATACGTTGACCGACTTCTACTACGTTTACGCCAGACGCAAACGAAATACCAATGTTGATTGCTTTCTTACCGTTATACAGCAGCACATTGCCCGGCTTTTCTTGAATGCCACGGCTGATGGTTGCTACGTCTTTCAAGCGAATCAGATTACCGGTGTCACGACCGTGAATGATCAGGTTTTCTAGTGCTTCTACGGTGTTTAATGTACCGCTTGGGCGAATAATAAGGCTCTCGCCGTTTACCATCACCTCGCCCGCAGAAACCACATTGTTCTGTTGGTTCAGCAAGCCAGAAATCACGTTCATGTCGAGGTTCAGAGCTGCCAAGCGATCCAATGAAATCTCAACAAACAGCATTTCTTGTTGGTCGCCTGCAATGTCGACTTTACCCACGCCATCGATCAACTCGAGTTCACGCGTGAGCTGGTCTGCGTAACGTTTCAGTTCTACGTAATCGTAGTCGTCACCCGTTAACATCAGCATTACGCCGTACACGTCACCAAAGTCATCAATGATTTGCAGAGATTGAACGCCTTGCGGCAAAGTTGGTTGCAGATCGTTGATTTTACGGCGCATTTCATCCCAGATTTGCGGCAATTCATCCGGACCGTAGTCCATCTTCATGCTCACCATAATCTGTGACATACCACTTGAGGACGTCGACGTAATCTTATCGATATAAGGCAGCTTACGAATCTCTTTCTCAAGCGGATACGTCAGCTCTTCTTCTACTTCTTTAGAAGTCGCGCCGGGATAAGTCGCCACCACCATCGCATCTTTGATAGTAAATGCCGGATCTTCCAATCGGCCCAACTCTAGGAATGACATTACCCCGCCAACCGCGAGAATAACGATGAACAGCCAGCTGATGACTTTGTTCTTAATTGAGTATTCAGCAATGCTCATTATTGTTGTTTCTCCACCACATCCACTGACTTACCTTCGCGTAACTTACGTAAGCTGGAATTCACTAATACATCGCCTTGTGCAACGCCTGATGACACAATCGCGCCTTCACCGTTGATTTGATCAATCGTCACCGCCACTTTTGTGACCGCGTCACTGTTTAATTTCCACACAAAGAACTCACCATCCTTGTTACCCGCTTGAAGCGCAGTCATTGGAATGTTGTAGCCATCAATCGACGTTATACCCGCTGCCACCATGTCTACTGCAACGCTTACACTAGTACCCGGCAGAATCTCTTCCTCAGGTTGTGGCATGGTTAAATACATTTGGTATGTTTGTGTCTGCGCGTTTGGCTCACTGGTGTGCTCCAAGTAATCCAACGCATAAGATTTCACGTCACCCGAGAACGTTGCTTGAGGTTGGTAGCTCATGCTTTGTGTATTTGGGTTTACCATCGCAAGCACGTTGTCTGACAGCTCGATACGAACGTACACTTTGTCGCTTTGGTACAGGTTGAGAACCGGCTCACCAATCGCAACACGCTCAAAACGCTCTTTGAATACATCCGAAACCTTGCCCGCAAACGGGGCAAATAAACGTGTGTAGTTCAGTTGGTTTGTCGCGTTGTAGAAGTTTGCTTCCGCCAGCTCTTTATTTGCCGTTAGCTCATCCAACTCCGCTTTAGAAATCATTTGGCGGTGATGCAGTTCTTCACCACGTTTAAGCTGACGAATCGCAAGCGTGTATTGTGCTTCTGCATCGTTTACCGCTTGCTTCTCTTTGCTGTCGTCTAGCTTGGCGATCATCTGGCCTTCTTTAACCGTGTCACCCGCTTTAACGAGCACATGCTGAACTTCGCCTGCACGACGGAATGCAATTGGCGTTTGTTCCGCAGGCACGACTTGCCCTTTAAATGTGCGGTATTGGCTTTTTACTGGAACATCAACAGCAACCGTAGAAACATACAAAGGCTGCTCTGCGGTGACTTCGTCTGTGCTGTTACAACCGGTTAGTACGGCCAATGCGATAGCCGATACTGTGAATAATGAACGTTTCATTAGATACCTTCCTCACGAACCCAAGCTTTCACCACTTGGCCTTCTACTAGGCGTTCAACACCTGCAATAACAACGTAATCATTCTTGTCCAGACCCGACTCCACAGCACCATTCGCACTTAGTGACAAGGTCACTTTATTGACTTGCTGTGTATCGCTGTCCATTACCCAAACTTCACCATGAGCGGCGTCTTTCGACACCCAAGCCGCATTTGGCAGCATCATCGCGTTCGATACGTTTTGCTTCGCAATGTGTACTTGGCCTGTCATGCCCGTTAGCAAGTTGCGATCAGAAGGACGAGTAATCGTCACGATCGCTTCGTAGCTGTTGGTGTCAGCATTGGGTTGGGTAGATATTTCTTTGAATTGGCCCTGGATGCGGTTGTTTGGTTCGCTGTCCATCGTCACCCACATCTCTGCGTCTTTAAGTGAGTTCAATGACACCGCTTCGGCGTAAGTCACAGGCAAAGTAAACGACACATCCAAAGTGGTGTTGTCGATTAGGTTTAGGATTTCTTGCTTAGCAGCAACCACTTGGTATGGCTTCACGTAGGTATAAGACACCACACCATCAAACGGCGCGTGAATCTCTGTGTAGCTCAAATCGGTTTTCGCTTGCTCTAAGTTTGCCAGTGCCGCTTTGTATTGCGTTTCTTGTTGGTCGTAACTGTCTGTACTGATCAGCTTCTTGTTGTACAAACTTTTCGAGCGTTCCCATTGGGTTTTCGCTAATGCGTACTGCGCTTGTGATGCATCAAGAGCTAACTGCAAGTCTTTTGGGTCTAGCGTTGCAAGTACATCGCCCTGCTTCACCTCTTCACCCATTCTCACGATCAACTTCTCAATTTCGCCACCTACCTGAAATGAAAGTTGGGCTCTGTACGTTGCATCTATTCGTGCAAGGAATGCATCGGAATCGGCAACAGTCAGATCATTAACAGCAAGTAATTTTACAGGTTTGACTAATGGCTCAGACGGTTCTGATACGGCTTTGTTACACCCTGTCAGCATCGTGGCGAGGCTCAATGCCACCGCTGCTCCGACAAATGTGCGCTTTAAGTATTGTTTTCGCACTGGCTTTCTCCATCGACTTTATATTTACTACACAGGTGTGCAGTATATGTGTAACGAAAAAATGATCAACATATTTTCCACGTGGATAATAAAATAATTAGGCAAACTGTCCGGTTTCTGGTAAAAATAGGCGCGTTGATTAATATTCGGGAAAATTCGAACTATGACAGAAAGAAAGCAAGGCCGTAGAAGTGCTGAAGCCGCTGAGCAAACTAAGTGCCTGATTCTAAGAGTCGCGGCAGATATGTTCTGTGAGTTAGGGTACGAACGTGTCTCGCTTCGAAACATCAGTGAGAAAGCTGGTGTGTCCCATAGTTTGATTCGCCACCACTTCGGCAGCAAAGAGAAAATCTGGCAAGCCGTTAGTGATGGCATGGACGAATTCATGCAAAGCTACATGGCGCAGTTGGTAAGCGAAATGCCAGCGAATACGCCATCGAATCAAAAAATCTACCTGTTCATGGTAAGAATGCTAGCGTTTGCACTCGTTAACCCTCACCCAGTTCAAATGATTGCCGATGCGATTCGCCAAGGCGACGATGCATTGCTGCAATACTTCTTACGATCAAAAGATGAGTTCGCGGCAATCTTTACCGACCTATTTGCTGACTACAACGTTGAATACCCAGAGCATCGTATTGACCAATGGGAATCAAAGTGGCAGATGCTGGTGTTTGCACATGGTGCGATTAGCCTAGCGCCTATGATGCAAGAGACGTGGCCAGAAGATGCAGACAATCGCGAGAAAATGCTGATCAACCACTGGGAATTGTTCAATACCATCATGGCAAGTCAGTTTAGCGTGAACAAAGAAGACATGATTCACCCAAGCAAGCTGAGTGAAGTTGTGATTGAAATGTGTTGCCCTATCGAAGAGCTCACTGCATAAGTTGAGCTTTCAAAAGAACATAAAAAATGCCGAGCACTGAGCTCGGCATTTTTGTTTGTGTTTATCGATTCAGAAAAAAAACGAAGAGGAATCGACTTTAAAGTTGCTTCGACACTGCAGTTACACAGCGCGTGGGAGGTAGATTCCTAGTCTCGCTTTGGCTCGCTGGAATGACGAGCTTTAATTAACCACGGTAGTAGCGTTGTGGTACGAACGGCATTTTTTCTACCGTCATTGGTAGCATCTTGCCACGTACTTCTGCAAACAGCTCTGTACCGATAGCCGCTAGATCGGCACGCACGTAACCCATTGATACTGGCTTACCTGCATTAGGGCCTGCTGTACCACTGGTTACTACGCCAATCTTGTTGCCATCTGCATCGTACAGCTCAGCGCCTTCACGAACTGGCGCCTTGGTTTGACCAACCAAGCCAATACGCTTACGTGCAACATCTTTCGTTTCGATCTGCTTAAGAATGATGTCAGCACCAGGGAAGCCACCTGCACGTTCGCCATCAGCGCGACGTACTTTTTGGATGCCCCATAATAGGCTTGCTTCAACAGGCGTTGTTGTTGTGTCTAAGTCATGACCGTACAGACACAGACCACATTCAAGACGAAGTGAGTCACGAGCACCAAGGCCAATCCACTCTACTTCTTCTTCACCTGTGAGTTTACGAGCAAGCTCTTCTGCTTTGTCCGCAGGAACAGAGATTTCGTAACCGTCTTCACCTGTGTAACCACTACGAGAAACAATGCACTCAACGCCCAGTAGTTCAACTTTGCGAACATCCATAAACAGCATCTCTGCTACTTCTGGTGCGAAACGCGCTAGTACTTCTGCCGCTTTAGGGCCTTGAATCGCAAGCAGTGCGCGGTCATCAATGATCTCTAGCTCGATGCCAGAAGGAAGATGCGCCTGAAGGTGTGCAATGTCTTGCTCTTTACATGCTGCGTTCACGACAACAAACAGATGATCGCCAAGGTTAGCCACCATCAAGTCGTCCATGATGCCGCCCTGCTCATTAGTAAAGAAAGCATAACGCTGCTTGCCCGCACCTAGGTCAACAATATCAACCGGAACCAGTGTCTCTAAGAACGCTGCTGCACCATCACCAATCAAACGAAGTTGACCCATGTGAGAAACATCGAACAGACCTGCTGCATCACGAGTGTGTAAGTGTTCTTTCTTTACGCCTAGTGGGTATTGAACTGGCATGTCGTAACCCGCGAACGGGACCATCTTTGCGCCTACTTCTACGTGAAGTGCATGCAGTGGTGTTTTCAGAAGTTCTTGAGTCATTTTCGTCTCCATTTAGATAGACCCGATGATGCTGTCGGCATTCGTTGTGTTTCCAATAATAAACACGCTTGATTCAATTTTGCACGAACAAGACATCACTCGACTTTCAAAAGTGTGACTTTTAACATTTTAATCACAACAGAACGCACAAAAAGGCGCTCTGTTGAGTGAAATATCATCAACAGAGCGCCATCATAACGCATTCAAAACCGATAGCAAACGTTT
The DNA here is from genome assembly GCF_023277445.1 of Vibrio sp. ED002. Lineage (NCBI taxonomy): Bacteria > Pseudomonadati > Pseudomonadota > Gammaproteobacteria > Vibrionales > Vibrionaceae > Vibrio > Vibrio sp. ED002. The sequence goes on along the minus strand of NZ_CP080239.1, from coordinate 554,473 downwards.
GCTTTCACTATAGGAAATTTACAACTATTTATCACTATTTGGCAGTCACCCACAAAATGTGCGCGTCTTCCTCACTCACACTGGTCAACATATGACCCATGTTCGCATCGTAATACACACTGTCGCCTTCGCTTAATATAACAGGCTCATAGAACTCAGAATAAAACATCACCTCACCTGATAAGATGAGTAAAAACTCTTCCCCATCATGACGAACCCAGTCTTTGTATTCGTCAAAACTACGGGCACGAATTTGGCTCTTAAAAGGCATCATTTTCTTATTGGAAAGTTGAGTCGCCAACAGCTCGTGTTCGTAGGTTTGGGTTGGGTGTGGTTTACCCTCTTTTTTCTTGGTTACATCCCTGCGCCCTGTCGCGACCTTTTTTCTCGGTGGTTCAAACAGTTGCGGCATATCAATTTGCAAACCATGCGCTAATTTTTGCATCGCTTGGAACGTTGGAGAAATCTGTTCATTCTCGATCTTACTTAGCGTAGAACGCGCAAGGCCAGTTCGTTGGCTCGCCTCTTCTAACGTAATACCAAGTTTAGAGCGGATATCTTTAATGCGCTGACCGAGCTTAAGCGGTTCAATATTCTGGTCTTGCTGCTCTTTCGCCAACGTCATTGACGGGTATTCATCGTAAATACTTTCTGCCATAAATCCCTCTGTAAATATCCTTTATTCCTTCCTATTAGCATTGTGCATGAAGCCTATAGTGGATAAAAGTCCACCGAGTTAATTAAAGCGTGCTCTTGTTAACAAAACCAGAAATCTCGTTTCCTATAGGAAATTTTTGGTTGATTGTTCGTGCCGCAAGCGCTATGTTACCAACTTGTTAGATGTAGAGATGCACATTTCCGTAAGAGATTGGACAAGAGAAACCACAATCCGACGGAGTTTTGCCCACTTATTCGGGCCCGAAAGTTCACTCTGTTCTGCTATGCAGTTCAGCTGTTTTGAGGACAAATGAGCCACCATCGCAATCAAACAACTATTTCACTGCGGGTTCATTTTAAGATTTGGAAGGTCAACTACCATGAACAAGAGTTACCCTAACCACAGCTTGGAAAACTTTTTCTCTACCAACCTCTCTGCGACAGATGACGCTGTCTTTGCTGGAATTCAGGCAGAATTCGCTCGCCAAAACGAACAAATCGAACTTATCGCTTCTGAGAACATCGTGTCTAAAGCGGTAATGCAAGCTCAAGGCACATGCCTAACAAACAAATACGCTGAAGGTTACCCAGGTCGCCGTTACTATGGTGGTTGTGAGCACGTAGATACAGTGGAAGCCATTGCTATCGAACGCGCGAAAAAACTTTTCAATTGTGAATACGCAAACGTTCAACCACACTCAGGCGCACAAGCAAACGGCGCAGTAAAACTGGCACTACTTCAGCCTGGTGACACCATTCTAGGTATGTCTCTAGACGCAGGTGGCCACCTAACACACGGTGCACGCCCTGCACTTTCTGGAAAATGGTTTAATGCAGTTCAATACGGCGTTGACCGCGAAACACTAGAAATCAACTACGAAGACGTTCGCCAACTGGCCCTTGAGCACCAACCTAAAATGATCATCGCAGGTGGTAGTGCAATTCCACGTACTATCGACTTCGCTAAATTCCGTGAAATCGCAGACGAAGTAAACGCGATTCTTATGGTCGACATGGCGCACATCGCCGGTCTTATCGCAACAGGCGCGCACCCTAGCCCGCTTCCTTACGCACACGTTGTTACGACTACAACGCACAAAACATTGCGTGGCCCACGTGGCGGTATGATTTTGACCAACCACGAAGACATCATTAAGAAAATCAACTCAGCAGTATTCCCAGGTCTACAAGGTGGCCCACTGATGCACGTGATTGCTTCTAAAGCAGTGGCGTTCGGTGAGGCGCTTGGTCCTGAATTCAAAACTTATATTGATTCAGTGATCAACAACGCAAAAGTCATGGCAGAAGTATTGCAAACTCGCGGTTGCGATATCGTAACTGGTGGTACAGACACGCACTTGATGCTGGTTGACCTTCGCCCTAAAGGCTTGAAAGGTAACAAAGCAGAAGAAGCACTAGAGCGTGCAGGCATCACATGTAACAAAAATGGCATCCCATTCGACACAGAGAAGCCTATGATTACATCGGGCATCCGTTTAGGAACGCCTGCGGGTACAAGCCGCGGCTTTGGCGCTGAAGAATTCAAACTCATCGGTAATTGGATTGGTGACGTACTGGACGGTTTGGTGAACAATCCTGAAGGTGACGCAGAAGTAGAAAAACGCGTACGCAAGCAAGTGAAAGAGCTTTGCAGTCGCTTCCCTCTTTACCAGTAAACGATTTTTTATATCAGAATAAATCCTGACAAGTTATTTGGAGATTAAGCAATGGACAAAACACTGAAGTTTACAGATAGCCACGAGTGGGTACGTGACAACGGTGACGGCACAGCAACTATCGGTATTTCTGAGCACGCTCAAGAAATGCTAGGTGACGTGGTATTCGTTGACCTACCAGACGTGGAAGATGAAGTCGAAGCAGGCGAAAGCTTTTCTTTGGTGGAATCTGTAAAAGCGGCTTCAGACATCTACTCACCAATCACTGGTGAAGTAGTTGAAATCAACGAAGAGCTAGAAGACAGCCCAGAGCTAATCAACGAAGAACCATACGAAGGTGGTTGGATTGTGAAAGTGAAGCTTTCAAACCCATCTGAGTTGGAAGACTTAAAAGATGCGGAAGAATACCTAAGCTCTATCGAAGAAGAGTAATTAGGATGAGACGAAAGCTGTCCCCTTAACACCAAGTGGGCAGCTTTTTTTCTAGGTTCGGACGTATAATTTAGATTATCAGTAGCGTTCATCCGTTACCCGAACCAAGGAGTAGGTAAAGGACAATGACTGAATTACTTCAAAGCCTCAGCACACAAAACGAGTTCGTTGCTCGCCACAACGGACCAAACAAATCTGACAAACAGAAAATGTTGGAAGCGATCAACGCAGTTAGCCTAGATTCGCTTATCGACGAAACCGTACCAGCACAAATTCGCCTAGAGCAACCAATGAGCTTGGCAGAAGCGAAAAGCGAAGCAGACATGCTGGCAGCAATGCGTGAGTTCGCCGATCAGAACCAAGTTAAACGTACATTCATTGGTCAGGGTTACTACAACACCTTCACGCCAAACGTAATCCTACGTAACGTGATGGAAAACCCAGGCTGGTACACCGCTTACACTCCTTACCAACCAGAGATCTCACAAGGTCGTCTAGAAGCCCTTCTAAACTACCAACAAATGGTGATGGATCTTACCGGAATGGAAATCGCGAACGCGTCATTGCTTGATGAAGCAACGGCAGCCGCAGAAGCGATGACACTTTGTAAGCGCGCGGGTAAGAGCAAGAGTAACGTATTCTTCGTTGCTGACGACGTTCACCCACAAACCATCGAAGTGGTAAAAACTCGTGCGAAATTCATCGGCTTTGAAGTCCTAGTCGGTTCACTAGAATCACTGCCAGAGCAAGACGTATTCGGCGCACTAGTTCAATACCCAGGTACAACGGGTGAAGTTCGTGACCTAACGGACATCATCGCAAAAGCGCAAGCAAACAAAACGCTAGTAACGGTAGCTACTGACCTATTGGCTTCTGCCCTACTGAAACCTGCGGGTGAAATGGGTGCAGACGTAGCAATCGGCTCAGCACAACGTTTCGGCGTACCTATGGGTTACGGCGGTCCACACGCAGCCTTCATGGCAACACGTGACAAGCACAAGCGTACAATGCCAGGTCGTGTAATCGGTGTTTCTATCGATACCAACGGCAACCACGCACTGCGCATGGCAATGCAAACGCGTGAGCAGCACATCCGTCGTGAAAAAGCGACATCCAACATCTGTACCGCTCAAGCTCTACTAGCGAACATGGCGTCTTTCTACGCGGTTTACCACGGCGCAGAAGGTCTACGCACCATCGCTCGTCGTACGCACCACATGACGGCTATCCTAGCTGCTGGTCTAACGAAAGGCGGCTTCGAGCTTGCTCACAACAGCTTCTTCGACACCATCACCATCAATACTGGTGCACAAACTGAATACCTATACGCGAAAGCACTGGCAGCAGACCTTAACCTACGTAAGTTAGGTACTCAGCTAGGTGTGAGCTTCGACGAAACCACAACCGTGGCAGACGTAGAAGCGCTATTCGCAGTATTCGGCGTGAAAGAAGAAGTGGCAGCACTATCCACTGAAATCGCAGGCAACGAATTTGCAGCGATTCCAGAAGCACTGCGCCGCACAACAGAATACCTAACGCACCCTGTGTTTAACACGCACCACAGCGAAACGCAGATGATGCGTTACCTAAAACAGCTAGAGAACAAAGACTTCTCGCTAACGCACGGCATGATCCCACTGGGCAGCTGTACAATGAAGCTGAACGCAGCAGCAGAGATGATCCCAGTAACTTGGCCTGAGTTTGGTTCAATCCACCCGTTCGCACCAGAAGAACAAGCAGCCGGTTACGCAGCGCTAGCAAAAGATCTGAAAGAGAAGCTATGTGAAATCACAGGCTACGATGCATTCTCACTGCAACCAAACTCTGGTGCATCGGGTGAGTACGCAGGTCTTATCGCGATTCAACGCTACCACGAAAGCCGTGGCGAAGGTCACCGCAACGTATGTTTGATCCCAAGCTCTGCGCACGGTACTAACCCTGCGACAGCGTCTATGGTGTCAATGAAAGTGGTTGTGGTTAAGTGTGATGAAGAAGGCAACATCGACGTCACTGACCTAGCAGCGAAAATCGAGAAGCACAAAGACAACCTATCAAGCATTATGATCACTTACCCTTCTACGCACGGCGTATACGAGGAGCAAGTGAAAGAAGTGTGTGAAATGGTTCATGCAGCGGGCGGTCAGGTTTACCTAGACGGCGCAAACATGAACGCACAGGTTGGTCTAACAACGCCGGGCTTCATCGGCTCAGACGTTTCTCACCTAAACCTACACAAAACCTTCTGTATCCCACACGGTGGTGGCGGTCCGGGTATGGGCCCTATCGGTGTGAAATCGCACCTAGCGCCTTTCCTACCGGGTCACATTGAAAACGGTGCAGACGGCGAAAACTTCGCAGTATCCGCAGCGGATATGGGTAGCGCATCTATCCTGCCTATCTCTTGGGCTTACATCGCAATGATGGGCGAAGCTGGCCTAACAGACGCAACGAAAGTAGCGATTCTGAACGCAAACTACGTGATGGAGCAATTGCGCCCTCACTACCCTGTTCTTTACCGTGGCTCTAACGGCCGTGTAGCGCACGAATGTATTATCGACATTCGTCCACTAAAAGAAGAAACAGGCATCAGCGAAGAAGATATCGCGAAGCGTCTAATGGACTACGGTTTCCACGCACCAACCATGTCGTTCCCTGTAGCGGGTACGCTAATGGTTGAGCCAACGGAATCGGAAGACCTAGAAGAGCTAGACCGCTTCTGTGATGCGATGATCGCAATCCGTGAAGAGATGACGAAGGTTAAGAATGGTGAATGGCCGCTAGATAACAACCCGCTTGTTAACGCGCCACACACTCAAGTTGACCTAGCGAAAGATGAATGGGATCGCCCATACTCTCGCGAGCTTGGCTGCTTCCCTTCTAAAGCAACCAAATCTTGGAAGTACTGGCCAACAGTAAACCGCGTAGATAACGTATACGGCGACCGTAACCTAATCTGCTCGTGCCCAAGCATCGACAACTACGAAGATTAATTTTTGTAGAATCTAAATAGACAAAGGCGAACCGATTGGTTCGCCTTTTTGTTGGATGAGGATTATTTATAGAAATAATGAAAACTGAGGAGTTTTATTAATCAGATAAATTATATTCAACGACTTATATTACATTGCAAAAAACCTTACCTCAGAACAGGTGCGCCTATGAGAATCGTTACCTACCTCAAGAAGCGCAGAGCATAAATGCTATGCTGCTGAGGTGAAAACAGATTTTTCTTTACAAATATCTTCGTATGATTCTAAGTAACTAGGATCGATTATTGGCCATGACCTAAACATTTGAAGCTTCGTTAAATCTTGTTCAATATTTAATTTAATAAGCCTTTTAGCATCATTTACTTGACCTAAAAGAATGTAAGCACAGATCTTTACATGATCTGAAGACTCATTTGCTACGACTGTTCTTAGTTTTATCTTATCTACATCCTTACCTGAAAACTTAGACGCGGCTTGGGAGTTCAAAATCAAAACATGTTTTTCATTAGACTCTTGAATTCTATCTAGATTATTTTCCACGAGAGCTAGTAACTTTGAATATTCTTTTTTCTTTAACAAAATAAAAGATTTATTTGTTAGATATGAGTCTGTACTCATGCCAGATTTATAGCTCCTTTCACACATTTCTAATGCTTCATCTACTTTTTCCTCATATAAAAGTATTTCTCTCATTAAGCTTTGATATTCGAAGGGTGCGATGGAATCTTTTATTCCTTCAACATACTCACGGCAAAATTCAGAGTCACGGAGATTGTGAAGGCCTAAGTTAACAATTTTTTGCCCTAACTCATAAGAATCTTTACACTTGCTTGCAGATATCAAATGTTCTCTAAATGAATCGAAATCCTTATCTACATTAAAACTTAAAATTGCTTGAATAACTCTGTAGCTAGCTAATCTATCTTTTTCCTCTAGGTCAACAACTGAAGGAGAGCTCAGATAATTCTGCAAACTTTTCTTATGGTCGACTTCCTTATCGGCGGTTGATAATAGGTCTATATATATTCCACATATATAATCTAATAGGTTTCTTTTTCTACTCAAACGAGAAGATTTATAGCTTTCCATTATGTCATCTAATGTGTCTTTGAGAGCATTTGGAATAAAGCGTTTAACCAAAGTGTTATTACGTATTCTATAACAGTTTATGTGATTACGATTAATCAACTTTGATTTTCTATCAATATCTTCTACTTCAGCCTTTAACTCTTTAACCGACTTTTGGTCCTTTGGATTACTGTGCTTTATAGCAAGTGCATCAAGTTTTAATAACCATGCGCTATTGTCTAGTGAAGGATCGAGAGTCAGGCTTCGTTCTATTATTTTTAAAACCTCATCTATATTAAAAGCTGGCGCATCAGAACTTCTAATATCTTTTATTGCCCTTCTAACCACGTGATTATTAAAAGAGTACACATTTTCAAACCTTTCAACAAATGGTTTAAGAAACTGACACGACTCGTTTAGAGCATCATAGAGACTAGCTTTTAATATGTAATATTCATTGTTAAACTCATCAAGAGAAATTAGAGTATCACAATATTTAAAAGCATCTTTTTTATGCCCCATCACATCAGAAATATATACAAGCTTTCGCAGGTATCTAATTTTCAAATGCGAACTTTCAGCATTTGAAAGGTGACTCTCTGCTAATGATTTTGCATACTCATACTTTTCAGATTTAACTAAAGTATCTATCTTTAAAAGAAAGTTAAACTCAGATTCCGATATATGACCAACATCATTCTCATCGGTGTTGTTTAACTCTCTAATTGAGTTTGAGATATCTAATTCATTCTTGTGTTTTTTCAGGTTTTCTATGTCTTCATAAATATATTGAGAAGACAAAGCTAATCCACACTTATCTCTAGTAAAGCTTTCTACAATTCTTTCTTGTTTTGATTCTGACAAATTGTCTTTAATTGGTAACGTGCCTTTAACTTTGTGATGAATCTCAGCGAGGACATGGTCAAAGCCCTCAATTTCAACCCAATACACACGCTCTCGCCAGAGTAATTTACGTAATTCTGGGCTTATTTCATCACCAGCTCTCACACACCAATAGATGCCATTTTTGAAGTATTCTTCAGTTTTCAATAAGTGATTAATCACATCCATTATTGAACGATCGTGACCCGCGTACCCTATCACTATTAACCCATACTCTTTAGAAAACTCAATAAACTTGTTCTTTATGTTTGATTCTAGTGACTCAGTTTCGCGTAATGTAGATTTTATATCATCAAATAAGTAATCACCGTGTAGCTTAATAATTTTTGGCCTTGTAGAGCTAATACTAAGCGACTGCACGCTAGAATCATGCGCACAAACTAACGGGCGATGATGTGAGAATTGGTAAAACGCCTCATTGATTAGATCATCGAAGTTTGTAGTGAAAATTGTATCAAAGTAACGATCATTAGCGTTTGCGAGAGAAGCAAGGTAGGCATATCCTATGGATGGAATTGCTCTATCAACCTGCATTTCTACAAATCTTCTTCGCTGGGAAGGTAGGTCAAACTTTTTCTCAAAGAGAGCTGAGTACTCATTAGCCTCTGTATACCATGCCCCCTCCTTCGAAATTAAGTACTCTTTAGCTTTTTCATCACTCTCAAATGGCTCGCGACTAAACATCTCATATAAATCTTTTCTCCATTCTTTAACTAGATCTTGTCCACTCCTTATCCCAGAGGTGACAGATGCTCCAGCTCCAAGTAAAAGGCTGTAGTTTGGACAAGTTTCACTAACTCGAGTCTTAAGGTATGAAGTTAAATCTTTAACGCTGCGCTCTTTATGGGACAGTTCTTTTCTTAAATCGTTATATTCCATTGTGCATCTCGATGATATTACATTTGGGCATATTAAATAGGCAAGAAGTCTATTTAAAGAACTAGGAAGAAAAAATGATATATGTCATAGTTCATTGATTATTATGTGGAATTTACCAAAAAATATAGTACGAGGATTGCCACGAACAGTTCAGCCTAAATACTAACTCCCTAGCACACTTCCTGAGATTCCTAGTCTCGCCTAGGCTCGCTGGAATGACCCACCTAAAGCGCCGCGTGTAGTGGTTCAGCTTGTACGTCTGAAATAGATTAAACTATGAACATCAAACCCCAAGACCGATAAAGGCGAACCACATGGTTCGCCTTCTTAGTAGTGCATGAGATAACTGATTTAGGATTTAGAGGTTTAACGAGTATAACTGAAGCCAATCACGGGTGGCTTGCTTCTACCTCCCTTAGCCAGAGCTATTGTCAAATGTGGTGTATGGAAGATCATGCAGTAGCTTGTTGATGAGTCTCCATTTCTTTCACTCCATTGATGAAGCGAACATCTTTCACAACATCCGCTAGGAGTGCAAAACCTCGTAGACGACGCCACTTCGTCTCTGCACTGCGCATTAACTTGTAGGCCATCATCAACGTAGTCTTTCTGTTTCCACAGTTCTTCGTCTTGTTCGTGCGTAAACGTACTGTGGCGAACATCGATTCTATTGGGTTGGTTGTCCTGATATGAACCCAGTGCTCTGCTGGGTAATCGTAGAACGCCAGCATTTCAGCTTTATCTTTCACCAAGCAGTCGGTTGCCTTTGGATACTTGGCTTCGAAGCGCTTCTGGAAGGTTGAGAAGGCGTGATAAGCATCATCTCTAGTCTCTGCCATCCAGATATCTTGCAGTGCTTCCTTCATTCGTGGTTGTACGCTTTTGGGCACCTTGTTAAGCACATTCGCCGTCTTATGTACCCAGCATCGTTGCTGAGTCGTTTGAGGCCAGCACTTAGCAACCGCTTTCCAGAAGCCAAGCGCGCCATCTCCGATGGCGAGCTTCGGTGCTAACTGTAATCCCTGCGCTCGTAGCTGCTCAATGAGTTCCGTCCAACTTGCTTCTGACTCTCTATGACCATCCAGAACGCCAAGGACTTCTTTGCGTCCAGTGTCATCGACACCAATGATGACGAGTAAGCAGAGCTTATCGTCCATCCTAACGTGACAGTAAACACCGTCAGCCCAAATGTAAACATAGCGGCGCCTACCGAGGTCACGCTTACGCCACTGTTCGTACTCCGCATACCAGCGCTCTTTGAGGCGACAGATGCTGTTGGCTGACAGGCCTTTCGCATCCTTACCAAGCAGAGACTCCAGAGCAGGCAGCATATCGCCCGTAGATATTCCCTTGAGATAGAGTAACGGGAGCAGTGTTGCAACGCTCTTTGTTCGCTTGAGATACGGTGGTATCAAGTTGCTATTAAATTTGACGCCATGCCCTGAGCGATCTCTTACCTTAGGAATTTGCACTTCGACATCACCGACACCGGTTTGCAAGGTTCGCTCAGGTAAGAAACCGTTGCGAACGATAGCTTGCTTGCCGTCAACCATAACATTCTGGTGTTGTGCAAGTAACTGTTGAAGCTCAGCTTCAACAGCTTGTGCAATCAAATCTCTAGCCCCTTGACGTATCAGTTCAGTAAGTGGGTCTTGTGGTGTATTCAGTGAAACAACAGTATTATCAGTCATGCGGTGTACCTTTCTGTTAATCGTTCTGGGGAGAACTGCATCAACAGATTACACCGCAACTTCCTTTCTCTTCCATACACCAGAAATCAGCATAGCTCCCTTAGCCATCAGCCAGGTTATTGCTCTTTACCACCGCAAGGTAGCTCTCAATCACTGGGTGATCAAACTGTTCCGATTCGTACATCACCCAACGTTGGGCTACGGTGAGATCAGTAAATGAACCATCCTTAAAATCGCCGCGCCATCGAACATCAAATTCAGCGGCATATTTACCTTCACCTAGGTAAGAGACTTCAATACTCTCGATATCGTGGTCGTCGGACTGCAATAAGTCATGTATCCAATGGTGTCATTCCATAAGTTCATTTTAAGCGATGCTTTAGTTTGAAGACGAACTTCGCAGCTCACATTGCAGTTGTATCAACCATCGAGCCAACGACGTTGATGTGAGTTTTAAAGCGAAAATGGGCTTGGTATGCCTAAAACTTGCCGTATTGGGTGACTATCAATCTAAATAAGGCTGCTCGGCTTCGAAAACGAATTGCACAACAAAGCCAACCATGAAAGTAATGGAGATATTATTTACATTATTTTTTAAAGTGCGCCTAGATATAAGATTTAGCATGACTTAATTTGAAAACTGGGGCAGTCCTAGGCTAGCACTTGAGATCATTAGGACATAGTATCGCCTCACGCATGGGGATAGGCTGACCTATGTACGATATTGGCAAGCGAATGACTAAAATACAGGTTTTCCTTATGAGTGCCACAATATTATTGCTCTCTACAGGTTGTAACGCAGATATGTTTAATTTCTTCAAATCAAAAAAGTTTCAATACACACTTAAACGGGAAAGCGTTTACTAGCGAGGTAGTTTATCTACACACGGCTTTTTCTAACAACCGTTATATCACCGAAACTATAACGTCAGAAAAGGGGGATTTTCATTTCGAACCCACATACCACTATCAGACGTTTAAAGAATCTGCCCTTCATGAATCCTCTAGCTACATTGGCATTTACATTTTTATAGATGGCAAAAAATACTACTTACTAGAAGCTCGATTTTCTGATGTGAAACCCTATGAATTTATTTCAGATAATCTTCTTGGTTTAAGTTGTGAGATTAATTCGGACGAATATCATTACTTTTTTAAAAATAAATTTGTTGAGAATGGTCTCGATCTTGAAGTTTTTAGTAGGTGCGATTTGAAAGGATTTTCTGAAAGAGTACTACTAAACAAGGACACGTAATAGTTGATATTAAATAGATTGAATGACCAATTGCTCTTACAAACACCGTACTACGCCTCCTTCCAAGCTGACGATGCGGGTTTGATTCCCACAGCACGCTTAGGGGGATTCCTAGTCTCAACCAGGACCGCTGGAGTGACCCCATTGGAAACGCCGAGTGTAGTAATTCAGCCCTTGAGTCTGAATTAGAGCTACCCCCTGAACACCAAATCCTAAGAGTAAAAAAGGCGAACCACTTGGCTCGCCTCTTTTGTTAGTTGTTTTTCGTTAGCTCGCTTTCGATGCCGCGTGCTGTTCTACCATAAACGCAATGACTTCTTCGTTTAAGCAAGATTTGCTGATGTATTGGCGTTGTTTACCAAGATGAAGGATAAAGCCCAAATCAGTTTGTTCGAGTTGGTCGATTTCATTCCAAGCGAGGCTGCGATCGATTTTACCGCTTTTGTAGCGTACTCCGTCTGCATTCACTTCAAACACCACTTTACTGCCACGGCTTGAGCTGATGGTTTGACGCCACAGCCACCACGTTCGCTTGCAGTACACGCTGAACGCTTCAATCACACTCAATACGATAAAGAACCAACCCACATAACCGTTAGGTAGTAATTCAAACTCCAATAAAACCACACCAAAAATAAGAAACAAGATCCCTTTCAAATACGCATGTGGGAACTTAACTGGTTGGCTAGTTTGATCATAACACTCGGCAAAGAAAGGTTTGTCGAGTGTGTATTCTGTAGTGAATTCGAAATCTTTAGACATGTATGGTTACTTCAAGGCTTCTGTAAATGAGTAATCTTGGTTGCACTCTCGCAACGCATGCATTGTAGCGCTTCTCGGGATTTATCTTTAGTCCTTTTGATTCTGTTTTGTAAATCAATGATACCGAAAAACGAAGACGGTTCGATATGCCGCCTACTCGGCGTCCCAGCCATCGGCTTTTTGGACAATGAGTTCAACGACACCAGCAAGCTCTTTACCTTTTGGGGTTAACCCATAATTCACAGTAACAGGAATGGTGTCTTGTTGTTTTCGCCACACAAATCCATGCTCAGACAACAGCTTCAAACGCTCAGTAAGCACTTTGCTTGAGACCAGCGCTAACTGTTTGCGAATTTGACCGAATCGCATCTCTTCTTGTTGCCCGAGCAACCATACGATGTGCGCTGTCCACTTTGTCGATATCAAAGTTAAATATTTATCGACACTGCAATAGCCATCTGGCTGTACTCGATGATTTACTTTCGTCGGCATCGTCCTTTCCCAATTCATTCTTTGCTAAGTAAGTGTAATCAAACGCGACCTAGCAGACCAATAGTTACCTAGGCGTAACTAGTTACCTTTAGGAAGCTAATTTTAAATTGTAACCGACTTATTTATTGTGAAAACACAACAAGGCGGAGGCACAACTGCAACCTAAGCCAATATCAAAAGGATGAAGTTATGCGTTACGTTTTACTGTTTATCTCTTTTCTATCCCTTGGCTTACACGCTGAGGCTCTTTATTCAAAACCACAAACACCTTCTGAGTTACATGCGTTATTTGGGCAGTATTTTGCAAAGAAAGATTTGGATGGATTAGGTACGCTTTTTCACCCAGACGCCGTATTTGTTTTAGATAAAAAAGGCAATCAAGCCAAAGGCAGAGAAGAAATTAAGCAGGTATTGAAAGGCTACATGAATGGCGATGTAGACATGCTCACCAAAAGCGTTTCTATTCACATTAATGACGACATTGCCATGGTGCGATCTGATTGGGAAATATTGAACGCTTCGCAAGGTAACAACATTCAAGGAACAGCATTAGAGGTGATGCACTATGTGGATGGTGGCTGGGTCTATGTGATTGACAATCCCAACGGCTATTGACGCCTAGATCAAACAAGGCGAACCATTTGGCTCGCCTTGTTAATTAATAATCGTTGTTATTTCTTCAGGTTTTCTATTTTAGAGGGTCGTTGTCTGGCAACGCACTGTGAATCCAAAGTGCCAGTCTGTGTTTAATGTTTGCGCCATCTAATTTGCTATCCGGCAGTGGCGTGATCTGTTTAGCATCAACCAAGAACAGGTAAATCGCTTTTACTCTTACTGGTTGTGGTGACTGAGGAAGGTCAAAGCCCTGCATCTTTGCCATCTTCCCGGCAATCTCTAGTGCTTTTTTAACCAGTTTATCTTCATTGTGAAGCTTGGAGCTTTTTGACATTGATAAAATCCTCTTGTTCGCTTGACCTCAGAATACATGAAGTAACGCCAGTGACGTGTTAATAAGCTCGCATATTGATAAGTTTATGCCTTATTACCGAGTAACTGATTGAAAAATGACCTTAATTCGTCATCATCAAGGTTGAGCAGGTAGTCGCCAACATACCATTCAATAATGGATTGATTTGGATGTGCCGTGACTTGCGGGTTACCAAACCAAATGCCCTTTTCCGTGGCAAACGTGTGTTGGAGTTCTTTCAGCTCTTCACAGCTAAATGGCAGGATAAGGTGCAACATGTTTGCTTGAGGCTGAGTTGGTCTCACCGCCAAAGATGGGAACTCTTCAATGATTTTGTAGAGCTGTTTTGTTCGCTCAAACAGAGCCGGCATTTGTGACAACCTTTCATCAAACTGCATTGCCGCAGACACCACATAAGGTGTTCTGTGATACAGGTTGCCACCTTGTCGCTTCATCCACATTGAAGCCAGTTCAATGAACGACTTTGAGCCAAGCAACATAGATCCGCCCATGCCGTTGATGCCTTTGTAGAGTGAAACATAGGTCGTATCAAAACCAGCGGCGATCTCACGGTATTCTTTTTGATAGTACGCTGCGGTTTCCCATAGTCTTGCGCCATCCATGTGGAGATGAATGTCATTTTCGGCGCAGTACGCTTTGATTTCTTCCAGTTCTTGCCATGAAGGTAGCTGACCGCCAATTTCGCGCATCGGGAGTTCATAAAGAACGGCTGCGATTTCATCCGGCCACGCAGTGAGATCCTCAAGCTTCCATGTTTGGTAAGGGTTCCCTACTGGCAAAATATTAAAGCGATGTTGAAGTTGATAACCTTGTTTTTCATGTACCGGAATATGACTAGATGCGTGCATAGCGACAATAGGATTGCGCTTTTGTCTTGTAATAATTTCGAGCACTGTTGGCTGTGTCATCGTCCCTGTTACAACAAAAAGCCCTGCCTCGTAACCCAGCAGATCGGCAACCTTTTGCTCAAACGCTTGAATCGTTTCTCCCTCGCCGTAGACATCGTGATTCACGTTGTTTTCTTCGCACCACTTTGCCATTTTCGCAAAGTGTTCGGCTGGAGAGTCTTCTTTATTATCTGGGAGATGGGTATGACAAAGCTGTTTTAGGTGGGCACTCATTGTTCTGTCCTTTGAATCAAAGCTTCAACAATGTAACTTGTTAATACGGAGGCGTAAACTGCATTTTCGCGATGTCTTTCTGCGTATGCCTTTAACTATTCTCTCTGAGTGATAATGAGTATGTAGCGTGGTTTGTGCTGTGCCGTATTTTTCTCAATAACTAGGAGGTTTAATTCAAAAAAAGGCTCAACAGAACAACAATGTGCTTTTATGGTTTGAACCAAACGCAGACAAACCGCGTAATAAAGGAAGGTTCTAAGTAAAGGATTTATTTATGTTTTCTTTCTTCAAAAACAATTCTGTCAAGAAACTCAAAAAGCGCCACTCAATGCTGCTTGAACAAGCGATGCAAGCGCAAAGACGAGGCGACATACGTACCTACTCATTGTTGACGGCGGAGGCCGAAGAGCTTTTCGAGCAAATAAAAACCGCTCACAAGCCCCAGAGTTGAGTCCTACGTTAAGCTCGATGATCGATTAAGGTTGGATCAGCAACCAATAAAAGTATGAAGGTGAACGGTTTGGTTCACCTTTCTGTTTTTAAATGGCGAAACGACATTATCTTTTTGCTAGTGGACGACTTCATCAACATAACCAGTGCCTGCTTACGAGCAATATCATGTTCTAACGATGAAAGAAGAAGAAATTCCATTGGATTCGATATGTTCATATATGCTTATGCCTGTGAACTATAATCAATAAGATTTCACGCAATCTATAAATAACAACAAAGGACTGTGTTATGCCACAAACGTTAGATCAGGCTGTTCAGGTTTTAGACCGAGATTTAGAGGAGTTTTTACTTCGCTTCCCACTATCCATTACCAGCGCGGGCCAATCGAAAGGTGCTATGAGGTTTTACTTGTATAGCCATGGCGATACCGCTTTCGGAATAAATCAGGGGGTTAAGATGAAGGAGATGCGTTTTCGCCTTGGCCCAAAATCGTTAGTTAAAAACGCGAAAGCACTTCAATGTATTCATATCCCCGTTTCTCCGTTTGAACAACTTAAACCCGACTCCATTTCTAAAGTCACCCACTATGATGCTGCTGACTACTTGGTAACCACTCAATTGACCGGCTGTACCTTTGCAATCCGTAAAGCAAAAGGAGGCGGGCTTGAGTTTTTGCATGTTCAACCAAAGGGGGACTTTAACGGCATGGAAGTACAACGTGCTGTCCAGAAGGAGTTTCAAGTCTCTTTTGGCAGAGGGTCTGGCACGGACAATTCAACTTATGGTGAAAATACTCGGGTTACGGTTATGGGCGCGCGAACCAACGGCCTATGGGTCGTTTATGCTCAATATCAAGACTCGAGTGGCAGTGTGACAAAAGTAGACTGCATTTATAAAGAACCAAGCTCTGTGGCGTATGTGGATTAACTTCATCGCTGTTTAGGTTCTTCACTCACTGCCACACAAGTAAAGAATGTGAGTCGACCAATAGGTTGACTCACTTCCCTATCCCTTCGTTACTGCCGCACCTTTTAAACTCTTCTCGTCGCTTAATGTTCTACTCAAAAAGTTATCAATATTAGACGCCAACACTCTGCTGCATAAACTTGGCTTCTGCCTTTGAGTAACACAGCTCACCAACGTAGATTTCGCTTTCTAGCAAATACATACCTCGCTTACTCTTAATGCAATGCGCTTCCACTCGGATAGAACTATTGAGAGGGATCGGTTTTATAAAGCGCACCTCCAGCTTAGCCGTCATAGCGCAGATATCTTGTGCGAAAAGACAGTGTGTCATAGCAGTATCGTGCAGCGCACTGATGGCACCGCCTTGCATCACGCCTTCATAACCTTGAACCTTTTCTGTCGGCACGATTTGCCCTTGCACGCCACCACTCGGCATTGCCGTAAATTGAATCGTATCGTGCGCGTTGAAAAATGGCTGGCAGCAGACTGCGCAGTGTTGGTGGTTTTTAGGAGCGTGAATAGACATAAGTACCTCTGCGTTTGAGATTGTCTGTGGAACAAAACAGAATGAATAAAGAGAACAAAGAAAAGAAGCGTTAGACTTGGCGAGCAACTGACATGGTGAATTCCTTTATCTACTTAGGCTGTCACTTTATGCTCTGTAATTAGCATATGCCAATAACAAAAAGTGAGAAATTAGGTTCCATCGAGCTGAATGCCTTGGCGGAAGGATCACTCTGTTATCGAAACTGACTCACCACTGGTTTCACGTACCAAAGTCGCTTACTATGCCAAGTACCTATAACGCTTTGTGAGCCACTCATGAGCAGTAAAAATAATAAAAATCTCAGCATTCTTCTTAAACTCAACACCTTCGTTTCACCTTATAAATGGCGCGTTGCTGCGGCTTTAGTTGCCCTCATCGCAACAGCCAGCCTGACGCTATCCGTCGGTTACGGCGTGCGCATTCTTATAGACCAAGGCTTTGCTCAGCAATCGCTGCAAGAACTCACCAATGCGATTCAATTTATCGTCGGTGTGACGCTGTGCATCGCAGTGGGGACATTCTTCCGTTTCTATCTGGTTTCTTCTGTGGGCGAACGCGTCAGCGCAGACATTCGTCTTGCGGTGTTTAACCATGTAATTACGCTGCATCCTAGTTATTTTGAGACCAATAGTAGCGGCGATATTATGTCTCGCCTCACCACAGATACGACGCTGTTGCAAAGCATTATTGGGTCGTCGTTTTCTATGGCGATGCGCAGCGCGCTTATGTGTATTGGTGCGATCATCATGTTGTTCGCAACCAACTTTAAGCTCACTTTGATTGTGCTGGCTTCTGTGCCATTCGTGTTGGTTCCGATTTTGGTTTATGGAAGACGAGTACGTGCCCTATCACGCCAAAGCCAAGACACCATGGCCGATGTCGGCAGCTACGCAGGCGAAGCAATTGAACACATCAAAACGGTTCAAAGCTTTAGCTCAGAGCAACATGAACGCGCGGCGTTTGCTGTCGAAGTAGAAAAAGCTTATGAAGTGGGTAGACAGCGAGTAAAACAGCGCGCAATTCTGATTTCTGGCGTTATCGTTATCGTGTTCAGCGCCATTGCTGGCATGCTTTGGGTTGGCGGAAGTGATGTGATTCACGGCAAGATGTCTGCCGGCGATCTAGCGGCATTTGTGTTCTACGCCATCATGGTTGCGTCTTCCATGGCAACGATTTCCGAAGTCATGGGGGAACTGCAAAGAGCCGCTGGTGCAACAGAAAGGCTGATTGAGATCCTTCAAGTGGAAAGCGACATCAGCGCACCAAACAATCACCTTCCTATTACCGATGATATGCCAGCGGAAGTGACGTTTGATTCAGTGAACTTCAACTACCCTTCTCGCCCCGACCAACCCGCTATCAAAGGGTTAAACCTGACTGCAGAGAAAGGTAAGGTGTTGGCTTTAGTTGGCCCTTCTGGCGCTGGTAAAACGACCTTATTCGAATTGCTGCAACGCTTCTACGACCCGCAACAAGGCCAAGTATTGTTTGGTGGAGAAGACATTCGACAGTTCGAACCGAATGATCTTCGCCGTCAAATGGCATTGGTTCCACAGCAACCCGCTTTGTTTAGTCACGATGTATTCCACAACATTCGTTACGGCAATCCAGACGCTACTGACGAGCAAGTGATTGAAGCGGCGAAGAAAGCACACGCGCATGAGTTTATTGAGAAGCTACCGGACGGTTACCATAGCTTTTTGGGTGAGCGCGGCGTGAGATTATCTGGCGGTCAAAAACAACGTATCGCGATTGCTCGTGCGATTCTGAAAGATCCAAAAATCCTTTTGCTTGATGAGGCCACCAGCGCACTGGACAGTGAAAGTGAGCACCATGTTCAACAAGCACTTGAAGCATTGATGAAAGACCGCACGACTCTGATCATTGCTCACCGACTTTCAACCATCCAACACGCCGATAAAATTGCGGTGCTAGACGGTGGCGAGTTGATTGACCTTGGCAACCACCAGTCACTGATGCAAAGCTGCGAACTCTATCAGCGCCTTGTCGCGTTGCAGTTTAAGCATTTGGAGTAACAGCGGCTTTTTATTAGTTAAGAAGTAAAACAATACTGCTAAGCCACTCCACAACAACAGAGCGAATCCTCACAATACCAAATGTGCGAAGTTAATACGTATAGTCCTGCGGCAATCAGGAAGCTGAAGGAATTAAGTACTTCGAACATTATTGTGAGGATCGCCTCCCGTAACTTCCTCGATCTATGCACCTTCTAATTTAGAAAACAAAGTAAGTACGCTATCGCAAGAGCACGTCCTAAAAGTTACTGTTAAGGCGTTTGCCCTATCTCAAATTAATCCGCTCAACCATTAAAACGCTTAATCGCCTCATTTACACCTCCATATAGACGTCTAAGCATCTTATTGAAAATCTGCCTAATTGTTTTATAAGTCAAATCTATAACAATTGAGCTAGCCGCACCTGAAAATACCAACATATGACCAAGTAATCCTTTTACTTGGGATGCTGCTGTTTTTCCTGCTTCAGCTATTTTTACCAACGTTTGTGCAATAAAGTCGTACAGCGTCGCACCTGAGCTAATCGCTCCTTGAGCAGCAACTAGCGAATAGTACCCAGTATCCTTAAGTAAGGTGATTAAAGCAGCGCTTAAACGGTCAGTCCAAAAATTACTATAGTTAGCCTGATTACGTTTATTATAATCCAGCCGTACTGGGAGAAAAAAATCACTAGCCGCCCTTTGTAACTCCTGCCAATCTTCGCCCTTTGCTGTCGCTAGATATCCTGGAACAGCTCCTTGATCAGGATCCATGCCATGAGCGCTAGTGCAAATGCCTTGCCCACTGTCGAGACGAAACTCAAAGCCTTTATACGGCGAATGAAAAAAGGGCCAGAGTGGTACTTTGGGCACCACATCCGCGCCATGCGTACAGCGATAAATATCATTGATTCTGTTTGTATTTGCACTAGCAAAACCTGACAAGCCCACCCTAGGTGCACCAAACGTGTACAGTTTCACGTTATTGCTATAAGAGCTAGTTGCGACCCAGTCGGCAGTCAACGTAGCCAAAGCCCCGCCTAAACTATGTCCAATGCAATGCACAGTTCCTATCTTTGAATTTTTTCGCCATTCATCTAAAAACTTTTGTAATTGTGGGCGTAACAATGAAAATGTACGCTGAAAGCCAGCATGAACTGCTTGTCCATTGGCACTCCCTTTCAAACCAATTTGTAAGTTAGTTCCCCAATCATGACCTGATGTCATTTTAGTTCCGCGAATAGCGATAATAGCGTCTCCACTATATGGACCATCACCGTAACCTAACGCTGCAAACCCCGTCTCTTTATTGAAAAGATAGCCTCCCGTTTTACTAGTCAGATTATCTTTACTTTTAAAATACCTACGAACAGAAGGTGGAGGGGTGACACTACGCTGTTGCTCTCGTATAGAATATGCGAAAAAAGCAAGTTCCGAGGCTAGCTTTGGAGAAAGGGTTCCCATTTTAATCCCTTAAATTAGTCCATTAATGTTGCCGTATTTTTCTAGATCTTGAAGTTCACCAAACGCTTCAATATCAGCAGCTTTCTTTTTCTCTATTTCTGAGCGAACAGGCCACCTGCAGATGCTTACGATCGTGTAATTAACTACCCCACTTGGAAAATCAGAGTTGTAAATATCAACAATTTCTTCCTCGTTAGCTAAGTCACAGTTTAATTCCGAGAGCATTTCAGAAAAATAAGAGTTATGTGTTACACCACGAGAGTTTGCATCCCAAAGGTAAGTTTCATCCTTATTCGTATTGTTTCGATTAGCGTCAATACGAATACCTTGCCAAATAACATTGGTTCTCAATGGGTTGTTAGCATGAAGTGATTGTATAGTTAGCTCTGGAAAGCTAAAGTGCCCCTCACTATCGGTTGTTGTATAGTCGTGAATCTCACCATCCGTTATATCGATAAACTCATAACTTCGTTTCAGCTTAATACCAACCAACGGTTTGCCATTGTCAGTGATCCGTCCACTTACTGCTGGAAATAGCTCGACGGTTTCCTTTTTAAACATTTCTCTCTCCAATCCATAGGCTTCAAATGCAAAAGATAAGAGGAAAATAACAAGCACTTGCGATGAGGGACTCTCAATTATACGCATCACACCACATAACCAATCAGTTGCACTTGAGATGATACTATATACTACATTCTGTACTATCAATGCAGATGTACTTTAGAGGCATCTTCATTTGAATAATTCTTAATTTTTGGACTACATAGATCTTTGGAATAGTGTTGTCTGTCGAAAATCCAACACGCCGATAAAATTGCGGTGTTAGACGGCGGCGAGTTGATTGACCTTGGCAACCATCAGTCGTTAATGCAAAGCTGCGAACTCTATCAGCGCCTTGTCGCGTTGCAGTTTAAGCACCTAGAGTAACCTTCCATAAAGCCCGCTGAATTTAGCGGGTTTTATTTTTAAACAATTCATCGCAAATATACCCCCGTTAGTATAAACACTACCCCCCAGTATAAATTCGGTGCTACATTACCGACTAACTCCTCTCTCCTGCCAATTACATTGAGTACAGATGCTATGTCACATACAGCCAAAGATAAGAAAAAGCTAACGGCCCGAGTCAGCAAGATACAAGGTCAGGTCAACGGTCTTAAAAAGATGTTAGATGAAGAGCAAGAGTGCCAGGACGTGTTGCAGCAGATCGCCGCGATTCGAGGCGCGGTAAACGGTTTGATGAAAGAGGTCATCAAAGGCCATCTACATGAGCACCTTGTTCTAGAGGAAGACAAAGAACAACGAGAAGCGGATATGGACGTGGTGATTAAAGTTATCGACTCATACATTAAATAAAGCCCAGTTTTACTGAGCTTTCATTTGAGACATTCTCTTTTGCAGATCTTTTTTGAGAGCATTGATGGCGTAAGGCTTCATCGACTTCCAAGCCTTACATTCTTCTCGCGTTCTTCCACACCCAGCGCACCACCCTTTGTTATGGGAGAAATCACATACATCAATACAAGGGCTTTTCTGCTTTTTCATTTATAACCTATCCAGCACCTTGTCGATGCTTGCTTCTAGCGCACGCAGTCGGTTGAACTCTTCAAACAAACGTTGTTCTAGGTTTTTAAAGTTGAGCGGCAGCGTTCGCTGGCAAATACCATAGCTGTTATCCAGTGTTTTATACCCTTTCCAACCAGCAATACGGCTCCCTTCTAGCTCTTTGAATTGACGTACAAATTCAGCTTGGGATGGACAGTCTTCTTCCGCATGCATACAAATCGGAAAGGCTTTTTGCTTAACTTGAGGCCCTTCGATATACGTTTCGAAATGCACACCACCTTGGTTTTCGTTGAACCAGTTTTGCTTATACAGCTGCAGGTACTCTCCTCGATTATAAATTTCCCAACCATCTTCAAACCAATTCGCATTTTGCAGCATTTTTTCTAGGTTACGAAAAACACCCTTTACGTCTTTCATACAGTGACACTTCCCAGTGAGTTATGTTTTTAAAAACTATACTCCCCTCCAGTATATAATACTACCCCCTAGTATATGTGGTTATTTGGGTGGGACGCGGGAGAAAGAGTAATGACGTTATTTATAACTCCAAGGAAACAAATCCAACATGCAGCTTTAAGCCACTTAAAAATACAAACGAAAAAGGCGAACCAGTTGGCTCGCCTTTCATGCTATATCTTTTATCCCCAGTAAGACTTAACCTTCTGGGTTTTCCTTCGCGTTGATTTCCGCGTACGTGTGTAGAAGCTCTGTTAGCGTCTTCACCCATGCGAACACGTCTGTCGGCGTGTTTTGTAGAAGCTTTTCTACTTGCTCACAGTGCGTTTCAAGTGTGATTGCTTCTTCTAGACGGAATGAAATTGCGTAGAAGTGCCAAAGCACAAGACGCGTCATACGTTCGCTGTTTTGCTTCGCGTTGTCAGAATCATCAAACGCTTGCTGAATTTCACTTAGTGCGATTGCGGTCATGCGTAACATCGCATCTAGGCGCGCTGACAACATGCGGTCTTCACTGTCTACTTCTTCTTGGTCGAAGGTAAACAGTTCGTTCATCACATCTTCTGGCACCATTTTACTGATCATGCGAGCGCTAAACTCTTCCAATTCATGGCGCGGCATAGTCACAAGACAATCGAATGTGTAATCACGAAGCATAAAATCACTCTACATCTGTTATTAACTTTTAGTTTGCGCATTCTAAGGGCTGTGATTTCAATTACCACTTTTTATTTGTTTGGATGTGCAGATAAAGTCTAGTAGCAGCGCGTTACTCTGAGGATTTGCTTTTCTGGAAGTACTGAACCACTTTCCAGATCAGGAAGCCTGCGACACCGACGAGCAGCACAGAACGAAGGAGAATAGGCGCATCGTGTTCAAGTTGGGTTGCGTGAGGGACAATACTTGCAAACAACCGACTGGTAAAAAGCAGCCCCATCACCAACATAACAATCTTGTTCATACGCGCTACCTTTTAAATTCAAGCACTGCGTACTAAACGCAGCTATCGAGTTGTTTGCGAAATAAGAGCCTTGGCCCTGAGTGAACGTAAAAGGATGCGCGTCGTAGGTGTGATCGTCAATGGATGAGGCAGTAAGCTAATATTGCAAAAGTGAAGATGCGCTCGACGATTCCGCCCAAATAGCCTTAAGAACAGCGCTTAATTGCCTAAGTATTGATCCTCCCGAGTGTCCAACCACAAGTCATAGTTTTTCATCACTTTGGAGAACTGAGGACTTTGAATATAACCATTCAGCCATGCTTTTAGTTTTGGGTAAGGGCTTTGTCTAAACCATTGTTTATCGATACGTGCGTACTTACGGATGAAAGGCAGAATTGCGATATCGACCAAGCTTTCTCGTTCCGTAAACAAAAAGGAGTGCTGCGTTAAAAGAGACTCAAGCGTGATGAGTTCCCTTTCACACTTTTTACGCAGTTCATCTGCATTATCTTCATGGTAACGCTTCGCACAGCCAAAAGCGTTCATCGCGGGTACAAAGTGCGATTCAAACTCTCCAATCACTTCGAGCATTTTAGGCAATGCTTCTGGATGATCGCTATCCAAAAGATCATTCGGGTCACATTCAGAAAGCGCCCAAACCATAATGTCTAAGCTTTCTTCAAGTATCTGTTTTTGAGGTGTAGTGTCCATTTGAGAACGCTTGGGAATGACTAGTACAGGCACACTGCCCTTCGGCGATACCTCTAGCATTTCTGATGGCTTGTTATCGAGCTTGATAGAACGAATAAGCACGCATTGCTGGGCTTTGAGCAACGCAAATCTTGCACGAATCGCGTAGGGGCAATTGTGCAAAGAATAAAGAATGGGTGCCGTACCGTTCGTCATATTTAGTTCCATCAAGCCGTGGCCTTTGCTTCTATCTATTACTGTCTCTTCTAACTATTTTACTTTCTAACCATTTCAATTTCAGAGTAGCAAGTTCTGCTTTTTCTATTCCATATAGAAACCATGAATCTTCATTTGAAATAACATTACTTTCAAAAAGAGGAAATCAATTTGAAAAAAGTTCACCGCATTTTGTGATGCGGGCTGTGGTTAAAATTACCGTGAAATCCAGCAATACAAAGCAACACCATTATGAACAACGAAGCGAAACAACTTTTTCATTACCTCTGTAACCAATACGATGAGTTATCTAAGGACTTTGAATCTCGCCCTTTCCCTGAGTTTTCAGAAACCATTACTCACCCGTTGGGTTACTGCTTTGTCCGTTGTCCTATCGGGAGTCAGCGCTTTTCCATTGTGTCGATCAACTTTGATCCTTCGGTACGTGGCCAAGGGGTTTTAACCGCGTTTATCAACTACGTAAGAAACAACCCGTATCACTATCAAGGTGTTGAAGTTGCCATCATTGAAAACAAGAACCTAGCGAAAAGACTGCTGTCTCTTGGATGGGAATACAAATCCTTGTTTAGCAAACTTTTCTTCTCCAAAAAGCCAACATTGATTAAAGACTTTCAGTGCGCTTAATGACGCAGAGTCACCCTCAGTCATTGCCTTTCAGCATATCGATAAATGCTTGTCTTGATTCTTGGGAAGTGTCTCGATGTGTTGTGTAGGCGGCATGGGTGTTTTCATCAGCAGATTGCGAAAGCTCAATGCCCCACAAGGCTTTTATTTGGTTTGGAACCATTGAGTAACGCACGTCTATAATGCGCTTTTCATCGTCCGGATCACGCGCGACAAAGCCATCAGAGAACCAACGAAATCGCTCAATATCTAAGGCCTGCTGCGATGTTGAGCTTAACCAAGGGAAGTCTTTCCCGATGTCCAGTTTGGCAACCGATTCTCCAGTATAGATTTTGGTCGCAGTCCCTACTCTTATGGCGTCTACGTAATACTGGCCCTCGGCTTCGTAGATGACTTTCCAAACCAAACTATTCGCGAACGTAGGTTTGGCCTCTAAGCGCACTGGAGCATGTTGCCTTGCTTGTGCAAGCTCCCATCCTGCTTCTTCCGCTCTTTCTCTTTGAATCATACCTAACGTAAGGTAAGCAAACGCCCAAACTATCGAGATTCGTGCATACCAAGGGTTACGTTTCAACAGAACAAACACGACGCCTACTAAAACAGGAAGCGTGAAGGCAGGATCAATAACAGAAACGGTATTCCACGCATACCGCTCGTTGGTAAACGGCCACAAAAGCTGAGTGCCGTAACTGGTACACGCATCCAATAAACCGTGTGTGGCACAGCCGAGCGCACAATACCACCAGCTTTGTGTGAACGATAAACCAAGCCTTTTAGCAAAAAGCGGATAGAAAACAAAAGCGCAGAGTAAGCTGCCAATAGGAATAAACAGCAACGAGTGGGTGAACTGTCGGTGATATTGCAAAAACAACAGCGGATCATTGGAAGAGCGAATCAATATGTCCAAATCTGGAGCCATACCAGCAAGCATTCCAAGGACACCTGCCGCCACCAAGTGCTGTTTTTTGCTTACTGATAGAGACAATGACGCCCCAACCAACCCTTGCGTTAACGGGTCCACGGCGAAATCTCCCAATCATGCTTGAAAACCAGAAATGTTTGCCACATAAAATATCCGTATTTCGATGACTCAAACCCATTGGGTGGAATCACATCAAAGCTATTGAAAATCAAAGCGAATAAAACGAGTGTTAGTTTTAGTGTAGATGGATTGGACAAGTTCGCGAGCCTGCGTAAAACGAGATATGACGAAATCTCTGACTCTGCCTTCTATTGCGGTATAATCTGTCGTCTTATGTTTTGAGTATAAGTTTCCACTCCTTCAGCACCACTTCGAGGCATGTCTTGCAGTTAACCAGTTTTAAATACAAAACGCGTAAAGGCCCTGATTATCGCCATGGCGACCAAGTGTCGTTTGTCGACATCAAAGAAACATTTGGCATCGGCGGAATTCGTATTGGTAAGTGGGTGAACAAAGAAGAAAAAGACCTCGCAGCAAACTTAATATTCGATTCTCTCGCAGACTTAGCGTACATCCTTGCGCTACCGCCTTCGGCGATTGGACTTCGTGGTAATTTGAGCCTTGCTTTTGGTACTGGCGGCCGCAAAGGCGTTCAAGCGCATTACGCTCCGAATCAACGTGAATTAGCCTTGGCAAAGAACGCAGGTGCAGGAGCGCTTGCTCATGAGTTTTGGCACGCGTTCGACCATTACATTGCCGAGAAAGCTTTCGACATTGGGGATCGTTCAGGGCCACAACGCCAAATCTTATTTGCGAGTGATTGCTGGCTGAAAAATGCCGATCATTTCCCGCACCCACTCAACGAGCGATTACTGAAGATATTTGACGCCACATTGCTCACGCCAGATGGCCAAGATCGACATGACTATGTATCCCGAAGTGTAAAAGCAGACCAAGCGATGGGTTCAAGCTACTTTTCACAACCCACCGAGATGATGGCACGAGCATTTGAAGCCGTTGTGGAGTCTTGTTCTGGCATTGAAAACGCATACCTAGTTTCTGGCACAACGAAGCCTGACACCCTGCCTCTTTACCCAGATATCGCACACAGAAACGCTATATATGAAGCGCTTCAAGCGTACTTTCGTCCACTGGGTGATGCGTTGAGTCGTTAGCTAAGGAATAGCGACTATTCAGAAAATCTCGCGATTTCAAAGCACAAACCTTTCCCATCAATCTAAAAAAGGTTTATACATAACGTTATGTTATTCATATTGCTGAATGTTTCATGACGCTGAAAGAAATCCTCAAAATCCGTAACGTTCGCTGCTTCCTCATGTTCCGAAGTAGTTACTTTGCGCGCTTCTATTACCCCGTATTCACGCTGCTCTATTTGGATTACGGATTAACGCTGTCTCAATTCGCCATGCTCAATGTTGTTTGGGCTGCGACGATTGTACTTGCGGAAGTCCCTTCTGGCGCTTTTGCCGATACCTTAGGGCGAAAACGACTGGTGGTGCTGTCGTCCATCGTCATGTTCATCGAAATCGCAATGATCGCCTTTGTCCCTACTGGGAATCCCACTTTTGTTTTCGTTGTGTTTTTGATTAACCGAGTGCTGAGCGGCTTAGCAATGGCGTTAGCAAGTGGCGCAGATGAGGCATTGGCTTACGACACATTAAAGGAGCAAGGCAAAGAGGAATTGTGGCCGAGAGTGTTGCAGATTCAACTTCGTATTGCCTCTAGCGTGGGGATTGTGGTCACACTTGTAGGCGCTGCCATGTACGACGTGAACTTTATGGCCAACGTGTATCAGTTCCTTGGATTCGACAAGCCAGAAACCACGCAAGACATCATGCGCATCCCTGTTTACGCGACTTTGTTTGTTGCGTTGATCGCCATCTACGCCGCATTCAGCATGAGAGAAGAGAAAAAGGTAATACCAAGCAGCGAAAGCAAGTTGGCTTCTACCATGGCCAGCATGAAGCTCACACTCAACACCGCCAAGTGGGTATTATCTACGCCTTACGTACTATTCATTCTGCTCTACTACAGTTTGTTCGAGCACACTTCACGAATGTTTTTGACCATGAACAGTCAGTACTACCGTGCGATTGATATTCCAATTATCTACTTTGGTTTAATCGGCGCTGGTATTAGTCTCTTGCAGATTATCTTCGCTGGCCAAAGCCGTCGTTTGGCAGAGAGTATGGCACCGAAGACGTTCATTTTAGTCATGGGCATCGCAACGATGGCAACCTACTATTGGATAAGCTTAGGCTGGTCAATATACGGAGTAATTCCTGCGCTGATTCTGATCTTTATTATCATGACGATGAACATTTTCATCAGCTATCACTTAAACAAGAAAACAGAATCTCACAACCGAGCGACGGTATTAAGCTTCAAAGGTTTGATGTTCAACTTGGGCTACGGCTTGATAGGTATGCTCTATGCCTACTACTACAAACTGCTCTCGCAAAACTACACCGAGGCACAAATAGAACAACACATCGACTTTATCGCATCGCTGTCTTCGTTCTTCTACTATTTCACATTCTTGTTCATCGCTATCAGCGTCTATTTCTATATCAAAGATAAAAAACAGGCGATCTTCTAGATCGCCTGTTCCATTGTCTGTTTACTGTTCCACTAACTATCTACTTCTACCACGTTCTGTCTAAGTCTTTTGCATACAGAGATATCGCACGCTGATACTCTTTAATTGCCTCACTGTTCGTGGTTGAAAGCAGCAACTCTAGTAGCAACGACGTGGCTTCTTTATGGCGACCGAGGTTATATAAGCACATCGCGTAAAACGGCTGAACTTCGAGCGAATTTGGGTATTCGTTTATGGTTTGCTCAAAGTAACTCCGTGCTTCTTGGTATTTTCCAAGGCTACGGTAGGTACTCGCTAAACCAAATAAGGCATCAAACCTTTCATCTACAGTAAGTATCCCCGCAACAGACGCCGTATAGTGCTCAATAGCCTCTTGCTCTTTGCCTTCATTGTCGTATGACCAAGCAATATGCAGGTGTGCTTTTGCAGCGTAGTTTTCATCACTTAATAACGGAGTGAGTAACGCTCTAGATTCCTGAAACTTTGATGCTTTACGCAACTCGATTGCCTGCTTGATGATCGATTCCATCACCTTCTCCCTCGGCGTTTATATATCGTGTGTTTATGACATAGATACATTAAATCACATCATCATGCCAGTTCAGGTTTCTTAACATAGTAGCGGTAATAACCGACAAGATTACTGGAGATAAACAAGACTTCCATTAGTACGGCTGTTGGTGAGCCAATAAGGTAGTTGTGAAGCAACCAGAAGGATGTGCCGACAATCATCAGCTGACGCAAGCGACGATCATCCTCTTGAAATGCCGCCACTGTTTGAAAGACAGAACCAAAACAACTCACGATGCTCGTCACACCGGTAAACGTCATCGCCGTTGCAATGACAGACGCTCCGCAGAAGAAGTATTTTAACTTTGAAGATGTAGAGAAGATGCTGGTCAGATAACGCAAAGTAGCGATACCCATTAAAGAAGCCCCTGTCCATTGTTCTAATAATGCAAAGTGACTTGATATTAAAACGCCCGCACAGAATAAGCTGGCAACAATCTTCTTTCTCTCTTTAAATTGAAACGACAACAAATCGAAGCAAATGGCAATTGCTACGAGTACCTGTGACAAGAAAAACGCATCCATACTTACATCCACCGTTACAAATTCTTACAACTGACGCAGCGTATGATCGACTTAAAACTGACACCACCATCTTCGTGCTACAAGATAGATAAATGTGAACGTCGATCACAAGTATGGCGTATTAAATTCGAACAAAACGGATGAAGAGAAGCCTCTTTCAAGGCTTCACGACCCAGTAAATAATACTAGCGCACTGTCGCAGTAATAAACTTATCGACCTCGACATAAAAAGTCTTAGGATCGTTTTGAACCCAATGGTTGGCACCTTCAAATGCAACATTGTTAATCGAAGAGATAAAATCGATAGCGCGATGGCATCCCGCTAAACTCTGTGTTCCCCAAAAATAAACTTTTGGAATCGATAAGTTCTCATAGATTTGCCCCCACTCCACAACACCTCTTTCATCCTTTGTACTGTGTTGTGCGTAAATCTCACTGGCCGTTTCACCTAATACTATTGGTTCACATCGTCTCAATGACGAAAGGTATTTTATACCTGCTCCATGCTTCCAAGACATCGCAAAGCGCTTGGCAAAACCTTCCCCTTTGACCCACGCTTGGAATTCAGGCTTATTCAGTTTCACGTAATGCTCAGCGATGATTTGGGATAGGATAATACTCTCCTCATGCAATCCACCTTCAGCATTAATGAAACCGCGTATGACGCCTTTGCTGTCGAAGTGACACACTAGAGTTGATGTATCACCACCCCAAGAATGCCCCAGAAGGAAGCATTGTTTTATATCTAACTGCTCTAAAGCTTTTAAAATTCGTTTGGCTTGAACATCCGTTGCATGTGATATGTCGGAAGCTGGAGAATAACCATAACCACATAAATCAAACATGACTAGGTTGTAGTTGGGTAGCCAATCCAGTGCATCGGCGAAGCACAAATGTGATTCCCCCAAACCATGGATAAGCACTAATGTTTCTTGAGATTCTATGATTGGCGTGGACAAGCAATACAACTTGTCGCCTTCGATGTCTATCCACTGTTCTACTAACACACAACCCTCGCGTTTCGACTACTGAACTAGGATTCATCATAACGAATTCACCCTGCAACAAAAGGTCTGTTTTATAAAAACCTGCAAATTGGCAAAGTAGAGTTATCTGGCGACCTATCCCATGAAGGCGTTCTCGGTGATGTAGATAAGTAAAGCGCTCAAAATGAAAAAGGCGGCACTGTGGCCGCCTGTACCTGTATCGATTTATCGTTATTGGGTTAGCGCAATGTACTCTTGTTGCGCAGCTTGTAAGTCCTCAGCAAATTGTTTATCTGCCTTTAGCTTATCAAACACGATGTGCGCTACTTTTTGCCCTGCTTCTACATCACTCATCCAGTGAGCGTTACAAACGACTCGACTGTAGCCGTAATCCGCACCTCTCTCTGTCAGTGCTTTTGCACTGTTCGGCGCAATTGCTGCCGCAACGAGTGAAACCCCGTAGCCTGATGCTGTATGACCAGAAGGGTACGATCCGTCTTTAGATAGGTAGTCTTCGGCATAAGGTGTACAAGAAGGTAAGCCGTTTACCGCAAATGGACGCGCTTTGTTGTAGTGCTTTTTAGAGTCAGATGTCGCAAGACCAAAAGAAGCAATGCTACGTCCTAAAGCGGTATACATCGCTGGGGTGTCTTCCTTAGTAATCTTCACGCCCAATACATCACCATAAATCTTGGCAAAGTATTCTGGAGTAATACGCGCGTCTTGTGTCGCTTGAGCCATTCTCGTTGGGTCATCAACTGAAAAGTCGATAGCACCCACACGCTTGTCTTCGAGATCTTGTTTGTTGCCTTCTGCTGGTGGCGGTGCAATCAAATCTACCGTGTGTACCGTTTCAATGTATGGTTGGTAAAACTGATAGTTTCCGTAGTCGATACGTTCAAGCGAATTGATGTCTGTTGGTGCAGAGAACACGTGAAATGCAGGCAAAGTTAGCGCTACGCAAATTAGAGCTTTCTTCATTTGCTTTCCCTCCAGAATTAAAGGTTTGTAGGAATATTCTTAACAACTGAATCCAATATTATCCGCAGCCCTTTAGTGCTGGAAGTTATAACGATTATTCCTAAAAGTTAATAATGGAATGAAGCAAAGCAACTAAATCATACTGCCACTTGGGCAACCTTGTGACAAAACACTGCCGTAGCTGGTCGTTGGAGTAAATAACATGATTAAATCAGCAGGCAGGAATACAACATCAGTAACCAATGACAAAGGCATATCCACAAAAGAAATAGGATATAGAGCGTAAGACACGGCTGAACCATCCAAGAAGCACGGCTGGCGCGCAACCGACAACGCCGTACCGGAAAATGGTTTACCGTAACCACCCCTAGCATGTGCATCCATAGATGAACATCCTACCGTCAAAGAAGCCATTGCAATAACGGTGAGTACTTGAAGTTTTTTGAGAAGATTGTTTTTCATGTCCGATAGATTCCAACTGATTGTTATTGATATAAATTATTATTCGACAACAGTAATCCTACCTGCATTTATAAAACAAGCCATCTAACTAATTTGATTGAGAATAAATCAATTTTCGTGACAAATGTATCGCTTCTACCTTGGGTAAATAACAACTTATAAACGTCCATTCCCTCGAGCCAATACACAAAGGCGAACCAATTGGCTCGCCTTGAATATGTGAGGAAAGGATAAAAACTACGCCCGTTACAGCTTATCTGCATCAACAACTTTAATCGTTGTCCAGTTGGTGTTGGCATCTTGAATAAAGCTTTGCGTATCTTCTAGCCAGCGCTTCTGTACCGATTTATCCAAGTTTAAGTACAGTTTGCCACCTTCAATCTTCCATGCCTCTGGGTCAGTTTCAAACTTTTTGCCCATCGCAACACCAAATGCACAGTAACCACCGTATTGCGGCGCATACGCTCGAGGATCAGCTTTAAACTGGTCTCGGTTTGCAGCATTCACAAAGTGATAAATCGCATTGTTGTACGTAGCTGAATACTCGGCCTTTCCTTGAGTCGGGCCATTATCCGTGAAGTAAGCCACCGGATCGTAGCCCTTGATAGCGAGATCATTTACATCAACGCTCATGCCTACATCCGCAGCCATCAGTGAAAAACTGGTTCCGAGTAAAGCGGTCATTAAAGTGAGTTTTCGACCAGTTGATTTAATGCGTGACATAGTAAGCTCCTTGTCTGTGTTTGTTTGCCGTGTGTGAATAAATTAGCTAACTCTTCCGGTCTATAAACGGACAAAAGACCAAAAAAGTACGCGAATCGTTCGGAGGTAACATGGATCTGTTGTCACAGCTGATGAAGCATTTCTCAATACGCACAGGTGTTTTCTATTCTGGACACTTGTGTGGCATCTCCTCGTTCCAAGCAGAGCACAGTAACCGAGGCCATTTGCATGTTTTGAATGCTGGCGAATTGATACTGACAAGCGCAAATGAGAAGGCTAAAAAGCTAACAGAGCCTTGCATCATTTATTTGCCAAACAATACGCCGCATAGAATTGAAGGAAACGAAGAAACAGAATTGGTTTGCGCCAATGTGGATTATCGAGGTGGGCAGATCAACCCTCTATTGTCTGTCTTGCCGGATGTCGTCGTTATCCCTTTTAATGCGGTGCCGAGCCTAACTCCGGTCTTGGATATGCTGTCTTCGGAAGCAAGGGGAAATGGCATCGGACAAGAGTTTTTATTGGATAAGCTGAGCGATACCTTAATGGCATTGATCTTTCGTTATCTTATCGAGGAAAAGCAAATTGAACACGGCTTGTTTGCTGCGCTCGCCCACCCACGTCTAGCTCCCGTTATGACCGCCATTCATCAGCTCCCTGCCCGTCATTTTCATCTTAATGAATTGGCATCATTGGCGGCCATGTCTCGTACTCAGTTTATTGAGACGTTCAAACAAGCCGTTGGGGAGACTCCTGGAGATTATGTACAAAAATGGCGTGTATCCGTCGCCCAGTCTTTATTACTGCAAAATAAACCGCTCAACTGGGTGTCTGACGAGGTGGGATACAACAGCTACTCGGGCTTTTCTCGTGCTTTCCAAAGTGTATCTGGTATGTCACCTCGCCAATGGATACAAAGCCAAAAGGAAGACGAGCTTAAAGCAAGTTGATACCAAATTGTTTTGCGATCAAATTCGTTATCGCAAAACAAATTACGGATACAACACAACTAATCAGCAAGGTAATCCAAAAGGAATACTTGCTCAGTAGATAAGGGAAAAGAAGAAACATTGGCAATGTTGGTACAACAAACCAAAAGGTATAAAACGCGTGGTTAGACAGCTTCTCTGTGCCTTGCCCTTCGATATACATCCATACCAACGCCAATATGGTCACGGTTGGCAATGCAGCCACGAGCGCCCCTAACCTATCACTTCGCTTCGCAACTTCAGAAATGAGAACCACAATCGCGGCGGTGGTTAAGTACTTTGTCACAATCCATAGCATTTTCGCTTCCTTGCTTACTTCGGACACTAATTAATCGACATTCTAGAAACCTACTCCAGTTGATTCTAGATGTTTTCTAAAGACTTACGGTACACCTTTGTCACATAACCAGACGGATCGTAAGCGTCCTCTATTCTATCCCAACCAAATTTTTCATAAAGACCATCGTGGTCAGTCGTTAGATAAAGGCTTTGGAAGCCCATACTTTTAGCAGCATTCAATGCATGATTAAACAGCAATTCGCTCAATCGTTTGCCACGATGTTGTGGTTCGATAAACAAAGAGCTCAACCAAGGATATAAATCATGTCGGCTGACGAAATCATTAATGATCAGGCCAAAGCAGCCAACAATCTCACCTTCAGTGACCAACACATAAAACTGAGGGATGGCGTCTTCTTCCTTACTTGAATGCAGAATCGCATTTTCAAAGTACGCGTAATTGTCTTCCGAACCCCACTTTGTATGGATGTACTTAATGCACACTTCCACACCCTGTGGATATTCATTCACGTTTAAAACTTGGTACATGTTTATTCCTGTCAGATTAGGTGTGCGAGTGTTTTTTTATGCAGCTCGTTTTGAATTGCTAAACATCATGCCGACTTTTTACTTGCACTTCAAAGCAATAACCGTGGCTTAGTTTGGAAATGAGAGGGTGTGTTTGTGTTTTTCTTACTGATGAAGAACAGCGCATCAAGTTAGCGATCAGGGAAGAGATAAAAGCCAAAGTTGGTGGATGAAGCGATAAAAACCCTCTTCAAGTTTAAAGTGAAGAGGGTTTGTGTTTTGAGGCTAAGCAATCAGTTCTCGTGCTTCTACAGATGCTTCCGATTCTGGTTGCGAAGCTGTCTTGCCTTTCAGTTCCATCATGAGTTGCTTAACCAAAATTCCGTAGATAAACATCATCGGTAGTCCTGCCACCACGCACAAAGACTTAATGGTATTGATGCCACCACCCGTAAGGAAGACGCTAAAGCTGATAAGTGCAATCGCGCCTGCCCACATCAGTTTGACCTTGTTGTCTGGGTCTCCGTTTAGGGACAGTTGATTCGTGGTCAACATCGAGGTGGCCACACTAGCACTCGACATCGTAGTCAACATCAAAAAGAACTGAATCACCAAAAAGACCGCAAGAACCACATTGTTTGCTGGCAAAGTTTTGATCAACGAAACAACAGCAAACGTCAATCCACCATTGCTCATCCATTCTTGAACGGGATAACCACCTAATAGCTGCGCCCAAACCGCATAGCCTCCAAAGATTGAGATAAAGAATGCGCATCCCAGAGCCCCCATCGAGATGGTATACAAGATGACTTCACGGATAGTGCGGCCTCTCGATATACGAGTAATGAACAGCCCCATCATGATTAAGTACGCGTAGTACCAAAACCAATAATATTGAGTCCATGCTTGAGGGAAGCCACTCTTCTGCACTGGATATGTCCAAAGAGACATGCGGAAGAAGTTATCTAACATGACTCCGAGTGAATCCGTTACGTTGTTCAGTACAAATTGGGCATTTGATGAAAACAACACAAACAAGGCGAAGATAATTGCAGCGATGACGGTGTAATCGGATACCTTACTGATGCCTTTGTTGAAACCCACCAGCGTCACTGCGAATAAAACCAATACGAACAAGAAGATGATCCCGCCTTGAAGCAACAAGTTGTTCTCTATACCAAATAACTCTGCCGCTCCTGTACTCAGCAGGGTAACGGTTAACGCCAATGAACTCGCAAAAGCCGCGAGTGTTCCGAAGATAGCCAAGAGGTCGACGCATTTACCCACGATTGGATTCTTACCCAGCACGGGTTCACATAGCGTGGAGAGCTTCAATGTACGGCGTTTTTGTACATAGAAAGCGTAAGCAAAAGGAATTGCAGGAAAACAGTAAATCGCCCACCCTGTTATTCCCCAGTGGAACATTGAATAAGTGACTGACCACGCCGCTGCAGTGTAGCTGTTCGCTTCGGCAAATAGTGGTGGAGATTGCAGGTAGTACATTGGCTCCCCAATCCCCCAATAAATAAGTGATGCACCAACACCAGCCGTAAAGATCATGCCGCCAAAAGAGAAGTTCGAATATTCAGGTTTTCCTTCACCTAATCGAATGTCGCCGTACTTGGAAAACGCCAACCAAAGTAGAAAGCCAACAAGAGCAAGACTGCAGATTTGCACCAACCAGCCAAACCAATCGGTTACAAACGTCATTGCATTGTTCGCCATAGCTTGAGACTGCTCAGGGAACATCGAAGAGACAAGTAAAATGAGCAGGACAGTGCCAATCGCAGGAATGGTGAGTCCGAGATTAAGATTCTTCAAGGCTGTCTCTCCATGCCGTTAGTTCAGCAATATGGCTAGGCTCAATACCACAACAGCCGCCAATGATACTCGCCCCTAAGCGATGCCACGTTTTCGCGTATTCCAAATATTCTGTTGGAGAGAAGTTTCTAAGCCCTTGGTATGACTCATTCGCTTGGTGATTCGCTTTAATGGGCGCAAAGCTGTTTGCGTAGACACCAATAGTTAACGTCTTACCTGTTCGTTCCAATACCTGATTCACATCTTTGATCGCTTGTTCAATCACTTCAGGAATTGAGCAGTTGAAGAAAATACCGGTCGCATTAGTATCAAGAAGCGCTTCAACTGCGTCTATGACAAGTTCACCAGAACGCAGACGCGAGACTTCGCTGACTTCATCTTCTAACGTGAACGAGATATAAACTGGCTTGTCGGTTTTAGACAGAACTTTGGTGATCACTCGCGCTTCACCAAGGCTTGCAACGGTTTCCGCCAACCAAATATCTACATGTGGCTCTTGCGCTTCAAATAGAGTTACACTGATGTCGTAAGCACGCTTTTCTTCAAATAAATCAGGTCGATAAGAGCCAAAGGCAGGAGGTATCGCGCCGGCAACAAGCACTTCTTTTTGTGACACGGTCACGACATCACGAGCAATTTTCGCTGCCTTCTCTGCCAGCTCGCGTCCCTGCTGTACATACAAATCTTCACCTAGATGAAACGGAACACAGGCATAACTGTTGACGGTAATGATTTGTGCACCTGCATCAATAAAACCTTGGTGCGCTTGCGTAACATGCTGTGGGGATTCGATAAGTGCCTGGGCACTCCAGAGAGGTTGAGAAAAAGGAGCACCGATGCGTTTTAGCTCGCGCCCCATACCACCATCCAATATTGTAAGATTTACCATTTAGACATCCATACCGCTAAAATCTATTTGGCTATTCAATCACAATATGACGTAAGTAAAAGTTACATTTCCTCACACTCAACATGAAGAAGATTCATGTTGAGTGAAAACAAGCAATACCTTGCAAGTTATTATGCGACGCAGGGAGATTTAAAACCCACTTTCCCCCTATTTACTTGGGTAACATTTTACTCTCTGTACCAGTGCTCTTTTGACTCCATTTGCGCTTTTACTTCTGCACTATATTCAGCGGTAGGTCGCGCCAATAACCTTGGAATGCCGATAGGTTCTCCGGACTCTAAACAGTAGCCATACTCCCCTGCGCGCAAGCGAGCCAACGACTGTTGAATCTTAGGTAACAGCTTTTGCTCTCTGTCTATGATTCTTAATGCGATTGCAGATTGCTCCTCACTGGATGCCCTATCGCTTTCGTCACTGAATTCCATTGGCGCAATCATCTCTTCTTTCGCTCGTTCAATATGCGCTAACGTCGATTCATAAAGCTCAAATAATCGGTTTTCAAAAAACGCGAGCTGAGCTTCATTCATATAATCCGCCTCGGGCGCTGCAAGAATTTCTTCTTCTGTCATGACATGCTTTTTCTCTTCGTTCATAGAACCTCCACACCGAGATAAGAGTTCGCTCTCTAAATTCCGTACATCTGAATCTGTATAACTTAACGACGAATGAATGCGCCAATAAGGTGCAGTACTCGACACAGTCACAAACTGCTTGATGCCAGAGTTAAGATCACCGACTATATTAATTGTTATATTATAACATTACACTATAAAGAGCATGAGCATGAACACCCAGAAACTCCCTGTTACGGTTTTATCCGGCTTTCTAGGCGCAGGAAAAACAACCGTTTTAAGTCATATTCTTAACAATAGACAAGGCAGAAAAGTCGCGGTCATCGTCAACGACATGAGCGAAGTCAACATCGATGCGGCGACCGTTCAGAATGAAGTTTCTCTCAATCACAGTGAAGAAAAATTGGTTGAAATGAGTAACGGCTGCATCTGTTGTACCTTGCGTGAGGATCTGCTTGAAGAAGTCACTAAGCTCGCGCAAGAAGGCAGATTCGATTACTTAGTTATCGAGTCCACTGGCATCGCCGAGCCACTCCCCGTTGCAGAGACTTTTACGTTTGCCGATGAAAACGGGCTTTCACTTTCAGACGTTGCACGTTTAGACACCATGGTTACGGTGGTTGATGCGATTAACTTTCTGCGTGATTACGATGAAGCTAAGTTCTTAACAGAGACCGCTGAATCCCTAGGTGAAGACGATGAACGCAGCGTCGCCGACTTACTCGTTGATCAAGTAGAGTTCGCTGACGTTATCTTGATAAGTAAAACCGACCTTGCTGAGAAATCAGAAATCGAAAGGCTTCTTGCGATTCTTAAAACTCTTAATACATCCGCCACTATTCTTCCTATCTCGAATGGTGAAGTAGAACTTGATGCGGTACTCGACACCCAAAGCTTCAGTTTTGAAAAGGCACAACAAGCCCCAGGTTGGTTGAAGGAAATGCGAGGCGAGCACATACCGGAAACCGAAGAATACGGCATTTCTAGCTTTGCCTATCATGCGAGACGCCCTTTCCATCCAGAGAAGTTTTACGACTTCCTCCACAATGCGAAAGATTACGGCAAACTGATTCGTTCCAAGGGTTACTTTTGGTTAGCAACAAGACCAGAATTTGTCGGTCAATGGAGCCAAGCGGGAGGCATCGCACGTTATGGTGTTGCGGGTATGTTTTGGAAAGCGATTCCGAAGGAGGAATGGCCGACGGATCAAGATTACCTCGACGCTATAAACGACATTTGGCAAGAACCATACGGCGATATGCGACAAGAATTGGTGTTTATTGGTCAGGGATTAGAGCAAGAAAAATTGATTGCTCGTCTCAACGAATGCTTGTTAGCAGAAGGTGAGATGGAGCAAGGGCTCGACTATTGGTTATCTCTGGAAGACCCTTTCCCTGAATGGGAACAGTAAACGACTGAGAGACAAAAAGCCTCCCACCATTCGGGAGGCTTTCTCGTTACACAGAGCCAATTTTGGTATACCGAGCCAATTCAGTAAGTCCGTTCTCGAAACAACCCGAGCAAACATGCAGCGAGGGAATCTTCACCAGCGCAATCAAAACGTTTTCTTCTGACTCAACTTAGCTATTTTCTTTGGCCAAGGATCTTCAAATGTTGCCCCTTGTTGCCATTGCTCCAATTCCGCATCCGTTAAAAAGCAGTTTTCCAGCGCATCAATAAACACATCGACTTCGTTTTCTTGACCAATCACCGTTAAGCGACAACGACGATCACCAAAGCGGCTTTCAACACTGTCTATCTTCTCTTGGAGGATTTGACGATGTTCCTCAGTGAAGTTTTGCGATTCGTCATGGATTACCGAAGCGCGCCAAAAGCCTGTGATTTCAAGCCCCACATTTCCGTTTGCTTGGCTCCAAAGCAGTGAAACATCGTCTCGAGTTGGGAACCAAAAGAACCCTTTACTGCGGAACACGCCTTTAGTTAAATACTGGTGGCAGGTATTCCACAAACGCGCAGGATGAAAAGGTCGATCATCTTTGATCACTTTGGCGACAAGGCTTTGTTCGTCTTTATCAGAGAGATTCAACGGCTCATTCACCGTCTCACGAAGTTCTGCGATTAACTGCTCAACGAGGAAGAAATTGTAGTCTTGCTCACCTTTCAACATGCGGATATCCAAGTTTCCCCATGACGTTTTGATTATCTCGGTGTAAACATTAAGCGGATGAATCGCCTGCGCGATGTTGCGAACGGTATTGTCATCCACTTTGTCCGTCTTGGTGAGCATGACACGGTTTGAGAACATGATTTGCTCTACCAACAAGTTTTCAACGCCGCGAACACCCTGCTGTACGTTCTCTTGCCACTTCGGAATTAAAGCAGAGCCTTGTCGATAGTCATCTCGCAACCAAGTCGCATCCACCAACGTAATCACGTCTTTGAGTGCGAATGGTGCGTTGTTTTTAAAATACTCAACCAAAGGCAAAGGATGACTACTGCCCGACGTTTCAATCACAATCCATTCTGGCAATTTTTCTGCGCAGAGCTTTTTAAGGGCTTTATCGAGCTGCTTTACACCACTCGGGCTGCTGATGCTGTCTCCACTGATCGTGACAAAATTGCCCTGCTCTTCACTCACCGCATCGGTATTTAAGATAAGCACGCCATCGACGTCTAACTCACTCATGTCATTCACAATAACGGAAAGATCAATACCAGAAGAATCGGCTTGTTGAAGAATGTTGCGTAAAAACGTGGTTTTCCCGGACCCGAGAAACCCATGCAAAATGGTGACTGGAATTGATGGCATACCTTTGACCTACAAACTCTGGATGAGCGCATGTTATAACATAACAACTTAGTGAGTTATAGAAGGAATCCAATTGCTGTCTTAGACGCAAAACTTAAGAATCGGTAAAGATCACAGGGGCTGATTTCTCAGAACTCGCCTTCGTTTCTCATCACGTTTCATCACCAGCAAAGGTCTAACTATTGATAAAAATAATAAGTGGTTACAAAGCGACCATTGCTTTGTTTATAAAATTGGAGAAAGATGACAATACAACGATTTATAGGAGGTGGTGTTATGACTTTAGTTCTTACCGTTCTTATTTTCCTAAGTTGTATTGCGATGCTCGCAATTGGTGTGATG
This sequence comes from Vibrio sp. ED002, assembly GCF_023277445.1. Lineage (NCBI taxonomy): Bacteria > Pseudomonadati > Pseudomonadota > Gammaproteobacteria > Vibrionales > Vibrionaceae > Vibrio > Vibrio sp. ED002. The sequence goes on along the minus strand of NZ_CP080239.1, from coordinate 513,599 downwards.
TTTTCACGTAGGCCGATCAAAGGCGGAGGTTGTTGCAAAGCGTCCGATGTTGCGGATGTGGGCGCACGTAAAAGGCAGTCCCGCAAGGATACATAGAATTCCCGCACACGAGAGCCCAGACAGCGGTTTAGCCTTGGCGTAAACACTCTTCGCATGGATAAAGCACCAAGCTGCTTACGTCACCGCCTTTAGGGCGCAGGCATACTCGCCCTGCTTCTCAACCCTTTCAATACAGGCTTTTCCTTAGACGAAAAGCCTGTTTACTCTGTAATCTCTTAACATCTATGATTTTTGAAAAGCCGCTAACACCATGGGTTGCAGTGCTTTAGCCAATTTTTCATGCTGGTCTTGTTGCCAATGAATTCCTTCGTTCGGACAAGATTCCACCACGGTTCCGGCATCAAAAAATGCACATCCCAGCTCTTCCGCTCGGTTTCGATAATGAAAGCCAAACTCTTTGGACTTCTCCGCTCCGCCAATAAACATACTGCCGAAGAAACCAATCTCATACACGGGTGGCGGCGCGACTAAAAGAACTTGCGGCGCTTCCCGCTTTGCCCAGTTATCAAAGTTAAGAACCTCTTGCGCTAAGCGAGCTGCCCCACGAGAGATATCGAAAGCGGATAAACCCAAGCAGTTTTTCATGTCGTTCGTGCCGAGCATAATGATGACCAAGTCAGGCAGATGAGATTCCAAGCAAGGGCGTAAATAGCGAAGGCCATTTTTCTCACCTTCAAAAGGATCATCGTGCACAGTTGTTCGCCCTGGTTGCCCTTCCTCTATGACCTCATAACCATCCGGTAGAGACATTCGTAACAAGGATGGCCATCGCTCGTTTGGTCCGTAACGGCGGTCTTCATTCGGTACTGCGCCCCAGGTATTTGAATCGCCAAAACAAAGTATGGTCGGCATTAAACGTGTTCCTCACTAAAACTATCGCTTTGCAGTCTATCAAAAACGTTTATCGAGTCTGTGATTTAATTCGAAAGTTCATTCCCATAAACAAGCTCAATTGGCTTGCGAACTTAAGAACGATAAACACGTCAGCAGTTGAACACAAAAAGGCGAACCACTTGGCTCGCCTTTCTAGTGCTTAATAAGAAACTAACGCAGCAGCTTAGTTGATGTCTTGTACCTTCATCACCAAGTCTTCCCAATTGCGTTGGTTCTCGATGTCATGCTCTAAGCCTTGATCATCGGCAATTTGGAAACGCTTAACTGCAGGCGTCTTGCTCGTTGCTTGGTAAAGCCAGTAGGCTTCGGCTTTCAATGCTTCATCAATTGGCTTGTCGATTGACTCGTACACCATCTGTTTACATGCATTGATAGATTCAGCCGGGAACTTAGAAATTCGCTGCGCCAATGCATCAACATAAGGGCCAATTTCATCGGGTTCTAACGCTTTGTTGATGGTGCCGTACGCTTCTGCTTCATCCGCATCGAAGTCACGAGCGCTCAAGATGATCTCTAGGGCACGACCTAAACCCACCTGACGCGCCATACGAGATGCACCACCACCACAAGGCAAGATGCCCATACCCACTTCCATCTGCATGAATTTGTATTTACCGCGAGCGGCAAAACGCATATCACAGGCCAATGCAAATTCATGACCGCCACCACGGGCAAAGCCTTCTAGTTTTGCAATTGTGGCTTGTGGTAGCTTGCTGATTCTTTCAAGAACCGCTTGAAGATCGAGTAACTTCGCTTCTTCGCGAGAAACAGCCTCTGTGGACATCTCTTTAAGCAATTCGGTATCGTAATGACAAACCCAAATCTCCGGGTTGGCTGATTGGAATACAACCACTTTGACACTACGATCACGTTCTAATCGCAGTGCTAACCCATTCAAATCCGCCAACATTTCCTGCCCTTGCACGTTTACCGTACCAAAATCAAACGTGACATAAAGAATTGCGTCTTCTTGCTTTGCAGTAAACGTTTTGTAGCCTTCGTAAGCCATATCCATTTCCTTTTTCCAATAAAATCATTAGGTTGCTATTTTTCAAAGCAACGCAATTAACGTTACGCCTCTAAAAAACATCAAACAATGACGCATAAAAAGAAACAGTATCTACGAAAACTAAAAGGTGATTTCCTCAATAACGGCTAGCAACAAATCACGCAAATCTGATCTTTGCTCTCAACTGGTGAGTAAGTAACTCTGCGGTTTACTACTCGTATTATTATCAACAAAAACTTAAAACTGATTTCTTTTTCAGCCCAATTATCAATTTTGAAATCGCGCCTATACTGAATCCATACAAACGCACAACCGAGGAAATCATAATGAAAGCAGCCGTAATTCGTCAGTTTGGTAGTTCAGAAGTATTTGAAACAGCAGACGTACAAAAACCGGAAGTTAAAGCGGGCCACGTCTTAGTTAAAGTCGCTGCATCAAGTGTTAATACTGTTGACATGATGCTGCGTGAAATGGGCGAAGGTTTACCCTTCCATCCACAACTTCCGGGCATTTTAGGGATGGACTTCGCAGGTACGGTTGAAGCCGTAGGTGAAGGTGTTACCGAGTACGCGATTGGCGATGAGGTTTATGGTTGTGCGGGTGGCCTTGGAGACCTTCAAGGTTCTCTAGCGGAATACATGGTGGCAGACGCGGACCTTATCGCTCACAAACCAAGAAACCTTTCTATGCGTGAAGCGGCGGCAATCCCATTGGTTGGTATTACGGCTTATGAAGGTTTGATTCGTGCTGGTGTTCGCCAAGGCCAAAAAGTACTGGTTCATGGCGGCGCAGGTGGTGTTGGCCACATCGCACTGCAGCTTGCTCGTCACATGGGTGCTCAAGTCTTCGCAACTGGCTCTACGGGTGTGAAGAATGACCTGATTACTGAGCTTGGTGCAACCGCGATTGATTACCGTACTGAGTCAGTAGCCGATTACGTTGCTAAACACACCTCTGGTGCTGGTTTTGATGTAGTCTTCGATTCAGTTGGCGGTGCAAACCTAACTAACTCATTTGATGCAGCAAAACTCAACGGTCAAGTTGCAACAACCGTGTCTTTGCATGAGCAAGATTTAAGTACCGTTCACATGAAAGGCTTGTCATTGCACGTTGTATTTATGCTAATTCCGATGATCCACAATGTTGGTCGACGCGAACATGCCATCATCCTAAAAGAATTAGCCAAGATTGCAGAATCAGGCGCACTAAAACCGGTTCTCGATGAACACGAGTTTACCCTTGAGCAAGCTGGCGCTGCGCATGATCGTCTAGCCAGTGGTCAAGCGATTGGTAAAGTCGTCGTGAATATCTAAGTTTTGTCTTAGTGACATTAACAGCACAATTCAAAAAGACCTCCGTGATGGAGGTCTTTTTTTCAGTTATGGAGTCACGGTGTACGCAATTAACTCGACGATCTGTTCTGGCGTTGTTGCCCATGCTTGCGCTGAAGCATCAACTTCTTTAAGTGCATGGACAATGTTTTCATCATGCAAAGTGATGTAAGGCTTACCTAAAGCGGCACAGAAACCTGCATCAAAAGCCGCATTCCACTGCTTGTATTTGTCACCAAATCGAATCACGGCAAGGTCGCAAGACTTAATGGCGGTCTGAATTCGAATCGCATTTACTTTCGCTGATTTATGATCGCGCCAAAAAGGATTGTCTTCCGAGCCCAAACCATCGCCCGCTGCATCGCTGGATTCATGATGCGTGTTGGCAGAGATAAACGACACATTCAGATCTTTTGCTTCGCAGCCTTTGATGATTTGCTCACGCCAGTCGGTGTGGATCTCACCCGACAAATACACTTTTAACTTCATAATCACTCACATTGTTTTTGTTATGTGCTTGAATTTAAACCGCATGCACACGCCATTTACAAGGTTCTAAGCGCATATCTGTGAATCTGGCATTAAATGCCAAGTTAAAAACAGGCAACGGAATTTCCCGTATTACAACGATAGGTTTGCGTAGGAAGCATTAAAAGTACGAATTTTCAGCCGCTTACCAAAGCGCAAAAAACCATAAATTATTATAAAAACGAACTTTGACCTTTTTTCCGCAACATTCTGCGCAATTCGTTTCTCTTTTTGTTCATCAGTATCTAGCTTAGCCACCACTTTCACCACGATGTGAAAGAGCACAAAGGTAACAACGAGTTATCAATTAGCAGCTATTACACTAGGAAATACATGATGCAAAATAAGACAGCAGCACTTTTCGCTCTAGCAGCATTAACAGCAGCAACAACGTTCAACGTTAACGCAGCAGTAAAATACGAACCGTTTGTTGGTATTGATGCTGGCGCACGCTTAAGTGGTCAAGCTGAATCGAAATATGACGGAAAAGAAGAGCACCTAGACCTAAAATCATCAATGGTATTTGGCGTGGAAGGTGGTGTAATCCTTAACCAAGCGCATCAGTTCAGCATCGGTTACGACTACCGCGGAGTAAGTCTTGACTACAGCGACGATGACCTTGAAGTTGGCACGCTATACGCACAATACGATTACCTTGTACCTATCACGCAAAAACTGGCATGGACCATTGGTGGCAAGCTTGGCTACGAGATGTATAACTCAGATTCTGATGGTGCGGACGAGCTAAATGGCGTCGTTCTGGGCGCGCAAACAGGACTAAACTACCGCTTTAAAGCTTGGAGCGTGGGTACTGAAGTAAGCTACCTGCACCACACAAATGAGGTCGAATATTCAGAGACCTACAACGGCCAAAAACATACTTCATCATATAAGATTGGTGACGAAGTACTGCTAACAGCAAATGTGAAATACCACTTCTAATAACAACAACCTTAGTTGGCTTCTTCTCCCGGGAAACCGGGAGTTTTTTCGTTTTAAAAAGTAAATAATTACCAAACTCGGCTCAGCATTAAGTGATTTCGTTCTCGCGCTATCACATCAAGATTTTCATCGTGATAGATGAGTTGGTTCTTAGACGTACCAGAAAGAAACAGGGAGCTGTAGCTCGCCGCTTGGTAACCATCCAATACCTTAGTCGTTTGAATCGGCTCAGTCTTATAGAAAAACTCAAATTCGCCATTAAATGACTTGGTGATTTTACCTGTGACCGCAAAGAGCGCAACGCCCTCTAGACCATCTCCCTCTATGGATATCGTTGACTCTAGGTTTTCGTTATTTAAATCAACTTCTATGCGTTCTTTCCAAACACCGTTGTCCGCTGAGTATTGTTGTACGGTGGTGGTGTATCTTCCACTAAGTAGAAGCTTCTTACCACTCACGTACAACGAAACACTGTAAAGCATAGAAGCGAGTAAAAACAAACCAATCCAAGGTCTCAAACTGCGTATCATCCGAGCTCCTTAATTACCTTAGGGAGTGTCTCCACTTCAAACAGATAGTTCTCGCTACGTCGGTGCACGTTGTCGTAAACCGATAGGGTGTAAAGTCCTTCTGTTTGTGCCACAGAATAGAAACAATCACATTTGGAATGTTCAATTAAAGATTCTATCTTCAATGGTAATACCATCCCTTTTGGCTTAAGTACCCTATGGTGGTTGAGTTCCATGATCTCATAACCATCATGGCGATAAGAAACCAAATGCGTGTTGGTGACCCTAGAGAAATTGAAGAAAGACAACACTATGAGAACTAGAGAAACAGACGCCAGCAAGGCTTTCGCTAACGTAAGTGAATTGAAAGCACGACGAGTTGACGTTGATTCATTGGCTCCCGCACAGCTGCAATAGAGCATGTATCCGACACCCGCAATGGTTCGTAGCTCTACGCAATCAGAGATGGCAATGGCAAGCCTCAGCTTTTGCACCGACTTTTGCAGGGAAGAGTCCGTTACAATGGTATCCGGCCACCCTGCTTGTTTGAGCGTTTCTTTATCAAGAACTTGACTTGCATTGTCCAGAAACGCTTTAAATAAAAGACATTCGCTGTAATTTAATGAACGTTCTAAACGATCTGTTCTGACGCTCATCTTTTCGATGTCGAATACCAAATCGTCACAAGTGTACTGCTTACTCACTTTACTTTGCCCGAGAGGTCTTGCTTAAAAGGCCGAGCATTGTAGTAGAAATGGCTACCGCACATCTAGGACACAAGAACTCATCAGACCAGCTTTACTACCAATATCCGGGGGGCTTTATCAAGCTTTCACGTAAACCCGATTTCTGCCAGATTGCTTAGCTTTGTATAGCGCTTCATCCGCTTCAGCTAAAGCGATTCTTATACCATCAGCAGAATCAAAATGAGCAACACCAATACTCACGGTAATTTCTATCTTCAAATCATTAATAAGAATTGGAGTAGCAGCGACCTCCTGTCGAAGCTCCTCACAGAACAACATTGCTTCTGAGCTCTTAACACCAGGCATAAGAAGAACAAATTCCTCGCCACCAGTACGTGACAAAGTAAAATTCAAATCGGTCTTCGCCCCACACAGTAAAGCAAACTGAACCAGAACCACATCGCCAATTTCGTGGCCGTAGGTATCATTGATGGCTTTAAAGAAGTCGATATCAAAAACGGCAATAGAACCGGAAACCTCTTGCTCTTTTAACGCATAAAATCGATTTTCTAAGCCACGGCGATTCAACAAGCCAGTAAGGAAGTCTGTGTATGCTTCGTTTTGTAGATCGAAACGCTGTTTTTCAGACCGTCGATACTGATTGAAAAACTTCACGGGAGACATAATTAAAAGCAATGTAATAAACAACGTCGAGAATATAGCGGCTCTAGCCAGTAATCCCGAGTCGCTTTGTGAAATTGAGACCTGCCAGTTGGTATTAAATATTGTCACTATGCTGATATCAACATCACAATCAATATGACCTTTACTACTGATCACTTTTTCATGAAAATTACGATTATCCGGATCGAACCCAACAATCGAATAATTAGATATATTTTTATCTTCCAGAATACTTTCTAATGAATTTAGAATGGTTTCTAAATAAATAATGGAAGACGAAAAACCAATAAATCCAGATTCATTAGTAATTGCTTTACGAAGGATAAAGGCTTGCTTACCATTCTGAACAAGCTTAACCGGACCAATTACCGTATTTTTACGACAATTAATCGACTGCTCTGCTCCTAGCCTTCTGCTTTGATCTTGAAGCACATTGTGACCAATCGCTCGTTTGTTTTCTTCGTATGGGTAGACAAGCGTCACGACGCCTTGTGGCAAATAGAGCAAAGAATCAACGTTGCTATAGGAAAACAACAGAGTTCGGCTCAGTTTGTTAAACGCTTCAAGTGAGATGCTGCTGTCTTCAGAAAGCACCACGACTTCTTTCAAGACTTCAGCCGTGATTAACGCGTCATTAAAAACCTTCTTCATCTCTTTGTTTATCGTACTGATTACATTTGCAGATTCTTTTTGGTTATTAATTCGACTCAACTCAGTCGCAAGGAATTCGGTTAATATTAGTATCGACATGACTAATACTACTTTGATGCTTTTGTTCACTGTAACCTTCCCAGTTCGTGTCGTTCTCCATATCCTTTATTTGATTCTCAAAATTCCATCTATATTTCAGTTATTTCTTTTCTTATCACAATTATTATGATTACGATAATCAAGAAACAGGGATTATACGCATAATAGAATAACCGTCGATGCCCAATGAGTATCGTTAAGACAAAACTTTTTTATCAAAATTGATTAATTTTCTATCGATCGATGTCATTGATCGACACGATCGATTGTGTTGATTAAAAAGATTGATCCAAACGGTAAATTTTTGTGTGGAACGGTTCAATTCACAGACAACAAAAAAGACGGCCATCAGTACCGTCTTTTGCTCAATTGAGTATCTCGTTCGTCTTTCTACTTCCTAGATTCTTGTCCTTGTGTTCCTGCATCCTTAATCACATCAGCAACGTCTTGGGTTTCTGTGTCTACCCACTTCATAAATACTTGGTAACCCGCCGCTAAGAACGCAGCACTAATGAACATGCCAAGAATACCACCCGACATCATGCCGCCCACTGCACCAATAAGAACAATAGGCATAGGAACTTCGAGGCCGCGGCCAAGAATTAACGGCTTTAAGAAGTTATCTATTAAACTTGCAGCAAGGAGCAAAACCGTGAAGACAACATTATGAACCGTGCCGCTATCTCCTGCCCACAAAATACCGACGGCAACTAACGCGATAATGGTGACTGGCAGTTGCACAATCGCAAAGATCAACGCAATAAGCGTAAACAATGCTGCGGCAGGTACGCCGGATAACGCCACGACACCACCGAATGCCATTGCCGTTAAGAAAGCGATACCGATGATGCCCACGGCAACTTGCCGGATGGTGGCGGTGGTGAGTTGATGTAAATCTGGCCCTCTCACCTCATCCGTAAAACTAATGAAGATCTTACGTATCGACGTTGCAGCAGGTTGTGCCCAAGCGAGCATGACACCCGCAATGATAATAGCACCGATGAGCATGAATACACTTTTAGCGGCCCCCGTTGCACTATCGACAAACCAACTAAAGAAGCCTTTTATTTGAGGCTGACGCTTTTCGACAAACGTTGGCAGATCGTCTGCGGCCTCAAACCAAACGGCATGAACTTTTTCACCAACTAAAGGCCAAGTTTTGACGCTGTCTGCAGGCTTAGCGATGACCAAAGTGCCATCTCGATAAGATTCAAATGCACCGAGTGTTTTCGATGCAAAAGAATTACCCACCATGGCCGTTGGCGTGCCAAGAATCAAGACACCAATGATGGCAATTAGTGTTGCAGCACGAGCCGAGCTTAATCCAAGCTTTCTTTCAATGACGAGTTTGACTGGATAGAGCGCAATGGCAAGCACCAGCGCCCAAAGTAAGATAGGAAGAAATGGTAAAAACGCCCACCAACAGACAATAACGATCAGCGTCGTGACTGAGAATCGAATCAAAGACGTGGTAAACGCTTTGGCAAGTACTTTCTCTAAATTTTCATTTGGATTGCTCAACTGTTTTTCCCTTTGGTTTCGCGCCATATTCTTATTTATCGGTAATCCGATAATCGATGACGCGTGAATGGACCCAACACAGTATTTATCCGCACCTAATGAAAGACCGATGGCTTAGATAGCCGCGGTCTTAAAACAAGCGCTTATATAAAACCTAGTACACTTCCCCGTACATTCAACGGTTTAGTGAACAAGTTTGTGTTCAGTCACAAAGGGAAAATCAGAGTTATTGCTTATTCCGCTGCGCAAGGCACTTGGTTAAGCATTTCTGCTTCCATGATTGTGTTCGCGATAAGAGACTCGAATATCTCCAACTGCCCTGCTGGTATCAACTGGTTTTGGATTTCGCGTCGCTTATCAGAATCAAACAGGCGCTCTGCTAACCAACCAATGAGGTACATCAATGATAAACAACCTCCCGCCGTTGCAATATTACCCTCAATAACCAAAGGAACATCTCGAACGTCTCCTCCCATGCCCTTTAACACCGCTTTAGCATCTGGGTTGGTTGTGAGCTTTTTACCGTCAAGCAAGCCCAATTCATGCAAGATAAAAGAACCCGCGCAGATAGAGCCAATTAGCTGCCTGTCTGGGTTGAGCTTCATCGCGGACATGAACTCATTATTTTGAAGCGCTGCTGGTATGCCTTTCTTGCCACTCGCGATAAGCACAACGTCTTGCGTTGCAACTTCAGAGATATGACCGTCCGTCTTTACCGTCATACCGAGATGAGAAACATGCTCTGGCTTGGTCCCTAGCACTTTGACTGTCCAACTGTCTTGCGTCCTTCCTAACAGGTCATACATCAAGAAAAAGTCTACGTCTGTGAAATCATCAAACAACACAATCCCAACGGTATACATAAGCCAACCAACCTAACGAATGATAAAATGTGCGAACAGTGTAACGGCAACCTAAGCAAGTCGCGAATCATCAATTTGAAATAAATTCGCACATTCGCACCTGCTTATTAAGTCATTGCTAATTAGCACATTTTTGACATAAAAAGCGTAAATGGCATCAGTTACATTGATATCAAATCCTCATTATTGAGCGCACAATCACATCGAAAAAATCATCGAAATCAATCGATTTAATTCCTTATTAACTTTTATAAATCCGAACTACTATCAAGTAGAACCGTTGTTCAACGTATATAAGGTTAATAATAATGAGAAAGACTTTATCCACCCTAAGCATCGCGCTTGCGCTATTTTCAGGTGCATCGTTCGCTGCTGATAACTACACGCTAGATTCAAAATTCTCCTCAGTCAGCTTTGCTACCATCAAAAATCAGTTTGTTGTTGAACCCGCGACCATCGATGCCCTCAAAGGCACGCTTAACAGCGAAGGACAATTTGATGTGTCTGTCGACCTAAACAACATCGAGACAGGCATTCCAATCCGTAATACGCGACTCAACGAAATCTTCTTCGAATCGGCAAAACATGCCCCTGTGAAAGTTGTCGGAAAAGTAGATTGGTCGGCACTAGGCGAAGGCTCTCACAAGCTTAAAGTACCTGCTGAAGTGACGCTGTTTGGTAAGACCAAGTCGGTAGAATTCCCTGTTGTGGTACTCAATGCTGGCGATACTGTGATGGTTAGCTCAAGTGCGCCTGTCATTATTGGCGCGTCAGATTTTGGTATCCCAACTGAAAACTTAACAAACCTAGCAGCAACGGTTGGTGGTATTAAGATTTCAGACCGAGTTCCGCTCACTCTGAATCTCACCTTTAAAAAGTAGTTATTTAGCCCAAAGCGGCTTGATAACGCGAAACAAAGGCTTGGAGGCTCACCAAGCCTTTTTTCTTTTGGTTTACGCGCTTTGTTCCATGTGCTTTAAAGCGCCCGTTTCCCTGCTATCAATTTTGCTTGGATGTACTCAACGCCATGCTTCTTAACACATCATTCTTACTCACGAAGTGGTGTTTCAATGCCGCCGCAACGTGCAACGCCACCAGCATCGCTAATGTGGCACAACCAACTCGATGAACCATAAAGAAAAACTCATTCACTTCGGCATTAGAAATTGGGTTTGGAATGGTAAACAGCCAAAAGAATGGGTACTCGTGCTTAAGCATCAAAAAGCCACTGACAAAGACAACAAACATCACAAGATAGATGGTGCCATGAGCCAATTTAGCGATGCTTTTCTGCGTGCTAGGTATCGTGCTTGGCAACTCCGGTGTCTTTCGAAAGAATGACCAACCCCAACGTACAATTAACAACACAGATGCAATGGTCGCGAATGACATGTTGAGCGTCGACAACACATGAAACAGTTGCGGCATATCCATCACAAACAACATGCCATAACCCGCAATGGTGGCGTAGATGATGATCACCGCCATTATCCAATGTAACCATTTACTGAACGCGTCATAGTGTTGTGACGTATTGCTTTGGTGTTGGGGTGAGTCTTTTTTAGGTTTGAATGCCTTATTTTGGGCGTGCGGAATCGCTTTCTGGTGCTGACCAGAATCTAGTTTTGACATATTGTCACCACTGAATTTCAATTGGAATTTGCATGGGAATACGGCGAGCGAGAGGCGTTCCCATGATGAAGATTGAAGAAATAACGGAAGGCATGAGAGCCTTCCGTCGTTCAAGTAGATTACAAGATGAGGTGAGTACTACTTGCTTACACTGATCATGTCGTTAAAGTAGTCAACTTGCTCTGCCATGCTCAAACCTTGGTTGTTTGAACCTAGCGTCCACATGAAGAAACCACCATAACCGTTATCTTTCTGCCATTTAGCACGGTCTAGGTTGTTTTGACGCGTTTCAACAAAGTTGCCACCTGGCGCCCATTGGCTGTTGATCGTGTTACCTAAAACAATCTTCGACTTGTCTCCAATATATTCAGCATAGTTCGCCATCGCGACATCGTAGAGGAAGTTTCGACCTGCGTCATACGTCATTACGTTGAAGAAATCGAAGTCGTTCTTGGTTGCTTTCAGCAAATCGATAACTTCACCGTGGTGAGATGAACGGCCTGATGGTTCAATGTAAGAACAATTTTCGAACACACTCGCATCCATACACTCAACTGGGTCTGCACCTACGTGGTAAGTCGTCAGAGACAGCACTTTCGTATTGCCTACTTTCTCACGGATCAGTTTGATCAGAGCAGTCAGATCTTGGTTCTCTTTGTCCGTGATTCGAGCGGCTTTCTCGAAGTCGAAATCTAGACCGTCAATGTGCACATAGCCTGCTAGCTGGTATTTACTGTAATCACAGCTGCCATCAGGTTTTGATGCAAGACATTCACCTTCCATCTCTTCTGGTGTCAGATTCTTTTTGTACACAGGGAATGGAGTATGTACCAAATCAACCAATCCAGTTGCGACCGCTTCACGGCTTTGTGGCGTGCTGATCGCTGACCAAATGCTTTCGTACGTTTGACCACCAAACGCCACCATCATAGTTACGTTTTCATTGTCATGCTTAAGTGTTGACCAAGCTAGGTACTGCGTTGGCATCCAATCCGGATTGTAATCTGGTGGCGTTAGCATGCCATCGGAGATCGTAATGTTACCGCTCGCGTCCCACTTACCAAATGACAATAGGTAACCGTCACCCTCTGAATTGAACAACTGCTCGTAGTCATTCAAGCCCCAAGATGTTAGGTAACTGATAGAGCGATCTGGGTTATCGACTAAACCACCGCCGCCAGTGCTTTCTTTCACCGTAATGTTAGACGTTGCCGAAGTTTGTTCTTGGCTTGCTGTGTTTACTGCTTTGGCTGTGATCGCGTAAGCGCCCTTCTGTGCACCTAGCCATTCGTATTCGTATGGCGCTTCAGTGTCTTTGAATAGCTCATTACCATTTGCAATAAAGCTTACTGAAGTAATATCACCTTCGTAGCTCTTCGCGTCTGCTTTGATTGAAATTGCACGGCCTTCAAAGTAGCTCGAACCATCAACAGGAGAGGATAGCGAAACCACCAAGTCTTTATCGGTGATCGCTAGAGAAATTGGTGCGGCTTCTGCACTTGCCCCTTGGTCATCGTAAGCGACGACGGTTAGCGTGTATTGACCTTCGTCTTGTGCAGGAACTGTAATGGTGTAGGTATCGCCTTGTGATGGAGTGCTTGATGTTGCCACCACTTGACCATTCAACTGAACGTCAACGCGAGCAACTTCAGTATCGTCAGTCGCATCGACAATCACATCGAACGCTTGGTTTGGTGCAATTTTTTGTCCATCTTGAGGAGATTGAACATCCACCACTGGAACTGGGTTAGGATCACATTGCCCTACTTCGTCCCACGCGTCTTTCCACGCATCTGGATAATCTGGGTGGCCTGTCCCCGGTGTCCAAACTGGGTTTCCACACCAACCTGCTACGGTACATGAATAGATGTTGCCGATATTGGTAACTTCATCACCCACCTTGTATGGCACGCCATCTTCGTATTGAGGAACATCGCCACAGCTGGTGCCCGTGTCTGTCACAGTAATGGTTAGGCTCTTGCGAGTAACATGTTGTTCGTCATCTTGGGCTTCTGCGCGAAGCGTTGCTGAACCCGCTGTTTGTGCAGTCCAATCACAAGAGAAACCTTGTGTCGTTTTCGCGTCTAACTGACATACTTCAGCATCGTTAGCAAAGAATTTTACCGTCGCTAAGTCATCATCCACATCGGTGACATTGGCTGAGATCGAAATCGTGTCACCTTTTTGGTGAGAAGAGCCTGCATCTGGCGAGATAAACTCAATCACAGGAGGATTCGGCGCGGTAGATTCTGATTCAACCGTGACTTGTACCGATTGTTCAGTCAGCTTTTCGCCACTCTCGTTGAACGCCATGACAGCAATTGAAGCGGCGCCAATTTCCGCTGGTAGCCAAGCTTGTTGATACTCAGTCGTACCGTCTACTACAGGTTGCTCTGCCAGCTTGGTATTGTTGACCCAGAACTCTAGCTTGCTTGCACCTACACCCTCTACGCTCGTGATGATGTCTACATTCGAGCCAATGTAAACTACAGAGTTTTGTGCCGGTGCTAAGATATCCAATGAGAACTCTGGTGGAGGAACGACTTCACCATCGACTTTCACCACCACGGAGTCTTCAAACGCATTGAGATCCTTCAGTTCGCCGCCAAAAGAGATGGTTAACGCCGCCGACTCACCAGATGCCAACTCACTGTCTACCCAAGAGCCAGCTGGGAATTTGAGTGTTACAGCGTTAAACACGCCGTCAGCTTGTGTTGTATGAGCGATCTCCCATGATGGGTATGAAAGGTGATTTGATGCCCAACCAATGTCGTTAATTGCGACAGGCAGTACGAACTCAATCACCGCCTCACGCATGTCTGCGCTGTCTGAGCCAGTGTTTTTGATGTCTAACTTATAGGTGCTCCAGTATTCGCTTTCTGATTGTGCAACCGCATCGGTGCTGAATTCCGCCGCCATGGCTTGGGAGATCGGATTCAACAATAAACCAGAACAAAGCATTGTTAACCCTAACGTGCGATAACCAATGGAGTTTGTCTGCGTAGCACTGCTCTTTCTTAGATACATAATTAAGTCCTTAGTCTTATATTAATTATTTAGGTACTGCACAAAAGACCTGCAATTAACGGTTCAATTATTTTTTGCAAGCACACTTAATTTATAAATAAAAATAACCAAGGCAAAAATTCGTTCTTACTTCTGGGATAAATATCAAACTTTATCTTTGATCGCGAATAACCATCCCATTTTATAAAGCTAATTATTATATCAATCAGGTTTAAATTCATGTTAAAGAATAAACTTAATTAGCTTATTTTAATTTAATTCATAGTAGCTTTGTCACAATCAAAAGAAAGGCGTTATTTTGAGAAAATAGACAGCAACTTTTATAGTTCTAACAGCAAGTTAGCAACAAAAGCCTCGTTTCACATTCAACACAAAGAACTCACGCCGAGTTAAATAAAACCGTAAAAACATTAACTTAACTGTTTTTGTTGTAGTATTTTTCGCACAATAAATAAGTAGGGAATATGATTAAATCAATTTAATAATCAGCACAAATGACAGGGGTGTAAAAGTGAAGAAAATCAAATAAATCGATTTTAAGAATATTATTTGGAATTAAAGTCACACATTTTTCATGCGCCACAAACAAAAATACGAAAGAGAAAAATTAGAGCCTTAATTCTATTCATATTTCGTAAAGGCCTTAATAATCCAGTTATCACTTAATGTCGTTAATTTCTGTACAAATAAAAACCAAAGTTAAGCTATTTTTATTTTACATCTGTATTACATTGATTTATTTTCGAACTATTATTGGGTATGTAACTCGCTTAAACGAAAAAAGAGAGCCCACAATGTGACTCTCTTTTTCGTGCATATTGTCTTTAGATGCTATTTAAAGCCGAACTTACCATTGCCGTTCTTCCACTCTGACTTCGATGGAATCGCTTCAATCGTGTCCCAATGCTCTACAATTTTGCCATTGTCGACACGGAATAAGTCATAGAACGCGACGTGTTGGTTCATGAACTGACCTTCGCTCACTGATAACACGAAGTTCCCTTCACCGATAATCAAATGGTTCTTGCTGTATACCATCGGCATGCCCGCTTCCGCTAATTGCTTAAGTGCAACACCCAAACCACTCAAACCGTCGGCCACCGCAACGTTGTGTTGGATGTAGTCACTGTCTTTATCACCGATAAACTTACTGATCTGAGACATATCCCCTTTCATCAGTATGGTTTGTACAAAATCAGAAACGATCGCTTTGTTCTCATCCGTTTTGTTTACATCTGTAATTTCTGTTGCACCGTCAAATTGAGTGCGACCACTTGGATTAGGTTTCGCTACGTCTTGTAAGTTATCCCAGTGCTCGACGATCAAACCCTCTTCAAAACGGAAAATATCAAAGCCCGCTTTCGGTCCGAAAAAGTCGTATTCCGTGTGCAATGCCACGTATTCGCCATCTTGAATGGTACGAATCACTTTCGCTTTAGCACTGCCTTCTGGCAGCATCTTCATTACTTCGCCAAAGCCCGCTAAACCATCTGCAACCGCAAGATTATGCTGAATGTACTTGTTTGGGTTGATGTATGAAATCGCGTTTTGGTCGCCCGTTTCAATGCTTGAGATAACCGCGACGGCTTTATCACGATTCGACAATTCATCGGCATTTACAGCGAAAGAAGCACTAGCAAAAACGGTGGATGCGATAACAGAGCTAGCGAAAAAGCGAGTCAATTTGTTCATATTATTTTCCTCTTGTTGGCTTGAGAACAATAATAGGAATGAATCAAAGACTCGTCTGTGTGGATGTGCGTCGGAAAATGGTCAATATCGAACATGAACACAAAAAGGCGTTCATACTCAACATCATAACTGTGGTTCGGCGTACTGCTTCTGGAATTGGCTTGGTGTCATATCGGTTTGATTTTTAAAGTATCGAACAAAATTACTCGCATCTTCAAAACCAAAGTCAAAAGCTAACTGTTGCGTCGTAACGTTACTCACCACCAAGCGGCGCTTAATCTCTATTGTGACAAACGCGTCGATCATTTGTTTCGCGGTTAAGTTCGTTGCCAGCTTGCAGATAACATTTAACGTTTTATACGTTGACCCCATCTGCCCCGCATACCAGTTCGCATCACGGATATGTTCATAATTCGCCTGGAGCAAATCAAAGAAACGTGCAAGTTTGTAGCTCTGCTCTTTGGTTAACTTATCGTGCCTTTCTTCAGGTCGAAGACGATGCAGCATTAGAGCGAAAGAAGAGAAAAGATACATGACGATCAATGGGTCGGAATGCTGACTTTCAATTTCCTTGATAACCTCGCCAATAAGCAGTTTGGCACTCTGGCAGGTGGCTTCGTCTAAGCTCAATAGTGGCGAACGAGCTTGGTTTAAATGCGTTGGAGTGTAGTTAGGTAAACGCATGTTGGCATGCACTTGGTCTAAAAACGCTTGGGTGAAAATGATCACTTTGCCGGAGGGTTTGTTGGACAAATCGAAAGCTTGCACCTGCTCGCGACGAACAAAGAGGATGCTGCCAGATTCAAACGGATACTGCTTAAAATCCACCATGTGTACGCCACTGCCTTTTTCGATGTAAACCATCATGAAGAAGGTAATGCGATGCGGTTTTTGAGGTGAATGGCTTTCGTACTCTTGGCCATACAAGCTTTCTAGATCGAAGATTTCAATCTCTGCTTGATTCGATTTTTTATGGTCAAAGCCTACGGTTGGTATTTGCATTCACCCTCCACTCGTTACTACTTGTATTTTGGTCAATTTCAGCAGGAATGCGAATCGAACTGTATCACATCGTGCAACCAAGGTAGCGTTTGAGGTGGTGAATGTCTGTCTAATCTCCCTAAACCAACATGCTGCTTAAAATAAGCCAGTTCATAAAACAACATGGTCCATAAAAAACATGGCTCTCAAAACACAAAGGCAAGCCGAAGCCTGCCTTTGTTCATTGATCTATGCAAAGAGTCTAAGACGTCTTTTTACCCTCGTTCGCTTTTGCGTTGCTTGCGTTTTGCTCGGTAGCAACCATGTCATCAAACTCAGAAACTCGTGCTAGGAACGCAGGTTTGTCTTTGTTTGGAATCGAGCTAGCCAAAGGCAAATCGGCGGTCATCGAATCCACTGCACGGTTGCGCACCAGTACTTCGAAGTGCAAGTGTGGGCCTGTTAGACGGCCTGTCGCCCCCGAAAGCGCAATCTTTTGTCCACGCTTAACATGATCGCCTTTCTTGACTAAGAAACGGCTCAAGTGCAGATAACGAGTTTTGTACACACTGTTGTGCTCAATCACCAAGTATTTGCCTGCGTAAGGGTGGTTACGAACAGCAATCACTTTGCCATCACCCGTTGAGTAAACTGGCGAACCCACTGGCGTCGCGAAATCGGTACCATTATGCGGTTGAATGCGGCCTGTTACTGGGTGTCTTCGGTTCGGGTTAAACGGAGACGTAATACGTCGGAATTGTTTGTCGATTGGATAGCGGTTAAAGGCTTGCTCTAGGCTGTTTCCATCACGGTCATAGAAGCGACCATCTTCAGCCAAAAACGCTTCTACGTCTTTACCACGCATCTTGATAGCAATGCCCTGCACTTCTGTATTGCCTGTTAAGTGGTCATCAACGTACTGACGACGCACCAGCACATGAAAGCTATCGCCAGCACGCAACTCGCGGGCAAAATTCACTTTGTCACGAAGTACACGCGTAATGTTGGCAATCTGGGTAGTAGTTAATCCTTGTCGGTGCGCAGAAGATGAGAAACTGCCGTTGATTTCACCGGAGTACATTTCCTCGCGCCATTCACCCGGCTCTTCAACAAAGTCATAAGCGAATGTGCCATCGTCGTTCTGCGTGTAAATCGAACGTTCGACAAGGCTTTCGTGGAAGATTACTTGTTGCAGCGTCTTGGTGTCTCTATCTACCACAAACTCAAGGTGGTCACCTGGTTTGATGGTATCCAGTTTCAAGGAGGTTAAATCGGCTTCAAGAAGCTTTTGCGTGGTTTCGTATGGGACACCCCACGAGGAGAAAATCGTGCTAAGTGTGTCACCTACTTTAACGAAGTAGTGAATACGTGCAATGTTGTCGTGATCTTGTGTTGCCAGTTCGGCGTTTGGTGTCGTGTCGTCTGTCTGAGCCTCATGTACGTGAGCGCTCTCTAGCTCGGAATAAGGCGTGACCTTAATGGTGATTTCTTCTGGTTTCGTTTCTGCTTGATAGGTGAGATAGGCTGCAAGAGAGAATGCGGTAGCAGCGACAGCAATGAGTGAATAACGAACAAACTTCATAGTACTTGGGATAATCGGAAACAGTAATTGTTATGTTATAACATATGAATCTCAAAATTTAAACATTGCGTATTTGAGAACTTTGTTTCTAAGCTTTTCTAGTCTCGCTAAGCGCCTATTTTGCTTAAATAAACCTTACTGTAAAAAAGGGTAAATTCCTTTTACCCTCTCTATGATTGCGTGATCCCAGTTTAGTTCACTCTACTACTCGCAACTTCTATAAATTCTATAAATTCTATAGCAACTGCCGATCTTTTAAGCGTTCGAGAATAAAATCCACACGTTGTTCGACACTCATCGTCGGCACTTCTATCAACTCATAACCATATTGATGATATGCCGCTACCATGGCTTGATAAGTCCTTACGGCTTCAGCAAAGTCTTGTTTTCGTTCTTCATCATTAGCAAAAATGGCTTCCCAAGGTGGAAAGACAAAGACAGAGTTGGCGTAGCGTATATGCTGACACGCATCCATTAATGCGTGTGGAATGGGTAAGTTTTCTAATTGGCTATAACCGTATGAATCCACAATACAGCGGTCAAAGAAGACAAGCTCATTGAGTTGTTCGAAGGCTTGATGGTGTTTTTTCTCTTCACGTACCATCTCATCACGAAAAGAAATTTTGTCTTTCCACGGTAAAGCACCACCATCCAGAGCAACTTGCTGTTTGATCACTTTGCGCCCCACTTCTGGCGCGCAATTGTAACCAAGCTCAATCAGCTTTTCTATTACAGAGGTTTTGCCCGCACCTGGGCCACCTGTAAATACGATTAGGTTGTTCATGTAGACCTCGATTGTTGAAGCGTAATGATCGCCTTCCGCCCTTTTATGTCGGTCGTTGGTTATTCTCGAATCGGTGTTGTAGAAGAAGTTTGATCTCTGAAAGAAGCCAGTTAATCAATGGGGTATCTTGAGTTTGATAGAGGTAATAGGCGTACACATCCATATTTTGCTTGGGTAAGCCTGTGCTGGAAGTAACGTTAGGATGAATAGCGACGATATCGTCTGGAAGTGTCGTCATGACACTGGCGACTGGGAAGAAGGCATCAGAATGTCGGATGGCATTAAAGTTAACCTCCGGCGAATCCGATTTCAACAAAATATCCGGAACATGACCAGCTTTTAACATGGTCTGCTCTGCTGTTTCGTGTCTTGTTTGCCAATCCGGGGTACGAATCAACACCATTGGATACTTAGCTAAATCATGAATGGTAACAACATCAAGTTGAGTGAGCGGATGCCCTTGCCTGACACAAAACATAAAGTGGTTCTTGGGCATCAACTCTTGTTTGATCTGTTTGGAATACCCTTCTGGGCCATAATCCAAAGCGACGTGGATTTTTCGAGACAACAAAGCCGATTCTACTTGTGAACGCCAATCCATAATCTCAAATCTTGCGTTTGGAGCCTTCTCTCGCAAGGTGGAGAACAGATCCACACCAATTGCATTCGTCAGTGCATTGGTCAAACTGATGGAGACTTTTCCTTGATATTTAGAAGGATCAAATGCTGCTTCAAAGGCTAACAGTCCATCAATCTGCTCTACCAATTCAGGAAGACGGCGCTCTAGTTCGTAACAACGTTCTGTCGGCACTAATCCGTAACGCTCACGCACGAACAATGCGTCATCAAAGGTTTCCCTTAATCGACTAAGCGCGTGGCTTACCGCCGATTGACTAAGGTTCAAACGTTCTGCCGCTTGCTTAGTATTTCTGGTTTCGAGCAGCACTCGTAATACTTTGAGTAGGTTGTAATCAAACATACGCCATCTCTTTCATCACTCATTGCATTAGATATTAATACAGTTAATTTCTAACATTCAACAGCTTCACTTCTGAACATATCTTGTTCTGCCTAATATGGGGTCAACGCTTCCTTAACCCTGAAAGGTCCTATTATGAAAAAGACGTCATTAGCACTGACCATGGCTCTGATCTCTTCGGCTGCTTTTGCTGCTGATTTACCAACGACACAACAAGTGATCGACAGCATCGATTCCTCTAACTGGGCAGTAAATCCGCTTGATTACGGCATGACAGCAATGGAGTACCAGCGCAAAGAAGCCGATTTGTTCGCACAAAAGATGCTAAGTCGTGGTGAGTTGAACCAGTTCATCCACTTCCCTGGCCTATCTCAAGCGGGTGATACTTGGGTAGTCACGCCGAATGTCGACAACGTCTATTCCCTTGCGGTTATTGATGCGCGTAAAGGCTTCAAGATTGAAATCCCAGACATGGGTGATCGTTTTGTCTCGCTTCACATCCAAGACCAAAACCATACTTTTGTTCAGTACACTTGGACACCGGGTGTGTATGAATACAAAGCGGGTGATATTGAGACCAACTACGTGTTTATTGGCGTTCGTGTAGGAACAGACGCAACAGCCGATGACTTGGCGTACATCAAGAACGAAATTCAACCCAAGATGAAGATCGAGTCAAACTCAGCCGTTCCATACGCCACTGACACCAAAGAGGAAGACATCGCTGAGTTGCGTTCTGCCCTACTTAAAGAATGGGGTAAGTTGCCTGACATGTACGACACTGTGCAATTCGATATTCATGATGTTTCTAATTGGGAGAAATGGACCTACACCATTGCTGGCTCTTGGGGTTTGAGCCCAGAATCGACGGCAATGTATGCTTCTTGGGCGCCTGAAAACACCAAGGCGAATGAATGTTACACCGCAACGTTTGATCATGTTCCGGCGAAAGCCTTCAGCTCGCTAACCATGTACAACTCAGATAACTACTTGATGACAAACGACCACAATATTGTGAGCACAAACCGTAAAGACTTTAAGATTAACGAAGACGGCAGCTTTACGATCATTTTTGGTGGGGAACAATGTCATGCCATCGCTGACGAAAAAGGCGTGAACTACGCGAAAACACCATTAGATGGATGGCGTGCTCAGCTTCGAGCTTACGTGCCAGATGTGGAGAAGATGAAACACTACCAGTTACCAAAACTCGAAAAGCTGTAGTGAAAACGCTCTAGACAATTTCGATTAATAGTTTTTAAGGACAAGTTAACGCTTGTCCTTTTTTGTTGTTTGTCCTCTCTTGTTTCTTGTCCCTTGTTTTTTAGGGCAAGACAAATAATGGGGTCAATCACTAAGCACTTTCACGTTGGAACTAAAATATGCACTTATGTGCATTATTTAGCCATTAATTAATGGAGAATTAAACGCAGTCAAAAAAGAATGGAATGGTTGGCGAAAACGCCAACGTTCTACTCGATTGTTGTGTTTTTCAAGATCTCCGAGTGATTAGCCAAGCACTCTTATGTATCTAGCAGTCATTGACTCGCGCGGATGACTCCAAGTCCGCGCCGTTTTTTTCTGATAAACCAAAATCGGACATCCAAAGCAACAAGCGCAAATATCCTTACTAAAAACACTGTTTCTGTAATTTTATTTCAGAATTATCGAAACCATCATAAGGATAATTCGAACTAATCTTAATTCATGCAACTTCAGTTACATTTACTTTCTTTTACTCACTTCTCGCGACTATTAGCGGCATTTTGAGACAATTTCCCACACTCCTTTCTTTGTCTTAGTTGATATAAATCATGGTTAGAAGAAAACAGAATCACCTGTATTTCTCGATACATGAATCCAAACTGCCCGATTTTTCGTAACTAAATTACAGATAGACACGATTTTTAGCACGGCACGTTTTTGAGGAACCAAGATGTTAGATACCCTCATGCTGTCGCGGATCCAGTTCGCGACCAATATCAGCTTTCATATTCTCTTCCCGACCATCACCATCGCGTTGGCGTGGATGTTGGTGTTTTTCAAGTGGCGATATAACCGCACACAAGCCCCCGTATGGCTCGATGTTTATTACTTTTGGGTCAAGATATTCGCTCTCACTTTCGCCTTGGGTGTGGTATCCGGCATTACGATGAGTTTCCAGTTTGGTACCAACTGGCCAGGCTTTATGGAACGAGTCGGAAACGTAGCAGGACCATTGCTCGGATACGAAGTGATGACCGCCTTCTTTATGGAAGCCACCTTCCTTGGCGTGATGCTTTTTGGGCGAGGACGAGTACCGGAATGGGTTCATACTCTCGCTACTGTTCTGGTTGCTGTTGGGACAAGTATGTCCGCATTTTGGATTCTGGTGCTTAACAGCTGGATGCACACACCAAGCGGATATGAAATGATTGACGGTATTGTGCATGTAACCAGTTGGAAGGAAGTCATTTTCAATCCTTCTTTACCTTACCGTCTTCTGCACACGCTATTAGCATCGGCGCTGACTGCCAGCTTCTTGATTGCGGGTATCTCGGCTTATCAAATAATGAAAAAGCCAGATCACCGCTCAGCCAGACTTGGCCTAAAAGTCGCGTTGTTCGCGGCGGCTGGATTTATCCCGATACAAATCTTTGTCGGTGACCTGCACGGGTTAAACACGCTTGAACATCAACCTGCAAAAATAGCAGCAATGGAAGGCGTGTGGGAGACCGAGCAAGGCGCGCCCCTTCTTCTGTTTGCGATGCCAAATGAAGAAACTCGCAGCAATGATTTTGAAGTTGGCATCCCGAAGTTAGCGAGTTTGATTCTTACTCATGACTTAGACGGAGAAATCCAAGGACTTAACGAGTTTGCGCCTGACCACCCGCCAGTGAAGCCCTTGTTCTTTGGTTTCCGTGTGATGGTTGGTGTGGGTGTTCTTATGCTGCTGGTTAGCTGGTATGGCGCGGTGAAGCTAGCACGCAAAAAATCGCTACCTAAACCTTACCTGTACACAGTATTAGTCATGACGTTCTCTGGTTGGATAGCCACACTGGCGGGTTGGTATGTTACTGAGATTGGTCGACAACCTTGGTTGGTCAGCGGTGTATTGCGTACATCAGAAGCCGTAACCACGGTTGCGAGCAGCAGTGTGATGACTTCGCTCATTATGTACTTAGCCATTTACGCTGCATTGCTGGTTGCGTACATCCATACCCTGTTCTATTTGGCGCGCAAAGACGTTGCAGCCCATGAAGTCCCACTGACACAACAAGAGGCCTAATCATGCTCGACTATCTACCAGAAATTTACCTTCTGCTGCTTGGCTTCTCGGTCTTTATGTATGCCGTGCTCGACGGCTACGACCTTGGCGTCGGCATCCTATTGCCAAGTGATAATGAAGCTCAGCGTGACCGAATGATAGCGTCTATTGGCCCGTTCTGGGACGCAAATGAAACGTGGTTGGTGTTAGCCGTCGGTATTCTGCTGATTGCCTTTCCTACCGCTCATAGCTTGATTTTGACGGAGCTTTATATGCCGACCGCCATCATGCTTATCGCACTGATCATGCGAGGCGTAGCGTTCGACTTTCGCGCCAAAGCGAACTCAGATCATAAACCTCATTGGGATTGGTGCTTCAGAATTGGCTCGTTAGTCACCGCGCTAACCCAAGGTTACATGGTGGGCCGTTACATCATGGGATTTGAGCAATCAACCGAAGCATTTGGCTTTGCATGGTTAAGCGCACTTTGTGTAACGGCGGCGTATGTTTACATTGGCGGCGCATGGTTGGTACTAAAAACGGAAGGTGATTTGCAAATACGCTCGGCACGTTGGTCTCGTCGTGCTGGTTGGTTGGCAGCTTTGGGAATCTTAGTCGTGAGCGTTGTAAACCCGATAGTAAATCAACAAGTCGCCCTGCGTTGGTTCAGCTTCCCAGAAGTCTTGTTGCTTGCACCCATTCCGTTGATTGTGCTGGCGACCATCTTCCTCGTTGATCGCTATTTGCGTCAGGTTCCAATGGTGAATGATCTGGGTGTGCGCTGGCCTTTCTTTGGTGTCACCGTCATTTTCGCCTTGAGCTTTCTCGGTCTTGCGTACAGCTTCTTCCCAGAAGTTGTGCCGGGGTTGATGACTGCACAAGAAGCTGCGTCATCGCCTGCGACACTAATCATTGTGGGTTACGGTGTGATGATTGTTATGCCGATGATATTGCTTTACACCTTCATGGTGTACCGAATTTTCAAGGGCAAAGCGACAGAGCTCAGCTACAAATAACGACCATAATAGACACGCCGCTGATCTAGCGGCGTTTTAACAACACCCTTTCAATCTTTGATAGCTCAACGACTAACTGGTGATCTCATGAAACGCTGATTACGTAAACAAGCCTCTGAAAAGCAGTCAATATTGGCTGCTTTTTGATTATACTCAAGTAACCTCAAAATTCTTGGGTAATAACGCTAAGCCTTTAGTTCTTAAGTTTCACTTAATGAATAACACTCTCTGGCTTAAAATGACGACGGAATTACAGATATTACGAGGGACCGTATGACCCGCTTCTCTTCATTGACAGTTGCGCACCACCACTTGAAAAACCGCGTTGTTGTGCCACCAATGGCATCTCAAACCTCCACTACCGAAGGTCTCGCAACTTCAAGCACCATAAAACACTACGGCAAACTGGCACAATCCGGTGCAGGTCTTGTTATGGTTGAATACAGTTTTGTCGATTTTTCTGGACGAAGTGAACCGAACCAATTGGGCGCGCACAGTGATGACTGCGTGGAAGGAATGAAAGCGATCGCCCAAGTTATCCACGATCACGGCGCAAAAGCAGGCTTTAAAATCACGCATTGCGGTGGCAAAGCAACGTTAGAAATCTGTCCAAATTTAATGGGGCCTTCCGGAATAACCGTACCCGCTTACGACCGTGTGTTACCGCAGCCGAAAGCGATGACGTTGGAAGACATGCTTTTTTGGCGTAAGCAGTTCATCGATGCAGCGCTTCGTGCCGACAAAGCCGGTTTTGATTTTGTTGAACTGCACTGCGCACACGGCTATGGATTAAACCAAGTTCTCTCCCCAGTCACGAACCAACGTGATGACCTATACGGTGGTTCATTAGAGAACCGCTCTCGTTTAGTGGTCGAGATCATCGAAGCAATCAAAGCCAAGAGCAATATTGGCATGATGGTGCGCATTCCAGGTCAGGACCTTTACCCAGAAGGATTAACGCAAGAAGACATGGCGAAAGTGTGTAAGTTATTCATTAACGCTGGCTTGGATTTGATTAACGTCTCATCGGGTATTGGTGGTTGGAACCGTCCTAAAGACCGCCGCGGCGAAGGCTTTTTAGTCTCAGAATCCGCTTTTCTAAAACAAGCTGACTTGGGTATCCCAATCATTGGTGTGGGTGGTATCGAGAGTGCCGAATACCTCGACCAAGCGGTCAACAACGGTTGGCTCGATTTGGCTGCCGTCGGTCGTGCCATATTGAAAGATCCCCTCGCCTTTAATCAGCAGATCATGCAAAAAGAGGTCAGTGCTTAACAGTAATTCAACACGTGGAGGCTCTTTTTTATCTCAAATCTTGGGCATGTCCCCAGCTCCAATCAACGTGGCTGAATGAAGTATAGCTCGTCGAAACGTTATCTTTCTTATGCCGCACGGAGTGAACTTTTAATGATAGGAAGTGGTTCAAGTCGTCAATAAAGATTTGAAATTAAGTATTTGTTTTTCATCCACTCAGGCTCAATAATCAATTATGCCTTACAGAATTGGATTGGAAAGAATCGTGACGCCACCAAATACGCTTCAACTGCTATTAGTCGAAGACAATCTAGAGCTAGCAGAAACAACCGTTGAACACTTTGAACTAGAAGGTGTTGAATGTGATCACGTACCTAACGGTATTGCTGCTCTCGATTTGATTGCTAAAACACATTACCACGTGGTGATTCTTGACCTCAACTTGCCTCGACTCTCTGGTTTGGAGGTATGTCAAAAGTTACGGGAACAAGGTAACGATGTCCCCGTTATTATGCTGACAGCAAGAGATACGCTGAACGATAAAATCATCGGTTTTGAGACTGGCGCAGACGATTATTTAACTAAACCGTTCGCATTCGAAGAATTGTTTATGCGCGTCAAGGTACTGTCTCGTCGACGCAGTGGCGAGGTAAATCTGCTCCAGCTAAAAGATCTACAAATGAACGTCAAAGAGCGCAACGTAAAGCGTGCCAATGATGAAATTAAACTCTCACCTACGGGTTATCGTATTTTGGAAGTACTCCTTAGAGCGACACCCAATCCAATCAGTCGTGAAGACTTAATCCAGAAGGTATGGGGAGATGAACAACCGGACACCAACAGCTTAAAAGTGCACATGTTCAAATTAAGGCATGCACTCGATGATAATTACGAAGAGAAGCTACTCCAAACCATCAAAAACTTTGGGTTCGTCTTAAAGTAACCTCTCAGACACTTAGCAAGCATCAGTCAGTAATCTTACTTCCGGAGTACTGATGTTTTGGTACATCACTTGGCATTGGAAGTTGATGCTTTTCTTATCCAAATCAGAAGTGAAGAAAATATAGATTTGGTTGTTTGGCGTGCTTTGTCAGTAAACAGATCGGCTGCGTGTCGATCTTTCTGAAACGTCGTCACAGAAACCACATCGGTTTCCATTATTCAACTCTATGGCGTCTTTCTGTGAATTCAAAAATCGAGGGTAACAGCCACCGAAAAATATGAAGAATCACAATCGCGACAACAAACTCGTTTAAGGTAAACCCTTTGCTATCGTCTTAATTCTCTTATGCAAATGTCACTTTCACGACTCTACCGTTGGCTAATACTTGTTCATCATATTGCCAGTAGTACTTGTCACAAATCTTTTTAATCAGTAATAGACCCAAACCAAAACCGGTTGTTTCGTGGGTCAGGTTTGTTTTTGCATCAGTGTTGATGACTTCGACCTCTAAACCAGTTTGCTTAATTATCACTTTACCTTCTATGGTGTGCTGAAACGCATTACGAATTAGGTTAGTAATGACGATTTTGCACATGCCTGATAAGTGCAAGCATTCGAAACTGTCGACGTTGACCTCAACTTCAACGGCCTTCCCATCTAATAAGTAGCGTTGTTCATTCACCACCAGCTCCGCCAATACGCCTAGGCTTGTCATCGTTTCTTTAAGCTCGGTTGAGTTTTCATGATTGAGCCATAACAAGCTTTCACATAGGTCAGACATCGCCAGGCTGTTATTTTCGATTCTCTGAATATTTTTAAGTAATCGCTCTTTTGGCATATCGCTGGCGATCATTTTTTTCATTAACTCAGAATTGGAACGAATTACTGCAATTGGCGTCCGTAACTCGTGGCTCGCATAACGTATGAACTCTTGCTCTTTCTTCACACTTCTTTGAACTGCAGATAAAGACGAATTGATCACTCGGGCCATCATGTTCAATTCAGAAAACTTAAAGTCAGGTATGTTGGAACGATCATCTTTTTCACGAATATTCATCGCCCATGTTTTTAGTTCTTCGACTGGTTTTGTGATTTTGCGAAGAATAAAGAACACACCGATTAAAAACAGGGTTAACAATACCGCGACAAACAACACGATATAATTGAGTTGCGGTAACAAATTTATGTTAAGTGTATCGGTGAAATCATCGAATGCGTTTTTGTTGATTTTGACTGCGACAAATTTGGTTTGAGCATCCACTTCGCTTTTTATCAACAAATAGATGAAGCGGTTGGCGTTTCTCCCTGCGCGATACTCAGTCTCTGTCGCTTTAAATAACTTCCCTACCGCGAGATCCTTTTCAACAAACTTGAGTTGAAATGCCAAAGGTAAGTCATCCCAATTGGCGGTAATGATAAATGGCGGGTTAATGATGGGTTTGCCTACTTGCGGCTCTTCCGTTTCCGCTTTCACCAGCATGACACCTTTGGTCATAAGATCGATACCAGTATAGAGGTTATAGGTGCTATAAGAGCCCGCAACAACGGCAAGGATTAACCCTAACACCGCAGATACGGTGATTACGTACACTCTAAGGCTGTCTTTGATCTTCACTGATGAGTTTCCTATTGATGCCGTGACTTGGACTTGAGCACATAGCCAAAGTTAGGAAGCGTATGAATAAGCTTGATGTTTTGTCCCTTATCCACCGCCTGACGCAGCTTAAACATGTGAAATTTCAAGCTGTTACTTTCTGGTGACGCATCGCCCCAGACCAATCGCATTATCTTACTTCGACTTACTGGTGAAGGACTAGCGCTCATCATCACTTTCAAAATATTGTAGCAAGTCGGTGATAAATTGAGAGAATCTTCCCCTCGAAAGACCTCCCTACTGCTGATATCGAGTACCAAGTCACCCACAACGAGCCGCTCTGGCGCGCCACTTCTACGTTTTAACAACACCTGTACACGAGCGAGCAGTTCTTCAAGGGCAAAAGGCTTGACCATGTAGTCATCAGCACCAACCTGAAAGCCTGCTAATTTATCGCTCAGATCGCTTCTCGCGCTCAGAATCAAAATAGGTAAGTCAATACCATCTAAACGCAACTCTTCACAGACTTTTAAACCTGACAATTGGGGTAAGTTAACGTCCAGAATGACCAGATCATAGTCATCTGAACGAGCTAACTTTAACGCCATCATACCATTGGATGCATGGTCACAATGAATCCCATTCATCTCTAAGTATTCCATGATGGTCTTTGCTAATTCAATATTGTCGTCGACCAACAAAAGGTGCTTGTGCATTACATCCATTTACCTACATTCCATCACTAACAATCTTCGGTCTCTAACGTTGTCATGCTTTTCCCAGTGCGGCTTGCCGTCGCTGGCACGTAATGAATGCGGCAACGAAACGAGGTTAAGTCGTCCCAATCACCATAAAACTGGGGAAAAATCCAAAATCCGCCATCGTAATCAGTTTCAAAATTCAGCGTATCTTCACCATGATAATCTTGATTAAGAGGTGAGACATCGGCATCAACCAACTCATTAAATTGTTCGTATGCTTGGCGCTGGAAGACATCAAACCAAGGATAGTTGTCTTCATTGGTTAAACGAATTTGTTGCCCATTTAGCACCAAACAACGCATTTGCTTGTGGTAATCACAAGGTTGGATATTAGCCGAAGGAAGTTGTGATTTGGCAGATGCCAACGCAAATGCAGACTCGATCGCCCCTTGAGTAGCCTTTAGAGTGGCAACTCTCGCCTCTGATTGTATTCCCAAGAATTTAGGCGCAGCAATAACGGCCAAGATACCTAAAATAACGATGACAACGACCAGTTCGATCAGAGTAAAACCTTTATTCTTCATAAAATCTCCAAACCGTTGAGACATCCTTGTCTATAGATTTAAATAACGTAGTCAACGCTGCGCTGACGTTTAATATGACGTTTGGCTGTGTACATGTTTCTGTCGGCAATTTCGATGGCAGTATTGACATCGTGGTTGTTCACTTTTGATAGGCCGTACGCAAAGGACAAGTCGTACCCTTTTTCTGAAAAGTAACGCGTCATTTTCACGTTTAACGAATTGAGTCTGTTTTCGATATCGTCGTAAGTAGAGGTATCAAAAATGATTACAAACTCATCACCGCCATAACGAATCACCACGTCTTTATCTCGAAGTGATGATTTCAATAAACACGCAAAATCGACAAGGCAGCTGTCTCCGACTCTATGACCAAACGCGTCGTTAATGGCTTTAAAGCCATTCATATCCAAAAAGGCAACGATCCGGTTTTCATACGCTCCTAAGTGGTACTTCAAAAACGAGCGGGTATAACACTTGGTTAGCTCATCTTTACTCACATCCACCAAACCAACGTTTGAGGGGCAAACGGTCGCAATGATGAATTTCTTGCCGTTGTAGACCATTTTTTCGCGAATCGTGTCGTACTCAATACCCTCGAAAAACTCTTTGTCTTTGTGGAACATAAGATGTTCGTCTTGCAGCAAGTTCCTATCTTTCTCTAAGCACAAACGGTAGCTTTCGTTTTCGTGAATGATCTCTTGCGGTTTCACACCAACAATACTGGTTCCGACCAACTCTCGGTGTGCCGCGTTATCAAAAATCACCACACCTTGCTCGTTTCTCATGATGACCAGCTTTTCAGCTGAATCGAGCATCGACACAACGCCATTCGCAATAATCGATGTATTATTGAAATAGATGTCTCTTAGGTTGCTCAGAGTCGTATTTACGTCTTCGTTGTGCACAACGCCCAAGATGTCATGGTCTTCAATAAAGCGATTCACTTCTTCGCTCTGTACATCTTCAATATTGTTTTCAATCAGAAAGTTATAAAGCTTGTAATCTAAATCCAAGCTCATTCGTAGCAGTGCTTCTACAGGTGCATCTTGCTCAAGGTTGGAAAAGCAATCTAGCTCAACAATCTCCTCTAACGGCATTGCTGGATAGAAATAGAAACCTTGAATCGTTGGCTTTTCGGCAAACAATTCGATCAGTTCTTTTTGACGCTTGTTCTCAACACCTTCAAAAACAACTTTGTGTGTACATAGCGTTTTGATCTTTGAGTACAAAAACGACAGATGCTTAAATTTGCTGTAGTTTTTCTCAATGTCATGAACCAACGAACGGTCAAATTTGACTTCATCCGCGCCGATAGTGAGCGCCAAATCCGCTCTCGCGAAATCTTTACCGAAATCATCAATAGACAGCTTGATGCCGTTGTCTTTTAGCAGCGCAACATGATTAAGAAATTCGTCGTTGAGCTCAACACCTTGATGCTCAACCAACTCTAAAGAAACGTTCTTTCCTTTTAGCTGCTTGATCGCACTGAAGACAAAGTAATCATTCAAAACACTGGTTGGGTAGATGTTGATGGATACCGGAATTTGAATGTCAAACTTCGCGATGTCTTCCAAACAACGCTTCATCACTGATAGATCAAGCGCCATGTTGTCTTTCACTTCGGCGAAAAATTCAGGCAGTGTTTTTTCAACGTCGACTGGTCGTAGCAAAGCTTCAAGACCAACGATCACGCCATCTTTTAGTTTTGGTTGGTACAACAAGTTGAAATCTGACATTAAGAGACCTTTATAAGTGTTTTTATTGAGTTGGTATTCACGTAGTTCGCTGACCAACACGTTTAATGACACTCGCCTCTACTTCCTGTTAATCATTAACAAGGTTAAATTCCATCTCAAAGCCAACGCTTTAAGAGGCATAGTGTGTGATATGAGTCATATCTTAAATTTCTCATGGTTAACGCTAAGTTAACGCCCGAACTTGTTTTGATGATTTGTTTTTATCGTCACCATAACGGTATGTTTTAAGCGACTTTTAAGGGAACTTTTTAAGGGAATACGCACAGCTTTTGAGCACAAAAAAAGCCACTTTAAAAAGTGGCTCTAAGAATCATTTTGTTAGCCCACTACACTCTACAGGGTCTTTGACGACCACGGTTGCGGCTGCACTAGTCGCACCGGCTTGTGTGTATTTGATACAAGTTTTGTCATAACCCGCAATGCCGAAGTAGATTGAATCGCCACCAGGGATTTCTTTGTGTGCCCAGTCTTCTCTCAAGCCTTGCACCACAATAGATAGGTCATTCAAGGTTGCTTTTGGGTACCCGTAAGCGATAGCCAAATCAAGCGTACCTGTACCATCAGTATCCAAGTTAGCCTCTTCTGCGCGTTCGACACCCATCAACGCCGCTTTGCCGTAAACAATGCCCATCGCACCGTTCATCGCCCCTCTAAACCCAGCAATTGCCGCGTTTCTTGCATCATCTTGCAAATTCAAGAATCGAGGCGCTGCTGTCACAGATAAAATACCTAAGATGACAATGACCACGACCAATTCAATTAAGGTAAAACCTTTCGCCTTCATTTTTTATTTCCCAACTACAAACGAGAGAAAAATCACGATGACAAGAGGCAGAAGCCCTGACTCTCCATCGGCTGACGGAGAATATACGACGGGGAAAGTTAACGCAGGGTTAACTCAAAACGGGCAGAAAAAATAAAGTTTAGGCAATCGATTAGCGCGGACAAAACTGATGCGTGTTAATGCGTGTAAGAGGAAGATCTTAGCAACATCACAAAGCAAAAGTTACGATTTAGACACTATTGCCACCGTAAAACAATTACGCTCCACTTGATGTGATACAGAAAACGCATCCGTCATTTGGGCAATGAGCATCAAGCCTCGTCCTGAAGGCATCCAACTCTGTTCATCAAATAGATTTGGCGCCTCTATTTGCTTTGAGGTGTAGCTTTGGAAGGTTTCATCAGTAATGCGATTACCATAATCAAATACACGCACTTCTATGTTGTGCTGCTTGCCTTGTATTAGTTCGCATTCTAACTCGACCGTTTTTCCGGTTTGTTCTTGATAGGCATGGATGAAAGCATTGTTCATCAACTCAACCACACACAACTCTAGGGTTTGCATGGCATGAGAAGAAACCGAATGTTGTTGAAGGAACTCAACCAATTCGAGACTCGCTTGGCGTGAAACTTCTAAAGACGCTTGATAGGATTTCTGGAATACCGCACTCGGCGAATTGACGGCTTGCGACTGCCTAGAACCCAACCATTGCACTTTCAACACGCTCACATCATCGTCGAGTTCCGGTTTTCCTTGCCAGTTTTGCACTTGCTCCAAAACGGCATTGGTTTGTGCCTTTTCTGGCATCGCTTGACTCCCTTCAATGTTGGATAGCAGTCGGTCAATGCCGTAAAGCTCCTCACCTTGCTTGGCCTCTGTTAGGCCATCGGAGAAAAACCAAAGGGCGTCATTAGGCTTAAGTTGGATACTTCCACCTTGGTACATCATCGGCTCTAATGCCCCAACAATGAAGTTGTTGTCGCCAACAAGTTCCAAGCGGTTTTGTTCCGTCTGTTGCCAAACGAATTTAGGGTGTCCTGCAGTGCAATAATTCAGCTCACCGGTTTCGGTGTTCAACACGGCGTATTCGATAGTGAAGTAAAGCTTGCTGTTTTGCGCTTGTTGGTAGCGCCGATTAAGCCTTTCAATCACAGCGGCAGGCTCACTGATGCGGTATTCATTGTCGCTCCAGTCTAACGTTATGGACTCCGATTGGTGACGTTGTGACAAAGTTTGCTGGACTGAAAATGCCATCAGTGCTGAAGAAATACCATGGCCCGATACATCAAATACGTAGAAAGCAACATGTTGCTCATCAAGCTCGACATAACCAAACATGTCGCCACCGATCTTGGAACAAGGCACATAAGTAAAGCTGAATTTTGCCGTGTGAATTTGTTCTTCCACTGGTAATAACTGAGTCATCAAATCACTCGCAGCGTCGAGATCTTGTTGAATAGTTTGATAGGCTAAATCGAGCTCTTGGTTTTTTGTCGTGAGCGTATTGTGCAGTTCTAAGGTACGAAAACCCGCTCGGATGCGCGCTTGTAGTTCCTCTACAGATGTCTTCTTGTCGACAAAGTCATCGGCGCCTGCATCCATGCCTTTGATGATGGATTCTTGATCGTTACGGGAAGAGAGAAGCACAAAGAAGATATAACGAGAAAACGCCGACGATTTAAGCTCACGGCAAAGCTCAATACCACTGATGCCCGGCATCATCAAATCACTGAGGACAAACTGAATGTCAGTTCGGTGAGTCAGCACTTCTAACGCAGACTCACCATCTTCAACGGCAATGACCTCGTACCCTTGCTTTTGCAATGCGCTGGTCATATAGAGCAACACCGTTTTACTGTCATCGACCAACAAAATTGATTTCATAATGCTCCCTGCTTATGACGCAGTGCCTAACGAAGGATGGCGTTAGTGGACTGTTCGTCTCTAAATCGAGTGTAATCTTCTGATAATAGTTGGTGTTGGTAACGGGTATAAGACAACGCCTCATTCGAGACAACGATTTGGTTTTCTTTTTCCACCAGTTGCCCGCGCAGCAATTCAATTTGTTGATGTTGTTGAGTGTGGTTTTGATACATCGCAACTAATCCACACACAGACGCTACGAGCAGCGTACACAACACGCCATTGATGGTTTTACTTCGAACACGCATAACCTCTCCTTGTCGCTTGGTGTCCTTCATTACTTGGTGAAGTCCAATAATGATTGGGACGTCTACAAACTAAGAACTCAAGGTTCCAAAACGCCGTGAGAGCCAATTGATGTTGTTTCATTAATTGAGTTAATTATAGGAGAAAGGCAGAAAAAGAAGAGAAAACCCGATAAAATTGAAGATCTTTGCGCTTAAAACGACAAAAAGCAGCAAGTCTACAAAAGCCTTGCTGCTCAGAAAAATCACGCTAGAAGTTAACCTTGAAACGCTTCACGCACCGACACTTGTTCAAACCAACGAGCAATATTTGGGTAGGTTTCGAACACTTCAATACTCAAACCATTTACGGCAAAACCAACAAAAATGTAGCCGGTAATGTCTACGATGGTGAAGTTGTCCGTGGCGATATGCTCGCTTTCTGATAGGCGCTTGTCGAGAATTGGTAGGAATTCTAATACGCGAGATTTCGACTCGTCACCCCACGCAGCCACACAGTTTTCACGATCTTGGTAAATTGCTGTGATATTGCGAAACGCCTGAAAAGCCGTGTACAAACCTTGGAATTCGACAACGCGATGCCACATTTCCACCTGAGCACGTTCGAGCTGGTTAGCACCAAACAGCGCCAGATCATTTTCAAACGCTTCATCTAGGTAGCGACAAATTGCCACGCTTTCACAGATCGTCGTGCCATCATCCAGTTCCAGCAGAGGCACTTTGCCGTTCACGCTTTTCGATTTAAACGGTTCAGATAGGTTATCACCCTCACGAACGTTCAGCGCAATTCGCTCAACCTCGCCACCGATTTCCTTTAGAAAAATGCTAACTCGCTTACAACTTGGAGTCATTGCGGTTTCATAGAGCTTCATTTCACATCCTTTTATCTTTTTCTAACCGATTGGTTAGGATATACTGTAGCCAGTTTATAAACGATCAGTCAAGAACTTCACTATCAAAAATTTTCAAACAGCTGTGGGTCTGTTTGCTGAGCGAGATTTTTGATGCCGTTTGTGAGTTCACATGAATTTGGGGGCTGATACCCAAGAATAGATGGGTATTCATCATATTGGTTCAGTTCGAACGCTAGAGGTTCTCTGTACCATCCCTCCAAAGCAATTTAATTACCCGATAAGCAGACCCAGGCAGGTAATTTATGGCAAGAAAAGCCAACTTCGACCGAGATGAAAAGCTTCTCGTGGCTATGGATGTGTTTTGGCGCAAGGGCTTTGCGAACACGTCTATCTCGGATCTCACAGACGAGTTGAACATCAACCGCTTCAGTCTTTACAACACCTATGGTGACAAGCAACAGCTCTACTACGAAGCGCTCGATACCTACTTGAAAAAGGTCTCGCTACCATCACTGAATGATTTGGAAAAAGACGACGCGTCTTTACCTGAGTTGGAATCGTTCCTTAAATCTTTTGCTGAGCTGCAGCGCAAACGCAACTGTGGGTGTTTTATCCAAAATGCGTTGATTGAGCACGCTGGGGAAGACGATGATGTACTGCGCAAAGGGCATTTTTTGTTTGACCATCTTATCGACATCATTGCGGATGCGCTGACCAATGCACAAAAAGAAACCTTAGTGCCGAAAACGCTGAAACCAGAAGAGCTTGCTCGTTTTGTTCTCAACAACATGCAAGGCATGCGCGTACTTGGCAAAGCCAAACGTTATGCCGACTTGGATACGGCGCTTTCCTGCTTGCTGGTTTTGATTAGGAAGTGACATGTCGATTGAAGTGATAGCGGTACGTCTTACCAAAGGCATGGACTTAAAGCTCAGCCTTGCGAAATTGGTCGAGCAGCATGGTATCAAAGCTGGCTCGATTGCCTCATGCGTTGGCTGTGTCTCTGACCTCAACCTTCGTTTGGCAAGTGCAGAGAGTACGTTAACCAAGCAAGAGCCATTTGAAATCGTCTCTGTGATGGGAACCCTAACGCCTGAACATCAACACGTTCATATCTCGGTGTCTGATCGTGAAGGACGAGTCTGGGGCGGGCATTTAATGGAAGGCACGGTTATTGATACCACCGCAGAATTGATCATCCATTCTTACTCAGAACTTGAGTTTACCAGAACGATGGACGACTCGACTGGCTATACCGAGCTGAAAGTGAATCCTTCCAAATAGTAAAAAGCTCCAGAGCCATACTGTGCTGTCTCTGGAGCTTTATTCGCTTGTCTCTTACGCTAAGAATTTACTCATATCGAGCAAGCTAATTTCGAGGATCATTCTTCGGCTAAATAACAAACCTGATTATCGTCGATCGTTACTTGCCACGTTTTTAGACAGAGCGCTTCGTCTTCCAGACATTGCCCACTCTTTAAACTGAAGTGCTGTTTATACAGTGGTGATGCAACACACATCTCACCATCAATATCACCGACAATCCCTCGACTCATCACATAAGCCTTACCTATTGGGTCCCAATCTTGAACGGCGTAAACACCGCTATCTGGAATGTAGAATAACGCAACGTGCTCGCCTTCAATCAATACAGTAGCACCGATAAACGGCATTAAGTCATCAAGCTGACACAATTTAACTTTGGTTAAAGCTGCCATTTACACCTCCTGTTTCAAGGGAATACGCTGACCGCGCACACGTTGGTACGGCAAGACTTTACTGCCCGACGTGCTGTTCAAGAAAGGACGGAAGCGTTGCAGTTTTTGAGGATTATCCAGCGTACTCTTCCACTCACATTGATAGGTATCTACGACTCGCGCCATTTGTTCATCCAAAGAATCACATAAATTCAGAGAGTCATCCAAAATCACTTGTTTAAGGTAATCTAGGCCCCCTTCCATGTTCTCCATCCACACCGACGTGCGCTGCAAGCGATCAGCGCTGCTGACGTAGAACATCAAAACTCGGTCAATCATGGTGATCAACTCTGACTTAGATAAGTCAGATGCAAACAAATCAGCGTGTCGTGGTCTCATGCCGCCATTACCGCAAACGTATAGATTCCAGCCGTTTTCGGTGGCGATCACCCCAATGTCTTTACTTTGCGCTTCTGCACACTCGCGAGTACAGCCCGATACGGCAAACTTAAGCTTATGGGGCGCTCGCAATCCTTTGTAGCGGTTCTCTAACTCAATGGCTAATCCAACTGAATCATCAACACCATAACGACACCAAGTAGAACCCACGCACGATTTCACGGTGCGCACCGATTTACCGTAGGCGTGCCCTGTTTCAAAACCGGCATCAATTAAGGTTTGCCAGATTTCAGGAAGCTGTTCTAACTGCGCGCCAAATAAATCCACCCGCTGACCGCCAGTGATCTTGGTGTACAGATCGTATTGCTGAGCAACTTCGCCTAGCACGATGAGTTTGTCTGGTGTGATTTCGCCGCCCGGAACACGAGGTACAATCGAGTAAGAGCCATCTTTTTGCAGGTTCGCCATAAAGGCATCGTTGGAATCTTGCAGAGATTGATGCTGTCGCTCCATAATGTGTTCATTCCACAAAGAAGCAAATACAGATGCCGCTGTCGGCTTACAGATATCACACCCATGCCCTTTGCCATGCAGTGCAATTAAGGTGTCGAAGTCTTTGATTTGTTCCACTTGGCAAATATGGAACATCTCTTGTCGACTGAGCTCAAAGTGCTCACAAAGGTGGTTGTTAACCTCTACCCCCATAGCTGCCAATTGAGTATCCAATACCGACTTCACCATATTGCTACAGCCACCACATCCAGTACCGGCTTTGGTATTGGCTTTAAGGTCCGTCAGGTTGGTAGTGCCAGCTTGAATCTCGGCAACTAAGTCGCCTTTTGTGACGTTGTGACAAGAACAGATAATGGCGTTGTCTGGCATCTCTCCATCCAGCATTCCAGTATCAAATAGCAGGTTCGCCGCGTGGTCTGGCAAGACTGTTTTGTTCAAATAACACTGTAAGAGCGCATCGTAATCGCTGTTATCACCGACGAGAATCGCACCAAGTAATTGGGTGCCGCTCGCATCAACCACCAGCTTTTTGTAGATGCCTGCAACCGCATCTTGCAATACCATTTCTTGTGCGCCTTCGGTCTGCATTTGTGCATCGCCGATAGACGCCACATCCACCCCAAGCAGCTTGAGCTTGGTACTCATGTCTGCGCCTTTAAAACCTTCGCTTGGCATACCAGTCAAGACATCGGCAGTGGTTCTCGCCATGGTGTAACCGGGTGCGACTAAACCAAAGATCTTCTGCTCCCAAAGAGCACATTCGCCAATCGCGTAAATATTCTCATCGCTGGTTTGGCATTGGTTGTTAATCACAATACCGCCTCGCTCGCCGACTTCTAGCTCAGCCATTTTTGCCAGCTCATCTTGAGGACGAATGCCTGCGGAAAAGACAATCACATCCACTTCGAGAGGATCTTTGTCTTTAAACACCATACGATGCTTAGCCGTTTCACCATCGCAGATTCGTTCCGTACCCGTTGAGGTGTGAACGGTTAGCCCTAGCGCTTCAATCTTCTCTTTTAGCACTAAGCCAGCACCATCGTCTAACTGCACGGGCATCAGGCGAGGAGCAAATTCAATGACGTGAGTTTCTAACCCCAATAGTTTGAGTGCATTTGCCGCTTCTAAACCCAATAAGCCGCCGCCAATCACTGCGCCTGTTCTTGCGCCTTCACATGCCTTTTTGATTTGTGAAAGATCATCAAGCGTGCGGTAGACAAACACGTTGTTGCGGTCTTTACCTTCAATTGGCGGCACAAATGGGTACGAACCAGTCGCGAGCACAAGTTGGTCGTAACCCAGCACATCTTCACCATCAAGCAGAAGGCGCTTTTGTTCTCTGTCGATGCCTGTTACTTGGCTGCCAAGTACGAGTTGGATGCCATGCATGTCGTACCATTCTTGGTTACTCAGCATCAAATCATCATGAGACTTACCCGCAAACAAAGAGGACAACTGTACACGGTCATACGCAATAAAACGCTCTGCACCAATCACGGTAATTCGGTGCTCCATATGCGCGCTTTTCTGCACTAATTGCTCGACGAGATGCTGCCCGACCATACCGTTGCCTACCACAACGATGTGGCTCAATGCGTTCTTTACTGGGATCGTTAAAGGACTGTTCATCGCTGCCTCCTTATGCCGTTTGCGCTGCGGTTTTGGGTTTCTCTTCTTTCGAAGCAGGAATCTCGACTTTGGATTGCTTCTCATAAAGGAACTTCAACACCGCTTGTCGACACTTCTGATACTGCGCATCATCCGCCAGTGCGACACGCTCACGAGGGCGAGGTAGATTCACTTCTAACACTTCACCAATGGTTGCTGCCGGTCCGTTGGTCATCATCACGATTTTGTCGGATAGCAGCACCGCTTCATCCACATCGTGAGTAATCATGATCACGGTGTTGTTTAGTTCGGCTTGAATCTTCATCAGTGCATCCTGTAAGTGCGCACGAGTTAACGCATCCAACGCACCAAATGGTTCATCCATCAGCAAAACCTTTGGTTGAAGTGCCAATGCTCTCGCAATGCCGACTCGCTGCTTCATACCACCCGAGATTTCATCCGGCTTTTTGTGCGCGGCATGCTGCATTTGAATCAACTCCAAGTAGTGATTCACTTGTTCCTGAATCCACGCTTTGCCCTTTTTGCCGGCAATTTGTTTTACAGCTAGCTCAACGTTTTGATACACGGTTAACCAAGGCAATAATGAATGGTTTTGGAACACCACTGCGCGGTCTGGTCCTGGTCCAGCTACCTCTCGCCCATCGACGATCACGCCGCCGTCTGTTGGCATGTGCAGCCCTGCGACTAAGTTCAATACCGTTGATTTACCGCAGCCAGAGTGGCCAATTAGGGATACAAACTCGCCCTTATTGATTTGTAAATCGACGTTCTTAAGCGCGATGAACTCGCCATCTGGCGTTGGGAATCGCATCCCTAAACGCGTTAGATCTAATAATGCTTTTTCCATGATCTTTTCCCTTATCTCAACGCTTGTTGTTTATTCCAAGACAGCCACTTTTGAAGTTGCAGCATGCCTCTATCGAGCATCAAACCGATAAAGCCGATGGTGATGACAGCCACCATGATGCGCCCCAATGATGCTGAACTGCCGTTCTGGAACTCATCCCAAACGAACTTGCCTAACCCTGGGTTCTGCGCGAGCATCTCTGCCGCAATCAATACCATCCAAGCGATACCTAAAGAGAGACGTAAACCGGTGAAGATCATTGGAATGGCAGAAGGTAAAACGATGGTGCGTATGTGCTGCCACCACGAAAGTTGGAGCACTTTGCTCACGTTGATTAAGTCTTTATCAACGCTCGTTACACCCACAGCGGTATTAATCAGCGTCGGCCATAAGCTACACAGCGCCACAGTGATCAAAGAGTTAATGAACGACTTAGCAAACATCGGGTCATCACTCACATAAGTGGCACTCACCACCATAGTGACGATAGGCAGCCAAGCCAAAGGTGATACGGGCTTGAGCAATTGAATGATTGGGTTGAACGCTTGATACAGCCCTTGATTCAGACCAAGCACGATGCCAAGCGGAATCGCGATAATCGTCGCCAACAAAAAGCCCGCAGTTACAGTCACTAAGCTTGTTATGATTTGGTCGAAGAATGTCGGTTTACCTGTGTAAGGACGAATCTTCACTTCGGCGTCTGGATTCTTGGCTAACTTCGCAGCATTGCGCTTTTCCTGACGCTCGATAAACGCTTGTTCCTTTTCTCGCTCTTGCCAATGGTCATCGACAAGGTTGCTGAACTGTTGAAAAGTTTGCACTGGTCCCGGTAGCGTACCTAATGAGGTTTGCACTTCTCTCGCCGCTAAGTGCCACATTGCCAAAAAGATCAGCAAACCAATGACGGGCAAAAGCACCAACCGACTTCGGTTCACTACCTGCTTAGCAGGAAAAAGGGAAATGACATTACTAGACATACTCACTCCTAAGAAATTTACATCCTTGTTATTGCGGGCAGACTCACCTGCCCGCTGTATTTTTTGTAGGACTGCTCATCCTAAACCTTGTCTTTTCCTTTAAGCCCGATAGAGAACTTCTCTAGATACTTATTTGGCTCACGACCGTCATAAACGATGTTGTCGATAAAGTGTGTTTGTGGCGCACGAAAACCATCTTCAGCACTAAAATCTGGGAAGTCTTTTTTGCTCAACACACCATCTTCAATCAGTGCTTGAGCCGCTTGTTGGTAAATGTCCGGACGGTAAACCTCTTTTGCGACATCCATGTACCAATCATCGGATTTCTCGCTTGAGATCTGTCCCCAGCGACGCATTTGGGTCAGGTACCAAATCGCGTCGCTGTAGTACGGGTACGTGGCGTTATGACGGAAGAACACGTTGAAGTCTGGCACGTCTCGTTTGTCGCCTTTCTCGTATTCAAACGTGCCGGTCATTGAGTTGGCAATAACTTCGGCATCGGCTCCGACGTATTCGCTTTTTGATAGCATCTTCACTGCTTCTTGGCGGTTGGCATTGTCGTTTTCATCCAACCAATGTGCCGCTCGAATCAAGGCTTTTACTACGCGAATGTGCGTGTTTGGATACTTCTCAGCCCAAGCTTTGGAAACACCGAATACTTTCTCTGGGTTGTTCTTCCAGATCTCGTAATCGGTCACAACTGGTGTGCCAATGCCTTTGAATACGGCTTGTTGGTTCCATGGTTCGCCTACGCAGTACCCTTTGATCGTGCCCGCTTCCATCGTCGCTGGCATTTGTGGTGGCGGTGTAACACTCAAAAGAACGTCAGCATCCAACTGGCCACTGTTGTCTCCTGATTCTGGGGCATAAAAGCCTGGATGAATCCCGCCCGCCGCTAACCAGTAACGCAACTCATAGTTGTGCGTCGATACAGGGAACACCATGCCCATATTGAAAGGTTTGCCTTTATCCAGATAGCTGTCGACCACAGGCTTCAGTGCATCCGCTTTGATTGGGTGAACAGGTTTGCCATCTGGTTGTTTTGGAATGTATTGCTTCATCTGCTCCCAAGTATCATTGGAAACCGTGATTGCGTTGCCGTTCAAATCCATACTGAACGCGGTAATCACTTCTGCTTTTGTGCCAACACCAATCGTTGCGCCCAATGGCTGACCAGCAAGCATGTGCGCACCAGCAAGCTCACCATCGATGACTCGGTCTAAAAGCACCTTCCAGTTTGCTTGCGCTTCTAAAGTGACGTACAAGCCTTCGTCTTCAAAAAAGCCTTTCTCATAAGCAACCGCCAGCGGTGCCATATCGGTTAACTTAATAAAACCAAACTTCAGGTCTTCAATTTCTGGCTCACCCAACTCTGCCTTTACGCTGACCGTGGTGAATACTGATAACGAAATTGCTGACACTTTCAGCATCGAACTCCATTTCATTGGTTTGCTCCCATAAAAAAAGCGCCACTACTCCGAAGAGCAGTAGCGCCGTTGCTAAGTCTACAATTACCGCCGTTGATAATTGAGATAAGCGATTCAACAATAAACCCAATTCTACTAATCCAATTACTGTGCCAACTTATTTTTCACAGTAAATACAATAAATTAGCATATTCCGCAGTTCGTTATCCCCCGTTATTGCTTGCTGATAGTGCAACACGCACCACGTTAGAAAGTGCACCCTAACCCCAAAGTAGTAGAACAACTAATCCAACACCTCCAAAGTTGTTATCAAATTCTTGGCAACTTGTGCGAGCGTTTGGCTTGATTGCATGGCTGAATTTCTTAGCGCTTTATAAGCCTGTTCTTCATCAACGCTGTGCATCTTCATCAGCAGACCCTTGGCTTTTTCCACCAGCTTGCGCTCTTCGATCTTATGGGTCAGCGATTCAATTTCCAATTGCATACTTTCGAATTTCGCTCTCACTAATGTCGCATGCTCAATCCAAGGTTGAAGTGCAAACTCACTATCATGTGGCATGAGTACATAGTCCATTTTTTCTGATAACCGATTGATATCATTAGATGATAACTGCTTTAAGACGATAAGAAGTGGTGCCGATTTTCTGCGGCAGAAATCGACGATCAAACGCAGTTCTGCCGTTGGCTGCTGCCATCCAACCACAACGCTTGCTGACGGTTCTCGCTGCATAAGCGTTTCTAGTTGTGCCAATTGGCAACCGATGATGTTGTCGTAATCTTTGCTCAATAAGCCGGCCAATCGAGCCTGCTCTTCGAGGCTATCGCAGCATACTATGATGGGTGTTTTTGACGTTGATTGAGTCATGCACATTCCTTGTTTATATCTCACTCACTAAGAGAGACATAACAAGGAATGTGCCAACTAAAGTAGACGCGTTTTAACTAGAGGCAAGATGTTCTTTGAAGAAGCCGAGTGTGCGCTCCCAAGCGAGTGCTGCTTCTTCCGGTGCGTAGCGTGCTGTTGAGTCGTTATGGAAGCCGTGGTTGACGTTCTCATACATTAACGCTTGATACTGTGCGTCGGTTGCGATCAATTGCTGCTCATAAGCAGGCCATGTGTCGTTAACACGCTTATCGAGCCCTGCAAAGTGAAGCATCAACGGTCCTTTGACTTGCTTTTGGATCTCTTGTGCAGCTGGTGTTCCATAAAAAGGCACACCTGCATCGAGCTCTTCAGGCATTACCGCTGCAAGCATATTGACAATGTATCCACCGAAGCAGAATCCAACCGCGCCCAATTTACCGTTACCACCCTCGTATTGTTTGAGGAAGTTAGCCGCTGCAATAAAGTCTTGTTCGATCTTGGCTCTGTCCATCTCTTTCTGCATGGCGCGCCCCTCATCGTCGTTCCCCGGATAGCCGCCGAGTGGATAAAGTGCGTCTGGAGCGAAAGCAATAAAACCATCTTTTGCAAGTCGTCTTGCGACGTCTTTGATATAAGGGTTCAGACCTCGATTTTCATGAATAACCAACACGGTCGGCGATTTTAAGGTCTTCTTCTGTGGCATCACCAAATAACCACGCCCTTCTCCATGCCCATTTGGAGATGGAAAGGTTTCGTAAGTTGCTTTGATGTCAGGATCGTTAAA
This sequence comes from Vibrio sp. ED002, assembly GCF_023277445.1. NCBI lineage: Bacteria > Pseudomonadati > Pseudomonadota > Gammaproteobacteria > Vibrionales > Vibrionaceae > Vibrio > Vibrio sp. ED002. Next base: position 469,105 of record NZ_CP080239.1, on the reverse strand, counting down.
TGAAACTTGTTCTGCGAGTGCGTAATTCGGGGTTAACGCGTCGACCAGTGCTGTCATGCTAAAGCCAAGCACAGCAAGGCCACCCAGCCTATTTAGAAACTCACGGCGCGTGATTTTTCCGTGGGCGTATTCGTCGTACCAATCGAAGGCTTCTTGCGGGATCGGATGGGAAGCCTTTTCACTAGGAGTGGTATGCTTTAGAACCATTATCCATGTCCTCTGTGTCTTACCATATGGGATTTTCTCATTCTCAAAAGCGCAGGGAGAAACGAACGCGATTGAGGCTAAAACTTTGGTTTCACCATTCTGATACGGAGCAAGGTGGTGAAACACATCATTGGCGAGCTAGGATCTTTTACCTTCTTCAAACAATAGATAATGGATTCAGATTCAACAACTTTGCGTCGTTGGTTTTACATTAATTGACAGTAGTGCGTTATTGCTGGGCGCAATAGGCTTGCCAGTAAGAGAAGGCACGTTCGAATGCTATTTCTCTGTCGTGCATTTGTGCAAACAAGACCACTGTCATGGTGGCAAGAACCGTATTTGCCATTTGGTTCATGTCATCTTCTGACGTCCCAAATGGGCAGTTCGCAGGCATTGGCACCTCAGATAGCATTTGCTCCGTCCAGTAATGCGATGTCACACCACTTGTTTGGCTTAACCATACGGTTTGGCTTACTTTCGGGTTGTATTCTGACTCACCCGATTGTCCTTTGAATGACACAACGGCATGAGCGGTTTGACCAATCTCGAATTCGACTTCAGCATGAAGTTGTTGGAACCCAGGATGGAAGCTACCACGAATACCAACCGTCGCCTGCCCCGGATTCAATGCTCGAACCACGGTATTAATCGGCGTTCTAAGCCCATAACAATTCTTCCAACCGATCATGGTTTCTGCTTGGGGTGCAAACGAACTCAGCGGCAGATACACAATGTTTTGTGTTTCTAACACACGCTTTGCTTCTTCTGCTGATTCCGCTTTGTTGATAGAAAACTTATCGAGGTAATCTTCGGCATGCAAACGACCAGATTGACGGTCGTGATAGCCGTGCATCAGCACTTTATGACCATTATCGGCGAGGATCTTCGCTGCCAACAGGTGCCAAGGCTGCCCTGCCGCTTCACGTTTGCCTGCATAACATGGCCAGTCAATGTCTGCACCAATAGCTGGCATGCGGGATTGGAATGCTTTCACAAAGCCAGCGATTTCTTGTTGAGTTTCGTTCTGTACACGGATCAGCATCAATAGCATTGCCATCTGATCGTCGTCGCACTCACCGTTTAGGTATTCATCCATAACTCGAAACGCTTGGTCAAAGTTCAGTGGTTTTCTACCACGTTCGCCACGACCGACTGTTCTAATACATTCCAAAATGCTGCTCATATTCCCTCGTATTCCGTCACTGACTGTACGGTTTCTATTAGTTGTTCGCGCAGTTTGACAACTTCTCCCATCACAATCAATGCTGGGCTCACGCCTTTAAGTGTAATCGATAAATCATTGAGCTGATTGAGTTGTGTAACATGCACTTGTTGTTGAGGGCTGCAACCATGAGTGATGATCGCGACTGGAAAATCTTCTCTCAAACCAGAGCCTATTAAACCCGTTTGTATTTGCGATGACTTTTCTAACCCCATATAGAAGACTAACGTTTGTCCGCTTTGCATCAGTTGGCTCCACGCTTCAAATGCGCCTGTTACCACTTGCCCCGTCACAAAGGTAACGCTACGAGCAACGCCACGATGAGTCAGCGGAATCAAGCTGTTTGCTGAACATCCAATCGCAGCGGTAATGCCGGGAATGACTTCGTACGCGATTGAGTGTTTGACGAGCGCTAATGCTTCTTCGCCTCCACGGCCAAATACGAAAGGATCTCCCCCTTTTAAGCGCACAACTCGCTTTCCTTGTTGAGCGAGCGACACCATCAAGTCACAAATTTCTTCCTGACCAATACTAGGTTGTCCGCATCGTTTGCCCACGTAAATCCAATCGGCTTGTGGCGGAGCCAACTCCAAAATATCTTTGTTAACCAAACGGTCGTACAGCAGAATCTCTGCCGACATAATCGCTTTCACAGCCTTTACGGTTAACAAGTCAGGATCAGTGCGGCCCTGCTCCGACAATCGAGACAAAACCTTTGTGGTTCGCGTCTAGGTCTACTGAATGGTCTTCTAAAAGTTGGTTCAGTTTGCTTGCTTGGTCATGCTTAGAAAAACGAGACGAGCGTTCTTGTTTCTGACTCGCTTGTCCTTTCTTAAACCAAGACTTTTGATAAGGCGCTTCCATGTGCTTATCCTCTTTATGACTTACTTTATTTGAATAGCCAGACTTTGCTGGTTCGCTTGCTGTTTGCCCTTTTGATGCTGATGGCTGTCGACCATTTGTTTGATTTGAGAAACGCACGAGCCACAGTTAGTGCCGCATTTGAGTTTGTTTTGAAGTTGAGTCAGTGAAGTGCAGTCTTGCTTCTCCATCGCGTCATGGATTTGTTTATCAGTAACACGGAAACAACTACAAACCAGTTTGGCACTGCTTTGCGATTGAGTGATGGTAAGCAGTTGCGATAGCTCCATTGGCTTGCCAATCAAGCCGGTAAAGTTGGTGTAGTCGGTTTGAATCGGTTCATTAGACACCACTAAAACAGAACGAATGATACGAACGTCTCCAACAAGGTCGTAATCCACCGCTAGCCAACCTTGGGCAATATCTATCGTAATTCTGCGGCTCTTTTCCGTTCGACAAAAACTCTGCTTCTTTGGTCGCTTATCGTGTACAAAGCGCCAAATGCCCAAATTGCTTTCTGCTTGAAATGCGCTGTAGAGAAACTTGCCGGAATCAAACTGTGTACCGATGAACATACCGTAGGTTTTTACCGCCGCATCTTGCACTTCAACATAAGATGACTTAAACGCAGGCTGCCCGGAAATAGGGTCTTTTGCGCTGTTTACTATCGCGTTAACACTGCTTTCACCGCCATATCGACCCGCCCAGTGCATTGACATAAATAGCTCTTGAAAACCCAAACCTTCATCAATGGCAACTTTGGCATAAATACTGGTGTTTGAAGTAGGCTGAAACAGCTTAGTGAGTTGTCCTGCTTTTAAGCGGTTTTGAGTAGCAGAGAGTGTGTTCATGTACACGGTTGGTTCTAACTCAGAGGCGGCAAGGTGTGCGATATGCCCTGTGCGCGTCATGGTATGCCATTGGTCGCGTTGCCTGCCCGTATTGAGCCACCAGCTTTTTGTTCTCTCTAAACGCGTTGGAGATTCACTGGTCACGACAAAACGCGCTTTACCATCTGGGTGCGAATAGACGCCATCAGCAAAAGGACGCTCTCCTCCCCATTGTGTTGGCACCCACTCTTCGTATTCATGCTCGGTTAAGTTCGCGTATTGAGAAAGATCTAGCTTCAATGGTGAATCTGCATTCATGCCTGTCATCGCCGCATATTCCCTGAATACCGCCCGCTCTGAAGTAAACGCAAAACCATTTCGTGTCTTTTCCAATGCACACAGAGCTTGTCCGACTTGGCTTATCGCCCACCAATCTGATTTTGCTTCACCCGGAGGCGTTTGAAACTGGCGCTGCCTTGAAAGTCGACGCTCAGAGTTGGTTACCATGCCTTGCTTCTCCCCCCAGCCAGCGGCGGGCAGCAACAGGTCCGCGTAATGCGCGACATCCGAATCCGCTGTGATATCGGAAACAATCACAAACGGACAAATCTCTAGTGCACGTTTTACCAATTGGTTATCTGGTAAAGAGACAACGGGGTTGGTTGCCATGATCCACAGAACTTTAATCTCACCACGTTCTACCGCCTCAAACAGTTCAACGGCTTTTAAACCGGGCTGAGTGGCAATTTCTGGTGAATCCCAGAACGCTTGCACTTGCTTGATAGACTCTGCGTCAAAAGCACGATGAACCGCTAATTGATTTGCCAAACCACCGACTTCTCGTCCGCCCATCGCATTCGGCTGACCTGTAATAGAAAACGGCCCGCAACCTGACTTGGCAATTTTGCCTGATGCCAAATGTGCATTAATAATAGCATTGCCTTTGTCGACACCATTTTCGGCTTGGTTAACCCCTTGGCAAAACAACGTGATTGCGGTTGGGCTTTGCGCAAACCATTGGAAGAATGTCGTGAGTTTTTCTTCTGAAATGCCAATGGAAGACGTTAGATTAGTGACATCGTAACGCGAATCAGAAACTTCTTCTGCAAGCGCATCAAACCCGTCGGTATAAGAATTAATGTATTTAGAATCAACGCATTGCTGCTCAGTAAGAAACTTAAGCAGCCCATTAAAAAGTGATACATCCCCATCATTTTTAATCGGTAGATGCAAATCGGCTTGCTGTGCTGTGACCGTTTCACGCGGGTCAATAACCACCAGTTTGAGATTAGGATTGTCCTCTCTCGCTTGTTGAATACGTCGAAATAAAACAGGATGCGTCCAAGCAGTATTCGCACCGCAGATGACCAACAGCTCGGTATTATCAATGTCATCGTAATTGACGGGAACGACATCTTCGCCAAATGCTCGTACATGAGCCGCAACCGCCGAAGACATACACAAACGCGAGTTAGTATCGATGTTAGCGCTGCCAACATAGCCTTTCATGAGTTTGTTGGCGACGTAATAGTCTTCCGTCAACAACTGGCCTGACACGTACATCGCGACGGAATCCGGTCCAAACTCTGCTTTCGCTTGATGAATCTTTTCTGCAATCAGATCTGTGGCTTGTTGCCATTGCACTTCTTGCCCTTGAGGTCGCTGCTTGGTGACAAGCTTTGGATACAGCAAACGCGAAGGCATATTCAAGCTCTCTGCCAGCGCGACGCCCTTTACGCACAGTGATCCCGCATTTGCAGGATGACACGCATCCCCAACGATTCCTTTCGCATTGACCTCGACACCACATCCAACACCACAATAGGGACAAGTGGTTTTTTTGCATCCTTGCGACATTCCGCCCCCTGATTCTTTCCTTAGAATGACGAGCTACAAGCGAAAAAAAACCTCTCCCGAAACGAGAGAGGCTGCATTGCCTATAAAAGCTCAAAAAGTAATACCCTATCCGCTTAACCGCCTGCTAAGGGAAAGCGGCGCATCGAGTTAACGATGAACATAATCTAAATAGCAAACCCGATGCCAATTTTATATTGCATTACATTTCAATAACTTAACAAAATCCATTTTCACTTTATAATTGGCAATGCACTGATTAGGTGCGATTTTGAATCACAGAAGTGCAAGATTAACGGGCTAGTGCCATGACCAGTCTCGGCTCTCCATCACCGAAATAATCTTCTTCTTTTTCCAGAACCTTAAAGCCTAACGAAGTGTACAACTTGTAAGCCGGCGCATTGTTTGGATCGACAGTTAACTTAATAACAGAATCGGAACTTGCTTTTGCGATTACATTCTCCACAAGCGAACGTGCAATCCCCTTTCCTCGGTGCTGACTATCTACCGCAAGTGACAAGATCCAATGGGTGTTTTGTTCATCACTTTGTGCCATCAATACATAGCCTGTGACTTGCTCGCTTTGCTTGGAAACTACCAACCCCTGTTGCCAGCAATCAAATGCTTGTCTGAAGAAGAATCTTGGGTATGCATGATGCCCAAACAGCTTATGCTCAAGCTCGTATAGCGTAACTAAATCTTGTTTTTCTGCTGAGGTGATCTTCACAACAACTCACTCCTTCGGGACACATTAAGCAATATCTAAAGCCCCATTTCGATAAACTCCAATTATTTCAGTCAGATTCTAGTGCTTTACCAACTTTAGGCAAAGGTTGATTTTTCAAACAAAGAATCGTGTTCATGAGCACTCTTTCATATTAACGGAACGTCGTACCAGTTTTTATTTGATTGTTGGTTGTTTTTTGTAGAATAATCGCCGCTCTTATATACAAAAATAATAAAAACGATAAGGGCTAACCCGCCCACCATGAGCAACTGCACTCACCTTGCTAGGCGAATCATTATAAAAAATGAAGCATCCGCGCTTAAACGGAGACTTCCATTACGCTGTCAAAATTAGAGTTAAATAATGTCGATGTCTGGATTCGAGCAATCACCCCTGTTGCTCGATTATAAAAATAAAAAGTGGTGGCAGTTTTTAGGCATTCAAATCCTAATATTTTGCGCAATACAAGTAAGCTATAGCCTCTCCAACTTTTACGTGATAGCGCAAGATCGTGTCCACGTACTCTCTTTTACGGCCGCTTTCGTTGTAACAGTCATACTCCGATACAGTTGGCGCGTATTGCCAACAATCATTGCTGGGTTACTTTTCTACTATGGGTGCTTTTCCAAACGTCCGTGGGAAATGGCTTTGCTATTTTCTGTGTTGCTACCCGCATTGCCGCTGTTGTTTTGTCACCTCTACCGATCCGCATTAAAACGCGTTGCGGCGTATAACTTCACCTTAAAGCTCAGTTATTATGCGGTAGTAATCGGCATTCTCTATCCTATTGCAAACACTGCTCTACTCATGCTGATTAGTGCCTTTTTAAGTGACGTGACAAATCTCTCTTTTGAGTTTATCGCTTACTCTGTTTTGAGCGCCATTTTGACACAAATGGTACTAACTCCTCTGTTGAGCCTTGGTTTAAGCTATGTCCTTGATGGAGAAAATGCACCGTATATTAAGCTCGATCGTGCAATGATGGCGGCCTACTCTGATCCATTCCACTATCGCTTATGGTTGATGGTATGTGCGCTATTTTTGGTCGCTAGCATATCCACACAAAACCCGCTGACACTTAATACGCTCAGTTTGATGTTACTGTGCCTAGTAGGCATGGGGTTAGGCAAATTAGGTTTACTGCGCCCCATGTTGATTGGTGCAACAACATTGCTGGTATGCGTGGAAAACATCATCAGTCGATACAATCTTGGCTTTATATCTCGTGAACAAGTTTATGCGATGCTGCTGGTTTTGTTTGTACTGACCATGCTCACTTTTATGCTTGGTGCTCATACAATAAAGAACTATGTCACAACACGTAATGCGATTCGAAAAGAACGCATCGATAGCTTCACGGGCTTATACAATCTCGCGCAATTAAAAGAAGATGTCGCAACGCAAACTCACGCGACATTGATCTACATCGATCTTGAACCAACCTTATCTAAACTTCATGGATTAGGACACCAAGGTCGAGCACAGTTAATGAAACAACTTAGCCAATACCTCGCGTATAAGACTGACCACCTAACTCGAGCTTATCTGCCGCCATTCGCTAGCGGTTTACTTTGTTTTGCACCACGCTTGCCAAACATGGAAGCAGAGTTAAACAAACTCATTGGGCTGTTAGACCGTTTTTATTTTTACTTCGACGACAGCGCGGTAAGCCTTGTAAAACGTACCATCCAGTGTGCTTCCATCGACGGAAACCACAATCTTGATCCTTTGATCTCCAAACTGTGCGAGCAACAAGGTCGCGACACCGCATGCGTGAACTGGGTAACACACAATCAAGAAGAAAATAAGACACTTAACCAGTTGAGCTTCATTCAACAGTGCTTTCGCGAAAACGAATTTGAGCTCTATTGTCAGCCTTATCGAGCGCTATCGGATAACGCTCAAAATGCCCACTTTGAGATTTTGCTGCGCCTTAAACCTAAACAGGGAGAGCTTATGTCTCCGGCTGAGTTTTTCCCTTTAATCAATGAGTTCGGTTTAGAAAGAGAGCTAGACAAATGGGTAATCGAACACACTTTCAAAGCGCTAAAAAACCATATTAAAGATTGGGACTCGATCGGACGATGTGCCATCAATCTGACCGCCAAAGCGCTGAATTCACAGGGTTTAGCGGAAGACATTCAAACCGAAGCGGAGCTACACCAGATCCCGATGAATAAACTGTGTTTTGAAATCACTGAGTCGGATGCACTTCGTAACGAACCAATTGCAATTCAAAACTTAAACAGACTTCGGGAAGCAGGTTCCACCATCGCACTGGATGATTTTGGCACCGGTTATGCGAGCTTCGATTATTTGCGTCGCCTTCCCCTTGACGTGCTGAAGGTGGACGGCTCATTCGTGAAAAACATTGTCGACAGTGAAAATGACAGAATAATCGTCCAAGCCATCAGCCAAGTCGCCAGCAGCATGCAGTTAGTCACGGTTGCCGAGTTTGTCGAATCAGAAGATCATATCGACACACTGAAAGCGCTAAATATCCAGTTTGCTCAAGGGTTTGGGGTCGCAAGACCACTGCCGCTTTCGGAACACCTTACAATGTTATCGAACAAAGCTTAACCGCAACATCTAAAACCATAAAATCGTAATATTTCGCGATATAATTTCAATTTATAAACACCAAACTGAAACTATATATCGCTTTTTCCAATTTTACATGGTTCGATAGTTTACACCTTTGCCTCTTCACTAGCATGATTCACCATCACCTCCATGTGATAACAATCACTAAAACAGTTAACATCCGCGCGATTATTATTTTTATAAAGGCGAGTTTTAAGTGAAAGAATCTCGAGATACATTAAATTTTAGTGAATTAAACACAACAAACGCTTGGACTAAACATGATACCCATTGGGTACTAAGTCTGTTTGGTACTGCCGTGGGTGCGGGTATTTTATTCTTACCGATTAACTTAGGTATTGGCGGTTTTTGGCCACTTGTCGTCATGGCGGTACTCGCCTACCCAATGACTTATTTGGCACACCGTGGCCTAGCACGATTTGTGCTGTCATCAAAAGTGAAAAACGCAGATTTTACCGATGTGGTTGAAGAGCACTTTGGCACAAAAGCGGGACGCTCTATCTCTCTCTTGTATTTCCTTTCGATCTTCCCGATTCTACTTATCTATGGCGTAGGTATTACCAACACCGTTGACAGCTTCATGGTCAACCAAGCGGGTATGGAGCCATTACCGCGTGCCCTACTGTCCGGCGTATTGGTGTTCAGCTTAATTGCTATCATGATGGCGGGTGAAAAAGTGATGCTACGTGCGTTTGCTATCATGGTTTACCCATTGGTTGCGATTCTGGCGTTTCTTTCATTTTATCTGATGCCGAACTGGAGCATGCCAGTGATGGATGCGCCGGGAATGTCGTCCTTCGCAAGCACAATGTGGTTAGCGATTCCGGTTGTGATCTTCTCTTTCAGCCACGCGGCAGCAATTTCCACTTTTGCAAATGTTCAACGTCGTCATTATGGTGATGCGGCCGATAGTAAATCAGAGCTGATTCTGCGTCGTACAAGCGTCATGCTGATTGCGTTTGTTCTTTTGTTTGTGTTTTCTTGTGTCTTGGCGCTTTCTCCAGAGCAACTGGCAGAGGCGAAATCGCAAAACGTATCAGTACTGTCTTACTTAGCAAATGCAACAGACAATCCATTCATTGCAACGCTTGGCCCACTTGTAGCATTTGTCGCGATTACCTCCTCTTTCCTTGGTCACTTCCTTGGTGCGCGTGAAAGCTTGAATGGTTTGATCACTAAGCATTCAGATATGCCGAAACGCCGTGTTGATCACATCAGCGTTGTGGTGCTATTCGTGTCTATTTGGATTGCGGCAATCATGAACCCAAGCATTTTGGGTATGATGGAGGCGCTCTCTGGACCGGTTATCGCGATGATCTTGTTCATTATGCCGATGTTGTCGGTGTACAAAGTGAAAGCGTTAAAGCAGTATCGTGGAAAAGTATCGACGTACTTTGTCCTATTGACGGGGATTATTGCAGTAAGTGCGTTGGTTTTTAGCTTGTTGAGTTAAGAAAAGAGACGTGGCTTTTATTTTCAGGGGAATACCTTATTTTTTATTAAGGTAATTCCCTGAATTTTGCTATGGTTTTCTTATTCGGTAATAGAAAGAGACTTTCTCATTACATGAATGTGAAAACACCTACGATCATTAGTACAGACGCGATGCAAGTACGACCGATGATACCAAAGTGGGAAGGTTGAATCATTTCATTGTGCATAGGCAATCTCCTTTTTAGTGAAAACAAGCCTTTTTCTCTTGGCTTACTAACACTATGTCGAAAAAAGCATTTTTCCACAACTCATACAAAGATTAAATTTTTATTACAGTCATGTGAACTTTTAGAGATCGAACGATTTTTTAAGATTGAACTATCATCAAACGGCGTCTTTATTTTTGAATCGGTCAGCGAAAATATCCCCACCAGCCCTCCGACCCTTCTTATATAAATAACCGCAGACAGACTCTACCTTCCTCCTCTACGACAAAGCTGAACTTTTTAAACGTTAACCTTGACCATATGCCTAGTTTCATTGGCTTGGTGAAGAGAATAATAAGCAGAATAAAACCGCTAAATCTATGGCTAATCGCGATTAAGAGATGATAAACTTGTTACGTGTTTCATTATAAGAGTCAGCTTTTCTATCAACAGTCTGATGCCTTTACCGTTAAAAACGCTGCGATTCCTTTTTCCTATTATATTTGGAGTGCTTTGCTCACTACCCAGCCTAGCCGCTGACGCGCCCAAAAAGGAAAGCTACCTAAAGCAACATCTTGCTCGCGCAGATTATCCAATGCTGGAGTTCTACTTCGACTCCATTGGTAAACCTCGTTCAATTAAATCTAGCGATCTGTCGCTGCCACCTAATGCTTCGCCAGAATCTCAAGCACTGTATTACTTTGCCCGTATCTATCTAGAACGCTATGAAGGGGTTCCTTTACCGAAACTTCCCAACCTTGTGGAGTTTGGTAAAAAGCACAAGCTGCCGTGGGTTATTGCAGAAGCCAAACTCAACCAAGCCGTAGAATTGGTAGAAGCAGACGAAGTGTGGCAAGGCGAACTTCTATTACACGAAGTCATCAACACCGCGCGTGAGATCGGTTATGACTCTTTGCAGGGCCGCGCCTATCGCTGGTTAGGTAATGCCGAAGTCCAACGCGCTCAAGTGCAAACAGGCCTAAGACACTACCGTACTGCTTACGATCTGCTTGAACACTCTGAGTTTGAAATCCAAATCGCGATGACGCTCAATAATATCGCTTCTCTTTACATGGAACTGTCCGATTGGAAGCGAGCGAAAACCTACTTAGATCAAGCGATTGATGGGTATTTAAACAGCGATAATCATTACGACAACAGCCTTTTCCTGGCGATCATGTACGCTAACATGAGCGTGGTTTATTTTGGAATGGAAGAGTACCTTGAGTCTGAACACTATTTCGAACAAGCAGCGAAACTGTCGATGGAAACCGGCTCAGTAAGAATCAAACATAATTCTGTTTCCAACCTATCTCAGCTTTTGAGTACGCTTGGTAAGATAGATGAATCATTAGAGCTAGCAGAAGCCTGCTTAGCCTTACCTAACCCTCAGAATCATAAAAGTATCAAAGCCGCTTGTTATGAGGCGTATGCCGAAGCGTACCTCGCAGACAATCAGTTTGATCAAGCAATCTTAAATGCGAAGTTGGCACTCGATAGCTTAAATGAATCGGCTAGCGCTGAAACTAAACAAAAAATGGACCTTCTTCTAGTCATGGTTCGAGCGAATCAAGAGTTGAAGAAGTTTGAAGCTGCATTTGATTACTTAGGTCAGTTACGCAGTTTGGAGCGCAACTTTTCTAGCCATGTCCATGGTGAAGAAATGATTAACATCAAGCTCGATCTTGAGGCAAAGTTAGCGCAAAAAGAGCTGACCTTACTAGAAGCAAAAAATGCGTTGCAAGCGTCTGAGCTTGAATCTCAACGCTATCGTGAAATCTTCTATTTTTGTGTCGTTGCGGCTATCGGTTTTTGGTTGTTCCGTTACATCCGCCAGATGAATAAGATCAACGAAGAGTTGGCGCAACAGAACACAACAGACCCGCTAACTAAAGTCCATAACCGCCGCTACCTTCCTAGCTGGTTGGAAAATATGGCTCGTCGCAGTCCAGATAGAAAGTTTGCCTTAGCGGTCATTGATATCGACCACTTCAAATCGTTCAATGACCAATACGGGCACGACTTAGGCGATAAGATGCTGATACATGTCGCCACTATTTTGGATGAGGCGACACGCTCTGGTGATCTTTTAGTTCGTTGGGGTGGTGAAGAGTTTGTATTATTGTTCGAAATCCGTCACGTCGACGACTGTGCAAAAACACTCAACCGTTTGAGACTTGCAGTAGAAAACAACAATCTAGAGGTTGACTCACAGTCGCTAAGCGCCACAATCTCTCTCGGCGCGGTCAACGAGTTAAGCGCTCAATCGATCAAACAAGAGTGGGATAAGTGGTTCTTTGCCGCGGACCAAGCTCTGTATGATGCCAAACAAGCTGGTCGTAACCAGCACAAAATTCACTCGACGTCATAGAAAAGCACAATGAAAAAAATATGGATTCTTGCTGCATTTGCCCCTTTCTTTTTGGCTGCATGCAGTAACCAACAAGCTTCCCAACTTGGAATGCGAAGTAGCAGTGTTAATGTGTACGCTCAGCAAATGAGTAACATGCAATTATGCGAAACGCTCTACTACAATCGCGCCACAAATCAAACTCGAGTAGCAATCGGTGCTGAATTCAACCGTCGCGGTTTGAACAAGAAATGGTGCGATAAAGAATTTAAGAAGTTTTATGTTGAAAAGGTAGTTGACGGTCTGCTGTCTCGTAAAGAACAAGCCCCTACAGAACCTGAGGCAACCATACAACCTGCCATATAAATCACCTCATTCCATAAAAAGCAGGAAATTACTCTAGTTTTCCTGCTTTTTAAACACCCTATCTTCCAGTCAAATATCCAGAATTCCAAGTGACTTCAAGCAGTTAACGTCAAGATAATGTCGTGCGTCGAAAAATGAACGTAAATAAGATGTAAACAGTTTTCGTCTCCTTAGTTAACCGCTAGCTTTGTTTAGACCTGTTTAAAGGAGTATCGAACAGGGACAAAAATTCCAAACAAAGACAATGAGGTCACAAATGGAAACACGCATTAATCGCCTATTCGCCGCGATGTTGGCAGTAGGTATTTCTCCTGCCGTCTCGGCATACGATCCGCTCTATTCAGAGCAATGGCACTTAAACAACACAGGACAAACGGCGTTCGCGGCCAATCCTGCGGTTGCTGGTAACGATTTAAACACCAACCTGACACAAGCAATGGGTATTGCTGGCGTTGGGGTGAAAGTTGCCGTTATCGATTCTGGTGTTCAAATCGACCACCCAGACCTTGCAGGTAACGTAGTCACAGGCAGCAGAAACTTTGTTGAAGACTCTTCATTCCCAGCCGACTACCCAGTCGATGCAAATGGTCACGGTACTGCCGTTGCCGGTTTGATCAGTGCTGTCGGTAATAACGGTGAAGGCGTTCGCGGTGTCGCTTCTCGCTCTTCTTTGATGGGCTTTAACTGGCTCGCTAACCAAACACTTGAAGGTTGGTTAATTTCTCACGGTGCAGACGCGTCTACCAGCGACGTGCGCGTATTCAACCAAAGTTATGGCTTTAGCCCACTTACCCCTATTCCATTCGACGAGAACGATCCTCAGTTCAAACTCGAAATGGATGTCATGAAAGATGTGAGTGAAAGTAACGCATGGGGCCGTGGAGCAGTCTTCGTTAAGTCTGCAGGTAACGGTTATCGTTACTTCAATACTGGCCGATTCTTCGTTCTTCCAGGCGATTTCTTCGCCGGTGGTGGTAACAAAGGCTTACCAATGCACAACTCACAGCAGTCTTATGACAACGCAAGTTACTACAACCTAGTCACTAGTGCATTACGTGCCGATGGTACACGTGCAAGTTACTCGTCTGTAGGTACAAACGTTTGGGTTGCTGCACCAGCGGGTGAATACGGCCAAGACTTTCCAGCAATGGTAACAACGGACTTAATGGGCTGTGAAGAAGGTCAAAACACCAGCGCAGATTTGGGTATTAATGGCTTGCATGGCGGTACAGAGCAAGATCCAAACTGTAACTACACCAGCACGATGAATGGTACGTCTTCTGCTGCTCCAAACACCTCTGGTGCGATTGCCGCAATCATGTCGACAAACCACGCGTTATCAGCTCGTGATGTTCGTGCTCTTCTTGCAGAAACAGCAAGTGTCACGGACAAAGATCACTCAGGTGTTGCACTTGAATTTGTCAACAACCAAGGTGAAGTTGTCAGTTATGAAGCTATTTCACCATGGCAGAAAAACGCAGCGGGCGTTGATTTCCATTCCTTCTATGGTTTTGGTGCCGTTAACCTAGATGAAGCAATGAAGCGTGCACGTATGACAAACAACGTTCTACCTGCACAAGTCATTACGCCATGGGCAAACAATGCAACTGAAGTGAGCGTTCCAGATGCAAGCTTAACAGGCGGCTCTTCTGCTATTGCGATCACTGAAGACTTAACGGTTGAGTCTGTTCAAGTTAAGCTAACGCTGGAACACTCACGCCTACCAGATTTGGCAATTGAACTAATTTCTCCATCAGGTACGCGTTCTGTTCTACAAACGCCTCGCAACGGCCTTGTTGGTCAATCACTTGATCCAACAGTGGCAGGTTATGAAAACCAACTAATGCTGTCGAACCAGTTCTACGGTGAGAATGCGAAAGGCGAATGGACGCTACGCGCGATCGATACCAACGGTGATGAAGTATTCTCATTCATTGCATATTTCAACTCTTCTGCTATCTATGATGTACCGATGGCAAACAACGCACAACCAGGGGTTATCAAAAACTGGTCTATGCGCATCTTCGGTCACTAAGGAGTCAATCACATGAAATTTATGACTTTTTCTATTCTGGCTCTTTCAACAATGGCGGCAACTGCAAGTGCACAGCAATTGGCAGAGCAACCAACTCCTGAGCTATTCGTCGCTTCTGACGCGTTAGAAGTTAACGGCCAAGACTACCGTAAGCTATCAGTCGATAACTTATCTGAAGCCGCTGAACTGCATGCAGGTGATGAGGTGTTTAAGAACGCGTTTAGTAACGTATCTAAAGCCACAGGCCTTATCTTTGTAACAGTAAAAAGTCCTACGGATGCAAAGGCTGTAGCAAAGGAGCTGAAACTTGAAGTTGTCTTCGCACAAGGTGAATCCGCGGTGTTTAAAGCATCAGAAGGCCAAGATCTTCTTGGCATCAGTGATTACCTAAATGCGGACAGTCGCGTAAAAGCGTCTAAAATTGAACTAAACAGCGGTAAATACCGTGCACAATAATGCTCTAGCAAGAGAAGTTGGCTGATAAAAATGCCTCAGCAATCGCTGAGGCATTTTCTTTACTAATCAGCTTCAATCTAATTTATTGAATAAACCCGATCAACTTCTTGGCAATATCGGTATTGTTCTGTGAGCCCACAAACTTATCAGCCCCTTTCCCGTAAGCGAACACTTGAACATCAACAGCGGTATGGCCCTTCGTCGTCCAACCAGTAAAACTCTTCTTGTTGATGATGTCTTTCACTTCTTTATAAAGCGCTTTCGCTGGTTCTTCACTTAATTTCGCATAAGCGAGTTGTCTACCTTGCTCTTTCGACAATTCCCAATCCACAGAAGCATTCCATGTTTTGATCATATCGTGAGACTGCGCTAATGACATCGCTAAGGGCCATGCAGTTTGATGAACTCCTTTAATCGCCTCTGTATCCCATTGGTATTGTCCATTTGCACCGATAGTTAAACCGCCTGTGGAGTGGTCAGCCGTCACCACCAACAAAGTGTCTGGATGCGCATCGACATAAGCTTTCGCCAATTCAATCGATTTGGCAAAGTCATCCATTTCTGCCATCGCGCACGCAATGTCGTTCGCGTGGCCACACCAATCAATTTGACTGCCTTCAATCATAACGAAAAAACCGTTATCTCGACGTTGCAGCAGTGAGAGAGCTTTGTTGGTCATTTCCTCTAGACGAGTGGGATTCTCATCAAGCGCAAATGGAAATGCCTTATCTGCGAACAGGCCTAACGCAGGTAAAGTTTGCAATGCAGGAAGGTCTTTGAAATCGGTAATGTACTGGTAACCTTGCTGTTTAAATTCTTCAACCAAATTGCGATCTTCACGTTCAAAATAACGCACACCGCCACCAAGTAATAAATCAACAGGTAACTGATCATCGACTTTGTTATCAATGTAGTCATTGGCAATCTCATCATAGTTTCGACGAGATTCATTGTGAGCTGCAAAGCTCGCTGGCGTGGCGTGATTAATTTGTGACGTTGCTACTAATCCAGTCGTCATCCCCTGCTCTTTTGCCATCTCAAGCATGGTTTTAACTGGCTTTTTATCGACATCAACCGCCACAGCACCGTTATAACTCTTAATGCCACTGCTCAGTGCCGTCGCGCTTGCTGCACTGTCAGTAACATAGGTGACGTCATCAGGATACGTCTTTGCCATACCAACTAAGATCGAGTCAAACACCGTCGGCTCAATCTCTTTTGTGGCTGGGTCATCATGATAATAACGGTAGGCAGAGGTAAAGGCAGGTCCCATCCCATCACCAATCATATAGATGATGTTTTTAGGCGCCTCACTGGCAAAGACAGGACTGGCAAATAAGCAGGCAGTTATTAGAGGGGTTTTCAGTTTCATATCTCATCCATGACATAATGCGATGATGCCAATATGGCACTCATCAACTTGAGTATCGTTCTAATGTTAAAGCATTAACGAATACTATCATGCAGTTAGGATGAAACATGGCGTTAGTTCATAGTTTTACAACGCACATCATTTCTTAAATAAGATAACCTCAGTGCGCAGCTCAGCCTGCTCAGTATCATGCGGACTGTTTAAGTAGCGTTCAATACCTAAAGGTTTGTTTTTCACTTTAACACCATCATGCCGAGTCACACTCATCGCCATTGACCACGCATTACCCAGAAACCAATATTCACCTTTATGCTCCACAACAAAGGTGTCACTGGCAGGAATGGTTCCCGCAACAAAATCCCTCATCGCGGCAACGCCAGCTTTAACTGGTAAACAGGTAATAAATTCAAAGTATCCACGCTTCATGTCCATGGATAAGTAATAGCAAAAGAGCTCCCCGGTCACAGGTAGCTTCTCTTTTTCTACGAGGTCAAATAATCGTTCAATGTGATCTTGCATGATTGGTCCCAGATCATTCATCATGCCGGAACCCGTTAAGCCAATGTAGTTAATTTCATTTTGCTGACGACTACCGACTTCAACCAATTCAGATAAGACAGTTCCGGTCTCTAATTGGCGCTTCAGCATGCGCAGCCCACGTTCATAGTCCATCTCAATCATGCTTTTAAACATGCCTTTCAAGAAGAATAAAAACCACGGCACGCTTGATTGCATCTGCCATTCCACCACAGATCCTTTCTCTGATGGCGTGACGATTAACGTCACTTTCGCATGACTTTTAAAAGGGCGGAAAAAGTGCAATTCCATATCTAAACGATGTTCTTGTGTGCTCTCTAAGACCATAGCCCCAGTACCAACACGCTTCCCGTTCCACTGATAGCCGGAACCGACCAGCCCCTGCTCATTGCTGTAAGTTAGCTCGCAATCCGGCTCTAAAATAAGCCAAGGAGACCATTCCGGCCAATTCTTAAAATCTTTGAGGTAATCGATAATCTCGCTTTGCGTCTTTTCGATTTCAACGCTCTTACTTACGTGGTACGAAAGCATAGTCGCTCCTTGAGTTTCCCTTCCACTCCCTAGAGTCTAATTCATATCAGTGTTTTTTCTTTTTTCACTGGCAGTTAGGTACAAAAAACCAGAGTGAAATCTCTGGCTTTTCGTTATTCACACCGTTCGAAGCACTCCCCTAATCGAAGTGCTCAATCAGGAAACAAAGTCGATTTTGGCCGTAAACCTTACACCATCATCCTCTAATTCAAACGGCCAACTCATGCGCTCACAGATGCGTTGCACAATCACAAGCCCACAGCCATAACCGGCATTGTAGGTCTCATTACCATCATGGCGATTCACAACCACCAATTGAGTGCTATTCAGTTCAATCTCGATGTCACCAACGCTGTAGCTGAATGCATTCTTAATCAGGTTATTGATCACAATGGTGATAAAACTCTCAGGCGCATGCACCACACCACTGTCTTTTTCACTTAACTGGTACTCTGCACCTTGTTTAGCAAACAGAGGAGCAAGCTCTTCTAGCTGTTGATTGAGGCAAATAATCAATTCATGGTCGCCGTAGTGCTGCGGCTCAACATTCTCTTTCCCTAACAGTAAGAAAGCTTCCGTTAGAACCCGCATTTCTTCACTGGCCAGTTGAAGACGCGCAATGGCTTTTTGCGCGACGCGTGGTTGATCTGGCACTCGGCTTAAAATATCTGCAGAGCCTTTTATTACCATGATGGGCGTTCGAAGTTCGTGTGATGCAAATCGGCTAAACTCTTGCTCTCGTCGGAAGTAACCTGCGATGTTGTTTTTACTGTCCAGCAAAGTTTGCTCAATATGTCGGGTTTCACTGAACTTAGTATCGACTTCAAACGCGGGTTGGTCCGGCGGCATACAGCCGATTTTGCCTTCAATTTTAGCCAGTGGACGAGAAAGAATTCGCACCATGTAAACACCGTAGCCAACCATGATGATGGAAAACAAGCCACCCAAGAAAAAAGTAAACTGATGCAACGAGCTTTCGTACTCATCCAGATAATCATCGGAATCATCTTGAAAGACGATGTACATCAATCCTTCACCAGATGGGTGCTCGAAGACAACAAAGTGCTTATCCTCTTCACCTAATAGGTATTCATAGAAGCCTGGAAACTTAAACGACAGCAACCAATCAGGTGTCGGAGCTTTGCTCCAGTAGGAATCAAACTCCATCACGTTTGGCAAAGGGGCATCCCAACCCTGCTTTTTGTAATTCTCTTTGTATAGAACCACTTCAGTATCGAGCCAGTGATGCAAGCTCAACACTTCCAGTTTGTTCTCTGCCACATAAATTAATGACCAAAACAACGTAAACATCGCAAACGTCATAAGGCCAAAACCCCAACGAATTTTGCGATAAATGCTTGGGTAATCTTTATGCTTTAAGTCGGTAACCTTGTCCATGAATGGTCTCTAATCTAGAATCATCAAACCCTTTGTCAAGTGCAGTTCTTAGCCCGTAAATATGACTACGCAACGCATCACTGCCCGGAGGTTCATCCCCCCAGACATCCTCAATAACTTCGGTTCGAGATACCGATGCCGGAGCCCGCTTTAATAACAGTTTTAAGATCTTAGTTTGAATACGACTCAGTTTGAGTGCTTTACCCATTCTTGTGACTTGGTCGGTACGCACATCCAAACTAATGTCGGCAAATTTGAGCGTGCCAACATCTTGTCTCGGGCCTCGATTTGCCAGTGCATGCACACGTAAACTCAACTCTTGCATTGCAAATGGCTTCATCAAATAGTCGTCACCCCCAGCTTGAAACGCGGCAACTTTGTCGTCTAACGTATCTTTGGCGGTTAAAAATAATATCGGCGTACCACATAGATACTCTTGACGCAGTTTATGGACGGTACTGATGCCATCAAGTTTCGGCATCATGATGTCCATAATGATCACATCATAATGATTTTCTTGAATTAAATTTAGCGCGGCCTCTCCATGATAAGCGCAATCTATCGTCATCCCTTCCAATTCCAGATAATCGGCAATAGTTTCTGAAACATTGTGATTATCATCGACAATTAATATTTTCATAGGCTCACGTTTCTTCACGAACACTTCACGATACGCATCATAAGATACAACCAAATTCATAAATAAGCTTTCAAAAACAGGTATAAATCATGAAAAAATTAGCGCTTGTAGCCGCAGTGGGCATGGCATTATCGGGTTGTGGTGGTTCTGGTGACGGTGGCAGCTCTTCACCTCAACCGGCAGCAAAACCAAGCTCAGCGATTGGTACGGTTGAGTCCGTAAACGAAGCGAAAAGCACCATTACAGTAAATGGCTACACCTACCGCGTTTCTGAAGTCATGTATGGTTCAAAAGAAACCAACCTTGGCGCCGTTCAGCCAAACATGATGGTTCAAGTGGGTTCTGGAACAGAAAAATCAACAGAGGAACCGGTTGTTGTTACGCTAGAACCGACCATGACTGGCACGGTGACCGCGATTGACCACATAAACAAAACGTTCACGGTAAACGGTGTTGAACTTCATTTTGAAGGTTTAAGTGATGAAATCGACCAAGGCGACTGGGTTATGGTGTCTTCACTACCAACCGCTGATGCGGGCTACAAAGTGCTATCCGTCGTTAAGTTTGATTTCGATTACAACGGTCCTGATGAAATTGAAGGTCGTATCTCAAGCATTGACACCAATAACGGTACATTCAAACTAGGTGCGAACGTCACAGTCTCTTATGACCGAGTTGATGGTTTGAGCGTTGGCGAATGGGTAGAAGCCGAAGGTACGATGCAAGGCGATGTTTTCATGGCTACAGAAGTTGAAGTCGAAAACTACGACAGCTTGATCGGTGATAACGACGTAGAAGGCATTGTTACTTGGGTCGCTAATGACTACAGCCAATTCTCACTAAACTACCGTGGTAACTTCGTTGTCGATAACGCGACCCGCTTTGAAGACGGGACTAAAACCGACTTGAAACAAGGCCAAGAAGTTGAAGTAACGTCTGTAATGAAAAATGGCGTTCGCACGGCGACCGAAGTCGAGATCGACGGCCCAGATTTTGATGGTGACCACGACAGTAACTGGCAAGGTAAAGAGTTTGAATGTGAAGGTGTGGTAACAAACTACAACGTAAACACGGAAACGTTCCAAGTTTCACGCTGTGAAAATGATGCAGACCAAGTCATGTCCAACAACACCGTTGTGATTGACGCTCAAACTCGCTTTGAAGGCTTAGAAAAGCACAATCTAAACGGCACTAAAGTCGAAATTGAAGGTGTGATCATCAACAACCAAAACGTAGCACGTGAAGTAGAAGCAGAAAGTCACGACGACTAACGTAATGTAAATACAAGCAAATATTTAAGAAGCATCACAATTTGATGCTTCTTTTCCTCCCGTATCGACTTTTCTTCTATCCTCTTTACAACAGATACGTATGACCAAATGAGGGATTAATAATGCGTAAAATAACACTGCCTCTAATGATGATTTTCAGCGCTTGTGCTTCAGCAAGCAGTTTTGCTGCAACAAAGGCTGATGCAACACCAGAGCGAGTTGAATCTTTTGAGTGCGCCGGTTTAGTAAACAGCTATAACGCAGACTCCCGAACGTTTGTTCTTGCTTGCCAAAACGAGCATGGGCCTGAATTTCAAACCAAAACCGTCGTGATTGATAGCAATACTCAACTCGAAGGAGTACAGGAAGCCAACCTAGATGGTGCAACGATTGAGGTTGATGGTGTGGTTGTAGGTGATCAAAATATCGCAAGAGAAATTGAGCTCGCGAACGACTAAACTTCCGAAATTACAACAGAAACCCACAAGTGTCGCTTTGGCGGCACTTTTCTTTTCCTGCAAATCAGAATCCCTCAGTTACACTTAATGCATGTTTACATAAATACGGTAACTGGAATGAAAATACGTAATCTGGCCCTCCTTCTTTTCTTGTTTGTTTCTACAGCCAGCTATGCAGGCGTAATGGACCCCGACTGTGATGCTGAAAAAGCCGCGAAAGCAACGGCAACCAAAGCGGTTGTTGGTGTTGGTGGTCGTTGTACCCCAAAAGAAGCGTTGAAAGATACCACCGTAGAAGCGGGCAAAGACGCTCTGCCAGATGAGGGGATTGCAGGTAAAGCAGTTGATGCTGCAATGCCAGAAAAAGAAAAGAAACCTCTTAAGAACACAACCAAGAAAATCATCACGGATTAATGCTGTGTTTCCGCGTACAAAAAGAGCGCCCAGATGGACGCTCTTTTGTTTTTCGCTCGAAATGCTTAAGCCGCTTCAGCTTGACCAATCCAATGGTAATGGTGATTCGCTTTCTTACCGACTAAACCAAGCTCAGCCAATTCTTCAAATACTTTATCAACTTCTTCTGCTGAAAGTCGGAACTGCTTCGCGACGGCTTTCTTAGTACATGTCACTTGATGCCCTTTTAGCGCATCACTCACTTGTTCTAATAACGTCTTTGGTTCTTCTGGCTCAATTGGCACAGACATTTCAGGTTGTTCTTCCTCTTTAATATGAGGTAAGTAACCCGCCGGTTCGAGTTCAATATCACGAACGTTCGCTAGCGTAATACCATCGTTTCTGCGGAAGTAATGACGGAAGCGGTTCTCTTCACCAATCAATCCAACGAAAAACGCTGCGAAGAAGTCCAACAAGATTGATAAGAAGACCACCAAACTCAGCTGCGCTTGAGACGATGTAGTACCGAATGCTTTCGCCAAGCTGTCAATCAAGCCGATCACCGAACCTTGCGCTACTGGCGGTAAGCTGTCGCGTTCCGTCGCTAGGCGTTGCTGTTCTTCACGCAATTTCTTGTTTTGCTCTTGAATACGAGAGACACCTGTCGCGATACGCTCCATTTCGATGTACTTTTGCGCCGCCATGTTGTTCAGTTCAATCTGTTTATCGATTGATGCAATCTGACGGTTGTAGGCTTCAACTTTTGCCTGCTCTACCGAGATATGGCTTTGTGCACTGTTGGTCGCACTGTTGATACCACCAATACTGCCACCAATAGAAATGGCAGCGAGAACCAAATAAAACACCAATGCCGTTAAGGCACCTGCGTAGTTGCGATGGGCACGACGCTCACCGTATTCATACCAAGCGTAAAATTTACCCGCTTCAAATATGATGGCCAAACCGCCAAATAGCGCCTGCATCATTGGGTTTTCATCAATCGACAAAAACAGTAAAAGAGAGAAAATAGTCGATGCTAAAATCGCTGCACCAGTAAACGCATACACGCTCACCATCGCAAAGCGACCTTTAGGATATCGATATCCGATCTGTTGTTCGTATTTCATTGGAGAAATTTCTTAAGATTCCGCAACCCTTATATGACGGGCGCTTCAGGCAACTACAAAGGTGCGGAGAATACCGTATCCTTTATTAAATTACTGTCATAATTCCGTTAATGGAAAACAAGTGAAGAATAGATAGTCACTTTGAATCGAATAAGCGCGATTTTAGCACGTAAAATCACCAATCAAATCCGCACCATTCAGCAAGCCAACAGGTTAAGCTGTGCTGTGAGCAACGCAATTTTAGATATTTATCTTTAGAACAATAATCCACAAAACAAATAAAACACACTCACATCACCTTTTTATAAACTACCAGTTACAATTTAACGCTCATTTGTTAGTATCCCGCGCCGAAACAATGAAGTATCGCGTCGTATGGAAACAGTCAAAATACAATCAGGAAAACCAACTGTAAGCGCAGTAGCGATAATCATCGCAGTGCTGTTTCAGTTGTACCTGACATCCACCGTCGCGCTCAACCCTACGCAAATTCACGGTGAAAACTGGCTCAACCAAGTACAAGATGAGAAGGTGCTACTGTGTACTGCAGATGGCTTTAAATGGGTCGATGTTAACGAGTTAATTCAAGCGAATGCACTTCCCAACTCAGACTTCATTCAAGATCTCAATCTGCACGACAGCATCCAATTTAAATGTCCGTTATTGCAAGCCGCTCAATTCTTTATCTCCGTTGCGTTAGGGCTCTTTCTTGCCACCATCTTTTGGCTGCGACGCCGCAAGCACACATTAATATCCTACGACTTCGCCCTATGTGGTCGACAAGTGTATAAACACGTCGCACCAAAACAATCACCACCTCGTGCTTTCCTTGCCTAATGCTCTGCATGTGGCGCACAACAATAACAATTAATCCGATCGAACAAACGATTCGGAGAAGCAAAATTTCAAAAGGAAAACACTAATGCTTAAAACAATGAAAACCACAGCCTTCGCTCTTATTGCTCTATTAGCGAGCCCACTGAGTCTCGCTCACGAATACGAAGCAGGCAAGATTCACATCGATCATCCTTGGAGTCGTGAAGCACCACCAAATGCGCCAGTAATTGGCGGTTTCTTCCAGCTAAGTAACCTAGATGATGCTGATGACGCGCTGATTGCAGCTTCAACACCGATTGCTGACCGTGTAGAGATTCATACTCACACCAAAGAAGACGGCATGATGAAGATGATTAAGATTGATGAAGTCGTGGTAGAGCCTCAGCAGAAAGTGGAATTCAAGCCAGGCAGCTTCCATCTCATGATCTTCAACCCAACCCAAACGCTAAAAGAAGGCGACCGTTTCCCTGTGACTTTGACGTTCAAAAAAGCAGGTAAAGTGGAAGTAGAAATGGCGGTTGAGAAAAAAGACCACATGGAAAAGCACACGCACCACCATTAATCGCTTAAACGAAAAGAGCCCGCGACTTCAGCGGGCTCTTTTGCTTTTGGTACTTAAGACTTTAATTATGTGTACTTGAGAGATTCCCTACTCGCTCGTGCCCCGCTCTAGGGAGTGACCCCATTTAGTCTTCTATCAAAGTTTGAGTGGCTTAGTGCTCAACACATCACCCTTCGTCACTGCGACGAGCCTAGGCGAGATCAGGAATCTATTAACAGCTAACTCAGTCTTACTTAAAGCAAACCTCTGCCCAGCGCGCTAGACCTGCGGTTACCGAACCAAAGTAGTTACCACTCACCACCGGAATATTTGGCAATACTGTCTGCACTGCATCACGCAAAATAGGTGAACGTGCCGAGCCGCCGGTCATAAAGATTGCATCCGGTTTTACGCCCGCTTGCTCTACCGCTTCTGTTACTAACGCTGTCATCTTATTCTTCGGTGATTCAATCGCTTCAATCATCTCATCACGTTGAACATCGACTTCAATCAACTCAGACAACAAGTTAATGCCCGCATGGTAAGACGCTTGTTCAGAAAGCGCGACTTTCGCCTCTTCCGCACGACGGACAATGTTATAACCCAGAGACTCATGGTAAACCTCTAACAAGCGAGCAAGCTTTTGTGGCTCTTGCGCTTGCTTGTGCAGAAGTTTCAACGCCGAAAGGTTCTCACGAGAATAAAAGTCACTCTGCGCTTCTACGTTGTTGATCGCAATTGGGTTCCAGAACTGTGTGGTTGGCATAACGATGCCCGACTCCATCTTGCTCTCCATACCAAATGGGAACATCAGTTGTTTGAACGCCAATGCAATATCCAAATCGTTACCACCGACACGCTGGCCACTGTGCGCCAACAGACTTGCTGTGCGATCCGCTTTACCACGCCAAGATGGTCCCATTTGAATCAAAGAACAGTCTGTCGTACCACCGCCAATATCGACCACCAGAATGGTTTTATCTTCCGTTAGCGTCGCTTCATATTCCAGACCCGCGGCAACAGGCTCAAATTGAAACTCAACATTTTGGAAGCCAGCACGTTTTGCTGCTCTTAAGAGAATACCTTCTGCTTGGATGTTCGCCGTTTCTCCTCCACGTCCGTGGAAATTGATAGGACGACCAATCACCGCATCAGTAATGATTTGCTGCGCATCGCTCTCAGCTTGCGACTTGATGTTGTCCATCATGGCGCACACTAGATCTTCAAAGAAACTTAACTGAACGTCACGCAGGCCAGATGCACCTAAGAAAGACTTCGGTGACTTCACATAGTAAATATCGCGAGGATCTTCTAAGTAACGATTCAGCGCTGCTTGTCCAAACGCCATATCTTCAGGCTCAAGTTCAATGCTCTCTTCGCGGTTGAAGTTTATAGCGCGACGCAGAACTTGCTCACCCACTTTATCAAAAGGCTTGATATTACGATGACGAAATAGGTGTTCAGACACCGATTCACGCGTTGGTGACGCAAGGGTGGAAGGAATGTAAGGGCTACTCCCCTCAAGATTAAGCAACTGAGGCTCACCTTGTTCCATTTTCGCCACCGAACAGTTTGCGGTGCCATAGTCAAAACCGATGTACATAAGTCCTCCCACTGACAAAAAAGGTCGGCAATCCTACCTCAACAGTCGTGGAAATTCTAGCGCAACAACTTGAATTGAATCTTGCTTTAGTCTTTCTCTACAGGCTCTTTTTTCATTGATGGCAGTACAAACGCAAGAAGCAACGCCAAAAGCAGAAATACCGGAGTGAGCGTAAGCCCATGCCAAATCGAGTATCCATCGTGGAAGAGCCAAAAAATGCCTACTGTAAGTAAGTATGCAAAATAGCTACAAAACACTAAGCTAATCGCTACGAAACGAGTGCGGTTAATGATGAGTATGCGCACCAAATATTGGCTCATGATTCCTGCGCAATGGACAGCAAGTTGCCAATTTATAATAAAGCACGCCAACGCGACAAACCCTGAAACCAACAGCGCATCATGCGTATTAACGATGAAATAGCTACCAAAACGACTCATGATGATGGGATAGTCACCTTCATAAATGATCGACCACGAAATCGCATTCGCAGCCGCAACGAAGTTAGCAAAATAGGCGATGGCATAAAAGGTAGTTTGAGAACTGAATGGTTGAAAGACTTCTGAACAATAGCCTTGCCACTCTTCTTGGTTAGCGGTTGGTCCGACCCAATTGCGTTTTTTACTTGGCACACGCTCGGCAAATGCAGGGCCATTACGAAACAACAGCCAAAAGATATACAGCGCTAGTGCCACCAAGAGTATTGTTAGCATCCCCTTTCCCCTCTAGAAATGTCCTTTCCACTGCCAATGGCGTTGGGGTCGTATACTGCACTTCCCTGATTTATATGCTAAATCTTGTTTTAATGCGTTGCTAAACATCAAATATAAGAACATACGATGATGACTCTTTTATCACTATCGTTATTTAGGTTTAGCACACGATGGACGGAATTGCTGAATCTGGGTAGGACGAACAAGGAGGGGAAACGTCGCCTACCCCGACGATTTACGCTTCGAGCTTTTCCTCAAATACTCCGAGTTCGCGCCCGAGCCAAATCGCATGTTCTGTGTGATCACGTAATTCGTTATCGCTGACTGGATGGATTAAGACAGAGAAGCCACCTCGAATGGTATCTAACCAAGCGATAAATTCCTCGCTCACGGATTCAACGTGCAGTTCAAACATTGGCATCTTATGGGGCCCAACCAATTTACACACTAACGGAAAAACGCGCAGCACGTCTTGGCGTTCTTGACGAATAATTTCATTCAAGGCTTGAGCTTTTTCCTGCTGCTGAAGCGGAAAATAAACATGAATGTGGTACATAACTTCTCCATGAGTATCACAGACTTTAATTATGGGTCACACTACATGCATTCCCCAACCTTGGGAAGTGACAAGTGACTCTATCTAGTCAAAGCGTGACGACGAGAATAACGTGTTACTGAATTATCACCTCAAAGTGCTTAAAAACCATTCAAGTTGTAAAATTTCACAGCGTAATTTTGTCGCAAATTTCTGGTCAAAGTCAGTGATTCCATTCAATTCTGAAAACGTACAATTCTTAAAACCAGTGTTTTATCCTATAAAAATACACTGTAAGCGAAATTTTACTGTGGATCATTGCGTAAATCAAAGCATAATTTAACATTTTGTTTACACTTACAGTATCTGGTTATATCAAGATTCATCACTGGATTAGGCGGTGTAAACAGCAGTATCAAGCGACGCCTTGTATTTTTCCAGAACACAGTTTTGTTAGAGAGACGAACGACAGATGCGTCAATAACTATCAAAAACAACTGCAATCCTAGGTATGACCTTTTGCGCTGATATCAAAGCCTGAGTACCCATACAGGCTGAGATCGAAATAATGAGCAGCTGCAGTCCAAAAGACCCGCAGCGTCAAAAGGAGCTTGAGATGAACGTTCAGGCATTACCCATGCATCGGTTTATCGACCATGATGGGAACCTCGTCAGCCAACTACCCAACTGGGCTGATCTTGAAACTTTGGTCGGATTTTACCAAGACATGGTATTAACCCGGACCTACGATAACAAAGCCGTTGCCCTGCAACGCACTGGGAAATTGGGCACCTACCCATCACACCTTGGCTCGGAAGCTGTTGGTATTGCTGTGGGCAGAGCGCTTAACACCACCGATGTTTTCGTGCCTTATTATCGTGATATGCCCGCCATGTGGTGCCGTGGCATAGGAATGGAAAAGAACCTGCAATATTGGGGAGGCGATGAACGCGGCAGCGACTTCGCGCCTGAAGGCAGTCCTTTTCCTAGTAAAGATCTCCCCTTCTGTGTCCCAATCGCAACTCAGTGTACCCATGCCGTTGGTGTTGCGGCGGCACTGAAAATCCAAGGCAATCACGATGCCGCTTTGGTGATGTGCGGCGATGGCGGCACTTCCAAAGGCGATTTCCTTGAATCCATTAATTGTGCAGGCGCTTGGAACATCCCATTAGTCTTTGTGGTGAACAATAACCAATGGGCGATCTCCGTACCACGCAGTTTGCAATGTGCCGCGGAATTTCTCTCAGAAAAAGCTAAAGGTGCTGGTATCCCCGGCATTACGGTGGATGGCAACGATGTCGTCGCGGTGTTTGATGCAACATTGAGCGCCCTTGAACGAGCGAGAAAAGGCAAAGGCGCAACGTTAATTGAAGCAGTAAGCTACCGTTTGAGCGACCACACCACCGCCGACGACGCGACCCGCTATCGTAACGAGGACGAGGTTCAAACGGCTTGGCAATATGAGCCTGTTCGTCGACTTAAAGCCTTTCTCACCAATCAAGGCGTTTGGAATAACGAGAAAGAGCAAGAGTGGCAAGCACATTGCAAAGAACAAGTTGAACTCGCCGTTGAGCGTTATCTCAACATGCCAAATCAAGCGCCTGAAACGGGCTTTGATTTCCTTTATGAATCCCTGCCCCAAGAGCTTCATGCGCAAAGGGATGAGCTAATCAATAAAGCAATGCGAATGCAGGGAGGGAAACATGACTGAACTCACGTTAGTTGAAGCAGTGAACCTCGCACTGCATCATGAAATGGAACACGACCCAAATGTCATCGTCCTTGGCGAAGATGTGGGTGATAACGGCGGTGTATTCCGCGCCACTGTAGGACTCAAACAAAAATACGGTCTTAAGCGCGTTATCGACACACCACTAGCTGAAGCACTTATTGGCGGAGTCACTGTCGGTATGGCAACGCAAGGTTTACGACCTGTAGCCGAGTTTCAATTCCAAGGCTTTGTCTTCCCTGCATTGGAGCATCTGATGTGTCATGCAGCGCGAATGCGTAACCGAACCCGTGGTCGACTCACCTGCCCTGCGGTATTCCGCGCGCCCTTTGGTGGCGGTATTCACGCACCAGAGCATCACTCCGAAAGCGTCGAAGCGTTATTTGCTCACACCGCAGGCTTTAAGGTTGTGATTCCTTCATCACCGCAACGCGCTTATGGTTTGCTCCTAGCAGCCATTCGAAGCAACGATCCGGTGATGTTCTTCGAGCCGAAACGTATCTATCGCACTGTGAAATCTGAAGTGGTGGATAACGGCGAAGCGCTACCTCTCGACACTTGTTTTACCCTTCGCAAAGGTCGCGACATTACGTTAGTGACTTGGGGAGCGTGTGTTGTCGAATCACTGCAAGCGGCTCAAACGCTGTCCAATCAAGGTATCGAAGTTGAGGTAATTGATTTAGCCAGCATCAAACCCATTGATACCGCGACCATCTTCCGTTCGCTAGAGAAAACCGGACGCCTCTTGGTGGTCCATGAAGCCAGCAAAACCTGTGGTGTCGGCTCAGAACTGCTAGCCAGAACCGCAGAACATGCGATGTGCCTACTCAAAGCGCCACCAAAACGCGTCACGGGCATGGATACCATCATGCCGTACTACCGCAACGAAGATTATTACATGATTCAGGAAGAAGACATTGTGCTCGCCGCGCGCGAACTCGTGGAGGATTGGAAATGAAGACGTTTAACTTACCCGATCTCGGCGAAGGTCTCGCTGAGTCAGAAATTGTGAAATGGCATATTAGTGTTGGCGATATGGTTAAGCTCGATCAAGTGGTGCTTACTGTCGAAACCGCAAAGGCGACCGTAGACGTCCCTGCGCCTTATGGTGGCCGCATCGTGAGCCGTCATGGTGAAGAAGGCGACGTAATCAACATTGGTGCTCTACTTCTGGAAATCGATGAAACGGGAGCAGAACAAACTGTCTCCGAGAAAAAACAAACTGCCGATGCTGCAACCGTGGTTGGTAATGTCTCCCAACATGCACACAGCGTGAATGTGGATGATTTCTGGATTGGTGGCGAACACAACCCATCACCGGATAATCTCATCACAGCACTTCCTTCTGCTCGCTTACTAGCGAAGAAACTGGGTGTGGATTTGGATTTGGTCAAAGGCAGTGGTCCGGACGGTTTGATTGTCGACGCCGACATTTACGACGAAGCCGGCAAACAACGCCCCGGTACAGAAGTACTCAAAGGCGCACGCCGAACCATGGTATCGACCATGGCGGAGTCCCATCACAATGTCGCGGCAGTGACAATTACTGAGGAAGCTGTCTTAGATGGCTGGAAGCAAGGCGAAGACATCAGTATTCGTCTGGTCCAAGCGATCGTGCATGCGTGTCAGGAAGAGCCGGCTATGAATGCATGGTTCGATGCCGAAACCATGACACGTTGTGTCCACAGCACGGTGAACATTGGTATCGCCGTAGACAGCCGACACGGCTTGTACGTGCCTGTTCTGCGACATGCCGACGAATATGAGCCTCAAGAAGTACGTCGTTGGTTAGACCAAACGGTGCAAGGCATACGTGAACGTAAGATCGGTCGTGAGCAGTTGCAGCACGCCACCATTACGCTTTCAAACTTTGGCGCAATTGCAGGCATTTACGCAACACCAGTGGTCACGCCGCCACAAGTCGCGATTGTCGGTGCAGGTCGAATCATTGAGAAGGTTGTAATTCGAGACGGGCAAGCTGTAGCAGTGAAAGCCATGCCGTTGTCGATTACGTTTGACCACCGTGCATGTACCGGCGGCGAAGCGGCAAGGTTCACAAAAGTGCTGGCAGAACACCTAAGAAAAGCGAGCGTTTAAGCAGCTTTTGCCATGAATAACAAAGGGCTTCCGATTTGAAGCCCTTTTGTTTTGAAGATGAATTTAAATGAGAGATTCCCTACTCGTTCATTCTTCACTCTAAGGAATGACGCAGTTTGGTTTTCACTCAGTAAAATCGTCCTAATAATATGATTTTTAATAAGAAACGCCAGCGCGTCATTCCAGCAAGCCTAAGCGCGACTAGGAATCTAATGGCAAAGTGCACTGAAAGGCTTTCATAGCGATATACCAACCGTGCACTTTGACAATAGATTCTGAATCACGCTCGTTCCTCGCTGTTCAGAATGACGACTTAAATTAGTGAGCAAGAATAAGATTCTCTACCCCCCTCATTCTTCGCTCTAGGGAATGAGGCGGTTTGGTTTGCACTCAGCAAAAAGCGACTTAAGAATTTGACTGTTAGCAAGAAACTCTAGCGCGTCATTCCAGCAAGCCTAGGCGCGACTAGGAATCTAAGCACAACGAACACCGAAGGTCTTTCGTAGTAAGAACCCACAGCGCACTTTAATAGCGGATTCTGAATCGCGCTCGTTCCTCGCTGTTCAGAATGACGACTTAAAGTAGTGAGCAAGAAGGGATTCCCTACTCACTCATTCTTCGCTCTAGGGAATGACGCCCGACAAATACCGAACTTAAACCTTCTCCAATAATTCCGGCATAATCTCAAACAAATCACCTACCAAACCATAGTCTGCGACTTGGAAGATTGGCGCTTCAGGATCACTGTTGATCGCCACAATCACCTTGGAATCTTTCATCCCTGCTAAATGTTGAATTGCACCGGAAATACCCACAGCAATGTACAGTTGAGGCGCGACAATCTTACCCGTTTGCCCAACTTGCAAATCGTTAGACACAAAGCCAGCATCTACCGCAGCACGTGATGCACCAATTGCCCCACCAAGCTTGTCGGCAAGTTGTTCCACCAGCGCGAAATTCTCTTTGCTGCCTAATCCACGACCACCAGAGACCACGACGTTTGCCGCCGGTAGTTCTGGTCTTTCGCTTTCCGCTTTTTGTTGTGAAACGAACTCGCTGTGCTCGGCCTTAATGACCGTTTCTAACGTCACGACATTCTCGACTACTGCAGAATCAAGCACAGTAATTGCGTCAAACGCTGAGCTCCGAATCGTCATCACTTTGGTTGTATCGTCCGAGCGAACTCTGGCTAACGCATTACCGGCATAGATGGGGCGAATAACCGTATCGAGCGATTCAATCGCAATCACATCTGACAGTTGCCCTACATCCAGTAAGGCTGCGACACGGGGCATCAAGTTCTTACCGAAGGTACTCGCGGGAGCTAGGATATGCGAATAATCCCGACCAACTTCGGCAATCAAAGTAGATAGATTTTCTGCCAGTGCATGCTGATATTCAGCAGCATCAATCGCAATGATCTGTGAGATACCTTGCACACACTTCAACTCATTCAATACTGAGCTGCACTGATGTCCGACTAACAAGGCGGTGACAGGCAAAGAGGCACCGTATTGTTGAATCTGAGAAGCCGCGCTCAACGCACGTAATGTATCCGCTGAAAGTGATTGGTTATCGTGCTCCACCACGACCAAGGTTGCTAACGGTTTGTTTTCCATGGTTATGCCTCCTAAATCACTTTCGCTTCATTTTTGAGCTTGTCGACTAACTCGCTCACACTGCCAACCATCTCACCGGCTTTACGGGCAGGCGGCGTCATGACTTCCAGCACTTGCTGAGAGTGCTCAACACTCACACCAAAGAAGTCTGGCGTCATTACCGATAGCGGCTTCTTCTTCGCTTTCATGATATTCGGTAGCGAGGCGTAACGCGGTTCATTCAAACGTAAATCCGTACTGATGATCGCAGGCAAATCCAGTTTGAGCGTCTCTAAGCCACCGTCGATCTCTCGCGTAACCAGAACCGTTTCCCCTTCTACTTTCACTTCCGAAGCAAATGTCCCCTGCGGACGATTCGTCAGTGCCGCCATCATTTGCGCGACTTGGTTGTTATCCGTATCGATTGACTGTTTACCCAGAAGCACCAATTGAGCCTGCTCTTGCTCCATCACAGCTTTGAGTAACTTCGCGACCGCAAGCGGTTCTGGTGACTGTTCAACATCAATATGAATCGCACGATCCGCACCTAATGCGAGCGCTGAGCGCAATTGTTCCTGACAACTGGCGTCACCAATCGACACCACTAACACCTCTTCTGCTACCCCAGCTTCTTTAAGGCGAACAGCCTCTTCCACCGCAATTTCACAGAATGGGTTCATCGTCATTTTCACGTTGTTGGTTTCCACACCGGAACCATCAGATTTCACTCTTACTTTAACGTAAGGGTCAATTACACGTTTAATCGCAACCAGTACTTTCACATTCCCTCCTAGCAGATCGCAAAGCGATACGCGTCCTAGCAATTGGGTCATGCGTGACAAAGATTGGTGTTAAAGCTCAGCTTTTTCATTACCTTGCTAACAAAAAATGCATTGTGACATTGTCACTCAAAATCTTTATCACGCCCTATGACGTTACCATTTGAGCTTAGTTTAGTTTACGTTTACGTCAACTGGACTATAGTTCTTTATACGAGCACTGCGTAATAGAAGAAGCACCTGAAACACAAAGAAAGGTTTCGCATAAAGGAAGCAAGAAGATGGAAAGAGAATGCATGGAATTTGATGTTGTGATTGTTGGCGCCGGACCTGCAGGTTTGAGTGCAGCATGCCGCTTAGCGCAACTCAACCAAGAACGTGAGGGTGAGCCGCTGTCTATTTGTGTGGTAGAAAAAGGCTCAGAAGTTGGCGCACATATCTTATCTGGTGCGGTATTCGAAACACGTGCATTAGACGAGCTTTTTCCTGATTGGCAAAGCATGGGCGCGCCTCTTTCCGCCGCTGTAAAAAACGATGCCTTCTTGTACCTAACCACAGAACTTAATCACATTCGTGTTCCCCACTTTCTTACCCCTAACCCAATGCACAATGATGAAAACAACTACGTCATCAGTTTGGCGAACTTGTGTCGTTGGTTAGCAGAACAAGCTGAATCGCTTGGTGTAGAGGTCTATCCCGGTTTCGCCGCATCCACGATTAACTACGACGCATTTGGCGCTGTTACAGGGGTAAACACCAACGACATGGGTTTGGACAAGAAAGGAGAAGCCAAACCCAACTTTGAAGCCGGTATTGAGTTAAAAGCCAAATACACAGTATTCGCCGAGGGGTGCCGAGGTCATCTTGGTAAAGAGCTCATCCAACGATTTGGTTTAGACGACGATAAACAACCGCAACATTATGCGCTCGGGCTTAAAGAGATTTGGGAGTTACCTGTCGATGCCAAAGATCAATCAGGCAACGTGATTCATTCTGCAGGTTATCCCCTGAGTGAATCCAACACCACGGGTGGCGGTTTTCTCTATCACATGGAGAACAACCAAATCGCCGTTGGGCTTATTGTCGACTTGAATTACAGCAATCCTTACTTGAGTCCGTTTGACGAATTTCAACGCTTTAAGCACCACCCTGCAATCGAACAACATTTGAAAGGCGCTCAACGTATCGCTTATGGCGCAAGAGCCATTGCAAAAGGTGGGTTGTCTTCTCTGCCGAAACAGCAATTTCCCGGCGGTCTGTTGATCGGCTGTGATGCAGGTACCTTGAACGTCGCTAAGATCAAAGGCAGCCATACTGCGATGAAATCCGGTTTGTTAGCCGCAGAAGCCATTGCCGAAGCATTCACACAATCCAATTCGGAACCGGATTACCAAACCAAGTTTGAAGATTCATGGTTGTATGAAGAACTCAGTGACACACGTAACTTTAGTGCAAACATTCACAAATTCGGCAGCGTACTCGGCGGCGCACTTTCCACCTTCGAACACAATCTGTGGCAACCTCTGGTTAAGAAACCAATACCGTGGACGATCACTGATCCTTCGCACGATCATGAACAGCTGAAACCAATTGATGAGTGCCAACCTATTCAATACTCGAAACCAGATGGTGTAATCAGCTTCGATAAACCCTCATCAGTATTTTTGTCTGGTACACAGCATGAAGAAAATCAGCCTTGCCACTTGCAACTCGCCTATCCTCATATTCCGATTCAAGTCCATTTGAAGAAGTTTGATGAGCCAAGCCAGCGCTACTGCCCTGCTGGCGTGTATGAAGTGGTAGAAGTAGAAGGCGAGCGAACATTTCAAATTAATGCCGCAAACTGTGTGCATTGCAAAACCTGTGACATCAAAGATCCTTCGCAAAACATCACATGGAAAGCACCTGAGGGTGGCGGCGGACCAAGCTATCAAAACATGTAGCACTTATAATGTGATGGTGATTCGCTATCACGCCTCTTTTATCTGAACAATTGATAATTTAAATCCATCAAAAATCTAACAAATCAATCACGTGTACTATGCTTAGTTTGCCAATTAACTAAGCAGTTCACGGTCAATTTGCATCAATCACAACAAAAGAAATGAATTCTACTTATTGTCCAGGAGGACTCGATGAAGAGGATATTGAGGAAGTTTCTCGTATTGATGAGCGCGGTCGCGCCTGTCAGTCTGTTGGCAGCAGATAAACCCAACATTTTAGTATTTTGGGGCGACGATGTTGGTGTTTACAACATTAGCGCTTATCACAATGGCATGATGGGCGGTCGTACACCAAACATCGACACCATTGCCAATGAAGGTGCCATTTTTACGGATGCTTACGCGCAACAAAGTTGTACTGCGGGTCGTGCATCGTTCATTCTCGGTCAGCACCCATTCCGTACAGGCTTACTTACGATTGGTATGCCTGGAGCAAAAGAAGGGATTCAAGCCAAAGACCCAACCATTGCTGAGCTACTGAAAAACCACGGCTACGTTGCGGGTCAGTTTGGTAAAAACCACCTAGGAGACCAAGACGAGCACTTACCTACTAACCACGGTTTTGATGAATTCTTCGGTAACCTCTACCACTTAAATGCTGAAGAGGAACCAGAATCAGAGTTCTACCCTAAAGATCCTGAGTTCCGTAAAAAATTCGGTCCTCGCGGTGTTCTTAAATCCACCGCTGACGGAAAAATTGAAGACACAGGCCCACTCACCCGTAAGCGTATGGA
This sequence comes from Vibrio sp. ED002, assembly GCF_023277445.1. Classification (NCBI taxonomy): domain Bacteria; kingdom Pseudomonadati; phylum Pseudomonadota; class Gammaproteobacteria; order Vibrionales; family Vibrionaceae; genus Vibrio; species Vibrio sp. ED002. The sequence continues at coordinate 433,057 of NZ_CP080239.1, read as the reverse complement.
AAACGTTGACCAAGAGTTTATGGAAGCCAGTCTTGCCTTCATGGAAAAAGCCGTGAAAGACGACAAACCTTTCTTCATTTGGCACAACTCGACGCGAATGCACGTTTGGACACACCTAAGTGAAGAATACAAAGGGAAATCTGGTTATGGCCTTTATGCCGACGGCATGATGGATCTGGACGATCAAGTTGGCGTGATGCTTAAGAAGCTTGACGAACTGGGCGTAGCCGACAATACCATCGTGATTTTCAGTACCGATAACGGTGCAGAGAAATTCACATGGCCAGATGGTGGTACAACACCATTTAAAGGCGAGAAAGGTACAACTTGGGAAGGCGGCTTCCGCGTACCTATGATGGTTCGCTGGCCGGGTCAAATCAAACCGGGTACGGTCATCAACGACATTTTCTCTCAAGAAGACTGGATGCCAACGCTATTGGCCGCCGTGGGTGAGCCAGACGTAAAAGAGAAGCTACTTAAAGGTCATAAAGCCAATAACAAAACCTTTAAAGCGCACCTCGATGGCTATAACCAGTTAGACCTACTTACCGGTAAAACAGATACTGGTGCTCGTAATGAAATCTTCTACTTTGATGCCGGCGGCCACTTAAACGCTCTGCGTTATAAAGATTGGAAGATTCACTTCACCATCATGGAAGGGGCCATCAACGAGGCTTATCGTAAAACGCCAAGCTGGCCGTTGATCGTTAACCTACGTATGGACCCATTTGAAGTAGGACCAGACTCAGCGCTTTATGTCCGACACTTCTACGCAGACCAAATGTGGATGTTTGTCCCAGCGCAGGCTATCGTTCGAAAATTCCTTGAAACCTTTAAAGAGTTCCCTGCAACCAAAGGCAGCTCTTTGAGTATCGAGCAAGTCGTGGATGCCATGACGCAACCACAACGGAATTAATGTTTAACACTTAGTTTGATAAAGCACTAAGCCTACGGAGTACGGATATTATCGCTGGTATCTGTACTCCGTATTTTTATGTCTCAAGCCCTTATACCTCATCTCTAAGAGTCGCATAACCGACGTTCATCACGGTCGGATACTTTTAGAAAAAAGCAGATATCGCCTGTCACCCATAGCGCAGTTCATCGCGGCTTTATTTGCTTTCGAAATACCCCTCCCTACTCCTGCCAATCAGCAAAATGGTCAAGTAGAAAGTTGATGGCCAATCTAGCCCTTAGAGGCAGAAAGTGGCGATTCTGATAAACGATCCAACTGCTATTACCACTTCCCCAATAAGACTCTAAGATTGGTACCAATCGCCCGGAAGAAATGGCGTCGTTAAAGCTACTCTTTGGTAGATACGCCACGCCTAATCCGTCTTCACAAGCTTGCAAAACCGTTTTAGCGTTGTTGCTTTTCCATCGTCCTTGGACTTTCACGCCATCTAGCGCCTTACCATCTTTTTCAAATAACCAAACATCCTTGTTCGTGATGATGCAACTGTGGTGCTTGAGTTGTGTTGGATGAGTAGGAAAACCATGCTCGTCGATATAATTCTGACTCACCGCCGCTGCCATGGGGCGATCGACTAGCTTTCTCGCGACTAAACCAGAATCACTTAGGCGTCCGTAACGAATGGCAAAATCAAAACCATCTTCAATAAAATTGACCATACTTGTATTGAAGTTGACTTCTACCGTGAGGTTCGGATGTTGTTTCGCAAACGCCATCAACGCTGGTGCAACGTGATTTTCAGAAAACGCACCAGCAGCACTCACTCGTAACGTACCACTCAATTGAGTTTGCTGTGTGGTGAGTTGCTCATTGGCTTGCTGAAGCCCAATCACCAACTCTTTACATTGTTGGTAATACGCTTGCCCTGCTTCCGTTAAGCTTACCATCCGTGTCGAACGTGCTAGCAAGGCAACGCCTAAACGTTCCTCTAACTTTGTCACTTGTCGACTCACATGGCTGGTACTGCAACCCAATTGTTTCGCAGCAGAAGAAAACCCTAAGCTCTCCGCAACCGTAACAAATTCGTTGATACCTTCAAAGCTGTCCATAGTCACCTTTGCCATATGGCAATAATGTTTTGCTAATTACCTCTATTATCACCTATCTGATTAGCAATTAGTATGAAGGTGCTCAACAAAATACAGCAACCCAAAAGGACCCCATCATGAAGAAAGTACTCATTGTTGTAACGAACCACGCGACACTCGGCGAAACCGATCAAGCAAACGGCACCTACGCACCAGAGCTCACCCATGCACTTGCAGAATTACTTGGTGCGGGCTTCGATTACGACATTGCTTCTATCAAAGGAGGCCAAGCCCCACTGTATGGAACAAACATTGAAGGTGATGCGGTAAACACAAAAATCTTGGCTGATGATGATTTCCAAAACCGTGTCAACAACACGATTCCAGTTTCACAAATCAACGCTGACAACTACGATGCAATCTTCTACCCAGGAGGTTTTGGTCTACTTTCTGACTTAGCGACCAATGAAGATTTCGCACAAATCTCTGCAAAGCATTATGAAGATGGCGGCATCGTTGCAGCCGTTTGTCATGGTCCAGGCGCCCTACTGCCTATCACGCTTAGCAATGGAGAGAAACTGCTTGCGTCTAAATCGGTGACAGGTTTTACCCGTGAAGAAGAAATCGACTTTGGTACCATCAATGATATCCCTTTCCTTTTGGAAGAATCCCTAGCACGTGGCGCGGCACGCTACTCAAAAGTACAGCCGTGGCAAGAGTTTGTGATTGTAGACGAACGTGTGATCACTGGTCAAAACCCAACTAGCGCACACGGTGTAGGGAAAGCAATTGTGGAACTATTGGGGTAATCAAACGATTGTTAAGCAGCGGATATAGAGCGTGGTAGATGCCATATAGCAACTTCCACGACTTTAATGTTCGCTGCTCAGTACTGCCATAAACCTGTGAAGTATAGTGTTAGACCTGCGAATATAATGGTAGCTGTGCTTCACATGTTTATCCCGATATCAATTCGCCCCTTCCACGCCATAACCACCGACGTCACCTTGATCACCATTCGAAAACTTTAGATGAAAAAGCTAATATTTCCGGTAGTTTACCTACAGTTTTATTTTGAGAAATTGCGTAAACTGCTAAAGATCTATTCAATGTTGCTCTATTCATTGTCGAAACCGTATTCACTAACGGCAAGGCAATTGAGCACCTAAAACTAAAAAGAAAATACTTCGAAAAGGATTCATATATGAAGGCGTCAGTGGTAAACCGAATCCGGTTATCCGGTAAAATGGTGATGGCAACAAGTGGTTTGGCGTTATCCGGTTTTGCTTATTGTTCCACTCCAGAAACTATTGGAGACATTCAGTTCGTCGACCCAAACTTTGCTGATTGCTTTTCTGGCTACGAAGCGTCTTCACCAAATATTTTGACCGAACTCGACTGCTCCAACAATAACATTAGCTCTGTGGAAGAAATTAAATTTTTCCCTACACTAGAAGACCTGATTCTCCTAAATAACAGTATTAAAAGCGTCGATACTACAAATAATCCAAAGCTCAAACGCCTGATCTTGGCGAACAACCAATTGACAGATATCGACCTCTCTCATAACCCGGAGCTTGAAACTCTGACTGTTTCAGAAAACAACCTGACACAGCTCAACATCAATAAGAACTCGAAGCTGAAAAGTCTCTACGCCTACAAAATGCCTATTGCAGAAATAGACGTTCGCCACCTATCACGGTTGCGCGACCTTGGATTCAGTGCCCATAAACTGACAGAGCTTAACGTTAGCCAAAACTCCGAACTCAAGACGCTCTTTCTTGGAAGTGGCAGCCTAACTACGATCGACTTAAGCCATAACCCAAAGCTTTCACACGTATCTCTTCAATCAAACCAATTGCAAGAGATTGATTTGTCGAAAAACGCGAATCTTAAGCACCTTAACGTGCGCAATAATAAGCTCACCAGTTTGGACTTAAGCCAGCAGACACAGCTGCAAGAAGTTAAAGCAGACTATAACCAGTTAGCCGAATTCCAATTGGGTAAAAACCCAGACTTAAAGTCACTAGAGCTAAACAATAATAAATTGACCAAACTGGACCTGACTCAACAACTGGCCTTGAAGAAGTTCACAGCATTCAACAACCCACTTTATGATATTACATTGCCTAAAGGTCATGAGTTTGATCTGTTTTCAGTCGAGGGTTCACCTTATGCCGCCACTCTAACGACAACCTCTCAAGCAAGCGAAGAGAAAAACATCTCAAACCTACTATCTCCTCGTGTCAGCATCATTGAAGGTGGTGTAATAACGCAAGAGGGAAATGAGTACACCGTGACTCCAACACAAATGGTGATGCCAAAACTCGGCCAGTACATTGGCTTTCGATACTCGGTTACGTTGCCCAAGAATGCACAGGGTGAAGTAGAGCCTAGCCTTGCAAAAACCAACAAATTCCCCATTACCGTCCGGATGACGCATCCAAAGATTGTCGATCCTAAAACGGGCAAAGGGTTCACCGAATCCACTTGGCCTGACACCATGTTTAAGCATGATCGTAACCTCGCGATGTGGTATTTCGGCGATAAAAGCGAGCTGGTGTCCGGCCGTTGGAAACTCGAGATACTTTACCGCGATAGCGTGGTAGCAAAAAAAGCCTTCCAGCTAGTCAATATGGATGATCCGAAAGAACTCACTTCAATCAAGGAAGCACTGGTCATGCAAAACTTATTCAGCAAAGGTTCTAGTTATGTTTGTAAAGAAACCGCCTTTCAGCGCTGTTTTGGGTTCGATAGTACTAGTAAATGTGAACAAGCTCTTGAGCCTTATACCAAGAGCTGCCAGTCAGTAATGGCTCAAGAAATCAAAAAACAAAAGGGCAAGTTTGACAGTAAAGACGCTCTGAAAAATGCTTTTCTCTTTTATACAGGGTGTTTAATGGGGAGCTACGCAGAAGAAAATCATTTCGAGCGAACAGAAGTACTTCAATGTATGAAAAGTAAATAAGGTGTTTTTGAATAGAGCCTCCCATCAAGTGAGGCTCTAGTGCCGTTAAGCTTCTACCCCTGCTTCATCTTCTTCTACGATATCCGTTTCTTGGCTCGCCTCTTCCAGCCATTGCTGTAAAGCTTCACTTGCTAGCACCTTCTGTTGGTAGGCTTTGGCACCTTCCGATAGCTCTATGCCATAAGTTTGGAAACGCAATGCCACTGGTGCATACATGGCATCGGTGATTGACCATTCTCCAAATAGCCAACCATTCGGATGCAGCTTGGCTTGCTCTGCCCAAATGGCGTCAATGCGTGCAATATCTTTACGTACACCATCCGTTAGATCGACTTTTCTGCGCGCGCGAATGTTCATTGGGAGTTCGTTTCTTAAGTCAAAGAAACCCGAATGCATTTCTGAGGCAATGGCGCGTGCTTTAGCTCGTTCTGCAGACTTACTTGGCCATGCTCTACCTTGCAAGTATTGCTCGTTAACGTATTCCAAAATCGCTAATGAATCCCACACGGTTGCACCTCCATCCACCAAGGTAGGTACTTTCGCGGTTGGTGTAATACCTTCCAAGGTTTTGTAAAAATCTTCTGTGAATAATTTGAGCTTGGTGACTTTCACATCCAGTTTGAATTGAGAAAAGATCAGCCATGAGCGCAGTGACCAGCTTGAGTAGTTTTGGTTAGCAATAAACAGTTTCATGACGCCTCCATGCGGTTCGTGTTTTGATTACCCAATCACAATATCTGATTGTATTTAAGGGGACTAACGGATAGTTTTGATGGAACACTTCAACAAAAACGATGGATGAGTTTTAGATATGGATATCGATGCGTTACGCAGCTTTCTGGCTTTTGTCGAAACGGGCAGTTTCACTCGTGCAGCCAAGCAGATCAATCGCACCCAATCAGCGTTCAGTGCACAAATGCGTAAGCTAGAAGACGAACTCAGCGTCAGCTTGTTTGAAAAAGAAGGTCGCAATCTTGTCTTAAGTGAAGCGGGATTGGCACTACGCTCTCATGCAGAGCAACTAGTCAGCTTACACAATCAAGCGCTGAAACAGGTGAAACGCTATGAAAATAAGCGTCCTCTTCGCTTAGGTTGTCCAGAAGATTACAACGACATTATCCTGCCTAAAGTCATTCGTGTATTACAACAATCTGAACCCACGTGTTCGATTCAAGTCTTCAGTGAGCCCAGCATCACCTTGAGAGAAAAGCTGGATGAAGGAAAGCTAGACGCCGCTATTGTGACTAGAGCACCGGACAGTGAAGAAGGTTACTGGCTAGCAAGCGACAAAGGTGTGTGGATTGCTCACCCTGACTTTGACATCGAGCACGCTCAACCTCTCCCTCTCGCCCTATTCCAAACCGACTGTAAATACCACGCAGCAGCGGTAGACGGATTAACCAAACGTGGTATTCCTTATCAATTACTGGCGTGTTGCAATACGGCCTCTGCACAACGAGCGATTGTACGTTCAGGCATGGCTATCGGTGCGATGGGCAGTATTAGCGTTAGCGAGGATCTTAAGATCTTAGACGATATGCCATCGCTGCCTTCAGTGGATATCGTTTTGGTCACAAGTGTCGAGCCTCATCCAATACTGGACAAAGAATGCTTAACGCAATTGGTTGAATTAATGGCTTGAGCTTTAATACGATACAAATAAAAAATGCCCCTGCTTGAGAGTCAGTAAGCAGAGGCATCGTGAAATTGAATGTGACGTTAGGAATTACGCAGCTTCGAACGCCAATGCTTTCTTCTCTACCTGACGGAAAATGAGAGTCAGCACACCATTCACCGTTAGGTAGAACGCGCCAGCAATACCAAATACCGTCAACGTATCGTAAGTTTGCGCGTTAATGCGCTGCGCATAGCCCATCAGATCCATGATCGTAATCGTGCTTGCTAGGGACGTACCTTTGAAGACCAAAATCACTTCGTTCGAGTAAGCCGGAACAGCACGACGAATGGCGTATGGCAACAGCACTTTCAGCGTTGCCGTTTTGTTCATACCCAGAGCACGACACGCTTGCCATTGGCCAGAAGGAATCGCGTTAAACGCTCCTTTGAACAACTGAGTGCTGTACGCGGCAGTATTCAGCGCTAGCGCTAACATCGCACAGAACCAAGGTTGGCTTAACCATGTCCAGAATACACTTTCTCTTACTGCATCAAACTGACCCGGACCGTAGTACACCAAGAAGATCTGCACCAACAAAGGTGTACCTGTGAACAAGGTGATGATGCCACGGCTTACCCAATGCAAACCCGGAGTACGTAGGATCAGAGTCAGCGTCATCATCAGAGCTAAGAGACAGCCCACAACCAAGGAAGCGGCGGTCAATTGGAGGCTAGTGCCTAAGCCATCCAGCATTTGCCAAACGTGTTGTTCGTTCATGCGGTCGCCTCCTGTCCCATACTCATGCCTTGAATTGAGAACTTCTTATCAATCACTTTCACTGCACGTTGCGTAACAAGCGTAATCACTAAGTAAATTGCAGCGGCCGTTGCATACCATGTAAAGGCTTCGTGCGTGGCGGCTGATGTTAACTGCGCTTGCTTCAACAAGTCCGTTACACCAATCAATGATACAAGTGCGGTATCTTTTAGCAGAACCAACCATTGGTTAGTTAAACCTGGCAGTGCATGCCTTACTGCTTGTGGCAAAACAATTCGAACAAAAGCGTGTGCTTGACTGATGCCGAGTGCACTTGCTGCCTCTTTTTGCCCTCTTCCAACCGCTTTCAATGCGCCACGTAGAGTTTGAGAAGCATAAGAAGCGAAGATCAATGACAACGCCACCACGCCAGACAAGAACGGGCTAACTTCAATAAAGTCGCCGGTGATTAAAAACAAAACCTGCGTCGAACCAAAATAGATAAATAACACGACAAGGATTTCTGGCAAGCCACGTACAATCGTCACAAACGCCGTCATTGGCCATTTAACGAAAACACGGCGAGACATTTCACCACTGGCGAATACCACTGCCAGAATCAAACCGACTAAAAGGCTTGTGAAGGCTAGCTGGACAGTCATCCAACTAGCTTGAACAAGCGATAAAGAATAACCCGTTAGTGCCATATTACTTACCGAAGTACTTGTTGTAGATTACGTCGTATTGGCCGTTCGCTTTCACTGTTTTCAGAGCCGTGTTCAGCTTGTTCACTAGCTCGTCGTTACCTTTGTTTACTGCGATACCGAAACCGTTACCGAAGTATTTAGGGTTAGTAACGTGCTCACCCACGTACGCTAGGTTATCTTCTTTCTTGAACCATTCTGCTACGACTGCTGTGTCACCGAATACAGAATCAATACGGCCATTCTTCATATCGATGAATGCATCTTGGTAGCTTGAGTAAGGAACCGCTGTTACGCCTGGCATTTGCTCAATCAGGTAGCTTTGGTGTGTTGAACCGTTTTGAACACCAACACGCTTACCTTCTAATGCTTTTTGATCGGCCACTTTTTCTTTGATAGAAACAAACGCTGCTGAGTTGTCGTAGTAAGGGTCAGAAAAGTTCACTTGCTCCAAACGCGCTTCGGTAATGTCCATTGCAGAGATAGCTGCATCGTAACGTTTGAATTTTAATGCAGGGATCAGGCTGTCAAAAGATTGGTTGTGGAAGGTACATTTTGCTTCCATTTCTTTACATAGTGCGTTCGCCAGATCCACATCAAAACCTTGGATTTGGTTGTTTTCATCCATGTATTCGAACGGTGCGTAAGTCGCTTCCATCGCGAATTTTATCTCTTCTTGTGCTGCTGCGTTCGCTGAGACGAGGCCGATTAGTGAAGCTAATAGAATCTTTTTCATTGCAATACTCCGTGTGTACTTAGTGGGCTGACACTCGCAATGACAGCCGAGCTTATCTGTTAAATAGACTGAACTTTAAAAAACGTAATTTAGTGATTTAGATAATCGGCAAACTGAGTGGTTTGCGGATTAACAAATGCGTCGTGCGTGCCGTGTTCTACGATGTGTCCTTGTTCTAGGTATAGAACATGGCTAGCGATTTTCTTGGCGAAATCCACCTCGTGGGTCACAACTACTTGTGTAATTCCGGTTTCGCTTAAATCATTAATAATTTTGACCACTTGATTCGTGATTTCTGGGTCAAGTGCTGCGGTAGGCTCATCAAAGAGCAACACGTCTGGTTTCATCATCAGTGCGCGGGCAATCGCCACACGTTGTTGCTGACCGCCAGAAAGTTGCATCGGCCATGCATCCGCTTTGTCTGCCAAGTGCAGCGTTGCGAGAATTTGCATTGCCTGCGTCTTCGCTTCTTCTTTATCCATGCCAGAAACTTTTACCGGAGCCTCAATCAGGTTCTCCATCACTGTCATGTGTGGCCATAGGTTGTACTGTTGGAACACCATGCCCACTTTACGACGAAGCGCTAAACCTTGCTTCTCTTTGATTTCAGTTGAAAAGTCGAATGCGTCATCAGCGATGTTTAACTGGCCGTTATCCGCCCCTTCAAGAAGGTTAAGAACACGTAGTAGAGAGCTCTTCCCTGCACCACTTGGACCGAGTAACACCAACGTTTCACCGCTTTCACAATTAAAACTGACATCGTGTAGAACTTGGGTATCGCCGTAAGACTTATTGATACTTTTAACTTGAATACTCATGCTGCCATACTGCATTAATTGTCATCTGGAGCTTATACTAGCAAGAAAGAGACTTTATGCAATAAAAATGTATAAAAATTTAGATTGTTAATTTTTTGTATAAGAAACAACCAGCTCAGCAGAGTATATGACTGGTGCAATGAGTGGGGCTTTAACCGGATTTGTTGATCAAAAAAGCCCACAATTTCGCTAGCTTAGAATTCCATTGGAGACTTAAACTGAAGCTCTGCAGCGCTATTGACTGAGAGCATCATTCCGAAAGAAAGTAACTGGTTGCATAAGCACCTTTCCCTCTCATTCTGAGAAAGATCTCGCGTAGCAAATCCCCTATCCTTCAAGATTCAAAATTGAGAATGCCCATGCTTACTTTAGAAGAAGCTGATTCACAAAGATTATTCGAACCATAAAGAATTTATAAAGCAGTTACATTCCGGCCATTTCTTGAATTGGTCATACCTATCGCTAATACTTTTCTCGTATTTTGACTCGCAATTTGAGTTATCGACGTTTTTGATAGGGACAAATCAATGATGAAGCCATATCGTCTTGCGCTGCTTGCGCTTGGTTCTTTGAGCCTGCTTTCGCCTACTATTTGGGCCAGCACTGCGCTCGTATTACCTGGATTACATGAGCAAGGTATCGATTTGCGAGATACTCCTGTTTCCGCTGCCGCGGCACTTGAATGGGAGTTGGATAATGCCGATGTTGTATTTGGTGCTTATCAAAACAAAAGTGATAACGAACGCGTCAACGCCATTGGTTACATGTACAACCAAAAACTAGAGCTCAATTCGAGTTGGCTGGAAAACACAATTCGTAATCAAGCAGACTTAAATGGCATCGATTACGAAGATTACTTTCTGCATTTTTCTGAAGACACCATCATTGCAGAAGTCGATAAAACCCATGGTGAAAACACATTGCTCAATCGAAAACCAATGATTGTCGGTTATACAGCAAGTGCCGACCATGCCGGTTTTTCGCTCTACCAGCAACCGCCTTGGGATGCAGATGTGTTTGAACAAACCAATAATGGTGGCGCATTGTATGTCTACCATTCCGAGCAGTTCGACCGTTTAGTATTTAAATTCTCTCAGTTTGCTCAAGGCGGCACTTTCAAGATTGAGTACCCTTCTGCCGCCAATGCATTTGGTCAAGTATCGCAATGGAAAAGCGTCAATATTAAGAAAGACAAAACCGAAAACATGACCAAAAACCAAACCGTCATTTGGTCGGTTCCTTCAGATTGGATTCGAGCTACCACCCATGATGGTAGCGGATTGAGCTATGGCGGTGGTCAGTATTTTGGCTCGACGTTTTTGCGCGATGGAGGGCGTTTATACACGATTAAAATTACTTGGCAAGGTGACAACGTCGATCATCGCCCTCGCTTAAAAGAAGTGAAGTTAAAAAACACCTTCAAGATCGTGAACCTGTCCGATGCACCAACAACAACGTACAACGGTCAATCTATTGAAGGGTGGCGGAAAATCCGTGGTTTTGACAAATCAGCAGACTTAAATCAAGACAACTATCTCTCTTGGAGTGAGTATAAAAATCGCACGAACAAGCAAGCCACTGCCCGCTTCCGATGGGAATCTCGCGTGATCCCATTTGGTCGTATGTGGAACCAAAGCTCATCATGGGCACTGACCAATCTTACCAATCCACAATTTGCTCAAGCAATGCATAATTATTATCAAACAGAGTGGGCACAACAAGGTTTGAATGGTGCTTACAATGACGATACGAACAAACTCATCGGTCCCAATCAGTTTTATGTTTACTCTGGTGGTACTGTTGAGGAACTAGGCTTTGTGGCCGGTAGTGAAGATGCCGATGAGCTCTATAAAGCACAGTTCTCGGCATTTTTAAACAAACTCGCGACACTGCACATAGATTCGTTGATTGGCCTAAACATTGGGACAGCAAATCTGTACGGAAGAAATGGTCAGTCACACTTAATCAACGCCGGTTCATTGTATCTACGTGAGCACTATCTATTTCCTTCTACGGGCTTTAGCGGCTATGCCGGTTTAGCCAAATTTTGGGATAATTCAGCTCTAGCCAAAGCCGATCAAAAGGTGATTTTTCAAGCGACAACTCGTCATGGTCGCGTTCAATACTTTGGTAACACGGAAGAGAATTGGAAACAGGACCAATATTCTGCACTGGCCGCGTTCTATTTAAACCATCATCCTGACCGTAGCTACTTTAACCAATGGAACAGCAGTTATCAGTACGGAAGTAATAACACCACCGCCGATAACTTTTGGAAGGCTGGTGTACCAAAGAATATTGCTTATCAACCTAGTGCATTGCTTGCTATCGATTTAGGAGCCCCAGCGAATCAAGTCCCAGAGAATATGATGGCGACCCCGTTAATGATGTCCACCAGCACGCCTACTCCTTCGGATTACACCGTCATTGGTGATTCAACTATGAATGAAGTCGTTCATGCCGATCTTCCTGATGGGTTAGCTTACGTATTGCCTACCTATACATACTTTGCTTATCAGTCAGAAACCAATGTAGTCCCTCAAGGCCCAACAGAAATGGTGTTAGCTCGTGAGTTCAGCAAAGGCAGAGTGTTGTACCGCACCGACTTTTTCGGCAAGAGCGTGGACTATTTCTCTGCGCCTAAAATCACCATCACGTTAGACGAGCCGATGAGACCAATAGATAGAAACGGCAACATTGGCGAGTATGTATCGCAAATAGAGATTGGAGGTTATGAAGGGCTGTTTTTGCTGTATTGATAATAGTTTTTTAATCCTTCTTCCTGTCCTACCAACAGTCATTATCAAATCATTTTTGACAGTGACTCAAAGACAGCGCTGTTTATCCTTCTTCACCGCAAGCCTACTATTTCCGTCACAAAGCAGTGCATGACTCCCCTTCGCATTGCTCCTTAATAAGGATTTCAGTATGACTGGTACTCACGCGTCAAAAACAATAAAACTTGGTGTCACTAACCTTTCTTTCCACCGCGTTACCGCTTCTCTTGTTAGCCATGTACTCAATGATATGGGCTTTGAGGTTGAGCGCGTTTACTCTCCCCATGAAGAGAACTTTTCAAAACTCAAAACCGGTGAAATCGATATGCTTTCTTCGGCTTGGTTACCATCAAGTCACGGCATTTACAAAGCGTCGGTAGAGGAAGTACAACCCTTGCTAGAACTGGGCTTACACTACGAGCCTTACGCGCTTTGGGGTGTGCCAGATTACGTGCCTGAAGAACTGGTATCAGAAGTAAGCGACCTGACGAAACCAGAAGTCGTGGCGAAGATGAAATCGGATATTCAAGGCATCAACCCTGGCGCAGGCATTACGCGCTTTTCGATTAAGATGATGGACGAATACGCACTGACCGAAGCAGGTTACCGTTTCCATACGGGGACGGAAGAAGATTGCTTTACTGCATTTGAGAAGGCGGTAGAGAACAAACAATGGGTTGTCGTGCCACTTTGGAAGCCTCAATTTCTTCACTATAAGTACGCAATTCGAGAAATCACAGAACCAAAGGGTTTGCTAGGTATTGTCGATAAAGCCGTATTGCTATTGCGCCAAGACAAATCAGATAAATTTACTCAAGATGAGTTGAGCAGACTGGACGCGCTACGTTTCTCAAACGATATCATTGCGGAGTTGGATTACAAAATCAGTCGTGAAGGACGAGAGTTAGACACGGTGACACGTGAGTGGTTAGACAACCAGATCTAACAAGCTTTACGCGGTTTATAGTGCTTTGCCTTGCTTCCATTGTCACATTACTACATTGCTAAATTGCATGGCAAAGCACGTTAACTTAGTACATGGTATTCCCGTTTGCTGACTCTTTCGAGATTTCTTGCAAGGCATCCCAGTGTTCGACAATCTTGCCGTTTAAATCAAAGCGGAAGAAATCCATCGTTACGTATTCCACGTCATCAGGCCACGTTTGGTGCGTATGCAGCGCTACTAAATTGCCCTCTGCGATTGCGCGAACAAATGCAATGTCTTTTTCTGGGTACTCTTCCTGCATTCTCTCGAAGTAGGCGATAAAAGGATCAGGACCATTACCCACTAACGGGTTGTGCTGAATATACTCGTCCCCTACGTAAAGCTCGACCGCTTTTCTTGGGTTTCCTCGATATGCCATCTCATAGAAAGCAATGGCATTGCGTTTGTTCTCTTCAATATCGATTTGCAAGGTGCTCATGGGGTTCTCCTATTCAACTCACGATCGTCTACAAAGCGTAGTCAAGAATTAAAGCGCGAAGCATTTCCCTCGTAACGAATAAACAAAAATGCCGCACTGTGTCATGCGGCATTTAGAGTTTGATGAGAAGTGCTCTTTACGATCAGTTGGTTGTTTTCTCAAACCTCGCGACAAGGCTGGTTTGGTCGAAATTACGATAACCTCGCACCATAATACTGAACGTCCCTGCCGGTTTATTTAGAACACACTGTTCATTGCTCCCATTTTGAAATGGACGACAATCAAAGTTACTGACTGACACTTGATCATTGTATTTCACAAAGAGATCCGCATCGCCACTTCTTGGCCCAGATAAGGAAATGGTCACCTTCCCCTCCTCTTGAGTTTCAAAACTAAAGAACTGTTCCTCTCCATAGCCTGCGCGTAAATTCTCAACAGGTTCACCATCTTGCAAGGGGGTCACGCCAGTCGTGCTGTCCATGCTTGATTCAATCAAATAGGCGATAGCAAGCTTGGCAAAGTTACTGGCATGCGAGGCGGTCGGGTCTGAATTTTCCAACGTATCAAATTGGGTATGAATATTCGGGTTGTAGTCTTCAAACAAACTTTCGAATGGCATGGCCGCCGGATAGCCAGCATTGTGCCAAGAGGCATGGTCAGAACATGCATAGCCACAGCGATCAAACTGGTAGGTGATTTCAGGCGTGTACACATCAATCAACTCAGACAAAAATGCCGTCAAGTTGCTATCGGTATAATCGGTGATGAACGTAATATCATGCGCAGAACCGCTGTAATTGGTCATGTCTAATTGCAACACGGATAGCACGTTGGCTTTTTCGTTTTTCAGCATTTCAACGATGTCTTGTGAGCCTCTCAGTCCAACTTCTTCCGCTGCATAACCATAGAATTTGATGGTTCTGTCTGGCTGGATACCGCTGGCAATCATTAAGCGAAGTGACTCAGTCACCGTTGCAATACCAGAAGCATCGTCATCAGCGCCCGGAGATATGGTTCCCTCTTCTGTCCATGCGCCAGCTGTTGAGTCGAGATGCCCACCCACGACAACAATTTCTTCGGGATATTTCGCACCCAGCAACGTCACTTCGACAGATTTTTGTGGGTAGCCGCGATGGGAAATTTGTTCCGCAGAAGCATAAGAGACTCCTTCTATTTCTTGGTTCCAACGCGCCAGTAACCAATCAGAGGCTTCAACACCCGTAGCGGTGGTATAAAAACGATTGGTAAATGACGTCATGCCTTCTATGGTCTTCACCAAGTTCGTCGGCTCCACTTGATTGATGAGAGCTTCAACCGTGTCATGATGGCTGATCATCGGTTTGTTAAACGCCTTCAATGTGGTTGGCATGGTTGCAGCTTTCAATGCACTGGCTTTGTCTGGGTGCACCATATAACCACCGCAGCGATGCTTTTCATGATGCATGTGACTGGATAGCGTCGCTAATTGATCTGGCGATATTTTTGCGACCACGGCGGGACGAGCACCAAAGAAGTCAGAATAAACCGTCGCTCCGTGTTTGGTAATAAGGTGCACCGCATCCGCATCGGTGGTGATCCAAATTTGGCCTTGATCGGTCAATTCGTTGGCAACGACGCTACTGTTCAACGTACAGCTCAACAATGCCGATGCTAAAAGACTCTTTTTCATGTTGGTATTTTCCTTTACTAACCTTACTGACGAAAAAAGGGCTCCGTCTGGAGCCCTTTGCTATTGCGTTGTTATTTGTTTGGTTTGATGAATCGGTAACGCTTGGTTTCAGAACATACGTTGCCCGAAGTACACACTTGGTATTCCACGTCGATAGTGCCGTTATGTTCAAACTGGTCGACGTAAGACTTAAAGTCTGTTGCACCTACGTTCTTGCCATTACGTTTAACAATGAAGTAATCGTTAGTGTCATACTTCCAAGACAGCTTCACACGAGCCTTACCATTCGGGAACTTGTTACCGAAGTTGAGTTTCAGCGGGAACGCATCTGTTTGACCTTCTTCAATTGTCACCGTTTGTGTGGTTGATGTGGCACTGCCTGCATCGTCCGTTACGGTTAACGTCACCGCATAATCACCTGCTGCCGCATAAGTGTGCGTCACCACTTCGCCGGTTTGCGCACTACCATCACCTAGGTTCCATTGGTAAGAAACGATGCTGCCGTCGCTATCGCTACTGGTGCTATGAAGTGTCACCGTTTTGCCAGAGACAGACTGATCAAACGAGGCTACTGGAGGAAGGTTTGCACTGCTATCGTCGTACGTTGCCGTTAGCTCTGCACCGTCATACTCAGCGTAACCAAATACGTTCACGGTATAGCGACCTTGCTCTGGGTTCTCAATCACACAAACTTCATCACTAACAGACAAGCTAGAACAAATGTTTTCATTCGGGCTTGGTGCATAATCTAAACCAACGTAAATGTCTGGGTCACCGTTTGGCACCGTTAGATTGATCGTAAGTTGAGGTTTGCCTTCCGGCACTTCGATATCAAAATAGGTTTTCGACCCAGTTGCGCCATCTACGGTCACTGATTGACCGTTTTCAAGACGCTGATATTCTGGCTCTGGCGGCAGTGGCGGCTCAGCACATGGCTCAACACCGACAATGCCGAATGCATCCATAACCGCAGAGGAGTCATACCCTAAGTCGTTTGCTGCGTTCTTGACGCCACATGCGCCTTGCCAAAAGTCACTATCTTGTGACCAGTAGATTTGGTTCGCGAGCACAAACAATTCAAACGCCTTTTTGGTATCCCAACCCGATGTCGTTGCTAAGTGGTAGAAGGCTTTGTTGAAAACACCCGAGCTGTAATGCACATTCAAACCATCATAGTAGTCTTGTGCATGGTTGATGGAAGAGCCATCTCGTGAAGGATCATCCATGTAACGCAATGCCCCATCCTCTTTAAAGATGTCTTTGCCGACCATCCAGTCATTCTCGCCCTTCATGTAAAACTCGGCAGCTTCGCCAGCCATATCTGAAAAGGCTTCATTCATACCGCCAGATTGATTGGCATAAACCAGCCCCGAGTTTTGCTCGGTAAAGCCGTGGCTCACTTCATGAGCTGAAACATCAAGGCTGACCAATGGGTAGAAGTAACTCTCACCGTCACCAAACGTCATTGCTTGGCCATCCCAGAACGCGTTTTCGTAACCCGTTCCATAGTGAACACGCATCATCAGTTTAAAAGTAAGTGGCGCAGTATCGAACCAGTTTTTGTACATGTCGAATACGATATTACCAAAGTAATGAGCATCGTTCAGTGGAGAGTAAGCACCGTTAATTTCTTGAAATTCATTGCGAGGACACTCATAACTGTATGGTGTAGAACCTTCAGTTGCACCATTTAGGTTAACCGTGACAACGTTCTCCGATTCCATTACACAGTTGGTGCCATCTTCTTGTACGTCGAGGTAATGATAGTCGGTGCCATACTCATACATGCCTGTTTTTTCGTTACCACCAGGACCTGTACCGATTTGCGCATGAGCAATCCCTTCCCAACGATCAATAACTTCGCCGCTGTGCGCATCTAACATGGTAAATGGGCGAGAAGGTTGAAGGCTGTTTGCTAGCAAGTAGGAAACTACGTAAACCAATCGCGTTTTTTTACCATCTTGATAAATGAATAAATCATCTTCGACATCTCTTAGAAACTTGCCTGCGATACCTTTATTCTCAAGGTTCTTTGACGCAACTTTTAACGCTTCTGCTCGGTTCAATTTAGGCTTTACAAAGCTTCGGTCTAAATCGTTCACACGTAAATAATCGCCTTGTACGGCCTTTAAAGCACCGCCTTTAAAACTTTGAGTCGCATTAAGCGAATGCCCCCATACGGGAATGCCCCAAACATTTTGTTGAATCTTTACCTTGTAAACACCGCGTTTTTTTAGGTGAATGCTCTTAACCTGTTTAAAGCTAGATGCATTATTAACACCTAATTGCGAATTAAGCCCAGAGAAGTTGGTAAAGTTCACTGGCTTATTTAGTGTGACTGATTCACCTGCATGTACTGACATCGTCATTACACCTGCAACAGCGATAGCTATCAGACGTTTCTTGATTTTCATTTATCTATCTCCTTGATGTATTCGAGTCGAATCTATCAGAAAAAAACACACCGAAGTCGATAATTAAAATCAATAAAATAGTTGTGATACATCAATTAAATAAATTCATGCAACTGGTAAAAATAAAAATTACAATTTTATGACAAGGTCTTTTTTTAGGAAAGAAGATCTCATTTATAAAATGATGGAATATTATTTTTATCACTAGATATTTTTGTTTAAAAATATTGTTTGTTTTATCCAATTATGAATAATGCATACTACTAACACTAAATGATTAGAAATACATAAGGGGGGCAATACTGAACCAAGCGGTGAAGTTAGCATAATTGACTTTATAATTTCAAATACAAAAACCAATAATCAAATATCGCTCTTAAATTCAGAATGAATGCCATCCCAATTAAAAGCCACCACTGAGATTATGATTATAATCGCACTAAAGACTGTTTAATTTAAATGACTAAGTAATACTAAAGTAGATACCAACCACTATAATCCACATTAAAATAAAGGTCATTAGTCGAAAGTAGTCAACATAGAGAATATAAAAACAATAACTCTGAATAGATAAATTACAAATAAGATAATAACAAACAGGTTTTAAACAAGAGGTAAAAGGATAGATTTATTAAAACCATTAAAAACAAAGACTCTGTTTATTGATAGTACAAAATCAAACAAAGTGGATATAAATATAACCACCCAAGTTCGTTATATTTAATAATATTAACAACGGTGGAGTTACCTAAGGAAGAGAGCAACGTTAAGAAAATAAAAAAGGCTACCCTTGGGTAACCTCACATTTTTATTCGTTAATGCATCAATATCAAACTAATTCGCCTGCACCTTGAATAGAACGTTCACTGTTCTCGACAAGGAAAACCGTAGCAGTTTGCTTTAACGTCTCCCACTCGGCATCTTCGACAGCAATACCCTCGTCCCAAGATTGCTTTTGTGCACGGCTCAGTTCTTCCCCTTCTATGTGGATGGAGTACCCTTGTGAGCTTACTTCGATATCAAAATCATTGACGGAGAGCTCAATTGTCATGCTGTGGTAATCCGTACTGTGATCTTCCACTTGGTCAGAGAAAAAAACCTCTGGTGCAATATGCCCTCGGTTAAGTACATACAAGGTGCGTTTTGGGCTAGTCCCGTTTACCCATTGAGCACGACAGGCAATCCCCTTTGCTGAAAGCCTTGCGAGCTCACTGTATGCTAACCATCGATTGTGACATTGTTTGAGTGTAATGGTGACCGATTTCGTGTTAATCATTTTCTCAAGTGCAAAGTCCAACACTGCAGGCAGATGACATGCGACGCTACCATTATGCAATTCGATTTCGATGCTTGAATCCGTATTTCCTGTAATAGTCACTGCACAATCGGAGTCCAAATTAAGGAATAAACTCGCGTTGTTAAAGTGACGAACACCATTCAAACCAACCATCTGTAAATCGGCAACCATATTGGCAATCACATCGGCTTCACCACAATGGCGACGCATACCAAGAAAGGCTTTGTTTACTGCTGCTACCAGCTCGTTATGCGAGACGATCATAATGCAAAACCTCCACTGATTTTTTGATTGTCACCTTGCGCGATTTCTTCACGCTCGGGCATGATGGGAAAGATCCATGTATCGTTATAAGCTGGGTCACGAACCTCATCCAAGAGCGGCGCGCCTTGGAAGAAGGTTACGCGCACCCATCGGTCTGAACGCGGGTCAAACTTGGTCGCGCCAAACACAGCTAGCTTGCAGCGTAGCAAATGCATTGGCAGCGCATCTTCTCGCAGCACATTCATTTGGATGTCGCCCATTTCACGGTTACCAAGGGTCCATACTCGTCGTGTAATCGCTCGGTATTGCGGATTTTGCAATAAGAATTCCGCAAGTGATGTTTCAGGCAGACATTTCAACAATGCATGGTAGTAGCGACTAACTTGTCGACCTATATCCAGTGGCAGCTCTCGCTCTTCACCAATCTCCTCACCTCGAACTCCCATTCGCGGCTCTTCTTTATCTTGTGAACGATACCAAAACCAATAGTTATTTTCTGACAGTGTGTAATCGGCATCAATAGACCAACGATATTTGCTTTCTAGCACCTGAAGAACATCTTGAACACACTTCCCACCCGGAATCGACAAAGATTCATCGGTATTCATTTGGTTCTCAAATTCATCCACCAAAGACGGGTACAGCTCGATCAAACATGATGTTAGGATTTCTTGGGCTTCCAAACTCATTGTTGTCGTTTGTTCGATCAAGCCTCCCCAATTGATGTGATTCGAAATCAAAGCATTTAGATTAATTTGTAACGCTTTAATGTCTTCTATCGCTTTATAATTCAATTGGTCTTGATGTTGATTGATGGTAATCACTTGCTCTAAGTGGCGCTGCGCTTTTGCCAATAACGCGTTTAGTGGCGATTCTTGCTGAGTCTCGCAAGGCATCGCAAACACTTGAGCAATGGCACGTTCGCGCGACGTCATCCATTGGTCAACGATACAAGGATGGTTAATAAGGTATGGTGCCATGCCCAGTCCTGTTGCGTTCCCCACACCAAGATAGCGTTGTAACCCACGATGTAGTGCGATGGCATTATCGCCACCCTGTTGTTGCGCTAAGTAATGAACCCAATCTAGGCTGAACTCACGCAATAGATACACTGCACACATTTGCGCACTGAACGACTGATTGAAATCGGGATTGTTCTCAAGCAACTTGAAATCTGCAATACCAAACTTACCATTTCCATACACCGCGGTCGTACGTAGGATGTACCCTACTTCCGCCAGTTCTTTCGGCTCGGGTTGTTGGCCTTTAGATAACGCCGCAACAATATGTTCAAACACGCGTACGCTCTTATTCGCTCGCGCTAAAACTAGTACATTATTTGGATTTCGCCCGGCTTCCTGCAAAGGAACATTAGCTCTTAACTGCTCTAAAAGTTCGACATTTACGTCGCCTTTCACTAACGCGAATGTCACGTCCCATTTCTCTGCAATGACTCGGTCATTACGCTCTTCATCGGCAATTTCATCGCAGAAGACAACCAAATGATAAACGTATTCTGGCGTCGCCAGTTTGTAGATCACATGGCCAAACCCTCTAGGGCAAAGTTGCCATTCATGCTTGTTGACTTGCCACTCTTGGCTCGCCATTTTACGAATCAGGCTTCGTACAAAGCTAATTCGGTTTTGGTGCATAGCCCCTAGCCTTTCTGGCGCCATGACAATAGCAGCGTCGCGTAGTGTTGTTTCAGTGTAAGTAGAACGATGTGCATCCATTTTGCTCACCACCTATTTTTTATTGTAAGAATATAGACTTATGCGGATGCAGGAGGAATCACCCGCACAAGCTCCACGTTATTGTTTATCAGTTATGGGTTATCGCTTTTTAGCGACTTATAACCCTTGTTCTTTTGCCATCTTGATAGCAATTTGTGGCGCGTTCCAAAGTGATGGCAGCAAAATAAGCGACACAGGAACTGCCGTAATGACAATGAAAGATTGCAAGGCAGAGATACCGCCAGACCCCAGCGAAATCAAAATCAATGCGGTCACACCCATCGCCACACCCCAGAAAGTACGAATGATGGCATTCGGTTCCGTTTCCCCACTGATGACGACGCTGATGGTATATGTCATCGAGTCACCCGTCGTTACGATAAAGATGGTGGTAAGAATCAAGAACAAGATAGAAATCAGCATCGGCATTGGCAGTTGTTGTGTTACCGCAAGCAATGCCCCAGGTAAGTTAAAGCCTTCAAACGCGGCACTGACACTACCAGGGTTTGCGATCTCAAACGCTAGGCCAGAGCCACCGACAATGGTGAACCAGAAACACGTCGTAAGCGGCGCGATGATACTGATGGTCGTAATCAATTGACGAATACTTCGACCGCGGGAAATGCGTGCGATAAAGATCGCCATCATTGGCCCATAGCCTAAGAACCATCCCCAGAAGAACACTGTCCACCAGCTCAACCAACCTTCATCACCACGGTAGGTCGCCATTGGGATAAAGTTGTCCAACATACTACCTACACCTTGAATATAAGCATTAAAGATGAAATCTGTCGGACCGAATATCAGGATGTAAACCATCAACGCCATTGCCAATATTACGTTGTATCGGCTAAGCATTTGCATACCACGATTCAGACCACTTAATGCTGAAACGGTGTAAAGTACGATGGCAAACAAAATGATGATCAATTGCGTGGTAAAGCCATCTGGGATATCAAATAGCACATTTAACGCGTAGCTAACCTGCAAACCTAAGAAGCCGATTGGACCAATCGTCCCTGCCGCTACAGCAATGATGCAGCACGCATCAATCAAAGCACCTGTTTGGCCTTTCAGTGCGCGTTCACCCAATATTGGGTAAAGTAAGATACGAGGTTTAAGCGGCAAGCCTTTATCGTAGTGAAGGTGCATCACCACGATAGACGTCAAGCTGCCAACAATTGCCCACGCTAAGAATCCCCAGTGCATGAAAGACTGTGATAAGGCATTCACCGCACCTTGCTGTGGATTTTCTTGTGGGCCATACAATGGCGGCGGACTCACGTAATGCGCAATTGGCTCTGCAGCTGCCCAAAAGACACCACCACCCGCTAGTAAGGTACAAAAGATGATTGCCATCCAGCGGAAGCCGTCCATTTCAGGCTTGGTCGTTCCACCTAACATCACCTTGCCTGTTCGCCCTGCTGCCAAACCAAGACCAATAAGAAAAGTGAGAAGAAGCAGTAATTGCCAATATGGACCGAAGACTTTTACCGACCACGCGAATCCAGTATTAACCAGTGTTGAAAGGAGTTCTCCATCATACAGTGCGATGGCAACGAACAGGGCAATAAAGCCGCCGCTATACCAAAGTGCGGGATTACTAAGCCCCAACTTATCAGGTGAGTTTTCTTTTGCTGTTGTGTCGTTGTGATTTGCTTGAGACTTCTTTGATGGCACGCTCATCGTTGAAGCTTTCACGCTATTGGTTAAATCAGACATACTCTGACTCCAGAGGTTCATTGCAGCTGCCATTGAACGGCTACAAACAGTGACTTTCACACCCGCCTATTATTGTTTTTTAACGGGCTATTCCTTGTTTAGTTGGGTTAGCTCTCTCTTGCCTCCAGACCTTCTGTGAGGAAGTTGAACCAGTTTTCACCCAGAATTTTTTCTGCCTCGGATTCAGTAAATCCGTGGCGCATTAAGCCGTTGTAAATGTTTTCCATGCCTTTGCTGCCGCTGAACCATGGCAACGCATCTGGCCAACCAGAGTTGTTTGCTGAGCCTTCGCCATAATCCATAGCTTTCGACCAACGACCGTTGCGCATCCACTCAAGCACTTGCTGTGGTTGGTTTAAACAAAGATCACTGCCGATACCTAAATGATCCACACCGAACAGGTCAGCAGTTTTCGCGACCATTTGGCAGAAATCTTCAAGTGTGCACTGGCTACCATTTGGTAAGTGGAATGGGTACAAACTAAAGCCAATCAAACCACCTCGTTCGGTGAGTGCTTTGATGACGGTATTCGATTTGTTGCGCAGCGCGTCGTGAGCAAAGGTTGGATTCGCGTGGCTGATACAAATTGGGCGAGAAGAAAGGTCTATCGCTTCCAACGTTGAGCGCTCTGCACTGTGGGACATGTCGATGATCATACCGACACGATTCATCTCTTCGATGGCTTGTTTACCAAAACGCGTGACACCAGAGTCGTTCTGCTCATAACATCCTGTCGCCAGCAAGCTTTGGTTGTTATAGGTCAACTGCATAATCAGCAAACCTTGGCGACGCATGACTTCTATTAAGCCGATTTCATCGTCAATTGGGGAGCAATTCTGCGCACCAAAAAAGACGCCAACCTTACCCTCTACCTTTGCTTTCTCGACGTCAGCCATCGAGTAAATAGGCATAATCAGGTCTGCATTTTGTTCGAATCTCAGGTTCCATTCGGCAAAGCGAGTTAAGGTTTCTCGTGCGTTTTCGTGATAAACGATCGTTGCATGTACAGCCGTAATGCCGCTCGCCTTCAGCGTTTGGAAGTATTCTCGATCCCAATTGCAGTACTGCAATCCGTCAATCACAATCCGTTGTTGGTACATAACCACTCCTTAAACGTTAATGAGCCTTTAAGGTTAGGCAGCGGAATGCTCGGCTGCCCTATTTCATTTAGTAAGGACGTTGATAAGCGGTTTTCACCACGGTGTAGAACTCTTTTGCGTATTGACCTTGCTCGCGTGGACCAAAGCTCGACTCTTTACGACCACCAAACGGCACGTGGTAATCCGTTCCTGCGGTTGGTAGGTTGACCATCACACAGCCAGTTTGTACCTGCTGTTTGAAGATGGCGCTGTTACGAAGGCTTTGTGTGATGATGCCGCCCGTCAAACCAAAGCGAGTATCGTTCGCTACTGCAATAGCTTCATCCAAATCAGAGACTCGAATCACACTTGCCATTGGCGCGAACACTTCTTCTTGGTTCACTTCCCAACTGTTTTGCGTATTGAGGAAAAGGGTTGGCGACATGTAGAAACCATCATGTGCTAAGTTCAAGCGCTCGCCACCGAACGCTAACTCCGCACCACTTTGGCGTGCTTTCTCAATCCATTCGAAGTTGGCATTCAATTGGTTTCCATCCACAACGGGTCCCATGAACACACCGTCTTCTAAAGCGTGACCGACTTTAAGCTCACTCATTCGTTTGATCAGTGCTTCAACGTAGGCATCGTGAATGCCATCCATGACGACAAGACGAGATGACGCGGTACACTTCTGACCTGCACCAGAGAAAGAGCCTGCAATGGTTGCTTCAACTGCGATTTGAATGTCTGCATCGTCGGCAACCACAAGTGCGTTCTTGCTGCCCATTTCTAACTGACAGCGGACAAAATTCGGTGCCGTTGCTGCCGCTACTTTACGTCCGGTATCAACAGAGCCAGTAAAGCTCACACCATTTACGTCTTTCGAGTTGATAAGCGTGTTACCTACTTGCGAGCCACTGCCCAACACAAGGTTGAATGTGCCTGCAGGTAAGCCTTGACGATGGATAATCTCAGTCAGTGCAACCGCACTTGCTGGCGTTAAGTTCGCAGGCTTCCAAATGACGCTGTTGCCGAAAGCAAGCGCTGGCGCGATTTTCCATGCAGCCGTAGCGGTTGGGAAATTCCAAGGAGAGATAATGGCGATAACGCCAACGGCTTCGCGAGTTACCTCAACGGAAACGCCTGGACGGACGGAAGCCGCGTTATCGCCAATTTGACGCAGCACTTCAGCCGCAAAATATTGGAAGAATTGACCAGCACGGTAGATCTCACCGCGACCTTCTGCAAAGGCTTACCTTCTTCACGAGAAAGCAACGTACCAAGTTCATCACAACGGGCAATCAACTCATCACCGATTGCTTGCAATACCGCTTGTTTACGCTCAATTGGCGTTTTTTCCCACTCTGGCTGCGCAACTTTGGCGGCTTGAATAGCTTGCTCTACTTGCGCTCCACTCGCCTGTGCAAAGTGACCTAAATTTTCACTGATGTCTGAAGGGTTAATGTTGGCAATCGTATCAACGCCCGATTGCCATTCGCCTGCAATATAGAGGGATTTTTCTGCTTGAACATTATTGATAAAAGTCATTGTTCTGTCCTTGTTCTTCCTGACGTCCAGTGGTCTTCCACCAGTTCATTAATCTGACTTACAAAACCAACTAAGTATTGGCTCTGTGCTTTTATAATTTACTCGGGCTGGCTCGCCGATGCGTACACCACAAATTCCACCAACATTTCTTCGCGAGCTAATCCTGCTACCACCATCGCGGCACGGTTTGGAAAAGGCGCCTCAAAATACTCCGCGTACACTTGGTTAACCGTTTTGAGATATTCACGATCAGTCACGTAAATCAGTACTTGTAAAACGGAGTCTAACGATTCACCCGCGCACTCTAAAGTATGGACGAGGTTATTGAAGGTTTGGCGTGTTTGCGCTTCGATACCACCCTCTACAACAGCACCTGTATCATCAATCGGAATTTGTGCCGTGTATAAGGTGCCATTGTTAACGATGGCCCACTCGAGTGGTGCTTTAGAAGCAAACAATGCGGTTTTGACTGGGTATTTTTTCGTAAAAGTATTCACGTGCCTTTCAACCTTTGTAACAACCTTGTTTCAAGATAGTTAAATACTGCACATTGACAGGCGATAAATCGAACGGTAAATTTTTTACATTTGATAAGAAAAATCTATCACCTTATTAAGACTAAGGTAAATAAAGGGATTGCAGAGGTTTCGCCATGAGTATCAAGCTTCAACAATTAAAGCATTTTGTGATGGTGGTCGAGGAAGGTGGTTTTCGAGCGGCATCACATAGAGCGAACCGCTCGCAAGCGGCGCTGTCAACGTCGATCAAAGAACTGGAAAAAAACCTAGGGCAAACGCTGTTTGAAACGGGCAACAAATCCAAGCTCACTCCCTTCGGTGAAATCTGTTTACCTAAAATTATTCAATTTCTCAACATCTACAGTGCATTGGATAATGACTTGAAAGCCGCCGCCGCGGGCCAACAAGGTCGGGTACGCATCGCTAGCGTTCCCTCCGTTGCGGCTAAATTGATTCCAAGTGTTCTAGGCGCGTTTTGCGAGCAGTACCCAAACGTTGAAGTCAGCTTGATTGATGATAACGCCGCTGGCGTCGAAGCCCGTTTGTTATCAGGCGAAGTCGATTTAGCGTTAGGTAACCCATCACATTTAGACGAAGGCGGCATCGAGTTTACCCCATTAATCTCTGACCCCATTGGCGTGGTGTGTTTGAAGGATAACCCTATCGCTCAGCATCCAGAAGGAATCGAGTGGCAAACGCTGTTAGAACAACCTTTTATTCGAAACGGAACTTGCACCCTACTCGATCCCACGCCTGCGCGCGCACTAAGTGAACAAGCTTTGTATTCTGTTGAAAACATCACGTCTTTATTCTCAGTTCTTGAGCTTGGTATTGGTGTCACCACCTTGCCCAAATTAGCGTTCCCGACCAACGAAACTCGACTGGTTTGGATTCCACTTATCGATCCACCTTTAGAAAGACAAGTTGGCATCTTTACTCTGACGGATAGAACCATCTCCCCTCAGGCAAAAGCGTTTCATGATTTGTGCATTCATTACTTGAACTACCAAGAAGAAGTCGAAACTGCGTAAGCATAAAAAATCCCCTGACACGTTAATCATCAGGGGCTTTTTAAAATTTCATGCGTCAAAACACGTTACTTTCTGCGCTTGTAAACCACGCAGAAGTTGCCACGCTTGGTGCGACACTTAGAGCAACGTTCGCAGTCCACTTCGGCGCGGTTACCGTCTTTCCAGCGCTTGATCAATTGTGGCTCTGCCAATAACGGGCGAGAAAGCGCGAAGAACTGAATCTTGGTATTTTCAGCCAAGTTTTCAATCGCGCAGAAGTCGTTTAAGCCACCTACGGTAATTACCGGTACGTTCACATCTTGGCTGATCACTTGACCGTATTCATGGAAGTAGCCTTCTTCTTGTAGCGTGTAACCGTCGAACGAATCACCTACCATGGTACTTGCGTTGCCGTGAATGTTACCCGATACGATGATCGCATCCACGCCCACTTCTTCTAGCTTCTTACAAACAATGCGCGTTTCATCGAACGTCAAACCGCCATCGAAGAACTCTGTGGCTGTCAGCTTCACTAGAATTGGGAAGTCATCACCAACTAGCTTACGTGTTTCGGCATAGATCTCCATAAGGAAACGCATACGGTTCTCAAGGCTGCCGCCGTATTGGTCTTCACGACGGTTGTAGTATGGGCTTAAGAACTGGTTAATCAAGTATGTGTGCGCCGCGTGGATTTCTACACCATCAAAGCCAGAATCTTGTGCACGCTTGCTCGCTAGCGCAAATGCTTTAACGATGTAGTCGATCTCATCTTGAGTCATCGCTTTGCCTTCAGTTTTGGTGCCGCGCTCTGGCACTTCACTTGGAGCAAAAATCACACGCTCGCCAACGTTGAAGGTCGTTTTTGTGCCACCGTAAGCGATCTGCATAACGATCTTAGAGTCATGTTCGTGGACAAGGTCAGTCAGCTTTTTATATTCATCGATGAAAGAGTCGTTGTAGATCCCCATCATGCCTGCGTTCGGCTTCTCTTCTTCTACGATGTTTGCGTAGCCAGTAACGATCAGCCCCACTTCACCTTTGGCAAGTTCTTCATAAATGTCGTACAACTTCTCGGTCATGTGACCGTCTTCTGTCGCCATATTTTCCCACGTTGCACTACGTACAAAGCGGTTCTTTAGTGTCATGTTGCCAATGCGGGCTTCTGAAAACAAAATGCTCAAGTCCAGTCCTCTTAAAATCTGTCTTTTTAGATACATCACTACCGAGCAGGAACGAAAAAGGAACAGCGATACACAAAGCATGGCTGTTCCTTCTCTGAATTTCTGTTCAGTGCGATGAGCGACGCGAACCTTACCGCCGAAACTGCGGCAAAACTTTAATCTGGATTAAGGTTTGGTGAGATAAATAGGTAAGCGAACAAACTCTATTCTACCTCTTCGTGTTCTTTTACTGAGCATTCTGGTTGCATGATTTTCCCTTTGTTGAATGAGACTTCACAGTCGACAAGGACACTCCCACTTTGCAAATAAAAATAATCCAATAAAAAAAACAGCTTAGTGCCTCGTTTTCCGTAATCTTCGACAAAAACGCCTGCAGAGTCAGTAAAAGCTAAAACCTCTTTATCTAATAGAATCGAGTTTATCTTCTTGGAGTCATTAAGCGTATAACTGGGTGTATCAATGGTATCTATCTCAATTAAGGGATTTACTTCCATATTGTGAATCGCAATCCTCACTAACTGCTCATTTACTCGATAGCTACTTACAGAACTTAAAGATGCAGGGAGTACAGCGTAAACACTATAAGGAATCAAAAAAACGATGCACATCAAGATACTTTTCAAATTAGTCATATGAATCACCTTAAGGCTATTGTAGGAACTTAGCTCTAGCCTCAAATCTATCTTGAGGCACACTCTGCCAATTAGCACGGTTACTCATAACTTCTTTGAATGCTTTAATATCATTCCTTACCACAATAGGCTGAATTAATACTCTCGTTAAAGGACTGTAATCACCTCTAAATTTTAAATCAACAAGAACTTCTTTTATTTTCTCATCTAAATTATCCCAATCTGTGACTCCGTAGCGATTAACTACATCTAACTTTTTACAAATTCTAATGACTTCTGATTTTTCATAATCATAACTAATTTTAAATAGCTTAATTTGAGCATCGGTTGTTAGCTCAAAATCTAATAAATCATTATCGATTATGAAGCTTCGCGCTTGAGCGCCTTTTAAACCTCTAGCTTTGAGTAGTATTGTGATTCTCTCTTGATTGACCCCAGAAAATGCAAGGTCACGACGAATTGTTGTGATTGATTTGAGCTTCAAATCATAACCTCTTCCTAGTGTAAGCCCTGAGTTTTCACTTGGTACATGTAGTTTTCTACTATGAAACCTACCTCCCTCATTACCTTCCGAGTTCCAAGTTAACGCTCCTTCTTTCGGTGGACTAATTGACTTAACCGTAAACGTAGTAGCTAAGACTTCTTTAAGAGCTTTAAAAGTATTCCCATTGAGTATGACACTTTCATTTAATAGCTGTTTATGTTGGGTGGATTTCTTAAATTCAAGCAGCGATTTTGATGTTTTTTCGTCAAACACTCCAGTTATGTTGATGATAGGTAGACCCTTTTTACGATTGAAAACATTTAGAAGGGCTTGGATTTTCCTTACATCACTACTTTTGTTAGCTCTATTTTTTCCTACTGACTTCTCTATTATTAATAGCACTTTATATTGCCTAGTCGAAATATGATAAAACTCATTTATGAACAAACATGTTAAACGTAACCAATTTAACTAGGCTGTACTTAGTAAGAAAATTTAGGCATTACTTTTTCGATACTAGCTCAATAAAAATGCAATATATATGTTTATCATAAAAAGCAAATCACGTAGATACGCTCTTTAATGAATAAACGGCAGTGGAATCAACTCTAAACCAAGCACGCCACTGATGCTCATTACGACCAATAACGACACCTTAAACACCGCTTTGGACCATTGGATGTAGTTGTTGTAATTCACTTTTTGGAATGTCACCCGTGTCCACATAAAGCACACCGCTGCCGAGACCGCTAAATACTCGTAACCAGCTTCACCCAACATAAACAACCCAATAGCAACCACCCCAAAAGCCACCACATACGCTTTCATATGTTGATGTGCTTTGGTAATGCCCTCTTTAACGGGAAGAACAGGAATGCCTGCATCGCGGTAATCTTGCATTCGGAACATCGCAATCGCGTAAGAGTGCGGCATCTGCCAAAGACAAAACATGATGAAGAGTAAAATCGCTTCTAAGCTGATGTAGTTCGTCACAGCAAGGTAGCCCACCAACGGAGGAACCGCGCCAGAAATGCTGCCGACTAAGGTGCCGTAGACTGAATTTCGCTTGTACCACATGGTGTAGAAGAAGACGTAAAACACGTAACCCAAGAGTACAACCACAGCCGAGAGCGGATTCACCAATTGGAACAATAACGCTGTGCCATTCAACAACAATACCAAAGCGTAAACAAATGCCGCGTCGATGTTGATGTTTCCCATCACCAATTCACGGTTTTGCGTGCGCTTCATTTTTTGGTCGATATCGCGGTCGAAGATGTTGTTCACCACGCATCCTGATGCAATCACAAGCCCGACGCCAACTAACGTTGTTAGCAACAACAGAAAGTTAGCGGGTTCTGATTTTGCGGCGAGGAAGAACCCCGCCGCAACAGAAATCAGGTTGCCGAAAATGATGCCCGGTTTAGTAATAGACAAATAACTTTTCAGCATACCCTAGCCTACAACTTCATGTTGACGTTCATGTTGTAGATGATCCAGATCGAGCCAGCGATCAGAATCAACACAACAATGGCGGTAAACATCAGTGACACCACGTTCCACTGACCTTCTGACGTTTTCACTTCCATGTGCAAGAAGTACTTAAAGTGCACAAAGATCTGCACAATCGCACAACCAAATAACACGGCATAAGTCGCGGTATCTGGAAGCACTTGCGCCCACACACAGTAGAAAGGAATCACGGTCAGGATCAGAGACGCAATAAAGCCTTTTACGTAATCAGAGGCACCTGTATCTAGATGTTGTTCCATTACATAACCCCCAATAAGTAAACGATGGTGAATACACAAATCCAAACGATGTCTAGGAAGTGCCAGAACAAGCTCAAGCACTGGAATCGCATCGACATGTTATCGTTCAAGCCTTTGGTGGACAGTTGGTGGTAGCACACAGCTAGCCAGATCAAACCAAAGGTTACGTGCAGACCGTGTGTTCCAACCAAAGTGAAGAACGCAGATAGGAATGCACTTTCTTGTGGACCGTAGCCTTCAACAATCAGGTGATGGAACTCGTACACTTCCATCCCGATAAAGCCAGCGCCAAGTAAGAAGGTCACTTTTAACCAACGTTTTAAACCTGCAACGTCTTTGCGCTTCATCGCAATCATGCCGAAGCCAAACGTGATACTGCTGAACAGCAGCAACATGGTTTCTACAAACACGAACGGTAGTTCGAAAATGTCTTTACCGGTTGGACCCGCAATAGATCCGCTTTCTAGTACTGCGTAAGTCGCGAACAAAGTCGCAAACAATACACAGTCACTCATTAGGTAAATCCAGAAACCAAACAGCTTAATGCCTGCAGAATCATGGTGATGATCGTGGTCGTGAACCGCAACATTAGCTTGCATAGGTCACCTCCAGATCGTCTTTCTTATCGTTGTCTGTCACTTCGTTTTTCTTCGCTTCTTCAAGTTGAGCCCGACGCTCCGCCTCAATCGCTTTGATTTCTTCTACTTCAACGTAGTAATCCACGTCGTCGTTGTAGCTGTGTTGGATACACGTCACGATGATGCCAACAAAGCTTGCTGCTGCTAGCCACCAGATGTACCAAATCATCGCGAAGCCAAATACCAATGCCCATGCAGAAACATAAATACCTGTTGGTGTGTTCTTCGGCATGTGAATGCGTTCGTATTCCACTTCTTTGGTTGGATCGAATTCACCACTCTGCTTTTGGTACCAGAACGCGTCTAGCACATCACCTTTTGGTAGGTGTGCAAAGTTGTAGAACGGCGGTGGTGAGGACGTCGCCCACTCAAAGGTACGACCGCCCCATGGGTCACCCGTTAGGTCGCGGTTTTGCTCGCGGTCACGAACACTCACGTAAATTTGGATGAACTGACAAGCCACGCCAAGCGCAATCACTGCCGTACCCGCTGCAGCAACTGCTAACAGTGGGAAGTACTCTGGGTTAAGATCTTGGCTTAGACGACGCGTCATGCCCATAAAGCCCAGTGCATAAAGCGGTAGGAACGCCATTAAGAAGCCAACAATCCAGCAAATGAATGCACGTTTTCCCCATGTTTCGTTCATGGTGAAACCTGTCGCTTTCGGGAACCAGTATGTGATTGCCGCGAAACAACCGAATACCACACCACCGATGATTACGTTATGGAAGTGCGCAATCAGGAACACTGAGTTGTGCAGAACAAAGTCCGCGCCCGGTACTGCCATTAGTACGCCCGTCATACCACCTACAGAGAAGGTAATTAGGAAGCCAACCGTCCACATCATCGGAGTGGTAAAGCGGATTCGGCCTTTGTACATGGTGAATAACCAGTTGAAGATCTTCACCCCGGTCGGGATAGAGATAATCATGGTGGCGATGCCGAAGAACGCATTCACATTCGCACCTGAGCCCATGGTGAAGAAGTGATGCAGCCAAACGACGAACGCCAAAATCGTAATTACGATGGTCGCCCATACTAGTGAGGTGTAACCAAACAGCTTCTTGCGTGAGAAGGTTGCCGTTACCTCAGAGAACACACCAAAAATAGGCAAGATCAGGATGTACACTTCTGGGTGACCCCATGCCCAAATCAGGTTGACGTACATCATTACGTTGCCGCCAAGATCATTGGTGAAGAAGTGCGTACCGATGTAGCGATCCAGTGTTAGTAGCGCGATCGTTACAGTTAGGATTGGGAATGAAATGATGATTAGGATGTTGGCACACAGGGACGCCCACGTGAACACTGGCATCTTCATCATTGGCATAGACGGTGTACGCATGCGCAAGATGGTTGCGAAGAAGTTCACGCCCGTCAGCGTGGTGCCGACACCGGATATTTGCAGTGCCCATATCCAATAATCCACCCCAACTCCGGGGCTTGCTTCGATACCAGACAGTGGCGGATACGCCAACCAACCAGTACGGCCAAACTCACCCAAGCCAAGTGACATATTGGTTAGGATCACACCCACAACAAACAACCAGAAACTCAGGTTGTTTAAGTAAGGGAATGCCACATCACGCGCTCCAATTTGCAGCGGTACAATGATGTTCATCAAACCAATCACCAACGGCATTGCCACGAAGAAAATCATGATTACGCCATGGGCAGTAAAGATTTGATCGTAGTGATGTGGTGGTAGATAACCGGTCTCACCTGCCGCAGAAAGCAGCTGTTGGCTACGCATCATGACCGCATCAGCAAAGCCACGAACCAACATCACCATTGCCACAGCGATGTACATAAAGCCTAGTTTTTTGTGGTCTACCGAAGTAAACCATTCATTCCATAAGTATTGCCACTTACCCGCTTTGGTTATCGCCGCAACGACAGCCAAACCAACGATCGCGATCACCGCTAGAGTGACGACAATAATCGGCTCGTGATAAGGGATTGATTCAAGTGTTAATCTTCCAAACATTGCGATTATCCTAGATTTTCCGGCAAACAGTTCATTGAACCCGGATGCTGGGTCACGACGTCGGTGAACAAAAATGGTGGAATACTAGAGAACATCTTCACAGGCTCCGCCACCGTTGGTGATGCAAGCGCACGGAATTGCTCCCAGTCTTCGATTCGATCAGGGCTGGCTTTCACTTGCTGTACCCAATTCAGGAATGCAGTGCGATCTTCCATTGCCGCTGCGGTAAATTTCATTTGCGAGAAACCCTTACCGCTGTAGTTAGAAGCAAAGCCTTTATAATCCCCTGTGTGGTTTGCAATCAGATTCAACTTGGTCACCATACCTGGCATCGCGTAAATCTGAGTACCGAGACGCGGGATAAAGAACGCGTTCATGATGTTGTCTGAGGTCAGTTTGAACTGAACCGGAACATCTTTCGGAAACGCCACATAGTTCACTGTCGCAATGTTCTCTTCTGGGTAGATGAACAGCCATTTCCAGTCGAGTGACACCACCTCAATGGTGATGGGTTTGACGTCACTTGCGATGGGCTTGGATGGCTCTAACTCGTGAGTAGAACGCCAAGTGATGGTTGCCAGAATCGCGATGATGATGATTGGAATCGTCCACACCACCACTTCGATCTTGGTCGAGTGCGACCAATCCGGAGCGTATTCTTCATCCGTGTTGGATTCTCGGTAGCGATAAGCGAAATAGATTGTCATTAGAATCACAGGGATCACGACAATCAGCATCAGTAAAAGCGCTGTAATGATCAGTTCCTTTTCCTGAACGCCAATACTACCTTTCGGGTCAAGTAGAGCAGAGTTACACCCTGCGAGCATAAGGATGGTCGCCACCAAACTTATCCTCGATAAGATGCGTGTATATCTTGAAGCTTCCATTAACTTTCTCGATGGTTAGCCAACAACAGAGCAAGCCCTGCGATTGGTTGTCTTGGTCATTAGAATATTTTTGTGTTGAGCTTGTGCAGCAATGGACTTCTTGGTGGGAGATATCAAGTTGCTTGATGGTTAAAACCACACTCACAACGTGAGTTTATTGTTACACTTTGAAATACATTGTTACATTCGAGCGCATTATGCGGAGGGAAAAAGGAAAGCTCATTAGCCACAGATGGAAACTAACGTTCCATTTATGAAAGCTTATATTGATATAGGAATAGCAAAACAGGTGCACAACATTAACGTACTACAGCGCATATTCTTTTCTTTACAGTAACTTAAGCAACGCAAACGAGAAGAGTAATCAGTTGCGTATTCGGCGCGAGAGTGTGAGCTACATTAGAAAGTGCGAATTAAGGAAAGCGTGACCAGCATCATAGTTATGAATTCACATACTATTTACATGGCATTTCAAATTTCAATCACTGACAACGACATGACATTTACGAGATCTATGTTTTAGCAAGTAACGGGGAAACCGCCCACTGAACTGTTAACTCAATTTAACACTAAGTAGCGACGTCTTTAGCTTGAGAACATTTCATTCTGTACAATTAAATTTGTGAGTTCATTCGAGATAAAGAAGCTCTGATTTTTGTAAAGTTCTTCAGTTGATTATGCTTTTCAAAATAATCAACTAAACACATATAAATATGAAAGATAACCTCCCCTATCACATTCCTACATCAACTAATGAACAACTCAAGTTTCTAGCGAAAATTACAGATATTCCAGCAAACCTGACACAAAATGGTGGAGTCAAAGAAGTAGAAGCCATAGCCAGTGTAATCTTGTACCGGCATATGAATAGGCATCAACGTATCGAAGCAATGACATTAATTAGGTCTGTGTCCAATCGCGCGTTGATGGGAACATTGATAACTAAAGTACTTGATACAACTTACGTCAATCCCCAATGGGGAGTATGGTCATTATCAACAAATGAACTCGAATCTGACATAAATTTTCATACTGCTATCTCTGACTACGCTGGCTATATCGGAGTTGGAGCATCGGCGTTAAGTGGAAAAGATCTCGTGAAAGAGGTTTGGTCTTTGAAGAAACTGGGAAGAAGGCACTGGTTGCTGCTAGTCATCTGGGGCTCGGTTTATTTCAATAGTAGAGAACTGAATAAGGCAAAAAAAGAACTAAATCGACGCCAAACCACTAATCACTCAAGGCTGTACTAATGTATAAAAACCTTATAGTTACGACAGTTTATTACACCATAGTTTTTTCCTTTGTTGTTTGGTTCTGGTCTGACGCAGACGACTCGACTAAAACTGGTTTGTTTTATTTCGTGTTCGGAATAGCATTCTTTCAAAGTGCTTATTACACACACAAAATTGAGACACTCAAAAACAAGAAAGAGCCGTAGTCGGCTCTTTCTTCACATTCTCATTCCGCCATCCACTTCGAGCACTCGCCCTGTGAAGTAGTCGTTTTCAAGAATGTATTTCACAGCATGAGCAATCTCACTCGTCTCCCCCATCCTACCGACGGGTATCATCTTTTGCAGCCGGTCTATGGCTTCTAGTTTCATTTGATCTGCCATTGCCGTTTTGACGACACCGGGCGCAATAGCCGCAGAGCGAATGCCATATCTGGCGAGTTCTCTTGCCCATGTTGTTGCCATGGTTGCGACGGCAGCTTTCGATGCAGAGTAATTGGTTTGTCCAATATTGCCTGCTCTCGCCACGCTGGAGATGTTAATGATGGCCCCCTTCGAGCCACTCTCGATCATTTTGACTGCCGCTTCTCGACCACACAAAAAGGTGCCCGTGACATTGACGTTCATCACTAGGTTGAACTGCTCAAGCGACATCTTGGTGATTTCGCCGTCTTTGGCTTTGACTAACAATCCATCTCGTAAGACGCCTGCGTTATTAACTAAGCCGTTTAGCTGCCCAAAGTCTTGAAGAATCTCATTAAAGGTATCCTCCACTTCAGATTCATTGGTCACATCAAGTCGATAGGTCAATGCTTTGGCACTGAGCATGCGGCATTGTTCTTGGGTATTCAAAAGTCCCATTTCGTTAACATCAAGCAATGCTAAATCTGCGCCCGCTTGAGCAAGGCTGACCGCCATCATCTGCCCTAACCCTTGCCCCGCACCTGTGATTGCAATGACACTGTTTTTTAAATCCATATCTGTACTCCATTACTGGATAACTTCCATGCTTAAACGCCTGATAGGGAATCTTGCTTTTAGCCCTTCTGGTTCTTATAGAATTCAAACAAGCTTGAGAAATCGAGTTCTGCATGACCTGCCGCGTTATGGAATGCATAAAGGTTACGAGCCAAAGAGCCCATCGGAACAGAAGAGTGGGTTTGCAGCGCCGCATCCAAGCCTAAGCCAAGATCTTTGAGCATCAACTTGCTCATAAAGCCGGGATTATATTGATTACTCGCTGGCGCAGAATCCATCACACCGGGGCATGGGTTATAGAGCTCCAGCGCCCAGTTTCGACCAGAGCTTTGCAGCATGATATTGGATAAGACTTTCGGGTCGAGACCATGATCAATGCCGAGATTGAGCGCCTCACAGGTTCCCGACATCAAGATACCCAACATGAGGTTATTACAGATTTTTGCCATCTGACCGTCGCCCGCTTTACCAGCGTGGAACACGTTCTTACCCATGTATTGCAAGATCGCATTGGCTTTGGAGAACGCCTCATCCGAGCCACCAACAATAAAGGTCAGCGTTGCTGCTTTTGCGCCTGCTACACCACCAGAGACGGGAGAATCGACAAACAACAATCGTTTGTTCTGAGCTTCGTTCGCCACCAAGCGTGCGGAATCTGGATCGATGGTCGAACAGTCAATCAGCAATGCGTTGTCCTGCACAATATTGAGCAGACCGACACCACCGTGTAAATCCCCCAAATACACCGCACGCACGTGTGCACCTGCTGGTAGCATGGTGATGACGGTTCCTGCGCCATCTACGGCTTCTTCTAACGTACCGGCAACCACCGCGCCAAACGGTTCAAGTTGCTTCGCCGCGTTCACATCCACATCGAACACTTGCACGTGAAACCCTGACGCCAATAGGTTTTGTGCCATTGGACTACCCATGTTGCCCAAGCCAATAAATGCAATGGTACTCATGTTGTTTCTCCTTATTTTCCTAGCTGTGCAAGTGGATGTTCCTCTTTTGACCAAAGAGAAGTGAACAAGTTATCGATGACGCTTTCATCGACTTCACTGACGCTGTTAAACATCCATTTTGGATTGCCATCTTTATCAACTAATCGAGAGCGCACGCCCTCTTCAAACTCACCGAGTAATGCGCTACGAACTGACAAGGTTAGCTCTAGACGGAAACAATCCGCCAATGACAAGCGGTGGTACTCTTTGACTTGTCTAAAACAGATATGTGCGGTGATCGGACTGCCCGCAACAAATGATTTTTGTGCGTTCTCAAGCCATTGAGTCTCGCCTTCCATTGCTTGAATACGTTGGGCAATCTGATTTAAGTCATAGCCTTTGCAGGCTTCTTTAATTTGGTCGAGATAAGGGCAAATCTGAGTTGTCGGCTTACTGTCGATGACTTGATCTTCCATCAACTGAAGTAACGCACTGACAAGCGATTTGGCATCGGCTGAACCCCAGTCGACTTGCTTCAGCTCTTCTAACAGTGCCGGATATTGCTCTTCCAACAGCAACCATTCTGCCAGCCCTATAGTGACAGCGTCACTTGAATTCACCATTGCGCCAGTCAAACCAAGGAACAAACCTACCTCTGGGTCGATTTGACTTAAGAACCAAGTGCCACCCACGTCCGGGTAAAGCCCGATATTGATCTCTGGCATCGCAAGACGAGATTTAGGGGTGACGACTCGATGACTGGTGCCCATAAACAAGCCCATGCCACCGCCCATCACAATACCCTCTCCCCAGCCAATGATTGGCTTTTGGTAGGTATGAATCAGGTAGTCGCATTCGTACTCAAGCGAGAAGTAATTAGAACAGAACTCTGCGGTCTCTTCTTTGCTTTTCTCGTGCATGACGTGGTACATGGTTCGTACATCGCCCCCTGCACAAAACGATTTTTCACCCGCTCCATTGAGGATGACACACACCAAATCAGGGTCATCTTGCCATTCGATAAGTTGGTCGTTGAGTTCTGCCAACATGTCGTAAGTCAACGCATTCAAAGAAGCCGTGTTGTCTAACGTCGCGATACCAATTCGGTGCACGCCGTCTAAGCAATCTATTTCGCTAATGGTTACTTTTCCTGTCATGCGACCTCCTATTGATTCTTCCAGTTGGGTTTACGTTTTTCTAAGAAGGCACGAACCCCCTCGGTTTGATCTTCGGTATCGAATAAGTTTAGAAACAGTTCTCGCTCTTTAATCAGACCATGTTTGAGTGGCGCTGAGCGCATGTTTTGGATAAGCGCTTT
This sequence comes from Vibrio sp. ED002, assembly GCF_023277445.1. Classification (NCBI taxonomy): domain Bacteria; kingdom Pseudomonadati; phylum Pseudomonadota; class Gammaproteobacteria; order Vibrionales; family Vibrionaceae; genus Vibrio; species Vibrio sp. ED002. The sequence goes on along the minus strand of NZ_CP080239.1, from coordinate 393,949 downwards.
GCACGCGGTTACCGAAGGAGGCGATTGATTGGCAACCGATTCTGCAAGCTCAATGGCTTTATTAAGCGCTCCACCTTTTTCCACCACTTCTTCCGCTAAGCCAAGTTCTCGCGCTTGTGCTGCACCGACTTGTTCGCCGCACAATATGATGCGTTTCGCCCAACCTTCACCGACCAATGCGGTTAGGTTTTGCGTACCACCAGCACAAGGCAGTAAGCCCACTTTCGCCTCTGGTAGTGCCAGTACGGCTTGCTCTTCCACTACACGAATATCACACGCCAATGCGACTTCTAATCCGCCTCCCATGGCATAGCCGTTGATGGCTGCGATGGAAACCCCTCGAAATGCAGACAGCGTTTCAAAGGCTTCACCAAATATACGCGCCATCTCTAACGCAACCGCTTTATCGCCATCGGCAAACAACTTGAGGTCAGCTCCTGCAGAGAAAAACTTCTCTCCACTCCCTGAGAGCACTAGAGCATAAACGTCTTTGTTATCGTTTAGCGCCAGCACTAGCTCTTTCAACGCGGTTAAGCTTTGTGACGTCCAAGTATTGGCGGGCGGGTTGTTCATGGTCACCACCGCAACATGATTGCTGATGGTATGTTGAATCGCTTGTTGTTCTGTTAGTGACATATCTCTGAATCCTTTCTTGATGAAAATGACCTGAGCGTTATGAATAAAAGCAAAGCTTGTCGGCTGCACTTATAGCAGAGCCGACTCTTCTGCGAGCAATCGACGCGCGATGATCAACCGCATGATCTCGTTAGTACCTTCCAAAATTTGGTGTACTCGAACATCACGGAAATAGCGCTCCATTGGGTATTCTTTGATGTAACCGTAGCCACCGTAAAGCTGCAGCGCTTGGTCACAAACTTGAAAGCCAACATCGGTTGCAAAGCGTTTTGCCATGGCACAATAAGTCGTGGCGTCTGGGTCACCTCGGTCTAACTTGCTAGCGGCGTACCGTACCAGTTGGCGGGCAGCGACAAGCTCGGTTGCCATGTCTGCCAGTTTGAATTGCAATGCTTGGAATTGAGCTAGTGATTTACCGAACTGTTTACGTTCTTGCATGTACTGCGCCGCTTGATTCAACGCTTGCTGAGCCGTACCGACAGAACAGGTCGCAATGTTGATGCGTCCGCCATCCAAACCTTTCATGGCAAACACAAAACCTTGTCCTTCTTCCCCGAGCAGATGTGATACTGGAATAGAAACATTGTCGAAAGTCACCGCCCGTGTCGGCTGACTGTTCCAGCCCATTTTCGGCTCTTTACGTCCGTAGCTAATACCGTCTGCATCGGCGGGGACAACAAACGCAGATACGCCTTTCGCACCAGCATCGCCGGTTCTCGCCATCACGACTAAAACGTCGGTATCGCCTGCGCCAGAAATAAAGGTTTTGCCGCCGTTGAGTATGTAGTTATCACCTTGCTTGGTCGCAGAAGTCGTTAGAGACGCCGCATCCGAGCCTGCGTTTGGTTCGGTTAAACAGTAAGATCCAAGGAATTCACCCGTAATGAGTTTTGGGCAAAACGCGTCTTTTACTTCTTCGGTCGCAAAGCTCGCGACCATCCAAGTAACCATGTTATGAATGGTCATAAATGCAGTAGTCGATGTGCATCCCATCGAGAGTTGCTCGAAGATGATAGATGCATCTAAACGGCTTAAGCCCAAACCACCTTGTTCTTCTGGGGTGTAGAGGCTTAAGAAACCGAGTTCTCCTGCCTCTCGTAGGATGTCTCTCGGGAAGATTTGTTTCTCATCCCACTCTGCTGCCATTGGCGCTAAACGCTCTGCCGCAAACTGCTGAGCCGTGTCGGCAAACATACGTTGATCTTCGTTGAGTTCAAAATCCATATGAGCTCCTTACTTCGTTAGCGCAAGTTAATGGTGAGATTTGGACCGGTTGGGATATCGTCATCAAACCAACGAGCTGTCACGGTTTTGGTTTCGGTGTAGAAGCGCACCGCTTGTTTGCCGTAGGCGTGCAAATCACCGTAAAAGCTGCCTCGCCAACCTGTAAACGAGAAGAATGGCAAAGGCACAGGAATCGGCACATTCACACCTACCTGCCCTACTTGAATCTCATGTTGATACTTTCTCGCTGCGGCACCATTCGCAGTGAAGATGGAAGTGCCGTTGCCGTATGGGTTGCGATTCACGAGCTCTATCGCTTCTTGTAACGTGTCGACCTCAATACACACCAAAACAGGTCCGAAGACTTCTTGGGTGTAAATCGACATCTCGGTAGTGACGCCACTGAATAAGGTTGGACCGACCCAGTTACCCTCTGGGAAGCCTTCTACTTCACATTGGCTACCATCAAGTTCACACACCGCCCCTTGTTGTTTACCTTCTTCAATCAAACGGAGCACACGCTGTTTTGCTTGTGCGCTGATCAAAGGGCCATACGCGGCACTCTCGTCATCCCAAGCGCCAGGATGCACTTTCGCCATTTCCTGTTTTAAATCAGCAATCCACTCTTTCGAACTGCCTACAAACACAGCCACGGAGATCGCCATGCAACGTTGCCCTGCTGCACCAACCGAAGAGCCAACTAAGTTATTCACCACTTGGTTTTTGTTCGCATCTGGCATTACTACCATGTGGTTTTTCGCGCCAGCAAAGGCTTGAACACGTTTGAAGTTCTGTGTGCCTGTGGTGTAAATGTATTGCGCTACAGGAACAGAACCAACGAAAGAAACCGCTTGGATATCGGGATGCTTTAGCAGCAAGTCGACCTGCTCCTTACGACCGTGCACGATTTGCAGCACGCCTTTTGGTGCACCAGCTTCTTCGAACAGCTCAGCCAAGCGAATTGACGTGAGAGGCACTTGTTCAGAAGGTTTGAGGACAAAGGTATTCCCGCTCGCAATCGCGATTGGGAACATCCACAAAGGGATCATGGCAGGGAAGTTAAACGGCGTAATACCGCAGCACACCCCAAGCGGTTGAATCAGCGAGTAGCTGTCGATATCTGTAGCAACATTCTCGACGGTTTCTCCCATCATGTTGCTGGCGATATTGGCAGCTTGCTCGACCACTTCGATACCACGCCACACATCCCCTTTTGCATCCGCAAAGATCTTGCCTGTTTCATGAGAAAGTAGCGTCGCCAACTCATCATGATGTTCTTTAAGCAGATGTTGGTAGCGCAGCATTAAACGCGCACGCTCCGAAACAGCGACATCTTTCCAACAGGTAAAGGTGGCTTTTGCACTCTCAATGGCCGCGTGCATCTCTTCATCCGTTGCGCATGGCAAGCGCGCAATCACATCATTAGTGGCTGGGTTTGTCACTTCTACCCAATCCGTTGCTTGAGATTCACGAAACTCACCATCGATGAATAAGGGAACCGTGCGAGTCATAATCTAGTCCTTCTTTACGTTATTCGATAATTGGAATTAAAGCGGTATCTCGATACCAATAGCAGTGGCTTCACCACCACCGATACAAAGTGATGCAACACCTCGCATCACTTTTTTATTGTTGTTGTCGCCATCTACACCAAGCGATTGCAGTTGGCGTAGGCTATGAATGAGGGTTACTAAAATACGAGCTCCACTTGCGCCAATTGGATGCCCAAGCGCACACGCACCGCCTTTGATGTTTACTTTGTCTTTATCGATCCCTAATTGGCGTAACGCGATTTGCGTGACAACAGCAAAGGCTTCATTGATCTCCCAAAGATCGACCTCGTCCACTGACCAATCGAGTTGAGATAACAACTGCTCTATCGCAAAGACGGGCGCAAGGGTAAATTCGGCGGGCTTTCTGGCGTGGGTTGAGTGCCCTTTGATGATTGCTAATGGCGTTAAACCTTGATGCTGTGCCACCTGCGAGTCCATCAACACCAAAGCTGCAGCACCATCGGATATCGCACTTGAGTTTGCAGCCGTCACCGAGCCGTTTTTATCGAACGCAGGTTTGAGTTCAGGGATCTTGTCGAGCTTGATGGAGCGTGGATGCTCGTCATAATCCAATGTTGAAGTGCTATGACGCATCGTGATTTCTATCGGCGAGATTTCATCGTCAAACAGACGCTGCTCTTGCGCTTCCAATGCTCTTGTCGCGGATAGGATTGCCCATTCGTCCATTTGTTCACGAGTAAACTCAGAACGGTCTGCCGTTTGCTGCGCATAGACTCCCATCAAGTGTCCTTCATACGCATCTTGAAGACCGTCAAGAAACATGTGGTCATAGGTAGATTGGTGACCTATTCGCATACCGTTGCGTGCATCTTTGAGCAAATACGGCGCATTAGTCATGCTCTCCATACCACCAGCAATGGCACTGCGAATGCTGCCCGCTTTGATAAGATCGTGAGCTAACATGACGCTTTTCATGCCAGAGCCACACACTTTGTTGATAGTGGTGCACCCTGTAGTCTGTGGAAGCTGTGCGCCTAGCGCTGCTTGTCTGGCTGGTGCTTGCCCGCACCCCGCAGGTAATACACAGCCCATATAGACTTCATCGACTTCGCTAACCCCGCTCGCATCCATAACCGCTTTGATAGCAAATGCCCCTAATTGAGGCGCTGAGTACCCTTGTAACTGACCTTGAAAGCGCCCGATTGGCGTTCGCTTTGCACTGACAATCCAGATGTCGTTTCCCATGATCTCGTCCCTTCTGACGATAATTCACAGTTCACGAACTCATCCCTCACACCTGCTACCACGGAGCTTTCACATAGAATGTGTTGTCACTCCAGCCTCTCATAAAACGATGAATTTTCGCACTGTGATTTCTTGACGTTTACGTAAGCATAGCACTAACATTTACGTTAACGTAAAGAAACACATTAATAACAACACAAATTTACTCTCATGCTTTTAGCTAGACCGTTTAGTTCAAGGCTTGAAGGGATTTTAAGAAGCCAAACTATTCATTAGAGGGAAAAACCGAGTGGATAAATTCAAGATAAGTGACCTCGCCAAAGAGTTCGATATCACGACCCGAAGCATTCGTTTTTATGAGGACGTCGGGCTGATAGAGCCGGAACGAAAAGGCAATATTCGCGTATATCAACGCAGAGATAAGATCCGTCTCAAGCTGATTTTACGTGGTAAGCGACTGGGCTTTTCGCTTGCGGAGATTCGGGAATTGTTCGAGCTGTACGATACCCAACAAAGCGATGGTCAGCTGCTTAAAATGCTAACCATCATTGATGAAAAGCAAGCGCACTTACAACAGCAACTGGATGATATTAGCGTTGTAATGAACGAGCTAGAAACCGCCAAAGAGCGATGCAAACAAGCGCTAAGCGACAATAAAACTAACAGCCAATAACTAAAAACTTGTAACGACTAAAACAAACAAGAATAACCATAATTTCCAAGCCCAAGCAGTGTAACTCGAACCTTATCCGTACTAATAAGTACTTTCAACAGGGAAATGTTATGAAAAGCAGCTACACCCCACTCAACTTTGGGCTTGGTGAAACCATCGATATGCTCCGAGACCACGTCAACGCGTTCGCCACCGAGCATATCGCCCCTATCGCCGCAGACATCGACCGCGACAACCAATTCCCCAATCATTTGTGGTCCAAGTTTGGTGAAATGGGTTTGCTCGGCGTAACCGTTGATGAAGAGTTTGGCGGTGCAGGCATGGGCTATCTTGCTCACGTTGTCGCAATGGAAGAGATCAGCCGAGCTTCGGCGTCTGTCGCACTCAGTTACGGCGCACATTCCAATCTTTGTGTTAACCAAATCTTTCGCAATGGCTCCCCTGCTCAACGAGAAAAGTACCTACCTAAACTCATCGATGGTTCTCACGTCGGTGCATTGGCCATGAGTGAGCCGAACTCAGGTTCTGACGTGGTTAGCATGCAGCTGCGAGCCGAAGATAAAGGCGACCACTATCTGATGAACGGCAACAAAATGTGGATCACTAATGGTCCTGATGCCGATACCTTAGTGGTTTACGCAAAAACCGATCCCAATGGCGGCTCTCGTGGTATCACGGCATTCATTATTGAGCGAGAATTCGAAGGCTTTAGCCATGCTCAAAAGCTCGACAAACTTGGTATGCGCGGCTCCAACACCTGCGAATTGGTGTTCCAAGATTGTGTCGTGCCAAAAGAGAATGTGTTGGGTGAATTAAACCGTGGTGTCGAAGTGTTAATGAGCGGTTTGGATTACGAGCGCGTGGTATTAGCAGCCGGTCCGCTTGGCATCATGCAAGCCTGTATGGACGAAGTGGTTCCGTATGTTCATGACCGCAAACAGTTTGGCAAATCCATTGGTGAATTCCAACTCGTGCAAGGAAAGCTTGCTGACATGTATTCACGCATGAACGCCGCCAAAGCTTACGTTTATACCGTTGCTGCCGCATGTGACAGAGGGGAATGTACACGTAAAGATGCCGCTGGCGTGATCCTTTACAGCGCAGAACTTGCGACACAAATGTCCCTCGATGCTATTCAGCTATTAGGCGGCAATGGCTACATCAACGAATACGCGACCGGACGTTTACTCCGTGACGCCAAACTGTATGAGATTGGTGCTGGCACTTCTGAAATTCGCCGCATGCTGATTGGACGAGAGTTGTTCGAAGAGTCTCGCTAACCCACCGACAAGGAAGTCACTATGGCAATCATTAAAAGTAAAACCAAGCCAACCGACGAACTGTTTTTGTCGAATAAAGCGGTCATGACCGAGTTGGTGAGCAACCTTAAAGCCAATATCAAAACCATCAAACAAGGGGGCGGACAAAAAGCCATTGACCGCCAACGCCTAAAAGGAAAGCTGCCCGTTCGTGAGCGCGTCATGCTCCTTTTAGATGAAGGCAGCGAGTTTCTTGAAGTCGGACAATTCGCCGCGTGGAACGTCTATGAAGAATCGATTCCATGCGCAGGTGTTGTCGCCGGCATCGGCACTATTGAAGGCATTCAATGCATGGTGATCGCCAATGATCCTTCCGTCAAAGGCGGCACCTACTACCCGCTCACCGTAAAAAAGCATCTACGGGCGCAAGAGATCGCCCAACGTTGCCAATTACCCTGCGTCTATTTGGTGGACTCTGGTGGGGCGAACCTTCCTCACCAAGCGGAAGTCTTCCCTGATAAAGAGCACTTTGGACGGATCTTCTTCAACCAAGCCAGAATGTCGGCACAAGGCATACCTCAAGTCGCGGTTGTGATGGGGCTTTGTACCGCAGGCGGCGCTTATGTACCTGCGATGGCAGACGTTTCCATCATGGTCAAAGAGCAAGGCACCATCTTCTTGGCAGGACCACCGTTAGTAAAAGCCGCAACGGGAGAAATCGTCACCGATGAAGAATTAGGCGGTGCCGACGTGCATTGTCGTAAGTCTGGCGTTGCCGATTACTACGCAGAAAACGACCAACACGCATTGCAACTGGCACGCGAAGCCATCTCGAATACCAACCAATCACTCCCACTTCAAAGCGACAAAACGGTTTTACCACCACGTTACGACGCCGAAGAGATGTACGGCATCGTCAATGCAAATCTGCGCTTGTCTTTTGATGTTCGAGAGATCATCGCTCGCGTGGTGGATGACTCAGATTTTGATGAATTCAAAGCACTTTATGGCAAGAGCTTAGTATGTGGCTTCGCCCGAATCCACGGCAATCTGATTGGCATTGTGGCTAACAACGGCATCTTGTTTTCTGAGTCCTCACAGAAAGGCGCGCACTTTATTGAACTGTGTGCCAAACGCAAAATTCCCCTACTGTTTTTGCAAAACATCACTGGGTTTATGGTGGGCAAAAAACTTGAAGCAGAAGGCATTGCCAAACACGGCGCGAAACTAGTGATGGCGGTCGCGTGTGCGGATGTGCCTAAGTTTACCGTGATTATTGGCGGCTCTTACGGTGCGGGCAACTACGGCATGTGCGGTCGTGCTTATGACCCAACCATGATGTGGATGTGGCCAAACGCACGAATCTCAGTCATGGGCGGAGAACAAGCCGCAGGCGTGCTCACTCAAGTGCGTCGAGAAGTGAAAAAACGCCAAGGTGAAGAATGGCCAGAGCCCGAAGAAAGTGCATTCCGAGAATCTATCGTAGACTTGTATGAGTCTCAGGGTCATCCCTACTACGCCAGCGCACGTTTATGGGATGACGGCATCATCGACCCGAAAGAGACACGTCAAGTATTGGCTCAAGCCTTAAAAGCCGCGCTCAATGCGCCAATTCCTGACAGCAACTTTGGCATATTCAGAATGTAGAAATGTAGAGAGAAAAGGACGTCACATGCAGGATCATCAACCGAGTATCATCCCCAATACCCAACGACAAGATGAAGTACTTTGGAACGTCGATGAATTCGGCGTTGCAACGCTTACGCTCAATCGCACAGAGAAGCACAATGCGTTTGATGCCTGCATGATTGACTTGCTGATCCACAGGCTGGACTACCTCGCTCTGCGCACCGATGTTCGATGCTTGGTGCTTCGAGGAAACGGCAAACATTTCTCCTCTGGTGCTGATTTGAATTGGATGAAATCCATGGCAAGTAGCACCAGAAAGCAAAACCTAGAAGACGCGCAAAACCTTGCACGCCTGATGCATACACTGGACGCTTTCCCTCAGCCTACTATTGCGGTTGTGCAAGGTTCCGCTTTTGGTGGTGCATTGGGCTTGATCTGTTGCTGTGATATCGCCATCGCAGCGGAGAACGCGAACTTCTGTTTGAGTGAAGTCAAACTGGGACTGGTTCCAGCAACCATCTCTCCTTATGTCATGCGAGCGATGGGCAACCGTCAAGCTCGTCGTTACATACTCAGCGCCGAAGTGATTAACGCTGACAAAGCAGAAAAGTTTGGCATTGTGCACGAGGTTCATAAGCTGGACAAAATCGAAGCCGTAGTAGAAAGCTTGATTGATTCTTTACTGATCAATAGCCCAGATGCGATGCGAAAAGCCAAAGCGTTATGCCATCAATGCCACCAAAATCCGATTGATGGTCAGCTTATCCAATACACGAGCCAACTTATCGCCGACATTCGCGTATCGCCGCAAGGACAAGATGGCTTGCAAGCCTTTCTGGAGAAACGAGAACCGGGTTGGATAAACAAGCCAGCTAAGGGCAAGAAATGAATTTGCCAAACAAGGTAAACATTGTCGAAGTGGGAGCGAGAGACGGTCTGCAAAACGAATCACCAGTGTCCACGCAAGCGAAGATCCGCTTAATCAACCTGCTCTCAGATACAGGACTCACCCATATTGAGGCAGGATCTTTTGTGTCGCCTAAATGGGTACCTCAAATGGCGGATTCGCTCGATGTTATGAAGAAAATCACCCGCCGCCACAACGTCATCTACTCAGCACTAACGCCTAATGTGCAAGGCTTTGAAAAGGCGCTAGAAGCCGGCGCTAACCAAGTCGCCATCTTCACCTCCTCATCGGAGGGCTTTTGCCAGCACAACATCAATTGCTCGATTGCAGATAGTCTTAACCGCTTTGAACCAGTAATGGAATTGGCAGTAACCCATAACATTCCCGTTCGGGGTTACTTATCTTGCGTGGCAGACTGCCCTTACGACGGGCCAACCAAACCCGAACAAGTCGCAAGAGTTGCCAACCTGCTAATGGAATTAGGCTGCTATGAGGTTTCACTTGGAGATACCATAGGTACAGGCACGCCGATACGCATCGCTAAAATGTTAGAAGCCGTACAAGTGAAAGTCCCAACCAATAAGCTTGCGGTCCATTTTCATGACACATGGGGGCAAGCGTTGGCGAATATCTACCAAGCCTTAACGATGGGCATCAATACCGTCGATAGCAGTGTGGCTGGGCTTGGGGGCTGCCCTTATGCTCATGGCGCGTCAGGTAATGTTGCTACCGAAGATGTGCTCTACCTTTGCCAAGGCTTAGGAATCGAGACCGGAGTAGATTTAGAGTTGCTCGCCAAAGCCGGATGGATGATCAGTGAAGAATTAAACCGCCAGCCGACCTCAAAAGTCTCGCTGGCGTTAAAGCAGCGTTAGATCTCGTAATTCGCTTTGATACCGATATCGAAATGCAGCGGCATACGCCATTTAGCAAAAGACAGGAAGCCCATTACTAATCCAGCCAATAACATAGTGATGGCAGCAAGGATTGGAAGGTTAAACCACAACGCAAACGTTGCGACAGCGAGAAACACGGGTACCATCTTCAAGCCTGGCACTTTAAAGCAAAAAGACTCTTTAAGCGCAATGCCCGAAAAGGTCACAAAGATAAAGCCAAGCCCTAACCAAGTGCGCTGAAACTCCAAGTCACTCACCATCAATACCAAGCCAATCCAAGACGCCCAACTGATCACGACACGTACGTGTTTGCTGTAAACGTGAACATTCGCGGCAGATAACGCACCAGCCATACAAACCGTAATGACTGAGGTTTGGTAAATCAACGGTGAACTAGAAATTGCACCAGAGACAAGAACCGAAAAAACAAGCAGCGCCATAGCAAACAAAGTAATACCAAAGCGATACAAGCACACGCTGATTTTATCAAGTGAATCCAGCGTCTCTTGATGTTCTGTGTTTGCCATGGAAAGCATCCTGCCTAAAAATGAAAAGGAATGAAAAGCCAACGAGGGTGAAACCGCTGGCTCTATAAACTTGATTACGCCCGTTTTGGAAAGCGGAGTTTACCGCCAGTTCGGTAGATCACCAAAGAGAATAAGATAAGAGCGCAGCCGACGAGTTTATTAGAGGTCAGCACTTCGCCATACCAAATCACACTCAGAATTACAGTCCACACGGGTTCAAGGATCATAATCAGTGCAGCGTTACCCGCTTGGACAAACTTTTGCCCCATGGTTTGCATCACGTAACGCAAACTGGTTGCCAAAAGCGTGCTTAGAGCAAACCACACCCAAATTGATGTAGAAACTTCTGTCGGCGTGGTTTCCAATAGCGAAGAAACCAACAACCCAATCAAGCCTGTCACAAACAGTTGAATGCAAGTCAGCAAAAGTACGGGTAGCTTCTGTGAGTATTTACTGTTGACATTAAAATGCAGTGCAAGCATCAGCGCCGCGCCCAAGAACCAAAGCTGGCTGCTTGATTGTTGCCATCCCCCCGCTAATGACAGACACCCTAGCCCAAGAATCGCGATCGGTAGTGACACCCAAAAAATTCGTTGAGGTCTTTGACGAAACATAATCCACGCGACAATGGGTACAAACAGCATCGATAGGCTCATGATGAATGCGCCCTCACCTAGCGTGTCACTGATTGAAATCGCGTAGATCCAACACATCAGTGCGCCACCTAAAAGCACACCTACGCCTGCCGCGGCAAAAATATCTTTCTTATTGGCAGCACGAAGTGGTTTGATACACAGAGGCAGCAAACACAATGAAGCGATGGTGAATCGCAGACCGATAAATCCGAATGGTGGGAGACCTTGAATGGTTTCTTTGGAGAAGATCCACCCTAATGCCGCGATCATCGTAGTAGCGACGAGCACGAATGCAGCTTTGCGTTCTGAGTTAAGCATAATTACTCACAAAAAAGACCCTGCGAGGGATTCGTCAGGGGTTATTTATCATTGATTTTAATGCGTGATAGCTAGTTATATTTGCATCGCAAATGCTGACTTTATATGTAATTAGAAAGGAGGGTGTTAACGTTTGCGAAACGCTCACAGTATACATGGCAGCTTGATTATCATCGAGATAATTACTGCATTTATCAGCGATTATTTATGCAGTTTATACCGAATGAAATCCCTATCAAATCATCAGGCTAAAGCTCAAATATTGTGCGGAATAACCTCCCTTTCTGGCATCACGAAAATGGTATAATTCAAAAGCAATGAAACAGACATCAGGAGGTGCTTTATGAGACATTCGACCGTACTCTTTTTCATTCTGATTGCCTTGCTTATTATCGCGCCAGTAGGCCTTGGTTCCTTATTCAGTTTCGTCTCTTCTATACGATCTAGTCACTTAGAAGCTGATCCGGTTTCTATTGCCCATATTTACGACATGATGATTTATCGCGGGCGTTAGTTTGTTTTCGATCCTATCTTTCATTCATGGGGTCTTCCGTGAAAAGAAGGCTCCCATACCTTGAAATTCCAACTCACCTAAAACTTTCTTCAAAAGCTCTTTTGTTTGATTTTGTATCAATTCCCATCCATACCCTATTCAACCGTAGCTAACCCGTTATTTTCCTGTCGATTTATTCACCAAAATTTTGCCCTAATCGTTACGTGTTCACGTATTAAATAGAAAAATTCACAACTAAATCGGCTCGTACGTAGCGATATTGCCAGTACCTGCTTACTCTTTAACCTACAACTATAAAAAATACGCCAGTGCATTCACGCCACCAATAACAGTGAAAATCTGGAATATCAGCGCCCGAGTTAGTGAAACACGCATTCAAATTACTAGGGAATCAGTGATGAGATTAAAGAACACCCAAAACATGAGCGCAGCTTTGAGGACGGCTCTCGTCGCCGCTGTGTGCTTCTCTCCCCTCACCTTTGCTGCAGAAGGTGATGAGCAATTCGAAGTCGGCAAAGAAAAAGCGAAAGTTTGTATGACTTGTCATGGTGTCGATGGCATATCGACCATTGATGCATACCCAAACTTACGCGGCCAGAACAAAACCTATCTGATTTCTTCCCTTAAGGACTACAAAGCGAGGGAGCGAACCAGTGGTCTCGCGGTGCTAATGCAACAGCAGGCCGATGCCCTCTCTGATCAAGACATTGAAGACATTGCCCACTACTACTCTCAGCTAGGCAAAGAAGCTCAACCTTAAACGAGGAGCGTTCTTATGGAACAAGCAGCAACTCAATACAACACTAAAGTTGTGAAGTATTTTGTGTTGGCATCGTTAGTTTGGGCTATTGTCGGGATGATCATTGGTGTGATCCTCGCCGCGCAGTTGTATTGGCCAGTACTTAACTTCGATTCTCAATACTTCCAGTTCGGTCGACTCAGACCACTACACACTTCCGGCGTAATATACGGTTTTGTAGTCAACATTTTGATGGGTACCTCTCTCTACATCGCTCAACGCACCGGACGCTGTAATCTCTTTAACCAAAGCTTATCTTGGATGGTTTTCTGGGGTTGGCAACTGGTACTCTTTTTGGCGTTAATCAGTTTGCCCGCTGGCTACACAACTTCAAAAGAATACGCTGAGTTAGAGTGGCCAATCGACCTTTTGATCGTCTTAGTCTGGGTGCTTTATGCGGTGCTTTTCTTCGGCACAATCGCCAAACGAAAAGTCGACCACATTTTCGTAGCCAATTGGTTCTTCGCAGCGTTTATCATTGTCATTGCCATGATCTTCATCGTGAACAACTTGGCCATGCCTGTATCGTTGATGAAATCTTATTCCGTCTTTGCTGGAGCACAGGACGCCATTGTGCAATGGTGGTGGGGTCACAACGCAGTGGGCTTCTTACTGACTGCTGGTGTGATTGGTATGAATTATTACTTCATACCAAAAGTGGCAGACCGCCCTATTTATTCTTACCGTTTATCTGTCATCCACTTTTGGGGCTTGGTTGGTTTTTACACTTGGGCAGGTACCCACCACTTGGTTTATTCATCGGTGCCTATTTGGGTGCAAAACATCGGCATCATCATGTCACTCATTCTTTGGCTTCCATCTTGGGCGGGCGCTTTCAACAGTGCGATGACACTGCTACAAAACAAAGAGAAGCTTAAATCTGACTACATTTGCCTGTTCTTCTTCTCTGCCATTCTTTACTACTGCTTAGCCACATTCGAAGGGCCTCTACTGGCAATTCGCTGGTTCAATATGCTCGCGCACAATACTGAATGGGTCATCGGTCACGTTCATTCCGGCGCATTAGGTTGGGTCGGTATGTCAGGCATTGCGGTGTTCTACTACTTCATTCCTCGTCTATGGAACAAAACAGAGTTGTGGTCAAAGCGTTTGATAAAATGGCACTTCTGGCTCGCGCATGCTGGTGTTGCGATTTACGCCATCGCGCTCTGGGTTGCTGGTATTGGCGAAGGCTACATGTGGCTAACTCAGAATGAGAATGGCGAACTGGTTTACAGCTTTATTGAAGCCATGAATTTTAAAGCGCCATGGTTGTTCCTACGGTTCTTTGGGGGCGCACTCTTTGTACTTGGCCTATTCCTGATGGCATTCAACTTGTACAAAACCGTGCGTTCTCCATCGGTGTTAGTGGCAAAGGAGGCATAAGATGAGCAAAGACTTTACTCACTCAGTGGTCATCTTGATCATAACCACGGTGGTTGTGGCCTCCTTCTCACTCGCAGTTTGGGTTGTGCCGAATATTCTTCGCACCGACGACATCGCCAAAGGCAGCTTGGCCGAGCCTTTAACCGCCATTGAGCTTGCGGGTCGCGATATTTACATCAGTGAAGGGTGTCATGTCTGCCACACGCAGATGGTTCGTCCTCTAGAGCCTGAGACCAAACGCAACGGTCGCGCAAACAAGGAATCAGATGACATTTACGAATTCCCTAACCTATGGGGTTCAAAACGCACAGGTCCGGACTTAACCAACCTTGGCCGTAAATATTCTGACCAATGGCATGTATTGCATCTCATCGATCCTCGTCAGGTCATTCCAACGTCCATAATGCCGGCCTACCCTTGGTTGTTCGAACAAACTCTCTCGGGCGATGCAATTGTCGACAAGATGGAGACACTACGCATATTAGGGGTTCCATACACAGACCAAGAAATTTCCGATGCGCGCTTGCAAGTTCGCGGTAAAACCAAAGGCGAAGCGCTAATTCGTTATCTTCAAAGTCTTGGTCAAGATACAGCACAGGAGGTGGCACCATGAGCACATTCTGGAACTGGTGGGCCGTTGCCTGCACCATAATCTTCTTTGTTCTGATGGTGGGCGTTATCGTCAAGTATTGGCGTAGCAACCACAAAGCGGACCAAGACCACACTATTGCCTCTTTTGATGGGATAGATGAAAAGGACGCACCACCACCTAAGCTCCTCTTCGTTAGTTACGCTGTCGCGTTTTTACTCTCTGCGGGGTATTTGGTTCTGTATCCAGGGCTTGGTGAATGGAAAGGCTTGGCGAATTATGACCAAGCGGACGACAAACTTAGCTCTCCATCAACCACACTCGACCAGCAATTTAGTCAAGTAACCGACACCTCTTTGGCTGCACTTGCACAAGATGCCGATATTGTCCGTAGCGGTCGTATATTGTTTCAAACCCATTGCGCAGCCTGCCATAGAGATAATGCACAAGGTCAAAAACACTTCCCTAACCTTATCGATAAAGAATGGATGTACGGCGGAGATGATGAAGCCATCATTCATTCCATAGCGAAAGGCCGTAACGGTGCGATGCCCGGCTGGGTTGAAGTGATGAGAAAGGACGAAGTGGACAAGGTTTCTTACTATCTTGCGTCGCTCAATCAACGCCACAGCAATGTGCCTGAAGTTAAAATAGAGTTGGGTAAGACCTTGTTCGTTCAATACTGTGCCTCATGCCATGGAGACGGTTCTATTGCTAATCAAGAAACGGGAGTGCCCGACCTTTCT
This sequence comes from Vibrio sp. ED002, assembly GCF_023277445.1. NCBI lineage: Bacteria > Pseudomonadati > Pseudomonadota > Gammaproteobacteria > Vibrionales > Vibrionaceae > Vibrio > Vibrio sp. ED002. The sequence goes on along the minus strand of NZ_CP080239.1, from coordinate 378,452 downwards.
GATAGCGTATGGCTTCATGGTGGCAGTATTGAAGAGATTCAACACACCATCAATTACGGTTTGAACAATTTGATGCCTGCGTTTGAAAACCAACTCTCAGAGCACGAGATCCTCGCGATTGGTGCTTACATCCGCAAAGCCGGCGAAGAAGAAGAGCAGAAACTCGCAGTACTTAACGCTCAATCTGTCGAGCGTGGTGAATATCTGGCACACGCGGGGGATTGCGTCGCTTGTCACAGTGCAGAAGGTGGCGAACCTTTTGCCGGCGGCCTACCGTTTGTTACGCCATTTGGCACAATCTATTCGACCAATATTACTCCTCACGCTAGTGAAGGGATTGGTGAATACGATTACGACAACTTCCGTGATGCTTTGGTACACGGGAAAGGCAAACATGGTTACTTGTACCCGGCGATGCCTTACACCTCTTATCAATACCTTACGGAACAAGACATGACGGATTTGTGGGAGTATATGCAGTCTATTCCTGCCGTGGCGCGTCGTAACGATGAAAACCACATGATGTTCCCATCAAATATTCGTCTTGGCCTCCTTGGCTGGAACATTGTCTTTATGGACACCGACCCTATCGACTACAACCTACCCTCAGAGCTTGAGGGCGCGGTGGATGACGTAGAGAAGTGGCAGAAAGGCAAATACTGGGTTGCAGGCTTAGGACACTGCTCAGAGTGCCACACGCCGAGGAATATTGCTCAAGCATTGATTCCTGAGCGCATCTTCCAAGGTAACTTGATTGACGGCTGGAACGCACCTGACATTACGTCCACGGAGCTGTATGTGGGCGGTTGGGATGAGAAGACTCTGACCGACTTCTTGCACACAGGTCATTCCGACAAAGGCACTGCGTTTGCTGGGATGGCTGACGTGGTCAAGAACAGTTTGAGTTTAATGACTCGTGAAGACGTTGAATCCATGTCCTACTATCTGCTCAATGGTGACGTAAACAACTTCATTGCCACAGATGCTGTTCCTTTGGAGCCTAAAGGGTTTGATGAAGCGGCTTATCAAGAGCCAATCTATGCAACTTACAAGCAAACATGTGGAGCATGCCATGGTAACGATGGTAAAGGACGAGATCCGATAGCACCAACGCTCTTGAACAACGGCATTATCATGCACAGTGACCCGTTTAACACCATTGCTGTAACGGTACGAGGTTTACAACCAACTTACATTGACCCTGAACGTAACTTTATGCCAATGGCAAGCTTTGAAGACATTTTATCAGACGCTCGTTTGGCAGAATTGATTACCTTCGTACGTAAACACCTCGGCGATCAACAATCGCCTGTTACGCCAGCAGACGTTCGAGAAGTAAGGGAAACCTTAGAAGCCGCAGGTTATGCCGGAGGACTGCATACCACACCAGATATGTATGACCGACGAGATAACAACATCCATATCAAGTAACTAAAGTGGCGAGTATCAGGTACAAAAAAAGCCCTTTCCAATCGGAAAGGGCTTTGACTTAGTTCCCAAAATTTTTGCCGTTTTACAGCAGTTCTACCGACTGTTGAGCGATAACCCACTCTTCATTGGTAGGAATAACCAGTGCTTTCGCACCAAGCAACTCAGATGTAGCAACAACACCTGCGTTACCAAATCGAGCGTCTTCGTTACCTTTCACATCTTCAACAAAACCTAGCAGTTTAAGGTTGTTTAAGATTTCACGACGAATTGGCATAGAGTTCTCGCCAATACCGCCAGTGAAGATGATGCCGTCAAATGAATCTAGAGCAGCAAGGTAAGACGCAATGTATTTAGACACACGGTATGTAAACACTTGGAACGCTAGAGTTGCACCTTCGTGCCCCTCTTCCATCGCTTCCAAAATACCGCGTGCATCACTTGTTAGGCCAGAAACACCTAAGAAGCCTGAAGCCTTGTTCAGTGAGTTAAACACTTTCTCTTGAGACCAACCTTTCTTCAGAAGGTACTCAATGATACCTGGGTCTAGGTCACCACAACGTGTGCCCATCATCAGGCCAGACAGCGGCGTGAAACCCATAGATGTATCTACAGACTCACCGTTGTTGATTGCACAAACAGAAGCACCGTTACCTAGGTGAACAGAAATGAAACTTGATTCTTCCACTGGTTTATTCAGCATCTTCGCAGCTTCACGGCTTACGAAGTAGTGGCTCGTACCGTGGAAGCCGTAGCGACGAATTCCAAAGTCTGTGTAAAGTTCTTTAGCAATTGCACCGGTATAAGCTCTTGCAGGCATTGTTTGGTGGAACGCAGTATCAAACACAGCAAACTGAGGGAGCTCAGGGAATGCAGCCATAGAAGCACGCATACCAATCGCATGAGCAAGGTTATGTAGAGGGGCTAAGTCACTTAACGCTTCTACGTCTGCAATAACAGACTCATCTAAACGGACTGTCTTGGTAAACTTCTCACCGCCGTGAACCACTCGGTGGCCAACAGCAACAACATGGTCAATTAATTTGTACTCTTTTACTAACTCAACTAATTTTGCTACTGCAAGTTGATGGTGGTTCTCATTACCTTTAATAGCAAATTCAAATTTTTCACCGTTGAATTTCCAGCTCATACGAGCGTCTGATAGACCAAAGCATTCGCCCAGACCACTTAGCACAGCATCGCCAGATTGTGAGTCGATGACTGCAAATTTTAGTGATGAGCTACCTGAGTTGATCACCAGTACAAACGAATTAGACATGAAATAGTTTCCTGTTGTGGAGCAAAGGTTGTAATTGCGCATCCGCGCTTCGTACTTCTTGTTTGTGCTCTCTATTATTCAATAATTTTTTAATCTTTCAACTATCTTTTAGTGTTAGTTGCTCGTTTGCGTAATTTTTGTTGATCTATGACAAGTTTAAAATTTATTTGAGCAGTGAAATATATCGAGTTCACTCAACTAAAGTGGAATCAGACACTTAAAATCATCAATATATGAGTAAGAAAACAAAAATATTACGAATTTTTTTGAATGAATAGAGTATAGGAGAGCAGAGACAAAAAAGCCGAGCATTTCGCTCGGCTTTCATATTCAACTATTTTTTAATGCAATAGTGTGCAGATACTATGCGTCTTGCGTGCGACGACCACGGCCGTGACCACGTTCACCACGGTGTGCACCACGGTGATCACCACCACGGTTACGGTCGAAACGACGCTCGCCACCTTCACGGTTACCTTCGCGGTTGCCACCTTCACGGTTGCCATCGCGGTTACCACGGAAGCCACCTTCGCGACGACCGCCTTCACGACGATCACCACCACGGTTGCCGTTGCCGCCTTCACGGTTGCCACGGTAACCGCCGCCATCACGACGACCACCATCGCGACGACCACCGTCACGACGACCACCACCACGAGACTCACGGAAGTCATCGAAGTCACAAACTACAGCGCCAACTTCTTGTTGACGGATGCGAAGCTTGCTTAGCTTGCTTGCTGCGTCTGAAGTCATTGCTTTTGGTAGCTGAACAAATGTGTGACCTTGAGCTAGCTTAATCGCACCAATAGAGCCTTTGCCTAGACCAAGCTCGTTAGCTAGAGCACCAACGATGTCTTTCACTTGAACACCTTGCTCACGACCAACTTGAAGCTGGTAAGTATCCCAATCTTGTGTATTGAAGCTGCGACCGCCTTCACGACCACCTTCGCGGCGCTCTTTACGACGTTGCTTGTCACGTTCAATCGCTTCAACCATTGGGTCTTCGCCAATGTAGAATAGAGGACGTTTACCTTGTTGACGCTTAAGAAGCATTGCCGCAAGCATCGCTGGGTCGATTTCTAGAGAAGTTTGTAGTTTCTCTACTAGCTCAGCGAATTTGTCTAGTGACTTGTGCTCTTTCTCTGCTTCCAGTTCAGCAGCTAGTTTGCTTAGACGAGCTTCAGCAACTTGGTCACGTAGAGGAAGTTGGATTTCTTCCATAGATGACTTAGTTACGCGCTCGATAGTGCGAAGCATGCGAATTTGGTTAGTGCGAACAAGCAGGATCGCTTTACCTTTACGTCCAGCACGGCCAGTACGGCCGATACGGTGGATGTAAGATTCAACATCGAATGGGATGTCGTAGTTAAATACGTGTGTAATACGTGGAACGTCAAGACCACGTGCAACAACGTCTGTTGCAACTAGGATGTCGATAACACCTTGTTTGATGTGATCAACAGTACGCTCACGTAGAGACTGAGGAATATCACCGTGCAGTGCAGCAGCTTTAAAGCCACGTGCAGATAGCCAATCAGCTAGACGCTCAGTGTCTTGACGAGTACGTACGAATACGATTGACGCGTCAGTTTCTTCAGTTTCAAGAAGACGAGACATTGCTTCATCTTTCTCTACACCCTTCACTACCCAGAACTGTTGTTGAACTTTGTCTACAGTGTGGTTTTTACCAGCAACGTCAACAGTTACAGGATCACGTAGGAAGCGCTCAACAATGTTTTTCAGCATTGGTGGCATAGTTGCAGAGAATAGAACGCGTTGAGCTGATTCAGGAGCGTGCTCCATGATTGCAGTTACGTCGTCCACGAAACCCATGTTTAGCATTTCGTCCGCTTCATCAAGTACGAAAGTGCTAACTTCGTCTAGATGTAGACGTTCACGGTTGATAAGGTCTTGAACACGGCCAGGAGTACCTACAACAACGTGTGCACCGTTTTTAAGAGCGCGCATTTGATCCACGATAGAAGCACCACCGTAGATTTCTAGAACTTTAAGACCTTTGATATTTTTACCAAGGTTTTTCATTTCAGCCGCAACCTGAATCGCTAGCTCACGAGTTGGAGCAAGAACGATTGCTTGTGGTTTACGCTGATCAAGATCTAGCTTGTTTAGAAGAGGCAGAGAGAATGCTGCCGTTTTACCTGTACCCGTTTGTGCCTTGCCCAGCGCGTCAGCACCTTCCAATAGGTGTGGGATTGCCGCAGCCTGAATTGGAGTTGGTGACACGAAACCCATTCCGTCTAGAGCAGAAAGGATAGAATCATTCAGAGATAAATCACTGAATTGAATAACAGAATCTTGCATTGGGATCCTACTTAATTAAACAAAAAAACAGTCCCATATGCTCTTCCAATTCGATACTGATCCATCCAGATACTAAATCCATTCAGAAAGGAATTAGCACAGTACACAACCGCGATAAGCCATTAGGGACGACTAAGGGAGGCGGATTATTCCTTAAATGCATAAAAAAAGCTAGAAAAAATTGAATTACATCACAATTTATTCTCACTAATGGTAATATTCGCATAAAATTCCACCTACCCCTCCATTCTCCGTAGAGAAAAGCACCACAACGCTGTTCAATTCATCAATAATTCACAGTGAATTTGGGGGCTTTAGGTAGTAATAATAGCCCGCAATGATTATAGTGTGCCCAATTCCATTGGTAAGTTAAGAAAAGATGTTTCAAGATAACCCTCTATTAGCTCAGCTTAAGCAACAAATCCAAGAAAACCTGCCTAAAAAAGAAGGCTCAATCAAAGCAACCGATAAAGGCTTTGGCTTCCTGGAAGTGGACAGCAAAACCAGCTTCTTCATCCCACCAGCGTACATGAAAAAGTGCATGCACGGCGACAAAGTCGTTGCCATCATCCGCACTGAAAACGAACGTGAAGTCGCAGAACCACAAGAGCTGCTAGAACAAGCTGTAACTCGCTTTATTGGCCGAGTAAAAATGTTCAAAGGCAAGCTAAACGTTGCACCTGATCACCCACAGCTGAAAAAGCTCTCTCTTAAAGCGAAACTAAAGAAAGGCTTAAAGCCTGACAATTTCGTTGAAGGCGACTGGGTTGTTGCTCATCTTATTCGTCACCCTCTTAAAGGTGACAACTCATTCTTCGTAGAGATTTCTGAGAAGATTACCGATGCAAACGACAAGATTGCACCTTGGTGGGTAACGCTTGCACAAAACGATTTGCCAAACTCAGAGCCTGCTGGCATTGATAACTGGGAATTGAAAGACGATGCGGATCTAGAACGTGTTGATATGACACACGTACCTTTCGTCACCATTGACGGCGAATCAACCAAAGATATGGACGATGCGCTGTTTGCGAAGAAGACAGAGTCTGGCGACTTTGAACTGACCATCGCAATTGCCGATCCAACTGCATACATTACACCAGAAGACGAAATGGATAAGGTTGCACGTGAACGTGGTTACACTATCTACCTTCCAGGTCGTAACATTCCTATGCTTCCACGTGACCTTGCAGATAACCTATGTTCACTGATTGAAGATGAAGTACGCCCTGCGATTTGCTGTACTGTGACAGTAAGCAAAGAAGGTGTCGTTGGTGATGACATCAACTTCTTCGCAGCAAACATTAAGTCTCATGCACGCCTTGCTTATGACAATGTGTCAGATTGGCTAGAAAACGGCAGCTCAGACAAGTGGCAACCATCAGAAGAAATCGCAACCATCGTTCGTGACCTATATGACTTTTCTCTTGCTCGCGCTGATTGGCGAGAAAAGAATGCCGTAATCTTCCCAGATCGCCCAGACTACCGTTTTGAACTAAGCGAAGACAACGACGTTATTGCAATTCACGCGGACATGCGCCGCAGCGCAAACCGTCTTGTAGAAGAATCGATGATCACTGCAAACATCTGTGCAGGCCGTACACTACGTGACAAATTTGAAACGGGCGTGTTCAACACACACGCTGGCTTGAAAGCTGAGAAAATCGAAGAAGTCGTTCAAATGGTAAACCCTGAGGGTACACTTGAATTCACAGCAGAATCAGTTGCGACACTAGAAGGCTTTGCGGCACTTCGTCGTTGGTTGGGCGAACAAGAAACGACATACCTAGATAACCGTATCCGTAAATTCCAAACGTACAGTGAAGTAGGCAACCAACCACTTCCTCACTACGCAATGGGTCTAGATATCTACGCGACTTGGACTTCACCAATCCGTAAATACGGCGACATGATCAACCACCGCATGCTGAAAGCCGTCATTCTTGGCAAAGAACCGGTTCAAACACCTGATGATGAAGTCGGCGAAGAATTAGCACTGCACCGTAAGCACCACAAAATTGCCGAGCGAAACGTGTCAGATTGGTTATATGCTCGTACTCTTGCAGAAGAGCCAAGTAAGAAAACGTGTTTCACAGGTGAGATTTTCGATATTAATCGTGCTGGTGCACGTGTTCGACTTCTCGAAAATGGCGCAGCGGCCTTTATTCCTGGTAGCTTGATTCTTGATAATAAAGAAAGAATTGAGTGTAACGGTGACAACGGTACCATTTCTATCGATAAAGAAGTGGTATACAAACTGGGTGATACATTGGAAATTGTTCTTTCGGACGTAAACCAAGAAAACCGCAGTTTAGTTGCAAAACCGACCCAGGTATTCGCTGATAAGCCAGCGACACAAACAGAAGAATCTGTGAGTGAATAATACCGGTTAAAGTTTAAAGGCGCTCAACTGAGCGCCTTTTTTATTTGTCATGTAAAAACGATAAGAACGAATATGCCGAACATTGAGATCATTCGCTTTAATCACTTCACTGCTCGCAAAAGTGAACGCTACACCGCCACCCACAACGGGTTATATGTTGTTGAGGAAGGCACCCTTGTTATCAACCAGCCAAGTGGCGAACAATTTGAACTGAAAGCAGGAGATTTCACCCTTTATAATTCAGCGGACTTGAGAAGTGCAGAAGCCAAACCTGGCGGTTTTAAAGCGATTGCCTTGGTCTTTGACATTGGTTTGTTCAGTGAATTCAAATCGGCCCACCCCACGATTACATCAGACACCGACGATCGTCGCTTTTATCCATTTTCAGCTCAAGGCCACCTAGTTATCTCGCAGCTTAAGAGCGCGTTAATTGAATTAGCAGATAACAAAGCACCACAATACGCTCAAAGCCATATTGCCCTCGCCCTGTTGTCACTGATGGTAGAAGTTCAGCCTGACATCTTATCTATCATTGATGACGCAAGCAGCCTAACCGCGTCTCAGAAGGCGATTAAGTATATTGAAAAGAACATAGAAAAAGACATTACGTTAGAAGCGTTAGCAACGCACATGAGTATGTCTATCGCCACACTCAAGCGTAGATTGGCAGCGGAGAACCTTTCGTTCTCTCATATTTTGAAAGTGAAGCGCATCAACCATGCAGCAACCCAACTTCGTGTCTCTCAGAAATCCATTACTCAAATTGCCTTTGAATCTGGATTTAAAAGCGCAGCACATTTTAGTACCGCATTTAAATCGATTTACAGCATCACGCCAAAAGAGTTTCGTAGCCAAATCGCAAAGTAATCGGGGTTGAAGATAAGTTAGCCATCAATCCCAAAAACACGCTTGAGGATCGCTTTCCAGTTCGGCGAGAAGCACCTCAAGCGTTTGACTACTTGGTAGCTTCTCGTAAGGTATCCATACCAGTTCTTCTTCACTATAGGTCGGAACATAAAAGCACCAAAGCTGAGTTTTAGCATCAAATAGGATTTTAGCGATGGGAGATGTGTACTCACTGTGTTGTGAATCAAGTAAGAAGTGCGCATGATAAAGCTCGACACCGTTCTCTATAGGCTCGTACAAGCACTTCCCCAGCGCTTCTACTGGCAAATTGACATTTCGTCTAGCGCAAAGCGTTTGAACCAACTTATGTAGGCGACTGGTCGCCATTTGAGACACGGACATGAGCGTACTCCTGATATGTTGTTCTTAGTATATACCCAAGTGCCTGAGAGAGGCAGAAATCACCATCGGGCATGCGCCCGCTCAAGTCTAGAATAGCATCGCATTTGATGCCGAAAAGCTAACTGCGTCACCTCTTTCACTTCAAATCAGTGAAACCCTCCCATCCGATATTATTGATAGTTATCAACATAAAACGAGCGCAATCGATAATTCGCTATGGATATCAATCTGCATTCACAAAAGTGTAACCTGAACGAAATATGATGAGCGCTGCGATATACCGTATATGGAGTTCAATATGTTACGTTTTACTGTGGCAACTGTATTAGCCATGGCTCTTTCCCTTCCTTCTGCTGTGGCAAAAGAAGTGAATATTTCAGGTTCTACTTCCGTTGCACGAGTAATGGATGTACTTGCAGAAGAATATAATAAAACACACCCTGATGCTTATATTGCCGTGCAAGGTATTGGCTCAACCGCTGGTATCACTATGGTAAATAAAGGTGTGGTTGAGATGGGGATGAGCTCTCGCTATTTAACAGAAAGAGAGAAAGGAGAAGACTTAAACGTATTCCCTATCGCTTATGATGGTCTTGCTGTTGTTGTTAACCGCACTAACTCTGTAGCCAACCTTTCGGAACAACAACTGTTTGATATCTACAAAGGTAAAGTCGACAACTGGAAGCAAGTTGGCGGTACAGACCAACCTATCGCAGTCGTCACTCGTGAAGCCTCTTCCGGTTCTCGTTACAGCTTTGAAAGTCTACTTGGATTAACCAAGATCGTGAACGACCGCCTGGTCTCTGATATCAATCCGAACAACCTTGTCGTCAACAGCAATAGCATGGTAAAAACCATCGTAAACCATAACCCTCACGCGATTGGTTTTATCTCTGTTGGCTCAGTTGACCGGTCAATAAAAGCGATTCAATTTGAAGGCACTGCTCCTACAGCGAGCAATATCGCCAATCACAAATACAAGCTAGCTCGCCCATTTTTAGTTCTGTACAAGGTAGATGGATTGGAAAAAGCAGGCAAAGACTTCGTGAAGTTTCTGAAATCGCAAGAAGGTCAAAAAGCGATTGCAGATTACGGTTACACACCAGTAAAAAGCTTCAATCAGTAAACCACAGATGCAAAAAAGAGAGCCTAGTTGAGCTCTCTTTTTTGTTTGAATCTTTTTATTCCGATTAGAAGTGCAACTGAATCACAGAAACAACTACCGCTCCAGGTCGACGAATACCTTCAATTTCTACTTTGATTTCACGCTCAATCTCAAGGCCTTTCTTGATTGGTGTGATTTTAGTAAGCGTACTTGATGCACGTACATTGTTACCCGCCTTCACAGGGTACGGGAAACGTACTTGGTTTAAACCTAGGTTCACGACCAACTTTGCTGTTGGGAACATTGGTTTTTCTGGATCAACAGAGTCTGTAAGCTTCGGCAAAAGCGCCAGCGTCAGGAAACCATGAGCAATCGTAGTTTTAAATGGTGATTCTGTTGAAGCACGTTCTGGGTCGGTGTGGATCCATTGCATGTCTTCCGTTACCGAACCAAATTGGTTGATACGTTCTTGAGAAACATGAACCCAATCACCCACGTGGATCACTTCACCAACCTTGTCGCTCAACTCATCGAAAAGCACTTGTGCTTCTGGTTTTAGGACAATTGGATCAGGTTGAGAAATCACTTCCTCATTCACAGCAGGCTGCTGATGATCACGTACTTTAGAAAAAAGAAAACTGCTTTGTGCTCGACCTAAAAAGTCACCCCAATAATCGCGTAGCGTTGGAGACATCCAATTCATAAACTCTGATTGGTGAGCAGAGATCGCACCAACTTTGTCTTTAAATAGATTCGTGACTTTCATAAAAACCCTTCGATAAATTCAAGCACAACTGGCTATACCAGTTAATTTTGAATTAACTCACACTATGTTGCAAATACTTTCGGGCGAACACATGTATACTCAAAGTTATTTAATTCTTATTTTTCATGAAGATAGCAATAAAACACTATTTTATTAAGTAACCACAACATAAAGTAAATACTCTACAATATATCGTAACAATCATCTTTTCTACGGTAATTTGTGATATTCACCTTCTAGAAGTGTGACTATAAAACGCGCAAACAGTTCTTTTAGATGAAATCAATACTTTACAACGTTTCTACCTCACCCTATTATACGTCCCGCAACGGAGAGATGGCTGAGTGGTTGAAAGCACCGGTCTTGAAAACCGGCATACGTTAATAGCGTATCTAGGGTTCAAATCCCTATCTCTCCGCCACATTTAGAAAGCCCGTTGAGAAATCAACGGGCTTTCGTCGTTTTAGCATTTGGAAAATTACGGGATTTCTAACTCCCTAGTCGTGTGCGACCCCACTACATATTCTTCCCTTTCACCTTCTTCTAGATTTACTGACCAACTCCGCACTTATCGCAATCGACGAAAAAATCCGCACATCAATTCGTTCTATGCAGACTCAAGACTTGTTATAACTAGGAGCAAGATAACAATAAATCATGGAAGACAGACACAATGCCGATTCAATTTCATCAGCTTACTGCAAAGGAAAACACTTCTACTCTCTCTATCGACGATTGGCAGATTGAAGCCGGGCAATCTTGGGGTATATTCAGTTCTGAGGGCGATATTGGTTCGATGCTTGGTGACTTACTGTGTGGTGAAATTAAACCTGAATCAGGTAAACTGAATATCGAGGATTGTCATATTGCTCAGGTCTCCCTTTCTGAGCAACAACGATTATTGGAACTGGAGATAGAAAAGGACGATACCGACTTCCTCGACCGTATTGACCAAGGCAGTTCCGTTTACCAGTTGATTTTTGAAGTCTGCCGAGACGAAGCTTTCACACAGGATCTGATTGAAGACCTCGACTTATCACATTTAGCAGAAAGCAGTTTTCGAGTGCTTTCAACGGGTGAAACACGACGCGTTATGCTTGCCCGAGCGCTAGCGACCAAGCCTGACTTAGTGTTGCTAGACAACCCGTTTACTGGTTTGGATGTCGCTCACCGCGCCTCATTGGCGGCTTACCTTCAAACACTCTCTCAATCAGTACAAATGCTGATTACCTTCTCTCGTGAATCTGACATGCCTGACTGGATAGAACGTATTGCGCTGTTCAACGCAGGCAAGCTTGATAGCACCATGGATAAGCAAAGCTGGGACCTACACCCTGTCATAGCGCAGATAAAATCGCAGTCAGAAAAACAAAGCGAAGAGATGATGACATTGATTCGCCAACACCAACATTCAACTCACTTCGATAACCCTATCTTTGAGCTAAAAAACGGCAAGGTCGAGTATACAGAGAAAACCATTTTCACCGACTTGAATTGGCGTATCGACAAAGGTCAGCATTGGCAAGTGAAAGGACCAAATGGCTGCGGAAAAAGCACGTTATTAGGGCTGATATTTGGTGACCACCCTCAGTGTTACAGTAATGATATTCAGATCTTTGGTAAAAAACGCGGTACTGGCGAAACCATATGGGAAATCAAGCAATACATTGGCATGGTTTCTTCCGCACTACATCTGCAATATCGAGTCAACTGCAGCGCACTAGAAGTCATTCTATCAGGGTTTTATGACTCAATTGGGTTGTACTCCAAACCAAGTAAGAAAGAACTCAACATAGCTAAAGAGTGGCTGACAATCTTGCATATGGAGCAGTATGAGAAAACGTCGTTCAAACAACTGGAATATGGTCAACAGCGCTTGCTCTTAATAGCTAGAGCGATTGTAAAACAACCAACGTTGTTAATACTGGATGAGCCCTACCAAGGTTTAGATTACCTTGGTCGAGTGCTGGTAAAAAACACCCTTGAGTTAGTTGCAAAAGAAAACCTAAGCCAGCTCCTATATGTTTCTCACTATCAGGAAGATGGCTTAGAGAGTATTCAGAATTATCTAGAATTCAGATTCGACGAACAGACTCAATGCTATAAAGGGAGTACTGAGTAAGCATTTACTGAGAACCAACCACTTCCGAATAAGGAAGTGGTTTAGCATAGAAATAGCCTTGGTGTAGGTTCACACCTAACATCGTCAAGTGTGCTGCTTGCTCCCGAGTTTCGACACCTTCTGCAATCAGATCGACATGTAGATCCTCAGCCAATCTAACAATTGCATTCAATACCGTGGAATTAACGCTGTCAATCCCGATGGTATCAACAAAGCACTTATCAATTTTCAGATAATCGACCTTCATATGTTGCAGAACTGCCAATGCGGTTTGCCCTGTGCCAAAGTCATCGATCAACACCTGAATCCCATGTAACCTGAGCGCCGCAATATGGCACCTTGCCTCCCCATCAATCAATTGCCTCTCGGTAATCTCAATGCTCATCTCAACATTGTATTGTTTCAGTTTCCGATGAATGGTCTCGATTTTTCTTATTACGTGAGCGCCAGCAAGATAACCTGGTGGGACATTGATGCCTAGATGGACTGGCTGTTCGAACTTAAATTGAGAAAAATCCTCACACGCTCTTTCTAATACGAAATCAGTTAGCATCTCCACCAACCCGCTCTCTTCTGCCGCAGGTACAAATTCATCAGGAGAAATAAAACCCTTCTGTTTGTGAGGCCAGCGCACTAAGGCTTCATAGCCAAACGTTTTACCAGTTCTCGAATCTACTTGAGGTTGGTAATGCAATAAGAGCTCCCGCTTCTTAATCGCTTTGCGTAAGTCAGAAACTAAACTTCGCTGAGGATCGATGAAGCGATTTACTAAGAAAATTAAGAGATAAAAGAGTAATAATATTGGAAGCGCTGAAATCACATATGAAAAGCGCTTCTGCTCAACGTAAAAATCGCTGGCTTCCACTAGAGCCTCGTAGTCAAACAACTTAGAGTAGCCGAGTGATACTGCGTTTTCTCCCTGCATAGAAGCATCTTTGGGCGCAGAATCCTTACCAACAAACATAGCCGAACGCTTTAAACGTACATCATTACGATAACCAATCGTCGCGCCAAAGTAGTCTCTATCCACGATAGTAACGGCTTGGTATTCCGGTGCATCCTCTTTGGGGGTGATCAGAAATAAGACTTGGTCAGCATAGCCAGTGATATGACCTAGCGTAAGTTCACCTTTGCGATATAGCTGAACATAGTTCTCCATCGAACGATTCATTGATCCCAGTTTCGAGGAACAAATGATCTGACCATCTTTTACGATCAAGGTCTCGTCAATGTGTCTCTCAAACATTAAATTTTGTTGTATTGCTTCACAACGCTCCGGATTGATCAATGCTGTCCGGTTTTCTGTCTCTATTTGAAACAGGATTTCATCCGCAACTTGCAGATTTTTATCAAGAATATGATCAAGGTTACGTTGAACACTTTGATGCGCTAAATAGAAAACTTCCGCGACAATAAGGGGCAGCGGGAGCAAGTAAATGATGGCTTTTTTCAAAAGCTCTTTATTTATCATCGAGGAATAATCTCTTCTCAATCAAACTTAAAAACAAAATAAAAATAACGCTTCCCTATCAGATACTTAAGAAACCACTTCAAAAGCAACCGCCAGAACCTATCCACTGATTGAGTATGGTTAACAAGCAATAAAGCCGCAAATATAACAATGAGTTATTGATACATGGCTCATTTGAGAGACAGAGTTTACCAACTTTCTTGATTGGAATGCGATCTGTGAAGAGGAATTCACACAAAAATTGCTAATTTAACCAGTAGGTAAAGGTGAAGTCTGCAGGAAGAAAAATCATGACCCGATGCTTAAATGGCGAGCCCTCCTCTTAAAGGAAAAACATTAATATGGCTTTTTCTCACTATATGAGAATATCCAATCCCAATTATTTTCCTTTTCTCAACGTTTAAGAATTATAGTTGTTGCATACCCATTATCACGTTACAACATGCTCATGACGACAAACAAAGCCAACGCTAATCAGGTAAACGAAAAGGCGCTGCAATTGCTCATGCAAGTCGCAGTTAGTCCATTCCCAGTCTCTGCGAAAACGCTCAGTGAACAACTGGCTGTTCCTTTGAGTAGTCTTTATCGACATTTAAAGCTGCTTAAAGAATGGAACTTGATAGAGGAAAGTGTCCACGACAAGACATTTGTAGTCGGCCCAGCCGCTTTGTTGTTAATGCATAGCTATGAGACCGCGCAACATGGCTTAGATATGGTGGAAACCATTTTAGCTCGCCTAGTTCAACAAACAGGCGAAATGGCCGCTTACATGGTGCCTTCTGGTTACCGCGCGCTTTGTGTCAGACAGAAAGAGAGTATGCAGGCGCTTCGATGCAGCTACGTCCAGGGTCAAAGTCAACCATTGCTTCGTGGCGCCTCATCTAAGGTGATGCTGGCTTTCATGCCTCAAAGCCGTTGCGAAAAAATCTTGCGTCATTTTGGGCAAGATCATCGCCTCAGCGAATGGGAACAAGAGCTCAGTACCATCCGTAAGAACGGATACGCTGTCAGTACATCAGAAATCGATCCTGGTGTTTCTGGCATTAGCGCACCAGTCATGAAAGGAAGTAAATTGATTGGCGCAGTCTCGGTAATGGCTCCGGCTCACCGGGTCGAAAAGGATAAGCAGCGTATCATTTTGCATGTGTTGCAGGCAGCGAGAGCGTTGCCGCCAGAAAGGTAATTCATCATGTTAGGCTTTTTCAAACGCTACAAACTTCATCGAGCTCATAAGTCCGTCCACCATTACCCTTTTTCTTTTATGACGGTTTGTGAGCATTTAGCCCCGATGAGCAGTGGCACGTTTGATTTGGCCGATCAAAGTTTAGAGAATGCCAGTGACTGGCTCTATCAACAACACGATCAAGGCTCAGCCGCGAACCTTGGGCACTTTTCCCATCCCCAGATTGAGAGTGGCGATTTTCAAGAGGCATTAAGCTTGTCTCTTTCGCGCCACTCAATACCGGTTGTCTTATCGAATTGTACGGAAGCCATTCTATCCATGTTGCCAGTTGTGGTTTGCGATAATGACGAAATAGGCATCATAAATATCGGGCACCGAATGAGCCTAAAACCGACACTAGACCCTCGCCTTGGCTCCGCTTTTCATTTTGCGCTGTCACGCTACCCAAATGTCCGCATGTTCTTTGCTGGCGCGAGTGAGCAAGATACCAAACAAGAAGCTTGGGACTATGCCGAAGATCAAGGGTGTGATTGGGTTACCGACCGCGAATTTACCTTTCGTTACCGCAATCACCTCAAGCAACAAGTCGGAAGCTATTTAGACCATTGTGATCAGATCGTCATATCAATTGATTTGGCATCACTACTGACAAAAAACAGTCTAGATGGAACACCCGCGCTGGATATACAAATGGTTCTTCGTACGATTCGTCTGTGTCTGGTATCAGGAAAGGTAAAAGCGGTACAACTTGTCGGAGACAAAGATCGTCTTGTCTATTCGAAACAAACGAAAGCGATTCTCCAAGAGCTTTATCAAATGGCTCCTTTGATCGACCATGCCGCATAAGGCGTACTTCTACATCAGAGCCAACATTAAGGTGTTGGCTCTATCCGTTTTGGTCACATATAACCCTTTCTTATTATTTTCTAACAATTTGATACGCTAAAAGTGCGACACATACCCACCAAAACTATTGAACTAAGATCACATTCACGTTTTAATAGACTCATATGAACTTGGTATGACATACGAATAAAAAGCAACCAAAGTTCAATAACTAAGCGGGCATACTATAAAAAACTAAACCGCAAACTTAACTTCGATGAGCCTTTTGCTCACACTCGCTTGGTGCCATTAAGTTCCACTAGATTTAGGATACTTGATGATGCTAAAACAAATATTCATCACACTCGCATCTATTTTTTCCCCCTACGCTCTGGCAACAGTGTTTGATTTAGCTGACATTAAAACCGGTGATGAGGTCGGTTTTTGCCCAGAGAAGATACAGATACAAGAACCTACCGACCAAAAATATGATAAAGCGTACTACTGTCATGGAAACATAACACTTGAGCTAGATGAACAAATAATCAACACCCAAGATACCAAGATTCAGCTTCGTGCTTTTACCGGCTTGAACTTTAAAGGTAGAAATAGCATTGGCTCTCCAGAAAACCCGATAGGTATAAAATCCCTATCCCAAGGCGTAATAGTTAGCAATGCCAACCACGAAACCGACTACACATACATTTATGGCGATGTAAAAACGGATTATACGATTTCACTTGAAAACGTACTTATCGATGGTGATGTAGATTCAAGAGGCATGACTGTCGAGCTAAAAGGCCTCTACAACGTTGTCAACGGTCAAGTAACTGCAAGTCAAGACCTCAAGCTTGAGAACGCTCAAGTCTGCGGAGATGTTTGGTCGTCAGGCGGTTTAGTAGAAGTTGGAGCGAACAAGAATGTTATTGTCGGCGGCCTCTTTTCTTTACAAAATCTAACGCTCTCAAATACCGATGTTTTTGGTGCAATAGAATCCAAAGGTGCAAACATCACGCTAGACAATACTTCGGTTTATGCAAAATATAATGCTATTAAAGCGTTTCATACTGCAAGTTTTGTGGATGGTATCGGCCAAGTGTGTGGGAAAATAGAAGCCCACCGAGTCAACAACGACATCACTCAATACTGCGGAAAAGATGATCAAAGCTGCTCATATGCAACCAGAAATTGTCCAGAGAAAGAAGTCCCTGTTTGCGAGCTAATCCCACCGAGTTATGACGATTTCGACCTTATCGTCACACCAACAGAAGACATCGCACTAATGTGTGGTGATGAACTCCCTCAGTTTACCGTGACTACAACCAACAATGATGAAGTAACGAGCGCTAAAGTATTGGCTACTCTCTCTCATCCTGACCTATTCACGCTTGAAATGGTCGAAGGAAAACAGAAAATTGACAACAACAACTTTATCTCGAAAGATGACGGGACGTTGGTAATAAAAGTCATCCCGCATGATATCGATTCGATTTCACTAGATTTAAATTACACACTGACTTTCACCATGGTTGACGATACGAACAAAGCACAAACCGTGCAGTTTATGTTTACACCATTTATGTTTGAAGCTTATGAAGAAAACTTGAGCTCGATGAAAGAAATTCACGTTGTGGCAGGTAAATCAAAAACCGTGAACACTCGCTTGCTAGCGTGTGCCACTACAGGTGAACAAGTCATTGCGACTAATTACAATGGCACTCCTAAAGTCACTCATCCTCTCATCAAGCCAGCGGGAGGGAGCGAAGGAAACTTTCGTTACTCCGCAGAGTTTTCAGATGGCCTTTCTAGCCATGGTTTAGTCACGAATGAATCCGGATTGTTCTCTGTAAAAATGTCCGATAGATTCGAGTGCTCAGGTTTCGCAGAATGTCCAAATGATGGCTCTGTATACGTTGAAGGTACATTTGATGTCAAATCTCGACCATGGACACTGGCCATTTGCGACGGTTCAACCACACTAGCTTCCGGTACTTCGAAAAGTGGTCCTGGATTTATTGCCGCTGGAGAACACTTCTCACTGACCGTTAAACCCATCATTTGGCAAAGTGGTGGCTCTGTTACTGGTGAAGTAAATACAAAGAGTTATTGCGATGCAGATGTTACTGGCAACTTTATGTTGGAAGATGCACCCTCGGCAAGCATCGTATTAAGCAGTAAACAAAAGACACCGACCGAAACAGCAAACCAATCCGAGAAGTTACTGGAAAGTACCTTGTCACTCACTCGCAGCCATACCGAGAGTGAGAACTCTAAATACACCTTCTCCGGCTTGTACTGGGAAGAAGTTGGCAGCCTAAAGATCAAAGCAAGTTTAAGTAGTCACTACCTTGATATGACGGTTAACGCTGGCTTTCGAAATGTTGGTCGCTTCTACGCCAAATACTTTAAGGTGAGAGAGGCAGAATGGACGTACCCGACGAAACAAAACTTCATTTACATGAATCAACCATTTGAAGAGGTTCGTTATGACGTGGTCGCCCTTAATGCCAAACAAGAAGACATCGAGAATTACGTGTATTTCGATGCCAGTCTTCGAGAACACTTCCATTTGGGCGAATTGAGTGACTACGTAGACCGTTTCATTCCACCAGCAGCGCACTCGGTTGAGTGGAACTTGGTGGGTGACGCAAGTGTTGGCAGTTTCACTATTGAAAAAGCCACTGGCAACGCGAATTGTGACAATAGCCCTTGCTGGGAGAAGGATGCAACTGAAGGCCAGTATCCAGACGGCCCATTCAATAAAGACTCAAAATCAACAAAGAGTGAAATCGGTCTAACTCACACAAACGTCGTCGATGAAATACACTTCTTTGATGACCGACATATCTTAAAAGAACAACCGGATATCCGCTTTGGCAGGCTTAATTTTAAAGACGTTGGCGGTAACCAAGGCATGACCATCAAGGTCCCACTTGACGTCGAAGTTTGGCAAGGTAGCCGCTTTGTGACGCACTTTGAAGACAGCGCAACCACTGCCAACGGAGAACATCATTCCAGAACCCCTATTTGGTCGAATTCTTCACCAAATAACACCAAGCTATCTGGTGAAGGGACAATGCACGCAGGCAGAACGTATGACCTTGTCGCAAGCCAAGTGGACTCTGCACGAGAACAGGTTCGCTTTCATTTAGATCTAAGCAGTGGCGGCAATAACTTACCTTGGTTGAAATACAATTGGGATAAGACCAATAAAGAAGAAGATAACCCGCCAACGGTCGTTACCTTTGGCATTCATCGTGGTAATGACCGTATCATCTATCGAGGAGAGTCCAATTTTATAGGGATGAATTAACCTCTTCATTTCATAGATAAAAAAGCGCCCCTCGGTTGAGGGGCGCTCTTCGTAGAATGTCTTTTTTCAATAAACGATGATTAGTTTGATGAACGACGTGCTTTCAAACGTTTTACCATCGCTAAACGACGTTCTGCTGAGCCTTGGTCCGTAGCCGATTGGTTCGGGTTATTACGTCGACCTTGACGATTTTTGAATGCCGGTTTTGAATTCAACTTCTCGATGTAAGCTTCACGTTGTTTTGGTTCGTAACCAGCTAGTTCGATTCGACGAATATGCTGCTGGATTAGGTTTTCCACCTGTACAACCGTCAACTCTTCTTCACGGTTAACAAACGACACGGCATGACCTTGCTTACCAGCGCGACCAGTACGACCGATACGGTGAACATAGTCTTCTGCTAAGAATGGCATGTCGTAGTTGACTACGTGAGGTAGGTCTTCGATGTCCAAACCACGAGCAGCAACATCCGTCGCTACCATTACGCGTACTTTGCCTGTTTTGAACTCTTCCAGAGCACGACGGCGAGCACTTTGCGCACGGTCACCATGACAAACCACCGCTTTGATGCCATCCAGCTTCAGCTCTTTTACTACGTCGTTTGCGGTTTCTTTATAGTTGACGAAAACCAGCACTTGTTTCCAGTTTTTACGACCAATAAGTTCAGAAAGTAGTTCTGTCTTACGCTCCTGGTCTACTGGGTACAATACGTGAGCAATGGTTTGAGCCGTAGTATTCGCTCGTTCTACTTCGATACGCTTTGGCTTACGTAGAATGTCTCTTGCTAGAACGTTCAATTGGCTAGAGGTTGTTGCTGAGAACATCATGATCTGTGGGTCGGTATCCACATCTAACATGATTTTACGAACCGCATTGATAAAGCCCATATCCAAGATTCGGTCTGCTTCATCAAACACAAGAAAATCAATGTTTGCTACTGAAACGTTACCTTGTTCAATGTGCTCTTCTAGGCGTCCTGGCGTTGCAACCAGAATATCCACACCATTTTCTAATGCTGTCACCTGTGATGACATCTTGCGACCACCAAAAATAGCCGCAACAGAGAGGTTCGTATACTTAGTGTAAGCTTTGATGTTATCAGCGATTTGCTCTGCTAATTCACGAGTCGGAGCCATGATAAGTGCACGTGCTGTCTTACGAGACGCGTTACGACCACTATCAAGCAAACGTTGAATCATTGGCAAAGAAAAGGCTGCGGTTTTACCCGTACCCGTTTGTGCAGTAGCGAAAATATCATGGCCTCGACGAGCCATTGGAATCGCCTTTTGTTGGATTGGCGTTAACTTCTCATAACCGCATTCTGCCAGTGCTTTAACCACTTCTGGCGCAAAACCTTGAGATGAAAATGACATTGAGCGTATTCCTTAAACAAACCACTAGATAGCTTTGAAAATTTAGCCGTGCACTATACCCGAATTCAGGTGATTTATCTCACTTTTTTCAACACCTAATCTGCAAAAAAGGTCACCTTTTTCTGGGTTTTACACCTAGGTTATTTCTTCCTCATTCATAAATTAGCATTTTATAAAATGTTTTTTCATAATGCCTACCACTTGATATATATCAAACTAGTTGTACATTTATAAGCATACACTGCGCGCGTTTTAATCAACCTAATCAATCTAACTATAGAGAATAGAATCATGAACAAATGCTTGTTGGCTCTCGCAATGGTTTCTTTAAATTCATACAGCGCAACCGCGACGATGGGCTGGTCGGGAGTCGTACCTTCGATCGCTCAAGTTCCCGCTAATATTACCGTCGAGAAAGAAACCGTACACTTTGATCTCTACGGAAAACATGTCGAGTTATCAGTAACTAACCTGACAAAGGATCAGATCATTATCGATCAGGCGAACGTTCCTATGCTGGCCTTAGACCTATAATCTGCTTGCCAAGGAGTGGCTGCCTACCTTCTTTTTGGTCACTTTAATTCTCATCCATAATCTCACCAAATTTAATCATCCCCGCAGTCCGGTCGCCTTACATACTGATAGTAAAGAATTGTGATGTCTCATCACTTCAGTCAATAATTAGCATTAAAGAACTTTTTTGACTGGCCGCTATAAAGACGTCGCATAAACAAGGAAGGTTATCATGACAAAGCAAATATTATCGCTAATGCTAATCGCCCTCTCATTCAACGTGAATGCAGCAGGCGCTTTGATGAACTGGTCAGGAAAAGTGAAATCGGTCGCCGTTCTGCCGACTAACATAGAGGTCAAATCAGGTTACCTCGATTATGACCTTGACCAAAAACACGTCCGAGAGAACCTCGGCCTTGACCATATTGATTACACCGCACCCACTCTAGAAAAAGATCAACTTATCGTGTACCAAGCGACGGTACCGATGTTATCGCTAGAGCTTTAAGCAATGGTTTTTAGCCATTTCTAAAGTTAAGGCGCATTGGAATTCCTTCGCAGTATGCGCCTTACTTGTAGAATGGATTATTTTATAAAGTAGTAACGGTTCTTACCTGACTTCTTCGCTTCATACATCGCCATATCAGCTTGATGCATTAGCTCGTCGAGTGTGCAATCCTGCCCTTTTGTATAACAACCGCCAATCGAGGTAGTCACTTGATGGAAGGTCCCTGGTAACACTTCAATTGGATCTTGAATCAACTGAATCAAAGATGCCGCGTAGTGTTCAGGATTTTGCATATGCTCTTGAGAGCTCAACAAAATAGCAAACTCATCACCGCCTAGACGTGCCAGCAAGGCTTTACTACCAAATACACGATGCATTACGGATGCAACATGAATTAAGGTTTTATCTCCTGCTGAATGCCCATATTCATCATTAATGAACTTAAAACCATCAAGGTCGAGGTAGATCAAGCAGATCATTTTTCCTGCTTTTAAGTTTTGATCCAGCGTATTCGTCGCTTGATTTTGAAATGCGCCACGGTTAACGAGACCAGTAAGGCTGTCGTGGTGAGCCAAGTAGTGGATACGTTGATTATCGGCAAAGGCTCGCAGTTGAAAGCGCGCAATAAAGTAAGCCAGAATAATGCTCAATACCACGCCAACCTGCATTAACCATTTTCGTTCGTATTGTGAACTGACGATGTCCTTCCTTTCGCTAAAATCAACATAAGAAACTAACTTCCATGCCGTTGAGCTGTTTTCGCTAACGTGGTAGTCCTGAAAGCAGTATGGATTGATGCGATCAACAGCACCAACGGACTCGATCGTCATGATGCCTTTATCCGTCTCGATCTGACCTGTAGACATATTGCGAATTTTTTCGGCCAACTCTGGAAATGCACTGTAGATGGTCTCATCACTTCGTTGGTTGTACATAAATGCAAACTCAGAATCGCGACGCTGTTTGTTAAACAAAAAATAACCGTCTTTGTTGAGCAACATGTAGTTGGTTCCCATATCGAGATTAAACAACGCCATGCCTTCCATTAGGTATTTCGCGAGATAGTTAACCACAACGATGCCACGCTTTTGCCCTTTTTCATCAAAAACAGGAGTGGCCAGACGAATCATAGGCTTAAGCGGTACTTCAATCTGACCATGCTCAACATTCAAATCTAAAGGCGATACGTAGATCTTTCGGCAACCTAGCTGCAATGCTTTATTGAAGTAGTAACGGTGGCTTTTGTTTTGTAGCTGCTCGGTCGGTACGACCTGTGAGTGTCCATCGTTAAAGTTAATACGAACCACTTCATTCCCTTCCAAATCGAGATAACGAAGTTGGTCATACACTTCTTTACGCTGACTGACTGCTTCCAAAATGGTACTCAGCCTTGTGAGTTCAACATCGCGCTTGGCCACAGGCAACAACGCCACCACGTCGTACACCTTTCTCGCTTCCATAATGTCGGATAACAAAGCAGTTTCTCTTACCACGGAGCCCATTACCCACTCGATGTATTGCTTCTTGCCTTCTAACAGTGCTTTTTGTTGAACACGGATGTTGCTCTTTTCTGCCTCTTCAGACGCAGACTTATCGTAATGAATGATGGCGCCAAATACCGCAACGAGCAGAAAGAAAATCGCGATAAAGCGTAAGCAAAAGAACTTCAACTCAGAAAAAGTAAAGGTAGAATTCAAGTGGTCTCCGGTTTCTTACCTAGTGATAAAACCGGCAATTATAGTGATACAAATCACATATAAATAGGTTCGTATCGATAAAAATTTTCTATCGTCTCAACAGTGAAAGCGAATAAAAAAGGCCCGAGTATCCACTCAGGCCTTGTTCCATCTTGGTTGGTGTCTATTCTGAGATGTCACAAAGCTTTAGTAGAAGCGCTTCCAACTGGTCCCAAGGCATCAATTGAGAGTCAATAACCTCAAGGCGTGATTCGAAGCCCTGTAAGCTCATTTCATTGACTGAAACCACGCCATTCGCCACGTTAAACGCGTAGCAACCTTGGTCTGTGTTCATCACTGCTTTCACACGTTCAGCAGTTAGCTCAGATAGCATGGAGAACAGTTGATCAAAATTGAATGAGTATTCCGCGCCGAACAACCAACCACAGCTGAAGTAACCCTGCCCTTTGTTCTCTTTACGAATGAAAGCCTCACCCGGAGGTAGTTGGAATTGAGGCTCTTGGTGAGCATGATCATGATGATGCGCTTCAATATGAGAAGAAGCACTGCCGTGCACCCGTTCGATATCTAGCACTTCAATCGGTAAGTCACCGTCGTGAATCAGCTTACTGAACACTTTAGAAGGCGTTTGGTCTGTCACCCAGTCATTGAAAACATCAATATCATGGCTTGTACACAGGTCAACTTTGCTACCAATGACCACATCTGCGCTATCAAGCTGATCAACAAAGTTTTTGTTAGAAAGGTACTTCTCGTTACTTAGGTTACGCGGGTCCACCAGCGCAATCGTCGCTTTAAGATCCACATACGGTTGGTACTGCTCAGACGTTAGCGTCGCAACTACTTGCTTTGGATGGCCCAAGCCCGTCGGCTCAATAAGAAGACGGTCAGGGTTCTGGCGCAGCAAAGCCGTAATACCAACAGACATAGGCACGCCAGCCGTGCAGCACATGCAACCGCCCGGCACTTCTTTGATCATCGCGCCTTGGTCAGTCATCATCGCGCCATCGATACCAATTTCACCAAACTCATTGACTAACACAGCCCAGTTCTCGTTCTCTGGTTTGTTTTTCAATAAATTCAAGATAGCGGTGGTTTTACCGACACCCAAAAATCCTGTCAGTATATTGGTTGGTACTCGATTTGACATGCTCTTCTCCGACAAGCTTGTGCTTAAATGCTTTTGCCAAAGTATACGGAGAATGTGACTTGCTTCAACGCTTTTTATCGCGAGGGTCTAAGCCTTTATGCAACGCATTCGCTTTTGTCTGCTGAGATTGTTGGTAATAACCAAATGCATCCGCATTTTTAACACCAGAAAGGTGCATGCTGGTGTGAATCACACAAGTAAAAAACGCGACAATCGCTACAAGGATTGGAAGCAGTCCGAGGGTGTTTTCAAATTTTAAAGCGGCAATAGCCAAAGCGAAAACAACCGCAGAGGAAAGTGCAATGATCTTACTTCTATTGCTTTTCATGATAGTTCGCCTTATTTGAACGAGAGATCAAAGTGAATCGGTGTTACTTATCCATTTCACAGTTCAATGCTACTCCTTTCATACCCCACAAAATTTGAGCGACTTAACAGATACAAAAACACCGAGCTTAATGGTGCTCGGCGTTCATCTAAGGATTTGAATTTGGCTTGTGTATCAACAAATTTGGCCTGCGCTGACTGCAATGTCAGATTCGTTGTCAATCGCGGCTTGAGCCAAGAGCGCTAACCCTTCAACAATAACATCTAACGACATGGTTGGCTGGTTGCCTAAAGCGTCTTGCTCTGGCAAAAGAGGAATATGCACAAAGCCATGACGTACCGATTTATCACGCAAGTAATGCTGGATACCATAAAACAGGTGATTACATACAAACGTCCCTGCCGTATTTGATACTTGGCATGGAATGCTCGCGTTTTGTAAAGCGTTTGTCATCGCCTTGATGGGCAGCGTTGTGAAGTAAGCGTCTGGGCCATCTTGAACTACTGGCTCATCGATTGGTTGATAGCCACCATTATCAGGGATACGGAAGTCGTCTACATTAATTGCCACACGTTCTGGAGTAATCGCTGCACGCCCTGCTGCCTGCCCTACTGTGATGACAATATCTGGTTGGTATTGCTCAATCGCGTTAACCACGGTATCGATAGATTCATAACGTGTGACGGGCACTTGGCAAATCATCACCTCGCCGCCATCGAGTTTCTTTCTATCAAGTCGCTTTATTGCTTCTAAAGCAGGGTTGATGGATTCACCACCAAATGGCTCAAAACCTGTCATTAACACTTTCTTCATCGGACTATTTTCTCTTGATAGTAAAACTCAATGGTTGAGACTCGAATTTACAATAACTTAGCGTCACAAAGCCAAGTATTATTACATCGCGGCAATGAACTGCACAAAACCGCGACTTACATTTGGCGTAAAATTGGAGATAGCCCCTATCTTGAACTTGCAAAGCAATGTTCTGCTGAGCAAATCCTAGCTTGGTTTCTAACGGTAAGTTAGGTAGAGTACGCGACCATTGAGTATCTGCAATTCGAAGAGATCGAAGATAATGAACATTGATAATCACGTTATCGAAACATTGGAAGAGCTAGAAGCTTTCCTACATCTAATTGAAAGTGGCGCGCTAGGTCTTGAAGGCGTCGCTGGCGTAGCATTAGCAACAACCAACACTGATGGCCGTCCATTTGTTGCAGTATTGGACGAAAAGCATCAATTAGTTCTTGGACGTTGGGTTTCTCAACACGTTTACGAACACGGAAAAGACATCGTTCGTCACGGCCCGCAGCGCAAGCATTAATCCTGCTTTTAAATGACAAAAAGCTCGCTTATATCGCGAGCTTTTTTGCACCCTCCGTAAGGCATTTCAGCCCATTCCTACAATGCCCGCTCGCTTTCTAAGCTATTGTTCAAAAATAAAAAATAAGCTTGTCTGCATGGTAACCAGTCGTGACATTTCGCTGACAAAACAAGATAAGAAATTCCTAGAATTTATCTCGGAAGCGATTTCTAATTGTCGTTTCCAGACACCATCGCAGAGCAGTGATCCTAGTTGCTCTGTTTGCCCCTTATAGTCCGCTTGACAGCCTTGGGCTATACGGGGCTTTTTTAGAGATCTCTGTATGCTTGTTATGGCCACTTAATATTAGACAGAAACCTGTCTCAAGTTGACGTGGTGAATGTCAGGAAGTAGCACAGAATTATCGCCTTGAACAACTAAATTTCTACTACGTTCTGTACTTGATAGTGATAGAATCTCCGCATCAAAACTATCGAGCAACTCTATGTTTATCCATCATGTAAACGGCATCGACTGGCTGGTGATTACAGCTTTTGAAGAACTGAAACCTATATTCATCGAAGACGCTGATGCGATCCCCTCTTGTTTCTCTATCGACAGTGAATTGAGCCTGATTGATCAAGCCAAGCGCACTTATGGATATTTGCCTGCACTCAACGGTGTAATCACGGATACCGGCACGTTTGAAAGCCAAGATAACGAAGAAGACTTGAACCCACAGCTAGCATGCTTAGTCGAGGGACGCGGGCGAGTGTTTATCTATCACGGCGGATTTGTCGCTTTTGTGGATGATGACCAAACCTTTATTACCCGAATGAACTGAAAATTATTCCACGAGAAAGGCAATGCTGCGGTTAACTAGCGAGCAGCATGGCTTGCAAGGAATGGGGCAAAAAAGAGTCAGCTTGATAGTCTGACTCTTTTGTATGAAGCCGAGGGTATTGCGAGAAAAGTGGTAGGTAGTTGAATCGGTTGAATCCGCTTATTACTGAGGCTGGTGGCCAGTCTTCTTTGCAAACTCCTGCATCGCTTCGGCAAACGTTGTGGTCCCGCCTTTCGCTTGAACCTGTATCACCTTGTACCCCACCTTTTCCAACGCTTGGCGTTCTGCCAAAACCGCTTTGTCATCTTGCTGACTGCCCTTTGCAGGTTGATGAAGGTAACACCCTTCTAGTTGACCATCTTCGACCAGTTGGTGGTGTTTCAGTGCATTAATATCAAAATTCATGGTAATTCTTTAAATCAAAAATAGGGAGTTTCTGTGGCAGGTTACATGCGCTTTAAAGGCTTAACAACACTGTCCAAGCCTTCAATTTTAAGTGCGAGGCAGAGCTTTAGCAGTTCGCCTAGCTCCCCTTCCGGAAAACCTTTTTTATCGAACCAGAGTAGGTATTCTTCTGGAAGATCAATAAGAACACGCCCAGCGTATTTGCCAAACGGCATTTGCATTCGAGCGAGTTTAATAAGGTTTTCTTTTTCTAACATATACTACTGAGTCTGTTGGGATAAATCTTGGCTAAGAGTAACACCCAAGCGATCGACCCACCAGTTAATTGCATCTTTAGCATCGTCTAAAGAGTCAATCATAGTCGAGAAGTCTTTATTTCCTGCTTGACGATCAATCGCGGCGAACAAAGGCGCATCGCTCTCAGAATCACTCACCAGTAACTCCACCGTCGCAGAACCTACATTGGTATGCTCACCTGTCGTAATTTTTGAGATGGTCGAGATCCCTAAACCAACTGGAAGAATGCTTGAGGTAACCGCAAGAAGAGGGTTAGGCGTTTCTACATTACTGACTGCAATGCTCAAGCGAAGTGTTTTTTCACCGGGTTGGTCGACAATCTTTTTGACCGGTGAGATGCGCGCTTTTAACTGCTCAACCATGTAAGTCGTCAATTCATTGATTTCTTCATCATCGAGCTCAGATTCTTGAACCACAACCATTACTCGGTCAATCACCACGCTATCGTATTCATCCATTTTCTCTTTCAATCGAGTAGCATCGCGCAAACCAACTCTGGCCCAAACAAGATCAACGCCACCCTCTGGTCCGGGACGAAAATCTTCATAACTGGTGAATTTCGTCGCACTGACGACAGGACCACCTGCACATCCACTCAAGATGAAACCCAGAGTTACAACAACCGTCGCCTTAAACAAGCGCTCAACCAATGACTTAAACATACCAACTCCTCAAACTTTGAGTATACAGTTTATCATTCCATATAAATTTGGCTAGTATTTATTCACTTAATGGATGTTTTGTTGAATCAAGTATTGAGCTTCCCGCTGCACAATTTCATGTTAAAGTACGCCGCTTACTGGAAAGCATAACGAGAAAAATAATGAAGTCACCTTGCCGCGCAGCCTGTAAGAACAACGGCGGAATCTGTTCTGGCTGTCACCGAACCATGGAAGAAATCGTGCAGTGGAAAGATAAGTCTGATGCTCAACGAGACGCGATCATCGAACAATTGGTTGGAAATGATTCAACCCACTCTTGTCCTGAGTGTGGCACGAACGCGCACTGCGATATTGCTGCGGGGAAAAAGACGTGCTGGTGCTTTGATATTGAGACCAGAGATTTACCAAAGCCAGAAGCGGGACAGCTTTGTTTGTGTCGTAAATGTTTGGAGAAAAAGCCAGTCGCCTAGCCTATCGAATATAGGACATAACGGACTGGCTATCATTGAAATGAAGGTGAGTTCTGCGAACTATTTCTGCGCTAACGCTTGGGATTCAAACTTCACGCCATCCCAGCCTGTCACCATAAAGTTACGAATGTTTTGATGGTCGTTGTTCTCTGGATGTGCCAATACGTCTTCACGGTAGAAGCGACCAAAACACGCCAACGTTGCCTCTTTGCTTAGGTTATTCAGTTGACCAAAAGCGAAGATCTTGCACGAGCCATTATTCTCACCGGCATTATTCTGCGTTTCACCATTCACAAAAGCCGCTGGCGTAAACGCGTAGTTTGCCTCAATGGCTGCCATTGTCGTTTCAAATTCTACTGTCTCAGGTGATGCCGCTAGCGCATCCAAAAATTCTTTAAGTTCCATTATTTCTAGTTCCTAGTGTCTTTTCATCTTAAGTGTTCGACATACGTTCAGATTAAAACTGACACATTTGTTTCATCAAAAGCCAATATAAGAGTCATAAATCATAAATATATTCAGAGCCTTATTTAACAACACATCAATCAATGCACCATTCCTCACTGTTGTAGTGAATGAATAGATATCTAATTAAGGTGCATTGAGCAACATTGTATCTGCTTAATAAGGAAATATCATGACCACCCCATTTAAGGCAATAGGCGTATTGGCATTATCTTCACTTGCCATCGCATGTTCATCTCAACCTGACGATTCTCTCTCTTCGTTTGCAGCCCAATGTAAAGCACCAGTAGCACCTGTTGCTGGAGAGACATCCATCCAAGGTTTGACCTTTATGGGAACGTCTATCGCTGACGCACCATTCGATACATCAGCAGCAGAAATCGTTCAATATGATGCGTGTACTGACAAGCTTTACGTGGTCAACGCTCAAGCAAAGCGGGTCGATGTACTTTCTATGGATGACAACGGCGCACCAACGCAAACCGCATTCATCGATCTCAACAGCGCGGGCAAAGCGGCAGGCGTTGAAATTGGCGCGGCAAACAGCGTTGCAGTCTTTAATGGTTTAGTCGCTGTAGCGATTGAAAACAGCAATAAGCAGGCGAATGGCATTGTTGGCTTGTACCGTTCGGATGATTTGTCGCTGATCACCACCTTCCCTACTGGCGCATTGCCAGACATGGTTGGCTTCTCAAAAGATGGCAGATACATTGCGACAGCAAACGAAGGTGAGCCAAATGGTGACTACAGTGTCGATCCAGAAGGCAGCATCACATTGATCGACTTGAGCCAAAGCGTCAACCAAGCAGAAGTCACGCAGATTGGTTTCAATGAGTTTGATGGTGCACGTAAGTCTGAGTTACCTGCAGATGTTCGAATCTCTGGTCCAAATGCCACAGTGGCGCAAGATCTAGAACCGGAATACCTCACTTTTGCAGACAACGGCAAAATCTACGTTGCACTGCAAGAAAACAATGCAATGGCAATCGTGAACCCTGAAAGTAAATCGGTAGAGAAGATTGTGGGTCTGGGCGAGAAATCTTGGTCTGACTCGAAACTGGATGCTTCAAACAAAGACAAAATCATTGGCAACTTTAAGAGCTACCCTCAACTTGTTGGTTTGTACATGCCAGATACCCTCGACAGCTACTCGGTAGATGGCAAAACTTACATCCTCTCTGCCAACGAAGGTGACGGTCGTGAATATGGCTTCAAAACAACACAAGCTCTGTGTGACCAAGCGGGCTTTAAGTGGGATGAAGACGATTTCCTCGGTACAGATGAATATACTTCAGAGCGAGGCACCTGTTTAAGCCATGTTGATGAGGTGCGCGGTAAGAAGCTGAAAGTCGCAGCAGATCACCCGCTGGCAGAGGCACTAAAAGACAACAAACAACTCGCGCGTCTAAAAGTGATTAAGCCTGAACAAACGCTTTCTGCGCAAGACAATGTTCAAGCGTATGGTGCCCGTTCATTCTCTATTTGGGATGAAAAAGGCGAGTTGGTTTTCGATAGTGGTGACGATTTCGCGACCATCGCATTAACGAATGAAGGCAAGAACTTCAACAGCACCAACGATAGCAATGACAGCGGCGATGACCGCAGCGACGACAAAGGCATAGAGCCAGAGGCAATTGAAGTGGCACAAATCAACGGTCGTCATTACGCGTTCATCGGCTTGGAGCGTCAAGGCGGCATCATGATTTATGACATCACAGACCCGAAACAAGCGCAGTTCCTGCATTACGTAAACCGTCGTGATTACAGCCAACCAGTTTGTACAGAAGTGGAAGATGGCGAATGCGCGAACGACACTTACAATCCAAAAGCAGGTGATTTGGCGCCAGAGTCAATCAACTACTTTGCTCGTAACGGACAACACTTTATCGCAGTAGGCAATGAAGTTTCAGGCACGACGTCTGTGTTTCAAATTGAGCTTTAATACCCACTCTTCAAGAGAACAAAATTAAAAGTAAAGCGCCCGAACTTCAGTCCGGGCGTTTTTGTTTATAACGAGTGAGCATAATCACTCAACTCTATTCTTCAATCGCCAATGCGTCGCACTTCGAAGCACAGATAAAGTCGTTCTTATGCAAACCTTTAATAGAATGGCTCCACCACGTGATGGTCACTTTGCCCCACTCCAGCAAGATAGATGGGTGATGGAATTCATCTTCTGCAAGCTCGGCAATCTTGTTGCTAAACGCCCACGCTTGTTTGAAGTTCTTAAACTTATAGACCTTCTCAAGTTGAGGAATCTCATCTCTCTCAATGATCTGCCAATCAGATAACTGCAGCAGCAAAGACTGTTGTTCCTCTTTACTAAGTGCAATGGCATCGATACTACAAGCTTCGCATTTTTGTTCATTCAACATGAGCAGGTTCCTTTGGTTCAAAAAGTGGTGGAAGCAATCCGGCTTCAATCGCTAGATCGGCTTGTTTCAATAAATTCAGTTGGCTAATTTGGAAAAGCTGGGACAAATCTTCAATCACGTAGTATTTCGGCTGCATGATGTCGATTCGATAAGGGGTTCTTAGCACAGTTTGCAGGTCAAACTCGTCTCTAATCGCGATGTCGCTTTCCAATGAATAGATGGTTTCTCCCGGAGATGAAAGGATGCCGCCACCGTAGATCTTTGTTTTGTTACCCTCTTGAACCAAACCGAACTCGACTGTAAACCAATATAAACGCGCAAGGTACCCTCGCTGCTTTGGTGTCGCGGCTTGTCCAAGCTGTCCGTAGTGCTCGGTAAAGGCGGCAAAATCAGGGTTGGTGAGCATGGCACAATGACCAAAAATCTCATGGAAGAAATCTGGCTCTTGTAGATAATCAAACTCTTCTCGCGTTCTCAAAAATGTCGCGACTGGGAAGCGTTTATTTCCAAGCAAATTGAAGAAACGATCAAAGTCGATCAATGCAGGTACTGGCTCCACTTGCCAGCCCGTTGTTTCCATCAAAACACGATTGATTTCGGGCAGCTGTGGCACGCGGTCATGTGGTAAATCGAGTAGCTTGAGTCCATGCAGATAAGCGCTACATGCACGGTCTTGAATCACGCTCATTTGTCTTGTGACCAAGTCGTGCCAAATGGCATCCTCTTCATGGCTCCATTCCACCCTTCCATCCTGATCGACGGGTTTTGAATGATACTGAGTCATCGCACATCTCCGTTAACAAATCCTTTACATTAAGCCTATCTACACTCTTTTGTCCTTCCAATCCCCTGACCATTTTCCACTCAAAATTTAGGTGTAACATTTTCTTTACATTAACAGCTAACACATTGATATACATAAGGAGCCAGTTTCTCCAACGAGTTTGACTTTATTTCTGGTTCACCTCAGACTGAAAACGTTAAAACTTTGTTATAGAGGGAGCTATGCGCGAGAGCAACAAAGTCTGGCAGCCGACGGAAGATCGAATCGAGCAAGCCAATATCACGCAGTTTATCGAGCACATTAATCGACAAGGTTTCGAGCTCAAAAACTACTCTGATTTGCACCAATGGTCTTTGGCGCATAACGAGCATTTTTGGAAAGAGGTTTGGCAGTTTTGCGACCTAATTGGCACGCAAGGCGATACCGTTAAAGCGCAAGGTGAAAGCCGTTGGCAATCACCAATGCAAAATCGAGATGCCGTGTGGTTCCCTCAAGCTCAAGTTAACTACGCAGAGAACCTGCTTAGTTTGGCAGAGCAACAAGCCGATGAGCTAGCGATTTGGTTTGAAAACGAACGCGGTGACAGGCAGACCTATACATGGAAACAGCTTTGTGACGAGGTCTCGAGCGTTCAGCAGTGGTTAGTCGAATGTGGCATCAAGCAAGGCGACGTGGTTGCAGGTTATTTACCACATATGTCACAGACCGTTATTGCAATGCTTGCTACCACCAGCTTAGGCGCGACTTGGACGTCTACCTCTCCTGACTTTGGGGTAGAAAGCGTTATTGAGCGTTTCGGGCAAGTGAAGCCAAAGGTTCTCTTTACCTGCGATGGTTATACCTTTAACGGCAAAACCTTCGATATGTCGGATAAGAACCATCACATCGCAGATCATCTTGATGGACTGAAACAAGTATGCCAGATCGGTTACCTCAAACCACATGTGTTTGAGTGCGATGTTTGTACTCACGATTGGCAAAACGTCATTAATCAGTATTCCCCTGTTCCGTTGCATTACACTCGAGTGGAATTCAATAGTCCGCTGTTTGTGCTTTATTCCTCCGGCACAACTGGCAAGCCTAAGTGCATCGTGCATTCTGTTGGCGGTACGATTCTCAATCACCTTAAAGAGCACCAGCTTCATTCAGACATTCAGCCTAAAGACCGCGTCTTTTATTACACAACTTGTGGTTGGATGATGTGGAACTGGCACGTATCTGCTCTAGCGAGTGGCGCATGCTTGGTGATTTTCGATGGCAGCCCAGTTCACCCAACACCCAATGTGTTGTGGGATTTAGCTCAGCGCGCCGAGGTGAGTCTCTTTGGTACTGCCGCCAAGTACCTAGAGGCGATAGAAAAAGCCGGACTGTCGATAATCCAAGATGACTCTCTCCCTGCTTTAAGAACTTTGTGCTCTACGGGCTCAGTGCTTTATCCAGAGCAGTTTGATTACGTGTATCAACACATCAAGCAAGATCTGCACTTGGCTTCTATTTCAGGCGGAACAGACATCTGTGGCTGCTTTGTATTAGGCAACCCTATCTCGCCTGTTTATCGTGGTGAATGTCAGTACGCTGGTTTGGGTATTGATGTTCAAGTGTTCGACTCGCAAGGACAAAGCGTGAGTGAACAACGTGGTGAACTCGTCTGCACCAACTCTATGCCTAACTTTCCTGTCGGCTTTTGGAATGATACCGGCGAACGCTACCACAACGCTTACTGGGACAAGTTCGATGATATCTGGCATCACGGTGACGATGTCGAACGCAGCGCCAAAGGTGGATTTGTTTTTTACGGTCGTAGCGATGCATTGTTGAATCCTGGCGGTGTGCGCATCGGCACAGCTGAGATTTATCAGCAGGTAAATGCCATTGAAGGTATCGTCGATTCTATCGCTGTAGGTAAAGAGGTCGATCGCAATGAGCAAATCTGGCTGTTTGTGCAGACCGCTTCGGGTGTCACTTTAGATGACAGGTTAGTAGCAGAGATTAAGTCGCGCCTCAAAACGTCCTGCTCGCCAAGGCACGTGCCAAGCCAAATCTTCGCCATTAGCGACATTCCTAAAACACGCTCAGGGAAGTTGGTGGAACTTGCAGTCAAACAAGTCATAAATGGCAAGGAAGTCGAGAACTTAGGTGCGATTGCGAATCCAGACGTTTTAGAAGAAATTCGACAACTCACTTTTGTCTAGCGAATCGAAGGAAACAAAAAAGCGAGCTAGATTGCTCGCTTTTCTTATGTTCTTTATCGGAGATTAACGGCGACCTACGCCCATTAATACTGACATTGTGTGCCCGTCTGATGTGATTTCGAAGACCTTCTTCGTTTCTACCTCAGCAAAGCCTGCTTTGATAAGTGCATTCTCTGATTTCGCTAGAGTGAAGCCCTCTTTCGCTGAATCTGCAACCCAATCGAAGTGAACAAAATAGCCACCTTTATTGAGTAATGAATGCGAAATCTTTAATGCGGTTTCAAAATCATCAATGAATGCAAGCACAGAAGATGCCACTACAAGATCAAACTGATTACGAAACGCTGGATGTTGAGCAACCAAACCACGGGTTAACACATCTACTACCGGTTCAACGTTTACAAGTTCTTTCTTATCGAGCTCTTCGATCATAGCTTCGGACGCGTCCAATGCCACAATGTCTTTAGCGGATGGTGACAACAGCTGGCTTAACTGCCCAGTCCCACATCCAAAATCCAATACTTTAATGCCATCAAGCTGAGTAAGCTGTTGTAACTGTGCAAACACCGACTGAGCAAATTGTTCTGTTGCTGGGTTTGATTCCCAATTCTTTGCTAAGCCGTCCCAATCTTGTGCCATCGTGGCCTCCATGTTCACTTCTTGTAACCCCCATAGATTACCGCAAAAACGTTAAAACACCATAGACTTATCTGGCGAATCCGTGTTTTTTTCGATAATCTTTCTTACCATTAGAAAGTCAATTCCAACGTACTGCGCGTTATTACCATTTCACTTTAGGTCTCGTCTAATCATGAACTTAGCTCAAGTTGAAGCTTTTTGTACCATTGCCGAGTGTGGTTCCGTCTCAGAGGCGGCACGCCAATTAGACTGCAATCGAACCAAACTCAGCATGTCGATTAAAGCGCTTGAAAAAGACTTAGATGTTGAGTTATTCCTTCGCACGGGCAATCAACTCATGCTCTCTGAAGCAGGAAAGGCGATTTATAAAGATTGCGAAAACCTGCTTGTTACAGCTCAACGTATCAAGAAAACCTGCGCTCTAGTGTCTGATGGGTTCAACGCAGAAGTTTGGGTCGCACGTGATGACTCCCTTCCTGATGAATTATGGCAAGAGCTATCTCACACACTCAATAATCGCTTCCCCTCAACCACCTTCAACTTAATATTGGCGTCCAGTGGTGACCTTTCAAATTTAGTCAGTACACAACAAGTCGACTTTGCATTTGGTGTGGACTACGAACGTGTCGACGACCCGCATATTGTCTACAATCCATTAGGCAAAATTCGAATGATGTCGGTCTGTGGCTTTGATCACCAACTGAGTAAAATGCGCCGTGTAACCGATGAAGACCTGCGTAACCAAATGCAAGCTTTGATGGTGTACTTGAATGAAAAAGACAACCCGGAACTCCACCCCTTTTCTACTCGATACATTGGTTTTTCCAGTTTTGACTACATGCTAAACACCATTTTGGAAGAAGACGCATGGGGTGTATTGCCAGAGCCTTTGATCCGACATTATTTGAGACATCAGAAACTTGCAGTGATCAAACACACCTATGGTTTGACGCAAGAGGACTACTGTATGTTTGTGCCAAACGGGCAAACAGAGCACCCTGCAATGAGTTGGCTGGCTGATAAATTAAGCGAGTATTTATTCGACTTCTAAACATATTTCACTGAGCGTCAAATATATTGACAGAAAGAAGTAAACATAAGTCACTGAATAATAAGAAAACCACCAAAGAACCATCTCATATCGATTAAATGTCACGCAGTTTTAATTTGCTTAAATTCGCCCAGAAGAGAACAATGTAAGGGTGTAGAAATAAAAGGCATATTTTATGTGTGACAGGACAAGCAAAAACGAAAACCGAATCTTAACCTTCTCAGCCCTTTTAGCTTCTGGGTTTGCAGTCGGTGGGATGGTACTTGGCTTGCTTGTTGGGTCGATCGTCATCGTATTTGACGGTGTTTATTCTCTGGTCAGTCTGCTGTTAACTTTATTGTCACTGGCAGCTTCTTACTACATCAGCAAGCCATCAAAATCTATTTTTCCTTTCGGCAAGGCTGTACTTGAACCTATCGTTATCGCTATCAAAGCAGCGGTTATTCTAATTGTGGTTGCTTTCTCGTTGTTCTCAGCGGTAACCGCGCTGATGTCAGGCGGCCGAGAGGTTGATGCTTCTATTGCAACTATCTTCGGTGTCGTTAATGTAGTTGGTTGTGGTTACGCTTGGTGGTTTATGGCGAAGAAAAGCCGTCGCTTCTCGTCAGGTTTAATCGAAGCTGAGAAAAAACAATGGCAAATGGATACGCTTTTAAGTGTTGCTGTTACAGCAGGTTTTATCGCTGCTTGGTTAGTATCATTAACATCATACGCCCACTACGCCGTCTATGCAGACCCAATGATGATGCTATTAATGGGCTTCTATTTCCTTAAAGTACCATTTGATATGCTAGTTGGTGCCCTACGCGAACTGTTAATGATGACACCAAGCAAAGAGTTGTGTCAGAGCGTTGGTAAAGACGTTTCAGACATCGAAAAAGTGACTGAGCACCAATTGAAACTGGCTGGCGTTACTAAAGTTGGTCAAGAGCTACGAGTAAATGTGAACGTGCATGTGGATGACGACACACTAGAGCTTGATACGCTAGAGCACACTCGTAAGCAGCTTACTAAGCGACTATCGAAGCACAGATTCAAGCTTCAATTACAATTGAACGTCGCGTATTAGAGCACCACCAGAAATCATTAGAACTCAAAAGAAAAGCTCCCAATCTCGGGAGCTTTTTTATTTCTTCGATTGATGCACTTACAACCCCCTCCAACTCCCCCTTTATCGACTTGAGTTGCTTCGCATTTGAATACGGCGATTAAGGGGGAGGGCTATTCTTTGCTAACTTAAGATCGCCACTCCTCTACTGATCCTGCGAATGCTAATAGTGCGCACTAGACTAACCTCGGATGTAGAACCAGTCCCTCCCCTTTGACTCGGGGTGTTGAGAGCTTAGATGCCAAATACAAGGGGAGGTTAGGAGGGGTTGGTGCATTGAACTGTGGTTTGTGAACTTGCCCCCACCAGCTCTCCCTTTTATTGACTGAAATTGCTTCGTGTTTGGATGCGGCGTTCAAGGAGAAGAGCTATTCTTTGCTAACTTAAGATCGCCACTCCTCTACTGACCCTGCGAATGCTAATAGTGCGCACTAGACTAACCTCAGATGTAGAACCAGTCCCTCCCCTTTGAATCGGGGTGTTGAGAGCGTAGATGCCAAATACAAGGGGAGGTTAGGAGGGGTTGGTACATTGAACTGTGGCTTGTGAACTTGCCCCCACCAGCTCTCCCTTTTATTGACTGAAATTGCTTCGTGTTTGGATGCGGCGTTCAAGGAGGAGAGCTATTCTTTGCTAACTTAAGCTCGCCACTCCTCTACTGACCCTGTGAATGCTAATAGTGCACAATGGACTAACCTCGGATGTAGAACTAGTCCCTCCCCTTTAACTCGGGGTGTTGAGAGCTTAGGTGCCAAATACAAGGGGAGGTTAGGAGGGGTTGGTACATTGAACTGTGGCTTGTGAACTTGCCCCCACCAGCTCTCCCTTTTATTGACTTGAGTTGCTTCGCATTTGAATACGGCGATTAAGGGGGAGGGCTATTCTTTGCTAACTTAAGATCGCCACTCCTCTACTGACCCTGCGAATGCTAATAGTGCACAATGGACTAACCTCAGATGTAGGACGAGTCCCTCCCCTTTGACTCGGAGTGTTGAGAGCTTAGATGCCAAATACAAGGGCAGGTTAGGAGGGGTTGGTACATTGAACTGTGGCTTGTGAACTTGCCCTCTCCTACAGAAAACTTATCCAGCAGCTTCGCGCTTCTCTTTAGTGACCAGCCAACACATCAACGAACCAACCGTTACCATTACGACCCCTTGCCAGAAACTGTGGCTTAGAGTGACACCCAGAATAATAGAAGAAAACAGAGCAGAGAAAATCGGCGTAAAATAAGACAAGGTTGCGAGAAACATCATATTGCCGCCAACAATCGCGATATTCCACAACCCGTAACCACCAGCCATTAAAGCTGCAGAAGCCACTAAGTACTCCATCGCTTGCCAGCTGAATGCCATTGGCGGCTCATCAGTAAAGGCGTATTTGATCCACAAAGAGATGGCTGTCGCGATAAAGAACAAAGTAATCGCGTTGTGCTTCGATTGTTGTCTTTGAGTCAGATTGCAATACACAGCCCAGATGACTGAGCCTGCAAATGCCATAAAGTAAACAATCGGATTGCTACTGATGTTCGCCAATAACTGCGTCGGTGATAAACCGCTATCACCACTGACCGTCCAAGCGACACCAATGAATGCCAACATAACTGCCGGGTACAGTAACCAGTTCGGCTTTTTGTTACTGCCCAATACCGCAAACAAAACGGTTAGTGCCGGCCATAGATAATTGACGATGGAAACTTCAATCGCCTGAGAACGAGAATTGGAGTAGCCCAATGCCAGCGCGAGGAAGATCTCGTAGCAGACAAACATCGCCCCACCCAGAACCAAATACTTGGGTGAGAAATACGACAGTTTTGGGATGCCAACCACAATCAACAGAAAAATGGAGCTCAGAGAATACAGCATGGCTGATCCACCCACGGGTCCCAAACTTTCTGTCACCAATCTTGCGATGCCTAGCAAACAGCTCCAAGAGAGAATGGCGATACAACCATAAAGGGTGAAACGAAACTGATAGGATTGCATGTTATCTATGTGACCTACTGCTCATGAATGCCAAAGGAAACTGCAGCTTAACTCAAAAATGATCCGCTTCAACGTACTCTTTTTCCAAAATCGGTATAAAAACCACTCTATTAAGCGGTTGGAGTCGATATGAAACATTTTCTGCCTTCGAGTGTCATGCTGACACCGTTTGTTGTGCGCTACTATGAGGAAGACGACGAAAGTGAAAACGTTGAAACACATTCGGAAACGCATGGTCTAGATAGTGAAGAACAATCTAAGGAACGTTCAGAGTAAAGGAATCCAATCATGAAAAAAGTCGCAGTCATTTTAAGTGGTTCAGGCGTTTACGACGGTTCTGAGATCCACGAAGCCGTATTGGCGCTCTACGCCATCGAGAAGGCAGGTGCAACTTGGCACTGCTTTGCACCTAACATTGACCAACTCCACGTCATCAATCACCTAACCGGTGACGAAATGGATGAAACACGCAACGTCTTGATCGAATCAGCTCGTATCGCTCGCGGGAACATTGACGATGTCGCCAAACTTAACGTTGATGAATACGATGCCCTACTGCTTCCAGGTGGATTTGGTGCCGCGAAAAACTTAACCGACTTCGCCGTTTCGGGTGCGGAGTGTTCGATTAATACTCACGTTGCCCAAGCGTGTCGTGCATTCGCTCAGGCGGGTAAACCTGCAGGTTATTTATGCATCGCACCAACCATTATCCCTATGATTTACGATCAAGGTGTAAAAGGCACTATTGGTAACGATGAAGCCACTGCTGCAGCATTCGGTCATATGGGGGGTGAGCACGTCAATTGTCAGGTGGATGAAATCCATTTCGATGAAAAACACAACGTGCTTTCAACACCAGCTTATATGTTAGCGGAGAATATCTCCCAAGCTGCGTCAGGCATTGAAAAACTAGTAGATAAGCTAG
Source organism: Vibrio sp. ED002 (assembly GCF_023277445.1). NCBI lineage: Bacteria > Pseudomonadati > Pseudomonadota > Gammaproteobacteria > Vibrionales > Vibrionaceae > Vibrio > Vibrio sp. ED002. Next base: position 337,933 of record NZ_CP080239.1, on the reverse strand, counting down.
TTAAAATCGCCTAAATCGAAAACGTTTGCTTAAAACACACCATACGAACCCCATTGATAGACTACATATTAATAGGGATTTTTTATACTTTAGTCTAATTGAGAGATAAGCCGTACGAATCTTGTTATTTTTGCCAATCGTTTGCGTAATAAATGAGATATTTCAGCTACGTTAAGTAGGTGTTGCACCATCTCACTGTGCAACAAGACTGTCATCACACTTTCAGCCCTCAAGATACCCCTAAGGGGTTAAACTTGTCCTAGATCAATCTAAATCAAGAACGGGATATGCAAGAGTAAATGACAGATTAAGAAAGATTATTAAAAATAACGACGGAGCAATCCAATATGACAAGTGCATTTTTTATCCCTACCGTAAACCTAATGGGCGCTGGTTGTCTGAAAGACGCAGCAGACAGCATCCAATCTCAAGGCTTTAAAAAAGGTTTGATTGTTACGGATAAGATTCTTAACCAAATCGGTGTAGTAAAGCAGGTTCAAGATCTACTAACAGAGCGCGACGTGGCAACTGTTGTGTTCGATGGCACTCAACCAAACCCTACTATCAGCAACGTTAACGACGGCTTAGCACTTCTTACTGATAACGAATGTGACTTCGTTATCTCTCTTGGCGGTGGTTCACCACACGACTGCGCGAAAGGTATCGCTCTTGTTGCTTCTAACGGCGGCAAAATCGCAGATTACGAAGGCGTAGACCAATCTGCAAAACCAATGATGCCACTTATCGCAATCAACACGACTGCGGGTACGGCATCTGAAATGACGCGTTTCTGCATCATCACTGACGAAGAGCGTCACATCAAGATGGCTATCGTTGATAAGCACACAACACCGCTTATCTCTGTAAACGATCCAGAGCTAATGCTAGCTAAACCTGCTTCGCTAACTGCGGCAACAGGTATGGATGCCCTAACTCACGCGATTGAAGCTTACGTATCTATCGCGGCAACACCAATCACTGATGCGGTAGCAATCAAAGCGATTGAGCTTATCCAAGCGTACCTACGCACAGCAGTGAAAAACGGTGAAGATCTAGAAGCTCGTGAACAAATGGCATATGCACAGTTCATGGCGGGTATGGCGTTCAACAACGCTTCTCTGGGTTACGTACACGCAATGGCACACCAGCTAGGTGGTTTCTACGACCTTCCACACGGTGTTTGTAACGCGATTCTTCTACCTCACGTACAGCGCTACAACGCGCAAGTATGTCCTGAGCGTCTACGTGATGTAGCAAAAGCAATGGGTGTAAACGTAGAAGGCATGTCTGCTGAAGCAGGTGCAGCGGCAGCAATCGACGCTATCGTTACTCTAGCGAAAGATGTGGGTATCCCAGCAGGTATTAAAGAGCTTGGTGCGAAACTAGAAGACATCCCAACACTAGCAGACAACGCACTGAAAGACGCTTGTGGTTTCACTAACCCTAAACAAGCAACTCACGAAGAAATCTCTAAGATCTTCGAAGAAGCGATGTAATCTCGCTACATAAACAATTCTCTAGCCTTAATTCAATCCCCGATCTCGTATCGGGGGTTTTTTACATTCTTATACAATCCATGCTCTGCAAAACGTTCTCTTTTAGTGTTAGCTTTTAAGCATTAATACGATTCATATTGGAAGGAACCATGAGAACGATTGCTGCTGCCCTACTCGCTTGTTTATCCCTTTCTGCCAACGCTGCCGAATACCGCGCTAACGAAGTGGCGAATGGATTTCAGATCCCTTGGGGGATCGAGTTCTTAGATAACCAACGCGTTATCGTTAATGAAAAGAACGGTACGGTTTCGTTGCTGGATATCACATCAGGCAAACCTCAAAAGCTGTTTAACGTCCCCGATGTGAACACCAGTGGGCAAGCTGGCTTATTGGATGTCGCGCTCGCACCGAATGCCGATAAGCAAAACCCGCAACTCTTCTTTACCTACAGCAAGCGCACGAGCAAAGGCAATACGGTGGCGTTAGCGACGGCGCAATTGCAAAACAATCAGCTTGTGGGTTGGAAAGATCTCTTTGTTGCTGATGCCATCACCGACATAGGGCGTCACTACGGCAGTCGACTTTCATTTGTAGACGACAAAGTTTACTTCTCAATCGGTGACCGTGGTGAACGTGATAATGGGCAAGACACTCAAACCCATGCTGGCAGTATTCTGCGTCTCAACCTTGATGGTTCGGTTCCGCAAGAAAACCCATTCAAACCTTCCGAAGCTCGTCCTGAGATATGGAGTTACGGGCACCGCAACCCACAAGGCATGTTTTACGACGAAACAACAAAACAGCTGTGGTCGATTGAACATGGACCACGCGGTGGCGATGAAATTAATCTAATCAAGAAAGGCGCAAACTACGGCTGGGCAAAAGTCTCTCATGGTAAAGAATATTGGGGACCGTTGGACGTCGGGGAAGCTAAGTCGTTACCGGGAATGGAAGATCCAAAGTTGGTGTACATCCCTTCTATCGCACCCAGCAATATGATTTTGTACCGTGGCGATAAATACCCAGAGTTGGACGGAAAAATCCTCGCTGGTGCATTGAAACTGGCGCACATCAACGTGGTCTCTATTGAGAATGGCAAGCTCACCGAATCAAAGAGATTGATGGAGAATCTTGGTGAGCGAGTAAGAGATATAACCATCAGCCCCGATGGTTATATCTACTTTTCTACCGACAGCGGCAAAATATTTCGTCTTGAGGAGAAATAGTTTTCTCTTAAGAGCTAGTCAGACAAAGCTAGCTCTTTAAACTCACTGCCACCGTTTCATTGTCAAAATCGAGCGTCATGGTCGAGCCCAATGGAACGGTGAGCATTGGGTGGGTATGACAGCTGTCAAAGTCATACAAAATTGGCAGTGGTTGACCGTTAAGTACTTCTAATAACACGTCTATAGGTGCTCGTCCTGTGCCTTTATCGTTGAACTTTTCATGCTTGCCGAGCACAATCGCACCAACTTTATCAAACACGCCAGAAAGCTTGAGCAGCGCAAAAGAGCGTTCGACCGTTTCAATGCCCTGCAAACAATCTTCCACTAGCAAAATATCGCCTTGTTCGATACTCGGCATAAACTTACTTGCCCAAATACCCGTCATGGTATTGAGGTTGCCACCAATCAAACGTCCGGTGATCTTGCCTTCGCCTTTAAAGTGCCACTGGTTCGCTAGCGTGTGCTTTGCGCGGTCTTGCTCGCCCCACTCTATCCATTCATCTGTCCAACCTTGAGGCATTGTGTATTGATGCGCCAATCCATCTAACGTATTCACAATCGACTCAAACGAAGCGAAGGTCTCGTCCACCAGTGGCGGGAATTCACCCAGAGATGCCACTAAAGCGGGACCATAGAAAGTAACGATGCCGGTTTGTGCATAAATGCCCATGAGAAGAGCCGTCACATCCGAATAGCCAACAATGATCTTGGGATCTTTCTTCAATGCCTCGTAATCAATGTAAGGCAGCAATGAGTTACTGTTGTAACCGCCAATGGTCGACATAATACAGCGCACTTCAGGATCACGAATCAGCGTATTCAATTCTTCTACTCGCTCTTGAATCGAACCCGAGCGATATTGGTCAGTTTTGCCCGTTAAGCTACCTGCTTTTAGCTGGTAACCATGGGATTCCACATACGCTTTGGCACGCTCAAAACGCGCTGGCGCAAATACCGTGGCTGGAGAGGATGGCGAGAAAAAGCCGATGGTGTCGCCTTTTTGTAATGGTTTAGGAATGATCATGCGCGTCCTTGTTTTGTGATACATCGTTGATTTATTTTCGTACAATCTAAGCAGAAGAATCTAAACTTAACAATAACCTTTTGTTTTTTAAAACGATAGTTCGGTTAAGTTGTACGAGGTCATTATGATTCCATTCCCTTTACAGCTCGATAAAATTAAAGCCGTGGTGTTTGATTTAGACAACACCTTGGTGAGTTCTGATATGAACTTCGGCGAATTGCGACAACAGCTAGGTTGTCCGCAGAGTGAAGATCTATTGGATTTTGTCGACGCACTTAAGCACCCTCATCATCGAGAGCACGCTCATAACGTGATATTTGATTACGAGATTTCTGATGCTGAGCAGTCTGCTCCAATGATTGGCTGCCATGAGTTGCTCGCCCACTTGCATCAAAATGAAATCAAAACCGCTATCGTGACGCGCAACTGCCAAATCGCCACGCAGCGCAAACTAGAGCACAACCAAATCTCTGTGGAGCGAGTCATCACTCGTGAATGCTTCCCGCCCAAGCCAGACCCATTGTCTTTGCAGGTGTTGGCGAAAGAGTGGCGTTTGATGCCTGATGAAGTGCTTTATGTCGGCGATTACCTTTACGACTTGCAGGCAGCGTATAACGCGCAGATGCCCTCTTGCCTTGTGCATCATGGTAATCAAGAAACCTTCAATGATTCAGCCTCATTGGCGCTTAATGAACTCAGTGATTTATTGAGCCGTTTCGAATCCTTACCACGCAAATAAAGCACACATATAAAATACGCAAACAAAAAAAGGGGCACCAACGTGCCCCTTATGACTTATTCCCGATTGTTTCATGCGTTCCCAAGGATTACTTGGGTGATGCGCCACTTAGCCTTGTAGGTAAGCGTTAAGCATCCACATTAATTTTTCTTGCTCACGGATGTAGTCACCCATCAATGCCGCTGTACCTTCGTCATCTGCTTCACCCGCGTTTTGTAGAATCTCACGCTGTTTTAGAAGTAGAACGCTAAAGCCTTGAACCAGACCTTGTACACACTCCTCACCAGAAGTCGCGTTTTGATGTTCTTTAATTTCACTTGCTTCCAAGTAGTTGCTGAATGCATGCGCTGGCGTATGACCCAAAGTTAGAATACGCTCTGCAAGCTCATCGATTTTTGTTTGTAGATCAGTATAGATTTCTTCAAATTTTACGTGCAGTTCGAAGAATTGCGCACCTTTAATGTTCCAGTGGTAACCGCGAGAGTTCATGTACAACACTTGGTAATGCGCTAGCAGTTGATTTAACTGTTGAGCTAGTTGTGCTGATTGTTCGCTGTCTAGACCAATTAGGCTTACTTGTTTGTTCATAATCTTGCTCCTAGAAGGATGATACCAATCGTAGTAACGAACGATTCTCTTACCGGGATTGATATAAAGTTTAAAAATTCTTTTGCAGTATTTGCTGCCGATGGAGTCATATTACGACTCCGGCTCGGTGAAGAAAATTTGGTTTTAGCTATGATTTAAATAGCCAAATCCAATGAGCAAGTAGACGAATATCGGCGTATCATCCAACAAAAATGTATGGTCCGCCCCGTTATTGCAACTACAATTTAGTAATAACGGAGTTGGTTTGCGCTAATGTATTCGGAGTCCACGTTGGGAACATTAACTTCCCCGCTCCACGATGATATCCGCGCCAGATTATCCTTAAAAGCCCCAAAGCAACTAGGTGCTATTTTTTGTATCAGGTTACTAATCTGGCCGATAGACCGTTTTTGTCATCACGTTCATTGGCGTTGCAAACTTGGTTATGGCTATACAGCCTTAAAAGCTTGGCGGTGGTACAACACCGCCCAAGCTATTCTTGCTAGCTTATTGGCAAGTGCGACTACCACTACATTAAACGGCTTTGTTGCTCGTAAATTGACTAACCAATCTCCAAACACTTTTCCTGTTGTTTCTATCCTAGATAGCACGGATACTCGCTCCATGTATAAATAGAGCGCGAAGGTGTTTGTTCCCTCGTTTACTCATGCCTAATAGCTTTGATTTGCCACCCGTTGAATACTGCCTTGGAACGAGTCCTAGCCATGCAGCCATCTCGCGACCTCCACCAAAGTTTGAAGGAGAACTGATATTGGCCACACACAACGTTGCTGTTAAATCACCAATACCAGGAATACTCTTCAAAAGTTCAGCATTTTCATTATTTTCATTATTTTCAGTAATCGCTTTCAGTTTTCTATCTTGAGTAGATACTTGCTCATTTAGGTATTTATAGTGCTCATGAATCGAGAGCAACTCAGCGACCAGACCCGGTGGTAGCTTTATATCTTGCTCGGCCAACCACTGAAATAGCGCTTTCATCTTGGCATGGCCTTTAGGAAAACTCAGCCCAAACTCAAGTAGTATTGCTCCAATTCGGCTCATACAAGCCGTTCGTTCTTTGATATAACCATCCCTCACTCGATGGATAGCTGCGATTACCTGAGCTTCCTCTGACTTGGTAGAGACAAATCTCATGCTTGGTCGACTCGCTGCTTCTGCTATCGCAGCCGCATCAATAAAGTCGTTCTTATTACCTTTGACGTAAGGTTTTACATATTGAGGCGGGATAAGTCGAACTCGATGCCCATAGGCTTCACACTTTCTCGCAAGCCAGTGAGCACCACCACAGGCTTCAAAAGCGATGATGGTAGGTTCAAGTACAGATAAGAAACGGAGTAGTTGGCTTCGACTAAACTTACGGCGAATAACGTCTTTGCCAGTGTGATTGTTGCCAACCGCATGAAAGCAGTGCTTGCCTAAATCGATACCTAAGATGTGAATGGTAGACATATGGTTCACCTCGTTCTGAGAGCCTACTCTAAGCGTAGGGCTTGAGAGTGAGGCGGACCATATAATTAGCCCCAACCCTTTTTGTGTAAAAAGGATTGGGGCTTTTTTACTATTTGGTTAACGTTCAAAAGTAGATGAACAGACGTAAACCTTATCTACGCCGTTTTGAAAGTTGCCATCTGTTGATTCAGCTCGGTAACTTGCTCTTTTACTTGCAATGATGTCTCTGATGCACGTTGGCTGTTATTCGAAACCTCATCCACTGATTGAGTTATATCGGACATCAATCCAGTGATCGAATTGGTCGCATGAGATTGCTGCTCTGCCGCTGCCGCAAGTTCTGCCATTTGTTCATTCAAAGAACCAATTTGTTCAGTAGTGATGAGCAAACGAGTTACCGCTTTTTCAATGTGCTCAGCGCCCTGCTCCGCCAGTGATTGACTGTGTTCAATCTCCTCAACCACCGAATTAGTCGAGCGTTGAATCGCATTAATGATGCCGTTGATTTCTGTCGTCGATTGAGTGGTGCGAGTCGCTAACATACGCACTTCGTCCGCCACCACCGCAAAGCCTCGTCCTTGATCACCTGCACGCGCTGCTTCTATCGCGGCATTCAATGCCAGTAAGTTAGTTTGCTCTGCCAAGCCCTCAATCACCTCCGTAACTCGACCAATGGCTTCGCTCTCTTTGCTTAACTGCGTCACTTGCGTGCTCGCGGTTTCAATGCTGCCATGTAAGCTTTCCATGGTGACTTTGTTTTGCTCTAGTGCATCGCGACCTTGTTCAATCTCGCCTTTTGAATCAGAAAGCTTCTGCACCGATTGATTGGCTTGATCTAGGGTGTTACGCGCGGCTAAAGCGATTTCATCCAATTGGCTTCCCATTTCAACAATGCTGGTCTGTTGCTGTTCAACATTCGATGAAGTGACTTGCGCCGATTCCAATAAAGCCCCCATGCTGGTATCCACTTGGTGCGCTTTCTCACTCACCCCTGCCACGATGCTCGCTAACGATTGGTTCATGCGGTTAATCGAATCGGTAAGGTCTGCCAATTCATCTTTCCCAACAACGGTGAGCGGAGGCTGAGAAACGTCCCCTGAAGCGATCGTCTTTGCACGCTCCGATAAGTTTTTCACTCGACGACCAATGGTATTGCCCATGTATTTTGAAATCGCTACTGCGGCAAACAAAACCAATGCCGCAGCAATCAACATGGTGGTGAGTACGTTCTTGATCGACTGATTAATACCCTTTCCACTTTGATCAGCACGACTTTGCTGAGCCAATACGATCGTCTCTAAGCTTTGGTCTAGTGCATCCGCTGCTGGTAACAGTTCGTTCGCCATCAGCAAGTTTGATTCGTTCCACTCTGGCGATTGACGCAATGCAATTACCTGCTCTGCCAAAGGAAAGTACAGTTGCTGCATTTCTTTAAACAGTGACCACAGTGATTGGTCGTTATCGGTAAGTCTGTCGAGTTTGCTGTCGATTTCCGCCACAGACTGATTATGGTACTTAATCAAGTCGTGGTATTTGTCTAGATGATTTTGCTGCCCGTACAACAGGAAATCTCGCAGAGCAGACAGTGCATTGGCGAGCGAGGTATAACTGTCGGCGTAGACTTTAAACAAACGCTTTCTGTCCCCACCAAATGGGTTTCCTGACTCTTCGTTGATTAAGCTTTGAAGCTGATCAAGTGCTACTTCTGCAATGGGTGCCGCTTCGTTAATAAAGAGGTTGTGCGCGGGTAAGTTCTCATCACTGTGGCTGAGCTCAATCAACTTGTTTAGAGAGACTTTTACCGCGTCCCACTGGCTTTGAATCGCTTGAAAATCCTGTTCAGAGATCAAAGCCTGCAACGTTGGAAGCGACTCGTCTGTTGACGCCATGATATTGCGTACGTCCTCACTCAGACGTGCGCTCGCCTCTTCATCGCCACCTAGCAACATGTAGGCTCGAATAGAAGACAGCGACGCTTGAACGGACTGTTGGATACCGCGGCTGGTGTCGACGGTCGGTAAATCGGATTTAAGTAATGAAGAGGCGTATTGCTCTACGGTGGTGACGTTGCGATACGTGAATACCGCTGATGCCATAAAAAGTACGGCTAGCAGCACAAAACTGAGCTGCAACTTCCCTGATATCGTAAGGTTCATCCATAAACTCCTGAGAACGATGAGCCTTAAATATAACGATGTTTGCAAAAATGTTAAATACAGGTATCAAAAGTTACTAAGAAAACCATGTAAACCACTATTTCAAGCCAAGAAATGGGACTTATTCGAAGTATGGTATGCGCTCACTACGTAAAATCAGATAATTAACGTAAGTCGTTTCTAAGCAGTCTTGCTCCCACAGCGAAAGAATCCGCTTGGTGGCAAAATAGTAATCTTTATTACGCAGTAGCACGCCCACCGTACGACTGAGCTGCTCAAAGCGCTGTTGCTCATTAGCAGAGATGTAATTGTCTTTATTTTGAATGATGGGCGCCAATCCATCGGCAAACCAACTGTTCAGAATTTCACGCATCTCTAGTTCTGACTCCGGCACATCCATACACGATAACTCACGATGCAGTGGCGGCGGTACTATGTACTTTGACGCTTTTGGCGAACTGACATAACGGTACATGTCGCTCCTCCTTGTAATTCACTCTTTAACTAACTAAGAATACTTTTTTCAATTTCCAAGTTTTTTCTACAGCTCATAGAAAGAAATCCGACAAAAAAGCCATGCAAAGTTGGCTCTGCATGGCTTTGGTTTGGGCAGCAATGACACTGCCCTCGTCTATGGTTGGTTACATTGAGCTTTGATCGAAATCGTTGCCTTGGTCAGTACCCGTTTGAGTATCCGAGTCGAAGCTGCCAGAGTCATCCGTGAAGTCAACACCTTGATCTTGACCACCTGCACTTGTCCAGTCGCTGCCGCCAGATTCCATACCCGCCATGTCTGGTTGCTGATCTTGAGCAGAACCTTGCATGGTGTATTGATCATCGACTTCAACTTCAACTGTGTCACTCGCACCTTCTACTGCGCTACCCAATTCGTCGTAACCTTGGAATTGGATTTCGCTCGTACCTTCGTAACCTTCAGGTAGGTCAACCGATACTGGTTGGTTCAGGTTGCCACTTAATGTGAAGCTGCCATCGCCATTATCCAGTGCGTTGCTTACCGATGCACCATCAGGTAGACCGGACATTTCTGCATAATCCACCGATTCGTTACCACTGACCTCATCTGGAACCGAGATAGAAATGGTATCGCCTGGTGCTGCAGTCACATCGGCTGCGCTCTCCTCTTCACTGTCTGCACCGTTTGCTGCTTGCTCTTCAGGTTGTTGCGCTTCGCCAACTTGCTGCTCTGCTGATGCTTGAGCAGTTTGGATTTGTGGCTCGTCGCTTTGCGCTGAATCGTCCGCAACTTGGATGCTCAGATTCTGAGTCGATACTTCACCGTTATCGTTGACCTGAACATCCATAGCCAAATTGCCATCGAAGTCATCGTTCGGCCAGTATGTCCACTCTTCATCACCTGATTTCGCGAAGAAACCTGCATCGTTTGCATCGGCGACATCCAACACTTCTGCTGAAGGGCTAATGCCAAGCTCATCAATCAACTGTGCTTCCGTTAGTGTTAGTGAACCATCATCAGCGAGTGCGTAGCCTTCGCTGGTAGTAGTTTCACCTTCACCTTGGATGTCGACATTAAAGAAGCTCTCAATGCGGTTTTCACCGTCAGTTGCAATAAAGCCAACTTGAACATCTCCGGTGTAGCCTTCTGCTGGTGTGAATTGGTAGTTACCTTGGTTATCGGTCTCTATCACACCTTGACCTTCCATTAGGCTCACTGACTCAATGCTCAAGCTGTCGCCTTCTGCATCGCTCAAGGTCGATAGCATGTCATCATTGGTGAACGACAAGGTGCCATCCGCTGCCATTTCTGTGGTAGAAATGCTGTCGATTTCTGGAGAAGCATTCTCTTGTGGTGCGTCTTCTTTCACGACCACACCTGTTTGCTCATCATGAAGCACACCGTCTTTATCAATCACGTAAGCGATATCCGCTTCACCAGTAAAGCCTGGTGCTGGATTGAATGTCCATGTGCCATCACCGTTATCGACAATCTCACCTTGGCTGCGATCAGCTAGGTGAACGAATTTCACTTCATCACCCGCGTCAGCGTCTACGTTTTCTGCCAATCCGATTAGGTCATCAGCGGTTAGGATAACTGCTTCACCCGCTAGGGTTTCGAAGTCACCTGAATCGATACCATCTTCGAACTCTTCTGGCTCATCGCCATAATCCACCGTTGTTGCGGTCACGGTTACGAAGAACTCGCCATTAAAGTCAGCCGGAGGCGTCATTTGCAGGTCTGAGATATCCCACTCGTTCAAGTCGATGTATTGACCCGGCTCCGTAATGGTAATGGTGTTCACACCATCCGTAACTTCGAAGCCAACAGGGAAACCAGTCATCACTAGGTTACTTAGCGTTTCTGAATCGTCGATTAGACCGACATTCAAGCCTAGGTGACCTGTTTCGTCCTCACCGAAGACTAACGGACCATCATGGTCGGTTGTGATGACTGCGCCATCCGCAACAGGGCGAACAAACACTGGTACATCAAGTACCGTCTCAAACTCACCGTCACTTACCACAACTTGCAAGTCAGAAACACCTGCAAAATCGCCTGTCGGTGTGAATGTCCAAGTACCGTCACCGTTGTCTGTTACCTCACCACCATCTTCACCTTCTGCGGTGATAATGCGTGATACGACTAGGTTTTCAGTATCGATATCGCCGAACAGGTTCATCAGGTCGCCAGCGTCGAAGGTGAATGCACCATCCTCGTCGGTTGCCATAAAGGCATTACCCACATTAAATGGAGCATCGTTGACTGGAATAACATCCACATTCAACGAGCCTTCAACCACTTCTTCACCATCCGTCGCGGTGTAGCCCAGTTCCACCAAACCATTGAAGTCTTGAGTGGTTACCAAGTGGTACATACCATCTGGCTGCTGGGTTAATGTCGCGTTTGCAGGAGCACGAACCGTGATGCTTTCTACGCTGATTTCATCACCATCAAGATCCGTAACTTGATCAGCGATGTAAGCTGGGTCAATCACCATGACCACATCTTCTTCGCCTTGCATCTGGATGGTTGGCGCTTCTGGTGCATCGTTAACCGCTTCGACGTTTAGATTGCCTTCAACCGGCGTAACTAAATCACCATCGCTGACGCCGAACGACATTGGCACATCACCATTGAAGTTCTCAGCCGGAGTGAATGACCAAGTGCCATCACCATTGTCTAGCAAGTCACCGTATTGCTCATCAATCACTAGGTCGACAGCAGACAGTTCGTCGTAGGTGTTGTCGATGTCTGTCGCGTTAGCAAGCAACATGTCCTGTGTGATAAGAATGGTGGTATCTTCAGTGCCAGCAATATTCACTGGCGTTGATTGCGGCGCATCGTTAATTGGGTTCACCGTTAGGTCAACGCCCACTTCCACGCTCGCACCATCGTTATCAATCAAGTCGAAGCTCAGGTCGATATCGCCATTGAAGTTCGCATCAGGCGTAATCGTAAAGCTACCATCTTGGTTCTCAACAACGGTTGCATTGGCTACCGCGGTTAAGTTCACTGCTTCTAGATTATCGCTGTCGACGTCACCCGCTTGAGCCAGTAACTGCTCTTGACTCAATGTGATTGAACCGTCTTCATCGACGCTGTAAGCCAAATCGCCAGATACCGGAGCATCGTTGACTGGCAATACATCAATGTTCGCGTTGGTTGTCGCAGTTGCACCGTCTTCATCAGCCACTACTACGTCTAGACTTACGCCACCGTTGAAGTTTTCATTTGGCGCGAAGCTGTAAGTGCCATCGTCATTCGCCGTTAGAATGCCGTCGCTACCACTGTAAGAGACGCTTTCTAGGCTCACGTCACCTTCCACATCGCTTGATTGCGCTAGCAGTTGCTCTTCCGTGAAGATAATGACTTCATCTTCATTGACAGAGTAACTTGTCGCACCTGCGATTGGTGGATCGTTAACCTCAAGAACGGTAATACCCGCAGTGGTTGAGTCTGTCGCACCCTCTTCATCGACAACGACAACGTCTAGGCTGACCTCGCCATTGAAGTTCTCGTTTGGAGAGAAGGTATACGTACCATCACCATTGTCTTGGAACACACCATCGTTACCACTGTAAGTCACACTGCTGATGTCTACGCCGCCTTCAATATCCGACGAATTAGCCAGTAGTTGCTCGTCACTAATGGTGATCGAGTTGTCTTCATGTACGGTGTAAGACGTGCTGCCTGCAACTGGCGGATCGTTCTCTGGCGTCACACTCACATCAATGTTGGCAGAGGTTGTATCCGTACCGTCTGACACATCGAACGTAAAGTTCACATCGCCATTGAAGTTCTCATTCGGTGCGAAGCTGTACGTGCCATCGCCATTGTCGGTTAGGACACCATCGGCACCTGTGTAAGTCACACCTTCAACTGTTAGGTTGTCACCTTCTACATCCGTCGCGCCTGTTAACAAGTCTGCGTCTGTGAAGGTAAGAAGACCGTCCTCACCCACGGTGAACGCTTGATCTTGTGGCTCTGGCGCGTCATTGACTGGTGTTACTGTTAAGTCGAGACCAGCCGCGACCACTTCTTCCCCGTCAGTCACGTCGTAGGTGAACTCGATGTCACCGTAGAAGTTCTCGCTTGGAGTAATGGTGAAGCTGCCATCCTCGTTCATTTCAACCGTTGCATTTTCATCATTGGTGCTCAGGTTGATTGCACTTAGATCGTCACCATCGATATCAACAGCGTGCTCCAGTAACTGCTCTTGAGTTAGCGTGATGCTGTTGTCTTCGGCAGTTACCGCCGCGATATCACCCGTTACTTCTGGTGCATCATTGGTTGGCGAGATATGAATCGTAACATCTTGCGTCGCTGTCGCCGTTGTACCTGTATCCACATCCGTAGAGATTGCGTTTACGGTTAGCGTCACATCGCCATTGAAGTCCGCAGAAGGGATAAACTCTAGCCCTTCTAGCTCGCCTGGTTGTAGTGACCAAGTGCCGTCCCCGTTATCAACACCAACCGATAGTGCGCTGCCTTCTGGCACATCTTCAATCAAGATAGAGAGGTTTTCTGAACCATCGGTATCGGTTAACGCAGCATCGATATCAAGCGGCACTGGCGTATCTTCGGTACCGATGATTTGGTAATCCGCGTCCGCTACCGTGATTTCGATGTTGTCGATACCAAACGATTCATCCCAAACGTCTTGATTCAAGGTTGAACCGAAGCCAAGTTGCAATTCACCATCCTCGACAGGAACCGTCAGATTGATTTGGTGAGCTTGGTCGTTCCAACCACTGAAGCCTTCGCCTTGTGAAGAGCCGTGGACAACTTCACCTACTTCGTTACCGTTAGAGTCGTAAAGCGTTGTCGTACCATCTTGAGTAAGGAACGCTGAGTTCTCCAAGGTGGTTAGCTGTTCGCCGCCGACAAAGATTTGGAACGACTCGCCATCCCAAGAATCGATTTCGTAGAAGCTAAACGAGATATTCACTTCATTAACATCACTTGGAATATCGTAAGTTTTGCTGACCGCTTCATCACCGCCAGTGCCACCAATACGACCCAGCATGTTGCCCGTTTCGAAGCCTTGTGAACTTTCAGTGTTCGCGTTCCAACCGTTCGAGCCAGACTCGAAGTTATCAGAGGCAATCACCAAGTCTGAAGCAATCGACAGCTCTGGCATATCAACCACAGATTGAACATCAATGTTCGCTTCAGCAGGAACCGTTGCGGTGCCATCGTTGACATCAAACGTCACGTTCACGTTGCCATCGAAGTTTTCGTTTGGCGCGAAGGTGTAAGTGCCATCACCGTTATCAACCAAGGTACCGCTGTCAGAAGCAACGTTTTCAACCGTTAGGTTATCACCATCGATATCACCTGCATTTTGCAGCAGTTGCTCTTCAGTGAAGGTAAAGCTTGTATCCTCTTGCGTGACGAACTGTGGCTGACCAACCGTTGGTAGGTCGTTCACTGGGTTCACAGTCAGATCGGCAGTCGCTTGAATGGTCGCATCGCCGTCCGTAATGTCGAAGCTCAGATCAATGTCGCCATTGAAGTCTGCATCCGGCGTGATAGTGAAACTACCATCATCGTTCGCAACAACGGTCGCATTGCCGTCAACTGTCAGGTTGGATGCAGTTAGGTCATCACCATCCACGTCGCCTGCTTGTGCAAGAAGCTGCTCTTGGCTGAGAGTGATAGAACCATCTTCATCCACGCTGTAAGCCAAATCACCTGATACCGGAGCATCGTTGACTGGAAGAACATCGATGTTTGCATTGGTTGCTACCGTTGTACCATCTTCATCGGTCACGACCACATCAAGACTGACGTCACCGTTGAAGTTTTCGTTTGGTGCGAAGCTGAATGTACCGTCACCGTTATCGGTGAAGATACCGTCGGAGCCGCTGTAGCTCACGCTATCAATCGCAACTTCACCTTCAACGTCAGAAGCGTTCGCCAATAACTGCTCAGAGCTAATGGTGATGACTTCGTCTTCGTTCACTGAGTAGCTGGTCGCGCCTGCGATTGGTGGATCGTTCACCTCAAGTACTGTAATACCTGCGGTAGTTGAATCCGTCGCACCGTCTTCATCGACCACGACAACATCTAGGCTCACTTCGCCATTGAAGTTCTCGTTTGGCGAGAAAGTGTACGTACCGTCACCATTGTCTTGGAACACACCATCCGTGCCGCTGTAGCTGACGCTGTCGATTGCCACTTCGCCTTCGACGTCAGATGAGTTAGCCAATAGTTGTTCGTTACTGATAGTGATTGAGTTGTCTTCATGCACCGTGTAAGACGTACTGCCTGCTACCGGTGGATCGTTCTCTGGCGTCACGCTTACGTCGATATTCGCGGTCACGGTATCCGTGCCATCAGAAACATCGAAGGTAAAGTTCACATCGCCATTGAAGTTTTCGTTTGGCGCGAAGCTGTAAGTGCCATCACCATTGTCGGTTAGGACACCATCTGCGCCAGTGTAAGACACACCTTCAACCGATAGATTATCGCCATCGATATCTGTTGCGCCATCAAGCAGATCTTCATCAGTGAACAGCAAGACGCCATCTTCACCAATGGTGAACGCTTGATCTTCTGGCTGTGGTAGGTCGTTAACTGGATTAACCGTTAGGTCAGCAGTTGCAACAATAGTGTCGGTGCCATCGTTGATATCGAACGTGATATCAATGTCACCATTGAAGTTCGCATCAGGCGTGATGGTGAAGCTGCCATCATCGTTTGCCGTGACCGTTGCATCACCGTCAACCACTAGGTTAGATGCGGTTAGCGCGTCGCCTTCTACATCCGATGCTTGAGCAAGAAGCTGCTCTTGGCTTAGCGTAATTGAATTGTCTTCATCGACACTGTAAGCCAAGTTGCCCGATACTGGCGCATCGTTGATTGGCAATACATCGATGTTTGCGTTAGTTGCCGCAGTTGCACCGTCTTCATCAGTCACGACCACATCAAGACTGACGTCACCGTTAAAGTTCTCGTTTGGTGCGAAGCTGAATGTACCATCACCATTGTCGGTAAAGATACCTTCACTGCCACTGTAGCTCACGCTATCTAGTGCTACCTCACCTTCAATATCGGAGGAGTTCGCCAACAACTGTTCTGCACTGATGGTGATGACTTCATCTTCATCAATGGTGTAACTGGTTGTTCCTGCGATTGGTGGATCGTTCACCTCAAGAACGGTAATACCCGCTGTTGTTGTATCAACCGCGCCGTCCTCGTCAACCACGACAACATCTAGGGTAACATCGCCATTGAAGTTTTCGTTTGGTGAGAAGGTGTAAGTACCATCGCCATTAATTTCTAGCACACCGTCGTTACCGCTGTAGCTCACGCTGCTGATCGCAACATCACCTTCGATATCAGACGAATTAGCCAGTAGTTGCTCATCACTGATGGTGATCGAGTTGTCTTCATGCACTGTGTAAGACGTGCTGCCTGCCACTGGTGGATCGTTCTCTGGCGTGACTGTCACATCGATATTCGCGGTCACGGTATCCGTGCCATCAGAAACATCGAAGGTAAAGTTCACGTCACCATTGAAGTTTTCGTTCGGTGCAAAACTGTAAGTACCATCGCCATTGTCAGTTAGGACACCGTCCGCGCCTGTGTAAGTGACACCCTCAACAGATAGGTCATCCCCTTCAATGTCGGTAGCGCCTGTTAACAGATCTTCATCAGTGAACAGCAAGACGCCATCTTCGCCGATGGTGAACGCTTGATCTTCTGGCTGTGGTAGGTCGTTAACTGGATTAACCGTTAGGTCAGCTGTTGCAACAATAGTGTCGGTGCCGTCGTTGATGTCGAACGTGATATCAATGTCACCATTGAAGTTCGCATCTGGCGTAATGGTAAAGCTGCCATCATCGTTTACCGTAACCGTTGCATCACCGTCAACCACTAGGTTAGATGCGGTTAGCGCGTCGCCTTCTACATCCGATGCTTGAGCAAGAAGCTGCTCTTGGCTAAGCGTAATTGAATTGTCTTCATCGACACTATAAGCCAAGTTGCCCGATACAGGTGCGTCATTGATTGGTAAGACATCGACAGTGAGGTAAGTATCGACCTCTGCGCCGTCTTCATCGCGAATGGTCACATCCAACTGCACTTGACCGTTGAAGTTTTCATTTGGCGCAAAGCTGCAAGTCCCATCACCGTTAACTGAAAAGATACCGTCTGGGCCGTCGTAGTTAATACCAACAAGCTCAACATCCCCTTCGACATCCGAAGCATTCAGTAGCACTTGCGATTCACTAAAGGTTAGAACTTGGTCTTCATCGATAGTGTATGCGGTAGGACCTGCGATTGGTGGATCATTTACCTCTAGCACTGTAATGCCAGCAGTGGTGGAATCTGTTGCACCGTCTTCGTCGACTACGACAATATCTAGGCTCACCTCGCCGCTGAAGTTCTCGTTTGGTGAGAAGGTATACGTACCATCACCGTTGATTTCCAGCACACCGTCGTTGCCGCTATAACTGACGCTGTCGATCGCCACTTCACCTTCAATATCAGACGAGTTCGCTAATAGTTGTTCGTTGCTAATGGTGATCGAGTTGTCTTCATGCACTGTGTAAGCCGTACTGCCTGCAACTGGTGGGTCGTTCTCTGGCGTCACGCTCACATCGATATTTGCCGTCACAGTGTCCGTGCCATCGGAAACATCGAAAGTGAAGTTCACATCGCCATTGAAGTTCTCGTTTGGAGCGAAGCTATACGTGCCATCACCATTGTCAGTTAGGACACCGTCCGCGCCTGTGTAAGTGACGCCCTCAACAGATAGATCATCCCCTTCAATATCGGTAGCTCCTGTTAGCAGGTCTGCATCGGTAAAGGTCAGTACACCATCTTCGCCAACAGTAAACGCTTGATCTTGTGGTTCTGGTGCATCATTGACAGGCGAAACCGTTACCTCTAAGTTGGTTGAGACAACATCATCACCATCAGACACATCGAACGTAAAGGTAATATCACCATTAAAGTCCGCATCTGGCGTTAAGGTGTAAGTACCGTCGCCATTATCCGTGATGGTGATGTTTTCGTCATCTGTTGCCAAATTCAGCGCTGTCAGTTGATCACCATCCTGATCACTAGCATTCGCAAGTAAATCTTCTTGCGAGATAAGGATAGAACCATCTTCTTCAACCTGTGCTGATACTGGCAATGCTTCTGGCGCGTGTTCAATAACAGCGCCTGTGGCATTGATATAAATAGTTTGAGAAACCGTCTCAGCATCACCGTTAGACAACTCAGTGGCTGTAGCCGTTACGTTTACCTCTAGCTGTTGATTGAAGTCTTCTGGAAGCTGAATCTGTAACTCTTGATCAATAGCAGTGGTCGGCAGTGTTACAGAGCCATCAGGCCCAACCGTCACTTCGCCACTGTAGATCTGGCTATTTACTTCACCAACATCAATGGTGAAGTTGAAATCGGAATAATCAGCATCACCACCACCGTAAAGATCCTCAAAACCGTAGACCAACTCACCGTCTTCGTTCACAGTAGTTCGGGTATGTTCAATGCCATCTTGGTTGAGCTCAGAGCTCGAACCACCATGGAAGATCGCATCTCCAAACTGGCTTTGAATCACCGTTTCTGAACCGTCAACACCAACAAACACCAGTTGTGGGTCGACGGTATCCATATTGGCCGGCGAACCATCCGTTGCACGGAATTCATATTGACCATCTGGCAGAGCTTCGAAGTTATTGTGGGCATGACCATTTGGAATTAAGAACAGATTGAAGCTTTCCCCTTCCGAAATTTGGAAGCTAAATTGGTCTTGTCCCGGAACGAGGTCACCACCACCGCCAACTTGAGAAGCGTTTTCGTACACCACTTCAACTCCAGTGATATTGCCGTCTTCATCAACTTTGTAATAACCAGCCGCGTTTTGGTAACCCGCCGTCTCACCTTCAAACGTAACCGTGATTTCAGTATCGTTGAAACTGGTGATACCGTTATCTTGATCGTTAAGTACACCTTCGTTGTCGTAACTGATGACGGAGCCTTCTGGCACGCCATCAACGGTCACAGTCAGCGTTTCAGAAAGGTCTTGGTCTACGAGCGCAGCCGCAATATTCAGCTCAACAATGCCGCCTGGATCAACCAAAATGGCGTTATCATCGATCACAGCACCATCACCATCTGTAATGGCAAGATCAGGTGCATCCGCAACCGCTTCAATGTGGACATTGATGTCTTGTTCTACTTCATCCGTCCCGTCAGAGACAGTAAAGCTGAACTGTAAATCACCACTAAAGTGTTCTTCTGGAACAAAGCTAAACGTACCATCACCGTTGTCGGTGACCGTACCTTCATCACCTGAATAATTGATACTGGTAACGGTTAGGTCATCACCTTCAATATCGATAGCGCCATTGAGCAAGTCCCCCTGAGTAAACAGGATACTGCCATCTTCTTCGATGCTATACATGGCTGGTGCGACAATTGGGATATCGTTGACGGGATTAACCGTCAGCGTCATTTCGGTTGATGTGCTTAGCTCGCCGTCGTTCACTTCATAGGTAAACGCAATTTCACCATTAAAGTTCTCAGATGGCGTCACGGTATAGGTACCGTCACCATTATCAACAATGCTTGCATTTGGATCGTTAGTCTCAAGCGCGGTCGCGTATAGATCATCACCGTCTTGGTCGCTTGCATTCTCAAGCAACATATCTTGTGTCACGAGGATAGAGCCGTCCTCGTCCACATTTGCAATAGTTGGCGCTGCTTCTGGCGTGTCGTTGACAAATTCCACTTTCAAATCGATATTCGCCGCCACCACATCGGTGCCATCGCTCACATCAAACGTGAGGTCAACATTACCAAAGAACCCCTGCTCTGGCGTTAACGTGTAAGTGCCATCACCATTGTCTGTTACTTGAACCGTATCGCTCAAGCTCGTCACGTTCACAACAGATAAGTCATCGCCTTCGATGTCCGTCGCTTGAGCCAGCAACTCTGCTTCAGTAATCGTGATGGCTTCGCCGTCTTCTGTGGTGAAGGACAAATCAGGCACATCTGGCAGGTCGTTCACTGGGTTAACGGTGAGGTTTAGATCCGCAGCGACGGTTTCAATCGCGTCAGTTACGTCATAAGTAAATTCGATTTCACCAAAGAAGTTTTCGCTCGGTGTAATCGTGAAGCTACCATCAGCGTTCTCAACGATGGTTGCATTAGGATCGTTGGTCGACAGGTTCACCGCTTCAAGATTGTCACCATCCACGTCCGTCGCGTTCGCTAACAAGTCTTCTTGAGTGATGGTAATCGACCCATCTTCGTCCACGACTGCATCAATAGGACCGCTGACTTCCGGTGCTTCATTGACGATCTCGACATCAATTGAGGCGGTACTTGGTGCACTTGCTTGACCATCACTGATATCGAAAGTCAGATTTACGTCACCATAGAAGTTCGCTGTCGGCTCGAAGGTAAAGGTGTTGTCGCCGTTGTCTGTCAACGTACCTTGTGACTGGTCAACAAGCAGTAGATTCTCGATATGCAGAATGTCGCCATCCACATCGGTCGCACCTGATAACAGATCTTTTGCTTCGATGATGATGGTGCCGTTTTCTAGCATTTGAGTATGCAGCGGCGCACCAGGAACTGGCACATCGTTGACCGGAATAACGGTCAGATCTAGATGGGTATCGACTTCATCGGTGCCATCGAAGACTTTGTAATCGATGTCGACTTCACCATTGAAGTTTTCATTCGGCATAAAGGTGTAAGTGCCGTCGCCATTGTCGACAAGCTCACCGTTATCACCGCTGTAAGAGATATCAGAGATAGACAGCGCATCGCCTTCCACATCACTTGCATTGGCAAGCAGATCGTCCGCGCTAAACGTAATGCCCACATCCTCATCTGTCGACAACACAATCGGACCAGAAACGATTGGCGCATCGTTTACTGCTTCGAAGTTGATGTTGATGATGTTGTCGTCAGTGAGTTCACCATCTGTAACTTGGTAACCAAGCTCAATCTCACCGTAAAAGTTCTCAGCAGGTGTGACTGTCCATGTACCATCGCCGTTGTCGGTTAACGTCGCGTGCTCCGCATTATCCCCCACCAGCTCTAGGTTTTGAATATCAAGAACATCGCTATCGATATCACTCGCTTGTGCTAGAAGCTGTTCTTCTGTGATAACCACAGAGGCAAACTGCGTAGAACCTTCGGTATCAATGGTCACATTTGGCAGATCAGCAGTCAGTTCGATTTCACTGTCACCTTCACGGATATTCAGTTCGACCGTTTCAGTGATTTCCGTGCCGTCCACACCAATAGATGTAAATACTGCTTCATCATGACAAGTTTGCGAAACCGTCATGTTTTGAACCACATAAGTACCGTTACCTTGAATCGTTCCTAACTCAAAGTAAGACACTGGCTCGTTCACCGTTAGAGTGTAATCCGTCTCATAGCTACCACGATCTTCTTTGTGGTAAGTCATTGAGTCGATCAAGTCACCCTCAGAGTTGAATGCTCGAATTTCGACTTCTGTAAAGTGGCGAGACTCTTCCATAAACCAGCCGCCTAGACCATCTAGATGGAAGCTGATTTCGTTGATGTCTTGACCTTCAACGGTCACAGTTAGTTTTTCATCACCACTCAAGCCTTGGCGGTCAGTATCGCCAATACCATGCCCAATGTGTGTGTTACCATTCCACGCACCAAGAGGGTCATCGTTACTCTGAACGGTAACCGTCAAATCACCATCAGTGAATTGACGCGTATAAGGGTCAACTTCATCCCCCCAATCATCCACACTCGCGTTGTCATCAAACGTACCGATTTGTGTCGTATGTGTACCGTTGGCTAATGCCTCATCGTCTGGGATAAAGCGCACTTCCGTATCCGCAGGAACCTCCTGCCCGACTTCTAGCTGTACCCATTCGTCATTTAGATTCGCTTCAATGATGCCGTTTTCAGGGGCTTGGTCGAGACGTAACGCAGGCTCTTCACGCAGAGAAACACCCACGGTTTGGTCTTCTTCCGCTTGAATAAAGATTTCGTCGCCCGCTTCTGGCGCATCGTTGACAGGGTTAACGGTCAGATCCAGCGTGGTCAGAACATCATTTTCGCCATCGCTGATGTTGTAAGTGAAGTCCAACTCACCGTTAAAGTTTTCGGTGTGCGTAATGGTGAAAGAACCATCGTCGTTGGCTACGATCGTCGCATCTGGATCATTGGTTTGCAGGTTGCTGGCAACAAGGTCATCACCTTCAATGTCTGTCGCATTCGCAAGCAACTGTTCTTGCGTGATGGTGATGGCGTTATCTTCATCCACCTCCGCTTGAATGCCTGACGTTTCTGGTGCATCGTTCACCGCGATAACGTCGATGCCTGCGGTTGTTGTATCCGTTGCGCCATCTTGGTCGATGACCGTAACGTCGAGCGAAATGTTACCGTCAAAGTTCTCATTTGGCGTGAAGGTATATGTGCCGTCGCCATTGTCCACGAAGCTACCGTCGTTACCAGAGTAGCTAACATTCGCCAAGGCTACGTCGCCTTCCACATCAGAAGAGTTGGCTAACAACTGCTCGTCACTAATGGTGATTTGACCGTCTTCTTGAACCGTGTACGACGTAGAACCTGCCACCGGTGGATCGTTCACTGGTGTTACGCTGACATCAATGAATGCTGGTGTTGAACCCGTGCCGTCAGACACATCGAATGTGAACTGAACATCACCGTTGAAGTTCTCATTCGGCGCAAAGCTGTAAGTGCCATCGCCATTATCGGTAAGCACGCCATCCGCACCTGTGTAGAGAACGTTTTCGATAGACAGATCATCGCCATCAATATCCGATGCGCCTTCCAATAGGTCGGCATCCGTGAACAGCAAGGTGCCATCTTCTTCTACCGTGAACTGTTGATCTTGCGCTTGTGGCAAGTCATTCACAGGATTAACCGTAATATCCAGACCAACTTGTACCGAGCCACCATCGTTATCAATGATATCGAAGGTCAGGTCTAGATCGCCGTTGTAGTTTTCATCCGGTGTGATGGTGTAACTGCCATCATCGTTGTATTGAATTGTCGCGTTGTCATCTGTCGATAGATTGATGGCTTCAAGGTTCTCGCTATCAATATCGCCCGCTTTGGCAAGCAACTGCTCTTGGCTTAACGTAATTGAGCTGTCTTCGTTGATGGTGTAAGCCAAATCACCCGATACTGGTGGATCGTTGATTGGTAAGACATCGACATTGATGTGAGTATCAACGGTTGCCCCATTCTCATCTTGAATGGTCACATCCAACTGAACTTGACCATTGAAGTTCTCGTTTGGCGCAAAGCTACAAGTACCATCACCATTAACGGTAAAGATACCATCCGAGCCTTCATAGCTGATGCCAACAAGCTCTACATCGCCCTCGATATCAGATGCGTTGGCAAGAATTTGTGACTCACTGAATGTCAGTACTGAATCTTCGTCAATCGTGTAAGACGTTGGACCGGCAACTGGAGGGTCATTCACTTCAATGACGGTAATGCCTGCTGTCGTTTCGTCAATCGCACCTTGCTCATCCGCCACAATCACATCAAGGCTGATATCACCGCTGAAGTTCTCATTCGGCATGAAGGTGTAAGTGCCGTCACCGTTGTCTTGGAATACGCCATCGGTGCCTGAATAGGTCACGCTATCGATGGACACTGCGCCTTCCACATCCGAAGAGTTAGCCAGAAGCTGCTCGTCAGAAATGGTAATTGCGCTGTCTTCATCAACCGTGTAAGACGTTGAACCCGCAACCGGAGGATCGTTCACTGGAGTGACGCTCACGTCCACATTGGCAGGTACGGTCTCAGTGCCGTCAGAAACACCAAAGCTAAAGCTGACATCACCGTTGAAGTTTTCGTTTGGTGCAAAGGTGTAAGTACCATCGCCGTGGTCAGTCAGCACACCATCGCTGCCCATATAGCTAATGCCATCAACTGTTAAGTTATCATCATCGATGTCGGTCGCGCCAGCAAGTAGGTCTGCGTCGGTAAACTGAAGCGTACCGTCTTCTTCAACACTAAACTGCTGGTCTTGAGGAACAGGAAGATCGTTAACCGGATTAACCGTCAGATCCGCCGTTGCTTGGATAGTGTCTGTGCCGTCCGTAATGTTGAATTGGATATCAATATCACCATTAAAGTCCGCATCTGGTGTAATCGTGAAGCTGCCATCATCGTTCGCTGTGACGGTTGCGTTTCCATCAACAGTCAAATCACTAGCAGTCAGGTCATCGCCCTCAATATCAGACGCTTGAGAAAGAAGCTGCTCTTGGCTGAGTGTAATCGCGCCGTCTTCATCAACGCTGTAAGCCAAATCACCCGATACTGGCACATCATTGATTGGCAATACATTCACATTGATGACGGTATCAACTTCAGCTCCATCTTCATCTCGAATGGTCACATCAAGTTGAACTTGCCCGTTAAAGTTCTCGTTTGGCGCGAAGCTGCACGTGCCATCATCGTTAACGCTGAAAATACCATCCGGACCATCGTAACTAATGCCAACAAGCTCTACATCGCCTTCCACATCCGAGGCATTCAACAGCACTTGCGACTCACTGAAGGTCAGAACAGAATCTTCATCAATGGTGTAAGAAGTTGGTCCTGCGACTGGTGGATCGTTCACTTCCAGTGCTGTAATGCCAGCAGTGGTTACATCCGTTGCGCCTTCTTCATCAGCGACGACAACATCAAGCGTCACTTCACCATTAAAGTTTTCATTTGGAGAGAAGGTGTACGTACCGTCTCCATTGATTTGCAACACACCATCGCTGCCAGAGTAACTCACGCTATCTATCGAGACATCCCCTTCTAAATCCGAAGAGTTTGCCAAGAGCTGCGCGTCAGAAATGGTAATAGAGTTGTCCTCGTGAACCGTGTAAGACGTTGAGCCAGCCACCGGAGGATCATTCACCGGCGTAACGCTCACATCCACATTCGCTGAAACCGTATCTGTGCCGTCGAAAACATCAAAGCTAAAGTTCACATCGCCATTGAAGTTCTCATTTGGCGCAAAGCTATATGTGCCATCGCCATTGTCAGTTAGAACGCCGTCGGTTCCTTCGTAGCTGATTCCCGTTACAGAAAGGTCATCGCCTTCAATGTCGGTAGCACCAGTAAGCAGATCCGCGTCAGTAAATTGCAGCGTGCCGTCCTCTTCCACACTGAATTGTTGGTCTTGAGGAACAGGCAGATCGTTGATTGGGTTAACGGTTAGGTCAGCGGTTGCTTGAACGGTATTCGTGCCATCTGAGATATCGAAGCTGATGTCGATATCACCATTGAAATCTGCGTCCGGTGTGATGGTGAAGCTGCCATCGTCATTTTGAGTCACCGTCGCATTGCCATCTACCGAAAGGTTAGACGCCGTTAGTGCATCGCCTTCCACGTCAGAAGCTTGCGACAACAACTGCTCTTGGCTCAAACGAATCGAGCCATCTTCATCCACCGAGTAAGCAAGATTGCCTGATACTGGCGCATCGTCGACTGGTGTGACGCTTACATCAATGTTGGCAGAAACCGTATCTGTACCGTCGGACACATCAAAGCTGAAGTTCACATCGCCGTTGAAGTTTTCATTTGGCGCAAAAGTGTATGTTCCATTGCCGTTGTCGGTCAGGATGCCGTCGCCACCATCGTAGCTCACACCTTCAACGGTTAGGTTATCGCCTTCAATATCCGTTGCGCCAGTAAGCAGGTCTGCATCGGTGAAGATCAGCGTGCCGTCCTCTTCCACCTCAAAGGTTTTATCTTCAGGCACTGGTGCGTCATTGATTGGACGAACGGTTAAATCGATAGAACTTGAAACGGTTTCTTGACCATCACTGATATCAAACGTTAAGTCGAGTTCACCATTGAAATCAGCGTCCGGAACCACAGTGAACGTGCCGTCACCATTGTCTTGAACCGATGCATTCGCACCCACTTGGACGTTAGACGCAACAAGGTCGTCGCCATCAACATCACTTGCGTATTCGAGTAACTGTTCTTGCGTGAAGGTAATGGTGCCATCTTCATCCATGATGTAAGCCAGATCTTGTTCTACCTCTGGCGCGTCGTTTTCACCTTCGACTTTAATTTGGAACGTTTCGCTCGTGGTTTCTGAGTCGAAATCATCTTCTACTTGCGTTGTAGTCTCTTCGCTAGAGTCTTGAACGTCCACCGCAAAGGTTTCTTCTGTGGTTTCGGAATCTAGGTTATCACCACCTTGTGAACCTTCAGAATCGGATGAAGAGGCACTTGGCGCAGCCGACGTTTGTACAGCTTGTCCTTGTGCTTCATTGCCTTCTGCGTCCGAACCACCTTCGGAGCCAGAGGCATCGCCGCCACCAACAGCTTGTGCACCCGCACCTGAAGCCGCACCGCCGCTGCCAGCCGCCTCTTCACCAGACCCACCGTCTGATGCCACGCTGTCTACCACGTTCGATTGAGCGGCATCCGAACCACCGCTACTCTCTGGCGCGTCTTCTTGTACCGCACCACCGGACGCCGAGGCTTCTTCTTCAGATCCGGCACCACTTGGGTTGTCTTCCATCGCCTGATTGGCTTCGTCTGCTGCGTCGGTATTTTCAGCCCCCGTCGCTACGGTCGAAGCAATCGTATTCTGTTGGTTTTGTTGATTCTGCTGCTGGGAGGGCGTACCCGCGTCATTGGTTTCCGTTTGTTCTACCGCGTCGTTTAGGTCTTTGTTTTGGTTATTTTGATTGTTGTCACCTGCCATTACAGCCTCCGTTGCCATTAGCTAACTGATCGTGTTTAGAGGCAGTAAAGGACACCATTCTGGAAAACCAACTTTTTTATCCAACTTTTTTCATACTCCTGTTGCTTAACCAGAAAGAGGTAAAAAAAATTTGAAAACGCAATTTAAAGATCCTTAGTTATTGTCATTAAAGCAATTAGGGCGGTGGAACAATGATAAACATGACGAATCTGTTGCGCTCAGTCGACAACAGCCACAAAGGGCTGCAATTGCTATTGGGAGATTTTTACAAGGATTTCAGCAGCGCGGCGATCAACATCAAAATGCTGCATAAACAAAACCGTTTCGAGGAGCTGAGCGGCTACTCAAAAAAGCTGAAAACCATTCTCGTATTGCTTTGTGATGATGATTTACCACCCAAGATGGCAAAGCTGGAACATTTAAGTAAGCACCACTTTCCCGCACCTAATGAATTGATTGAGGACATCAAAACTGAGCTCAACAACGTGAACAAACAAATAAGCCAGCTGTTAGATATCGAGAACTCTATCGATGACAGCACTGATGATGAATAACCGAGGTGGATCATGAGTAACAAGCAGATCGAACACCACCTCAGAAAGGCACTCGTTTCCAACAACGAGTCTTCGAAGGTGACTGCAGACGATACGATCGTGCTAGCCAGTGCGATGACCAGCGTACACAAAACATTGCTGGCTATCTTTTTGCTTTCAATGGTGGCGATCGCCGTTGCGTCTCAAGCTCGTATCGACATTGTGGTGTCGGTGCGCGGTGAGCTATTGCTGGAATCTGACGTAGAAAAAGTGCAACACCTTGAAGGCGGTATTCTCGAAGAAATGTTAGTGCGCAAAGGCGAAGTGGTTTACGAAGGTCAACCCATTGCGCGAATTCGTTCTTTGGATAGAAACACTCAACTCGATACGGTAAACACAGAAATCATTCAGCTCGAGTTAGACAAACTCCGTTATGAAAGCCTGCGCGATATGGTAGAGCCCGATTTCTCTGCCTACATCGAAAAATACCCAGAATTGGTTCAGGTAAACATGAATACCTGGCAGCAAGAGTTTTCCAAAAACCGATCTAATGAAGAGTTGATCACTCACGACATCAATCACAAGAACTCGTTGATTGATTCTATGCTTAAGCGCCGCAAAAGCTCCGAGAACCAGCTTTCTTTGATTCGCAAGCAGCTCAATATCAAGAACACCCTCTATAAAGAAGAAATGGCATCTTATGTCGATGTTCTGAATATGCAGGTTCAAGAGTCAAACATGGTGCGTGAGATTGAAAACCTTGATGAGTCAGTCATGAATGAACGCTTCCAACTCGACAAGCTAGAAAAACAGTACCGTGACTTGGTGGAAAATCGCAACTCCGAATACCAAGCGCAAATCATTCAAGCGAAGAAAGATCTCAAGCTGAAACGCATTCTTCGTCCTCAACACTCAGACAAAGTGGATCGTCTTGTGGTCTACGCCCCTATTGATGGTGTGGTGGATAAAGTGCACTTCAACTTCCGTTCTGCCGTGATACCGCCGGGGGAAAGTATCGCGGACATTGCGCCGATCAATAACTCCCTTCATGGCGAAGCGAAGATTCCACGTAAAGACATGGGCTTTGTTGAAATCGGACAGGCAGTCAAAGTGAAGATGGACACCTACAACTTTGCCAAATACGGATTTTTGGAAGGTCGAATCGCGTCGATCAGCCGTTCTTCCTATGAAGAAGAGGACGCTGAATTCTACCTCGCTGAAATCCAAATCAACCAAAACTATCTAGAGCGTGGAGGCACACAATACAAACTGTCCCCTTACATGGAGTTTACCGCCGATGTGAAAACAGGGTCACGTCGGGTTATCGAATACGCTGCGAAGCCGGTTATGTCGGCTATCGAAGACGCGTTCGATGAGAGGTAATGGATGAGTAACAAACCTTCCTACAACATTTCCGTTCCTGTTATGCGCCTAAGCATTGCTTTCAGCTTGGTGCTGGCTGCCCTCGCCTTTTATTTGTATGTCTCTTGGGAAAAAGTGGATTCAGTGGAGCAGGTGCAAAACGCGCCTCTCTTGGTTCAAGCTCAACAACTCAACCAAACCATCGAACTTGATATCCAAACGCTTCAACGCTGTTTAGCTGCGCGTTATTGTAGTACAACAGAGCTCGACTTTGAGGTTCTGAAAAATGAAATTGACCAGTTTAAGTCTCTTGCGTCACTCAACAAAACTGAGTTTAGCTTGGTAGGCGCGACCGAATATACGCAGCTTGAGCTGGCGATTAATCGCTTCTCGGACAGCTCAAAAACACGTGACGATGTGTTGGCACTGTATCTCTCGCTCACCAATAACTACCTACAAATGGACGACAACTATCGCACCATGTTTAACAACCATGCGAGCGACCTAATGATGGAGAAAAACGAGTTCTTCATTTGGTTGTTTATGGTCGTTGTTGTGTTGGTTGGTATCGCCGTTCTATCGAATTTAGTGGCAATCCTTAAACTGAGAAAATCCAGTTCGAATGAGCGCGACATTGATCAAGAATTCGACGGGCTTTATCAAGAACTCAAACAACTGGATTTACAAAGGTTGGAAGAGTTGCTGAATGAAGTGAGCATCAATCCGAAGCAGCGTCAGATCTACTCTCACCTAAAACTGATTTTCAGCAAACTCGAAGAGCAAAAACGTAATAACGATCTCTACAAGCAACTCTATGCTCTGATTGGTTACGAGATTCGTGGCATCACCAACACCATTAACGGCGGCGTGCAATATCTCGTACAAGAGACCGATGAGAGCGGCGTTTTGATGGCGCAAGATATAACCTCGGCTGCCAATACCCTGTCTGAATTGGCAGAGAACTACAATCGACTCATTTCACAAGGGACCGAGAGCAAATCGAAAGAGTTTTCACTGCTGAATGTGCTGTCTGAATTGATGATTCACATCAGCTCCAAAGTGCAGCGAAATGAAGGCGAGCTAGACTGCTTTATCTCGGATAACTTACCAAATCGTGTTGAAGGGCAATCCACCAGCTTATTCTGGGTGTTGTTCCTACAGCTATCGAATGCCATCCAACTCAAAGCCGACAAAAAACTGTTTGTCACCATTGAATCGGGCGCAGCGTCAGACATCGAGAACACCCGCTTAACCATCAATCTAAACTTCTTAACCACACTGGATGTGCCGCTTGCCAAGCTCAATACCCTACACTGGAGCGACCATAAACAGCACACTGCAACCAAAGACGATTTGGCGAAAAGCGTGCTGAAAGATTATGGCTATTACGAGAGCCATTGGTATCAATCGGGCAATCAGGAACGTTTTCAAATTCAGCTCGATTTGAAAGCCAAAAGCTTCCACACCGAGAAAACTCGCTTCGACAATAAACGTTTGTTGCTATGTGCCAACTCTCAGCTGCGCATTGATGTGATGAACAAAATGCTCGTCAACTTGGGCTTAGAGATCACGCCAATTCGAACGCCGAATGAGCTCTTCTCTGCTGCAAAAACCTTTGGCGAATACGATGCCATTATGCTGACCGACACGTTCGAACCAAACAAGCTGCCCTCACTGAGCAAAACGGTGAAATCGCAACTGCGCAATCACCCGAACACCAAGTTGTTGCTTTCGGTCACTAGCACTCAGCAAGCACAAGAGAGCCATACCTTTGTCGACAAGATTCTGAACTCTCCTGCGATTCCGTATGAGTTCATCCCTAACCTATTGGCAATCATGGAAGCGGAAGCCTCTGAAGATCAGATGGAGAACAGCTCATTCCTAATTGTGGAAGATGACCGTGTTCAACAGATTCTACTCAAACGTATTTTGAGCAAGCAAGAATACGAAGCCGACACCGTTGGCGATGGCGCAGACGCTGTTCAGCACTTCATGAATCAGCGCTCGGACATCATTTTTATGGACTGCATCATGCCAGGTATGGGCGGTATTGAAGCAACCAAACGCATTCGACAATACGAACAAGAAAGCGGACAAAACCCTTGCACCATTATAGGTGCGACAGCATTGACCAGCAGTAATGAACACCAAGCTTGTATCGAAGCTGGGATGGATTACGTGATCAGCAAACCTTATAAAAACGACGAAATCATCAAGGTGATCAACAAATATGTGGCGGTACAGAAACTTAACTAGCTGCGTATTGGCAGCACTAACATTGAGCAATGCTCCTTCGGCAATGGCGACCACCTTGCTTGAGGCGGTCAAACTCGGCTTGGAAAACAACTTATCTCTGCGCGCTAGTGACAAAGGCGTGGAGGAAAACGAATACAACATCGACATTAGCCGTTCTAAGTTTCTGCCCTCTTTAAACGGTGCCGCTGATACCACATGGAATGAAAACGAAACCATTTTAACGGGAACACCAGATACGCGTTCTAGCTACAACTCAAACAGCTACAGCGTGTCTTTATCTCAATCGGTGTTTAACCTTGGCGACATCTTCAAATACGGCACCGCGAAACTTGATTTCAACATTGAAGAAATCAAACACGAGAACAAAATCCAGAGCACCATTTCTGAAATCGCGACGCAATATTTCGAGTACCTGAAAAACAACGCGCAAATCAAAGCCACCAAAGTCGAGCTTAAATCGTCTGAAACACGTGAACGCCAAATGCGTCGTAACGTGGAACTTGGCAACACTGCGGCGAGCGAGTTGTATGAGGTGATTGCTCAGAAAGAAGGCATTGCCAATCGCTTAAGAACCTTAGAGAAAGACCGACGTGTGATTTTGAACGGTTTAGAGATTCAAGTTCAATACCCAGTCACCCCATCGCAGGACATCTACGAAAGCGTGCCCTTAGCAGAAATCAGCGAGACCGAACAACGCGTAATTCTTGAACAAGCGTTGAAGCTCAATAACGACTTATTGGTTGCGAAGAAGACCGTAGAACGTAGTCGAAGAGGCTTGAAAGAAAGCGGTTCAAACTTCGTTCCGACCGTATCGCTCTCTGCCAGTTACCGTTACGACGATGCAAACAACTATGACCGAACCGACCCAACCGCAACAGGGGACAGTAACTCCACCAGCGTCGGCTTAAACTTGAATGTGCCGATTTTCTCCGGCGGTTCGGATTACTACGGTTATCAAAAATCATCAACTGCCATCGAGCGAACGGAGTTACTGTACCAAGATTCGTTGTTCACAACGCGCAATAGCGTTAATACCTCAGTGCTCAACATTAATGACTTCTCCCGCGCCATCAGCAGCTACGAGAACATCATCCGTGCAAACTACGCTTCCTACAAAGGCATTCAACGCGCTTACCAGCTTGGTACGCGAACCATTACCGACTTACTGGCAGCGGAAAGTAAACTGTTTAGCGCGCTACGTGATTACGAGAGCGCGCGCTATGACTACATCATTGAATCGATCAATCTTGAACAAATCAAAGGCATGTTGTCGGTGCAATCCATCGAAAGCATCATGCAGTTGATGAGCGATATCGAAGGCAGAAGCAATCAAGACTTAGTTCCAAAACACCTTCTCTCCAAACCATCGATTAAGAAAGGAGGTCGCAATGCAAACTGAGCATTTTTCCCAAAAGATTAACTTTGCAGACAAGTGTTACCTGACTTTCTCGACGGTCATCTCGACGCTGTTTGGCTTAGTACTGCCCTTTTCGATACTGATTATTTTTGACCGAGTTTTACCTAACCAAGCCAAAGACACGCTGTTTCTTCTGTTTGCCATTATCTTGATCACCATCTTCCTCGACTATCACTTAAAGAATCAGGAAGAGAAGATTTCGTCTGTGATCATGAAGCAATTCGAAACCAACTTAACCAACAAGGTGTTTCAATCCATCTGTTTGGCTGAGATATCGAAGTTTCGTCGCCTAGAACCCGGTGAATACTTAGAGCGTATTGCCACCATTCCAGAGATTAAATCCTTCTTTGGCGGAGAATCTGTACGGGCACTGATCAACCTTGCCGTCAGCATACTGACCATTCTGATTATCGGTCTGATCAACATCTGGGCAGGGGTGACTATCTTTCTCGCCTCCATCGTTTTGGCGATGTTCGCACTCAGTCTTTCCAAGCAAAAAATCAACAGCCTAGAAAACAAATCCGACATCGAAGGCTTAACTACCTCTAAAATCATCGAGATCATCTCTAGCCCACTCGATATCAAAGCTCGCAATATGGAGTATCGCGTTGAGAGCCTCATGACACAAATGGTGGAAGAGCGTGAAGTCGAGAACATCAAATACGAGCAAATCGAATCAAACTTCAGCCTTATCTTGTCGCTCATACAACAGCTCTCCATTGCTTGTGTGGTGGTAGTTTTGGCAACGGCAGTTATCAACATGCAATCGAGCCAAGGCATCATGGCAGCCATCATCATGCTTACCAACCGCTACTTCGCCCCATACCAGCAAGTGATGCGCACGGTGAGCCGCTGGGAGTTGAACAAGCTTCATATTCAACGTATCGCCGAGTTGCTTGAGCTTGCTGCGTCTGTAGAACAACAAAATGACACGACAGAAGTCGAGCGCATCTCGGTGAAGTATTCGGAAAAACAACGCATTGAGTTTGAACTCGGTCAGGCTTACTTGCTGACGGGGAAAAGCGGCGCAGGCAAAACCCATCTTGCCAATTGCATTACGCGGCAAAACACCGACAGCAAACTGGACATTCAAATCAACGAGACACCGCTCGATGACGTTAATTACAACGTCTGGCGCAATAGCGTGCTCATGGTCGACAAAACCAGCTCGTTCGTCGAAGGGACCATCATCGACAACCTGACTTGTTTCCGCCCGAGCTTAAACAACACCGCATTTGCGCTTTGCGAAACCATGAACATAAAAGCACAAATCGATGCCCTTCCCGAGGGTTTTTACACCGAACTCAAAGGGCATTTACGCAACCCATTCTCGCGCCAAGTTGCTTATGCCTTGCTGCTAGTGCGTGCCTTGCTTGCAAACAAACGAGTGTTGATCTTCGACGACATCGACTGTGTTTATGATGACGACTTTGCTCGATTGGTTTTGACCAGTACTGCGTATCGTGCCAACG
The DNA here is from genome assembly GCF_023277445.1 of Vibrio sp. ED002. NCBI lineage: Bacteria > Pseudomonadati > Pseudomonadota > Gammaproteobacteria > Vibrionales > Vibrionaceae > Vibrio > Vibrio sp. ED002. The sequence goes on along the minus strand of NZ_CP080239.1, from coordinate 304,003 downwards.
ACAAAATACTCATCATTGTCAGCAATAAGATGGACAAACTCAATCATCGCCTCAAACGCGTCAAACTTACCGGAGGTGACCAATGAGTATTCTGGTTGATTTTAATAATGTCCCTCAGCGCTTGTTGGACTTTGAGGCTCGCAGTTATGACGAGCGATACAATCAGTCACCTTTGATTCGTGGTTTAGCTTACACCCTCATTGCACTTGAATGGGAAGGCACACCTTCTATCCTCAGTGACGCTTTTATCCCTAAACCAAAAGACAGCGACAGTTTTATCGCCACGATTGAACGCCTTGGTTACCGTTGTGACGTCACTAAATTAAAAACGTTGGAGCACATCGAGGGGCACCCTCATCCTTGCTTTATCGAGATAGAAAACCTCACTGCGATTTTCTTGGGCACTAAAGACGGCAAACTGATCCTGTTTGATTACACCAATAACAACACCATTGAATACCCGCTCTGCAAGAAGCCATGTTTGTTGGTCTCGATCAGCGAATACTCCCGCTTGTTCCGAGAGCCACCACCTGAATCTCAAGACCGCAGTAACTGGATTAAATACGCGTTTTATCGCTACAACAATGAACTCAAAAGCCTGATTATTCTGAGCTTTGTCATCAGTATCTTGGGCGCACTCCAACCCTTCTTTATCATGAGTGTATACAACTTCGCCTTGACGTCTAGCTCGCAAGCCACGCTCTATTGGCTCACGTTGTTTGCCGTGATTGTTGGATTTTCGGAATACTTTTTTAAGAAGATGCGAGTCAACATCATTGCCACTTCAGGTAAGGACTTGGCGGTGCACATTTCTCAAGCGGTTATATCCAAGCTGTTATGGCTCCCTTATGCTATGACATCCACCGCTGGCGTGTCTTCTCAGTTGGCGCGTTTGAAAGACATCGACACATTCCGCCGATTGGTAACGGCAGAGTCGACCTTGAGCTACTTCGACATGCCGTTTGTTATCGTGTTCATTGTCGCGATTGCCATCATGTCAGGAACCGCTGCGTTGGTCGTCATGGCGGGTTTGATTCTGATGTTGGTGTTCTGTGTTTATTCTCGTTACATCTATTCACAAGCCACGTCGAAGAGCTCTCGCGCTAACGCCATGGTTTCTTACCAATGGAATGAGATTCTTCGCGGCATCAAAACCATCCAAGGCTTGCCACTATTGCGCGTTATTCAATCTCGCTTCAGCGCTTCACACATGCAAAGCACCAACGATGCTGAAAACGTTGCGGTGACCAACAGTAAGGTTCAAGCCGCAGGTGGCAGTTTGATTCAGGTGATTGGCACCGCAAGTATCGTGACCGCGGTTATCGGCGTTATGGATGGCACATCTGATGCCGGTGCCATGCTTGCAACCGTAATTCTAGTCTGGAAGGCGTTAGGTCCGATAATGGGTATCTACAACTCCATTTCCAAATTCCAATCGATTAAGGCGTCCTCTGCGCAAATCAACAACCTTATGGCAATGAATGACGACAAGCTAACATTGGAGAAAAGCCCACCTATTCGCCTCTTCCAAGGCAGCATTGTCGGCAGCGGTGTGAGCCATCGCTACACTGGCGCAGCTACGGGCTTAACCAATCTCGGATTTAAAATTGCCCCAGGGGCGAAGGTGGTGATTTGTGGACCGACTGGTTGCGGTAAAACCACGCTAATTTCCATCCTTGCGGGTTTAGAAGATAGATACCAAGGCGCAGTGTCGGTAGACGGTTACAACATCAAACAGTTCAACAGCTATCGCTACCGAACCTCGATTAACTACATCCCGTTTAATTTGCATATTTTTGAAGGCTCTTTGGAAACTAACTTCATCTTGCATAATGGACTCATCCCTACAGAAAAGATGCAAGAGATGGTGAGCTTTTTCGAACTCGACGCATGGCTGCCAGAAGGATTGAACACTCAGCTAAGCGTAGATAAATGCAAGAATTTACCTAACGGTATTCAACAGAAATTGCGCCTCGCGCTGGGGCTTGGAAGCTGTGAGCAATCACTGATCATCATCGATGAGCCATTTAATGGCGCTGAGCAAGAAAATGCCCAGTACTTCAACCGCTTGTTCACCGATAAATTGCTAAACAAAACCGTGGTGTTCTCTACCAACGATCCGGGCTTGATCGCCACTTCGAACATGAGTTTGGTATTAGAGCCAGACGGCAACTTGAAATATTTTGGCTTAACAGACAAATACTTAAACAGCTTAAGTTAAGACTGTGGCGCTTATTCACAATTAACTCTTTAATCAGACAGATACAATTGACAAAGATATAAACCAGAGAGATGATTCGACCGAGATTTAGAGGTATTTAGGATTCAGATGTATACATTTGTTGCTGACAAATTGGATGTGGTTTATTTATCAGCGATACCGGAAAACCACACATTACAGGACTTTGATGTGCCTGAAGAAGAACTCGAAATCCGCGAGATTGTCGAGGTGTGGTACGAGTGTGCATTTTTGCCTGATTTCAATCTCGAGCAAATCGACATCGCAAACAAAGCGGAGCTAGTGGCAACACAAACTCAAGTGGTGAACAACTACACGAGCACCCTCGCTTTCTTACTCAAGAGCAGAGTGTATCGAGCTGCTCTTAACCGCGTGTTGAGTATCTGGACACTCGAACCCTCCGCGAAAACACAACTTGAGTTACTGCTTTTTGCCGAAGAACAAGCAAAGACCAACTGAGCAACACGCAGATAGAAAAAAGCCAGCAACGACGCTGGCTTTTTAGAAGCTATTTATCGGTGTTTATACCAATCACAGTAAGTAGGTTATCAAAGTTAGCGCAGGAAAAACGCTTGAGAACAAGGCTAAAATTTTCGATAAGTAGTGATTCTACAATTAAAATTTTAAACGACGTTATCGAGCGTTTTAACCAGCTAGATTGATCACTTATTTGCTACGATTGGTATTAAACCCATCCATCAAACTGAAGACGTTTTTGTATTCGCTCTACCGCCTCTTTCTGCATTTGTCTCACGCGTTCGTTAGAGACATTCAGTAAGTCCCCGACTTCAGCTAATGTTTTCACGTTATGTTCAAACAAGCCAAAACGATGAATAAGCACTTGCTGTAACTTTACAGGCAATGTGTTAACGACGTGTTCCAGTGCTTGAGTAAAGCAATAGTCTTCGCAATCTTGCTGTGGATCTGTTGTGTATTCACTTTCGCACTGTTCGAGCACAAATGGCGCATGATTAAGGTCGACAGTCGTTGAAACATCGATAAAACCACTCAACGCAACTAACTCATCAACACGCTCTACCTTTACGCCTGAACAATAGGACAACTCTGAAATCGAGATGTCTTTGCTCATGGTTTTGCTCGCATCATGCTTTTTCGACGCAAGGCTATTTATCTCTTTACAAACGTGAGCAGGTAAACGTACCGTGCGACCGTTGTTCATTAATGCCGCTTCAATGTTTTCGCGAATCCACCACACTGCGTAAGTTGAAAAGCGATAACCCGGCTCAGGATCATACTTGTCGATGGCTTTGATCAAGCCAATGTTGCCCTCTTCAATCAAATCAAGCAGCGTGAAGTTGTTGCCAGTACGTTTTAAGTAGCTTTTGGCAATCTTCACCACTAAACGCAAATTAGATTCGATCATCACCTCGCGCGCTTCTTTATCCCCCGCTCGATTGAGTTTGGCATAATGCAGTTCATCTTCTCGAGAGAGTAAATCAATCCCCACGATGTCTTTTAGGTAATGTGCATAAGGATCTTTACCTGCAGAAAGCGTTTCTTTCATTGGCATCTCATCCGTGACACCTCGGGACCTAGCAAAACACTCGTTGTTCATTTCCCCGTCCTTATCAGCCAACTTTACTGGTGTAGCTCTTTGGCTACTTTTCTCCGTGGCTCAATTAATATGCCACCCAACGAATAACATTCGTTTTACGTTGAGTGTAGACAAGGCTTTTTAGCTTTACCAAGAAATTGCATTTAATTTCATATCAACCCTGCACTCAACTGTCAAAGCGTGAGCGGGTTGGTATTTATGGAGCAGCATTCAGTATCGTATTTACATCAGAGTTGATAGAAGAGTTTCACTTACTAACTGCTAAATAAATTCACTTTTAAAACATATATTTAAAAACTGTATTTAATATTAGCAAACAACAAAGTCGCAGGTACTTCGCCAAACAAACTGCCACTGCTACCGTTAAAGCTTTGGATTACCGTGAACAATTGCCAGTCATTAGCGAGGGAGTAGTTACTCGATATCCCAAGGAAATAGGAATGATCGTCGTAGTAACTGGTTGAGAGAGTGACGCGGTTTAGAGGCGTTAAGTCAAAGCTCACATCGGCATACCATGTATTTCGTGTAAAGCTCAACGTTTTTGCATCGAGAGGAAGGTTCAAATACGCCAATGCGCTTGATGCATCTTGCGGCTCAGAGATAAATAACCACGCTGCACGCCCCATCCAGCTGCGTTTGCCGCCAAAGCTGTAATCCGATTCAATACTGGCAACTGTGGTCTTTTTGGTCGGTTCACCCTCAAATTCTGGATCAATGGGGTCAAACCATGTGAGCTCTCCACGAAAACCCGCATCAAACACATCCGTTGCAAAACCAGCACCGAGTAAGTAATCCATCCGAGCTCGCCCTGCAATAAACTGATAATCCCATCCCGATTGATTGGCGAAATAACGCAGTGAGGCACTGTCTTGCCCTGACTGACGAGCTGGTGAAAACACCAAATCTACGCCGTCGGCAAAGCTCAGCTTTCTGCTCAGCATGACCGCATCCGTGCCTGCCCGCTCTTCATAGTCAAAATCGTAAATCGAATACGCATTGTAGATATCGTTTGGATTCCATATCGTATTCATCGACCAATTGATACGAAAGCGCCCTAGTTGCGCTCCCCAGTCATTTTGCTGCCAAGTGAGATATAGACGATCAAGCTGACTGTTAATGACCACATCATCTTCATGCCAGTTTTTGCTCAAATCCATGTAACCAGAATCCAACGCAACCAAATCGGCATAGCCAGGAAAGTCGGTAGAATCGCCCCAAAGTGCTCGATTTCGTAGCCCAACATTCACACGCCAACTAGAGGAAAAACGGTATTCAAAGTTAAGTCGATTGTGTATCAGGTTATCGAACGTATTATCCGTTCCATCAGGAATACTGTAGGTTGCCATGTATTTGATGTAACCATCCAAATCCCATGACTTTTGAGGCTCTAATCCGGGAACAGCAGACAAGGCAGAACCAGCCTGAAGACTGAGCAATGAAAGACTTAACGCCTTAATAAACACTGCATTTACTTTTGTGCAGGGCAAGCAAGTATGTAATCGGAGAGTTTTGGTGCAAGTCGCAGACAAATAGGAAACAGCTCTATGCATGCGACCTCTCTGCGCGATTATCAATATTGCTGAAATCACGCGCTAAACGACCGTCTTCAAACACGATAATCCGGTGAGCACGTTTTATCACACGCGGATCGTGGGTCGAGAAGATAAACGTCGTTCCCTCTTGTTCGCTAAGCTGCTCCATAATGTCGAGCAGCTCAGCGGTGCTTTGGGCGTCTAGATTGGCAGTAGGTTCGTCCGCCATGACAAAACGAGGCTTCGGCGCTAAAGCACGAGCAACCGCAACACGCTGCTGCTGCCCGCCGGACATTTTACCTGGCACCTTATTCATCTGTTCCGCTAACCCTACTTGTTCAAGCAAGGACGTCGCACGTTCACGACACTCTCGCTCAGTTTTACCTTGCAGGTGCATGACGAATTCCACATTCTCAAGCGCGGTTAACACAGGTAACAAACTGTAGTCTTGGAAGATGAAGCCTATATTATCGCGCCGATAGGCAATCAGTTCTTTTTCTGACATCGATGAAATCATGCAACCGTCGATTTCCACTTTGCCAGAGCTTGGGGCATCAATACCGCCAATCATGTTCAGTAACGTCGTTTTACCCGAACCAGATGGCCCCATGATCGCAACAAATTCACCCTGCTTAATCTCTAAGTCTACCGACTGCACTGCGTGCACAGGGTAATCACCATCGGCGTTGTAAATCTTAGTTAGGTTTTCTAGTTTGATGGTCATTAGCTTTTCTCCGCCATGGTATCCACAGGTCGATGCTTCAAAATTTGTCGTGCGGGATACAGGGCTGCGATAAGGCTGGCAACAAAAATCGCGACAATGATCATTTGATATTCCGCTATTGATACCCGTGGATAAAGCAAGGTATCCACGCCATAAGCCCCTAGCCCTTCCGCCATGCCAGCCAGCGACAATCCGGTAACACTTAGCACCTTAAGCATAATTGCACTCCCGAGTAACCCAAGCGCACAACCGCTTAATCCGAGGAACAAGGTTTCGAAAACAATCAACAAGCGTATCTTGTGTTTTTGCATCCCGACAGCCATTAACACACCGAACTCTCGTGTGCGTTCAAACACCGACATCAGCATGATATTGACGATGCCGAGGGTCATCGCCAGCACAAACACCACCAACATCACTTGGTTGGAAACATCCATCGTGCTCATCATGGTAGAGAGCAAAGGTTGGATCTCCTGCCAAGGTCTCACACTGAGCAAGTCTTTACTCTCCGGCGGCAAAATAGAATGAGTGAACGCCAGTAACTGCTTGAGCTCAGCATCGTCATTAGAAGTAAGGAGTATCGCGATTTCGTGCGTGCCACTCAGCCCCGCTACCTTTTCAAGATCCGCTTTTCGGACGTAAACATTCCCGTCATCAAACCCTGTCGATGGTGTTTTGAATATACCTCGAACACGAAACGCCGCCCCTGCAACCTCCCCGTTCACATCAGACAGAGTAAGTACCACTTTGGAGCCAACGCGTAGCTTCAATCGTTCGGCTATCTTGCTCGAAACCAAAATCGGATTTCTACCTTCTTCACTCAGCCATTCCCCGTCGACAATATGTTTCGAGAGTGGCGTGATGTTTTGCTCTTGCTCGATATTAACGCCGTTGATGCGAATACCACGTGTACTGCGCGCCGACGCTATCATGCCATCTGCTAGAAATCGCTCAGAGATGGCTTTCACTTCTCGGTTACTCGCCAACACTTTGGTTATCTTATCCGCATCGGGAATTACATCTTTAAGCTCAGGATTGACCAAATAGGACTTTTGCTGGATCTTCAAATGACTGGTTTGCCAAGAGATGGCGTTCTTGATCATGCTATCGACCAAGCCATTCATGAACCCCATCATGGCAACCACGCCCATCAGGCCAAATACCATGGCTCCGAGCATAATTGAGGTTCTCAACTTGTTGCGCCACAAGTTACGCCAAGCCAACTTAACCAGCATGAGCACCTCCTTTTAGCCCTGCCGCAATGGGCATTCGAAACATGCGAGCCATTGGGTAAAGCAGACATAACAAAAGAATGAACAGCACGACGGCGATTTGATTGAGCAGTAAGTATGGGGCGAGCGAAACGGGCACAATAGGTTCAAAACCACTTTCGCGCATGAGCTTGGCAGCATCGCCGGTAATTTCGATTGGATTAAAGTAGAAATACCCCAACACAGGGGCACTCACGATAAGCCCAATAAGGATGCCAATGACGGACATAAACAGAGACTCTATCGTGAGCAGAAGGACGAGCTTGGAGCGCAACATTCCGGTTGCCAGCATGACGGCGAACTCGCGCTGGCGTTCCAATGTCGTCATCAAGATTGTCGCGAACAAGCCAAAACCAACAATACCGTAGAGAATGTAAATCAAGAAAATGCCGCCCGCTTTATCCAAGGCGATTTGCTGTGCCATTTCAGGCGACAGCTCTTTCCAATCTTTCACGGCTACGTTATCGCCATACTCGGCTTTAAGCTGTTCAACAGTATCAGGTAGATCTCTTAGACTCTCAGTATTTAAAACCCATGCGGTGACTTGGTCATCCAATGAATACAGGTTTTGCGCAGTATCGAGCGGCATGTACACCAACTGAGAATCAAGCTGCTGCAAAGGAAAATGAAGAATGCCCGAGATTTGATACAAACCTGCCGCGGTCTGTCCTCGATAACCGGCACCGTAAAGTACTAATTCATCGCCAACCTTGAGTTGTAAATAATTCGCTAAACCACCACCAACTAGCACTGATTTTTGCCCCGATTGGATGTAGCTTCCCTCAATCAACTTGTCGCTGATATTGGAGTACCGGTCTTCAGCTTCAGACTCAACGCCTAGTACCATCACGCCTTTTGAGCGTTCGTCTTTTGCGGCTAAAGCAAAAGACTCTACCCGAGGCAATACCACATCAATATTGGGATTGTTTTTCGCCGCTGAAATGAAGGTGTTGGTTTGCGGTAAGACATCATCAATGCTGGAAGAGTCACCAAACTCGGGGTTTTGCAGTTGAATCAACCCGGTATAAAACTTGGCGGCATTTTTGATATTGGACGTGTAACTCCCTTCTTGAAACGCTCGCGTAATAAGCGAAAGAAACAGCACCAATGCCAACGCAGACGCCGTCAGTAGTGTCCTGCGCTTTTGTCGCCAGAGGTTTCGCCAAGCCAGTTTCACAAGCATTGATTCGCTTCCTTCCGTTGATATTTGATTATCCGTTTCTTCTTTTAGCCGTTCGCTCACCCAAACTTAGTCGCGCAGCGATTTCATCTGTTGCTGAGAGAAAAAACTGTCATCGATATCAAAATCAAACTGCGCTTGGTGAGTAATGAGTACGGTTTTGTTTTCTGGCTTATCAAGCGGCTGCATTTCCATTCTGGTTGCTAATTTTCTCCCGCCGAGCTCTTTCACGTCATAAGTCGTCATGACGTTTACTCGCTCATCAAACTCATCGTAGAATTCCACTTTGCGCTGCAGGTAGGTGGATTGAGATATCCACAACGTGACTTTGCTCCAAACCACGGGAGCATCGGGCTTAGCAACCGCATCTATCACCCAAACCTTGTCGCCATCAAATGTATCCTCGCCTTTCAATTGATGCTGATAATCGACCACAATGGAAGACTGGTTGATCAAGTCATCGTTGGTGAAGTCTGAGCCCATCCACGACTGGCGCAATTTTGATGACGCGTTCAATACTCGGCACCCAATTCCACATTTCGCGCTGGCGTTTCAACGAGGCACTTCCTTTGTCCTTGGCCGGTGCTGTCACTAATACGAGCGATAAATCCGTTCCTTTAGTCCAACTTTTCATTGTCATTGAACGTGTCCAATCAGGCCGAACAATCTCCATTGTTGATTCGCTGTAGCTCGAGTCGCCTCGCATTGCTTGATCTGACTTTTTAACAATGTCGGAGGCACTTTCCGCATGCAAAGAACATGAAGCAGTAACACACAGTAGAGATAATAAGGCTTTATACATGACATACCTCAATGTTAGAAAAACAATGATTTACTAAAAAAATAACAATGAAAACAGTAGGTTCAAATCAGTATAGCAAGCAAGATGGAGGGGGTAGCGAGAGGTGGTTCAAAGTTTTACTGAACCTTACGAAGTAACGGCTCAACGTTAGTTCTATTAATGATCTGAAAAACAGCGCGGTTCTTACCATTGGCCTTACCGCAATACATAAGTTGATCTGCGTCTTGTAAACTTAATTTTGCATCGAATGTTGGATAGAAAGCGCATCCTAGGCTGACACTAACGTGCATAGTTTTTCCATCTAGCAATATGGGAAAATCGTTTATCCGAGCACAAATTTCCCTAGCAAGCACTTCTGCTTCTTCCGCGGAGAGTGCTGCTGTCACCAAAGCGAATTCTTCACCACCAATACGAGCAAGCGTCATGCGCTCATCAATAACGGATTGCGCGGTATTCGCAACCGCGACGATCGCTTTGTCCCCAACTAGGTGACCAAACTGGTCGTTAATCGACTTAAAGTCATCGATATCAAACACCATCACAGTCAAGTTGCTGCGAATGGCGCTCAGCGTAGAAAGTTGCTCTATCAAATGACGGCGGTTGTAGAGCTTTGTCAAAGGATCAGTCAGGGTCAATTCGAATAATTGTTGGTTGGCGAGCGTTAACTGCCGAGTTCGTAACTCGACAGTTCGTTTTAATGAAAAGATATGAAACATTGCAGCGATGATAAGAGCAAAAACGGCAACGGGGACAAGGTAAGTGGGGTATACGGTTTTCACATGTATCCAGCGGCTTAAGATGCGATCTTTATCCGTTTCTAGCACTCGTTCAAAGGCATGTGAAATTTTTGCAATGGACATAGGGCTGCCAACACCTGCTGCAATTCTTAAGTCTTTACTATAAAGATGCAACGCAGGAACGAATGTCAGGCCCCCTGGCACGGTTGCCATGTAAAAATTAGTGACTTGCATATCAGCTACGAATAGGAAAATTTTCTTCTCTGCCGCGGCACGCAGCATCGCATCATTATTTGCATAAAGGGTGAGTGTTGCTTTCGGGTATCTTTGCCGTACAAAGAACTCTTCGTAGCCACCTTTTACGATGCCCACTTCCATTGCCGAGTCGCCCTTAAGCACCGCATTGATTTCAAGGCCCAGTATGTCCTTGTTGATATACAGTTGGGTATCAATTGGCATGATCACCGAGCCAAAGTCTAAATAGGTATCCCTCTCTCGTGAATAAATCAACCCAGCATGAATATCAGCCTTGCCCTCTTTCACGGCTTGTAACGATGCTTCCCAGTCTAAGAGTAGAAATTCTACGTGTAGATGATTTCGAGCTGCAAATTCTTTCCAAAAGTCGATAAGAATGCCTTGAGGTTCACCATCTGGCGTTAGGTAAGAAAAAGGTTTCCACGCTTTAGAATTGGCGACAACAAGTGTATCTTGCTGCGAATCATGGCTATAACAAGCAGCACTGTACAACACCGTCATCACCAGCGTTAAAAAGAGCAGCTTTGTGCTTTTCCAACCATAAGAACTATAACGTATGAGGTACATACAAACTTTCGCCAACCTTAGGTTCATCTCGTCTAAGACTTCAATCGAACCTAAGATATAGCAGAGACTTATCAAACTGGTAGAACACCTTATTGATATGAATCTAAATTAATACATATTTTCTCAAAAATGATACTTTTTAGCTATTCGTTACTGCCAATTGATAAGCCTTTGTGATGAATTTTATATCGAGAATAGTATGGTAGAACTCAAACGTTTGCTTAGAATTTTTATGCAGCAGCGAAAACACCTGACATAGCCCACAAAAAAACATAAAAAATGTAATGATTATTCGCTCGATAACTGTGGTTTTTGTTAACTTACGCGCAATTTTTTTGTGACCCGAATTTTTCGCTTTCGCTATGCCTTCTCAATATAGAATTAACAAAATCGTCGAAATTGGCGATACATTGCACCGCAGTGGTTGCGCACCATACAAGGTAGAGAAGTACACTCAACACTATGCTCAAAAGCATGGCGTCGATGTGATGATCCAAGCGACACCGACTGCGATCAACTATCAATTTCCCGATGACAACAACGCTGTGGTTCTTAAGCGCCTAAAACCTGCCTCTATTAATCTAAGCTTGTTAGCGAACACCATTATTCGGATCAACCAACCGAGTAGCGACCCCGTTCCTGAACCTGCGGGCTATCCGCCTTGGGTCATTGCGCTTGCGAACATGGGCATACCGCCAGCGTATTTAATGTTAGTTGGTAGCACATTAGAAGCGGTTGGTTTTGCATTTTTACTCGGTTTTATGGTGTGGGGCTGTCAGCAGGTCTGTCGGGCTCGACGAGCAATAGCCGTCGAGTTCATCGCCGCCCTATTTACAGGCATCATCGTTGCCTATCTTTCCAGCACAGGTTTACCTATACCCGTTTGGGCATTGTGCATCGCGACTATTGTCTTATTTGTGCCGGGACTATCTATCGCCAACTCACTTGAATGTTTAGCATTTAATGATTTGGTTTCCGGAACGAGTTTACTCGGACAATGCGCACTCACATTGATCAAACTGTTTGTCGGCATCACTATGGGTCTCAATATTGGCGAGGCGATTTGGGGGCAAGCCCAGTCCATCGCGTATACCAACGAGATCCCGATTTGGATGCACATCAGCGGCTTATTTTTAATCTCTGCTTGTTTGGGTGTGATTTTTAATGCCCGTCTGATCGATATTCTATTGGGCTTACCCGTTGCTATGCTCGGGATGTGGGGACCTTTCTACCTTGGATTTGAAAGTGGTTGGGTGGTAGGCACATGGGTAACAACCGTGTTGATCACGTTGTACGGTACATGGATAGCGAAAAAGATGGAGTTAACGGGGTCCATTTACATTGTCCAAGGCATCATCATTTTGGTTCCAGGCAGTCGCGTGTTGGTTAGCGCAAGTCAATCTGTGTTTGAACAATCAATTCTACCAATACCAAGTATTGGTCTTTCTGCCCTGTTTATGTTCTCGGCCATCGTTGCTGGACAAATCACCGCTTACTCTATCTACTCGCCAAAAATTGAACGCTAGCCAACATCGATTCTTCAGCCATGAAAAAAGCCCTATTCAAAATCCACTGTAGTGAAAACTTTGAATAGGGCTCTTTGCCTCTATGTTTCGCTTTTCTGTTAAAACTGCCTTTCCCTTTCTTTGCTTTTACTACTCGAGTTTTGAATAGTTGGCTGGTTATTACTGCTTTTAGTGCGTTATCTTTGATTTCGCCTCGGCCGAATTCGGTATCTTGATGACATTCATTCAGCTGAGGAGTCGGTTTTTTCGTTGCCATAAGTCCTCCGCAATGGTCGAACCAGATTGGACAATAATTTTCGAAAATAGTCAAATTTGTAGAATTAAATTCATTTTATTCTTCAAAAACTTCACAACAACGTCATTTATTTGAAATTTCATCAAAAATACAGTGGTTAAAAAGTGACTAAATACAAATATTTGCCCTATAAGCACCAATATATGTTGACTCTGCCTGTATTTAACCTAGACTCTCTCACGGCTAGAAAGAAAGTTCTTTGTTTTCACATTTCGTTGGATTACTCGTAATTCCCCCGTCCTGTGGTACGCAATAGCAATTTATTTTTCCACGCTATAAGCGCCGTATTAGGCGAAGATTTACATAAATTAGATATTTAGGAAATAGACATGTCTAACAAAGCTACTGGTACAGTTAAGTGGTTCAACGAAACTAAAGGCTTCGGCTTCATCCAACAAGAAAACGGTCCTGACGTTTTCGCTCACTTCTCTGCAATCCAAGGTGACGGCTTCCGTACTCTTGTTGAAGGCCAGAAAGTAGAATTCGAAATCACTCAAGGTCAAAAAGGTCCACAAGCTGAGAAAATCACTCTAGTTTAATCCTTTAAGATTTTGATATGGTAGCCAGCTCTAAGCTGGCTATTTTTTTGCCCTTAATTTATTGATACCCCTTATGGCTTTAAAACCGACAATTTACAAGTTTCGTATCGCAATCTCCGATATGAACAACGACCACTACGACTCTAAGAACCTAACCATCGCCCTTCATCCTTCAGAGAAACCACAACGCATGCTCGCGCGTATTTTGGCTTTCTGTCTTAATGCAAAAGATGATTTAGAGTTCACGAAAGGTCTTTCAACAACTGAAGAACCGGATTTGTGGCGGGTGGAAGACGATCAGAGCATCACGCACTGGATCGAAATTGGTGAACCAGAACCGGACCGCATCAAGAAAGCAACCCGCTTAGCAAAACGTGTAAAAGTGTATACCTACAACACAAAAGCATCCGTTTGGTGGGACAAGATGGCAGGCAAATTTGGCATGCTTCCTGTTGATGTGGCAAGTTTGGATTACGACGCTATCGACTTGATTTCACAACACCTTGACCGCGGCACTAGCCTTTCTGTTATGATTACCGGCACCTCAATTTTCGTTGATATAAACGAACAACACGTCGAAGTGACGGTGAAGGAATTACAAAGTAATGACGCCTCTTAATGAACTGATCCAAGAAATGGGGTTCAGAAACATCCCTTTCGTTAACGAGCATAAAGCCGCGAGACGACGTTGGACCAAAGAACAAGCCCCATTGTTCATTAGAGTATGTGAAAACAAGCCTGAAACGGCGCCTGCCCTGCATTTACTCGGCCTTTTGACCAAGTCTCATATTGAAGCCAGCGCACTGTACGAGCAGCATTCCACGTCTTCTCAACATATGCAGAAAGCGCTGAGTGATACCTTAGGCGATGAGCATGCAGACAAGTTTACTAATCAGTCCGCAGAAGACTTAATACTCATCACTCACTTATGGCTGTATACGCAAGGCTACTTAAACATGGATTTTAGTCTTGCTCATGATCATGCAGAACAAACTCAAGAAAGCCTTCAGCACGAACTCGTAATTAAACGTATGGATCTCGATGCTTTCCGTACCGACTTAATGCAGAGCTTCTACCTTGGTAAAGAAGCAACCCCAGCCAAATCGAATGGATTATTTGGTTGGTTAAGGCAACTCTTTTCCTCATAAAAAACATGGTTTTGTCAAAACCCGACACCTGCTAGACTACGCCCTACATACATGCAACGATTTCTTAACTATTGAGCTCGTTGCATGCTCGTAAAGGACACTCATCCATTGAACATCAAGGGATCATTATGACGTTTATCCGTTGGATTTTGGGAAAAATCATTTTACTTCTCAATGCTGTATTCTCTCCTCGTGGCGTTAAACGTAGCGAAGAAGCTCAAAAAAGTGTTGACGAAAAAGCCACACATTACGCGCTATACCAATTTGAAGCCTGTCCTTTTTGCGTAAAAGTTCGTCGAGCGATGAAACGCCAGTCAGTAAACATCGAATTGCGTGACGCAAAAAATGACTCAGTACATCGTGAAGCACTGGAGCAAGGTGGCGGTCGCGTTAAAGTACCGTGTCTTCGTATTGAAAAAGATGGCGAGACACAATGGCTTTACGAATCTTCAGACATCGTGACATACATTGAAAAAGAATTTGCCTAGTTCCCCCTAAGAACATTGGCGGATGTAGAAGAGGCACCTATTGGTGCCTCTTTTCTTTGATGCGAAAACATTATTCTGTTTACTGATCCACAATCAACATTAGTTCTACTCGACGGTTACAAGCTTTACCAGTTGACGTCGCGTTGCTGCATTGTGGTACGTATTCTCCAAAGCCACGAGAAAACACGCGCTGGCGCGGTAAACTCGTCGCCAACAATTGCTTCTCGACTTCACGAGCTCGCTTTTCTGACAAACTGTCGTTGAAACTTGCAGCACCTGTACTGTCCGCATGGCCATCAATCACGACATCGACATCCGTTCTGCCTGATAAATAATGACCTAGGTTACGAATCCAATCTTGAGATTGCGAAGAGAGCTTCGCTGAGCCAGTTTGGAAATGAACCTGCTCTTTCAACCGAATCATAAGATGCTCGCCACTGATGGTTTCGTGGGCGATTTGATGCCTATTTAAAAACATCTCCAGTGACATCACGCCCTGTGGCTTTTTTCCCATCGAACTCGTCGCTTGTGTAGTCTGTCTCGGTGCAGAAACATAAGAAGTAGGTGCGTAACCCCACTCTGGATGTCTTAGCTCTGAATTTGTTCGAGGGGCGGTATCAAGAATGTTCCCCCCTGGGACCATGTTAGGATCCATGCTGGTGCATCCGGCTAACATACCGCATGCAACTAAAAACCAATGCTTCATACTGTTACCAACGTAGAATGAATTCCTGCTCACTGTGTCGGCTCAAAATGTCCAAACTTTAGTGCTTTCGTTTTTCTAATCTATTTTCCAAGCACCTATCGTGCCAATGTTTTCTTTTACTCGACAATTTATCGGTGTTTCCAAAGGTTTAACCGCCTATCCCATCATATGCACATCACTAAGTTGCGACCAAATTTTATGAGCTAACATCCGCTAACACGATTTAGGGCAACAAACCACGCGCCATAACTATGTTTTGACTAAACTTTCTTCGATTGTCTCACTTTAGTGTAACAAGCCGTTTTAATGGTTTTCGTTGATAACGTTAACCGATAAACTATCGATAACTTTACAATCTAGAGCGTCACCCATGTTTAAAACCATTTCTAAAGGCGTTGTCCTTTTTGCCGCAGTAGCGGCACTTGCTGCTTGTGATAACGGCAATTCTCAGCCACAACAAGGTAAACAATACGAAGTACTGCCAACATCATTGACGGAATATGACCTAGCCCCACTGACGGAAGTCTTCTCTCTCAACTGTGGTCACTGCCGTACAATGGAAACCTTTGTTCCTCAAATCGAATCACTCACTGAACAGAAAGTGCAAAAAATGCATGTGACGTTCAATGAAAGCGCGCAAATCAGTGCCATCATCTTCTACACAGCGGTTATGCAATTAGATGGCACACCAGACAAAGCATTCATGGAAGAATTGTTTGCAGCAGTCCAAATGGGGTCAGAAGCGACGACTGATGAGCGTCAAGCAGCAGTAGAGAAAGTATTTGAATCTCGTAATTTAATTAGCCCATACCAATTGGACGAAGCTCAACAAGCTGAGCTGTTTAAGTTCATTACAAAGGCAGAAGAAATCACAACTCGTGGTCAGATTAACTCAGTACCTGCCTTTATCGTAAACGGCAAATACCAAGTGATCACTGGTGGTCATGAAACCGTTGAAGCAATGGCAGACACCATCAACTATCTGCTAAAACAACCAAAATAAGACAAGGAGCAATTGTGTCTAAATTTCTGTTTCCTCTTATCATTTTCATCCTAGCTGGCTTTTTTATTTACCGCACTTGGACAAACCATAAAGTCGCAGATGAAAACTTTGCAAAAGGCCAAGCGTTCTTGCTAGAAAACAGCAAAGCCGAAGGCGTCATTACAACAGAAAGTGGCCTACAGTACTTAGTACTAGAAAAAGGCACTGGTGAAGTCCACCCAACAGCGAACAGCAAAGTAAAAGTACACTATCACGGTACACTTATCGACGGTACGGTATTCGATAGCTCAGTAAATCGTGGCGAGCCGATCTCATTTGGTCTTAACCAAGTGATCAAGGGTTGGCAAGAAGGTTTACAGTACATGGTTGTTGGCGAAAAAATCCGCCTGTTCGTGCCAAGTACACTAGGTTACGGGAAAAGTGGCTCAGGCCCAATCCCACCAGCGAGCGTCTTGATTTTCGACGTGGAGCTATTGGATATCCAATAACCTCTCCATAAACTAAAAAACGCCGCGATAATCGCGGCGTTTTTGTTTTATTGGTTTAGCTTATGAACTCAACATCCAATCGTAGTCAGTATGCAATCAAACTTACCGTCATCTCATCTTCATACTGCCCAGCGGTGGCTCCGGGTACGGCTTTGTTTTCAAAAGCCATGTTGAATCGAGTTTGATTACCACGTCGAGTATTTAAAAATATAGGGCTATCTAAGTCGATATTCTGCCCTTGCAACGAAGTGGTATAAGGGACCTTGTGAGTGGGTTTCCTTGTATTAACAAGATGGCCGTTATTCAATGAATTTAGCTCGAGTTTAACCGATGCATTGCTAATCACAATTATATCCAACGCTCTATGATTTTGGTTAGTCAGGTTCCCCATATCCACGGTGATTCTCGCCCCCGATACGGAAATGCGAGAGCTAGACTTAGCTTCAATCCTAGCACGAACGAAAGGCTTTATGGTGTAATCAAGGCTGGCATTTTTGACGACTGCGTCCACTTGCTTACCAAACAGAGACAGTTCAAAATCAGCTCGATAGTTCCCAGGCTGCATGATTTTACCCTCTGGCACTTGCACCCAAAAATCGACCTGTTTGCCACCACGGTTTGGTAATAAAAAATCACCTTGAGGAGTTCTATTTAAGCTTTTTCTTTGTGCGTTCAAAACTGTCGAATTCACCTTACCTTGAGGCCCTGTAACAACCTGCTGCCAACCATTTGATGGTTTGATGGCAATACCATTTACACAGTTGACCAAGCGGTTATCTAATTCGACTTTACCTTGAAACCACAGGGTGTCAGGTTGCGCCACTTTCAGTTTATACGGCACATCATTGATACTCACTTGAAACGAACCCTCACACTGAGCTTCATTGATATCACTTGCCACCACTGATGAAGTAAAAGCGGTCACAAGCAACATTCCTGCGATTGTTAAGACATCACTGCAACTTATCGTGTTCATCCTATTCACCCTTTCCTTAGCAGTACAATGCACTTGATTACTTGTCATTACTCAGCACCACTTTGATTTCGCCCAAATTAATCAAGCTCGAATCAGATTCCGGAATAGTGATAATGATTGGCTGGGTGCTCAAACCGTAAAGTTGAACCAAGTATTTACCGGGACTCAGTCCTTGAATGAAGAAACGCCCTTGTTTGTTTGTGAAAAACTCAATTTGTTCATCATCAACCAACACACGCCCTTGTCGGTACTCGATAGGTTCACCGCTAAGACGCTTCAAATAACCACTCGCGGTGTATGACGCATCGGAACCTATCGTCAACAAATATCCGGTAGCTGCCGCAGGCATTAGCTCAAGTTTGCCATCCCCCCAGTCATAACCAACGGGAGAATCCATCACGTTATAATCCATCGAATAACGAGCATAAGGTTGCGAGATAGAGACCAGACCATCAATGCTTTGGGTTGCTATCGCTGTCGGCCTTCCTTGGGAGTCTACATCTAGATTCGCTGTCGCTTCCCCCAGTGTTGAGTGTACCTCTGCAACGACAAATGGCCCACTGGTTGCACGCCCCCACCCCCAGTCGCCGTCAACCATACCAATTGCTGTCGCTAAGCGTACTGAAGCTTGGTATTGCTCGGAATCTTCTTTTCTCACCACATCACGGCTCACTTCAGACTCGGCTCTGAATCGGTTTGCGGTGTAGCTAAGTTGAGCTCGTTGGGTATCACGAAACTCATCCCGCTCAGCTTCAATTCTCACTCCGTAATCACCGACATAGTTCAAACCTTCATTACTAAAATACGCTCGGCTTCGTTCATTCTCACTGTTGTAAGAGAGACCTATACGATTTCCATGCTCATCCGAATACCAATTGTATTCAAAGGTAAACAAGAACCGCGTATCCGGTTCGTTATAACGCTCGGATTCTTCGTATTCGGTACCAGCCCCTACGGTAAAACCACCATGCCGCCAATTGAGCAACACAGAACCTCTCAACTCATCGTCATCCGGCGGAAGTTGCGTGACACGCCCCGTTAAGGTCAGATCTAAATCACTATTGATTTGCCAAAAATAATTCGCGAGATACTGCGTATATGAGTTACCCTCTTGAGACTCTTGCCAAGGCTTACTTTGAAAGTCATCCGATTTTTCAATTGCAAAACGTAAGTTCGGCGACTGGCTTTCGCCACTGCCAAAAATACTATTCTCGTAGTCAAGAGATGTTATCCACCCATCTTCGTCTGAACTTGCAGAGCTGAATGAATAACGCGCGGTGACATTACCGACTGCACTCTTAAATGTCGTCAATGCACCCCAAATTGCCCCTTCTTGGGCATACAAACCGTTGACTCCTGTCGTCAACCAATCGGTAACACCATATTCGATATAGCCTGTTGCCACCCATTCGTCTTGATACTCAACTTGACGATTGTCATAGATGATTGGTTGCCCAACGGAAAAAGAGTAATCAATCAGACCTTTTTTCAACAGCTTAGCGTTATAAAATTGAGTAAAGCGTAATACTTCCTGCTTACCAGAAACATAGTTAACGACAACCGTAATATCATTCGCACCGTTATCTAAAATCAGATTCTTAAGGTTGTAGCGCCCCGGCTCTAATCGCCCACCAGAAATTCGCTCACCGTTGACATAAACTTCCACTTCGGCAGATTCAAGCAGGACAAGCTGCTGGCTGCTCTCTGGGCTTGTCTCACGATCCGGCTGCAAGTCTGCATATCGACTCTCAACAGAAAAACCGCCCAGTAACATTCCATAAATATGCCCGGACTCACCGCTGATCACATCGCCGACAGATGTGCGCATTGGTAGGTTAGGTTTGTCATAAAAAGCAATCCACTCACCTCGGGAAAAATTTGTTGTTTCGTTATCCACTTCGAGGTAATTGGCGAAAAGAAAGTTAACACCATTAGCACCACCGATGTTGCCTTGTGACAGCCAATCCAGCGAAGTGTCCCAAGTCTCAACGCTCTCTTGCCAATAATTGTTATAGGCAAAACTAAAACTATTTAACCAGCTTAGCGAGCCACTTTCGGAGGGAACAAAATCGGGGTAACTAGACGATAGATTTATATCTTGCTCGCTAAGGATTTGCGCAGAGAGGCGGACGTCA
The DNA here is from genome assembly GCF_023277445.1 of Vibrio sp. ED002. Lineage (NCBI taxonomy): Bacteria > Pseudomonadati > Pseudomonadota > Gammaproteobacteria > Vibrionales > Vibrionaceae > Vibrio > Vibrio sp. ED002. Next base: position 283,816 of record NZ_CP080239.1, on the reverse strand, counting down.
ATAAACAATGATTCAGTGTTGAGAGTGGCTTCTATACCACGCTCAGCGAGCGTTGCGACATCAACGAATGTTGATGATTCTGAGCCAAAAAACTGCTGCCACCATTCTGGGCTCACTCGCGGCCCAAGCAAATTTTGAAGCACATCAACAGATACGCGTTCTAGAGTCATACCGTGTATTTCAACAGGGAGATCGCCAAGCTGATTTTGCTCATATACTAGGGGCAAAGAGAGGCTGTAAGAGCTTCCCCATACAGCCCCAGAAATAAGGACAGCGATCGATACGACGAATGCGCGCCACATTGTAACCTTCCGTGTATATCAGTGACGTTATAAAAACTGGGGGGTCGTTAGTTCACAAGAAGTGACTCGACGTTCACCAGAACTTTCTGATTTGGTACGAGATATTGCATCGGCAGAACCGGTTCTAATTGTTCCCAGTCCCAACGCTTAGTCTGACCTTGCCAATCAACCGAATAAGTGTGTTTGTTTAGCTCAATAACACTTGAACCTGTATTGCTAATTTTCAGGTTCGGCTTCTTGCCATTGGACACAATGATTTCGCTAGAATAATGGTCTTGCGCATCTTGTGGAGACACAAATACAAGCGCTCCGATTCGGAACAACATCTGTATGGCATCTTTCTCAACTTCATTCGCTTTGAGTGGCAATTGGCTCACGATCAAGCGATAGGATTCTGCCACACCCTTAGGTGCACCAATATATTGCACTTTAATGGTCTGAGATTTCCCCGGTTGAATAAGAACTTGCGGTGGAAAGATCATCAAGTCACCGGTTTCAAGAAGCGACTCTTCATTGTTGAATTCGACCAATCGCTTAACACCAGTCACTTCGATAGGCAGAGGAGCAAGAGAGGTATTGGTTACCTTAAAAAATACCGTCGTCTCTTTCCCTGAATCGGAAAGAAATTGCACCATAGGAAAAAGCTCAAAAGCCAACACTTGGGCTGGCATGTAAATCAAGATAAGAAATAATATTCGAAGTGTTTTCATACAACATAATGGCTGAGGGATGGGCAGAGCCTCCCTCAGCACATTCCTTTCTACATGTGGAATAGAGTCACATACATCGCGCCGCTGTATTCACCCCAACGCGCACCAGCTTGAGGTTTAGAGGTAATTGAAAGCTTGTGCTCATCAGTCATCGTTTTATCTAGGTTGTTACTAATTTCAACAACTTGATGGATACGAGCAACGGTAGTGTCAATCCCTTTGTCTTTTAGCTTAGTTTCACCATTGAAGCTGTACTCCATTGGAATTTCATCTTCATTACTGTTGGTAAAACCGAACGGGTCAACTTGGACAATGCCTTTAGTACCGTATGAGTTGCACCATGTTTTAAAGCCAAATTCTTTGGTGTCAGATGATTTGGTCAAGTCGAAATTAATGACGTCCAAATTGCCGTAAGTCATCATTTCACAACGCTTAGGCACTTCACCTTTGAACTTGACATAAAAGTCTGCACGACCTTCGTCAGACCCAACGACCCAAGGGTTCGCAATGGCACCAGCCGATAAAAGTAACGCCATTGCTGCAAAACCTGCTAAACGTTTCATGATTGTTCTCCTTTACATTTATTCCTGCGGTTTAGACCAAAAGTTGAATTAAGTAGACGAGATAAATGTACGCCTTATTAACTTTTTTCCTATCGGTCATCTGACCAGCAATAATGAAATAAAGAATGAGGAAAGTATCATAAAAAAATAAAATTGATTTAGAACAATAAAAACAACAATTACTCCATCATTAAAGCACCAAGCTGATTACGACTCTGCTTCCCTGTTTTACATAAAATATGTGATACATGAGTTTTAACTGTGCTTAAACTTACGTTCATTTGAACCGCAATTTCCTTATTAGAATAACCTTGAACTAAATATAAGAATACTTTTTGCTCTTTCCCCGACAACTCATATTTCGTACCAAGAACTTCCATGGACAGGCCAGTATTTGATTGCCCTCTTACGATGTTTCTCAAGGAATAAGACATTGCCTCTCGACTAAACCAAAGCTGACCAGAGGTAACCATCCTTGTGGCTTTATGGAGAAGTTCTAACGTCATATCTGACTCAAGCAAGCCACACCACCCCAAAGAAATCAGCCCCTTAACACCTTCTAAGTCTTGTTGATTTGCATTCACAAGTATCCAAGCCCCTCCACGTGTAATTGGAGAAATTAAATGAAGAGATGGATTTCCTAGCGTAGAACGATCATAAATAACCAGATCATTTTCACTCAATCCCCAAAGTTTATTGACAGAAGTTTCAATAAAAAATGTATAAGCTTTAAAACTGTGTGAAAGACCCGCAATAACCAACTCAGACCACTCAGGATTTTCTGAAACAACAAAAACCTTTTGTGAGATCTTCATAATGCATCCTTTTAAGGATTGTAATAATTAAAAATAACAATTATAGAGAGTCTGAGTATATTACTTTATTATCAGATTGATATTTTGACTATCTTCACAATACAGTTTTTATTTATCTGGGTTGAATTTCGAAAACAGAAAATAAAATTAAAACAAAAACGCCGCGATTATCGCGGCGTTTTTTCTATCAGATAAAGCTATACCCAAGTAATCTCAAAGTGATTAGCTGTATTAAGCTTTCGGGTAAAATACCAGTTTATCCCCTTCCACCATGACACAATCCATGTCCGCGGCATGAGCGGCTTTTTTGCCAAGCTCGGTATCTTCAAATACCACACACTCTTTCGCGTTTAAGCCAAGCTGTTTTGCTGCCATCAGAAAAGTGTCTGGGAAGGGTTTGTGATTTTCTACGTCAGTAGCCGTCACGACTGCGTTTAGCTTCTTCAAGATACCCGCTTTCGTCAGTAATCGCAGTGCACTGTCACGTTGACTGCCAGTCCCAACCGCGATCTTCTTTTCGCCAAAGTATTGGTCAAGAACCGTATTGGTGCAGGAAATGATTTCGCCATGCAGTTCCATCTCTGCAAAGGTTTCCATCTTGAAACGAGAGACAGTTTCAGGATCGAGAGACAAACCATGCTCACGGTTCACTTCACCTACAATTTTGAAGCTTGGCATTCCACCTAAGCTGTGTAACCAGTCTTGATGAAATGGGAAGTCAAATCGATCGGCTGTTGCTTGCCAAGCGGCCAAGTGCGCTGGCATGGTATCAATCAATGTGCCATCCATATCGAAAATCAGACCTTTGTAGGGGCTTAAATCTATCGTGTTCATGTCAATTCTTCTATTTATACATCTCTAGTGGTAATTTATCAGCCATTGCAACAAACCATATTGGCATTTAGTAAACATGCTCAAAATTTCGAACTCCGTCACAATTCAAGACTGGGAAATCCAATTATCCCCCATCCGCGCTCAAGGAAATGGTGGGCAAAACGTTAATAAGGTATCGTCCGCGATACATTTGCGCTTTGATGTACGTCATTCCACATTGCCGGATTTCTATAAAGAGCGGTTACTTGCGTTGTCAGATAGCCGGATCACCAAAGAGGGAGTGATCATCATCAAAGCACAACAATTTCGGACGCAAGAGCAGAACAAAGAAGACGCATTAAACCGATTACAAGCGTTAATCCAATCTGCTAGCCGGACGGATAAGAAGCGTATTAAAACCAAACCAACACGCGCTTCGCAACGTCGCAGACTTGATAGTAAAAACAAGCAAGCGACAAAAAAACAGCAACGCCAAAGAGTGCTGTACTAAAAACGTCAGAGCTAACCATTGGGAACCTTTTTGGGCTCCTTACTTTAGTCAACTATTCAGGACAAGCTTTATGACTATCAGGCACAAGCTCTACTCCCTAGGAGTGATCGCCATTTTGGGTATCGTCACCCTGTTGGCCACCTCGTCACACTTTGCTAACCAAAGCCAAGAGCTCAACCACGCGATTAAACTCGTCGGAGATTTGGAAATCCGATTACTCAACCTTCGCCGTAACGAAAAGGACTTTTTATTACGCGGCAACAACAAATACCTTGGTAAGTTTGACGGAAACGTTGATAAGTTCCTTAGTACCGAACAAGAATTGGCAGGCATTCTTAGCCGTTATGACCTCCCTTCTAGCCACCAATTCAAACAAGACCTATTATCTTATCAAGCTGGCTTTCAAAAACTTGTAGCGGCCTATGAACGTTTCGGATTGGATGACCAAAGCGGGTTGCTTGCACCGTATCAGCAAGCGCTGTCTGAAGCCAAGATAACCGCTAATCACGAACAAGTGATCGCTTTGACTCAATTCGATGAACTCGTAAAAGCAGGCGAAGTTAATGAGAGCATATTACAAGGCTTATATGTACCAGCATTGATTGAGAGTGCGCGTCAGCTTTCCGCTCAGAAACGAACCATAGGCGTTGCTTACAATAAAGGTTTATTGGGCGAGACTCGTGCCCTCTCTCATACTGTGGAAGAACAATTTAAGACGTTCTCTTCAGCACTGACCAATGCGGCTCAAGAACGCGATACTCAGAATGCTATCGTGAAGCAAAGCATCACTGTGCTGGTTTTGGTGGTGATATTTGCCCTTATTATGCAGATATCTCGGTCTATTAACTTACGAGTCAGCAGCTTATTAGCCACGATAAAAAACATCAGTGAAAGCAACAATATGGGTTTACGTTCTGAGCTAAAAGGCAAAGATGAGCTGGTAGACATTAGTCACCACTTAAATGATCTATTAGATAAACTAGAACACTTAATCCATGGCACCCAAGAAAAGTCCGCACAGTTATCTGCTAGCACAGACAATATGCACCGCGAACTTGAAGGTGTGATGGAGCAATTCCACGCACAAGCTGACCACACCTCTTCTATGGCAACCGCTGTACAGCAAATGGTGGCGACAATTGGAGAGATTTCAGAAAGCACATCCGTCGCTGTAGAGGGCGTCCATCAAGCCGCAAGCAACGCAGAACAAGGTCGTACTGTCGTCGAGACTACAGTAACGAATGTCGGCCAGTTAACGGGCATTCTGTCTAATAGCCAACAATCGATTGGTTCTTTGAACGAACACGTTGCGAAAATTGGTGGTGCAGTCAACATCATCCAAGACATTGCAGAACAAACTAATCTACTTGCTCTCAACGCAGCAATTGAAGCGGCGCGTGCTGGCGAACAAGGACGCGGTTTTGCGGTCGTTGCAGATGAGGTTCGTGCATTGGCAAGCCGCACACATCAATCGACAGAGGAGATTACTCGCGTGGTGTCAGACATTCAATCGCAAATGTCGATGGTGGTTTCAGATATTGATCAATGTAATGACCAAGGGCAACAAACCCTATCGGCATCAGGACAATTGGATTCAAGCTTACAACAAATCATTGCCGACATGAACGCGATTCAAGGCAACTCGGAGCGCATCGCATCAGCTATTGAAGAGCAAGGCATTGTGATGAACCAAGTCAGTGATTCGATAACCGAACTGAATGTAATTTCCGAAAATAACATGCAGTCAGCCCAAGAATGTTTGCACGAGGTGAACTCGGTTTCTGCACAAGCTCATGATATGGACGATGCCGTCGCTAAATTTAAGACACGCGACGTATAGACAGCAACAATCACTAAGCATTCTGTGAATACGCCAGTTTCGCTCTACCTTCATCCTAGTGAGAGTATAGGGATGTTTAAAGTGCTCAATAACTTCGACCTAGCGTCACAAGATTTGAGCCCATATGAAAACGTCGAAGGTTGGAGCAAGCGCCAAGAGCTTGGCAACTGATGCCTTTTCACTATCAACATCAACAAAAAGCCCGAGGCACTCACATGCATCGGGCTTTTTATTTTCAGAGTGAACTCAGCGTTTATTCATCATCAAGAGGAACAAGCTTGGTACTTCCGCCATGAATTTTCTCACGCTTTCTCTGTACCAATGCGTAGAAGCCTGGTATCAAGAAAGTACCTGCTAGCAGCACGCAGAGTAGCCCCCCTATCAACGAGATACCCAACGAATTCTGACTCACGTGACCTGCACCCGCCGCAAAGATCAGCGGGAAGATACCCAAGATGAACGACCAAGAAGTCATGTTCACCGCACGGAAACGCAGTTTACCACCTTGAACAGCCGCACTATCGATATCCACACCTTTCTCTTCACGCTCCTGCTTGGCGAATTCCACAATAAGGATTGCATTCTTCGCCGCGAGCGCTATGAGTAGGACGAGACCTATCTGCGCGTACAAGTTGAGAGGTGTGCCTGTTAGGTTCAATGCGAGGAAGGACCCCAACGTCGCTACTGGCACCACTAGGATAATTGCAAGTGGAATCGTCCAACTTTCGTATTGCGCAACCATGAACAAATAAATGAAGATCAACGCCAACGCAAACGCATAAATCGCTTGGTTACCCGCTAGCACCTCTTGGTAGGCCATGCCCGTCCATTCGTAAGTGTAACCTTGTGGCAGAACTTCTGCCGCAACGCGTTCCATTGCTGCAATGGCATCACCACTTGAGTAACCCGGAGCTGGCTGACCTTGGATAATGGCACTGCGGTACATGTTGTATCGCCATGCTACATCCGGTTCAAACACTTGCTCATAACTCACTAGCGTACTCAACGGCACCATATCACCACCAGAAGAACGAACGTGGAAACGCTCTAAATCTTCCATGCTGCTACGGTGTTCACTGTCTGCCTGCATGGTTACGCGGAAGTTCTTACCGAACATGGTAAAGTCATTCACGTAAAGTGAACCAAGGTTACCTTGTAGAGTTTGGAAAATAGACGACAGTGGGATGCCTAACTGTTGCGCTTTTTCACGGTCAATGTCGACGTAGTAATGCGGAACGTTGGCACGGAACGTACTGAAAGTGTAAGCAATTTCAGGCGCTTGGTTAGCAGCCTGAATCATCTCGCCCATAACCATTGATAGGTCTGTACGGCTGCGGCCTAGCGTATCTTCAAGTACGAATTCAAAACCAGATGCCGCACCCATACCCGGAACCGCAGGTGGTCCCATGGCAAAGACGATAGCTTGAGGAAGCTCCATTGCAGCTCGACCGTTAATACGGTTCGCAATCGCATTGGCAGAGTGCTCTCCATCTAAACCATTTCGCGAATCCCAATCATGCAGTTTGATAAACAGAGACGCACCGTTTGATGCTGCGGCACCTGTCATGAATGAGTAACCATTCGCAACGGTAACACCATCCACGCCCGGTTCCTGTTCCACCATCTTCATCAGATCATTTGTCACTTCCTCAGTACGAGAAAGCGAAGCGGAATCTGGAAGTTGCACGTTAACCAGCAAGATGCCCTTATCTTCTTGGGGTACAAACGCCGTTGACGTCGTTTTCGCAAAGAAGGTTACTGCAGCAACCGCAACAAAGAAGAAGGTGATCAGTAGGATCGACTTCTTCACTAGGAAGCCCGCAATTTGACCATAGCGCGCAGTCACTCGCTCAAGACCACGGTTAAACGCTTGGAACCAGTTTGCCGTGTTGCCACCACCCTGTTTCAATACCAACGAACATAACGCTGGAGACAGTGTTAATGCGTTAATCGAGGAAATAACAACTGAAATACAGATGGTCAGTGCAAACTGACGATACATGATGCCAGTGATACCCGGAAGCATGGCAACTGGAAGGAATACTGCTAATAGAACCAAAGTCGACGTAACAATTGGACCCGTCACCTCTTTCATTGCGATCAAGGTTGCTTTACGCGGTGAAATACTCGGGTCTTTCGCCATCGTGGTATCCACGTTTTCGATAACCAGAATCGCATCATCTACAACGATACCGATAGCGAGAATCAAACCAAACAGCGTTACTGTGTTTATGGTGAAGCCTGTGGCCTGCATGATGGCAAAGGTACCAATAAGTGACACCGGAATGGCCACCACTGGAATTAAGGTTGCACGCGCACTCCCCAAGAACAGATAAGTCACTGCGATTACCAGCAAGATTGCTTCAATCAGCGTTTTGACAACGCCCTTAATCGATTCGGCAACAAATACGGTTGTATCGTAACTGGTTTCGTAAGCCATACCTTCAGGGAAGTTCGTACTTAGGCGATCCAGCAAGTCCATGACCGCCTTACCACTTTCTAGTGCATTCGCATCCGATTGCAAAGACAGCGCCACGATAGAAGCGTCTTGACCACGGAACTTACCGTTACCGTCGTAGAACTTTTTACCAAGTTCAACACGAGCAACGTCTTTCAGGTACACCGTTGAACCGTCTGAATTAGCACGAAGAACCACGTCTTCGAACTCACTCACGCTTTCCAAACGACCTTTGGTCACTAGGTTAAACTGAACTTCTTGCGGATTATTGTAAGGCGCAGCGCCAACACGTCCCGCAGCAACTTGAACGTTTTGTTCAGCTAACGCAGCGTATACGTCGCTCGTGGTTAGGTTGAGGTTGGCCATCTTCTCTGGGTCCAACCAAACACGCATTGCGTATTCACCGCCACCGATAACGTTAACTTCACTGATGCCTTTAACACGCGCTAACTGGTCTTTCACGTTCAGGTTGATGTAGTTGATAAGGAACTTGTCATCATACTTACCATCTGGCGAGTAGAAGTTCAGAACCATCAACAGGTCCGGAGAACGCTTTTTCACCGTGACACCGACCATACGCACTTCTTGAGGCAACTTGGACTCAATCTGTGACACTCGGTTTTGCACGTTAACCTGAGCCATGTCTGGGTCTGTGCCTACATCAAAGGTGACATTTAGGCTGTACGAACCATCATTCGCGCTTTTCGAAGACATGTAAATCATGTTTTCTACGCCATTGACGGAGGTCTCTATGGGGTCGGCTATCGCCTGTTCAACCACTTCGGCACTCGCGCCAGTGTAAAACGCCGTCACGCTCACCGATGGCGGGCTGATTTTAGGATATTCAGCAACGGGTAGGATCGCTAAAGAGATGGCACCTGCCAACGTCAAAATGATCGAAATTACCAGTGCAAACTTTGGTCTTTGTATAAAGAAACGACTTAACATTCCGCCTCCTACTGCTTGTCTTCAGCAGGTGCTTGAATGCGCACTTCTACGCCGTTACGCACACGTTGCAGACCTTGTGTAATGACCGTATCGTCCTGTTCTAGACCTTCATTAATGATGATGCCCTGCTCGACTTGTGGACCAAGCTTCACATTGCGACGTTCAGCAACATTACCTTCTGCCGTCACCATAACGAAGTCACCTTCGAGGTCAGTTTGAACCGCACGACGTGGCACAACAATCACGTCTTTCGCGTTTTTATCACGCAAGTTCACTTTAATATGCTGACCAGGAAGTAATTTCTGTTCTGGGTTTGGCACCAAAGCACGCATAGCAATCGTACCCGTCTGAGTATTGATACGGTTACCCAAGAAATCCAACTGACCGAGATGCTCGAAGTACTCGCCGTTTTCAAGTTCAAGTTGAACCTCTACCCCACTCGACTCAGCACTCCCATCACCTTTGATACGATCCATTCCAAGCGTTAAACGCTCACGTTCGCTCACGCTGAATGAAGTATGTACTGGGTCTAAGCTAACCAGTGTCGTTAGGATGCCAGAAGATGGAGAAAGTAGATCGCCCGTACTTACTTTACTGTCACTGATGCGACCGCTAAATGGCGCTCGGATTTGCGTATAAGAAAGGTTAACTTCCGCCAGTTTAAGCTGTGCATTTGCGGCTTCCAATTCAGCACGAGCACCAAGTAACGTTGCCGTTAATGCATCAAACTCGGATTGCGAAATACTGCCACGAGGAAGCAAGTTTTTACCGCGTTGGTGATCAAGCTCCGCTTTTTTCAATGCTGCTTTCGCTTGAGCTAGTGCCGCTTTAGCGCTCGCCACTTGAGCTTCGAAAGAAGAAGGCTCTATGGAGTACAACAGCGCCCCTTTTTCGACCATTTGACCTTCGTCAAAATGGCGAGCTTCGAGGTAGCCGGAGACTTGTGCCGTAATATTCGTATCTTCTACTGCTTCAATGCGGCCGATGTAAGATTTACTCGGCTGGTAGTCGATAATTGTGACATCCTGAGTCACAACAAGAGGAGCTTGGCTCCCCTTCTGGGCATTGTTTGCTTCTCCGCATCCCGCGAGGATAGCTGTTGCCGCCATTAATGCGACGAGTGGTTTCTTTTGCATGTATATACCGTCTTTATAGAACAGGATTCAATTGACAATACCCTAACCTTACAGGGAGCTTTGTCCGAAAACTTCAAGAGAAATAAGGGAATGTGTTTCAAAGTGTAAGCTGATGAAACGACTCGCAAACATAGTAATAATGGCGCTAAAAATGTTGCGATCATGTTCGTGGTTTAACATGAAAATCATCTTGGTAACTCACTTCATCATTGCCATTTTTTTACGCAATCATTGTTATATGAGTTAATAAAGTGAAAACTTCGTTGAGAGGAAGCATGATTTGACTATTTTTTTAAACAGAATGGGTTATCATGCAATTAATTCAAAGCTTTCGACCGAGGATGAGTATGATTTCTAAATGGGAGAAACGTTTTTACCAAATGGCTGAGTTAGTGGCGTCTTGGAGTAAAGACCCATCTACACAGGTCGGTGCGGTAATCACTAAACAGAACCGCATTGTTTCGGTAGGCTTCAACGGCTACCCACATGGCGTGTCTGACAGCGTTGATACAGATGAACGTGAGCTAAAATACCTCAAAACACTACACGCAGAAGAGAATGCGATTCTGTTCTCTAAACGCGATTTAGACGGTTGTGATATTTGGGTAACCCACTTCCCTTGTCCAAACTGCGCAGCAAAGATCATCCAAACCGGGATCGCTCGAGTAAGCTGTCCAGAACAATCAGAAGACTTTTTGTCTCGATGGGGTGACAAGATTCAAGTGAGCCAAGATATGTTTGACCAAGCAGGCGTTGAAGTAAACTGGTTACCAATAAGCGACATTGAAGAAAAAGATGTTCGCTAATTCTGATTAAGACGCCAAAAAATAAGAAAGCCCAGACACTGTCTGGGCTAATTATATGGTCCGCCTCACTCTCAAGCCCTACGCTTAGAGTAGGCTCTCAGAACGAGGTGAACCATATGTCTACCATTCACATCTTAGGTATCGATTTAGGCAAGCACTGCTTTCATGCGGTTGGCAACAATCACACTGGCAAAGACGTTATTCGCCGTAAGTTTAGTCGAAGCCAACTACTCCGTTTCTTATCTGTACTTGAACCTACCATCATCGCTTTTGAAGCCTGTGGTGGTGCTCACTGGCTTGCGAGAAAGTGTGAAGCCTATGGGCATCGAGTTCGACTTATCCCGCCTCAATATGTAAAACCTTACGTCAAAGGTAATAAGAACGACTTTATTGATGCGGCTGCGATAGCAGAAGCAGCGAGTCGACCAAGCATGAGATTTGTCTCTGCCAAGTCAGAGGAAGCTCAGGTAATCGCAGCTATCCATCGAGTGAGGGATGGTTATATCAAAGAACGAACGGCTTGTATGAGCCGAATTGGAGCAATACTACTTGAGTTTGGGCTGAGTTTTCCTAAAGGCCATGCCAAGATGAAAGCGCTATTTCAGTGGTTGGCCGAGCAAGATATAAAGCTACCACCGAGTCTGGTCGCTGAGTTGCTCTCGATTCATGAGCACTATAAATACCTAAATGAGCAAGTATCTACTCAAGATAGAAAACTGAAAGCGATTACTGAAAATAATGAAAATGCCGAACTTTTGAAGAGTATTCCTGGTATTGGTGATTTAACAGCAACGTTGTGTGTGGCCAATATCAGTTCTCCTTCAAACTTTGGTGGAGGTCGCGAGATGGCTGCATGGCTAGGACTCGTTCCAAGGCAGTATTCAACGGGTGGCAAATCAAAGTTATTAGGCATGAGTAAACGAGGGAACAAACACCTTCGCGCTCTATTTATACATGGAGCGAGGTCCGTGCTATCTAGGATAGAAACAACAGGAAAAGTGTTTGGAGATTGGTTAGTCAATTTACGAGCAACAAAGCCGTTTAATGTAGTGGTAGTCGCACTTGCCAATAAGCTAGCAAGAATAGCTTGGGCGGTGTTGTACCACCGCCAAGCTTTTAAGGCTGTATAGCCATAACCAAGTTTGCAACGCCAATGAACGTGATGACAAAAACGGTCGAACGGCTAGATTAGTAACCTGATACAAAAATAGCACCTAGTTGCTTTGGGGCTTTTAAGGATAATCTGGCGCGGATATCATCGTGGAGCGGGAAGTTAATGTTCCCAACGTGGACTCCGAATACATTAGCGCAAACCAACTCCGTTATTACTTAATTGTAGTTGCAATAACGGGGCGGACCATACATTTTTGTATCTAGCGTGACACTTAGCTATGCTTCTTCGCGGTAAGTTCAGCAATTTTCACAATGACTTGTACTGATTTCTCCATCATTTCTACCGAGATAAATTCATGAATGCCATGGAAGTTATAACCGCCGGTAAAGATGTTCGGACAAGGTAAGCCCATAAATGATAGGCGCGCACCATCTGTACCACCGCGTATCGGTTTAATAAGTGGCTCTACATCGCACTCTTCCATCGCTAATTTAGCGAGTTCGATAATGTGAGGGTAAGGCTCTACCATCTCTCGCATGTTGTAATAGCTGTCAGTTAACTTCAATTCAACCGAGCCATGCTTCAGCCCCGCGTTCATGTCATCGACTAGCTTCTGCATAAAGGCTTTACGACTTTCAAGTCCTTCACGATCGAAATCACGGATGATGTAACCTAGCTCACTGCGGGCGATACCAAGTTCACCAGATTTAAGATGAAAGAAACCTTCGTAGCCTTCTGTCGTTTCTGGCGTTTGATCTTCTGGCATCTGCACTTGGAATTTCGCAGCCAAGTTCATCGCGTTAACCAGTTTACCTTTAGCAGTGCCTGGATGAACACTTACGCCATGGAAAATAACGTCTGCACTGGTTGCGTTGAAGTTTTCGTATTCCAATTCTCCTTGAGGGCCACCGTCGATAGTGTATGCCCATTGCGCGCCAAACTTTTCTACATCGAACAAATCAGCACCGCGACCAATCTCTTCATCGGGAGTAAAGCCGATACAAATATCACCGTGTGGGATTTCTGGGTTTTCGATCAACATAGCAACGGCAGATAGAATCTCTGCAATACCCGCTTTGTTGTCAGCGCCAAGCAACGTTGTGCCGTCAGTGGTAATTAGGTTGTGGCCATGAAGTTCATGCAGATCTGGATACTGCACCGGAGAAAGCACTTCATCACCTAGACCAAGAGCGATATCACCGCCTTGGTAATCTTCAATAAACTGGGGATTTACGTTTTTGCCTGAAGCATCAGGCGCGGTATCCATGTGAGCAATAAAACCGATAGCAGGCACAGCGTAATCAACATTCGACGGTAATTTTGCCATTAGGTAACCATTGTCACTCAAGGTCACATTGCTTAAACCGAGTTCAATCATTTCTTTTTTAAGCTGCTGAGCAAATACAAGTTGCCCGCCACTGCTTGGGCAAGCTGATTCGTGGGGATTAGATTGAGTATCGAACGTGACGTAGCGAAGAAATCTTTCAACTAAATGCTTCATAATTATTCTCATTGTTTTGGTGAAGGCCCGCACAAGGGATACATGGGAGTGCGAGGATCCTATCCAACATGGTTCGACAAGCCATGTTACGCTCATGCCACAATAAGAATTTGCTTTGAATCAGTTTTTCATCAGAAAGTGCTGGTATGCCCTACCAGCACTCACACTAACAGGTTGTTTTATCGAGTATTAATTCAGTAGTTCTTCAGCAAGCTCACGCCATTCACGAATTTTGCCATGAAAATGTCGCCATTGTTTGTCACTCATCGATTGGGATATATCTAGAGTGAATTGATCCGTCAGTTCGATATTACGATCAATATTGTCCCTCAATTGATCACTATAATAACTTTCCGGCTCGAATAAGAGCTTCATGAATACCTGCTGGTAAACAACCGTGTTGGTTTTATTTTCGAAAAGGTACTCTAACTCCTGAATTATTGACGAGCGGTAATCTCGCCATAACGGACTATTTATAATCACCTCTTTAGAAAGTTGTTTCGCGCGCACTTTTTGCTGGTTAGATAATTTACCAAGCCACTCTTCCATCCACTCTTCTGTATTCTCTAAGACAATTTCTCGCAGCTCTTGTTCCGTTTTCCCTGCGTATTTTTCATCTCTTTCCTTGTAACGCTCTTTTACACTGTCGACAAACTCCGATTCTTGCTTAGTGTCTAACTGCATACTCAGCGAGAAGAGGTCCGGCGCGGCTTTCGAGACGAGACGTTGGTAGTGGTCTCGCATTTGATCTCGGTTCGCTTGCAATGACTCTAGCGTCACGTTGTCTTTATTCAGTGACTCTAATTGTTTTAAGTGATCGATATATAAAGGTAATTCTTCCTCTTTATGCCAATCGGCCAGTAATAAAATACGCTCTTCAAGCAACGACTCTTGCTCTCCATCAAGAGAAACGTAATCGTCTAAATATTCAATCACAACCCAATCTATATTGCTGTATAAAAACTTTTTTGCACATCCGGCTAACAACACAATAGATATCAATACAAATCCATATCGAACCGCTTTATTGGATAAACTTTTAAATTTCATCACCGATCCATATTCCCTTTTTTATTGATTAAGTTCTATACTCACCCTAAATCACTTAGTATTGCGGCAAACTTTCGTCAGTATGGCAAAGTCTTTTTGCCACCCTCGTAGTATATAGAGTTTGAAATTAACTTTTTTATCACAACTATCCGCAAAAAAGTGAGTTAGTGCGCAATTATCGGCCAAAACATGAACGAGACGGCGTTCCTTAAATGGCATATAAATTGCATCAATAACAACAGGATAGTTTATGGAGGCGTAGCATGGCTGCTGCTGAGCAACTTGATACGATTGTAGAGTACGAAATTCGTTACTTTGAACAGGGGAAAATACACAGTATGAGAGTGGTCGCGGAAGATAAAAAAGCGGCACATCATTACTATTTAGAGTGCGGTAAATACAACAGCGATTTGTACTCTATTCGCCCAGACAAATAAAAAAACCGCCTAAATTTGGGCGGTTTTTGCATCTAAAGCACTCAGAGTAAGTTACTTTATTTCACCAAAGCGCTCTAGGTAAAGCACGGTTGCTGCAGTACGTGAAGGTACTTTCAGCTTTTTGAGTAGACTCTTCATGTGTACTTTTACCGTCGACTCAGAGATAAACAGGCGATCTGCGATCTGTTTATTACGGAAGCCACGTGCTACCTCTTGTAGGATCTGCGTCTCGCGATCGGTCAGCGAGTCAAACACATCCTCTTGTCCTGAACGCTCGTTCAAGTATTTCGCAACCGCTTGGCTGTAGGCCTTGTCACCTTCATGTGCTTGTTTTAGTAGCTCAACTAATTCATCTGGTTCGGTATCTTTTAGTAAGTATCCGTCTGCTCCGCTACGCACAATCGCTTCAATATCCGCAGGGCTATCAGAAACCGTCAGGATTACAATGCGAGCTTCACAACCATCGGCACGAAGTGCTTTAAGCGTGTCCAACCCGGACATACCTTTCATATTCAGATCCAGAAGCACCAAATCCAGCTCGAGTTCGTGAGCTTTTGCGACCGCATCCGCACCACTACTGGCCTCTGCGATAACTTCAAAGTCTGACTCAAAACTTAGCAACTGATGAATACCACGTCTCATGAGTGGGTGATCATCCACCAGCATTACTTTACACACTGTCAATGTTTACTTCCTTACTATGTTGGAATTCTAGTCTCACGATACAACCATCGTTCTTTGCCGCCTCTACACTGAGGTCTGCGTGCAATCTTGCAGCACGTTCTTGCATGATACTCATACCATAATGATTTAATTTCTCGTTCTGTTGATCAAAGCCTATACCATCATCGGCTACGGTCACTGTGACTTTCCCACCAGAATCAAGACATTGGATCTTAATATTCTTAGCTTGAGCGTGTTTTATCGCATTTATTGTCGCTTCTCTGATCAACTGTAGTAGATGCACCTGTTGATGCGCGTCTAATTCCGTTGATGAAAGCTTATTATTCAAAGAGATTTCCGCTGTTGTTTGTTCGTCTAACGTCGCGACCATTTCTTGAAGCGCTTGCCCAAAACTGCCTTCTTTGATGGTAAGACGGAAGGTGGTCAAAAGTTCACGTAATTGGGTGTACGCGGCTGACAATCCGGTATCAAGCTCAGCAATCACCTGATTGGTTTGGGCTATCGCTTTCTCATCGGGAATATTCTTCACACTGCGTTTAAGCAACGAGACTTGTATTTTTAAATAAGACAAAGCCTGTGCTAAAGAGTCATGCAACTCTCGGGCAATGGTTGCTCGCTCTTCCATCAACAACAACTGCTCGGCTTGTCGCTGCGCACGATTGTAATATACCGCACGAGATAAAATTTGGACAAAGTTGCCAATCAATGTTTCATTTGGGCAAGGTAATCCGGCTTTCCAATGTAAATAACCAAGATGCTCACCATCTAACGTTAATGTCTCACTGTGACAATCGGTATCACAACCGTGTCGGCACTTTTCCCCTTCAGTCAGTATCCAATTTGGCTCACCAATTTGGTCAATTTCAAGCTTAACTGCACGAATTCCTTCCAAACTTGCAATATGTTGTAAAATCGCCTGAAAATTTTCTTGATGAATACGTGACGCCGTCAGCTCTTTTGACGAATCGTAGAGTACTTGGAGCGACTGATTTGCGTGTTGTAACTTGCGAGTTTTCTCATCAACCGCTTTTTCGAGACCACGATACAAATTGCCTAGATCCATCGCCATCCGATTGAATGTTCGGGTTAAAATGCCCATCTCATTGTCACTTGATACATTGAGAGACACATCAAATGAGCGGTTTTTAATCTGCTCACTTGCCGCTACCAAAGCGCGTAACGGCCTTACCACTTCTAACCGAATAAAATGCACAACAAACATGCTTGCGCACAGAATCCCGCCAAGCCCCAATCCACCAATCCATGCTAGGTTGATGAGTTTTTGCTCAGAATAGTTTTGTAGCTTAAAAACAAAGGCATCAATTTGTTGAACAAAACCAGCGACTAAAACCAAGTATTGAGTCCGATCTTGGCTCTTTAATACCGATTTAAGTTCATGCCAACGCAGAATCAGCCGGTAATAGTCTTTTGTGATGTCTTCGGGCACCGTCCAATGCTGAAGCGCTCTCATAGAATGTGAATAGATTGAAGCTTCAAATAAATCAATGTGTGAAGAATAATCAACAGATTCACTTTGAATATCATGAGCTAACCGATAACTCTGCATTCGCATTGAACCAGCAACGTTTACTGCCTCTGCATCGTTCAAGCTTGATGCTAAAGTGAAAATAGCAAAGCCAGTAGTCGCCACAGAAAGAAGTAAAATCAACATCATGGCAGATGCAATTGTACGTGTTACTGACTTTTTCACATTTTTAAACAACTCTGAACTCCGCTCATTTGATAACCATGTTTGCCTTTATACAACACGTATTATCTTTCAACTTTATCAATATGTGATCACCTGCGTTGGAATTTATTGATCCAAAACAATATTGCATTCGAATTACCCCCTAAGAGGTATTTATAGATATATGTCAAAAACTACAATTTCGTGTACTTAAATGACAGTTTATTAATGAAATTGTGGACTATGCTTAGTTTGGGTTTCTAATTTTGAGGTGACTAAGTGGTAGACCTTTCTCGAAGAAGACTTTTTGCTAGAAAAACGCAACAGGATAATTCCTTACGTCTTCCTTGGATAGCGAAGCCAACGCAGTTTACAGACGACTGCACTCGTTGCGGTAAATGCGTCGAGGCATGTGAAACCAAAATTATAATCAAAAGCGACGGTGGATTTCCTGCGGTCGACTTTTCTATCGATGAATGCACTTTTTGTTATCAATGCGCCAATGTTTGTCCTGAACCCTTGTTCTTATCAGAAACAGAACAGCCATGGCAGGCAAAAGCGAGCATCACCGATAGTTGTTTAGCTAAGCAAAATGTCGAGTGCCGAAGCTGCGGGGACATGTGTGACCCAATGGCAATCCGGTTCAAATTGGAACTGGGCAAGGTAGCACAACCAAATTTAGACCTTGATGAGTGTAACGGCTGCGGCGCATGCGTTTCAGTGTGCCCTACTTCATCCATCAATGTGAGCAATATAACAGCCTGAACCGTCAGTGGTCGGTGAAAGGCAATAAAACGAGAGAGACGTATGTCACTAAACGAAGTGCATATTTCAAGTCTGGTAGTGCATGTTCTGCCTGAACATTTAGCAGAGACGAAAACCCAGATCGAAACATATGAAAATGCGGAAATCTACGGCGACAGTCCTGAAGGCAAAATCATCGTTGTGCTTGAAACAGAGAACCAAGGTTTCATCACAGACACTATCGATGCGATTAATAATTTACCGAATGTCTTGAGCACGGTTTTGGTTTATCACCAAATCGAAACTGGGCTAGAAGAAACGGACGAAAAAGACACTGGAACACAACATTCCCAAATTGAGGGTGAAGTATGAAAATGACAAGACGTGCGTTTGTGAAAGCAAACGCGGCTGCATCAGCTGCTGCTGTCGCAGGTATTACACTACCAGCTTCTGCAACAAACCTGATTGCAAGCTCTGATCAAACCAAAATCACATGGGACAAAGCGCCTTGTCGTTTCTGTGGTACAGGCTGTTCTGTTCTTGTTGGTACTCAAAACGGTAAAGTAGTAGCAACACAGGGTGATCCTGAAGCACCGGTAAACAAAGGCCTGAACTGTATCAAAGGTTACTTCCTTTCAAAAATCATGTATGGCCAAGATCGTCTGACTACGCCAATGCTGCGTATGACAGATGGTAAATATGATAAGAACGGTGATTTCGCACCGATCTCTTGGGACGCTGCTTTCGACATCATGGCGGAGAAATGGAAAGCATCTCTAGAGAAAAAAGGCCCAACTAGCGTGGGTATGTTCGGTTCTGGCCAATGGACCGTAATGGAAGGTTACGCTGCTGCAAAAATGATGAAAGCAGGTTTCCGCTCTAACAATATCGACCCTAACGCACGTCACTGTATGGCATCTGCTGTAGTTGGCTTCATGCGTGCATTTGGTATCGATGAGCCAATGGGTTGTTACGATGACTTCGAGAACGCTGATGCATTCGTTCTTTGGGGTTCAAACATGGCAGAAATGCACCCTGTACTTTGGACTCGTATTACTGACCGTCGCCTAAGCCACCCTCACGTTAAAGTGAACGTGCTTTCTACTTACTACCACCGTTCATTTGAGTTGGCAGATCACGGCTACATTTTCAATCCTCAGTCTGACCTAGCGATTGCTAACTTCATCGCAAACTACATCATCGAAAATGATGCAGTGAACTGGGATTTTGTAAATAAACATACTAACTTCACCCAAGCTGACACTGATATTGGTTACGGTCTACGTGATGACGATCCACTACAAAAAGCGGCGAAAAATCCAAACTCAGGCAAAATGAGCCCGATCAGCTTTGAAGAGTACAAAGCATCGGTTGCGCCTTACACTGTAGAAAAAGCATCAGAGCTTTCAGGTGTTGCACCTGAAAAACTGATCGAGCTAGCGAAGCAATACGCGGATCCAAACACAAAAGTCATGTCCCTATGGACGATGGGTATGAACCAACATACTCGTGGTGTATGGATGAACAACTTGGTTTACAACATCCACCTACTGACCGGTAAGATTGCAACTCCGGGCAACAGCCCATTCTCACTAACAGGCCAGCCATCAGCATGTGGTACAGCTCGTGAAGTTGGTACGTTCGCGCACCGCCTACCTGCTGACATGGTTGTTGCTAACCCTAAACACCGTAAAATTGCAGAAGGTATCTGGAAGCTGCCAGAAGGCACTATTCCACCAAAACCAGGTTTCCACGCGGTACTGCAAGACCGCATGTTGAACGATGGTGTATTGAACTGTTACTGGGTTCAATGTAACAACAACATGCAAGCTGGTCCTAACATCAATGCTGAACGTCTTCCTGGTTACCGTAACCCAGAAAACTTCATCGTCGTATCTGACCCATACCCAACAGCAACCGCGCAAGCTGGTGACCTTATCCTTCCTACCGCGATGTGGATCGAGAAAGAAGGTGCATATGGTAACGCAGAACGTCGTACTCAAGCTTGGTATCAACAAGTGGGTACGGTAGGTGAAGCGAAATCTGACCTATGGCAAGTAATGGAATTTTCAAAACGCTTCAAGATGGAAGAAGTGTGGCCAGAAGAACTACTAGCTAAAGCACCGGAATACCGTGGTAAAACCATGTACGACATGCTCTTCAAGAACGGTCAGGTAGACCAGTTCCCAATTGAAGAAGCTCGTGAACTAAATGATGACGCACACCACTTCGGTTACTACATCCAAAAAGGTCTGTTTGAAGAGTACGCAACGTTCGGCCGTGGCCATGGTCACGATCTAGCACCGTATGACGTTTACCACACCGTACGAGGTCTACGCTGGCCTGTGGTTGATGGTAAAGAGACATTATGGCGTTACAAAGAAGGCTCAGATCCATATGCGAAAGCTGGCTCTGGTTGGGACTTCTACGGTAAGCCAGATAACAAAGCATTGATCATCTCTGCACCATACGAAGCGCCACCGGAAGTACCAAATGAAGAGTTTGACATGTGGTTATGTACTGGCCGTGTTCTTGAACACTGGCACACAGGTACAATGACGCGCCGTGTCCCTGAGCTATACAAAGCGGTTCCAGATGCGGTGTGTTACATGCACCCTGATGACGCTAAAGCTCGCAACGTTCGCCGTGGTGAAGAAGTTCTGATGGCAAACAAACGTGGCGAAGTTCGCGTACGTGTAGAAACTCGCGGCCGTAACCGTCCACCAAAAGGCTTGGTATTCGTACCATTCTTTGATGCTCGTATTTTGATTAACAAGCTCATCCTTGATGCGACTGACCCACTGTCTAAACAGACAGACTTTAAGAAGTGTCCAGTCAAGATCACTAAGATCGCTTAATACTCATACCTCGATTGCATGGCCGCTGTCCGCAGCGGCCAAATAAAGAATTAAGCCATAAGGCGGAGATTGTAAGATGAAAAAATTACTTGTTGCACTTTTGTCAGTAGGTGCCCTGATCAGTGGTAGCGTGTTTGCAGAACTTGATAATCCAGGTGGTACTGGTGGTCTAGATTCATTGCGCGGCGCTTCTCAGCTTGAGGACACTCGCCCTGCTGATGATTTCAAGAAGTTCCCTCGCGAACAAGTTCTTGATAGCAGCTTCGTATACCAACCACCATTGATCCCACATAACATCCGTGGGTACGAAGTTTCTCTAAACGCAAACAAATGTCTTTCATGCCATAGCTGGAAAAACGCGAAAGAAATGGGCGCTACCAAAATCAGTGTGACCCACTACGTTAACCGTGACGATGCTGTACTTGCAGACATGTCACCACGTCGTTACTTCTGTTTGCAGTGTCACGTTCCTCAAGCTAATGCTAAGCCGCTTGTTGAAAACGAATTCAAGAGCGTTGACGCACTGAAATAAGTGCTGCGTGGAAAGATAAGAGGCTATCTATGAAATTATTGAAAGCGTTTTGGAAGAGGCTAACAAGCCCGAGTAAAGCTGCGGTTGGCGTAGTATTATTCTTGGGGTTTGCTGGTGGTCTTCTATTCTGGGGCGCATTTAACACCGGGATGGAGGCAACCAACACGGAAGAGTTCTGTTCTGGCTGTCACGCCCCTATCGTTGCAGAAATTCAAGAAACGATTCACTATTCTAACCGTTCTGGTGTTCGTGCAATTTGTTCAGATTGTCACGTACCGCACGAATGGACAGATAAAATCGTACGTAAAGTTCAGGCATCCAAGGAGCTATTTGCTCACTATGTGACGAAGACCATCGATACTCCTGAAAAATTCCAAGCTCGCCGCGCACACCTCGCGGAGCGAGAATGGGCTCGCTTGAAGAAGAACGACTCTTTAGAGTGTCGTAACTGTCACGAGTTTGAATACATGGACTTCTCAGAACAAGGTTCACGAAGTGCAAAACAACACTCAACAGCACTCGCAAATGGCGATAAAACGTGTGTAGACTGTCACAAAGGTATTGCACATAAACTGCCAGACATGCACGGTGTTGAAGGCTGGCAATAAGGAGAAATACGGACGATGAGTAATCTTGAATCCTTCATTTGGCATTTCCTTGGATACAGCGCAATGCCATTTATTATTCTTTCCGGCTTTGTGGGGGTCGCAGCAGTCTCTCTATGGCTACTTTCACTAGGTAAGGATAAAGAGGTGTAATTAGCCTCTAGCGAGTCGACATTTTTGCCTATTTTGTTGACGGAAAACGCCAAGCAACTGCTTGGCGTTTTTTCTTTCTAACGGGCAAAGAGTGCGCTTTGGTTATTGCTCTCCATATACAACCCACCCAAACTAATCACCTTCCCTACGGTTCAATCTAAGGCTATTTGGGGTCAACGAATTAGAAGTGATCTAAGAGAAGTAACACAGATAAAAAAGGCGACCCTATAGGCCGCCAAATAATACTGCTGTGAGGAGCAGTTTAGGACTCTTTAATAGGCAGAACTTGTCGAACGTATTGACCCGGAGCTTCATCAATAGCCGGATTTTGCTCAGAACCAACTGGGAACGGTTCGACCTGCTCTTCTGGGTTGAACTGCATTAACCATTGATGCCAGTGTGTCCACCAAGAACCCTCCTGATGGTTAGCATTGTTAAACCATTCATCAGCAGAATCATCAAGGTTGTCGTT
Organism: Vibrio sp. ED002; assembly: GCF_023277445.1. NCBI lineage: Bacteria > Pseudomonadati > Pseudomonadota > Gammaproteobacteria > Vibrionales > Vibrionaceae > Vibrio > Vibrio sp. ED002. The sequence goes on along the minus strand of NZ_CP080239.1, from coordinate 261,074 downwards.
TAACCAGTAGCCATACTTATTTTTAGCAGGATGATTAACGATCCCCGCGATATGACCAGACTCACCCAACACAAAGGTCTTATTGCCGCCAGTATTGAGTGCACCACGATAGGTTCCTTGCCACAATGCGATATGGTCTTCTTTGGTCGATACAAAGTAGCTCGGGATCTTAATCTTATTCAGATCGATCCAGACGCCACCGATCTTCACGCCCTTGTCTTGAACAAGCTTGTTCTCTAGATAGAGTTCACGCAATAAGAAGTTGTGGGAAGCAGCGCTCACATTGGTGCTGTCGCTGTTCCAGTACAGAAGATCAAAGTCTACAGGGCTGTTGCCTTTGAGGTAATTGTCCACGTAGTAGTTCCAGTACAGACTGTTCTCGCGTAATAGGCTGAAGGTAACGCTGAGTGAGCGGCCATCCATGTAACCTTTCGCGTTGTTTTGCGTCTCAATTGCACTGATGATGGTATCGTTGATGTACGCCCCTACTTCGCCCGGCTGAGAGAAGTCCAGTAGAGTGGTAAAGAAGCTTGCAGATTTAATGCGTTTCTTCATACGTTTCGCAGCATAGTACGCCACGGTACTGGCCAAGACCGTACCACCAATACAGTAACCAGCCGCATTTATCTGCTCTTGGCCCGTTACGTCTTCGATGGCCGTAACTGCTTTGGCGACGCCTTCCGTCACGTAGTCACCAAACTCAACTTGAGCTTGCTCTTTACCTGGGTTGCGCCAGGACATCATAAACACGCTGTGGCCTTGCTCTAACAACCAACGAACCATAGAGTTCTTTGCCGTTAGATCAAGGATGTAGTATTTGTTGATAAACGGCGGGACGATAAGCAGTGGCGTTGCATTGATTTTTTCTGTCAAAGGACGGTATTGAATGAGCTCAAACAACTCATTTTGAAACACAACATCGCCTGCGGTTGTCGCCACATCATCACCAACACGGAAAGCATTGTTGTTTGTCATTCGTACTTTCAGAATGTCTGCGCTTGACTCTACGTCCTCTTTCAGCTTTTCCAAACCCGTTAGAAGGTTTTCACCATTTTTCTCTAACGTCAGTTTAAGCAGCTCTGGGTTAGTCGCGATAAAGTTTGAAGGAGAGAGTGCATTGATGGCTTGGCGAGAGAAGAAGGTAATGCGTTCTTTCGTCTTCTCATCCAACCCTTCAATAGAATCCAGAGTGTCGAGGTAAGTCTTACTAAACAATAGGTAGGATTGTTTGATGAAGCTGTACATCGCTTCGTTTTGCCAAGCTTCGTTAGAGAAACGCTTATCGCCCTTCTCTGCTTCGATGATTTGTGCCTGATTGCCAGCTAACGCCACGTTCTGCCATATTTGCAGTTGTTGCTCCCACCACTCAGCTTGGAGTTTTAAAATCGCAGCTGGTTGATTGGCGGCTTGTTCGAACAGTTTAGCCGTGTCTTCGAAGTTCACTTCTTGCATGGCCTTATTCAAAGGAGAATTCACGACTGCCTTGTTGACTTCGAAATCATGCCACCACTGATGATTGGTTTCTTGAAGCTTAACAAGATAGTCCGAAAAGAAGTGCTGAAACATAGTCTTACTCCTATATTCGGAAAGAATAACGCCGCCCAAGAACTCGGGCGGCGAAAAGTGGACGTATTACGCAGGAGTAACAGTCTTTAGATTTTCCGAAGTCATTTGTTCAACATCTTCTTTGAATTCTTTTGCGATAGATTGCAACTTGTTGCTGTCATCCATCATTTGTTGAGAAAGCTTTGTAAGCACGCTTAGTTGCTGGCTGTTAAACGCCGTTAAAGAAGTGACGTCTTTGATTTCTGACGCTGCTTTCATTTGGTTTAGGCCAACTTCGCTATATGTGCGGATTGCATTCAGTTGAAGCTCTGTAAGCACTTCTACATTCTTGGTCACTAGCTTGTTGAACTTCAAGTATGGTTCAAGGTTCTTTTCAGTTTGATCGCTAAAAGTTTTGAAGAAATCAGTGTACATGGTTTATCTCCTAGAGAAAGAATTAAAATATCCGTTTAAATAACTACTTAACTGCTTTTACAACCACAGCCGTGCCCATACCGCCGCCTACACAAAGTGAAGCAACACCGTACTGACCGTCTTGTTTGTGAAGTTCGTGTACTAACGTAACCAAAATGCGGTTACCTGATGCACCTAGAGGGTGGCCCAATGCGATTGCACCACCATTAAAGTTGGCTTTGTCTTGAATTGAGCTCACTGGAACTTGGTTGGTTTCTGCCAATTTATGAATCACACCCAAAGCTTGTGCAGCAAAGGCTTCATTCAACTCATAAACGTCAATATCGCTGGTTTTCAGGTCGGCTTTGTTCAACGCTTTGTTTACCGATTCAACCGGACCAAGACCCATAATTTTTGGATCCAGACCAGACTGCGCATAACTTACGATTTCAGCGATTGGCGTTAAGCCGAGTTCCTGAACTGCACTCTCAGAAGCAAGGATAATGGCACTAGCACCGTCATTAATGCCGGAAGCATTACCTGCTGTTACCGTACCTTCACGGTCAAAAGCTGGGCGCAGTTTACTCAAGCCTTCCAGTGTTGCGTTTGCTTTAGGGTATTCATCCGTATCAAACACGACGGTTTCACGACGTTGTTTAACTTCGACCGGCACAATTTCGTCTTTGAACTTACCCGCTTCAATCGCAGCGACAGCCTTTTGTTGGCTCGCTAGCGCATATTCGTCTTGCTGTTGGCGCGTCAAACCAACCTCTTTCGCAACATTTTCGGCGGTAACACCCATGTGGTATTGGTTGTAAACGTCAGTCAAACCGTCAGCAATGAGGAGATCTTTCAACTCCATGTTGCCCATCTTATTGCCATCACGTACAACGCTAGGCACGATGAATGGGATTTGTGACATTACCTCGACACCTGCAGCCACAACCACTTGTGCATCGCCACTGCGAATATGAGAAACGCCATCCATGACAGTTTTCATACCACTGCCGCAAACCATGTTCACGCCATAAGCTGGCACAGACTCGGGAATACCGGCAAACATCGCGGCTTGACGACCAACGCCCATACCTTGCCCTGCTGCGATAACGTTACCAACGATCACTTCATCAACTTTATCGCCCGTTAGTGACGCCGCCTCAAGCGCACCTTTAATTGCAACCGCCGCTAGATTGCCCGCTGACGTGTTTTTTAAGCTTCCGCCAAACGCGCCAATCGGTGTACGTTTCGCTGCAATAACAAATACTTTTTCCATCATCTTCTCCTTAGCTCATGTATAGGCCGCCGTTCACCGACAGTGTTTCACCGGTGATGTAAGCGCCGGCATCACTCACTAAGAAGCTTACGGATGATGCAATTTCTTCAGGCGTTGCTAAACGCTTCATTGGGATCTGGTTGGTGATAGACTCCAGCACTTCCGGTTTCATTTGTTCAACCATTGGTGTCCCTGTGTAACCCGGAGCAATAACGTTTACCGTTACGCCGGAGCGAGCCCCCTCATATGCCAATGCTTTAGAAAAACCAATCATGCCAGCCTTAGCCGCTGAATAGTTTGCTTGACCAAACTGGCCTTTCAGACCATTAACAGAAGAGATGTTAATAATACGACCACCACCTTTTTCGCACATAGTTGCAAAAAGCGGCTGTGTCACGTTGAACAAGCTATTTAGGTTGGTATTAATGACGTCGTTCCAAGCTTGTGCAGTCATCTTTTTAAACACGCCATCGCGTGTGATTCCTGCATTATTGACGACGACATCAACGGTTCCTTCTTCCTCAAGTAAAAGTGCTAGTTTTTCAGCACATTGAGCGGTGTTAGTTACATCTAGTTCAAAAAGACGTACCTGATCTTTATTGAACCCTTTTTCATTAAACCATTCCAACGCACACTCATAGTTACCAGTAAAGTAAGTAGCAATTACTCGGTAACCATCATTAACTAATTGAGAGGAAATAGCAGAACCAATTCCGCCTTTTGATCCAGTGATCAAAGCGACTTTCTTCATTGAAGACTCCATTCTTAACGGCATTAAAAAGCGAATTAAGACACTGGCGAAATATTTCACCAACTGACATATAAATTTATTCTTGTGGCAACAAATCCTCTGTTGCCTTTTATTTTAAGTTAACCTAGAAATATTACATTTCAAATAAAAAACTCATTCATTTGCATAAGATTGATTTAGATCTCACTAGCAATGAAATGTTATAGAAAGGTTAAATACGCTTAAGGGATTGATTTAAAAAGACTTAAACTATAGACAACTTAATCAACAATGATTAAAACCATCTTTATTTCAGTCACTTATACGAATTTTTATGTTTATTGCATTTACAAAGAGTGAAAGATCATCTTTGGTTTCTAAACTAATAATTCTTAATTAAATCATTGGAGTAATAGTTCCAATAGATGACCTTACAAATATTAAATATATCATTTATTTAGATATCACCTTGCATTAAAATTTTAATTAGCATCAAACCTTTAATGACAATTAAATCAACGTAAAATAAATAAAAACCCAGAAATATTTTCCTTAATATAGGCTTATTTAAAAACCGATTTTTTATAAATGTCACCATTTGGTGCATGCAAGCACTAATATGTCGCAATCATTTAATTACTATTTTATTTTTATTAAATAGTTGAAAGGTAGATGGATGTCCAAGAAGGTAACGACTTTTATCTATGGCATCGAAGAGCACTTTGCACTATCTTTGTTGCCTGACTAGCTAATAATACAATAATCACTAATATGAATACCGCTTTGCTGACCATGTTTATCCCCACCTTTTTCTTTGTTTCTATCACGCCTGGTATGTGTATGACACTCGCGCTCACGCTAGGCATGAGCATCGGCTACCGAAGAACCCTGTGGATGATGGCAGGAGAATTAGTTGGGGTGGCGTTGGTTTCTGTCTCTGCAGTACTTGGTATTGCCGCAATCATGCTCAACTACCCGTGGCTGTTTACTGCGCTCAAACTGATTGGCGCTAGCTACCTGCTCTATCTGGGAATTGAAATGTGGCGTTCACGAGGTAAGCTCGCAATCAATGTTGATAGTATTGATGTACCGACTAGTGGTAACTGGGATTTGGTACTTCAAGGGTTTATTACAGCCATCGCAAACCCGAAGGGGTGGGCGTTCATGATTTCACTTCTCCCTCCGTTTATCGATCAAAGCGCAGCACTCACGCCTCAACTTGTTGTTCTCGTCTCTATTATTTTGTTATTTGAGTTCATCTGTATGTCTCTTTACGCTACTGGTGGCAAAGGACTTAAACGTTTACTAGGCCAATCAAAAAACGTGCGCTTGATGAACCGAATTGCAGGCACTTTGATGATGGGTGTCGGTGTTTGGTTGTTATTGAGCTAATTCAGCAAGCAATGACACACATCTTATATAAGTTCAAACAGACCATTCGTGAGGCACTCGATTTTCAGGCTCGCGTGTGGGTAGTAAACGTCTATACGGGAGAGCACAAAGGCGAGTCTTATGTGGTGAATGAGGACAGCTTTTCGGAACCATTACAGTGGATGAAGAAGAAAGGTTATCAAGATGCCATGCTCACCAAAGTTGAATCGATGAAGCGTTCCCAAATCATAGAGTTCGATCTTGGTTCAGTGAAGCATCGCCTAATGCGCGTTAAGTAACACCTTCTTTTATTTTATTTCTCGTTTCTCGTTTCTCGTTTCTCGTTTCTCGTTTCTCGTTTCTCTAGATAAAAAAGCGCCACTCAAGTTGAGTGGCGCAAGCACTTTTACCTTAAACACCAAACATTATGGTGCAGTGTCGATCTCTACTGGTAGGTAGTGTTTTGGTTCTAGCTTCAACCATTCCGGAAGCACCGTACCAATCGAGATAGATGACCACGTACCCGATAGTACGCCGATAAACATTGCTGTTGAGAAACCAGCAAGAGCTGAGCCCCCCATTATCCATAGTGCTCCAACAGTGATAAGCGTTGTACCAGACGTCACCATAGTACGGGAGAACGTCGCCAGTACCGCTTCATCGTTAATTTGTTCCGTTTTCCAACTTTGCTTAGCAACCAGTAATTCACGAATTCGGTCTGCAATGATAATCGAGTCATTCAACGAGTAACCGAGAATAGCGAGAATCGCTGCGAACACCGTTAAATTGAATTCCATTTGGGTAATAGCAAAGAAACCCAGAACGAGAATAACGTCGTGCGCGAGAGCGAACAATGAACCACTTGCTAAACGCCACTCAAAGCGGAAACACAAGTAACCAAGAATTGTCAGTACTGAAACCAGTAGCGCTAAACCACCTTGATCGAACAAATCCTGACCTACTTGAGCCCCTACGATACTGTTACTTACAACTTTCACTTCATGTGAGATCGGCTTAAGCGTCTCTGCCACACTTGGTAAAGTTTGACCCTCTGTTGGTGCTGAATAGCGAATCACCCAACGACCATCCTCACCAGAACGAGTTACTGATGTCGAGTCACCCAACTTAGGTTGCAGTGCATTCAATAAATCGTGGTTCGTTAGTTGTTTATCGACTTTCACTTCGGTAACCATACCACCAGTGAAATCAAGACCTAAGTTTAGTCCCTTCATACCAAGGGCGACCAGCGCAATGACCGTTAGAACAACAGAAACAAACGTTGTGAAGTAACGAATCTTGCGGATATTTTGTTTTAGCATTTCAACCATGATTTAAACCCTTACATCACGACGGCCATCACGGCCCCAAATTAAATTAATCATTGCACGAGAAGCGAATACGCCAGTAAACATACTGGTCATCAAACCCAAGCCTAGTGTTAAAGCAAAGCCCTGAATTGGACCGTTACCGATCGCGTATAGAATCACTGCTGTGATCATGGTGGTGATGTTGGCATCAAGGATGGTTGCAAATGCACTATCAAAACCGAGGTCAATCGCTTGAGCGAAGCTGCGACCCTCTCGCATTTTGTCCTTAATACGTTCAAAGATAATTACGTTGGTATCCACTGCCATACCTACGGTCAATACCAAACCGGCAATACCAGGCAATGTAAGTACCGCGCCTGGAAGCAGCGCGATTAAGCCAAGCAAGCAAAGCATATTTGCACAAAGTGCTACGTTTGCAACCCAACCTAAACGACGGTACCAAAGCGCCATAAAGGTGAGCGTTAAGCCCATACCTAGCGCAAGCGCAGCAAAGCCGTTTTGAATGTTTTCTGCACCAAGAGAAGCACCAATTGTGCGCTCTTCAACAATCGTTACTGGGGCAGTTAGAGAGCCTGCACGCAGAAGCAAAGCTAGTTGTTGCGCTTCATCCATGCTGCCAGCACCTGTGATGCGGAATTGGCTACCAAGTTGAGATTGAATCGTTGCAACACTGATGACGCGTTCACTGCGCTCTGTCATGCCGCGTTCATTTGTCTTGTACTCACGGTACACGGTCGCCATAGGCTTACCAATGTGAGTCGCGGAGAAGTCACTCATCTTCTTACCACCCGCGTGGTCTAGAGAGATGTTTACTTCTGACATGCCCATTTTATCCACACCAGCACGTGCGTTTACAATGTGCTCACCAGTAAGGACAGGACGTTTAGCAAGAATAACGGTACGGCCGTCGTTGTCTTTTAGAACAAGATCTTGGCTGCTTCGTGCTTGGCTTGCATCTTTCACTTCATAGAAAGCAAGACTCGCTGTTGCACCGATAACGTTTTTCGCTTGGGCAGGATCTTGAACACCAGGAAGTTCGATACGAATACTCTCTTTACCTTGACGTTGAACCATCGCCTCGGTAATACCGAGTTCTTCTATACGACCGCGCATGATCTTCAAGTTTTGTTGCAACGTAGTCGTTTGGAACTCTTGGATATTTTGTTCACTTGGTTGAAGTTCAAAGCCGCGGTCTGTGCTTGTCATCGTCCAGCCAGGGTAGTTTTGGCGAAGGAATTGGCTTGCTGCTTTCAACCCTTCCTCGTTTTCACTGTTTACCGCAATATGGTTGCCCGCTTCGGCGCGAACCTGAACACCACGAACACGCTCTTCACGAAGGCTTGCTTTGATCTCGTCTACTAATGCGTCACGTTGTTCTTCGAATGCTTTATTTACATCGACGTTCAGCAGGAATTGCACACCACCACGCAAATCCAAACCTAGCTTGATTGGGCTAAAGCCCATTTCATTTAGCCACTCTGGTGCAACCGATACGTAAGAGAACGTAATGCTGTCGTCTTTGTTTAGTTGTTCGTTTAACAGAGCACGCGCTTTACTTTGTGCATCTTCGCCATCGAAAACGATTGTGGTTTGGCCGTCTTTCTCAATGATCTTCGACGCAGGAATGTGATGCGACTTTAATAGCTGATCCAATTGAACCACTGACATCGCACTGTTGTTTTGGTCAGCAAACGTAACCTGAATAGACGGCTGCTCGCCAAACCAAGTTGGGATTGCGCTCAAAGTTAAGATGATAACGGTCGTAATTAATACGACATATTTCCATGCTGAGTAATGGTTCAGCACTTTTCTGGTTTTTTGTGGTTTCGGTGTTTTCTTCATGTAAACATCATCCATTCACTAATCAGTGAATATTCAAATAGTTAAATTCAAGACACGACAAAACGATTACCCAACTAAAAGCAGGTATGGAATGCGCAGAACGATCACTCGCCCTGTAAAAATGTTGTCGTGTTAAGAATGCACAAGATGTGCAGAGTGATGGTGTTTAAGCTGAAAACTGACTATTGAGAGCGACGTACATGGCATTGGTGTCTTTCCAACCAGCAATACGATGGTCACTAACAAAATGGTGAAAGGTAGATTGGTTTTGACGCCAACTGATGTCCATTAGGCTATACGCATAGCCAGCATCGGCGTAAAAAGGACTGGTTAGATCGCCAACGAAATCAACATGTTCGTCGTCGATATTCTCACGTAGGTGCGATGTCCAACGCTGAGAGTTAAAAATAGCGAATGAATCTTGGCTGGCATGCCCCTCTGAAACAGGAGACTGAGTAGACTCTTCTGTCAGCTCGGAGATATCAACCGGAGAGTTCGTTGCGGAGTTAGCAACCGTAAAAGGTTGTAACTTAGAGAAGTGAGGTAAGTGCGATTTATGTTCTAACTGCGCAGCAGACGCTTGCATTGGCGATAGCACCATTGCAAGTAGCAGCAAAAACAGTTTTCTAACGTAAATCCAAGGCATGATAGCTCACTTAAAACAAAACGAGCCGAGTTCTTCAACTCAGCTCGCAGATAGTATTCCTATTGCTTATAGTTAACAACTAAAAAGTTATAAATCTCTGTTTCCAACCTTGGAAAACAACATCCACCAGCGTTCAACAGACATTCATCGATAAAATATTTCACCTTTATCGACATCTAAATAGATTTTGTTTTCTTGTTCTAGCCCGCCGCAATATATGAAATACACATTGCGCTTTTTATACGTCACAGAGCGAACCCATCCACCAAGCTCTTCGAAGTCACTAGGCGCACACGTTTCGTCATCAAGCAATTGCTGCGTTTTATTACGGAATATATCTAAGTGTACTTTCAAATCATCGGACTTTTGTAAGTAGTTGTCCAATATTTCCAAGCGCTCTTGTTCTTTAATCACCGGTTGTGAATCCGATAGCCCTTTCGCATCGACCCATTCTGCCGTTTCTTCCCCGCCCTCTTCATAAACAATGTAATCCGAGAGGCGAAACCAACCATCAGCTTTCTCCAGCACCGATACTTTCTCACCCTTATATAGGGCATCAACAATCAATGATTGGTTATCGGGTTTGTTATACACGTTGATGCGGCGTTCTGTGACATAGTATTCGGTGACCTCTGGAGCAGGCACTTCTAAATCCATGATAGGTTTTGGTTCCTCTTTTGGACCCACCTCTTTTTCAGGCTTAAACGGCGCTTCAGCGACAGGCTCGTCTTTTTGCATAAAGAAGAAGTAGTACCCTGCCCCAGCGCCTCCAAGCAGCAATAAAATGACCAGTGCAATCAGTGCTTTCTTCATGTCCTATTCCTTTTCTTCTTTGTATCAACGGCGCCCATACAGCATCTATACTGATAGCAGATGCATAACTTACGTGACAACAATGATGAACAAGCTCAAATGGATATTGCTCCTAGTTCCACTTCCAGCATTCGCCAATATTCAATGTGACCACGCTTCGTGGAATGACAATCTTACCCAATTCAGTCGTTTAGAGTCCAATTACAATGAACATGCTCGCTTGTTTAATGAGAGCCTAAAAGAATACAACGATAGTCAGATGTACTCACAAACATTTTCAACGGATGAGTTAAGCAAACTTTGGCGTACGCCTTCCAATAAAAACCGCTTGAAAAAGCAATTGTTGGAGTCAGAGGAACAACGAGAGGATTTCATCGAAATGTCACGCGCTATAAACGCCCTGATGCATCGCTCTCAAACCATCGCTGAAAATTGGAAACGCATTGTCTTTTATTGCCAGAAGGAAGGCGCTAAGTCGAACGAGATCACGGCGAACTGGTATCTGACCAATACATTAGAAATGCAAAATGACTTCCGAATTTTGGCAGGAAAGTACCTCACACTTGCCAATCAATATGGCATGGAAATCGACGCTATTAATTATGCACGAAACAGCTCTGAATGATTCTGTTCATATTGGGATTGTTCCCCCTTTCAAATTGAGCAATTAATAATCAAACAGGCCAATTTATAGAGACATCTGTCACAATAACGCTTTACTTACGACCAGTTTTTGGGTAATTTACCCATTAACAAAATTTAATATAAAGTCACATTTGGCTGGAGATGATGCTACAAAAATGGTTATCAATCGATTAAGTAACAGGGATTGTCCTAATGCTACCAAAGCCAAGTTTTTGTCAGTAGTTAGGCACGTTAAACAGTTCGGTTCAATCAGTGACTTGGACCTTTGTAAAATCTTCGGAGAGACAATTTGGAGCGATGGGAGGGAATACCATTCAGCCGCGTTCTCATTTAAGGTTGATAGACACACAGGTAACTGTGAGATCTCAAAATACAAATACCAATAAGGCTTAAAAGAATCACCAAGCGGAGTCAGGCAACTGACTCCGTTTTTTATTGCTCGCTAAACGAAAGGCGATTTAATGTTTTGGCATCACAATAGTGAAATCGTGCTCGGAATACCCTTCAACCAAATAACTGTCCTTACATAACAGTCGGCAATAACGCAGTATTCCCTCTTTGTTGTGCGATTCAAGCATCTTCATACTCGGTAACTTTGCCTCATCCAATAAGTTAAACGCACAGGCTATCTTCGCCGCCCGATACATCTTCTCAATCATCTCGACAGTATGATTTGGATTAGCTGATTGATAATTCAAAGAGCCAGAAGCCAAGACATAGTCCGCACTCGGCAGCACAAGTTTGGAAAAGTCTCCTCGTATGTAATCCGCGTGTGTTTTAAAGGCTCTTTGCCTAGCCACAGAAATGAACTGCTTCTGCTGGTCAATTCCGATATAGCCAGATAAGCAGATATCTTTTTGCTCTAAATATTCAAGTAAATCAGCATAACCACATCCGATATCTACAAGGCTCGCACCATCAAGCGGCAAATCATGACACAAGACTTCAAAGCGACTTACTTGGCTAAACTTGTCCTGCCAACCTAATGTTTTTGCCTTGTCGTCACCAAATTGCTTATATCGTTTACGGTGATAATGAGCGATACGCAGCCTATCTAACCACTTCATGTTTACTTACCTTTCGAAACCACTTTATGATTTAGCATCAACTTAAGTCTGAGTATAAATAGGAAGATTACCATTACCCTTCACTTGTCGAATGGCTAAGTGCGTGTGGATGTCTTTTACATTTTCCAATCGCTGTAATTTTCGAGTAAACGACTCATAACCCATCAGATCTTTGCTTACTACTTCGAGCAGATAGTCGTATGCCCCAGAAACAACATGACAAGAGATGACCTCTTCCATATCACCGATGGCCTGTTCAAAGTCATCAATAGAGGTTGCTTGGTGATTATTCAAACTGACCTCAACAAACACCGTCATCGCGATGCCTGCTTTATCACGTGAAATCATTGCCCTATAACCGCTAATGACCCCTTCCTGCTCTAGCCGTTTGATCCTTCTTGCACAAGGTGAGGCAGAGAGTCCGACTTTATCTGCAAGCTCACTCGTCGTCATCGTCGCGTCTTGTTGAATCAAATGAAGTAATTGGCGATCTATTTTATCCATTTCATCATCCATGCCAAATTTCACCAACAAAAGCTTTCATTGAGATTAAAACCATCAATATTAAGCAATATAGCGCTATATTTTGCCACCATTAATCGTCACTTTCATCCGATAATTAACACATTATTCACAAAGTATTGGACACATGATGGCTTTAGGATACGCCGCGATGCTCACCACCCTTTTTCTTTGGGCTGGTTTTTTTCTGTCCCTCAAAGGCGGGGCGATTTCTAATCTTGAGCCAGCAGACATTGCTCTCACCCGATTTCTCATCCCGGCCTTAGTCTTATTTCCATTTGTCATCAAATCGATGGATCACGTGCGCGCGGTCCCCAACAGATACCTCCTCGGTCTCCTTCTTGGCAGTGGCTTGCCTTACTTGTTGATTGTTGGCACTGCAATGCAGTTTGCCCCTGTCGCGCATGGCAGTGCTCTCGTCCCTGGAACCTTGCCTTTATTTGTATCTGCTATCGCGGTAATTTGCTTTCAACAACCACTCAGCCGGCATCGAATTATTGGTCTCTCGGCGGTGTTGTTTGGTATAGCTGTTTTTTTATTGTCCAACTTGGGAAGTGAATACAATTGGCCCCAACTTAAAGGGCATTTTTTGTTTTTGCTGGGTAGTTTGATGTGGGCCACGTTTACTATCAGTGCTCGTGTAGCAAATTTGAGTGCACAGGTTTGCGCTGGGTTTGTATCGATCATCTCGTTTGCGATGCTTATCGTTGCCATCGGTTTTGGTTGGACAGACAGTTACCTCGCCATCACTCCCTTAAACAAATGGCCATGGAGTGAACTCTTTGGACATATCTTACTGCAAGGTGTTGGCGCTGGGTTAGTTGCCTCTTTCACCTTCCTCTATGCCGTAAAAAACATTGGGGCAGAAGCGAGTGCAGCCTTTGGTTCCTTAACCCCGGTGCTCGCGACCTTGCTGGCGATACCGGTTTTCAATGAAAGACCAGATATCTTAACTTGGTGCGCACTCTTTTTGGTTACGTGTGGCAGCATCGTGGCAAGCAATGTTTTAATGAAACAAGACCCTGGACAAAAATATCAGCCCCCCGTTCACAGATAAGAATAAAAATGCACGACTTTTGTCTCCGACTATTGAAAGCCAAAACGGCGTTTTGATAACCTGTTGGGCATAATAAATTACAACGTCAGATGTTATGCCTTCAACTCACAGCAAAGACGAATTACATCGATTTTTAAAAACAGGAATGCGCCTCTGGGTTAACTTCGAGTTCAGCTCGGAAGAAAAATACAGTTACGCTGCGACTTATATTGGATTGAAAGAAAACGCTTATATCATTCTCGATATTCCGACACGGCTACTGGAAGAACAAGCACTCCGTAAGCTCAATAATGTCGATGTGGTCATCCGAGGCGTTTCAGATACGGATTTGGGACACGTGATTGCTTTTAAAACCAGCGTTCTGATGAATATTCTACGTCCATCTCCGTTGTTGTTTATTCGTATTCCCGCCACATTCGCGACCAAGCCCGTGCGAGAACATGAACGCTACAAGCTACAGCTGGGTTGCGCTATCGACCATATGAACAATAAATACGAAGGCTGCTTGATTGATTTCTCGTTATCCGGTTGTGGGATCTCAACCATGATAGAACCAGAGTTCTTAGTAGGTGATAGGATCACGATAGACTCACCTCTAAGTGGTTATATTGATGATGACAATCGCTGCTCCGTTGCAAACATTAAGAAACTTGCCAAGGGTTGGATTATTGGAGTGCAATTTGCGGAGCCTTTGAATATGACGGAAGAACTCAAAACAGAGTTGCTTGAACAATCCTTTTCTGCAGCGACAATATAACGAATCAATAGTGTCAACGATAAGAGGGGCCACTACGCCCCTCTGTTTCGGTTTTTAATTACGTTCTTTCTACTAAGAATCGCTGCTTGAAATCGACAAATGCCTCGTGCAATGCGTTCTCTTTGATCGGTTTGAGCAGCACATAGTTCGCCCCTGCTGCCATAAATGCATCACTGGTTTCTTTTGCAGTATCTGCAGTACAAGCGTAAATAGGCGTGCCCAGCCGTAAATTCTGGCGTATCTCGTGCGTCGTTTCGATACCACCAAGGTGCGGCAGTTGATTATCCATCAATATCAGATCGTAATTATTGTCAGACAGATATTCCATTGCCTCTAAACCGTCTTTCGACCAATCCACCTGCATTTTGTATTTCTTACAAAATGCTTGAAGGATAAAGGCATTGGTATGATTGTCTTCCACCAGCAAGACTTTTAAGCTTTCATCGAACAAGGCTTCTGGTTTCACACGCTGACTGGCATCCAAAGGACGAAGTACACGCGCTCGGTCTTTCACAGGTAGCGTGACGACAAATGTGGTGCCATGTCCTTTACTACTACGAACTTGAACGTCACCTTCTAGCATGTCGACAAGGTTCTTCACGATGGTCAAACCTAGGCCACTACCGCCGTATTCACGAGTGGTTGTTGCCTCTTCTTGCACGAAAGGTTCGAACATTTGGTCAAGCTTATCCGATTCAATACCAATCCCTGTATCGATGATCTCAACAACCAAGACACTGTTCTCTGCGCCATAAAATTGCTCTAACTCTGCTTTTAGATGAACACTTCCGGATGGCGTGAACTTCACCGCATTACTGACTAAGTTAAACAAAATCTGATTGAGTCGAACTTGATCAGTAAAGATTTCGACATCTTGATCGAGCTTGTTCTCAATGATGAGTTCAACGCTCTTGTTATTACAAATTGGACGATAGATGTTGTCTAGCGTGCGAATGGTGTCATTAAACGAAAACGGGTGCTTTTGAATATTGAACTTACCTTGCTCAATCTTGGAAAAGTCTAAGATATCATTCAAAACTGCCAATAAATGCTCACCACTATGGCAAAGCACATCGATTTGATTCTTCTGTTCTTCGGTTTCCACCGTGTCTTTTAATAACTGTGCGACACCCAAAATACCGTTAATCGGCGTTCGAATTTCATGGCTCATCTTTGCGAGAAAATCAGCACGAGCTTGCGCGGACTTTTCTGCCTCACGCCGTGCAATGTTACTCTGCTTTTCGGCTTCGATGAGGGTCGTGATATCTTGACCCTGAACGATAATACCGCTGATGTCACCATCAACTCGAATTGGCGATAAATTCCAACGGTATATCTTGTTGCCAATAGGTACGTTAACCCCTGTCAATGTCGCTCCTTGAGCAGCCATTTTCAGGTGTGGGGTCAGTTTCTCTTTGAAACCTTGGAAGACCGGATGCATGGTTTCATGATCGTCATCTATCACCAACTCTTTGCGTGCTGCTGGGTTCATCTGAATCAAGATACTTTCTTCCGACCAAACCATGATTGGCGATAACGCAAAATTAAACAGATCTCGGAAAGACTTCTTCTGCGCTTCTAGCTCTTCAAAGGTGCTTTCCAGCGTTGATCCTATATGATCAAACTCTTCAATATTTGAACCGTTAAATCGTTCAAACCCTTTTTCCTCACGCGCGGAACGCGTGTAAGACATCAATGATTCCAGTTGAGCCGAGACTTTACTCTCAATCCATTCCTTGGTCAGCAACGCAATCATAATCATGCCAACAATCGAAGCCAGCATGGCTAAAAGGTGCTGGATTTGCAGCGTCACGACACTGTGATTATCTTGCGCCGTGAGCAAACACAATTCTGTCGTCACCGCATTAACTTCAATCGGAGTTTCTATGACGAGCAGCTTATCGAGTTTCTTTTGTGATCCTTTACGCTGCAATACGTCTGCAACACTGTATGCTTCATCTCCTATGAGAGAGTTTGCTAGCGGGACATTGTTGGCAACCATTACGACATTATCCACGTTACTCTCGCTTTTGAGTTTTTCCATTAGTGCGAAATTGTTATCTAACACAACAACATTAAAGGAGAAACCCAAAACCTCTCCGGTCGGCGGGGCTATTACAGGTACACGGCGAAGCAACATATGTCGAGAACCAATCGAGGTCATCACATTAACGTAATACCAGTTATTACTGAACGTGACGCGATTGGCGAGACTATCAAGGATAAGATCGTTCACGCCATAAAAGTGTGCGTTGCCATCATCCCAAATGATGCCTTTATGGTCAGTCAGAAAACGAAATTCTGGTGTATGAGCAGGATCGCTTTGGTCAATACTGAGGAAGAAGTAATTCAACGCATCTGTATTTCTGTCAACGTAAAAATTACGAATCACTTCACTTTTTGTATTGCTATCGTGATGGATTTGAATCGCCGCGAAATGGCTATCGAAAATGTTGTGTATCAGAGCAGAAGTTTGTTGCTTGGTCCTGTCTACTTCTTGCCAAATGATCTGTTTAGAGAAGTAATAGCTCTGAATAAAAATCCCGAGAATGATCGGGGCGAGAACAAGAATGATGATCTTTGTAATGAGCGTCGCAAGAGAGCGACGCTTTTTGGCGTTTGAACGTATTGTCATCAATTATCTGAGTATCTAAATGCACGCTTCTTAAGCGCTTCGATTCTTTCCGGTGAATCCGCTTTCGTGACAATTTCAAAATCACCGGAATACACGGTAGGTACCGGCTTTCCTTCCAAGTCCCACTTAATGGCTTCTGCCATCGCAATCCCGGTGTCGTCATTCATACGCATGACAGTAATGTCGAGATCGCCTTTTTGGATGGCGTCTAACTCGGCAGAGCCCCCACCCCATCCGTTAATCATAATGTCTTCTCTTCCCAATTCAGAAAGTGCATCAACCGCACCCAACGCCACATCAGTAGAGCAAGCATAAATAAAATCAACATCTGGGTATTTGGCTAAACTCGCTTTCGCAGCATCATAACCAGACTGCTTTGTTGCTTTTGTATAGTAGGCTGATTGTAGCTCAAAGTTATTATCACGGTTAACTTGGTGAATAAAAGTATCACCTCTTACGTCACTAATGTAACCCTCAGAAAAATAAAGCACGCTGTAATAAGTGTGTTTTGGGAAGTACTTTCCGAATTCCGTTGCTAATTCTCGACTGCCTTCTGCATGGTCAAACCCAACATATAAAAACGGCTGATGTTTGTCCCACTCTCGTACTGGCGTAGTGATATTTTGTAAAATCAGCTTGGTATTTGTTGAATCCAATACATGTTCAACAAATTTACGATGTCTGGTGGTATCCAGAGTGAAGATTAAGTAATCAGATTTACTTTTTAATGCTTCCATTAAAGACAAACTCTGTTGCTTTATATCGGCATTCGGACGCGTAAACACTTGGTTAATTTGATAGTTAATATTCAACTTATCTAAACGCTTTTCAAAAGCAGCAATGTTTCGTACCCAGTAATCTGACACTTGTTGACCCGGATATACGACGGATATTTTAAGTGGACGTGTTCTGGTTTTAGAGAATGGCACAGGACGTTCGCGAACGGCTTCTGCTAAGGCATTGGTCAGCTTTCTTTGCTCAGGAAACTCATCAAGAAAATCTTGGTATGCCCAATAGCCATTAAGCACTTGTGTCGCATGTGAAATCGGTGAAAAACCGATCATAGAAATCAGAGAAAGTAGTACCGCTTTTTTCATGTGTTGCTCTTATAGTTTTTTATGGAGCATGTCGCTGCTCTATTTTATTACCTAGCCGAGTCATCCTTTACCCTATTTGCACATATCCATAAAAGCCCGCTTGTATACCCAAGTAACTTCAGATGCTTGGGTCTCTATAAATGTTTCTATTAAGCCTTGCGGGGCATTACCGTATTATGTGTTACTACCGACGGAAATGATACCCACCCCCGTCAAAAATAAACCGCCATTTGAAGGCGGTTTGTCTTTTTGAAAAAGAAGTGTTTGCTTGAGGTATCAAACCTTGGATTAGCAGCACAGTTTTGCATTTTCTGGCTCATTCAACATCGCGTTTGAATGGCGTTATTTTTGCTCTTATTTTTCCGTGCACGTTTGACTTACCGCATTTGAAAAGAAAGCGTTTGATTGTCATCGACGTTGATCTTCGCGACTTCTTCTACCAATTGCTCTTTCTTTGTTTTGGTCAGTTGTTTGATGAAATATTCCGCTTTCATCGCAACACTTTTACTTTCAAAACAAGATGACCACTCCAAAGTCAGTGGCCCCTTCCCTTTCAGTGCTTTCGCACCTTTTCCCGTTTGATGCTGTTTAAAGCGTCGCTGTACATCATTCGTCACACCACAATACAGTGCATCGCGGTTGTTTCGGATCAGATACACACTCCAGCTTTGCTCGGCAATGTCACTCATGAAAGCAGCGACGCGACCTGTTCTTTTAGTGCTTCTAATTCTTCACGAAGTTGCACTACTTCTTGTTCTAGCTGAGCAATGCGCTCGGCACCGGCAGAAGAAGGAGCAGATAACGCTACGGCCAGTTCGCTCATGTCAACTTCACCACAGAATAGGTGCATGTAACGAGACTCACGTTTACCTGCCTCACGAGGAAGTTTTACAACAAGCGGGCCTCTTTCTTCACCAGCTAAAAGCTCAAGTGCGTTTTCAACTTCTTTAACATCATTGAAAGTAGCAAGACGGTTTGTTCGCGTACGGATCTCACCCGGCGTTTGAGCACCACGTAACAGCATGCAACACACGATGCCTTTCTCTTGTACGCTAAGCTGTAAATCGCCGAACTCTGTATTACAGAATCGATGCTGATACTTACTCACTCGACTGTTAAAACTGCTTTCATCACTTACAAGTCGACGCTCAATGAGCGCATCCACTGCATCTAAAACGTCAGCTTCAGATAAAGACATAACCGGCTCGCGGTTACTTTTTTGATTGCACGCATTCGTTAGCGCGTTAAGGCTGAGAGGGTATTGGTCGGGGGTAGTCACTTCTTTTTCGATCAAGCAACCAATTACTCGTGCTTCAATTGCCGTTAGCTCAACTTTCATAATGCATTTCCTTATTATTTTTGCATTTGAATTTGGGTATCAGGCTAAAGCATAGCGTATGGACCTGACACCCTTTGCGATTCGGGGTAGGTCTTAATGCTCTGATAAGATCGACACTTTGGTCATCTTTCCATTCTCATCAACCATCATTATCTTCGAACGGTTGAGTTCGACTTCTGTGATTTCGAGTTGTGTTCTTGCTGTAACGTAAGCCGCTTTAAGTTTATCTGCCAATGAGTCGGTGGTTGATTCCATTTCTTGGCTTTCGACTTGCTCCGCAGTATTACCAGAGTTCATTTCGAGCTTCATCATATTGTCTTTAATAAAGCTGATAATATAGCGTCAAAACTCCTATGACAACGAGTCGGTGCATTTCAGTGAACGATAATCCAAGCTTTTCAGTAACGAGTGTTAACAACACATCAGAATTGGTGGATAAATGTTCAACCCTACGCCACGTTTGATCTAAAGACTGTTATGCCACGAGATGTTGTGCTTTAATCGAGTCAGATATTCACAAATTAGGAAAGGGAACCATGAGTAGCGTATTTGAAATCGTGAACCAAGCTCGTCGTAAAAACAAACTAAAACGTGAGCTGCTTGATAACGAGAAAAAAGTTCGTGATAACCGTAAGCGTGTAGACCTTCTAGAGAACCTACTAGACTACATCAAACCTGAAATGACTCACGACGAAATCGTAGCGATCATCAAAAACATGAAAGCTGATTACGAAGACCGCGTTGACGATCACATCATCAAGAGTGCAGAAATCTCTAAAGCACGTCGTGACATCAGCCGTCGTATCCGCGAACTGACTGAAGAAGACAAGCAAACTAGCGGCAAAAAATAAGTCGAATTAGTTTCAGAATTCAACCCCGAGCAGGGATAACTTGCTCGGGGTTTCTTTTTGTCTCTTTGTTGTACACTGTGTACAATAAAATCAACTTCAGTTCCAAAAACATTCAACGTTCCTATGCCTTTAACTTCTTCTACCGCACAACCGACGCTAGCAAAACAACTGTTTACGATGACATGGCCAATGCTCTTTGGTGTGTTGTCGTTGATGAGCTTTCAGCTAGTCGACAGCGCCTTCATAGGCCAACTAGGTGTGCTGCCTCTCGCTGCACAGGGCTTTACTCTACCACTTCAAATGGTGGTTATCGGTATTCAAGTCGGCCTTGGCATTGCAACAACCGCTGTAATTTCAAAAGCATTAGGCGCAAACGATACCCGCTATGCAAAGCAATTAGGCGGTCTGGTTTTAATGATCGGATCGGTGGGCGTAGCAGTATTCGGCTTGCTCATTTGGTTGTTGCGCTACCCTATTCTCTCACTGTTGAGCGCACCTGATACCGTAATGCCAATTATCGACAGTTACTGGCCTTGGTGGCTGTTGAGTTCTTGGGTAGGTGCGGTGCTGTATTTCTACTACAGTATCTGCCGCGCAAATGGCAACACCATGCTACCTGGCACCATGATGATGGTCACCAGCGGCGTGAACTTAGTGCTCGATCCGTTGTTTATCTTCACGTTTGGTTTGGGGATTAACGGCGCAGCAATTGCCACCGTCATCGCCTTTGGTTTCGGTATATTGGTCGTCGCTCCTCGTGTTCAAAAAAACCATTGGGCAACCTTCCAGTGGCAGGATTTGAATGTGGTTAAGAGCATCACGTCCATCGGTAATATCATGGGCCCAGCGATGATCAGCCAGCTTCTACCACCTCTATCATCTATGTTAGCGACCAAGCTACTTGCAGGCTTTGGTACGGCGGCAGTTGCATCTTGGGCTTTGGGCTCGCGCTATGAATTTTTTGCGATTGTATCGGTATTGGCGTTAACCATGTCAATGCCGCCGATGGTCGGACGCTTATTAGGTGCGAAAAACTACACCGACATTCGCGCATTGGTGTCTATTGCCGTTAAGTTCATCCTTGGTTTCCAGTTGTTGATTGCGCTAGTAACCTTTGCCGCAGCTAACCCACTCGCCTTACTTATGACAAGTGATACTCAAGTAGAACAAGTCTTGCACATGCACTTGATGATTGTCCCAATCAGTTTAGGTTCACTTGGGGTGTGCATGTTGATGGTGTCGATTTGTAACGCACTGGGGAAATCTTATACCGCACTAACCATCTCAGCCCTGCGCCTGTTTTTGTTCTTCCTACCGTGTCTATGGGTAGGGGCTCAGGTGGGAGGCATTCAAGGTCTACTGATTGGCGCTTGTATTGGTAACCTTATGGCTGGAATCGCGGCTTATATTACGTACCAAAAAACCATTAATAAGCTCTCAGCTCAACAAGTCTCAATGTAACGACGCTTTCGAGTAACGCCGAAAAACAAAGCCCTCACTTCAACGGCGAGGGCTTTGTTGTTTTAAAAACGAGAAGTTGAACGAACTAACCTCAACTAAGTAAAGACATCTTATCAGCAGGGAAAACCACGCCAGTTTGCCTTCTTACTTCGGTCAGTACTTTTGCAACGGTCAATGAACGCTGCTTCATTTGATCATCCATCACACCCAGTTTAAGTTGTTTAGCAAAGGCTTGAGCTTCATAGAACATGTGGTTCTCTTCTTGCGGCAGCGTTAGGGCTTCTTTATCTTCACCGCGCGGAATGCGTTCAACACCACGACCTGTCGCAATCATATCGACAATCACACTACCCCGCTCACCTTGAAATTCACTTGGAATGAGTGAATCACTCACCTTAGAGTGTAATAGGTTCACATTAAAGCCATCGTACGCCAGTGTTACGCTGCCACAACCATCTACGCCTGATGATAAGATGTGAGCACTTGCTTGAACACTATTCGGCTCACCAAACAGTTCAATCGCAGAACCAACACAGTAATAACCAATGTCCATGATTGAGCCATTAGAGAACTCTGGGTTGAAGGTATTTGGGTTTTCACCGTTTAGGTATTTCTGGTAACGAGAGGAGTATTGGCAGTAGCTAATCGTTGCATGACGAATAGGGGCAATCGTCGGTAAGCTGTCTTTCAACACTTGGAAGTTTGGTGTGTATGGCGACATGAAGGCCTCGAACAGCACCACGCCATTTGCTTCTGCAGCCTTAAACATGGCTTGTGTCAAAGGATAGTTAGACGCCATGGGCTTTTCACAAATGACATGCTTACCAGCGTTTAGCATTTGAATAGCTTGAGGCGCATGAAAAGAGTTAGGGCTAGCAATGTAGACCGCATCGATATCTGAGTCTTTACTTAAGGATTCTAAACTATCGTAATAAGACGCTGCGCTATAAGGTTCACCAAACGAACGTGCCTTATCAATATCACGTGAATACACCGCTTGTAGGCAAAATTCTTTACTTTGAATGGCCGCTTCAACAAATTGTTGGGAGATCCAGTTAGTTCCAATAACAGCAAGTTTGAACATGTTACTTCCTTTTTTCATTATCGTTCGGTAGCCATAGGGCCCATCAGAGCGATTTAAGCAAGCTTTAGTTCATTAAACAACTCAAATAGTTGGTTCGATTTGTAAGGTTTCGGTAAGTATGCATCCATCCCCGCCGCAAAGCAGTTCTGAATGTCTTCCTCTAGTACGCTCGCGGTCAAAGCGATAATGGTGATCTTATCGCTGCCCACTTCTTTTTCCCAACGACGTATCTCTTTTGTGGCGGTTAAGCCATCCATCACAGGCATCATGCAATCCATCAGAATCGCATCAAATTGCTCTCCTTTTGTAATGGCTTCTAATGCTTCTTGTCCATTACTGGCAATTAAATAATCGTAGCCCGCTTTATCAAGAAAGAAACTGGCAATCTTTTGGTTCATCAAATTGTCTTCTGCAATCAATATCCGGCGATGAGTTCGAGATTGGTTAATGTTATGAATGACAGCTGACGCCGTGACGTCGTAACTTTTATTATTCTGTTCGACTTGAGCAAGCTCATCAATGGCATGTCTGAAGCGATTACCAAGGAAGGGTTGAGTCAACACCGCATGAATGCGCTCTGAGTTGGTATAGGTCGTAGCGAGATGATGCTGACAAACAATGATTCGACTCACATCGACATATTTCTCTAGTTCATCGATGGCCGAGTCCAATGTACTTTTACCATCATGGCAGTAAAAAATGACTTCGGCTTCTCTTGAAGAAAAGGTCAAATCATCAATGCGCTTAACCTCTGAAAGTTGTATTCCTGCTAAACGGCATTCTTTAACGATTTGGTCGGTGTAAGGGTATTGGTCTGTGATGAGTATGCCCGTTCGAATTAATTCTGAACGCCAACCAACAATTGGTAGCACTTCTACCTCGATTGAGAATTCGAAATGGGTTCCTATCCCTTTCGATGATGTCGCGGTTAATTTGCCGCCCATCATGGCAACCAATTGACGACAAATCGCTAAGCCTAATCCAGTACCACCAAACTGACGCGAGATGCCTTCATCTTCTTGGGTAAAAGGTTCGAAGATGGTATTCAGTTTGTCTCGCTCAATGCCTATCCCTGTATCTGTCACTCTAAACGTTAAGAAAACGCTCTTTTGCGTCGTCGATTCTTGGTAATCAACATCGACAGAAATGTGCCCTTCATGAGTAAACTTCACCGCATTCGAGACTAGGTTCATGATGATCTGTTTGATGCGGTGATCGTCGACCATAATGCGTGGAGGAATACGTTCATCCAGGTTAATGTTTAGTTCCAGTTGCTTGGACGTTGCTTTAGATTGAAACAAAATCATTGACTGATAAACGACCTCGCGAATGTCAGTCTCGATTAAGGAAAGCTGTAAGTGACCAGATTCAATTTTCGATAAATCGAGAATGTCGTTTAGAAGAGTCAGCAACGTATGAGACGAAGTATCGATATCGGTTAAGACTTCTTTCTGATGAACTGAAAGGTCACTTTGGGACAGAATCTCCGTCATCCCAATAATGCCATTCAATGGGGTTCGTATTTCATGGGACATGCTGGCAAGGAAAACTGACTTTGCTCTGTTAGCCGAGATAGCTGACTCTTTGGTTTTTAGAATCTCTTCTGTCTGTCGGTTTTGCTCTTCCATCATACGATTGACTTGCTGCGCGAAAATGGTGAACTCATCATTACCATCAACGGCCACTTTCTCCCCTTTAACGTGTTCATGGATGAGCGTGTTGAGAGAGTGAATGATAGAGTCCAGTTTGCTGTGCACTCGATACCAAGTACCAAACCCCAGCCAACACAATAAGACGATGATGACCATGACTCCCGACGTCATCAGCGTGATGCTTTGTTTTTGCGAACTGACTTGTACTAACAATGCACTCTCGACTTGTTGAGTGAACCCTGCCGTCATTACTTGTAAGCGTTGTACGCGGTGGTCAAGGTCTCTAAGGTAAGTTACATAATCCGATTGCGATAACTCACCTGCCATCAAACGCCCACGAGCTTCAATGCTAGAAAGATAGCGCGGCGATGTGTACAGGCCCAGTAGTTTCTCAACTTGCTCATTTGAAGCCCCCAGCTTTATGAACCCTTCCAAACTTTGCTGCTGCCGCTCAATTGATTGGAAAAACATGCCTTGATTGGGCTTACTCTCCGGCTCTAACACCAAGCGATAGGTCAGCCACGCCTCTTTTTGCGTCCAATAAGAAAGCTGTGCGAGGTAAGCAATGAAGTCTTGCATCCAATGCGCTTCGTCACTGTCAAATAGATGGTAATGCTGAACCAATGCCTCAGACATCTCCTGTAATAGTCGAAATGACCAATCTCCTGCATCCACACTGTCCTTTATGTCGCCGGAGATCACATCTAGCATGGCTTGCTTTAAATCATTGGAATATTCCGCTGTGTGACTGTTTTGCATGAACTTGTCGTAAATCGCGAGGGCTTTGTCTCGTTGAACTTTGACTTCGATCGGAAGAGGTTGCTCTTCTCCATATTGATGACGTTCTTTCTCCATCTCATACACAAAGTGGGATGCTTCAGAAATCAACTTCAAGCCTTGAATATTACTGACGGTTTGGTTGAGTCTGGCTACTCGTTGAGAGTTAATAGAAAATTGGTGAACGGCGAACACAGAAATAACCACCGCAGGTAACAGTGCGAGTAGAGCTAAACGTAATTTTATAGAAAGTTTTATCATCCGTTCGCCCGAGTTAAGAAAAGGCCCTCGAATTAATACTAGACTACTTTCATAGATTGAATATGAACTTATGCGAAGCGTTTTATTGGCGCTTTTGCTTCGCTTATCTGCTCAAATAGGCAAAAACAACACTTAGCGCCCTTTGTTGCACCAAGGTTAACCGAACAAAAAGTGTGACTGCTTGCAAAATTTTGCAGCATCATTTTTAAACAGATTTGGTTAAATCGACATAGACCATTGGTGAACCCTAGACGGTCATTAAAAAGTTGATAAGACGTTTACCATTTTCGTGTTAAAGAATACAAACATCACAAATTCCAAATGGTAACTATCATTGTTGCAACCTTTCTATTTGAGATGATCCTTTATAATCACGAATTAAGTTTCATATTTGTAAAAAGTCAATCCCCATAAAACCCTGCCTTAGTCACATTAATCAACTAATCAAAAGACGATTTGCCACACTTTAAGCTGGATTTATTTTTCCTAGCAGAATAAGACCTCCGCCCGTACAATCCGCACACATAATTATTACAACCCAATTACATAACACCCTCACTTTACGCTCTACCGTTGAGGTAACAGCTGAAAGTAAGGTCAGCCCCCAAAACGTGAAAGGTCCGAAACAACAATGAGTCCAGAGAAATATCTCCAAGACTGGCAAACAAGCCAAACGATTGCTGAATCTATTTCCCCTCTTATTGGTAAGCTATATCGTCAAAAAGGAATTGAAGTAGTTCTTTTTGGTAAGACACTTATCAACGCCACCACCATCGACATTCTCAAAACTCACCGCATTGCAAGACGTTACACTGGAAGTCCTCTATCTCTTGAACAAACCATGCCGATCATTCAAGCGTTGTGCGAAATGAGCATCTCATCTTGCCGTGTTGATGTTGGCCAGCTTGCTGGTATGTACTGGAAAGATCACGAAGACACCTCTGCCCTAAACGACTTCTTGCACACAGCTTTGCACGGTGCCCGTGATGCTGATTCTTCTTTAGCGGCTCGTGATGTGGTTCTTTATGGTTTCGGTCGCATTGGTCGCCTATTGACTCGCCTCTTGATTGAAAAGAGCGGCCCAGGTTACCCGCTTCGTTTGCGTGCGATTGTGGTTCGTGGCGGTAAAAAAGGCGACCTTGAAAAACGTGCGAGCCTATTGCGCCGTGACTCTGTACACGGTCAATTCAATGGCAGCATCGTTATCGATGAAGACCGCAAAGCCCTCATCATCAACGGCAACTACATTCAAATCATATACGCAAACAACCCAAGTGATGTGGACTACTCGGTTTACGGTATTAACGATGCACTTGTTGTTGATAACACCGGTGTTTGGCGTGATGCAGAGGGACTAAGCCAACACCTAGCATGTAGCGGGGCAGAAAAGGTGCTGCTTACTGCGCCAGGTAAAGGTGAAATCAAGAACGTCGTATTTGGTGTGAATGAATCTGTGATTCAAGAAGATGACACCATCATCTCTGCGGCGAGTTGTACAACCAACGCCATTACACCGGTCCTTAAAGCGTTAAATGACAAGTATGGTGTTCTTTCGGGTCATATTGAAACGGTACACTCTTATACCAACGACCAAAACCTCATCGACAACTTCCACTCTGGCGATCGTCGTGGTCGCAGTGCCTCTTTGAACATGGTTCTCACTTCAACAGGTGCTGCGAAAGCCGTCGCAAAAGCACTGCCTGAACTAGCTGGTAAGTTATCTGGAAACTCGATTCGCGTCCCTACTCCAAATGTATCAATGGCTGTTGCAAACCTAAACTTAGGTGAAGATGTAGACCGTGATTCACTGAACGACTACCTGCGTGAAATGGCGTTAAACTCAGAGCTTTCTGCTCAAATAGATTACACAGATTCGACAGAAATCGTATCAAGCGACCTAGTTGGATCTCGTCACGCAGGAGTGGTGGACGGACAAGCGACCATCGCACAAGACAAGCGTTGTGTATTGTACATCTGGTACGACAACGAATTCGGTTACAGCTGCCAAGTTGTGCACTGTATGGAACAAATGATGGGTGTTCGTTACCAAACATTCCCTCGATAAGGTGAAACCTTGCTCCACAACGTTAACCACAATAGGTAACGAGTAGCACCGCAGCATTTGTTTTTAATAATAAGCGCCCCGCGCATTACTAATAGCTCTTCCCCGTTTATACGCCTGATGACCTCAGGCGTTTTTTCGTTTTTAAGACTCTTTGACATTCCTCAGACATTAATTAACCAACTTGAACGCTATATTCATGTTTCGTTCATGTTCAGAGCACTAATATGAACCCATAGATTGAAAGAGAGGTCATGATTATGAATCGAATTATCGTTACTGCACTAGCACTGATTACTGGCTTTTTTACTTTGGTATTTAGCCTAATCATGGCGATTCCTTTGACCATCGCAGCCCTGATCACTGGTAAACGTATTGAAAAGCGCGTGAAGCAAATGCAGCAAGAAATGCATGAAGAATATGAATTCAATACGGGCAAATCCGACGCGATTGAAGGCGAGTTTGAAGAAGTTCGTCGCTAGCGTTTCTGAAGGTTCCACACTCCCCCTATGTTCCTGAGCAACCTTCTTTGCTGACACCCTATCTCGTTAAGAGTTAGGATGTTTTTTTGTCTGCCATATACAAGAAAGGCTACCATCGCGGTAGCCTTTCTGCTTTTTAAACAATGCGTTCAGCTTAATTAAATCGTCACAACCACTCGCACCGCCAATAGCATTAAAACGATGCCGGATAGTCGGTCAATCAATACTGCCTTTGAGCGAATACGGTCCACAACGCGCGAGTTAGACAACACCAAGGTAATAAAGGTATACCACAAACCATCGACAACAAATGGCGTCGCGACGATGATCATTTGGTTGCTTAGATCATTACCTAGTGCAACAAATTGGCTGAACAATGCAATAAAGAACAGTGCGATTTTCGGGCTTAGAATCGAAATAAGAAAACCTTCTCGCGCCGATTGTAAAACCGTCGTCTCTTCACCAGATTCTAGCTTCGCTGCTACACCACCTTTTGAGCGTAAAGCATTGAAACCGAGATACGCCAAGTAAGCAGCACCTGCCAAACTGATTGTCTTAAATAGCAATGGGCTTTGTTGAAGTACCACTGCCAAACCTATCAAGGTAATGAACGCATAAATACCAATACCAAACGCGTGCGCCCATGCGGTAGCCAAACCATTCACGCGGCCACCAGCTAACGAGTGCTTAGCAACAATCGCTAAACTTGGACCTGGCGACATTGCCCCTAATAAACACACGGTAAAAAGTGATAACCAAACTGTTAGTGTCATAAGAATCTCCCCTCTTTGACGCTAATCTATCAACGGAACAGGTATAATTAGAAATCAAAGTTTTTCATACTAACCATGATTTCAAATCATAACTAAATAATGCATTTATTATCGAATGGAATATTCTGAAATCTGCATGACCGAACGAATCTCTTCCCGCACCCATCTATGCGCCGGATCCGTATCGTATTTTGGATGCCACATTAACCAATACTGATGAATAGGCGTTTCGAGAGGCAGTGCTTTATGGGCCAAGTCCCAATGCTTCGCAAGATTGACCGCAATATGCTCAGGAACCACCATCAGATGTTCACTAGAAACTAAGCGATTGATGGCAGCAGAGAAGAAAGGCACTTTGAACGTAATATGACGCATATGACCTAGCTCTCTTAATGCTAAATCGGTGTACGAATCTTTGTCCCCACCACCTGTGACTTTAATGTGGGAGTAAGAAATTAAATCTTCAACACTGATGCTGTCTTGCTTTGCTAACGGGTGAGAAGCTTTCATCAAACAAACTGATGAGTCTTCACCAATCTTCACACTGGATACGCCCTGAGGCTTCTCTGGATACATGGAAGACGCGATATGAATACCAGTTTCATGAAGCTTATCTAGAAAATCTGGCTGCCACAGTCGGTACGCCATATCTAAATGAGGAGCAAAGCCACTCAGATGAGAGGCAATATCAGGGAGGACGTATTGGGCGACATAATCACTCGATGCAAATACTAACTCCGCTTTCCAATCCTCAGGTTCAAAAGGCTTGTCATCGAGAAGGTGATCGAATTCCGCTAACAAGTCATCTAACTTCTCTTTTAGAAGCAATGCTCTTGGTGTTGGGATCAGTTGGTTACCCTGTCGAACCAATAAAGGGTCACCGCACAATTCACGTAACTGCGCTAATTGACGGCTTACCGCCGATTGGGTGATGTACAAACGCTCAGCAGTTCTGCTCACATGGCACTCTTCAAGTAGGACATGTAAAGAGCGCAGTAGATTCAGGTTGATGTTATTCAGCACGCTCAACCCATTGAGCACGCCAATCTGCCGCGGCGTAATCTTCCGGCCAGTATTCCACTTGTTTGCAAATCAGGCCATCACGGACAGTATGAAAAGTAATTACCCTATCCGAACGTACACCATCACTAACGATTACATCGGTAACGACTTGATCAGCATCAGCCACGATGCGTTCGATAGTAAAGGTCCATTTCCCGTCCGCAGGATAAGCTGAATTGAGCTCTGCAAAGTTTTTTCTACCTCGAATCACTTCTTTAGTTAATGGCCAAATCACGGCGCAGTCAGCTGACAAACACTCTGCCGCCGCATAGAAGTCATTGCTTGCCATTACGTTCCAAAAATTGAGGACGATGTCTTTTTCGTTCATTTTACAAACTTACTCCCTGTGGTATTGAAAAACTCCGTTAACACGGTATGTGTCATCACGTTACGAAGCTCTGGATAGCTTTGGATATAATCTCGAATCTCGTTGAGACGCGCGATATTAGGCACTTCGACAAACAGCATCATATCGGTTTCACCACTAATAGCGTGACACCATTTAACACCATCGATTTTATACAGGTCATTAGCGTAATTGTCGCAATGATGGCTAGAAGCGGAGGTATCAAATTTGAGTGCCATGTAAGCACAAATCGTCGACTCTTTAGATATCGCAATATCGGCATGATAGCCAAGGATGACTTGGTCATTTTCAAGCTTTTTGATCCGAGCTGTCACAGCTGAACGTGACAGGCTAACTTGCTCTGAGATTTCAGTAATAGAGAGACGGGCGTTCTGCCGTAATAGGTCTATGATCTGATGATCAAATTTGTCCATAACATCACCAAGCTTTCCTTAATTTTGCCATTCTACTCAATTACAACTTATTGAAAACCGACAATTTGCGGTTTATCGGCAAAACAACCGTCATTTTGACGGTCGACAACATCATTTTGCTGTGCAGAATTTAGATATGCTTGTGGCTCGCATTACCTAGACGTTCAGAGGTCGTTATGGAACAACTCAAAAAAGACATTACGCTGATATCCGGAATCGGTCAGCTCTCAACTACCTTAATGGGCACGGGTCTATTTATGATCCCAGCGATTGCCGCTGGCATTGCAGGTCACTTCTCACTTTGGGCTTGGATTATTTTATTCATTGCCATTTGCCCTATCGCGCTTACCTTCGCTCAGTTAGGCAAACGCTATCCAAGTGCTGGTGGTACAGCATTTTTCGTCCGTAAAGCCTTTAATAGTAAGCTAGAAAGCAGCGTGGCGTGGTTGTTCGTTAGCGTTATTCCTGTTGGTGTGCCTGCTGCTGTCGCACTTGCTGCAGGCTTTTTACAACAACTGTTACCAGAGTCCATTAGTAATCACCTTTTCGCTCAAATTCTCACGGTCGCTCTGTTAATGGTGGTCAACTTGCTCGGCACAAAATCTTCTGGTCGCTTACAAACCATTATCGCACTGAGCATTTTTGCTCTGGTCGGTGCATTTCTGTGGAAAGGCGATGTTGGTTCTGCCGATTTAACCATGCCTGTCATTACGATGGATTCAACTTGGTCGATTGCAGCGGCTTTGGGCGTGATGTTCTGGTGTTTTGTTGGAATAGAAGCTTTTGCTCATATGGGCGAAGAGTTTAAGAACCCACAACGGGACTTCCCGATTGCCATCATCGTTGGTTGTTTTGTTGCAGGAATCACTTACTGGGCATGTTCGGTCGTCATTCTAAAATTTGGTGCTTACGGCAATGCCCAATTCGATAGTGCATCGATCCCTTGGCTGAGCGCCCACCTATTTGGTGAAAACGCTAAATGGATAATCAGCGTGGTTGGCTTTTCTGCATGCTTTGCCAGCGTAAACCTTTATACGCAAAGCCTTTCTCGAATGGTATGGGCGCAAGCAAGAGAACACAAGCCAACCAGCGCTATCGCGAGAGTGTCGGTTCGAGGCGTTCCAGCAAATGCCACTCTCGTTGTTGGTGTTATTTTGCTAGTTTCGTGCGTTATTGGGTCACTATCTGGTTTAGATCTGGAGTTTTTCCTCAAACTCGCGAATGGTATTTTTGTTCTGGTCTATCTATTGGCAATGCTTGCTGCTTACAAATTGCTACAAGGTTGGGGAAAGATCCTCGCGGGAATTTCTCTTGTACTGTGTACAGCAGTATTCATTTGTTTGGGTTGGTCTATGCTCTACGCCGTTACTATTTTTGCCGTGCTCTCTTTACCGTGGAGGCAATGGCGAAAAAAGCACACTAGACGGGTAACTGAATAAGACCCTACTCCTTATTCAAACAACTGAGAGAGTTGCTCAACCAACGCATCAATATCTACTAACGCGACATTGCCATAGCCTAGTACAGCGCCTTGCCAATCTCGCGTTCTAAAACCTGAATGCTCATAAAAACTCATCGGACGCAGCACAATACCTTTTGACTGAGCGCGCTGCGTCCATTCATGTTCATCAATTCCCTGCTGCCACTTTAAAGTAATATGGAGACCAGCAGCCTGACTGATCACCGCAACTCTATCGCCAAAGTGCTTTTCAACCCCCAAACACATTTGTTCATGCTTAATTTTGTACAGTCGGCGCATTTTTCGGATATGACGCAATAACCCACCTTCAGTGATAAAATCTGCCAACGCTTCTTGTGCGTGCGTAGGTGAATCACCACTTAACGCATCTTTAACCACCAAACATTGTTCCACTAAACGTTCAGGAACCACAAGGTAGCCAAGCCGCAATCCGTTAAACATCACTTTACTGAAAGAACCCACATACAACACGCGATCATCTCGACCCATTTGAGCCGCTAGCCCTTGTAGGCTGGTATAGGGGCGATGAGCAAACTGGAATTCGCTGTCATAATCGTCCTCGATGATCCAACGTGATTGCTCAACTGCCCAGTTGATGATCTTTCCTCTTTGCTCGGTATTGAGTGTGGTGCCCATCGGATATTGATTACTTGGGGTGATATACAGCGCATCGGCATCACTTGTGGTCACCGCTTCCACATCAAAACCTAGTTTCTCTCGTACGAACAAAGGCTCAAATTGATACTGCTGAAATTGAATCAACTTACGCATTTGTGCGTAGCCCGGTTGCTCCATCAGAACCTTATCACCTTGCTTGAGAACAACCATCGTCGCAATCGACAACGCCTGCTGCGCCCCAGAGGTAATAATGATGCGCTCTGGGGAGCAATTCACAGAGCGGCTTGATGCAAGGTAGTCAGCTAAAGCACAGCGTAATGCCCAACTGCCCTGGATATCTTGATTGCCGAGCAAACAGGAACGGGAGAGATGGCGAGCAAGTAACTTTTGCCATTGCGCCATCGGAAACGCCTCCAAATCAGGCACCCCCGGAGCAAATGCGCGGTTGATGTCAAAGTTGGTTTTCGGTGAAGAGTCCGTCTTGATTGAACTAGGCTCAGGTAAATACTGCTCCGGCAGTTCTACGGCAACATAAAAGCCTGAACCTTTTTGACTATTCAAATACCCTTCCGCCACTAGCTGCTCGTAGGCAGAAATCACGGTATTCCTGCTGAGATGAAGCTCTTGTGATAGTTTTCGTGTAGAGGGTAGCTTGCCATTCTTCGCCCACAATCCTTGAACAATCTTCTCGCGGATAGCAAAAAACAACGCTTGCTGACGCGTTCCATCACTTTCTTTTAAATGCAGGTCACCGATATCAATCAAAGACAAACTGGATCCATCCATTAGTTAAAACTGGCTCTCTTTAAGCTACCAGTTAAACGCTACATTGCAATCAAAGACTGAGGAGCAAATAAGGAGAGAAAATGTTATCCAATACTAATAGAACGGAAATTAAGAAAGGCGTACATAAAGCCGTCTCTGATGTTAGCAAACTGCACGCCATCATAGATGAAAGCCTGATCGCTCATATTGCAATAACAAACGAGTCTGGCCCTGTAGTCATCCCCATGTTGGCATGGCGTGTCGATGATTACCTGTATATCCATGGTGCCAACAACAGTCGATTGTTACGCTCACTCAAACAAGGAGTGCAAACGTGCCTTACCTTTACTTTGTTTGATGGTTGGGTATTGGCTCGAAGTGCGTTTCACCATAGCGCGCATTATCGTAGTGCCGTGGTCTTTGGGCAATTTGAGATGGTGGAGAATAACCTAGAGAAAGACAGGTTACTGAATCACTTTATCGAACAGATCGCTCCGGGGAGAACGGAAGAAGTTCGTTTGAGTAATGAGAAAGAACTCAAAGCCACCATGCTACTGCGTATTCCACTGACCGAAGCATCGGTAAAAATAAGCAATTTTGGCGTCAACGACGATTCAGAAGACATGGATATTCCCGTTTGGGCTGGCGTATTACCGTACCGAACGGTTGTAGGCCCACTTGAACCGTGTAACGATTTATATGAGGGTATTCAATCGCCCGATTACCGCCAAGCCTACCCTAATCGCTGGTCGGAATAAGCACGGTAAATCGCGCGCCACCTAAGTGACTTTCTCCAACAGAAAGATCCCAGTGGAGCAGCCTCGCGGCGCTGGTTGTTATCGCGAGGCCCAACCCGAATCCTTTGATATCAGCGTTACGGCTTTTATCCAATCGAGAAAACGGCAAAAATATTTCCTCTCTTTTCTCTTCTGGTATACCAGGCCCATCATCTTCAATATCAACTATCCAAAAATGCTCAACCTGTCTCAGCGTCACAGTCACATTACCGTCACCATATCGCTTGGCGTTTTGCAGCAAGTTATCAATAACCAAATTTCCTAGCGTCGGTTGCAAACCAATCATAGGGTCTTCTTTTGCTTCTTCAGCCAACAACAGCACTGCCCCTAAATCATGATAGTGCAGTCGATGTTTTAGCCATTGAGGTAAGTGCACCAACTCATACGTTTCGTTCATCAAATGATTATTCGAATTCAATCGAGATAACATCACAATATCGGAGGTGAGATGGTTGACTACGTCGACATACCGTTCAATATCATCATGCAATTCAGCTTGCTGCGCCCCCTCACAACGTCGTGCTAAATCGGTCGCGAGCTGAATACGGCTTAATGGTGTACGCACTTCATGAGGAATAGCTTGAGTGAAAATCACACTCTGTCGAACCTGTCTTTCAATGTCTTCCGCCATGGTATTAAAACCACAAGCCAATTCGCGTATTGGAGCGGAGAAATCCTTAAGCTCAACGCGCTTACTCAGTTCTCCCGCGCCAAACTGTTGTTGAGTCGCAGTTAAATGACGAATCTGATTTTCCAACTTTCGAACCGGAATATAAACCATCACGCCTAAGCTAAGAATCACGGCGATAATCAATGTTACGACGAAGATGATCTCTGAATCCTCGTCCCAATCTATATCGGGACTGAAAAAATCACCTTTCTCTTTAAAGACTAAGCTTTCTGATGTGTTGGGCAGAGGAAAAACGGCGGCGTACAACGTATCATCAACCAAATAAACGGGAATACCTTGTAAGTGATACAACAATTCGCAATGGTGGCACGGTGCTGAGCCATCCCAATCATGAAGCAAAGTCAGGTCGAAGATAAAGAAATCTTGTTTTCCTTTTTCGGTGAGGTTTTTGTAAAGCGAGTCTTCTGTCCCACGTTGCTCTATGTACTGATCAACAAAGTAAGCACCGTCTTCGAGAAATATCCCCACTTCCGTTTTGCGCATGAACTCTTCACCCATAAAAATGAACAAAGTGATCGTCAGAGCTAACCCAGAAATGATACCTACGTATAAACGAGTAAACGTCGAGAACATCGTTATTTACCCGTCAGCATGTAACCTCGGTTACGGACAGTTTTAATGGTAGCAGTATGAATATGGGCTTTGGAAAACTTCTTTCTTAAGGAAGAGATTCGCATATCAATCGAACGATCAGTAATGCAATACTCGATGCCTCTTGCTAATCGACAACAAGATTCCCGCGAGACAGGTTTATCAACGTTAAGCATTAACAGTTCGAGTATTTCAAACTCAGAGTCAGTTAAGTCTATATCTTGTTCCAAATAAAAAGCTTTAGAACGGCGAGTACACAAGTCAATTCCGTAACGGCTTAATTCCACGGTTTCAACCATGTCCACTTGACGACGATACCGACGCAGAGCAGCTTCAATGCGAGCGAGAAGGATATTGCCTTTAATCGGCTTGGTTAAGTAATCGTCAGCACCGAATTTGAGCAGGCTAACTTCACTCATTTCATCATCAGTTGCCGTCAACACAATAATAACGCCCTGATAAAAATCGCGCGCTTCTTGGCAAATCATCGCGCCGTCTTTACCGGGAAGCATAAGATCGAGTAAGACTAAATCAGGTTTAAACGCTTTGATGCTGTCTAACGCATTCAAGCCATCATCAACAATAGTGACAAGATAGCCTTCTGCTTCTAGATACATCTTGGTTAGTCGAGCGATCTCAGAGTCATCCTCTACGAGCAAGATTTTATTGCTAACCATGATTTATTCACTCCATCTATAAAACAGAAGAAGTATATCGTCCGATTTGTAGGGTGCAACCCACTCTATTGACACTTTTTCCTACAAGAAATGCCTTACAAACACTTACAAACCATACATTTATAAAAACACGCACAGCTAATAAAACCAGAAATGGAATTACCAACCACACAATTATGATTAAAAAGATTTTTAAGCTAAAACTTAATGCAAATTTAACACATAAATCCATTATTATTTTAGATTAGTCGAATTAAAAACCTTACAAGAATTCATTCCCAACAGTTATGACTTCATTTGCCCATATAGACAGAAATTCCTGTTACTCATAGATTCTCGGGCGAACCTTCAGTCAGTGAGTAATACAAAAAATGAAATTCGCTCAATTATCCCCTTTGGCAATATTGTGCGCGGTAAGCCTTACGGCTTGCGGTGGTAGTGACTCCAGCTCGAAAACATCGACAACGACTACGCCACCAGCCCCAGTATTGAGCACCGTTATCATCCCTAATGTCGTTTCTACAGCGTTTCCTACTGAGTTGAAGGTAGCTGCTGATGCTGGCTTCACCCACTATGTAAAAATCTCGCTTTCTGAAGCCAACAATGATGATGCATTTCATATTGTTGCGGTTGACAATGGTGTGAACAATGAAAAAATCTTTCGTGCCGCAAAAATTATCCAGCACCTACTCACAACCCAACCGAATTCTAAATACGGTACCGACAAATCTCGCATCGCTAAGACACTAGCAGCACGTGACGCGACATTGATGTTGACTAAAAACGACGATCAAAATGATGAGATGCTGACAAAAATTTTCGTCAGTGAGCTTATTCGTCAAGGCAAGTTGAACCACGCAATTGCTGATTCAGGTCTAACGCACACTTTTGATACCAGTTCTTTAGAAAAGTTTGTGGAAGACATGATGGCACTTAGCGAAGAGGACTTAGATTCACTTGTCGATTCGATTGCAACAACCTTAATGAACAGCGCAGACACACCAAACTGGTTGATGAACAGTCAATCTTTAATGTATCGCGAATTGACCGTTGAAGGCGATTGCCATTACATGAGCAACTTTGCCGATTACTGCGCTAATCTGGGTGAGCATGCTGACCGAGACGCTGCTTTTGAAGAGATTCTACATTTGGTTCAAGCGCAAGGCATTGCGCCTAACGCGTCGACTTCGTCACTGCAAAACGGCATTCAAGCACATGCACTGAGTATCTATTCCGATATGCAAGCTGGCAAGCCCACCGTGTGGCGTCCTACACAAAGAGACTGGGAAGATTGGGAGTCGGACGACTTCGACCCGGAGCGTGTTAAGCAAACCGGCCCTTCTTACTCTCATGAATATTTTGCTGCTGCTTTTGAAGCTTACATGGGTGTAGCAAAAGCAAACGGGCAAGGCCTAGACGGCTACCAAGCTTTAACGCGTGAGGAAATGCAAAGCCAAGACCCGCAAGCGGTTGATTGGATTAGCGGCTTATTCCACGGATATTTGCAATACACCGCGAACATCGACTCTGCTGGCGTCAAACTCTACACGGAGAAGACGAATCCAGGCACAGTGCCTACCTTCCGTATGGCACCAAACAAAGACGGTTTGGTAGAAGCATACACCTACAAATCTCAGTGGCTCACAAAGGTAAAGATCGTTGGCGACCAAGCAATCAATGTCATCGGTAACGATCAAGACAACACCTTCGAAGGCAACAACAAAGATAACAGTATTTACGGTGAAGGAGGCATCAACACCTACATCGTGCCACACAAACTGGCGGAATGTATCGTTATCAAAGCGAAGAATGTAACTGTTGAGTGTCCTAGCACAGGCACTGACGAGCTATACGACATTCAGAACATCCAATTCACCGACCAAACTTTAGACGTAACGAAGCTATAAACGATGAAAAACATGAAGAAACTTACTCTACTTTCTCCCCTAATCCTTGTTGGCTGTGGTGGCCTTGCCGTCATGGATCGTACTGATGCAGTAAAAGCGCAACCAGAAATGTTGGTAAAAACCGACGGCGATTTTTGGGGATTCGGAGCCGATGGTCGATTTGATTTTGCCGGTAAGTACAAAGGTAAATACTCGCGCAGTGCTTCGAACTCAAGCTGGTTCAATCGCATCTCGTTCAAAGAAGGCGCAATGGGTGCAGAAGTGACTCGCGTAGACAGCGGCGAAACCTGGTTACTGAGCTGCACAGGTGGTGGTATGTCAGTGAACTACATGGGTGTTGATTTTGGTGGAAACGACCCTTACACATGCCAAATCACCCAAGACGGTGTCAAAGTCGGTGAGTTTGCAATGAAGCCAAAATCGGCACTGATCGATATCAGTCTAGAAAAGAAAGAGACTGGCAGCGTTCGCGTTGGCAACACGCATTTCAACGTAGAAACCGTGCACACAAGCCCTGGTTCAATGATGGCGGTAGATATTCCATTGGGTTACAGCTTCAAGCAAGGCACACAAGAAATTGCTGCGGTACAAACCAACGGTACAATCGCAGTGCAAATGCTTCCCGAGCTTAGCGATCAACAAAAAGACGTGGTGGCTATTGGTGCCGTTGCGAGCGCACTGAGCTGGCGTCCAGAAGAATAAGCGCTTAACAACATAGAAGAACCAAAGTCCTCAACCTAGAGGGCTTTTTGTTAATACATGACTTGTCACGCTATTTTTCTAGGCGCGCCGCGTACTGCTTTGGCGTCAGCCCACGATGTTTTTTGAACATGCGATTGAAACTCGCCACATTGGTATAACCAAGGCGTACAGAAATATCATCAATACTCACGCGTTTGCTCAATAACCCTGCCGCAACATTGCTCAATACATAGCCTGAGACCGTCGAGTAGTTGAGCCCTAATTTGTGCAAACGGCGTTGAAACTGCTGATCAGATAAACCAAGCAGAGAAGATACTCGCTCTAACGTTGGTAACCCGTAATGACTGCTGTAGTGCACCACTTCATATATCACTTTCAGTTCATCTTCTGGATCGGGCATATTGAGCAAATCATCCAAGTCGGAAAAGCTCATCGCTAAACGGTTGTCTTCACGATGAGTTACCTGCCGAGAAGCAAGACGGTCATCACCGTTAATCCATATTTCTGTCTTAGGTTGGCTCCAATCGATATCGCACCCGAAATACTCTCGATACAAATCATGATTCTTCCTTGAACCAGAAACCAATACGCGAAGCGGTTTATAATCTTTACCTAGAAATTCTCGAAGAATTTTAATCATAAAAATGGCGCTACGAATACTATCGTGAACCTTTATATTGGTATCAATAAAGGGATTGTCGTACGTCCACTTAATGATCTTGCCCGATTGTGCTCCAGCAAAGAACGCCCCAGACTGAAGGTTACTCACGCCATAGTTCACACGTCGAATTGTGCTGGCTAGATCATTACCAGAAAACAACCAACGCCCAACAGGTCCAAGTTTTTGCAAGTCGATATCTCGGCTGACATTCAATATTACGTCTGGATCACCACTCATCCTTTCAATCCGTTGATACCATTCACTGACCGCTTTCAACGGAATCAAGGTCATAGGGTTATGGAAGACTGAAGACGGAATCCCAAGCTCATCAGACGTCAAATTGTATTTAGATAACGCAAGGTTATGCATGTTTAAAATGCCCATCGCGCGAATGAATCGAACTGTTTTCATAACCAATCACATCAAAATTCATCTTGTAGTGATTGAATGTGTCACAAAGACTCATCCATTTCAATTCCTGCTCAAAATAAGCCAACAGTTTGATAGAGGAGTGTTTAATGAGTTTACTGAGTGTCCCATTTGTCGGAACAGGCGCAGATACTGCGTTACATGTTGTCGCTGCCGTCGTTTTAATCGCGAGTGTTGCAGGCGCGTGTTACGGCTTTTGGAAAATCCATGAGTTGCCTATTAATAAGGCGCACAGCAAGGACCATCATCAGATAGGGCTTATCACTGCCCTCACCTGGATAGGATTTGTCTGGCACTGGGTATGGGTGCTAGCCGTGATCTTTGCATTCGTTGATATGGAAAAAGCCATCATCAATCTGCGTGATACATGGAAAAGTAAACCGCAAACAGAAACACAGCCACAAGAGGAGGCATAATGTTAGAAGGTTTAGCGGTATGGGCACTCTTCATCTATCTGCTCCGTTTAGTCGGTATGCCTTGGAACAAAGCGACCAAATCGTTCGCTTACCTTGGCGGTTTGGGTTGGCTGATGTTCGTATGGGTGGGCTTGATTAACTTCACTCCGATGGATTTGTCCGGCGGTTCAGTGGTGCAATCTCCTCATGTTCAATTGCGCCCAGATTCAACTAACGTGAAGGGCAAAGTTGACCACATATACATCAAGCCAAATCAACAAGTTGAGAAAGGTCAGCTCATTTACGAACTCGACCCAACGCAATATGAAATCGCACTGAATCAAGCACGTGTATCGGCGGACTCTGCCAAAGTGGCTCTGGCAACAGCGAAAGGTGACATCGCCATAGAAGAAGCGAACCATGAAGCGCTTGTTCAAGATTTAGAAACATCAAAGAGTCAGTTGGAAGCAGCGAAAGTTGACTACAAATTGCAGAAAAAGATGCTCGATCGTTATGTTGAGCAAAACCGAGTGGTGCAAAACACCATTACGGAAAGCGACATCGACAAACAGTCGAGCACGGTAGACATGGCTCGCCACAATGTGTTGACTCTGGAATCTCAAATCAAGAAGAAACAAGTCGATATTTCACGTGCGAAGCTGGCGATTCATAAAGCGGAGCTAGCGGTTGAAACGAAACAGGCTGAATTGCGTCAAGCGGAAGAGCAAATCGCAAAAGCACAATGGGATTTGAACAGCACCAAAGTGCACGCACCTAGCGATGGCTTTGTGACTAACTTTATCCTGCGTGAGGGTCAGCGTGTATCGGCGATGCCACGTATCAATATGTACACCAACGAGAAGTACGTACTAATGCGAGTAAATCACCAAGCGATTCGTAACGTCAAACCGGGTCAACCTGCGGAATTCTCCTCTTCGGTTTATCCAGGTAAGATCTTCTCAGCAACCGTCGAAGGTATTGTTGAGGCGACAGGTGAATCACAAGGTAACCTGATGGGGTTCGATGACTCTGTTCGCGTGACAACTGGTAAAAACTTGCAGAACAAACACCACTTTGTTCGTCTTAAGATTGATGAGCCAGAAGGCTACGACATCCCTGTTGGCTCTGTTGGCCTTGCATGGGTCAGCGGTGAAAAACCGATAGGCTTCATGGCCTTCTTGGATGTGATTCGCGGGATCATCATCCGAATGAAGTCTCAACTGTACTTCTTCTACTCTATCTAAACTCACAAACCGCCAGTTCCGCTGGCGGTTTTCTTTTCATTTGTATCCAAGCACGTACTTTTCCCGTATAACAATTAGTTAGTAAACAACGGAGAAGATTCATGTCGGCAAAGGAAAGAAGCCTACCTACCCATCGCATCTCAAGATTCAGCAAGTTCGCTTCACTTGCTACCCGTGTCGCAGGCAATGTAATTGCAGAAGGCACGAAGCAGATCGCCAAAGGCAACAAACCAAAAGCGAAAGACCTCTTGTTGACACCGCAGAACATCGCGCGCTTAACCGACCAACTAGCGCACTTACGTGGTGCTGCAATGAAGCTCGGTCAAATGCTGTCAATGGATGCTGGTGATGTTTTAGAACCTGAACTCGCCGATATTCTCTCACGCCTTCGCTCCAACGCAGACCCAATGCCAGCGAAGCAACTGAACGGTGTTATGGAAGGTTCACTTGGTGCTAACTGGAAAGCCGAGTTCCTCTCCTTTAACTTTAAGCCTATTGCCAGCGCCTCAATAGGACAAGTGCATCAGGCTTACAGCGATGCAGGTGATAATCTAGCCGTCAAAGTGCAATATCCAGGCATAAGAAAAAGTATCGATAGCGACGTCGATAATGTCGGCACACTACTCAAAGTCGTTGGGTTGATTCCGGAGTCCGTCGACTACAAAGGACTGCTCGAAGAAGCGAAAAAGCAACTGCATGATGAAGCCGATTACGCACGAGAAGCGCAATTTGCCATTCGTTATCATGACGCTTTGAAAGAGCACCCTCATTTTGTTGTGCCAAAGATCCATACTGAAAGTTGCTCCGATTCCGTTCTCGCGATGGAATTCATTGATGGTAGTCCGATTGAGCAAATCGAACATTATGATCAGAGTACGCGAGATTTTGTCATGCATAGCCTACTCGAATTACTGTTCAGAGAACTGTTCGAATTCAAGATGGTACAAACCGACCCAAACTTTGCTAACTACTTATATATCGAAAACACTCGTCAAATCGGCTTGCTAGACTTTGGGGCGACTCGCGAATACAGCGAACGATTTAGTACTGGCTACCGCCAAGCCTTTGCATCTGTCGTGAATAATGACGAACAAGGCTTGAATGACGCGCTTGAACAGATTGGCTTCTTCAGCCAAACCATCCTGCCAGCACAGCGCCAAGCAATTCTCGACTTAGTTAAAATGGCGTGTGAACCCATGTTGGTTGATGAACCTTACGACTTCAAAGCCAGTGGCCTAGCTCAGAAACTCCGAGAAGCCGGCACCATTCTAAGCATGAAGCAAGAGTACTGGCACACCCCACCAGCGGATGCACTATTCCTGCACAGAAAAATCGGTGGCATGTACTTGCTCGCCGCTCGTATTGGCGCAAAAGTAAACATTCGCCAACTGGTCTCACCTTACCTACAGATTATTGACGAATAGGCTATTGTTTTTCTGCTACTTTCGAGTACCTTGATCCGCTGCCTATAAGAATAATCTGACTGTCGGGGTGCTCGTTGAGTAAGTTTCAAGACCTTTCCACTCTAATTGAACAAATTGTCCAAGCAGAAGAAGCGGAGCAAATCACCGCTCTCAATGATTCTATCGAATGCGGCCTCGAACCCGGTGCGGTTGCGCTGATTCTCGAAGCCTTTCCGATCGATGATCGTGTGAGATTGTGGCGCGCATTACCTATGGAGTTGCACATCGATGTACTAACAGAAATGCGTGCAGAAGTACGTCTTTCGATCATCGAAGCACTTTCTGAAGTTGAGCTAAAGCTTACCTTAGCCAAGCTAGATAACTTATCTCTGATCGAATGGGCAGACTCTCTGCCTGAAGAGTTTATCAATGAAGCGTTAGAGTTGATTGAGAAAGATGAACTCGACCTCTACGATCAAGCCAACGAATACGAAGACGAAGAACTTGGCCGCTGGGCTGAGCGTAAGATCATCACTCTCCCTTTTAATATCACGGTTGGCAAAGCTCGACGCCTAATGGAGCGTTACAGTTACGACACACCGCAGCAGGTGTATCTCATCAACCGTAAGAAACAGTTTCGTGGCGCGGTGAACTACTATGAAATCTTGCGTAGTGAGGAAGACGTTCGCCTTAAAACCTTAGCGATAGAAACCGTCACAGTACTCGACAGTAAAATG
Source organism: Vibrio sp. ED002 (assembly GCF_023277445.1). Taxonomy (NCBI): domain Bacteria; kingdom Pseudomonadati; phylum Pseudomonadota; class Gammaproteobacteria; order Vibrionales; family Vibrionaceae; genus Vibrio; species Vibrio sp. ED002. The sequence goes on along the minus strand of NZ_CP080239.1, from coordinate 217,651 downwards.
GAATTATCTGAGGCCGTAGAAGCGTTGGAGCATAGCCCCCTGCCAGCGTTGCCAGTAACGGATACCGACCAAACCTTAATCGGTGAAGTGGATTGGCAATTCGCATTAAGCACGCAGCGTGAAATATACGAAGCGCGTTTAATGGCTGGTACGGGTATGGATGAAGGCGATGACTTATTTGCTCCGGTATTAAAAAGCTCTCAAAAGCGTGGGGTTTGGCTGGGCATCAACTTGCTAACCGCTATTTTAGCCTCTGTCACTATCGGGTTGTTTGAAGACGTAATTTCACAAGTGGTTGCTCTCGCCGTTCTGATGCCAATCGTTGCCTCTATGGGTGGTATCGCGGGCAGTCAGACACTTACTCTTATGATTCGCGCTATGGCGTTAAACCAGATCACTCCGGGTAACCGTTTTGCACTCTTGAAAAACGAGCTTGGTATTGGTTCTTTGAACGGCTTACTTTGGGCGCTGATCATCGGTGGGCTGACGGGTTTATGGTTCCAATCAACCGTACTGGGCGGCACCATCGCATTAGCTATCATCGTAAATATCATAACAGCAGCCCTATTTGGTGTTTTGATCCCTATTGTTCTGGATAAATTGAAACTCGATCCTGCTTTAGCTGGTTCCGTCATTTTGACTACCGTGACAGATGTGGTCGGCTTCTTCGCTTTTTTAGGAACAGCAAGCCTAGTAATGTTGTAAAAACGATTGCTCTAGTTAATTAATTCATCATTAGCATTATAATTACAAATTGCAAAACGAAATTGCATTTTGCAATAAGCGAGGGATTTTAGGCAACCTATGTCACAGAAACCGCGATTTTTAGGCGGTTATAAAGTTGGCACACTAACTGCATTAGTATGACTGACCCTTCTTAAGCCGAGGGTCACCTAGCCAACTGACGTTGTTAGTGAACTCAATTTGTTCACAAGTATATAAGCCAATCGCACTCTTTGCGGTTGGCTATTTTTTTATCTGTACTTTGTACATTCACCTTCACTTCCGCTCCAGCCTTTCAGAACTCAACTATCTCTCATAGAAAATACTTTCTAGGCGGGCATAAATGCTCATCAACCCAGTTCGTTTCCATTACTTTTTAACTTCTTTTGTATCAGAAAATCGCTATTTCACCATTCCACTATTGACCAACGCGCAGCCAACAAAAAAATACAACCGATTACATGAAAGAAAACACAAACAAAAACCACTTAAAACAATCAACTCAGCAGCATTTAAACACTAAGGCATCATAATTACATTCAGCTTCCATAATTTAAGTTTGATTTATGAACAAAGTAGAACGCCCACCAAAAGAAAACGGTTGCTTTTGATGCCAAAAACCCAACATTTCATACATTCATAAACAAACATATAAAATCAACTTAAATACCACCATGAACCAAATGATACCGATTTCATTACATATTTACCCACCGTAGATTGTAGAAACTGGAATTTTTTTCATTCCACAAATAAATTATAACCTCATGTTTATAAAGGACTTAAAATCATAAAAGCGTAAAGTAAACGTTTAAATGACAAAAAACTCATTGACTATGAGATTTACATCACGATAATACGCGCCGTTTGCCCAGAAATTGGGATCGATAATTAGTTTTAATTTTCTTTGCGGAGGTAAAAATGGCTGCAGACAATAACTACAGTCTAGGACCAGTTCCTAACAGTGCCAGAAAGGGCGTTGCTTCATTAACCATGGTTATGTTGGGACTCACTTTCTTCTCCGCAAGTATGTGGACGGGCGGTTCGCTCGGTACTGGCCTTTCTTTTGACGATTTCTTCCTCGCTGTTCTCATCGGTAACCTCATCCTCGGTATTTACACTTCCTTCCTCGGTTACATCGGCGCTTCTACTGGTCTCTCTACTCACCTCCTTGCTCGTTTCTCTTTTGGCTCTAAAGGCTCTTGGCTTCCTTCCGCACTTCTTGGCGGTACACAAGTTGGTTGGTTTGGTGTTGGCGTAGCGATGTTTGCGATTCCAGTGAACAAGGCAACAGGCATCGATACAAACACGCTTATCATCATTTCTGGTCTACTCATGACCGCAACGGTTTACTTTGGTATCTCTGCACTTATGGTGTTATCGGCAATTGCAGTACCAGCAATTGCCCTACTAGGCGGTTACTCGGTAGTGGAAGCAGTAAATAGCGTTGGTGGCGTAGCAGAACTTCAAAAAGTACAACCTTCGCAGCCAATCGATTTCTCTGTCGCTCTTGCTATGGTCGTAGGCTCATTTGTCAGTGCGGGTACGTTAACCGCAGACTTCGTTCGATTCGGCAAAAAGCCAAAAGGCGCAGTGATGGTCACCATGGTGGCGTTCTTTATCGGTAACTCACTGATGTTCATCTTTGGCGCAGCTGGTGCAGCGGTAACGGGTCAATCAGACATTTCAGAAGTGATGATCGCGCAAGGTCTTCTTATTCCAGCTATCATCGTTCTTGGCTTGAATATTTGGACAACCAACGACAACGCGCTTTACGCCTCAGGCCTGGGCTTCTCCAACATCACTGGTTTGCCAAGTAAATACATCTCAATGGCGAACGGTTTAGTAGGTACATTGTGTGCACTATGGTTGTACAATAACTTTGTAGGCTGGTTAACCTTCCTATCGGTTGCAATTCCACCAATTGGTGGCGTAATCATTGCGGATTTCTTCATGAACCGTAAACGTTACACAAATTTCGCAGCAGCAGAGTTCCAAACGGTAAACTGGGCTGGCATTATCGCTGTGGCGATTGGTGTTGCAGCAGGTCACTTCCTTCCGGGTATCGTGCCTGTGAATGCGGTACTAGGCGGCACAATCAGCTACCTGATTCTAAATCCTATTCTTAATAAAAAGACACTGGCACAGCAGCCAGCGTAAGGAACCATCATGACAACACTATTGATCAAGAACGCAACGCTAAAGGGACAGGAAGGTCTCCAGCAAATTTTGATTGAGGATGGTCAATTCAAGCGTATTGAAGACAATAATGTAGAGCTAAATTACACAGGTGAAGTGCTTGATGCAGAGGGCGGCATGGCTGTCGCTCCATTCTGTGAGCCTCACATTCACCTAGACACAACGCAAACAGCAGGTGAGCCAAGCTGGAACATTTCAGGTACGCTTTTCGAAGGCATTGAGCGTTGGGCTGAGCGCAAAGAGATGTTGTCGATTGAAGATGTGAAATCACGCGCGAAGCAAACGCTTAAGTGGCAAATTGCAAACGGCGTACAGCACGTTCGTACTCACGTTGACGTTTCTGACCCTACCCTAATTGCCCTAAAAGCGATGGTAGAAGTTCGTGAAGAAATGAAAGAGTGGGTAGACATTCAAATCGTTGCGTTTCCGCAAGAAGGTATTTTGTCTTACCCGAACGGCAAAGAACTGTTAGAAGAAGCGGTTCAGTTGGGTGCTGACGTTATTGGTGCGATTCCTCACTTTGAATTCACTCGTGAGTACGGTATTGAATCTCTACACTACGTTTTCGAACTGGCACAGAAATACGACCGTTTGATCGACGTACACTGTGATGAGATCGATGACGAGCAATCACGCTTTGTTGAAACGCTTGCTGCGCTAGCGCACAAGTTCAACATGGGTCACAAGGTAACTGCAAGCCATACAACGGCTATGGGCTCTTACAACGGTGCTTACGCATCTCGCCTGTTCCGTCTGCTACGCATGTCTGGTATCAACTTCGTTGCAAACCCATTGGTGAACATTCACCTTCAAGGCCGCTTCGATGATTACCCGAAACGCCGTGGTGTGACTCGTGTGAAAGAAATGCTGAATGCGAACATCAACGTGTGTTTTGGTCACGATGATGTCTTCGATCCTTGGTACCCACTAGGCACTGCAAACATGCTACAAGTGCTGCATATGGGTCTGCACGTGTGTCAGGTGATGGGTTACGACCAAATCAACAACTCACTGGATCTGATCAGCACGAATTCAGCACGTACACTGAACATTCAAGACAAGCACGGCATTGAAACAGGTAAGCCAGGTAGTTTACTGATTCTTCCTGCAGAAAATGGTTTTGACGCAGTACGTCGTCAAGTGCCAGTTCGTTACTCTGTTCGTCACGGTAAAGTGATTGCAGAAACACAGCCTGCGACAACACACATTCACCTTGGTGAGCAAGAGCAAGTGACTTACAAACGCTAATCACTGAGCTTTTAAACAAAAAAAGGGTCTGATTGAATCAGACCCTTTTTTTATTTCTTCACGCGCTGTGTTAGGTGTCTACGGCAACTAATGACATTCCTTAGCAACGAAGGCGTATTCCCTAAATAAACAACCTTGCCATCTTCATCAACAATGGCAGGTACAACCTTTAAGCCTTTCATATCTGCGCCGTATTCCACCAACTTACGTTCTAGCTCATATAAATCCTGCATATCTCGGACTCAATTTATAATTATCAATTTTCGCGTGAATGCTATCCCTCTAAAGAGATATCAATACTGATCTGGATCATGAAAGATAGATCCTAATTATGGTGGGCTCAAACTTGAGACACTTCATGGTTTGAATGTGTTTTTGAATGTGAAATTTTGTGAATTGCATTCAAATTAAATTTCATAATATAGACAATTTGCGTAATAAATATTTGCACTCCTTCGTAACAAACACTAAAGTTAAGGAGTTAGTTGAGCTTTATACTAAAATGCCGCAAATCGCCCAAACACAGATTTAACACTAACAACGTCAAAATTAGTGCTTATAAAATAAAGAATAAAATAAAACCTAGGGTCAGCAGCAATGTTGACCCTTTTCTTTGCCTCCATCAAATCGAGCCAAACAGAAAAATTTTGAGCCTTATAGCAAACAAAACTTTTGCGTGATAACTGTCGGTTATCAGCGAGATAAGTAGATTCCTAATCAAACAGCGTTCAATAATAGCTTCGAACCAAACATCTCGGAGTGAAATACATGAACATTTTCAACAAAACTACATTGGTCGCGGCGCTATCTCTTCCCCTACTTGCAGGATGCGTGACTCCGGGAGAAGATGATCCAAACGCATTAACAAAACAAGGCGCTGCAGGTGGTGCACTTTTAGGTCTGACGATGGGCGCTTTGACGGGGGATGCTGAGCTTGCCGTGAAAGGCGCAGTTGCGGGTGGTGTCGCCGGTGGTGTCGCAGGTGCGGGCGCGGATATTCACAATAACCGTGACAACATTCGCCACGACAGCCGCAATGACGCGATTAGTGGTATTAACGGTGGTCAGAACACAGCAGCAACCAATGCCCCGCAACAGTGGCAAGAGATCGATAACTTTGTAGGTGATTGGAACGTAAATATCCAGAACCACAATCGCGACTTCAAAGGCTTAGAAGGTTTGTCGGCACACGGCTCGCTAGCAAAAACAACAGAAGCAAATGTTAAGGTGACCAACTCGCAAGGTGTTGACCTTAATGCCGCGTTCACGTTCGATCCACAAGCAGGCTACCAATTGACGCTGACCAATGAAGCAAAAGATGTATCGGTTGCTTTTGCTGGCGAACAACAATCACAAAACCATCGCTACAACTTCTACCCGATGAACATTAACGACGTCATTTACCAAGGTATTCCGACGGGTGATGTGCGTGTCGAGCTAGGTTTTGCAGGTCCAAACGTTTGGACCATCGATAGCTACGCTTACATCGACGGAGCAGAACAAAAAGTACAAACGTTCCGATTCACTCGCACCCTGTAAAACAACAAGGCTTTCTTCGCAACATCTCAATAACAACGCCTCATTTGGCAATTTAATAAAGGCTTAGGCATACTCTGTCTAAGCCTTTATTTTTTAGAAGAAATCCATGTCTCAACTCAACCTAGCAGAGCTCAGCCAATTTGAGCCCCAGTTCCTACAGTTTATGCTGCAAGAGATGCAAACTGATGCCGCTCACGACCTCAGTCACGTACAACGCGTAGTCAAAACCGCTCGTCAGCTAACAGAACAAGAAGGCGCAGATTTAGCCGTTGTATTACCTGCTGCGTATCTGCACGATTGCTTTACTTACCCAAAAGATCACCCGAACCGCAAACAAAGCTCAACGATTGCGGCAACCAAAGCGATTTCGTTTCTAGAAAGCATCGACTACCCTGCTCAGTACCATGACGCTATCGCCCACGCGATCGAATCTCACAGCTTTAGCGCCAACATTACACCAAATACGTTGGAAGCTCAGGTCGTCCAAGACGCAGACCGCTTAGACGCGCTTGGCGCAATTGGTGTGACACGTTGTATTCAAGTGAGCACGTTATTTGATGCCGCCTTATATAACGAACAAGACATGTTTGCAGAGCATCGAGAATTGGAAGATAAACGATTCACCATCGATCACTTCCAAACCAAATTGTTTAAAATTGTTGAGACAATGAACACCAAAGCAGCATATGAAGAAGGTTTGAAGCGTAAAGCGTTTATGCAGTCTTACCTAGAGCAGTTGCGCCAAGAAGTAGAAGGTTAATATGTCGGAAAGTCACGACCTAATTAAAGAGCTCAAACGCCAACTCAAGCAATCTGGCTTGCACTATGTCGATGTCGCGCAGCACTTGGAACTGAGCGAGGGCTCCGTAAAACGCTTATTGGCAGAAGGCAGTCAAATCAGCCTCGACCGCTTGGAGCGTATCTGTCAGCTGATTGGGTTAGAAATGGCAGAGCTATTTAAACTGGCAGCAGCACACAACAAAGGGCTGGAGTCGCTCACGCTAGAACAAGAAAAACAGCTGGTTGATGATAAAGGCTTATTGTTGGTTGCGGTTTGTGTGGTCAATGGTTATCGCTTCGAACAAATCATCGAGCAATACACCTTTGATGAGTTAGAGCTGATACAAAAGCTCGCCCAACTCGACCGCCTCAATATCATCGACTTGCTGCCAGGTAACAAGATTCGTCTGCGTATATCCCCGACTTTCAAGTGGCACACAGGTGGCCCTATTCAGCGTTTCTTCCAGCAACAAGTTCAAGAAGCTTTCTTCCAGAGCTATTTCTCTGCTGAAGATGAAAAGCTAGTGATGGCAACGGGCTTAATGAGCTTGCCAACCAACAAGAAGATGCAGCAAAAGCTACAAAAGGTCATTGATGAGTTTTATCAGATCTGTCAGAGCGACGATTCACTGGATATGAACGAGAAGCACGGTACCTCTCTGGTGATTGCGATGCGTCGTTGGACATTCCCGTTGTTTAACCCTTGGGAACGCAAATAGGTACTACCTGATGCTCGATAAACTCAAAAGCCTATCGGTCAAGACGAGACCTATTCTCCCTTTCTTCATACTCATCGCGTTTAGTGGTTTTGCGGTGTTCATTGCCACACTCTTGCAACTTTCTGATGTTGTTAAGGAGTCTTATCTTATTCCGAGTGGCGTAACTGCGTTGTGGGCGCTTGCCGCTTGGGTGATGATCTCAAGCTTTCAGCATGTTCCTGAACTTACACCAAGCCTCGGTTTTTTCAAACGAATGAAAGCTCGCTTGGTGCGTCTGTTCTTTTATTTGGTGACATTAGGCTTTATTGGACTCTCTGGTTTCATTCTGTTTGTCACATTGAGAATGCTCAGCGTCTGGTTTCGACACTAAGCTCATCTCGTAACGCATGAGAGCACCAATCAGTGCGATATCACAAAATCATGAAACCAAAAGTATCGCAAAGTGTTACTTTTGGTTTCTCATAACGTAACTCTTTTCTTCACACTCGCTTCCTAAAACGCAACCTTTAAAGTGCTCCCATCTCAACGCGATTTTTGCAATTACGGAGCCAGCATGTTTCTCACTAAACGATTCTTCCCCTATTTCGTGACTCAGTGCCTTGGTGCACTGAACGACAATATCTACAAGAATGTTCTCTTGTTGATGGTAACCTACAGCCAAATTGACTCACTACCGATGTCGGTTGACCTTTTTGTTAACCTTGCAGCGGGCTTATTTATTCTTCCCTTTTTTCTATTTTCTGCCCACGCTGGTGCGATTGCCGACAACATGGACAAAGCCAAGTTAATCCGCCGCTTAAAACTTATTGAATTAGTGATCATGAGTTGTGCAGCGACGGCTATCATGACGCAGAGTGCCATTCTAATGCTGGTTCTACTCTTCATGACTGGTACTCAATCGGCTTACTTCGGCCCTGTGAAATACGCTCTACTTCCTCAAGCGCTAAAATCTGATGAGCTAGTGAAAGGCAACGCTTGGGTTGAGATTGGGACTTTCCTTTCTATCCTGATTGGTACATTAAGCGCAGGTCTATTGCTTGCGATTCCAAATGGTATGCTTATCGCCTCTTGCATTGTGATTACGCTGTCACTACTGGGCTTTTTAAGCAGCGCAAACATCCCTTCTCTGCCAAGTAAGAAAAGTGACCAAGTAAAATTCGAACCTGTTACTGGTTTGAAGAAAACACTCAAACTGGCACAAAAACAACGCGGTATTTGGATGTCGATTCTAGCGATTAGTTGGTTCTGGTTTATGGGTGCGACTTACCTGACTCAATTCCCCAATTTTGCTCGTGAACACCTATTTGCAGACAGCACTGTGGTTTCTCTGTTGTTGGCTCTGTTCTCAGTTGGTATCGCGACAGGCTCATGGTTATGTGAAAAGCTGTCTTTCAATCAAGTTGAACTGGGTATTCTGCCATTTGGTATTTTGGGCTTAACGATTTTCAGTGTCGACCTACTATGGGCAGTACCTGCAATCGAATCTTTCCCAAGTCAGTATTACGACGTACAAAGCTTTGTTGCCCAATCTTCACATATTCGAGTAATGATCGACTTGTTCTTGGTTGGTGTGAGCGGAGGCGTATTTATTGTTCCCCTTTATGCGTTTATCCAATCGCGCTCAGAAGAGGGCGAATGTGCTCAATCTATTGCGGCAAACAACATCATGAACGCACTGTTTATGGTCGCTTCCGCTGCTGTTTCTATCTTGGTGTTAAGTGTTTTAGAGTTCTCTATTGTTGAGCTATTTGCCATTTTGGCAGTCGGTAACTTCATCGTGGCTATCTACGTTTACCGTCAAGTACCTGAGTTTACTCAGCGCTTTGTTAGCTACTTGCTAAGCCACTGTCTGTACCGAGTTTCGGTAACCGGTCGCCAGCATATCCCAGAGCAAGGCGCTGCGCTGATTGTGGCAAACCATGTGAGCTATGTAGACGCTTTGATTCTAATGGGCACATCAACCCGTCCTGTTCGATTCGTGATGGACAAATCAATCAGTGAGCTGCCTGTTCTTAAGCACGTTTTTCGTCATGCTGGCGTTATCCCAATCTGCTCTCCACGCAAATGCGCAGAGACTTACAAAAGAGCTTTCGAACAGATTGAGCAAGCTCTTAATAACGACGAGGTAGTTTGTATCTTCCCTGAAGGTCGTTTGACCTCAAATGGTGAACTGGGCGAGTTCCGACCGGGTGTTGAGAAGATTCTAAAACGTACACCGGTTCCAGTGATTCCAATGGCGTTAAAAGGCTTATGGGGCTCTTTCTTCAGCCACAAGAATGGACACGCGTTAACGAAGCGCCCTACTCGCTTTTGGTCTCGTATCGAAGTCAATATTGGTGAGCTATTGCAACCAACCACGTTAGATCGTCATTTGTTACAAAAAGAAGTGCAAGATTTGCTAATTCGCTGACAGTAGTCTCATGGATAATTTAGTAGGATAAAATCAACATCATAAATCTAGGAGGCATTATGAAAATCATCATCTTACATGGTCTTTATATGCATGGGCTGGTCATGCAGCCTCTTAGCCAAAAGCTGAGAAAACTGGGCTACGAGACCCAAGTATTGAGTTACAACACGGTTTCAATTAACGAAGAGTCGCTGTTCGATTCCATCGACAAAGCGCTTAATCCGCTGACTGCTAATGTGTTGGTGGGTCATAGCCTAGGTGGTTTGATGATTAAACGATACCTCGCGAGCAGAAAACCATCGACAAGTCTGGTGTCCCACGTTGTGGCAATTGGCTCGCCACTGAAAGGCGCATCTATCGTCACTCGCATTCAAGATTTGGGATTCGGTGCGATGCTTGGTAATTCACCGTATCACGGCCTTAACAAGCACGAAGATGTTTGGACTTTCCCACAAAAGCTCGGCAGCATCGCAGGCACAATGGGCATTGGCGCTAGGCCGATTCTAATGCATAAAGACAACACTATGTCTGATGGCACAGTGACCGTTGATGAAACACGTTTAGAAGGCATGCAAGATCATATAGAGACGAAACAGACTCACACTAGCCTTATCTACAACACCTATGTACCTGCGCAGATTGATCACTTTATCAAAACTGATCACTTCAGCCGATAGCGCACTTTTCCATCAAGTAGTTGCAATCTACTTTTCAAGCCAAGGCGTTCGCAGTACTATCTCTACTCCGACCACTCATTTGAGTGTCGGAGTTTTTTACTTCTAACCATATTGGTTGGATTCAATGTTCTCAGGGCGGGGCGAAATTCCCCACCGGCGGTATACTCTTTTGAGTGAGCCCGCGAGCGCTCGATTCGTCGAGGTCAGCAGATCTGGTGAGATGCCAGAGCCGACGGTTATAGTCCGGATGAAAGAGAATAAGAAAACATCAGCGGTTTCCTCAACGTTCTGTGTTGATGAACACTGGTGCACTTCTTTTTGGATCGCATTTTTATTGCGCGGGTTGTGCCGTCTTACAGTCGGTGGCTCAGTGCATACATAAAATGTGACGATCCCTCATACCGCCCTGATTCTGGTGATATTTAGGAGTTAACCATGAATCAGTCATCACTACTTGCCGAATTTGGCGACCCAATTACTCGCGTTGAAAACGCACTTATCGCATTAAAAGAAGGCCGTGGCGTGCTTCTTCTTGACGATGAAGATCGTGAAAACGAAGGCGACATCATTTATTCCGTAGAGCACCTGACTAATGAGCAAATGGCTCTGATGATCCGCGAGTGCAGCGGCATTGTGTGCCTATGCCTGACAGACGCTCAAGCAGACAAATTGGAACTGCCACCAATGGTTGTGAACAACAACAGCGCAAACCAAACGGCTTTCACGGTTTCTATTGAAGCGAAGCAAGGCGTAACAACTGGCGTTTCTGCCGCTGACCGTGTAACAACCATCAAAACAGCAGCAAACCCAAATGCAAAACCAGATGACTTAGCTCGTCCTGGTCATGTATTCCCTCTACGTGCTCGTCCTGGTGGCGTAATGACTCGTCGTGGCCACACAGAAGGCACTATCGATCTGATGCAAATGGCCGGTTTGCAGCCTGCAGGCGTGCTATGTGAGGTGACAAACCCAGATGGCACTATGGCAAAAGCACCAGAGATCGTCACGTTTGGTCGTTTACACAACATGCCAGTACTCACTATCGAAGACATGGTTACGTACCGTAATCAATTTGATTTGAAGCTAGCGTAATCAACACGCATTTGCCCTAGTCAAAAGCCGCTGAACTCAGCGGCTTTTTTTGATCGGTTTGATTCCTTTGCGAGTAGCTATACTTAGTAAAAACAAAAGGAATCAACACCATGAAGGGAATCACTCGCAGCGCACTTGCCACAACACTACTCTCCGCTAGCTGTTTGGCTTTTGCATCGAGCTGTCCAGATATCTTGCAAGGAAAGCAAAGGCTTCTCAATTCAACGGAAGAAATAGAGCTTTGTGACGCCTTCAAAGGCAAAACGCTACTGGTCGTGAACACCGCAAGCCAGTGTGGCTTTACCCCTCAATTCGAGCAATTAGAGCAGTTGCATCAAACTTACAAAGACCAAAACTTTGCCGTTGTGGGCTTTCCAAGTAACGACTTTCGTCAAGACCGTGGCAGTGAAGAAAAAACCGCTAAAATTTGCTATCTCGACTACGGTGTTACCTTCCCTATGATGGCGCGAACCTCTGTTCTTGGCGAGGATGCAAACCCAGTATTTGCCGAGATCAGTACTCAAGCGGGCATTACTCCGAAATGGAACTTCTACAAGTTCTTGATCAACAAAGAAGGTAAAGTCGTTGCGACCTTCCCAAGTTCAACCTCTCCAACAAGTACTACGCTTACTAACATGATTGAACAGCAACTGTAAGGAAGGCTGCTATGACGACCACACGTACGACAATGCTGCAATTGGGTTATTTAGGACTGCTGCCCTTTCTGTTCAGCTTGGTTCTCATCGTTACAGAAAGGACTTTGTTTAACTTATCTGGGGAGCAGTTTTTTATTGCTTACAGTGCGGTGATTTTGAGTTTTCTTTCCGGGGTACTTTGGGGCAACGCCATTGATCATTTCTACCATCGATTGAGTCGAAATGCCTTGGTGCTAAGTAACTTATTCGTATTGCTTGCTTGGGGAGCATTGCTGCAAGGTAACAAGCATTATGTCACCGCGACTCTGTTATTGGCAGCTGGCTACATTGCCGTTTGGTACGCGGAAAAGCTGATTCGAAGAGTAGAAAAAGAAGCGGAGCCAAAAGGTTATCAGATGATGCGAGGCAAGCTCACGACAGGTGTGGTACTTATGCATGGGTTGGTTTTAATCGTTTAAACTGGTCTGTCCACCTACCAGATCACAAAATTAACCAAGTTATATAAAACAATGTTCATTTCGTGAAGTGCGCGTAATTTTGAACACCGTTTTGTTTTAATTATGAATGGATGGTCATATAAGTATCTCAAAAGCATTCACAAAGGATATGAATATGTTTTTTCGTAAACTTCTTTTTAGTACCGCAGTTATCAATGCAACAGCAGGTTGTGTGTCTTATCAAGCACAACAGGCTGCGGTCAATACGGTGAATACCACTGGAGTGGTTCTTAACAACGTAGTGAAAACCACCATCGCTCAGCCTTGTAACGTTGCCGTCACTGTTGCCAGCTTGTTTTATCCAAATGCGATCTTTATGACTGATATGCCAACCGCAGCTTGTACGGCTGTTCTCCGCTAACGCAAAATGAACATAAAAAATGGCGACCTCGATGGTCGCCATTTTTATTTTTCTCAAAAACTATAGTGTCAGTAGGTAATTCACTAACTCGTTGTATTCATCATAAGTACGAATCTCATTAGGGATAACGATGTACTTATCGTTGACCAATACACCTGGAACACCCGTTAATGTGCTTTGTTTGAACTGCTTATCAAAGCCCTTCTGCATTGAGTTAACGGCAAAGCTGTTGTAAGCCGCATCAAACTTCTTCGCATCGACGCCGTTATCAACGAAAATCTGCTTGAGTTCAGATTCATCTTTTGGCGCTTGGCGCTTTTGATGAATTTGAGCAAACATCGCCGGTACCATCGTCTTCTCTACGCCCAAAGACACCATTGTTGCGTATGACTTAGCCATTGGAACGGCCATATCGCTGCCCATAAAAGCAACATGAACTTTCTCAAAACTTGCATCTTTCGGTAATGCTGGCTTCATGTTGTCAATCACTGCTTCAAACTTGTAACAATGGGGGCAATAAAAAGAGAAGAATTCCGTCACTGTCGGTTTGCTGGCCTTGTCTACATCTAAGACCTTGTAGTGCTTACCTTCTTCAAATTGTGCTGCGTGGGCAGTAAATGCCAATAAAAGGGTGCTGCATAGCGCGAGTAGCTTTTTCATGTTTGATTCCTTTAGGCACACCTGTGCCATTCTCATTAATAAATAAAACGCCAGTTGGGCTGGTCAATGATTGAGGCTGGAATCAAACAATTGGAGGACGGTAAGGCTTATAAATAACGAGCACCGCTTTCGGTGTGAGCGCTTTGTCGATCAAAGCAAGACGATGAGGGAGTTGTATCTGTTCATCTTGCAAAAGGTTCGTGGGAATTTTAACGAGGCATGAAGAGGTACAACTGGTATGTGGTTGCTGTCCTTTCTCTAAGACATGCACATCTTGATGAGACTCAACACAATCCGTTCGTTCAGTACCTAATGGATGATGAAAGTCATCAGAAGCCGTTTGTAACGTATGATGTTCAATCGGTGCCGTAGCCGCACGTACACTTGACGCAAAACCAGTTAGCAGCATGGCCAACAAGCAAAGCATTGTCATCATTAATGTACGATTAAAACTCAACATACAACTTCTTTAAAATATGGTGAATACTCATCATACAGAATCCACTCTTTCATACAAGTTATCCGATGAGTAACACCCTCATAAACCAGAAGATTCTTACTTTCGTTACCGACTACGATTCCAATAAAACTTGAAATCACTATGAAACCTGAGTAATAGTTAGATCAGTTTTTGTACAAACAAGGAAAGATTAATGCTTAAAAAGAGATTCTTTAAAACAAAAGATGAAGTCGAAGTCACGTTCGAGCTAGACAAAAATCAGTGGGAGTCGATTCAAATTGCAGGCGATTTCAACAACTGGCAACCAGAACCAATGAAGCTCGTGAAGAAAAGTGGCCAATTTAAATTTAAAACGCGCTTGCCGACGGAACAAAATATCCAGTTCCGTTATCTATTTGACGAAGCTGAATGGGAAAACGATCCGCAAGCAGACGCATACGTGCCTAATGGCTTTGGTAGCGACAATAGCGTCGTTTGTACCCAAGAGCAGCCAGCTTAATCACTAAATACACAAACTAAGGTGCACTAGTGCACCTTTTTTATTGCCTAATTTTCATAAAGTTACCACCAATTGTTGTTATATGGAAACAGTGTTTTACCTAAAGCGATATATATCAACAAACACCATTTCCTTAATATATCCACATCGCAGCGAAACAGGTGTTCTTGACTAAAAGCTGCTCTCAAACGAAAGCAATTCTTAAAAAATTAAGGAAACAAAAGATGAAAAAACTGATTGTAATCACAGGTGCAAGTTCTGGTATTGGTGAAGCTATCGCACGCCGTCTAAGCGATGAAGGTCACCCACTTCTTCTTCTTGCTCGTCGTGTAGAGCGCTTAGAAGCACTAAACCTGCCAAACACGCTATGTGAAAAAGTAGACGTTACTGAAAAAGCTTCATTTGAAGCGGCAATTGCTAAAGCAGAAGAGAAATTTGGCCCTGCTGACGCACTAGTAAACAACGCAGGCGTGATGCTACTTGGTCAAATTGACACACAAGATGCATCAGAGTGGAAACGTATGTTCGACGTGAACGTACTTGGTTTGCTAAACGGCATGCAGTCTGTGCTAGCACCAATGAAAGCGCGTAACAGCGGTACTATCATCAACATCAGCTCAATCGCAGGTAAAAAGACGTTCCCAGACCATGCGGCTTACTGTGGTACTAAATTCGCGGTTCACGCAATTTCTGAAAACGTTCGTGAAGAAGTAGCAGCATCAAACGTTCGCGTAACAACAATCGCACCAGGCGCTGTAGAAACTGAACTGCTTTCTCACACTACATCGCAAGAAATCAAAGATGGTTACGGTGCATGGAAAGAAGACATGGGCGGCGTGCTAGCTGCTGATGACATCGCACGTGCGGTTCTGTTTGCTTACCAACAACCACAAAACGTTTGTATCCGTGAGATCGCTCTAGCACCAACTAAGCAACAGCCTTAATCTGTGCAATTTTAAGACGAACAAATTCAAAAAGCGGCTCAATGCCGCTTTTCTTGTTGCTGTAATCAAACGGACCCAAACGGCATTATTTCCTCGGTTTAATCGTTCGATAAGCCACATCAGTTAGGTAGTCATTGAGACGATGTGATGCCGCGACCGCTTCCTCGCCATCAGTATGGCTGACAGCACGTAAAACTGCAGCATGAAGAGAAGATGCTTCAACCAAATCTGAGTCTTGGTTTTTAAATGCAAACCAAAAGCGGCGGGATAAGCCTTGTAGTGGTGCCATTGCTAGCTGCAGATACTCATTACATGCAGCTTTGACGAGCAAGGTATGGATTTCTTTAAGTAAAGACGCGTAAAGCAGATCATCTTTGTTTTCTGCACAAGCTTCTAACTGCTCAGCCAACATTAACATCTGCTGTTTCTCTTCAACACTTGCTCGCGAGGCAGCGTAGTTGACACATAAGGCTTCAATGTCGCGACGGACTTCTAAGATCTTTAGTTGGCTCTCGACAGAGATTGCTGGGATTTGAATTCCACGTCGCGGGTGGATCTCAACCATACATTCATAAGCCAATCTTTGTAACGCTTCTCGAACTGGCGTTCGCCCAAGTTCTAATTCTTCTGCCAACTGTTTTTCACTGACCATACTCCCTGGTTCTAATTCGCGGAAGATGATCATTTTTTCAAGTTTGCTGTATGCAACTTCTGTCTTATTGACTGAATTTACGGTCATTCTCGTTCCTATTCCATTGATCAATCTTTTAGTGAGCAATCTCACGATAAGAAGTTTTGCCATTGTACCAAAAAAAGAAATCCGAATATATTAAAAACATACAACTGATATATCAGATGAACATCAGTAATCTATTAGTGAGGTAAGAATGAAATCTTGGAACATTATCCGTCGTTATGAACACACTCCTGACCTACCTGTTTTGGCTGAAGTAGAAGTGTTAGTTATTGGCGGAGGTCCTGCTGGTGTTGCCGCAGCTGAAACGGCAGGTCGTCTAGGTAAGAACACTTGGCTGATTGAGAAATACGGTTTTTGCGGTGGTGCTGCCGTCGCGGGCTTATCTGGCACTATCTGCGGTATGTACATGGCATCAGATGATGAAAATGCACAACCAGAACAAGTGGTATTCGGTTTTACAGAACGTTTTCGTCAAGCATTAGAAAACAAAGGTGGCGTCACTGCTCCACAGCGTTACGGTAAAACGTACACAGTGACTCACGATCCTTTGATGTGGCGTGAAGTTGCTGATGATTTCCTAGAGCAAGCAAATGTCAAAACTCTATTCCATACGTCAGTCACTGGCGTGATCATGGAAGGCGATGCATTTAAAGGCGTGATCATCGAATCAAACGCAGGTCAAAGTATCATCTTAAGTCAACAGATCATCGACGCTTCTGGTGATGCTGCTGTGGTAGCTCGTGCGGGTATGGATTATTACTTTGGCGACAATGGTCGTATTCAAAACCCAACCATGTTCTTCCGTTTTGGCGGTGTCGATATGGACACTTATCTCGACTACTACGGCAACGACACGATCTGCCCTACAAAAGTCACCGAAAATATTCTTGCAGCCAACCAGAGCGGTGAATACCAGTTGCCACGTCATAAGATTTGGATTTTTCCGACCACACGCGCGAATGAGCTGATGGTTAATGCGACACGCCTTGCAGGTCAAGATGGACGCATGCTGAACGTCATTGATCCTGAAGATTTCACAGAAGCCGAAGTGTTCGGTCGTCGCCAAGTTCGTGAATACGCCCGTTTCTTGAATAATTTTGTTCCTGGTTGTGAACAGGCATTCGTTGTCGACACCGGTGTAGAAGTCGGCATTCGTCAAACGCGTTCTATTGTTGGTATCGAAACGCTAACTAATGAAGACGTTGTTAACTGTCGCAAGCGTGAAGACGGTATTTGCCGTACCCCTTGGCCTATCGAATTGCACTCCGGCGACAAACCAAAACTGCACTGGCTAATTAACGATTACTACGACATCCCATTCCACACGCTAGTGCCAGTGGTTGGTGAAAATATCATTGTTGCTGGTCGATGCTTGAGCGCCGAACACGAAGCCCTTGCTTCTGCTCGCGTCACCGCGCAATGCTTTGAGCTTGGTCATGCAGCGGGCATTGCTGCTGCACAAGCGATTGATACAAATACGGCGATTCGTGACCTAAATGTCGCGGAGATTCGCGCCACCATGATTAAAAATGGCTCACGCCTGTAAGGACAGAAAAATGACCGATCTAAAAATTGAACGTGTAGAACTTTACGCTGTAGCAGACCGCGATGCAGCACCTGTACCATGGGCAGATAACCAAGAACCTTTGTTATACACCAATAACATCATCCGTCTAATTTGTAACGATGGTACAGAGGGGTTAGGCGCAACAATCAGCTATACAGAGAATGATTTTGACCGTTGCATTATCGAATCTCAACGCACCATAGTTCCAGGTTTACTGGGTAAAAATCCATTGGCAACTCAAGAGCTCTACAACTGGTTAATGGCGCGTTGTACTTGGGGTGGTCTGCCAGCTAAAGCGCCAATTGATATCGCAGCATGGGACATCAAAGGCAAAAAAGCGGGCATGCCTCTTTACATGCTTTTAGGTGGCGCTCGAAACAAAATGTTGTCTTATGCATCGACGCCAATGTTCGACACCGTAGATGAGTACTTCCCGTACCTAGACGACTGTATTGCACACGGCTTTAAAGCAATCAAGCTTCACTGCTACTGCGTGTACGAAAAGGACGTTGCCCTTGTTGACGCAGTTCAGGCTCGTTACGGGAAAACTGGCATTCGATTCATGCTTGATACGGCAACCTTCTACACGCCAGAACAAGCAATGGCAATGGCAAAACGTCTAGAAAGCTACCACTGGGAGTGGTTAGAAGCACCGGTTTCTGATTACGACTACAACACTTATAAACGCCTAGTTAAAAATACCGACCTTGAGATTTCTAGCCATGGTAACTGCTTGTTAACACTGCAAGAAGTGACCTATGCCTTATCACAAGAGATGTGGTCTGACATTCGCCAAGACGCGACGGTTTGTGGTGGTATTACGCCTCTAAACAAATGCTTCCACATTGCAGAGGGCTTCTCTAAGAACCTAGAGATCCAATCAATGGGTTACACGCTAACGCAAGCCGCAAACCTGCACGTCGCTCTTGCGCATAACAACTGTAAATTCTTTGAACAATTCTACCCTTACGAAGACTTTGAGCTAGCGTCGAAAACCGTTATCCGCACCGACAAAGAAGGTTATGTCCGTGCTCCTGAAGGCAACGGCTTAGGTGTTGAAATGGATTGGGACAAAGTGAAAGAAATGTCTGTGGCATCGTACGTGTTCGAATAAACCGCAGCTTCAAGACAAAAACAATTAATACAGAGACAGCAAAAGACTGACATCCCTCTAACCCTACACTGTCTGCCTTTCTAATTACTCGTATGGGAACGGGAGAAAGGCAGACGCCCTGAGTGTCAGTGACAATAAACAAGGCCGTCCGAGTATTCTCATTAATAGACAATATTGGAAAGTCACAATGAAATTGAATACTTCAGAAATCGACTGGAAACTTACTTTTGGCAGTTTTGGATTTGTACTGCTTCTAGGTATTCTTGCAGTGGTATACCCAGAAGCCGTAAAAAGCACCATGAGCGGCATGCTAGATTTTACCGTCATTAACTTCGGTTCTGGTTTCCTTTGGTACACACTTTTCGCAACAGGTGCCCTATTGTTCCTCGCCTTTTCTAAATATGGCGATATTCGTATGGGCGACACCAAACCTAAGTTTACGAAATTCCAACTGTTCGCAATGGCATTGTCTGCGGGCATGGGCGCAAGCACCATGTACTGGGGCTTTATTGAAGCGGTATACTACTTCATGGACCCTCAGTTCGGTATTACAGATAAAGCCATGGCAATGGAATACGCTACGGCTTACAACATGTTCCACTGGGGCGCTGCAGGCTGGTTTATCTACCTCATTGTAGCCATCCCATTCGCCGTCGTATTCTACCTAAAGAAAAGCCGACGCATGAGCCTAAGTGGTGTTATCAACTCACTTTTTAATGATCGCCTTCCAGTTTGGGCTCAGAAGTTTATTGACCTACTGTTCATCATCACCACGCTTGCCGCAACCGCATTAACATTAGGTTTGGGCATCCCGATGATTTCCTCTAACCTAGCGAGCTTAACAGGCATTCCAGACAATTTAATGTTGGGTATTGGCGTTATCCTTGGATTGTCAGTGATCTTCTCTCTCAGCTCTTACATCGGCATTGAGAAAGGCATGGCCCGCCTATCTAGTGCAACCATTTATATCTGTGCAGCGTTTGTTGGTATCATCTTCATCATCGGGCCATCAGCTCTGATCATGAACAACTTAACCAATGGCATTGGTATCATGTTGACTGAATACATCCGCATGAGCACCAACACAGATCCATATGGCACAACGTTGTTCCCTCAATACTGGACGGTATTTTTCCTAGCGAACTGGATTTCTTACTCACCGGGTGTAGGTGTCTTCATCACTAAGATCATCCAAGGTCAGAAGCTAAAAGACGTGGTTCTAATCCTAGTGATTGGCGGCACAATGGGCTCTGCGGTTATCTTCGGTGTATGTGGCACCTTCTCAATGGATCTTGTAAACAACGGCGTCGTTGATGGTGTCAAACTGATTGGAGAAGGTCAGCCAACTGAGTTGGTGAAGCAAGTATTTGACTCAACATCTATTCCAATGTTGCTAACTGCTATCTACCTAGTCACGATGATTCTGTTTACAGTAACAACACTAGATGGCACCTCGTATTCACTAGCAGGCATCGCAACTAAACAGCTAGATGAAGAAGCAAACGTAAACCCAATGTTTCGTCTGTTCTGGTGCTTATTGCTAACAGCACTACCAATCATCTTCTTACTGATTAATGCTGACTTGAATATCCTTAAAGCGTTCCCTGTACTGATCATCGTATTGATCGTGCCAGTGTTCTTCATCGCGGCGGTTAAAACACTCCAATACCTTAAGCAAAACTACGAACAAATTATGGAGCATCAACGCAAACAAGATGAAATCCTTGCCAAGGAAGTACAACAAGAACAAACCGAGGTTACCAACCAGCAACCTGCTCCACAGGCTAGTTAGTCACCTTTAGGCAATTAAAAAAGCTCCGAGTAATCTCGGAGCTTTTTTGTTTTGACTGACCCGTCCTGAAATGTGTCTTCACATTGTGTGACGAATTACAACTACTTCACCCAGATCCTTGCAGCTTTATCATTGTAGTGACTTGAAGAATGCCAGATTCGTGTCCATCGGTAACAACCATAGTAATGGTGTTTACCGCGTTTTTTACCCAACTTGATTTTGTAGCCACGAGTTAGACGTGGAGATATTGTCATCGCGGAAAACATGTAGATGTAATTATCACTCAAGTCGTATACCGCTTTCTTTGGTGCAACGCATAAACGCTTACCTGTAAAGTCATCATTTTCGTAAAAACAGGCAAGATTATCATCAGGTTCAATCAATATCATAGATGTCTTATCATTCAGATACTTAACAAACCTTTCATCCTTGTAATAAGTCCTATATTTAGTTTTTCGACCAAATTCATAGTCAGAAACTAAAGTCACACGATACCCATTACGAATAGTGAAAGATGACGTGATGTCGTTAAAGTCAGCAGGAAGTTTCAAAGGTTTGTTTATATCTTTGGTGGAGTAGCAAAGACTTCGCCCTTTATAGTGTGCATGCTCGTAAAGACACAAGGCTGTCTCACCTACCCCATCATCAACTTGATACGAAGGAGAACAATCACTTACAAGAGTCGGATTACCAATTGAAAAACCACCCACAGCACAAGCTTTAATAGAGCTTGTTTCGTTAGTAACAGCTTTGCCTATCAATGTTTGTTCATCGACAAAATAACTAATCGTATTGTCCAGTACGCGTTCATTTTGATCCAAGTGCTCTTGGTAAATGAACGAAAACACTCCCGCCCCATCAATAGACTGAGAGTAGGACTCTGGTTGTACACCCACCATAAGGTTATCACTGTCAACAAAATCGATTTCAATACCGCCTGTATTCTCAATGATCTGTCTAGTACTTACAGGACTGCTCACATACTCAGAACACTGAACCTTCAAGTTGTTATCAATACAAAATCGTACTTTATTGGTTTCAATAGTGTTACTGGTTAAGTAAACTTTGCTACTCAGTTTGACACCATTCTCAGCTTGCCAGTAGATATCTTGAGAGTTCCCTTGTTTATCAAAGTTCGTCGCCAACTCACCATCAACATAGGAAAAAAGTACATACTGCCCAGATGTACCCATGCTTTGTCGCGTTATAGAGAAGCTTTCGGAGACTATTTCTAGATTACCTAAATTGTCTAGCGCTGATGCTGACGTTCCGGATAGTGCTTTCTGGGGTATTGAACCCACTAATATATAAAACAAAATAAATGAAAACTTTTTCATAATACCTTTCCGTTTGTTCGTTACCTTATTTCATTAAGTAATAGGTTTTTAAATCTTCTGATGAGTTATAATTAAGAAGCTCAGTTTCCTATGTTAAATGAAACAGATTAAAATTGGTTAGCAAGAGTTTAAAAAGTAAAAAATCTCGCTAACCAACACTTATTAAATAGAACAAACTATTGCTAGCATTTCTTGTAAAAATAAAGCAATAGTGCTAACAATAAATATTAATCCGTATTTTTCTTACAGATATAATATCCTTTATAGAAAGAGCGAGGTGCTTTTTGAACGGAAAGATCATCACTTAGCATAGTGACTTCTCCCCACCCACCAGTGACAGCGAAACCGGATTCGATGTGATTGCTTGACCAGTACCCTGTTTCTCCAGGCCAAGTCGCATCAATCTCATCCATATCTTCATTGACAAGGGTTTGCATATCGGCCGCAGAAAGTGCACTTATCTTGCCACCTAGTGCTTTACAATATGAATTTAGAAGATGCTCATCTCCTTCAAAAGACGGGGCTGCTGTGTAAGTTTTTTTCGCAGTTTTATCTGCATTCCAAACATCCTCTTCATGTTTGAACGATGTCGAAGGGAAAAGAACATCAAACTGTTGTTTAGTAGGTGGACGGCAGTACGGATCACAATCAGATTCAGCAACAATCCTCGTAGTACACGCATTCCAAGTTGTGTTACCTACATCAAAGTAAACATCCTCACATATCTCTACCACATTTACTGGAGCCAAATTAAGGCTCTTCAATTCGTAATATGCTTGAACGTCTACCTTTTTCCCACTTAGAGCCGGAGTATTGGTGCCCTCACTTACCTGAGTTGCTATAACTTTTTTATCAACTTTATCTTGTATCAGACTCAACCATAAGCCAATACCAACTTTTGAACCTTCTTCGTCATCCCCAGTAGGTCCGATATATGAAAAATCCACGGTAATGCCGATATCGCTATCTGCATTTAGTACAACATTATCTTGAACTGTTTGACTCACAGACCACCAGTCTCGATAATCAATAAAATCATTAGCAGTTCTTAACCGATCAGGAGAGTTCACATAAACGGAAGCAGAACACGATGAGTCTAAACATAGAGAAATGCTTCTCCCAGCATCAACTTGTTTCGGTGTATACAAGATACCATTCATCAATCGTTCGTTACTTGTAGCGTCAATCCAATAGTAATTGTTCCTCTCCCCCGTTGCAGAATAAAGGTTCAATCCCATGCTTCCATTAACGCTTCCCGTAATACTTTGCCCAACGTTAACAACTCCACTTTGATGCAAAGTCGGTATTTCAATTTTTTCAACTGACGCATTACTTTTCAGTGGTAAAAAAGAAGCTAAGAATAAAACTGGGACACTATACTTATGTTTGAATTTTTCTCTAAATAACAAATGCATTTACTAAATCTCATGTAACCAATGGAAATAGGAAATATTCATCATTACTTTATAATTTAAAAGTTCCCACCTCATAATTCTTCTTATACTATTTGATAAGAGAGCTAATTATTTTTAATTTTATGTCATTCATTCACACAATAGCTTGTCATAAATTACATATAAATGGACGAAAATCTCAGTACCATTTTTACTAATTGCATTAAATACTTTCTGATCACAATCCCATGCAGCCTAATAACGTAAATGCGCTTCCCTCTTCAAGTGATCTTACATCAAGCTCAACTTGCCAATTGATCAACGAACTAAGAAGTAAAAGAAATAGAATTAATATGAGCCAAGAAGACTTAGCGTCATTTTGTGATACATCAGCGAGCCATATCAGCAAGATCGAAAACCTTAGAGTTGTTCCTAGACTAGATACGTTTTTAAGAATGTGTTTAGCCTTAAACGTAGAAGTCACCATACTAACAAGGTAAAAAACTTTTAGGATAACAAGTCATCAATGCAAATGCGTTTATTGAAATCCCTGACAAATTTGTTTAAGTTTCAGGGATAATTCCTACAAGATGCATCACTGCTATGAACGTAATAGACACTAAGCAATCCCTTATCATCGTGGAAGATGACCCTAAATTGCAGGCTATGCTGAGCGAATACTTTGCAGAGCAGGGCTTTGACGTCAGTTGTTTCGACAATGGGACCGATGCACCCGAGGCAATTCTTGAAAGCCAGCCAGATCTCGTTCTTTTAGATTTGATGCTGCCGGGGCAAGATGGATTGAGTGTTTGCCGCCAGATCCGCGAATGCTATAAAGGCAAAGTGCTGATGCTTACCGCAAGTGATGATGATTTTGACCATGTTGCTGCGCTTGAAATTGGTGCCGATGATTTCGTAACTAAGCCGATTAAACCGCGTGTTCTGCTTGCTCGTATTCGTATGTTGTTACGCCGCAAGGAAACCACAGCTTCAGACTCCGATACCTGCCTTGAAATCGGTGTGTTATGCCTAAACCGATTACGCAAAGCTTGTAATCTAAATCATGAGCCGATTGCACTCACCGATGGTGAATTCGATTTACTTTGGGTACTCGCTAGCCATCCTGAACAAACCCTTTCTCGCGAGTGGCTTACCAAAACGTTGCGTGGAATCGAATACGATGGCACTGACCGTACGATTGACAACCGAATTGTAACGTTAAGGAAAAAGCTTAGCGATAGCACAACTCCCCCACAAAAAATCATTACTGTCCGTGGTAAAGGCTATCTCTTTATGCCTGATGCTTGGAACGTGTAATGAAACGAATTTATCTGGAAAGTTTTTTAGGTCTGATCATTCTTTTCGTCGCCAGTTTGGTTGGATATGAAGTCATTGTTTATCAACTAAATACGGACTATGACTACTTACTTGAAGAACACGAGGCACAAGCTTTCCATGAATTGATCTACCCTATTTACCAAGATAAAGGGGAAGATTACACCATTCAGCAACTAGAGAAGTTTGCGACATCAAGCCACATGTTGTTGATAGCGCAAGAGATGACGAGCCTCCCTCCTGAAGTTGAGAAAGTTTTTGATGAAGATCCTTTCGTTAATACGGCCTTCGATGATGAGAGAGATTTGTGGTTTCGCTTTGAGCCTGGATCCCCAATTTTTAAACTGAGCGAAAACCCCAACAGCCCTATCATTCAAGCCATTAACTTTGATGACAACATTGTTTGGCTTTTCTTTCTAGCTGGTTTCGCGCTTTACTGTGTCTTATTGATTTGGTTCCTAAGCCGCCGTGTTCGAGCACTTGAGAAGGTCACTGTCGATTTTGCCTCTGGTGATTTTAATGCTCGAGCTGATACGTCTAGTGCCAAATCCGTGGGTACTCTGAACAAAAGCTTTAACCATATGGCAGAGAAAGTGTCTCGCCTGATCACGACCAACAAGATGCTTACCAATGCTGTCGCGCATGAACTACGTACACCGATTTTCCGGCTACAATGGCAAGCGGATCTCTTAGCTGACTCGACACTTAACAAACAACAAGAGAAATACATCAAGAGCATCGTAGAAGACATTGATGAAATGGAAAATATGGTCGAAGAACTGCTCTACTATGCAAAAATGGAGCGACCAAATGCCGAGATTCAAACTTCCTCTGTCGCCTTATCAAGCTTTGCTAAATCGTTTTTACCCAAGTGGCAACGTGACACCCAACTTTCAATCTCGATTGACGACACAAGTTCTCAGCAGACGGTCATTGATGCTGACCCGAAACTGCTTAAACGTGCCTTAGATAACCTACTTCGCAATGCAATGCGTTATGCACAAAACCAAATCGTGCTAGAGATTGTAGAGACGCCTGAGAAGTCTTGTATTCGCATACACGACGACGGCTGTGGTGTCGAAGAGAAAGACTGGCCTCATTTGTTTGACGCGTTTTATAGTGCTGACAAATCACGTAACAAGAGCACCAGTGGCTTCGGTTTGGGGCTTGCCATCGTCAAACAGATCGTTGAATTGCAGAACGGCGAAGTCTATGTCTCACACAGCCCGTACGGCGGTGCGTGTTTTACAATCTGCTTTCCCAAATAAACTCATAAACTTATCAATACTCCCTTAAACGCCATTACAAAAGGCGACACTTCAATACAATTGGCCGACAGAGCACCACAATAAAACAGTGTACATTTAATCCATAAATTCACAGCAATAATGGATCAACGCAATGTATAAACCTCTTCTTCTCGTCACCCTTTCTTCCACACTTGCTGCTTGTGCTTACAACCAAGAACCTGTTGTCGATATGACCAATGTTGACCAAGCCCAATACGAACAAGATTTTACTTACTGCCAAGGTTACGCAGAAAAAGTAGATAAAGGTGAAGCCGCTAAAACGGAAGCACAAAATGGAGCCGTTACTGGAGCATTGGTCGGTGCCGTTGCTGGCGCATTAGAAGATGGCATTGGCGGGGCTGCTGTGGGTGCGGTTGCGGGCACAGCTGTCGGAGCAGGCGCCGGTGCTGTTGGTGGTGCTAGTGATTCAACCAAAACTCAAGCATTGGTTCTTCGTAAATGCCTAGCGAACAAAGGCTACACAGTATACGACCTTGAATCATAAAGTATAAATTCTCATCAATTGCATAAATAATTGAGTTTATAGCTGTGAATTTCACAAATGTTTCACGATCACTATTCTACTCTCCAACCGTAATTAGATGCCTTTTCTTTAAGGGGCTTGATCCCTCATTGCCCTCTCTTTTTTTGGCTTAGTCGTATAAGGCTCTCATTTTGAAACCAGGTAAAACAGGCATTCGCCGAATATTGGACGCAACCGGCTATTCACTTCAAGGATTGAAAGCAGCATGGACTCATGAAGCCGCTTTCAGACAGGAACTAGTACTCACTCTCGTACTTTCTATCTGCGCATTCTTGCTTCCTGTCACCACCTTAGAACGCATCATGATGATCAGCAGCCTTCTGTTGGTCGTGATTGTTGAATTGATTAATTCCGCCATCGAAGCGGTTGTCGATCGTGTCAGCGATGACTGGCATGAACTCAGTGGAAGAGCCAAAGACATTGGCTCCGCAGCAGTTTTTGTTGCGCTTTTTCTCGCCCTTTTTGTTTGGGCGTCGATTTTACTTTAGACCAACCGAAGAATGTCACTTATGAAGACAATTGAATCCCCAGCTAAAGGTATATCCTACATTACCTTTACGCTTTTATTAGCCTTGTATTTCGCTCTAGTCGTCAATATCCCTATCTACAAAGAGTTGGTTCATATCTTTGCGGATCTCGACCAGGTTAAGATCGGTTTCATCATTACGATTCCAATCTTCTTCTTTGCTGCGCTGAACTTCTTATTTAACCTGTTCAGTTGGCCCTGGATCGGCAAGCCATTCTTCATTTTCCTGCTTATCACGTCGGGCATGGTGAGTTACGCAAGCTACAACTACGGCACCTTGTTTGACACAGACATGATCACCAACATCGTTGAGACAGATACCAGTGAAGCCAGCTCTTACCTGAGTACCTATTCGGTCATTTGGACTGTCATCATGGGTGTCATCCCCGCTTTACTTGTTTTCAAACTGAAGTTCAAACCACTCAAAGATCAATGGCTTCGCTTTGCGCTAACCAAAATAGTATCTATGCTGGCATCGCTGGTTGTTATCGCAATCATCGCAGGGCTTTATTATCAAGACTATGCGTCGGTTGGTCGCAACAATAGTTACCTAAAAAAAGTCATCATCCCGACTCAATACGTGTACGCGATCTCTAGCTATGTAAAAGAAAACTACTTAACGACGCCAGAGCCCTATCGTGAGATTGGCACGGATGCGAAACAATCCCACCTTGCACTAGAGCAAGCAAAAGAGAAGCCGACGCTGCTTGTCTTTGTATTAGGTGAAACGGCACGAACTCAGAATTATCAAATCAACGGCTATGAACGACAGACCAACCCATACACCAGTAAGTTGGACGTTATCTCGTTCCAAGACGTTTCTTCCTGTGGTACCGCAACGGCGGTCTCTGTGCCTTGTATGTTCTCTCAATTACCACGCCACGACTTTGATCGCAGTAAAGCTGACAACCAAGATAACGCATTGGACATCATGCAGCGCGCTGGCATTGATTTGATGTGGAAAGACAACGACGGCGGCGACAAGGGTGTTGCTCATAAGATCAATAAGATGGATGTCGCACGCGGCAAACAAAACACGCTTTGCAACGGTAATACCTGCTACGACATGGCGCTGCTAGACAATTTGGACGACCAAATCGCGAGCATGAAAGGTAACCGAGTTGTTGCACTTCACCTGATTGGCAGCCATGGTCCGACTTATTTCCAGCGCTACCCGAAAGACAAAGCGTTTTTCCAACCAGACTGCCCTCGTGCAGATATTGAAAACTGCAGTGTGGAGCAAATTGTTAACTCTTATGACAACACGATCCGCTACACAGACTTCGTGTTGGATCAAACCATTGCGAAACTGAAAACGTTGGAAGATAAATACAACACGGCGATGATCTACGTCTCTGATCACGGCGAGTCTCTAGGCGAAAACGGGTTGTTCTTACATGGTATGCCTTATGGTTTAGCACCGGATTTCCAAAAGCGTGTTCCTATGATGCTTTGGATGTCACCAGGCTTTAAACAAGCCAAACATGTCAACACCGATTGCTTGGAACAAGAAGCGCAGCAAACCGCAACGCACTCACACGATAATGTCTTCCACTCGTTGTTGGGCATTATGGATGTAGAAACCAATGCATACGACGGCGCCTTAGATATCTTTAAGACTTGCAGAACATCTTAGTCGAAAACAAATACCTAAAAGCCTGACACATTAACGTGAGTCAGGCTTTTTTATGGCATTTCACTCCCAAAAATCATTCTTGTTCCAGTTATAATATTGGTCTTGCTAACAAACAAAGTAGAACCAGATGAAAATTGGCATCATTGGCTTGGGCGACATTGCTCAAAAAGCTTACCTTCCTGTTATCACTCAAATTCCCAATGTTGAGTTGGTATTTTGTACCCGCAATGCAAACGTACTCAGCGCGCTCGCTCAACAGTATCGAATCGCAGAAACCTGCCAAGACTATCAACAACTGGTTGGTATGGGCGTAGATGCGGTCATGATTCACGCCGCTACTAGCGTTCACCCTCAAATAGCGTCTTTCTTTTTAGAGCAAGGCATCCCGACATTCGTTGATAAGCCTTTGGCAGACAGCGCTGCTGAAGTAGAAAAGCTATATGAACTGGCAGAACGCGTGAAACAGCCTCTGTATGTTGGTTTCAATCGCCGTCATATCCCGCTCTACAATCAACATATGCCGAGCATCCAGAAAGGCGAACTTTCAGGCTTGAAATCTCTGCGTTGGGAGAAGAACCGTCATCAATTACCGGGGGATATCCGTACCTTCATTTTTGATGATTTTATCCATCCTCTTGATAGCGTGAACATCACGGCCAGAGCAGATCTGAAAGACGCTTACATTACACATCAAATGGATGGTGACCAACTGGCTCGTTTAGATATCCAATGGCAGCATGGTGAGACACAACTTCATGCATCCATGAACCGCCATTTTGGAATCACCACTGAACGTGTCCAAGCGTGCTATTCAAACAAAGCAATGGAGTTTGATTCGTTTGTTGAAGGGAAACTGTGGCAAGACAATCAAGAGCAGAAGTTGAGCTTAAAAGATTGGACGCCAATGCTGACCAGTAAAGGCTTCCACTCTATGCTGTTGGATTGGTTTGAAGTCATCCAGTCAGGCAAAATCGCTTCTGAAATCGTAGCGCGTAATATCGCTAGCCACCAACTTGCCGAAGCGATTTGTCAGAATATTGTACAGTCAGTGCGTCGATAATTAAGCACTAAAACGAGCGCGGAACGCTTTGGGAGCCAATCCCATAGTTTTGATAAACACTTTGCGAAACGCGCTCGCGTCTTGATACCCAACTTGATAAGCGATGACTTCAAAAGCTAAGTTGCTCGACTCTAATAAATCACACGCCTTTTGCACACGAAGATGCTGCAGATACTGATTCAAATTCAAACCTGTCGCTTTTTGGAAACGTCTCTGAAGCGTGCGCTCAGTTAAACAACTGATCTCCGATAGAGCTTGGTTTGAAATCACATGTGAGAAATGATCGGCCATGTAGTGCTGAGCACTAAGAACGGCACTATCACCATGTTGAAAGTTAGGTGTGAATTGCTGATAAAAACGCTGCTCTCTGGCACCTGTATCGACCACCAGCATCTTTCCCAACAGACGCATCACTGCAGATGTACTTAGCTGAGAAACCAGCTCCAACCCCAAATCAAGCCAAGACATCATGCCACCAGCGGTAATGATACTGCCCTCGTTGATAAGGATGGACTCGGGCTTAAGCGTCACGTTAGGAAACCTGTCTCGGAATAACCCTGCCAACCCCCAGTGTGTCGTGCACGCTTTGTTATTCAACAAATCAGCGTGAGCGAGAACAAACGCGCCTGCACATGCAGACGCCACAACCGCACCAGCTTTGTGCTGCTCAAACAACCAAGACGTTAATGCCTCACTTGGCGAAAGGTAATATTGCTCCGCACCGCTTGGCGGCAGTATGACGACCGTGAACTCATCAGCTCGAATAGCCTCTTCTTTCCAATCAATGATGTCCGCATGAAAGCGGCATTTGACATCCAGCTCAATCGAAGCACGGTTTGCCATCTCAAACAGCTCCTGCAAACCATAGACTGATGCTTTTGAAGCCCCCGGATAGTTCACAATAGCAATGTTTATCTTGTTCATTCCAATTGTCGATTTTGGCCTATTTTTTGTCATTTTAGACACTGAGCAAGATAAAAGAAAGCACGCATAATAGCTCACATACCAAAGCAACACATTCACTGAAAACAAAAGGAAAACACCATGAGCCAAGCAGCACTTCTTGTTATCGATCTACAAAACGACTACTTCCCTAACGGTAAATTCCCGCTATGGAATACAGAAGCAACACTAAACAACATCAAGAGCGCAATTGCTAAAGCGAATGAGAAAAATATTCCTGTCATTCATATTCAGCACATCGCCGACCCAGCAATGGGCATAGCGCCGTTCTTTAATGAAGGTTCTGAAGGCGCTGACATTCACCCTGAGATCTTAACGCTAGCGCCAAATGCCGATGTGGTTATCAAACACTTTGCAGACGGCTTTGAACAAACAAACCTTGAAGAAGTACTGCAAAAACATGGGGTAACAGAGCTATTAGTAACTGGCATGATGACGCAAAACTGTGTCACTCATACTGCGATTTCTAAAGCGGCAGAAAAATACGAGGTATCAATTCTTATGGACTGCTGTACAACGGTCGATGAAATGATCCACAACATCGCACTGCACGCTGTATCAACTCGCGTCCCACTAGTAACCGCAGAACAAAAACTGTAAGCCTGCGAGCATCCACTATACTGTCTTAATTAGAACGACCCGATGCGCCACTCGTCGGGTCCTGTTGGTTGGCACTGACTCTCATTAACTCTATAGGGACAGCACAATGAAGTGGATGTCAGTTTTATCAATTATCACCTTATCGAGCGCACTCTCCGGCTGTGGAGGGAGCGATTCCTCAGATCCAGAGATTGCGGTAAGAGCTCTCAACTTTCAGACCGTTAACTTCGTCAACCAAAACCCGAGCGGTGTTTCAGATATCAGTGTTCAAGCCAACTATGGCAGCCTGCAAGAAGATATTTATTCCAATCTGCCACTTTATGGTGCGACAGAAACAGGCTTGCTGTTGATTCAAGAAAACGCCAGTACTTTTGATATCACGTTTGATTTGATTGAAACCAATAGCCAGCAAACCTTAGTCAGTGAGACACGTTCAATTGCTGTCTCTAATCCTCAAGTAATCTTTGCTTTTGGTGACGCTAACACAGGATTTTATGACCTCGTCTTCCAAGACAAGCCCGACACGAGCAGCACAACCAATACTCAAGTCTCTGTATTCGTTATGGATGCTAGCCAACTACAAGGCGGTATCAACAGTGATGTTTGGGTGGATGGGTCCCAACGGATCTTTAATCTGAGCAAAAGAACCTTGTCGAGCCAGATCATCGTAGGTGCGAATACCGCAAATGTTCCGATTGAAATCAGAGAAACAGGCACTACAACGGTGATAGACACGTGCAGTATTTCTACCGAAACCAGAGCCATCATGGTGATATTGGATCCATTGGGCAACTGTCGAGTGCTGTCTGTTTTAGATTCTGTTTTTTAAGCCAATTGTTGGTATTTTGGACACTCAATAAGGTATGCATAAAACGCATACCTTACTTCACTTTTTATCATTTGTGTCATCACAGACTTATCTCTACACTTCGCGCTCTTTTTTCTACTTGAGCGCACAATGCATGCTTTTTTCTCAAACCATTTTCGCTCAGGTGCTGAGAATGTCCGTCATGTTGGGCCTGTCATTAATCATCGTCCATAACTCACCTAAGTTATTGGAAATATTGGCAGAGCAAGCCATCAACAGCGGTTGTCATCAAACCACTGGCGACGGCGAACACCAGGATCACTCTCATCACCACCATCACCATTAATAAGAGCAAATTATGAGTATTTTCCGATTTCCAATTCTTGTTTGGCTTGGAATAGGGATTTTGATTATCTGTCTAGGGATCAGACAATCGTTCGGCATTTTCATGATGCCAATTTCAGACCACTTCCAAACGGGCCGCGAGTTCTTTAGCTTTGCTATTGCCTTGCAAAACCTGTTGTTTGGTGTGTTCCAACCATTCGTTGGTATGGCGTCAGACCGTTGGGGCGCAAAGCGTATAATCATTTTAGGTGCCATTTCTTACGCTTTAGGTCTTTACCTAACTTCCATAGCGATTGAGCCAACCATGATGTATTTGTCGCTGGGTGTGCTAGTTGGCTTCGGCTTAAGCGCGACCAGTTATGTGATCGTGCTAGGCGCAGTGGCGAAAGTTGTCCCTGCCCAACACGCTGCAAAAGCATTTGGTTTAACAACAGCAGCAGGCTCATTCGGCATGTTTGCGATGATCCCCGGTGCACAAGCGTTATTAAGTGACTTTGGTTGGCAAGGTGCGCTTCAGGTGTTTGCCGTGTTGTGTAGCTTTATGGTGATGTTTGCGTTGTTCATGAGAACAGCAAAACCACAAGCCAACAACGCAGCAAATGCTCAAGAAGATACGCAAACTCTGAAAGAAGCGTTGAAAGAAGCTTTCGCACACAAAGGTTACTGGTTGATCCACGCCGGTTTCTTCGTGTGTGGCTTCCATGTCATGTTTATCGCCACTCATTTACCAAGTTACTTGGCAGATAAAGATTTACCGGCTTCGACAGCAGCGATGGCACTGGCGTATGTTGGCATCTTCAACATCTTTGGCTCTTACTTCTGGGGTGTGATGGCTGATCGCTTTAACAAGCGTCACGTTATGTCTGCACTGTACTTGATGCGCACGGTGGTGATTGGTGCTTTTGTGACTTTACCTGTCACCGAACACACTGCAGCCATCTTTGGTGGTGCTATCGGCTTCTGTTGGTTAGGCACGGTGCCACTGACTTCAGGCTTAGTACGCCAGATTTTTGGTGCTCGTTACCTTTCAACCTTGTACGGCTTAGTATTCTTCACTCACCAAGTAGGCAGCTTCTTGGGGGCTTGGGTTGGTGGTCGCATTTACGATTACTACGGCTCTTACGATCCAATCTGGTGGTCAACGGTTGTGTTGGCATTTATCGCGGCTCTTATTCACCTGCCGATCAATGACAAACCGGTACCACGTTTGAACTTGGCAACCGCGTAATCTAAGAAGGCTCTTAACGTTGTCGTTGGGAGCCTTTTCTCTTTTCTCCCTGCAACAAGCTTTCTGTATTCCCTCAATCGAATAGGCATTCTCATCAATGATTGCTTATTTAAGATAAAGTGCGTCCATTCATCCTCTGTTAAGATTCGTGTGACATACTTAACACAACGCTATAAATCAAAAAGGGTTTTAAATGAGAACACTCGGCAACATCATCTGGTTTGTATTCGGTGGCGTATTCATGGGTTTGCTATGGTGGTTCTTCGGACTACTGGCTTTCATCAGCATCATCGGCATTCCATGGGGACGCGCTTGTTTCGTGATGGGTAACTTCTCGTTCTTCCCATTCGGCAAAGAAGCGGTTTCACGAGATGAACTGACCAATGAAATGGACATCGGTACTAGCCCGCTTGGCGTGATTGGTAACGTGATTTGGTTTGTATTTGCAGGTATTTGGTTGGCAATCGGTCATATACTTTCTGCCGTAGCATGCTTCGTAACCATCATTGGTATTCCGTTCGCACTTCAACACCTGAAACTGGCGGTTATCTCTCTGGCTCCGATTGGTAAAACAGTCGTGACAACAGAAGAAGCGGCAATGGCTCGCTACAACATCAACCGTTAATTTTGTCGCCCTCTGAGCATCCTGCTTAGAGGGTTATTCCTGTCAAAAGTAAGCCCATAATCGCCACTGCATACTCAAGAATAATTGATTGAAAGTTCATACTCCCACCTTAGTTAAAAGTTAAAATTAATACCTAGTTCTACGCTGTTCTCTTCACTTATCTTGGTCGAGCCCGGCGAAACTCGATGCTCACCAAATGTGTACTTCACATAAGGCTCTACCCATTTTGGTTTTAAAGTAATACGTACTTCGTGATTGGTTCGATGACCGCCTTCTGTGAGTTTTTTATCGTAGTTATACGAATAACCAAGCCGGATAAAATCAATCGGTGTATAGCTTGCACCAACGGTGTTTTTCCACTCTCTTTCTGTCTTTTCCAATAATGGGAATGACTTACCGATTGAGCTGGTTCTCCACTCATGAGAGCTGTTGGCGAAAACCATCCAATCATCCCCTAATGCGGTTCCGGTAAATACTCCCGCATCATACACATCGAACAGATCTGCACGGCCATAGCTCACAAATGCTTCTGTATAGAACTGTCCGAGCATCACGCCATATCCCGTCCCCAATTCTAAATACCCCGTAGAATCCACTTCAGCAGAAATGTTCCATTCTTCCGTTGCTTGTAAGTACCCTGAAGCAGTCACAATCCATTCATCATCTGTATTGGACACGTCTAAACCAAACTCTGGCATTTTGTAGTCAGCAGAAAAACACGGCACGGCAAAGAGCGCGCAAAGCAGCGTCAGAGATTTATTCATTGGAATACCTATCAGAAAGATTCGAAAAGAAAAAAGGAGCCACTTAAATCAAGCGGCTCCTTGCTACTTACCCTTATGCGATTTGGTTTACGAGCGCTCAACGCGGTCGCGAATCGCTCTTTTTATTTCCTGACGTTGCTCTTGTGATAGGGATTGAACCTTTTGTTTCAATTCTGCGCGCTGTTCTTTGGTTAATTGGTTTGTAGGCAAATTAGTGACATCTTCGATTGGGTGACTAATTTCTGGTTCGATTGGGTTAATTGGCGACGGCAGTTCAATCGGATGCATTGGAACCCCTTCAATTGGGTGGCTAATATCTGGACGGTTCGTAACTCCGGCAAATAAACGACCATCCTCGTTGCGGAATACCACCTCTGTGCCATCTTCTAAGCGCACGATGTAGTTATCCCCTTCTTTTGATGTATGACCTACAATGTCACCGTCTTCATTTCTAATCTCGCTATCATTAACGGTGTAAAAAGCACCTGAATCACCAACAACAATGTTTACAGTGTCTGTTTCATCTTTACTGATGAATACATGATTCCCATTATCACCAACGATTACTGCCGCACCTTCAAGTTCAATGATGTCACCATATGTCGGAACAACACCGCCTCCAAAGTCAGGATCTACATCTTCTTCAATAGGATGTTCAATCTTAGGTTTTACTTCTTCCACCACCAATCGACCATCTTCTACACTCAAGTGCACGAAACCCTTGTCATTCACAAACACCAACTCGTTATTGCGAACTTCGATATTACCAACCACATTACCTGAAGCATCTTTCACGACATCACCGTCGGTGAAGTACAGTTCACCACCGACATTAAATACGGTGTTACCTTCTACACCACGGATTGCGACTGTGTTGTACTCACCATTGTCGCCTTGAATTGCCATTCCATCGAAATGTTCACCTTCGAAGGTTTGTACCGATGCCACACCTGCTGGCTCACTAGGGGAGTCCGAAGAACTTGATGATGAACAACCGGCTAGAAAAGATGCTGCGATAACTGCACTCAGTAATTTAACTTTCATGATTTACTCTCTTAATTTGTCGAAATTCAGGGCTGCCTCTTGCAGGTTCTGTGGACTCCCTGCCCGATGAAGAGAAGTATATTGAACAGTGTTTTTTGGTACTAATTGCTTAAAAGAAACCCGCACTTAACGGCGGGTTATTAATAAACAGAGGTATAAGGCGTGATAACTGAGGGTTATTATTGTTACGACTCTCGCTCTAGGTGTCCGGTAATAATCTCCGTTACAATATTGCGCAACCAGTGCACCATCTCATTATGTCGATTCTTGTGGTGGTAGTAAGCCAGCAGAGACGGTTCGATCACCATACCATCGAGCTCAATATCAAGCCTACGGAGCTTATACAACTTATCGACATTCACGGTTTTAGACGCCGGAAACACCATATCTGAATTTGCGACCACATCAATAATTGCTGACGGGAGTTCCGAGCGAAACGCAATGTTTGGCTCTACCCCTTTGATCTTCATTATTTTTTCTGAAAATGAGATATTAGAGTTCCAGTCAGCGGCAATCACGGTCGCAAACTCAAGATGCTGGCAATCTGACACTCGTAGGCAATCACCTTGCAAGGGGTGGTCTTTTCGAACATAAGCACAAAACGCATCTTTTACGATTTCTTTCGTCAAGAGCTCTTTGGGAGCGTGGTTGATTTCGTAGTTCACACCAAGCAGAACTTCATCCTTAATAATTTCATCCATGGTAGAGCGCGACCAGTTCAGTAAATGAATTTGCACATTGGGTGCCGCCTGTCTGATTGCTTGAAAAATTTCGCTTGCATAGGAACTAAGGATAAAAGGAGCTAACGCAATCTTGACCGTCCCGTTCATCTCTAATGGGTTAAAGTCTTTTGAGCCATTTAACGTCATCGATATCTCATCAAGTAACGGCGCTAAGCTTTCCGCTAAATCATTCGCGTACTCGGTAGCTCGCAAGCCATGATGGGTTTTCACGAACAGCTCATCTTCGAAATGGTCTCTTAAGCGCTGCAGTGCTTTACTTACAGCCGGCTGCGAGACAAATAAACGCTCAGCGGCTCTACGCATATTGCGTTCTTGATGGAGGATAATAAACGTCCTCAACAAATTGAGGTCGAGATTAGAGAAAAGATCTTTGGCCATATTCCACATCGATAATAACTTGAGGTTATTATTCAGCATAAGAACAGATTTGTGCACTTTCCAATCTCAACCTATGAATTATTTGCACTCTCTACGCCTCTATGACGAAAAAATAACAAAGATTGAGATCTAGTTGGCGTTTATAAAATTCGAAATACGCCGTTCCGATGAACACCCTGCTCTCAGTAAACGTTAATCTGCGGCATTCTTCGCTTATCACATTCGTCAAATTTATCATTTTACATGGCTTTGAAATAAGTCGTTTTGCTCATCCCTGTATCAACTCGGATGCAGGTTTCTAGATAACTTCTTTGATGCAGGTGTGAGGATATCAAGTGTTCGCTTTTATGCGTTGATTCTCAAAAAATAGAGTAAAAAACCTAGTACATTAAACGAGATAACCCACACCAAATTTGTAGATTGAGAACTTCTGTTAAGTGCATCCATCTTTCTCTAATAAAGGAGCTGCTCAAGCGTTTATTAAGGAAGATAAAAAGCAGTGAACTTTGAAGATTTTTTATATCTCATTGAAAGTGATTTTAGCTTTTCAATGTTCAATCAGTAATGTAGATAGGTTAAGGTTTATGGGTTACAGTTTGATACAGCAACCAAAAGTCTTTCATTCTTATACCAAAAATGGTTTAGACGCATAGCAAGGATTCCTATGATAAATAAAAAAGTATTGATTCTCTTTGCGCATCCTTCCCAGCATCGCTCAGAGGTGAATACTCCCCTTTTTAAAGCAGCTAATACAATTGAAGGTGTCACTTGTGTCGATCTCTATGCCGAGTACCCGCACTTCAATATCAATATTGACCGAGAACAACAGCGTTTACGCGACCACGATGTGGTGATTTTTCAATTTCCGCTGTACTGGTATTCCACGCCAGCCATTTTAAAAGAGTGGCAGGATCTGGTTTTAGAATACGGCTTTGCTTATGGTTCGGAAGGGACAGAGCTTCATGGCAAAACCATGCTTTGTGTCTTATCCGCAGGTGGTAAAGAAGAGGCCTATAAAGCCGAAGGCTACAACCACTTCACCATCCGTGAGCTATTAGCTCCTATCGAGCAAATGTCGGCTCTGACTGGGATGAACTACATTGCTCCACTTGCATTGTTTGGTTCCCGTACCGCTCAAGAAGAAGACAGAATTCCGAAACATGTAGAGCGTTACCAAACGCTGCTTAACGCATTGGTTAAAGATACGCTTGATATCAAAGCGGCGGCATCGCTCATCAAGTTAAATAGTGCATTACCACAACTGATTAAGGAAGCATCATGACAGGGATATTCTTACAAGCTTTTGTTTACCTTATTGCCGCTGTCGTCGCCGTTCCTTTAGCAAAACGTCTAGGCTTAGGCTCGGTATTAGGTTACTTGATTGCGGGTGTGGTCATTGGTCCTATTATCGGCCTCGTAGGTGAAGAAACCACAACAATTCAACACTTTGCTGAGTTTGGTGTGGTCATGATGTTGTTCCTCGTTGGTTTGGAACTTGAACCTAAAATGCTGTGGGCAATGCGCAATCGCTTAATGGGCTTAGGTGGCCTACAAGTTGGTGGTACTGCCGCATTGATCATGGCAATTGCCCTGTACTTTGGCCAATCGTGGACCATAGCATTAGCGATCGGTTTGATCTTCGCGCTTTCTTCCACCGCGATTGTTCTGCAAACCTTTAGCGAGAAAGGACTGACCAAAACAGAAGGTGGCCAGAACGCGTTCTCGGTGCTGCTTTTCCAAGATATCGCCGTGATTCCAATGCTGGCGTTTATTCCGCTATTGGCACTGCCAGAGTTGGTAGAACAAGCGCAATCGGCAGCGCAAGCAGCTGCAGAACATCATGAAGAACTTAGCTTAGTGGCTGGACTTCCTGGCTGGGCTTACGGTCTCGTGATTACGGCTTCTATTGCTATCGTCGTTGTTGGCGGACATTTCCTAAGTCGTCCACTGTTCCGCTACGTAGCAAGCTCTGGCCTACGTGAAATCTTTACTGCAACAGCATTAATGCTGGTGATCGGCATTGCGGCATTAATGAGCCTAGTGGGTCTGTCTCCGGCTCTGGGTACGTTCTTAGCGGGTGTGGTTCTGGCGAACAGTGAGTTCCGCCATGAGCTGGAATCAAATATTGAGCCGTTTAAAGGCTTGCTGCTTGGCCTGTTCTTTATCACGGTAGGTGCTGGCATCGACTTCTCAGTGCTGTTCAGCGACTTTGGTTTGATCATCGGTCTAACGCTTGGCGTGATGATTCTGAAAGCAGCGATTCTATTCACACTTGCGTTTATCTTCCGTATCAAAGGCAGTAACCGTTGGTTGTTTACTTTGAGCTTGGCGCAAGCGGGTGAATTCGGCTTTGTGCTATTAAGCTTCTCGGTACAAAACCACGTAATCCCATTCGAGCTTTCACAAACACTGGCATTGGTTGTTGCGATCTCTATGTTCCTAACGCCTGGTCTATTCATTCTATTTGATAAAGTGATTCTTCCTCGCTTTGAAAGTGAATCGAATGAGCGCGAAAGTGACACCATTGAAGAACAAGGTACCGTCATCATTGCAGGTATCGGCCGCTTTGGTCAGATCGTAAACCGCTTGTTGGTATCTAATGGCGTGGAAACGGTTGTACTCGACCACCAAGCAAGCCAAGTCGACAACATGCGACAAATAGGTACTCGTGCCTACTTCGGGGACGCTATGCGCCCGGATATGCTACATACCGCTGGCATTGAGCACGCTGCCGCGATTGTCGTAGCCATCGACAATCAAGAAGCGAGTGTTGAACTGGTCAAATACGTCAAGCACACGTATCCGAAGGTGAAAATCATTGCGCGCGCCTTTGACCGTGGACACAGTTACTTACTTCGTCAAGCAGGCGCAGATATTATTGAATCTGAAACCTATCATTCAGCTTTGGAGATGGGCGGTCATGTTATGAAATCACTGGGCATTCACCCGTTCTATGTAGAGCAACAGAAAGCAACCTATAAACGCGTGGAAGACCGAAAGTCTGACATGTTATACGAAGCATGGGCAGACGATTCTGAAGGAGAGCGTTACGATAACAACTTCCGTCAACTGTTTATCCATCTTGAAGAAAAGATGGCTGAAGAGATGCAAAAAGATCGTCACGATAAGCTCTCCCGTTCAGAACGTGGATGGACACCGCCACCAAAAGGGTATGCGGATGACTTCAACGAAGAAAACGTCCAAGAGCTGCATCCACCAAAAGAAGACGCTCAATAAACGCGAAAACCTCCCACTGGGAGGTTTTTTATTGCCGGTGAAAAAGCAGAGCTACATGAGATCACTCATCAATGTCTCATACTCTTCGTTCGCCTCATCCACTAAATGCGACAGTTCTAATGCGTCGGTTTTCGCTAGGTTGAACTGCCACGGAACGGTGTCTTCTTTCCCGCAAATACGCGTTTGAGTGCCACTACTTTCAAAAGAAAGATCATCAAACTCGGTGGTGTGGTGTTCATGAAGCTCGATAATTTCAACTTCCAATTTACCGACGGGATTGACTTCAACATGGGCGTGTAAATCTGGGCTATTCGATAAGCAATACTCTCGATGAACTGCAATCATGGCTGCCTCCTTGGTCTGCCAACTGACAACTCATCAAATAGTGTAGACGAGGCATTTTGAACGTGGGGTGAAATAATAATGAAGATTGATCCTGAATAAAAATTCATCAATTCTAATTCCAAACCAACTCTGAATGTTCGACCCGATAACCGTCAGTTTTTACATAAAATTACCTCTTCAATGCGCGATTCAATCGCCTTTATTGCTAATGTCACTGCCATCGGCACATGAGCTTGGTAGGGATGCAATACATAAATTGGGTTCACCTTTGACGCTTTCGCACCGGGAACTGGTTCAAGAAACGAGTTCGACTCCAACATAAAATCAGGCAAGAGCCCAACGCCTAACCCCATTTCTAAAAGACTGGCCACATCAAAGACGGTATTCGCTCGGTGCTTCACTGGATATTTAATTTGATGTCCCAGCTCCTTGGAGGCAAACACATGGACCACAGGTTCAAGCTGCCAATGTTGAGCAATATAAGGCGCACTTTCAAAATCAGTATGCGCTCCTTTCGCACGACACAAGACGTCACAAAACTGCCCTACTTTGCGCTGCTTAATGTTTGAATCGCCAGAAGCCCCTACTCGTATGGCAAGATCGATATCCTGCTGAACAATATCCACATGCTTATCATCACTGATCAAATTTAACTGCACATCAGAGTGAGCAGCAAAAGCACTCGTTAAAGCAGGCAACACTATCGAGCGCATTAGTGCATGTGGCGCAGTGACGGTAAGCCTTCCCGTTGGCACTTGTTTTAACTCTGTAGCTTCTAACCACGCGGCTTCTGCTTGTTTTGTCATTTGCGCGCACTGCTCGTAAAAGCGTTCGCCCGTCGAGGTCAGAGTTTGCTTTCTGGTCGTACGTTTGAGTAAACAAGTATCCAGCTCTTGCTCTAGTTGCTTCAAAGCAGAGCTCAACACTGACTTAGAAAGCTCTAACTTATCTGCAGCTTTGGAAATTGAACCACACTCGACGATATGAACGAACAGAGACATCAAACGCAGCTTATTCATCGCCCTTCCTTATTGTTCTTTTTTACAGAACATTCAATTCTTATTACTTTGTTTTTCTATCTCAATTCTAACCCTATGATCACTCCATAAACAAACACCAATCACAGGATATTCAGGATGACTCAATCAGTTTTAGAACGCGCTCAAGCAGGCATCTCAGCATGGCAAATCGCTTTCAACAATC
Organism: Vibrio sp. ED002; assembly: GCF_023277445.1. Taxonomy (NCBI): domain Bacteria; kingdom Pseudomonadati; phylum Pseudomonadota; class Gammaproteobacteria; order Vibrionales; family Vibrionaceae; genus Vibrio; species Vibrio sp. ED002. The sequence goes on along the minus strand of NZ_CP080239.1, from coordinate 175,613 downwards.
AAGACGCTGCGGGCTGTGCAGCACAATACGCAGAAGACTGCATTATGGTAGCTAAGCCATTTGGCACTTTTGAAGGGCGCGAAGCAATCCAAGCATTCTGGCAAAACATCATAGACCAAGGCTTTAACAGCGTGGACTACACCAACACTAAATGGGAAAAAGACAGCGAAAATGGCTACATTCTTACTTCAGATTGGACGATGAACAAGGCGTTTGGTGTCGTACACAAAGAGTTATGGGAAATTCAAGAAGATGGTTTGTCTCGCCTAACTTACGATGAGTTTGAAGTGCTTGGCGAGCGATAAGCTTTAAGTCTTTCAGAATAAAAAAATCCCCAAGCCGAAACTTGGGGATTTTTGTTTTTCAGTTTACTTAATTAAATTAAGCAAAGATGAAGGTGTATAGGTAACCTGCGCCCATTGCCATCGTTAAGATAACGAATAGGAAGGCTGCAATCATTTGGTTCTTAAAGATTGATTTCAACAAAATCACTTCTGTAAGACTTGCGCCTGCGCTACCAATGATAAGTGCCATTACTGAACCCAGTGCCATACCTTTTTGTACTAGTGCCGCACTTAGTGGAATAACTGCCTCTGCACGGATGTACAATGGAATACCAATAATTGCTGCTACTGGAATCGCGTACCACTTCGCTTCACCTGCGTACTCCGCGATAAGATCCGTTGGGATGAAACCGTAGATGAATGAACCAATCGCAATACCCATCATTAGGTAAGGGAATACTTGTTTAAAGTCTTTCCAAGTTGAATGCCAAATACGTACCCAGCGGCTAGGCTCTTTTTCTTCCACGATTGTCGCTGTTGCACTGCCGTCTGATGAGCAGCAAGACACTTCTACTTTAGGCTCTGCTTTTGGCGCGCTATCACCACAACAAGATGTTTTCGCTACCACAGGCGTTGGTTCACTACAGCATGATGTTTTTGCTGCAACTGGTGCAGGTTCGCCACAAGTGCTAGTACCACAGCTTGATGCAGGTTTCGCTTGTTCTTTTTTCTTGCTTGAATCACCGCAAGATGTACCACATGAAGAGGGGCCTACTGCTTCGTACGCTTCTGGTTTTACGTAACGTTCAAAGCCTAGCTTTTCAAGTACATAGCCTGCAACCACAGACACTGTCATCGCGATAGCAAAGTAGAATACCGCTACTTTCCAACCAAAGGTCACTACAAACAAACCAATGATTACGGGGTTAAGCAGTGGACTTGCAAATAGGAACACCATCATAGGTCCAAAACCTGCTCTTGCACGCAATAGACCTTTCAAGAAAGGAATGGTCGAACACGAACAGAAAGGCGTAATCGAACCTAATAGCGCAGCAATGAAGTAACCTTTACCCTTTTTCGAGCTCAGGATAGATTGGATTTTTTCTGGCGTTAGAAAATCTTGCAACACACCCACGATGTAGCTAATCGCTAGGAATAGGATGATAAGTTCGGTTGCTAGAAACGCAAACATATCAAGCGCTTCCTTAGCCATGGTCATGATTTCTGGATTCATATTGATTCTCCTACTGATGTCACATCAGTAACTGTAAATTTCCTAATGAAGCTGAACTCTTCATTTCTACTTTTCTCGAATTATAGAATTAAAAATCGATGCGTCAACCATTATATTTCGATAAATATCGAAATATAATTTAAAGTCTTAATAATCAATTAATTAACTAAGGGATTTTTCTTGTTTGCTATTCACCCACACTTTCACTATCATCGAAATGTATTTATCGTCTGTCATTCCAAGAGGTCAGTATGGAACTCGAAGCTGTAGCAAAAGCGCTCAAAGAGCTAGGACACCCTACCCGTTTATGTATCTATAAAGAGGTGGTCAAAGCAGGCTATGAAGGAATCGCGGTTGGTGGCGTACAAGATAAACTTGGTATTCCAGCCTCTACCCTTTCTCATCACATTTCGAGCCTAGCCTCAGCCGGCTTAATCAGTCAGCGTCGTGAAGGTCGTACTTTATATTGTGTTGCCGAGTATGAATGCTTAGATACGGTTATTGGTTTCTTGCGTGACGAGTGTTGCATCAATGAAAACTGCTAACCTCGAATCAATTTGGAGCGAATACGAACACGCTATTCATGCGTTCTTGCGCTCTAAAGTCAGCAATGAAGATGATGTAGACGACTTAAAACAAGAGATCTTACTTAAGACTTATCAAAACCTTGCGGATATTCGTGATGTATCTAGCGTCAAATCTTGGCTCTTCCAAATCGCTAATAACGCCATCATCGATTTCTACCGTAAACGTGCTCGAAATCAGCGTGATAATGACCTCGTTGCTAACGATCTTTGGTTTGAAGAGCAAGAATCAAACCTGAAACAAGAACTGTCAAAGTGCATTGCGCCGTTTGTGCAAGCATTACCAGATGAGCAATCGCAACTGCTCTCTTCTATTGAGCTTGAAGGCATGAGCCAGAAGAAGTTGGCCGAAGAGCAAGGTATCAGCTACTCAACCCTCAAATCGCGCGTACAGAGAGGACGTGTCGAATTGAAAAAGCTATTTGAAGAATGTTGTAGTTTCTCGTTCGACAAACAAGGTCGTATGACAGATTGCAACCAAAACGGTACTTCTTGCGATAGATGTTAATCCCTCGCTGAATTCCCACCTCACAATGAACACCGATAGCTTGGCGGCTCGTTATTGAGTCGCCTATCCATGAACTCAATCACAGCTTTATCTCTTCATCCGCTCTCTCATTTGCTATCTTGCTGAATAGTAAGCTTTACTTTTTCTGCTTTAAGGAAGAAGGAAACTCATTTTTATGATCTCATTAAGAGAACTCACCAAAGAAAACTATCTAGATTGTATTCGTCTCAATCTTCACCCAGAACAAGAAGAAAACCTTGCCGCCAACGCGATTACGATTGCTCAGTCACGCTTTGAAACCGACTACCGATTGAAAGTGATTTATGAGCAAGAGACGGTGATCGGTTTGCTTGCGTTTTGCCATGAAGACGAGCCGCTTGATTACTCCATTTACTGGCTGTTCCGCTTTATGATCGACAAAGATCACCAGAACAAAGGCTATGGAAAGCAAGTACTTAGTTTGCTCGTTGAAGAAGTGAAACAACTTGGCGGGAAAACCTTACTCACGATGCATAAACCCTCCAATCAGCAGGCAGGCCAGCTATATCGTGCTTTCGGATTTCAAGAGAATGGCGTACTCGATGATGGTGACATCTCACTACGATTAGTGCTTTCTTAATCCAGTACGAATCCAAAATGGAGAATTCTGGCTTTTACACCTGTTTATCAAACCATTCGGTCACCAACGCCACCAGCTTTTGATGTACGGGGCTTAACGTATTGCCTCGCTTTAGTAGCACATAGCCAGCACGACCTTCGTTTGCCATAAAATCGATGTTTAACGGGACAAACTCGCCTTTCTCATCATGAGCTTGCACTAAATGATGAGGAAGCAAGGCAAAGCCATCATTTTTCAATAATCGCATCAACACATCGATGTTACTGATTCGAGAAATGTTTGGTGACATCACCTGTTGATTACCAAGTGCACTGGTGCTGAAATTCTCTGCAATGTATTGATGATGTGACGCAAGATCCTGCAGAGTCACCACGGGTTTCTGCGCTATTGGGCTTTTCTGATGCGCATAGAAGGTAAACCTTGGATAGCCCAAGTTAATAAAAGACATCCCTTCGGTTGGGAACGCTTTGCCGCTGTTAAGTACCACCGCAAAATCCGCTTGTTTCGCCATAAGCATTTCTAACGCTTCATCTCGGCTGCGATGTAACCAATGAATCGCTGTACTCTTGTATTGCTTACGCAAAGACAGATCGATGTCCGCGATGGCATCACACGGTACCGACATGTCGTGACAAATCGTTATCTCCGGAACATCCCCTTGAGAGTAGCTGTCGCAAGAAAGCTCTAAAGACTGCATTTGGTAAAGAATATGCTTGGCTTGGGTAAGTAACGTCGTTCCTACTTCCGTCAAGACTGGTGTTCTTCCTTTACGTTCAAACAAGGTCACATCCCAATCAATTTCGAGATCGCTGACTTGGTGATGCAGCGTCGCTCTGTCTTTCCCGATTACCCTTGCGGCTTGGCTAAATGATCCATGCTCTGCGACAGCGACAAATGCAGTAAGTTGGTCAAAACTGGCTCTGGGCATTGGAAGGTCCTCAAACAATAAACCTGTTTATCTTAGCTCAATCTAAACTGTCTTGTTGCAAAATCTACAACATAACTGAGATTACATGGTGAATATTAAACGTAATAATGACCTCGTATTGAAACGTTACGAGGGCAATTCAATGAAAGGTTTTAGCAAAAAAGTACTTCTAGCAGCATCAGTCGCAATGGCAGTTGGCAGCATCTCTACTGCAGCAAATGCGTGTTCACGTTTGGTTTGGGAGACTCAAGACCACGGTGTATTTGTCTCTCGTACTATGGATTGGATGGAAGCCAATCAACCAACCATTGATGTTCGTCACGCAGGCCAAACATACCGTGGCTACGATAAAGACGATGCGCTTACGTGGACATCGAAATACGCTTCTATCGGTGTAAGTATTTACGGCGTGGGCACTATTGATGGCTTTAACGAGAAAGGCTTTGCGGCGAATGCCCTGTTCTTGGATGAAGAAAACCCAGGCGCACCACAAGCTGGCAAACAACAAATCGAAAACTCGCGCTTTGTCGCCTATTTGATTGATAGCTTTGCATCCGTTGATGAAGCATTGAAGAATCTAGATTCAATCCAAATCCAACAGTTCAGCCACAATGGCATCGAAATGAAGGGGCATTATTCATTAGAAGACGCAAGTGGTGACTCTGCTGTATTGGAATACATCGACGGCGCTTGGCAAGTGCATCATGGCAAACAATATGACGTGATGACTAACAGCCCAGAGTACGCGCAACACTTGAAAAACTGGCAAGAAACGCAACCCAAAGCGAAGAGTGATGTGAATGGTGAGTTCCCGATCCCGGGTAACATTAATTCTGCTCAACGCTTTATCTGGAACAGCTACATGAAGGACCAGCTTAAAGAGCCTAGCAGCTACACCAATGGCATTGCGAAACTCGACAGTGTGACCTACAAAATCCCATTGGATGCGGCAAACCGCCCAGTAAATGGCGAAATGCGTGGCTATGCAACCATCTATGGTTTGGTGTACAACCTAGACCAAAAAGTGATGAACGTGCGTTACCAGTATGACGACAGTTACACGCAGTACTCAGTGGACTTTAACAAGTTGAATGACGGACATAACTACACCATCAAAGCCGATTTACCGGATCTGTTTGGTGACATTTCATCTCGCTTAGAAAAAGGCGATGGCGTCATGGGTCAACACTTAGTGAAATAGCTTAAACAGCAGAACTTGAAAGGTGTTTGGACAAACATCTACCAAAGGCGCCGACTTACTCGGCGCTTTTTTTATACTCACAGCACATAAATAAGATAATAACTCAATTTGGATTACATAAGTTTATGAATATGAGAACAAATGATAATTTTTGAAAGCATTGCCTTAAGGCTAATATACGTGGAACAAAATGAAGATTTCCAACTATTCTAACGTTATTAAGCCATATAACTCGGTGCTTTATGCCCTTAGAGGAAAAGAATGAAAGCGATCACTTACCAAAAAGATCAAGATACCTTTACCTATACCGACATCGACACTCCAGCGCTTGCGAGTGGGTTAGATGTGTTAGTAAAAGTTCATGCCGTTGGGCTCAACCCTGTCGATGCGAAAGTGAATCTTTGGCACGAGATGGTCGATGGCATGGACGATACTTTCGTCGGTGGCCTCGATGTTTCGGGGGAAATCGTTGCCATCGGTGACAAGGTATCGGGTTGGCAGGTAGGTGATCGCGTTCTCTATCATGGCAACATGCGTCGAATGAGCGGTGGTTTTGCCGAATACGCAATTCAAGACTCACGTACGTTAGTTGCGCACCCTGATGTCGCTCCAGAAGTCGCAGCCGCTTCACCTTGTGCGGGCTGGACGGCTTATCGAGCGCTCATTGATAAACTGAACATTTCTACACGTAAGAGCATTTTTATTGCTGGTGGTTCTGGTGGCGTGGGTAGTTTTGCCATTCAGCTCACTCGCTTCTTCGGTGTAGAAACCATCATCACTACAAGCTCTGCGGCAAACCACGAGTTTGTACGTTCGTTAGGTGCAACACACGTCATTGACTACAAACAAGAGGATGTACGTGAACAAATCATGGCTATCACTGAAGGCTTTGGCGTAGAGGTATCATTGGACTGCGTTGGTGGCGACAACGACATTCTGTGTGCTTCTGTGCTTGGTTTTGAAGGTGAAATGGTAGAGCTAGTAAGAACAACGCGTGCAACCGAATACCCAGGAGCCTTTTTGCAAGGGCTCACCTTCCACCAACTGAGCTTAGGCTCTGGTCATGTTCACGGTGAAAAAGGTTTTGCTTCTATCGTTAACGCTGGGGTGGAATTCTCCCACATGCTAGAACGTGGTGAAGTCATGGTGCCTAAATTGGAAGTCGTCGCATTAAAAGACGTCGCTCAAGCTCTAGTGTCTATTCGTCAGCAACGAACGGTCGGAAAGATCGTCGCTAAACTCGTCGACTAAATCCCAAGCGACAAATAAGGAAAAAAGAAGCGCAAACTCCAAAGCTGTTTGCGCTTCTAAGGGGTATTACTTTTCTACAAGCAGCATTGCTGATTTCGCCGCCACTTTAATCTCTTCACCGCTAGGCACTTCTTCTCCGGTCATCATATCAACCAGAACCTTGTTCACTGTCAGTTGCAGTGATTGCGCTCGCGCAGATTTGTTGAGTACCAAGATGCCCTTTTCGCCGCGCTGAAGTACCAACATATCGTCGTTACCTTCTAGTACCGTCATTGGCTCGCCATGAACAAGATTATGGAATGCCACCATCTTTGCCATACGTACGTCTTTCCACGCATTCTGCCATCTTGGTTTGCCATCCACACCCTTGATACCACTGGTATCCAAATCCGTGTAAATCAGCGGAACACCGCCATCGCGTCCCAGAATGTAGGCATACGCTAGCCATTCGTTCTCTTCATCCATGACCAAATCTAAGAACACATCATTGTTTGGAATATCATGAGTAATCGCGAAAGTAATAGCTCGACGGTTAGATAAAGCCTGACCAAAACAGTACGGGTCGATCAAAGACTTAAAACTGCCCTTCTTCGAGAACGCCTTAAAGATGGTTGAGAACAACGGAAAATCGTATGCACCTAACCGTGTTTCTTTCAAATACGGTTCTAGGAACAGCTCATATTCTTCTTCTGTCGCGCCACCATCTGTGATGATTTCACCAAAGATATGAACGTCTTGAGTAATGTCTTCGGTCCAAACCAACTTTAGGTGTTCTAGCGTCATGTGCTTTGCGGCATCAATACGGAAACCTTTCACGCCTAAAGCCTTAAGCGCTTTCAGGTAAATACGTTGCTGCTCAACAACATGCTTGCACACACGTAAAGTCGGCAACCCAGGATCGGTTGGACCGCCCGAGATTCGACCATTTTGAACTTCCCACTTGTCTTTCCAATCTTTAATGCCAAAAGCTTCAACGAAGTCATTCTCATCAAACAGCGGCTCTGACAAGTCACCGAATAGAGTCAGATTTTGATACTTGCTTGCATTTTGCTGGTAATCGTCCATCACGGCTTGGCGCGGATACTGTAAATCCGAGCGTAAATGAGCTTCGTTCGCCATGTGATTAAAGACGACATCGGCGTAAACCAATACACCTACACGGTCGAGTGCTTCAACCATGTATTTAAAATCTGTGGTATTACCGAGCGCATTGTCGATAACACGATAATCTTGAGGTTGGTAACGCTGCCACCAGCGTTCGTCTTGTGCGCTTTTCATCGGTGGAGAAACCAATACCGAGCCATAACCTAGCTCGCTGATCTCCGCCGCGCGTTGGGCAATGTCAGCATACTTCCAATCAAAAGCGTGCAAGATAACATTTGCACCTGTTGATTGTGTTTCCTGTAAGCCACTCATGTTTCTCTCCTCGTCGCGTTCGCTCACCCATTGTTACTCGTATTCTTCGTGAGCGAATCCAATAGCCAAAATTATAAGAACTATTAGCGAACCTCCCTCACCCCTTTTGCGTTTCTGCTAGGTGGAAAAACAAGGCGTAGCTCATCCCCAGTTAAGGTTTAAACGTCCGTTTAAAAGTATTCAAACGCCGAAGCCAAAACAAAGATCGCAAGGATACCGATTTAAACACCTGTTTTATAAGCATTTTGCAGATAAACCATTCTGAACGCGCCTACTCTCACTATTACGCCTTTTCTCAGTAAGAATGTGAATATGGGGCAACAATTCGATATGTAACAAATATTTAAGAAAGCGAAACTGCTGCTCACGTCACAGTTGGTGCGGTTTATAAATTGATAGGAAAGGAGAGGAAGACTCGAAATGATGACGACAGGTGCGCGAATAAAGAACGCTAGATACAAAAATAGCGCGATAAACGCGCTATTTTTTAAGTGCGGTATAACACCTTAACAACGTGCCAACCGAATTTGGTTTTGACTAGGTGTGGAGTAAGAACCTCACCAGAAAAACAAACTTTGTCGAACTGTGGCACCATTTGACCGCGGCGAAACTCACCTAGGTCGCCACCACGTTTACCAGATGGGCAAGTCGAGTATTTCTTTGCCAATGTCTGGAATTTAGCACCTTTTTTAAGCTGCTGGATGATGTCTTCAGCTTGTTCTTTATGCTTTACAAGAATGTGTAAAGCGGCTGCTGTATTTGCCATGTGTCTGTCTCTCACTGTTCGGGTGGCGCAAGTTTACCGAATCGCTTCAATATCGCAATAATTTCTCTAATGCAGTCCTTATCTTCATCTTTTGATATTCGGTTCTATCTAACAATTTGATGAAAACTTGGCCGCTCACCGATTCAATTTCACCTTTAATTTGCGCTATTTCCTAAAAAGCTCACTTTTCCACGCTCTACGGTTGAAGCGGTCGCCTTATAAGATTAGATTAGTTACATAAATCAGTGATATTGATAAGGTTATTTTCATGGCAAAAGTCGCGAGTAAAGCGAACCAATCTCAAGGCATGTTGGTGTTTAAACTCACCCTGCAACAGAACTTCGCAATTGGCACACTTAAAGTCCGTGAAATTGTACCTTACATGCCGACCACCAAAATTCCCTATTCGCACCATCATGTAATTGGCACTGTGACGATTCGTGATTTGACGGTGCCAGTCATTGATATGGCGGCAGCAATTGGATTCCGTCCTATCCAAGAGGAAGAATACAAAAATTGCTATTTGATCGTGACCGATTGTCTACGTACCGTGGTGGCATTTATGGTGCGAAGTATCGAGAAGATCATTGAATGTGATTGGAAATCTATCGAAACACCGCCATCAAGTGCGGGTCATAATATCTTTGTAACGGGTATTACTCGCTATGAAGAGAAGATCGTACAAATGTTGGATGTGGAACTTCTACTATCGAAGATCTACCCGCAATACGAGAATACCAAGATTCCAATGCTTACAGACATCGAGCGCGAGCGTTTGAAAGCCTTGAATATCCTTTTGGTCGACGACTCTTCTATCGCTCGCAAGCAATTGAGCGACGCGCTAGACCGCATCAACATCCCGTATCAAATCCGTAAAAACGGCTCAGACGCACTCGACTTGATGAAGCGAGATGCAGAAGCAAACCGCCCAATTGACCTTTTAGTGAGTGACATTGAAATGCCAGGGCTGGATGGTTATGAACTTGCGTTTGAAGTTCAAAATGATTCTGCGCTTAACAACTCCTACCGTATTCTTCACACGTCTCTATCAAGCGAAATTTGTGTTGACCGAGCTCACCAAGTTGGCGCTCATGAGGCACTAGAGAAATTCAACGCTGGGGAATTGATTGAAGCGATGCTGCGCGGTGCAAAAGAGCTAGAAGCAAAAGCGATGGCTTCTTAATCATATCTAATAAGTTTGCTTGATCTGGTATACATCAATAACTTTTTCGGCAGTGAACAAACTCGTGATACTCGCTACCGAACATGAAAACAGTGCAACAAAGACGAACATTTTGATGTGACTATTGAGCAATAGCCCTCCGCCGAAGAAATACAGTCCTATCGCGATAACCGTTGGCATAATCAATGCGGGGCGACACACCAATTCCATTGCAAGGGAGAAAAAGTAAACCTCCTCCCTTTTCGTAATCGAATACCAGTTGTAGAAAATAATAGAAGCTGTCGCCCCCACCGCTAACGCTATAGCAATCAGAACACTCGAAAAATGCTGCCCTGCAAACAACACAAACCCCGCTCTGATAGACAATACCGCGCAAAACAGCCAGACCAATAAAGGCCCCCCAACAACTAAACCCATCGTTTCTTTCCTCTGAATCAATTTTAATCGTTATTCAAACAAAGGCAGAAAGATGGGTAAAGGTAATCAAAGCACTCGAATGAGAACTCTGCGACGGCTAGCTTAAAGTCATTAAATTCAGACTATTAGGTGATATTTGGCCTATTTACTTGGCATTGTGTAGCTGCGAGACACAAACTCAGTTTCTTCGACTTGATAAATGTGGTTGATATAAGACGCAAGACTGTAGAGCACATTCGCGAGCAGGTTTGAATAGCGAAACAAAATCGGAGCGGGTTGTTTCTTACCTGAATGCTCAACGGCAACCAATGCACGAACCACCTTTTTTGCTTGGCAACGACACAAATGCAGTTGGCTTGACGTTGGGTGGCCGCCAGGAAGCACAAACCCTTTAAAGCCGCCATCGATACGAGCCTTAACTGCATCGTAATCGGCTTTTAGCTCATCGACTTCCGCTTCTGTAATCGCGAGTTTTCCGCGGATAGAGCCATTTACATGATATACGTTGGGCTGCATTCGAGTCAGTATGTCACGGCTAAAGTCATCGAGTTCCATCGATAGAACCAACCCAATTCTGCTACACAACTCATCAGCAGTGATTTCAAAGTCACATACTGGGCTGTCTTCATAGATGAATGGGTAACAAATCTCGCCAAGTTCCTTGCTTACTGGTCTCATGCTCTTTCTCTGTGCTTTGGTTCTAATAAAAAAGGGAGTCAGTATAACCTAACTCCCTTTCGGCATTCACATCCGTTTAGACGATCATAAGTTAGAAAATCGGCTTATGCGTTTTCGATTTTCTTATGACCTTCTTGAAGGTGAACGAAATCAACCAGATCATCGCCTGATACTTGGTAAGCTTGACCAAAGCCTTTTACGAATAGACCTTGTTCTGCTTTTAGGTTGAACAGAACGAAGTCTTCTAGTTGGCTCAGACCATCGATGATCTCACCAAAACGATCTTTCATTTGGCCAACTACTTGTTGCCACATTTCAGTATCACGCTCAACAACGGTTGCAACCGCATCAAACGTTAGACGCTTACGAGCGAACAACTGCTTCGACGAGTCTTCGTCTTCAATCATCATCAAAGATACGTTTGGATTCTCTAGTAGGTTGCGTGCGTGACGAGCAATCTGAGAAATAAGAACGAAGTAACCTTCCTGGTTTTGAACGTATGGTGCGTAACTTACGTTTGGACGGCCTTCCGCATCAACGGTTGCTAATTGAATGGTACGACGCTCCTGACGAAATTCCTTGATTTCTGGTCCTAGACGACCTTGTAAACGCTCTTGTTTAACTTGCTGATCCATTTTGATACCTAACTTTACTTGTTTGTTGTTCCGAGTTTTAACTCGGTTATTCTTTAATAAAATGACACTGCGCTAACGAATTAGTGCAGTGTCATGCTCATTCGAGACTACTTGTTGAACTCTGCTTGCATTGCACGGAATGCTGTTACTTGATCTTCGATTAGCTCACGCTTCTCGTTGCGGCCTAGGTAAATCTTAAAGATGTTGCTGCCACACTCAGAAAAGAAACCAAAGTAATGGCTCTCACGTCCCATAAACGGTTTACTTACTAAGGCAATGTTTTTCACGTTATCCAGTTTTAGGTGGCCATGAAGCTCACCTTCTTTGCCCATAAGGTTGTAGTAACCACGAGCAACTTTACCTTTCGGGAACGGCGCTTTTACTTCAAAGATAGAACCAAAAGAATGAACGATAGTTGTTACTGGGCCAAAACCAACAAGACCTTCTAAAATGCTTTGTGCTTGCTCACCAGGAGCTACTGCAACCATCTCTTGAGGAAGTGCAGCTACCACTTCAAACTCTGATACACCAAGGCGCTCAGCCATTGCTGCTGGAAGTAGTTGCGGTTCTTGTTCTAGTAGGGCTTCGACCTGTTGCTTAATTGATTCCATTGTTTTTTCCATTTCTTTCAGATTAATTGTTAGATACTTTTGGTACGTTTTCGTTCATTTCAGAAGTCAGTACTTGAATACATGCCTGAGCCAGAGACACAGCCCAGAAGCTACCTGCTAACGTCAGAACTAAACTGCGCTCTTGTAACTCGACCAAACCTTTGTCATGCCAAACTTTGAATAGTGGCATCAGGAAACTGAAGGTGTCTTCGCCCATAAATGCTGGCAGCTTACTCGCCTGAACAATGCCTCGATCAAAGCCGGACTTCAGTGCTGCGAATAGCGGCTCAAGTGGGCTTTGCTTCATCATCATTGCGATGGTGCTCTGCCCTTCATTTACAGCTTTAACGTAAGTGTCTAGCGTGCGGTGCTGCATCATGCCGTAACCACCGATGTTACCGCCTGCGCCACAACCGACAGGCAATACTTCTGCATAGGTCTTCGCTAAGCTGTTGTATAAGCTGCGTTCACGGTTATCGATCGCCCAGTGGTTCACGCTAAGCTGCTTCATGTGATGCTCTGCCATAAACTTAGCACCAAGCTCGTACATGCCTGCTTTTTCCGGTGTCGTTGCAGGTGGCGGCATTTTGCCTTTTTCAACCAAATTGAGCATTGGCGCTGTACCGCCAACTACTAGCTGATAAAGGTCCAAGCCATGAGCGCCTGTAGACACGAAGTCCTTAAGATCTTGCTCTAACACTTCTTTTGTTTGGTAAGGCAGGCCGTAAAGTAAATCAATGATGACAGGAACCTTGTCTTCTTTTGCCAACTCACTAACGCGATTCAATACGTCTTCGCGATCATCCAAACGCTTAGCGCTGCGACGAACTTTAGTATTAAAGCTCTGCACACCAAATGAGAAACGGTTGAATCCGCCGTCTAGCGCACCTTGATATAACTCGTCAGAGAATCGGTTGATACGACCTTCAAGTGTAATTTCGCAGTCAGCTGCTAGAGGGAAATAGTCGTGAATGGCCTGACCAAGAATGCGAACTTGTTCTGGTGCCAGATCCGTTGGCGTGCCACCGCCGATGTAAACCGCATGGAAGATGCCACTTTGCGTCCACGGCATCGCCGCTTTCTCTTTTAGCTCTTTCATCAGAGCATCAAAGTATTCATCGACTAACTTACGGCTGGCAGCATTTTGGAAGAAGTTACAGAAAGTACAGCGCACTCGACAGAATGGAACATGAATATATAAGCAGCGCTTATTGTTCTTAGTCGTCGTTTCCGAGGTGATTCTCGATAGGATGTCACCTTGTTGTGGCGGCGGAACTGGCATGCTACTGCCACCCGCATGCGCAGAGTGTTTTTTCACAAAAGCAAAGCGCAACGGATCGGGGCTATCACTCCCAAGGATTGATTCGTCAAATTTATAAATATCGACGGTCATATTTACTCACTTAAAGCCCACCACACAAAGGATTGAGGCTCATTTCAAAAAAACTGCAAAGATCATAATTTGGCCGTAATGATAATGCAATTGATAATTGATCTTATTTCTTTTGTAAGTGATAATCAGTCCAAGTTGATAATGATTAGCAATACCGAGATTTACCCGTGAACGTAAAAAGATATGTCATTGCCGGAGGCGCCTCTTTAGTGGTGCACGCTGCACTGCTTTTTGTCTCTCAAGAGACGAAGGTGTTTGCAATGCCTGCAGGGAATCCTACTAGCTCGGTTAGCCTCAATTTAGTCTCGGCTCCCAAACCAGTCCAAGCTGAACCGACACCACAAGAAGTGGTAGAAGAGAAGCAACCAGAGCCACAAAAAAAGCCTCAACCAAAGCCAGAGCCTAAACCGGTTAAAAAGACGGTAGAAAAGCCAATCGTGAAGAAAGAAGCGATCAAAAAGAAACCTGTCGAGAAAAAACCGAAGCCAGTCAAGAAGCCACAAACATCTAAGCCTGTTGCCAAGAAAGATCCACAGCCAAAAGAAAAAGTGGAAAAGAAAGTGGCAAAAGAGCCAGTACCGCAGCAAAAAGCAACGCCGACGGAACAATCAAAAGGCACAACGTCTCAGCCTGTGATGATTGATCAGCCTGCTTTTGTTTCCCAGCCTGTTCAGCCTCGTTACCCTCGTTCAGCTCGTAAGCGTGGTATCGAAGGCGTGGCACTTTATGAGGTTTGGTTGGACGAAAATGGCAACCAAGTAAAACTAGTACTTATCGAATCTTCCGGTGCAGAAATGCTCGATGTTTCAGCACTGCGTGCCATCAAACAATGGCAATTCTCACCACATATTTCTGGCGGGCAAAAAGTTGCTCACCGAGTTCAAATCCCAGTTCGTTTTAAGTTGGATGGATAATGGAACAGCTACAACATTTACAAACCCAATTTGGTCTTATGACTTGGCCTTTAGTTATTTGCTCTGCACTTACAGTCATGATCATTGTGGAAAGACTCTTTCAAGTATTCATCAGTCTAGGCGTAGGCAAACGCGCAATTCGTCAAAAGCTGAATAACCTTGATCCGACCAACAACAAAGATATCGAAGCGCTAGCGGATGAACTTTCTGGCAAACGCCCTCTTCTTTATCGTGGTGTTGCAATGTTGCTAGCGCATCACTCGTTCTCTAAATCTTTGCGGGAAGATGCGGCGGGGATTTGGCTACAAGAAAAGCGCCATCAATTGCACTCAGGTCTTCGTTTATTGACTCTGATTGGCGTGATCAGCCCGCTTATCGGATTATTAGGTACGGTACTTGGCCTGATCGATATGTTTAAAGGCATTGCTTCCTCTACAGGTAACATCACGCCAAACGACTTGGCTGATGGTCTAGGTCTCGCGATGCGCACGACCGCAGCAGGTTTGATCATTGCATTACCCGCAATTTCTGGCGCGCAACTGATTGGTCTTTGGGCTGACCGCGTTATCGCTAAGCTTGAGCACACACTGAACTATGTAAACCTCTGGCTAGAAGGCATTTCTTTGCAACACGTTTCTCCAGAAAACAACAAAGAAATCGCAACGGTTGCTGATCATGTTGAAGCGAGAAGCTCATGATTAAAGCACCTCAAGACAATAGCAGCCATGGTTTAACACCGGACCTAACCCCGTTACTGGATATTATCTTTATTGTAATGGTGTTCTTGATGTTGACTGCGGCGGTCAAGCTCGACTCTTTGGATGTCAACCTTCCAAGCACTGATTCCCAAGCCGTTGCCGAAGTTGATAAACAATCAATTACGGTCAACATCCTTAAAGACGAACCGCACTGGGCAATCAATGGCAAGTCTTACATCGATTGGGAAAACTTCACGATTGCTCTGCTAGAAGAAAGTAAATCAACAGATAAACCGATTGTGATTGGCGCTGAAAAAACCGCCGATATTCAGTCACTGGTTAAGCTTCTTGGCTTTTTACAAGAAAACGGAATTCAAGCGACTCAATTGCTCACTGAAGAGTCGCAATAAAAGAACATAAGATTGAGAACATCCTAATGAATAAAACACTATCTCCAGTTCGCACCGCCTTAACAGCAGCTGTCACTATGCTGGCAAGTGCGAGTCTTTTTGCCAATGAAGCCCCATCTTCTGAACGTGTTGTTAGCGCGGGTAGCGCTGTCACCGAATTGCTTATCGCGCTTGATGCAAAAGACAGCCTTGTTGCTGTTGATGTCACCAGCCAACTGCCAAAAGAAATGGAATTGCCAAAAGTGGGTTACCACCGTCGTCTGTCTGCTGAAGGTTTGCTAGCACTTAGCCCAACTAAAGTGATTGGTTCTGATGAAATGGGCCCGAGCACAACACTTGAGCAACTAAAGTCTGCTGGTGTAGATGTAGAGATTGTAAACACAGAAGCAAATGTTGAAGGTCTTGTGGATCGCATAGACCAAATTGCCAACATCATGCATCGTGAAACTCAAGCAACAGCGCTAAAAACAAAAGTTGAAACGCAAGTAAAAGCGCTTGAGAGCAACCAACCAGCAAAAGCTGACAAAAAGAAAGTCCTCTTCCTTCTTATTCATGAAGGCCGTCCTGCAAACGTCGCAGGTTCAGAAACCACGCCAGATGCCATCATTCAACTTGCGGGTGGTGAAAACCCAGCGGCAGGTCAGTTATCTTCATACAAACCTCTATCTACAGAGGCCATGGTTGAAATGCAGCCAGATGTGATCCTAGTCAGTGGCCGCAGTTACCAAACAATGGGTGGTGCAGATGCCATTTTGAAAGCAATGCCATTGCTTGCTGCTACGCCGGCTGGGATGAACAAAAACATCGTGACGATTGATGGCCACGCACTCGTAGGTGGTTTGGGACTAAAGAGCCTTTCTGAAGCGAAGCGCTTGAATGAGCTGCTATACCCGTAGAGAGATTCAATGCTATTAAGACGTACCCCTTTACCTACTATTCTGCTTGCTTTATCCGGCATCTTAGCCTTTATCGCAGTCGCTTCAATTACTGTAGGTCCAATGAATATCAGCTTCGCAGACAGCCTGCGAAGCTTAACAGGGGCAAGCTCTGATCTTGCTCCTCACATCCAACTGGTTATCAACGAAATACGACTTCCTCGCACCATTCTTTGCATGTTTATCGGTGCCATTCTAGCAATCTGTGGTGTCGTCATGCAGGGCTTGTTCCGGAACCCGCTCGCTGAGCCTGGCATCATCGGTGTCTCTGCTGGTGCGGCGCTGGGTGGTGCATTTGCTATCGTTGTTTTCGCGGATTTCAGCCAAAACTATCCAACATTAATGAACCTAGCAGCACTGCCTTTCTTTGCTTTCTTAGGCGGTGCAATCACTACTGTTTTAGTTTACTGGTTAGGGACAAGTAAGTTTGGTACATCCGTTACCATCATGCTTCTCGCTGGTGTTGCTATCAGTGCCTTATCAGGGGCTGCAATTGGCTTCATGAACTTCATCGCAGACGATCAAATGCTGCGTGACTTAACACTGTGGTCTATGGGGTCACTAGCAGGTGCGAATTGGTCTGGTATTGGCTTAGCGGCCGTGACATTGTTATTACTGATGTTCTGGTTCCAGAAAAAAGCGATGTCGCTAAACGCTCTCCTACTGGGCGAATCTGAAGCAAGGCATTTGGGCGTTCCCGTTCAAAAGCTAAAACGACAGCTCATTTTGTTATCTGCGGTAGGTGTAGGTATTACCGTGAGTATCTGTGGCGCTATTGGCTTTATCGGCCTTGTTATTCCTCACTTAGGTCGTATGCTCGCAGGTCCTGACCATCGAACTCTGCTTCCTATTTCTGCTTTGATGGGCGCATTACTTCTTACGGCAGCAGATATGTTTGCACGTGTCGCAGTTGCACCAGCAGAATTACCAGTAGGTATCGTTACTGCACTGATTGGTGCTCCATTCTTTATCTACTTACTGTTCCAACAAAAAGGGAAAATCCTGTAATGAATAACACCGTTTTGTCGGGCAGAAATATTTCGATGCGATACGGAAGCCGTGTCGTTCTGGACGACATCAGTATTGAGATTCGAGCTGGAGAAGTCACAGCATTGCTTGGTCCGAACGGCGCCGGTAAGAGTACTTTGTTAAAGCTGTTGTGTGGCGAAATCCCATCTCAAAATGATATCGAATTCTTTGGTACCCAAAAGAATGATTGGGAGCCTGCAGAAAGTGCAAAACACGTCGCTATGCTGCCACAACACAGCACATTGACGTTTCCTTTCTTAGCGAGGGAAGTGGTAGAGCTCGGAGCAATCCCTCTCTCTATCTCCAATAAGGAAACCAGTGAACTCGCGTTGCATTACATGCAACAAACTGATGTTCTGCATTTAGCTGATAGCCTCTACCCTGCCCTATCTGGTGGTGAAAAGCAGCGTTTGCATTTAGCACGTGTTCTCACTCAGCTTCATCAGTCTGGGGATAAGAAAATCTTGATGTTAGATGAGCCAACCTCCGCTTTGGATTTGGCTCACCAGCACAACACCTTAAAAATTGCTCGCGCAGCAGCCAAAGAGAATAATGCTGCCGTCGTGATTGTGTTGCATGATTTGAACTTAGCTTCTCAATATGCAGACCGCTTAGTCCTGCTGCATGATGGTAAGTTAGTATGTGATGACACGCCTTGGAATGCACTGACTCCAGAACGCATTGAGCAAGTCTATGGCTACCGCTCAATCGTGACTAAGCACCCAACCTTGGATTTCCCTCAAGTGCACGCAGCGGCTTAATCAGCGCGTTTTAAGCCCTTGTTTGTCCATTCCAAATGATAGGCATACAAAAAAGCCCCGCAACGTTGCGGGGCTTTTTGTTTTGGGGTTATTTGCTCATTTGAATCAACGAACGACCAATCAACCACTCTAGCTCTTTGTCGCTACCTGCACCAAATTGGCTTTCTGCCATCTTGTACAAACGGTCGATGCCATTTGCAGCAAACTCATGTGCGCTTTCTGAAGTAACAATATGGTGGAACAATAGACGCAAGATCGCTAAGAATTCAGTATCTTCTAGAGCCTTAATCCAGCTCTTAGAGAACGCATCCAGACCTTTATCAAATTCTAGATGTTCTACGAACATTTTGAAGATACGACCGTCTAACGCGGCGGTAAAGTCCGTTTTCTTAGGGAAATGGTGGCTAATACCTGTACGCGATACACCTGTTTGTTGACTTAACGTGGTGTAAGACATTTTGTCATAACCAAGTCTTAGAAGCTGATCAACAACGGCATCCATGATTTTCTGGATAGTGATTTCGGTATCTTCTTTACTACGCTTTGGCATATTTTAAGCTCTTCTCTTTGTAAATCCATCTAACTCACAATTAAATGAGGCCAGAATGAAAATCATCCTCAGCATTATGTACTGTATGCCTCTAACAACAAATCAGAGGACCAATCATAACTAAAGTGCACTGCGTAACGTGCAATTTACAGTGATATTTCTGTCAATACATGTGACTCAAAATATGGCGAAAAGTCCACTCCATCAAAACCTTGCACCAAATCATTCATCGAAACTATTCTCAGGCTAAGAATGATAATTATGTAAAAATAATTAATCCGGAAATAGTCTTATAAATTGAACCCCAGTTCAACTAACCTGACAAAAATCTCACGAATATCTAGGTTAATTGATTTTAAATATTGATACATATCACATTAATTTCCTTAAGGAAGTTCTAATAAAATTAATTAACTCACTGTTAACAACATAACATACCGTGCCTTTTTTATCCAAAATCATTCATTTTTGTAGATAGAGATCAAATACCTGATAGAATACCCACAGTATTTACAAGAGGATTCGTTATGAGTGTCGAATTAGAAGAAAACCAAGTATGTGAAGCTTGCGGTTGCGCTGGTGAAATGGGTTTTATCATCAAAGAAGGTGACGATGTTGCCGACGTAACGATTTTCGCAGAGACTAAAGCAGCACTAGAAGCTGAGTTGGCGAAATACATCGAACTAGCAACACAAGTTTGTGCTGACGTTGAATACAACGTTTCAGAATTGACAGAAGAATCTAAAGAGCTAACGGCTCGATTCAAGTTTGAAGTAAGTGCTGAAAAACTTATCTTTGAACTAAAGACTCGCTCTCTAGCGCGTTAATCGTCGATATATAATCGACATATAGATAAAAGCGAGCTCTTAGCTCGCTTTTTTAATGCTTGATTGGCTTGTTACTGGTTATCTTTTTGAAACACAACCCACTTCAGTGAACCGTTGGTTTCAAAGTCATTCTCATCGGTACACACGAGCAATACGCCATCTATGTTAAGCACTGCCCCAGTGGTGTATGCCTTATCGTCGTAGTAACAAACCCGCTGTCCTAGCTTACCGTCTGCCACTACTAGAGCCTTAGTATCTGGTGTACTGTAAGATTTTGCTAACACAACGCCTGAGAAGGCCATAGCAGTACTCGCGACCAGCATAGAAATCGTTCTTAAGTTCATGAATATCCCCTCAATGAAGACCACATAAGTTAACAAAGAAACGTTTCATGTTCTTGGCAGCATCTCATATTCTTGAGACATTGAGCTGTAGCGACCTACCAAGCTTTACGTTATCCTTTTCCACTTATCCTTAATACTGTATCGGTTATGCGCGCTTTACTTCTCTTACTCGCTCTAACGGCTTTTTCCAGCTCATCCATTGCTTATGAGCTCGATTACTATGCCAAATTTGGCCATACCGATAACTATGGCAACATTGACCTTCGTAATAAGCCCTATACCACGATACCTGATGGGTTGGTTGTTAAAGGCAACCTAAACATTTCACAAACACCAATCACCAAATTACCGAGAGGGTTGGATGTTCAAGGAAGCCTAGAAGCCACCAACAGCGCATTAAAAACGATAAGACCAGGGGTGAAAATTAAGGGTTACGCGAACTTACTCGGTAGTAAAATTGAGCGTTGGCCACGCGGTGTCAAATTAGGCGGCTATTTAAACTTAACCGATAACCCGTTAACCAGTTTGCCCGCAAGATTAAGAGTGAAAGGCGATCTAAGCGTCATTCGCACACCACTTACCGAACTGCCAGAAGGTTTAATCGTGGATGGTAACCTGTACATAGGTGGTTCCAAACTGACAGTATTTCCAGACACCATGACAGTGAAAGGCAATATCTTTTTGGGAGGAAATCGGGTTACGAAATGGCCAACGAATTTGACCCTAGGTGGCGCAGTTGCACCATAGAAAGGCTTAGATGAGAGCTCCTTCCTAAAACTAAGTACTCAGTGCTTTATTGCAAAGCACTGAGCTAAGTTTAAATCATTCTTGGTTGTTTACTGGGTTAGCGTAACTTGCCACCAAGTAACTGTGAGCACCGTTAGGCAGTTGCTCCAACTTCTCTTGTAACTGAGATTTCACCGACTCCGTAATCGATTCATCTTCACGACCCGCAGCAAGCAGGTTGATTGGGAACACACGGTAGTTATTGTGAATCTGACGATCGATTTCATTCGCGAGCTCATCCGGAGTCTCAAACTCTTGGTCAATCACATCACCAAATGCAACGTGCACTTTACCTTTGTAACCAACGATACCTTGGATGATGCTTTCGATATCTTCGAATTCGCCTTTCTCGTAACTACCATTCTCTGCTTTCTCATACAGCTCTTTGGCTTTTGCGATGTCACAAGGGTCATTCTGGTAAGAGATCGAAACAGGTACAATCTTCAATGAACGCGTATATTCACCAAAGCTTACTTTTTGCTTACGCCCTTCAACATGAAACATCTTTAAGATGGCAGGATCAGTAAAGTCATTACCGTCTTTGGCACGACCTTCTTTTTGCGCAATCCAAATCGAGTTGCCGGTATCAAGAGAGTGCTTGATGTAGCTTGATAGCAAGCCTAACGCTTTCATCATTTCACGCGGCGCTTTCGCCGAGCGTTTAACAATAAAGCTTTTGTTCAGTCTCATCAGCTCAGTCGCACAAGGCTTCTTAAGCAGGTTATCACCAATTGCAATGCGCACAGTGCGATGATCGGTCTGATGCAAACCGTAATTAACAAGCGCAGGATCCATAGCGATATCGCGGTGGTTAGACACAAATAAATAAGAAGTTTCTTTATCTAGCTTGTCCAAGCCGGAAAAGGTCACACCATCCGTCGTCGTATTCAACGTATCTTGAAGGTACTTCTTAACTTCAAGTTGAATCGCTTCTACGGAGTCCAGCTTGCTCCACTTCGCTTTTAAGTAGACGCGGATAATCGGGCTCATGAGTGTTTTGAACCAGTTCGCTTTATTTGCGAAACGGTGCTCTAAAATCGCGCTGATAAACTCATCGTCTTGGATAAGGCGGTCCAGCGCAGCTGGAATCTCTTCGTCATTATATGGACGAATTTCAATATAAGGATCGGTATTGGCTGTCATTATTCAATTCATTTCAAAAAAAGCTGGCACATTTTACGCATTGTTTTGCCAAGTAGCAGCATTTCAATCCATACTTTTAACATGGTCATACCAGTCGTATTACAATTTCTATTCGCAAAAAATTCTGTTATTCGGTTGGCATTCTAAGGGTTTAACGTTAACCTTAGCGCCCCAAGAACTCTGGTATTCACAATGAACTACGCAATTGAATTTCACGACGCAAATTACCCTTTTCTCAATGTTGCTGCGCGTAAGAAAGCGCTAAAACACACGCTACTGTTAGTAGTCGAGGGTTTGGCGATCATTAAATTGGGTAAACATGAGTATGCCATTGAACCGGGTCAGTATTTCTGGATTCCTCAGGGATGTTTGAGCTCCCTCACCTTTTTGCCTAACACGCGAGTAACTCGCTGTGACTTTTCTGTGCGCTTAACTGACGCATTTGCTCAACAAGCAGGTTACGTGAAGCCATCTGCTCTATTGTCAGCGTTGATTGAAAAGTTAGTGACAACAAAAACACGTAGCGAACACCAAATGGATTTACTGGCAGTTGTTAGACATGAAGTTCTGACACTAAAGCCGATGTTGACCAGCTCTCCACTGACAGACTCGATTAATAAGTGGAAACCGGGGTGTGATTCTTCGATTTCAATAGAGCTTTGTCTTGTCTTAACCTTAAGAGAAGCGCGTAAGATGAAGTTGTCAGGCAAAAAACAAGCGGACATCGTCGCGAAATTGTTCAACAACAACGACGAAGAATACGAACAGTTGTGTTTTTTAGTGTTTGGGGAAGCACTATAAAAACTAACGAGGCAAGAATGAAAAAAGGACGTACTCAGTACGTCCTTTTTGTTTTGAATTCGGTTAAAACGGCACTTCTATCTGCATCATCCAATCGGCGTCGTAGTATTCGTGCCAGCGGTAATCAAAACGCATTCTTGGTTCATCACCGCTCTTATCACCAAAACCAACGCTGAACATCAAGCCATGGCTTTTTAGCCACTCTTCTGTGCTCATTTTCGCCTCTTCATCCCTTAGTTCTTCTGGCATCCAAAGCCCAAGACCAAAGTAGTTACTTTCTAGATTCTGAGTAAGAATTGGCGTGTCTTCCGATTTGATTGCCCACTGATCCCAATAGCTCTCTGTAGGTCCCTCAATCGACTTTTCAGCAATGTACCAGTTGATCGTGTCCATACTTAACACACCAACGCTATCAAAAATATCTTCACAGATAGGCATGGTGTTATCAGCAAACACGACGGAACGATCAGATAAATAGTTACAAGCAGAGCTAGCCTGTGTTGCCACAAGCAGCGCGCATGCACTAAGTACCACAACTCTGACCATGAAAATCTGACCTCTTCGTTTTCAGATTACGATTGTTTGTATAAGCCTTCGCTTAGTAATAGTTCATTGACCGTTGGTGTCGTGAATGCACTGATGTCTTCACCCTCTAACAGTGCATTACGAATGTCCGTGCTTCTGATTTTGACTTTTTCAGGACACGCCATCACAGTCCAACGTTCGGTTATTTCTTCTGCTCTGTAAAATTTAGCAAATTTGAAAAAATTATCAGGACCTATGACAAAAGTTATATCGGCTTGCGTGTGGATTTCTTGAATTTTTTCTAATAACGCAAAAGTCGTCACACTTTGTCCAGGCTGGTACAAAGCTTGCTCAAGGTCAGAGCGTTGAACATTAGAAAGCCCCATGTCCTTAATGAAGGCATCAACCAGTTTGCACCGAATTGGGTAATCCAACATATTTTTGCCCCAAGCGTGTGCAATGCTTGGCTCAAGTAGCACGAGATCAAAGTGGCTCAGTGACTCGATCACGCTCTTGTGACCTAAGCTTGGCGGGTTAAATGCGCTGCCAAAAACGGCGATTTTTTTCATATCCGGTGATTACCTGGTTGAAGAGAGTTTTCTAATCCGATGATTTCGGTATGATACTACTAATCTTTAGAGCTTTTTGACACTAAAGCGACGTTTATGAACATCAACTGCATGGTTTCTCACCATTTGTGAACTATAAACGCCTGCCGCAGTATGAATTTATTCAAACTCATTTGGTGTCGTACATATTTGCAGGAAAAGGAACCCTAAATGGAACAATCCATCCGCGATGAAATGCGAGTACTCCCTTCTATCGATCCGCATTTCGAAATTGAACGCCGTGTCGCTTTTATCAAGCGTAAATTGCAAGAAGCAGGCTGTAAGTCTCTTGTTCTTGGCATCAGCGGTGGCGTTGACTCAACGACATGTGGTCGTTTGGCTCAACTGGCTGTGGACCAACTGAACGAAGAAGCTGGCGACAATAGCTACCAGTTTATCGCCGTTCGTTTACCTTACGGTGAGCAAAAGGATGAAGACGAAGCACAACTTGCTCTTGCCTTTATCCAACCAACTCATTCTGTATCTGTAAACATAAAAGCGGGCGTAGATGGTCTTCACTCTGCATCTCATGTTGCATTGGAAGGTACTGGCCTTCTGCCAACTGACGCTGCAAAAGTCGACTTTGTAAAAGGTAACGTAAAAGCACGTGCCCGCATGGCTGCTCAATATGAAATCGCAGGTTACGTAGGCGGCCTAGTTTTAGGCACTGACCACTCGGCTGAGAACATTACCGGTTTTTACACTAAGTTTGGTGATGGCGCTTGTGATATGGCACCACTATTCGGCTTGAGCAAACGTCAAGTACGCGAAGTCGCGGCAACGCTGAGTGCACCGGAACAACTAGTAAAGAAAGTACCGACTGCAGATTTAGAAGAACTTGATCCTCAAAAAGCAGATGAAGACGCACTGAATCTCTCTTACGAACAGATTGACGACTTCTTAGAAGGCAAACCTGTTTCGGAACAAGTGAGTGACCGTCTGGTGTCAATTTACAAGGCCACGCAGCACAAACGTCAGCCGATCCCAACGATCTACGACTAAATTGCAATTTTATTTCTGAGCGACTCGTTTCTGAAACCGCTCTGAGATAGATAAAAACGCCGCTACGTTAGCGGCGTTTTTTTACTGGTTGCGATCCGTCTTTATGGCAATTAGTCTGTGATTGTCACGTCCGTCTGCGGAATAGCGCAACATGCGAGCACTTTACCCATCGCACGCTCCTCAGCACTTATCGCAGGGACATCCGGATGATCGACCTGCCCTGATTCCATTTGAACCTTACAAGCACCACACAAGCCCGCTCGACAGCTGTTGCTAATGCTTTTGCCTGCATTTTCAACTTGTTCAAGCAATGTCTGCTGGTTGTTTCCCATCAACTTAAAGCCGTTGAATTCAATCTCAACACTTTTCTCTGGCTTGGCTGTGATAGCCGCAACGCCGAATGCTTCTTGATGATAGTTATCTTCCGGTAGCCCTTTCTTGAATAGGAGGTTTTTCGCCTTTTGCATAAAACCATCAGGACCACAAACAAACACCTGTCGCTTCTCAACGTCTTTGATCTGCTTGATATGAGACAGGCTAATGCGTCCTTTCAGGCCAAACCAATCCACTGCTGGCTGAGTTAAGCAAATCTTCACATCCAACCCCGGATGCTGACGTTTTAGTTCATCGAGCTCCTCTTTGCATGGAATATCAATCTCACTGCTGCACTGATGGTAGAACACCACATCATCGAGTTGGTTGTGATCAGCCAAGTAACGAACCATCGACAGCATAGGTGTTACGCCGCTACCAGCAGACAACAAGAGTAGAGGTTGAACTGAATGCTCTTTTAGGTGGAATTGGCCATCTGGCGTTTCCGCTTCCAGCACATCTCCAACTTGCAGATTATCAAGCAGTGAATTAGACACACGCCCACCAGAAACGCGCTTAACCGAAATCGCGTAGCGACCCGGGCGAGATGGGCTAGATGACAAGGTGTAGCGACGCCCTACTTTCTTACCTTCTATATCCACTTCAATAGGTAAATGCTGACCCGGTAAGTACGTTGGTAACTGACCTTTGCTTGGCTCAAGCCATAAGGTGACGAAGTCGCGCGCAATCTCTTCTCGTTCGACACAAGTTAGCGTCATTCGATTAGGAGAATTGTCTGGATAAAACTCTGGCTCTTTGTATTCCAGTACTTCAACTTTGTCACCAGAACGAATAATGCCTTCATTCAGAGCAACAAGGTTTTGACCAAAGAACACTCCACCACGCTCGTTCGCACGGAACTCTTGCAGTGTTTTAAGTGGTTCTTTGCTTTCTCGGAATGTACCGCGCTGAGTGTTAACGGTGGTTAAAATGCAACGCTCACAAGGTTTTACTGATTCAAATTCCACTTCGCCAATACGAATACGCTTCCATGAGTCTTCTTCAAATGGCTTGGTATCAGATACCACTAGGTTGGTTCGGAATTGATCCATTGAGTGCTGTTCAGAGCTTCTGCGATTTAACTCTTCCAGTGACGCTTCACTGATAACAAGCACCGGATAACCATCGGCAAAGCTAACGTTGTGCCCCAACTTCTCTCTTACACGATTGGATTGCTCACCAGTAAAAAGTAACTCAACGCGAAGGCCTAACACTTTGCTAAACCAATCATCCGCTTCGTCAGTGGTGGTATATGCCGTAAAACTGTCTTTCCAAACCGTTGCGGGCGCTTCCTGCATTTTGAAATCTTGATAACGGATCTTTAGTGGCTCTTCGCCAAGACTGGTAAACACCACTCCGTCTGGCAGCAGCGCGGACTTGATGGTCACCATTTGAGGGAATTTTCGAGCGGTCACCATTGAGCCATCTGACGTCGCAATCATAAATCGACGATCAAAACTCAATCCTTGTTTTTCTACCCAAGCGGAAGATAAGGCAACACCTCCGACGGATTTGACTGGAAAAACATTAATTTGGGACAAAACTGATTGCGACATAGCCTTCTTCCTACAGGTACTTTCTCATTATTGGACTATCATATCCTCATAAGAGTAATGACCCAAGTGCCTATAAAAACTCAATTTTTATAAGGTATCTTCCCAAGGCGGTTGGCGCTGTCCCTCTTTAGCGTTCTTTTTTGTCTCACTTTATGAACAGAGTTCCATAAATTTGCACAGTATTGACGAAATAAGGATTGCCAAAACGTGACATCGCACACATAATTCGCCAACTTTTTGACACTATACATAACCTATCCGGAGCATAGACCATGGATACTAATAAACTGATTCTAATTCTACTTTGTATCTTCCTTCCACCAGTGGCGGTTTACATGGAAAAAGGTCTAGAGAAAGACTTCTTCATCAACCTGATCCTAACGTTCTTCTTCTTCCTACCAGGCACAATTCACGCGCTTTGGTTGACGATGAAGTAACCAACTGAGCTCCTGCCGAAAAGAAATGTGAAAAATGGGATGAAATGAAAGTGCAATTCCACTATCATCCTGTCGCCTAAGCGCAAGCGTTTGCTCTTGAGGTAAATGCAGCGTTTAGGCTCCAAACATAACTTTTAAATGGTGGGAGCAATTAATGACAACACTGACTATTACTCGTCCTGACGATTGGCACGTTCATTTACGCGATGGTGAAGTTCTAAAAGATACCGTTCGCGATATTAGCCGTTATAACGGCCGCGCACTGATCATGCCAAACACCGTCCCACCAGTGACTAATACTGAAATGGCGCTAGCCTACCGTGATCGCATCCTTGCTGAACAACACGGTGAGCAATTCGAACCTCTTATGGCGCTGTACCTAACAGACAACACCACGCCAGACGAAATCCGCAAAGCGAAAGCGACAGGCAAAATCGTTGCAGCAAAGCTTTACCCAGCAGGCGCAACTACCAACTCTGATTCTGGCGTAACCAACGCAAAGAACATCTACCACGTTTTTGAAGCGATGGAAGAAGTTGGCATGCTGCTTTTGGTTCATGGTGAAGTCACTCACAACCACGTTGATATTTTTGACCGTGAGAAGGAATTCCTAGACACGGTTCTTGCTCCTATCGTCAACGACTTCCCTAACCTAAAAATCGTTCTTGAGCACATCACGACTGCGGATGCGGCTAATTTCGTCAACAACGCTTCTGATAACGTTGCAGCAACTATCACCGCTCACCACCTGCTGTTCAACCGTAACCACATGCTAGTCGGCGGCATTAAGCCACACTTCTACTGCCTACCAATTCTTAAGCGTAATACCCACCAACAAGCGCTTATCGAAGCAGCAACAAGCGGCAGCAAGAAATTCTTCCTAGGTACGGATTCAGCGCCACACGCAAAAGGCGCAAAAGAGTCGGCTTGTGGTTGTGCTGGGTCTTACACTGCACACGCAGCGCTAGAGCTTTACGCTGAAGTGTTTGAGAACGAAGGCAAGCTAGAAAACCTAGAAGCATTCGCAAGCTTGAATGGCCCTGATTTTTACGGCATAGCTCGTAACACAGATACCGTCACGCTAGAAAAAGCAGCGTGGGATGTACCAGAAACGATGCCATTTGGCAGCGACATCGTTGTGCCAATCCGTGCAAATGAAAAAATTGAGTGGGAAGTGAAGTAATCACCCTCAAGAAATGAAAAAGGGTCATGCCACCATATTCGATATGGAAAGGCATGACCCTTTTCTTTTGGCTTTAATACAGCCTCAACAAACTGAACTCGCGCTTATTTACCGCGAACCTTTTCAACCACAGTCCAAGCAGCAACCACAATCAAGCCAGCAATGACACCAATCACGCCGTTAAGCAGTGTCGGTACGATCGCAGTAGCAATGGTGTGACCACGGAAATCCATAATGATAGGTTCAATCAGGTGATGAATCGCAGGGACGTTATGAACAACAATACCGCCGCCAACCAAGAACATTGCTGCAGTACCAACAATCGCAAGCATCTTCATCAATTTCGGTGCGAACGCCACTAACGCACCACCAAGTTTGGCTTTCAGACCTTCGCCATTGGATTTACGCTCTAGATAGAAGCCCAAATCATCGAGCTTAACAATGCCAGCCACTAAACCGTAGACACCAATGGTCATCAAGATCGCAATCAGGCTTACTACCAAAATCTGCGTCACGATACTTGTTCCTGTGACGGTGCCTAAAGCAATCACGATGATCTCAGCAGACAAAATAAAGTCAGTACGGATCGCGCCCGCCACTTTTCTCTTTTCGTACTCTTCCACGGATTCACCCGTATCAGAGGACTCTTCCGCGTTATCTTCATGCTGATGAGCGTGAGGGAATAGTTTCTCTAAGATCTTCTCTGCGCCTTCAAAACAGAGAAACAAACCACCAATCAAGAGTAATGGCATGATCAACCAAGGAATAAACGCACTAATGAGCAACGCCGTAGGCACCAGTATCAACTTGTTTTTAAATGAACCTTTCGCGACCGCCCATACCACTGGAATTTCTCGTTCGGCAGCAACACCCGATACTTGTTGCGCATTTAGCGCCAAATCGTCGCCCAATACACCAGCGGTCTTTTTCGCCGCTACCTTTGACATCAATGCGACATCATCCAATACAGCTGCAATGTCATCCAACAGTGTCAGTAAACTTGCTCCAGCCATTTATTTATCTCTTTTATGGAATTGAATAAGTAACAAAATGTAACATCATTAAATCACTCAGCAAAGTTATGATTCTGCAAAGAATAAGGTCACAAATTGTGTTTTGTGTTGATGTGGCTTTGAGACAGGACTAGTCTTGTCTTACCTTTCAAGCACACAAAAGAAAAGTATAGATGAAAAGCGGATACACTTACCCAATCGGTACCCCAGGTCAGCCATGGGGCGAAGCAGAACGCAAAGCTTGGTGTGAGCAACGTGACGTAAAACGTAGCTACCAAGAAGAAGTCGTGACCAAAATTGACGCCCTTCGCAAGCGTTTTGATGTTGAGCAATATGGCGCACTTTCTTACGACGAGGCACGTTTCCCTCTATTTTGTATCAAGACTCATAACTGGGACACAACAAAGCCTGTTGTTTTGGTCACTGGCGGCGTACACGGCTACGAAACAAGTGGTGTGCACGGCGCACTGAAGTTTGTTGATACGCAAGCAGAACGCTACGCAGAACACTTCAACATTGTCGTTGCGCCATGTGTTAGCCCTTGGGGTTACGAAGTGATTAACCGCTGGAACCCAAATGCGATCGATCCAAACCGCTCTTTCTATGCAGATAGCCCTGCGGAAGAATCAGCAAACTTGATGAAGCTGGTTGCGACCTTGGGTGATGTTCTAATGCACATCGACCTGCACGAAACCACCGATTCTGATGAAACTGAATTCCGCCCTGCACTTGCGGCGCGTGATGGCCTTGAATACATCGAAGGCATGATCCCAGACGGTTTCTACACGGTCGGTGATACAGAAAACCCGCAACCTGAGTTCCAAAAAGCGGTCATCAAGTCAGTAGCGAAAGTAACGCACATTGCACCTGCTGACGATAAAGGCGAAATCATTGGCTCGCCAGTGGTGCAGTTTGGTGTGATTAATTACCCAATGGTGAAACTGGGTCTGTGTGGCGGCGTGACCAACTGCACTTACGGCACCACTACAGAAGTTTACCCAGACAGCCCGAAAGTAACTGATGAAGAGTGTAACGACGCTCAAGTTGCAGCAGTTGTAGGCGGTTTAAACTACGTGCTCGCTCAGCTATAACAAGCGGTTCTTATATTGCTCCGGTGTAATGCCGGAGTATTTCTTGAACATGGCAATAAATGGACTGGCTTGGTTATAGCCTAACGTCAACGCCACCTCTTTCACGGTTTGTCCTTTTCTTAATAGCTCCATTGAGTGCAGATAACGAACTCGCAATCGCCATTCAGTAAAACTCATCCCTAACTCACTTTGGCAATGACGAGCTAACGTTCGTTCAGTGGTATGCACCTTTTCCGCCCACTCCCCCAAACTAATTTCATCCGTTGGCGCTTCTTCAACGGCTTTAAGAATGGGTTCCAGATATTTGTTATCTGTGGTTGGCAAGAAATGATGCTCAACCTCTTGCTTCGCTAACTGATCAAGCAGTACCTGTACGATGCGTTTGTCTTCTTCACTTTTTGCCACGTTAATGTCGCGCTGACGAAAGTCTTCCACAATTGCAGACACTATTGGCGTTACCTTGATCAGACTGGTTTTAGACGGGAAGTGCTGCGTCAGCTCTGGTGCGATATTTAAAGAGCAGTATTCCAATGGTTTACGGTTATAGCTGGTATGACGAATTCCGGCCGGCACCCAAATAGCCAAATGTGGTGGTGCTAAAAAGCGTGTGTCTTCTGCATCCATTTCTAGAATGCCACCACTTATCAACTGTACTTGTCCCCAAGGGTGACTATGAATCCGAGTTTCAGTGTTCGACAGAAAGGCTTCAAAATTCATAAACACATCTGATGGTGCTTGCTCAATTGATAATGAAGGATGAAGATTCCTCGTGCTCTTTTTCAAAATTGTCTTCCTATCGCTTACGATGTCTTTCCAGAGATACTTTTCATTATAAAGACCTGTCAGACTAGCGCCATTAATTATTGTGCGATGAGGTTCTCATGGTTTATTTTCTTCCGTTTTTTACTGTCATGATTTGGGGTGGGAATTCCATCGTAAATAAAATGGCAGCTAGTGCCATCGAACCGAGTGCAATGAGTTTCTATCGATGGTTTGTCGCTATGGTGCTTCTGACGCCATTTTGCTTACCTGCCGTAATCCGCCAACGTCATGTCATTCGCCCTTACCTGCCAAAACTCGCTTGCCTTGCGCTGCTTGGTATGGTGCTAAACCAATCGTTGGGTTACTACGCAGGCTTGACTACCACGGCTTCCAATATGGCGCTAATCACATCTTTGGTGCCACTTATAAGCGTATTTTTGAGCGTACCTTTACTTGGTAAGTCAATTTCTATGTTGAGCGTGGCGGGCGGCGTGATTTCGCTTGGCGGTTTGGCGTTTATGCTTGGTCATGGCGATATTACCTACTTCCTACATCAAGATATGACACAAGGTGACAGCTTGATGCTTCTTGCTGCCCTTTGTTACGCGATTTACTGCGTGTTACTTAAGCGTTGGAAAATGCCATTCAACAGTATGACTCTGGTTTACATGCAGGGCTTTTTCACGCTGATAATGCTTACCCCACTTTGGCTTAGCAGCGACCAGTTACTTCCAAGCCAAAGTGCACTACCTCTCATTGCTTACGCGGGTATTGCGGCGTCTATCTTTGCCCCATTGATGTGGGTGAAAGCCATCGATTTGATTGGCGCGGATTCTAGTGCAATGTTCATGAACCTGATGCCTGTGGTCTCGGTAGCTTTGGCTTCGACTATGCTCGGTGAAGAAATCCATGTGTACCATATCATTGGTGGCATGCTGGTTATCTCTGGCGTTATCTTGTCGCAGGTTAAGATTCGAAAGAAGGTGCAATCGCCAAGCCCAGATTTACCGCCTGCGACATCGTAATTCGATCCCTCAAGCCACGGTATCTTCCGTGGCTTTTTTGTGCTCCGCACCTTTTACTGCTCAGGCTGACAGAAAAGTTAATATTTTGTTGCGTCTCCTATTCCAGAATGAATTCCTTGCTGATACATTGAGTCTAATAACAACGACAACAATAAAGGAATGACAGATGAGCAGTGGTCAAAGAGATATTACCCTTCGTTTTCTTGCTGAACCCGGAGACGTAAACTTCGGTGGTAAAGTGCACGGTGGCGCCGTAATGAAATGGATCGACTTGGCCGCTTACGCGTGCAGCGCGGCTTGGAGTGGCAAGTACTGCATCACAGCGTATGCGGGTGGTATTCGATTTGTCGCGCCGATTCATGTCGGTAACTTAGTCGAAGTCAGTGCCAAAGTTATCTACACAGGACGCAGTTCAATGCACATTGCTATCGATGTACAAGCCTGCGATCCCAAAGAGTTAAAAAACCGCCTTACGACACATTGTATCGTTATCATGGTTGCAGTTGATGAAGACGGAAAACCAACCGATGTACCAAAGTGGATTCCTGAGTCGGATGAAGACAAAGCACTAGAACAATCGGCTATTCGCTTGATGAATATGCGTAAGCAAATTGGCGAAGAGATGGAAGCGCACGTTAAGTATCTCAAATAACTCACGTCGCTCAACAAAAGTAAGCGTTTGCCCCCTTGCTGTGTGAAGCAATGTCATGGTTGTGTCATTCGCTTCACACAAGCGTCAAATTGTCATAAATCTTTCACTTTGATTTGCTTAAATCCAAGCACAATTTTGCTATTGGATAGAGTTTGGATCTTGAGATTGAAAGAGACCACATTAAGCGAAGACACACTCACTAATTTGAAAGCCGTTGAATACCAGTGGGTAAGAACGATGTATGTCGAAGGATATAACGAAACAGAGATTAATCATTACATTCAAGCTTGCTTTGGTGGTGATTCTACTTTTGCTGATTTATTTCGTCGCGTTGCGCTGCAACAAGAGAGCTTATATACCTTGCTTCAGTACGTAGGTTGCGCTCCTTCAAGCCGAGAGCTTTAATCTCTCCCAACTCCCTGATCGCCCTTTCGAAAATACCCACAGATTATTTATGTGAAGTGATACGCATGGCATTCCGGCTCAACTGTGTAATCCATTGCAAAGCCGCTAATCTCTACCTGCATTAAGAAAATAAACCTCGTGAACGACAGGCATAAAAAAACCTGAGTCAAGACTCAGGTTATGGTTACAAGAAACTGTTAGTGATTAAAGCGTAAGGAACTAAGCTAACAGCCAGCTATGCGTAACGCCAATTAAAGCGGGATATTACTGATCGGCGGCCAAACCAAAAGTGTAATATCGATTGCTAAATATAAGGGCGACCTAATGGTCGCCCTTTTCTAGTTATTCTTTTGTATCTTAGTGACCAACCAAGATTAACCTTTCACACCACCAGCCGTTAGACCACCAACAAGCCAGCGTTGCGCCAGTAAGAATACCGCTGTGATTGGTACAGCTGAAAGCACTGCTGCTGCTGCAAAGTCACCCCATAAGTAGTTCTGAGGGTACAAGTACTGCTGCATACCAACCGCAAGAGTGTACGAGTTTACATCAGATAGCAGTAGTGATGCTACCGGAACTTCGCCTATCACCATGATAAATGACAAGATAAACACTACCGCAAGAATTGGCACTGACAGTGGAAGTAGTACCAGACGGAATGCCTGCCAAGGCGTTGCACCATCGAGCGCTGCTGCTTCTTCTAATGAAGAATCGATGCTTTCAAAGTAGCCTTTGATTGTCCATACGTGAAGAGCGATACCGCCTAAGTAAGCGAAGATCAAACCACCATGCGTGTTCAAGCCTAGGAACGGGATGTACTGACCTAGTTTGTCAAACAATGCGTATAGTGCAACCAATGCCAATACTGCTGGGAACATTTGGAAGATCATCATCGCTTTCAGGATAGTGTTCTTACCTTTGAACTTCATACGAGCAAACGCGTACGCTGAAGTGGTCGACAGAGCCACAATCAAGATAGCTGAAATACCACCAACTTTTACTGAGTTCCACAGCCAAGTCATGACTGGGAATGGCGGCGGTGTAACCGACCCATCTGCGTTTGTGACTGATATGCCTAGCGCTAATTTCCAGTGGTCTAGCGTCGGGTTGTCTGGGATAAGGCTACCTGTTGCAAAGTTACCTTCACGGAATGAGATCGCGATGATCATCAGTAGAGGGAAGATAATCAGCGCTAAGAACGCCCACATTGCGATATGCGTAGCCCAAACACGATATTTTAATGACTTGCCTTGTACCATTGCCATTGTTCTGTCTCCTTAATCCTGAGCTACTTTAGTAACACGTAGGTTCAATAGTGCTAGCGCGCCAACCAATAGGAAGATAAGCGTTGCAACCGCACTTGCTAGACCGAAGTCTTGACCGCCAGCGCCTTCAAATGCAATGCGGTACGTGTAGCTTACAAGTAAGTCCGTGTAACCTGCCGGCTCCGATGTGCCAATCATGTTAGGACCACCACCCGTTAATAGCTGGATAAGTACAAAGTTGTTGAAGTTAAACGCGAAGCTAGCGATCAGCAATGGCGTTAGTGGCTTAAGCATCATCGGTAGCGTGATGCGAGTAAAGTTGGTGATGAAGTTTGCGCCATCAATAGCTGATGCTTCATAGAGGTCTTCAGGAATGGCTTTTAGTAGACCCATGCAAAGAATCATCATGTAAGGGAAACCTAACCATGTGTTGACCACTAGGATCATGGTTTTCGCCATGAATGGGTCAGAGAACCACGCAGGGCTAATACCAAACAACCCTTCTAACAACATGTTGATCTCACCAAAGCTCTGGTTGAAGAGACCTTTAAAGATCAAGATAGAGATAAACGCTGGTACCGCATACGGAAGAATAAGCAGTAATCGGTATGCAGAGCGGCCTTTCAAAGCTTCCCACTGAACGACACTTGCAAGTACTAGACCGATAACCAGTGTACAAACAACAGTCAACGCAGAGAAAACAATCGTCCAGATAAAGATGCTGATGAACGGCTCTTTAATACCATCATCTTTCCAAACGCGTTCAAAGTTGTGCGTACCGATGTTTACCACGAAACCTGGAGAAACCGTATTACCAACAAACTGACCATTTTCATCTACTGGTTGGTAGTAACCCACATCCATATTTGGACGTAGTGTCTCTTGAGTACGATTGTTGTATAGCGTCTCACCATCGTCTTGCAGCGTGTAAAGCGGAACAACAGCCGCAAACTTACGAAGACCGCTCATACGGATGTCATCGCCGTTTGGCAGGTGTAAATCAACCCCACTCAAAGCACTGCGGTTTTTAACGATCGTTTTAATCGGTTCTTTATCGCCCGTCGCTTCTGTGATTGGCGCTAAATCTAAGTCTGTCGCAGAGAAGCCTTTCAATTCAAAGGTTGGTGTTGCTAAAAGCGCCTCACCTTTCTTCACTACAATTTGATGACCCTGCTCAGTTTTGTACAGAGTGAACGGGTAGCTATCACCACTTTGGTACGTTCTGTCCATTAAAACGGTCTGCGCACGGTCAAAAGAGAGTTGGTTTTTTGCGCTGTAGTTAGTGAATGCGAGACCTATGGTATAAGCCAAAGGGAAAAGGATGAATAAGATCATCCCCGCAATACCTGGGTAGATATAACGATGAGCGTAGGTCTTTTTACTACCAAAAATAAATAGCGCTAAACCGGTAAGAATGAGCGTAAGGAGTGCAAACGCAATCTCACCACGAGAATACATAAGGATTGTTGCGTAGCCATTGATAATGCCGACTGTGCCTAATAGTGCCCACTTGATAAACACTTTTTTGCTGCTCGGAAGGCTGGCTTCTGGTGCTGTCATAGCATTTGTACCTTGAACTGACTGCATAGGGAACCTGCTAGCGAATATAGGATAAAAGTAGAAAAGTAAGGAGAGGTTGCCCCCTCCTTAAAAAGGGTATTACTGAATTATTTAGTCATTTGTTTTTCTGCATCTGCTAGAGCAGCATCTACAGTTTGACGACCGTCAACAACGTTGATGATAGCGTTCTTAGCAGCACCCCAGAATGCGTTCATTTGTGGGATGTTTGGCATGATTTCGCCGTTCATCGCATTGTCCATTGTTGCAGCGATACGAGTATCTGAATCTAGCTCTTTTTGGAATGAGTTTAGAGCAACCGCGCCAAGTGGCTTATCGTTGTTAACCATACGTAGACCGTCGTTAGTTAGTAGGTAGTTCTCGATGAACTCTACTGCTAGGTCTTTGTTAGGTGATGCAGTGCTGATACCAGCAGTTAAAACACCAACGAATGGCTTAGAAGATTGACCTTGGAATTTAGGTAGTGTTGTTACGCCGTAGTTCACACCAGACTTCTCGATGTTGCCCCATGACCATGGGCCATTGATAGTCATTGCCGCAGTGCCTTGGTTGAACGCAGACTCAGATACTGAGTAATCCATATCCGCAGAGATAACGCCTTTGTCTACAAGACCTTTCACGAAGTTCATTGCGTCTTTCACGCCTTCGTTCGCAATACCAGCATCTTTAACATCGTAGCCAGTTGAAGTGTACTTGAATGCGTAACCGCCATCAGCCGCCATTAGTGGCCATGTGAAGTACGGTTCTTTTAGGTTCCACATGATTGCAGACTTGCCGTCTTTCTTAAGTTTCGCATCTAATGCTGCAACCTCTTCCCATGTTTTAGGTGGGTTTGGAACAAGATCTTTGTTGTAGATAAGAGATAGAGACTCAACCGCTACAGGGTAGCCGATCAGTTTGCCGTCGTAACGAACTGCATCCCATGCGAAATCAACGATGCCTTCTTGAACCTCTTGAGAAGGTTTGATTTCAGCAAGTAGACCAGCTTCTGCATAACCACCGAAACGGTCGTGAGCCCAGAATACGATATCAGGACCATCACCTGTCGCTGCAGTTTGAGGAAACTTGTCTTGTAGGCCGTCTGGGTGAGCCACTGTTACTTTGATACCAGTGTCTTCTTCAAACTTCTTACCAACCTCTGCAAGGCCGTTGTAGCCTTTATCACCGTTGATCCAGATAGTAAGTTGTCCTTCTTCGATGGCAG
The DNA here is from genome assembly GCF_023277445.1 of Vibrio sp. ED002. Taxonomy (NCBI): domain Bacteria; kingdom Pseudomonadati; phylum Pseudomonadota; class Gammaproteobacteria; order Vibrionales; family Vibrionaceae; genus Vibrio; species Vibrio sp. ED002. The sequence goes on along the minus strand of NZ_CP080239.1, from coordinate 138,029 downwards.
CGTTTGCACCGAAAGAGCCCAGAGCAACAAGAGTACCTAGTGCTGCAGCGCTTAATTTTTTCATGTTCGTATCCTTTTTATATTTTTGATGTAGGGCTAGTCCATTGAGGTTCAGCCGTATTTCGACATATATCATCTGAAATAATCCTATATGTCTCATCCTCCTAATCCCTACGCCCTTGCAATTATGACGTATTTTCGTGATCTGAATCGCCAAGGGTTAGAGACTCAAATCACAAAATGAATACTTCCTGTGATCGGTTTCAACTTTAGGTCACGCAATAATGTGATTTCCGCCCAACTCTCCCTCTACTCCTCCTTTTTGCCTCCTCCCCGCCTACTCCCCCTACAATTATTTCCACTAGGAGGATGTAGCAATGAGCACAATCTTAGAAACTGCAGTCATCCAAGAGTGGATGGTAAGAACCCTTTCCCAGCAGTACCTACCCTATAGGTTAAAAGATTTGCTGGTTTTGCATTGCCATACGAGCGGAATTGTCATTATTGGTGTTGTTTGTGGTAATTATTTCACGGGGGAGACAACACGAATAATGTGGGGGAGAGAAACTCGTATTTGGCTATGGTGGGTAACGCTCCTGTTCAGGACATTTTGGAGCGTTACCCTGTTTTTCTTACCAACCCCAATAACTTACCGATTCCTACTGTTACTGCTCGCTAGAAAATTCATATAATGATGAGCGGTGAAAAATAAAAATTGATCGAGGACGAGCTACATGGCGAGTGTCACGTTAAAAAATGTTTGTAAAGCGTATGGCGACGTACTGATTTCTAAAAACGTAGATCTAGAAATCCACGAAGGCGAATTCGTGGTTTTCGTTGGTCCATCAGGTTGTGGTAAATCTACCCTTCTACGTTGTATTGCCGGTCTTGAAGACATTACATCAGGTGATTTGTATATTGGTGACGAGCGCATGAACGACGTAGAACCATCCAAACGTGGTGTTGGTATGGTATTCCAGTCTTACGCTCTTTACCCACACCTAAATCTATACGACAACATGTCGTTTGGTCTTAAGCTGGCAAAAGCGGACAAAGCGGAAATCGATAAGCGTGTTGAGCACGCAGCGGAAATCCTTCAGCTGGGTCACTTGTTGGAGCGTCAACCAAAAGCACTATCTGGTGGTCAACGTCAACGTGTCGCCATCGGCCGTACGCTTGTTTCTCAGCCAAACGTATTCCTTCTTGATGAGCCACTATCAAACCTAGACGCCGCGCTTCGTGTAAACATGCGTGCGCAAATCACTAAGCTACAACGCCAACTAGGCTGTACCATGATCTACGTAACACACGATCAGGTAGAAGCAATGACAATGGCAGATAAAATCGTGGTTCTTGATGGCGGTTACGTTTCTCAGGTTGGTAAACCTCTGGAGCTTTACCACTACCCACAAAACCGCTTTGTCGCTGGCTTCATCGGCTCACCAAAAATGAACTTCATGAGCGTATTCATTGAAGAAGCCGAAGCAGAGCGCGTAAAAGTACAACTTTCTAACGGTGTGTCGTTCTGGATTCCAGTCGATGGCACAACAGTTAACCGTGGTGACCGTATGTCACTAGGTATTCGTCCAGAGCACCTCATTGAAGCAACAGAAGCTGACGCAGCAATTCACGGCGAAGTGATGATTGTTGAAAAACTTGGTAATGAGACTCAAGTTTACTTGAACCTTGAAGGTGCTGACGCAGATGTTATCTACCGCCAGCCAGACACGTTACCAGTTGATACGGGTGACAAGCTTGAAATCGGTATCCCAGCGCATCGATGCCACTTGTTCCACAGTGATGGTCGTGCGTGTCGTCGCCTACATAAAGAAAATGGCGTAGACGTAGAATAAAATCTCTTTCACCTTTGCTTGCTAACAATCCCTCTCATTCGAGAGGGATTGTTTTATTTCAAAACTATCGTATTAATTTCTCACCTTAAAAATTAATCCAATAGACAATGTTCATCGTCAAACATTAGTTACCTTATCTTACTCCCTGATTAGTACTTTTACCCACCAACCCCCAGTAAGTATTACGTTTTTCCTAACCTGTAAATATTAGCCTAAGGTCTAAATTTCATTCTTATTTCCACTTACCCAAACAGTGCAAATTTTTAAACTTGTTTCGGATATATAAGGGCTCTAGCCCAATCTATTACACAAGCCTTAACAATATAAAGCGTTAATGACACGGATATTGAGAACGACACTCAATGGCGGTAGCGTGTCTAAAGGGAAACTTAAGTTATGAAACACAAAGGACTTATTCGTTCGCATGAGGTGGAGTTTGCTTTTCTATACCGCCTGATTGATCTCGTTGTCATTGTGTCATTTATGCTGCTACTCGTAATGAATGACGTTAACACCTCTATTGAGAAAGACTACGTAATCTTATCATTCGTCGGTAGCATCTCATTTCTGATCATGGCTGAAAGCGGCAAGTTATATCGCTCATGGCGTACAAGCTCGTTCAAAGAGCAAATCTCTATCACGTGCATATCTTGGCTCGTTACCTGTACCTTCCTCTTTATGGTTTTGTACTTCTCTCAAGTTCATCAACTATTTGATAAAAACCTATTAGTCGTTTGGTTCCTGCTTACACCCATCCTCCTTTTATCTTGGCGAAGCGTGTTTCGCGTCGCTTTAGCCTACATGCGTAAACTAGGCTACAACACCAGAACAGCAATCATCATTGGACAAACCCAACATGGTTTAACTTTGGCGAATGAACTAGAAAACCACTCTGAACATGGTGTGCTGTTCGATGGTTTCTACGACGAACGCTCAAAGGACCGCTTACCTACGTCAGACTACCCAATCAAAGGCAACGTAAGTTTAGCGCTGGAACGAGCGAAACGTGGTGAGGTCGATTACGTCTATATCGCAATGCCAATGCATGCAAACGAGCGTATCGCGCTATTCCTCAATCAGTTTTCTGATACGACGGCTAATACTTATCTCATCCCTGATTTCTTCACTTATAACCTGTTGCACTCACGTTGGGATCAAATCGGCCAAGTACAAACTCTAAGCGTTTTTGATACCCCCTTCGCAGGGATTTCATCTTGGATTAAACGCCTAGAAGATATTGTTCTCTCTAGCATTATAGTGCTTCTAATTTCTCCAGTACTGCTCGCCATTTCAGTCGGGATTAAGCTGACTTCAAAAGGCCCAATCATCTTTAAACAGTTCCGTTACGGGTTGGATGGTCGAAAGATTGCAGTTTGGAAGTTCCGTTCAATGACAACGATGGAACAAGGCAACGATGTAAAACAAGCCACTAAAAACGACCCTCGTATTACGCCTTTCGGTGGATTCCTTCGTCGAACTTCTCTCGACGAACTTCCTCAATTTATCAATGTTCTTCAAGGTACGATGTCAATTGTCGGACCTCGTCCACACGCGGTGTCACACAACGAAGAGTATCGCCAGATTGTCGATCGCTACATGCTGAGACATAAGGTAAAGCCTGGTATTACCGGCTGGGCTCAAATTAATGGTTATCGAGGTGAAACAGACACTCTAGATAAAATGGAAAAGCGCGTTGAATTCGATTTGGATTACATCCACCACTGGTCAGTATGGATGGACCTCAAAATCATTTTCTTAACCATTTTCAAAGGGTTTACAGGTTCCAATGCGTATTAAATTCATCCCAATAAAGAAAGCTCCTGTCATCGCAGCTGTTACCCTCATTTCGGCAGCTGCATCGGCTGAACCGATGGCCTACAAAACAGACTCCGGCATTGAGCTTATTCCTACCGTTGGTTTGTTTTACGAAGGTAATGACAACATCAACAAAGCCGATAGTGGTGAGAACATAGAATCAGTCAACATATGGGGCGTAGAACCTGCTTTGCTGGCCAAAATAGAACGTAATCAATACCGAGCAAACCTACTCTATAAGCTGAGTGCTGGGTTTTCTTCTGATGATCAGAATGACTACGATGACCACACCTTTCAGTTTACTAATTTCTTTGAATTCAATCGTCGCAATCATCTTGTTATCGATTATCAATTTCGAGCTCAACATGAAGAAAAAGGTGAGGACTTCACTGAGGGTCAAGGCTCCTTACTGATTGATCCTGTTGAATTTCATCGCAATGACCTGAGAACAAACTATGTATTTGGTTCTGAGGGTTCAAAAGGAAGGTTCGAAGCTGGCATTGGATATCGAGACAAAACTTACCAAAACTACCGTGAAGGCTTACCCGGAAAGCGAAGCTCAAAGACGAAGTACAACGACTTTCGTTCACCAAATGCCCATTTAGAATTTTATCTACGTGCAACACCGCGAACTTATTGGCTAGTAGGCACTCAACAAGCGAACACAGACTACCTGTCAGACAACCCTTCCTCACCTTCAAAAGACAACTATTCCGGCTTCTACTACACCGGAGCTCAGTGGGAAGTAACAGGTAAAACTAAGGGCATAGCCCGCTTGGGCTATCAGGTTAAGAGCTTCGACAGCGATGAGCGAGAAACCTTTGACGGATTGAGTTGGGACATTGGTTTGGAGTGGCTCCCACAAGAGCAAACCCTGTTTACGGTCAAAACCAACCAAGCGGCAGTTAGCCCTGACCAAGACGGCGATTACAACCTTCAAACACGCTACATATTAGATATAAAACACGATTGGAACAGTTACCTAACAACACGATTAGGGGCTTTGTACCAACAAGATGACTATACCGGTATCACACGAAATGAAGATCGCTACGCCCTCTCTGCGGGACTCGATTACCACATAAAGCGGTGGGTTTTACTTCAAGCTGACTGGCGATATCAGGACAAGAATTCCAATTGGCAGAATTATAGCTTTGATCAAAACATTTGGGCTCTTAGCGCTCGATTTTCTTTATAACAAGGAACGTTAATGAAACTTTTAACCACTTTGTTGAGTTTCGTACTCACCTTGTTCAGTGCTCCGACGTTTTCGGCTGCTAACGAACAGGATTACCAATTAGATACTGGCGACACGATTTCAGTCCAAGTGTATGGCGAAGAAGACCTCACCATTAAAAATATCCTTATCACGTCAGATGGCTACTTTGATTACCCATACCTTGGGCGTATTAAAGCAATCAACAAAACACCCAAACAACTGAAGTATGAAATCGAGACTGGGTTAAAGGGAGATTACCTCATTAATCCAAAGGTGATGGTCACCATCAACAGTTTCCGATTGTTTTATGTCAACGGTGAAGTGAGAAAACCTGGGGGCTTTGAATATCAACCAGGATTGACCATCGAAAAAGCGATAGCACTCGCAGGTGGGTTAACGGATAGAGCTTCCCGTAAAGGCATCAACCTTACTCAACACAATACGGGTAAAACCGTGGAAAGTGTCAGCATGCAACGTTCTGTTGAACCTGGTGACATTGTATTTATCGATCAGAGCTTCTTCTAAATGACAGGCAATTCAATGAACGGAACTCAAGCAAATCATATCCCTTCGAATCACGTTGAGCTAATTCGGTTCGGGCACCACTTCAGAACCCTGAAAAAGAACTGGTTAAGTATTCTTGCTTTTACCATTATCTTTTCTCTCACCTGCACTTGGTATATCTATTCAAAGAAGTCGGTATACCAAGCAACGGCAACCCTACTCATCCAAGAAGAGCAAAAAAGCGCCCTCTCGATCGAAGAAGTGTATGGGGTTGATACCACAAAGAAAGAGTACTTCCAAACTCAAATCGCGATACTGAAATCCAACCACATCGCCGATAAAGTCATCACTCAACTCAACCTAACTAAGCACCCAGAATTCACCAGTGCTAGCGGTATCAAACAGAAAATTGATGAAATAAAAGCGATTCCTTTTGTACAGGATTTACTGCACGTCGCACCAAACCCCAAGGAAACATCCCAACACAGCAAACCGTACTATCAAGCGCTACAAACTTTTAAAAGAAAGCTTGAGATTGAGCCCGTTCGCAATACCCAATTGGTGAAGATTCGTTTTCGCTCCACCGACTCTCAACTTGCAACCACCGTTGCAAACGCTGTCGGTCAGGCTTACATCGATGCAAATTTCGAAGCTAAACTGGTTGTCACGCAAAATGCGGCAACATGGTTAACCAATAACTCGCAGAAGTTAGAAGAACGCCTTAGAACCTCAGAGCAGGCTCTGCAAGAATTCTTGATGCAAGAAGGGCTAATCGACATTAATGGCATCGATGACATCTATGCTAACGAACTGGAAGAACTCAACCGAAAACTCAACACTGCTGTCAACAACCGAATAGAAGCACAAACATTAATTGAGCTCCTTAAGCGAAAGTCCTCACAGGATTTGGATAGCTTGTTATCTATTGATGAGTTTGCCAACCAAGCGCAAATACGCGATTTAAAACTATCTGAAGCACAAGCGGCGAAAAGTGTATCGGAATTGTCACAACGCTACGGCCCGAAACATGATCGTATGATTCAAGCTCAGGCGCAGCTGACATCTATCCAAGCAAGAACGCAGCGACTGATACGTGAAATTTCTTTTAGTAAGCAGCAAGACTTACTCGCAGCAAAGTCACAAGAAGATCTTTTACGAGCTGAATTGGATCGTAAAAAGTCAGACTTCCAAATGCTTGGATCTCAAAAAGCACGTTACGAGCAACTCAAGCGAGAAGTGGAATCCAACAAAGATCTTTACGAAGCGTTTTTGAATCGTGAAAAAGAAACGAACGCGACAAGCGATTACAAAAATGTCACTGCGCGATTTACTGACCCAGCGATTGTGCCACTCTTCCCTATCGCCCCACAGCGCATGAAGTTGGTTCTAATCGCTACTTTCTTCGGGTTTGCAATTGCTTGCGCGCTTGTGATTCTTTTAGAAACACTTCGCGAAGTCATTCGAACTTCATCTGATGTTCAAGATAAACTTGGCGTCACGTGCCTTGGTACCATTCCAAAGGTCAAAAAACGTAACCTCAGACAAGGAGGCGTTACCTACTCGGCTTATTTAGACCAAGATGAAAAACTGTTTAGTGAAGCTTGCCGCTCGGTAAGAACATCCTTGTTGTTAAGGCTTACGAATACCAATCAGAAAGTACTGCCTTTCACCTCTGCAATACCAGAAGAGGGTAAGACATCCACCAGCATCAATATGGCCGTATCCTTTTCAACGATGGAGAGAGTACTGCTTATTGATTGTGACTTGCGCAGACCATCACTAGCAAAACGATTCAATATTCCAGAGTCAAATCCTGGCCTCACAAACATCCTGACTATGGACGCCCCTTTGAGAGATTGCATTGTACGGAATGAAGAAGCGAATTTAGATGTACTGCCGGCAGGGATCATTCCACCTAACCCACAGGAGTTACTGGCATCAGACCGCTTCGATAAATTGTTGAGCCATCTAAAGGACAAATACGATCGCATCATTATTGATACGCCACCATTGCTGTCTGTTAGTGACGCCTTAATCCTAGGTCAACAAGCTAACGGTCTGATCACAGTTATCCGTTCAGAATCCACTAAAGCATCACTGGTTAATATAGCGTTATCCAAGCAAATTCAACACTCGATACCATCTCTTGGTGTTCTTATCACTCAGGCGAAATCTAAGGAAGGAGAAGCGCTTTATGTCCAAAAATACGCCTACTAATCATTCTATGCAGTGGTATCAGATTCTTAAAAGCCAAGAAAAACCGATCCTTATTTATCAGATGGGCAAAGTAGGTTCGAGCGCACTAGAAAAATCCATTCCAAACTCGCTTCATTTGCATGATTTGATGTCAATTGAAGCAGGAAAGCAGATTTCACCCGTGCGGGCACAACTCCATAAGCCCGTCACTAACCTTGTTAAACGCACATTAAAACGAGCTGTCATGTGCAATATGCTCAAACGTAAGGAACAAGTCCGTATTATTTCCTTAGTTCGTGAACCTGTTGGACGAAACGTCTCGATGTTTTTTCAGTCGTTACCGTTTTGGATGGCAGACAAGTACCTCAAAGATGACAGCGCGGTACGCTCTGAGCGTCCTCAGTTACTTCATGAAGCATTCGAAGAGCATGTTAATCACCAATATCCTCTTGAGTGGTTCGATAATGAAATCAAAGCACTGACAGGCATTGATGTTTTTGTTCAACCATTTGATCACCAACTTGGTTACCAGACTTATCAAAATCGTAATTTTTCACTCATGGTGGTTCGCATCGACAAGCTGGATCAATCGCAACAAGCGATCAGCGAGTTTTTGCAACAAGACGTAGAAGTTGTGCATGAAAATCAGGCCGACAATAAATGGTATTCACCGTTAATTAAAGAGTTTAAAAGCTCATACCAACCCAAACCTGAATTCGTCGAAGAAATGCTGTCCTCCAAGTTAACACAACATTTCTTTACCGCACCAGAAATCGAAACGTTGAAGAAAAAATACTTAACGGCTTAACCATGACAACAAAAATACTACACATTATCAATGACCTATCCAAGAACGGTGGTGCACAAAAGTTTCTCGTCGATCTCGTCATGGAACACGGGCCAGAGTATGAGATCAAAGTCCTAGTATTATGCGATGACAACGACTATTTGGATCAACTTTCCGCACAAGGAGTCGTTTGCTTCAACTGGCAAGCACTCTCCCTTAAAGAAAGGTGGTCGGTATTGCGTTGGCCAGATTTAGTGCACGGCCATCTTTACCCCTCAATCTACCTTGCTTTATTGGCGTTTGGAAAAAAACGTATTCAAACCGAACACTGCTCTTACAATCGTCGTCGCGACTACCCACTATTTAAATTCTTAGAATACATCCTTTATAGAGGCCATGACCTGACTGTCAGCATCAGTGAAAAAGTGCAAGAAGAGTTGGTTAAGTTTATGCCTCATTATCAACACAAATATCGTGTGGTTCACAACGGAGTAGACCTTGAACGCTTCCCGATGAAGGTGAAAACTGAGAGCCAACTTGCTCAGAAAAGCGTGATTAACATCGGTATGGTTGGCCGACTGCATGAACATAAGGATCATGAAACGCTTATCCGTTCTGTTGCACTATTGCCTCACAATTATGAGCTACACCTTGCTGGCGATGGAGCAAAGCGACATGAATTAGAGTCGTTGTGCCAACAACTCAATATTGTAGAGCGTGTTCATTTTCATGGCGTAGTTTCTGATATCCCCGCCTTTCTTTCTAATATGGACGTTTATGTCCAGTCATCACATGTTGAAGGCTTTGGTCTTGCTGCGGTCGAAGCGATGGCGGCAGGTTTGCCTGTACTTTCTTCTGATGTACCCGGGCTGGATGAGGTCATGGGTAACAAGGAATATTTGTTCACTGTCGGTGCGTCAGAGCAGTTAGCAGAAAAGATCGCTCAACTATGCAACACGACCGGACTCTACGACCACGCCAGTGAATATTCCGTGAATCGTGCCAAGCTATACACAATCGATAAATTCCGAGATGGTTACTATGGTCTTTACCAGCAACTCTGCACCAGCAAGTAACCGTGTGTCGCTGCTTGCTGCGATTACCCTAGCTCTATTCTTCGTGCCGATAAAGGTTGGATTAGGAGGGGTTACTTTAGCACCATCAGATATTGCGAGCTTGCTGTCGCTGGGATTTGCTGCACTGGTTGTCCTTGAAGGAAAAGCGCATAAGTTGTTCCACCCTGGAATTGGATTCTTGCTGTTGTTTACCGGCTACGTGTTTGTTAATGGCATGCTGAATCGCGTACCTATCTTCCCCTTAATCACAGAGACCGTTCAATGGGTTGCAATACTCAGTTTATTGGGGGTGTTATACGCCTATGGTGTATTTAGCGATGAACGAGTGATGGTGTACTTCACCTATTGCTTGCTGATCATTTGCGCTCTCGTCGCAGCGTGGCACTTTGCGCAAGGTTACCACAGCGGTTTTAAACTTCTTGGCGTCAGTAAATACGCTTTTGGGGTTCTTTGCTCCCTTCTCTATTTATATCGAGCACGAATCAAAGCTTTCCCTGTTTTAATGCTGCTTGCGTTTGCTCTACTGCTCATATCGCAAGAAAGGAAAGCACTGCTAGGTTTCTGTTTGTTAGTCTTCCTCGACCAGCTTTTTATTAAACGATTAATCCGTCAAACCCTCAACGAAACGTATGCATGGACGGTGTTACTCGTTAGCACTTTGATTATCTTAGCGACGATATCCGCCGCACTCTATTTTGGGTTTGAACAATTGGCGGATAAGCTTGAAATAACCCAAGAGGACATTCTGTTCGCCAACCAAAGTGAGGCTCGCTGGGTTTCCAATTTACACCGTAAATTACTGTTGGCAAACGGCCTCGACATCTTACTTGAGCATCCTATTTTGGGCGTCGGAGCAAAGATGCTGCCTCATTATATGATTCATTATTTCAACTACGACGAGTTGGCTATTTATACCCACAATTTCATTCTCGACACTTCAATAGAGTATGGCTTACTCGGCATTGTCTTACTATTTGGTGGTTACTTCCACTTTATGAGGCAATGCTTCAAGACATTGAAAGTAAACAGAAAAAGCTTATTGCTTTCTATTTACGCTCTGGTGATGGTTTTTTTCGTCGCGGTGAATACCACCATCATTTTAATACTTTTACTACCCGTCATGATCAGCAAAAAACGGCATTATAGTCGTCAGATAGAACCTCTTAAACAACCTGATCATAACGATCAAACTGAATTACCGATTCCGCCTATAACCAACAACTAATCACACCGCGGAACAACGAATTTAAAGTTATCAAGGATAGGATAAATGAAATATTCAATCTCTCGACAATTTGAAAAAAACCGAGAACTTCAAGCAGACAATTTTGTGTTGGTTTATCAAATGGGCAAAGTAGGTTCGTCCTCAATTGAACACACGTTAGGTGAACGAAAAATCCCGAGTTACCATATTCATACTTTTGATGATCATGAAGAATTCCACATGTATCACAACAAAAAGGACGTAAGTAAGTTCTTTGATTTTAAGAACCGCACCATGTACCGCCTAGTACTCAACAAGCGTAAGCGCATTCTACAAAAGCGTGAACATATTAAGATCGTTACGCTAGTTCGAGATCCTATCGCGACAGTATTTTCTCGTTTTTTCCAAGACTTACACCTCCAATTTATTGAAGGGAAGAAAAATGATGCCATCCATCGAGATATGGATGTTACGTATAAGCACATCGAACATTGTTTCGATAACTACATCAATCTTAACTACTTTGCTAACTGGTTTGATAACGAACTGAAGCGCAATTTCAATATTGATGTTTTACGTCAAGATATTGATAACACGAAACCGTTCTATACATTCGACAATGAGAAAGCGAGTGTCATTCTGATCAAATGTGAGCAACTTAGCTCTCTAGACCAAGAAATCGGTGAGTTTCTTCAGCTTGACAAATTCGTGCTTAAAAACAGCAACGAAGCAAAAAACAAATGGTACTCCAATATCCACCAATACTTTAAAGAACGTTACGATTTCTCAAAGCTTTTCTATATGTATGACCTCCCTTTATACCGCCACGTTTACTCTGAGCAAGAGCGCGAAGCATTCAAAAATAAATGGAAGCAAACACCAGGGACAAAGTCATAATGAAAAAAGTACTACATATTACCGAAGCGTTCGGTGGTGGTGTTCAAACAGCGCTATACAGTTATGTACATTCCTCCCGCGCCGAGCCTTACGAACACTCCTTACTTGCTCGTGCACGCTCAAACGACATGACTAATGAATCCAGTAATCACGTATTCAAGCAAACAAAGTGGGTTGAAGGTGGCTTATGGCAGTTTATGAAAGACGCCAATGCGCTTATTGCTGAATTAAAGCCAGACATTGTTCATTTGCATTCAAGCAAAGCCGGCTTCCTCGGGCGATTCTTGAAACTTGGTCGTTCTCGTCTAGTCTACACGCCACATTGCTATGCATTTGAACGTGAAGATATTTCAAATTTTTCCCGCAACCTCTACAAAACGTTAGAAAAAATATCACTCAATAAGATCGATGTTGTAGCAGGTTGCAGTCAAAGAGAATGCGACCTCGCAGTAAGTATCGGAGCTAAACGTGCGGAACTACTGAATAACTACGTCACTTATAACAGTGAAACACGCGCTAGAAGCCCACAAAAAGACAAGCTAAAACTTGTTGTGCTCGGTCGTGTTGCACCTCAAAAAGACCCTCAGTTTTTGATTGAAACTCTCGCCTCCCTAGAACCAAACCACCTAAACCGAGAGTTCGACATCACTTGGATTGGTGGTGGTGATATTGAGCTCGAAGATCAACTACGTGAGATAGGGATAACGGTCACTGGAATGATTCCACGAAATGAAGTGGTCAACTTGCTAAAAAGTTCAGATATGTATCTGCATACCGCTGCTTGGGAAGGCATGCCTTTGACCATTTTGGAAGCGGCAAAATTACACCTACCTATGGTCATTCGATCAATCGGTGCTACTAAAGATCTTAATTATCCATTCTTAGCACAAACCCCTCAAGACATGGCGAAGCAGCTGACACACTGCATTAATCATTACCATGACATTGACTTCAACCAGTACACGGTCGGTTTAAATGAAGCGTTCAGTGAAGAGAAGCAACGCTTAGCGCTAAACAGTATCTACAGCTAAGGTTTTTTATGCTTCAATCGATTAATCAAAAACTTCAAAACTTGCCAAGTGACAAAAAGCAATTTTTCTCACTTGGTGCTGCAACGGCGATAGTGAAAGCCCTCGCCGCTTTCTTCGCTTTCTTGTTGACCCTCGTGGTTTCAAGATATTCAAACACGACCACATCGGGTCAGTTTTTTTATCTGTTTAACCTTGTCTCATTAGTCGCAATCATTGCTCAGCTCGGTTTTAATATTTCGTTAGTAAAATTCAACGCAATCGCATTTAAAAATCAAAACCGTCACGAGCAGAGTAACAATTACCGAATCGCACTTGCCCGCAGCTTGCTCTTTTGTGTCGCCGTTTGTTCTTTGCTATATCTAGCCTTTACAACATTTCCTGAACAACTCAATACGACTCAAGCCTCGAATTTCTCTTTAGCGCTTGCCATTATTGCGATTCCTCTTCTCGTTATTGGCCAAACCAACAGTCGCGTCCTACAAGCATCAAGAAAAGTCATTACTTCTCTGATTGCATTGCAGCTTGGCGTAAGCTTTCTAATGGTGGCTTTGATTATCTTTGCCAAAGACGTTTATCCAATCAGTACCGACGTGCTAATGGTGTTGTTTTTAGTCGCTACCACCGTAGTCGCTATCCATTCAACATTAAAATGGCTTCGCTCAGGTGAATACCAACACGGAAGTACCAAACATAATCAGGAACTTACCTATTCAGCAAATCAGGTTTGGGTTGGCAGTATTTTCACTAACCTCGTTCAGTGGGGAAGCCTCGTCATTGCGGGCTTTTTTATTTCGACGTCAGATCTCGGTTTACTTGCAGCAGCACAAAGAACCTCATTGTTGATTGGCTTTGTTCTTGTAACCATCAACTTTGTTGTTGCGCCTATGTTTGCCTCACTCTACAAAGAGGGCAAAATGGACCGACTACGCAATCTAAGCCGCCTTGCATGTCGAGCAAACATTGGGGTTGCGATTCTCCCCGTCATCATTTGTGTGTTATTCCCTGAATTCATCATGCAACTGTTTGGTAAAGAGTTTATTGCTGCTGCACCTCTATTATTGGCCTTATCTCTGGGGCAATTGATTAATGTCGCGACGGGTTCCGTTGGTTTCTTACTGTTAATGAGCGGCCATGAAAAGACCATGAAATACATCACCATTGTCTCTGGTGTTATTTCCATTGCGCTACTGATTTTACTTTCAAACGGTTACGGCGTTCTGGGGGCTGCATGGGCTATGGCGATAGGGTTAGCCATTCAAAACTTGGCGGCTCTTTATTTTGTTAAACGTCATCTAGGCTTCTTTCCTGTGGGGTAAATATGACCAATACAATTGCTCGACTAAGCTTCGCTGCGGTACTGTTGTTGACGGTGTCTTTATCACTTTGGAAAAGCTCAGATATAGACCACAGCGTTTATCAAGAACTGGAGAGCTATGTGGGCGGCTCCAGTACATTACACTTTACGTTCAGTCTTTTAATCGGATTTCTCGCCGTATTTAATTTCCCTAAATGGGTAAGCGCAACAAAAGCGGACATGTTTGGCATCCGCCTTCTTATATTATTGCTTTGCATTGTATCGTTAGAAGAGCTCAGCCAGTTGTTTATCGCCACTCGTTCATTCGGTTTTGAAGATCTTAGTACTAACTGGATAGGTATTATCTTGGGCTATTTCTGTGCCAAGTTTATAAAGCTCTTTGCTAATCATTAGCTTTTAGGCCTATTCATCACTCTAAAATGACAAACGACACGCCTGTCCTCCACAGGCGTTATACTCTCTCTATCCTTTCTCCATTCTGTACAGCGCCTTGATTTTAAAAAGAACACTTTCTCGAATTGCATTCAAATCCGCTATTGCCTTAGTTGCTGCGCTCTTGTGCCTAACACAAGTACAAGCACAGGAAGACAAACTCACCGTCATCAACAGTTATATCGACGATCTCTTCACATACAACAAAGCCATGGGCAGCTTCACTATTTTGGATAAAGGTAACGTGGTGTTGGACAAACAAACTGGTTACTCAAACCGTAAAGTTGGTTTATTAGCCAGCAGTGGTTATGTTTCTGCAGACAGCTCAAGCCCATACAAAGTGGCATCTATCTCCAAAACCATGACGGCTACCATGGTGATGCAGTTAATTGAAGCAAATAAGCTTAGTTTGAACACCAAACTGAACGACTTCTTTACTGAGATTAGCAACGCTGAGAACATCAGCATCAGAGATTTGCTCCAACACCGCTCAGGGTTGGTGAACTTTATTGATGAACCCGACTTTCTGAGTTACTACGCAAAGCCTCAAACGCAAGCACAAATGATTGCGAGATTGGCAGCGCTACCCTCTAACTTTCCACCAGGCAGTCAATATGAATACTCAAACGCAAATTACCTTTTGCTAGGCTATATCATTGAAAAAGTGACGGGAAAGAGCTTTGACGAGGTACTCCGCGCTCAAATCACGCAACCATTGAACTTAACGCACACTCAGTATTGCCTTGATCTCAAGGCGTGCGATATTCACATTACGTCTTTCTATTACTGGAACAACGCATGGGTGGCAGTCACACCGCACTGGTCGCCAACCGTAGCAGGTGCAGCGGCGAGCATTACGTCAACAACACTCGATGTTTCTCGGTTTATTCGGGCACTGTTCCAAGGTGAGTTGCTCCCGAAAGAGGCAGTGCAAATGATGTTGAAGGAGTATTTTGGTATTTACAGCCCTGAATACTCGCAACTTGAACACTATGGGCACAATGGCCTCTTGGAAGGTTATCGCTCGTCAATGTTGTACTTCCCCAAACAAGATGTTGCGATAGTCATCTCAATCAATGGACTTCATGAAACTTATGACGACATTGTGAGAAATATTGTCGGTTTGTACTTTGATGAGAAGGTTGAATTGCCAGATTATGACCGCCCAAACATGACAATGAATGAAGGGCAACTTAAGGCCTTCACTGGAACATACAAAGCCTTGGATGGCAAAAAGGTAGTAGAGGTGTTCATTGATGATGGGGCATTAAAAGCTCAGACGGTAGGTCAACCTTCATTTACTTTCATTCCAATGACGGAAAACGAGTTCGAGAACAAAGCTTTCGGCATCATTTTAACCTTCAGCCCTGTCAAAAATGAACAGGGAAAGACCAATAACGTTAAAGCGAAAAGTGGCAATCATACCGAGACCTACTACCGACTACGCTCCTCGAAATAGCAACTCAGCGCAGGTTTCCCCGGTTAGCACTTTTTTGGATATTTTTCTTAAAGGGCGAGATATACTCTCGCCCTATTACATTAATATGAGCATCGGTTATGTCTTCACATCCAACTAAAATCACTTTCTTTGAATTCCTAACTCCACTTATCACTGCGGGTAAAAAGACGATCACGATTCGTGATGAATCAGAAAGCCACTACGTGCCAAACACTGAAGTGGAAGTGTTCACCCTAGAAACAGACCGCAAGGTGTGTGACATCAAAATCCTATCAGTGGCACCACTGAAGTTTGATGACATCAACGAGTTCCACGCAGAACAAGAAGCGATTGAACTGCCAAAACTGAAAGAGCTTATTCGCGAGATCTATCCGAATATCGATGAACTGTATGTGATTGAATACGAACTGATCAAGTAAGATTTACAAATTACTAGACGACTGGTCTAATCGCTTTTATAGTATTGCTCATGAACGCAAAAACGAACGATACACGCCAACACATTCTCGATGTCGGCTACCAATTGGTAGTGACCAAAGGTTTTACGAGCGTTGGGCTCTCAGAACTTTTAAAGGTAGCGGATGTGCCGAAAGGCTCTTTCTACCATTACTTTAAGTCGAAAGAGCAATTTGGTGAGGCATTGATTGAAGATTACTTCTCTCGCTACCTTAAGATGATCACAGCCCACTTTACTGAAAGTGAAGGCTCTGGTTGCGACCGCCTTTTGAGCTATTTCGAACGCTGGATGGCGATTGAAAATGGCCAATGTAACGCCAACAAATGCTTGGTCGTGAAGTTGAGTGCTGAAGTCTCTGATCTTTCAGAAGCAATGCGCGTAAAATTGGCTTCGGGTGCCACTCAAGTGGTGAAAGCCATCGAAGATTGTGTCCAAGCGGGCATTGAAGAGGGCTCAATCCAAGTTGAGTCAGCAGAACAAACCGCCCACTTGATTTACCATCAATGGATTGGCGCAAGCTTACTCAACAAACTGTATCAGGATCGTTCCGGTTTAATGCGTAGCTTTGAGAGCACTCAAAGTATGCTAAAAGGCAAATAACGAACCACACTTAATCCGCCTTATCTTTACCCAAAAAGTACGGCGGATTTTTTAGGAATCAAAACTAGACGACTGGTCTAATAATTAATATAGGAACTTACCATGACCCAAACGCTCAACCGTCAAATCGTATTGGCTAACCGTCCAAAAGGTTCGCCAGTCCCAGAGAACTTCCGTTTAGAACAGGCTGCCATCCCTACCCCGAGTGAAGGTGAAGTGCTTTTACGTAGCGTGTACCTGTCTCTTGACCCATATATGCGCGGCCGTATGAATGAAGGCAAATCCTACGCTGATCCTGTAGAGCTAAACGATGTGATGGTTGGCGGAACCGTTTGTCAGGTGGTGGAATCGAAGAACTCCGACTTCCAAACTGGCGAATGGGTGGTAGCTTACACAGGCTGGCAAGATTACGCGCTATCTAACGGCGAAGGTCTGTTTAAATTAGGCAGCGAGCCGACGCATCCGTCTTATGCCCTCGGTGTGCTTGGTATGCCTGGTTTTACCGCTTATGTGGGGTTATTGGAAATTGGTCAGCCCAAAGCTGGCGATACCCTAGTTGTCGCAGCTGCAACCGGTGCGGTTGGTTCTATGGTTGGTCAAATCGGTAAGCTAAAAGGTTGTCGTGTAATCGGTGTCGCAGGCGGCGCAGAGAAGTGTCAGTACGCAAAAGAGACCCTAGGTTTTGATGATTGTCTTGATCACACCGCAGATGACTTTGCAGAGCAGCTAGCAGCAACATGCGACAAAGGTATCGATGTCTACTTTGAAAACGTAGGCGGTAAAGTCTTTGACGCGGTATTACCTCTGCTTAATGTCGGCGCTCGCGTACCACTTTGTGGTTTGATTTCTCAATACAACGCGACAGCGTTACCTGAAGGTCCAGATCGTATGTCGATGCTGATGGGTAACATTCTGGTTAAACGCATCAAGATGCAAGGCTTCATCATTTTTGACCACTACGAGCAAAGCTACACAAACTTCGTCAAAGATGTAAGCCAATGGCTAGCAGAAGGCAAAATCCACTATCGCGAACATCTAGTAGAAGGTTTAGAAAACGCGCCAGAGGCATTCATCGGTCTACTGGAAGGTAAAAACTTCGGCAAGCTTGTTATTCAAACTAATCAACCTGTATAAGAAAGGATTCTTCCATGATTAAACTGCATCATTTAAACCAGTCTCGCTCAAAACGCATCATTTGGTTGTTAGAAGAATTGGGGGTGGATTATGAGATCGTGCCCTACCTTCGTGACAGCGTCACCTTCCTTGCACCACCTGAGCTCAAGAGCATTCACCCACTCGGCAAGTCACCTGTATTGGAAGATGGCGACGAGATCGTTACAGAGTCTGGTGCTATCACTGAATACTTAATTGAAAAGTATGCAGATGGACGTTTTGCACCAGAGCGTGGCAGCAAAGCTTACACACAGTACATTCAATGGCTGCATTTTGCAGAGAGCTCAGCCATGGTTCCCCTGCTGCTCAAGATGTTTGTAGCTAAAGATGGCGCACAGACCAATTTCCTTGCGGACTACGCCGATGCGGAAACCATGAAAGTCATGAGCTACGTTGATCAAAGCCTAGAAGGGAAAACCTACTTTGTAGAAGAGCGGCTAACAGGCGCGGATTTCATGATGTCTTTTGTCGTCGATGTCCTAAACAAGTTTGGCGTCATTGAGCGCTTCCCAAACATCCAACGTTATGGCGCACAGCTCGCGACTCACCCTGCGTTTACTAAAGCAGAAGAACTTGAAGTGAAATTCGGTTAATCGAGTTGAGGCCTTCTCAAACCGTTGAGAATTTCTGTCTATTTCAAGGATCTTTGAAATAGACAGAAATCATTCACACTAAACATGCCTGAATACCATTTATAATCCACGCGACAAATAATGTTAATTGACACAAAGCCATTAATTAACAACCACTTAAAGCATAGGTGACACCTATCACACTGATTGCTAATAACAGTTTTTTTCTTCTCAATTACAGCGTTATTCTCCTCGCATAACTTTCGGATTCATCCAAAAGACAAGATTTATTATCACTATTGCAAGGAAATTCAAATGAGCAAGAAATTGACTACAGCAGCAGGTTGCCCTGTCGCACATAACCAAAACGTTATGACTGCAGGTCCTCGTGGCCCTCAACTATTACAAGACGTTTGGTTCCTTGAAAAATTGGCACACTTTGACCGCGAAGTGATCCCTGAGCGTCGTATGCACGCAAAAGGTTCTGGTGCTTACGGTACGTTCACAGTAACGCACGACATCACAAAATACACTCGCGCTAAAATCTTCTCTGACATCGGCAAAAAAACAGAACTATTCGCTCGCTTCACTACTGTAGCCGGTGAGCGCGGTGCAGCAGACGCAGAACGCGACATCCGTGGTTTCGCACTAAAATTCTACACTGAAGAAGGTAACTGGGACTTGGTTGGTAACAACACACCAGTATTCTTCCTACGTGACCCACTAAAATTCCCAGACCTAAACCACGCAGTAAAACGCGACCCTCGCACTAACATGCGTAGCTCTACCAACAACTGGGATTTCTGGACATCACTACCAGAAGCATTCCACCAAGTGACTATCGTCATGAGTGACCGTGGTATCCCAGCTTCTTACCGTCATATGCATGGTTTTGGTAGCCACACGTTCAGCTTCATCAACGCAGAAAACGAGCGTTACTGGGTGAAATTCCACTTCAAAACTCAGCAAGGCATCAAAAACCTAACTGACCAAGAAGCAGAAGCAATCGTAGGTAAAGACCGCGAAAGCCATCACCGTGACCTTTACGAAGCGATTGAGCGTCAAGACTTCCCTAAATGGAAGATGTACGTACAGATCATGCCTGAGCTAGAAGCGGATGAAGTCAACTTCAACCCATTCGACCTTACACGTGTATGGTCTCAAAAAGATTACCCACTGATCCCAGTTGGTGAGTTCGAACTGAACCGTAACCCAGAAAACTTCTACGCAGAAGTTGAGCAATCAGCGTTCAACCCAGCTGCAGTAGTACCTGGTATCGGCTTCTCTCCAGATAAGATGCTACAAGGTCGTTTGTTCGCTTACGGCGATGCTCAGCGTTACCGTCTAGGTGTGAACCACCATCAAATCCCAGTGAACGCACCTCGTTGCCCTGTTCACAGCTACCACCGCGATGGCGCAATGCGCGTTGATGGCAACTTTGGTTCAACACTAGGTTACGAGCCAAACTACAAACAAGAATGGGCAGAGCAACCAGATTACTCTGAGCCACCTCTACGCATCAACGGCAACGCTGATCACTACGATCACCGTGTAGACGAAGACTACTTCAGCCAAGCGGGTGACCTATTCCGTCTGATGAGTGAAGAGCAACGTCAAACTCTGTTCGACAACACAGCTCGCGCAATGGACGGTGTGCCAGAGTTCATCCAACAGCGCCACGTTCAACATGCATACCAAGCAGACGAAGCGTACGGCAAAGGTCTTGAGATTGCGCTAGGCTTAAACAAGTAAGCAAACGCGGTAATCATCACACTGTGTGATTAAAAGACATAAAAAAGGAGGTGCCCAACAGCACCTCCTGATTTCAAATCACTAATCCTTAATCACTAGCCACAACCAATGCTCAAGGAGATTCATTATGATTAACTTAGATTTCTTTAAGCTCTTTGATACCAAAGAACTGTTTATCTATTACTGATTCATCAACTACTGATTTTTAGCTACCGCTTTGATCAGTACTGATGTATCCATGCGACCTAAACCATCACGTTGAAGGTCTGCATACTGCTCATCCACTTTCTTAGTCAGTGGAAGTTCTAGACCCACTCGCTCTGCTTCTTGCAGACAGAAACCCAAGTCTTTGCGCATCCAATCAATAGCGAAGCCAAAATCGAACTTGTCTTCCGCCATGGTATTTGCGCGGTTTTCCATCTGCCAAGAACCTGCAGCGCCATGCTTCAACGTTTCTACAACTTGAGCGATGTCCAAGCCTGATTTTTGTGCCAGCAGCAAAGCTTCACTCAGACCTTGTAAGATACCACCAATACAGATTTGGTTTACCATCTTACAACGTTGACCCTGACCGTTTTCACCCAGTAGCGTCATCTGCTTCGCGTACACATCCATCGCTGGAGACACACGATCAAAAATGTTTTGTTCACCACCACACATGATGGTTAGAACACCATTTTCTGCGCCCGCTTGACCACCAGAAACTGGCGCATCAATGAAGTGATTGCCGTATTTAACACACGCTTCAGCCAGCTCAACCGCTAGGTCTGCAGAAGTCGTCGTGTGGTCCACTAACACTGCATCCGCTTTCAAGCCAACCAGAATGCCTTCTTCACCGTAAACAACGCTACGAACATCATCATCATTACCCACACAGGTAAAAACGATGTCACAGCCTTCTGCCGCTTCTCGTGGTGTTTCACAAGCCACACCTTGGTATTCTTCAGCCCACTTGTCGGCTTTCGCTTTTGTGCGGTTGTATACTTTGGTTTCATAGCCCGCTTTACTTAGGTAACCAGCCATTGGGTATCCCATCACACCCAGACCAATAAATGCTACTCTTAGTTTTTCCATTGCAAGCCTCCTTGAATTCGAAATACGTTATGTTTTGAAACTATTACTATTTGAAACAGTTAATATTTGAAACATGTTACTAAAGATTTCAGAACATTACTTGCAATAATTTCGTCTTAAATAAGCGCAACAAACTCAATCAAAGGCGAAGCCACCAAAAGTGATAATAAAAGCGTCACAATGGACGGAATCGCATCTTTGCAAGTATCAAAACGAAAATGGAAAAACATCGCACTAACTGAGGTGAAAACAATAAAACTTGCACCTATCGCACTTAACAAGTTGTTCGTCGATAACAAGCCAATTAACATCAAAATTGCACCCGTTACTTCAACCAGTCCAACCAAAAACATAGCGGCACGGTTCAACCCATATTTATGAAAGAAAGCGAGCTGTGGCTCAAAAATCGGTTTCACCCAACCAATGATTTTGATAGAACTGGCAAACAAGAAAAACGCGATTAATACCCCTTGAATAAACACTATGACTTTAACTCCCCAACAGATGATGGAAGTATTAAAGCATTCCACTTAAAACTTAAGGAGAGTAGTATTTAGCTACTTACCATTCCAAATAGGAATGCATCATGGATAAATTTGATTGTTTGAAAGTCTTTTCTCGTGTCGCTCAGTTAGGTTCATTTACTGCCGCGGCTAACGAACTCAATACCACTCAGAGTGCGGTGAGCAAGAAGATCGCCTGGCTTGAGAGTGAAGTCGGTATCACCTTGTTTCATCGTCATGCTCGCGCTATCAGCTTAACTTCTGGTGGAAAACAATATCTCGAGCTGGCGCAGACACTCACAGAACAAATGGATTCCTTCGAGTCGCAGCTTAGACAAGAGCAAGCGTCGGTCTCTGGCGAGCTCAAGCTTTCAGTGCCGAGTGCGTTTAGCGTTCGCTTGTTATCTGCGCCACTGAATGAGTTTCTCAACCAACATCCAGAGCTTAGCGTTGATGTGTCAGTTTCGGACAAGTTTGTCGATTTAGTTGAAGGCAATGTTGATATCGCGATTCGTGCCGCCTACCTGAAAGACTCGGGGTTAAAAGCGCGTTGGTTGATGGATAACGAACTGGTTTACTTCGCCTCTCCAAGCTACCTCGACAAGCGCGACCCTATTCTTAGTGCAAACGATTTGTGTAAGCACTGCTGCTTAACCTACTCACTCTCCAATCCGTCTAACCTGTGGCGTTTTAGCGATGGAAATGAAACCATTAAAGTCAAAGTGGAAGAACAGGTTCGAAGTGATAGTCCTGAGATGTTGGTGCAAATGGCGAAGCTTGGGCAAGGCATCGCTGCAATGCCAAAATGGATGGTAGAACAAGAGCTCAACAATGGTGAGTTAATTCAAGTATTAACGCAATATCAATCAGTTAAGCTACCAATGTACATGGTTTACAAAGATAGTGAGTACCAACCTCAGCGCATTCGCACTTTCATTGATTTCTTGGTTAAGCACTTTTCTCAGGGGTAAAAAAAGCTCCATCAAAAATGATGGAGCTAACTAGCAGATAGCCTTAATTGGGATTATCCCCAAGTGACTTCAATATGCAGTATTCAGAGCTTGGTCACTGACTCGAGTTCGAGGAAAACATCGCAGCGTAATAGTGATCTATTTCCAAGGTGTTTGACAAAGAAATCGCTTCAGTGACAAGCTCCCGAAGGGCGAGTTGATTTGGTTTGCATACTTTGTTAAAGATTTTTGATTTAGCACCACTAGAACTTCAAATCGTTGCCTCGTCTGAAAACCAAATCATTCTCGCTGAACCATGCATATCGAGGTTACTTGGGGATATGTACTTAAGGGATTCTTTTCGCCTGCAACAGTGCTGCTGCATTTAGCATCGCGTCTTTAGTACTGACATCCAGCACCTTCATTTTTCTAAAGCGTTCCGGCTCTTTGATGGCGACATCGTGAGCGAAGATAACAAACCTCGCCTTGGCGATATCTTTGTCAGTGATTCGGTTAATGATGCCGTTCGCCCCTTGCGTTTCGACCTTGATCTTAATGCCTAACGCACAGGCGGCTTTCTCTAATGACTTCGCCGCTAAGAAGGTATGTGCCACACCTGATGGACAAGACGTCACGGCAAGAATATCTGCCTCACCCTCACCTTGCACAGACGTGTAAGCTTGAGATTGACCAACCGGACTGTCGTCTTCTGTGACCGTCTTCTTAAGCGCAATAACAATCAATGCTGTGGTAAACGAGCCTGCGATTGTGCCAACTATGTAGCCAATCTTGCCATCAACGACTGGCAGTACAATCCAGCCGCCCCACGGAGCGTGGTTAATCACATGGAACATAAAACCAATCACGTTACCGACAATACCACCAGCAACTATCGCAGGCAGTACGCGAGCTGGGTCACCGGCAGCAAACGGAATCGCCCCTTCACTGATGCCAATCATACCCATGATACCCGCGGCTTTACCCGCCTCACGCTCATCACGTTTAAACTTACTTGGCGATAGGAAAGTCGCTAACGCCATGCCCAGAGGCGGGGTACAAATCGCGATACCGACGCCACCCATTAGCCACGGTTGCGTATTTACCTGTGTTTGAGCAAACAAGGTCGCCACTTTGTTGATAGGGCCGCCCATGTCAAACGCGGTCATTGCGCCCAGTACGGTGCCCAACATCACTTTGCCAGAGCCCGCCATACCTGTGAGCACATCGTTCATGGTCGTCATTGCGCTGGCGATAGGTGAACCAATCACCCACATCACTGCGCCACAGGTGACAAACGTACCAACCAGTGGGTAGATAAAGATAGAGCCGAGCGAACTCATGCTGTCCGGCAATTGAATCTTCTTCAGTAGCCAAACCACAAAGCCGGCGAAAAATCCGACGACAATCGCGCCCAAGAAGCCGGTGTTGTAGTGACTAACCGCAATCCATGAGCCAATCATACCCGGAGCCAGACCCGGCTTATCCGCAATCGAATAGGCAATGTAACCACCCAATACCGCAGTAAAGAGCGTCAAGCCTGCGATACCCATCTCAGCGATATCTGCCAGAATCCCCTCTTCCGGAACACCTCCATGACCTGAAATCATCACAGACAGAGACAGCAATACGCCGCCCGCGACAATAAACGGAATCATATGAGAGGTGCCAAACAGTAAGTGTTCTTTCATTCTGCCGAGCTTTTGCGCCCAAGGGCTGAGTGGCTCAGATGCAAACTCTAAAGGATCGATACCAGAGTCATTCGTGTTCGATTGAATATCAGTAAGTAGCTCGCGCGCTTCCTCCACCGACTCCGCCGCTTTTAACTTGTTAACGAAACCATCTTCAATGATTTTGGTGGAAATTTGTGCCAAGACTTCGATGTGATGATGGTCATCCCCATCCGGAGAAGCCAGCATAAAAAATACGTCAGACAGTTCGCCGTCATCGGCACCGTAATCAATCCCTTTTCGGCTGATGCCCACTGCGACTGCGGGTTTAGCGACCGCATTACTTTTGGCGTGAGGAATGGCAATACCCTCGTCAAAGCCGGTATTGCCAATCTCTTCTCGTTTCCAAATGTCCGCCAAGAACTGACTTTTGCTAGTGAGCTTGCCCGCCGCGTCCAACAATTCGACGAGCTCTTTGAGCGCTTCATCTTTGGTTTGAGCCTGCAAATCCAAGCAAATGGTTTCCGGCTCAATAAGGTTTAATATGTCCATTGTTTGTACCTTGCAATGTTCACGCTCGAGAGTCATGAGTTATTTATTCCATCTATGACTGTGTACAGAGTAACCAACACTCGTCCTTTCCAATACAGGACAAAAAGTGCATTAACTGGATTAATGTAACATGAGATTTAAACTGTGATAGAGCTCTTGCGATTATCTGCTTTAAATCCATCCTTCCGACGGTCACTATGCTAAAATCCACAAAAAAATAAAGTGGATAGAACATGAAGATCGTAGCGGTGACAGCGTGCCCTACAGGCATCGCTCATACTTATATGGCGGCAGATGCACTAATGAAAGCTGCGCCTAAGCATAACGTACAAATTAAGGTTGAGACGCAAGGCGCGATGGGTATTGAGAATCAGCTCACTCCCCACGATATTGCACAAGCGGATCGTGTCTTAATTGTGTCCGATATTGAGATTGAACAACCAGCTCGCTTTGAAGGCACCAACAAAGTCCAAATCCCTATTGAAGACGTGTTACTTAATGTCGATAAAGTGTTCCTTGTACACTGTCGATGATACGCTGTGCTGATGAACGAATACCAGATCACCTTTTTTGTCGATGATATCAATGCCAGTGCTCACGTAGCGCAGCCCCTTAATCGCGTCGCCAAAAAGTTCAAAAGCACATTACACATCATCAACATAACCCAAAATCGCGTTGCTGAGCTCACTAAGTCAATCGCGGTTTTACAAGTTGGCTTGCAGCAAGGCGACTTGTGTCAAATCACGGCTATTGGTATTGATGCCGAGCTTGCCTGTTTCGTTATCAAAGATATGATTGCTGAGAACTTTACCGTTGTGGGTTCTCACATCAACTACGAGTTCTCAAGCCAACTTGCTGAGCGTCTTCCGCAAATCTGCCCGCCTTGTGAAATTAAATGGCATTACGCCAAAGCGCACACTGAACTCACCAAATTTGAGTGCTTGAAAGGGCTAGCGCAACTGATTCATCCGATTCACCCAGACGAACTCATTCTCGCCTTTATCAAACGCGAAGAACGATCCTCAACCGCAGTAACACCGGGCATTGCTCTACCACATGTCATGTTCGAAGGTGTGGACCACATCTCTGTTGCGGTTATCGCTAACGAGATTCCGATGGATTGGGCATCAAAAATGGGGGAAGTGCATCTTGCTATCGCATTAGTAATGCCAGCGAAACCGACTCGCGAACACATCATTGCGGCAACCAACTTAACCCGTAACCTGCTGACCGACCAAATGGCTGAGCGTTTACTGCTAACAAAAAGCAGCGTCGACTTGCAGGCGCTTCTGATGTACGCCATGTCGAGGCTGCTTGCTTAGGATCTGTTCTAGATTGAACCGCGATATTCCGTTGGCGTTCTGCCCGTGCGGTTCTTAAAGACTCGGCAGAAGTAGTTCACATCTTTGAATCCACAGCGCACCGATACCTCATTCAACTTAAAGTTGTATTTCTTGAGCATAAATTTTGCGCGGTCTACTCGTACCCACGTAATGTAATCGGCTAGCGTCATGTGACCTTGCTGACGGAACAAACGCGATAAATGGTTAGAAGAGATGCTGAACCTCGACGCAATACTGTCACGTGTAATTGGGCGGTGAAAGTTCTCTTGGATGTAGATACAAATGCCCTGATACAGATCTTGCACTCGGCTGTGCGCCTGCGTCTCTATAGGTGCATCTAACATCGACTTAGCGTATTGCAACAAGGCTTGTAGCAACAACTCATCCATTGGCTTCTTATTACACTCACGAGCTAATGAACTCAGTGCTTCCAAGATATTATCAATGGCAAATCCAGAACGAGTTTGAATACTGTGCTTTTGGATATCGTAAAAGCTCGCTTCCCCTTTACGTTTGGACACGAGACTCAAACCCAATTGACGGCGACCGAAGAGAATACTTAATACCGAGCAATCTGTATCCCAGTCAGGTTTATTCCAACAGTTAGGCGGAATAAATATCGCATCACCGCTTTTCGCCACGATATGCGTCACTTTGCGATCATGACTTTCCATTTCATTAATATATTCACCAGACAAGACCAATTCTAATCGAGGGAAGTTAACCTGATAGCTAAATTCAGGTGGTGTATGAAAATCACCAGCAAACCATATATTATGGAATGGTTCTCGCTCGTTTAATACTGATGAAATCAAATCATGAAAAATCATTTTACGTACTCTTAAACACGCATCCATGATGCTATACCTATAGATATACACCCTACTGGATTTTTGTGCTATTGAGCAAAATCACACTTCCACTTTAACGTTACAAAAATTCAGTTAACGCATCAATTATCCAGTCTAGAAAATCATCAACAAAGTCTTCAAACCCTTATATATGGGAGCAATAACACATTTCACTTATGGTTCATCGACTTCCACATAATGTCACAGATATGCAGTAAGTTTATCCAGTAGACGATCTACATCACACTCTAGTCGGGCGGTTACAATCATCCAGTAAATGCATTTTTTCTTCACTACTGTCTCCGCTTGGTTAATTTCAAAATACCCCTGAAATAAAAATTATATTTATAGGGGTTCGACAATGATCACCAAACTAATAAATGAAGACTTGATTAAGCTTGATCTTCAAGCGACTTCAAAAGAAGACGTATTTAAAGAACTGGTTGCAGTTCTACACGCCCAAGGTCGTATTTCAGACCAAGAGCAATTTCTTGCAGATATAAAAGCACGTGAAGAGTTAGGTAATACCGGATTTGAGGATGGCGTTGCTATCCCACACGCGAAAAGTGCCGCGGTTCTTGAACCAGCGGTTGTGATCGGCGTAAGCAAATCAGGTATCGAATACGGCGCTGAAGACGGTTTGCCTTCAAAACTGTTCTTCATGATCGCTTCTCCAGACGGCGGCGATAACCACCATATCGAAGTTCTTGCAGAGCTGTCTTCAAAACTGATTGAAGATGGTTTCATTGATGCATTCTTAGGTACAGCAAACAGCCAAGACGCACTGGCACTCCTACTTGCTAAAGAAGAGCCGCAAGCAGTGACAGACGCACCAGCAAACCAAGGCTTCATCATTGGTGTTACTGGTTGTCCTGCGGGCGTTGCACACACTTACCTAGCGGCAGAAGCGCTAGAGAAAGGTGCAGCAGCGATGGGTTACGAAATCAAGGTTGAAACGAACGGTTCAATCGGTGTGAAAAACAGCCCAACCGCAGAAGAAATCGAACGTGCAGACGCAATCATCGTGGCATGTGACAAACAAGTCGACATGAACCGCTTTGCGGGCAAACGCGTGGTTAAAACCAACGTAAAAGCACCTATCCGCGATGCACAAGGTCTGATTAACGAAGCGTTAAGCGCTCCAGAATACCAAGCAGAAGCAAGCAGCAATGCACAAGCGTCTGTTGCAAACAAAGCCTCTCAGGCTCGCTCGGACCTCTACCGCTACTTGATGAACGGTGTATCACACATGATCCCATTCGTTGTAACAGGTGGTCTGTTGATTGCACTTGCTCTTGCAGTCGGTGGTCAGCCAAGTGAAGCGGGCATGGCAATTCCTGAAGGCAGCATGTGGAACCAAATCCTCAACGTAGGTGTGGTTGCCTTTACGCTGATGATCCCAATCCTAGCGGGTTACATTGCTTACGCGATTGCTGACCGTCCTGCTCTAGCTCCTGGCTTGATCGGTGGTTGGATTGCAAACAACGGTTCTTTCTACGGTGCAGACGCAGGTACAGGCTTTATCGGTGCCATCATCGCTGGTCTGCTTGTGGGTTACTTCGTGAAGTGGATTACGTCGATTAACTACCACAAATTCATTCAACCTTTGGTGCCAATCATGATTGCGCCAATCACAGGTTCGCTATTCATCGCTGGTCTTTTCATCTTCGTTATCGGCGCGCCAATCGCAAGCCTAATGGACGGTCTGACTGCACTACTAACAAGCATGAGTACAGGTAACGTCGTTCTACTAGGCATCGTACTTGGTGGTATGGCTGGCTTCGATATGGGTGGTCCATTCAACAAGGTCGCGTTCCTATTCTCTGTGGGCATGATTGCGAGCGGTCAAACTCAATTTATGGGTGCGATGGCGTGTGCAATCCCTGTTGCACCTCTAGGCATGGCACTGGCAACGGCGCTTGGTCGTAAGTTCGACCTGTTCGAAGAATCAGAAACCGAAGCGGGCAAAGCAGCTGGTGCAATGGGTCTGGTTGGTATCTCTGAGGGTGCGATTCCGTTCGCAGCGCAAGATCCAATGTCAGTGATTCCTGCAAACGTACTTGGCTCAATGGTAGCGGCAGTAATGGCGTTCTCATTCGGCATTACCAACAGTGTTGCTCACGGCGGTCCAGTTGTGGCTCTACTTGGCGCGATGAACCACCCAGTACTTGCTCTGATTTGTATGGCAGCTGGCGCAGTAGTTACCGCAGTAACGTGTGTAACTCTGAAGAAAGTTCGCAAAGCAAAAATGATGCAAGCGGCCGCTTAATCACCCCTACCCCCAAATGGCTCCTATGGCTTGGGCAATGTCGCCCAAGCCATGATTTTCTCTCATGGTGACACTCTATGTCTGATTTAACGATGTCCGATACACAAACGATTCAAACTCAAGCTAAGCATCAGATGTTTTTCCTGATGAACAACGTGATTCAAAACTACGCTTGGGGCAGTACTACTTCTGTTAACCAACTGTTTGGCATTGAAAACCCAACGGGCGAACCACAAGCAGAAGTATGGATGGGCGCGCATCCAAACGGTTGCTCATTGGTGATGGTAAACGGTGAGGAGACCAAGCTCTCTTCACTGATTGCTCAAGACATGAATGCCTTTCTGAGTGAAGAAGTCACAAACCGTTTTGGTGAACTTCCATACCTGTTTAAAGTGCTTGCCGCTGAGAAAGCGCTGTCGATTCAGGTCCACCCAAACAAACAACAAGCAGAGCTAGGTTTTGCACTGGAAGAAAAACAAGGCATCCCCTTAACCGCTGCAAACCGCAACTACAAAGATCCAAACCACAAACCGGAATTGGTTTACGCGCTAACCCAATACCAAGCGATGAATGGCTTCCGCCCAACAAGTGAAATCATCAGCTTCTTCTCTGAGCTGGCAATTCCTGAGCTACAAGGCCTGGTGGATGACCTTATCGCAAACCAGACGCCAACAGGCTTGGCGACCTTCTTCTCGGGTCTACTATCACTAGAAGGTGAACAGAAAGAGATGGCGTTGACGGTGCTATTGGCTCAAGCTCGCATCACCGACTTACCTCTGTTCAACCTTATTCTTGAGCTAGAGAAGCAATACCCTGGCGATATTGGTTTGTTTGCACCACTGATGCTTAATGTCATTACCCTACAACCGGGCGATGCCATGTTCTTAGATGCAGAAACGCCACACGCTTACTTAAAAGGTACGGGGCTTGAGATCATGGCGAACTCAGACAACGTACTGCGCGCGGGTCTGACACCAAAATACATGGACGTGAAAGAACTTGTTGCATGCACACGTTTCAACGAGAAGCCGTTCGACAGCCTATTGCTCGCACCAAACGAAATCGACGACATGTTGGAATACCCTATTCCCGTGGATGATTTCAAATTCGCCATCGTTAAGCAAGCTCACCAGCGTACTCTTGAAGTTCAAACCGCTGAGATCCTTATGCCTCTGGATACCAAACTTGTGCTGACTCACGCAAACGGCGAAACATGCGAAGTTGAAAAAGGACAATCAGTTTTCATTCCGGCTTACGCAAAACAGGTTACTTTGGATTGTGAAGGTCGCGTCGCACGCGCTTACAGTTAATCGTTATTGTTAATAGTACGCAACTAAAACCAACGCCTCGCCACTCGCGGGGCGTTTTGCTTTTAACCTTAGTCTTTTTAACCCTAGTAAAGCAATGGTTAATTGAGCACTATAGTCTTGATCCAAAAAAGAAAAATTTCCCTACAAAACCAAGAAACTGTGTAAGACTTATTGAGTAGCCCTGTTGACAAAGGTGGCAAGATGACTCATAGAAACGCTCGCTCTCTTCATGCCATTATCGGCGCACTCGTCGGTGATGCAGCATCTCTCGGATTTCATTGGCTTTACGATCAAGAACTCGTCAGGCAGTTTGGTTCTCCACATCCGGAATTTCATCAACCTAACCGAACTGAATACCATGACAAAGGTTATTTTGCCCACGGTAGCAAGCGAGTCGGTGATCTCACCCACTACGGCGCACAGCTTGTTGCCATGTTAGACGCTCTGGTTCAAACCGGACACTACGACGAGGCGCGTTACATTCGCTCCTTTCGAGAATGGTTTGATTTTGGTGGTAAATGGCAGGGCTATACAGACAAACCGACAAAGCAAACACTGCTCAACATTCATGCATTAGAAGACAAAGAACTGCGCGTAACTTTGTGCGGGGCTGACGACACTCAGAACACAGCATTATCCAAGCTTCCGCCTTTGGTGGCTTTTCATTCCGATGATGACAAACTCGCTAAATTGGTCGATTCCGCCGTGCGGGTTACCAATAACAACGACACCGCAGTTATGTATGCCCAAGCTATCGCAGTGATGATTCAGATGGCGTTGCAAGGCGCTGCGCCCAAAGCGTGTGTGATGGCAGCTCAGACGGTTTCTCCAAAGATTGCTAACAATATTCAACGTGCAGAATCGATGAGCGGCAGAAGCGCCACCAGCGTTGCGGAGTCCGTTGGGATGCATTGCGGTTTAGACGCTTCATTTGTGGTGATTTGTCATTTGTTGATGAACTCAGAAAGCTACGAAACCACCATGCGTGAGAACATTTACTGTGGCGGCGATTCAAGTGGACGAGCTATTCCGCTCGGTGCCATTCTTGGGGCAAGTTACTACGACTCACCAATGTCGATTCCAAATCACTGGATGGATAAAACCGCACTACCTCGCCGTTTACTGCAGTGTTTATAAAAGAAGGGGATGTTGCGGATTCAGGGCAAAAAAGAGGCCCATGAGAGCCTCTTGCTATGCGTTACTCGGCGGGTACTGCCACTGAGCGGAACTTGAAAAGCTTCTTAGGAGCTTTGGTTAACAAAATGCCAAACATAAGAGGTAGCATTAAGATAATCGACTGCTCTGAAAGCATCTCTCCATTAATAAACGCGGATAGGAATAACGCGACCAAAGGGAAAATCAGAAAACAAATCGAAGCTTGAAACGGTGTCGAAACCTGACCAAGTTTAAAGTAAGCCACAATACCGCCAACACTTGCTACAAAGCCAAGATAAACCACCGCTAGAACTGAGTCGTAAGTAAACGCCAATACATCAATTTGCTCAAAGGCTGCTGATAAAGCAAATAGTAGAAGAGAAGCAATAAAACAAGGCAGTGCATTATAAGTCAGCACCTGAATGTCCTTACAGTATTTTTGAACTAGCACATACATCACTGCATGCATTGCCACCGCGAGAGCTAATGACATCGTACCCAGTAAGTAATCTTCCCCACCCAGTTGCATCTCGTTGCCCAAAATCAGACAAAGACTTACCACTGCCGTCAACAAGCCAAACACTTGGTGACGCGCTAAACGCAGCCCTAAAAACAGGCCAGACATTAGCATCACCGCAACCGGCATGTTGGCAAAAATAATCGATGCAAGACCCGATGAGATGTATTGCTCTCCGTAAATCATCAGAGTAAACGGCATCGCAAAGTAGAAAACAGCCACGATAAAAATCCAATGACGTTTACCCTTTGGGAACATCAAAGGTTGTTTGAATGCTTTTGCCATCACAAACAGCAAAGGCGCAGCAAGGAAAAAACGCATACCTGTGGCAAGAACAGGGGGAATAGAGTGCAATGCGACTTCCATTGCGAACCAAGTGGTTCCCCAGATCAAACACACGGATAGAAAGAGTACAGCAGTAAAAGATTTTGAATTCATGACGACGACTTACTTAAAACATTTAATATTCACTGGCTTGTTTCACCAGATTGACGTGCCACATTTTAAAAACTTCCATCTAGAAATGTTTTACCATTTACAAACACTATTTAAATAGATATGGAAATTTATTCTACAAAAGCCTTAATTAGAGAAAATTTACTCCACAAAAAAGACACATGGCAATGTCATTGTTTTATTTGTGGTTTTAGAAAGCTATAAAGTGTGCGATCCAAGTTGAGCGCAGTAAATCGTTCTAAATGGAGTTTATCCTTCATAAATCACATGTACTAACCACTCCATCACCTTAACGGCGTAGTAGTGTGATGGCTGACAATATATATAACCAATAGCATATAATTCTTTAGCAATCCTTAACGCTCTGACTGAGCCAATGCAGGCTAGGGTATTTTTTAGGGTTCGCACAGACAAGTAAAGCTGTCAGAGAGTCTCAGCAAAGTTAAAAATGCACCAGTCATTAACTGGTGCATAAAGCGAAAGGTTGAATACTGACTAATCTAAAAGACTATAGAGATTCAAAGCCAACACTAGCTTCCGTATAGCCTTTTCTTTCTGAGTTGTAGTCGATAGCAACATTCAAGTGACCTGATAGTTCACCTTCTGCGGCATAAACTGGGCAAGTTGCAACATGCGAAAGGTACGTTGCCTCTGTCGGCTTCATAAAGTAGTAAATTTGCTGCAACTCACACTCACCTACGCTCTTACCAGATGACTGAAGACTTGCTCTTTGCTGATGAAAGTTAGGAGCAGCATCTAAAAGGTAGCTTGGTGTTAGCGTGTAGATATGAGTCTGATAGATATCGGTAAACTCGTGGCCCGCTTTGTACATTTGGCTGCCCATATCGTAAACGACGTTTAAGTGCCAATAAGCAATTTCGGATTCATCCGTAACTTGCGCACCAGGTTTTGAGTACATACAAGTAATCTGGCTATGTGGGGTTTCCATATCTTGATCAGCCATGTGGCCTCTCTTGATAGACTGGATACCACAACGATGCAGCGTAAAACCAGAAGACGCCATACGATCATGGACTTGATGAGCAGATTCAAACTTTGTATGTACTCCCTCAGGCGTGCTACTGGTGATATCAACTGAGTTGTTGGCATGAGCTTGTAGGCTAATACCAGCGATGAAGACGACTGCAACTTTTATATTTTTCATAGTAATGTTCTATTCTCCTCATTAGATTCGAGAGGGAAACTAACTCACTAAACAAATATGAAACAACTTTAATATAAAAATTTGTGATATTAGATCCATATATCAGGACTAAAATTACCACAAAATCATATAAAACCCTTTTTATTCATATAATTAACAGCAAATCAACTCAGTAAAAGCCTGTTTTATTCTCCCTTCTAGAACGAACGCTTGCCAAATGTGCTTAAACTTTATTTTACTTTCATAGTCTGCTTACAATGAAAGATAACCAACTGAGAGAGCATGTATGGACCTTAACTTGTTAAAAACGTTTGATGCGGTCATGAAGTCAAAAAGCGTCAACGATGCCGCTACCGCGTTAAACATCACTGCGCCCGCCGTGAGTCACGCACTCAACAAGTTAAGAGATCAATACCAAGATCCCCTCTTTGTTCGTCAAGGCAGAGGTATCGTGCCGACGAATTTCGCGATTGAGTTACACGCAGAAATTAAAGAGCCTTTAAGCCTATTGATCAACGGTTCGAAATCTCGTCAAGAATTCACGCCAGAAACCAGCCAACGCACGTTTCGAATCTCTAGCCATAAAGATATCGATTTAATGCTCGTGCCAGCCTTGGCGAAATACAAATCTCAGCATGCGCCATTGGTATCTATTGAAGCGGATGTGGAACACTTAAACGAACAAGACCGTCAAGACGACTTAAGACGTCGACGCGTGGATGTGATCCTTGCTACCGTGCCTTTGACGGATCATGGTTATCACAATGAATTGCTGTTTGAACAGGAACTTATGGTGACAGTGAGCAAAGATCATCCTCGTATTCAAAACACGCTCACGTACGACGACTTCATGCGTGAGTCTCATGTAACTTGGCGAACGCAGCGGCTCAACACCAACGCTTTAGACTCTTTGATCATCGAAGATACGCTTCCCCCGAGACAAGTGGCTTATTCCACCGGCTCGACCATGACAGCGCTACAGTTAGTGTCTCAAACCGATTGGATATGCGTTACCTCGCGTTGGTTCTCTGACAACTTGGCAAGCAAGCTCGGATTAAACGCTTTCCCTTTGCCCTTTGAAGCCAATAAGGTGCCTATTTACATGACTTGGCACCAATCACAAAAGAACGACAAAGGGCATGAATGGCTAAGGAACGCGATTAAACAAGCGGTCACTCAATCCATTTAGTAACAGACGAGCAATAGCAGTACACCCATACAAAAAGGGCAAAACCTGCAGCTTTGCCCTTGATGTCATTAGCCTTCGAATAACCAGTTTTGCCAACTCTGCATTCTCAGAATCACTTTACGTACGATGCTGAACATTTCCCATTTAGGTGAGTACACCGCGACGTGTGCATCTGTGCCGGAGGGCAATGGCATGTCTTTGACTAAGTCTGGATTATCCAATTCCACTTTCACTAAGATTCGGCCACCAGCAGGAATTTGCTCTGGGTACTTCATGTTGCCTGATGGTGATATCGCGCCTTGAGCAAAAATGTCATTTACTTGTGTCACATGGGCCTTGTAAGCATGACCGGGAATGGTATTGAAGGTCACTTCTGCCGGATACCCGACTTTCACATATCGTGCTGGTGCTTGTTTAAATGCAGCAAACAGCTGTTTGTCTTCTTTGTGAACGAAGGTCAGGTTGCCTTGAAACGGCACAATACGACTCTTCATACCCGGACGCAGCGCCACTTGCGTGACATAGCCATCCGTTGGTGCGGTAACGGTGGTTTTGCTCAGATTAAACTGTGCAACTTCGAGCTCGGATTGGTATTTGCTTTGATTGGCTTTTTGCTCCAGTAATTGGTTCTCAATGTTGTCGATTTTCTCTTGAGAAGAGTAACCTTTGCTGCCCAGCTTTTTGTATCTCGCTAATTCAGATTGGTAAAAATCAATCGCTGATTCCGTGCGTTTGATGTCACTTTGAATACGGTTCACTTTGTCTTTAAATGGCGTTTCGTCAATTTGGTAAAGTGGGTCACCCGCTTTCACTTGCTGGTTTCCTTGCACATACACTTGGGTAACCATGCCTTCTACCTGAGAAGTGATTGGCGTCGTCACGCTATACAAACGCGCCATACGAGAAACCGGTTGATACATCGCCATGTAGAGAAAAATCCAACCAACGATGAACATGCCAATGACCGACGCCGTGGTGAGTGTCCACTTGGTTTTAGGCACACGAAATACTCGAAACACGATAACGCACAGCGCTACGTAACTTAGGATGATGAGTGTTTCCATTATTCTTCCCCTCTCGCTTGCTCAAGTTGATTGATGCGGACCAACAGTTGCTCGTAATCTTGTTGAGATATCGAAGGCTTAGCACCTAACCAGTTTTTCTTCTCCCCGTCGTACATGGTTGCCCAGATCCAAAGGAACGGCCAAATCACATGAAGGAAGAACAAGCTCACCCATCCCGCAACATGAATCGCATCGGCATGAGGGTGGTTACGTTTTTTCGCAATTTCGTAGGGAATATCGTGCAGGGCAATCAATCCAAAAATCAGAATCAACAGCACCACAAATAAGATCGCCAGAGAGGCGTAGTCCAGGGTTAAATTCATTGTGGAAGCTCCTAGTTTAAGACGTTCTAGACGTTCTAGACGTTTAAGACGCACTAAACACTGCTAAAACGTAACTGAGTGATGACTTTCCTTAAGCTTGTCGCTCCGTCGCAATGAAGAAATAGTAGGATGAGGCTTACATCAGGACTATTGATTCCTGTTTAAATGACAGTTTAGTGATATTTAATTGTCCATAAAATCATCAAGTTAGACCTCTATACCCATTCAAGTTCTGAATAGTTTCAGAATAAACAGAACAGGATCGAATCTCGCTTTCTACAAGCAGAAAAAAAGCGATACCAATATTGATATCGCTTTGGATAAGGTTGCAAGACCAGTAAATATTCCGAAAAAATCGATTGGACCCCTCCATCTCTCTAAACGGGTATTAATAACCCGGCACAAGCAACAAACCTAAAATCACTTTTATTCTTTGACTGTTCAAAATGGAATTGAAATTATGTTATAACATAACACCAATTCAATTGACTGACAGTTATTGCTTAGTGATAAGAGTCACAGAACAAACCCGTGAAGAATTTAAAGTGCCCCAAAGCATACATATAAAAAGAGCAGAGACGAATCTCTGCCCTTTCACCTACGTTTAATGATTAAGCTTGATAGTAAACGCTTCTTCCCGACAAATTAGCGCTGTATTAACTTCTGTATGCGTTATTTCTTCGCGTGGAACATTGCTTGCCCACTCTTGTCTTTATTCGACCAGAAATTGATGTTGAACTGAGCATCATCGCTCATCTCAATACGATGCCAGTACTGCGGTGGGCTGGTAGCAAACTGGCCTGCATTAATCACCACCACTACTTCTGCTTCTGTGGCGTGTTCATCAGCAAAGCCGTAGTAAGTCACTTGCCCTTCCATGACACACAACTGTCCAAACACACCCTCAGCGGTATTGTGATGAGTCAGTAGCGCTGGTGGCACATTGTCTTTAGTGAAGAAAGGCGTTGAACGTTGAACAGTCCAGTCTTTAGGAATTCGTAGATGCGACATAATGATACCCTCTCTAATTACAATTCTTTTCGTTTAAATCGGTTAAGCCTGACCGGCTTGAGACAACTCTCGAAGTAATGGAAATGCTTGCGTAACTTGTTCTCCCGTCACGACGAAGCCCATGAGTCGGCTATTTTCATCTTCTGCTTTCGCGGCAATGCCAGTTTGAGAAATCTGCACGCTCCAGTTCGTCACCGAACTAAAATCGCCTGCCAATTGAATTGGGTAGCTCGGCGTTTTCACCTTTACCATCATAGGCGGTAGTTTCAGCTCTGCTTCTTGCCCTAGTAGCTGTTTGCCCAAAGCATTGGCACTTAGCACGATCGGTTGGAGATAAGGCATCATTCGACCTTGGATCTCGGCACAATCGCCCAATGCAAATATATTGGCAACTGATGTCTGTAATCGGGCATCTATCTCGATGCCTCTGTTCACGCTCACCCCACAAGCCTTCGCTAACCAAGTGTTAGCACGTAAACCCGCAGCTGAAATCACTACATCGGCTTCGACTTCTTCACCTTTGCTCAAACTCGCCACCAGCGAATCATCTGAGTGATTGATCGCAACAACCCCAGTCTCCAACGCAAGTTGAATACCTTGCTGCTTGAGTTGGTTTTCGAGCGGCAATGCGACGAATTCAGGAATCAGGTTACCGAGCACACGGGCATTTGGCTCAACCACCGTAACCGCTTTACCACCGGTTGCGAGATCCATGGCGATCTCGACGCCGATCAAACCACCACCCATCACTAGAATTCGTTTCGCACGGCTGATTTGCTCTTCTGCTAATTGATATTCTTGTAGCGAGTTTAGCGTTATCACCTCAGGTGCTGCATCACCAGATATTGGCGGCACAAAGGCTTTCGCGCCTGTCGCAAACACCAGTTTGGAGTAAGGATAGGTTTGGCCGTTGGCTACCACTTGCTGAGCTTGCACGTCGACATGCTCAATCATGGTATGGGCGAACAGTTCGATGTTGTGTTCCTGTGCGAACGCCTCACCACTTTTGACCACTAAGTCTTGGGCGGTTTGCTTGTTGCTGAATACATGACTCAAATCAGGCTTGTTGTATTCAGCGCCATCATCGGCAGTAAACACTTGCAATGGAATATCTGCGTCCATGCGACGCACAGTTTTCACCAATTGGTAAGCGGCAAAGCCACTGCCAATAATTACAATAGGTGCTTGCATATTCCCTCCTAACCGTTGTATTCAACGAAAACGTCTTTACCTAAATGGCATTCTGGGCACAAGAAGTAATCTGGCACTTCCGACCAAGCTGTACCCGGTTCAACACCTTGGTTAGGCTCGCCTTGAGCTGGGTCGTATACCCAATTACAAACGGTGCAAACCATGCATTGACAATCTGCAGGATGCGCCTCTGTACTAGGGTTGCTAGGAGCAGCATCTACTACCGCTTGTGTTGTCGCTGGCGCAGCGGGTTGTGATTGAACTTGTGGTGCGGACGCAGTAATCGCCGGAGCAAGAACAGGACTAGTCAGGTCATGCTTTGCCCACAATTTTGCGATGTTCTTACCATGTTCGCGGCACTCACGCATCGCTTTACCATCTGGTCGCCATTTGGTTTTCAAACTGACTGCAGTTTCAAAGCCTGCATCAGTTAATCGAGCATGGATACGATCCACCGCGCCACCATTCCACCCGTAGCTACCAAATGCAGCGGCTTTTTTAGCTTTAAAACGTAGACCAGTAATTTCTTCTAGCATGCCAGCGATCTTAGGCATCATGACGTTATTCATAGTGGACGAACCAACCAAGATGCCTTTTGAGCGGAATACGTTGGCGAGAATTTCATTCTTATCATGCTTAGAGACATTAAAGACTTTGACCGCCACGCCAGGATCGACATCGTGAATGCCTTGCGCGATTGCATCGGCCATCATTCGAGTGTTGTTTGACATTGAATCGTAGAAAATCGTAATGCGATCTTCTTGATAATTGTCTGCCCACGCCAAATATTGTTCGATGATTTGAATCGGATTATCGCGCCATACAATACCGTGTGACGTTGCGATCATGTCGACAGGCAAATTAAAGCTCAGCACTTCTTTGATTTTAGCGGTTACCAAGCTGCTGAATGGCGTTAGGATGTTTGAGTAGTAACGCAAACACTGTTCCATCAACTCATTTTGATCCACTTCATCATTGAACAGACGTTCATCACAGTAGTGCTGACCAAATGCGTCATTGCTGAACAGCACTGCATCGCCAGTTAGGTAAGTCATCATGCTGTCTGGCCAATGCAGCATTGGAGCTTCCACGAACACTAGTTGCTTGCCGTTACCAATATCGATGCTGTCGCCCGTTTTTACGGTTTTGAAGTTCCACTCAGGATGGTGGTGATGACCCACAATTGAATCAATCGCCGCTTCTGTACAGTAAATTGGCGTATTCGGAATCTTCTCCATTAATGCCGACAATGCACCTGAGTGATCTTCTTCTGCATGGTTTACCACGATAAAGTCGATAGTCTTAAGGTCGATTTCCATCTCTAAATTTTGGATGAATTGTTGACTGAATCGATGATCGACCGTATCAATCAATACGGTTTTCTCTTCACGAATTAGATAACTGTTGTAGCTGGTACCTTTTGTCATTTTGTATTCTGTACCGTGGAAGTCTTGAACTTCCCAATCGCGTTGACCTACCCAGTGGATGTTGTTTTTTACGTGAATTGTCATAATTACTACCTTGAATGACGGGATAAACAAAAATAATTTCTTCTTGTATTGCACTGGGCGTGCCAACTTTTAATTCCCTTACATTTCAATAATTTAATCAAAACCCGACTTTGACAACTGTCATTTAGACACAGTTGAAAATTGTCATTAAGACACTACAATAGTCATATTGACACAATCGGTATTGGCTATGACTTCTTTAATCGCGCAATGGCTACACATCACGCAAGACCTTAACTCGGCGCTCACTCAACAGGCTCGCTTCGATACGTTATTAACCACGATTCGAGACGTATTGAAGTGTGACTCTTCTGCCCTTCTTTTGTATGAAGACCAGCACTTTAAACCTTTAGCGATCAATGGATTGGCGAAAGAGGTCCTTGGACGCCGTTTCTCTATTGAGCAACACCCAAGATTAGAAGCCATTGCCCGAGCAGGCGATATCGTGCGCTTTCCCTCCGACAGCGACTTACCTGATCCATACGATGGCTTGATTCCAAACCACGATGACAAACTGCATGTCCATTCCTGCATTGGTTTACCTCTGCTGATCGACGATCAACTGATTGGTGCCATTACGATTGACGCCTTCGATCCCAACCAATTTGATGGGCTACGCAACCAAGAGTTACGTTTTGTCAGCGCGTTGGCAGCAGGTGGCCTACACACTGCACTCCTACTAGAACAGCTAGAGACACAAGCGAGCCTGCCACGCGACTCTTACGCCGAGAAACGCACCTTAAGTAATGAAATCATTGGTAACTCTCAGGGCATGAAAAATCTTCAAGAGCAGATTGATGCAGTCGCCGATACTGAATTGTCTGTGCTAGTGATGGGAGAAACGGGCGTGGGTAAAGAGTTGGTTGCGAGCGCTATTCACCATCGCTCTAGTCGCTCTAGCAATACTTTGGTTTATCTCAATTGTGCAGCGCTGCCAGAATCAGTGGCGGAAAGCGAGTTGTTCGGCCATATTAAAGGCGCATTTACAGGCGCAATCAGTAATCGTAAGGGTAAGTTCGAACAAGCCGACGGCGGCACACTGTTTTTGGATGAAGTTGGCGAACTGTCGTTAGAACTGCAAGCTAAGTTACTTCGAGCCCTACAATACGGTGACATTCAACGTGTGGGTGATGATCGCCATATTCGAGTCAACACACGCATTGTCGCCGCCACCAACCGTATATTGCATGAAGAAGTAACCGCTGGGCGCTTCCGAGCCGACTTGTATCACCGTCTAAGCGTCTTCCCCCTTCATGTTCCGCCTCTTCGTGAACGTGAAGACGATGTGTTGTTATTAGCGGGCTTTTTTGCCGAACGCTTGAGAAGCAAATTGGGATTAAACAGCATTCG
The DNA here is from genome assembly GCF_023277445.1 of Vibrio sp. ED002. Classification (NCBI taxonomy): domain Bacteria; kingdom Pseudomonadati; phylum Pseudomonadota; class Gammaproteobacteria; order Vibrionales; family Vibrionaceae; genus Vibrio; species Vibrio sp. ED002. The sequence continues at coordinate 96,236 of NZ_CP080239.1, read as the reverse complement.
TTTGTCTCCCACTTTGGTGCAAGCACTCAAAGACTATTCATGGCCAGGCAACGTGCGAGAGCTTGAACATGTCATTAAACGTGCTGGTGTTTTGGCAAAAGCGCGTACCCACGCTATGGACATCGAGTTAGTTGAACAAGATTTTGATATTAGAACGCCGAATCAGAACATCAAGAACGTAGAGGAAACGGAGCAAAACTCTCGGCTTGCGCTACCAGAAGGCGGATTGAAGCCTGCCACAGACACCTTCCAAAAAGCGATGATTGTTCGAGCTCTGGAAGAGAATCAAGGCAACTGGGCAGCAACGGCACGTCAGCTTGAAATAGATAACGGCAATTTACACCGATTAGCGAAACGCCTAGGGATAAAATAGGGGTTGGGTAAAAAGCCTGTGAGATGGTGGAATTACGCAGGAAAATCGATCTTGCTTGTGTCAAAATGCGCCATCTCAATCGACAAGTCATAAAGTAATGAATTATCAAGCTGCTATTTTTGACATGGATGGTTTGCTCCTCGATACGGAACGTGTCTGCATGCGCATTTTCCAAGAAGCGTGTGAAGCACAAAACCTCCCATTCTATAAAGACGTTTACCTTTCAATCATTGGTCGCAATGCAGCAGGCATTGAAGTGATTTTCCGCAAAGCTTATGGGGATGATCTTGACCGATTGCACAAAGAGTGGCGTGACCGATACGATGCAGTGGTAAAACATCAAGCGATACCAGTGAAAGATGGCGTAGTTGAATTGCTAGAGTGGTTGAAGGAAAAAGGCATTCCTACCGCAGTGGCAACATCAACAGCGAAAGAAGTAGCACAGAAGAAGTTGGAACTGGCGGGCCTAAGCAAGTATTTCGACAACTTAACGACAGGCTGTGAAGTGTCACACGGCAAACCAGATCCAGAGATCTACCTGCTTGCGGCAAGTCGTCTAAACGTAGATCCAACCAAATGTATCGCGTTTGAAGATTCCAACAATGGCGTACGTTCTGCAGTAGCGGCGCACATGGTCACTTTCCAAATCCCAGATCTTGTTGAGCCTTGCGAAGAAGTTCGAGCCTTTGGCCATGCGATTGTTCCTTCCTTGAATCACGCATTAGCTGAGTTAAAACAGGCATAACCCGTTTCCTCTCATCTAACTGACTAAAAACGCTCCATCTTTTGGGGCGTTTTTTGTGGATAATATTTACCCAACTTTACACATAACTGTGTAGTTATATTCACAACATTAATAGATAATCACTCGCATAACCATACATAAAACGAGGATTATATTATGCTCAACAAAAAGCCATTAACTTGGCAAACTATCGCTTTGCACTGGGTAACTGGACTTGCTTTTATCGGGGTGTTCGCTCTAGGGCTTTACATGGTCGATTTGCCACGCAGCCCAGAAAAGTTTGAGTGGTATGGCATCCACAAATCACTAGGCGCTATCATTTTAGTTGTCGCTCTTATCCGTCTAGTGTGGCGCTTAAAAGAAGGCGCTCTACCACCCGCTTCAGAAATGCCTGCATGGCAAGATAAAGCGGCCAAAGCAGTACACGGTATCCTTCTGCTCGCTACTTTGGCAATGCCTATCTCTGGCATCGCAATGAGCGCTGGTGGTGGCCGAGCGGTCGATATCTTCGGTTGGGTTATTATCGCTGAAGGTCCAGAAACCCCTTGGCTTCAAGAACTCGGCTCAACCATTCATCACTCTGCAGTGGAAATTCTGATTGCTGTGTTTGTTCTTCACGTTGCTGGCGCTATCAAACACCAAGTGGTCGACAAAGATGGCACCATTTCTCGAATGCTTGGTCGCTCGTAGAATCGATATAGATACAAAAAACGCACTCTCAATTGGGAGTGCGTTTCACTTTTAGCTCATCAACATCTCTGAAGAATCGAGCGATTGAGGAGCTACCGCCTGCTTTTTCTGCCAGCGGTCGATCACAAGCGTCGCAATCAAATCCCCTTCCACATTAACAGCGGTGCGGAACGTATCCAACGGTCTTTCTATCACCAATAAAATCGCAATCGCTTCCAGTGGAATACCCGCTGCTAGCAGCACTAACTGCATCCCCGACATGGAGCCCGAAGGCATGCCCGGCGCACCAACGGAAGAAACCATTGCCATGATGAAGATCATCACCAATCCAGTGGTACTCAAGTCCACACCAAACAACTGTGCTAGAAAAATCGCAGCGACACCTTCAAATAACGCGGTGCCATCCATGTTCATTACAGAGCCGAGTGGCAACACCATGCTGCTGACTTCCGGCGCGACATCTAAATTGTCTTCCGCACTTTGCTTTGCCAAAGGCAGCGCCGCCGCACTTGATGACGTTGCAAACGCCATGGCTAATGGTGCTGAAATCGCTTTAAATAACGCAACTGGAGAGATGCCCGTCATTACCTTGGCAATCGTTGGTAACACGACTAGCCCGTGCACCATCGTGAGCACAAACACCAGTAACGCAAACAAGGCGAGTTGCTGAATCAGATTCCCACTTGAGGTCAGCGTGATATCAAACACGATCGCAAAAATAGCAATCGGAGACAGCTTAACGATGCCTCGAATCATGGTGTTGACGCTTTTGTTCAGCCCCGAAATCACCGCTAGCAACGGATGACCTGACGGAACAGAAAGCAAAATCGCAACGCCAGCCATAAAGGAGAAAACCACGATCGCCAGTAAGTTACCATTCGCCAGTGCAGCAAACGGATTCACCATCGCCATCTTAACGAGATTAGTGAGTATGGCGGCACCACCAGCGCCTTGCTCGTCAATCAAATGGACATCACTACCCACAGAAATGCTTTGGCTAAGTGGCTCCCATGCAGGCAATGCTAACGACGCACCAAGTCCTAAACTAATGGCAATTAAGGTGGTGAAACTGTAGAAGAGCAGTGTTCGCCCACCCAGCGCTTTAAGGCGAACGGTAGAGCCAATATTGGTGATGCCTTCGACAAGAGAAAACAGCACCATCAAGCCCACCACCATTTTCAGTAAGCCGAGATAGATCGTTTTGCCCAACATCAAAATTTGGTAGTAATCACTCGACAGTAAAAGCGATTTTTCTGCCAACCCATGGTCGACTAAAAGAAGGATGGCTTGAGCCCCACCCCACGCAAGTAGGGCAGAAATAAGAAGTTGAACGGGCAGAGAGAGTTGCAAATGACGCATAAAATACACCTAGCGCCACAAATCCTGATGATTTGGGCGCTCGATAAAAATGAAAAAATGGAAGTGAAGAGTCACGGCTTGGATTAAGACCAAGAGCCTTTGTAATATGGGTTCAATAAACCTTTTACTCGTTTAAGCACTACCAAAGCCGACACGCGGAACCAACCGAAAATAACGCGCTGATGCAGCCTAAAGATCGTGTCGTACAAGCGGCGAACGTAGCGTCCACGCAATACGAGTTTGTCATTCATCAATGCGCCAACCGCGTAGTCATGCCCGAGTGCGACAACCATCCCGCCGTCTTTGAATACAAACGGCTTTAGCTCTTTGCCTTTCACTAAGCGTTTAAATTGCTTCGCCAAATGCGCCGCAGCTTGGTTGGCAGCTTGAGCTCGTGGTGGCACGATGCTTCCATCTTCTTGTGGGCATTCAGCGCTATCACCAATGACGAACACGTTTTCATCAAGAGTGGTTTGCAGTGTTGGCAACACTTTAAGTTGGTTAATGCGGTTGCTTTCAAGACCATCAAGATTCGCTAACCAATCCGGGCATCGAATCCCTGCCGCCCAAATTTGTAGATCCGCAGGAATGACTTCATTTTCCGTCACAATACGGTCTGCTTCTGCACGCTGAACTTTAGTGTTTAAGCGAACGTTAACACCTTGCTTTTGTAGCTTCTTCAATACTTTTGTAGACATGCACTCAGCACTTGCAGGTAACACACGATCTGCCGCTTCGATGAGTGTAATCGAAAGCTGAGTATCATCTTGATAGCGGTTTAATTGCTTGCTGACTTTCGCCCATTCGGCCGCCAACTCAACACCAGTTGCGCCAGCACCCACGATAGAAACACGATGTGAACCACCGTTCGCTAGCATTTGTTTCATCTGTTCCCAAGCTTTTTCTGCTTGAGAAGCCGAATCTAAGAACAAACAATGATCGCTTACGCCCGGAATTTTGAAATCGTTACTGATCGCGCCAACGGCAATCACGAGGTAATCGTATTTCAATGTTTGCTCTGGAGAGAACTCAGCGCTCACAGTAATCGTTTTATTTGCTCGGTCTAAGCCTGACATACGAGCTTGAACATATTGGTAACCGTGACAAGCAGCATGAAGACGAAACGCAACCGAATCGAGCTCATTATCAAACGTGCCCGCCGCAATCTCATGCAGTCTTGGTTTCCATAAGTGATGAGAAGATGGCTCAACCAAAGTAACGGTATGGTCAGATTTGCCAGCAAAACTGCTCGCTAAACGCGTGACCATTTCTAACCCCGCAGCACCACCACCGATAACAACAAAATTCGACATACTCCCCTCCCGGAAACCATCCATCGAAAGATAAAAATCAAAAACGCAGCAAATACGTTTGGAATGGCGGGCATTATATTGAGTTGCAAATAAATGATAATAAGCTGAAAAAGAAAATAACTATTACGAATTTGTAATAATGAAAACTAAGCATCTGAACCTTTTGAATAAACAAAAAAAGCCACCACTTTTCAGTGATGGCTCTTATCGATACATAATTGGTTATGAAAAATCTTTTGAGATAATGTTTTCAATATTTCTTTCTGCTAGTGCAGCAATAGTCAACGCAGGGTTTGCACATCCATTGTTTCCAGGAATAAGCGCCCCATCAATAACATAAAGACCATTGTATCCATCTACACGCCCAAATAGGTCTGTCGCTTTCCCCATTTCCATTCCTCCAACTGGGTGCGCACCAGTAAAAATAACGTCGGAGAAACCCTGAGCTCCTATTCGTTGCCAGTTAGCTCGTGCAACTTTGTTGTTTACTGCTCTTAAGGCATCCGTTGCATCTTTCTCGTTCTCTTTCGGATAATGAAGAACCGCATCATCGATAGAGGCATCATAATAAAAATGACCTCGATTCTTAAAGTCCGCAGTCACGGATAGCATCATAGAAATCCCTACGTCGGCAATACCAGCATTTGCCCAGTTTTCTGCTGCGACCGGGCTTCTTCCGGCTTCATCAACATAAATTGCTGTAGGAGAAGGAGAAGCTTGAGCAACACCAGCAGGTAATCCAAATAACGACTGTCTAAATGCCATTCGGTTGCCATTATCGCCCCAGTTCTTGCCGACATATTCATTTAACTCCGGCAAGTCTCCTCTCTCTTTTGCTCTAACAAGCATACGTGTTGTGTGGTAAGAACCAGCCGATAGAATAAGCTTGTCGCACGTAATCGTTTTTTGTTGAACAACATTGCCGTGAGCATCGAGCTCTTGAATGTCTAATTCATAAATATCACCATTCATTCGAATGTTGATCAGTTCATGCTTGTGGTGGAAAGTGACATTCCCTGTTGCCTCTGCTAATGGAATATAGTTTTGCCCAAGGTCATTCTTACAACCGTTGCTATTACCGAAATTAGTTAGGCCAATAGTTGCTGAAGGTAAGCTTTTCCCTTTGAGTTCTTGCCTGATAACATCCCAATTCCAGTTACCTTCGATAAGATAAGGAGAGTAGCCTGCTTTTGAAACTTCTCTATTCCAATCTCGACAATGCTTAAACGGCGCACTGGCAAAAAGATCTTTAGGCATATTGCTGTAGTTTAAGATGGATTTCACTCTTGGATAATAAACGTCCACCATTTCTTTGTAAGAAAGCTCGTTAGGGTAAAGCTTCTTGAAATGCTCTTCCTTTGGAACAACCATAACACCAGTATAAATCACCGAGCCGCCACCGACCGCAGTTCCTAATAATAGGTCGGAACCATCTTGGTTGTTTTCTCCCGGTTTATCGACAATATCAAGAACACCACCGAATTTTTCGATACTACGTGGCGTAATCGTTTGAAGGAACGGAAGATCAAACGTGAGTGCAGGAAACGTGGTCTTTGTTCTTTGCCAAAACATCCGCTTGTCAGCCAACATATCATGTGCAAATACCGCTCGCTTTGGGTCATTAGGCCAGCGGTTTCCTCTTTCAATTACCGCCGTTTTGATGCCAGCAAGACCAAGTCGATAAGCGCTAATTGCACCACCAAAGCCGCTCCCAATGACAACGACCGGCAAATGGCCAGTTATTTGAGGAGGGCGTTCAAAAAGCTCTGGTAGATAACTTTCTAAAACAGGTAAACCTTTAAACTTATCAATCGGTTTTTCATTTTCTGGGCGAAAGAAAAAAGCCTGAGCCTTTGGAGAGGTGACACTCATACCAGCAGCAACCGAGGTAGCAACACAAGATTTTAAAAATACTCTTCGATTTGTACCATCCATTAGTAACCCTCCTTTGTTAGTAAACAAGATGAATACTATCGAAGCCTATTACTTGTAGTTGGCATATACGCATAAATGTTAATAAGCATGCTAATTTTCAGCATGCTCATCTATACTGTTTTAAGTCGTATAATAACGCGATAAAACACTGGCAAGAATGCATACGTTTGAAAACGTATGCATTCATGTGAATTCAAATCAAACAGCAATCGCATCATAGGTATCATTAAAAAATACATTAGCATCCACACCATGGCTTCGCATTTGCTCATACTCTTTTTCGTAAATAGGGTGATATTTAATTATCAACCCTAGGAAGATGGGATGACTAAGAATTTTCTGTAAATCAATATGATAAAGATAAACATTGCCGTAATCCTTCGAACAATCAATCAATGCTATCTGCTCAGCTCCCAACGTCTCATACAAAGACATATCTTCCCTGCCTCTCGCAGTAAAAAAAGCATTTTTTACGTTGAAATGATGACGAATGATGTAATTGAGTACTAGGCCAAACAAAAGCTCATAATCATTTGAGTTTTTGAAGAAAGATAGCCCAAAAAACAGAGTATCTTTTTTTGGGTTACTTGTGTAACGGTCAATAGACAAATCTAAAATATCAAACAAAGCACCTACTTCTTGATGAAAGTACATATATGACTCTGGAATTTTACTTTCTATGTTGCCCTTATAAAAAACGTCTACATTATATTTTTTATTATAGTCATCAAAACTATTTACTTTAGCTGGCATTAGATTAATTTTAGAAGTGTAATCACCATATATTTCTTGAGCCTCGTAGTTAGTCCCTTTAAAGTGACAAATTTTAGCATTTCGCTCAGGCTTTAAAATAATAGCATGATAATAACTATCAAATTGGTTTAGAAATTTTCGATATTGCGACTCTAAAGAAACCGGAACTTTTGGTGCTGAACATTGATGTAAAAAAATGTTCAAGCAATTCGCCGCGTGAGCGATAAGCAACTGTCGACAAGATGATGGTTTTGTTACGCCATTAGTCCAGCGACTCATTGTAATATTATCCAGTCCTTTGAACTCGTCATACTCCAGATGAAGTTTGATCATCAATTCCTTTCTAGGAATCTTTTTAAATACCACTTCTTTCAAGAATTCATGAAACTTTAACATTAAAATCCCCTTCGGAGATCACGACCAATCGCAAAACGCGATTATCAATAAGCAAACAAGTTAATACCAGAAAAGGCGGTAAAAAAAATGACAAAGAGAACATTCCTACAATTAACGTAAGAAAATAAAACATCAACTACAGGAATGAACCTACTATCTTGTCTAACGTTATATATTAAAGAGCCACTTTTGTTTGATTTTCCCCGAGCTAACTGTTTACAAATAAAAATTAGTTACGAAACATTAATCATTTGAATGTAACGACTTGATTAGGATAAATAAGATCTGGGTTACTCTGAAACTTAGGATTCCAAAATAGTAGTTCTTTCAAATACACCTGACACTCACGAGCAATTTTAGATAGTGTATCCCCATAAACAATCACATAAGGCTCTGTGCATACTCTCAGAGGCGAGACGTCTGTCATGTCATCTTCCAATAATGAGTCACTATCATTAAGCACAACGCTTTGAGGCATCACTTCTTCAACCTCAGTGTTGTTTGGGGTGACACGAGACTCATCAAAGCCGGATAGATTAAACGTCAAACCCGCTTCAACAAAGTAGTCTCCATAAGGGTTCGAGCGACTGAACTTGTTTTCAATAAAAATATCGAAGTAATCTGATACTGATACTGAAAATCCCAATCCCAACTTGCTGTCGACTCCACTATCAATAAAGTCTACGCCAAGTATTGTATAAACAGAGTAGATATCATTAAACTCGTACTGATAGCCAGCTTCCAAACCAAAGTAACGCTGAAAGTCACCATGGGAAGAGTGATGCATTTGCCCCTTGAGTAGGTAATTATCTACCTTATACTCTAAAAAGTAGCTGTAATAATTATGATTTTCGTCAGCGTTTTGATTGTCCTTTACATCATAAAAACCAGTTGAAACACCAACACTCGCAGACTTTTCATACCCAAATACTGGTTGGATAGAAAGAAAAGCCAATAGAAATAAGCTATAAGTCCAATTCAAACCGAACGGTAACCGCATCCCTGTAATCTCCCTCATCCACATCACCAAAATAAAGCTCTTCAAAAGAGAAAACCAAATCAAAATCTAATGTTTTTCCGACAAAAGGAATCTTTGACGTTGTTTGTTTTAGCTCACCAGTTTCGACAATGTTGCTGTTGACGCATCGTGAACAAGCTAAGCTGTACGGAATAACATCACTTGAGGTTGTATGTTCCAATTCAAATTTATCTGCCGTTCCAGAAGAAAAGAACTGCATCTTTATTCCTGGTTCTATGTGACCAGAAATACTGACTTCATAAGTTGTCGTCCCTGCGACACTGTGGTTCCCAGTATCATAAGAAAGCGAAAAGATACCATCACCTGTTACATCGACAGCCGAAATAAAAGATGGTTTATAGTCAATGGTAAATACCGTCGTATCATTATAAGTTTGATAAGTTGTTGCCGTGCCATACTTCATGTAGTAAGTAACAGGCAGACTCACCGCAGCGTAGTAAATACCAGTAGGCGCGTTTGCCGCTTTAAAAGCATCAACGAGATTGTCTAACTTGTAAGAGCTCCTATAAAAGTCGAACGGTTTGTATTTTCTCGTCGCATTTAGATCATAACTAGCTCGACATGTACTATCGTCTCTTAAAATGAACTGGCTTCCAGCTGAGCTTTCATAGCCGCAAGTATCGGCGTTTGAATTGTTCGCTACACTAAAAGGACTTGCCGTACTAAATTGAATCCCAGTATGCTGAAAAGCCGTAGTTACTTGGACTCCAGTCGTTGAGCTAAAAGTGAGCGTTGACGTTGGGCTCTTTTGAAAGCTCGGGTTCCAACTATGAACGGGCAATAAGTTGAAAGAACTGCTTGGTTGCCAGATCTGTTGTACGACTTCACCCCCAACGACGTTGGCATTCATCCAAGTAACTTCACTACCAACGACCTTCGCAGTAATGTTGTTAGAGGCATAAGCTAACTCTGTATTCAAGCTAGCTATCGCAATGAGTGACAGACTATATAGATATTTGTTCATTGATACTCTCATTTGCATTTATCACCGTGATAGCAATGTTCTTCTTCCCGACGTAATTTGCAGGCAACTTAAATACTTTTTCTGAACCCGCTAATAGCTTGTATTGGTAAATACAGTTACTCGAGAACCCTTTTTCGCACGTGTTAATAACCGCGTTGAGCATGGTGTTGCTCTTATTGGAGAATTTAAACTCTGTATCATTTACACGCTTAATTTCGTAATCTAACTTCACTTCAGAAGCAGGATCCATAAAGTAAATTCGATACCCAAAAGCAACAGATACCGCAGAATCCTCCCCTTCACCGACATAAGGGTATGGGTTAACATCTACCGCGTAGACTTGATCTTCATCGAACTTACATGATTGCTTCGCACAATCATTTTTCATTCGAACGGTTCTTGTTTCGCCATCCTTAAGAATGATCTGACTCGGTGAAACTGAAAACGTCCAAGTTGATAAGTTGTCCTTGTTTACCTTGGTAACGACTTTCTCTCCATTCACATACGCGACATGCGCAATTTCAAGGTTTATGAACATGTCTTTGCCATCATTGTTCGTGATTGAGAAATCAGCGAAGTGCTCTTCATTTGCGACTTCAAACAGACTACTTACCGCCACCGCGTGAGTGAAAAAGCTAGTTAGTGAAGTTAGTAAAAAAAATAATGTTCTCATGGCTACTACCTATTTTTAGTAAATTTATCGGAATCAGAGACTGATAACGCGTAGTTTTGTAATTCAAGAATAACTTGTTTGTTTTTTGCAATGGATAATGTAGGTTTAGAAAATAGCTTTGCAAAATAATGGTTATTGCCGTTAAAGGATATTTGGATTACTTCCATGTCTGTCATTAATTTCTTATATCTTTCAACAATGTTGTTATCCTCAAAAGCACCTAGATAATAAATATGGTCTTTATCATTCCCTAAACCATTAACCACAATTTGTAATCCCAATTCATCTTCTTCGATTTGAGGAAAACAGTTACTTTTACCGTATGAATTATCAAGATACCCATCACGAAGTGCACAAATTTGTTCATTCGCAGTAAGTAAGAACTTTTCGCCCCGCTCGACAGAAATGTTGTAGACACCATCTCCAACTTTCGCTATCGAAGTACATCCTTTACATTCAACATTATTAATTGGACGGTTATTGAAATCTTCAAAGTAAGTTAGAACAGAGACCACTTCTTCAAATTCAGTAACGATCTCTTTTAGTGTGCCGGGGTAACTAAACATTTCGCTACTTTCGATTTGATTGTGTTTGTAACCACTCAATTCTGTGTCTAGATTAAAGGCATACTCGTTGTACTCATCGAGTTCAATCAAGGTATATTGACCTTTAATAGTCTCTCGCATGTTGCTTTGGCCATTTCTGCGGATCTTAACTAACCCTAAATCATCTTGATCTTGTGTATTAGCCTTTGCATTTTTCACAACTAGATATGATGGGGCTCGTTCTCTAGAGGCATAGATATCATCAGAAGTAACAATCGTCGTTGACTCAATATTGGCAGTAAAATTCTGATAGTCTTCTGTCGTACCATTGGCATACAAGTTTGCATTGAACTTATCGTTGTGAATATTGGCGTTAATCCCATAAACAGACTGTGAGTCATTCCCATCAACATATTGAGATAGATCAGCGCTTCCAGATAGCAGCACATTTCCAGCTTCTACTTGAGGAGCATAATATTGCAATGTGTTACTAAAGCGAGTTTTGCTACGAGTCGAATAATCGACGCCAGATATGTATGAGAAACTGTCATTAAGGTCGACATTAACGCTGATCGAGAAGATATGTTCATTCAACCTAGAATTGTTAAAGTCTTTTTGATAGCTATAACCTAGATCAACATAGACATTGTTATAGACATTTTTGTTGTAATTCGTCGATAGATTTAAGTTACTTACTTCTAAGTTAGAGTCTTGATAGGTCTCCATATAGCGGTTTGCATAGAAATTAAGTGTCCCCTCGTAAATGCGAGAAGAATAAGATGCCGTTGCTTGGACGTAATCGTTAATTCCGTATCGAATGCTGCCTAACTGTTTTGAGTCCGACAGTTTTTTATTCGCATCTAGCATTTCATAATCAAAGTTAATATCAGCAATTTGGAAGTTGGTGTTGAATAAGTATCCACCTTGAAACTTATTGATATAACCGCCCACACCAAAGTTTGAATCGGTATAGGTCGCACCAAACCCAAATGCACCTTCTTGACTCGCTAGCTGAGTATTGCCACCAATAAGTAAACGGTCATTTAATAATGAGTATGTTGCCGCTAAATCAAGGTACGTTTTTTCATAACTCCTCTGGCTAAAACTGTTGCTCGATTTTATGACAGATGCAGCATAATCGTAACCTCTTAAGGAGGTTTCAGAGTTATTGTTGTGAATGATTTTTTTAGACACTTCTTCCGGAAAGCCAACCGGTTTCAATACGATTGATACCTCGTAGTTTCCTCGCGGAAGATTTCGATAGCTTACGCTGTGTTGCCCTTTTGACACCGAGTTCGTATAAATGATTTGGCCGCCCCTCAACACTTCAATCGTGCCTCTAGCTTTCATATCGAAAAACAGCTTTTTAGTGTTACCAATATCTTTAACCAGTAGGTTGTCATTCGAGAAATAACTGATCCCTACCGTTTCTTCTTCTCTATTAAAGTTGAAAATAGAGGTCGAGTTTTCTGCTGTGTTTCCGCGATGAGTCTCATACGCTTTTATCGAGCTACCTTCTAAATCATAGGTGTAAGCCAATTCATCAACATCGAACTGACTAGAACTATTGTCGACAACATAGAGTGATGCTTCTAGATCAACGTGTGAACGACCAAAACCAATTGTTGAGTTATTAGTGAGTGTCGCACTTGTTGAGCTTTGATAATGAGTAGTGAAAAGACGATTGGTCGAAATCAATGCGCGGCGGTCTTCAGTCAATCGAGTAAAGCCTAAATCAGTCACTCCCTCGGAAAGGTAATTGGCAGGGACTTCAATAATGACTTGCTTTTGAGCATAGTCGTAAACATAAAGAATGTTCTCATCACTTTGCTCCTCTGCAACCACGGCTTGCGTAACAGCATCAATATGTTCACTAGATATCCCTGCTCTTATTAATGCTTGTTGCAGTTTTTCAGGCTCTTCGATAGATTGCACACCATCAAAGTTAGAAGTGACTAGAACTGAGACGCTCGTATCATTAGGAAGAACAAATAAGATTTGATTTGACTGATATTCATAAAAATGTTCAAAACCTGGTGGAATAAACTTCGTGTTTGTATACGCAGAGAAAGCAGGAATAACACTAAGCAGTAAAACCGAACTCTTAATAGAAAGAGCCTTTATTCTCTGTATTTCTTTTTTATTATTGATTTTAGAATCCATGCAAAAAAACAACAAACTAAATACCTCCAAACCTCAACACGACGATTCCTCAAGTGCTAAGCACACGGGTCATTAATTAAAAATCTAATCCGATAGAAAGCGTTACTTTTCCGCTACAACGCTCATCCTCAACTTGAAGATCATTGTCAAAATCGATTTGGAAGTTCTTTTCTACCCATAATGTGTCTCTATTAGTAAAGAAATCGTTCAACCTAATTTCTTTACCTACGCTTAACACTTCGCCATCTAGTGTGTGTTCAGCAAAATCAGCCTTAGTTGAGTTTCCTTTGTTATCAAAGCATTCACTTGCCAAGACATTAGTGGATATTTTATAACCAGCTGAAAAACTGCTTGGAACATCAGTGGTTACAATCAACTTGGTTTCAATACTTTTAAGCTCACCCGTAGCTCGATCTACTTCAACTTGTAACCTTGGCTGTTTAAATTTGAATTCTTTTATTCTGTATGAGAAAAACTTTTCATTTTGGATCTCTGCCGATAACGGCAACACTTTAGTCACTGAATTAGAAGACAGAGCGATAGAAGGATAAAGCAGAAATAAGATGATAATTTTCTTCATAGACTTAATTTGCGCGACCTAAGTTATAGGCCGCGCGTTCCACTTTAAGGCGTCGTGTATGCTGCAAATTCTACATCTGCACGTAGTACGGTTGTTGCTGTAATTACGTCACCAGCAATCACGTTCGACATACCAGTACCTGGTGCATTCTCAATTTTCCACTGTGTCTGCCAAGCGTCAGCTGCTGTTGATTTCAATGCTGAGTTTGTCGCCACAACGACGTCATCTTTGAACACGCTTACATCAACATTTGATAGATCCACACCTTTCTCTGATACAAACGCCGGTACGTCGACACGGTATGTGATACTTTCTGGTGCAACACCAGAACTGGCAGCAGTTTCTGTACCGACAACAACCGGAAGACCTACAACATTCGTTGCTGAATCGTAGTAACGAACTTCAACAAGCACGTTCTCAGAAGTGAAGCTACCGTCTGGGTTGATCGTTAGGCCAGCATCTACCAGTGCACCACCGTTTTGACCAGTAATTGTAACCCACTCACCGTTTACTACTGTTGGTACTTTTGCTTCCCAAGTTAGCGTTGCACTTGTTGTATCGATATCGCCTGCAGCTGGGTCAGCAGCAGATGCGCCAAAAGCAAATAGTCCAGTTAGAACTGCTACAGATAACATTGTCTTTTTCATATTATTACTCTTACTATCCTGTTAAAAATATTAATTGTGGCAATGTTGAAAAATTGATTTCCTCCCTCACCCCACAGTTCATATATTAGTGTTTTCATTCATTTCGGAATTAGCATCACATTTGATTATTCGTCTTTCATGCCAACATACATAAAAATTCGATTAGCAAAAACACACCCACACCGAGAAATGAAACTCCAAGAAACAGCAATCACTTTATTATCAATTAGTTAAATTAAAAACAAAAAGAATAAAAATAGAAAATAGGGATATTCCTACTTATTGTGATAATTAATCCTACATTACATTTTAACTAGTATTACTTTGCTTGAAACTTCGTAGAGGTAAGTTTAACTACAGATTTAAAATTATAATAATTGACAGTAGTTAATTTAAAATAAATACCACCAAAAAATAAAGCCTGAATTCTCATTCAGGCTTTGTTTCTTATGGTTAAATAGTTATTGGCAGTTTATATCTCGCAGTGTAGCAACTACATTACCCGTTTCACCATCCTTAATATCAATTGTACCAACTCCTGTCCTTGCACATTGCGCTGTATAAAGAGGATTTGCATATCCAAAGCCATTTCCTAATACCAGCGCTCCTGTTGGGTTTGTAAACTGGAATGCCACTTTGTTCAAATTAGATGCTGTCATATGAATAAAGTGGTTTTTAGCATGCCCACGACAAACTGCATCTACAGCACCTTGGCTGTTTGGTACGTAGTATTTTCTTGTGTTAATTTTGATTTCAGTTACATCAAGGTTTGCAACGGAGTTAAACACCCACATTCTCGATGCTTGACTTCCTGTTGGAGTTTGCGGGGCTTGTGAGTTACAAGCCGTTCCTAGTTTTTCTGTTTCAAATAAACGAATATAGACAGCACCTTGAACGGTAAAAGAGTCACCTCCTTTAAACGTCACATTTGCTGTCTTAGAGCTTGTGCCAAATTTGGCCGTAACTGTAACCGTCTGTGCTGATGTATTAGTGATACTTGCATTTGCATGTCCGTTCCCATCTGTTTTTGTTGTTTGAGAAACTTTTGCACTACCTCCGACAGTGAAGTTTATCGTCTGATTATTAACAGGGTTATTGTTAGCATCAGTTAAAAGCGCTCTAACTTGGTTTTCTTCTGTGCCGTTTGCTGCTGCATTGTCTTTGAGGATAGACAGCGACTTAACCGTTGCAGTACTTACGTTTGCGATGAAGCTAACGTTTGTTGATCTCGTACTCGTACCATATTTAGCTGTTACTGATGTCGTTCCGGCCGTTGTGTTTTTCACATAAACCGAAGCAACACCACTGGCATTGGTTTTTGTTGAGCTCGCGATACTACCACTCGACACTGTGAAGTTTATGGTTTGGTTAGATACTAAGTTACCGTTAGAATCTGCAAGTACGACATTGACCTGGTTCGTAGCGGAATTATTCGCCACAGCATTATTTTTTGCGATTTCAATTTTGGTAATCGTCGCAGAACTTGCATCAGCACTGAAAGAAAGAGTAACTGTTCGAGAAAATGAACCAACGGATAGCGTGACATTAACGCTTTCTGCTTTGGTATTGGTTAACTCAAATTTCGCCTTGCCATCATTTCCAGTTGCAACGGTACTACTTACGAACTTAGCACTACCAGTTGTCACACCTTTAATATCAACGCCAACTGCCGCACTGCCATGTTGCTTGAACTCGGCCTCTACAGAGACTTTTGAGCTACCATTAGCGGCAGCAGAAGCAGTCAATGTTTTGATCGTCAAGGCACCATAACTGTAATCGTTCACAAATCTGGCATAGGAAGTAAGGCCTATCGTTTTGTAAGTTGCTTTGATACCTACCGATTCGGCAACTGTGTTTGTAAAATTGACGACCGCGTTACCACTTGCATTCGTCACACCAGTTGTACTCTTTAGTTTAGCTGTTGAGCTATTCGTAGCAGCAAAATTAACAGTTACTCCAGGAACGGAGTTAAAGTATTTATCCACAACCAGAGCCGTTATCTGGTTTTGATCGATACCATCCGCTAAAGCATTATTTTGAGAAGTCGATATCTGTCTTAAGACGGCAGTACTCACATCAGCAATGAAAGTAACTGTTTGAGAAACTGAAAATGTTCCGCTAACATCTACGGATACACTGACTGATTCCGCTTTGGTGCTGGTTACTTCAAATCTTACTTTGCCACTGTTGTCTGTAACTTGTGAGTCTTTAACTAAGTTCGCTCGTCCAGATACTGAAGCATCAACGGTAATCCCTGAGGCCGCTTTCCCATTAATAAGGAAAGTGGCTTCTACAATCGCCTTGTCGCTGCCATTCGCTACTGCAGTGCCATCGATTGCTCTTATAGAAAGAGCACCGTTACTCACACAGGTAACATAGTAGCCTTGGCCGTCATCAGTAAGCTCCTGTCCGCTAGATAAGCTAACTACTTTGTAAGTTGAACTATCTAGAGTTATATAACCTCGTGAGAGTGGCCAATTTTTACTATTCCCTTTGTCACTAGCCCATACAGCTTGAAGTTCAGCTTTCGTTGGTAAGCGGCCAAACGTTCCACAGTACTGAGCCGCATTACCTTGACGGAATACCGCTACGGCAGGTTTCGCTGAATGAGCTGAGTCAAAATAGGTGCCGTCATTTCGAATACCACCACTATCTGCTTCACTTTTCGTCAGAGGCCCACTGTAGATCTGGTTGTTGTAATAGTAGTCACCCCATAAACCCGTTTGATTTGGGTTTATTGCAACGATCTTCATCAATGCTACATCAAAACCACCACGATGATCGGTAACAATGGCATTTACATAATACTGCCCTGCGTGCTCGACTTTGAAAGTGAATGTTTTGTTCGTTGTATCTGAGGCATCCGACAAAGCAACTGCTGAATCAAACGCAACAACTTGGATTAATTGGAAGTTATCATCTTGTTTATCTATTACATAAGGAACGATACTGATTGTCTTTTCTTTTCCTACCTCAACAGTATCTGTAATTACTATCTTATCTGGGATATCAATCCCGACAGAACTGCGTTCAGAAACTGTCACCACAGCAGAACCAACCAAGACATTACCACTGCTGTTTTCTAAGGTGTATAAAATACGCTCATTGCCTTTAAACGTTGCCGCGGGTGTATATGAAATCTTGTTGTTTGTTTTATCTAAATACACGGTTGAGGAACTGCCTGTTGGCATTAAAATGACATCATCCGTTAAAGAAAAGCCAGATAGAGAGGTGTTATCACCAACCTTGGTGAGTTCATTATCGATGCTGATTTCTAATGTTTCACCTTGATAACCAGCAACACCAAACGGAACCAACTCAGCTTGTTGTGCATTGTTTGCAACCACGACACGGCTCACGCCACTTCGTTTACCAATCATTTGGTAACCACTTGAATATCCATCAAGGCCAACTGTGTATTGGTAGTCACAAACCATTGCGTGGTCAGAGATAATTTGGAAGCTTTCATTATCACTATCAACAAGTTGACAGCTTGGATCTGATGATAAAACTTCAACTTCAGCAAGGGAGATACGCTCTCCTCCTGAACGCGCAACTTTATCGACTACATTAACTCGGACTTCTTCCGAGTCAGTACTTTGAACGACACTATAAAAGTCTTCCGCATGAACAGAAACATATTGATCAACTTGGTTTTCAGGCCATATTTCGCTTGAACTTCCCGAATCAGATTCGCCACCGCACGCAACTAAGATAGGAAGTAAACCTAGAGGTAGAAGTGTACGTACCCATTTCTTTAAACTATTTACTTTTTGTATCGGCATAGAACTCACACTTAAGTAATCGCCTCTTAAATCTGCGCGAGTGGGCTCATTAGACGGAAGGTAAGCTGTATTTGGGAAAGAAACAGAGCTAGATAAAAGTGCTTTCCCAATACTCGTAGAATTTGAATTTGAGCTAAACCGCACACCACCAATAAAACCACCAACACACGCCAAGGCTTTGGATGCATATTTACCGATTATCATTGTTTAAGCGATTCATTGTTTAGCACTAAAAGCACATTACTCATTAGCTTGCTAACAAACACGATAAAGCCCTGATAAAAACAAAAAAGCCACCACTTTTCAGTGATGGCTTTGCTTCATCGATGTTGCTTTGTCTTAATTAGCGAGGATCAAGGCCTAGCTTTTGTAGTACCAGTTTGAAGTTCTCGCGGCGCTCTTTCACGTTGTGAACATCACCTGTCGAACACGTCAGATCCGGACAGCCACGGTTAACGATGCCTGAAACGTCATCGATAAATTGAGAACCTTGCAGACCACTGTCCACGTACTTCTTAAGTTCGTTGTGGTAGTTCCAATCAGCGTACTGACCGCCTTCGTCGTTGTATGCCTGAACTGACGTTACCCAGTAGAACAAACCTGCGATCCACTTGATCTCTTTGTTCTCTTCCGAGCTACAAATCAGACTTGGGTTAGAACAGAAGTCTAGCTCAGCATAAAGTGGGTTCGCCGGTGGCGCTTCTACCGTTACGCCATCAATTGTCTTACCAATGGTTGATGGATCAACGTGCGAACGACCTAGGTAGTGATTAAGCGTACCGAAGTTCTGACGACCTGTGGTTTGGATAACACCACGACCCCACCAGCCACAGCCTTCAACACTTTCTTGGCTGCTGCCGTCCCAAATGAACTTACCTGCTTTCTGACCAACGTAAGTCTTACATTCGTCGCGTTCCCACACTTGCTTAGACGTATCTACGCTTTCTGGAACATCGTTACAGTGACCGTTGTTTGTCCAACGACCTGCTGCACCGTTCACCAATAGGCCGCGCTCTTCAAGTACTGCATCAGGTGCTGCAAAAACTGGAGCTGGAGCGCCATACCATTTCGCATGAGTCAGAGCACTGACTTCCATCTTGTCATCACGAGGACAAGAGTACGCATGGTCCAAACCAGAAACTGGGTTTACGCCGTAATCTGCGTATTTCTGACCCAATTGACCACAGCTTGCTGTCATTGGGTAATCCGCAGGCGCGCCATATTTCACTTCAGACCAGTTGTTCTCATCACACGCGTTGTAGCGGATGGTCTCTTGCATACTTTGCGCAAGGAACGCAGCAATCGCGACTTTCGCGTATTTGATGTTGGTTGCGTCATCAACTTCATCATTCATTAGCCAGAACTTGTTGCCCGCTACACCAATGTTGTGCATTGCGTTCAAGCCATCTAGGAAGTCGTTCCACTTGTAAACCGTGGACGGAACCCACTGAGACTGCGGCGTTTCGTATAGGAAGGCTTCGTTATCCATTACGCTTTCAGCATCTGCTAACTCTTGGTTTAGCGCTTCAATACGAGTCAACGAACCTTTCTCTAACTCTTCACCTACGTAGTACAGTGGCACTTTCGCCGTTTGGTAAAGCTCAATTTTGCTGGTTAGGGCTTGAGAGTCTTGATCAAACATCAATGCAAATACGTTGCTGTACGCGGCTTTACGGATTTGCTGCTCAGTTTGCGTGTTGCCCATGAAGTAGTTTGCAGTTTGCTCTGTCGGCATGTTCGTTAGCATTGCAGGCGCATCAACGTAATCTGTCACCTGTTTTACGTATTCAAGTGCGTGATGCCACTGCTCACTAGTTAGCGCAGCAGTCGCGTTTGATTTAGTAAACGCTACAAAGTCAGCGTTGTTCGCAGCATCTGCTTTGTAAAGCTCAAAGCTATCAAGTAGATCTGCCGTGAAAACAGACGCTTCATCCCATACAGACTGACGACCAGAGTGGGTATCGTAAGCAAACTCACCAATGCTTAGTGACCAACCAAATGTCGCTTGTGGCGCAAGGGTTGTGAAGATCAAGTTGTAAGCATGTGCCCAGCCTTTCACGTCATCGCTCAGTGCGTTGATCGCATCAATATCAATACGGCTACCCGTGATATCAATAGCATTCGTCAGTGCTTGTTTAACCGCAACGGCACCAAACGATGCACCTTTGTCTTGCGTAGCCAGATCCAGAACATCCGATTGAATCACGATTGATGCTGTACCCGCGTTCTCTGCTTGTTCGATAGCCGACACAAACGAACGTGTCAGTTGCTCTAGGTCTGTTAGCGCATCACTGCTGCTTGCTGCAATAGTTAGCGTGCTTGGTGCTTGAGTGGATGGGCTCGCCACTACGAATGTATTTGGCCAACCTGCCACTTCTAGACGCACTGGGTCCATTGGGTTACGCAATGATAGCGCTGGCGCTGTACCCGGCTCAGTACCATCACAGTTTAGATGTAATGACCATGAGCTATCGCTGCCAGGAACAGATTGCGTCCAGTACACCGCTGAGTAAGCAATGTTCTTATGAACCATAATGTCGCCGCCTGTTGCATGATCACCACGAGTCCAGTCTGGGTACACATTAAAGTCAGCACACAGTCCACCTGTTGGCGGAGGTGTCGGCGTCTCTACTTTTTCAACTGTGATGTTCACACGTGCTGTCGCCGTTAGGTTCTCAGCATCTGTCGCAATCGCTTCTAGCTTAACTGCACCAACTTCTGACGCTGTCCAGTTACAAGAGAACTGGTTTGTGGTTGCTGCGTTGAAATCACAGATTTGCTTGTTGTTTGCTTTCACGACAACGCGAGACAAATCGTCATCAGCATCCGTTGCACGAACAGAAATCGATACCGCTTCACCTTTTTCAAACTTAGAACCGTTCGAAGGCGAAGAGAAGCTCACTTCTGGCTTAACAAAGCTTGGAGCTGCTTCAATAGCAACAGCGATACTGCGTTGTTCAACCATTTGGTTATTCTGATCGAGAACCACCACTTTAAGTGTCGCATTGCCCACTTCATTTGGTGTCCAAGATTGAGAATACGTCGTTTGACCTGCAGCGATGTTACGTTGACCTAGCTTGCGGTCATTTGCCCAGAACTCTAATTTAGAGATCAATTCACCATCAACACGCGCTTTGATCGTCGTTGCCTGACCCACCATCAATGTTTGACCTTGTGTAGGCGCGACGAACGTCAGCTCATGCACTTCTGGCTCCACAGGTGGCTCAACTGGCTTCTCTTTTACTGAAATGCTGACCGCTTGTTGCTGTGTAAGACCTGAGGTGTCTTCCACTACAGCTTTGATCGTGTGAGCGCCTGCACCAACAGAAGTCCAACTTGCTTGGAATGGAGCTTGTGTTACGAGAGCTACTTGTTTGTTGTCGACAAAGAAAGTCACCGCTTTAACGCTGGTATTAGTCGCCGTTACGTTTGCTAGCATAGCAACCGCTTGGCCTTCTTCAAACTCAGCGCCGTTCACTGGCGATGCCAATTGAAGAGAAATTTCTGGTTCGCCAACTTCGCCCTCATCGTCAGCAATCAGACGAATGGTACTCTGAAGAAGGGTCAGATCCAATACGCCGCTCACACCCAACGTTAGCTCAATACGTTCACCTGCCGGAAGTTGAGATTTCACCCAGCTACCGCTATCAAAAGCGAGCGCAAGCGTGTTCTTGAACAGGTTACCCTGTGCGTCGCTGGTGAACTTCATACCCGGGTAACTAATGCCAGTCGCAGACCAAGATGGTGTCGACATAGATAGGTTCGAATCAAACGTCACTTTCGCATCACGCAGTTCAACTGGCTTTGAACCGTCGTTCGTTAGGATCACTTTGTAAGTGTTCCACCACTGGCTTTCTGAGCCGACGATAGTTGCGTCTGTGATCACTCCTGCGTGTGCAGCAGGCAACCCCATACCGATCGCCAGTGCTAAAACACTTGGCATGATCGCTAGCGTATTCTTTCTCATAATTAAGGACTTATACAAACAACAATAAAAAGGAACAGCATTATAGAGGGGGACTTTTTTCGCGCCGCAGCGGACAGATGTAACCAAATGTAACTCAACTTACAGGTGTAAAAGTGCCAAAAATAAAGCGTCTTTTTACGTCAATTTGACGACATTTCGCGCGCAATCGATAAGCAAACATAAATCTGGGACTCTAGTTCAATTTTCTGAAAGTGTGCGCGAGATAAAACAAATCAATTTATCCGTTTCTACAAATAGTGTGATTTGTGTTTTTTACGCCTTTATGCATCTGAAAATCAATAAGTTACAGAATAAATACAGTTGAAATACTTAGTTACATGTTAGCGAAAAAAACGCCAAAGCTAGAGCGATATGAGAGCACAAAAGAAGCGCCTGAAGCGGTTATAAAGATCGTCTTCACACTTCTTAACTGAAGCGCTAAAAATAAGGTATATGAATGATCATCCAGTGAAAACGATAAGTATAACTTTGCAACAAAACGTCAATATCCGGATTGAAGCACGGTTTCAGATTGAATATTCGATGATAATGAGATGCATTGGATCGGTTTGAATCCAAGTCAGCCCAAAAATAAAATATGGAGAGTGTTATATGTCTTTACGTTTAGTAGCAGCAACCTTTGCACTAGTTGGAATGAGCTTTGGCGCACAAGCAAGCGCAGAGTGTGAAGTGTCTATCGATGCTAACGATATGATGCAGTTTTCGACCAAAACGTTGAGTGTTCCAGCAACGTGTAAAGAAGTAAAACTGACGCTGAACCACACAGGTAAGATGCCAGCGCAGTCAATGGGTCACAACGTGGTCATTGCAGACACGGCGAACCTACAAGCAGTAGGTACAGAAGGCATGTCAGCAGGTCTTGAAAACAACTACGTGAAACCTAACGACGACCGTGTTTACGCATTTACTAAAGTGATCGGCGGCGGTGAAAGCACCTCTATCACGTTCAGCACAGAGAAAATGACTCCGGGAGGTGATTACTCGTTCTTCTGTTCTTTCCCTGGTCACTGGGCAATTATGCAGGGTAAGTTTGAGTTCAAATAAGCGTTCACGCTCGAACTCAAGCCTCTGAAAAAGAAAAGGGAAGCCAAGATAAGTGGCTTCCCTTCTTAATTAGGAAGAATAATGGTCGTAATCGCTGTGCTCTTCTAACGTTGAAAAATTCAGGGTAAGCACGTCTTCAAAAGGCATCGGCTTATAAAAGTAGAAACCTTGAATCAAATGAATGTTTTGTTCCGCCATAAACTCCAACTCTGCTTCGGTTTCTATCCCTTCAGCAACGGTTTCTGCCCCCGTAATTTTGACCAACTTAGCCGTTAGCCTAAACAGTTCGCGACCATTTTTATTGTTGAGATTCAAAACTAAAGAGCGGTCAATTTTAACTTTATCGAAATCGTACTTAGACAAGTACCCAATTGAAGAGTACCCAGAACCAAAATCATCTAACGCAATCTTCACTCCAGCCTCACGGAGAGAAGTCAAGACTCGGTGGGTACTGTGTTCATCTTGAATCAGCATGTCTTCCGTGATTTCGAATTCCACTTGAGAGTAAGACAAAGCACTTTGGTTAATCATACTCAGCACTTTTTCCGTAAAATCGGGGACAAGACAGGTCTCTGGTGACATATTGATTGAAACCTTAAAGTGAGGCGAGTCTGCTAAAGGAGCGCTCTCTTTTAGAGCCGTTTCAACCACCCACAAATCCAACTCACTCATTAACCCCACTTTGGCAAAGTCATCTAAGAAAGTAGGAGGCGAGATCTCACCCGATTCAGAACGGTGCCTAATCAACACTTCTAGAGAGCGAATCTCACCTGTTCGCGTGTTCACTTGAGGCTGGTAATACAAGATAAACTCACCGTTATTTTTTAGGTCAGTAATTCGCTTTTGTGCCGCAAATTTACTCGTAATCTCGGGGAAAAAAGCCCCTGCCGATTTACCACTTTCAACACCTTCATAATTAAAGAAATCATCAGAAAGTGACTTAGCAAACGATGCATTAGCATTCCCGATATTGTCCATCTGTTTAAAGAAGGGATAATAGATTATGACACCGACTAAGATGATGATCAGTTGTAGCACCGCGCCTGTCCACGTAGAGCCCGTGCCAACATATCCACTCATCAAAGGTGGCGTCATCCAACTCATGATTTCCGTCATTGGTGCCACCAAGCCAAGCGCCGTTGCCACATAAGCAATGACAAGACCAACAACAGGTGCAATCAAGAACGGTACGATCAACAAAGGGTTAAACATAATTGGCAGCCCAAAAATAATTGGCTCATTAATGTTGAAAAAACTTAAAATTAAAGCTGCGGTTGCCAACGCTTTGTAGCTGCGGTTTTTAGTGAGAAATAACATACAAAGCACCAAAGAAATGGTGTTTCCTGCGCCACCCAAACCCGCATAAAAATCGAAGAAGTTGGTCGTCAGTATTGGCAATGGCGTTCCGAGCAACTCATGGTTTTCTATCGCTACACGTGTCGCTTCATACAACTCCGCTTTATATGGTGCAAAAATAATGTGCCCATTAATACCAATGGACCAAAATAGATTACGTACCAGCTCGTAAATAACACCATCGAAAAGAGAGTATGGGTCCAGACTTGGCAATAAAAAGCCAGCAATATCAGCGGCACAGAAAACGCGTCCTAGCACATAACCTAATAAGGTATAACCAACAACCAACACCGTCGTTGCCATGATCAAGTTGTAAGACTGGTCGACAATATTAGGCAGCTCCGACCGCATAAACCATTTGCGGTTTTGCATTGCACGAACAGACCATCCCACCAAAATAGGAATGATGATTGCCAGTGGGTAATTGCTCGGTACGACCGTTCCTTCTTGCAGCAGCCCCCACTCATTACACACGATGAAATAGATCATCAACGAAGGCGTAATAACATTAACCCGTGAGACTTTTAACAGAGAAGAAAGAAACTGCGAGAAGTAAACCAATAACAAGATTGGGAACAGTTTCCAGATGATAGAACTCGCGGCTCCAACCGTGGTACCCACTTGCTCGTAACCCGCCATCATAAAAAAATTGCTCAACAAAGTGCTGAATGCGGAAATCAATGACACTGGGAGCAACATGACCAGTACATTACATAAGCCATTTATGTACGAGTTGGAGGAAATTAAAGTAAAAAGCCGATTTACGTATCGATTGTTCATTTGGCTAATTTTATCCATTAGTAAACGACTCGATGAGCCGCTCAGGAAGTTCGCCGCAATTAAGGTCCGTTTAATTTGTATCGCAATGAGGGAGAGTTTCGACAGACAGTCGATGACGGTATCATTCGAGTAACAAAGCGTTGATCGTTCAACGTTGCGAATAGTCACTCAACAAAGGTAGCCATGGCCAACTTGTTGTTATCTACCAAACCAAAAGAGCGCGGACTAGGACGACCGACACTCTCTTCATTTAGATACAACCCGCTGTTTCTTAGGTCAGCGTGGTTTGTATTTTTGCATGCTAATTAAGCAAGGAGGCGCACATTATCGCCAACAAGCCCCTCTTTCCACTCGACTTTTTAATTGTGACGATAAAAAACAGCACTGTTATTGCTCGCGTAAAATATCCGTAAGAGGAAGTGGACGAGTAAAGAAGTAACCTTGCGCTTTATCGACACCACAACCTTTCACAAAATCGTACTCTTGTTGGGTTTCCACCCCTTCTGCGACCACTTCGCAATGCGTAATATGGCCCAGTTTCGCTACCAATTCATATAAGTCTCTGCCTTTTTGATCATTGGCATCCAGCAGTAGCGAACGATCCAGCTTGATCTTATCAAACGGGTACTTTAGTAAGTGCGGGAACGACGCATAGCCGGTGCCAAAGTCATCCATAGCGATACGAATGCCCTGAGCTTGCAGCGCTTCCATAGTTTTAATTAAGAACACCTTATTACTAAGAATTGCCTCTTCTGTGATTTCAATTTCCAACCACTGCGGCGAGATACCATAATGAGTTAGTCGCGATAGTAAGTGCGGGACAAATTCTTCTTGCTCGATCGTAGCGACTGCAATGTTGATGGCAATTCGACGATCTTTTGATAATGTCATTTTCTGCATGTCTGCCAGAACTTTCTCAATCACGAGCTTGTCCAGTAATGGCATTGAGTTAAGCATTTGGAAGTCACTCACAAATGTCGGAGGGTGCAGTTTCCCTTCTTTATCAATGTATCTAAGCAAGGCTTCATAAGAGAAGATATTGACGTCACTAGTCGACTGGAGCTTTTGATAAAACATCACCAACTCCCCTTCCCTCAAAATCGAAGTCAGTCGCTTTTGTGCTGTCGATTTACTAATGCTTGAGTTATTCGAATCACGAACGTTGTTAAGCAAGGTTTTGAACAGCGAACTCTCAATGCCTGTGTAAGCCGTATTCGCACGAAACTGCGCAGAATACTTGCCGGCGTAAGCCAAATAAAATGGCCGATAGATAAAGACACCAAGGACGATGATCAATAATTGCAATAATGAGCCTTCAATCTGATTCCCCATCGCGACATAACCACTGAACAAAGGCGGCGTCATCCAGTTAACAATATTTTCAACCGGAGGAACAAGCCCTGATGCAATTGACCCGTAAGTGATGAGAAAGCTCAATAGCGGTACCAGCACAAAAGGCACAATCAACAATGGGTTGAAAATAATCGGCAACCCAAACAGCAAGACTTCATTGATGTTGAAGATCACCAGCGGGGTTGCTGCTAATGCAAGCATCTGGTGGTTACGTTCTTTGGCAAACAGCAACACGCACAACAATAGGCTGATGCAATTACCAGAACCACCCATCGACATAAACGCGTCGTAAAAACCTTGGCTAATTACATTTAGAGGAGCTTCACCGGCTTGCCACGCGAAAAAATTTGCTTCTGTAGCGGCGTAGATTTGCTGCTTAATGGCAAACAACAAGTTATGCCCATTGATGCCGATTGAGCCTAAGAGGCCTAGTACCGTTTGGTAAATAATCCCGCCTTTTAGCGTGAGAGGGTCCACACCCAGTCCGCGAATCATCCCACCAAATAGAGCCATAATGAATGCGGTTAGTCGCGATACTGCTAAAGCAATCAACACAAACAGAAAGAAGTGAACAACATGCTTGAGCAGACGAGACGAGAAATCCAGCGCTTGTGGCTCTAGCAAGCGTATTTTGAAAACGCAGCAATAGACATACGTCATCATCGCACTAAACAATGCCAGTAGTGGGTTGTTTGGCAGCATATAAGTCGCAGACAAACTGCCGTTTTCTATCGAGATCAAGTAGAACATGATCAACGAGTAAATGATGAAGACGGCACTCGACACATTGGTTTTATGTGACAGGTAATAACCCGCCACTACACAAAATGCGCTTGGGTACAGATTGATGAGGATATCTGACAGATGAAATAACATCTGTGATAATTCTACCCATCCTGAGAGACGGAACGCGTGGCCTAAAAAAACGGCAAGTGCATTTGATAGAGTCAGGGGTAACAACAAGAGTGCAATAGAGGCCAAATCTGTTAGGTAGGATTTGGACCCTGCACGCCATTGCCCTGTGAGCGCCGATAAACGTTGAAAAGGCGCAAAAGTAAAATTTAAGCCAGTTTGCATGGAGCATCTTATAGTAAAACGGGGGGCAACTGCTGTGTAAACAGTCGTGAGTGCAAGCGCAGCTAAAGAAATCGACTATCTGTGTAGTCTTAGTGGGTGTTTTATTTGTAAATCCATCAACAAACGAAGTTACGTTGCCGGCGTAATTTATCGATTATATGCGCTCCGATCCATTAAGATTATTTATCGTGACGATAAGAAATATACAAATATAACCCTCAGTGTTGACTAGTGAGGGTTAATATTTGCTAGATGATTATTGAGCGAGAACTTAATGCTCAGGATTCATTGGAAATCGCTGCTCATAAAGCTCCATAAAGTCTTTACGAATCAGATGCTCTAAGTGGTTTGCTTTATCTGTCGGGCAGAAAATCATGATATGCAGAATTTGCTCACCATTAATGTTACTTGAGATGTGGATGTGCGGCTCAGCGCCCGGTAGATCAACACCAGCGTGCTTCTCAATCATCGCGTTGTAACGGTGAGCGACGTCGGCGAAGTAACTGCAATGCTCATCAATCTTATCGGTCAACAAAGGCAAAAGTGGGTAGAGATTGACGAAATCTTTCACCACAACAGAAAAGTCATGGTACACGTAACGCTTCATGAAATTGAGGTTCTTCACTGGGTAGGTGAAAAACATACTGTTAGGCAGCGTCGCAGTTTTCCCCGTGAAGTGGTATTGACCATGATGCAGATCGATTTCTTGAATCACTGTCGCCATCATGTTGTGTTCAATGACCTCACCACATAGCTTTCCGACTTCAATCCAGTCACCAATGCGAAACGAACGAGAACTTGCACGCTGGATTGACCCCGTAAAACACAAGATGATCTCTTTGGATGCCACCACAATCGCGACAGCAATCGCCGTAACACTTAGAGCGAACTCGCTGATTTCTGATTGCCATAAGATGAACAACAGAATCAAGGTGATAGCAAATGTGCCGTTTTTGGTTCTCGACATCCAACTGCGTTGTTCTTCTGTAATAAAGGCATCGTCGCCACGGATTCGAGACAGTATCAAACGACGTAAAAGAATGATGAACAACAGAATTAATGCGGAAAATAAAATTTTATGAGTGAGAAGAAAATCGACGACTAACTGCACTTTCTCCATTACCCGACTCCCTGTTTGGTTTAGAAGGTTGACCTTTCATGCTAGCTATCACTAAGAAAACAGATAGAGAGCTTGCGAAAGGACAACCTTACCAAATTATTCAGTCGGTTGTCCCAATTCGCTTTCTTTAAATACGATAAACGCTCGGCGGTTTAAAGCATTGGCTTCAAGAGATTCTTCATTGATCACAGGTTGAAGTTCACCAAAGGCTTTTACTTCCCAAACAAACAGTGATGGGTCAAGTTTCGTCTTCAGGTATTCCACTACAGCCTGAGCACGACGCTCTGCAAGTGCTTCATTGTATGAACGAGCACCGACTTGGTCAGTATGACCAGCGACCATAATGCTCCCCTCTAAACCTTGCAGTTTTGCGATGAAGTCATCTAATTGTGAAAGGTCTTCCGGTTTTAATTCCGACTTATCGAAATCGAAGTGCGGTGTCATCGCCATGTAAACCTTACGCTCTGGTTTTGGCGGCTCACAGAAAGGCATTTCTTCATATTTCTTCGCCTCTTCAAACATCACGTAAGCGCGACGGTTTTCTGCCCGCGCTTGATCCGATTTACCCAGCGCCAGTGGCTGCGACTCACCAAAGTGTTTCACTTCCCAATCATATTGCTCTGGATCGAGTTGTTGCTGTAGATACGCTTCTACCGATTCAGCGCGGCGCATAGACAGCTTCTCATTGTATTCGTCAGAACCTTTAAAATCGGTATGACCGACAATCGTAATGCGTCCACTCAAGCCTCGAATATCATGGATGAACGCGTCTAGGCTTGCAGCATCAGCTTCACGAATGATGGATTTATCGAAATCGAAATGTTCAGCAACAGCGATATGAATTTCACGCTGCGGTGCTAAACACTCACTGATTAAAAATTTGGAGACATTCAAGTCTGCAAATTTATCTCGGTTCTCTTGGCTAACATAAGCATCTGCTGCACAGCCACCTAATAATGCTGCGGCCATAATTCCGCTAACTAAACGCATCGTCGTTTTCATGTGACCCTCTTATAACTTACCAACTAGGTTAATGAACACGCCTGATGCATCGTAATCATCATCATTCGCTAGGTTACCGTCAAAGCTTGAGAAGTTGTAACCCACCCCAACTTTAAAGTTATCGCTTAAGTGTTTGTTCACCGAAACCAATGCACCCTGCTCTAGCTCGTCGTAGGTGCTGTCGGTCTTCCAATGGTACTCACCCGTTACATCCCAATCTTTCATGACGCGGTAAGAGGCACTCAAGCCATAGAGAGAAATTTTACTGTCGACTGGAATGTCTTCGCCTGATTGACGAGTAAAAATTTCACTCTTATTTTTGAATGCGTATTTCGCACCTAAATCCCAGTTTGCATCCAACGAGTAGATACCTTCGATTTCGATGATGTGGCTTTCTTCATCTTTGTAATCAACATCTCGATTAAGTTGGTCGAAATCCACCAAGTAGGTGTAACGCGATAACACGTTCAAGCGATCGTTGTAGATAGGGCGATATGCCAAACCTGCTGTCGACTCAATGAAGCGTGCTAACACTTTGTCACTCGATTTACTTTCAGAAAGTGAATAGTTGAACTTACCAAATAGGGTGTACTCCTCCGTTAGGTGATGTGTGTAACGGTTGGTGGTGACCCATTGATCAACACGTTTTTTATCTGGGTCTGTCGTTTCATCGGTTTTGTCGACACGGTATTCAACTTTATTCTTGAAGACCACGTCATCTAGATCAATCGAAGTGCTCACACTCACGGCTTGGCGCTCGGTTGTGATTTTCTGGTCGTCTTCAATTTCCCCTTTTTGGTAGCCAATGCCCATGTCGATGTCATCGTTCATGCCATAGCCAAAACCGAATGAGTCGATACGCCCTTTACCGTTGTTTTCATCAACAAATTGGTTTTCTTGGTAGAAGTCGACCGTTGAAGTCAGATCTGCACGTTGACCGACAATCACATTGTTTTTGCCTTCGTAAGTATCATCTACGTAAGTTAAGTATGTGCTGTAATCTTCGGTTACGTCGTAAGTCACACTCGCTTCAGCAGCATCACCGCGATCACCAGTGGTGTATTCTGCGCCAACCACGAAGTCTTCTAAAATACGGGTTTCACCACCCAGAGTAACGCTGTCGTTCTCATCGTATTCATCAGTCTTACCGACGGTTTTTTGGCCTTTAACATAAACATTATTGTCGCTGTCCCAAATGTAATCGGCGCGAAGACCCGCTAAGGTGCCTTGGCCTTTTTCATTTTCGTTATTCAGTTCATCAACTTGCTTACCTGCTGCGGAGATCTTAATGTTTTTGGTAACTTTAACCTGTGCTTCCAGTTCCGCTTGTTGGGTATCTGTTCTTAGATCGCCATCGGATTCGCGCTCTTCAATCGAGGTAAAGCGTGTTTTCACAGCAACACGATCGGTCGCTTGGAAGCGAATTTCAGTGCCGTAAGATTCTTGTTCTAAATCGTCATCTTGGTTTGCGTAACTGTATCCCGCATCTTTAGATTTATACCACCCCTTAACATCGTTACCCACCGCAGAGAAGATATTTGGCGCAATATCATAAAGGTTCATCACGCCTTTCACTTGGTAGATATCACCTTCACGATCTTCCGCATTGCTGCCAATCGGAGTAAAGGTTAAGCCTCCATCGAAAGATACGTAGTTGGAATCAGTTTGACGACCTTTACTGTGTCCGAATTCGGCTTTTAAGTACGTCCCTTCAGATGCACGCAAGGTTAAGTCCGTGCCGTACGCTTCGTAGTCTTGGTTGTCTTTTTCTTCGGTCTGGTAGTTAGCACCCACACCAATGTAGTCATTAACCCAACCTTTCACACGACCACCAGCAGTCATTGCGTCAAGCGCGTCGCTGCCTTGAGGAACGTATTCGTAGTCCACCGAGAGATAGTTGTCATAGCCAGATGCTGGTTGGTCGTTGATGACTGTGCCGAAATTATCTGAAATGATGTTGTTCAGCGGTCTGGTCAGAATAATGCGGCCTTGATACGGGTCGATTTCATAGTCACGCCCCGATTGCAGCGGCATTTCTTGCACTGTGATGCTGCTGTCTGGGTCGACAACTTTCACCATCACTTTGTCGCTGCCTGGAACCACTTCACCATGACGCAAGAAGTACAGCGAACCGCCAGTCCCTAGGAATTCATCGTGAGCAAAGAGTGAATCAGATTCAGCAGCAAAACCAACAATGTTCAAACGGTCTTCACCAAACTTAGTGGTTGAACGGGTACGGTAATCGCCTTTGAAGCCATACAAGCTACGGTTGTAGTCGTTGTTGTCGGTGCCAGTAATACCAGTGTTGTAGTTACCCCACAACACATTGGATTTATCGTACTCAACGTTGAGGTAAACTTTACCCTTGGTATTCACCACTTTGTAGATGTTGGAGCTGTCACCATAGTTGCCATAATACATCTCATCGTCGTCTTCCAGAATGTCGAACACACTGGATGAGTCAGAGGCAAACGGGTGCTTAAACATGTCTCGCACGTCGCTTTCTTTGGTATCAAAGTGGGTAGTAATTCTGAGTTTGTCACCAAACTTACCTTGGCCAAAGTACGCTAGGCGGCCTTGATTGTAGATATCATCTTGGTATTGGTCATCGACTGCCAATGCAGCGGAGTTGCCCGTCACCTTATTTTTACCGATATAGAAATCGGCAAGACCGGCTTGTACCCAGTATTCATCTGGAATACGTACATACAATTGGTAGCGACGCTCTTCTCCATTGTCGAATACTATGCGCGTCGGGAACAAGTACGCATCCGCGGGTAGATATTGCTCTGCGTACAACTCACCTTCTTCAACATCAAATTCGTCTTCGCCGATAATGACCTTATCAACGCCTTTTAGTCCCGTACCGATGAAACGTGCCAGCCCCGCTGAGGTCGGAATGTTATGGCGCATCAACTGTGCTTTACCAAGTTTACGGCTTTGTTCTTCTTCGCCGTCGTTCTTGTCGATGTCGACTTCAGAATCTGGCTCAACTAGGTTAATCACGCCGACCGTCGTCACGTCCATATTGCCATCTTTATCGAAGGCTTTTAAACGGAACAACAGCTGCGTGTTGGATTCAAATTGAAATTCTTGATCGGTCGTGCCATCCCAAACAATATTGAAATCGTTCGCAAATTGCTGACCTTCAACCACTGTTAAAGGATCAACCAAGCCACGGTCACCACCACGGAATACTTCCAGTTGGTAATGGTCAACGTAGTAGCTGAAGTTAGTTGTGATAGCAAAGCTCATCTCTTGCAGTGGCTTACCATCTTTCACTTCAACATCGCTGCTAATGCTCAGGTCAAGTACCGGGTCAAAACGCATAATGTCACGGCTTGCCCAGATCGCACCTTGTTCTAAATAAATACGCGAATTATCGATTTGCTCATGCGCTTTAACTTCAATACCCAGTGAGTCACTGTCAAGTTTCTCCAATTGACTGGTGTCTTTCGCGAACGAAAGTATCGGCAACCCAGCCGCGATACACATTGTCAGTTTTGATGGTCTCAATCTAATCATAAATAATCCTGCTTAACCGCTTAAGTGGTCGGCTGGGCGCACCCAGCCTGCATCTGTGCTGCTAACGGTTAATCATCCCCACTGCTTTTGATGCTGAAGTTAAATTTCGTCAGTTTGTTTGGTGTGATTCGGCGCACTTTCGGGTTTTCACTGATTACCTTCATGCCTGTTGGTAGCGAGTCAGTGTCGACTTTGACCAAGAACTGCTTACCTTTTTTATTCAACACCCACTGATCTGGTACATGGTATCGACCATACTGGTCTGTCTCGATGATGATGCCTTCGACAGTCAATAAGCGAACCCCTGGAATACCGTCTTCGTAGATCCCTTTGTTCTCTACGACGATCTCCCAAAGGTAATCGTCACCATCTCGGTAGAGGTTTCGTATCACATCGATATTTTCTGCCGACAATCCTTTCTTCTTATCTCCTTTGTGCTTAGTCGTAGCGTTACCTTGCATGTCAAATTCGATGTAAGTGCCATTATCGGTCGTCACCTTGAATGGGAAGCCTTGGCGGGTCCGCGTCTTAAATTGGAAAGCCACTTTGTTGCTACCTTCAATGGTTCGGTTGCGAGATAAGCCGTACAATTCATCGACTTCATATCCTTTATCCACACTCGACATCACAACGTCTTGCCCTTTCAATTTCACGTTCGCGTCTTTCAACTGAGTCTCTACGCCATCTTGAGTAATGAACGTGGAATTCGGAATGTAATCCCCCTCTGCAAGGTCAACATCGATGTAGATATCATCGGCAGTGGCATCAGCTTGGAAGCCATCACCGTTATGATCTTCAAACACCTTACCGATGATAGATGCAGTATCGAACACCTTGTCTGGCATAACTTCGACCGTTGCGCTGGCAAGGTTCGACTTCACAACGTAGTTGGTCGTGGTGTTTTGTGCAGAGAAGCTTTCTGCCGGTGGCGCTTCTGCCCATGCGGTGTTGGTGTAAACGCCAAAGGTAGCACCAACACTCACACGCATTAGGTAACGAATTCGAATTGCGTCTGCAGTTTGCGAGTCACCGTTGCCATAGATATTCATATCTCCGACTTCGAAGAACAACTGATTGGTCTTAGTTGGCTCTACGGTAATTTGGATGTCGTCTGCGGTATCAAACACACCATCTGGTCCACTGTTCACCATCTCGGTAGAGTCAGGGATGTAAGCGAAGCCTCCTGGGTAGCGGTCAACCAAACGAACCCCCGTGAATGGGTTGTCGTTTTCGTTGGTGATCGTCACTTCATATTCCACAACTTCACCGACGCTCGCTTCTGACTTGCTAGCAACCTTAGTCACTTTCAACATGCCTTCGTTGTACGCTTGCTTCTTGACCTTAATGGTCACATTGGCGGAAGCGGTTTCACCTGTCGATGCTGCGGCGGTGAATACGTTTGTGAAGTTGTCATCGATACCTCGGTTGATTTCACCCTTCACCACGATTTCGTATTCATTACCTTGATACGCCTTCATGGCGTGGTTTGAATCGACATTGCTATCTGAATCAACAGAAACCACAACACCAGACTTGAGCTCGGTGATGGTCGCTTTCCATGTGGTGAACAATGGATTGCCGTTGTTACCAATGAGCTTATCGATTTCATCCAACAAGTTGACGCTTTCTGCATCGGCAGAACCTCGGTTGGTCGCGGTCATTGTGAAGGTAATGTCATCGTCGTCGTTGGTGTATTCCGCTTTATCCGCCACCTTGGTCACCGACAAAATGATCGGCAGTGGTTTGATGGTTGCGGAATCATCAGCAAGGACATCACTTTCTGACTTGTCATAGGCATACGCGTGGTTGGTGATTTCTCCCATCGCATCCGCGTTTACGACACCCGTGATTTCAATGTCCAACTGATCGTTTGGCGCAATAATCACACGGCTATTCACATCCAGGTTGTCGCCCTGAATTTGTGGCAACACGATGGTGCGGTCGTCATTATATGAGCTTGTCATACTCCAACTGGTAAACGCTGGCGCTTCGGTGTCGTGAATCGTATTCACCTTCAACTCAGAGATAAGATCTTTTAGCACTATCTCTTCGGTAAACGAGCCAGATTCATTACTTAACACCACGTGGTAAGTGACGTTTTCACCCGGACGGTAATACTCGTCATCCACGGTTTTCTCAAGTTTGACTGACTCTGGCATCGCTAAGAGCGTCGCTGTTGCGTCTTGAGTATCCCCCCGGAACGTGGCGCTTGCCGTGTTTTCAATCTCAGCAATGGCGTATTGGTTTACGAGACCAGTAATCACAAACTCCACCTCATCATTTGCCGCAATGCTCAGCGTCGAATCAATGTCGGCATTCACACTTGGAATATTGGTGATGTCTGTTTCTGGGTTACCTTTGTTGATATCAATACGCCATGAATCAAACGCTTTCACGGTCGTCCCATCAAGTCGAACAACGTCAATATTGCTGATAGCATCTTTCACACCAACATCCGTTGCTGGCACAGTGCCTTCATTCTTCACCTTAACGCGGAATGTCGCTTCCGTGCCGGGAACATAGTATTCCGTGTCTGCAGTTTTCTCGATTGAGATACCTTGAGATTGAGGCTGGATGGTCGCACTTGATTGTTGCGTGGTGCCATTCAGATCCGCAGTGGCAATATTGGTAATTTCGCTCGCTGCCAATGGATTGGTTTTCACCGTAATGGTGAACTCGACAATATCATGTGGGGCAATATCAATAACTGAGCGAATATCTTGGTTATCGACTGGCATTGGCGTGATAGTCGTACGACTGTCACTCTTAGTGGTTTCGATAGTCCAACTCTCAAACGCACGTTCATTTACACCGTAGATGTTGATCGCTTTAATGCCTGACAGAATGTCGTCTAGCTCAATATCATTATCAAAGCCATCGGTCCCGTTGTAGACACGAACATGGAATACCGCTTCTTCACCCGGGATATAAATTGGCGATTCAGCCGTTTTCTCAATCCAAACTTCTTCAGGTAACGTCTCAAGCGTAGCCGTTGCATCGGTAGTCGCACCACCGAACTCAGCCGTCGCGGTGTTAACGATATTGGCCACTGCACTGCTGTTGACTGTACCTGTAATAGCAAATTCCACCGTGTCACCAGGTGCAATATCAAGGTTGGTAGAAATATCACCGTTTGGTCCCGGAACCGTATCTATGTTGGTACGTGGGTCCCCTTTAGTGGTCACGATCGTCCAATCGTTAAACGCAGGTTCTATCGCTCCACCAGAGGTTTCAACTTCAAGTGAAGAAATGATGTCCTCGACTTTTACATCTGCCGCAAAGCCGGAACCATTATTGGTCACTTTGACGCGGAATGTGGAGAACTCACCCGGTTGGTAGTAACGCTCATCGGTGGTTTTCTCAAGAACGATATCACCCGGACGTGGTTTCAACGTTGCTGTTTCCGTCACGTCTTTACTGTTGTGATTCAACGTTGCGGTGTTAACAATGTCGCCCGTTGCTTCCGGGTTCACTAAGCCAATAACGTAAAGAGTGATGGTGTCGTTCGGTGCGAGGTCGATGTTGTAATCAATATCCTTGTCAACCACAAGTGAGTTCGCATCGACGGTAGTCAGTGAACTGCCCGTAACATATTGAACCGCCCATTGTAGGAAAGCTTGGTTGGCCGAACCATCAATGGTATTCACGGTGAGCGCACCAATTTCATCTTTCAGGTTGATGTCATTCGCGTAGCTGTTACCTTCGTTGACAATTTTCAGGATGTAACCTGCCGCTTGGTTAGGGCTATAAAACTCCACCATTGGCTCTTTCGTAAAGGTTAAATCTGGGATCGTCGCTGTGCTGGTTGCTTCTGCAGTTTTAGTCGAACCATTGTAGGTCACTTCAACTTGGTTGGTGACATCGCCCACTACTTCTGGGTCAAGCTCCCCTTCTGCAGTAATGGTCACGACATCATTTGGACTGATGTCCAAGCTGCCATCTAAAAACTCACCCGTGGACGATGGGAACTTAGTGTCACCCGTCTGTGAAGACGCATTGAAGAAGATGGTGCCAGACTCAAACGCTTTTACTGTCGCGCCCGTAATACTGGTCGAAGTAATGTCGTTGACTAGATCCTTAATGGAAACATCACTTGCCCAGTTGGCTGTGGTGTTTTCAATTGTGATGGTATAAGTAAGCTTGTCACCTGATTCGTATTGGCTCTTATCAACCGTTTTATCGACCGTGAGATCAGCCGTTGCCGCCACATAAGTCGCATCCGCAGTTTGAGAGCCGCTTGAATCGCTCACTTCCACTACGTTAGTGATATCACCAACAAGGTCCGCTTTTACAACACCTTCAACATGAAGTTTCACTGTGTGGTCTGGGTGAATGTTGTAGCGAATCTGATAACCATTGTCGCCAGTCACCTCAGAGCCTGCAATGGGCTGAGTCAATGTTGGATCAGTACCGTCAACACTCACTGACGTCGCTGACCAAGAATCAAATGCACGAACTGGTAAGGTCGCACCCGCTTTTTCAGCACGAATCGTCTTCCAAAGGTCAGAAATCAGGACATCGGTCGCATAACCTGTACCTGTGTTTTTCACCTCGATATCGTAGCCAATGGTATCGCCTGGATGGTAAATCGCGGGGGTAATTGAAGTGACTTTCGAAACGGTAAGTGTTCCCGGTTCAGGGATGATAACTTTTTCTTTCAGGTTGTAGGTGAAGTAATTGGTTCCTGAATTTAGTTTGCCTTGTAGTTGGTTAGTAAACTCACCAACTGCATCATCGCGAGCATGACCAATGACTTCGATTAGGATTTCAGTATAAGTATCATCGGCCGCTTTACCACCCATCTGAACCGTCACATCAATATCCGTGTTTGGAGCTACAGAGTTAAGGTTACTAATGTCTGTGTAAGCCGGATTACCATCAGTGATAATTTGAGCACTTACCGTCCAATCCTTTAAAGCAACTTGCTCTGTACCATCAGCGACTTCAACTTTGTAATTGCTAATAATGTCACGAATGTCAATCAACTCGTTATTTGCAGTCTCGTTGCGAACACGCATTTGATACCGAACTTCTGAACCTGGAGTATAAGTTGGTGTGTCCGTTGATTTTTGAGCAATCAGGCTCGACGTACCAGGATCTAGAACGACGGCATTACTATCAACGCCGTTGACTTTGGCCACATTGGTAATGGTCCCTGTGGCGTCCGCCGCTACTGTGCCGTCAATCTCAAACACAACGGTGTCGCCTGGCATCAAGTCGAACGCTGCATTCAGTGGTACAGTTCCTTGGTAGTTACCCGTAATTGAGAATCGGTCTGCATCAGGCGCACTCACGATTGCCACACTGTAGTCTTGGAATGCTGCCTTACCATCAGATGTATCAATGGTGTTTAGTTCATCAACGATAGTCGCGCCATTGGTAATGCTGTCGCCCACGTTGGTCACGCTAACTTGATATTGAACTTGACCGTTCGGGTTGTAGTGACAGCCTGTGCCAGTCGTTGATGGGAAAGTACATGTACCACTGTCTGCAGTTGTACTCAGAACTGACTTCTCGAAGTTCAGTACAGGCACAACTGGTGGAATTACGTCCGTGGTATCACTTTGGTTCCCAGCCTTACCCGTGTTGCCATCGATATCACCAAGAGCGTCCGGGCGAACTTTTCCTTTAACCGTAAACTCAATGACTTCTTCCGGAGCGATATCGACTAGTAGGTCAAGATCATCAGTCGCATCATAAGACTCAATGTAAGTGTCTTGGGTTCCCGTTGTACCTGTTGAAGTGAAAGCATGAGATATATCCGTATCTGAGAACGCTGATTTCGTCGTCCCACCGATCACTTCAACGCGAACGTTAGAGACAATATCTTGGATCACGGTTTGGTCACGCCACACGGGCTCGGTGTTGATCACCGTGAATTTGTAGATGACCTCATCTTCAGGTTTGTAGGTGTCACCGGATACATAAGATTTGCCATCGATTGAGACAATTTCTTTGCTCACCGACAGATTACTGCCCTCAGGCGTAACTTTCGCGGAATTGAAGTTACTGCCGTTGTATTTCGGTGTCGCAACAATCTGGTCGAGCGCATCTTGGCGGATCTGTGACTCCATGACAAAGTCAATCCAACCACCCGGCGCGATCGAAAGTACTGAAATATCGATATCTGCATTCGCACCACCAGTGTAGCCATCAATCAGAGTAGTCGCTTCACCGGATGTGGTAGCGGTGACTGTCCAACCATATTGATCAAATGCAGGTAGCGTTTGTGAGTCAGATTCACCAGCTGCATTCTGAGCAACACGTACTTTGACATTTGAGAACAACTCTTTCAGTGATTTGTTGTACTCCAAACCTTTACCATTGTTCTCAATACGCAAGTGGTAAACGATCTTTTCGCCGTCTGTCGTATGGTTGTATGTGGTCTTGTGTGTTGCCAATGATGTATCAGTGTACGCTTTATGCGACTTAACAATGTTCACCGGCAGCATGTTCACCGGTTCTGACGGTAAGTTATGACTCTTGTCGACCACTGCAACGTTAAGAATTTGACCTATCGCTTTCTCACTGATCTTCGCTTTGATCGTGTAAGTAACAAAGGTTCCGCCTGTTGCAAACTCATTAGCTGCTAGGTTGAACTTCGTATCGATATCACTGTTGTTACTGACAGAGCCCGCATCACTAATACCACTCGAATCAACACTGGTAACAATGGTCCATGAATCAAATGCACGTCCTTTACCACTACCATCGAAGTAATCGGTCTGGATCTTGCTGATTTCATCCTTGATTGGCATCTCATTAATGTGAACATTATTTAAGTTCTTCAGTGAGATTTCATACTCAATGTAGCCACCCGGCGTATAACCACCACTTAACTCGGTAGTGCCATCCTGATCGTAGATTTTGGTGACATGTTTTGAGAAGTCGTACTTCTCTGCAGAGGCTTTGGTCTCCGCACTCACTGTATCGCCATCAACAGTAAGTAAGTTCAAGATCTCACCGACGGCGTTGTTGTTCACCTTAGCCGTCACAACATACTCAATGATTGTGCCTTTAGGGATAGAGGCATGAGTATCGATGTCTGCGTTATCAGCAATCTTGCCATCCAGATCGAGAATAGCCAACGAGCTACCACTGACGATCCTTGGAACAACCGTCCAACCCGAGTCAAACGCTTTACCGCTTGTGCCATCGACAAGATCGACCATGATATTAGACAGTCGGTCGATAACAGGAATGTTGTATGCGTTACCCTTACCATCGTTTTCGATTGTTAAACGGTAAACTAGAGGTTGCCCCGGCTCGTAGCTTGATTGATCAACCGTCTTACTGAACGCCAGATGATAGCTGTTCGGGATCACCGTGATGCCACCAATAGTGATTGTACCGGTCGCGTCTTCACGCACCACACCCACGACTTCAAAGGTAACGGAATCTTTGCCAGCCACATCGATCGTTGTGTTGATGTCTTTATTATCCGCAACAGTACCATCCAATGTGCCGTCGGTTGTGCCGTCGCCACCATTTGAATCATCTTTCGAAACATCGACGGTGAAACCTTTATCAAATGGCGTCGCTAAAGAGCCATCCAACAACTGAGTCGTCACACCAGTAATGTTTTCGCTTACAGCGTGGTCATTGACATAACCAGTTTGAGAAGAAACCGTTACTTGATAAGTTAAGGTATCACCTGGCGAATAGAAGCGAGACTCAACCCCATTAACCAGTAACTTCCTCACCACATCGCCGCCATTGTAAGCTCGCTCCATCTCATGATGAGAAAGATGTGATTCTTCAGTAACTTGGCCAAAGTCACGGTATACGTAGGCGTCATTCTCAATTTTGTCGTTTAAGTTCCCCATTGAATCCTGAGAACCAATAACATTGTCTTTAACACGAGCTTTAATTCGGAAAGTACGCAATTCGCCCGCAGCAAGTGTCATCGTGTTCGATGCATCACCAGGTGGGTAGATAAAATCTTCGGTAGTTTGAGATTGAAAACCGCCGCCATCATCGAAATCAAACTGCCAGTATTCAAACGGAGATTGGTTTGGGTAGTTTTCATATTGGTTGTCTTTGTCATTTGCCAAAACAGAACGAATATCTGTCAGTAAATCAACGACCTTAAGACCGCTTTCGACATTCGCGCCATTGTTCAAAACACGAATTTCATAAGTGACGTCATCGCCAGGAACAAAGCGAACTTTATCCGCTGTTTTCAAAATAGAAACGTTAAGAGAGTCCCCTGATGTACCACCAATCTCGGCAGAAGAGGATTGGTTTAAGTTCGTCGATGGATCGTAAATCTCTGCGGTATTAGCGATCTCATCTTCTATGTAATCGTCTTTAACTTTGCCTCTCACATTGTAAACAACGTAACCTTCGACACCGTTAATTTTAGGATCGATATCGATACGACTATCGATATTTCCGTTATTTGGATACCCCGACTTTTCACCAGCATAACTGCCCGTTTTAAAAGGTGAATTATTGGAATCTGTAGACGCCGTTATTTCCCATTCAGAGAACGCATTCAAGCCCTTAATATCATCTGTGACACGAACTTCGTTTGCATAACCAGGCCCAGTATTGACGATGGTAATCTTGAAGTTAACCCATTGGCCTGGAACAAACGAATCATCAGGTGTTGTTTTCGCAACAATCACTTTTGGATCATGAGGGTAAACAATAACCGTATCCGATGCAGATGATTGAACTGTTGAATCCGGTGTTTTGATTTCTGCTGTATTGTCAAATCGCGAGTATATAATCTCACTTTCATTTGAGCGGTCGATTTGTGCCACGATGGTGTAAACCACTTCAACATTCGGCGGGATTTGTGCCGTTGTATCTAGATCCGTATTTGGCGCAAAAGTACCGACGTCGGTGTACGCTGGATTGCCATCCAATTGAGGATCATCTGAGATAATCTCCGCACTGATCGTCCACGATTTGAACACTTGTTTTGATGTCGTATCTGGTTCCAATATCTTCGCGGAGATCGAAGATAAGGTGTCTTTTACAGCAACATTTGTCGCATAACCGTTTTCTTTATCGTTCTTTAAGCTGATTTGGTAAGTGACTTCGGTATCAAGCTTAGAATACGCAGTCTGTTCACCATGAAACCCGCTGTCAGTATTCGTCTTCACACGTTTGTTTAGCGCAATCGCAAAGTCGCGAGGATCAGAGCCTCGATCGGCATAGACAGAGCCATCAACAGTTACTTCGTTTGAGATATGGCCATTTGCTAAAGGGTTAGTCTGAGCAACAATGGTGTACTCAATATAGGAGTGAGGTTGAAGCGTAGCAATGACATTCAAATTGTCAGGGTGTTTCACTTCTCCAGTGATACCAGTATTTGAAGCGGTCGCTGGTGTGCCATCGTCTTTAAACGCTTCGGCAGTGATAGTCCAATCCGAATAAGCATTGATTTCTTTGCCATTGATATCGGTTGTTTTCACTGAGTTAAGGTCGTCTAGTACCTGAACTTGGTTTGCAAAACCATCACCGTCGTTCGTCACGGTAATGGTGTAAGTCAGAGTCTGGCCAGAAGAATAAAAACGGCTATCTACGTCTTTACTCGCACGTAAGTTATCATCTGGAGTTTGAACACCCGAGCCTTCTTCGGTTACGTTATCATTAGAGCAACTTGGGTCGTCATCAAGAATGAGGCCTGTACTGGTATCATTCGTTTTGGCGGTAAGTTTGTACTTAATGGTTTTACCCGGTGCGATGTCCGGTGTCAGCGAGAGTGGACTTGATGTCCAAGCTCCATAACTAAAAGAGCCAGGATCAGAACCAATCGAGTCTTCACCAGAAATCACTTCAACTTTCCATTTTTCGAAAGCCTGCCCGTCACCAGCGCCACCCGCTTGCTCGGTAACAACACACGTCAAGTTATCTTGAACTAACAGGTTATTGGCAAAGTATTTTGATGAGCCATTTGTAACGGTAATTTCGTACTCAATTTCACCACCTGGTACATATTCGGATGCAGAAGTGGTTTTAGAAATAGAGATATCAGAATCCGTCACACTCAGCACTTTTTCTGCGTCAACCGTATCGGAAATACTGGAGCTCTCGACTAGCGAACCAGACTCATCTGTCACCGAAGCAGTAAAGCCTTGCAAAGTACCAATCGTAATCGGTGTTAGTGTTGCTTTAATTTGGTAAGTAATCGACTCACCCGGATAAATAGAAACGGTATCGTCAAAGTCGACATCCGTTTGTGAGCTGCCTTGGTAATCAGAAAGTGAATTACTGCCAATGCTTGAAACTGAAATATCCCATGTGGTGAAGGGATTTCCATCCACATCAGTGTTATCGTATGAAGGAGATAAATTGTTCGCTAAACCATTGCGGCTCACTAAGTCTTTAATATTCTGTTTTACATGGTAATTATGAGCAATCGCACCGCCGTTATTACTCACCTTCAATTCAAAATCAACTTCATCGTTAATTAGGTATGGCGATGTCGAGTTTAACGTGTGTTCAAGTTCAATATCAGGATCAGCTGGAGGCGTTGATAGTGGATTGCCGTCAACCGTACCAGCACGAGTCGTGGAGCTTGCTTGGGTATCAATATCAGAGACTAAGTCCGCAGCAACCGTCGTTTTGATGGTGTAAGTAATGTAGCCACCAACAGAGATTTCCGCATCGGTGACCGATAAATCTCCTGTTGTTGCAAAGTTACCTGCATCGCTCCCCGATGAAGCGACGGCGCTAATGGTAACGCTGCTAAATGCATCCCCTGTTGAACCGTCTAACTTCTGTCCCGTTAAAGATGCAAATTCTTGCTCAATATCTAATCCTTTAACCGCATAAGGACCGTTATTGGTTGCCGTCAAAGAGTAAGTCAATGTGCCGCCAACCTCATATTCGTCGGGATTAACATATTCTTCCAGAAGATAATCGTATTCAGCAGGGGGGAAAGTAATCGTGTCCGTGTTTGTAAAAGTCGTTTCTGTGCCGGAAACCATCCCTTTTACTTCTGTGTTGCCGAGAACGATATCTTCAGCGGCATCATCAGCAACTGTTGCTTCAATTTGATAAGTAATGCGCCCTAGCGGTAATAAGTTAGCGCCGTTCACGTTCAAATTGCTATTGCTGGAGGAATAACTACCTGCATTCGTTCCTAAGGTGTGAGTATCCGTAATCTTGACACTGCTGAACGCCCTACTCGATCCAGACATTACATCCCAAATGGCATTCGTCACTGACACATCACTGATCGTGCTGATCGTCGTATTTCGAACTTCAATCGAGTATGTAATGACCTGTCCATTTTCATAAGGCAGACCGAATGTTGGACTAAAAGATATTTCAATTTCCCCTGCTGCTAATGCTTTGAAAGGAAGCAAAAACATAAGCAAAAACAAGGCTAGATAACGTTGAACAATTGGCACAATACTTTTCCGACTCATATAAAATATTAATTATTCAGATATTTATGACTAAGCTAGCAATAGCGTCAAAAACTAGGCGCCGAGATATTGTCGACAGAAGAATTTACATTGTCACGTTTCTGTCATTTTTTATTCGGCATTGGTTAAAACTACTTGGCTATCAGCTCTGGTTCAGATTTGCGACAGATTCAAGCTGCGCAGAGGTAATAAATTCACCAAATGTTTCACACCAAATAATAACGGTCGTGTAGTTGTCTAAAGGCAAATCTTGAGGAAGAGTGACCATAAAACGGTCAA
Organism: Vibrio sp. ED002; assembly: GCF_023277445.1. Classification (NCBI taxonomy): domain Bacteria; kingdom Pseudomonadati; phylum Pseudomonadota; class Gammaproteobacteria; order Vibrionales; family Vibrionaceae; genus Vibrio; species Vibrio sp. ED002. The sequence goes on along the minus strand of NZ_CP080239.1, from coordinate 51,365 downwards.
ATGTTTTCACGTCACCCACATTAATCATTTGCGGCTTCAATCGATTGAAGTCAGCTTCCGTTTCAACAAATTTCGGAGAGAGGTACACTTTATAATCTGGGCCCGGAGCAAGCTCACCTTCAAAAGCCAAGGTGTCTTCCGTTAGCCAGATATCTCCTTGCCCCCAATGCAAAAAGTCACTGTCGATGCGATCTCGTTCAAAGACTCCACGATAGAGCAGTCCCTCAGAAGAATGAGAGATCACTGAGACATCAGGAGAAGTGGGTTGTATAAGAATAGGCAGCGCGTAAATACCGGCGGCAAAACCAGCCAAAACACATAAAGTGTGGCTTACAAGCAACAAAATCCATTTCATAGTTATATACCTAGCTTTAGCTAATACGACGTCATCGATAAATTTAGTCTATAAAGTTCGCTAAATCAGGGTATTAACCAAAACTCAGAGATTTCCTATATATTTTTCAGGTGAAGGTCACAAATCTGATTATTATATTGCGCATCATGATACTTAAATTGAATATTCATCATTTAAACAAACGCAACTAATGGAAATATAAATGAAAAAAATTGGTGTTATGGAAGAGTGGTTTTATTTCAATGAACGTAGATTTACCAACATTTGAACAAGCAGAGGGATAGCCAGAAATGGAGTTGAATACGGAAGAAAGGTAAAAAGCCAGCCTTAGTACTTTCATCCTCGGCTGGCTTTATTGATTATTGTTTAGGTTGGATGGTTGGTTGCTCTATCAAACCTTCTTTGAATACGATGAAGGCTCGGCGGTTAAGGGCATTGGCCTCTTTGGAGCGCTTATTAATTGCCGGTTGTAGCTCACCAAACGATTTCACTTCCCATAAGAATTGCGATGGGTCGATTTTGGTTTTCAGATACTTCACCACTTCAGATGCCCGGCGCTGTGCTAACTTCTCGTTGTATGACAGCGAACCAATTTGGTCAGTATGACCCGCAACAAGAATACTGCCCTGCAAGCCTTGCAACTTATCTGTGAAGCTGTCTAATTTGGCTAAATCTTCCGGCTTCAGCTGTGACTTGTCGAAATCAAAGTGCGGTGTCATCGCCATGTAGATTTTGCGTTCCGGTTTTGGTGGCTCACAAAATGGCATTTCTTCATATTTTTGCGCTTCCTCGAACACCACAAAAGCACGGCGGTTTTCAGCACGATCCTGATCGGTTTTACCCAGCGCTAATGGTTGCGTTTCACCAAAATACTTCACTTCCCAGTCATAATGGTCTGGATTAAGTTTTTCTTTAAGGAAGCTCTCCACTGATTGAGCGCGGCGCAGTGACAAGGCTTCGTTGTATTCCAGTGAGCCTTTGTAATCGGTATGACCAACAATGGTAATTCGACCGCTTAAGCCTTCGATTTCATGCACGAAGGCATTCAAACTCGTCGCATCTACGTCTCGAATGTTGTACTTATCAAAAGCAAAGTGCTCTGCCACAGCAATGTGAATTTCTCGCTCTGGCGCTAAACATTCGCTGATTAAGAATTTCGATACGTCCAAGTCGGTAAACTTGTCTCGGTTCTCTTGGCTTACGTAAGTATCGGTGGCGCAACCAGCGATAAGCAGCGTGCCCACTACCCCACCAAGAAGACGAAGGGTTGTTTTCATAAATTCCTCTCACTCATTCACGGATGGGGTTATAACTTACCAACCAAGTTGATGAATACGCCTTGTGCGTCGTAGTCATCATCGTTGGTTAAGTCGCTATCAAAGGCAGAGAAGTTGTAACCAATACCGACTTTGAAGTTGTTACCAATGTGCTTATTCACTGACACCAAGGCTCCATGTTCCAACTCATCATTTAAGGTATCCGTTTTCCAGTGGTATTCACCTGTGACGTCCCACTCTTTCATCACTCGATAAGAAGCACTTAAGCCATACAGGTCAATGTCGCTTTTGACGATTTCGTTCTTACCGGATTCACGCGCAAAGACTTCTTCTTTGTCTTTATGTGCGTATTTCGCGCCGACATCCCAGTTTTCATCGATGCTGTAAATCGCTTCGACTTCGATGATTTGGCTGGTTTCATCTTGGTAATCCACATCACGGTCTAGTTGGTCATAATCCGCAATGTAGGTATAACGGCTCAATAAGTTCAGACGGTCGTTGTAAATTGGACGGTATGCTAAGCCACCTGTTGCCTCGACAAAGCGCGCCATGGTCTCACCTGTGGTTTGACTCTCAGTAATCGAGTAGTTGTACTTACCAAACAAGGTGTGCTCTTCCGTTAAGCGATGCGTGTAACTGTTGGTCGTCACGATCTGCTCCAGCTCTCGCTGTGCGACATCAGGATCGTCTTCGTTCTTGTCGACACGGTATTCCAGTTTGTGACTCAAGTTGATGTCATCCAAATCGATTGACGCATTCAAGCTGACGGATTGTCGCTCAGTGACTTGGTTTTCATCGTCTTCGATTTCACCTTGTTGATAACCAATGCCCATTTCGACATCGTCCGTCACGTCGTAACCAAATCCGTAGGAGTCGATACGGCCGTGGCCATCGTTTTCATCGACAAATTGGTTCTCTTGGTAGAAATCCACACTTGAAGTCAAGTCAGCACGTTGACCGACAATCACGTTGTTTTCACCTTCGTAGTTGTCATCTACGTAAGTAACATAGGTAGAGTGGTCGTCAGAAACATCATACGTCACCGTCGCTTCGGCAATTTCGCCACGATCACCAGTGGTGTACTCACCGCCCAGTGATAAGTCTTCCAACACGCGGAACTCAGCACCCACAGAAACACTGTCATTATCGTCGTAGTCGTCCGATTGGTTCATGGTGGTTTGGCCTTTGACATACACGCTGTTGTCGCTGTCCCACATGTAATCCAAACGTAAACCCGCCAAGGTTGCGTTACTTTGCTCATCGGCTTGGTTGAGCTCATCCACCTGTTGGCCTGCTGCCGATAGCTTGATGTGCTGAGTCAGTTTGAATTGGGTTTCTAGCTCAATGGTCTCAGAATCTGTTTTCAGATTGCCATCCATATCACGCTCTTCGTTGGCAGAAAAACGCGATAAAACAGCAATACGGTCAGTGGCTTGCAGGCGCAATTCCGCCCCATAAGCTTCTTGCTCAAGGTCGTCGCTGCTGCTTGCGTAGCTGTAACCGGCGTCTTTGTCTTTGTACCAAAGTTTGACGTCGTTACCGACCGCGCCGAAGATGCTCGGCGCCAAGTCATACAAGTTCGCAACGGCTGTCACTTGAATGCTGTCACCTTCGCGATCTTCTAGGCTGTCACCAATTGGCGTAAAGGTTAAACCACCATCGTACGAGACAAAGTTCGACTCGGTTTGTCGACCTTCACTGTGAGCGAATTCCGCTTTAATGAACGTTCCTTCCGTCGCACGAAGCGTTAAATCAGAGCCGTAAACTTGGTAGTTTTGGTTGTCTTTTTCTTCCGTCGCGTAGGTGACGCCAAGGCCGATGTAGTCATTCACCCAGCCTTTCACACGGCCGCCGTAAGACATCGCATCCAGTGAGTCAGAGCCTTGTGGTACGTATTCGTAGTCCACAACCAGATAGTTTTCGTAATCGTCGTTACCTTCAATTACGCTGCCGAAGCTGTCAGACATGATGTTGTCTAGCGGCTTGGTCAGGATAATTCGGCCTTGGTATGGGTCGAATTCATAGTCACGCCCCGGCTCTAGTGGCACTTCGTTTTGCGTTAAGCCGCTTTCATCCACGACCCTAACGTAAACCTTGTCACTGCCTGGTACGGCTTCGCCGTGACGCAAGAAGTAAAGCGAGCCACCTGTACCCAAAAATTCATCGTGTGCGTACAGGGAATCTGCTTCTGCTGCAAAACCAACGATGTTCAATCGGTCTTCACCGTATTGAGTGGTATCGCGAGTACGGTAGTCCGCTTTAAAGCCATATAAGCTACGGTTGTAATCGCTGGTTTCTGTGCCTGTGACACCCGTGTTGTAGTTACCCCACAAGTACTGCGACTTGTCGTACTCTACATTTAGGTAGACTTTGCCTTTGGTATTGACCACTTTCTCGATGTTTGAGCTGTCGCCATAGTTGCCGTAGTACAACTCGTCATCGTCTTCCAGAATGTCAAACACGTCTGAATCTTCCGATGCAAACGGGTGCTTAAACATGTCTTTCAATTCACTTTCTTTGGTATCAAAGTGGGTAGTAATACGCAGCTTGTCACCAAACTTACCTTGGCCAAAGTACGCCAGACGACCTTGGTTGTAGATGTCGTTTTGGTATTGATCATCAACGCCAAGCGCTGCACTGTTGCCTGATACGTTGTTCTTACCGATGTACAAATCCGCCAAACCAGTTTGTGCATAGTAAGTGTCTGGGATACGCACGTAGAGTTGGTAACGGCGCTCATCGCCATTATCAAACACGACTTTGGTTGGGAATACGTACGCGTCGGTAGGTAGATACTGCTCGGCGTATAAGTTGCCATCTTCAACGTCGAATTCGTCTTCACCAATGATGACTTTATCAACGCCTTTAAGGCCGGTACCAATAAACTTCGCCAGACCTGCGTCGGTCGGAATGTTGTGACGCATCAACTTAGCTTGGCCATAGCTGCGGCCTTTGCCTTCTTCGTCTTCGTTGTCGTTTCGGTCGATGTCAACTTCTGCATCCGGACGAACGAGATCCGTCACACCAACCGTAGTGACATCCATATTGCCGTCTTTGTCCCATGCTTTTAGTCGGAACAACAGCTGGCCACCAACGTCAAACTGGTAGTCTACATCTGTAGCACCATCCCAGTTGATATCAAAATCGTTGGCCAACTTATCGCCTTCCAGCACAGCAATCGGCTCGGACAAACCAAAGTCGCCCACGCGATAAACTTCAAGTTGGTATTTTTTGATGTAGTAGCTGTAGTTAGTGGTAATGGTGAAACCAACGCTATCGCGCAGCGTACCCTCTTCCACCTCCAGCTCATCACTAACGCTCACATCCAGCACTGGGTCAAATCGCGTGATATCACGACTCGCCCAAATTGCGCCTTGGTCTAAATAAATACGCGATGCGTCGTCTTCTTGTTTTGGTGTTTCGACCGAGATATCAGTGGTCTCTGACTCGAGTTTTTCTAACTTGCTGGTATCGGCTGCCATGCCCATCATCGGCATGGCAGAAATAATACAGGTAGCTAAACGAGACTTGCTAAATACTTTCATACAAATTCCAGATACTGCTCTAATGACTCACTACTCTTGCTCGGTGTCTTTCGCTTTGCGATGAACACTGAAGTTAAACTTCGTGAGCTTATTCGGGGTAATTCGCAACACTTTCGGGTTTTCGCTCACCACTTCCATCGAAGTCGGTAGCGAGTCAGTGTCTAACTTCACTAGGAAGTTTTTCCCTTTCTTATTCAGCACCCATTGGTCGGGCACGTGGTAGCGTCCGTACTGGTCTGTATGAATGACGATGCCTTCCACCGTCATCAGCTTGACACCTGGTATCCCGTCTTCATAAACCCCTTTGTTCTCAATCACGATTTCCCACAAGTAGGCATCGCCATCTCGATAGAGGTTTCTTGTGACGTTAAGATTCTCTGCACTTAGGCCGTTCTTTTTGTCTGATTCATGAGCAAACTTGATTTGGCCTTGCGCATCAAACTCGATGCGGGAGCCACCGTCCGATGTGACGGTAAAATCAAAGCTTTCACGAGTACGTGTTTTGAATTGAATCGCGACAGATTTTGTTTCAGAGATGGTGCGGTTTATCGAGTGGCCCCAAAGATCACCCAATTCAACACCTTCTTGCGCGGCTGAAATCACTTGACCATTGTCTTGCTCATCCTTAACCGACAGCTCTTTCCCATCGCGGACGACGATTGTAGAGCCAGCGATGTAGTCCTGTGTAGGCAAGTTGGCAATCAATTCCACATCAAATGCCGTCGCGTCTGCTTGGAAACCGTCTTTGTTGTGGTCTTCAAACACCTTACCGATGATGGATGAGGTATCAAATACCTTGTCCGGCTCTACGGTTACTTTGGCACTGTCTTCGTTCGATACCGCAAGGCCATCGACTTTCGATACCGCGGTGTTGATGTAGTCACCAAACGTCGCACCAACGGAAACTCGCAGTAGATAACGGATACGTAGCTTCTCGCCAGGGTCGAAGTTCAATGAGGTAAACAGCAACTTGCCCGTGTCTGATGGTTCGATCGTCAACACTCGGTCGTCTTCATTACCAAACTCACCATCTGGGCCACTCAACACCACTTCCGATGTATCAAGAATGTACTTGAAGCCGCCAGGGTAACGGTCTTCCACAGTGACGTTTTTGAAGTACGATTCATTGTTGTTTTCCACGATCACTTCGTATTCCACGGCATCGCCCACTTGCGCGGTGTCTTGCAACGCCGCTTTCGTTAGCAGAAGTTCACCACTGTTATCTGGGATCTTCTTGATGTGCGTGGTCACGCTGTCACTGGTTTGTGTACCGTCGGTTTCTGTCGCGGTAAAGGTGTTGGTGATGTCGTCATCCAAACCTTTACCTAGCGTGCCCACAACTTCAAAGGCAAACGCATTACGTTTTTTCGACTTAAGGTTGACCGTTAAGTCCAAATCTTCGCTTGCCGGGAAGGTGTGGCGATCAATCACGCTGCCGCTGTCGTCTACTTCGACACCTTCAATCGTCCAGTCAGTGAAGACTTTGTTGCCCGCTTCATTTTGCAGCTCACTGATTTCATCGGTTAGACGAACATTGGCCGCGTTACCATCACCTTGGTTCGTGACGGCTAAGTAGTAAGTGACGGAATCATCATCCGGTGTGTATTCCGGCTTATCAGAACGCTTCTCGACCACAAGCTCAGCAGGAACAGGCGGTAAATCCAACGCTGCGACTTGGTCTGCTGAACCCTGCACTGAGGTTGGCGACGGCATCATGCCTTTTGAGCGCGCCATTGCAGCCGGATTCCACGTCAGATCTAAGTAGTAACCGAGTACATCAATGTTGGTCAGCATGTCTTCATTGACGGTCAACGTGAAGGTGTAATCAATCTTACCGCCCGGTGCGATATCAACGATGGTGAATAGATCTTTATCGTCTTCATAATCGCCCGGCTGAGTTTCAGCACCCTGCCAATCCGCCGTTAACGTCCAATCATCAAAGGCTTTGTCACGAGAACCATCGATGTAATCACCCATGGATTCACTGAACTGGGTATAGATAGCAACGTTCTTCGCAATACCACGTCCAATGTTTTCAATCACTAGGTGGTATTCCACTTTTTCACCCGGCACGTAATGTGGTGCGTCGGTGTAAAGCTCAGCTTGCACAACCGCACTCACACTCTGAACAGGAGGGCTGATCACATCCCCACCATCGACTTGCGCGGTGTTCACAATAGCTCCAGTCGCTGAATCCACAACCGTGCCTTTCGCGCGGAATACCACCTTACCTTTTGGTGCAATATCCACGCTGTATTCTATCGGGCTAACTGATTCGACATTGCTGCCTATGGTTTGTGATTCAACCTCAAGCGATGTTGAACCATCAACAAACGCAGGGCCTGTCGTACCATCGTAATAACCAACTTGGATAGACGACATGTCATCCACCACGCTCAAATCGGTGATGTAGTTATTCGAGGTGTTCTCGATGGTGATCAAGAACTCCAATTCCTCACCAGGTTCGTATTCGGTTTGAACGTTTGTTTTGGTGGCAACAAAATCGGGATCCATCGGCAGCATAATCGCTGTTGAATCTTGAGAAACACCGTTGTAAGTGACGGTGGCAGTGTTGCTGATCTCACCAATCGCTGTGGTACGGATCAGCGCTTTCACACGGAAGGTCACGGTACTCTCAGGCGCAATATCCATGGTTGCATTAATATCGTCGCTCAGCTCAAACGTCTTTGGTGTCACAACCGTGCGTTCATCCGATGATTCGTACGTCACTTCCCACAACATAAACGCTGACTCTTTGTTACCACTGGTGGTGTCAACATCGATGTCACTGATGATGTCTTTCAGTTCAACACCAGAAGCAAACGCCAATGACGTGTTACTCACCGTAATGTCGTAGTTGATCAGCTTCGTCACTTCATAGGTTGGCGTGTCTACCGATTTGTCGATGGATACCGTCGCGAGGATCGGTGTACTGATTGCGCTTTTTTCTGTTGTATTCCCTTCAAACGTTGTACTCGCTGTATTGGTGATGTCACCCGTCGCATTGGCTACCGTTGTCGCTTGAATGGTATAAACGATCGTATCTTCAGGAGCGATATCCAGCGTCTCTTTCAGATCTTCACCTGTTGTTGGTGCTGGAACTGGTGTTTCACCCGTTGTTGAGACCGCTGAAATCTGAATTGAACTTGGGTCAAACGCTTTTCCTGTGGTACCGCCAGCAAGTGTCGTTTCAATCGACTTCAATGTGTCTTCAATCTCGACGGCTTCCGCCCAGCCTAAGCCGTTGTTCTTAACCGTCACGGTATAAGTCAGCGTATCACCCGGTAGGTATTCAAGCTTGTCGACTTCTTTCGCCAACGTGACTTGTGCGTCTTCAGGCAAATACGTCGCTTCCGCTGTGTAGTCTGTGCCATCACTGTCCACTTTAACTAGGTTAGTGATGTTGCCTTTGGCCTTGTCGTTGACGGTATTCGTCACAACGAAAGAGTAACTATCGCCAGGGTGGATACTGTAAGTCGCGCTGTAACCTTGATCGGTATCGATCACGTTTTTACGAGCGTTCAGCAAAGGATCGCCACTACCACCCAGTACTTCATCACTGATCACCCATTTACCCGTAAAGGCTTGTGCTTTGTCGGTACTGTTCGCCACATCAGTCATAATGGTATCAATGCGATCCACCAGCACTTGGTCTACCAAGTAACCTTCACCGACGTTAGTTAACGTGATTTTGTACCCTACAGGCTGACCCGGTTGGTATTTCGCATCCGGCTCCGCAATCGGTGTCGTCTCTTTTGTCAGTTCCAATTGGCCCGGTTTTGGTGTGATGTAGCCTTGTGTTAGCTTCGCTCGTTTACTACCCAGACCATAAAGAAGGAAAGCGGTATTGGTAAAACGACCTACGGCATCATCACGAACTTTACCTCGTATGTGGATACGAATGACGGTGTATTTATCACCACCACCAGTACCTGCATCATCACGTCCTGCCATTTTTATTGAGCCCGCTGGAATATTGATATCCGGGTTGGTTACACCAACGAGCTTATCTAGCTCGGAGAAATCATTTGCCGCAGGATCTGAAGGTGCAGAATCAAACAACACTTCATAATCCAGAGTCCATTCTTCTAGAGCAGGCTTCATAGAGCCATCAACTGTTTCAACTTCAAAACTGTTAATGTCATCCAGCAGACCAAAAAAGCCGGTACTTACATCGTCATTGGTAATATCGATGTAGTAGTTAACTGTGCCCCCCGGTACATATTGAGGAGTATCGGTCCATTTATCGATTAAGTACTGAGATCGGCCAGCTTCCAGAACAATATCGTTCGTGTTGTCGCCATTGACTTGTGCAGTATTGGTTATTGAACCTGTCGCAGAAGCAGCCACCGTCCCTTTCACATCAAAAACAATGTGTTCTCCAGGTCGAAGGTCTACTGTGGCATTCAATGGTACGTTACCGTTGTAGTTACCCTGGACGTCGTAGGTTCCCGCCGGCTCAACTGCGATCGACGTTGACCATTGCGTAAATGCTGCTGTGCCATCTGAAGTATTAATATTGTTGATGGCATCGATAACACGAACGTCATTAGCGATGCTATCGCCCGTGTTTTCAAGGGTTACTTGATACTCAACATCACCGCGAGGCGCATAAGTACAGCCACTGCCATCACTAGAAGGAACCGAACAACTCGCGGAATCGCCATCGGTGTACTCTAGCGTCTTGAAGTAGTTGATTTCTGAAGGCTTAGGTGGAATAGGTTCCGACGAATCCGACTTACTATCAGCGGTCACTCGGTTCGCTTCAATCTCACCCAGCGCGTCGTCTCTCACTGTACCTGTCAGGTTAAAGGTCAACGCTTCGCCAGCTGCAATATCCACTTCGATATCGAGATTGCCGGCTACGCTGTAACCCGGAACATAGGTATCAATGTTCGCGTCGATTCCATTACTCACCGTATGGCTGATGTCACCAGAGGCATACGCCGGTTTGGTTGTACCGCCAATAACTTCAACACCAATATCGGTCACCGTATCTTGAATACGCACATCGTTCGCCCACCCGTTTTCTGGGTTAGTAACGACGAACTCGTACTCCACTTCGTCACCCGGAATGTAAGTATCTCCTGAGGTGAAAGGCGTACCATTAATAGACACGACGCGTTTTTCCACATTGATGTTGTTCGCCAAAGGCAGCAATGTAGCCGTGCGGTTTTTGCCATCGTAGTTCGCGGTGTTTTGAATATCTCCCAACGCATCTTCACGGATGGTGCCATGGATGGTGAACGTCAATGATTCCTGAGGAGCGATAACAATGTCATTGTCGATATCAATACGAGAACCATCGACAAAACCAACTGCCTCGGTAATCGAGTCTGGTGCTGCATCTTTCGCCAAACTCACTTCCCAGCCCGCATTAAATGGTTGGCCGACAGGATCGCCACCCGCCGTCGAATTATCTTCCGCAATACGGGTTTGAATCGCTGAGATGGTGTCTTTTATATGAGAGCCATACTCGGTGCCATAGCCGTTGTTTTTCAGCTGAATACGGTAGTAAACCTCACTCTCACCCGATGCTTGCGAGTAAGTCGTTTTCTCTGTACCGAATCCAGCATCAGAGAAGGCTTTCTTATTGAAGCTGATTTCCGGATCAGCCATTGACGCTGGAGGAGACACCGCAATTAGCTTGTTGCCATCATCTTCATCAATAAACGCTCGGTTAGTAAACGTACCTACCGCTTTTGGGCTGATCTTCGCAAGAATCACATAGCGGACATGAGGCGTAGTTAAGAAACCGCCGAAGTCTTTGGCTGCAATATCGACGTGAGTATTGATAGGATCTGTAATAGGTGTGCCTGTGACAATGGCACCATCTACATCTGGATCAGAGATACCAGAACGATCGGTATCTGTCGTAATCGTCCACTCAACAAATGTAGGGCCTCGACTACCGTCATAGTAGTCCGTCATAATTTCATCAATGTCATCACGTAGGCTCATATCATCGACATGAGCCTCGGCAATGTTTTCGATCAGAATTTCATACTCAACGTAACCACCTGGCATGTAGTGAGTTGCACCAGTTAGCTTGTTTCTATCTACATCATAGAAAGCTAGAATATTTTTCTCGTACTCAACTTTGTTTACAGTCTGCTTAATACTGTGAGCAATACTGTCGCCATCAACCTTTAACAAGTTGACGATTTCGCCTTGCGCTTTGTCATTAACAGTCGCAACCACTTCATATTCCAAGGTTGCCCCCATTGGAATATCAGCCAATACGTCTAGGTTACTGTCGCTGGAGGTATAAACATTGCCAGCACCTGCGCCTGCGTCGACGTACTCTTTATTGTCACCGGTCGCCTTTGAGGTAATGTCCCAAGTAACGTATGCATCACCTGTACTGCCATCAACGAGATCTACCGTGATATCCTCAAGATTATCGACAATAGGAATGTCATCGGCATTGGCTTTACCGTCATTCTCGATGATCAAACGATACGTAACCGTTTTACCCGGCTCGTAAACCGTTTCATCAGTGATTTTGTCAAAATTCAGGTGATAATCATTCGGAATAACAATGGTGTCACGATAGCTGATATCACCCACCGCATCGGGACGAATCATCCCTTTCACGGTGTACGTGACATCTTCTCCTTCATCGATATCAATCGTGGTCACAATGTCATTGTTGTCAGCGACCTTACCGTCTTTAGTACCATCTGTAGTGCCCGCATTCGCAAGATCACTTTTCTCTACACTTACGCTGAACTGATTAGTCTTTGTCGTCGGATCATAGAACGGGTTGCCCGTTGAGCCATCTTGCAATTGAACTGAAATACCATTAATCAATTCATTCACATCAACGTTATTACGGTAGCCTTTACCATCTTGTGAGGTGTACTTGAAGGTGTAGATCAGCTCATCACCAGGAGAGTAACGGTTGATGTTAGTGGTACGGAAAACATCACCATTGTTGTAAACCTGATGGTTTTCAGCAACGGCACGTTTGAAATACTCACAATCGGTCGTACAACCAGAATCTCGCATATCGAGCAGTAAAGCTTCATTTCGAATAACATTTAGATTGCCAGCTTCCACGCCATTAGAGACCGCATTATCTTTGACTAGAGCTTTGATCTTTATCGTCTTCAACTCAGTAGGAGCAAGAGATAAAGGAACTCTTACATCATTAGTCGATTCACTTCCATAACCGCTGCCAGTATCAACTAACCAGTGTTCAAAGGCTTGTTGAGTTGCAACATCTTCGACATAACCATCTTTGTCATTAGCAAGAGTTGTAAAAACCTTAGAGAGTTCATCTCTAAGCTCCACCTCTGCCACATTTTCTTCATCACTGTTCTTAACCAAAATCGTATATTCAAGGTACTCACCAGGCGTATAACGAACGACATCTGTCGTCTTTGTAATTGAGACATTGATATCAAACGCGCTGTCTTTATTGTCGATTTGAGCAGAAGAACTGTGGTCGCGGTCCGTCAATGGGTCATAAACATCAACACGGTTTGAAACTTGGTCGTGTGGATAATCATTTTTGACGATACCAGACACTTCATAATGCACCCACCCTCCCGGAGTGATATCAACGTCAGTATCGATGTTTTCGTTGTCTGAAACGTCACCGTAGCGTGAGCCTGGCTCATCGGTGTTTGTTGAACCTGTTATAGACCAGCTCGAGAAGAAGTTCAGCGCTTCGATGTCATCCTTAACGGTTGCATCATTGGCGTAACCCACTCCACGGTTGTAGATGTAGATGTCAAACGTTGCACGCTCACCAACAATAAAATCGGTGTTTTGAGCGGTTTTCGCCACAACAAGATTTGGCTCGTTTGGATGCGTCGAGACTGAATCCGCTAGATTGATGTTATCTTCTGCGTCAGTCGACTTGACGGTTGCTGTGTTAGAGAACGATCCCCACAGGATCTCAGAATCAACACTGCGATCAAGAGTACCAACAATGGTATATTTGATGGTTACACCCGGTGGGATTTGAGCAATAACATCAAGATCGTTGTTATCAGAAAAGTCTCCGGCGTCAGCGGCGACTTTTAACCAAGGCGAATCCGCCTCAATATCTGCTGAAATAGTCCACGAGGTAAAGACTTTCTTCATCGCACCAGCAGGCTCCAGCAGTTCTGCCTCTATTGCGCTGATGTCGTCTTTAATTTCGATATTGGAAGCAAAACCATTGCCTTCAGGGTTAGTCACACTGATGGTATAAGTCACTTCATTAGTCGTGTTGGTGTACCAGTTTTGTTCATCATTCCCATCTACGCGCTTATCCAACACTAGGTAGTAATCACGAGGGTAAGAGCCTCGATCCGAATAAAGCTTGCCATCCACTTCAACTTCGTTTCGGATTTCATCATCCGCAATTGGATTAACTACTGCAGCAATCGAATAAATGATGGTTTCTTTAGGGGCAACCGTCGCACTTACATCTAGGATGTTCTTATTGCTCTGATTACCTGCAATTTCGCCCGTAAAACCCGGCTTACTGTTTGTGGAAACATTGCCATCCTCATCGTAAGAGGTCGCCGTTACCACCCAACTTACGTAGGCTTTAGTTGATGTACCGTTGATAGAAGTAGTGGTTACAGAAGCCAGATCATCATAAACAGGTACATCGATCGCGTATCCTTCACCGCTGTTTTCTACTGTGATGGTGTAGTTTAGGGTGCTACCCGACGAGTAGTAGCGAGAGTCTACTTCTTTTTGAACTTTTAAGTTTGAGTTTGGCATTTGAACACCAGAACCAATTTCGCCTAGGTTATCCCCCAAACAAAGTCCCGCATCTGTGCCATCATCAACAATCTGACCTACACTGTCGTCCGCCACTCTTGCCGTCAACTTGTAACGAACATAACCTTCAGGAGCCAAATCGACTTTTAGGTCAATATCGTCGGTGGTCCAAGCGCCATAATCAAAAGAGCCGTAGTTAGAGCCTTCGCCACGGCTATCCGCGACTTCAAGTTTCCATTCAGAAAAAGCAGATCCAGACGAACCATCAACTTGCTCAGTGACGTTACACGCAAACTTATCTAACACGATGACATCATTGGCAAAGTATTTTGAATCCGCGTTCGAGATTTCGATGTCGTAAACCACTTCATTCTCACCAGAAACACCTGGCACATACGTCGTGTCTTTGGTTCGCTTGTTGCGTTTAATTTGGCTCGATGATGAATCGAGAACATCTTCCGTGTTTAGCGTATTTGCAAGCACGCCAGCTGAATCAGCGCCGCCTTCATCGTTAAGAACTTTCGCCTCCAACTGAGGGATCTTACCGATAGAAACGGGACTTGCATGCACCACAATGGAATAAACGATCTCTTCACCAGGGTAGATAGACACTTTATCGTCGAGTGATTTGTCGGTTTGCTTGCCCGATGCTTGTAGCTCAGAAAGGCTGTTCGAGCCAATCGATACTACTTCATTGGTCCAAGTCGAGTACGGGTTACCCGTTGTGTCGTCGGCATTTTTGTCGTTACTGATGTCGTTGCCTAGATCCGACTTCAACGAGTCCATCAACTGCTGAACAGTGTAGTTGTGAGCGATACCTGCACCAGAAGCGTTACGCACTGTGATGGTGTATGAGAAATCTTCGCTAACGAGATAATCGTCCGTTTTGTTGAGCGAGTGCGAGAGTGTGACATCAGCGTCTTTTGGCGGCGTTGTGATGCCACCAGCTGATTGGTTGTCGTCACGTGTTTTTGCTTCAGCGCTGTCATTGATGATGTCGCCGACCAACGTTGAATCGATTTGACCTCGAATGGTATAGGTGACTGAACCACCAACTGCGATAGATACATCCTTCGCATCCAAGTTACCGCTTGTTGAGAACGTCCCCGCATTACTCCCTGAACCCGAATTAGAAGAACTGTTTGAGACAGACGTAAAGGCTGAAATCATTGCACCATTGATGTCTTCGGCCTCAATATCTGCTACAAGGTCGGTAACCGTCATACCTTGGATTTTTGCAGAGCCTGTGTTCGATACTTTTAGGGTGTAAACCAGAGCCTGCCCTGCGCCATATTTATCAACCGACGCAGAAAGATCGATGCTGTGCTCATACACCACTCTCTGGTGGGTAGTAGTGTTTGAGTCTTCTCGTGAAAGCGCACCAGAGCGAACATTGGCAACGTTGTTAATATCACCCGCCGCCTGCTCAGAAACGGTTGCTTTGATGGTGTAGGACACCGTGCCGTTGTTTCGAATGTTTACGTTGGTCGCGGCGAGATTTCCATTTCTGTCGTAGTCACCAGCAGAAGATAGAAAAGAAGCGGACGCGGAGATCTCTGCGCTTTCAAATGCATTCACTGAACCGCCGGAATCACCGGAAGTCATGATGTTCATGATCTCATCATTGACCTCTAACCCGGAAAGTGTGGAACCAGAGGTGTTGGTTAAGGTCAATGTATATTCAATCTGGCTGCCGTTATCGTATTGGCCACTTACCGGTGACAATTGGACATCAAGCCCGGCTATATCCGCTTTCGCAGGCATAGCAATCAATACCATTAGGAACGACAAAAACACACCACCTAAGGAGCGAATCAAACGACTAAAATCTTTCGACATACTTACTTCTACTTTCCAAATCAGCTAGTTAAGAAAAACCAGGATTAATCAAGGCGAATTAATCAGCAGAAAAGTTTAGCGAAGCGAATGTGATTACAGTCGGCATCTTTCGAGCGAAGAGTTTTTTAAATGCCTATTACGACCATGAAGAAAAACAATATGTAAGGCAGGATTTAAGGGGGGTAGCATTCAAAGCATTGATATATCGCTACAACTCGCCAAATCAGAACCAATGATTTTATAACTCTTTAGTTGATAAAAACTTATAAAATCGGTCAATAAGGAATCAATTTAAATCAGAAAGGGAAATTTTTGTTGACATGAAAGACTAGGAACGCGCTATTGCAGAACATTCCTAGTCGATAGAGATGGGGCTTTTCTTAATCTAGAAAACTGTCTTGGTAAATCATTTTTTTACTCATTCCACCATCAACGACCAAGTTATGGCCGTTAACGAAGTCATTCTCTGGGTGCGTTAAAAAAAGACACGCATTAACAATATCTTTGGCTTTCCCTACTCGACCTGATGGATGCTGCTGATGGTCAAAGCTATCAAGCTCACCATACCCTTCAACCTGAATCCAACCGGGGCTAACCGCGTTGACGGTAATTGGTGTATCTGACAACGAAATGGCCATCGATTGTGTCATAGAGACCACACCACCTTTAGATGCGCCGTAAGCATCCCAACCTGATTCATTTTGATTCCAGCGCGTAGAGGCAATATTGATGATTCGTCCATAAGGCTGAGCATGATTCAATGCGATAAATCGTCGGGAACAAGCAAACGCGCCTTTGAGGTTAACGTCAATCACACGTGAAAACTCTTCAAAAGTCAGCTGTTGAATGGGTTTGTTAAAGTTGGCGATCGCACCATTGTTGATGAGAACATCGACTTTGCCGTACTTTCCTTGGATCTCATCAAAAGCCTGTTCAATCTGCTCTGGTCGCCCTAAATCAACGAGGTGAAAATCCATACCTGGATTCTTATTGGGCGCAATGTCTAGCACGATAACTTTTGCTTGTTGCTCAAGGTAGGCAAGAGCAAGGTGTTGACCGATACCTTGGCTACCGCCAGTAATCACGACCACTTTATCTTTATACATACAGAGTTCTTAATTGTTTTTAATAACCCCAATTTTAGAGCCCAAACGCACAAAAAAATAGGCACGATTCTCGCAAAATCGTGCCCAAAAAGTGCTGAGTCAACAGCCACTATTGTTGTTATTCGTTATCCAAAATCACCAGAGATGTATCGCTTAGTACGATCATTATCTGGGCAGTGGAAAATTTTATCGGTCGTGCCATACTCTTCTAACTTACCGAGGTACATAAAACCGGTGTAATCAGAGATACGCATCGCTTGCTGCATGTTATGCGTAACGATAACAATGGTGTATTTCTCGCGCAATTCAGTAATCAAGGTTTCAATCGCTGCAGTCGCAATTGGGTCAAGCGCAGAAGTGGGTTCATCCATCAAGATTACTTCCGGCTCTAGAGCGATCGTACGAGCGATACATAAACGCTGCTGCTGACCACCCGACAAGCCATTTGCATCGGCATCCAGTTTGTCTTTCACCTCTTCCCATAAATGCGCGCGTTTTAATGCAGACTCAACACGATCTTTGATTTCT
This sequence comes from Vibrio sp. ED002, assembly GCF_023277445.1. Classification (NCBI taxonomy): domain Bacteria; kingdom Pseudomonadati; phylum Pseudomonadota; class Gammaproteobacteria; order Vibrionales; family Vibrionaceae; genus Vibrio; species Vibrio sp. ED002. The sequence goes on along the minus strand of NZ_CP080239.1, from coordinate 33,991 downwards.
GCTTTGCTAAACGTGCCTTGGATTTTGAGACCAAACGCCATGTTCTCGTAAATCGACATTGGGAATGGTGTCGGCTTTTGGAAAACCATTCCGACTTTAGAACGCAGCTCGTTAACATCGGTATTGTTAAAGATGCTTTCGCCATCCAACAGGATTTCACCTTCCGCATACTGATGACCATACAAATCGTAAATTCGGTTCAAGGTACGAAGAAGCGTAGATTTACCACAACCCGATGGGCCAATAAGTGCCGTCACACGGTTTTTGTAAATCGGCATAGATACCGATTTTAGTGCTGCATCTGAGCCTTTGTTGTAGTAAAAATTTAAGTTTTGAATATCCATACGATGAGTCAGATTTGCTGTCACATCGTTGGTCTTAATGCTGTCTACCAAAGTGCTCATAGTAGGTCCGTTCATGTTGTTTGTAGTGACTGGGTTTAAAGTTGCCGTGTTCATGCTCTTCTCGCTTTAAATAGCTGCGGCAACGAGGTCGCCAGTACGTTAACAATCAAAATAAAGGTCGTGATAATCAGTGCGCCAGCCCATGCTAGCTCCTGCCACGATGTGTAAGGGCTCATCGCGAACTGGTAAATCGTTACTGGCAAGTTTGCCATCGGTTGGCTCATGTCCGTGGTCATAAAACTGCTGTTTAGCGAGGTAAACAACAAGGGTGCTGTTTCACCCGAGATACGTGCGATAGACAATAGAATCGCGGTAATAATACCCGGTGCCGCAGCTCGGTAGCTCAGTTGAGTTATCACACGCCATTTAGGGGCACCTACGCCACTGCCCGCTTCTTTGAGTGTTGGTGGAACAAGACGAAGCATCTCTTCTGTTGAAGCAACAATCACTGGCAATGCAAGTACCGCGAGTGCAATTGCCCCCGCCCAACCCGAGTAACCACCAGTTGGAACCACAATCAAAGCGTAAACAAACAGACCGACGAGAATCGATGGTGCGCTCATTAGCATGCCGTTAAGGAAGCGCAAAGACTCAGCGACCTTGTTGTCTTTATCTGCCTCAGCAAGCCAAGTACCAGCCAGAACACCAATCGGTGCTGCGATTAAAATGCCCAAACCAGTCAGCATCAAGCTACCAATTAGTGCGTTTTTCAAACCACCTTGGCTGCCAGGACCTGGCGTCAGTTCAGTGAAGGTAGCCAAACTCAAGCCCTTCACACCTTCACCGACAAGCGTGTACAAAATACTGGCAAGAACAAAGACACCGAATGCAGCTGACAAAGAACAAAACGCCAAGAAACTAAAGTTCTTTAATTTTCTAGTATTCATGATGACTTCCTTAGTAAACGTCGAGCAAAGCCCATCACGAAGAAAGTGATAATAAAGAGCACGACGCCAAGCCCAATAAGTGAAGCGATATGAATTGGGTCTGTCGCTTCGTTAAATTGCTGAGCAATCGTCGATGAAATTGAGCTCGCTGGCATAAAGAATGAGAACTCAATACGACTCGCACCACCGATAACAAAAGCCACCGCCATTGTTTCGCCAAGTGCTCGCCCTAGGCCAAGGATGCCAGCACTCACCGTTGCATTTTTCACTTTTGGGATAAGAACTTTGGTGATCACCTCAAATGGTGTCGCACCTGTTCCATACGCCGCTTCACGAAGAACATCAGGAACCGATTTAAGTGCGTCACGCGTCAATGACGTCATGATTGGCAGAATCATAAATGAAAGGATAATGCCCGCCGCTAACAAACCGATGCCAATCGGTGGCCCATTAAACCAGCGACCGATCAAAGGAATATCAACTAAATGCATGCCTGCCCACATTTGGAACCCTTCAGAGAACCATGGAACAAAGACAAACAATCCCCACATACCATAGATAATGCTTGGTACGGCAGCGAGTAGCTCAATGGCCTTACTCACTGGCTGACTTAGCCATTTAGGTGCTAGTTCAGCGAGGAACACTGCCGTACCTAATGCGATAGGTGCAGCAATAACAATGGCGATGAAAGAAGTAACAAGTGTGCCGTAAATTGCAGAGGCAGCACCAAATTGACCATTAATAGGATCCCAAATATCTCTAAATACAAAGCCAGGGCCAAATTCTTTAAAAGCAGGCCACCCACCTTCAATGAGTGATAATAAAATACCAATTAGAGTCACAAAGATTAATAAAGCACTCGCGAAACTCAATTTATTAAAAACCGAATCACCATTTACTTTATTTTTAATAGCTAATGTAGTCATAATATTTTATTCAGTTGTCTGGAAAATATATTCCCCAGACAACTTAATTAATTATTTAATAATCGCTTGGCCGTCTGATTTCAAACCATTTTTCCAAGTTTCGTTAACCATGTTAACTACCTTGCTTGGCATTGGGATGTAATCTAGCTCTTCCGCAAGCTCACCTTGCTCATAGCTCCACTCGAAGAACTTCACGATTTCTTTTGCTTTGTTCGCATCCGATTGGTCTGTGTGCATTAGGATGAATGTAGCAGCCGTCATTGGCCAAGAATCAGCACCTGGCTGGTCGTTCAGTAGCAGGTGGTAACCTGGTGCATTTTCCCAATCAGCGTTAGCTGCAGCTGATTGGAAAGTGTCCATGCTTGGATTTAGGAACTTGCCTTCTTTAGATTGCATTTGTGTGTAAGCAAGGTCGTTTTGCTTAGCAAATGCGTATTCCACATAACCGATCGCTCCGCGAGTTCGGTTTACGAAGTTTGCGACACCTGCGTTACCGTTCCCGCCAATTGTTGTTGCTTTCTTTGGCCATGTGATGTCTTTACCAACACCAATAGATTCATGCCATTCGGGGCTTACGCGGTCTAGGTAATCAGTAAAGTTGTAAGTCGTACCAGAACCGTCCGAACGGTGCACTACGTAGATAGGTTGATTTGGTAACTCCACGCCTTCGTTTAGCGCTGCAATCGCCGAGTCATTCCAATTCTTGATGTTGCCTAGGTAGATGTCAGCAAGCACTTTACCTGTTAGCTTGACTTCACCAGCATCGATGCCAGGGATGTTTACTACAGGAACAATTGCACCCATCACCATTGGGAACTGAATCATGCCCTCTTTGTTCAACTCTTCAATGGTCAACGGCGCATCTGTCGCACCAAAGTCTACTGTGTTTGCTGTGATCTGACGGATACCACCGCCAGAACCAATCGCTTGGTAGTTAATCTGAACGCCCGTTTCCTTTTGGTATTGCTCAGCCCACTTCGCATAAATTGGATGAGGGAATGTCGCACCAGCACCATTGATCGTTGTTTTGGCAGCAACGCCAAATGATGCTGTAACCAGAACTGAAGACACTAGAGCTGATTTCATGAATTTCACAATATATCTCCGATATAATTTAGCGATGAAGTTGGGCTAATAAAAAAGCAACATTTAATTAGCCCAGATTAGTTTTAGTGTTCAAGTAAAACTAGGTATTGAAATAAATCCAACAATCAATCGGTGCTCACCAATCGACGGGTGCAGATTAGAAATTCAATATGACAGCTTTATTAAACACCGAGACTAAACCACACAATGTGAATAACAATTATCTCGGCAGAATTAATTATGATAAGAAAACTTCACAAGACTTTTATAAAGTAAGTGAAGATGTAAAAGGATATGTATGCAATGCGCCATAATAAGATTGCAAATATTAAATATTGATGAAGGATAAGGACTCATTTAGACTCAGATGATGGACATGTTACTCATCTTCAAGATCTACCTCTTCTATGGCTTAGCTTTCTTCGCCATCTTTTTTGCCATTCTTTTTCGAGATTTACGCAAAAGCCGTATCGCTATCGCTTCTGCATTACCTATTCTTGCCATGTTCGGTTTCATCCATGGCTTTCACGAATGGTCTGAACTTTATCTAGTTATGTATGAGCATGAGTTCGCGCTTACCAAGGGGATAGAGACTTTTAAGGTATTCAAACTCTGGTTCTCATTTATTGCGCTTGGCGCTTTCGCATGGAAAATGCTGGATCTGACGGGTTGGAAGTACGTAAAAGCCATCAAATATGGCGCACTCACCGTCCTTACCTTATTTGTTATCAGCTTAATTGTTCGGTTCGGAAGTAATGAATACGCGATTTACATTCACAACACAGCAAACCAAGTTCGTTGGATATTCGGCTTAGGATCTGGTGCGATATCAGGTGTAGCCATGATGAGTTATGCCAACATCCTCGAGAAAGAAGGACACGGTGCATCTTTACCATTCCAGTTAACAGGCCTCTCGTTATTTGCATATGGAATCTGTGCAGGCGTACTTACCTCAGATTTGGGACTGTGGGTTTTAGTGGTTCGCACGATCTGTGCGATCTGCATCCTTTGTACATTGTGGATTGCTCTCAGAGTTTTTGACGATGAAAAGAACAAGCAACTAGAAAGTAATATTCAGCAGTCACAACAAGACGCAAAATTAAAAGAACTCGGTGAGCTAACATCTGCGGTCGCTCACGAGATCAAAACCCCGCTCTCAAGTGCAACGATGAGTTGCGATTTGTTGGAAAAACACTTACCAGACAACGAGGCAAGTCATCGCCACCTAACACGAATTCGCCAAGGTCTTGAACGAGCCGCAGAGATCAGCCATGAAGTCCTAAATTACGCTCATCATAAACCCATAAAGCGTAAAGCAGTTTGTCTCAATACTGTACTGAAGAATGCACTGTCACTGAATCAGTACCGCTTAGAAGGCTTCCTAGTGAGTCAGTCACTAGACGAATCTTTACAGGTATTGGGCGATGAAGGGCAATTAGAAGAAGTGGTGACCAACATTATCGGCAACGCTATCGATGCCAGCCAAGAACATAAACAACTGTATATTGAAACCTATCAAGATAAGCTAGTCGCGATACTCTCGATCTCAGATTGGGGGACAGGTATGCCACAAGATAAGATCGCTAAAGCAAAAACCCCTTTCTACACAACCAAGCCACGTGGCGAAGGCACTGGCATGGGATTGGCTATCAGTAATCAAATTATCTTACAACACGGCGGCGAGCTACACTTGAGGAACTCGAAAAAGAGTGATCATATTACAGGCTTAACGGTAGAAATCCGCTTACCAAGGAATATTGAATGACATTAAAACTCTTACTTGCAGAAGATGATGTAGAATTGCGAGAAGTCCTCGTAGAGGCACTAACCTTGGAGTCTTTTGACGTCATCGCATGCGACAATGCAGAAGATGCACTGGATATCGCATCCGAGCAGTATTTTGATTTAGCATTGTTTGATGTTGTCATGACTGGGATGACAGGTATTGAGGCCTTATCGACCTTAAGACGTTTACACCCTAATATAGGAATCATCATCACGACAGCATTTGCAACCGTTGATGTTGCTGTCGATGCCATGAAGAAAGGCGCGGATGAATTTCTTACTAAACCATTCAACCTTGCTGCATTGTCCGTCACGCTAAAACGAGTACATGCAGAACGCTCTCCGAAATCCCCACTTGATGAACGTAAACATGATCAAATCTTCAGCGCTCTCTCAAACCCAATTCGACGCTCGGTGATTAAACAACTCAAAATCCACCGAAAGATGAAGTTTATGGATCTATGCCGAGTCGTGGGCATAGAAGATCATACCAAGTTCAACTTCCACCTCAAACAACTCGTTATTAGTGGGTTGGTGATCAAAGAAGATGGTCGAATTTACTCGCTCACGGAACAAGGGCAGCAAGTCCATTCCAGTATGCTTTAATGCGCCAATTCAAAACGATAAAGCCGACAATATGTCGGCTTTCTAATTTCACATGTATTACTTGTCGGGGCTGTATATTTTACTTCGCTTATTTTTGTTCAATTGAACGAATGACTTTACACGGATTGCCAGCAGCAACCACATTTGGTGGCACATCTTTTGTCACCACACTTCCCGCACCAATTACAGAATTTTCACCGATCGTTACGCCAGGGCACACGATAACACCACCGCCCAGCCATACGTTGTCACCAATCGTAATTGGCGTACCAAACTCAACACCTTCTTCGACACGACCTTTCACATCCAAAGGGTGGCCTGCTGTGTATATTTGTACATTGGGTGCAAATAACACATTGTCACCAATATGTACTTCTGCGACGTCTAAAACAACACAGTTGAAGTTCGCGTAAAAGTTTCTTCCTAACTTGATGTTAGAACCATAATCACATCGGAATGGCGGCTCTAAAAATGCACCTTCAGCGTCTGGAATAAGCGTATCAATTGCGCTTTGCCATTCGTCCGTATCTGGAATGCTGTTATTGAGTTTTTGTAGGATTTTTCTGCACTCAATACGTGCCTGGTAAAGCTCCTTATCCCAAGCATCATATGGCTCACCAGCCAGCATCTTTTGTTTTTCTGTCTTCACCGAACACACCATCTCACCAAAATAAAAACGAATCAAAACACATCACAACACCGCAAAATGTGACCCGTCTAATGAATTATTTATTTACGCAATTTACGTTGGCACAATGACGTTAATTCAAACAAAAACCATCCATTAATCTTCTCGAAATGCACGATTCATACTTTCAGTTAATGGTTTAACAAGATAACTCAATGGCGTCCTAGGTTCTGAGAGAATCAACACTTCAGCATTCATACCTGACGTTAACCTATGCTTGGTTACATCCTCTTGAGAAAGTGCAATACGAGCAAGATAGAAGTCGTCTTCATTTTGTTCAGACAACTTATCCGCAGAAATCGTCAAGACGGTTCCATCTAAAGGTGCAAGTGTTCTAGCATTCAATGCTGTCAAACGGATCTGAGCATGCTGTCCTGGCGTAATTAAATCGATATCTTGCGGACTGACTCTCGCTTCCACCAGCAACTTATCGTCCTGAGGTACAAGCTCTAATAAGGTCTCTCCAGATCCAATGACGCCCTTTTCGGTAAAGACTTGCATATTAACCACTCTCCCTGAAATAGGGGCAACAATAGCAGTGCGCGCAACCACATCTTTTGCTGAGCGATATTCTTCTCGAATCGTTACCATCTCAGTTTTGGTGTTTCTTAGCTCCTCAACAATCTCATTAAGTCGCTCTAGCCTAAGTTCTTCTATCTTGGCTTGATTCTCATCCAATCGCTTACTGACCGTCAGTGATTGCCTATCTAATTGGCTTAGTGTGCTTCTCACCTCTGCTGCCAAGCGCTTTAACTGCAACAAAGCCGATTTTCCAGAAAAGCCTTTCTGCACCAAAGCTTGGTTACTTGTGATTTCTTCCTCGATAAACTTGAGTCTTTCTCTTTCAATAACTTTGGTCTGCTTTAAGTTTTCAAGCTCTAGGTTCGCCCCCGAGATACTTTGATTTATGATACTTAATTTACTGTCGAAAAATCGCTTTCTGGCTTCAAAAATTTTGTTTTGAACTGACTTTGCCTCAGTCACGACATCGGTGCTTTGTATCGTTTCAAGATCTTGAGACCAATTGATATCAGGCAGTTCATCTAACTCTGCATTCAAACGATTTTCCTTTGCTAAGGTGTGAATGTATTGACCACCGAGCGCATCCAATTTGGCGGTTGCTTGACGTTCAGACAACTGTATTAGTAACTGGCCTTTTTCCACAAGATCACCTTCTTGTACATACAGCTTATCGATAATTCCGCCTTCTAAATGCTGAATTTCTTGCCGTTTGCTCAAGACAGAAAGGTCGCCATAAGCTATGGCTGCGCTCTCCAATTTTGCTGTCGCCGCCCAATAACCCAACCCGCCCAAAAATAAAGTCAGCGTTAAAATAGCAAGAAAGATTGGCCCTTTTAAATGAAGCTCTGCATCTGGTTTGAAGCGAAAGACTTTTTCGGCAGCCATTTCATTAACGGTTGGCAGTTGATTGCTCATTTCGCACCCTCGGTATGTCTGTTTTTTCTTCTCCCATCAAACGCTTCAGCACTTCGTCTTTTGCTCCATAAAGCTTAATTCGGCCTTCCGCTAAATAGAGTAGACGATCCATTTGTCTCAACGTGCTCGGGTTGTGAGCAATAACAATGACGGTTGAACCTTGTGATTTCAAATGCGCAATCAAGCGTTGGTAAGCAGCTTCACCTTCGCCATCCAAGTTTGCATTCGCTTCATCAAATACCACAACGGATGGCTCTCCATATGCAGCCCTAGCTAATGCGATACGTTGTCGTTCACCGCCTGAAAGCCCACGCCCGTTCTCACCAATCACAAAATCATATCCCTTGTTCTTTTTCAGAATCAATTCGTGGCAACCTGCAAGCTGAGCAGCTTGAATAACTTTTGCAGGATCTTCATCTTTAAAACGTGCAATATTATCTCGAATCGTACCAGGGAAGAGTTCAACCTCTTGTGCTAAATAACCAAAGTGGGCACCGCGATCTTCTGAGGCCCAAGTCGAGACCTCCATCCCATCTAACGTTACCTTGCCGGCTAACGGCTTGATGTTACCCAGTAAAAGCCTAGCAAAAGTCGATTTCCCTGTACCTGAAGGGCCAATAACACCAACAGATACACCAGGAGGAATAGATAAACTAATACCTGATAAAACAGGTTCACTCGCTCTGGGGTGGCGATAAGCCATTCCTGTCAACTCAAAGTGCCCTTTTGGCCTTGGTAAAGGCATATCAGATTCTTCTTGCGTAACCACTCGATCAATCTCAAATAAACGCTGATAAGCATTTCTTGCTGACATGGCGCTTCGCCAAGTACCGATAGCTTGCTCCATCGGAGACAGCGCCCTGCTCATTAATATTGAACTGGCTATCATGGCACCCGCGGTGATTTCGTGTTGGATAACCAATAATGCTCCACCACCCAGCAAGCAAATTTGTAACGCACCGCGAACGAATTTGGAAAAGTTGGCCAAGTAAATCGACTTACCTGTAACTCGCTGTTCCAATCGATTCGATTCATTAACGTTTGAATACCACTTTTCTAAAAACGCATTCATCATCCCCATCGCCATAATTGAGTTCGCATTTTGGGTAGCGATCTCGGCATGATTTATATGCGATATAGCCCGAACTTCACTCTCTTGCATCGTCTTTCTGGTCACTAATTCATTGACCACTCCTAAGCTAAAGAGCACAACAGAACCGCCCAGAGCAATATGTCCCAACATAGGATGGAGCAAATACACGAAGAGAATAAAGACTGGAGTCCAAGGGGCGTCAAGCAAAGGATAAGGGGCCTGGCTACTTAGAAAGCTTTTGATGTTTTGGATATCTCTTAATACTTGTGACGTGTAGCTTTTCCCTGAATGAGCTTGATATTGAATACTTCGTTTCAGCATAAATACCGAAAGTTTCGCATCCATCCAATACCCAAATGTCTTGCTCATTTGAGCTCGAGCAATGTCAATCAGAGACATCGTCAATAAAGCCGCAATGACAATAACCGTCAGAAGGAGCAGTGTATCAATGGAATAAGAAGAGATGACTCGGTTGTACACTTGTAACATGTACAACGGAATAGATAGGACTAATAAGTTTATAAATAGACTAAAACCAATCAGCAAGCCTGTGAGCGTGCATAGTTTTTGTCTGACTTCTTTGAAAACCGTTTTTTGCACGATTACTACCACATATTTGCAAGCGTAGGCGCTAGAAATACTAGCGCCTAAAATAGACTCAATTCTAAATAATGAACAAGTCGCTACCGTATGAGTTGATGTCTTCTTGTGTAACACCAATAAGTTTAACGGTGAGATCGACGCCGTCTGTAAAGACAGCATTACCTTTCGCATCATAGGTAAAAGTAAGATCAGAATATGACGTTACAGAATCACTGATGATGTGAAGGGAGTCCTCACCAATGGTAAAATCAACCACTTTTGCCTCGCCGTGACCACCAAACTTATCCGTAAAGACGAACTTGTCTGCACCGCTACCACCAATAACAACGTTGTCACCAGAACCAGCAACCAAAACATCATCACCGACGCCACCGTTTAGCTTGTTATCTCCCAATAAACCGAGCAATAAATCACTACCTGTACCGCCACCAAGGTAGTCGTTGCCTGTACCAGCCATTAGAATATCGTCACCAGCACCACCGGTTAGACGGTCATTACCAGCGCCGCCTACAACGAAATCGTCACCACCGCCACCAACGAATGAATCGTTGCCACCAAAGCCGACGAAGATGTCATTGCCGCCATCAAAATCAGCGACTTGGTTATTTTCACCCGAATCACCGAAATATGTGTCATTTGTGCTCATTTTATGTCCCTCTTGGCTTTATATTTGAATAGACCTTCACGTCTGGATTAACTTCCTTCAGACATGAGAAGTCTAATAAACATAAACATAGGAACAAGTTTGAATATGGATTGATATTTCAAACTATCAATATTTTTAACACTACAAAAAGTGGTACTTTTAGATATAAACAACATCTAAAACAAAAAGTTAAAAGTAGTACTAAAGGTTTCTCTTCGCCCAACTTGTCGCTTGGGTGCGGTTTTTAACCTCAATTTTTCTGAATATGTTGTAAAGGTGAGATTTAATCGTATGCTCACTAATAAACAGTGAATCTGCTATTTCCATATTAGAACCACCGTCTTTCAACATCTGAAGAACTTGTACCTCTCTTCGAGTAAGTTCAACTTCTATCGCTGGCTCAATAACATAGTTTGACTCCTTACCTTTGTAATAAGTCAAAAGTTGTTCAAGTAGTCGTCTTGATAGCCAATTATCACCATCAATAATCGCTTTAAGTCCTTGACAAAGTTTCGCCATCGAATCGCTTGGACCGAATATACCTTTAACATGTGGCCATGACGCTAATTCTTCTGTATCAAGCTCATGCCCTAGGTTTAACATAATTGTTCCTAGCACTTTTTCATTATCTTTCAGATAAACCAAAGTATCAGATGGTGTTTCTACAGAGAAATCAACTAACAGGAAATACTCTTCAGGAATCAATTCGTGGTAGCTTGGATTTTTACTATCGATGATGGTTATTTTGGTTTCTGTATTTTTAGAAAGCATCTCCTTAAAATTTTCACTCTGCAGACTTTGTTGAGTGATCATTAGGATCTCGGGCCTTTCCTTATACTGTTCCATAATGTTTCTCATACTTTCACTAACTTAATATTCTGAATTTAATAGTTATTGCTGAGCACCTAAACTCATATCTAAGTGCTAGACGATAGAGTAGAGTTATTTGATACTTTTTTAAATTGCAATTTGGTTAAAATCATAAACAAAAAAAGTGTTTCTCATAAAAGAAACACTCCTTACATATTAAAAATGAATGATAGATCTACATCGCAATTTAGAAGAAATAAACGCTAACTTAGCTGAATTTATACTGCTATTGATAAACCAGACATATTTTCTTTAGCCCAAATTAATGCTTGAACTCTATTTTTCACGTCAATCTTCTTAAAAATATTGTGGAGATGGGTTTTCACAGTATTTTCACTCACAAATAGTTGCTCAGCAATCTGTTGATTCGAAGCCCCCATTGATAAGAAGGTAATAATTTGCTGTTCTCTTTTCGTCAAAATTGCGGACATGCTCTTATTAACTGGTCTGCTGTGTCGACGTAAGTGCGTAATATACTGTTGTGAAAACTTACGGCTAAACCACATGTCGCCCTGTAAAACTTTGCCAATTCCAACTTGAAGATTATTAATATCATCCGATGTATAAAAAATTCCGGCAAGATTCTGCCAAACGAACAGCTCTTCTGTTGAAATGGTTTTATCGCAATTGATCAGCACTTCAATCGTGTCTTTTAGCTCAGTTTTCTTGAATTCTACATAACGAGCAAAGATTTCATCTGAAACCACACTGTAATCGATTAAGGTTGCCGAAGCTGAGCCGTGGCAATTTAAGGGCTCACTGAGCTTCTCTGGGGTAATCAAAACAACGTTAATACTGAGTTTGGTTTCAAGAACATCTTTAAGCAAAGACGACTGCAAACTGTCCTCAGTAATTAATATGACGTTCCTTGTACTTTTACACTCCATCTCTTTTGCAGCCCTTTAGTTATTTTGATTTAAATAAGCAATAGATTTAGATAGAGCAGCAGTATTGTCAAGTATGAAAAAAAGTAGTAACAAAGAATAACTTATTGATTAAAAGCTAGTTAAAGAAGGTGAGTTAATGGGTAGGTATGAAAAAGGGAGTTCGTAAACTCCCCCTTTATTAGTGCACTGGTGTTGAATTTTTCTGATTGAACTTACCAAAGTATTGCTCAAGAACCTCTGGCGTCAGCTTTCCTTCAGCTTCTAGCTTCTTCAGTTCAGCAGCGATTTGCTTTTGCTCTTCTAAAGAAGGAAGCTTTACTTCCGGCTCTTGAGCAGCTTCTTGTGAAATCTGTTCTAGTTCTTTTTCGAAGTCATTCATAGTACTTACCTAAATATATAGTCGTTAAACTTGTAAATTAGGCCTATTCTATCCAACTCTAGAGTTTGAAGCTACCAACCATCTTATCCAAACGAGAGGATAGCTCTTGTAGGTCTTGGCTTGCACTTGCCAACTCTTCAGCTGTAGCCGTGGTCATTTCATTAATCGCATTGATTTCTTCAATGTTCTGATTGATGGTATGTACAACCGTTGACTGTTCTTCGGTTGCCGTCGCTACTTGTGTGTTTCGGTCAGAGATATCGGCAATACGCTCAGAGATGTTCATTAACACTTCAACCGCTTCATCAGTTGAGGCAACGCCTTCGAATGTTACCGCTTTACCCGCTTCCATTGCAGTCACTGCATCTTGAGCGTCACTTTGAAGCTGGTTGATCATCTTCTGAATCTCTTCGGTAGAGACAGCAGTGCGTGAAGCAAGGTTTCGAACCTCGTCAGCGACGACAGCAAAACCACGACCTTGCTCCCCTGCTCGTGCAGCTTCAATTGCCGCATTCAGCGCAAGTAAATTGGTTTGCTCAGAGATATCACGAATCACATCCAAAATAGATCCAATGTCCTTGGTAGTGGTTGCTAATTGCGTCACTACCATGCTGGTCGTTTCAACGTCATCGGCAAGGCGACTGATCACTTCTTTCGCTTGAGTAACCACTTGGCGACCTGTCTGTGTGTTATCAGATGCTTGGTTTGCTGTATCCGCAGCGGTTGCAGCGTTAGAGGCAATCTCACTGATGGTCGCACCCATCTGGTTAATCGCCGTTACCACTTGAATTGTTTGGTCACGCTGCTCTTGGCTATTATCGTGCGTTGATGTGGCTTTGCTGGATACACTGTCTGCAGCTTGGCTTAATGCGCCGCTGGTTAACGACACTTCTTTCATAGTCGCGTGAATTTTTTCAATAAAGCCATTAAAGCCTTTTGATAGCTGAGCAATCTCGTCGTTACCTTTGATTTCGATACGCTGAGCCAAATCGCCTTCCCCTTCACCAAGGTCAGTGAATCGGTCTGCAATTTGGCGAATTGGGTTAGTAATGCTGTTTGCTAGCAAAATACCCATTGCGATGAAGATTAGCGCCACGATTGCTGTCGTAAACAACATTTTCTCTGCTGTTGCATCAAGGTCAGCAAATACCTCATTCACTGGCACGACACCAACCACAAACCAATCCATTGATGGCACATACAGGCTAGATACAAACATATCTTGGCCTTCAAATTCGGTAGTAACGAGATTGAAATGACCTTTGTTAAGCAGCTGAGAAGCGTCTCTTCCAAACAGTTGGCCAATTGAGGTTTTATTTTTGCCTTGCTGGCGATGGATCTGGATGTCACCTTTACTATTCGTTAGGAAAACATAGCCTGATTTCTCAATCTTGAAGCCATTCAGGAGCGACACCATATCATCCATCGATTTTGACAAACCAGACATCGAGATGCCATTCACATCTTGATAATTAGCAAACATTTTCACGTCACCATTGGACTCTTGGAACACGCTCACTGACGTGTCTTGGCCCGAAGAGGTGAACCCAAAAAACCACCCATCCTGTGAGCGATTGAGTTGACGTAGAAAGCCGTTCTGGTTCCAGTAGTATGCGGTTTGGCGGTTTGCTACAGACGCATCGTTTAACTCATATTGAGATTTCACATTATTGAGTTGCTGAACGAGTTGCGCTTCAACTATGGGGTTACGGTCGGTCGTAGATAGGGCTTCAACCACAAATTCGTTGGTTGCTAACTGTTTTGCCGCTTGTTGCATTTGGACAACTTCACGGTCAATTTCGGTATTGATTTGCTGCAACATCGCAGGCAATTCAATGTCAATCAAACGGTGACTAAGCACCTCTCGGGCGTGGCGCTGCGCCATGACACCGACAATAATAGTCGAGGCTAAAACAGCAAAAGTAATACCGAGTACCACCTTTTGTTTGATACTCAGAGAAGTAAGTTTCAACATATTTGGACCTTTAAAAGAATCACTCGTTATCTGCATTCTGAACAGGGTAAACTTGGTGCATAAGTATTTGCTATGCACGGCTCGGAATCTATATCGGCCCAATCCTACAAAACTAGAGAAAAATCTCACAAAAATCTGCAAAAATGATGTACCAGAAACGCTTTCTTCTTTAACGAATCTTTTCTGACCTAATCTGCCAATCCCTGTGCAATAAACGCGTTTAACCTATCTTGATTGATGATGTCTATTCGTCGATAGCCAATTTGAATAATGCCCTCTTTAGACAAACATTGCAGAGAACGGCTTAGTGTCTGACGAGTACATCGAGATAAATGGGCGAGTTTGTTTTGGGTATATAAGATAGGACTTGGCTCTCCATGGGGTGCATTTAATCGACTCACCAAATACAATAACTTTGCCACCCGGTATTCATTCTTTAAAAGGACAGATTCGGTTGTCCACTCCATAAGTAATCGGAAACGGAAACTGATTTCGTGAATCGCAATCTGATATAAAATAGGATAACGCGAGGCGATCTCTCTCATTTTCTTGACTGGTATAGCAATGATCACAGCATCAGAAGATGAATAGAAATCATGGTTGGTAGGTTCATTCTCAAAACAACCTACCCATGTCAACCAACTGCCCGGCCCCAGTATCGCAATGCAAGCTTCATCACCACCTTCACTGCAACTCGCTAACTCAATATGACCGCATATAACAAACCGCATTGTGTCAACGGATTTATGAGCTGAATGTAGCAACGTCGGCATCTTATAAGTCTCAATTTTTGCCGACAAAATCATTTCTTCAATCGCACTTTTCTCTAAGCGTTGAAGCGTTGGGTCTTTATTTAAGATCTGACAAAGCAAAGCATCTTGTTCCAACTGACCAAGTGGAAACTCAACATGAGAATGTAAGTTTTTAGACATTGTTCTCATCCTATCTTCGATATGTTGTTAATTAATTGTTACGAAAAACTAACAATTATCCGATAAGAAAAGCCAGTAAAAGCAACAAGGCTGTGAGAAGAGGATTCAATAATGCTAATGCCATGCTTAAAAACACACCGAAGATTACTCAGTCACGTCTCGATATTAGGCGTTCTATTAACCTGCGCAACATGGAGTACTGCATCTGTCGCCGATGATCATTTTGAGGGAATTCCAGGAGAAAGAACGTGCTTTTTTCGCTACGGGCCGGTCTCAGCCGATCCATACATCAACGTTGCCTACCCTGATGCTGCCGTAAAATATTGGGGGTCCGCTTTCACCGTGCCAGAAGGCGCAACACTGAGATTAGAAGGCCAATTTCCCCACTCCCGCTATATGTCATTAATCAGCTACGACGATCGAGGAAGACCAGTTCAATCCTTACCTGACTATATGATTAAACCGAGCCAAAGCAGCGTAAATCCCTTTAGAAACGGGAGTCAACGAGACAGTGTATTTAGAAGCTATCAAGTTAGAATTCTCGATTCGGAGCCAATAAAAGACTACACCGCAGGCCAAACTCGTGAAGGTGTTGAATCTGATGAACTGCACACACCAAAATCATCCGCCAATCAGCAAGTACTGATTTATCGTATCTATGCAAAAGATGAAAACAGTGATGGCACCGCAAACGCTGCTCTGCCAGAGCCCGTCGTGACACTTGCGTCAGGTAAAGAGCTAAGAGGCCCAGAAGCGTGTGACGCCCTGAACAGCTCTCAACCATTAGCAGCGAAGTTGAACGCTTTAGGGATACCAGTAGAAAAGTACCGAAAACTGGTGACTCAGCCCAACAAACCTGCCGGTTTCCCTGCTACGAATCCAGCGACTTGGCACATCCAGTTAGATCGCCAAAGTTTGCTAGGAATTTATACAGGAAACATAAACCCAGAGGCAAGGCGTAGTTCTGGTGGCTTTTATCCTAATCTAGACAACAACTATATTCGAACTGTCGTCAACCGCAAGCATGGTCCGGTGTTTGTGCTACGCGCTAAAGCCCCTATCACTCCTAAAACTTTCTACGGTGAAAAAACCATGGGCAACGGTGAACTTCGCTATTGGTCCGTTTGTTCCAACAAAGGATTTGCCGTTACCAAAGTCAATGACTGCCTTTATGATGAACGAATCCCTGTCGACAAAGACGGTTACTATACCATTGCCGTAAGTCGCAAATCAGACAGACCTCGCAATGCTTTTACTCAATGTGGTATTGGTTGGCTGCCAATGGCCGATGATGGCGATGGCATTATCGATAAAGACGCGTCAATCGTTCAAATTCGCCACATGCTTGCCTCTCCGACATTTTCTCACGCCATACAAAATATTCAGCAGGACAAAGATATAGCCCCTGTGATGAGAGAGTATTACCCGAGAACCTTCTATACCACCACAAACAACTTCGAACTCATGTTCCCATGTAACGAAGACTAACCCCAAGCTCTCATTAAGAATGGCAGGTTCTATCCTGCCATTGATTCACATTTATTCTTATCCAGAGGTCGCTATGTTATTAAAACTCGTGCTGTTTCTGTTGTTAATACTCTTAATTACTAGTGTTTACGCATCACCTACAACCCCTAAAACGATCGAAGATCTCGACGATCCTACCGCTCTTAGCTCATTTATAGGTTTACGAACTGGCACCAATGGATATGGAGCAATTGGACAAATCGGGTTTAATAGCCCCGACAGTGTGTTGGGACACAACAGTTTTCTTCAATTCAAGGACGATTTTGAAACCGTGCATTTACGTCATTTCTCTATCTACAAACCTAGTGGTAGTGGGTTATTTCTTGACGCCCAACGCAATAATACGGGCTCTATTACGGTCAATCGCGCTTCACTCGGGGTCATACAGATTGTTCCCGTTTTAGAGAATTTGAGAGTGAATCCAGCATTTCTGTACGGTGAAACTTGGACAGAAAATGAAGCAGCAAAAAACTCTGTGTTCCCAAACACATCAATCTTGACCTTATATACGTTTATACGCTGGCAAGTCACTAGCGATTGGTTCGTTAACTTAGTGCCTCAATATACCTATAGTATAAAAGGGCGAAAGATCCGTTTGTTTGAACTTGTCACACAGGTCGGGCACAACATCACCAAAGATTCGAGTGTGGCGATGAATACGGATGAAGATGACAACTTTTGGCTCACGCTAAAACATGCCTTTTGAGAACATAGATAACAAAATATGCGTTGCTGATTGATAGTTTCTCGCCAACAGCTTGTAAACCATAGCAAGATCCCAATATTGGAAAGATAAATTACACGGGCGTACTGGAACTTTTCCCTACGAATGAGTGACCAATACACAAAATAAGAATCAAATGGATACCCAGAGAGTCCACAAAATGCACAAAACGAACTTCGAAACGCTTCAAAGCTATTTAGAGTCCCAGATCATTGGTCAACATGATCTGGTAAAACAGTTACTGATCGCTCTACTTGCCGATGGGCACATCTTGGTTGAAGGTCCTCCAGGTCTTGCAAAAACACGAGCTGTAAAATCCCTGTCTGATTGTGTCGAGGGCGATTTCAACCGCATTCAATTTACGCCCGACCTACTGCCTGCCGACTTAACGGGTACAGATATATTCCGTCCTGAAACGGGCGAATTTACCTTTCAGTCTGGTCCTATTTTCAATTCTTTGATCCTTGCCGATGAAATCAACCGTGCGCCGGCCAAAGTTCAAGCAGCAATGCTCGAAGCCATGGCAGAAAAGCAAGTAACGGCTGGCCGCAACACGTATGCGCTACCCGAACTTTTCTTGGTAATGGCGACGCAAAACCCGATAGAACAAGAAGGAACTTATCCGCTGCCAGAAGCGCAGCTCGACCGTTTCTTGTTGCACCTTGATGTGGATTACCCAGATGCAGAGCACGAGCTCGCCATCTTACGCATCAACCGTGGTGAAGCGAAAGGCGAAGCAGCGGTGGAACGCCCGAGTTTAAGCCAGGAGGACATCTTCACAGCGCGCAAAGAAGTGCTCAACATTCATATGGCAGACGCGATTGAGCAATACATTGTCCGTCTTGTGATGGCGACTCGTACTCCTAACGATTACGATTCTGAGTTAGCAAAATGGCTATCAATGGGTGTAAGCCCGCGTGCAACGATCGCCCTTGACCGTTGTGCTCGTGCTCATGCGTGGCTGGCAGGTCGTGACTTCGTTTCACCAGAAGACGTTCAAGTCATGGCTTACCCTGTGCTACGTCATCGTCTACTGCTTAGCTACAACGCTCAGGCAGAAGGCATTACAGCAAATCAGGTTATCGACAAGCTTCTTAATCTTGTAGGTAGCGCATAACGTAGGTAGGTGACATGTCTGCATCATATGCATTGCCACCTCATGCGAATGGGGTGACATTAACCCTTGAAGAGCTGCTTCAATATCGCACTCAATCGGTTCGTTGGTTGCCACCAGCACAGAGTATTTGGTCGCAAATGAGCGGTAACCATACCAGCCGTCAAAAAGGGCGCGGTATGGACTTTATGGAAGTACGCCAATACCAAGCGGGTGATGACATTCGCAGCATCGATTGGCGCGTAACGGCCCGAACGGGAAAAGCGCACACCAAGTTGTTTGCTGAAGACAAAGAGCAAGCGGTGATCTTATACATCGACTTGAGCCCAAGCATGCACTTTGGTTCGCAATATGTATTGAAGTCGGTTCAACTGGCGCATTTCGCTAGCGTCTTGATTTGGCTGACGTTAGCCAAGAAAGACCGCATCGGCGCGGTGATTGATGATGGCTCGCAGTGTATTGAGTTCCGCCCTTCTTCTCTTCAAAAACAAGGGCTGAGAATTCTTGACGCGATAGTGAATACTCACAACCAATTGCTTACGAATCAACACGCTGACAGCACACGCACGTTGCCTTACATGGCCGCAATTGAAACGCTGCACAACCTGACGCCGAAAGGCAGTGAACTCATCCTGCTGAGCGACTTTGCTCAAGTGGAAAAGAAAGAATTGCTTCAACTGCGTCGACTAAAGCAACACAACAGCGTTCGCGCAGTCCAGTTCTATGACCCTTTAGAGCGAGGTGAAACCAAATTTCGAGGTCAAGCGAAAGCGTCTGACGGTCATCGAAGTCAATGGTTCAACTTTGGTTCAAAAGGACAACGAAAGGCATTGGAATCATACTTCGATAAGCATCAGCAAGCCATCAAACAACAATGCCACTCGATGGCGATTCCATTTAATAGTCTGTCCAGTGGGTTTCCCCTGATTCAGCAATTAAGCTAACCACAGTAACAACATATAAAACATTCAAGCAGTAGTAATAATGACAACGAATAACCAAAGCCTAAACCTTGAACCTTTAATCCTACCGAATGCACCAGATTGGTTCCCACTTGCTTGGGGATGGTGGGCTGTTCTGGGCGGGATAATTCTTTCCATCGTAATTGTCGTGTTGTACTTAAGATGGCGTTCAAAACGTCTTGTCGCTAAAAAGACCGCTTTGAAATTGTTGACCAACCCGCTCACACCACATACTCCGTCTTCTGCATTAGAGGTTCTCCGCCAAGCGGCTTTGAGTTACTTCCCTCGGGAAGAGATCGCACCATTAACAGGCTCTGCTTGGTATGAGTTTCTTGATAGCTACACCAAAGAAACTCGATTCGTAGACAAACAACAACAGTGGCAAGCCGCGCTTTACCAAAAATCTGGTCAAGAACAGCATCAAGATTTGATTGATGATTGTGCTTTCTGGATTGACAGCGCTTTGCCTCCGAAGAAAAAGGCAAAAACTCGTGACTGAGGCAAATCTCGTATCGAGCCTCTCTCAATGGTTTAACATTGAGTTGGTCTGGTGGTGGGCTCTTCTTTTACTGCCCCTACCTTGGCTGATTTATAAGTTCTTCCCTGAAGAGACTCAGCAAGCTGAAATCAAACTGGCCTACCTGCCTGACAACGAACACAGCACCAAGCCAAAACAGTTAGCCCAGAAGGCACTGTCTATTGCTATCTGGGCTTTATTGGTTATCGCTTGTGCTCGTCCGGTTTGGTATGGCGACCCGGTTGAGTTCCAACCGAAGTACCGTGACATGATGCTAGTCGTTGACTTGTCAGGCTCAATGCAAAAAGAAGACATGAACGACAATGGCGAGTACATTGACCGTCTCACAGCAGTGAAGAAAGTCCTGTCTGAATTTGTTCAAAAGCGCGACGGGGACCGTTTGGGTGTCGTTCTGTTTGGCGATCATGCTTACCTACAAACACCGCTAACGGCGGACCGTAAAACCGTGATGCAACAAATCAATCAAACTGTGATTGGCTTGGTTGGACAACGCACAGCGATTGGTGATGGAATCGGCTTAGGTACCAAAACCTTTGTTGATAGCGACGCACCACAACGTGTGATGATTTTACTTAGTGATGGCAGCAATACAGCAGGCGTATTAGATCCACTTGAAGCCGCAGACATTGCGAAAAAATACAATGCCACTATCTACACTGTTGGGGTGGGCGCGGGCGAGATGATGGTGAAAGACTTCTTCATGTCTCGTAAAGTGAACACCGCTTCTGACCTCGATGAGCAAACACTTACTAAGATTGCCGAAATGACAGGTGGCCAGTATTTCCGTGCCCGTGATGCGCAAGAACTTGAAAAAATCTACGACACAATTAACCAGTTAGAACCCGTCTCTAGCGACACTCAGACTTGGCGACCTCAATCTGAATGGTTCCCTTACCCACTGAGCGCAGCACTCGTTCTTTCCGTGTTTCTGTTTGTTCTAAGGAGAAAACATGGCTGAGTTTATATTCTTATATCCATATTGGCTGTTGGGTTTGCTCGTCATTCCTATCGTCTTAGCCCTAAATAGCCAGTACAAAACCAAGAAGTCGTCCTTGATAGCGCCGCACTTGGCAAAAATGCTCGGTCATTCCATCAAGACCAAACATTACTTTGCTATCTGGGGACTCGCTTGGGCGACCGCCTGCATCGCTTTGGCAGGGCCGAGCTGGCAATCGAATACTCGCCCAAGTTTCGAACTGAGCCAGAACCGAGTATTAGTCTTGGATATGTCACGCTCTATGTACGCAACGGACGTGAAGCCAAATCGACTATCGCAAACACGCTATAAAGCGTTAGATTTATTACCGAAGTGGAGAGAAGGTTCGACAGGTTTAGTCGCTTACGCAGGTGACGCCTATACCTTAAGCCCACTCACAACCGATTCGAGTACACTTGCTGGCATTATTGAGAATCTATCGCCAGAACTGATGCCTTACCAAGGTTCGAATTTACCATCCGCGATAGAAACCGCTCTTGGTCAATTTACACAAGCCGGTGTCAATCAAGGTGATATCGTTGTGTTGGCAGATGATTTGGATGACTCCGAACTATCACGTTCACTAGCGTTGTTAAATGGTAAAGATGTCAGAGTGTCAGTGCTTGCTATCGGAACATCAAATGGTGCACCAATTGCTCTTCCGGATGGTTCTTTGATGAAGAACCGACAAGGCAATACGGTTGTGGCGAAAACGAATCTGAAAAATTTACAGACGCTGGCGAAGCAAACTGGCGGATTATTCGTTCCGATTCAACATAATAACCGTGATGTAGAGAACATTGCCGCGTTTACCAATAATGCTGGTAACAACCTTGCCGCGAAACAAAGCGAGGATGTAAAAACAGATTCGCGCTTAAATAGCGGTTTCTGGTTGCTTCCACTGCTGTTGATTCCTGCTGTCCTTCTCTTTCGTAGAGGTATGGTTTGGGTGCTGGTTGCGACCGTACTACCAATGACTTGGACACCAAAAGCAGAAGCGAGCGCGTTCCTAAATCAAAACCAGCAAGGCGAGCAGCTTTATCAACAAGGTGAGTACGAAAAGGCACAAAACACCTTTACCGACCCAAACTGGAAAGGTGCTGCCAGCTATCAAGCCGGTGATTATGAAAGTGCCATTGAGGCTTTCTCAAACAACTCGACTTTGGATGGACGTTATAACCTCGCCAATGCACTTGCTCAAAACGGTCAACTTGATGATGCAGCAAACCTCTACAAACAATTGGTAGAGGAGAAGCCCGATTTTGAGTCGGCGAAAAAGAACCTGTCGGTTGTAGAGGAGAAACTGAAGCAACAGCAGCAACAGCAGCAACAGCAGCAACAGCAGCAACAGCAGCAACAGCAGCAACAGCAGCAACAGCAGCAACAGCAACAGCAGCAACAGCAGCAACAGCAGCAACAGCAGCAACAGCAGCAACAGCAGCAACAGCAGCAACAGCAGCAACAGCAGCAACAAAAGTCTCAGAATGATGCTAAACAAGAGCAAGGACAACAGTCACAAAACAAGCAAGACACTGAAAATAAAAAAGAAAAAGAGAAAACCGAGCAACAAAAAGTAAAGCAAAAAGAAGAGACACCAGGCGAGCAACAAGGGGAACCAATGCAAGCTCAAGCTCAGGCAGAAAAAACGCATCAGGACGATCCTGAGTTCCGCCGTTTAGAAGCGGTAGAAAGTGCGCGTGACCCAAGCTTTTTGATTCGAGCACAAATGCAGTTGCAAGCTCAACAAAAACGACCTCCACAACAAACAAATAAGGAATGGTAACTCCATGATGAAAAAAGGCGCAAAACTGGTCTTTGTTCTGGTGGCCAGCCTATTAACATGCTTTTCGGTTTTTGCCCAAAGCCTTCAAGCCAGTGTGAATAAAACCCAAGTCGCAAAGAATGAAGTCATCAATCTCCGCATTATGGCAGACACTGAGTTAAGTTCTGATGCCATAAATTTTGATACGCTAAAGAAAGATTTTTTCTTGGGGCAGCCTCGTTACGGCCGTTCAAGCAATAACATTAACGGCCATAAAACAGTCCGAACGGAATGGAGCATTTCGATCGCGCCGATGAAACAAGGCGTTGTGACCATACCAAGCTTCACAGCTGAAGGGATGAAGACTGAGCCAATTAAGCTGCGCGTCACAGAAAGCCAAGCAGAGCCAAACCTGGATGATTTATTCAGTTTTGACATGAGCGTGGATAACCACACTTTGTACCCACAACAGTCAGCAACGTTACGTATGCAGTTGGCCATCAAAGTAGATCCACGTCGTTTGGATAACCCACAAATCGTTCCGCCTAGCATTGATGGAATGAAGATTGAACCTGCTAGTGACATGAAACAAGGTCAGCGAATCATTGATGGCTTAGAAGTTACTGTCGTTGAACAAGCATTCCGTATTACCGCAGAAAAACCAGGAAGCTTTTCGTTAAACGGCCCTCAATTAACTGGCTCTTACATTTATGGTGACAGTTTAACGGGTTCGACAAAGATCATGCCGATAAAAACCAACGTTCAGCAAATGCCTATCACAGTCAAACCGATCCCGAAAGACTTTGAAGGCAACTGGCTACCAGCTTCAGCATTAGAAATGACTCAAAGCTGGGAAGATGAGCAAGGTAATCCTCTGTCTGCAAACGCGGTGAATAGCGTTAAACAAGGTTCATCTATTACCCGTACGATTCGTGTGAGAGCGCGAGGCACACAAGCAGAATACTTGCCACGTATTGGCATAATTTACCCAAGTACACTGCGTGTTTACCCAGAGCAACCTCAGTTCGAAACAGCTCGAGATGGCACCATCACCATGACAATGAAGCAAGTGCTGATCCCAACGGAAGCTGGTGACCTTACCTTACCCGGTTACAAGCTAAATTGGTGGGATAGCAATCGTGATCAAGCAAGAGAATCAGAAATCGCTGAGTTAAATCTTAAAGTCGAGAAAAGTGATACTGGACTGATAACCCTGCCAGAAAGTGTACTGCCAACACAACCAACACAAACGGCATCTCCAACCGCTCCACAAGGTGGCGTTGATACGATTTGGCAAACATTAACATTCGTCTTTGCGGTACTTTGGTTGGTTTCTTCCGCTATTGCCATTGGCTTATGGCGAAAACGCAAAGCGCCACAATCAACAGAAGTGATGATGAGTACTCATAACGCCTCCATTCGAGATATAGAGGATGTCATAACGCAAGGTGACAGTATCAAGATTGAAAAAGTAGTTAACGACTACTTAAACACTCACTACGCTGATATCGAATCAAAGGCGGTGCAAGCAGTAAGAACTGAATTGAATGTGATGAATCAATCTCGATTTAGCTCCACTCAGCAACCATGGAAAAGTGATACTTTGCTGGCAATACTCAAACAACTCAGCAAAGACAAAACAACCAAAACCAGCCACCAGCTTGAGAAGCTTTAACGAACAATTAAGTGTTAGATAAAAATGGCAGCTTATCTTCAAGCTGCCATTTTTGTTTTTAGTGCTAAGCAACACTCTGCTTCTCTATTTCAACCGCCCGAACACAGTTTCGACCACTGTTTTTAGCTCGGTATAGAGCCTTATCGGAGAGTTGATACAAATGATCGAAGTTAAAGTCTTTACCTTGTGTCAGGTAGCAAGAATAACCAACAGAAACAGTAAGTAACTCACCTTCTGGATTATGGCAATGCTTAATCCCCTCCTCCTCAATACAACGACGGATGCATTCGGCTCTCAACCTGACCTCTTCTTGGTGTGACCCAATCATCAACAAAACAAACTCTTCCCCGCCAATTCGACAAAAGACTTCATCTTCATCTTTAGTATGGTGTTCAAGGATGTTACCAATTCGCATTAACGCGATATCACCTTCTAGATGTCCATAGTGGTTGTTGAACAAGCCGAAGTGGTCAATATCAATCAAGATCAATCCAAATGACATGACTTCATCATGCTCTACCGAGCAGTACTTCTGCATGACGTGCTCTAACATTCGTCGATTACCAAGGCGAGTCAAAGGATCGAGTTTAGACAATACTTCCAATTGTCGATTGGCTTCTTCCAGCTCTTTAGTCCGATTTTGTACTTCTAGCTCTAGGTTTTCATTAAGTTCGCGAATCGCCTCTTGTGCTTGTGTACGTTGCAGCACTTCAGCAAGGCTTGATGCAAACATCCGAATCACTTCACGAAGCTGGGAGGTAAGCGGCGCACGAGTTAATAGATTATCAACGGCGATAAAAGCAATAGGCCCACTGCTATTGGAAGTCAGCACTGTCATGGCCGCCCAGCCGAAACCAACAATATTGCAATCGTGATAGATGGGAACCGACTCTTCAAACGCAACCTCATTCAGCATAGATCGGGCTAAATTAATCAAAGAGAAGTCCTGTGTCTCCCCAAAAAAATAAGATTCATCCACCACATTGCCTTGGATGTCGGTCCCCCACGTACCTTGCATATAAGAGCAATTTTCATCAGTCAAGAACACCGCCATACGGTCGATGCCCAAGTTTTTAATGGCAAAGGTCACTGCGGATTTGCACACATCACTGACCGTAGTACATCGAGAAAGCTCCACCATACTTGAGTGCAACATGCGCACATTTTGTTCTTGACGCTTACGGATATAGATTTGCGAGAAAAGTGAGCCAAAAGATTCCAGCATCTGCTTTTGATAAGCCGTCACGGGCTTACGATGAATAAAGTTATCCAGTGCGAACCAACCAAAAGGCTCATTACCATCTCGTAGGATTAACATCGCATTCCAGCCCTGCCCTACGACTTTACCGGCGGTATAAATCGGCGCATCTTCGACAATGACGAGATTACGCTCTGTACTCGACAGTGCTGCGATGTACTCTTCACTCAACTGGTGAAGATCATATTGAGTGTGAAACTCATCAATCGTGATACCATCCTCATTAGTGCCATAGGTCCCACTGAAACTACGCTTTTTCATGTCCAACAGCATTAAAGTAGAACGGTCAAAACCTAAACGTTCACGCAAGGCTTCAACCGCTTTTAAATAGAGATCTTTAAGAGAGTCAGGATTAGAGATGTCCAACGCCACTTGCTGTACGAGCTTCATGTTTTCAATGAAGCGTTCTCGCTGGCTAAGTTCATCGACGTATTGGGCCTCTCGGACATCACGATGCTTCATTTCTTGCGATGCGCTTTTTTCTGCGCGAATACACTGCCAGCGAGCCGCGGCAAGTTGCATTGCATCGTAACTTTCTTCGTAGATATTGTGGGCGGAGCGAGCTTGGACGTTTTGAATCAGTAGGTAGGTACGTTTGATCGGCGTGTTATCGAGCATCATGATGTAACTTTCGCCGCCAAGATCTTGGGTGTGGTTCCAATTACAGGTATTGATGGCCAGCGGAATAATACTTTCTGAAGTATCAAATTGGCTCGCCCAATCCCAGAAGGCTTCAGGGTACTGACGGATTGGAGTCAAATCACCACGAGAAAACCTCACCGCCCCTGATGGATTGGTGAGCGGATCGTCAAAGATCGCTATCGCGCTGGGGGAAAAGCGTTGTTCTAGATGCTCGAATATGGCTTCCGCCAATAATCTATGGTCTCTGGTAGAAGAGACCGTTCTTGTAAAACTTTTTAAACTCACCTGGCCAACCTAATCTACTTTTTTATTCTCGATAAAAAACTACTTAGGCCATGATATGCAATCAATGGAATCCAAGTTGAGCTGTTAAGTCTTTCGCAAAAATTTTGTACTTAATTTCACAATCGAGAACCTTTCAACATTTTTAGACAGGTGTTTCATCCGAATTACATACTGCAAAATTAGGCGCAAAAGTGAATCAACATGAACATTATTGGTATTGAGAAAATTCCACATACCTTAAACGAAAAAGGCCCCTCATCAAGAGGGGCAAGAGTACCATCGCTTATAGTTATTCATGTATATGCTGATAAATACGTTAATTAACCAAAGTCGCCGTTTACATAGCCTTGAGTACGATCGTCTTTCGGGTCACTGAAGATCACTTGTGTGTCATCGTGCTCGACCAACTCACCCATTAGGAAGAACGCAGTGCGGTCAGAAATACGACGCGCCTGTTGCATTGAGTGAGTCACGATAACGATGGTGTAGTTCTTCTTCAGCTCTTCCATCAATTCTTCGATTTTGTGTGTTGCAATTGGGTCAAGT
Source organism: Vibrio sp. ED002 (assembly GCF_023277445.1). Lineage (NCBI taxonomy): Bacteria > Pseudomonadati > Pseudomonadota > Gammaproteobacteria > Vibrionales > Vibrionaceae > Vibrio > Vibrio sp. ED002. The sequence goes on along the minus strand of NZ_CP080239.1, from coordinate 6,778 downwards.
GCCGATGTTGGTTCATCCATTAGGATCACATCAGGTTCCATCGCGATTGTACGAGCGATACATAGACGTTGCTGCTGACCACCAGATAATCCAAATGCATGTGACTTAAGACGGTCTTTCACTTCGTCCCAAAGTGCTGCACCACGAAGTGAGCTCTCAACCACTTCATCAATGTGTTTTTTATCTTTAATGCCTTGAGCACGAAGACCGTATGCCACGTTCTCGTAAATGCTCATTGGGAATGGGTTTGGCTTTTGGAATACCATCCCCACTTTGATTCGAAGATCAGCGACATCGATGTTGCCGTAAATGTCTTCACCATCCATGGACAGTTTGCCAGTGATCTTAACGCCTTCGATAAGATCGTTCATGCGGTTCAAACAACGTAATAGTGTAGATTTACCACAACCAGAAGGACCGATTAGTGCGGTTACTTGACGTACTGGAATAGGCAGGTTGATTGATTTCAGTGCTTGGTTATCACCGTAAAACAGGTCTAGGTTTTCAATATCAAACTTGTTCATTTTCTTAATCTCTTAAATCTTGAATTCGTGTCTTTTAACGTGCGTTCTTAATTTGTGTTGTTAGTAAGTTGCTGTGTTAAAACGTCGTGCAATCAGTTTTGTAACCATGTTGATCAGTAGAACAACAACAATCAGAACTGTCGCGGTACCGTAAGCCTGATTCCATTCCTCAATGGTAAACAGTTCGGTAGTCAGTTTGTATAGGTGAACGGTTAGTGTACGGCCTGAATCCAATAAAGAATCCGGAATACGAGCAACCATACCTGCTGTCAAGAAAACTGGAGCAGATTCACCAATGACACGACCAATACTTAGAATGACCGAGGTTAAGATACCTGGCATTGCGCTCGGCAGAATCAAGCGCCAGATAGTGTAAATTTTCGATGCGCCAAGACCATAAGAGCCTTCGCGGTACGTTTGCGGTACTGCCATCAATGCTTCTTCCGTGGTACGGATGATCACTGGCAGGATAAGAATACTTAGCGTTAGAGCACCCGATAGAATCGAGAAGCCAAGGCCAAGAATCGCTACGAAGAAAGTCATACCAAATAGACCGAAGATGATCGACGGAATACCCGCCAATGACTCGGTACAGAATCGGATGATTTTCACTAAACGGCTGCCTACTTTCGCGTATTCGGTCAAGTAGATTGCCGTCATGATACCGAGTGGTGCTGCCACTGCGATAGAAGCGATAACCATGTAGATAGTCGACACAATCATCGGGAAGATGCCGTGCTCGTCCCCTGTGCGCGTATAGTCATCAGTAATGAAGTTCCAATCTACGTGTTGTAGACCGTTAGATAGGATGTACCAGATAATCCAGAACAAAAAACCTACCGTTAATGCTGCCGAGACCCAGACAAATGCGCTTAATACATTATCTTTGAACTGGCGTGCCTGTTTTAATTTTGCGCGATCCATAATAGTCACCTTTAACGAGCGATTACTTCGCTTTTTCTCGGTTTAGGTAAAGTAGTACAGCGTTCAACGACATGATGAAGACCAGTAGTACCACACCTGTAGCGTATAGAGCGTTCGCGTGAACACCACTTGCGTAAGACATTTCAATAGCGATGTTTGCGGTTAGCGTACGAGCCGAATCAAGGATGCCTTCTGGCATTGCCGGCGCGTTACCCATAACCATGATGATCGCCATAGTCTCACCCAACGCACGACCAATACCCAGAATCACACCTGTCATGATGCCTGAGCGAGCCGCTGGAACGAGCAATTTAAAGATGGTGTAGATTTTAGAAGCGCCAAGAGCCAAAGAGCCTTCTTTGTAAGTGCGAGGGACTGCACGAATAGACGTTTCAGAAACCGTGATGACAGTAGGAAGAATCATCACACCCAGTACAATGATACCTGCCAAAATAGTATTACCCGCTGGTACATCAAATACGTTTTGGATAAGCGGCACGATAATAACCAAGCCAAAGAAGCCGTAAACCACCGAAGGAATACCGGCAAGGAGCTCAACCGCTGGGCGGATAACATCAGCCAAACGTTTCGGTGCAATTTCTGCGATAAAGACCGCAGTCAACACGCCGATTGGCACACCAACTAATACTGCACCAGCTGTCGAAACGATAGAAGCAACAATCATAGTTGCGACACCGTAAAGTGCTGGTGGCAGCCAGTTTTGGCCGAGTACGATGCCTGATACGCCAACTTCTTGGAAGGCTGGAATACTTTCTCGAACGATGAAGTATGCGATTACTGCTAATGAAACGATGCCGATAACAGCACTCGTTAAAAACAAGCCGTGGAAGATACGCTCTCTCCAGTCAACGCGGCGTTTCTCGCGTAGGCCTGGCTTGCTGATCGCTTTAGCGTCAGTAGTCATAAGCTTTTCACTATTTGTTGCGATGGTCATAAAAATCTCACGGTTCTAGGCAATGCCCTTGAACACAATGGATAGAAAAGGCTCAGCCCGAAATGGTGGGCTGAGCAAACTTTAGAGTCCCGATGGGATTAGTTAACTGAGATGTAACCTTTTTGGTCAACTAGCGCTTGCGCTTCATCAGTTAGCATCCAGTCTAGGAATTTTTGAGTTTCAGCTGATGGCTTGCCTTCTTTGTAAAGAACAAGGAACGGACGAGCAACTTTGTAAGAACCGTTTTTCACGTTGTCTACTGAAGCTTGAATACCGTCAATTGGAAGTGCACTTACAGAGCTATCAACTGTACCAAGAGAGATGTAGCCGATAGCGTATGGGTTAGAAGCAACCATCGTCTTCAGTGCGCCGTTACCGTTAGCAACTTGAGCACGTTGAGAGATTGCCGATACTTTCTTACCAGAAATTTTCATTTTTAGAGACATGATGTCTTCGAACGCGCCACGAGTACCAGAAGCTGTGTCGCGAGTGATTGCTACGATTGGCTTGTCTGCACCGCCAACGTCTTTCCAGTTTGTTACTTCACCTTTGTAGATTGCAGTAACTTGGTCCGCAGTAAGACCCGATAGTTTGTTTTGTGGGTTTACAACAACTGCGATACCGTCAAGAGCAACTGTCTCTTCTTTTAGAGCCGGCTCTTTTTCAGAATCTTTTAGGTTACGAGAAGACATACCTAGGTCAGCAGAACCGTTTTTCGCTGCTTTAACACCCGCAGATGAACCAGGGCCTTGAACTTCAACAAATACGTTCGGGTTTGTCTTCATGTATGTTTCAGAGAAAACTTCCATCAGTGGAGTTACGCTGCTAGAACCCACTGCAGAGATAGTTTCTTTAGCAGAAACAGGAGTCACTGCCATTGCGCCTAGAAGTGCGATTGCACCGATTACTGTCTTTTTCATCACAATTTCCTTTAAGTGGCCTTATTGCCGTTGTGTTTCACTTGAACGATGCTCACTTTAGAATCCAAATATGACAGTTGTGTTTCACTTAGTTGAAAGCTCTATGACACGTTGTCATTTCTGCTTAATAAAACAGCAATCAAACTTTATTTCCTTTCGAGCTCAAAATATATTGCTTCTATTTGGTTATAACAAAATGCCAACTACATCGCTTTTAATATATTTCATAACAAATAAACATCGTTAAATGATTGATATATCAAGCCTAATAATTAGAATCGGGTTGCTTTATTTACAAAAATGATAATAGTTCCAATCTTTAGAGGGTCAATCATGCGTCAATTACTGAGTACGCTGTCTATTAAGTCACAGGTTTTCGTACCCGTATTATTCACTGTCATACTTCTCGTCATTGGGTTGAGTATCGGCATCGGAAAGTTAGAGCAGGCATTCGGCAAGGTCACGGTCTCAACCAATAGCCTTATCGTGCATAAAGAAGAACTCAGCTCTATCGTCGACAACACTTATGCCATGCGCATTAAGGCAATCTACAGCCTGTTCAGAGCAGAAGATGTCCAAACACTGAACCAAGAGTTACAACATCGTCAGGCAACCAACCGTGAGTTTTTAAGCTCCATCGACCAAATTGAAGGCATCCAAGCAGAAGTCAACGCCATGCGCGATGCGATGAACCACTATGTGGATTTCACTCGAATCACCATGACGCCGCTACTGAACACTAAACATTCATCCAACAACGTGTCCTTAGATTTCGAGAGAGAATATGAAACAGCAATGGGTCAATACCGCTTAGCAGGTGAAGCAATGATTGGCGCCATTGACAACTTGTCTAAGAAGCTCAATCAAATCGTGACAGACGAAGTCACAGAAAATGGTGCACTGCACTCAGATACCATCACTTACAGCACCATTTCTCTTGTCATTATTTTGTCTATCGCCTCTTTGATCAGTTGGTTGTTAGCAAGCTACATCGTGGCGCCTATTCGTAACCTACAAGAAACCATGCGCGAAGTAGCAAAAGGCAACTTATTAGTAGAAGCAGAAGAAACAGGTAAAAATGAGGTGTCGCAACTGGCACAAGACGTAAACCAAACCATCCACCAACTCCGCGGTACCGTCGACTCACTAGTTCGAATCAGTGAAGACGTCGCCTCGGCTTCGACTGAACTGGCAACAGTAATGACACAAAGCAGTGCCAACTCAGACCAAGAGAAACAAGAAGTAGAACAAGTAGCTTCTGCAATTAACCAGCTTGAATCTACTGCTGCGGAAGTTTCAACCAATGCACAGCAAGCCGACAGCGCATCTAACGAAGCCACAAAACTAACGTCACAGAGCCTAAGCATGTTTGAAGAAAGCACGCGTGCGAGTGCGAAAATGGCAGACCAACTGAACGAAGCCGCAAACGTGGTCACGTCACTAAAAGATCAGTCCGAACAGATTGGTAAAGTGATTGAAGTTATTGAGAGCATCTCTGAGCAAACCAACCTACTTGCATTGAATGCGGCGATTGAAGCGGCACGAGCAGGGGAAAGTGGTCGAGGCTTTGCTGTGGTTGCTGACGAAGTACGTATGCTGGCAGCAAGAACTCAAGAATCGACCAAAGAAATTCAAACCATTATTGAAGAACTTCAGCAACAGTCTGGTCACGCAAACGAAAGCATGCATTCAAGTTTAGCCATGTTAGAAGACAACCAATCGCTTGCTACCGAAGTAAGTCGTTCACTTAGTGACATCAATAATGCAATTTCCGATTTGAATGCTATCAACACACAAGTAGCGACCGCATCAGAGGAACAAAAACAAGTAACCTCAGATATTAACAATAACTTGAGCACCATCTATGAATTGGTGAGCCAGAACGTAACCGGTATTACTCAATCCGCAGCTGCCGCGCAAGAACTGTCTGGGTTAGCGGAGAACCAAAAGCATCAGCTTAAGCAGTTCCAAATCTAAGCCTTACAATGCCTTGTGATCCCAGCACGGTGAGTGAAAAGGTTAGATAATAAAAAGCTCCGCACTGAAGTGACCCCGTAAAGTTGGACATTTCTGTTAAGCGGCTTTCAAGGCCTGAGTTCGATACTCTATCGGAGTCAGGCCTTTTAGCTTCACCTTTATACGTTTGGTATTGTAGTACTCGATGTATTCTTTAATTTGCTCTATCAGAGTATCTGCATCTTCAAAGCTCTGGTTGTGATACATCTCTGTTTTAAGTAAAGCAAAAAGTTTTCTGCAACAGCATTATCCAAGCAGTTACCTCTTCTCGACATACTTTGTATTAACCCACTCTCTTCGATTTTTGCTGATATTGTCGATGCCGATATTGCCAACCTTGATCGCTATGTATAATTGGCTTTGAGTTCGGTCTAAGCTTTGATATCGCTTCCGTCAACATATCAATGACAAGCGGCAAACAGGCATTTTTAGCTACTCTATAAGCAACCACCTCTTGAGTAAACAAGTCGACAACCGGAGACAAGTACACTTTCTGCTCTTTGACTTTGAACTCCGTAACGTCAGTTACCCACTTTTCATCTGGCTGGGACGCACTAAAATCTCTTTCAAGTATGTTGGGAGCCGTTCTTCCAAACTCACCTCGATATGAACGGTACTTTTTAATCCTGACCGTTGATTTAAGGTTTAGCTGAGCCATAAGCCTTTGAACCGTCTTGTGATTCAACATGAAGCCTCGCTTTTTTAGTTCCAAGTGAATACGGCGGTAGCCGTATCGCCCCTTATGCTCATGATAAATTGACTTTATCAACCGCAGTTCACTTTCGTAACTATCAGTACGCTTGCTCGCTTGAGCCTGATAATAAAAGACACTTTTCGCCAGTTGCAGAGTTTGCAGCAGGTGCTTCAGTGGGTACTTACCTTTAAGAGTTAGAGCTATGACCGCTTTTTCTTTGTTCGACGGTTCTTTTCTTGCTCCAACTCTTCCAACTTTTTTAGAACAGCATTCTCAGTTCGTAAGTAGATCAACTCCTCTCTTAGCTCCTCAAGTGTCATTTCATTATCTGGTTTAGTGGTACGTTGAGGCTGCTGTTTCATTGAAGGTCTTCCTTTCTGGCGAATTTTGAGCCCTTTGATACCGAGCTCGTTAAATCTTTTGAGCCAGACAGAAAGTATCCCAGGGGACGAGAGGTTAAATACTGCGCTAGTGTGCGAGAGAGACCAGTCATTCGTCCACATTAAATTTAATGCTTTTAGCTTTGTTTGAGCAGAAACAGCATGTTTAGTTGGTAAAAATGAAGCTGCACCATGGATAGCAAAAACTTAGGTAATACCGAATCTGTCTCGAAGAAACTGAATATTGCTTTTCTAAATAACTAGATGACGTACCATTTAAGCATTGTTTAGCAATGACACATTTTAGCTCGCGGCTATATTTGGACATAAAAAGACCCCCAATAATTAGTGTCCAACTATTGGGG